>CABIZB010000030.1 GCA_902363145.1 Oscillospiraceae bacterium | reverse complement strand
TTCGGACTTTCCGCAATGCACACCAAAAAGGATATGCTCAGAGCCGTTATGGAGGGTGTTGCATATTCTCTCCGTGACTGCATGGAGATATGCCGTGAAATGAATATCAACGTTTCCGATATGATGGCGTGCGGAGGCGGCGGAAGCTCACCTCTGTGGAGACAGATGCTTGCTGACCTTTACGCTTGCCCCGTAAAGACATCTGCATCTAAGGAAGGCCCTGCACTGGGCGTTGCTATCCTTGCCATGGTAGCGGCAGGCATTTACGCATCCGTTCCCGAGGCTTGCGAGGTGATCTGCGGTGTTGACAAGGTTCAGGAGCC
>CABIZB010000029.1 GCA_902363145.1 Oscillospiraceae bacterium | reverse complement strand
TTTGCTCTTTCCTGGTGGCACACCATGGGCGGCGACGGAACAGATATGTTCGGCTGCGGCACTACCGATAAGACCTGGGGCGAAACAGACCCCGAGAAGAGAGCTATAGCAAAGGTTGACGCTGCTTTTGAGATAATGGACAAGCTTTCTATCGACTACTACTGCTTCCACGACAGAGACCTTTCTCCCGAGTTTGGCTCACTTGCAGAAACAAACGCAGAGCTTGACAAGGTAGTTGCATACCTTGAAAAGAAGCAGGCTGAAACAGGCAAGAAGCTTCTCTGGGGCACAGCAAAGTGCTTCGATCACCCCCGTTATATGCACGGCGCAGG
>CABIZB010000028.1 GCA_902363145.1 Oscillospiraceae bacterium | reverse complement strand
TGGCTCCCCAAGCTGGACTCGAACCAGCGACATCATGATTAACAGTCATGCGCTCTACCGACTGAGCTATTGAGGAATATGGTATATATGATAAGAGCCGGCGCAGCCCTATTTTCCCGAGACGTCACCATCTGAGTATCTTCGGCGTGTATGAGCTTAACTTCTGTGTTCGGAATGGGAACAGGTGGAACCTCATAGCCATATGCACCGGCTATCATATATTCAAGGTATCAAACCCTGAAAATTGAATAAAGGAAGTAATTGAGAAGCGTAATCAGAAGAGATGAAATAAGGTCAAGCCCTCGACCGATTAGTACCTGCAGGCTGAACATGTCACCATGCTTACAC
>CABIZB010000027.1 GCA_902363145.1 Oscillospiraceae bacterium | reverse complement strand
TAAGCTTACAAAGAAACCTGTTATAATCAACGGTGAACCTGTTGAGGGTCTGGGCCATAAGGTTAATGCAACCACAAAGGCTGAACATGATAAAAATAAGACTGACTATCAAAAGGCACTTGAAAGTGGAACATTTACCGGCTCTTTCGCAGACTACATGAGGCAGCAAAGGGCTCGCAAAAAGGGTATCGTTCCTATAGCCGAGGCAACCGGCGGAGAAGCTAAAGTTGTTGCCCAGGCAATTCAGGCGTTTACGAGAAGCGCTGATATTCCTATCAACTCGAATATCAAGACCAATCAGATTATCGAGCCTGCTGATGTAGTTCAAGTCAACACTCAGCCTGCGTTTAATTGTACGATCAATATTGAAGGCAGTGCTGAT
>CABIZB010000026.1 GCA_902363145.1 Oscillospiraceae bacterium | reverse complement strand
GCCTTGCCGCTGATGATGTCTGCGCCGATGCCTGTCTTCCAGGAAGCGTAACGATCTTCAACGAACTTGTCAATTCTGCCGTCCTCAATAAGCTTGAGAGCGATCTTGTAACCAAGTGCGAATGTATCCATACCTGCAATGTAGCTGTGGAAGATATCCTCACGGGTGTAGGAGCCTCTTCTTGCCTTTGCATCGAAGTTGAGACCGCCGTTGGTGAAACCGCCTGCCTTGATAACTTCATACATGCAGAGAGCTGCATCATATACATTTGTGGGGAACTGGTCGGTATCCCAGCCAAGAAGAGGATCGCCCTGGTTTGCGTCGATAGAACCGAATACGCCGTTGTCTCTTGCAACTCTCAGCTCATGCTGGAAGGTGTGCTGAGCAAGTGTAGCGTGGTTTGCTTCAATGTTCATCTTGAAATCCTTGTCAAGGCCGTACTTGCGGAGGA
>CABIZB010000025.1 GCA_902363145.1 Oscillospiraceae bacterium | reverse complement strand
AAGACTATGAGGTTGATAGGCCTATGGTGTAAGCATGGTGACATGTTCAGCCTGCAGGTACTAATCGGTCGAGGGCTTGACCTTATTTCATCTCTTCTGATTACGCTTCTCTGTTACTTCCTTTATTCAATTTTCAGGGTTTGATACCTTGAATATATGATAGCCGGTGCATATGGCTATGAGGTTCCACCTGTTCCCATTCCGAACACAGAAGTTAAGCTCATACACGCCGAAGATACTCAGATGGTGACGTCTCGGGAAAATAGGGCTGCGCCGGCTCTTATCATATATACCATATTCCTCAATAGCTCAGTCGGTAGAGCGCATGACTGTTAATCATGATGTCGCTGGTTCGAGTCCAGCTTGGGGAGCCAAAGCACACACAGGCGAACCGTTGGTAATAATCAATGGTTCGCTTTTGTTATCAGTTAAGAGAATAAAATAAAAAAGCGCCGCCGATAAGAGTCCCACAGC
>CABIZB010000024.1 GCA_902363145.1 Oscillospiraceae bacterium | reverse complement strand
TAAGCGCAAAAGAAGATGCAATCACATATTATGAAAAAACAATGGGCTCAAATATAACTATTCAAAAAAGAGCTACAGTGCTTTACTATGCATCAAAAGGCGCAGAAAGCATAACAGAACTTCATAAAAGCTGTGGCTATACCCGAGTATTTATCAGAGCAACTTTGAATGGATATTGGGAAAAAGGAATCGAATATATTTACGAATGCAGCCGTGGCATTAAGCAAAGTGCGTTGGATTCAATTGAAAACGAACTGTTGGAAGAATTTGAAAAGAACCCGCCTTCTTCAATACCCGAAGCTGTTTCTCGAATAAAGGAAAATTTCGGGATTGCACTGACAGATACACCGGTAAGATACTGGCTTAGAAAAAAGGGCTTCGTTACCTCAAATCAAAACCGATACCGGCAAAAGCAAACCTGAAAGCACAGTTATATTTTCTGAATAATATTCTGCTGCCACTGCTTGATATGGCTGTAAATCGCCTTGTCAAGGTGTATTTTTGCGATGGTGTCCATTTGACTTATGGATATGAAGGTGGAAAATATTGGTGCAGAAAGAGAGTATGTGTGAAGTCAGCATATGGCAGAAAACGTGTAAATTGTCTTGGCTTTTTGGATGCTGTTTCTCACAAGCTTGAATCCGTTATGAACGACTCTTATCTGAACACAGACAGTGTATGTGAAGGCTTAAGAAAAATAAGGCGAAATGTTCCTGACGAGTTACTGTATGTTATTCTTGACAATGCTGCTTACCAACACTGCAGAAAGGTAAAGGATTGTGCAGCCGAATTGAACATTAATCTGATTTATCTGCCGCCTTACTCTCCAAATCTCAATCTGATTGAACGGCTTTGGAAATTTCTCAGAAGTAAAATCCTTGCCAATAAATACTATGATTCTTTCAAGCAATTTTTTGATAATGTGCATGATTTTCTCGATTCTTTACATATCGTTTTTTCTGATTCTCTTGATTCTTTGTTTTCATTTAACTTTCAGTGCCTTGATTCTAATTGCTGTTTAAATTGATATAGAGGTTAGTATAA
>CABIZB010000023.1 GCA_902363145.1 Oscillospiraceae bacterium | reverse complement strand
GATAGATTTACAATATAAGTGCAACACATGGAAAAAATAATGACACATAAAGCAACTCGTGTTATAATGGGAGTAACCACACAACCATAAACAGGAGGAGCAATATGTGCCATTACACCCATTTTACCACAGAAGAGCGAGAAATGTCAAGAGTTTTGAAAGCCCAGGGATTCAGCATTCGGGTAATTGCCCGAATGCTGAATCGGTCGCCGTCCTCGGTGAGTCGAGAGTTTCGCAGAAATTGTTATGCCAATGGCGAATATGCCGCACATCATGCAGATAAGCTTTACCGAAAGAGAAGAAAAAACTGTGGCAGAAAGCCCAAACTCAAAGAAGGACCGGCACGTGATTATGTACTCGAAAAGATGTCATTAAGGTGGTCTCCCGAGCAGATCGCCGGTCGTTCCAAGCTTGACAATGAGCCATTCGGCATTTCATTTCCAACCATTTATCGTGCTATCGATTCCGGTGTTTTGCCCCCTCAGCTTAAGAAAATTATGCGTTTCAAATGGCAACACAAGAAGTGCAAAGGCGAGGATAAGCGTGGCAAAATCCCCGATACTACGCCAATCAGTAAACGTCCTGCCGGTGCAGAAAATCGTACCCGCTTTGGTCATTGGGAAAGTGATACTGTTCTTGGAATGCGTAAAACAGGCTGTTTCGGCACTCATGTTGAACGCAAGTCCGGTTATCTTGTTGCTTTCAGAATCAATGACAGGCAGGACAAGGCGTTCAATATAGCAACTATTAAAGCCTTTTCAGCTATTCCCGATAAGTTGAAGAAAAGCTTTACTGTAGATAACGGCAAGGAATTTGCTGCTCACAAGGAACTGTCTGAAGCAACAGGTATGAATGTGTATTTCTGTGACCCTTATTCTCCTTGGCAGCGTGGCACGAATGAAAACACCAACGGTCTGCTGCGGCAGTTCTTTCCAAAAGGTACTTCCTTTGCTGATGTTACCGATGAAGATCTACAGCACTTTGTTGATATGATTAACAATCGTCCGAGAAAACGTCTCAATTTCCTTACTCCCTTTGAGGTGCTCAAAAAATTTTTTCTCTGATTTTGTTGCACTTGACTTGACAATCTATCA
>CABIZB010000022.1 GCA_902363145.1 Oscillospiraceae bacterium | reverse complement strand
CCGAATATCAGGTACTTGTGTACATCACTGAGCTTTTCTCCTGCCGAAAAGTCTCACGAAAGCCCACGCCGCCAGCAGTCCCAAAGCCGCACCGAAAATATTCTGTATCACTGAATCAATGTCAAAAAGTCCTATGGAAAGCACAAACTGCACAACCTCAGGCAGAAGCGCATATACCAAAAGCAGTGCGCATCGCTTTTTCATCGGCATATCTTCAAAGGCTGCCGAAAGCAGGAATGCAAGTATCGCAAACATAGCTATATGCCATATAATACGCATGATACTCCCTGTGGGGTCTATCACAAAGCTGCTGTAGGAGTTGAACGGAACAAGATTATAGACCTGCCAGCCGCCAGCACGCATATCACGCACCAGCTCTCTTGACATTGCCAGATTTACCGGCTTGGGCAGTATCCTGAAATAAAACAGGAGCATTATTATATTATAAATCCAAAAGATAATTTTCATTATTTTACTTTTCATGATGTCCTCCGATAAATAAGCTTATGAAGCCGATACGTTCTGAAGCATATCGGCTTCATGCAAAACATCATCTGCTTTCAGCCATTTTCATATATATCCCATTCCGAACATCCGACTGATTATATCCTGCGCCCAGATCATAGGGCTGGATATCGACTGAGCCGTCATCGTTAAAAACAACGCCTTTGAGAGTGCCGTCCACAATGATCTTTTCGCCCGGCCACAGTCCCTCAGAAAATCCATCATCAGCTGATGTCCTGTCATGCCACTGAGTGCATATGACCACACTGTCGTTTGAATGAATGGTATGAACGATAAACTGCTTTTTTCCGTAATATTCCGATGCTTCATCACCGTAAAGGCTGCCGTCGGGACTTTTGTATGTCATGTAATACTTTCCGTCCTCGAACGAGACCTCCATATAATGATCCGCCGAAGCATCACCGTCGGGATAATAGCTGCCCACAGGTATGGCAGGCTCCGTATAGCTCAGGTCATGTGTGCATACGCCGCCGTCATTCAGGTGCTGATTAAAGTAATAATCGGTATAATCGCACTCCTCATGTATCCAGCCGCTTTCGGGCTTTTCATCGAAAGCCCCCGCCCTGTCAAAAGATACAAACGCAAACCACGCCGCAGCGGCAGCAGCCGATATTGCAAAAACAGCTGTAATGCTCTTGCGTTTAGTCCATTGCATACGTCTCATTCCTCCCGAATATCAGGTACTTGTGTACATCACTGAGCTTTTCTCCTGCCGAAAAGTCTCACGAAAGCCCACGCCGCCAGCAGTCCCAAAGCCGCACCGAAAATATTCTGTATCA
>CABIZB010000021.1 GCA_902363145.1 Oscillospiraceae bacterium | reverse complement strand
AAAATAAATTTTAGTTTCAAATAGACTTTAGCGATAAAGTTGCGAAACTACAATTTCAATAAAAAACTTCAAGCGATGAGAAGCATAATTCAGACCATGAACGAACGAAAGTTCGAAAAGGTCAAGCTAATAAGAGCGCAGGGAGGATGCCTTGGCATTGGGAGCCGACGAAGGACGTGGTAAGCTGCGAAAAGCTGCGGGGAATTGCAAGCAAGTATTGATCCGCAGATGTCCGAATGGAGCAATCCGTTAAGAGTAATATCTTAACATCATATACTGAATCAATAGGTATATGAGGGGAACCGCCTGAACTGAAACATCTAAGTAGGGCGAGGAAAAGAAATCAACCGAGATTCCGAAAGTAGTGGCGAGCGAAATCGGAAGAGGCTAAACCGAACTCAGAAATGAGATCGGGGTTTAGGACTGCATTTAGTATTGAAATGAGCGAGCAGAATGCTTTGGGAAAAGCAGCCGAAGAACGTGAGAGCCGTGTAAGCGAAGTGAGTTTCAGCGAGCAGTATCCAAAGTACCGCGGGGCACGTGAAATCCCGTGGGAAGATGGGGGGACCACCCTCCAAGCCTAAATACTACCCAATGACCGATAGCGAATAGTACTGTGAAGGAAAGGTGAAAAGCACCCCGGGAGGGGAGTGAAAAAGAACCTGAAACCCTGTGCTTACAAGCACTGAGAGCTCGTCAAAGAGTGATCAGGTACCTATTGTAGAATGGTCCGGCGAGTTATGATATGCAGCAAGGTTAAGTACTTAAGGTACGGAGCCGCAGCGAGAGCGAGTCTGAATAGGGCGTAAAGTTGTATGTCATAGACCCGAAACCGAGTGACCTAGCCATGTCCAGGCTGAAGTGGAGGTAAAACTCCATGGAGGGCCGAACCGACCTCCGTTGAAAAGGCGGCGGATGAGGTGTGGCTAGCGGAGAAATTCCAATCGAACTCGGATATAGCTGGTTCTCTCCGAAATAGCTTTAGGGCTAGCGTTGCAACAGATTACCGGAGGTAAAGCACTGAATAGGCTAGGGGGCGAGAGCTTACTGAACCTTATCAAACTAAGAATGCCGGATAATTGATTTGCAGCAGTCAGACAGTGTGAGATAAGTTTCATTGTCAAAAGGGAAACAGCCCAGACCCACAGCTAAGGTCCCAAAGTACATTTGAGTGGAAAAGGATGTGGGGTTGCATAGACAACCGGGATGTTGGCTTAGAAGCAGCCATACATTAAAAGAGTGCGTAATAGCTCACCGGTCGAGTGACCCTGCGCCGAAAATTCAACGGGGCTAAAATGTACACCGAAGCTTGGGATTGTACTATGTACAGTGGTAGGAGAGCGTCGTATGAGAGGAGAAGTCAGAGCGGAAGCGCTGGTGGATTTCATACGAGTGAGAATGCCGGAATGAGTAGCGAGAATTATGTGAGAATCATAATGGCCGAAAGTCTAAGGTTTTGGAAGGAAGGTTCGTCCGCTTCCAGTAAGCCGGGAGCTAAGGTGAGGCCGAAAGGCGTAGCCGATGCACATACGGTTGAAATTCCGTAGCCTCCGAAGTATTTAAACAGAAGGACACTTGAGAAGTGATGATGCCGGGCGATGGTTGACCCGGTCGTAAGGGACCGAAATTTAGTAGGGAAGTCATCATGGATCGAGGCGAGAAAAGTTCTGTGAATATACAAGGAGCCCGTACCGCAAACCGACACAGGTAGATAGGAAGAAAATTCTAAGGCCAACGGGAGAAGGGTTGTTAAGGAACTCGGCAAGTTGACCCCGTAACTTCGGAATAAGGGGTGCTCTCGAGAGAGAGCCGCAGAGAATAGGCCCAGGCGACTGTTTAGCAAAAACACAGCTCTATGCTAAATCGAAAGATGATGTATATGGGGTGACACCTGCCCGGTGCCGGAAGGTTAAGAGGAGGCGTGAGAGCGCTGAATTGAAGCCCCGGTAAACGGCGGCCGTAACTATAACGGTCCTAAGGTAGCGAAATTCCTTGTCAGGTAAGTTCTGACCCGCACGAATGGTGTAACGATCTGGGCACTGTCTCAACAACCCGCCCGGCGAAATTGTAGTACCGGTGAAGATGCCGGTTACCCGCGACTAGACGGAAAGACCCCATGGAGCTTTACTGCAGCTTAATGTTGAATTTCGGTATTTCATGTACAGGATAGGTGGGAGACTGGGAACTACAGGCGTCAGCTTGTAGGGAGTCACTGTTGGGATACCACTCTTGAAGTGCTGGAATTCTAACCTGCGGCCTTGAATCAGGTCGGGGGACATCGTTAGGCGGGCAGTTTGACTGGGGCGGTCGCCTCCAAAAGAGTAACGGAGGCGCTCAAAGGTCAGCTCAGCATGGATGGAAACCATGCAAGTGAGTGCAAACGCAAAAGCTGGCCTAACTGCGAGACTGACGGGTCGAGCAGTAACGAAAGTTGGAGTTAGTGATCCGGCGGTATGTGAGTGGAAATGCCGTCGCTCAACGGATAAAAGCTACCCTGGGGATAACAGGCTGATCTCCCCCAAGAGTCCACATCGACGGGGAGGTTTGGCACCTCGATGTCGGCTCATCGCATCCTGGGGCTGAATTCGGTCCCAAGGGTTTGGCTGTTCGCCAATTAAAGCGGTACGCGAGCTGGGTTCAGAACGTCGTGAGACAGTTCGGTCCCTATCTGTCGTGGGCGAAGGATATTTGAAAGGAGCTGTCCCTAGTACGAGAGGACCGGGATGGACGCACCTCTGGTGCACCGGTTGTCGTGCCAACGGCACAGCCGGGCAGCTAAGTGCGGAACGGATAAACGCTGAAGGCATCTAAGCGTGAAACCGCCCTTAAGATAAGATATCCCATCGAAAGAGTAAGACCCCTCAAAGACTATGAGGTTGATAGGCCTATGGTGTAAGCATGGTGACATGTTCAGCCTGCAGGTACTAATCGGTCGAGGGCTTGACCTTATTTCATCTCTTCTGATTACGCTTCTCAATTACTTCCTTTATTCAATTTTCAGGGTTTGATAAAAACAAATCCCCAACATTCCGCAAGGAAATGCACCATTAGCTCAGTTGGTAGAGCAACTGACTCTTAATCAGTGGGTCCTGGGTTCGAGTCCCCGATGGTGCACCAAACGGCCCGTTGGTCAAGTGGTTAAGACTCCGCCCTCTCACGGCGGCATCAGGAGTTCGAATCTCCTACGGGTCACCAAAGAGAGTTGGAAAGCCACCTCTCGGGCATAGTCGGTACAAATAGCTATGAGGTTCCACCTGTTCCCATTCCGAACACAGAAGTTAAGCTCATACACGCCGAAGATACTAAGATGGCGACGTCTTGGGAAAATAGGGCTGCGCCGACACCCTTTGTGTCAGCAGCTAAGTTATTACTTAGCTGCTGATTTTTTAAAGGGCCATTAGCTCAGTTGGTCAGAGCAACCGGCTCATAACCGGTCGGTCCTGGGTTCGAGTCCCCGATGGCCCACCAATTTTACTTTTAGGGGTATAGCTCAGCTGGTAGAGCAGTGGTCTCCAAAACCACGTGCCGAGGGTTCGAATCCTTCTGCCCCTGCCA
>CABIZB010000020.1 GCA_902363145.1 Oscillospiraceae bacterium | reverse complement strand
CTTTGTTGATATGATTAACAATCGTCCGAGAAAACGTCTCAATTTCCTTACTCCCTTTGAGGTGCTCAAAAAATTTTTTCTCTGATTTTGTTGCACTTGACTTGACAATCTATCACTTTCAATTGCTTGATTTAGTTGTTTGAGTTTACTTTTATTAAATGCAGCTACTGTACTTTCATTTTTGGTGATAAACTGAGAGAAAAGTAAAAGAATAATTACTTTCCATATAGAATTGAAATCAGACAGTTCAAGGTGATTATTCTTTTTTAATGTATAAAATTTTTCATAATCTGTAGCATTAATATACGATAAAACACCTCTTGTGTCCTTGTAATTATTGTTGGATAAGAAAGTTGCATATGCAGTTTTACCCGTTCCTTTTTCCCCTATGAGAAAATACACATTTTCATTTAACAGTTTGTCCAAAAAAGAATTTCTAACAAAAATTTCATTAAAAAACACTTTATCTTTTCGCTTTGAATAATTCTGAGCATCAGAATAACCTAATTTTAATTGTTCAATAGTTTTCATAATTGTAGCCTCCTTTTTGTCTAACAACAATCCTATATACGCTTCCTGTCATCATCGCATTCTGCATACAAAAGCGCCTCATCTTTTTTTATTGATCGTTTATAAGTCCCTCAAAAATATCCTGAATCATTTTGGCAGCAGTATCCTTATCACTGCTTATTTCGTGTGAATATACACCATATGTGTCCATATCCTTACTATGCCCTACGAGTTGTTTGAGGTACCCTTCAGGAAGAGATTTGGTTATCGACACAAAAGTGTGACGTAACTCATATAGTGTGGTTTTAGCAGATAGTTTATTATAATCACGATACTTACGCCATCTTTGATAATATGTTTTTTCAGCAACATTGTCACCATATTCATTTGGAAACACAAAATTAGAAGTTATTCCATTTCGTTTAAGCATTTCCTTTTGGTCGTTAAGGACTTGCTGTGAAAAATCGGTTAATTGAAAACTTCGGCGAGCATTATCATTTTTGCCTTTAGTCACTTCACCATAAACATTAATTGAACGCTTTAAGTTAACATCTTTTCCTTTTATATCTGACCATTTCAAGCCGATAATTTCGCCCGGTCGCATTCCTGTCAATACTTGGAATCGATATGCGTTAATATAAATATCATATTGCTCTGAACCTTTTCTTAGTGTAACATCAGAAAGAAAAAGCTTTTTTACATCCTCAGGCTGTAAAATGGCTTTTTCTTTTGTTGCTGCTCCCTTGGGTATGCTCAGATTTTCAGGAAAAAGAGTAGTGTACTTATTCATACGGCAAAATTTAAGCCACGATGTCATACACCCTTTTATATTCTGCAATGTTTTCTTGGACAAACCCTTGTTATATGCAAAGTTAATTATACTTTGAAGATGCTGCTCGTTGAGTGCTTCGATTTTGAGCCTGCCGATCTTTGGGTTTATCCAATTATTGATATAGTATTCATATTGAATATAATGCGATTTGGAAGTAGTCAATTTAAGCTGCTCGATATACTCAGCCGTTGTTTTTTCAACATTCAGACGAGTATTTATGACATTTTCATCAAGCCAGGCATCAGCTTTGGCATTAGCTTCACTCTGCCCTGTTCTTCCGTGAGTGCTGCTGTAAAATGTTTTTCTCAGTCCGTCTTTTTGAACTTTTATCTGCCATCTGTTGTACTTTTCCATCCACACAGCTGTGTTAGTACGTTTCATATATATCACTTTCTATCATTCCCCAGTGGGGAATTTTTTTATCATCGAAGCTGCAACGGAGGGTTAGTCAGTATACTGTTGAATAATTGCTGATATGGGATTTTATCTGATAATAACGATATGGTATTGATTCTTTTGTCGGCATCTTTGGAGGAGGCTCCGCAATGATATATTTGTTCTGTTGGTAAACCGAGGTCAATGGCAATATATCTGTCGTGAAATGCTCCCATTGTTTTTTGAAATCAACGTTAATACCATATTCCCTTTTAAAATCATTATACTCTTGTTGTGATAAACCGGGGCCAAGATTGTCGCTGAATATAGATATTTTTATGGAATTATTTACATCTATCAGAAGATGTAAGGTTTTTAAACCTATGTAGTTATCAATAATGAATATAGTGGATTTTGCTTGAGCATATATCGCCTTATACGCAATACCTGCTTCTACCATTTCACCTTTACAAATAAGATATTGACCTTGGTTTTCTGAGAAACCAAAGCTCCTAATTATTTCAGGCAAATCGCTTTTAGAAATCATATTATCTCGTAATTCAGCAATAGCCAAAGTATTCTGATTAGTTTGTACCAAGAGATTATCTATTATATGGCTTCCAAGCATATTTTGATTCGAATATAAGTAGTCCTTCATTGATTTGAAAATACGAATCAATTCTATACTTTGTTTGACAGCCAATTCGCCTTTTAAAACACTCATTAGCATATAAATGCCTTGTTCTGTAAAGGCATGGGGATTATATTTTAGGTTATGACCTCTTGACGTTGTAGTGTTCAAGGTCACATTTTGTGACCTTGAACATTGAAGAGCTTTTTCATCGGTAAGTTCAAACATAAAATCACTTGGAAAACGCTCTATGTTTCTTTTTACCTGTTGATTAAAAGCTTTGGTTTCATACCCATAGATTCGTGCTAAATCATAGTCTATCATAACCTGTTATTCTCGGATTATGTAAATCTTATCTTTTATTGTATCTTCACTAATTATAGAAAGATCCGTATTTGTTTCCAATTCAGTCGATACACTCATATAATCAGTCCTTTTTTTCCTTTTCCAAGGAATTTAGTTTCTCTTCGGAGAAATTTGGCTTTTTTCGTCTATTATAATTTAGTTTAAAAGCTAATATATCATCTGAAAGTTCAATATCTTTAGGCTCTATAGAAATATAGTCAATATGATTTAATTTATATAGCCTTTCCTTTTCATTTCTATTATCTTCATACCCTTTATCGTTAATTCCCCAATACTCAATATATAATCGCCTGCTTGGCACATAAAAATCAGGAATTTTATATACTAATCCTTCGTCCTCTGTGTAAAGCGTGAGTAAAGGCTCATAAGCGTGTAAATATGAATTGTGGTATAACCAATTATCTATTTTTTGTTCTCTTTCTGACCTAACATAATGACCATCGTCGCAGCGAAATTTCAAAGGGGTTTTCATATTTTTACGATACTCATTAGTATATGCAATAGGTTCTAAATGACAAGAACATCCTTTGGTGACATAATAGAATTTTCCACAATGTTCGCATAGTTGAATTTTGCCATTTTTCTTTAACTCATTACAGTTTGAGCACAATTGGAATGTATCGCCACAGGGGTTACCGCAAAGTTGACATTTTTTGGTTAGTTCCATTTTTTTATCCTTTAAATTTTCGTGATAATAAAATCACTTTCAGCGTTTTACATCTGAAAAAAATCATTTATCTGTTGTATTGTAATTTTCATTCAATAAATCAATTATATCTGCAATAGCTCGATGCCTTTCGGCTGGGGATAACTTAGAAAGGAGAGTAATAATTTCCTGTTCAGCACTGTCGCCAATAATAACTGTTCCATTCCTTACAGCTTGTACACCATGGTTATCACCGCCGATATATGCCTCTGTATTCCCAATATTTGGATTATCAGTTCTGCCTAAAAGAAAGTCAACAGAGCAATTTAAATAATCAGCAATTTTGGCTATGTTATCACTTTTGGGTAAAGATCCACCTGATAACATTGATGATAAGGCGTTTTTACTTAAACCACATTCCAATAACATTTGTTTTATGACCACGTTTTGGTCTTTAGAACGATCTTTTATTCGATTAGCAATATCCTTGGAACTATACACAAAAATCACCCCCAATAAAAAGCAGTTTGTACAAAATTCCAAAACTTTGGGATATAATATTGATAATAAATTATTTAATAACATTATTTGTTATTATTAAAATACAGATATATTTATTATAAACCTTTATGTTACAAAAGTCAACATTTTTTTGAGGCAAGTAAGTTGAATAAATATTCGGTATGGGATTACCAAAATAATCAAATTCGTATTTTAAAAATAAATAATGAACCTTGGTGGATACTTACATACGTATGCAAGGTATTAGAGTTATCAAATCCCTCACGGGTTGCAGAAAGACTTGATGATGATGAACGGTCTAACTTTGAGTTAGGTCGTCAGGGAAAGGGAATCATTATTAACGAAAGCGGTTTATACAGCGTAATACTGCGTTCAGACAAACCACAGGCAAAGTCATTTAAACGCTGGGTAACTCACGAAGCTTTGCCATCAATAAGGCAAACAGGCTCATACAGCACACTACAAGCACCTGTGAGCGATTTTGACAGCTTGTCAAGGAGAATGAAGCGTTGGAGAAAGAAGCTCTCCTGCGGCGTGTAGATGCCTTAGAGACTGCATACCAAAATGAAGATGATTATGGCAGCAAATGCTATAGATCAGTAGGGCAGGTTCCGGCACATATCATCGCAGCTCTTAATGTTATGATAGACAGCGGACAAACTATTGGTTTTATGCTTGATTTCCTTGAAGATAACCATATATGGCTGTCTAATAAAACGCTTAAAGAATACATCAGAAAAAGAAAGGCGGATAAATGTGGATATTATACTAACCTCTATATCAATTTAAACAGCAATTAGAATCAAGGCACTGAAAGTTAAATGAAAACAAAGAATCAAGAGAATCAGAAAAAACGATATGTAAAGAATCGAG
>CABIZB010000019.1 GCA_902363145.1 Oscillospiraceae bacterium | reverse complement strand
GAATTGCTCTCACGCTGTTGGTCATCATCTTTGCCAAAGTCATCACGGCTCAGTCGTTCGTACAGAGCTGTGATTTTCTCATTTTTTCTCATAACTTGCGCTCCTTTCTTCGGTTTTAGGTTGTGTGTTCTAAGAGACTTCCCAACCGCTTGATTAAGAAGTCTTTTAGAGCATACAACACCTGCCGCCTTTTTGAAATTCTTGTAGTATTTCAAGCACATATACTGGCTTGCAGGCTTTGCTGATTTTGCAAGGTCAATGAGGTTCAGACTCTTGAACTGCTCATTGTGTTCGGCTTCCTCTGTCTGATATTTTTCGGGAAATTCAAGTGCGTCAAAGATAAGGTCAAGGTCGGATTGATAATCGTCGCTGCCCTCTTTAACCTCTGCTTTTTTCAGAAGCTTCATAACCTCTGAAAAATTCTGCATTGATTTATCCTCGCACTCAACAAGATAGAAACAGAGTGCCGCCAAAAGTGCCTTTGTGGAGTCGTCCCAGAACTGGTCGCCTCCACCGCCGCCCTCCTTTGAGGTGTTCTTCATCAAGACATTTACCATCTTGATTACAGCGGTTGCACTGTAATTTCCGTCAACGTCATAAATGTAGTTGAACGGATTGTAATTGTGAGAGTGAGCCATATCAATAAGGTTGAACACCTTTATTTTATAACCGTAGCTCTCCAACATTTTTCCCGTAGAGCGAAGAAGCTCGCCTTTAGGGTCAGTGCAGACATAACTTGTGTTTGCCTGCATTAGGTTCGGCTTTACATAGAAACGAGATTTACCCGAACCTGAACCACCGATTACCATAACATTGAGGTTTTTTCTTGTCTGCCTTGTGTTAAGTGACATTTTCACATCATTTGTAAGAATAATGTTATTGTCCATAACGAACTCGCCCTTTTTCGGTTTAGGCTGGTCACGAGGTTTCTTTTCACCCTTTTTAGGTTTAGGCGGCTTATCCAGAAGCGAAGCTATTTCTTTCTTATTTGCCCACCTTGAAGAACCGTGTTCCTCACCCTTTCGGTGAAATTTCTTCTTTCCCGTCACTTTCATAAGCACATAAAGTCCGATACCGAAAGCAGTAAATAAGGGAAACATTAAGGCATTGCCGCCAGCCTTGACCTGTTCAAAAACAAGCTCGGTATCCATAAGGGTTGTTTCCAAGCTATTCGCAAGGTTATCGAAATCAACCTTGCCTTCCTCGTCTGATGAAAGATCAAAACACGCTCCCAGCGAAGCCGCAAAATAAATCACAAATACGGCAAGCACTGCATAAATGCTGATTGTAACGAAATCAGGCTTTTTTGCTACTCGGCTCATTTGCGTGACCCCCTATCCAGCTTATTATGCTTGATGGTGTCGGCTGTCTGCGCCGCTTTTGCTCGTACCTTTTTCAGCAGATTGTTTGCAACCGTCTGCTTCTGAGCCTTGTCAATAATTCTTTCAGCCTTTGTCGCTGTCATTCCAAAACTATCCATAAGCTGTTTCTTTGCGATTTCCTTATCAGACAAATCAAGTCTGACTACCGTAGAACCGCCACGCACCGTAAATGCGGATTGTGTTTCACGCTCAATAAGGAACTCTTTGAACTGAACCTGTTTCGGCTCATCAACAAAACCAAGTCTTTCGGCTTTTGTCATAATCGCCTTGACCGTTTCCGTATCCTCAACCTTTAAATGCTGACGAATACTTTTTTCAATCTCGGCTCTGTCCCGTGTGTTTGCAGACAGAACAACAAAATGCCCTCGCTCATCGGTAATGGTGAGCTTCAGAGTATCTTCCTCCTGAAACTGCATTTTCGCAAATGAGAACTTATCCGTCAGAACATTCTCGTTTTCAAACTTGATGTCCTTTTCGTAATAAGCCATCTGCTCAAGCTGTTTTGAACCGCTTAAATAGTATCCAAGCTGTTGGTCTGACAGCTTTGCGGTAAGTGCGTTCGCCGCTTCAACCGCTTTGACCTGACTAAACCCAAGCCGTTCCTGCAAGACACGTTCCACTTTGGATTTCGTACAGAAATTCATCGTTACCTTTTTGCCCTGCTCGGTATCGCTGAATGTGATTTTCAGCTTTCCTTTGGAATCTTTCTGCACATCAATTTCGGTTTTGGCAAGCTCGCTGTGGAGCTTTTTGAAATTCTCCACAGCCGCTTCCATCTGCTTTTCGTAAGCAACACCGAAAATGCACTTTACTCCGTTCTGAGTTTCCATAAAATTCACAGGTATGTCGTGGTCTGAACAATACATTTGGAAACCCTCAACCTGTTCCTTTTCAATGGTAATCATACGCTCGGTCTGTTCAGGCTGTTTCAGCTTCTCTCGGACAATATCCTGAACTATGGCATTTACCGCTTCCTTATCCTTCACATTGAAGAAAAGTGAAAGCGTGTTTTCCTTTCCGTGTTCCTGTATCGCCGCAACAGGAATGTCCATTTCTTTTGCCCGTTTGAGAAACTCTCCGTAATCGTCTTTTGCAAAC
The DNA here is from genome assembly GCA_902363145.1 of Oscillospiraceae bacterium. GTDB lineage: Bacteria > Bacillota > Clostridia > Oscillospirales > Ruminococcaceae > Huintestinicola > Huintestinicola butyrica. Next base: position 4,253 of record CABIZB010000019.1, on the reverse strand, counting down.
GATGGGAGCATTGTTACTTCGCCGCCCTCTTTCAGCTTTTGGTATGTCACCTCGCCACCTGACAAAACCTGCTGTTTTTCGGACTGCTTCAGTCGTGCAGCTTCTCGTTCCTTTTCGATTGCAACCTTGAGTATATCCAAAAGGATTTCGGTTGCCTTTGAAACGATTTGCGTTGACACGCTTACGCCTGCACTTGCTACATCATCCCCGTGCATATTCTCTGCCTCCCTTCTGAGTGGTATGTGAAAAGAGCAGTTTAACCCCTTTCACATATTCCGGTCACTCAGAGGGTGTTTTTATAACCCAAAGAAAAAGATTTGTAGCAAATTATAAATCGAGATAATCATTCAAGGTCATAATTGTACAACTTAGCCATTATTTCCTTGAATGTTCGGATACTCTTTGAAACTGCTGCTTGTGATACCCCTTCAAGCTCTGCAATCTCTGCTTCCGTGAATTTATGCAGATAATACATCATTCCACGCTTGTAAACCTTATCGTCGAAAAACTGTTTAAGGTATTCCAAGTACATATCGCTATGTATATCTTCATCGGGAGCCTGCGTCACCATTCCTAGCTTTGCTTCGTAATCTTCATTACCGAGATAGATTTTCTTCAATCCGTGCCTACGCTCACGAGAACGCTGTCTTTCAGTTTCTTTACGAGCCGCCTCGAAAACCTCCAGCACATCATCTTCAACGATGACTGTAGTTTCCTGTGAACAGTTATTTTTATATACACTTGCGAGAACAAGGCAGTTTCTACCGTCCTCGGTCTTATATACTTCAACTTTGATTTCTTCATCTGACATAGTCGTTTCCTCCGAAATTTTGAATTTTTGTGTGAATCAAAATTTCGGCTTGGAGGAGAACGACATCGTTCCATACCTTTTAAATATGGAAGAACAAAAAATCCCCTGTCATACGTTATAAACCGCATAACAGGGGATAATACTAACATTTCATTATAAATCTGAACGCACAGTTCAGTATAAATGCTCACGAATCCCGTAACAACAGCTACGCTTTTTTTGAGCAATCAATATTTACTTTTATGCCTGTGAGATACGCTTATATTCGCTGCTTAAAATAGGCAGCGAAATGCAGGAATTACTCCAGCACATAAAAACCTCCAGTCCAAAAACTGAACCGGAGGGATTAAGACAGCAAAATGCTCCTCGTCACAATTCAGTTTTTTTGACGAGGTAATTGCATATTCTATTTGAACCAACAGTACATCTTATTACAGAACCTTTATGCCATTATAATTTCGACAGATTTCTGTATAATAATATGTAACGGAGGTGAACTGCAAGTGCATACTGAACCTGAAACGCTCGGTAAAATCATCAAATCTGCCCGACAGCGTTCCGAACTCACAATGGAGGAGCTTGCAGAACGTATAGGCATTACCGAGCGATATTTGTATAGAATTGAAAACGAGGGCAAAAAGCCAAGCTATGATATTCTTTACAAGTTAATCCGAGAGTTGTCCATTTCACCGGACTTGATTTTCTACCCCGAGAAACCGTCCAAAGAATCCGAGGTAGAAAACCTTATCCGTATGCTTTACAACTGCGATGAGCGTTCTCTGGAAGTCGTCAAAGCAACTGCTAAAGCCTTGATTGGTACAGCTTCGGGAAAATAACTGCGTACATACCAAACAAAAAGAGCCGATGAACTATGATTTCTCACGTTCATCGGCTCTGCATCTTTGTGTCTGGCTCTCTGATAACTGTAACTATAAAATTTTTAGCTTCAATTAAATGTTCTTGTTTGCATTTCGGGCAGTAGAGAGGATAGTTTATTAAAATGGTATCCTCTCTTATTCGGTCACGAGTTTTGCCGCCGCAGGTTGGGCAGATAATCCATGCTGTGTTTTGCGTAAGTGGTTCTCCATTAAGATTGTTTAGGAATACATATGCTTTTCCACCATTTGTTTTTTTATCTATTATCTCCATAAAAATCTCCGTAGAATTTAAATTCTTGCATGCTTTCAAGCTCTCCACAAGACTGAAATTTGTCTCTTAGTTAAACTCCTCGGCTTATTGCTATTATCAGCAAATCAACCGACAACTGCTTTTTTCGCTCATTTGTACAGGCAGATATTTTATTCATAACGCTGCTCCTTAATTTATTTAATGTCGTTTCTTTTCTCGGTTTCAGTACAATTTGCCGTCAACTTTGAAAGCAAATCACCCATTTTTATCGGGAATAAGTAACAGCTCATAATCTGCATTTTCTGATTAAGGCTGTGACAAATAATAAAACGCTTTGAATTGATATGCTTTGCAAGTTCGTATCCAACCTTCTCGGGCAATGCCTTAAATTCATCAGGTACAGGAAGCGGCGAGGCGGATTTCGTTCTTGTAAGAGGCGGGTGCATAATGTGAAAAGTGATGTTATCCTTTGCATATTCAATCCGCAGACATTTTGCCAATGCCTCCAACGCACCCTTTGTCGAACTGTAGGGGGAAATATTCACAAAGCCCGTTACTCCCACAGCTGAGCTTGTAAAAATAACCTTGCCTTTCTTCTGCATGCTCATATAAGGCACAACACTTTTTACAAAACGCAGTGCTCCGAAATAATTGACCTCAAAAACATCTTTGTATGTATCAAAATCTGTGTCAGCTTCGCTCTCAAATGTACATTTGCAAGCATTGTGCACAGCAATATCAAACGTGCCGAACTCCGCAGCAGTTTTATCAACCGCCGTCTTTACCTCGTCATAGCTTCTCAAATCCACCTTGTGATAAATAAGGCTGTTACTGTATTGTTTCTTAAGTTTTTCGAAACTATCGGTTTCAATATCCAAAACCGATACCTTGTTTCCGTCAATAAGCAGCTTTTCCGTCATATAGTAACCAATGCCTTGATTTGCTCCTGTGATAATGATATTAGCCATTATTGCCTCCGATTTCCATAAAGAACAGTTGAATATGCTTGTATGCCACAGCACAAAAAGCCGCTTTGTTTTCTTCGGTCAGTTCTCCGCTGAACAGCCATTTCTGTGCATAAAAATAAATGGGAGAGTAATATTTTATCGCAAGATACTTGCTGTCACCATTTGGTATTACACCCATGCTTATCAAGGCTGAAAAGATTTTACTCTGAAAGTTTAACGGTTTATCCAACAGCCATTCCTGATACAGCTTACGAACATCGTCATTGTTGAACTGCTCAATCAGCATAATACGCATAACCTTGTTGCAGAAAGCGTCCATAAGATACTGCTCAAAAAAGTATCTTGCAACCGTATTAATGCCATCAGAAAAAGAATTCTGCCCGTCAGTAAGTCCGTTTTCAAGCTGCGACATTATACTATTTGCAGTTTCAGCAAATCTGTTCAGCAGCTCGTCAAAAATGCTCTGCTTATTTTTAAAGTGGTAATAAACGGAGCTTTCCTTTATCCCTACCTGCTTGCATATATCCCTTATTGATACTGCGGTATAGCCTTGCTTTGAAAACATATCCAAGGATATTTCCAGTATTTTTTCTTTTGTACTGCTCATATAAGCCTCCTCGTCTAACAGATGTTAGATATATTATACATAACATCTGTTAGATTGTCAAGAGGCTTTTTAAAATTTTCCCAATAAATAATGCCGATGAACTGTGTTTTCTCACATTCATCGGCTCTGCACCCTTGTGTCCGGCTCTTTGATTTTAACATCAAGAAAAAAGGCAACTATAGAAAACATATTGGTATCATAGTCAAAAGATAATATTAATTTTGTCAATGTATCTCTTAACTCTTCTTTACCCTTTTCACTTATTGAATATACTGTACGAAATGGCATATTTCCGTTTTTTTCAGATGCACCAACAATTAATCCTTTCTTATCCAAGGTTCGTAAAGTTGCATAGTATCTATTAATTGTCAATACCATAGGTGCTATAAAATAACTAAAGGCTGTTTATTTTAAAATAAAGTATATCTTATGGCACGATTTATACAAAGATAACAATTTGCATAAATTCTATCTTGACCTTATAATCAGCACTCAAACCTAATGCGAATTTTACTTTATGATAACAAAAACCGCCCGAACTTATAAAAATTCGGACGGTTTCAATATCAAAAATAAACAACAAATCCGAACACATTCTTAGTGACGAAAGTGTTCGGATTATGCGTGATTGGCTCCCCAAGCTGGACTCGAACCAGCGACATCATGATTAACAGTCATGCGCTCTACCGACTGAGCTATTGAGGAATATGGTATATATGATAAGAGCCGGCGCAGCCCT
>CABIZB010000018.1 GCA_902363145.1 Oscillospiraceae bacterium | reverse complement strand
CGTGAATATCTGGGACACACCATCAACTTCAAGACCCGAAAGCACTTCAAGGACAAGAAAAGCCATTATGTCCCGGAGGACGAATGGACAATTTTCGAGAATACCCATGAAGCTATCATTGACCAGCAGACCTTTGACCTTGTGCAGAAAATCCGTGGGAATGTCAGACGCTACCCGGACGGCTGGGGCGAAGCAGCTCCCCTCACAGGCTTGCTTTATTGTGCCGATTGCGGCGGCAAGATGTATGTCCACCGTACCAACAACGGCAAGCGTATTTCTCAATATACCTGTTCCCAATACAGCAAAGTCCCAGTTGGAAAGCTCTGCACGACACAGCACCGTATCAATGAAGATGTGGTACTGTCCCTTGTTTCCGAAATGCTCAAAGCTATTGCCGAGTATGCGAAGCATGACAGAGCCGAGTTTGTCCGAGTGGTGCAGGAAGCGCAGTCCAGCCAGCAGACGGCAGAGGTCAAGAAACAGCGGATACGCCTTGCCACCGCAAAGCAGAGAGTTTCCGAGCTGGAAGTCCTGCTCTGCAAAATCTATGAGGACAACATTTTAGGAAAGCTGTCTGACAGCAGATATGCCACTCTGGACGCTCAATATGAAAAGGAGCAGACCGAGCTTACCGCTGAAATCTCTGTTCTGGAAAAGGCTATCAAGAGCTACGAGAAGCACGAAAAGGACGCTGACCGTTTTATCGCTCTGATTGACAAGTATGAGAACTTCGACAAGCTGACGATTGCCATGCTCAATGAGTTTATTGAGAAAATCCTTGTGCATGAGCGTGACCGCAAGGGCAGTATTCAGACCACACAGGAGGTCGAGATTTACTTCAATTTTGTTGGGCGATTCGTTCCCCCGGCGTTTGGAGAAGTGGAGCTGACCCCGGAAGAATTAGAGGAAATCCGCAAGCGTGAGGAACGCAAGGACAGGTTTCATCAGAACTACTTGAAGCGGAAAGCCAGCGGAGCGCAGAAGCGATACGAGGACAAAATCAAGGGGAGAAAAAAGGCAGAAATCGAAGCCAAGAAAGCCGCCATTCGTGCAGAGGACATTGCAAAGGGAGTGTTCGTTCCCGTCAGCAGTTTACCGCAGAGAGAGCCGATGAAAGGAGTACAAACAGCATGAATATCACTTACACACAGAACGGTGATTATCTTATCCCGAACATCATTATCCGCAAGACAAAGCCCCTCGGACACTACGGCAGACTCCGCAAGGCGTATCTGGAAATGCACCGCCCGATACTGTTCAATGAGCTGGTGCTATCCGATAGGCTCTTTGAGCATTGCGCCGAGATTGACGAAGCGGCACAAAACCGAATGGAGCTGATCGTGCCGCAACTGGCAAAGCAGTACGGCGTGACCGAAAGGCTGAAAGCCGAAAACCAAATGGAATGGGTGCGGCAGATGAACGCTTGCAAGGCACAGGCAGAGGAAGTTGTGAAAGCGGAATTGATTTATGATTGAGTGAGAAAGTCCGGGCAGAAAACTGTTCGGACTTTTCTCATATAGTCCAAAGTTGCGGTAGAATTGTTCACAAGTTTTATGGTACAATTTATGCGAATAAAGAAAACGGAAAATTAGAATCTAACAAGAGAATGTGGTTGTATGAAAAAATCCATATTAGTATTTTGGGCAATCGTGTGTCTGTTACCTATTCAAAGGAGGTTTAAGAATTTTAAATGAAACATATAAGAAATATATTGCTGTTGATTACGATTATTTTTGCTTTTGTTATGCAAGCTGAAGTATATCAAAATATGCTCTGGAACTTTAATGGTGCTTATTATTTATCGTCCAGATACACAACTACTAATGACGATATGGATTCATTTTTAGCCAATGCAGAAGATACAGCTGAGAAGCATGGTGTTCATATTTTTTCGACTTTTAATCAGAGAGTTTCTAATTATCAGACAAGACTTTATATTTATGGTGATGATACCGTTGTTCGGGATAGTCTTAAAAGCACAATGGATATTGAGGAAAAAACATATACGGCTTTGATAGGCGGAATCACCGTAATAGAATTTGAAGATTTTAGAGAAGCAAAAAACACAGGCAATGGACAGGAAATAATGGTCAGCTATATCGGTGACGATGATGACATTATTGCCACATATCAAGATTTGGCAAAAGAATATTCTATATCGCAGCCAGAGTTTTGGCAATCAACCGAAACTGATATGATGTTCATTGTTTGGGGCCTGGTTGCCATATTGATGATTGTACTTAATATGATTGAGGTGATACGCAGACAAAAGGAAGTAGTTGTACGAGCTTCTCTGGGCGAAAATGCTGCTGTGATTGCTCTAAAAGCTGTAGTGGCTGATATGATTTCATATGCTGCATTATTCGTCTTAGCAAAGTTGCTTGTTTCTCAATTTATATCGGGAGCGTATGAAGATCATCTCATTTTGGCAGTGTATTGTGCCGGAGCAGTTCTTTCCGTAATTCCTTATGCTGCTTTTGTCCGCTTTGATGTAAAAAAAGCCTTTGCCAATGCTTCAGATAAAAAAGGTATGTTTTATCTTCTGAACGGTCTTAAAGTATTTGCTACTGCTATGACGATTTTTACAATAACTACAAATCTCAGTAGCATTCAAGGTAATTTACTTACAAACACTACTCTTTTAGAAAATCATTATAATGATTACTATTTTGGAGTTATGCAGATTGAACCTCCTTTTGAAGAAAATGAGGAGGAATCCAAAGAGAGCGAATTTTGGAATGACCTTTACGAAAATGAATACAACACTATAAATCCGGTGGTCTGCATAGGCAGCCGGATAAGCGATACGGATAATTATATTTTTGTAAATCATAATGCCAGAGATATGCTGCAAGGGTTTTCTGATATGCTTACTGAAGATGATGAAAAAGAGGATATCGTGGTCTTCGTGCCAAAGGGAAAAAATGCGGAATCATACAAAGATATCGCAAAAGAGGAAATTGACTCTCTTACCCAAAATGCAGAAGAACTGCGTGTTGTTTATAAAGAATATTCTGGCAGAGAGCAATTTTATTATCTCAATTCGAACAGAGAAGAGGCTATTGACGGATTGTCAAGAGCAACAAATCCGATTGTTATTTATCAGGCAAATGAGGCTGTTGCTTTGAATGGAAGTTATATCGAAACAGGAACATATAATGGTGAGGTGATCTACGGATGCGATGAAAGCACAATTCGTAATGCTGCGAAAAAATATGCAGAACAGCTTGGACCACACTATTTTATGCTGACGAATGTCGGGGAGGATTATACTTATAGTCATAGTTTCCTCGTGAAACTGATTGGCTTTATAAGCTCTCTTTGCGTATTAGTATTGCTGTTAGATATCGCTATCATCATATCTGAAGTGAAAATGGAATTTAGACTTAATGCGATGGAAATCTCCCTCAAAAAGGTTTTGGGCTATCGCTTTTATGAAAGGCACAAAAGATTTATTTCCGTTAATCTCTTAGAAAATATAGCCGTTGTGATATTGATTTGCATTGTTTCGCTTTTTATATCTAACGCAAGTGTCGGGATTGCTTTACTGGTTGGAGCATTGCTCACCATTATTGAAATGGCAATCATTTTCACAAATGTTATGTGGGTTGAAAAAACAAATATCTCAAAGTCCTTGAAAGGTGGATGTTTATGATTATAATTCGTGGCTTAAATAAAGCATTTGGAGAGAAAATAATTTTCTCCAACTTTAATTTGGAAATTCCGGATGGAAGTTTTGTAGTAATCAGCGGGGATAGCGGCAGTGGAAAAAGCACTTTGCTCAATATGATTGGTGGTATCGAAAAGCCGGATAGCGGCAGTATCATAATCGAAGGGCTGAATATTACCCGGCTTAAAAATAAAAACAGTTTTTTTGCGGATACAGTGGGGTTTCTTTTTCAGAATTTTGCACTGCTTGAAAATAAGACAGTTAAAGAAAATTTAAGTTTGATTAAAAAATCAAGCCGAACTAAAGTATCACTTAAAGAAGCTCTTAATCGTGTGGGGTTATCAAAGGAAGTTAACAAAAAAGTTTATCAGCTTTCCGGTGGTGAACAACAGAGAGTTGCTTTAGCTCGTCTTATGATGAAAAAATGTTCTGTTGTTTTGGCAGATGAACCTACTGGCTCACTTGACAAGAAAAATAGAGATATTGTTATGAGGTTATTGCACGAACTCAATGAAGAAGGTAAAACGGTTATCATTGTTACCCACGATCAGGGTATTATTGAAGATGAACCTTATGTTGTGAAAATCTGAGAGTACCTCTTAGAAATGTCTTGATCTACATTTTATGTAATTTGGGTCAGAAGAAAATCCCTTTAGGAACTAAAGGGCGCACTTCTATACTCTCCTATCGGGAGTATCGTGCGTCCTGCGGAGCTTCATTCTCCGTCAGCAGAAGAAAACTGCTTGACCGAGAATGTTGCGTCACTTCGTTCCGTCAAGGTGGCTACACCCCCTTGCGCCGCTAAAGCGGCTATCCCTTGTGGACTTGCCGTCCGCAAACAGCATAAAATGCTGTTCGCCGCCAGCAAGTTTGAAAAACTGAATACCGAAAAACTGACCGTTGACTGGTCGCACTATGCGAAAAGTTGACGGTCTTTTTTTATCCCAAAAATCAAAAAAGGAGGTCAATCACAATGACAAAACCGAAAACCCTTGAACAGCTCCGAGCCGAAAAGGAACGAGCCGAGACGCAGCTTGCACAGGAGAAGCACAAGCTCAACCGTCTTGAGAACAGAAAGAAATATCTGGAGAAAGGCGAACGCACCAAGCGCACCCACCGCCTTTGCAATCTGGGTGGCACGATTGAGAGCCTTGCCCCGGAGGTCAAAGATCTCACACGCACCGAAATGACAGAGCTGATGGAACACATCTTTTCTCTGTCCGAAGTCCAGCGAGCCGTCCGTCACATGGCGATTACTCACACCAACCAAGCGAACAGAGAAAAGGAGTTGAAAGCCGATGGCACTATTTCATCTGAGCGTCACGCAGACTAAGCGAAGCGCAGGACAGTCCGCTATTGCTTCTGCCGCCTACCGTGCCGGGGAGCGATTGTATAGCGAGTATTACGGCGAATACAGCGATTACACCCGCAAGGGCGGCGTGATCTGCTCTGACATTCTCCTGCCGCCCCATGCACCGCCCGAATACGCAGACCGACAGACGCTATGGAACGCCGTGGAAAAAGCCGAGCGTGGAAAGAACGCCCAGATTGCATACAGCTTTGACATTGCCTTGCAGAATGAATTTTCCCTTGAGGAAAACATCGCTCTCGCAAGGCAATTTTTGTTGGAGAACTTTGTGAGCCGTGGCATGGTGGTTGACTTCGCCGTACACCAGCCAGACCGGGAGGACGGAGGCATACCAAACCCACATTTTCATGTGCTTTGCCCTATCCGCCCCATCGAGCAGAACGGCAAATGGGGACTAAAGCAACGCCGGGTGTATGAGTTGGACGAGGACGGCAACCGTATCCGAGACGCAGACGGAAAGTTTGTGTTCAACGCCGTTCCCACTACCGACTGGGGCAGTCCCGAAACGCTGGAATACTGGCGGCAGACATGGGCGGAGCTATGCAATGGCAAGTTTGCGGAAAAGGGGCTTGACGTTCGTATCGACCACCGAAGCTATGAGCGTCAGGGCGTGGAGCTTCTTCCCACCGTCCACGAGGGCGCAACCGTCCGGGCAATGGAGAAGAAAGGCATACGCACCGAGAAAGGCGAGTTCAACCGCTGGATCAAGGCAACCAATGCCGTTATCCGGGACATCAAGAAGAAAATCGCTCTCCTGTTCGATTGGATTGCCGAAGCAAAAGCGGAGATTGCCAAGCCGCAGGCACCCGACCTTGTTTCTCTGCTGAACGCCTATTACACCCAGCGCAGAGCCGGGGCGTATTCGCAGAAAGACAAGGTCAGCAATCTAAAGGAGATGAATGAGACTTTCAATTATCTCCGGGCAAACGGGATTTACTCCCTTGAGGATTTGGAACACCGTGTCAGCGAACACAGTGCTGCCACAGAGAGCTTGAAGAAAACGCTGGACGAACAGACCGCTCGAATGAAAGCGATTAAGCGGCTCTATGACAGCTCTGCTGCTTTCCAGAGCTTGAAGCCTGTCTATGACGGCTTGCAGAAAATCAAGTTTGAGAAGCCCAGAGCCAAGTACAAGGCAGAGCATGAAACGGAACTGAAACAGTTCTACGCCGCCAGACGCAAGCTGACCGGAGAATTCCCGGACGGCAAGGTGGATATGAAAAAGCTGACCGAAGAGTATGACGAGCTGGAACAGGCGCACAACACCACCTATGGCGAGTTTAAGACCGTCAGAGACGATTTACACCGTCTTTGGAAGGTCAAGTCATGTGGTAGATACTGCCGCCCGATTTAACGAGCGTACAGAGGAACAAATGCTCCAAAATCGACCCCAAACACGACACAAAAAGGAGGATATATCCCGATGAATTACACCCAACCACAGATTGATCGGGCGAACGCCGTCAGTCTGGAAGATTTTCTCCGTACACAGGGAGAGACGCTTATCAAAAGCGGACGAGAATACCGCTGGAAAGAACATGACAGCCTGACCGTCCGGGGAAACAAGTGGTTTCGCCACAGCCAGAGCAAGGGCGGCTATCCCATTGATTTTGTCATGGAGTTTTACGGCAAGTCCTTTCCCGAAGCTGTCCAGCTCCTGACCGGCGAAAGCGGCGAGGGGCAGACCGAAGCCAGCACAACACCGCCCACAGCGTTTCACTTGCCCTTGCACAACAGAACAGCCGACAGAGCAATTCAATATCTTTGCGAAAGCCGAGGTCTCAACAAAACGCTTGTTGAGGCTTTTCTT
>CABIZB010000017.1 GCA_902363145.1 Oscillospiraceae bacterium | reverse complement strand
TGAGATCATTCTTTCTTTTTTGGGCCGGGTGCAGTTGGAGGTTGTTTCCGCTTTGCTGTCGGAAAAATACAAGCTTGAAACAGTGGTAAAGGAACCCTCCGTCATTTATATGGAGCGGCCGCTCAAAGCAGCCAGCCACACCATCCATATCGAGGTGCCGCCCAACCCGTTTTGGGCATCCATAGGACTGTCTGTTACACCACTCTCGCTTGGCTCCGGTGTACAATACGAGAGCCGGGTTTCGCTGGGATACTTGAACCAGAGTTTTCAAAACGCTGTCAGGGATGGTATCCGTTACGGGCTGGAGCAGGGCTTGTTCGGCTGGAACGTAACGGACTGTAAGATTTGCTTTGAATACGGGCTTTATTACAGTCCGGTCAGCACGCCGGCGGACTTCCGCTCATTGGCCCCGATTGTATTGGAACAGGCATTGAAGGAATCGGGGACGCAGCTGCTGGAACCTTATCTCTCCTTCATCCTCTATGCGCCCCAGGAATACCTTTCCAGGGCTTATCATGATGCACCGAAATACTGTGCCACCATCGAAACGGCCCAGGTAAAAAAGGATGAAGTTGTCTTTACTGGCGAGATTCCCGCCCGCTGTATACAGGCATACCGTACTGATCTGGCCTTTTACACCAACGGGCGGAGCGTATGCCTTACAGAGCTGAAAGGATATCAGGCCGCTGTCGGTCAGCCGGTCATCCAGCCCCGCCGTCCAAACAGCCGCCTGGACAAGGTGCGCCATATGTTTCAGAAGGTAATGTAAAGATAAGGGTTTTTATATTACCCCACCGAAAACGAGGCTTGAAAACCGCGCGAAATAAGGCTTTTTCACCCCCTAAATGTACACGCTGCGGTGTTAGCATATAGAAAGCACTGTTCATAGAAAAGTTGCAAAAAAACATTTGCAATGCACTTGCAAATGTCACGAATATTGAATATAATATTAGTGCAAGCTAAAAATGACGAGGAAAGGAGTGCTATTATGGCTAAAGGAAATATGACGATAAGAATGGAGCCGGAGCTGAAAGCACAGGCGGCAGCTCTCTTTAAGTCCCTCGGAATGGATTTGAGTACGGCAACGGGTATTTTTTATCGACAGGCACTTAGGTGTCATGGACTTCCCTTTGAAGTCAAGGTTGACGAGCCGAATGCTGTTACCTATGCGGCGATGGAGGCGGCAGAAAAGGGAGAGGATATGTATGGTCCGTTTGATAGCGTTGCAGATCTGATGGAGGCGCTGAATGCTTAAGCCGGAGTTTTCGGGGCAGTTCAAACGAGATTACAAGCTTGCGATCAAGAGAGGCTGCGATCCGAAGAAGTTGGAGGAAGTGATCACGCTGTTGTGTAACGAGCAGCCGTTGCCGGAGGCGTATCGAGATCATGCTCTCACTAATTCCAGAAATTATAAGGACATGAGAGAATGTCACATCGAGCCGGACTGGCTGTTGGTCTATAAAGTTGTTCGGCAGACTTTGATTTTGAAATTGATAAGGACGGGATCTCATAGCGATTTGTTTTGAGATTAACTCCGGATGAAAGAGTGGTGATGATATTTGGCGGGTGTAATAACGGAAATTGCAATAGAATGTGGCGTGTCGGAACAGGCAGTTCGTGCATGGTGTAGGCGAAACCATGTTGCGAAAGATGCGAAAGGAAGTTTCGCAATCAGCGAAAGTCAAAAAACCGCCATATATCAGCATTATTTAGGTGTTGAACGAAAGCAAGTTTCGCAACAGGCGAAAGCAAGTTGCGAAACTTGCGAAACCACTTTGATCGCTATGCTGCAGGGAGAATTAGACCGGAAAAGCGAGCAACTTGCTGTAAAGGACAAGCAGATCGAGGAACTGAACGCAAGGTTGGCGGAGGTCAGCTCGGCGTTGGTGACGGCACAGCAGACTGCGGCAGCGGCCCAGGCTCTCCATGCTGGGACAATGCATCAGCAGCTTCTTTCCGGCAAGTCCGGAGCCGATCAGCCGGAGCGTGAGACAGAACCGGTTCAAAAGCGTAGCTGGTTTAGTAGGTTCTTTGGGGACTAAACAGAACGACAAATCGGGAATTTGTAGGGGTGATTAAAATGAAATGTCCGTATTGTGGTGAAGAAATGCAACTTGGTTGTATTCAATGCAGAGATGGTGTCTATTGGAGCGAAAAAGAACGAGTTATTGCGGCCCTCAACATTGGTGGGGGCAAGTCAATCAAACTCAATGAAAAGTCAATCGGTGGACCTTTTGGTGGAGCGTCTGCGGAGGCTTGGCTCTGCGAGAAGTGCAAGAAAATTGTCATTGAGTATTAAATTTCAGTTTATCGGTGGGATGAAGGTCGGGGAGCCGTCCGCAGACGGCAGGGGCAGCGCCCCTCCGGAGCTGGCAGAGCAGCAGGCACGAGCCGGCAGTGAAGCAGCTCCGGCAACCCCTCCCCTTTAGGGGCGCAAAGCACTTTCACACCGCTGCACCGATGGGGTGGCGGTGTGAAAGTGCTTTTGCGTTACTTTCTCACCAGAAAGTAACAAAGAGGTTGTTTTTAGCGGAAATTTATGATAAAATAGAGGACGGAAGAATAAGCGGAAAGGGGGCGATTTTATGGGAGTTACGATTTCGGGTATGACAGGTGCAGGGAGCATCCGGCACAACAACCGCAGCTTCTCAGCGGCGAATGTAGACCGGAGCCGGACGGAGCAGAACATTGTTTTCTGCAACGAGGATCTGAAGCAGGTCTATCATATGGTCTTTGATGAAGCTCTCGCAGCCTACAACGCAAAGAAAACCAAAACGAGAGATAAGATACCGGACTACTATGAGCATATCCGGCAGAGTAAACAGGAAAAGCTGTTCCATGAAGCGATCTTCCAGATCGGCAACATGAGCGACTGTGGGTGCGGTACGCCGGACGGAGAACGGGCGGCGGCAGCTCTGAAAGATTTTGCGGAGTCTTTTGCAGAACGCAACCCCCATCTGCGGGTGTTCAATATGGTGCTGCACATGGACGAGGCAACGCCCCATCTCCATGTCGATTTTATCCCTGTGGCAACGGAGCAGTCAAGAGGACTTTCTACAAGGGTATCTATGAAACAGGCATTGAAGCAGCAGGGGTTTGTCGGTGTCGGCAGAAAGCAGACCGAATGGGCGGCGTGGATGGAACGGGAGAAAGAAGCTCTGACGGAGATCGCCCAGCGGCACGATTTTGAAATTATCTCTCTCGGCACGAACAGACCGCACATGGACTTGCCGCAGTTCAAGGAAGCGGCTGCGAGGCTGGAAGCGGTGCAGCAGCAGACAGCGGCAGTAGAGCGGGAGGTTGCTGAGCTGGAACGGCAGCGGGACGCTCTGAAAGGCACTGTGCGGCTCTTAAAGGAGGCTGACAGGGTAAATGCACCCCTGCATGATATTCAGCCGGAAAAGACGCTCACAGGGGCAGTAAAGGGCGTGACGGTGGATCAGGTCGAGCAGCTAAAGAAAATGGCACTGCGCAGCGTGACGGATCGGCACAAGGTACAGGAGCTGACGGAGGAAAACACCCGTCTGCGGTCACAGGTGCCGTCCATGAAGAAGCGGCTGGAAGAAGCGCAGCGGCAGCAGAGGCTTGAACAGGAAAACCGGAGGCTGCGCGATGAAAACTATTATCTGCAATCCGAGCTGCAGGAGGAACGCAGCTTCACCGAGCGTCTGACGGACGGCATCGGTCGGATGCTGGACTTCTTGGAAGAACACTTGCCGGAGCGTCTGCGTCCTCTGCTTGAAAAGGCGAGGGAGCTGCTGCCCGATCCGGAGATTGGACAGCAGCAGGAGCAACAGCAGCACCAGCGAGGAATGGGCGGCATGGAGCTGTAAAAGAAGCCTGTCCGGAGGGCTTGAAAATCTCTTTCGGACAGGCTATAATAACAACTGAAAATAGGGAATTGCTGTATTGATAATCTAAGCCCCCTGTAAGGGTACTCCCAACCTATATTTTTTCTCTCTGAAAGGGAGAAAGTCGGAGGGGAAAAGGGGGGTGAGCGGAGGGGTGTTGGAAGTGTGGTAAACCTCGTTAGAGGTTTTCCAAGCCACTGTGGTAAACCCATCGGGTTTTCCATAGTGGCGGCACTTTCAATGCCCCGCAGCGAGGGGGAAAAGGGGGAGGTGACTTTCTCTTTAAGGCGGCGTAGCCGCCGCTCTTTTGCTCCCCCTTTTCCCCCTTCCCGCCCGCAGGCGATCCCCGCCGCAGCGGATTTTCTTTTTGGTACTTTTTCTTTTGTGAGGTGGTAATATGACCGAGAATTATCGAGGCTGCTACGAGTATTTGAGCGCACAATATCCGGAGGTCGGAGGCTATGAGTTTTATAAAGAGCTGTTTCCGGACAATGAGAACTCCGGAGAACGGCACACGGATTTTTCCCATCCGAACGCTGTGTATCTGTATCGGGACGAACAGAGCGAGGATAAGAAGCTCCGGCGCAGGAAGATGTATAACGACACATGGGAACAGGATTACATGGAGTTTGTCGAGGGGAACAGCCTTACTTTGTGCAGCAGTCTTGCATATCGCAGAAAGGAGAACAGGCTGGAGAACGC
Source organism: Oscillospiraceae bacterium (assembly GCA_902363145.1). Taxonomy (GTDB): domain Bacteria; phylum Bacillota; class Clostridia; order Oscillospirales; family Ruminococcaceae; genus Huintestinicola; species Huintestinicola butyrica. Next base: position 2,812 of record CABIZB010000017.1, on the reverse strand, counting down.
CCAGCGGATGTATGCTCTGATCTTCGATCTGGATGGCGTAGGTCTTGCCGAGCTGCGCAACCTCTTTCTGCGCTTTGGCGGCGATTCGGAGCGAGTGCGCCGGTTGCCGATGCCGACTTTCCTTGTTCTGTCGGGGACAGGGCTGCATATCTACTATGTTTTCCAGCAGCCGATTGACCTATACCCGAATATAAAAATTCAGCTTAAAAGTCTGAAATATGACCTCACTTTCCGGCTATGGGAGTATGGCAGCACTTCGCAGGTCAAGGCGATCCAGTATCAATCCATCAATCAGAGCTTCCGCATGGTGGGCAGCATCAATGACAAGCATGGGACGGAGCTGGTCGCTTTCCGTACCGGAGAACGGGTAACGCTGGATTATCTGAACGCCTACGCAAAGCCAGAAAACAGGGTGGATGTCAATAAGCCTTTCAGCCCATCCAAAATGACACGAGCTGAGGCGAGGGAGGCATATCCGGAGTGGTATGAGCGTGTTGTTGTGAGAGGCGAGAAAGGACGCAAGAAGTGGGATATTGCCGGAAAGGTGCATGGTGATGATCCGTATGCGCTCTACCATTGGTGGCTGCGGCAGATCGGAGAGATAAAGGGCGGGCATCGGTATTTCTTTTTGATGTGCCTTGCTATCTATGCTTACAAATGCGGTGTGTCGAAGCAGCAGCTCCGGCAGGATATGAAAGAGGCTTTTGATGATCTGCAGATGGTGAAGCATGAGAACGCATTGACCGAGGAAGATATACGGAGTGCGCTGGAAGCCTACGACAAGGAGTATTACAATTTCACGATTTCCGATATTGAAGCTCTGACCGATGTTCGCATCGAGCGCAACAAGAGGAATGGTAGATCACAGAAAGAGCATTTGAAAAGAGCAAGGGCGGTGCAGGAAGTGGATTATCCTGGCGGCACATGGAGAAGAAAAGGGGCAGAAGAAAAGAAAGCGCAAGTCTATGCGTGGCGGCAGGAGCATCCAGAGGGACGCAAGGCCGATTGTCATAGGGACACCGGACTTGATCCGAAAACGATCCGCAAATGGTGGGACACCGTACCGGAGGGGCATATAACGGTCAAAATACGCCCATCACAGGCTTTGAGCGATCTGTTGGTGGAGGAATTTAAGAAAGGGCTGTAAACGCCCCAGAAACGCCCTACAAGGCGTTTTCGGGGCGGGTAAGGGGAAGAAAAATTTCTTTTAGGTACTTGCTTTCCTAAAACTGATGTGATATAATGATTTAATCCAGAAAAGGAGTAAAAAATATGCGGCAAGGTATTCTTAAATAAAACTATAATCAAATAGTGGGAACAAAGGATTATGATAGTCCCTTTTGTAGGGGCTTAGTTTTTTGTACCCAATTTAAGAATACTTTTGCCTTATCAATTTTGACATATCCCCAAAAACAGCAATCACAAACAGGTGTATGCTGTATATGTGTATGTCCGCAAATTATCATCCCCAGTGGTAAAAGTATTTTACTGCTGGGGATTTTTATGCCCTTCGGGGCAGTAAAGGGAGGACAATCACATGAAAATAATCAATATTGGAATTCTTGCCCATGTAGACGCTGGAAAGACGACCTTGACGGAGAGCCTGCTATATGCCAGCGGAGCCATTTCAGAACCGGGGAGCGTCGAAAAAGGGACAACGAGGACGGACACCATGTTTTTGGAGCGGCAGCGTGGGATTACCATTCAAGCGGCAGTCACTTCCTTCCAGTGGCACAGATGTAAAGTCAACATTGTGGATACGCCCGGCCACATGGATTTTTTGGCGGAGGTGTACCGCTCTTTGGCTGTTTTAGATGGGGCCATCTTGGTGATCTCCGCTAAAGATGGCGTGCAGGCCCAGACCCGTATTCTGTTCCATGCCCTGCGGAAAATGAACATTCCCACCGTTATCTTTATCAACAAGATCGACCAGGCTGGCGTTGATTTGCAGAGCGTGGTTCAGTCTGTTCGGGATAAGCTCTCCGCCGATATTATCATCAAGCAGACGGTGTCGCTGTCCCCGGAAATAGTCCTGGAGGAAAATACCGACATAGAAGCATGGGATGCGGTCATCGAAAATAACGATAAATTATTGGAAAAGTATATCGCAGGAGAACCAATCAGCCGGGAAAAACTTGTGCGGGAGGAACAGCGGCGGGTTCAAGACGCCTCCCTGTTCCCGGTCTATTATGGCAGCGCCAAAAAGGGCCTTGGCATTCAACCGTTGATGGATGCGGTGACAGGGCTGTTCCAACCGATTGGGGAACAGGGGAGCGCCGCCCTATGCGGCAGCGTTTTCAAGGTGGAGTATACAGATTGCGGCCAGCGGCGTGTCTATCTACGGCTATACAGCGGAACGCTGCGCCTGCGGGATACGGTGGCCCTGGCCGGGAGAGAAAAGCTGAAAATCACAGAGATGCGTATTCCATCCAAAGGGGAAATTGTTCGGACAGACACCGCTTATCCGGGTGAAATTGTTATCCTTCCCAGCGACAGCGTGAGGTTAAACGATGTATTAGGGGACCCAACCCGGCTCCCTCGTAAAAGGTGGCGTGAGGACCCCCTCCCCATGCTGCGGACGTCGATTGCGCCGAAAACGGCAGCGCAAAGAGAACGGCTGCTGGACGCTCTTACGCAACTTGCGGATACTGACCCGCTTTTGCGCTGCGAGGTGGATTCCATCACCCATGAGATCATTCTTTCTTTTTTGGGCCGGGTGCAGTTGGAGGTTGTTTCCGCTTTGCTGTCGGAAAAATACAAGCTTGAAACAGTGGTAAAGGAACCCTCCGTCATTTATATGGAGCGGCCGCTC
>CABIZB010000016.1 GCA_902363145.1 Oscillospiraceae bacterium | reverse complement strand
CTTCAAGCAGCTTCTTGTCGATGATACGCTTGAGGCATTTTGCCATAATCTCAGGGCTTGGCTCGTTCACGAGTATGATCCTGCGTCCGCTTTCGGACATCATTTCTCTGGTGGGATAGTTCTTGTCCATGATTTCCTCCTTCCTGTCCTGATTTCGGGACAGATAATGTGTTATATTGGAAATAGGTTTATTGCTCGATAAGTGGGGTAATCCCCTCAGATTTGAGCAGATCGTAAATGAACAGCCTGCCTTTCTGCGTCCAATAGGTATGCACTTTAGTGTGGGGATTACCGTCATTACCGTTGTACGTCTGGGTCTTGGTATTGGTGTAACCCTTTTCGGCATACTTGGCATACAAGAGCCATATGCCGCCCTGCTTGAACTGTACTTTCCTTTCATGCAGATGAGCATTGAGCCACACCGCCGATTTTCCATAGTCCTTGGCTATCTCAGTTGTGGATATCAGATCCTTGCAGTTGAGAACCACATCATAATAGCTTGCTTTGGGCTGAAGCTCGGCTATCTGTTGGGTCTGAACTGCAACAGTGGTTTCAAGCTTCTTATTTTTCAAGCGTTCTTCTTTCAAAGCTGTAAATGCCTTGATAGCAAGTTCGGGGTCATTGATTAACTCATCAACTGCATAAGCACCGTGTTTTCTGATACTTGGAAGCACTTCTGATGTAACCCAACGTTTAAACTCTTTTGCTTTCGGGAGCTTGCTGGAGAGGATAAGGCTGTAAAGTCCGCTTTCGTTGATAACGGTCATTTCCTGCGTACCGCCGAGGGTGTCACATTTCGTTACACCCTTATCTTCGCTGTCAACATGGTCAATCAATGCTTTTCTTGGATTTGTATATTCGAGAATTTCAGCCACATCTTTACCAACGAAATAAGGCTCGCCGTCAATTTCCATTGTTCTGACTTTTCCGAAGTCAGGACTTTCAAAAATTTTAAGTTCGTTCATTAGTTTTCCTCCTTCCTGTCCTGAAATTAGGACAGATAATGTGCTATACTGAAAATAGACATTATCTCTCTATTCCCAGTACCTGGGCGATGCAGTTTGCCATGCGCTCACTTTCACGTGCGCCGCACATAAACGCCTCGATTGTTCCTACAGTGTAGCCCGTGGCTTTTGATAGGTCAGCATATTTCCAGCCTCTGATGGAAAGTTGCTTTTTTACTTCTGCGATAAAAAGCTTGTAAATAATTATCACCTCGTTGCAAAAATGTAAATATTAAATTATTTTGTTTGGAAAGCTTGACAAAAGTCAGTAAAAGATGTACTATATAAGCATAAAGGACTTAATAGTATGTACTCTTGCTTATGAGAATTGCCGCTCTCATAGGTTCAGTTTCTTATTGACTATGTGTTGTGTTTTCCTTACAAAAAACATTATAGTACATAAATTGCTTACTGTCAATAGAAAAAGTACAAATATTTACCCTTTTCTCATTAAACAACAAAAAAGGAGTAAGAAAAATGTGTACTTTTGACAAAATATTAGAGGTTGCCAAGGCAAAGGGAATAACGCAGGTGCAACTTGCAAATCATCTTGGTGTCGGAAAGCAAGCCGTATCGGAGTGGAAAAAAGGTAGAAGTACCGCTTATATGAAGCGCATAGGGGAAATTGCAGAATTTCTTGGTGTATCTGTTGATTACCTTGTTGGTAATGAAGAACAGAACGACAACGAGAAGCTTTCTTTCGCTCTGTTTGGCACCGCCGATGTAGATGAAGAGGTTCTGAACGATGTTCGCAAATACGCTCAGATAGCCCGCAGAATGAGGGAAGAAGACAAGAAGAAAGAAGACTGATAAATGACAAGTTATGTTGAGCTCTGTGAGCTTGCAGAAGCCGATGATATTCTTATGATCGACGCTCCTCTTCAAAAATGCCCTTCAATGGCTATCAATGACTGCGGAGACTGCACAGTAATAATAGATCACGATCAGATTGCAGGCGTTACAGATCTTCTGACTGTTCTTGCTCATGAACTTGGTCACTGCGAGACCATGTCGTTTTATACCGAACACAGCCTTGAGCTTCGGGAACGTATGGAATATCGAGCCAATAAATGGGCAATAAAAAAACTCGCCCCGAAGGACGAGATGATTACAGCAATGAAAGACGGGAATACAGAGATATGGCAGCTTGCCGAGTATTTCGGCATTACCGAGGATATGGTGAAATTTGCTATGTGGGTGTATTTTGATAAGCAGATTGATTAAAGGACGTGACATTATGTTCAAAAAATGCTACAGATGCGGTAAATATTTTTTGTTTTTTCAAATAAATGAATATGGCAGATGTAAGCAGTGTGAAGAAGCTGCACAAGATGAAAAATGGAGAAGTGAAATCAAAGAGCAGAAAGCTCTGAAAGATAAGCGCCTCGATACAAATGCCGAGTTGAAGTGCTCCACACCTGTCACGCCTGCGAGTAATGTTCAATCTTCTCCGGAAAAGAGAGGTCTTGTTCTGACATATGAGGATTTTGTTGAAGATGATGAAATCTCCAAAATAAAAGAAAGATTTATAGCATTTGATGTTGAGACTACAGGACTAAGCTCCGCCTTTGACAGAATTGTAGAAATAGGAGCGGTTGTTTTTGAAAACGGTGCCCCTGTTAAGTCATTCAGTACGCTTGTCAATCCCAATGTTTTGATACCGCAATCCGCAACAGCAATAAACCATATAACAAACGAAATGATAAGCACTGCTCCGTCTGAAAAGAGAGCTTTTTCGGATTTGATTAGTTTCTGGGGCGATGTTTTGGATATGCAGACCATTTTGTGTGCCCATAATGCAAGATTTGATATGGACTTTTTATCGGAAACTCTTATGCGGTTAGGCTATGACGGAAAAATAAAATATATAGACACTCTTAGGCTGTCTAAAAATATGATTTATGGGGTAGAAAACCATAAGCAACAAACATTGGCTAATTATTTTGGAATAGTAAATAGCCATGAACACCGAGCTGCTTCAGATGCAAAGGTTTGCGGTGAGATACTGCTGAAACTGATCGATATGAAAAATGAAGAGGCAGAACGTAAAGAGCGGGAAATCAACAACGTTAAAGAGCGTATCAGGCTTCTGCAAAACGAATATCAGAATATGCAGGCTCAGCTGACCATAAATCCTATAAATTCAAGAGTTTCATTACAGGATATCAAAAACCTGAATAATCAGGGCAAGGGTTTCGATAAAGGCATTGCATATTGGGAGCAGGGGGAGAGCCTGCGAAAAGCCGAGAGCATAGAGGCAGCAATCAAGCTGTTTGATGAGGCAAGATATAACGGCTACTGTGCTCCTGCACTTTACGAATCATATGCAATGGCGTACCACAAAATAAAGGACCTGGATAATGAGATCGATATACTGAACGAGGGTATAGAACGGCTTGATGATAGTATTTACGTCTGTGAAAAATTGATGATACGAAGAAATAAAGCCGTCCATATGCTGATAAGAAAACTTGATCAGCAGCGGGAACGTCAATTCAAAGAGATGAAAAGGCAGGAAAAGGAAGCTCAAAAAGAGCAGGCAGCCAACAAGCCTAAAAAGGTTCAGGGACGAGCTATTTTGAAGCTATCCGATGACATGGAACTGATAGAGCGGTATGAAACAGTTGCTTCTGCTGCACGGGAAAATAGGATAAGTCCTAAAAATATCAGAGATGCAGCCAACGGTGTTTACAAGCACGCTGGCGGATTTGTTTGGAGATATGCAGATGAAAGCAATTCAGAATATCAAGGCAATGAATAATAAATGGTTATCTAACAGGAGGTATGTAAGATGTCAAAAAAATGCTTTTTAATTTGTCCAATCGGAGAAGCAGGCAGCGAAATAAGAAGAATTTCAGATATTGTGCTTAAATATATCGTTACACCAGCATGCCAAGAATTTGATTATGATGTTATCAGATCTGATACAGAATTCACTGTAAACAGCATAAATGAAGATATTTTTAATCATCTTGATAACGATGAACTTGCTATTGCCGATCTTACCGGGCTCAATCCTAATGTCTTTTATGAAGCAGGATACAGAAAAGCTAAGGGGCTCCCATTGATACATATAGCACGAGAGGGTACAGCGCTTCCTTTCGATATAAAAACAATCAGAACTTATTTTTATGACATTGATATAGATAAGGCTGACAGTGCTAAAAATACTTTGATAAAGGTCATTGGTAATATTCAGCCTGAAAATAGAAAAATAGTACAAAAAGCGCCTCAAAGCGCTACTGTTCAGAATGAAGGAATCACCAAAGATGCCAAAAAGTTATTGAAAGCGTTATACAAAGAGTATGAGAATAAAAAGTCCCATGGCTTAAGCAGAAGCGAAGCGGCTGCATTTAACGATATAAGAGAAATATGCAGGCTTTCTGATATGTGCGTTGATGATATAAAAGAACTTTACGGAGAACTTGCTGCTATTGGATACCTTGAGTATGAAAGTTCAGACATGTTTGAAATAGTCATTAGCAATCTTACAGGCAAGGGCATAAAATACGGAGAAGAAAACTTTGACGAGCCATCTTACACCATGTTGCTTAAGGAAATTGTTGATAAATATACTTCTCGAAAGGGACCTATTCATTCAGACAGTTTAGCCGGATATCCGATTAGTGATTTTTCTATCTTAAAATCAGAAGGCTTAATTATAGAAACATCAAAATATTTAAACGGTAAATTTGCAGTCAAGCCAACAGATAGGGGTATAGCAATGATAGCATCAATGAATTAAAATAAAAAATTCCCCGCTCGATGTTGCAGCACCGAACGGGGAGAGGGATATGTATAAAATACACACACCACAGTAACTGTATTTTATCATATCCTGACGAAAAAATCAATAGGAGTGATAAAAAATATGCAAACCGCCGTGATATACGCCCGGTATTCGTCCGACAAGCAGACGGAGCAGTCCATTGAGGGACAGCTCTACGACTGCTACAATTACGCCAAGCAGCACGATATAACAGTCGTGCGGGAATACATAGACCGAGCCATGACGGGCAAGAACGATGACCGCCCCGCCTTCCAGCAGATGCTTCATGAAAGCGCCATGCACAAGTGGGATAGTGTTATTGTGTGGAAACTTGACCGCTTTGCACGCAACACCATAGACAGCGCCGTAAACCGTCAGATTTTAGCTAAAAACGGCGTGAAGCTGCTGTCCGTCATGGAGAGCTTCGGGGACGATGCCAGCGGTCAGATGATGACCCATATCATTGAAGCAATAAACGAATACTACAGCGCCGATCTTCAGGAAAAGACTATCCGAGGAATGCGCCAGTCGGCAATGAAGGCTCAGACCACAGGGCATATTCCGCTGGGTTACAAGGTAGTTGATAAGAAGCTGGTCATTGATGATGATACCCGAATTATCCCCGAAACTGTGTTCAGGATGTACGCAGAGGGGGAGAGACTCACTGACATAGCCGAGCATTTAAACTCTCAGGGCTATCGCAACCGCCGAGGCAGACCGTTTACCACAAACAGTTTTTACAATATGCTGGCTAATGAAAAATACATAGGCATTTACAAATACGATGATATTGTGATTGAAGGAGGCATACCGCAGATGATACCCAATGAAGTCTTTGAGGCTGTAAGAGAGAAATTGATTATAAACCGCAAGAGAGCCGCCAAGAACACCGCCAAAGCCGACTATTATTTGTCGGGTAAATTATACTGCGGTCATTGCGGAGAGCCTATGAGCGGGCTGTCAGGCACAGGACGCAACGGTGTCAAACACTATTATTACCGCTGTAACGGCGTGCAGAAAAAGTCAGGCTGCCACAAGAAGCTGGAAAATAAATATCTGATAGAGGACGAGGTGTGCAGAGCAGCACGGTCGGCGTTTGAGCAGATGGACAAGGCGGAGACCGCCGAGACCATTTGTCAGATGTATTTGCAGACGGTCAGAAATGAGTATGCGCCCGATGAGCTGGAAAAGGAGCTGACCGAATGCACTAAGCAGGCCGAGAACGTGGTGAATGCCATAGCTCAGACAGGCGGAAATCAGCTGCTTTATGATAAAGTCAGGGAGCTGGAAGAGCGCAAGGAGCAGCTCAGCTCCGCCCTCCGATTGTCTCAGGCAATGACCGATAATGTGCCATCAGTTGAGCAGATCACTGTGTTTATAGATGATATCCTCGCAACCGATATCAACACCACCGAGGGCAAGAAATCTATCGCCGACATCATGATATCAAAGGTGTATGTTTACGACGACAAGCTCACGGTCATTTTCAAGGACAAGGACGGCAAAAGCGTTGATATACCGCTATCAGCCGTGTCAGATAGCTCCTCAGCGGATTGTGCTCCCTCTGCGCTGGGGAGCCAAAGCACACACAGGCGAACCGTTGGTAATAATCAATGGTTCGCTTTTGTTATCAGTTAAGAGAATAAAATAAAAAAGCGCCGCCGATAAGAGTCCCACAGCTCTTACCGACGGCGAATTTTTTTATCTTACATTGATTTAATAAAGGCACCCGGATAATCTTTTTTCACTGTTTTAAGGTAAGCCTCAGCATTTTCCCTGGAACTAAAAGCCCCGACCTGCACATAGAACAGTTTGTTGTTCTTGCGGTATGACTGTACCAGCTCCGTGAAGCTGTTCCACTTGGGGCGGATATACACGGGGCAGTTTTTATATCCATCGTCCAACTTGTTTAAGGCTTCAATGCTACCTTTTTTTCCGTTGCGGACATTGCACCAGTAGTTGTGGGTGTACAGATCTCCGCCGTATGTATCTAGCAGATATGCTGCCAAACGTGCAGCATTGTCACGTGCCTTGCAGTCTTTTTCATCGCCGCTGCCGTTCATAATACATTCGATGGATATGGTTTGCATATTTCCGGCAGCACTGCCGTATGCGTCCGCCTTTCCCTTCTGTCCTGCGTGCCAGGACGTGTAGTCAATGGGCAGATCCTGCCATGCCCCAACATCGTCAACATAAAAATGCACACGTACAGTGCCCATGTTTCCGTTAACTGTGGCACGTGTGTACTGCTCAGCGGGCGTTGTGTTGGCTGCTGTGCTGATGCGGTCAGTGTTGTGCAGAGTCACTCCAATGTTTTTGGCAGTACGCTTCCCGGGCATATCAATGCGGTTTGGATTGTGCGTTGTCAGAAAATACTGATGCACGTTTACGCCATTCATTTTAATGATTTTATCGGCTGCCAGAATTGCCATTACGTCCACCTCCATCAACGTTATCATTTAGCAGGTCAATTATCTTTGACAAAATTTTCTGCACGCCCGAGGGCAGTATGCCCATCAGTCCTGCCGTCTCGCAAATGGAAATCAGCTCTGATGCGCAGAACGCTATAATCACAGCGTCCCGAAGATAATCCACATTGAGCAGCCTGTCTGCGTAGTTGGCGCATACGACGATTAACAGCGTACCAAACTTCTTTACTATTCCCTGCCAGCAGGCACGGGACGACAGCGCCCCGTTTTCCGATTTGTCGGATTTGTGCCACCACATGGCGTTTGCCAGCCCCAATATAAAATCAGCCGCCATAAAAATAATCAGCGTAATAATGGCATTGTCCCAGCCGCCCAGGGCTGCCGAAACAGCCCCGCCTATTGCGCCGATAATGGCGCATACATATGTTTTGATGTTCATTGACATTTTCATTCCTCCT
>CABIZB010000015.1 GCA_902363145.1 Oscillospiraceae bacterium | reverse complement strand
CCAGAGACGAAAAGTCAAGGACTTTTTCATCAAATTCAAAAAGAAGTCACATTTTGCGGACTTCCTCACGGAGCAGACGCTTGATTTTGTCCTCCATTGTCTCCTTGGCGGTCTCGCTGAAATGCACACGGACGATATAGGTTGTCTTGCCGATCTGCTTTCTCACAGTCGGGCAAGGGGTACTGTTGGTTGCGGTATTGTTCATTCAAAATCCTCCTGTAAATGAAAAATGCCCGGTGACTGTTCATCATCGGGCGGTGTCAGTATGAGGGAACAAGGCAAGGCGGCAACATTAAGGTATCTATAAAACCCTTGCCGTCTTTGCCACGCTTGCCGTGTTCCTGTTGTCAGTTTCGGAGATAGCAGACCCATGCGGTGCCGTCTTTCTCGGTCACAAGTCTGTCCCCGATACGGCTCTTTGCCGTTCTCATGGTGCGTGAGGAAATCCCACGCTCATTGACTGCCTTTTCCAGCTCTGCGCTCGGCATACGCTTTCCATCTGCAAGCAGTTCCAGAATGAGCATTTGCGCCTGTGCGGTCTTGCTTTCGGTCTTGGCGGTGTCCGTCCCGGCAAGAAGCTCGTCAGCGGTAATGTCATAAGCTCCTATCCATTCAAAGCCTTTCTCGTCTCCCAGAGAAAAGGCAAGGGACTGTCCGGGCGGCGCAAGGGAGCTTTTCTCATGGATAAGCACCCTTGTTGTGGGGCTGTCCTTCAGCTTACCGATAAAGAGCAGACTGCGGACTGCCGCCGTAATGTCGATAGACCCCAATCCCCGGTAGGTGCTTTGCGTTCCTGCGGCTTTGTTCAGGTGTCCAATCAGCACGATAGCGCACCCGGTAGCCTGTGCAATGTCTCCCAGACTGCGGAATATCGGGCGCACCTCGTTTGCCCGGTTCATGTCCACATCTGCGCCCAGAAACGCCTGCACCGGGTCAATGATAACAAGCCTTGCGTTGTTTTCCCGGATTGCCCTTGCTATGCGCTCATCGGCAAGGGTCAGCGGTGTGTCCCTATCGTCAATGACAAGCACTCTTTCAAGGTCTGCTTCCGCTTCCATCAGTCGGGGCTTGACGGTATCGCCCAGGCCGTCCTCTGCGGTCTGGTAGATGATGTTGAAAGGCTCAAGGGTTTCCATACCGGGCAAGGGCTTTCGGTTGGTGCAAGCCGCCGCAAGACGCATGGCAAAGTAGGTCTTGCCCTCGCCGGGGTTGCCCTGTATGATGGTCAGCTTTCCAAATGGGATATACGGAAACCATAGCCAATCCACGCTCGTCAGCTCCACATCAGCCATACGGAGCATTGGGACAGGCTGGGCGGTGGGCAGCTCTCGCATCGTGATTGTCTCGGCTATGAATTTGCGGCTGGGAATGTCCCCTTGCTGACGGAGAACATCGTTCCAGTCTTTCCTTGCCGGGACAAGGCGAATGACGGCGATCTCGCCGGGAATGTCCTGTGCCAGCCGGGTGCAGGCTTCACTTCCTGCGGTGTCGCTGTCAAGGCAGAGGAACACTTTTCGGGTGTCCTTGCGTTCAGAAAGGAAACGGTCAAGGGCTTTGCCTGAAACGCCGCCCAGGGCAAGGTAGCTCCTTGTCTGCCAGTCCTGCGGATAAAGGCAGATAAAGGACAAAAGGTCAATCGGTGCTTCAAAGACAAAGAGCTGGTTGCCGTTTCCCTCATAGTGGAACGGATAGGATTTGTCAGACCCGGCAATGTCCTGTCTGAATGGGTCTGCCGTTCCTCGCACATGGGCGTATCTCGGCGTACCGCTTCGGTCTCTGCCGACAAACACAGCATTGTGCCGCTTTGCGTCCTCGTAAATATCCCCGGAAAGAAGAAAAGCCTCAACAAGCGTTTTGTTGAGACCTCGGCTTTCGCAAAGATATTGAATTGCTCTGTCGGCTGTTCTGTTGTGCAAGGGCAAGTGAAACGCTGTGGGCGGTGCTGTGGCGGCTTCGGTCTGCCCCTCGCCGCTTTCGCCGGTCAGAAGCTGGACGGCTTCGGGAAAGGACTTGCCGTAAAACTCCATGACAAAATCAATGGGATAGCCGCCCTTGCTCTGGCTGTGTCGAAACCACTTGTTTCCACGGACGGTCAAGCTGTCATGTTCTTTCCAGCGGTATTCTCGTCCGCTTTTGATTAGCGTCTCTCCCTGTGTGCGGAGAAAATCTTCCAGACTGACGGCGTTTGCCCGGTCAATCTGCGCTTGGGTATAATTCATCGGGATAGTTCCTCCTTTTTGTGTCGTGTTTGGGGTCGATTTTGGTGCATTTGTTCCTCTGTACGCTCGTTAAATCGGGCGGCAGTATCTACACATGACTTGACCTTCCAAAGACGGTGTAAATCGTCTCTGACAGTCTTAAACTCGCCATAGGTGGTGTTGTGCGCCTGTTCCAGCTCGTCATACTCTTCGGTCAGCTTTTTCATATCCACCTTGCCGTCCGGGAACTCTCCGGTCAGCTTGCGTCTGGCGGCGTAGAACTGTTTCAGTTCCGCTTCATGCTCTGCCTTGTACTTGGCTCTGGGCTTCTCAAACTTGATTTTCTGCAAGCCGTCATAGACAGGCTTCAAGCTCTGGAAAGCAGCGGAGCTGTCATAGAGCTGCTTAATTGCTTTCATTCGGGCGGTCTGTTCGTCCAGCGTTTTCTTCAAACTCTCTGTGGCAGCACTGTGTTCGCTGACACGGCGTTCCAAATCCTCAAGGGAGTAAATGCCGTTTGCCCGGAGATAATTGAAAGTATCGTTCATCTCCTTTAGGTTGCTGATTTTGCCTTTCTGGGAATACGCCCCGGCTTTGCGCTGGGTGTAATAGGCGTTCAGCAGAGAAACAAGGTCGGGTGCCTGTGGCTTGGCAAGCTCGGCTTTCATATCCGCTATCCAGCCCATAAGCGAAGTGATTTTCTTCTTGATGTCCCGGATCACGGCGTTGGTGGCTTTGATCCAGCGGTTGAACTCGCCTTTCTCGGTGCGGATACCTTTCTTCTCCATTGCCCGGACGGTTGCGCCTTCATGGATAGTGGGAAGTAAATCCACGCCTTGCCGTTCATAGCTGCGGTGGTCGATACGAACATCAAGCCCTTTTTCCGCAAACTTGGCATTGCATAGCTCCGCCCATGTCTGCCGCCAATGTTCCAGCGTTTCGGGACTGCCCCAGTCGGTAGTGGGAACGGCATTGAAAACATACTCGCCGTTCTGGTCTCTGATACGATTTCCGTCCTCGTCCAGCTCGTACACTCGTCGTTGCTTTAGCCCCCATTTACCGTCCTGCTCGATGGGGCGGATGGGACAAAGCACATGGAAGTGTGGGTTTGGTATGCCGCCGTCCTCCCGGTCTGGCTGGTGTACGGCGAAGTCAACCACCATGCCACGGCTCACAAAGTTCTCCAATAAAAATCGCCTTGCAAGAGCGATGTTTTCCTCAAGGGAAAATTCATTCTGCAAGGCAATGTCAAAGCTGTATGCAAGCTGGGCGTTCTTTCCACGCTCGGCTTTTTCCACGGCGTTCCATAGGGTCTGGCGGTCTGCGTATTCTGGCGGTGCATGGGACGGCAAGAGAATGTCAGAGCAGATCACGCCGCCCTTGCGGGTGTAGTCGCTGTATTCGCCGTAATACTCGCTATACAATCGCTCCCCGGCACGGTAGGCGGCAGAAGCAATAGCGGACTGTCCTGCGCTTCGCTTAGTCTGCGTGACGCTCAGATGAAATAGTGCCATCGGCTTTCAACTCCTTTTCTCTGTTCGCTTGGTTGGTGTGAGTAATCGCCATGTGACGGACGGCTCGCTGGACTTCGGACAGAGAAAAGATGTACTCCATCAGCTCTGTCATTTCGGTGCGTGTGAGATCTTTGACCTCCGGGGCAAGGCTCTCAATCGTGCCGCCCAGATTGCAAAGACGATGGGTGCGTTTCTGCCTTTCGCCTTTCTCCAGATATTTCTTTCTGTTCTCAAGACGGTTGAGCTTGTGCTTCTCCTGTGCAAGCTGCGTCTCGGCTCGTTCCTTTTCGGCTCGGAGCTGTTCAAGGGTTTTCGGTTTTGTCATTGTGATTGACCTCCTTTTTTGATTTTTGGGATAAAAAAAGACCGTCAACTTTTCGCATAGTGCGACCAGTCAACGGTCAGTTTTTCGGTATTCAGTTGTTGTGTTCAGTTCGGTAAATTGAAGTTGGTCAAAGTTGTTGGCGAAGATATTCCACAACATTTCCATTCGTATCATAGAAACAGATGTTTCCTACATTGAGGGGCAGGACAATGGCGAAAGGCTTGCCACTATCAATATCAATCACCTGAATGCCGTTGCCATCATCTACTTCAAGTCGAACAATATTTTGGGTATTCATTGAGATAAATGCCCTTTCGTTATTTCCCTCAACAACAAACTCTGCAATGTAATCATCAACCTCAACTATATCTCCACCACCACGGAAGAAATATCCAAAAGACAAGCCAGGGCGATTTACATAGACAGAAAAAGTGTGGTCTGTCTTGTCCTGTGGGTAAGAAATAAATGCAGCCATTGTGTCGGAAATGCTTCCATCAACAATCCAATCATCCAAAATTTTTTGAGATTGGCGAATGTCTGCTTCTAAACTGTTTGCGGTTTTACCAATGTCATTGTTTGCATAAAGGAAACCGAAAACCAACACACAAGCCAAAATAACACCCAAGAGGATTATGGGTAATTTCTTTTTCATAGAATCACACTCCTTTATCAAATTAAGATTCTTGATTTTCAAACTTGCTGGCGGCGAACGGTTTGTCAAAACCGTTTGCGGACGGCAAGTCCACAGGGGATAGCCGCTTTAGCGGCGCAAGGGGGTGTAGCCACCTTGACGGAACGAAGTGACGCAACATTCTCGGTCATGCAGTTTTCTTCTGCTGACGGAGAATGAAGCTCCGCAGGACGCACTACTCTCGACAGAGAGTATAGAAGTGCGCCCTTTAGTTCCTAAAGGGATTTTATCAGTGCGACAAACTGAAATTTATAGTCCTCTCAAAACCAATTTGCTTTTTCTTCTCGAAATACGGGAATATCGCTATCTCGATATGGATTGTAATTATGAAGATTGCAACCAAACTCTTTTAATGATTTTATTTTGTTATCCTGTGTCCATACAATTAAAGATATTCCGTCAAATTCTTCAACATTTCCATTATTCATTTTGTTTTTAAAATACCACTCCACGATTGTTTGATTGCCTTGATGAAAAAATTGCTTAATCTCCCAGACAAGAACACTTCCACGTGTATTCCATTCGTCAAACCAGTGCTTTACCGTTTTGCGGTTTTCATATTTAGGACTCCAACTCTCAGTATATACAACATCATCTGTAAAAATATTGTCAATTCCTAAATCTGCTTTCTTAATCCACATATCAAACCATAATCGGATAATTTTTTCTCTCTCGTTCATAAAGCACCTCCACAACTTCCGATTTGTTGCTCAATTTCGTATTCAAATTATACCATAAAACTTGTGAACAATTCTACCGCAACTTTGGACTATATGAGAAAAGTCTGAACAGTTTTCTGCCCGGACTTCCTCGCTCAATTATAAATCAACTCTGCTTTCACAACTTCCTCTGCCTGCGCCTTGCAAGCGTTCATCTGCCGCACCCATTCCATTTGGTTTTCAGCTTTCAGTTGCTCGGTCACGCCGTTTTGCTCTGCCAGTGACCGCACGATCAGCTCCATGCGGTTTCGTGCCGCTTCGTCAATCTCGGCGCAATGCTCAAAGAGCTTGTCGGATAGTACCAGCTCATTGAACAGTATCGGACGGTGCATTTTCAGATACGCCTTGCGAAGTCTGCCGTAGTGTCCGAGGGGCTTGGTCTTGCGGATAACGATGTTCGGGATAAGATAATCTCCGTTCTGTGTGTAAGTGATATTCATGCTGTTTGTACTCCTTTCATCGGCTCTCTCTGCGGTAAACTGCTGACAGGGACGAACACGCCCTTTGCAATGTCCTCCGCACGAATGGCGGCTTTCTTAGCTTCAATTTCTGCCTTTTTCCGCTTCTTGATTTTGTCCTCGTATCGCTTCTGCGCTCCGCTGGCTTTCCGCTTCAAGTAGTTCTGATGAAGCCTGTCCTTGCGTTCCTCACGCTTGCGGATTTCCTCTAATTCCTCCGGGGTAAGCTCCGCTTCTCCAAACGCCGGGGGAACGAATCGCCCAACAAAATTGAAGTAAATCTCGACCTCCTGTGTGGTCTGTATACTGCCTTTACGGTCACGCTCATGCACAAGGATTTTCTCGATAAACTCGTTGAGCATGGCAATGGTCAGCTTGTCGAAGTTCTCATACTTGTCAATCAGAGCGATAAAACGGTCAGCGTCCTTTTCGTGCTTCTCATAGCTCTTGACAGCCTTTTCCAGAACAGAGATTTCAGCGGTAAGTTCGGACTGTTCCTTTTCGTATTGAGCGTCCAGAGTGGCGTATCTGCTGTCGGACAGCTTTCCTAAAATGTTGTCCTCATAGATTTTACAGAGCAGGACTTCCAGCTCGGAGACTCTCTGCTTTGCAGTGGCAAGGCGTGTCCGCTGTTTCTTGACCTCTGCCGTCTGCTGGCTGGACTGCGCTTCCTGCACCACACGGACAAACTCGGCTCGGTCATGCTTCGCATACTCGGCAATGGCTTTCAGCATTTCAGAGACAAGGGACAGTACCACATCTTCATTGATACGGTGCTGTGTCGTGCAGAGCTTTCCAACTGGGACTTTGCTGTATTGGGAACAGGTATATTGAGAAATACGCTTGCCGTTGTTGGTGCGGTGGACATACATCTTGCCACCGCAATCGGCGCAATAGAGCAAGCCCGTGAGGGGAGCTGCTTCGCCCCAGCCGTCCGGGTAGCGTCTGACATTCCCACGGATTTTCTGCACAAGGTCAAAGGTCTGCTGGTCAATGATAGGCTCATGGGTATTCTCGAAAATTGTCCATTCGTCCTCCGGGACATAATGGCTTTTCTTGTCCTTGAAGTGCTTTCGGGTCTTGAAGTTGATGGTGTGTCCCAGATATTCACGCTTTTCAAGAATGTTGCAGATGGTGGAAGAACCCCAGCCGTACACATCTTTGAAGGTCTTATTTTTGTTCACGCCCTCGCCGTGCCGGGCAAGGTAAGCGGACGGAATGAGGACTTTTTCTTCTTTCAGCTTGCTGGCGATCTGATACGGACCGTAGCCGTCAATCGTCATGGCAAAGATGCGCTTGACCACCTCGGCGGCTTCGGGGTCAACCAACCATTGGTCTCTGGCTTCGTTCCAAAGATAGCCGTAAATGACCGTGCCTGTGAGGTGCTTGCCGGACTTGCCTTTGGACTGGAAAGTGGAACGGATTTTACGGCTGGTGTCTCTGGCGTAGTATTCGTTCATAATGTTGCGGAAAGGGGTAAAATCATCGTCCCCTCTGGCACTGTCCACGCCGTCATTGATGGCGATAAGGCGAACGCCACGCTGACGCAGGATTTCCATAATCTGACCGACTTTCAGATAGTCACGACCCATGCGGCTCATGTCCTTGATGCACAAATACTCCACATTCCCGGCTTCCACTTCTTTCATCATTGCTAAAAATCCGGGACGGTCAAAGCAAGTACCACTAATGCCATCGTCCGTGAAATGGACAATGTTTGTAAAGCCCTGCCGTGCGGCGAACTCCTCCAACATTGCCTTTTGATTGGATATGGAATTGCTCTCACGCTGTTGGTCATCATCTTTGCCAAAGTCATCACGGCTCAGTCGTTCGTACAGAGCTGTGATTTTCTCATTTTTTCTCATAACTTGCGCTCCTTTCTT
>CABIZB010000014.1 GCA_902363145.1 Oscillospiraceae bacterium | reverse complement strand
CAGCAATTCGGGATTATCGTGAATGTTGCCAATAACCTCTGCGGCAAATTCGTCTGTCTTACCCAGTGAAACACATCTCAAAATAGATGAATTTTCCCAAGCGGTAGGATTTGGGGCGTTGACACGGCGCACACCAAAGCTTGAAATCTCATCAATCCAAACAATCACACCAATTGTTGTAGCAGAATATGCAGTGCCCTTAACGATATCCCCCTCGAAGATTTTCACGCCGTTCTTGTCTGTCAGCCCCGTGTACTGTCCCGCAGTTTCTGGAATAATATCACACCATAAACCGTCGTCTATGTCGTCTTTATTTTCAGAAAGAATAATAATTTGTGGCTTGTTCTCTCTTACAAGGTCTATATCCCAGTTGTACGGACTATATATGCCCTCAACCCATTTACCGCTTAGCGTTTTTCCTCGGAACAAAATTTCACGCATTTTAATCACCTCCGTCCATTTTCGCCCCGCAGGTGGGGCAGTAATTTTTGTCACCGTGCGGATATACCGCAATTAGTACAATAATGCCACAATTACTACATTCACACTTGTTCTTGTCAATCTGTATCCAATGACCATGCTTTACAGGCGCAACATCGGCGGCAGGAAGTTTGTATATAGCGCTACCAACAACATCAACAGCGCCGCTGTGAGAACCGAGTGTACCGCCGTGCGTACAGCCGTAATCATCAATTATTTTCATAACAGCTTCACGCTCTATGTATTCTTTTTCAGCCATTGTTATTTTCCTTTCCTTCTATAATATTTAAACCATCAATCGCATACCCGCCAGACTTTCCCTCAAGTAGTACAACGATTGTTCCGCAGCAATTCCACGGATTTGAACGTACTGTCCAAGTTTTGCCCTTGTCTTTTTCGCTTACAAGATATTTATTATTCATAATAACCCTGTCGCCAATTTTAATATCAGCCATTGTCAGCCCTCCTGTTCCAAGCTTCGGCTGCTTCTTTTAAGCCTTTCGCATTGTTTATGTAGTTAATAAAGCATCTGCATTTTTGACAGCCTATCCACCCAAACGCAAATTTGTTTTCGGGGTCAGTCGTTTGGAACGACGTTACCGCTTCTCCACCGCAGAACGGACAGGGCTTCAATTCGTCAGTCATTGCCATCTTATCGGTCCCCCTCCTGTTTCAGATTTCTGCCGCACATCGGGCAGTAGTTAATTGGTAATATTACAAAACTGGAATCATCGGTTGCGATGAAAACCTGTCCTTCGTCTTTTATCAATATAAACGGGTCGCTACCCGGCTTCATACGCTCACCTATATCCCGCACAGAAAAATCGCAGTGTGGACAAGGTTTTGTTTCGACATTCTTAACGTCGTCAAGCTCAATCATCTTCCTCACCGCCTGCAATTCCGAGCAATGCTTCAAGCTTCATTTTCTGATTGCTGAGATTTATTCCACGTTCCATAGCCTTCATTGAATCATCCTCAGCATTGCGGATATCACGAGTGCAAATTTTTATTGCGCCTTTTATGGCTTTGACAACAGTTTCATTGAGCTTAACCGCATCAATAGCAGCCTGCAGCGCTTCTGCGTCCTGGTGGAATATTTCATCGTCGCCGTCATCGGTAAAATGACCCTCAGCTTCGGTTTTCAAATCCTCAAGATGACTTATGATTTGATTTTCATTCATTTTTGCATATCCTCCTAATTTCAATTTAAATGCCATTTTTAGGCGCTTTGTGTTTTGGCGTGGAAATTACCCTACCCTCATCCGTAAAACCTCATACGGCTTATTTCTGTGGGCTTGTCGTTGGTTTGGCTGCACTCATGGCGTTCAGTTTCTGCAAAACAGTCTTTTCGGTGACGTTTTCGCTTCTTGCCGCAGATATCACAGCAAGCGCAGTCCTCAGTGCCTCGGTAACATCTTCGGGAAGTTTCAGCGGAGCCTTGCAGAGAGCTGCGCAAAGGCTCTCAGTCGCCTTGATAGCCTCCTGGTGCTTTCGGTACGCATCGACATAAAGAAATCGCTGCTTGATATCCTCGTTGTACTGAGACAGGAGGCGCTGCTTTTCGGCAGCAGCCTGCTCCAGACTTATGGCTTTGCTTTTGAACATCGCATATACGCCGCAAAGTCGTGCAAAATATCTGTACTCAGCCGCAGGAAACTCAGAGCAATCAATTATCTGACCCTTGCAGCCTGCATTATAGCAGTCGGTCTCCAGCTGCTTGAAAACAGCCGGATCGGAAAAACATTTCTTCAATTTACACCTCCGGTTTATTTTTGATTGCATGATTTACGATCAGGTCAAGGTCGAATGACGGCTGCTTGGAAGGCTGTGCCTTTGCGCCGTCTTCCTCTATCCACTTGACTATTGTGTTGTAGTGATTACGATACGGCTTCTTGCCGCTGGATTTTATGTATTCACTGATTTTATCAACGTACGCATTGACTATCGTGTCTCCGTATTTATCGCAAAGCGATTTGTATTGTTCCGTTGTCAGTCGTACGTTGTTGTGTGTGCCCCTTGCGGGCACCTTACTACTAACACTACTACGTAGTACAGTATCAGTATCAGTTACAGTATCAGTATCAGTTACAGTATCAGTATCAGTTACAGTATCAGTATCAGTTACAGTATCAGTATCACTATCCATTTGTATTTTTTTGTATGCGTTTGTATCGTTTTGAATACATTTGTATTCATTTGTATTCAAATGTATATCTTCTTTGTCGCTGACAACAGGCTTTGAAGTGTTGTCGCTATCTTTTGCCCAGCGCTTTTTGATATTTTCAGCACGCTTCTGGCATACTTCGTTGTATCGCTGTAAATCGCCGTCAAGCTGATTGGCAATAAAGGAAAATGCCATTGCTGCCATACCATCGAGGGTAGGCAGCTCTTTTGTATTGACATATTCCAGAATAGCTTTAAACAGCTTGCCTGCATCTTCATCGGAAAGTATCTGCACCTGCCTGATGTACTCCGCATAAAGGATAAAGCTCTTCTTTTTCGGCATTCAGACCACCTCAGAACGGAAGATCGCTGTCGCTGACTACTTCCTCAAAGTCCGAAAGGTCGGCAGAAGCAGGTGCCGCAGCCGATGACTGATGCTGAGGAGGGGGAGAAGCAGAGGAGCTTTTGCTTCCGCCGCTGTCACCACCGAAATAGGCATGATCCACAAGCACCTCGGTAACATAATGCTTTACATCGGGGTAACGCTTGTCATCATAATTTCTCGTTCTGATAACGCCCTCAATGCCTATCATCTTGCCCTTGGAGAAGTATCGGCAGATAAATTCAGCCGTCTGTCTCCACGCCGTGCAGCTGATAAAATCGACCTGCCGCCCGCCGTTCTGATCCTTATACCCCCTGTCAACAGCCACGCTGAAGCTACAGGACGATATGCCGTTTACGCTCTGCCGCAGTTCAGGATCTGATGTAAGACGTCCCATTAAACACACTCTGTTCATATTGCACCTCCTAAAATTTTGGCTATCATATAGCCTGTCATACGCTTGTCGCAGAATACGAAATCAACATCATACCGCTGACCAATGGTAAAGAGTATCTTGAAAAGCTGTTTTCCGCTGACAGCTTTGGGAGACGTTCTGAGGCGGGGATTTACCCACCCCTGAACATCTGCAAGTGTCTTGATATTGCTTCCGTGTTCGCAAAGAATAATGATTTTTATCCCATTTTCCCGTGCACGTTTAAGCTCATTGATGAACCTTTCGTGCTGCTGGCAGACATTACCGCATATTTCCTGTAAATTCTGCTTGCGGTCAATTACGACCCTCGGATTGTCAAGGCTCATATAATCGCCTACATAAAGCTTTGACGTATAATGCTGAATGCCTGTTTCATCAAAATAGCTCACTATCTGTTTAATGGCTCTTGATTTTTCTCTGGTATCAATCTGTATAGTCACTTTTAAACTCCTCCGAGGTCAGAACCTTGTCAAGCTGTTTTGTGAATTTACAGTAATCACAGTGTCCGCATCTGGTCGGTTCTTCCTTTCCAGACTTTATTGCCGCATATCTTCCGATGTTCGCCTTGACTATCTCCATCGCCGCATCAAGCTCAGCCTGATCCAGACTTATGACCTGTAAGTCGGTCTCCTTTTCCTTTGTGGCTGCAGCAAGGACAAAGGGGAGAGTTTCCCCTGTGTTCTGCCTTACTATCTCCTGATATACAGCGCCCTGAATGTCATAGCCCCAGGCTTCATAAAAGCTGAGCCTGCCTCTGCCGTTTACATATATGGGGGAAAAGTCCTTTATGACCTTGAGGTCAACTATGGTCTTGTGCTTCCGATAGCTGTCAATTTTTATCTTGACAGGCACGCCTTCGATCTCGCCCACCATAATTTTCTGCTTTTCTCCGTCCATAGCCTTCATAAAAAAGCTGTCTCGTTCGATTCGGTTGATTATGTAATCCGCCTGAATATATTCAGCTTTCAACGCACCGTCACGCTTGAATATTTCGGGGTTCTTTGCCTTGAAAATATCAAGCGTGCCCTCGAAATGTGCATCGACATACGAGCCTACAAGAAGTGCGGTAGTCTTTTCGGGAGCATATTCACTGTGCAGCTCCGCAAGGGCTGCCGCCTCACATTTTTCAAAGCTTTTGAACTGAGACACGCCCATATATTTCAGATTGTTCTCCGGCGAAAAATAGTCGGTCTGAGTTATGCTGTGGGGTATCATAAATATGTTACCTCCATTTCCGAACTGTCGGTCGTTCTTGTGGCGATAAACTGCACACCCTTTTCCCTGCACTTGTTGTACAGCTTTTCACGGTTTTCCGCACTGAGCTTTTCAGCGCCGTCGATGAGAATTATCTGTAAATTGTTGGGCTTGCTCAGAGCAACGTCAACGCAAAGCTCAAGCTGTTCACCCTCTGAGAGGTTGGAAACGGGGAGACCGTGTATAAGGGGAATGCCGTTCTCCACCGTGAAGCCCTCAATGGGGATAGAAGCAGTTTCGAGTATCTTTCCGGGAAGACTGCGGGCAAGCTCTATCTTTGCTGTAAGCTTGTCCGAAGCGGCGGTAAGCTCCTTGACCTCTTCCTGCATAGTTTTCATACGGTTGTATTCGTTGATATACTTCTTCATCTGCTCGGCATATGTTGCCTGCTGTTCAAGGGGAGCCGTGTCAACGGGTGTTTTGTCAGCATATTCATCTGCGACCTTGATGTCAGAATCAAGCCTTGCCACATTTTCGTTATAACGGCTTTCCGCAAGTGCTATCTTATCCGCAAGTATCCCGTCAAGGGAAGCAAGCTTGTTCTCATTGGCTGCGATCTCCGCTTTCATGCGTTCGATAGATTTCAAAATAGCTTCACGCTGGTTGGATATCGCCATCTTTTCGGCAGCTACAGCGGATTCCTTTTCGCCCTGAAAGCCCCTTATCTTGTTGGCATAACTGTCCTTGAACGCCTTTGCACGCTGAATACGGCTGTTGTGTTCCCTGGCGCTGTTTATCTTCTTATACGCTTCCGCAAGGTCGAAATTCTCCCATTCCTCCGCATTGAAATGCTCGGGTATATCTTTGGCGATATCCTCGATGAACGCCTTCTGATTGCGGATATCACGGTTGATGTCCTGCCTGCGCTTAAAATAGTCCCCATTTTCGGACTGGATATCCGAAAGTACCTGCAGTATGTTCTGGCTGTAATCAATGCCCTGCGGTATCTCACCGAACTGCTGATTTATCCAGTTAAGGTCCCAGGGAAATTCGATGAGGTCAAGAATGGCCCTGTTCTGCTCCTTTTTGGTCATCTGGGTAAAAGCTACAGGGTCAAGCTGCAAGGGCGTAAAGAGCTGCTTAAGAAAGTTTTCGGGAGAAGATACTTCCTTGCCGCAGTCCTTTACGGATTTATAATCAGCCTGCTCGGTGCGCTTCTTACGATTGATGTAAATACCTGTGTCAGTCTCAACAATGATCTCGCCCTCTTTTTCGCCCTTGTGGATAACATAATCACGGGAGCTTCCATTGGTAAGAGCATATCTGATAGAATCTATTACCGATGTCTTGCCTGTACCGTTTGTACCTGTGATCTCGACAGATCTGCCGTCAAGCTCGGTCTCGGTGATGCCGAAAAGGTTCTTTATTTTTATCTTGGTAGCTTTCATTTTTCATATCCTCCGTTACAGTTCAATTCTTTCAACGGGCTGAATGTCCTCAACCTCGCCCTCAACGTGTACGCCCATAAGGACTTCGGGGCAATAGACCCTCGCAAAGAATGACGATGCCCTGTATGCAAGCATAAGCTCGGGCATATTCGTCCATTTGGGGTTTTTACCGAGCCACCCCTCAGCCCTCGCCATTTTCAGCGTGACCTCGGGACCCTCCACCCTGTCACCCGTGTCAGCCCATACAGCCGACAGATAACAGCCTCGGTCATCGGTGCCCTTTGTGCCGATATATACAGGGCGGACGCTGCCCGGCTTGAATTTGCCGCAGCCTTCAATGAGAGCCTTGCAAGCCTGCCCGCTCCATGAGGGCTTGCCCTTTACCACATAAAGGTTTTGCATGACCATCATTGGAGATACACCCATTCTGTCAGCCATATCTACAGCGATGGCGCAGTCGGCAGGCTTGTTTTTGTAGTTATCGGGTATTATATCCGCTGTAGAGATTACCTTTGCGAGCTTATATGCTCTTGAAAAATCAGCAACTATATTTGTGGAAGGCTGCTGCACAATTTCCGATATTGCGGCGCTGCTCTGAGCAGGAGCCTGTATTATGTCGTTTGTTTCCATTTTTATTCCTCCTCAAAAAGTGACATTTGTTCGTTGGTTTGGGGGATATCCTGCCATTTAACACCTATGTAGTCAAGGACACGCCCCCAGCCGTATTCTGTGCCGTCCTCGTCTTTGCAAACATGGTACATCCAATATTCCCAAGCTTTGGGATTGGCTTCCCTCAGACGGTCAAATCTATGCGGACGGGCTTCCATATGTATTCCGAAACCGCATATATCACAGCCTGTCCTTTGTGCCTTGGTCGTGTACAGGGTGCCGTTTCCTTTGCGCTCAATGGTGCCGTATATCTCGGGAACGGGGACGTGCAAATCTAACGCCAGCTGCAAAATATCCTGCCTGTTGAATATGGCAAACGGAGCGGAACGGACCGTATCTTTGCCATAATAATTACAGCCGTGCATTTTTAGTGATTTTTCACGCCTGCCGCCCTCCGAAGCCATAAGCCCCAGATAAGGGAAGCTGTTATGCTCTTTCGCCCAATCGTCGCATGGCTTTTCTTTCAGCCAATAGCAGCACTGCGAACTGACTTTGAACGGCGGCGTTTTGTAATTAACGCCCTCGTTTTCGTTTTCATATCCGCCGAAAAGATACAGCCATTTTAACGGCAGCTTCATTCGGCTGTTCTTCTGCCACCCGCCGTATTCTCCCGTTTCGCCCGTAATGATAGCGTGTCGGATAGTAGCATTATTTTCGGTCGGGTTCTGCAGATGCTCGATTTTCGCCGCTTTTTCCTTACTGATAACGGGAAATCCGTATTCCTGCAAAATCCTGTGTTTGGAGTATGGCTTTCCGTCCTTGTCTCGGGACGTTTTCAACTGTATAACACCGAGCTGTTTATGTATGCGCTGAATGCTCCTGTCCTCAATGCTTGAAACTGATATTGCAGGAACGTCAATGCCTATACTGCGAAGAAAAAGCAGCAGGGTAATGCTGTCAAGT
This sequence comes from Oscillospiraceae bacterium, assembly GCA_902363145.1. Lineage (GTDB taxonomy): Bacteria > Bacillota > Clostridia > Oscillospirales > Ruminococcaceae > Huintestinicola > Huintestinicola butyrica. The sequence continues at coordinate 1,174 of CABIZB010000014.1, read as the reverse complement.
CCGCCCACAGACACATGACAGTTTGCGTAATATTCTCCCACGGGAGAAGTGATGGTATTATAAAAATCCTTTGCCATTTTTGCGGCGTGAGACAATTTCGATTCATACGGCAACTGCTGTAACTGCAGGAAACGCTGAATATTTTCGTCAATGTGCTCCCGTTCCTTGCGTACAAGGACGTTTTCCTTGTACTTCTTTGCGCCGCTCCTCGGGGTGATCTGCTCGTCCTCGATCAGGGTGAGTTGTTCCATCAGTCCCTTGCCTCCCCGTAAATCCTGCGGTAACATGAAACGCAGTAGCACAGCCCGAGAGACTTGTAAAACGCCTTGCGCCTGCCGCATTTGCGGCATAGGCATATTTTGATTTTCATCTTGACATTCTCCTCATTATCTGCTATAATGCAGATGATAATATATCTGTTTATTATTTTTCCTCCGCCTGACCTCGGCTGCAACCGAATCAGGCGGATTTTTTATCCCTGCACAGGGCAAGCCACAAACTCTACCCTGTCCGGAATGCGTCCTGTAAGCGTCATTGCAATCGCATTGGCAGTAGGTTCAAGCCCCTCAGTGCTGTACGCCTGTGTGCGGAATTTGATGACCTTGTTGCCAAAAAAGCACTTGGCTATGTACATCTTCATTCGGCATCTGCCTCCTTCTGAATTTTTGTCCCCTGTTCCATCGCTCTGATGAGCCTTGCGATAGTGTCGGCAAGGGCATCAGCAGAAGGCTCCTGCTTGATGTTTACGGGTCTTGTGTTTGCTGTCTGCTTAGTCATATTATCACCTTATAGCCTTTCTTTGTCTTAGCGAAGATGTTGACCTGACATTCGCCGTCAGTATCTTCTGCACGTTCCTTTGCCGCAGCTCTGGCTTCGTCAAACGTATCATACGTTCCGATGATGTCTTCAAAGCCGTCAAAAGTGTCGATTACTTTGTACACAGGTTCTCCTCCTCTTCGATAATTTCCATATGGTCATAAGCAAATTTGATCATATCGTAAGTGGTCTGAGCCTTGGTGTGATTGGTGATGCTCATTACTTTACACCTGCCTTTTCCTTAGCCGCTTCAAGCAGCTTCTTGTCGATGATACGCTTGAGGCATTTTGCCATAATCTCAGGGCTTGGCTCGTTCACGAGTATGATCCTGCGTCCGCTTTCGGACATCATTTCTCTG
>CABIZB010000013.1 GCA_902363145.1 Oscillospiraceae bacterium | reverse complement strand
GCTTTCTGCGCCTTTTGATGCATAGTAAAGCACTGTAGCTCTTTTTTGAATAGTTATATTTGAGCCCATTGTTTTTTCATAATATGTGATTGCATCTTCTTTTGCGCTTATTTCTATTTTAATTGGAACCTTTGACATTTTGATCACCCTATTACATTATATCACATATTCAGATATATTGTAATAGAGGTTGGTATACCTATGTTGATATTATGTCCGATGCAGGACGAATAGTTACCAACTGCGAAAACTGCGGGCAGCTTATGATTACCAATCGCTCAAATGCTTCTCTGACCTGCGGACGTTCAACCTGCAAGAAAGAGCGTTTATACAAGGCTAATGATGATTACAAAAAGCGTGCTATGAAAGACCCGATAAAGGAGGCATATCTCAATTTTGACAACAAGTGCAGGAGCTACCGCAAGAAGCTCTCCGATTCTCCAGAACTGCTTGAAAAATACAACAGGGCTTTTGATGAGCATAGGGAAAAGATACGGGCTGTCAAGCGTGGACTGACCGTAAAAAGCAGCTCCGATGATATTGACCGCTATAACCGGATGTGCTTTGATGCTTGTCAGGATTTGCAGGATCTGGCTAAACAACTAAAAAAACACACTACATAAAAGTTTCTTTATATATCAAGAAACAAATACCATATGCAAAATAAAAATTTACATACAGTGTTCAGCATGTAGAAGCATCAATGAACTTACAGGTATTTTCAAATCTGAACACAAAAATGTTTTCCCATTATCTTCAATAAACTCATTCTTGGGAACATAAAATTATGACTGATAAAATATTACACCACAGTATATTTATTGGTATTGTCCTCTCTTGACTACATTTTTAATTTAGGGTATAATGAAATAAATCCGAAAGATAAACAACATACAGCAACTATAATTTAAGGGAAAATATTTATGCGAACTGAAATAGAACTTAACAACGGATGGCGCTTTGCCAAGATATATGATCTGGGAATAAGCGAAAATGATGCAGTTACCCCCGAATTTGACGATTGCTCATGGGAAAAGATCTGCCTGCCTCACACTTTTAATGCAACTGATAGTGTAACAAGCAGCTATTATAAAGGACTGACCTGTTACCGCCGAGATTTGGAGCTTTCTACAAAATACAAGGGCAAGGCACTATACATTGAATTCGGGGGAGCCAACACTACTGCTAAAGTGTTTGTGAATGGCTTTTTTGCCGGAAAACACGATGGAGGCTATTCTGCTTTTCGCATAAACATAACGAATTATGTACACTATGACAGAAAAAACCAAATCGCAGTCCTTGTTGACAATTCACCCACAAATTACATTGCTCCAATTACTGAACAGGGCGATTTTACAAAAATGGGTGGATTGTACCGAGAAGTTAAATTAATTGCCGCCGATCCTGTTCACATTGCACTGGAGGACAGTGGTTCCTGCGGAGTCTACATCACACCACATAATATTACATCAGACAGTGCAGACATTGATGTACTGATAAAGCTTGATTCCGCCAACAACATAGAGGCAAAGGCCGTAATTTTTGCCCCGGACGGAAAGCCTGTTGCAGAGATGTGTGGACATACAGAAAGCGACAGGCTTAGACTTTCGAAAAAAATATCTGCTCCGCAGTTGTGGGATGGTGTAAACTCTCCCTGTCTGTATCGTGCCGAAGTCACCCTATTTTATGGGGACAAAGCAACAGATATGGTATCCGAAAATTTTGGCATAAGGACATATCATATTAACCCTGAGGATGGTTTTTTCCTTAACGGAAAGTCTTATCCTCTTCATGGTGTGAACTATCATCAAGACAGCTTTGAAAGCGGCTGGGCAATGACAAATATCCAACGTGAACGTGATTATGGAATTATTCGTGATATGGGTTGCAACGCTGTAAGAATGGCTCATTATCAGCATTGCAGTCAGGAATATTCACTGTGTGACGATTTCGGTATTTGTGTTTGGACAGAGATAGGGATTATAAACAAAATGTCTCCGGATGAAAGCGAACGTCACATTCTTGCAGATGGCTTTGCAGAAAATGCAAAACAGCAGCTTATTGAGCTTATCAGGCAGAATTACAATCATCCATCAATCATCTTATGGGGAATATCTAATGAACTTCACCAAATGTCTGATGAAATTTTTGCTTTATACCAAGAACTTTATGAGCTTGCCTGCAAGGAGGACAACACAAGGCTGAAAACTTATGCAGACAATCAGTTCTATGGCAGATTTTTGCAGCTTCCCACAGATGTCGTAGGATATAACCGTTATTTCGGTTGGTATAAGGAAGCAGGCGATGCAGAACATTTCGGAGAATGGCTTGACTTATACCATAATTCAAAGGAAAAACGTCCGATATGCATTTCTGAATACGGCGGTGGCGGAGCCCTAACACAGCACAAGGACAGCATAGACTGGCTGAACGATATTGACCCGAATGGAGCTCGTCATTATGAAAATTATCAGTCACAGCTGCACGAAATTGTTTGGCGGCAATTTTCTGCAAGAAAATATCTTTGGGCAGCATTTGTATGGTGTATGTTTGATTTTCCTTCCAGTGGTCGTGAAGAGGGCGATACGATAGGACAGAATGATAAGGGTCTATGCACGAGAGAACGCATACCCAAAGATGCGTATTTCTTTTACAGATCTGTATGGAGCAGTGAGAAAACTATCTACATTACTGAGCGCCGTCATAACGTAAGACCTTGCAATGTACCATTTATAAAGATATATTCAAATGCACAAAGTGTTGAACTTATCGTGAACGACAGGTCACTTGGCATAATAAAACGGAGCGAATTGCCAAATAGCAATGATACTGTTTTTGTATGGAACAATGTTAATATAAATAAAAATGAGAAAAATACTATTACTGCAAAAGCAACATTTGATGATGACACGATAAAGTATGACAAAGTTTGTTGGTATGGCAAATAACAAAGCAAATGTAAAAAATCGATCATAACGAACATCTATATTGCAATAGAAAAAGCGTTACCTATCGAATTGAAAGGTAACGCTTTTTTTATGCTCTGTTTAGTCTGCTAAGCTTTTTTACAAAGAAAACGGAAATAATAAGCACAAGCGGAAATACACAGCCTGCAAACATACCCTTTTGCATATTATCTCCTGCATTTTGGGAAATATTGCCCACGACTGCAGGTCCGAGTGCACCGCCCATATCTCCTGCCATTGCCAGAAGTGCAAACATGGCCGTACCTCCCGAAGGTATCTTAGCCGAACAGATGCTTATAGTTCCGGGCCACATTATTCCTACCGAAAAACCGCACACTATGCAGCCGACAAGTCCCAGCAGAGGTATCTCCGACAAAGATGCTGTAATATAGCAAGCGAGACAAAGAGCCCCCGAACCGATCATAAATTTCATAAGATCAATTTTTTCACCATATTTTCCGTACAATGACCGGCTTATACCCATTGTAACGGCGAACATACACGGGCCTGCGATATCTCCCATTGATTTGGAAAGACCCAGTGCAGATTCTGCAAACGCAGATGCCCATTGTGCCATTGAAAGCTCCGATGCACCTGCACATACCATAAGCAGAATGGAGAGCCAAAACAGCGGAACTTTAAGCAGACTGCCAATACTCATTCCCTTACCGTCCTCTGTCGGATGCTCGATCGGACATACAGCAAAATTGAACACATTACACAGTGGAATAACTGCCCAGATGCAGGAGAGCCATCTCCAGTTTTCTATCCCGAATAATGCAAAGAACAGGGTTGAAAGAAGTATAACTCCCACTGCACCCCAGCAGTAAAACGAGTGGAGCAGGCTCATCGCTGCCTCCTTATGCTCAAAAGGGCACGCCTCAACGATAGGGCTTACAAGCACTTCCGTAAGACCGCTGCCTATGGCATAAAGTACTGTACTGATTATTATTCCTGCAAACGGATCGGGTGTGACCTGCGGAAGAAAAGCAAGTCCGATAAGTCCGACCGCCGAAAGCAGCTGCGAACCAACAACACAATTTCTGTAGCCTATAGTATCTGCAAAACGTGCACACAAAATATCAACAATAAGCTGTGTAGTAAAAAACACAGATGAGATAAGCGCTATTTTTCCTAAAGAAATATTGTAATTATTATGAAAAGTAAGAAACAGCAGCGGTGCAAAATTTGCAGCTATTGCCTGTGTAACAAATCCCAAGTAACAGGCTATCAGCGTTTTTTTGTAATTCATATTTACGTTCCTTTCAATAATAGCAGTATAAGGTAATTCTATTGTTTTCGCACAGACTTTTTACTTTATTGCAGTATTATAGGTAACCTCTAAAAACCACCGGCTAAAAGCCTTAGCACCTCATCTGCCTGCAGATTTTCCGTCATCTTGCACGTAAATTTCTTGACACACGACATGTATGCAAATTCTTGCTTTGCAATAATTGCGAAATTTCTATACAATCTGACAAAAAATCTGACTTCGCATCTGAGGCACTATGGTTTTTAAATGCGACCTATAGTTTATATATTATGTAAACAGCTTCTCCGCCGATATTTCGACGGAGAAAGTTCTGTCCCTTAATTAGGTGATATTTTTATATAATAACCAATCAATAAATCATCCAATTTTCTTAAATACAGGCATAACATCAAGAGGTGCGGGAACGGTGACGGTCTGACCGCCGCTGTAGATCTTCTTGTCGGAGATGCTCTCCCACTGACCCTTTGGCAGATATACACTGCGCTCTCTTGCGCCCGGCTCAAGCACGGGAGCAACAAGATAATCGCTGCCGAACATATACTGCTCGGGAAGCTCCCAGCACTTTTCATCGTCGGGGAACTCAAAGAACATTGTGCGGATAACGGGCGCACCTGTTCTTGCGGTCTCCTCCATAAGCCCTGCAATGTAGTCCTTCATGGAAAGACGTATATCCAGCCACTTCTTCATTATCTCATAGGCTTCCTCACCGTAGCTCCAAAGCTCGTTGGGGTGGCCTGTGTAAAGATATCCGCCGCCGAAATCACGGTCATCAAGCTTGGGGATATCCCAGTCGGGGCCACGGTTTCCGTGCATGCGCAGGATAGGGCAGAACACGCCGTACTGATACCAGCGTATGAGAAGCTCCCTGAAATCGGGGTCGTCCCAGTTGTCTGTCATAAATCCGCCGATGTCGGTGGTCCACCAGGGAATACCCGCAAGACCCATGTTCTGACCTGCAATGACCTGATCCTTAAAGGATTCAAAGTTTGACTGAACATCGCCTGTCCAAACAAGTGTCCTGTACTTCTGGCTTCCTACCCATGCGGAACGGCAGAGGTTGACTGCCTCATGGTCGCCCTCGGCTTCCTGTCCGTTATAGAATGCCTCAACATACTTCTTGGGATATTCGCAGCCAACCTTTGAGCCACGTCCGGTATAGTAGCGGTAATTTTCAAAATCGTACTTGGTGCTGTCGGGCTCGGAGTTGTCCAGCCAGAAAAGGTCGATGCCCCAGTCACGGTAATTCTGCTTGCACTTGCTCCATACAAATTCCTGAGCTTCGGGATTGAAGAAATCAACCGTGCCGCAGTCGCCCTCATAATCATAGGTCTGCACCGAACCAACATCGGTGGTGCTTATGAGCGCCTTCTGCTCCATTTCATAATAGTTCTCGCTGCGCTTATCCACAGACGGCCATACGGATACCATTACCTTTGTTCCCATGGCATGAAGCTCATCGGTCATTGCCTTTACAGCGTCCCTGCTCCAGTATTTCTCGTCAAATCTCCAGTCGCCCTGATGCGGCCAGTGGAAAAAGTCGATAACGATAACGTCCAGCTTGATGCCCAGCTCCTTGTATTTTCTTGCGACCTCAAGCACCTCATCGGGAGTGCGGTAACGGAGCTTGCACTGCCAGAGACCAAGATAATCCTTGCTCATAACAGGCGCTCTGCCCACACATTCGGTGTAGTTGGTCACGATCTGAGCGGGAGTATCGTCGGCGGTTATCCAGTAATCCACCATGTCGCTCTCGTCGGATATCCACTTGGTGATGTTGGTTCCGAAAGCCGCCTCGCCTGTTGAGGGATTGTTCCAGAGCATGCCGTAGCCCTTGTTTGATACCACAAAGGGAACGCTTACCTGGGAATTTCTCTGCTCAAGGGGAAGAACAGAGCCTTTAAGGTCAAGTATGGGCATCTGGTACTGACCCATACCGAACAGCTTTTCCTTGGGGTCGGACTCGAAGCGGACGGTTATCTTAAAGTCATCGGAAGCAAGTCCCTTGTATTCACGGGATCTTATCTTGTAGCAGATAGCCTCCTTGCGTACAGAGCCGTAATAATAGCTGTAATATTCCTGCAGGATAAGCTCATTGTCCTTGTAAAAGCAAATAATGCCCACGCCGTTTACAGTGGCTTTGATCTTTCCGTTCACTATCTCAGCCGTTTCGCTGCCCTCGTCAATGGTCACTTTTGCGCTGTGAGCCACGTTCTCGGTAAGAGCATGAGCGTCCTGTGGGAGCTTTTTCAGAAGAGTGGTCCTCACACGAAGAGCATTATTGCCCCAGCCCTCAATGCGGATAGTTTCATTTCTCGACCGTGCAATAAGTGCGCCGTTTTCTTCAGTAAATCGTATCATTGCGGTACCTCCTATAAAATTCCTGTGTTGACTGTTCGCCTGATCTATAGTATAATTATAACATCAAGTGACATGAAATGATATAAATATATTGTCTGAAACTATGAAAATATCGTCAGGCGGTGAAAAAAATGTCTATAGTTGATTACAGCGTGCTGAAAAGCGGGGACAGCGGTCAGGATCCCCCATTCAAATCAGATGAATCGGGACTTCACGGAGATGCGGAGTTCCCCATAGCCGTATATCATGCCGATGTTACGGACAATTTTGTGAGCTGGCACTGGCATGAGGAGCTTGAATTCGGTTTTGCGGTGGAGGGCAGCGTGCTTATGGAATGCGGCAAAAACAAGCACATACTGAACAAAGGCGATATTTATTTTATCAACAGCAACACTCTTCACGCCATGTTCAAAGCGGGGACGGGTCAAAAAAGCGTGTTCCGCTCTGTTGTGGTGCATGGTTCCATAGTGGGCGGAAAAGAGGACAGCATCTACCATCGGAAATATGTTGCGCCCATAACGGGCAACAGCGGACTGCGTGAGCTGATATTCACCCCCAAGGACGGCAGCTATTCAAAGATACTGGGGCTGCTCACAAACATCTGGAACACGGAAAATATCAGAGTGCCCAATCACGAGCTTATCGTCCGCAACGAGCTTTCCGAGCTTTTCCGGATACTTATCCATCTGTCGGAAAAGAATATGTCGGCGCACCCTGCCGCCAGCATTGCCCAGGAGACAAGGCTCCGTGACATACTGCTTTTTATCCACGACCATTACGCCGAAAAGATCACTCTTGATGACATGGCAGCCGCCGCATTCATCAGTAAAAGCGAGGTGCTCAGGTGCTTCAGGAACATAACGGGTCAGTCCCCGTTTGAGTATCTGAAAAATTACCGCCTGCGAAATGCGGCTTACATGATACAGAACACCTCCGACCCCATAAACACCATCTGCGGCCTTTGCGGCTTTGACGACCACAGCTATTTCTCCAAGGCTTTTAAAGAGGTTTACGGGTGCAGCCCAAGGGAGTTTAAGAAATAAATAATAAAAACAACGTAAAATCGGCATTTGTGACCGTAGATACCCTGTTTCAACAGGCATGCCGCTGGCAAAAGTCATACCCTTTCCGCCTGTCAATTCGTCCATATATTTTGATTTCATAAGCAGATTGAAGGAACGTGCCGAACCGCCGCTGCCAAGCCCCGATACATTGTGCATTTTTGTTGCTGTGGCGAGGTTCTTGTATGCCTGGGATTCATCGACAAAGATTTTGTCGATACCAAGCTGCTCAAAGCAAAGCATATCCTCTTTAGGCGTTTTTTCAAGGAGCTTTTGGATTTTATCTGTATAAGATTTTATAGCACGTTCTACTTGCTTTACGGAATATGATCCTTTATTTGATGTTGCACTGATTTCATCAAGTGCCGCTTCAAGCTTATCTACTTCGCTGTAAAGTGTCTCAAGCTCTCGTTCACGGGATAGATGTATCATATCAAACTGAGAATGCCCGATTATCACAGCATCCCAGTCCCCTGTTGCAATTTTTGCAAAAAGATCTCTTCGATTTTCTGGCTTGAAGTCTTTCTCTGTTGCCACAAGTACGTTTGAATTTGGGTAAAGAGTGCGGAAAGCATCGCCCCACTGTTCTGTAAGTGCATTTGGAGCAGTTATAAGTGGTTTGCTGTGAAGTCCGAGTCTCTTGCCCTCCATTGCTATAGCAACCATTTCAAATGTTTTGCCGGCACCGACCTCGTGGGCAATGAGAGTATTTCCATTGCTGTAAAGGCTGCGTGCAACTGCATTTTTCTGATGGGGTTTAAGAGCTATATTTGAGTTCATTCCAACAAAGTGCAGGTGTGAACCATCATATTCTCTGAGCCTTACGGAATTGAATTTTTCATTATAGAGATTGGTAAGTTTTTCTCTTCGTTCAGGGGTTGCAAAAATCCAATCCTTAAATTTCTTTTTCAGCTCGTCCTGTTTAGACTGAACTACCATTGTTTTATCCTGATTTACAGCTAAAACATATCGGCCCTTTTCATCTTTGACTTCAATGCCATTTTCATCTTTTACACGTTCTCTGATTTCTGCCTTTTTCATATTTAGTGACACTTCGATTATTTCATACGCATTCATATCGGAAGTACCGTAAGTCTCAGTGGCAAGAGTATTGCCATAACTATGCTGATAACCTTCGACTTTCCACTTGTCAGTGGCCTCGGAATATATCACCTCAATGCTGTTGCGTGTCTGAAAATCAGGTTTAAGTGTTTCAAGTATAAACTGCCGTATATATTCAGGATCTATCCATGCTGAACCAAGCTTGACAGATATATCAGCAGCTTCTATGCGCTGCGGCATAACAGCTCTGAGGGCTTCAATATTGCGTTCAAGTCCTGCTTCTTCAGCAGCTGCAAGCTTAGCTCTGATATTGCCTGTAAGATATTCATCAGCACTTTCCCAGCGCATATTTTTCTGAGGATTCTGATAAATCTTGTCTCCAAGTTCTGCTACAAGTTCGCTTTCGGATTTGTCGGTAAGCATCGACATATAATCCATATCAACACGCATTTTTTCTGAAAGCGAAAGAATAAGTGCGTCCTGTGCATTATTGCAATGATCTATTACGATCTGCGGATTTATGGTCTTTTTACTGAATATATCAGCTTTTCCAATTAAATTTCCGCTGTTATACTAACCTCTATATCAATTTAAACAGCAATTAGAATCAAGGCACTGAAAGTTAAATGAAAACAAAGAATCAAGAGAATCAGAAAAAACGATATGTAAAGAATCGAG
>CABIZB010000012.1 GCA_902363145.1 Oscillospiraceae bacterium | reverse complement strand
TAATAATGGCATTGTCCCAGCCGCCCAGGGCTGCCGAAACAGCCCCGCCTATTGCGCCGATAATGGCGCATACATATGTTTTGATGTTCATTGACATTTTCATTCCTCCTTAAATTACCTTCACCGCAAACTGATGTCCGCCCTGCCCGAAAAATCGGTAGATACCTCCGTCAAAATCGACAAAATAATCAGTGTAGCTTGTTGACGGTGATGCAACTACAAGATACAGCCCGTCTATCTCATTTCCTGCAAGGAAATCGCACATGGGTACGATATAATGCTTGTACGAGGCATTGTTTTTGGCAAGATAACCCATGTATCCCGTTGAACCCGAAGGATTGGTAATAATATACTGGCTGTTCCAGCACCAAAACAGTACAGGATTTCCATTTGTATCCTTAGTGATAACATAAATTTCTTTTTCACCGTGTTTAAAGGCGAAGATTTTGTCATTTTTCAAAATGATACTATACGTTGATACTAAGTCGGATTCGTCAGCCTTTGTTTTGCTCTCTCCATAATTTTGCTGGATAGTGTTTGAAGTTATGGTAAATCCCAGCGTGCCGTCCGCATTGCAGGGGATAAAATCGCCGTCACTGCCGAAGCCGCAATATTCTGTCAGCTCATCTTTCAGACCGCTTATCGGTTTGGACTGCTCGTTATATTCCGTGCCCGTGTAAACAGTGCCGCCGATCAGTACGCCATTTTTACTCGTCTCACCCCCTTTCTGTGCCACCTTAAAACGGTTGCCACCGTCATACTGCCCCATAATAGTAACAGTCCCGCTGCCGTTGAGGTACAGTGTGCCGTCGCCGAAAATATCACCGCAATTTGCAATGACTACGCTGCCGTCTTTTGGCACCGCAACAACGCCGTCAGCACCTGCTGTGCAATCCGCACTTACTGTGGAAATGTACACAGGTGCGCTGCTATCGTTTCTTACCGCAAAATATGGATATCTGCGGTCAAATGTTACGGTTGTCACGCCGCTAAGCGTAACGGTTGCTTCTCTTGTACTGATAGACATATAAATCAAATCCTCCTTTAGGTCGCTTGCGTACGCAGGTATTCCGCATAAATATCGTTGATAATTAGATCCATTTGATTAGTCAGATCATTGCCCTTAAATCGTGTGTAATAGCAATCAGACGCTGTCAAATTACAGCCGATATATGTTGTCCCCGTGCCAGTATAATCACCCGTAATTTCGCCGTTCACGTTATATGTTATTTGGCGATAATTATATGGATATTGCAGTGTGCAATTATATCCCATTGGCTGTAGGTTTTTATTTGCTACAATCTTACTTGCATCTTCCCATTCATACGTATAAATACCAGATGTATATACTTTGTTCTCACTACTGTCCCACGATTTATAGATTACTTTAGACTGCGCCGTATTTATATAATTTAAATACAGTAATGTAGTTCCACGATAAATACCGCAACAAAAATCTTTCTGTTGAACATCTTGACTAACAAATGGCGGTGAGTCTTCACCTGGTGAATAACCTGCGCCCTGATAATATCGATATCTATTGTAATATGTGCCATCCGGCATAATACACAGTTTTGCGGAATAGTCTCCGAAAAACGATATTGTAGTAATTGGTGTCTGCTGCTCAAACAAATCACACATATCCAGCTTGTTGACCTTTCCGCCTCTGCCATTCGCCAGCCCCAGCAAATACCACATCATATCATCCATCGCCGCTCACCTCGCTTGTCGTGGGAATAATGTTGCCGTCATTGTCCTCAGTAATGGCGTACTCAAAAATCTTGCCGTTGTAGTTCGCCCGGAGGCTTTTGCCGTCCTCAGCAATTTTTACCGCAGTGGGCATCATGCCATTCAGGATAGCTCCCGCAAATCTGGCAACACCCTCTCCTGCCATTTCAAATCCGTATTCGGTTTTAGAACTTTCATCGGAATTTTCAATAGCGCTTACAAATTTCAGCCCCTGGTCAGTGATCTCCGTGCAGCCATAAATGCGGTTAGCTGCTATCCGCTGATTTATGGCACGGGTCAGCAGGTCATTATAAACGGACGAGCTTTCAGGCATCTGTGGAGTTGACAGCGACGCAACCGCACCGTCAGCGCAAAGATTGATAGATATGTTTGTGACTGTGTAGGATTTATCACCGACTATAGCCGTGCCGTATGGATCAATATTGCCCTCTAAAACAGCGCTGAAGCTCAGTGGCTTGTATGTGTATGCACCACCCTCAAACAGCCTTGTAGCCAATGACTGGGCTATTCCTTGCGTTATAAGCGTATTTGACAGCTCGATGATGCTTGCAGGGGTACCGCTGCCGTTATCATAAACGTTTGAGCTGTCACCCGTCACGATAAGCCTCGTGTAGCTGCTTGTGGGATATTCGATGATAGCACTGTGGTTAGAGCAGCTTGCGGCAGAAGTTTCCACGCCTATTCTGTGATAGCAAAGGCTGTTATCACTTCCGCTTTGCACAAAACAGCCGGATGCTCCCGCAAGTGCTTCCATTATGGAGTTGCAGCTTGCTCCCTTGTATGTGCTGGCAGTGACATTGCCCACAAGCAGGTCGGTCATTCCCGATGCACCTAAAAATCCACACTGTGCAGCAATTTTATTGGAAATTTCAGTGGCGGATATGTCCTTATAAATGGGGTCGCCTTTGGAATCTGTCTTGTCTCCGTCTTTTAACGTCGAATAGTCAAACGGCTGAGACAGCTTGCGTGATCGGTCATATGCCGTAATGCTTACAGTGTACTCGGTGCGATTTTCGCTGTCGATAAAAAATGTCGGCAGTCCGTCAAATCCCACAACCGTAACGCTTTCGCCCTCGTTAAACAGAAAATCCGCATAAACGGTGGCAGAGAGCTGCTGGGTCACTATGCTGCCTATGCCAAGCCCCGAAAGGCTTTTATTTATGCTGATATTGCTTATCTTTTCGGGTCCGAATGTCCGCCCGCCTATTATCAGCCCGTAAGGTATGCTAAAGACTGCTCGGGGCGAGATCGCACACCGAGCTGATGTTTACAGTCCACATACACACGCCTGAAGATGTCTCATAATCAAGCTTTGCCGTAAAATCAGGCGCATTGAAGTCCGCTGATGTGTCGCCGAATGTTATGTTTACGGAAGCGGACTTGCAGGCATTTTCGATAGTCTTTTTGACATCATCGGGAACAGTAAATGCCGCCGATATCTGATATTTGTATCCCAGCAAGACCTTTGATTTCTGTCCGTTCAGCCCCTCAAATCCGCTGGAATATACCGCTGTACGGTTTATGCTTAGGTCGCCTTTTTCGCAGTATTCCGATAGGTCAAGGGTGCCAATTTTGAGCAGTGCCAAAAAAATCGCTCCTCTCCGTTTTATTTAATCATAACATAAAACGGGGAGGAGCATTTCGCAGTTAATCTCTTCTTGACGCAATAAACGCCGAAAGCGTGTCATCGCTCTTTATGCACGCCGATGATGGCGGCAGCATATTGTTGAGCTGGGATATGCTTTTGGTATATTTCTCAAAAAGCTTCATCATCACATCAACCACAGGACGGGTGCGCTCATACGGCTCTAACTTTTCGCTCTGAGTAAACATTTCCACCCAGCCGTTTTCGATGATGTCGTCCATCAGTTCAAGCGCCTGCACGTACTCAAATGCAGCTACCTTGCAGAGACCCTTTGCGATCTCCTTGCGCTTGGCGTCCATGTCTGCGCACTGACGTTTCAGCTTGTTTTCATAGGCCTTAATTTTTGCAAGCTTCTCTTCCTTATCCATATTCTCATTCCCTTCTGTTAAGTTGATGTTCTGACCTTTTGCTCGTACTGCTTTTGACTTATGCCCTTTGCCACTGTTTCTCCGTCCATGGTTACGGACGTTTCAATCGTGGGATTAAAGGATACGGAAATGCCATTGCCGAGCGAGCTGTTAAGCAGTATCGCAATAGATTCAAGCAGGGCGTTTGTCTTTGATGTATCGGTCACGGTGCTGTCGGTGCTGCCGTTATTGCTTGCTGATTTATCATTCAGTGTCTGCGCAGTGTTCTGTGTCTTGCCGAGCGCAGACGCTATTCCTGTCAGGTTCGGCAATGCGTTCCCGATGATGTTATCAACAGCACTGAGCAGATTGTTGGCAAAATTTGTGCCTGCGGTTTTTCCAGCCTCTGAAAAATTCTCGGAAGAGCCGAGAGAAGCCGCTGCCAGCTTTTTTGATGCCGCCTTGTCCCGTTCCGCAAGGTCTTTCACGCTGTCAAACTTAGTGGGAGATCTCAGCAATATTCGGGCATATTCCACAGCCTCGATAGGGTCCATGGTCAGCAGCTCGTCGATAACACTCTGCGGCATACCCTTTGCGGCAAGCTGTGTCAGATATCCTGGCAGCTTTTCTTTTGCCGCAACGATCTTTTCCATTTTGCTCGTATCAATGCGCTCTGAGCCCTTGCTTCCGTATCTGCTGTTTGATACATTTTTCGTAAAGACAGAGCCGAAATCAGCCTGATACTTTGCCTGCAGCTTTTCAATTTCCTCGGTTTTCTTTTTTGCACTTTTGGCTTCCTTGTCGTTGGCTTTTTCATCGGCATCGGTGACCTTGTTTCTGCCCTCAACAAGCTTCAAATAAAAGTTATCATACAGCTCACTGCCCTGACCGAGAGCATCGACCATCTTTTCCAGCTGGTCATAATACCAGTTGTCATCGTCTTTGTGGTTAAGGGCTTTTTCTATGTCTGCCTTTTTGACAAATCCATCAACAGCAGTCTTGAGCTTGCTGTCATCAAGGCCTTTTTCCACTCCGTATGCAATAGCCTCGGAAGCGGCCTCGCCTATATCCTTGCCTTCCGAGACCGCCTGGGCATACATACTGTCCATGGTGTCAAGGATCGCCTGAGCTTCCTTTTTGGCTTCCGTCTTTTCGTTGCTTTTGGAATTTTTGGCGGCAGAATCGGCAATTTTCTTTCTGCCGTTGAGGATCGTTGTCATGTATTCCTTATACAGCTCGGAACCTTCTCCGAGAACAGAGATCATCTTCTCTTCCTCGTCATAAAGCCAGCTGTCATCAGCACCAAGCTTAGCCTGTTCGTATTTCAGATCAGATACATATTGCTTGACAAGCTTTTTCAGGTCGGAATCCTTCATGCCGCTTTCCATGGCAGCGGTTAACGCATCGGCAGCGATCTCTCCGACAGACTTGCCCTCGGATTCAGCTTTTTCCTTTGCGGCGGATATTGCGTCTCCCACAACATCGGAAGCGGCATTTTCTGCCTCTCCCGTACCACCTTCGGCTCCTTCAGCAAAACCCTCGCCAAATGCGCCGCCAGCTTCCTTGCCGCCGTTGTTCGTTGCTTCGGCCTCTTCCGTCAAAATGGTGTTGTAGGTGTCAATAATGCCCTGATATCCTGTCATAGATTCGTACAGGGCGTTTACCTGTACTGTTGCCTTGGTAAATTCCTCGTTAGCATTATCCATTGCCGCACGCAGGTCATCTGCCGAGCCTGCCCAGCTGTCGGGTACAATGCCTGTGCGGTCCATTTCTGCTATCATTCCGCTGAGAGAATTTATCTGCTCATACCACTTGTTCTTCTCAGCCAGAGCCTGCTCATACTTGCTCGTGACTTCATCAATGTTCACCAGGGCTTCACCGTAATCGTCCTGCAGGAATGACAGCTTTGCCTGTCTCTGCTGCGATGCAATGACATCATCAATGGACGTTTTTAGTCCCTGATATCCCTGTATCTGACCACCGATAAGCTGTATATTTGTCCCGGCCAGAGTATTCAGCTCGTTGATAGCATCTCCGAGCCTGCCGCTCTGGTCTATCTGATTGCCCTCTTCATCAACAAGGGTCTGTATTTCTTTCCAAAGGGCACGTTCCTTTTCAGCCTTGCTGTCTATCTCGCTGCTCTCTTCACGGAATGCGCCTATCCTGTTTTCTATAGCGTCCTGCTGTTCCAGCATAGCCTGGGTCACTTCGTCAAGTGCATCTCTTTCCCTCAGGGTCTCTGCCATTGAATCAAGCTGAGAAGCGCCAAGCTTGCCCAGAGCCGTTGCAAGCCCTATAGCAGCCGCAGCAACAGCAACATATATGTTTGCCTTTGCCGCATCATTAGCAGCTATCTGCGCCGCTGTAGCCGCTTCCTGAGCTGTCTTATAGTCCTTTATGGCTTTTACAAGACTGTTTACATGGGCGACCATTGTGCCTATCTTCCATGCTCCCCATGCGGCTCCCATTCCCTCAACGGTTGCAATGATATTATCGCCGTTTCGGGATATCCAGTCAAGAGCGTTTATCAGCGCAGGAATACCCTCATCAGTCGCAAACGCCGCAGCTTTTTCTATCAGCTTTCCGAATTTATCTGCCAGTCGTTCAATTACTTCCGAAAGCTGTCCCTCTGTAACGGAGCGGCTCAGATCAGATATCTCCTTTGTTGCCGACTGCACAGCACTTTTCAAAGGCTCTTCCAGATAATCATACACTTTTATGCCGAGACCTTCAAGCGCTGACTGCATCGCCGTTACGTTGCCTGTAAGGTTGTCCTGCATGGTTTTGGCGGTTTTGAGCAATGCACCGTCGCAGTCATAAAGTGTTTCCGAAAGGTCGTCATACTCGCCGTTAAGACCATTTACCATAGCTTGTAAAGCAGTTATCTGAGTTTTACCGCCGAGCATAGCCTCAAGGTTATTGCGCTGTTCATCGGTAGCACTTGCCAGAGCGTCGCCCATCTCCTTCAGGACTTCGGTGACATCCTTAATATTGCCTTCGTTGTCATACAGTGACAGCCCCAGCGTGTCCATAGCCTCGGCGGTCTTTTGGGTGCTGCCAAGCATATTTACAAATATCGAATTGAGCGCCGTTCCTGCTTCGGTGCCCTTGATACCTCTGTTGGCCATAACACCCAGAACAGTGGAGAGGTCTTCCACGTTCAGGCCGAAATTATGTGCTGAACCGCCGCATTCGATAAACGCTTCCAGCAGCTGCTGCATATTTGTGTTGGAGTTGCTCTGAGCTGCCGCTACAACGTCAAGATAATGTGACAGGTCGTTTACTGATACACCCATAGCCGACATGGAATCTGTGACCAGGTCGGAGCAGGTAGCAAGATCCATTTTGCCTGCCTCCGAGGCACGCAGTATAGGCTCAAGGCCTGTCAGCATTTCCTCGGTTTTCCAGCCTGCAAGCGCCATGTAGGAGAGCGCATCGGCTGATTCCGACGCAGTTTTCGAGGTGTTGGCACCCATAGTCTCTGCGGCTGCCCTGAGCCTTTCGAGGTCATTTCCTGTCGCTCCTGAGATAGCCTCAACACGTGACATGGATTTTTCAAATCCCGAACCTACCTCCGCAGCAGCCCCGACAGCTCCAACAGTAGCAGTGCCTACAGCAGCAACAGCTCCGCCCGCAACGGCTGCAACGTTCTTGATGTCGCCCGCAACGTCGTCCATGGCAGATTTCAGGTCCTTTACAGCATCCTCATAGCTTTTTATGTTTTTCTTTGCACCCTTGAAATTATCGCCGCTTTTTTCAGCGGATTTTCCGAGGCTTTCGGTGCTTTTCTTGGTACCGCTCTGCTCTGACTGTAAATTCTGCAGTTCACGCTTGGTGTTCTCCACCTCACGCTGATACGCACGGTATTCATCGGCAGTGATATGACCGTCCTTAAAGCTGGCTTCCAGCTCCTTTGCCTGGTTTTGCAGCTCCTTCATTTTCGCCTTGGTGGCTTCAAGCTCATTCTGGTATGATTGGTACTGCTCCGAATTTATTTTGCCGCTCTCAAAGTCAGATCTCATCGTCTCATTTTGCTTCTGAAGCTCTTTCAGCTTTTCCTTGGTGGCATCAATAGCTTCTTTCAGCGGAGCATACTGCTCTTCCCATTTGCTCTGATTTTTAAACGCATTATCTGTCTTTTTCTGAACGCTTTCCAGCTCGGTGAGCTTCTTCTGTGTATTGGATATGGCTTCCGACAGCAGCTCCTGCTTCTGGGCAGCCAGTACAACAGACTGCGGGTCCAGCTTCAGCGAGCTATCGACTTCTTTCATTTCGGAAGCAAGCTTTTTGGACTTCTTTTCAATTTCATTCAGCGCACTGGTCACGCCCGAAACGTCAAGCCCCAGCTTTGCGGTAATACCTGCAATATTCTTCTTTGCCATTACATCATCCCCCAAGGAATTTTACAAACGACGCCACATCGTCAGCAGTCGCTTCACGGACTTCATTCTCTGCCTTATGCTTCTTTCCGCCGCCTGTATTTTCTATGCAGCGCAGCAAAAATCCAACCGATATATCGTTCAGGTCAGCGACCGAGAAGCCGCAGCGGAGGGCTGATATTGTCAGTCTTTCCGACAGCTCATCGCTCTCTGCATCTCCTGTGTCAGCATTATTATCATTGCAGCCGTCATCGGCGCCGTATATGCCAAGGCTTTTTTGCATCAGGTCGGCAGCAGCTTCCACGGCCGAAAGCAAATCAAAATCATCTCCGAGATCTTTCCGAAAGATATCAGGGTCGGCAATGTTCCTGTCCGCACATTTCGCCATAGCCCATATAAGGCGGTATCCTACCTTTATGGCTGTAAGCGGGGATTTGCCTGCTGCCGTAAAATCTTCCGTGTATTCGGTGCCGAACTGTTCTTTGTATGCTATCAGCACGGCAGCGCTTGCCCTCATGTTAAACTGTCCGCCGTTATAGCGTATAGTTTTTTCAACAGCCATATTAAACCTCCTTGAAGCCAAAGAACGTCTTGTACGCCGTACTGTCCGCATTCTGGTTTATGCTGCGTATTTTCCGCTGACTGTTGCGTCGGGCGTAAATAGGGATAGATATGGTCTGCACCTCTATGCCCTTGCTGTTTGTTTTACGCTTTATTTCCGGCTGTCCTGCCTCACATGACCACAATATCTCTCTCTGACCGTTTGCGGTATATATCAGCGAGAAATCATTCATGCTGTTTGCGGAAATATATATCTCGGTAAATGTGCCGTCATCGTCGCTTTCCCAGTCGAATATATCCTTATAAAAATCGAGGGGCATAACGCCCAGCTCAATGCTGCCGTCATACCCCTCTTTGATATATTTGACACCTTTTCCGCTGCCTCTGATACGCTTATCAAATTCAACGGTAACTTTCGGGGAAAGCGACAGGCTGACAGCCGCTTTGAGCGGCTTTAATTCTCCGCCGAACACATAATAGCATTCAGATAATCCGTGAATTATCATATCCTGTCTCACCTTCCGAAATTATTCGCCGCTATCATCTACATTAGGCTCGTGCATATCTGTGTACCATGCCGCATATGCTGCCTTTGCGGTCGCATCGGTAACATCGCCCGAAATATGTCCGACGGTGAAATGATCGTTTTCACGGGGCATTGCGGTGATAGTCATGGCATCAGTGCTGGGAGTGATGGAGCTTTCCACCGTCTGGCCCTTGATAGAGGGACGGGAAATCGTATTTCTGTATGTGATGAATCTGGTCTTTGTCACATCGCCATTGACCTCGAACATCATTACAAATTCCTTTGTTACAGCATCTGCACTTTCAAGCTGTACACCGTTTTTATCAACGATCTCGCCGAGAGCCTTCTGGCGGAACCAGTCGGGTATCGTTGCGATCTCAAGGTCGCCCGAATAACCTGTGTTTGCGTTCTTAACGAAATACGCAATGTCATCTGCGTAAAATTCCGACTTGTCGCCCTGAGGATCCAGACTGATATTTACCGCACCGGGAATAGGCATGATGTTCACCTTGTTGGTTTCACCTGCCTTCTTCTCGAATGTGTATGTTTTTGATTCGGGGTCGTACTTGTCAATAAACAGTACGTGTACATTGGAAAGGCCAAACTTTACCTTATTCATTATCCGTTACCTCCTCCGGAATTTCAAACGTATAGGTTTTTACAACAATATTTTCGTCACTGTTGTATCCCATGATGTATGTATAGGGAATATTGTTGTCATCAAAAATTTTATCAACAGCATATTCAATATCTTCCTGCCGCTCGTCATCGTACATAGCCAGATACATCTGACATGTAGCTACAGGAAAATAAACGCTGTTGTCTGCATATAAATTGTTTCCGCTGCCTATTTTGGCAACGCAGGCGTGCGGGAAGGGCACATCTTCCGGGTCAGGCACGACCCATTTATAGCATGGGATACCCGCCTCGCAAACTAATTTTTTAACATCTGATAATCTCATGGCTTATCCCTCGAAAGCGTCCGCAATGCGGTCAATGTAAATGTCGTTGAATTCACGCACGACCTTTTCGATATGCGGCTTGCCTGGCACCCAGTGCTGGTCTTTGCCTGCATTGTGACCGTCCTCCAGCAGATGTGTCAGCATATATCTGCTTTTGTTATACACTGTGAAATCGGTGTATGTGGTTTTCAGCGTGTCAAGACCTTTCACATATTCAATGTGCTGTTCGCCGTAGATCGTCCAGCCTTTTGCATATGTTCCCGTTTTCTTGGGCGCAGCCTCTTCAATGGCTTTTGCCATCTCTTTTGCTGTCTTTCTGGTGATCTTGTCCAGCGCCTTTATCTGGTCAGCATAGTGCAGCCCGAACCTTGCTGCAACCGCCTTTGAAAAATCAGCCATGCTCTCATATTTGTAGTTGAATGGATCACGTTTTGACATTCTGCTCACCAGCCTTTGGGGTCAGATACAGTTCTGTGATACCGTCTTTGTCATATGTCCTGTAAACAGAATATACAACGCCGCTGTATTCACACAGCTTTTCGCCCCTGTACTCAAACGATCGCAGCCGCATACACAGCTTGGGCTTTATGCCAATGGCTCTGTCAGCGTCAGCGTGGAAAAATTCCTGCCGCGTAATGCTTGCCTTGTCCGCAATCACCTTTCGTGCCGGGGCTTCTCTTCCCGCACGGAGCAGTATCGGAGTAATGAAATTATGCCTTGTCACTATCATCACCCCTCAGCTGCAGCTGACTTGCCATAGCCTTAAAGCCCTCGGAAAATTCAGTGCCGTTCTGGTTAAGAAGGTCATTCACTCCCAGCGCTATGCACTGTATTTCGTATTCCGAGGCATTATCCAGCGTAACAGCTCCGCCGCCGTTGTTTATGTAACGCATAACGGCGAGAGCCTTTATCCGCAGCTGATTGTTAGTATCAGCGTCATCGGTAAGTATCCCCAATGTGGCTTTTACCTTTTCGGTCAGTTCCTCTGCCGTCATACATTACACCCCATTTCTCAGGCAGTATAGCTAAGGCTGATAAGCGCAAACGCCTTTTCGGCAAGAGGAGCGCCGTCAACTATCGCATATGCCGCATAGTCAGTGTTTCTCTGCTTCACGTGGTCCTCAGTGTTTAGGGTAACGTCCTTGTTGATGTTGACAGCATAGCCGTTCTTTGCGTTGCCCACGAGTATCTTGTCGTCAGGTACGGCAGAATCAAGCTTTACAGCCTTGCCGAGAATGTGGCCGACTACACTGTTGGCTACATCGGAGGACACTGTGAAAATAGGTCTGCCTACAGTATCGCAAAGAGATGCAATTCTGCCCCAGAGGGTCTTGGAATTGATGTAATATGCCGCACCTGCCTCGTACTTTGCGTCGATGGCAGCGTTGGCAGCGGCAAAAGCAGCAATCATCTGCTGGGCGGTGGGATTTGCAACAGCGATGTTCTGCGCCGAATATGTACTCTTGGCAAGCTGTGTGAGAATGCCGAGAGGCTCAGGCTTCCAGGGAGAGCTTTCTGTGGAGGCGGCAACGCCTCTGCCTCTCAGTACGCCGTATCCGAGAGCCGCTCCCATCTTTTCGGAAAGTTTTGCTCTGATGTAGGGCAGGAATTCCGAGATGCTCATTTCCTTGAGCTTCCAGGAAACTGTGATAGAACGGGCAAGCTCACAGCCGTTCAGGGTGATAGTTGCAAAGGTCTCCGAACCATCAGCGGTGGAAGTGCTTTCGTCGTACCATGCTGCATCGGAAGATGCGGTATCCTTGGCAAATGTAACAGTGCCCTTGACATAGGTCTTGAAAACGTCCGCATAGAAGGGATATGCCTCCGATACATCATCAAGAATGCCCTTCATAAGCGTGCTGGGGATAACTGCGCTTGTGGTAGTGGTGGTAAATGCTGCGTTATACGCCTTCATAACAGCCACGTCCTCGACGGACATAGTTTCGGGCTTGACAGCCCATTTTGCCCAGGCATTTTCATACTTTCTTTCGGCTGCGTCGTTCTCCGTGCCGTTGTCAGTGCCCATAAGACCCAGGTCAATACTGCCCTCGGCTGATGTTCCCACAGGAACGGTGCTCTCGCCGCAGATATCAACAGCAGGCGCAGCATTGGAAAGGGCATCAGCATTTTTCTTGGCAACGAGCAGAGCATTGATCTTATCGTCGAGCGCCTTGATCTCGTCCATTTTGGCGTTTGCGCCATCAATGTCACCGTCCTCGATCATCTGATTGGCAGCAGCCATCAGTTCAGCTCTCTGTGCCTTAAGCTTTTCAAACATTTTGCATTTCTCCTCTCATCATTAAAAATCTTGCTTTGGCTTTCGCCGCCGCAGCTTTATCATTCTTCAGCTTATTGTCGGTCGGTGTACCTTCCGGCTTTTTCCCCGAAGTGTTGATTTTGGCGATATAGCCGTCACACAGTCCCATCTCAACAGCCTTTTCAGCCGTCAGCCATGTGGTATCGTTCATCAGCTCGACAGCCTTTTCCTTGCTCATGCCTGTTTTAGTGACATACGCACTTGCAATGGATTCGTCGATGCTTTTGAGCATGTCGGCCATCTTTTCCAGATATTTGTGGTCTCCTGCACCTGCATAGCAGCTGGAGCAGTGTACCATGACCATTCCTACGGGGGATATACGGCAGTCAGCCGCACACATGATAACGCTTGCCGCACTTGCCGCAAGCCCCGTAACGTTTATGCGGACATTGCCCTTGTAGCCGAGAATGGCAGTGTATATTTCAAACCCTGCGAATACATCACCGCCGCCCGAATTGATGTTTATTTCAACATCGTCACCGTCAGCCTCAGCCTCGGCAAGCTGTGACTTCACTTTCTTGGGGTATGTCGCCGCAATGCCGTATCTGTCGTACATAGTGCCATAATCATCATCAACGATGCTGCCGCTTATCTCAATCGTTCTCATCACTCTCACCGCCTTCCGTTATAACGCCTGTATCCTTACGCAGCAGCAGTTTGTTTCCTCCCGGTACAGCTGCCATGCCGAAAGCAGCACGCCATTCATTCGTGGTCATAGCTCCACGGTCAACCATTTCACGCAGATTCAGCTTTGTTTCAATGCTTGCCGCCGCCAGATTATAGCTTTCAAACACGATCTCATTGCCGCAGCCACGTTCTCGACGTGAAAATATCCTGTTGGTGTATGCCGCCGCAAATTTCAGCAGCACAGGCTCAATGTTGGATTCATAATATGCGTTCCACTGGTCTTCTGTCCAGTCTGAATTGACTATAGCAGAATTTGTGTTGAAAATGCTGTAAATTCTGTCCGTGATCAATTTTACCGAGGAAGAGGGCGGAACATATTCCTTCTGCGATATCTGCTCAGCTTTTGCCTTGCTGTCCACAGCCGCAACGCCCATAGTCTCCGAGCTTTCGAGGAACTGTGCCGCAAAATTTCTCGCCTGGCGTTTAAGATCCTCGTCTCTCAGCGCTGCATTGTAGGTCAGCAGCCAGCGAATGATGCCCGAATTTTTGATAGCGGTAATTATGCCGCTGTCAATAGCCGAAACGCATTCCATCAATGGAAGCAGGGCCTCATATTTTGGCGTGCCGAAAATATCATCGGTGTAGAAATCGTCTCGCAGATGAATGATGTCACTGTACGGGAATACAACATTTTTGCCGTTATTGAGCATAAATTCCAGATACAGGTTCCGCTCCCTGTCATATCTTTTTACGACGCTGTATGCCGTAATGGGATATATCTGTTCAGGGTATCCGAGGCTGTCACGGATTATCAGAGCAAATGCGTTTGAGTTCAGCGCAAGCTGTGACGCAAGGCGCTCCTGCAGCTCCTGGCCTGTCATATACGGATTGGGTTCCGATAACAGAAATCGGATATACGCCTCAGGATTGACCTTGATATCCTCATCGCCGTCATCGTTTATGCAGTGGCGTATATGCTTGCCTACTGCCTTGCCGACAGCAGATGCCAGCGGACGTACAGCCGACCGCACAACATCGGAATGATACAGCTTTCCGTCAAACGCAAAATATCCCGTGTCCCCCTCGTCGGTCATAAGCTTCATCACAGTTGCCGATGAACCGCTTCTGCCGAAAAATCGGGCAATTCTGTCCCTTACAGTAGCAAAAAAGCTCATTACTGCTTCACCGCCTTTTTACGCTGCTTGTCGGGAGTGGCAGTGCTTTTGCCTGCACGTTTTCCCTCAGTATCACGTTCGGCACATTCATGCTTTCTGCGCACATCACAGGCGGCAGAGTTGAAGTCACACCACCATGCGTTATGGTGGCAGCATTTTTCAGCGTATTTGCAAGCCGTGATGTTCACCTCATTTCTCAAATTACTTTGCTTCAATTATAATTTTACAATAAAAATGCCCCTCAGATTTTGCAGTTACAAAAGCGCACCCTGCCTCACAGAAAGACAAGGTGCGCTTAAAGCTGTATTCTTAACCCCTCGATTTCGAGGAGTTTATCCGGGTCGATTTCGACCCCTTTGCCTGTTCTTTTAAATCACACTCAGATAATCGTTAAGGTTATCCTGCAAAACGGTGTATGCGTCCAACAGAGCCGCAAGGCCGTCTATACGCTGGGTCGGCTTTCGGCTCTTTATGGGCTGGATATTGCCGTTCCTGTCCTCATCAACGCAGGTGTTTGCCATGCACCATTTCAGCACGCCGTTGTTGTTGTATATTATCTTGTGTGCCTGCAGGTCCTTTGCAAGCATCTTCATAGGATTGGAAAGCGTTTTCTTGCCCTGTATCACGGGGCGCATGGTGCTGTCGCCAAAGCTTCTTTTCATTTCATTCACCCACAGCTCGGCACTCCACGAATCATATCCAACAAGGTTCAGATAAATGTCATATTCGCTCTGGACTTCGAGAAACCATTCCCTGACGGCATCGGGATTTATTCTGTTGCCGGGGCAGGTCCTGACCCAGCCTTTATCTATCCAGATGTCATATCTTACCTTGTCCTCGTTTATATGCCTCTCGACCAGATCGGCAGGTATCCAGAACATCGGTATAACGTAAATGTCCGAACATTCAGGCAGCATGAATATCACACATGCCGCCGTCAGGTCATCGGTACTTGAAAGGTCAGCGCCGCCAACTCCGTAGCGTGGTCTGAGCTCTGCCACGTCAAAAAGTGTCTCGTTGTTGATATCGTCAAAAGACAGCCACGAGCCGCCCGACGTTTCCCTGATATTAAATTCCTTGCACAAAAGATTACGCTGTAAATCGGGCGATTGCTGCGCCTTTCTAACCTTATCCCTGAGCTGTCTGATATTTTTTATCGTTCCCAGCCCCGGATTGGCTTTGGGCCAGCAGCGTTCATCTTCCCACTCTTCACGAGCGTCAAGCTCATAGATAAACGGAAGGAAATGGTCATCAACAATGCCTGCATCGGGATCATCGTAGCCGATTATCACCTTTGCGGCATACTCATACTTGTTGTCGTAGATATCTTCACGGACAACGCCCGCCGTCGTGGTTATCAGTGTCATAGGCTGTTCTCGTGCCGTTGTGCCGTCTGCAATTATGTTATACAGCGCCATGCCGTCACGCCACTGGTGTACCTCGTCCATCAATGCCCCATGAACATTCAGACCGTCGAGGGTGTCGGTGTCAGATGCCAGCGGTTTAAACACGCTTTCATTGACAGCGCAGTCCATTTCCCCCACAAGGGGCTTTATCAGTTTGCGAAGCTCCGGCGACTTATTTACCATTCGCTTAGCCTCTCCCCAGATTATCTTAGCCTGGTCCTTTTTGGTAGCCACAGCATAGACCTCTGCGCCCGGCTCGCCGTCCCCGACCTGCAAGTAAAGACCCACTATCGAGCTTATCAGCGACTTGCCGTTTTTCTTAGCCACTATCAGGACAACCTCTCGATATCGCCGCCGCCCCTCATCATCAATAAATCCGAACATAGCTGCAAGCATAGCCTTTTCCCACAGCTCAAGTACAACCAGCTGTCCACCGAGCTTTCCCTTTGAGTGCCTGCAATAGTTTTCCGCAAACTCAAGTATATGATTAGCCCGTGAAGGGGAATAGTGATACATGGTACCGTCAGCACCTGTGCTCCCCGAGAGGTCTTTGGCTAACTTTTGGTAGATCCGCTGTACCTTCCTGGACACAGTAACTTTACCGTCCTTTATCTGGCTATAGTACTCCATAATGGGACTGTAATCTTTAGGATACCTGACCAATCTGATAGCTCCTCTCTGTAGATTTTAGGTAGGGGGGTCTCAAAACTTCCCTGTGTGTTCTTTCCACCTCTGCAATCGGTCCCGAGGGGGCTTGCCCGTTTCTGTGGCAAGGGGGGGCATGGGCTGCCCGTCCTCGCCGATCATGTACCTCAGCCCCGCATCACCGAAGTGCTCTTTATTGTGGCACTCCTGGCAAAGGTATTCCAGATTTGTGTGTGATAACGTGACCATCGGGTCTGTAATGTTTTCAGGTGTTATATGCTGCCTGTGATGTACTATGTAGCCATATCTTTTTCGGCAGCGCTGACATAATCCGCCG
This sequence comes from Oscillospiraceae bacterium, assembly GCA_902363145.1. GTDB lineage: Bacteria > Bacillota > Clostridia > Oscillospirales > Ruminococcaceae > Huintestinicola > Huintestinicola butyrica. The sequence continues at coordinate 2,313 of CABIZB010000012.1, read as the reverse complement.
TCAATAGCACGCCTCTCCGCAATAAATGACTTCTTGCATTGCAGCCATTTGTCGGACTTATAAAATAACTTTGCATATTCCTTAGCCATTGCCTTTTCTTTCCTTCCTGTCCTTCCTGTAAATTGGCGGTTGAAATCCATAATGCTGATATGACCGATACAGCGTTGATACATCGACGTTAAATGACATAGCTACAGATACGATTGACTTGCCGCTCTTCTGTGCGTGCCACGCCTGTAATGTCTGCTCACGGCTCAAACAGCCTTTGTACTCTGCCATCGGATCACTCCTTTTGTTCTGTTTGTAGATATCATTACGTTCACTTCCGCTCCCTACTTTCTCCTCCAGGCTGTTCGATGCTCGTCACGGAAGCGATAAACACAGGTATTACATTTGGACATTTGGGCCGCCTCCTTAAATCCACCAGTACTCAGTGACATAGCGCCAGCTCTGCGGTGCTTTGGGGTTTATGCGCCATGTTTTCGCAGGAACAATCTCACGAACTGTTATAGGACGTTTAAGCCCATGAGACGGTATGTATGACCGCATACCATTTGGGTGCGGCTCATGATCAAGCAGGATCAGCACCGCAGGGAAAAACTTCGGCGACCCGATAATTTTCATAACGATATCCTTCAAATGCCTTACCTCACTTTCTCCCGTACTGCCTCATGCGCCTTTTGACGTGCTTGCGGCGCCTGATGCAGTATTCTGCATAAACACTGATATCGGGCGCAGGCTCTTTGAAAATATAATCTGCATACCTGTAGTCCCACAACATTCTCATACCTTCCTTTCGTTTGCCGCCTTTATCCTCATATACCTGCTTGCCGAGGAGCGTATAGCCTCCTTGCTGCGCCCCATTTCCGCTCCCACCTGCGCCCACGTCAGCCCCGAGCGGTGAAGCTCTACGGCACGTTCAAGCTCGGCAGTGGAATAGAGCATGTGGCGCTGACCGCTTTTTTCGGCTATCTCCGTTATCTTCACACGCTGACCGCAGTGCATGCAGAATTTTGATGCCATGGGTATCTTTCCTCCGCAGGCAGGGCACCGGGCATTCCTGCCGACCCTGACCGTCTCCCTTTCAGCAGCCCTGCCGATAAGTGCAGTCATACACGCCAGCTTGTCACCCGGTATATCCCTCCTGCTCTCCAGCCATACCCTGCACGACCTGAGCATACTCGGTCTTGTTTCACTCATCGCTCTTGCCTCCGTCCATTTTAGCCCCGCAGTTGGGGCAATATCGGTAAGACTGCCTAAATGCGTCAAACAACATTTTATTGCTTTCACCCTCAAAAGTGACCTCAAAGCATTCTCCGCATACATCGCATTCGGCTGTAGTGTAATTTCCGTAAAAATTCAACCATTTGCCATGCTTCACGGGTGTATCTCCCGCAGCCATCACACACGCAATAACCGCAATTACCGTTATACCGATGATAAAACCTATCAGTAATCCGCCCAGAAACATTATTCTTCACCGCCTTTTATCGTTCTGAACAGCTCCACAAGTATTGCCTTTTGGTCGCCGTAATTCATTCTGCGTTCCTCAGCCTTCGCCTTTTCGATATCCACCTTGCGGATTTCCAGATTGCAGATTGCAATCTCACTGTTTATAGCATCAGCAATGATTTCATTGCGTTTAACTGCATCAATAGCAGCCTGCAGCACTTCTGCGTCCTGGTGGAATATTTCATCATCGCCGTCATCGGTATAATGCCCCTCTGCTTCGGATTTCAGGTCGCCGAGATGTTGTAAGATTTCTTCTGTTTTCACGAATTTTCACCTCCGTCCATCTTCGCCCCGCAGTTTCCACAATAGTTCAGAAATTCGCCTAACAGCTTTCCACACTCTGAACAGTAAGGGTCTTTGGATAAATATCTTTCGTCTATTATGGCAATATGCTTACAGGGCATTTGCTGCTCGATGTAAACGGATTTAATTTCCTGCAGGCATTTTCTCCTCCTGATACCGCCTTTGTGATATTCTTTCCACACGATATGCCCGTGCTTCACTGGCGCAACATCGGCGGCAGGTGTATCTTTAGGAATTACGTAAAAATCATTGAACAGTTCCTCAATGTGTTCGTCAGTCCACACGGGCGAATCATCAGAGACTGACGATATATACCAATCTGTTAGTGTTCCGATATCATACGCCGCATCAAGATTTACAAATCCTGTCATTATCCTTACTCCTTTCCCAGCAATTCGGGATTATCGTGAATGTTGCCAATAACCTCTGCGGCAAATTCGTCTGTCTTACCCAGTGAAACACATCTCAAAATAGATGAATTTTCCCAAGCGGTAGGAT
>CABIZB010000011.1 GCA_902363145.1 Oscillospiraceae bacterium | reverse complement strand
TAATAATGGCATTGTCCCAGCCGCCCAGGGCTGCCGAAACAGCCCCGCCTATTGCGCCGATAATGGCGCATACATATGTTTTGATGTTCATTGACATTTTCATTCCTCCTCAGATTTCCTAACCACAGGAATATCAAATTTTTTCAATTTCTCTTCCAGCTCGTTAATTTCATCTCTTACCGCCTGCCGCTTGGCGTTTAATTCGGTCATGTCATACGGTGCAGGCAGCCCCATCAACGCATATTCATAGCACTTGGCTATTTTCCAGTCGCCTATGGGGCTGGCGCTATCTGACAACTTCCAGCGGCAGTCAGCAATTTTCTGCTGGATTTCATTGTATATATCCATTTGTCGTACCTCCTCAGCCTATGCAGAAACAGGGGCGGACGCCAAATAACGTAGCGGCGGCACCCGCACCTGCACCGCCTGAGCCGCCCATATATGCGAAACTACTTGATGTATAGACAGCTCGCAGCCAACACCAACTGAAATTAACCATATATGTCGGTGATATACGGAATAATGGGAATTGTCGATAATTCACGCCTACATCAAACCCATCGCCCCGTATTGATAGCCCGTATATTTCCGGTTCAGACATTAAATTTATTTTCACGTCTGTCCACGCCCAACTATTTGCCTGATTTCCAATCACGCCATTACTCAAAATTTCACGATGTGACAACAGGTGATTGTTCAGTTTCGCTGAAAAATGCGTATTATACACAGGTAATACCGATGCAAACATGAAACTGCCAATATACCCGTCACTGGTAGTATTAGTGCCATTCATATAGTTGCGCCCGATAACTCCATCAGGCACAATAACAGCGTGATGTGCTGTAAACGCCGTATCGCCAGTGTTTAAATAGGTGTCTAAACCTGCGACACGGAATTTCGTATTGTAGGTTACCGTCTGGGTCGATTCCACCAGCGTTTTTGTACCATCATCACCGGTCTGTTCCACAAAACAGGGAACATTTTCAATACTTCCTGACAACGTGAAATAGTCACCGATGTAAATGTCAGAAAACGACCCGTCAGCAATCATAGCGCAGATATCATTGATATCATATCCCTTGGCGAATAAATCATCGCCACGAAAGATATTATTATGATTTTCTGCAATGCTGGTAATCCATTCAGTATCGTCCTCAGCAGGAAAATCAGGCTCGCCGTCAACATAGCGCTTAACGTCTTTATCGTAGTTCTGGGCAATTTCTGCCGCAGTCAACGCCCTGCTGTACGCCGTAAGACGATAGAAATTATATGCGCCTACCGCATAATTGGTATCGTCTGCGCCCAAACAGCCCAGATACGTATTTTTGGTTGATTTTTTGTAGTCGGATAACGTTCTTGTTCCGACCAGTGCGCCGTTCACATAGAAATTAAACGCCTGTCCGTCATAGGTTATAGCCAAACCATACGGCGTGTTCTGGGTAAACGCTGTAGCGATATTCAGGTAACTGGCCAATGATTCAGAGCGTATGGACGCAATCATTTGACCATTTTCGGTGTAAATGCCAAAACCAGCCTTATCGTAACAACTAATCATATCATTTTCGCCAGTAGTTCCGCCCGTTATTTCAACGAACAGTTCTATAGTAAAACGGTCATAATCAATCATGTCTGGTATCTTCATCGCTGTTGCAATACCTGTCTGTTTGATGTAATGGTTAGATGCTATCAGACCATTACCGCTGCCGTCTGTGTATCGGCTCATAGTCTGACTCTTTACCATATCAACCCATGTGTTGCCGTTCGTGGCGTGTTTGGGCGGGAAATTATAAACACCGTCATAGAACATCTTTGCTCCTGAGGCATATCCTAGTGACGTGGGGTTTATATCAACAGTTTCACCACCCCCTTTCTGTGCCACCTTAAAACGGTTGCTGTCGCTGTACTGACCAACGACTGTGACAGTGCCATTTCCATTCAGGTACAGCACAGTGCCATTGAATTTATCGCCGCAGTTGGCAATAACAAAACTGCTGTCCTTAGCGACAGTCACTACACCGTCGGCGCCTGCTGTGCAATCCGCATTTACTGTGGAAATGTACACAGGTGCGCTGCTATCGTTTCTTACCGCAAAATATGGATATCTGCGGTCAAATGTTACGGTTGTCACGCCGTTAAGCGTAACGGTTGCTTCTCTTGTACTGATAGACATAAAAAATTCACTCTCTTTCAGGTTTTAAAAGTCTCATAAAACGCCTTTTCTGCCTTGCACAGCTCCGTCGCAATGGAAGGACAAAGTGATACTGCGCTTGGCGCTGCGTACCCGTGCCCATGGTCGCACCTCCTTTACTGAGATGATGAAATGAACCAACTATCTGTAAACTGCCCCACACCATACGAATTGTGGTCGAACGTTAACGTGTTTGACCATGTATCACGTTCTGTGCCGCTTTCCCAATATCGCGTTAAATCGATGTGAACCTTTGTTATTGAAATGTCGTACTCAATACTTTTTATTCTATAAAACGGTTTTTTTGTGGTTGCTTCATTCCAGCCAACGTCTGTAGAAAATGCACGTCCCGTCGATATTTCACCAGTAGATAGATTGACAGCTTTCCACATAGGGGCTAACGTCCAGTATTTCGCTTGCGTGGGGTGTGGGGTTTCATCGAAATATATACTGATTTGTAACGAATTTCCCGAATTTGTAACGGTGTCAAACTCGCCCGATGACAGGTCGAGGTATTCGTTTGTATTTTCGGTATCGCCCGAACCCAATGAGTTTGGTACATTCTGTCCGTCATCCGTCGTGTTATCGCTTCCACCACCCGTCGCATACTCATACAGTTTCTTGTATTTGTTGGATACGTTCACGGGGTCAAAACCGTCACAACCATAGTCGGACGCATTATATACACCCGGTTCTGATACGGACAGCGGTTGTATCACAGCCGTTGTTTTAACATCAACCGTCACAGGCGCAAATCCCACATACCCCTCAGCCTTTTCAGCGTTGGAAACATTGTATGTGCCGTTTTCTGTGACACTCAGCGGTTTGACCTTTCCGCCGCCCGACATCTTAGCCATATATGCCGCTTCCAGAAAAGGATACGGAAACATTATTCCACCTCCTCCAAAGTCTCAGTCCAGTTTTCCACATCAATGGTCAGCTTGGCTTTTTTGCTGCCCGAGTAGATAAACCAGAACACATTATCGCTGCTTTTGCCTTTGTCGGAGGGCGCCGCCAGCGGAAGAAATCTGTTACCGACCTTCACAATAGGCGCTCCCTCAATGGGTTGGTAACACAGTAAATCAGTCTTTGCCATCAAACCGCCTCACATTTCTATCCTCAGTCCAAATCCCTTGTCGCCTGCAAAAAAGCAGCCATAGGACTTGTTTGCCTCCAGCTTGCCCTCCAGCTTGCGGCTGTACAAATCATGATACTCACTGAAACTGCAATCCGCCTCAGGCGCAGAAACATCAGCCACGATTCCCAGTCCCGTGAAATCAAAATCAACACTCAGCACAGGAAGCTTGTCGCCGCCGTATGCGATGAAATCACCAATGTTGTACAAATAATCAGTGATCATCTGCGAACATTCCCAGCCGTGATATGCGTACTCGCCGCCGCTGCCGACTATCTGCGATACCATCTGCTGTACAGCCGCCTCAGTCAGATACCGTCCCGAAATGCGCTCCGTGTGCCGCCAGTCGGAGCCCGAGGCATACTCGTTGCCATATGCCTCATCAGTGGCATATATGCTTGTGATGTGCTTCGTACCCCGCCTGATGACCTCCGTCCTGTCGTTCTCCGCAGGCATATCCAGCCCCGAAGAGGGCGCAGAAAAAGGCACAAACGCCAGCACACCGCCGCTGTCATGCCAGTATCCCACATCATTGTGTGACAGGTCGCTGAGTATGACCCTGCACGTCTTGCCTGCGAAATCCTGATAGCACAGCTGTGCCATGCGCCCCGAATATCCGCCCTCGGTGAAACCGCACTGATCGGCGATCGCTCCCACTATCTGAGACGTGGGATACCGCTTTGCCTTGCTTTCATCGAAAACCTTGTTGCCGTCATCGTCATAGGTGTACTCAAACTGATCATATCCGCTGTAATCAAATGGAATATCCAGATTTTTACACAGATCATACGCCGTGATGCTTGCCACACCGCCCGCATAGGACTGCTGGGCAATGTAAAAATCAGGCAGCAAATAGCCGTTAAATGTTACCTTGCTGCCCTCTATAAACGGCACAGCCGACCATACATCACAGGAAAATTCCGTTGTGGCCACACCGTCAAATCCCTTGCCCTCCAGCGACCGCCTCAGCCTGATGTTGGTCAGTACGTCCGCACCGTATTCCGTACCCTGATAGGTTATCTTGTACGGCAGGCTAAAGGCCTGAGCCCGTGAGAGGGCAGGTCATAGATACGGATATGTTGTAATAGTCCACCGTGCCGTCGTTAAATACAGGCACACAGCGGATAGCCGGGCGGTCAAACACATTGGTCTGTACCGTAGGGCATTTGTATTTTACGGTCACCTCGTCCGCATTGCAGGCGGTCACAAGGGCAGTTGCTACCGTGTCCGACAGCACCTGAAAATCAGCCGACAGACTGACGCTCACGCCCAGACACTTTTTCTTTTCCTTGCCGTTTACAGCAGTGAAGCTGTCCGAATACACAGGCGCTGTTGATATATCCACAGCCTCGCATATAACGTGTTCGGACATATCCACATTGCCGATTTTTAATATCGTATCATTCATGCTTTAACCTCCGCTGGCAGTTTTAGCCCGCTTGTTTTCCTGCGCAACAACCTTAGCCACATACTTGCCGTCCAGATCAACCACCTTGTAAACGGTGTTGCCCGACGAGGCAGATGTACGCTTGACCGACGCAGATGTGTCCTGACTGTCCGCCGCCGTTGTGTTTGCCGCCGATGTGTTGGCGGAAATGCTCGCCGAAGAGTTGGCAGCAGATACATTCGCCGCCGCAGCGTCAACGTAATTGCCGTCAAAAACGTCCTTCATGGACTGCTCCCAGTTCCGGCGGAACGCTTCCATAAAGCTGTCACCAAACAGCGTGCCTGCGTCAGTACCTAACTTCTCAAACTCCTCCGAATTTTCCGTCACCATGTTGGCGATGATGTTGCTTACGCCCTCATCGTCCTTGTACAAAGACTTGATTTTCGAAAGCTTCTTGGGGTCCTTCAGCAGCTGCGTTGCATAGTCCAGCGCCGCTTCCGGGTCTTGTTTGAGCAGTTCGGTTATAAGGCTGTCAGGCACATTCTTTTCATACAGCTCGGCGATTTTTGATGTCAGCTTTTTCTTGGCAGCAAGCTTTTTCTCAAATCCGCTAAGGTCTATCTTGTTTGACTTGGTTTTAGCCCCCGTCCGCTTGTCCGTTTCCTCAGAGCTGTTGAAGATATCGCCACTGCTGCCTTTCAGACTGCTTGCCAGACTGTCACGGGATTTTACAACGCTGTCATAGGCTTTTTCAAGAGTGTCCCGCTGCTTTTTGGCAGCGGTTTCAGCCTCTTTCGCTGCCTTATCGTCGGTGCTTTTCTGCTCTTTCAGCATTTTAAGGTTATAGTCCTTGTACACCTCAGAATTGTGGTCAAGGGTCTCAATAAATGCCCTCTCCTGCTCCAGCAGCCAGCTGTCGTCATAGCCCTTTTCCAGCTGTTCGGTCTCCAGCTCACGGAACTTGTCCTCGACGGAAGTTTTCAGGGCGTTTTCAGCGTCCTTTTTAGCCTGCTCCGCTTCTTTTGCAGCCTTTTCAGCTGCCTTTGCCTCGGTGTCCGCAAGCTTGTCATAATGCTCCGTTACCTTGTCATAAAGCTTCCACCACTCAGCGTCTTCCTCATTGCGGTACTGTTCGAGCAACGCCTTTCTGCCCGCCCAGTATTCTTCTTCCGTGACCTTGTGGACAGCATATTTGTCCTCCAGCTCCTTGAGCGCCGCATCAAGCATTTCTGACTTATCTACCACGCCGTCAACACCTGCATCGGGCATACTGTCAGCTCCGCTGCCTTCCACATCGGCAGTGCCGTCAAGGGCGCCCGCAATATCACCGTTTGTCTTTTCAATTTCGGAAACGGCTTTTTTCCTTGCTTCGGTCAGGTCATCAATGGTCGCATCTACCGCTGTGAGGCTGCTGCTCAGATACTTTTCAACGCTCGTCTCGCCCGACATATCCATTTCTGTCTGCATCCACTTTGGCAGCAGATCATAATCAAACGAACCGTTTTCCTGAGCTGTAAGGAACGCATCGTTCCATTCGCCCAGCTTTCGGGTGTTGTCCGCTATCATTTTGTCAAGTTGTTCCTGCGTAAGACCGTCGTAGCGTTTTATGCGCTCCGCCTGTGCCTGCGCAGCCTTTTCCACTGCATTGCTGTCACCGCTGAGCGCATTGCTGAGAGCCTCCTGCATATTTTTATACATATCGGCTCCTACGCTTTCCCAGTCGTAGTTTATGATATTGTCTGCGATATGGTCACACAGGTCAAGCGCAAACTCAATGATGTCGGGAATGGCACTGACAAGAGCAGTGTTCAGCTCCATGAGTATCTGCGGAGCCTTTGCCAGTAGTATCGGCAGGGAATTTATCAGACCGTCAGCAAGACCTATGATTATGTCCTCGGCAGCCGAAATAAGCTTGTCAGTGTTATTTATCAGCGTTTCCGTGATGGTCAGCACCGCATTTACAACAGCGGGTATAAGCGTGTCCAGATTGTCGGAAATGCCCTTTGCAAGAGCCGTTATAATGTCCATAGCACCCTGCGTTATAATATCGGCGTTGGAATGTATAGCCGTGATAAGCGCCGTGCAAAGGTCAGCCGCCGAGCCTGCGACCTTGGGCAATGCGGATATAAGCCCCGACAGCAGCGTGTCGATTATCTCGTCCGCATTATCTGTTACAATAGGTATAGCCGTGTCAGCAATGGAAGAAAGCGTGTCAAGCAGAGCCGCAATAAGACTGTTTGCGCCGCTTATAACATCGGGGAGCATATCTTCAAGTGTCTGCGGTATCAAGGGAAGAATGCCCTTCGCAAGTTCGGCAATGCCCGTAGCCATCTGCGGCAGAACCGCCATAATGCGGGGCATAAGATTGTCGGATACGTTCAGAACGCTGTCAATAAGGTCAGATACGAGCCTGTCAAAATCCTGCGTGGGGTCCGCCATTCCTGTTAGCATATTCTGCCATGCAGCTGTCATGCTTGCCATAGAGCCCTGCAGCGTATCGGCACCCTCAGCCTGAGCATATCCCGAAAGCCCTTGCATCTCAATGTAGTCAACAAGAGCGTTCTGGCAGTCAGCAAGGTTGTCAATGGTGTATTCCGTTGCCTCGCCGTGGGCCTTTTTGTACGCATTTACCTTGTCGATAAGCTCTGCAAAGCCCTCTTTCGTGGGGGTGATACCTATCTGCAAATTGTCGAGCATGGTATAGTTGCTTTTCATAATGCCGTTGAAAGCGTTCTGAACATTCTCCGCAGTGTTGCCCGTAGCAGCCACAATGTCCGCCTCGGCAGCAACTATCCTGTCGGCAAGCTTTGCCGCACCTATCTCATCGCCGCCCATAGCGTTTTTTAAGCCAATGGCAAAGCCGTTTACCTGTTCAAGGTAATCGTTCTGGGACATCTGTACGTCCTTAAAAGCAGTCTTAGCCTTTTCGGCAATGTAATCATACGCCTCGCCGAACATCAGCTGCGCACCGCCGGCAAGCTGCTCATAATCGCCGAAACTTGCGATAGCTTCTTTTGCCAGGGCGCCTACCGCAGCAGATGCAGCAGCCGAAGCAGTGATAGCAGCTTTTGTGATCATTCCAAGAGCCTTCTGAGCTGCCGAACCGATTTTTTCATAGGCTTTTGTGCTTTTGTTTGCTGCCGATTCTGCCTCATTGCCCACTTCCTGAGTGGCACGAGTTACATCTCTTGCGGCTTCCGTTGTTGTTTCTGCACTTTCTCCTATTCGGCTTACGGCTTCTGCCGCATTGTTTGATACCGCTTCGGTTGCCGCAAGGCTTGCGTTCATCTGCGCAATACGCTCAGTAGCCGCAGCGTTCTGAATATTAAGTGTGACAAGCTTGTCTGCGGTTTGCTGTACCTCATGCTGATACCTTTGAAATGCTGCCGCCGAAATATCGCCGCTCTGCCGTGCAGCTGACATATCAGCCTCCATAGCTTTTAATTCCGCAAGCTTGTTTTCAGTAGCCTGTATCTGCTGCGAAAGACGCTGCTGAGAGCTTACAGCGGCTTCATATGCTTCCTGTGAAATAGCCGCTGACTGTGCCGTAGTCTCTACCGCCGCAGCTGCAGTACTTGCAGCAGCTGCGGCGGTTTCGGCTGATGCTGCTATTCCGTTCATCACAGCTTGCGTCGCAGATGCGTTTTCAGCAGTGCTGTTTACTGCTTCCGCAATACCGCTAACAGACTGAGCAGTCTGATTTGCAGTGCTTTTGGTGTTGTTCAGAGCGGCTCGAAGCCCTGAATCATCGCCTGTAATACGATAAACTATCTCACCAACCGTCACCTGCCCTCACCTCTCATTCTTTCCATAGCCTCTCTGTGAATGCGCTGGATTTCGTCCAGCACAGCCCTGTCCCTCTCGGCAGCCGTCTTGTATCTTGGCGCCTGCTTCTTTTTCAGCGCAAAAATACGTTTGAGCCTTGCCACCCTCGACCTTTCCGCAGAGGACTTTATTTCCGAAAGGCTTTCGGCCCTTATACCGATTATCCTTTTCAGCCTGCATTCATCGGGCAGACCCCGAAACAATGCACAGAAATCGAACCAGTGAAGCTTTGCCGTGTTCAGGTCAATGCCGTAGTGCCCGAGAAAATCCGCATAGAAATATGCCTCGTCCTCCGAGAAGTCAAACGACGGCTCATGTGACCCCATGGCAGATGTCCCCTTGTTCCTCGCTCCGGGCGCAAGACCCGAAATGTAGAAGTCCGTCATAGCGTCCGCCGCAGCCTTCTCCGAAACGCCCTCAGGCAGCCCCGCAAAGTAAAAACGCCCCGCAAGCGCACAGGCCTTGTCAGCGTCCTTGTCCGACATCGCCTCCGAGTAATCGCACATTATGCGGAAATCGGGGTCAACGGGAACTGGGATACTGTCAATGCTTATGACCTTTGGCTTCGGGCAAAACAACATTTTTCTCACCTGCTATCCTCTGCATAAACGCAGTGATCTCATCGTAAATGTACTTGAGTACAGCATATCTTTCAACGATGTTCGGCAGCCTGTCAGCAAATATCTTTGAGGCGGAACCGTCTCCGAGAATGCTGTCAATGGCATTGTCAAAAGCGGAGATCACCTTTTCCTCATCAGCCCCTCCGTCGTTTTTCAGGCTCAGAAAGGTGTCTTTTATGCTTCCCAGTCTGTCAACGAGCGGCTTCTGAAAGACAACAGGATACTTTTTGTCCTCTACCTCGATAACGCAAATGCGGTCTATGAATTTAAAGTCCATGATATTACCTCCATGTTACGGTCGTAAAAAAGCGGCATACGGGACATCCCGCATACCGCCTGCATTATTCGCTTACTTCTTTCCTGTCTCAGTCTGTACATACTGACCTGTCTGCTCAGACTGCACGGTCTGCACAGCAGCTGACTGCGATGCTGCCTGCTCGGCTGTGTCCTTTTTGTAATACCTGCCCTTTGCAAATTCAGGTGCAGAGCTGCCTTCCACAGCAGAAAATACACCGTTAGAGCGTGTGAAATAGCCTGTATATTTGTTTGACCAGTCAGTGGGTTCGCTGTCAAGAGCAGTATAACCGCCCAGACCCTGGAATTTGAGCTCGGCTGGCTCTTCCGCAGCCTTCTTGATGCTGCCGCCGATAGAAAGATTTTCCTCGGGAGCACCTGAACCGTCATCACTCAGGAGCAGAGAGCCGGAGCCAATCTCGCCCTCGCCTGTAAGTACGTTGAAATACGCATATCTCACAATAGCGTCCTGACCCTTTGCATACTTCTTCTTGAACGAGGTAACAAAGTCCTGGAAGGGGTCGCCCTTGTACCTGTCCGCCTTAAACTCAATGGTTCTCTGGTTTCCTGTCTTTGTGGTGCTCTCACCGTGGTAATAGTAGCTGTTTGTCTTTTCTTTGGGATTGAGCGATGAGGAGCGGTCAGTAAATCCCATGTATGCCACCGCAAACTCATCAACGTCAGCGTTCTGCTTGTCCGAAATATCAACGGCAAGCACCATCTGATCAGTAGTGATAAATCCCACAAAATCGGGATTTGTAGCGACATTTGCAAACATATCCTTTATCAGCATAATATCATTCCTTTCATGTTTTTATAAAAAATACAATTTCGATACCGGCAGTGTATATCCAGTAATGTTCATTGTGCATCGTGGGTGCGGGCAGAGAATTTATTTTTATCCTTGCCTGTGATATGCCATCGACAGCAGGTTCCGATTCGGCAAGCGTATCCACAATGCCGCAGAGCTTTTCCACAAGCGCCTCCTGCCTGTCGTTGGTGACCATGGCGGATACGGAAAATATTACCGACTGGATCTTGCTCCCGTCATAATATTTCTTTATGTCCTTGTTGCCCGCATAGATGATCGCACTCTGACCTGCCGCCGATACAACGCCTATCTCGTCAATGCCGCCCAGCCTTTTCAGCTCTTCGGCAATGTCAGTGTATATCTTTCCTTTCATCGGCTTATCCCCCTGTCATACACACGCTTGAAATCAGCCTGCCATTGGTCTTTGTGGTTCTTCTCTGCGACCTCGCACCAGCGGGGAGCGGCGTGCGGGTTGATATCAGTCCTGGTGTTGGGCAGATAATACTGATATTCCGCATAGGGCGTGACCCATTTCAGCTCTGCGCTGCCCATATCCGAATGGATAATGGACGAGCTTATCAGGGCCTTGGAATCGTGTTTGCAGTAGTAATTGCAGTTTCTCAGCGCAGTATTGGCAACCGCCTTTACCGCCAGATTTAAAGCCCTGTCAGCAGATAATAACATATCAGGGCCGTTTATCTGTACATCAACATTCACGCCAGTATCACCTCCAGATGATGCGGCTCAGCACTGTCCTCAAAATGTGTTTCAACCTTTTGGACTGCGTAATCCCGCCCCATAAAGCGGATAATGTCACCTGTCTTAAATTCCATATTCTCGGGCAGACTGTTCTTACAGTCATAAAACATCTTAGCGCTTACCTGCGGGATATCGCCATTCAGCGAAAATGCCTGAGAATGTGCCGGGATTATCCGTATCCACCTCAGCGTAATGGTCTCGGTATCACCGCCGCCCCAGCCGTCGGACGTCGTTTTGCGTACAACGTCAGCATAGTGGGGCAGCAGATATCTTGGTATAGGCGTCATCACCCACACCCCCTAAACATCAGCTTCACGCCGCCTGCATAAACATTTCCCAGATATATCTTCACCGCATTGTACCTCGCCGAAGATACTTCCGCCTGAGACCTGTCGCCGTAGGTCACGGAATAGCTGCCTATGGTCTCGGACTTCACATCTGCCGCCCTGCCGCATGAATACATATCATCAGCGCAGGCGCAGCAGGCACGGCGTATCTTGCCGCCAATGTTTTCGTCCGCCAGAAGCTCGGGAGTTATCCTGTCGAATGTAACAGCGTCAATATAAGCAGAGGCAGGCTCCGCAAATCTTGCAAAGTCCGCCTCGCTCATGGTGCCGTGAAAAACCTCGCTGTAAAACTTGTAATCAGCGTATGCCATTCTCAGCTCCTTTGCTGAAATTCAGCAGTCAGGCGTGAGAGCAGTAAATGCCCGCAGCCTTGTTTTCGTAGGCATCGGTGAGACCGTAAGCACGGTAGGAGAAGATGTATGCGTCCGCATCGGGGTTAGCGTCGGGGGAGATCACCTTGCTTACAGTATGCTTGCCGAACTGGATAACAGCAGGCTTGTGAACTATCATAAAGTTGATAGGCGCACCGCCTGCGGAGGTCTGCTTGTAATATTTGCCTGCAGTCCAGCCGGGAGCGCTGTTGCCCGTAACAGGGGAGTAAACGCCGTCGGAAACGGTGTAATAATCCTTGTAGTTTGTGCTCCAGTCATCGGGCTGGGAAGCAGTGACCTCATATGTTGCCTCAGCCCTCTTGAAGCCGCCTATCTCCTCGCCGGAAGATGTGCCGTTGAGCAGGGATACTGCAGTCCAGAAGCGTGACTGAGGTACCTTGATAATGCCCGCAAAGCCCTCAAGCACAGATTTGGAAACATAGCTGTAAAGGCTCTGAGCCGCATTGTAAAGGGTGGGGGTAACGAAAAGATATCTGCCGTCCGCAGGAACTTCCGCCTCGTCCAGTACGTTCACGCCCTCACGAACCGAATCCATGAACGCCTCGGCACCGCTGATTGTCTCAGTCTTTGAACCGATTCCGTTGATGGCGGCGTAAGAGGCAAAGCGCACAGCGTCCATTTCGGGAACAGCCTTGGTGCGGATAAATTCGCTTGCCAGCTTGCCGAACGCCAGACCCGCAGTCTCCTCGTTGTCCATAGCGTCAACGCTGAACTTGCGTCCTCTGTCGTAGTTGAACTTCACGGTCTCGTTGGTGATCTCCACATTGCCCTGAACATAGCCGCCGTTGCGGGAGTAGTCAGCCAGACCGTCCATGCTTATCTTGGGGATAATGATCTCGTTTGCGTTTGCGCCTGCCTGTACAAGGGAGCCGTCCATATCAAGCACGGAAGAGCAGGAAGCAGCCTTGTAAACATCGTCCAGCAGGTCAATGTACTTCTTGAAAAGTGCAATAGCATTTGCCATGTAAATTCCTCCTTTTAGTGTATAAAAATAGCCTCGTTCATCTCAAAGATAAACAAGGCTCATCTCTTGCTTTGTTCATGCCGTCCTCCTTACTTTGTGGCGAGAGGGGGAAGCCCCATAACAGCCCTTGCGGCGCTGTCGTCCGCCTGACCGCCCGAACCGCCGCCTGTGGGGCCCATGTACTTAGGCACAGGCTCGCTGCTCTCGAAAAGAAAGTCGTTTTCCTTGGCGATTTTGTCCAGCTGCTCCGTGAGACCGACTATCTCGTTGCCCGCAAGCTTCAAGCCGTCCATGTTGAGCAGTGCCTTTACGGCAACAGCATTTCTGGGCTTGCGCTCCGAGAGCTTGCCCTCCAGAATGTGGTCAAACTGCATCTTTTCCAGCTTTGCGGCACTTTCCTTCTGCGCCGCCGCCAGCTTTTCCTTGTAGTCGTCGGCAGTCTTTTTAAGTCCCTCATAGTCCAGCTTGCCGAACTCCTCTATCTGCTTGTTGGCGGCACTGAGCTGACTTTTCACGTCCTCGTAGTCCCCGAACTTTGCGGAAACTCCGTCGCAGTCCTTCTTGTTTTCGGCAAGTATCTGAGCTGCGTTTTCCTCTGATACTCCGAGCTTTGTAAGAAATTCCTTGGTCATGTTTTTTCCTCCCTAATATAAAATGTTTAATCCCCTCGATTTCGAGGAGTTTATCCGGGTCAGTTTCGACCCCTTTTATACTGCCTCATTCGCCTCTTGGAGTGCCTTTTGCGCTTGATACAGTGTGCAGCATAAACACTGATATCAGGTGCGGGCAGTGCCGTAAATCCATGGCTATAAAAGTCAAAGAACACTCTTATTCCCTCCTTTCAGACATAAAAAATGCGCCTTGCAGTCAACTGCAAAACGCTTATGTGAGTATAAAAAATTGCCCTACTAAGTAAGGCAATCAGTCGATAAATTCGATTTCTTCAACATCTTCTTGCAGAAATTTATATCCTCCAACACCTATTGCCCAGCAGGCAACTTCATTTGAATCCTCGTCTTCGTGATATCCCATACAGATCCCCTCATATACAGTTCCGTCAGTTGTGGTCACTCTGACCTTCTTTTTTTTATAAAAAGCATCGGCATCATCAACTGCTTTACTCCATTTTTCAAAACTTATCACTTGATTATCACCTCATTAAAACAGGAAAAATGTGCGCACCTTTGTTTTCATCATATTTGATCTGAACTCTGTTAGTAGCCTCATATTTACCTGTTTTTTTATTGTAAGTACGACCGGCTTCAAATGGCAAAGTAATAAACTCATCGGGATACTTGTTATTGCCTCGGAATTCATAATGATCACCCGTTCCCGCATACCTGTTTATTAAATCCTGCGGGTCAAGACCCTTTGCAAGTATGCTTCTGGGGGTTACTTTTCCGCCTGACTGCACAGCTTGCTTGACCTGATTTTTCCAAACCTTGCCGTTTACGTGCTTGGACTGATTTTTGGTATCCACGGAAGTATTGACACTGCCACTTGCAAGAGCATTTCGGAAGCTGTTGACCTTTAAGCCTATTGTAGCATCTCCATTGCCTAAAGTCAACATTTTTTTGTATTCGGCTGCACTTCTGCTTGCCTGACTGTGACCAAATCCCCCGACCTGCGCCCTCTCGTTTCTCACCGAAAGCCCCGCAGCCTTGGAAAATCTTCCGTACTCCTCTTTCTGCCTCCTGAGAAGCACCGACTTTTCCGTGAACCTGTCCTTATCGTCCGTGGCATCAGCCGCAAGTATCTCTCGCTTGGTCTTGCGCATGGAGCGTTCCATAGCCCTCTGCCGCTGGGTCGCCTCGTAATAGGTGTAGGTCTTGCCGTTGTATTCAAAGGGCGGCGGGTCGATGTTTTTAAGCTCCTCTTCCGTATAACTTGGTTCGGAAATGCCCTCTATAACAGGGTAAAAATCGTGTCGGCAGTTCCAGCCCTTTAAGCCCGCACCCGTTCCGTAGCCTGTCACTTCTACAAGAGAGGGATATTTCTTTGACTTACCCGAAAGCGAGTACCACCGCCCCTGCCATTCTGCGTGGTCGGGTCTTGCACCTGCGTGAGCATCGACCTCCACAATGTCCGTGTCAAGCTCCGCCGCATTGTGTTCCGAGACCTTGCCCGTCATTTGCGACAGCCCCGTAAGAACAGCCCTGCGGGCAGCCACATCAGCGTGACACCTTACCCCCGAAGCATAATCCACAAACTGCAAACCGCCCTCTGTGAGCCGCCTCGTGGCGTTCCTGACCGCCGTGTTGTGATCTACAGCACCCGTCATCACCTGCATATACGCATAGTCGAGACAGTCCCTGTAAGCCTCCGCCGCACCGTGAAACCGCACCTGACCGTTTGACCCACGGTAGGAAAATCCCATGGATTGCGTAAAGTTTCGCAATTCTCCCTTGGTCTGGTTCACGCTGGCAGTTACCGCCTGCTGAAAGAAGTCGTTGTATTCATAAGGCGTGTAGCCGACATTCGCCTGCGCATACGCCTTGCGGTAAAAATCGTCCGAGGTCTGGGCAGCGTCAAAGAACAAACGGTCAACAGTCTCATCGGAAAGCTCCGAATATTCGGATATCTTCTGCTTGATGTACTCCGTTCCCGCACCCAGCTCACGAAGCCGCAGCACCTGATGCTCCGCACTGTCGGTAAGATACCCCGCCTTTGCTATCCTGCGGCATATGTCGGCGATGATATCCTCCTCGAGTCTGAGAAAAAGCTCCTCCAGTTCCGCAGGCGCTCCCTGCAAATAGTCGGGAGTAAGCATTATTCAAAGCTCTCGGGGAGCATTGCCGCCGCCTGCTCCTCCGTCTCACCGTAGCGCTTCATGCGGTATTCCACAGGAGACATAAGCCCCGCAGAGACTTCCTGGAGCCATATCTTCTGCTCGGTCTCGCTGTCGGTAACAAGGCTGTCGTCAAAGTCAAATGACTGCTCGCACGCCCCTCTGGGGGCAAGCTCATGTATGTCGCAGAGCATATCAAGTACCTGCACAAATTCCGTGAGAGCCTTTCTGACGTTCGCCTGAATGGCTGATACCGTGGCATATGACCGCTGCTTTGATGCCTTTATTTCTGTGGCAGTCTTGTCCGTGTCCTGCACCTCGGAGAGGGTACCGAAAGCAAGTCCGCACTGCCGTTCTATCTGCCGAAGAAGATTGTTGAGCCCGTTCCTCTGAGCTTCTTCACGTATCTGAGGGCTGAACACATTGAACGCCTGGTCTTGGTTAAAGTCCAGCGTCTTTATCAGCCGCCTGTTGAATTTGGGAGCCGTCTCCGTGCCGTCATCGCCACGCTGCACCGCCGTCACATCGGCATATACCGCCAGCTCCGAGCCTTCAAACTCCCATATGCCTCTTGTGAACTGCATATCCGCTTCCTCGATAGTGGAGATCGCCGCATTGAACACCGAAACACCCAGCGGGGAACGCCTGTCAATGATGTTTGCCCCGGGCATTTTCATATATACAAACAGCGGCCGCTTTATCCCAGAGAACGTTGCCGACGGAGCAATGTCCGCCCATTCAGCAACCGCCCCGAGAGCTATCTCCCGCCCTATCTGAGCCGAGCTGTCGGACACATACGCCTTGTTTACCACTGTGTAATTTGTCCCCGTCAGGGAGTGCTTTTCAAGGCGGGTGAAGTACCGTCCCTTGCGGACTATCCTGTCAGCGAAAACGCATTCGGTGATGTTGTCACCGTCATAGCCCGATACCGCCGCAGCGTCCGCCTGAATGATGTCGGTGTATATCTTTTCGCCCGATACATAAGGCTTGAGAAACACGCCGCCCAGAGCACAGGCGTATTCCACCCACACGGGGGACATCGCCACCGCATGACTGTACGCATCGGAAAGATGATCCGCCCTCGGCGAGCCAGTCAGCTCCGAGTTAAGCTCCAGCGTGACCAGCCGTGCCATTTCATGGGCCACAGAGTAGGGGAGATTAAGGCAGCGCACATTGCTGTCAGCCACAGCCCACGGCGGCGTGCAGCGGTAGCATTCCGCCCACAGCCTTACCGCCTCGGTCATGTCCTTGTCAGCAGGCAGGGTCTGCATTTTCGCAGCCAGCTCATTAGTGTCAAACAATTTGCATATCGCTCCTTTCAGCCAAGATAAAATGCTCATTTTCCGCTTCTCCTCCAAATCTGCGATGTGGCGTACCGCACAGCGTCAATGCTGTGATTGTTCCTGTCGGGATATCCCGATATGATCTCGCCGTCCTTGCTGCGCTCGTATTCGTACTCCAGAAATTCCGCCGCAGTCTCGGGGCAGCGTTCGTTGTCAATGACTATTTCACGTAGGGACTGCAGCCACTTCATGGAATAATCCACCGACCCGGGTCCTTTTTCAGCCGCCCTGGCAAGCAGACCAAAGGAGCGGTAATCCGCAACGGACTTCTGCTCCGCACTGTCGCACATTAGCATATCGTTTGCCGTTACGCCACGCTTTTTCAGCTCGGCAGCAGTCTCCGCATTGCCCTTTTTATTGCAGCGGAACTCGTCATATATCACCAGCGTGTGCTGCGCCGCCAGATATGCGCACCTGACATACGCAAAGGGATCAGGATACCAGCCCCAGTCAACGCCGTGAAGAATCGTTCCAAAGGTCTTGATGTCCTCGTCAGTGACCTTGCGTGTGACCACATTGTCGAACACGTTTCCGCCCGTGCCGTTGGCAGCGCCCAGATATTCGTTTTCATACGCAGTGGGATTGGTCTCTTTCAGATATTCCGCATCATCGAGGAACGGCTTGCCCAGCCACTTTTTCGGCACCGTCAGATAATTGCTTTCGGTAACGAGCCTGTCCGCCCTCGGCGTCCTGATGTACTTGTTTGCCCAGTTCTGAGCCGATCTCGGGGGATTAAAAGACTTGAACTTGTAAGCCCTGTCGCCGCCTCTGATGACCGACTGTTCTATCTTTCGGACAGCCTCGGGACCCGAGAACTGGTCAAGCTCCTCAAACCACAGAATGCCGATGAACCCGAAGGGAACTTTTATGGACTTGATCTTGTTCTCATCGTCCGCCCCCCGGAAGTATATCTTCTGTCCCGTTTTTGTTTTGGTTATCTCCAGCGGAGATTTTGTGGCAGCATATTCATCGTCAAGACCGAGGGAAGATATCGCCCACAGCATCTGATTATACACCGAATCTTTCAGAGTGTTACCCACCTGGCGGAGAATGCAGGCGTGCATATCCTCGTTTTTCTCCAGCAGGTCGATGACCGCCAGCGAGATAAACGAGGACTTGGTAGAGCCTCTTCCGCCCGGGAAAACATATTCGGAGTGTTCGCCCTCGGCAATGTCAAACAGCACCGATGAAAAGGCAGGAGCCACCATGCTTGCGGGAATACCGCCGTAAGAAAAGCCCTCCCGATCGTCCGCCGAGGGGAAGTACCTTTCACGGTCAAGCTTAAGGCGGGCGTTGTCGTACCTGATCCTGTGCCGCATCATATCGTCGTCACGGATAATGCTCCGCAGCTCCTTTACCGCAGCCACATCGCCCATTTTAGCCTGTTTGAGCAGTGCCGCATTGACCGCAAGCATATTCGTGACCTCGTCCTCGCTCAGCTCATCAAAGTTCACGCCCATATCAGAAAGGAGCTGGTAGTCCGCCACCTGAGAAGCAGGCAGCGACAACAGCAGCTCCATACATTTTTTCATATCACGCTTTTTCCGCCTTGCAGCCCCCGAGGCTTTGCCGCCTTTTTGAGTGATTTCTCGGAGTTCACTCGGAGTTCGTTCGGAATTTGATATTAGATTTTTTTCATTCACGGGTCACCACCTGCCGAAAAATAGGATAAAAAAATCCGCTTACAGCCTTTAACCGTAAGCGGATATAAAAATTCACTATACCCATTTTAGCACAAACATAGTGACATGTCAAGCATTTTTTGAAATTTTCACAAGAGCCTTGCCGTGAAGCCTATGTACGTGCCGCACACTGATTCCCATTTTGGCAGCAATCTGTCCCCAAGACTTGCAGTAAAGATAATGCAGGTTAAGCACCTCCCGCTGCCGTTCATCTTTCACAAGGTAAATGAGCCTGCCCGCCGCACAATACGGGTTTGAAAGTTCTGCTTTGCATTTGTCCGCTTGGGTTTCATAATCAGATACCTCGCAATATGATTCTTCAACGGAATTTCCGTTGCGCTCATATTCTGCGCCTGTGCTGTTATATCGCACTGTTTTGCCGTCTGTAAGTCTGCTCTCATAGCTTTTGTGCTTATTTCTGGCATTAAGGTACTTGCTCCCTGCCTCTCGTGCATCATTCAGCACCGCCTTGACCTCCTGCACAGTCAATATGCATCACTCCTTTTTCAGCAATTCGGGATTATCGTGAATGTTGCCAATAACCTCTGCGGCAAATTCGTCTGTCTTACCCAGTGAAACACATCTCAAAATAGATGAATTTTCCCAAGCGGTAGGAT
>CABIZB010000010.1 GCA_902363145.1 Oscillospiraceae bacterium | reverse complement strand
TTCGAGTCCCCGATGGCCCACCAATTTTACTTTTAGGGGTATAGCTCAGCTGGTAGAGCAGTGGTCTCCAAAACCACGTGCCGAGGGTTCGAATCCTTCTGCCCCTGCCAAATTAGATGTCCTCAAATGACGTAAATACGTCGTTTGAGGAATTTTTATTATATTGTGTTGTTTCGTGCTGAATGCGTTTTTAAATGGTGCTTTTGTACGATTTTGTTCCGTTTTCGCCGAAAACTGTCGTATTTTTGTTGTATAAATTCGTGTCGATGTGATTATCCTTCACCACGGGGACAAATTTGTAATGTCAATGCGGTGTGGTTTCGTCCATATGAACAGGTGCAGATATTAGATTTTCTTTTCCATAGCAAGCGTTTGGAAACTTGTAGCACATATTGAAAACGCAGGAGTCAATTTGGAAGCTGTTCGGCATTTCCAAAATGCAGATTTACAGAAAATATTGATAAATAATATAACTGCAGGGCATGTTTTATTTCTGAATCATACCCTGCAGTTTTTTGATATTAACTATTTATTAAACAGATAGTTTACACGGTCAAACTCCACGCAGCTGATAATAACCTTGCCTTCATTCAGAAGTCTTTTGACGGCCAGTGGAATTTCGGTTACGGGAACGCACTCAGCCTTGAATTTTTCAGATCATTGGCTTTCTGTCTAAGTTGTTTTATAGTCTGGTTGTTTAAGGCGGTGGCATCGTTCTGAATTCCTATATTCCTACCGAATATGGCTGTCATGTGTTTACTTTAATCTGAATCAAAGCTAAAAAGCATTTTGCATTTTGCAGAATATTAACATTTTTTTTTTTTGCAAACTTTCTGTGATAAGCTGAAAATAAGGAGGAAAAGGAATGAAATACATACTTAATACTTCCACAAACACTTATCATATTGAAGGCTGCTGTCACAATTCATTTTCCGAAAAGAAAGTATTCAATACCGAAAATGAAGTAATCAAATACGGCGGCAAAAATGTAAGGTTATGCAAGCTCTGTCAGAAAAAATATGAACGGCAGGAACAATCAAGATCAGGAAATATTTAAAGGAGAGTATCTAAAATGAACGAGCCAATCTTCAAAGCAACGATCAAATGTCAGATATCCATAATTTATAACGCTATAGCAGTCATTTTATTATGTATCGGAGGACTAAATTTTATAAATTTCCTTGTCGGAAATGGCTATCCGTGGGAGTTGGAAACAAAAAGAAATGTTGGCATTTCATCGATTGTAGTGTATATTATTCTTGTTGGTATAAGGTTTTATTGGCAAGACATTGCAAAAGCTTCTTCGCTTGAGCTTACAGAGGAAGGAATTTCTGGCAGTCTCAAAATTTGGGGAGTAAACTCAAAATTAAACATTCCCCTTGATAACATAAGCAGCCTGTATGTCAAGGAGTCAATTTGGGACAAAATACGAAGCGGCAAGACTTTAGTAATAGCTTCATCTTCGGGTTCAGTCAAATTCAGATGTGTACAAAACGCAGATGAATTTGTTGAAAATGTAAATAATCTCACAGAGAAAAGAAAAAACGCCACAAAAGCTCCGAGTTCAGCTGCCAATCAGGTATCGTCAGCCGATGAACTGAAAAAATTCAAGGAGCTTTTAGATGCAGGAGCAATATCACAGGAAGAATATGACTCAAAGAAAAAGCAACTTTTAGGCTTATAAAGAAAATCAGCTTCCGCCAAACAGCAGGAGCTGATTTTCTTTACATATTAATATCCTTAGGCTTCTCTATCCTGTCCATTTCAAACCAGAATGTACTTCCGATGCCCACCTCCGACTTAACGCCAAATTTGAAGCCGTGGAGAATGAATATCTGCTTTACAATGGAAAGTCCGAGACCCGTTCCGACGACCTCTCTCTTGTGCTTTTCGGCACGGTAATAGCGGTCGAAGATAAGGGGCATAAGCTCCTTGGAAATGCCGTCACCCGTATCGGTAACGGAAATGGTGATCTTTTTCTTTGTGCATACCTCCATAACGTATATGCTCTTTTCCTCACCCGAGTAATTGACCGCATTGTTCACAAGATTGTAGATTATCTGGTCAAACTTGATAAGATCGGCCTCACCCCACGCCTCTTCATTGGTGCTGACATAGAATTTGTAGACGTCACGCTCGGAAAGGAGCTTGTAGCGGGTCATAATTTCCCTGAGCCTGCTTCCGACGCAGAACGGCTCCTTGTGAAGCTCCGTGCTGCCGTTTTCAAGCTTTGTAAGATCCATAATGTCATTAACAAGAGCCGCAAGACGGTCGCTGTCGATGTGATTATCCTTCACCACGGGGACGAAATTGTAATGTATATGCGGTGAGGTTTCATCCATATGAACGGGTGCGGATATTACATTTTCTTTTCCGTAGCGGTCATTCAGAAACTTGTAGCATTCACTGAAAAAGCGGGGGAGTTCTTCCTCTGTCAGAGCTTCGGGGGCGGTTATTACCCAATCGCACATTACATTTACATTCGCCCTTTTCAAAACCTTGATCTCGCTTATTCTCTTGTGCAAGAAATCAAGGCAGGAGAGGGGCTGATCAGTTTCTGCAAGATTGTAATTGAGGTGTATTCGGCTTTCGTCAATGTTGCTTGTACTGCTTGAATGTGTGCGGTCATAATGTGCAAGCATATGTCCTGTTGCGGCCGCTGTATATTTTTCTAAATGAGCCATTTGAAGCTCCTTTCGGTTGCGTGGTGGAAGAGGGTGACGGGTTCGTCCACCCAAACTGCGTTTTGGTGGAGCAAGTTATACCAAAATTCCGAGCCGTCAATTTCGCCGGGGCAATGCTGCCCCAGGTGATCTTGACTGAATTTTGGTAAACTTGCTCTCAAACGCCGAGGGCTTCTGAAATTTTCTTCGAAAATTTCACTTTGGGGGAACGGGCGTGTAGCGCCGATATGTAGGTAGTTAATATAAGTTATTCAGCGTCATAACTGCAGAATGCTTCTGCTGCTCTATGGCATGATGATAAGTGTTCAAGGTTGTTGAAACATCTTCGTGACCGAGGATTTCCGAAACAGCCTTTATGTCAACTCCGTTGCGAATGAGCGTTGTTGCAAAAGTGTGGCGCAGGGCGTGAACGAGATTTTCCTTGTCGGTTATCCCGCACTTTTTCAGAATACACTCCATCGTCTTGTAGACCTTTCGGGGAGATGTGATGGTGTGATTCTTTGTGGCGATAACTCTGTCCTTGTCCTTAATGATCTTGCGGAGATTTTCAAGTGCATCGACAGCATTGTCATTCAGCGGAATGTAGCGAGTGGACTTGTCTGTCTTGGGCGTGTCCTGCTCAAGAAGGACATATTTACTTTCCGCATTTTCCTCACGATTTTTCACTTCCACAACATTCCCGTGAATGTAGATATGACGCTTTTCAAGGTCAACGTCTTTCCACTTTAGATAAAGCGGTTCGCCTTCTCTCATTCCCGTGTTGAGGATAAGAATAATCAGATAGCCGTATCTGTAAACGGGCGCACCGTTCTTGTAAGTGCGCTTTGCTTCTTCAACAATAGCGGCGATCTCTTCGGGAGTGTATGCGGTGATCTCCTTTCTCTCCTTGGTCTTTGAGGACGGGAGCTTCACACCCTTGACGGGATTTTTGAGAATTTCCCCACGCTGAACGCCCAGCTCCATACAGGCGTTCAGATTGTTGTACGCCTTCTTTGCGGTGGAGTAGGATTTTTCGTTGATGATAGTGTTTATCATTTTCTGCACATCGTTTGAGGTCAGGGCGTTTATCTGGATATGACCGATTGCAGGGAATATCTGATATTTCAAAGACTGCTCCACACGGTCGTATGAGCTTGGTTTCAAATCGGGCTTTTTGACTTCTTCAAGCCAATGGATCATATATGCTTCCAATGTCATTTTCTTGACGTTGGAAATATCGTATCGTGCAGCCTCAGCGATAAGCTCCTTTGTCTTTCTGCGAACTTCTGTCGGAGTTGCTCCGTAAACAGATCTTCTCACGTTTGTCGATACGGTTATCTTCTGCTCATAGTAACCGTCTTTACGCTTTTTTATTTCGGGAAGCTTCCTTGACACTTTGATCTCTCCTTTCTGTATCGGGGCATATAGGATATGCCCCGATATTGTGATGATTCAGTAATCAGCCGATGATAAAGGACTTGCCTGCATAGGTGTTCAGCCACTTTTCAAAGGCGGTCTTTTCAATGCGGAGGATACCGCCCATCTTGATGGAAGGAAAGCCTTCGGAGCTGAACAGCTTATACACGCTGCTGCGGCTGATGTGCATAATTGCCATAATGTTTTCGGGTGTGTAGAGAACGGGAGCGTTCTCAACGGGTGCTGCGGTTGTCTTTGTTGCATTCATATTGATTTACCTCTTTCTTTTGTGATTTTTATTGTTAAGGGACGATGGGACAATGGATTGTCTTGTTGTCGGAAAGTCCCTTATTTACGTTGGTTTTGCCGATTTACTCAGTTGGGACAATGGTGGGACAATCATCGGTTTGTCCGGGACAATGACCGTTTTCAAGCAGTATCGGGTTAAGTGCGTAGCTTTCCTTTCGCCTGTTTCCGCTGTTATGTTCCGGCGGAACATATGATATGTACTTATGAGCAGTCAGCACTTCAAGAGCGTCCTTGACCTGTTCATCTGTCAGCTTGCGGACGGAGCGTTTTATATCCCGAAAGGAAATAGTGGAAATGCCGTTCTTCAAGGCGAGTGCTGTCATTTTTTCAAGGACAAGCTGGGGAGTATCGTTGTAGCTTTCGGCACACATCATTTTAAGATAGTGCTGTCCGTAATACTTTGATATTTCGATAGCGGCCGACATTGTTTCTCCTGATATACATTCGGAAGGGGAGTGTTCGCATAAGTGGAGAAGTCCTGCCATTCGAAGTGTTTTGCCCGGCAGCTTGCTGAAAAACTCTCTGTAATCGGCAAGTGTTTCGTTTTCCGACATCTGATATTCGATTTTCTCTGCATAAGCGGTAAACAGATCCGTTGCCTTGCAGGACAGCTCTATGCACTGATCGGGATTCGGCGGCATATTCAACAAGCGATAGATAAGCTCCTTGTAACGCTTTGTGACCTCTGTTCCGTTTATATCCTGTATTAGTTTGCGGTGTCCTATCATACTGTCTGGCAGGCAGAACAGAAAACGTTGTGTCAGACCTTTGCCAATAAACTGCTGATTTGAAATGACGTTGTTCAGCACCTGGGGCTGGGCACATATCCCGAAGGTGAGCAGAGGGTGTGTAAGTGTGACAGAGCCGTATTTTCGGTCTATCTTCACAGGCTCTCCGTCATAGCTCGAAAGGAATATGTTCAGATTTATGATGCTGTTGGAGTACATTCCCGAAATCACATCGAAGATACCTCCTTCGGGGGACATAATGCCCATAGTGTCGTTGTTGTCGCTCATAATAGCTGCAAGGGCTTCGGCTGTAACATCTGTTGTTATCAGCTTCATTTCCTTTACAGGCTGCAGGGCATTTATCTCCATCTGAATGTCACGGATAACGGAGCTGTCCTCACCTTTTTCAATAGCCTTGTTCAGCTTGGAATCAAGCATTTTCTTGGAATTGAAATAGGTCTGCACATCAATAAGGTGAAGTGCGTTGTATTCGTTGACGAATTTGTTTATCGGTGAAGTCATTGCTGAAAATACTGCTGATTTGCGTTCTCCCGGCGGTGCTATTATCAGCATATAAAGGTTAAGCTCCTCCGACCAATAAGGACTGAAACTGACCTTAGCTTTGCCCTGCAAGCATACTGATAAGGCTGAGAGTGCCACAGATGCAGGCATATCGGGATAGACTTGGGTCGTTTCCGAAACGAAGTTCACATAGTCCCTTATAGTCTGTGGAAGACAGTAGATCGGGAATGGCTGAGGACAATGAGCTGTCTTGAGCGGTATGGGTACAGTTGGCAATGCCATTACAATGCTCCTTTCTTTTTTATTTATTTGTTGTGTTATGCAACACTTGACAAGCAATAAACTATATGATAGAATGTAAATAGTGATAATTGCAATAATCTTGTACTAATCTGTGTTGCTAAAACAAATTATACACTACAAATGCTACAGCATCGATGCTATAACGATACATATGCAAAATAATCGTAGCATTACACAAAATCTGAGAGGACGGGTTGTATGTTTTGGCAAAAATATGTTGAAATTTGTGAAAAAAATAATGTGAGGCCAAGAAAGGTTGCTGCGGAAATAGGTGTAGCGGATGCAACAGTCACAAGGTGGAAGAATGGAAGTACTCCAAACCGTGATACTTTGGAAAAAATCGCAAAAAAGTTTGATGTTACTGTCGAGTATCTTATGGACAGTGATGAAATAACTATCAACGTCAAGGATAAGCACAGTACCTTTATGAAACTGACGGCGCTTCCGCAAAGATGGGCGAGTTTACACGGCGGCAGCAAGATCGATGCACAGCTTGTAACTGATATTTCAAAGTATGTAAATGCTTCTTTGTTTTTCCTGAGCAATGATAATAATATTGCATACACTCCTGAGAATGAGGAGTATATGCAGGGTGATAATAGTGAATATTGGAAATACCGTAGAGCCTGTATCTCAAATATTGGGCTGCTGCATAATATCTTTGAGATACTTGATGATTGTGCGGATTCGGATCCGTATCGTATATTGCAGATACAGCTTTCACGGATTGTATTGGCGCATTTGTCAGAACGAGGTATTAATAAAGAACAGTTGACAGAGTTTAAGCAGCTTTCAAGCTATAAGTTGGAATTCCTTTATACAGGTGTGGCAAGAGTTGACCCGACATATAATTATGGTCTTAATTTCTCTGATCTCTCGGTAATAAGGCGAATGACAGGGATAAGTTATCTGTATATGTTTACGGGTATCGAGGAGAGTTATGCCGAAATAACAGCGGAGCTGTCCGGGAAGTAATTGTCCCTGATGACCGAAGTTGTCCGAGCATTGTCCCCAAATGAAAAATGCTCACAAACGGCTGTTTAGCGTTGTTTGCAAGCTTTATAGTTTCTATTGTCCCATTGTCCGCAAAATGCTACACACTGTGTAGCGAATTGAGCTGATCATATATTTTCGGGTTGCTTAATTTGGCATACAGTGTGTTAAAAATAATAGTGAATATGTATTTTTGATTGCAAAATAAAGTTTATAGGTGATATGATGAAAACAGTTAAACCCTTTATAAAATGGGCAGGCGGAAAGAGCCAGTTATTGAGTGAAATAAGAACTAAATATCCTCAGAAAATAGAACGCTATTGTGAACCTTTTGTAGGCGGTGGAGCAGTGTTGCTTGATGTTCTTGCAAATTACAACCCTAATGAGGTTATTATAAATGACATCAATGCTGCACTTATCAATACATATCAGCAGGTACAGAACAATGTTGAAGGACTGATTTTACAGCTTGATAAAATGCAGTCTGAATTTTGGAAAGCAGATTCGGAGCTTAGGAAAAACCTTTATACATATAACAGAGAAAAGTTTAATAACCTTATAAATTGTAATGATAACAATTTAGATAAAGCTGCTTTATTTATGTTTCTTAATAAGACCTGTTTTAATGGGTTGTATCGTGTTAATCGTAAAGGATTATTTAACGTTCCGATTGGTTCATATAAAAAACCTCCGATATGTGATGCGGAAAATCTGAGATATATCAGTAAGTTGCTTCAGAATGTTGAGATTAAGTGCGGAGATTATAAGGATTGTGCAAATTTTATTGATGATAAAACTTTTGTGTATATCGACCCACCATACCGTCCGTTGACTGTTACAGCTTCATTCACATCTTATAATGAGAATGAATTTGGCGATCAGCAGCAGATTGAGCTTGGACATTTTATAGATGAGATAACCGAAAAAGGCTCGAAAGTTGTTGCAAGCAATTCTGATCCGAAGAATGCAGATGATACAGATAATTTCTTTGATGATTTGTATGCAGAATACAAGATCGAAAGAGTATCTGCGAAGCGTATGATTAACAGTAAGGCAGATAGCAGAGGAAGTATAAGTGAACTTTTGATTACCAATGGATAAGAAAGGAAGAATACTATGCCTTATAGAATTGAAGCCGAGTGTCCATGTTGTCATAAAACAGCAGATGGAATAGATGAGATCGAAGAAAAGTTTGGTTGGAGAGTACCAAATGATAAGACAATACCTCAGTCATACTGTAGGGAATGTCGTGCCGCTCATTGCAAAGCAGGAGAACCGTGTAAGGCTCAGAGCTAAATTAAATCTTTTTAGCTAAAATCCCATATGCTATTTGTTCTTGCTGTTAATCATACGTTTTGATTGTAATATTATTAAATGAGGGTGTAATATGAAAAGAAATTTTAGCGAATGGCTTTCAAAATTTCGCAGCAGTATAGCTAATTATGGCTATTATGTTGATTTTGAAAAAGTACATAGAAACGTTGACGGGGTAAAGATTGAGCTGAATATACTCAATTCACTTATCGGTTCCAAAGATATCGAAAATGATTTTGAGAATCTTGTGGCAAGATATCCTGAAACATTAAAGTGCATTCCATTACTGCTTGCTGTCAGAGAAAAAGAAATCTATGCTATTGACGGCGATGGCGAGTTTACTTATAATTTCAAAAAGCCAAACTATTCTGTTGAGCAGTATAAAATTTTTATGCGAAAAACCGGATTGTTTGATTTGCTTGAAAAGCATATTATCAACAATCTGATTGATTATGCTACAGGTGTTGAAACAGGTCTTGACTCCAACGGTCGCAAAAATCGTGGCGGACACCTTATGGAAGATTTGGTCGAAAGCTTCATTGTTAAGGCAGGTTACGAAAAGGACAAAACCTATTTCAAGGAGATGTATATTCACGAAATCACGGAGAAATGGGGCATTGACCTTTCAGCGATTTCTAATCAGGGCAAAGCAGAAAAGCGCTTTGACTTCGTAATAAAGACTGATAATGTCATTTACGGAATTGAAACGAATTTCTATGCGAGTGGTGGCTCAAAACTCAATGAAACCGCACGAAGCTATAAGCAGATTGCTCAGGAAGCGGCGACTATTGACGGCTTTGAATTCGTATGGTTTACAGATGGTTCGGGATGGAATACTGCCAAAAACAATCTTGAGGAAACGTTTGATGTTATGGAACATATTTACTCCATTGATGATTTGGAGAATGGGGTAATTACAACATTATAAGGAGAGAATAAAATGGAAGAGTTGCTCAAATTTAAAGAAGAAGTACACAATATGGAAACGGCAGATATATTATTAATCCTTGAAGATCAGCTGGATTTATATTCTGAAGAAGAAATTCAAATATTGAAAGAAGAATTTTCAAATCGTCCTACATCAAGCTCTGATATCGCAGCATCACAAGAGAGAATTGCTCTTAAATGTGCAGAGGAAGCTGAGAAACAGGAAAAAGAGCAGCGAAAAAAAGAGATAGAACGACTTAAGAATATAAGAAATAATAAAATCAAAACATTAACTCAAAATGGGGTTGATTCGTACTATGAATATACTTCATTAACTATTGTAGATGACTATTCTGGTTCATTCGATATAGAGCATACTATATCAAAAATAAATGAATTGGCTTTAGAAGGCTGGCGTTTAAAGGCAACTATCACCAATGAAATAGGCAAGAATTCTTCTCAATTTGGAGTTGGCGGTTTTTCATCTGGAACTAATGCCACAATTGAACAAACAACTTTTATTTTAGAAAGAAAAGTAGCCATTCAGAAAAATTGACAAATTTTGTTAGTCTCGGATTGGACAAGCGTAAAATACAATTGTTGAAAAATATTTGATACTACAGAACATATTTATTTTGCTTAGAGTTTGACGAATGCGCTAAAGAGTCAAATATAATGTTAAATAAGGAGAGCGGCTATGAAATTAAGTTTTCTTTTTGGTGCAGGTGCAGAAATTAGTTATGGATTGCCAAGTGGCGGAAAATTCGCTTTAGATATTTTTCGTCAAGACACATCTGAAATTAAAAGTGATTTTAAAAAAGAGCGAGCTAATATTGATTCAACAACAACGTATGCTGGAAAATGGCTACCGCAAGATTACTCTGATAAAAGCATTTCTAGCTTTGGTAAACCTGTTTTCGAAACAATTATTAAAGATACTATTAATCATAATAGAGAGCGTATAATAAAACGATTGAATGATTTTGACGAAATAGCTGAATATGAATATGGCAAATTAGAACGAAATAAAGAACTTTTAGAATATATAGAAAAAAACATTGGTGGGTCAATTTCAAATTGCAACATGTCAAATTCAATTTCGTTTATTGAGTATTTAAAAGATGGTAATGCTATATTTTCAAGCAATTGGTTTTCAGCTTTTTTAAAAATATATACAAAAAAAGAACACTTGAAAGAAATAACAAGGTACGAATTACAGAAAATGTTAATGGCAATTTTACAACTTCAGTTGGGGGCATTAAGTGCTGATTTTGTAAAACGTTTTAATGATGGTGTGTTTAAGAAAAAAGATGATAAAATAGATTTTTTAGATGATATCGGCGAAATATTTAGATTGAATTATAAATCTGTTGGGTTAACTGGTCTAGAATATATTATGGAGAACCGAACAATAAATATAACAGATGAAGAAAGCTTATTAATTGTGCTGGTTCGAAGAATTGTTGAAAACATATATTCAACGGTATTGGATTATAAAACCTTGATAGATTCGAATTGGCACTATTTGTATTGTCCTAAAGAAGAATGGGCAAAGTTTTGCAAAATTAGTATTTTCCTACACACTGTAAAAAAGTACATCGAAAAACAGATTTGCGATAATTATAAGCCAAATAACCAAGGGTATTACAATGATGTTTTAAACGCGAAAAGTAAAATAGATATTATATCTATTGCAACAACTAATTATAATACATTAATTGATGATATAACAGATATGACTGTCCATCATCTCAACGGCGCAACAAATATATATTACGATCCATATCTTAACAGGATTGGTGATAAAGAAGTATTGAATAGTAAAGAAAAACATTTTTTAGTTCCACTGATATTTACTCAAAGCGGAACCAAACCTATGACATCTATAGATATGTCTTTGAAATATGTAAATGTGTATAATTCATATAAAGAATCCGACTATATAGTAATAATTGGATTTGGATTTAATTCAGACGATGAACATATCAATGGTATAATACGCACATTAGTAGATGTTGACAATAAAAAAATAATAGTGATTGATATAGATAAAACAGTAACACCTAAAAAAATAGCGGAAAAATTAAAAATCACAAAGTATGATAATATAAATATTATTGTTGTCGATGAAAACCGAAATTCAAACGATGAACTCTGGATAGATACTATAATAAATAATAAGGTACAGGATTAAATGAAAAAAATATCCAAATGGCAGCCTGATGACTTTGAGCTTGAAATGACAACCCACTGGTCATTTCCAAAGCGTGGCGATTGGGCTACACACGATGCAAAATGGCGAGGAAACTGGTCGCCATATATTCCGAGAAACATCATTCTCCGCTACTCTAAGGAGGGAGACTTAGTACTCGACCAGTTCGCAGGCGGCGGAACAACTCTTGTTGAAGCCAAACTGCTTAACCGTGATATAATCGGTATTGATATAAACGATGTTGCTCTTGAACGCTGTCGGGAAAAAACAGCGTTCGATTATGAGCCAGCAAAGGGTAAGGTGTATATCAAAAAGGGTGATGCCCGACATTTGGACTTTGTTCCTGATGAAAGCATAGATCTGATATGCACTCATCCTCCGTACGCCGACATAATCAAATACAGCGATGGTATTGATGGCGATTTGTCTCAGCTTAAGGTAAAAGATTTTCTTGAGCAGATGAAACCCGTTGCAGAAGAAAGCTATCGTGTCCTTAAAAAGGGTAAGTTCTGCGCTGTGCTTATGGGAGATACACGTCAGAAGGGCTGTATGATTCCAATGAGCTTTGAGGTTATGAAGCTCTTTCAGGATGCCGGATTTACGCTGAAAGAGCTTATCATTAAGGAGCAGCATAACTGTAAAGCTACAGGGTATTGGAAAACTAACAGCGTAAAATATAATTTTCTGCTGATTGCTCATGAGTATTTGTTTGTGTTCAGAAAATAAGAGATATTTAGAGGCGTTAAGTTTCATTATGAGTGAAACTTAACGCCTTCTTTTTGTGTTATAATGATTATATGAGGTGAGCATTATGTATTTTCATGATGATAGTCAATTATACAGCGTGATAGGTAAAAGTATAAAACGATATAGGACAGCAGCTCATCTTACACAGACTCAGTTTGTGTATATGCCGCCCCGAAAACCGCAGCTGCACGGAGTCAGAACCGCACCCTTGCCGCTCATGAACCGCAGTAGTATGCAGTAGTATAATGATAGTGGCACACGGAAGTGTGACTACTAACATTAGGAGGTCCTGATATGATAGATTATCGGGAAATATTGCGGCTTCATAGCCAGAATCATAGTCAAAGGCGAATTGAAACCAGCGTACACAGTTCGCATCAGACAGTAAAGGCAGTATTGGAGAATGCTGCCAAGTATGGTATCTCATGGCCGCTTGATGATGATATGACAAATGAAAAACTTGATGAGATTCTGAACAACTCTGCAAAAAAGCATGGATTCATTCCCTATGCCGAGCCGGACTATGCCTACATCCACAGGGAGCTTTCCAAGAAGGGCGTAACACTTACCTTGCTCTGGAGCGAATACTGCGAGCGTTGTTATGCAAACTGAGATAAGCCGTACATGAGCACGCAGTTTGGTGACAAATACCGCAGCCGGGCGAGAATCACTAAGGCTACAATGCGTATCAATAGCCGGGCCAAACTATGCAGGTTGATTGGGCAGGTGGAACTATACCCTACTATGATTCGTAACGGGCAAAGAATACAAGGCATATCTGTTTGTTGCTGTGCTCCCGTGCAGTGGCATAATTTATGTGGAAGCGTGCACGGATATGAAGCAGGAAAACTGGCTGCTTTGCCATGTTCATGCCTATGAATACTTCGGCGGAGTTACAAAAATTCTTGTTCCGGATAACCTTAAAACAGGTGGTACAGCCAATACACGCTATGAAATACAGCTGAACGCAAGTTATCGTGAACTTGCAGAATACTACGGAACAGCTATTGTTCCCACAAGAGTTCGTAAGCCGCAGGATAAAGGACTTGTAGAAAAATCTGTCGAATTTTCAACCACATGGATCACAGCGGCACTTCGTGAGCAGAAGTTCTTATCGTTTTCTGATGTTAAAACAGCTGTTGCGGAGCGTCTTGAGGTTATCAACAACAAGCCGTTTCAGAAACGACCCGGCAGCCACAGAGAAGCATATGAGAATGAAGAAAAGGAGTTTATGCTTTCTCTTCCTGCACATCCATATGAGCCTGCAATATGGACTCAGGCTACTGATGGCAGCCGAGTCACGTCACATAAAAGGCTTGAAAAATACAGTGTTCAGCCTGTTGTCAATCCCGATCATATGCCCGAAAACCATCGTAAATATCTGCGGTACAATGCAGAAGAATTCAGGCGTTGGTCTGCAGATGTGGGTAAATGTACCGAAAGCGTTGTTAAGCATTTTCTGGAAACGGGCAAGGCTCCCGAGCAGGGGTACAAGTCCTGTGTCAGTCTTGTAAAACCGGGTGAAAAATATAGTAAAAAGAAGCTTGAAAGCGTCTGTGAAAGAATGATCCCGCTCTCGTCTGCACCGTCGATCCGTACAATAACCACCATTCTCAAGAACAGCAGACAGCCGTCGGAAAATATTGATGCAAAGTCTGATGCCGAGGACAGTTGCAATAAATATGGCATTACCCGTGGAGCCGCATACTTCAGAAAGGGAGGTGCGGACAATGAATGATATATCCACAGTGCAGCGTTTGCGCAGCATGAAGATGAACGCTTTTGCCTCTGAACCGGAACGTCAGCTTGCGGATAATGCTAACTTTTCAAGTTTTGGATTTGAAGAACGTCTGGGATTGCTTGTTGACTGCGAATGGAACCGACGTCAAGCGAATAAGCTTAACAGATATATACATAATGCACGCTTTTCAGAGAGCAACGCTACTATTGAGAGCATTGAATACCTTGAGGACAGACACCTTGACAAAAAACAGATATTACGTTTCTCCACTTGCAAATACATTGACGATGGGCATCATATCATTCTCAAGGGTGCATCGGGGAATGGAAAGACGTATATTGCCTGTGCTCTTGGCAATTCTGCCTGCCGTAAGTTCAGGACAGTAAAATATATCCGTATGCCTGAACTGCTTGATGAACTTACTGTTGCTAAAGATAACGGTGAATTCAAGAAGGTGATTGACGCATACAAGAAAGTTGATCTGCTTATCCTTGATGAATGGCTTATCCGCAGGCTTACACCTGCAGAATCGTACATTATGCCTGAAATCGCCGAGGCTCGCTGCAAAAGGTCAATGATCTTCTGCACACAGTATGAACCCGAGGGATGGTATGAAAGGATCAATCCTGATCCCGAAAGCGAAAGCCCCATTTCAGAAGCAATCATGGACAGGATCATTCACAACTCATTTATTATGCCGATAGACGGCAGGATATCAATGCGTGAACGTTATGGAGTATCATCGGAGGTTGAGTCATGACGGTGAATGAAGTCATGCTCGATGAACGCTATTCATGGTTATTTCTGCATTGTCAAAACGTTTCCGCTGCAAATGCTGAAATCCTTGAATTGTTTTCTGAAGAGCCTGTTGATGAGCACACCTGGGCGGAGCAGGATATTACCGAGCAGATTAGAATGATCGTTCGCAAGTATGAATAATTAAATGCTGTGGGTCTGTCCGGTGCTGATGTACCGGGCAGGCATATGCTGACTAATATGTTGGGTAATGTTGATGCACTTTGACACTGCGGTTCTCAAGCGGCAAGGGTGCGGTTCTGACTCCGTGCAGCTGCGGTTTTCGGGGCGGCATATACATCCTTCCTCCTTTCGGTACTTTTTATATGTGCGGTACTCTTATTCCGGTATCATATCGGTACATTTCATTTGTTTAGGATTTTATGACTTGCTTCTTTATTGGTATCACTTCTTTCATTTTGATGCGGAAAAATTTTTTTTGTCCGCTGAAATTATTATATCATAAAGAATTTTCAAAAATCGCAGCTCTCTTTCGTAGCGGAAACATCGCCAAAATGCGCCAAACGTTGCGAAACGTTCTCAAACGTCACCTGAAATGCAGAATATCTTATATTTGTTAATGACTTAGACTTAAAATTTGCGTGCCTGAATATTTTGTAAACTGTTATGCGGTATTGTGTTATTTTGTATCAGGCGGTTTACTATAAAGTAGGATGCAGTTTATAAATTTTGCCTATAAACTAAAACAAAGCATTGAAGATTTACGACCTTCAATGCTTCGTTTTTATGGCTATTTGATTGTATTATCCAACCTTTGAGCGTTCTATAGGGAGATACTAAATTTTATTTACAGCTGAGCTAGTTTGTTTTTTATTATATCCAGACTCTTGAAACCACTATGTTCGGACGAAAAGTCAGAGATTATTTTTTGCATTGTCTCTGAACTCCAATAAATTGTTAATTTTCTTTTGGTGCGAGTGATTGCTGTATAAAAAACCCCTTTTGTTATTTTTTCAGAATTAACACTGGGAATAATCACTTTTACAGAATCATATTCTAAGCCTTGTGCTTTATGAATCGAAACAGCATATGCCAACTGAAAAGGTATGATAGTCTTCTTTGCGTCTTCCTCATTTTCAATTTCGTCCTCGTCAAAAGCATATACAATAAGTTTGATGCGAGTTCTTTCACCTATGGTATCAATATACTCAATTTGGTCTGATTTACATTGTTGTTCAGTAATTATAGTTTCAACATCAATAGTAAATGCTATTTGATCGTCTGTCTTTTCTATGTCTACAATAATTCCTTTAAGGTTATTATAGAGGTATGTGAAACGAGAGTTATCATTAAAAAGGATTTTGTCTCCCTTTTTAAACCTCCAGCCTTGCCATATTATAGCTTCACCATTTGGATTTGCATTTTGAAAATAACTGTTTATATTATTTAACCCAAATTTTCCGTCATAGTTTAAGCACAGAACAACTTCATCTGTTACATTAGAAGTAAATATATCTGATCCTATTTCTTTTGAAAAGGGTCCATCTATGACAAGCTTTTCGGTGATCCTAACATCATTGTTCCTTACTTCTTCCCATAGACTCAGTAGGCTTTCTTCCTTGGTTCGCCAAGTATCAAGTAATTCAATATTAGCACCATGTGTAGTTATGATGTGCTTGGCATAATAAAACCAGTTACCAAAATCTATTGATTCGATTTGATTGATGTCTCCCGCTAATACAATTAAGGAATTTTCACTAATCTTATTCACAAATTTAAGCATAGTAAAATTATCAATTATACTGCATTCATCTACAAATATTATATCATAATCCGGCAGCTCAACTTTTTTTGTAAAGCTGTCAAAGCTTATAAAATCTGAATTATTGCCAGGATTTTCAATACGCCTTCTAAGGTGTTGTATCGCATTATGTGTTTTGGTAAGAAAAAGTTTCTTAGACTTTGGCATAAGACTCGAAATATAGTTAATGAGGGTTGTTTTACCTGTTCCGGCTGCACCATATATAAGAAGTAGTTTGGAATTAACAAAAGCATACTTTATTGCTTTCTGCTTGGATACATCAACATTATCAAAAATCGACTTATTATCCCTAATGAATTTGGCATTTAATTCTTTTTGCCCTTTAATTCCGTTTTGGGAAAGTTCTAACAGCTTTCGCAGTATTTGTAATGTTGTGCTTTCATATGAAGCAATGGTAACATATTCTTGTTCATGCAGTATATTAAACCCTTGACGTGTTTCCCACGCATCTAAATACTCATTATATGTAGCTATATCCGTATCAGATGCGATTTCGCTGGAATTAAAATATATTTCGCCAGAATTCTTGATTTTGTTTTTTAAAACCAGATACGGCGATATAGTTTTTAATTGCGCTGTTCCAGCTACACTCAAAATTTTTGCCATATTACCATTGCTTGTCTTGCTTCCTGCATAATTAGCCAGATAAGGATTCTTTTCAAATGGGAAACACTTTTTGGCAAAATAAAATGGTATTTTAGGCATAGGAGAATTAAATTGATTTGGTATAACATCAGATATTCGGTCTTCACGCATATTAATCAAAAGAAATCTTATGGTGTTTTTTCCGAATGTGTCACACTCGCAAGAAAAATATTTTCTTAAAGCTTCAATTACCGTTTTGAAATAACAAGTATTAGTGTTTTTATAAATACTATCGACTACTTCATTAAAGCTTATTTCTTTTAAATCAATAAGATCCAGAAATGTCATGCCAGTGCTTGTTAGAAAAATCATCAATTCAGAGTATTCACCATAGTTCTTACTTATTTTTAAATTAATGTTTAGTATCCTTCCAAGTTTGATTAAACAAGCAGGTGCAATGGATACCCTCCAGTTTGTGATGATTTTTATATTTGAAGCAATACCCCATAAATCAATCGTTGTGTCGGTATAGCCAATATTAATTGAATAAGCAGTTGAAATATTCTGCTTTGAATAAACAGTTATTCTATTAAATTTAGTAGCATATTTATTGGCTAATTGCAAGGTGATTTCATAATAGCGTTCGGTGCCAACATAAAATGGTGTTTTCTTTTGAACATAAAAACGTGTGCTTTCCAAAGAATGAGGTGATAAATCCGTAGATTCAATAGCTTTTGCAACTATGTTATAGTACTCATTGTCAAGTTGGTCTGTGTTAAGTGGGAACTTTTCAAGATTTTGAAGAATAGATATTCTATTGTTATCCCAGAAGTATTTTCTGATCTGCCACATGAAGTTATAGTATTTTAACATTAAGCGTTCAGATTGACCTTCTTCCGGAATTCGGCAATCAATATACTTTAAGCATCGTAAGAAATTGGCAAGATATTTAGTCCTCAAATTGAGTTGAGCTTGTTCATATGCTAATTGAAGATTTGGCTTTGTGCATCTAAGATTATAAGAGTTTTGTAATAATGCAGCTCTGCATAGGTCATTTAATCTTGGTAGAATATCTTGAGATATTTCATCTCTGGTTGCACTACGGTTTTCTATTGTATCAATACTTCTAACGATAGACTTATCGCAAGCCATTACAATTCTTTTGATATCATCAAGATTAAGCTGAGTTGAACTAAGCTTATTTACAAATGAATGATGTTCAATTATACGATCAAGTTTTTTACAAAAATCAATAATACTTTCATCGGTATTAAAAATTTCCTCTTCTGCCTCAAAAGCAACAGTTGTACTACCTTTGGAAAAATCAATCGAGTTTATATAGTCCACTGACATATATTTCCAGAAAACACGTTCATAGCCTCTTTCATCGGGCTCAAGAACAACAAATAATATACCTGGATCAATATCAACATTTGCTGCTATAGTTGCAGGAAAACCGAGACTTTGCAATGTATACTTTATCTTTCCATCATCTTCTTTATATGAGTGAGTACCTTTTATCTGAACAAAGAAAGTCTGTTTAGGACGTCTTGATACATCAGGATCAGGAACATATTCAAAGGTGCCATCAATATTAGGCCATTTATCGCCTGATGCAAATAGCGGATTAACACGACCTTTTGAACGGAGAAAGAATCTCAGCGTAGCAACTGCAGCTTCGTCCTCTGCTGATCT
This sequence comes from Oscillospiraceae bacterium, assembly GCA_902363145.1. Lineage (GTDB taxonomy): Bacteria > Bacillota > Clostridia > Oscillospirales > Ruminococcaceae > Huintestinicola > Huintestinicola butyrica. The sequence goes on along the minus strand of CABIZB010000010.1, from coordinate 15,885 downwards.
TTCCGTATGCGTTTTTATATGCTTTTCTATTAGTTCTTTGGGCTGATCTAACATTTTTTACTCCTTTCTCTGCCTAAGGCAAACAATCGCATCATTCAACCGTATTATAATAATCCAGTCTTAAATCATTAAGTTCTTTTCGTACAGCCCGCCAATCCTTCATGTACAAATCCATATATGAAATAAAAACTGAATTATGTGTACGTTCCTTTAAATGGAGAAGTTCATGCAATATTACATACTCTAAACACTCGATTGGTTTCTGTGCAAGCTGTAAATTAAACCATAGTTTTTTCTTCTCTGTATTACAAGTTCCCCAGCGAGTTAACATATATTTGGTTTGCCAAGAATCACAGTATAGCTCGGTAAGCCTTTCCCACTTCGGAAGTAATCTTTCAATTTCCGCTTTTAGTAAGATACGGTACTGCTCTCGCACATAGTTTTCTCTTTGCTTTACTGTACTTTCTTCACGCATAGAGAGTATTACCTTATCTCCTTTTATTTCAAATCCGTTCTTTTGTGAATTAGGCTGAAAGGATAGATAATATTGTTTTCCCCATATGAAAAGCGTTTCTCCGCTTACATACTGACGTTTAGTGCTTCTTGCCTGATGTTGAAACTTTTCAATCTGTTTTTTGATCCAAATAAGATTTGTTCGGGCATATATTTCTATTGCCTTATCATCAATAGATGCCGGAGCAGAGATAACGACGTGTCCATCAGGAGGCTTGACCTGAAGATGCATATTCTTGATATTCTTTTTATGGATATCAATAGGTATGCCAGAAATCATAATTGTCATATATTAGTATTCCTCCTGCTTTTCGATGATTTTAAATAATCTTTCGACTTCAGAATCATCATTAAGAATAATGAATAAAGCTTTCTTTATTCTGTTTTCTTTTATAGGATCACCACGGAATCCGCTCATTTTACTGCTAAGAACAGCATTATGGAGTTTGATTGCTAATATTTCATTACCGTCAGTATTATCGTATAGAGCTTGCAAAGCCTTACTTTTTCTTATGCTTTCAGGATAGTCTTCATTTTGTTCCGGATGTTCAACATTTTTAGCAAGTTTTATTTGTTCCTCAAGGAGTTCCTTATAAGAGATAACGCCTTGCTTTCTTTTTTGAATCAGCTCATCCAGTATTGCTGACATCTTTTCATAATACTTAGGGTTGACCGCAACTTTTTCTACCATTTTACGACGAATATTATTTTCAATCGCTTCAGCTGCTCCTTCTTTTTTATCTGAGGGAGCATTTTCATCAGTCATGGTTTCTCCCTGTTCTGCTACGAAATCAAGCAGTGTTAGATCATCGAACTCACCGATTTTAACGCTATCTGAAGCTGTAATATAGTTGTCGATCAATTTACGCATATCCGGCTCATAAGCTTTAAAATCCAAGAAGTCTCCGCTTTTATTTCCGATTGTCTGTTTCAGCTCAACATAGAATTTTACTTTTTCATCGTATGCAGATACTTCTTTGGCAGTATAAATATCAACCATGTATGGCTTGGCTTCTGCAAATGCACGAACTAAACCACTTACAAGCTTATACAGCCTTTCTCTGAGACGAGAATAGATTTCATCAGTTTCTTCGCTCATGCCGGATTCTCCGCAGAAATAATGCATATACTGTAAGTCACCCTTTGGAGCTTCTACGCCTTCGCATAGTTCTTCCAACTGATCGTACACTTCATTGAAATGCTTGATTGCTTCAGCGCTTCTATCTTTGATAAGTCCATCGACATCTTCCGGATCATAGTTTTCAAATGCACCCGATGTATAGGTGTCCATCGCATTCTTTAAATCTCCGAAAAGCTGCTTATAATCAACAATATATCCAAATTCCTTTGTATCACCATCCAGTCTGTTAACACGGCAAATGGCTTGGAACAAACCGTGATCCTGCATACTCTTATCAATATACAGGTATGTACACGGCGGAGCATCAAATCCTGTGAGGAGCTTATCAACCACAATGAGCAGTTTCATATTTGCAGGCTGGTTGATAAATTTATCTTTGACATCCTTTTCAAAATCCTCAACCTTTTTCTGAATGGATAGCTTTTCGGGAAGATTATCAGGATCAAGTCCTAACATACGGAGATATATCTCGTATTTTTCAAAAGTTTCAGTTTCATCATCGGCACTTACAGTATCAGTTCTCAGATCACCGGCTTGCGGAGTGTAAGAGGATATGATGGCACACTTTTTGAAACCTCTCTGCTGGAAGATCTCATAATACTTGCAAGCAGTATAGATCGAATCTGCGACAAGAATTGCGTTTCCGTTGCCATCCATAAGGCGGGGCTTTAAATCAAAATCCTGAATTATATCCCAAGCGACACGTTCAAGCCTTGAACGGGAACTATAGATTTTCTGCATACTTGCCCATTTCTCTTTCAGCTTTGCTTTAGCTCTGCTTGAAAGAGAACGTGTTTTAACGTCAAACCATTGGTCAACTCTGTCATGTGCGCTGAGCTCCTGTGGGATATCTCTGTATTCATATCTCAGATCAAGTACAACACCGTCACGCACGGCTTCGTTATACTTATAGGTATGAATATAAGTGCCAAACACCTCTATACTTGTCTTCTTATCCTTTTTCAGGAGCGGTGTTCCTGTAAAACCGATGAATATCGCATCCGGCATGATTGCCTGCATTGCAGCATGAAGCTTGCCCGACTGCGTTCTGTGACACTCATCAACAAAGACAAAGATTTTTCCTTTCGCCTTAAAGTCAGCAGGGAGCGACTTCTTCAACTCATCAATATACTTGTCATAATCGGATTCAGTAGCTTCTCCGCCACGACGACCAAATTTATGCACCAATGAACATAAGAGTGAACTGTCATAGGAATTCAACTTACGGAGCAGATCATCACAGCTCTTGGTTCTGGTGATCTTTTCATCAACGCCAATGTATGTCTTCTCGATCTGCTCGTCCAGCTCATCACGGTCGGTGACGATAAGCACACGAGGATTTTCTTCTTTACAATTGGCAAGGATCCATTTTGACAGCCATACCATTGTCAGCGTTTTACCGCTGCCCTGAGTATGCCATAGAATACCGCCACGCTGTTTTGCTAATCTGTTCTGAGTACGTTTTATACCGAAATACTGATTATAACGGCACACCTTTTTGATGCCCTTATCAAAGACAACAAAGTTCTCAATGAGGTCAATAAAGCGTTTCTTATCGAACATCTGATACAGCTGCTGAAGCAGAAGATCATCTATATGATCGCAGTATTCCATAATACGTGCATCTTCAGGATCACGCTCGTCTTCGTTTTCATGGAATCCGTCAGGCTTCCATTCCATATAGTATTTTTCACCTGTCAGAATAGTGCCGTAACGCAGACCTTCTATTTCATTGCCTGCCATACAAAACTGCACTGTGGTAAAGAACGATGCAATAAAGCCGTCCTTCTGATTGGTAAGGTTCTGCCTGATACCATTTGATACGGACACGCTGCTCTTTTTCAGTTCTATAACTGCCATAGCGATGCCGTTGACATAAATAACAAGGTCAGGTCTTTTCTCCTGACGTTCAATAACCGTTACTTCCTCGGCTATTGCAAAATCATTATTTGTAGGGTTATCAACATCAATGAAGTAAACCGTCTTAGGGGAGCTTTCGGGAGTTTCCTTGACCTTGGCACCGTATTTCAGCAGCGTATAGACCTTATGGTTAGCATCATAAAGCCCATGTGTCATATCATCAGCAGCCTTTATAAGTTCGGAAACAGCACCGTCTATCAGCCTTTCACTATAACCGCTAAGGTGAAGGTACGCACGAAGTCGGTCTTCTCGGATATTTTTATTTGCTCTGTCTTTCAGGTTGCCAATATATTTATAATCGAGGATATTTCTGTTCTTAAAGAAATCAATTACACGATTTTGCGTGGTTCTCTCGGTATCACCGATACTCATGCATACATTCCTCCTTAATGTGTTTGTTATTTCATGGAAAAAGTTTTCTGATCAATCCTGCTTTTATGCTTTTATATTTATCACACTTACGCTGATGAAGGGTGATAAGGTTGTCGAGGTTGCGGAAATAGGTGCCGATTGCTTTTTGTTCTTCTAAATTTGGGACATAAAAATTATAGCCTTGATACTCTTGCGCATTTACACCAGGCTGACCAGAACGCTGTGATGTTATTCTTATAAAGCTATTGTAACTGTCTGTAAGTGTATTTTGAAACACAAATTCTGCATCATTTTCAGAATTGATTTTTGCTCTAATAAGGAAGCCAGCGTAATATACAAGACCGTCTTTTTCCCTATATAAATAGGTTTTTCCCACACTTGCACCAGTTCTTGCAAATAGAATATCACCCGCTTCGAGTTTGAATTTATCTGCTAATGTCAAGTCAGTATCAGGTGATGTAATATCATCTGATAAAAACATTCTTGACTCATCATCTATATCGGTAATACGAATATATTTATTTTTTCCGTCAAACTCTTTTGCAGAAGCATTTAAGCCATATTCAAAGTTGCTTGCAACCTCCCCCAACTTACGCTGTTCCCAAGCGTCAGTAAATCCTTTGAATCTTATTTCAGGCTTATCAGCACCATTTTGCGGGAACATTTTTTGCAGCATCGCCGCTTTGAATTGAATCAACTTGTCACACTTACGCTGATGAAGGGTGATAAGATTATCAATGTGTGCAAAGTATTGACCTATTTTTTCTTGTTCGTCCGGTTTTGGCAGTAATAACTTAATTGATTTCAATTCTGTTTTATTGAATTTTGGCTGTCCGCTCGATGCTATTGATACATATAATTTGTTTTGAAAATCATCAGCCTGTAAAAGAGTAAACATGAACTTTGTGCTATCTTTTGTCTTTAATAAAATAGCGTTCGGACCAAGTACATTAAACTCATACGGAAGCGATAATGGCTCTATATAGTAGACTTCTCCGATGTTTGCGCCGATATTAGGAAGGATAATACATTCTTCATTTAGGTTTACTCGCCAGAGGTAGTCGAATGCTTTTTTATCTACATAAATATAGTCGTTATTTCTAAATTCATGTTTCAGGTCTACTGTTCTAATTAACTGTGCATAGTCTGGAGTATTTTTATATTGAACATGATCTGCAATATCAGCAAATGAACCTGCCGCCACATAATCAGTGACAGTTTTCATACATTCTCCTAACTCACGCTGTTCCCAAGTGTCAGTAAATCCTTTGAATCTTATCGCCGGAGTTTTGTTATTATTCGACATTGTTTGAACCTCCGAGCAATTTTATTAACTCTGCAAAAGCTTTCATATCATAATCATCGCCTGTTAATTCACCAAGCATATCTGACAGTGATGATTCTGCTTCGTTTATCTTACTGTCAAGGTCTGTAAGTGTAAGCTCATATCTTTTTGAAAGCTCGGTGATACGCTCGGCAAGCTTATGAGAGATCGCTGTGTACAGATCAATAATTTCCTTGCCTATGGCATAATACCACTTCTTGTTGACAAGCAGTTCCATGATCTCTTCGTCGGTAAGTGAAACATATCTCTCACGAGCCTTTTCATCAAGCGCCTTATCCATTTCTTTTATAAGCTTAGTCGATTCCTCAGACCTTTGTGCAAGCTCAAACGCTTTCTTTAACTCTTCATAGTCATCGGCGTATGCAGCAGGTGCAGGCGCTTCTGCACGGGCTGCACTTAAAGCATTATTTATGGATGCATTGGTTACAGTTCCTTTATCGGTATACGCAACTTTCAGTTCAGTGTGCTTGTCGATATACTGTGTATATTCCTTCTTTTTCATTGACGGAAGAAGATTCAGAAGCGTTACAAGGCTGTCAATAAGCGGAGTATGGACATTTTCCATGATCTTGTCGATTTTCTCCTGAATGTCCTTGCTCTTGACTTTTCCACCCTCTGCAAGTTCTGATAATGCCGAGTCTTCTGCCGATTCCTCGATCATTGCCATGAGTCTTGAATCGGTCTCTGCGACAATATCCATAAGGTCATCTATCGCCTTTTTCTCCTCGGGGAATAGCTCTGAGATAACTATTTCCTTCGGAATAAGCTTGCCTTCCCAGCCTGCAACCTTTAACTCAGGGTTGCCGTCGGCATCGGTTTTCTTTGTCTCCTTCATGATGTTCTCGGTCTCTCTTGCAATTTCATAGCCCTTATCATCCGAGATTATCAAAGAAACATCATCGTTAAGCACTTCGTTCCAGTATGCAAGAAGTATCTGGTAAATATCATACTTGTTGATAAGCAAGATATCTTCAAATGCTTTCATTATATTCTCTGCCAACTCGGATATGAGAGTTTTGGCAGAAACGGAGCTATCAAGTTTTTTCAGCTTTGTATCTGCAAAAGATTTCCAGCCTGTAAATGCCTTGTCGATAAGTTCTCCGTATGCCGAGAATTCATCATTAGCATATATCGTTCTGCGAATGTCGCTTTCTTCCACATTCAGCTTATAATAGCTATCACTAAGCGAACTGAGCAACTCATCTTTCAGCGTCGGGAATGCATCCCAGTATTTACTCAGTGCATCTATATCCACGGCAGGGATACCGCCGTGAATATGAGCATAAATATCCTGAATATCCTCAGGCTCGGAAGAATCTATGTAACGGGAAATATTCAGGTTATAGCCATTCTTCTCTTTGATCTCCTTATTGGGAACAAAGCGAGCATATTTAGGATCATCTGTAATCTGCTCATTGAATGTTGTGACAATACGATAGATATCCTGTTCACGCAGTCTGTTCTTGTTTCCGTCCTTTACAAATCCCTTGCCTGCATCTATCATAAAGATTCCGGAACGGTTTTCAGCACCTTCTTTATCGATTATAATAATACAAGCAGGTATTCCCGTACCGTAAAACAGGTTAGGCGGCAGACTGATTATGCCTTTGATCCAGCCCTTATCAACGATAGCCTGACGAATAGTACCTTCGGCATTTCCACGGAACAGAACACCATGAGGGAGAATGACAGCAGCTTTACCCGTAGATTTCAGTGTTTTTAATATGTGCATCAACCAGGCATAGTCGCCGTTTTTCTCAGGTGGTCTATCTCCATAACCTGAGAACCTTCCATACTCCTTCAAACCATCTGACCAGTTTTTAAGAGAAAAAGGGGGATTCGCAACAATATAGTCGAAGCGTTCCAGTTTGGAAGCATCTTCATTTTTGATAAACTGCGGATCAGAAAAAGTATTACCTGCCATGATATTGATAGTAGCTTTATTATGAAGAACGGCATTCATTTTAGCAAGACCTGCCGTCGAGCTCTCTTTTTCCTGTCCATAACCTGATATCTCGAAAGGGACCTCTGCAAGTGCTCTGATAAGTAATGAACCACTGCCGCAAGCAGGATCACATACTGTGGCATCATGATCCGTACATTTATCTATGCTTATGACCTTTGCAAGAATGCGTGATACTTCTGCCGGTGTATAGAATTGTCCTTTACTTTTGCCGCTTTCGGTGGCAAAATTCCTCATAAGGTATTCATAAGCATCACCTATGATATCATCGCCGTCGGCTTTATTATTTGAGAAATCCAGTTCAGGTCGCTGGAAAATAGCGATAAGCTTTGTGAGTTTATCGACCATTTCCTGTCCTTTACCTATTTTGGCTTCATCATTGAAATGTGCGATGTCAATTACACCTTTTAAGCGGTCATTAACTTCAGCAAGACGTGCAATAATTTTATCTATACCTTCGCCAATATTCTTCTTGTTTTTGAGTGCAATAAAGTCATCAAAAGAACAGCCTATTCTTTTTTCGGGATCAGGATTGGGATCATGTTCTTTATCGAAAACGGTCAAATCTCCGTATTTCTGCCCCTTATACTTATCCGTTACATACTTCATAAACAAAAGGGTTAGTATGTAATCCTTATACTGTGATGCATCCATTCCTCCGCGCAGTGCATCACAACTTGCCCATAGTGAACTATATAATTCCGTTTTCTTAACCGCCATAATACGAATCTCCTTACAATTAAGTTGCTATATTTCCTACTCAATAGCACTTTTGCCGCTCTTTACCCATGCATCAAGCTCCGAGCGTTTGAATTTCCACTGCTTACCGATTTTGTGGGCAGGGATATCTTTATTATTTCGGATCCAACTTCGGATAGTAACAGGCTTGATTCCTAAGTGTTCAGCTGCCTCTTCAAGGCTTATCCATTTTTCATTAACAGCGCTATTTTCCATTTTGTCACCTCTTGTAGTAGATGAAATATATAATAATCCATTATAATTATACTATATCGGTTTGAAAATCACAAGAGGTTTAGTGTTATTTCGTGATATTTATACTAAGTTTATGTATATGCATTGTACATTTTCTTAGAGTAAGGAATAAAGCTCTCAGAACCATTCTGAGAGCTTTGCTAAATACTTATGGATATCATATTACATTTCCTTTGTCAGTTTATTTATTGCCTACACTTTTAGCACTCGTAGTGACATTTGTTTTTGAAATAATCATTTAAATATATTATATCAAATTATTCCCCAAATACAATAATATTACTCAAACCTAACAATAATTTGCGCTATTAATCTGATTTCAACAGTAATATAATAAATATGAAAACAGCTGTAGTTACCTCAGTGAGAAATACGGCTGAAAAGCAGAAGTGTCATAGATCCTGTCCGTTATTTGTCCGTTAAAGTTATAAAAACATACTCATAAATATGCTAAACTGCCGGAAGCACATACTCAAAAAAGTACGTATTATAGGCATTTGCGGGAATGTGCAAAAGATACAGGAAACGAAATGCGGAGTTCGATTCCTTCTGCCCCTGCCATTCAAATTCTACAACATAAAAAATGTTGTAATAAGCCAATACGGAATAGTCATTCTATCATCTCTGCTCTCCGTATGAATAAAGCGTCGGGAATAACTTCTCGGCGCTTTTGCTTTTCCCTAAACAAGAAATCTCCCGCCCTCAAACGAGAGCGGGAGAAAATTTTTACATCACTTTAATAAATGCGCCCGGATAATATTTTTTGACTTTTGCCAAATATGCCTCGGCATTTTCCCTGGAACTAAAAGCCCCGACCTGCACATAGAACATTTTTTTGTTGTTCTTGCGGTATGACTTAACCAGTTCCGTGAAGCTGTCCCACTTGGGGCGGATATACACGGGGCAGTTTTTATATCCATCGTCCAACTTGTTCAAGGCTTCAATGCTGCCTTTTTTTCCGTTGCGGACATTGCATCAGTAGTTGTGGGTGTACAGATCTCCGCCGTATGTATCCAGCAGATATGCTGTCAAACGTGCAGCATTGTCACGTGCCTTGCAGTCTTTTTTATCGCCGCTGCCGTTCATAATACATTCGATGGATATGGTTTGCATATTTCCGGCAGCACTGCCGTATGCGTCTGCCTTTCCCTTTTGCCCTGCGTGCCAGGACGTGTAGTCAATGGGCAGATTCTGCCATGCCCCCACATCGTCAACATAAAAATGCACACGTACAGTGCCCATGTTTCCGTTAACTGTGGCACGTGTGTACTGCTCAGCGGGCGTTGTGTTGGCTGCTGTGCTGATGCGGTCATTGTTGTGCAGGGTAAGCTTCTTTTCAGCGTCCGCCCTGCCATTTTCTGCAGCAGATATCTTTTCCTGTGAAAGCTGTTCGGCAGTTTTCTGACTGTCCTGCCACTTTCGGAACGCTTCCATTTCTTCCTTTGAGGGCTGTCCCTTTGCCTGCCTTTCAAGTCTCTGCTTGACTATTGCGTCAAGCTCTGCCTGGGTAAATGTTTTTGCCGTCTGCTCAGGCTCAGACGTAGATACAGCCTTTTCAGGGAGATTTGCTCCACCCTTTACAGCCTGTGTGGGATCACCTCCGTAGGCTCCCGTGGAGCCATTTTCAGCCTTGTTGGTTTCGGTTACGGTTGTGTTTGTTTCTGCCATTATGATTACCTCCGTTTATAGCCTGTCGGCTTGTTTTTCCGTCCTCAGTTTAACGCCGTAAGTACGTTTAGGGCATAAAAAAAGCAGCCGTAAAGCTGCTGATTTACTGTTTAACCCCCTAGATTTCGAGGGGCTTATGTTTTGGTGGAGCCAACAAAACGTGATTTATAGCCATTTTGTTGAGGTCAGCTGAGGATTACAGTACAACGCCCTCAATTACTGCTCTTGCCTGCAATATAGCGATATAATCTTCCATCGTCCTCACCTGAAACTCATACAGTGATCTGGGACACGTAGGCGTGAAGTTCAGTTCGCCCTTATCCCATTTTTCAAGCATTGCTTTGAGCTTTTTGCAGTGTATCGCAACCTGTCCGTACTCGGCTTTGAACCTGTCCTTGTAATCGGAGCTTGCCATAAGCTTGGCTGTGTCTGTCAGCTCCATAGGTCTTGCTGCTGTTTCGTTCATAACATCATATCCTTTCTGTTTAATACCTCTGAACGGTATAATTATTCGCTTACAGGTTCATAAGTCTTTTCAAAGATATCAGGCTTGCAAGGATACTGTTCTCCGTTCACACCAGTGATGATGTAGTCGCCGACAGATGCCGTCATATCACCCTCTAATGTGTGGATAACGACTTCCTTGTCAGTCTGATACGCTTCTACCACAACAGGCTTCTTGCGGTATTTCATGACATCATATCCTTTCATTTTGATATAAAAACAGCGCATATGTTACCGACAAAAATGTCGTAAACATACACGCTTGTGTGGGTATAAGAAAACCGCCTTGTTATTTCAAGCTCTGAAATATTGGTTATTCTTTCGGAAATATATTCCACATTCTCACTCCTCCAATAAAAAATCACCCTACTTGTGTAAGGTGATCAAAAGTCGATTATCTTTATATCTCCGCAAATTTCCGATAAGCATTTTCCGTCAAAAAAAGGGCGATCCATAACATCGTCAATGCTGTTGACGGTTAAAGTGTTATCACCGCACCACATATCGAATTTGTTTTTTGAAAACGGGTCAACGCCACAGGATTTGCCGTTGAATTCAAATGTGAAATGTGATGCTATTTCACTTATTCTGCTTTTTATTTTTTTAGCTGTCATAGTATATCACCATTTTCCATGCGTTCCTCATCTGTTAAATTTCGGGCTTCACTACGGGTTACATCTCCGTTTTCATCATATGAATAATCGTGAGCGTGTTCACCGTTTTTGCCAAACGGGTGGTTTTTGGGATTGCCATGATCATGATTTGAAACTTGCTTGGTCTGCTTGCCGTTTCCATCATAATAGTTTCTGTCGATCCCGCCCTTGGTATTTTCTCTTTGGGTAATGCTGTTGGGTTCGCCTGTAAGGTCAGTCCTTTTAACGATTTTTACAGGGGTACCGTTTGCGTTTGTGGTCATATTCATTATACCACTTCCGCTGCCATTGTCAAGCCCTGATTTCGCCTTCCTCTCCGCCCAAACCGTCTTGCTCGACCTGCTCCTGTCATACCCATAAACCTGAGTGCGGTCATTGTGCTGTTTAAGCCCCGTCTCCTTGCAGTAAGTTTTGTATTTCTCCCTCTGATTGCGAAGCCGTAAAGAAGCTTTCTGCAAGCCCTCAGTGTCGCCCGTTTCCTGTAACATCATACATTCACGCTTGGCGGCTCTTATGCACCGTTCCATAGCTCTCTGCTGCTGAAACTGCATATACCGCCTGTCATTTTCCTCTTTTGGATAGGGGAAATATCTCTGAAAGTTGATGCCAGGAACGAACGGATATTGAACGTGCCCGCAGTTTATGCCGAAAAGTCCCGCAGGCTGACCGTAGCTCGTTTCCGAAAGGGGAGTGTAATATATCTTGCCGCCTGCTCCGTCCACAGTCACCCCCTTGGAACCGTCACGGCTGAATATCCTGCCCTGATAGGTCGCACACAAGGGACGTGCGCCCATGTGTGAGGAGACCTCGATAAGATTTATCCCGTATTCATCGCATCGTGCGTCCTGCGCAGCCCTCGCAGTGTTTCCGAGAGTTGACCGCATATCCATCATAACGTAAGCCTCAGGAGACCATTCACGCCCACGCTTGTCAACGAAAGCGGGAATGCCCTTTTGAGCAAGCTCCCGTATGGTTTTCCTTGTTGCTTCCTGCAAGGACATCTGCCCCGATACAGCCTTTGCCGCACCCTTGCCCATAATGTCAAGAGCACCCTGTCTGCCCTCGGCAGTGTCACGATAAATGGCATTCACAGCATTCACATACGCCGATTTTGCCTTGTACCCCATGACCGTGTTCACAAGGTTAAGGTCGCTCGCCGCCTGCCGTTGGAAAGCCTTGGCCGCACCGAGAGCCGATTCCTCCGCAGGAATGTCCGAGAAGTATTCCGACAGCCCCGCAGCATTCGCCGCCTGCACCGCATTGTCAAGATATCCTATCTCAGTCTCAGCCGCCGTCAGAACAGCGTCCATAGCCTGACCGTCCTCGACCTCGGAATATCCCGCAATGATAGCCGCCGCCCGCTTGTCGAAACGTCCTGCCCTCGCAAGCTGCCTTATCCGCCATTTGGACGTGTCGGAAATATCTCCGTCCCGTGAAAGCTGCGCCGCAATTTCCCGCAGGATATCATCTTCCATATCCAGCAGCACCCGAACAAGTGGAGCAGACAGCTCGTCATACTGTTCCCTTGTCACCTGCATCACCGCCCGAAGCTACAAAGCCGTCACCGTCCGAAACTCCGAGAACAGCACTTTCCGCATTTATCCTTTCAAGCTCCCGCTTTGCCGCCTCTTCATCGCATTTCATTATCTCCATAATGGCGGAAATCTTTGACTTTAGCCCCGCCGTTACAAGACTGATGTTGTTTGCGATAAGCGTGTTGTCATCAATAACAACGCTGTCCTTAAACGCCACAGTGACCTCAAGATCACCGTTCGGGACTTCACCAGTGATCATCGCAAGCCTGAGCACAGCCCTGCACATTTTCTCAATGAACTCAACGAGGAGATTTTTCTGACAGCGTATCGTAACAGCCGTCTTGTTTTCCTCGGAAACCACCTCGGTTGCGGTCTTAACTCCGCCCGCCTTGTCGAATGACAGCGAGCCGGGAGAAAGCCCCACCTGAAAGCACAGAATATTCAGCAGCGCATTTATGCCGTCAACGTGCTCTGAAATTCTCAGCTCCACAGTGTTGTCGGTGATTTTCAGGTCCTTGTCCTCATCGCATTTCAGTGCCTGATAAACCTCGTCATCAGCGTCAAAATACCGCTCTGTCTTACCCGTTTCGGGATTGACCACAGTACGAATGCAGGAGCTTGGCACGATTATTCTTTTCTTTCCGAGAACAAACTCACGGGCAAAGCTGTCAAACGCCACATCAAGGGCTTTGAGCGTGTCCTCGCAGTTTGCAAAGCAGCTGATACCCAAAGGCAGCTCCAGCGGAATATTGTTAGGGAAATCAGGCTTGAAATACTGAAACAGGGGAGTGTCGATGGCGTATGTGAACGTGTCTCCCATATCGGGATAAAGCTCCGACAGCGGCACTCTGTCACCCGGAGCATTGGGGTCAGAAGAACGAAACAAAAAGCACTCCACAAGGATATCATCATCCTTGACGGAATGCTTCTCAAATAACGTGTAATAATATTTGCCCTTGGCTGATACCGTGCCGAAAATGCCCTCGGTAATGTCCCTGTTGTCCCATTTCAGCGGATAAAACTGCCGCCCCTCAACAAATGACAGCCGCACCCTGCCCCGTTCTATGTATTCCCTCAGAACACAGCCGCCCTGAGCAAACGCCGCCGAAAGCAGGCGGGGAATGTTCTTCCAGAACCCCTCACGGCATAAAAAATCACGAATGAATGTGTCATAAACCTCCGACCCGCAGGATATGTCCACCTGCTCCGCAAAGCACTTGTGAGAAAACTCGTCGCACAGAATTTTCGCCGTGTTCAGCATATTCATCTGCCGCACAGTGCCCCTGTTCAGCCCCGCACGCTTTACCTCACGCCATTTCGGGCGACCCTCGTAAATATCCTGCCACCTGTCCATATAGCCGCTGTAAAAGCCGTTATCCCCGGGAAATTCTTCCTCCGGAAACGCCTGCCGCATTTTTTCTATCATCATCTACTTATCACCCTCTCCATCATCTCCCGCATATACGGCTCCGTGCTGTACTCCTGCGCATCGAGATTATCAATGTTTGTTGTGCCGTCATCGAGGCGGACATCAGCCGTTTTGACCTTGCTATCCCACATAGCCTCTGAGAGCGCATCTATGGTCGATGTGCAGCCCTTAAGTATCTTGTACCGCCCTGCACCCATCATCACCGTGTAGAAGCGTATGCGGTCGTTTATGGGACCCTTTCGGGCATTATGTATTTCCACACACAAATTTCTTTTCGCCGCATCTATGCGCATACCCTCGATGAGTGTCTGCTCTGCGCTATCGCAATATACATTGACCAGCGGAACGCCCCCGAGAATGAGCCTGCATTCTGCAATAAAGCTCGCAAAATCAGCATATAGCTGCTCAGGTGTCGCAGCATCTTTCCTGCGGTAATCGTGAACAGTCACCATATCCCGGAGCCCACGGGTGAAGCCCGTGCAGTTGAATGCGTGAGCCGACTTTCCGCCGCCGAAGTCAACCCCGACAGTGGCAAGCACGAGGTCAAGTCCGTCAAGGCTGTCAATGATAAAGTCATTCGGACGGTCGTTGAAGCGGCGATATATAACGCCCTCCGCATTGACCCAATCGCCCAGCACATAGCGGTCGTAATAGACCGTGCCTGCATACTCGGTTTTCAGAGCCTTGACAAAATCGGGGTCAAGCGTGGGGTTGTCGTCAAGGGTGTATTTCTGACAGTAGATGTCCGCATCACTGTCAAGAAATTTCTTGAACCAGTGCTGCCGACCCTCAGGGTTGCACATACCGTCAAAACGGCTGTAAGGCTTGTCCAGACGTGATTTCAACATATCAAAGACAGCCTCGTTCCACGTCACGACCTCATCGCCATAGCAATATTTGACCGACATACCCCGTATCTTGTCAACCGATGTTTTCTTGTCAGCTCCGAGGCAGTAACACCGTTCTCCAAACAGCATAGCCGTGTTGTCAGTCGTTCGGATAGACTTTACCAGTTCATCGCCCCACAGCTCCTGCAGGGGATATATGACATTTCGGAGCAGCGTGCCCTGAGTATGTCCCAGGAGCAGCACAGCCCCCTCACGTCCCACCACACTGCGAATGCGTTTGGGTATGGCGTAATAGTCCATATACGTCTTTCCCGAACGTGTCGCCCCTGTCTTGACGTTCCATCGGTGCGTAGCATTCCGAAAATATTCCTGCTGCATATCCGTGAACATCAAAAGCCCCCTTCAATTTTGCCGAGGACTTCGTCAAGCTTGGAGAGCGCCGCACTGTCTCCCTCGGAAGAAGCCTTTTCCTTTAACTTAAGCTCACGCTTTTTAAGGGCAAGCTCCTCGTGCGCAATATCCTTGCCGAGTATCTGTATCACCCTGTCAAACGCCTTTGTATCGCCCTGAGCAGCACTGAGGAACATAGACATAACAAGCACCATCTCGTTGTCCATATCATCGGGAGAAATGCCGAGAGCTTCAAGCTGCTCCCTGTCATTGGCAGCAGCGGGAAGTTCAAGCAGAGCCTTCATCTTCTGCTTCATATCCTTTTTGCGCCGCCTTGCCTCACCCGATGCCTTGCCGCCTTTTTGAGTGATTTCTCGGAGTTCACTCGGAGTTCGTTCGGAATTTGATATTAGATTTTTTTCATTCACGGGTCACCACCTGCCGGATTTTGGTATAAAAAATCGGCTGCTATAGTTTCAAATTACAGCAGCCGATTTATCAGTGATAGATTGTCAAGTCAAGTGCAACAAAATCAGAGAAAAAATTTTTTGAGCACCTCAAAGGGAGTAAGGAAATTGAGACGTTTTCTCGGACGATTGTTAATCATATCA
>CABIZB010000009.1 GCA_902363145.1 Oscillospiraceae bacterium | reverse complement strand
CTTCAAGCAGCTTCTTGTCGATGATACGCTTGAGGCATTTTGCCATAATCTCAGGGCTTGGCTCGTTCACGAGTATGATCCTGCGTCCGCTTTCGGACATCATTTCTCTGATGATGGGCTTTGTGGTTTCATTCATATTTATTTCTCCTTCTTATAATATTTAGACGTGTTAATATTTTATAAATTGTGCAGGTTGACAAACAACTCCCAAAGTTTTTCGTAAATACCATATATAGCTATTTTATTGACAATAATTACTATATGTAGTATAATTAAGCTATAAACTAATATGAAGGGAGGAATGTTCATGTCAAACACTAAGCAGACAAGTGCGTCTGTCGCTTCAAAAGCATCGACTATTCTCAGAGATGGTCGATACAGCAAGACTTCTAAGTCAGTTGCCGGAAGCGCTCTTTCTCAGACCAAGACATCTTCTAAGAGCAGCAAGAAGTAAGCTTGGCAAAATTTAGTTTTCTTTGGCGGAGTGCGAATGTACTTCGCCGCTTTTTTTGAACAGTACCTGTACCGGAACATCTGAAAAGTATTTTTCATGTATTGCAAGAGCTTCATCAAGTGTGAAGCCTGAACGCCCCGTCAGTTTTTTGCTCAGGTAGTCAGCGCTGATCCCAACTGCTTTCGCTATGTCTTTCTTCTTTATTTGCCTGCAGGCAATTTCTACTTCCAGTGCCGGATAAGCGGGTTTAACGGTTCTGTATGGCAACTTCTCCTCATCTCCTTTCTGTCCCGGACAGATAATAAGTTTACTGCTCAATGATCTCCATATGGTCATAAGCATATTTGACCATATCATAAACAGTCTGAGCTTTGGTGTGATTGGTGATGCTCATCACTTCCTCAACCATTTTTGCCGCTTCGGGGTATGTCCTCAGTTGGGCAAATTCAATAGGCGCTTCCTTTGGCGCTCTTTTGACTTTGAATTTCTCTTCCATGTTTTCAACTCCTTGACTTTGTTGTCCTTACAAAGTATAATGGTGGTAATTTACAGTAAAGGACGGTTAATAATGAAACTTGATTTTAAGTGCATTCGTGACATCATGCTCACTCTTGAAAAAGAGCTTCAGCCTGATGAAAGCGGGAATATACAGCGCATTAGTGCTGACGAGCTTTGTGAACTCATGTCAAAATACAAGTATAAGAATGGTGTTATCAAAGCCCACTTGCGCTTTTTATTCAGAAGCGGTGCATTGATTCCATCTGACAAGTATATCTGTGAGGATATAGAGGGTATTGAAGATATAGCTTATCCTGACGGATATTCATTGATTGAAAATCTTCGCACGCCTGATGCCATAGAAATTTTATACAAAGCTATGCTTTCAGGTATGCCTGAGAAGCTCTCCGATTTTTTCAATCAAATCGATCGCACAAGATCTGACCTGCTGAAACGATGATATGCCGCTTGCATTTCGGACATAGACAGTCACAATCAAAGCGGTAATCGGAAATTTTATTTCCGCAGCTGCACATGATAGGCTTTTTGATGCTATCATCACAGAACATAATGCCTTGAATGTTAAGCTCAGGTCTATCATACGTAAGCTTTAGCTCTCGGTGATATGGTGTTATCACTGCTTCCACTTTCTTTAAATATGGCGCTATGTCCTTTCCGTCAGCGGTGTACTTTTTGTTCACCGTGTCGATTACTATGCTTTTTTCTTTCACATTCTCACTTCCTTTCCTTAGTGCCGATAACCATCTCAGCAATGGAATCGGGGTTGATTTCCAGCGCCTTACACAGGGCAATAAACTCATCTCCCGTGATTTTTCTCTTTCCGTTAAGCGCGGAGCAGAGCTTGTTTTTTGCATCCTTGACATTTCCGTCCCTCCCGCAGTATAATTGTTGTAAATCATAAATGGGAGGTGTGGCTATGCAGTATAAATTCAATATTTCAGCAACTGAACATTTTAATAACGTTGAAGAAGCTGAAAAGAACGTGAAAGCATATCTGAATTACGGTTGGGAGTTTGTAAGTATCGAAAAGACTAAAAATGAAGATTTCCCATACCGTATAGTGCTTAATTGGAAGAACTCTGGAATTCCTGATGTTCCTCCTTACAGTGACAAGCTTCTGCATCTTTCCGAAGAGCGATAAACACATTTGGAAAGTCCGTATCAGCATTGCTTCTGCCTGCTCCGATGATAGGTACGACTATTTTCGGGTTTGCAGAAGCAACTTCTTTTAAGTCACTTTCGTTTTGAAAAACCATCAGTTCACAATAACCTTTGAGTGGAAAGATTTCCATTACATTTCCTGTTGAATTATTCTCCATTTTTCTCACTTCCCTTCTTCTCTCTTGCAGCTTGCTTCAAAGTCAAGATAATCAAAGATTTTCTTTAATTCCTCACCTTTGGGCGTGCTTTTGTGTCCCTCAAGGAACGCCAGTGATTTCTTTAAAATGATTTTTGCCTCTTCGGCATCATCAGTTACGCCCGATATCATTCCAAGAATTGCTTTGATTGCTAAGAAATTCATGTTTGATTTCCTCCTTTGTTAAGGTGTATGCTCAAAGAGCTTTTCGGCGGGAATATCAGGGAAAAGAGCCTGAATAATGCCGACCTCTTTCCACCAAAAGTCCACTCGCCCCGTCATTTTTTCGGCAAAAGCACGAGGAGTAATGTTGAGCATATTTGCTATGTCTTTTTTCTTCATGCCATTTTTAGATATTTCGGCTTCAAGATTAGGGTAATACGGTTTATTCATTGTCAAAATACAGTCACCTCCTGTAAAACATCACCTAAATGATGTTTATGTATTTACTATACCACATTAAAATGATGTTGTCAATACCTTTTTTGAAAAATACTTCAATAAAATGATGTTTTGTTCTTGACACAACCGTAATATTGTGGTATATTATGTTTAGAGGTGATAGTATGGGACTTGAAAGAATTAACGATTATAAGAAGATTAAAAATCTTACAAATAAAGACATCTCAGAAATAACAGGCATATCAATAAGCAGTTTGGATAAAATCACATCTGGAAATAATACAAATCCAAAACTTGAAACTGTAAAATTGATTTGCGGAGCTTTAGGGTGTAAATTAAGTGATTTGCTTGATGATGATAATTCAAAGGAAGAATTTACTCTTCAAGAAATCAACACAATAAAAAAATACCGCACTCTTGATGAATACGGCAAGGAGCTGGTAACAGCTGTTATTGATATAGAGTATAAGCGTTGCACATACAAGCCTGAGCCTAACAGAGACGATCTCATTGATATAAGCATAAATTATGCTCCCGTTTCCGCAGGTCTCGGCGATGAGCTGGAAGACTACGAACATTGGGAAAAGGTAAGCGTGCCTCTCACTCCGGAGAGCCGTAAGGCAGATTTTATTCTGCGTGTTGACGGTGACAGTATGGAACCTAAGTTCAGTAATGGGGATTATCTTCTTGTCCGCAAGCAGCCTGCTGTGGATATAGGTCAGATAGGTATTTTCGATGTTGACGGCAAGGGTTATGTCAAGAAATACGGCGGAGATAAGCTTATATCTTTAAATCCTAAGTATAAGGATATTTCGACCACAGATGACAGCCGCTGCTTTGGCCTGGTGCTCGGTACAACGGATATTATTGAAGAATAAGTTTACTACAAAAGAGGACGTGACAAAATGCCAAGATGTAAAAAATGTGGGAAATGGGGATTGTTTCTTAAATTGGACAAAAATGGTCTATGCGACAAATGTGCTTTGGAACCTTGCTATGATTTAAATAGCATACAGGGGATAAAAAGTATCCCTGTTAAGTCATTTAAATATGATCCGAAGGACGGTAAAAGTTACGCTTATTACAATATCGAATATGTATTGCAGCGAAAAGCGACAGAGCATAAGAAAAATGGTCGTTTGGATTTGGCAATAGAGTGCCTTAGAAAATCAAATGAAATAATGCCTCTTTCGGATATGACATACCCGATTGATGATTATCTGAGACTTGCAAAGTATCTTCGGTTAGATAAGCAGTTTGATGAAGCTCACAAAGTTGAAGAGATGTATTCAAATGGAAATTCTGCTGCAGAAAAAATATTGGATATAAATAGCATCAACTTAAAGCAAACTGACCTGGCAGGGGAAATGAATACGGATTTGGTGGACGTTGTATGTAATTGCTACCATTGTGCAGAGTGCTCTGCATATGGAAATAGAGTGTATTCCATTTCGGGCAAAGATAAGCGATTTCCAAAGTTGCCCGATTATGTCAAAAATAATGCAGGGCATTGTTCTATGATTATTTACCCATTTATATATGGAATTCATTATTTAACAGACCCATATACTAACAAGTCTATATCAGGCACTGACGTAATTGAATATAGCAATCGACCATTTACTGATAGCAGACCACAACAATGGATAGATGGATATAACCATTTATTAGAATTAAAGCACAAAAGAGAAGTTGATGAACTTAACAGTAAATATGCGCAGCAAGAATATGAGCAAATAGTGATAAAGCTGCCCGATATTGCGCCTAAAAGTCAGGCGGGATATACACGAATGAAAAAAGCTGCTTCTGCTAATTTCAAAAAAATATCAGAAGCAGCCCGTGAAGCCGGAATAACTATTCATGATTTTGAAAACGAAGATTGACAATTAAGGAGAGTGTACTCAATGAAAAAAATAATATCAGCTGTTCTTGCAGTCATGTGTGTGATGTCAGTTTTTTCAGCGTGCGGCAGTGAAGCAGCACCAAATACCGAGGTGTCTGTTTCCGAATCCGTGTCCGAAGAGGAGCAGAGCAGTGACAGCGTTATCAGAAATATTAAATGGGGTATGTCAATAGACGAAGTGAAATCCTCCGAAACTGCTGAATTTGATAGTGAAAAGGAAAATAAAAGCCTGCGCTATAAAAACATTGATATGTTCGGTCAGAAATTTGATTTGACATATGCTTTTGATGTATCTGACGGTTTATATTCGGCTGTATATGGCAGTCCTGATCTTATGCCCGATGATGCGGCAGCTCTCCAGAAGTCAATAATAGACACATTGACAGAAAAGTATGGAAAAGGTGAAGACGGCAGCCCGTTGTATGATCTTATCTGGTATTCCGGTGATACTAAAATATCACTTTTTATCGGTACACCAAAGGACAATGATACCCTTACATATTTCAGAATATGGTATCAGAAAGATGATGATGCAGCCAGCAGATCCGATAATGGAAATCTTTGATTTATAAATAAAAATCCCCGCCCGGCGCTGGAACACCGAACGGGGAAGAAGCTGTGATACAATCACAACCTTAGACAGGTTTATTGTATCATAGCTCCCTGAAAATGTCAAGGAGTGATTTAAATTTGAAAACCGCCGTAATATACGCCCGGTATTCGTCCGACAAGCAAACGGAGCAGTCCATCGAGGGACAGCTTTACGACTGCTACAACTACGCCAAAGCCAACAATATCACGGTAATAGGTGAGTACATCGACCGAGCTATGACGGGCAGAAATGATGATCGTCCCGACTTTCAGCGTATGATTGCAGACAGTGCAAAGCATACCTTTGAGCTTGTGCTTGTGTGGAAGCTTGACCGCTTTGCCCGTTCTACCGAGGACGCTGCTTACAACCGAGGAAAGCTCAAGCGTAACGGTGTGCGCCTGCTCTCAATCAAAGAAGACTTCGGAGACAGCTCCGCAGGTGACCTGATGATGCACGTCATGGAGAGCTTCAACGAATTTTACAGTGCCGACCTTCGGGAAAAGACCGTCAGAGGAATGCACCAGAGCGCACTTAAATGTCAGAGCACAGGCGGGCAAATTCCTATCGGCTATAAGATAGAGGACAAGAAGTATGCGATAGATGAAGCCACACGATTTATCCCGGAGACTGTTTTCAGAATGTATGCAGAGGGAAAGAGACTGGCAGAAATAGCCCGATATCTGAATGAAAAGGGCTATCGGACCCGCATGGGCAGGAAATTTACCACAGGAAGCTTTTACACAATGCTCAGCAACGAAAAATACATAGGCGTGTATAAATACGGAGACGTCCGTATTGAAGGAGGATATGAAGCTATGATTGACCCTGTTTTATTTGATGCAGTTCAGAAAAAGCTTGTTGAAAACAAGAAGCGTGCGCCGAAGATTTCCGAGCGTGAGAATTTTTATCTCACAGGCAAGCTGTTTTGCGGTCATTGCGGCGAACCGATGAACGGCATGAGCGGCAACAGCGCCAAAGGAAAGCATTTATATTACCGCTGCAACGGAGTGCGCAAGCATACAGGCTGTGATAAGCGCACCGAGCGGAAGGAAGAACTTGAAAATGAGATCATCGGAGCAATTCAGAGAGCCTTTGCCAATGCTGACCCCGAAGAGCTCACAAGAAAAGTGATTGAGAATTATGAAAAGAACTCTCGTCCTGCCGATCAGGTGAAGGTAATGAAAGCCGAGCTGCAGAAAATTACAAATAAGGTTGATAACGTTGTCAATGCCATTGCCGAAATGGGCGGCAACGAAACATTATACACTCAGCTCCGACAGCTCACCGAGCAGAAGGAGCAGAAAGAGACCGAGATCCGTATAGCAGAACACAAAGCCGATGATATGCCCACGGTTGAACTTGTAAAGAAAATACTTGACCTTATTCAGAACGCCGATACAATGACTGACGAGGGCAGGCAGCTGCTCATTGACGGAGCTGTCAGCCGCATATATGTATACGATGACAGCCTGGATATCTATTTCAAGGGTGGCAAGAACACAGAAATCCCACTAAATCCCGCAAATAAAGATGATGTATCAGATAATTCGTTCGCCTGCTGCAAGGAATGGGGAGCCAAAACAAAAACATACAAACCGTTTCGATAATATGCGGTTGTATGGTAGTCAAAAAGCGTCGGGAATAACTTCTCGGCGCTTTTACTTTTCCCTAAGGCAAAACCGCACAAATTCTTGAAAAGCAGCAAAAAAGGTATAATATATGTATGAATAAACAACTAACATTCTCGCTTATAAGCGATGAACTGGCGCAGACCAAAACATTGTACATCATCTGAAAGTAACAGGTGCTAATGAACACGATGTAACAGCAACGCCTGATCTTATGCATGGAGAAGAGGAAGAATTATACGGTGACAGTGGATATATCGGTGCAGAAAAGCGAGAAAATGCAGTTGTTAAAAATAAAAATGGTCGAAAAATCAAATACAAGATAAACAGAAAACCGTCAACAATGAAAAAGCTTTCAAAAAGCGGACAATATGCAGCAAAGAAAGCAGAACATAAAAAATCATCGGTCAGAGCAAAGGTAGAACACGTTTTTGCAGTCGTTAAGCGACTGTTTGGGTATCGGAAAACACGATACCGAGGTCTGCGAAAACAGACCGCCAAACTGAATATTATGTTTGCGCTGGCAAACCTTTATCTGGCTGACAGAAAATTTCTGACGGCTTGATAAAGTGCGCCTGCAAGCAGATTTACAGAGGCAATATGCCCGTTACAGAGCTTTATGCGTTTAACTTGATTTGTGAGAATTTATTGGCGGCATTGTACGGTGTTGCCTTAACTATTTCCGAACAGGAGATAAACGATTTTGTTGAAAAATTCATTGCTTCTATTCCGGAAATTTTTAAAATCAAGTTTAAGACCCCATAATCTGGGTACTTAAAAGTCATTTTTGTGCATTTACTATTGATTTTTCTAGGTCCACAGCTATTTTTGATGTGCGAAGTTTGAGTTATGGATATTATGATGCCCCGTCTGAACGGATATGAAGCCACAAAGCAGATACGCTCTCTGAAAAATCGTCCCAACGCAGTTACTATCCCTATTATTGCAATGACGGCAAACGCCTTTGCGGGGGATATTCAGGCTTCTCTTGTTTCGGGAATGAACGCTCATATTGCAAAGCCTCTTGTTATGGAGGAGGTCATCAAGGTTATTTCCGTTAATCTCAATTGATAGGAACAAATTTGCACCGCACAGGCTCTGTGCGGTGCTTTTTTTGACCTTGCCCCATTTTGGGAGCAAAAAAAATTATCCTCCTGAAGCTGTTGCTTTCAGAGGATAATTTTTGGGAGAAAGATTAAGGTATAGAAGAATGAAGAAGACAAAAAAACAATTAGGAATAACCTATGTTCTTATTATATTATATTAGCGATTTAAAATCTATCCAGATATTGCGAATAACATACCGTTTATTGCGCTGTTTGTGCGAATTGAAAGAAATAAAATAATCAATTATTGTTCGAATACGCTAATAATAATCAATTTTTGCTCTCTTTTCCATTTGGTATTTACAAATAGAAAATTCGATGATATAATTTGTTTATAAAGCAACAGCAAAAATTGACTAAGATTATCGAAACGCAAACCAATTTAATTAATGGAGGTTGGAATAATGAAAAAAATCAAGTCAATTGCAGCATTATCACTTGCTGTCCTTATGATGGCAGGAATGGCAGGCTGCGGAAACACTGCGGGCGGAAACGAGGGTGCTGATGCTCCTGCTGCAAGCGGAGATGCAGGAACAACTGCTGCAGGCGGAGATGCAGGAACAGAAGCTTCCTCCGGAGAGATCAAGGAGTTTACAGCTTTCTTCTCCGTTCCCGGAAATGAGATCAATTCTGACAACAGGATCTAGCAGGTAATTGCCGAAAAGATCGGCGCAAAGTGCAAGGAGACATGGCTCACAGGTCAGACTGCCGAGGAAGCTATCGGCGTTATGATCGCAGGCGGCGAATACACCGACTTTATCGTAGGCTCCAGCGGAAGCACCACTCTTATTGATGCAGGTGCCCTTATCCCTATCGACCAGTATTGGGACAACTATCCTAATGTAAAGAATTTCTACTCCGATGCTGAATGGAATCAGATTAGAAATGAAGACGGTCACGTTTACATCATTCCTCAGTTCGGAAATGTTTATATGTATGACACAGGTACAATACATAACGATGAAGCATTCTGGATTCAGACAAGAGTTCTCAAGTGGGCAGGCTATCCCAAGATCGAAACACTTGATGAATATTTCGATGTTATCGAGAGATACCTTGAGGCTAACCCCACAATGGAGGACGGCACTCCCAACATCGGCTATGAGATCCTCACAGATGACTGGAGATATTTCTGCCTTGAGAATGCTCCCTTCTTCCTTGACGGTTATCCCAACGACGGCTGCTGCATAGTTGACGAGACTACACATCAGGCTATCGACTACAACACCACTCCCACTGCAAAGAGATATTTCCAGAAGCTCAACGAGGAATATCGGAAGGGCGTTATCGACCCCGAGACATTTACTCTTAACTATGACCAGTACATCGCTAAGCTTTCTTCCGGACGTGTATGCGGTATGGTTGACCAGCACTGGAATTTCCAGGACGCTGAGAACGCTATCAAGCAGCAGGGTCTTGATGACTGCACATATGTACCTCTTGGAATCGTAATTGACAAGGGTATCGAAGAGCGCTACCACAGCGAGGCTGCTCTTGACGCAACAGGCGGTATCGGTATCACAGTTAGCTGCGACGATATCGAAGGTGCAATGAAGTTCCTCAACGATCTTCTTTCTCCCGAGATCCTCACACTCCGTAACTGGGGTCAGGAAGGCATTGACTATTTCGTAGGCGATGACGGTCTCTTCTACAGAAACGAGGAACAGCGTAAGAATTCAGTAGATCAGGCTTACATCAACGCTAATATGTGCTCTTACTCCTACTTCCCCGGCTACATCGGCATGGATCACGACGGCATCAATGCTTACAACCCCAGCAACCAGCCCGCAGAGTTCTATGAGTCTCTTCTCGAGCCTGTAAAGGAATGCTTCAACGCATACGGCGTTCAGACCTACACTCAGATGCTCAATCCTTCAAAGGAAAAGTCTCCCTGGTTCCCCATGTGGTCTTATTCCAACGCATTCACAACCGAAACTCCTTGGGGTCTTGCTAAGGTAAACATGGACGAGGTTAAGCACGAGTACCTTCCTAAGGTTGTTATTTCCGATGATTTTGAGTCTGCATGGAACGAATATCTCACTGTTTATAATGACAGATGCGATATCGAGGCATATCTCAATGCTCTTACCGAAGAGGTTCAGAGAAGAATTGCCGTTGCAGAAGGCGACTGATTTTTTGAACATAATAAACAGTGCAGTTTAAGTATGACGGAATCGTCTCATAACAGGCGGTTCCGTCAGCTTACAATAAGGAGTGAGCAAAATTCGCTATGGCAATGACTTCACAATCTGAAAAAAAGCAGGGTATAACCCTCAAGCAGCTAAAAAGTCAGAAGGTTCTGATCCTGCTGTCAATCCCCTTTATAATTTATGTTATTATTTTCTGCTATGTGCCCCTTGGCGGCTGGCTTATGGCATTTCAGAATTATAAGCCGAAAAACGGTCTTCTTCATTCAGGGTTTGTGGGACTTGCAAAATTTGAGTTCCTTTTCTCAAACGATCAGTTTTTAAAGGTCATCAGAAACACTCTGGCAATGGGTGTGATAAACCTTGTGCTGGGTACTGTTACGGCAATTCTCTTTGCCATACTGCTCAGCGAATTTCGTTTCAACAGAGGAAAGAAGCTGGTTCAGACAATTTCATATCTGCCCCACTTCCTTTCATGGGTAATTGTAACAGGTATCGTATTTGACGTTCTTTCCACCGAGAACGGTATCGTGAACGAGATACTTGTAAATCTTCATATCATTGACAAGCCCTTCAACTTCCTTGCAGACCCCAAATGGTTCTGGTGGATAGTTGGATTTGCGAATGTCTGGAAGGAAACAGGCTGGAACAGTATCATCTATCTTGCAGCCATTACATCTATCAGCCCCGACCTTTATGAGGCTGCCTCTATCGACGGTGCGGGCAGACTTGCAAAAATATGGCACATCACACTCCCCGGTATCAAACCTACCTTCTTTATCCTGCTTATCATGAACATCGGAAACGTTCTTAATGCAGGCTTTGAGGTTCAGTACCTGTTGGGCAACGGTCTTGTTCAAAGTGTTTCTCAGACAATTGATATCTATGTGCTCAAATACGGTATCAGCCAGGCAGACTACTCCCTCGGTACTGCTGCAGGTATTTTCAAAAGCGTTGTAAGTCTGATACTGATCGTTATCGCCAATCAGCTTGCAAAGAAAATGGGCGAGGAACACCTATTCTAAAGAAAGGAGAACGGCAAACTATGACAAACAAATACAAGGTCCCGCCGCAGATAAAAGTAAGAGTCAAATCTGCAAATGAGATCGGAAACGGAAAAAAAGCCTTCCTCAGCCGACGTACAGCGGGCGACGTTATTTTCGATACTGTTAACTTTATCATAATGATCGTCTTTACCATCACAATGCTGTATCCTCTTCTTAACACGGTTGCGGTGTCCTTCAACGACGGTACGGACGCTCTCAGAGGCGGCATTCACCTTTGGCCCAGAATGTTTACCTTTGATAACTACAAGGCGGTGCTTAGAAGAGATCTTATGCCCACAGCAGCTAAGATCTCAGTTCTCAGAACCGTTATCGGCACAGTTTCTTCTACCTTTGTAACAGCACTTCTTGCTTATGTTCTAAGCCGCAAGAATTTCATTTTCAAGAAACAGCTGTCCTTGATCTATGTTATCACCATGTATGTTTCGGGCGGTCTTATCCCTGTATTCCTTGTTTATAAGGCACTGGGTCTTACAAACAGCTTCTGGGTGTATATTCTTCCCGGAATGGTAAGTGCATTTAATATGCTCGTTATCCGTACATATATGAACGGTCTTCCCGAGAGCCTCAGCGAATCTGCCGAGATCGACGGTGCGGGTCATATGACAATTTTTATAAAGATCATTTTCCCGCTTTGTATGCCTGTAATTGCAACAGTTGCTCTCTTTACCGCTGTCGGACAGTGGAACTCATGGTTTGATGCTATGCTCTACAACCGTATGAGCGATAATCTCACAACCTTGCAATATGAACTTATGAAGCTCCTGAGCGCTGTTACCACCTCGGGCAAGGGACAGACAGCTCAGACAATGGAACACGCCAGCGGTATGGTAACACCTACCTCTGTCCGTGCAGCTGCAACGGTCATAACATCTCTCCCCATAATATGTCTGTATCCTTTTCTGCAGAAGTATTTCGTGGCAGGACTTACTATTGGCGGTGTAAAGGAATAATATGAAAATAGGCTGTCTGTTAGGGTATTGCCGATAAGAAAAATTTATCGGTACCGAGCCGCAAGCTTTGTCTTTCTTACGAAATGGCAAAGACGTGGCTTCCCCTTGGACGGCCTTTTGCGTTTTTCTATTGAAATTATTTCAATAGTATGCTATGATAATGTACAGATAGCAAAAATGCATCAAGCGGAGCGTGATACATATTATGATAAATAAAAGAAAAACAGTTGGAGTATTTC
Organism: Oscillospiraceae bacterium; assembly: GCA_902363145.1. GTDB lineage: Bacteria > Bacillota > Clostridia > Oscillospirales > Ruminococcaceae > Huintestinicola > Huintestinicola butyrica. The sequence continues at coordinate 66,342 of CABIZB010000009.1, read as the reverse complement.
TGTGTGCGATAACAAGTGAACAGAAAAAGGAACTGTGCAGAAGCATATCCCGAGCAGCAAAGGATCTGGATTATAATGTGATCTTTTTCAGCTTTATCGGTACTATCGGTGCTGACTACCAGAATTATGCACAGAACGAACATAAAATGCTTGATATTATTCCTTTTGATGAGCTGGACGGTATTATTTTTGACAACAGCAACAGCTTCACCGATGATATCAAAAATAAGATCATGTCTCATATAAAAAAATGCAGATGCCCTGTTGTAACAATAGGTGAACCCTGCAATGATTATTACAGCGTGCATATCGACAACTCCGAGGGCATAAAAAATATGGTAAGGCATTTTGCAAAGCATCATGGCTTTAAGCATATTGGATTTATGTCAGGTATCCCGGGACACTGCGATGCTGTGGAAAGATATGCGGCTTTTCAGAGCGCAATGAGGGAATGCGGACTTCCCGAGGATGGCGTCGGTGTTTTTCACGGTGATTTCTGGTACAACAAATGCTACGAAGCAGCCGATTTTTTTCTTAATTGCTGCCCCCGTCCCCAGGCTATTGTCTGTGCAAATGATTATATGGCATACTCTCTCTGTGATGTGTTGATAAGTAAGGGAGTAAATGTCCCCGAGGATATATGTATTTCGGGCTTTGACGGTGTGTATGAAGCGAAAATGCATGTTCCCCCCATTACCTCCGCACAGGTGAATCTGAACACATTGTCACGCACAGCCTTTGAAATAATAGAAAATGTGAATAATGGCAGACCACAGGAAAAATGCGTTAATTTATACACGGACAGCTGCTTTACAGGCTCCTGCGGCTGTAATGTCAACTACTACAAAACTGAAGCGGACAAATCCCGTGAGATAAATTCACTTTTCCAGAAGAATACTTTTACACTTTATCGTATTTATTCTGTTGAAGCGGCTATGCTTGAAATGAACCGTGTAACGAAAATTGAACAGATATCGGATATACTTACACAATTCGGCGGCAATATCGGCGATTATGAAAAATTCTTTATGTTTACCTTTACTGACAGGAAGGGCAGAAGCTCCTTCGAGACCGAGATACGCTCACCCTCTGAGCAGGTGTATCCCGCAATATGGATAGACAGAAGCGGCAGCTCCCTTCGCCCCGAGAAATATTTCTCCACTAATACGCTTATCCCCGCAGATTCGGCGGAGTCTCCTTGCTGTTATTACATATCATATATCCATTTTGAAAATCACTGCTTCGGTTATTCTGCAATATCAATGAAAAATGACGAACCCTTCAGCGAGTTTTATAATATCTGGATAGCGAATATTGCTGTTGCCCTTGAAACTCTTCTTCACAAAAACAGTATCAGGGAGCTGGTGGAGGATCTGGAAATAGCAAGCACCCATGATAAGCTGACAGGTATGTATAACAGACGAGGCTTTGAAAAATGTATGAACAGAGCCTTTGATGAGAAAAAAGAAGAACAGCAGTCCACTGTTGCAGCCATTGTTATTGATATGGACAGGCTTAAATCCATCAATGATGTTTACGGTCATACAGAGGGAGATTACGCAATAAATTCCCTTGCTCACATTATTTCCGCCTGCTGCACCGAAAATGAGATAGCAGGAAGAACGGGCGGCGATGAATTTTACGTTTTTGCTTTTGACTATTCGGAAGAAAAGGCAATGCACTATAAAAAGCGGTTCAACGCAGCTCTTGATGATTTTAACAAGACCGAAAACAAGCCCTATACCCTTAATGCCAGCATTGGTATATACATGGCTGATATCTCGCAGCACACCTTACCCGAGGATTTTTTTAAGCGCGCCGATGAAGAAATGTACGCCATGAAACGTGAACATAAGGTCAGAGAGCTGCAGACAAAAATCTGATAACAACAATAACACCGCACATTTATGAAATGGGAGCATTTCATAAATGTGCGGTGTTTGTTATTGGTTATGTAAATCCTTTCGATGTCTGAGTGGTTCTGTAAAGCTTTTTGTATTCCGAGGGAGTGCAGCCGTTTATGCTTTTGAACACTCGGTTGAAGGTGGTGAGGCTTGCAAAGCCTACCTGCATTGCCACATCGGTTATGGAGCTGCCGCTTTCAAGGAGAAGAAGCTCGGCTGCCTTTATTCGGCGTCGGTTCAGGAAGTTGATAAAGGTCGTGTTGCTGTATTTTTTGAATATCCTTGAAAAATGATATGGGCTGTAGCCTGCGATATCGGCAAGCTTTTCAAGAGTAATATCGTTTGCATAATTCTGCTCAATATATTTGAGTATCAAATTGAATTTGTCCACATATTTTCCGCCGTCGTCGTATTTTATCTCGTTTAGCTGATACTCCTTTATCCTTGCAAGGAGAGTTACCAGCTTAATGTAGATATACACCTCGGTTATGTCGGTGTAATTTGAATACAGAACGTATATCTCCTCCAGGATATGATTCAAGGATTTTAGAAATTCCTTGTCATAATCCGAATTTATGAGCACAGGCTCTGAAAGGACAGAATAAAGCTCGGACAGTGCGGGGTTTGCCGCCAAGGAATTGTTGTCGCACAGGAAGATGATCCTTCTGCCCGACTGTGCTTTCAGATTGTGAAGAGTGCCCCCGGGGATTATCAGGATATCCCTTTCGGAAAGCTTATAATTCTTGCCTGCGCATACAGCCTCAAAGCCGTTTGTGAGGGGCATGATTATTTCTATGGCGTTGTGCCAGTGGAGAGGATATTCCTCATCCTCATTATTGTCGTATAACAGAACACTTCGGTTTGGAACATAATCGACTGTTTCGTAGTCGCCGTTAAGATGTACGATCATATAAGCCCCACCGTTCCTTTTTGTTGTAATTTTTCAAGCAAAAGCTTTGAAATAGCGGCATAAATTGATATCTCGTAATAAATTTTGGCATCATCGGCACAACTTTTGTAACGTTTATATTACTATAATAACACGTCTTGTATAAAAAGGCAATACATTTGACCTGTTTTTTGTAAAGCCATACAAATCTCGCATAAAAAAATAGCACAATATGTGAAATCAAAAACGCAAAAAACGATTGGTAAATCTCGTGAGATTGTTATATAATTTAGTCATTCAATACGACATACGGACAAAGGGCGAAAACGAACATATTTCTGCCCACGTAAATGCGGCTTTTAAAGAAGGTTGGTCAATACTATGAGCGTAAGAGTTTCTAATAAGCAGTACAAGAATTTCGGAAACTGCGTATTTCTGGATAACGGTCTTATTTCTCTCGGTGTTACAGTGGATCTGGGCCCGAGGATAATATATTTCGCCCGCAGGGGCAAGGAAAATGTCCTGTTTGAGGATGTTGAACGCCGCTTTACCGAGCCTGCAGGTGAATACGGAAGCTGGGTGGCTTACGGCGGTCACAGGATATGGATAGCTCCCGAGGTAAATCCCGAGACATATTATCCCGATAATGCCCCGGTGAGCTGCAGTATAGAGGGTAATAGGCTTATCCTGACTCCTCCCGTAACACCTTTCGGCAAGGAATTTACGGTCATTATTGAGATTGACGATACTGCTCCTGTGGTAAAGCTCACTCACAGGATAAAAAATGTTTCCGAGTCAGAGACAGAGTTTGCTCCCTGGTCGGTAACAAGTCTTTCCGATGGCGGAGTTTGCATGATACCCGTAAATACCGCCAAGAGAGGATATCTCCCCAACAGAGTTATCAGCCTGTGGGATTACTCGGATATCTGTGACAGCAGATTCAGAATGAGCAATTCCATGGTGCGCATAAGGCAGGATTCCTTTATTCGCAAGGCGTTCAAGGCGGGCTTTAATCTCGAGGACGGCTTTGCGGTGTATGCGGTTAAGGAGCAGATCTTCGCGAAATGTATTTCCGAATACAAGGACGTCTGCTATCCCGATTTTTCCTGCAACTTTGAGGTCTACACCAACGATCTTTTCCTTGAATGTGAGTTTCTGGGCGAAAAGCGGAAATTTGCAACCGGCGAGGAAGCTGTGCTTTGTGAAAAGTGGTGTCTTCTTGACAACAGTAATAATGCTGAGCCGTCCGATATGATGGACAATATCGGAAATCGCATTAATGAACTTATAAATTAAAATCATCCTTGAAAGGAATCAGAGAAAATGAAAAAATATCTTGACAAATCTCTTTCTGCCCTTGAAAGAGCGAAAGCTCTGGTTGATGAAATGACCGTTGAGGAGCAGGCGGGTCAGCTTAGATACGATGCTCCTTCTGTCCCGAGACTGGGCATTCCTGCGTATAACTGGTGGAATGAGGGTCTCCACGGTCTTGCACGTTCGGGCGTTGCAACAATGTTCCCTCAGGCTATCGGTATGGCTGCCATGTTTGACACCGAACTTGTGGAAAAGGCGGGAGACATCACCTCCACCGAGGCGAGGGCAAAATACAACGTTTACACAAAATACGATGACAGGGACATTTACAAGGGACTTACTCTCTGGGCTCCCAACATCAACATTTTCAGAGACCCGAGATGGGGCAGAGGTCATGAGACTTATGGCGAAGATCCTTTCCTTACAGCCGAAAACGGCAAGGCATATGTAAGAGGTCTGCAGGGTGACGGAGAGGTCATGAAAACCGCTGCCTGCGCAAAGCATTTTGCCGTTCACAGCGGTCCTGAGTCCATAAGGCATGAATTTAACGCCGAGGCTACACAGAAGGACATGGAGGAAACCTATCTTCCCGCATTTGAAGCCCTTGTTAAGGAAGCAAAGGTCGAAAGCGTAATGGGCGCATACAACAGGGTAAACGGAGAAGGCGCCTGCGCAAGCAAGTTTCTTATGGGCAAGCTGAGTGAATGGGGCTTTGACGGATATTTCGTTTCCGACTGCTGGGCTATCAGGGATTTCCACGAGCATCACGGTCTTACGAAAAATGCGGTGGAGTCGGCTGCGCTTGCTCTTACAGCAGGCTGCGATGTGAACTGCGGCTGTACTTATGTTAATGTGCTTGCGGCTTTAGACGAGGGTCTTGTTACTAAGGAGGACATCAGAAAAGCCTGCGTTCATCTTATGAGGACACGCATAAGACTTGGTATGTTCGACGATAAGACCGAGTTTGATGATATTCCTTATAATATTGTCTCCTGTGTCGAGCATAAAAAGGTTTCTCTTGAATGTGCGGAAAAGTCAATGGTTCTTCTCAAAAACAACGGCATTCTTCCCCTTGATAAAAACAAGGTCAATACCATTGCGGTTATCGGTCCCAACAGCAACAGCAGAATTGTTCTTGAAGGCAATTACAACGGTACTGCCGACAGATACATCACTTTCCTGGAGGGCATTCAGGACAGGTTTGAAGGCAGGGTCATCTATGCCGAGGGTTGTCATCTTTACAAGCAGAAGGTATCGGGTCTTGCAATGCCCGGTGACAGATATGCGGAGGCTATGGCTGCGGCTGAAAATGCTGATGTTGTTATTCTCTGCGTGGGTCTTGACTCCACTATCGAGGGCGAGGAGGGCGACACAGGAAACGAATTTTCCTCGGGTGACAAGAATGATATCCGTCTCCCCGAAAGCCAGCGCATTCTCGTTGACAAGATCATGAAAACAGGCAAGCCTGTGGTTGTGGTATGCGCTGCGGGAAGTGCTGTAAATACCGAATGTGCTCCCGACGCTCTTATCCACACATGGTACCCCGGTTCTGAGGGCGGAACGGCTCTTGCTGAAATTCTTTTCGGCGATGTAAGTCCTTCGGGCAAGCTTCCGGTTACCTTCTATGAAAAGTCGGAGCTGCTTCCCGAATTTACGGATTACTCAATGAAGAACCGCACCTACCGCTTTGCGGAAAACAATGTGCTTTATCCCTTCGGCTTCGGTCTGACTTACGGAGATATCGTATGCACATCGGTGGAGTACAAGGACGGCTCTGCTGTTGTTTCCGCTGAGAACAAGGGCAAGAATGCCACCGAGGACGTTATTGAGCTTTACATCAAGGACTACTCTGAAAATGCAGTTACCAATGTAAGCCTTTGCGGTTTCAAGCGCATTAGCCTTGATGCGGGCGAGAAGGTAACTGTTACAATACCCGTTCCCGAAAGAGCATTCACCGCTGTGGACGAAAAGGGCGAAAGAAAGCGTTTTGGCAGTAGATTCACCCTTTATGCGGGCACACATCAGCCCGACGCAATAAGCGAAACTCTGTGCGGCAATAAATGTGCCGTCACTGAAATAAATCTTTAATTTTAATTTGGAGGAAAAAACAATGAGCGATTTTTTTAAGAATATCGGTAAGATCCCTTACGAGGGCAAGAACAGCACAAATCCCCTGGCGTTCAAGTACTACAACCCCGATGAGGTAGTAAACGGCAAGCCTATGAGAGAGCAGCTTAAATTTGCTCTTTCCTGGTGGCACACCATGGGCGGCGACGGAACAGATATGTTCGGCTGCGGCACTACCGATAAGACCTGGGGCGAAACAGACCCCGAGAAGAGAGCTATAGCAAAGGTTGACGCTGCTTTTGAGATAATGGACAAGCTTTCTATCGACTACTACTGCTTCCACGACAGAGACCTTTCTCCCGAGTTTGGCTCACTTGCAGAAACAAACGCAGAGCTTGACAAGGTAGTTGCATACCTTGAAAAGAAGCAGGCTGAAACAGGCAAGAAGCTTCTCTGGGGCACAGCAAAGTGCTTCGATCACCCCCGTTATATGCACGGCGCAGGTACATCTCCCTCTGCTGATGTTTTCGCTTACTCTGCAGCTCAGATCAAGAAGGCTGTTGAAGCAACCGTTAAGCTCGGCGGTAAGGGCTACGTATTCTGGGGCGGCCGTGAGGGCTATGAGACTCTTCTCAACACCAATATGGCTCTTGAGCAGGACAATATGGCTCGTCTTATGAGAATGACCGTTGACTATGCTCGTTCCATCGGCTACACAGGCGATTTCTACATAGAGCCTAAGCCCAAGGAGCCTACAAAGCACCAGTATGATTTCGATACAGCAACTGTTCTCGGCTTCCTCCGCAAGTACGGCCTTGACAAGGATTTCAAGATGAACATTGAAGCAAACCATGCTACACTTGCTCAGCACACCTTCCAGCATGAACTGAGAGTTGCAAGAGACAACGGCGTATTCGGTTCTATCGACGCAAACCAGGGCGATCCTCTTCTTGGCTGGGATACCGACCAGTTCCCCACAAATGTATATGATGCAGCTCTCTGCATGTATGAAGTTATCAAGGCAGGCGGTTTCACCAACGGCGGTCTCAACTTCGATGCAAAGGCAAGAAGAGGCTCCTACACCCGTGAGGATATCTTCCACAGCTACATTGCAGGTATGGATACATTCGCACTTGGTTACAAGATCGCTCTCAAGCTTATTGAGGACGGCAGAATTGACAAGTTCGTTGAAGATCGTTACGCTTCCTGGAAGACAGGCATCGGCGCAGACATCATCAGCGGCAAGGCTACCATGGCTGACCTTGAAAAGTATGCTCTTGAAAAGGGCGAGGTAGTAGATTCCCTCTGCAGCGGCAGACAGGAAATGCTCGAGTCCATCATGAACAACATCATGTTCTCTGTTTGAGCAGCGAGTCGCTGCCGCCATCTCGTTGAGGAGATTGCGTAAAATTCCCCGTTTTTGTGGCTCGACAACTTTATTATGAAGCGAACTGTCTGACACAATAAGTATCTTTGAATAAACAAATTGCCCCTGTGAAAACAGGGGCAGCGTTATATAAGGAGTAAATAGCTATGAGATATGTTATCGGAGTAGATTTGGGAACAAGCGGAACAAAGACTGTTCTTTTTGATGAAAAGGGCACTGTTATCGCTTCAATGACAATAGAATATCCCATGTATCAGCCCAAGAACGGCTATGCGGAGCAGGATCCTGCTGACTGGTACAATGCGGCTGTAAATACCATAAAGGGTGTTATCGCAAAGAGCGGCGTTTCCAAGGAGGATATCGTGGGCGTTGGTCTTTCGGGACAGATGCACGGCCTTGTAATGCTGGACGAAAACAACGAGGTCATCAGAAAGTCCATTATCTGGTGCGACCAGAGAACTGCCGCTGAAGTTGAAGAAATGAACGAAAAGGTTGGCAGAGAAAAGCTCATTGAGATAACTGCCAATCCTGCTCTTACAGGCTGGACTGCCGCAAAGATCCTCTGGGTAAAGAACAATGAGCCTGAGAACTATGCAAAGTGCCGCCATATCCTTCTCCCCAAGGATTACATAAGGTTTATGCTTACAGGCGAGTATGCTACCGAGGTCTCCGACGCATCGGGAATGCAGCTTCTTGATGTTCCGCACCGCTGCTGGAGCAAGGAGATCTGTGACAAGCTGGGTATTGATATGTCCATGCTGGCAAAGGTATATGAGTCCTGCGAGGTAACAGGAAAGATAACCGAAAAAGCTGCCGAGCTTACAGGTCTCAAGGCAGGAACTATCGTTGCAGGCGGCGCAGGAGACAATGCTGCTGCGGCTGTTGGAACAGGCGTTGTTACCGACGGCAAGGCTTTCACAACTATCGGCACAAGCGGAGTTGTTTTTGCTCATACTTCACAGGTTTCTATTGACCCCAAGGGACGTGTTCACACCTGCTGTGCAGCAGTTCCCGGAGCATGGCATATCATGGGAGTTACGCAGGGCGCAGGACTTTCTCTCAAATGGTTCAGAGACAACTTCTGCAATGCTGAAAAGGAGACCGCAAAGTACATGGGCGTTGACGAATACTACCTCATGGACAAGGAAGCAGAGACAGTACCCATCGGTGCAAACAGACTTCTTTATCTTCCCTACCTCATGGGTGAGCGCACACCTCACCTTGACCCCGATGCAAGAGGAATGTTTTTCGGACTTTCCGCAATGCACACCAAAAAGGATATGCTCAGAGCCGTTATGGAGGGTGTTGCATATTCTCTCCGTGACTGCATGGAGATATGCCGTGAAATGAATATCAACGTTTCCGATATGATGGCGTGCGGAGGCGGCGGAAGCTCACCTCTGTGGAGACAGATGCTTGCTGACCTTTACGCTTGCCCCGTAAAGACATCTGCATCTAAGGAAGGCCCTGCACTGGGCGTTGCTATCCTTGCCATGGTAGCGGCAGGCATTTACGCATCCGTTCCCGAGGCTTGCGAGGTGATCTGCGGTGTTGACAAGGTTCAGGAGCCGATCACCGAAAATGTTCCTGTTTATGAGAAGTTTTTCAGACTGTATGACAAGGTTTATCCGGCTGTAAAGGAGCAGATGAAAGAGCTTGCGGAGATGTGAGAGGTATGAGCGAAAAATTTACAGTAATGCGGTTCTTTGGAGATCATATGATACTTCAAAGTGCAACAGAGAACTGTGTTCACGGAAAGTCACCTTCCGATGAAAAGATAACACTTACTGTTTCAGGGAGCAGCGGCGTTGAAAGGGTATTATCTGCCGTTTCAAATGAAAACGGGGAATATGAAATAATTATTCCCCCATATCCGCCTTCATTTGAAAGCTACACATTGACTTTTTCCTGCGGCGGCGAGAAGATAGTATTTTCCGATGTTCTTTTTGGTGAGCTTTATCACATAAGCGGTCAGTCAAATATGGAGCTGCCAATTTTTCGTACCATTGACCCCTTAGACCCTAAAATTCCCAAAGGCAGCAGGTTTATAAGAGAATTTCGTGTGCCCGTTGTGTGCTGCTTCGGAAAAGACGAGGAATATGACGATTTTCAGGGCGGCGAGTGGAAATACGCCCTGGGAAATGACATTCTGAATATGAGTGCGGCAGGATATTATTTTTCCGAAAAACTTTCGGAAAAGCTCAATGTTCCCATCGGACTTGTGAACACCTCTGCGGGAGGTTCTCCCGTTGAAGCGAGAATGCCATACGGAATGCTTATGGAGCTGGGAGGCTATGAGGAGTTCCTTGCCCGCTGCACTGTTCAGGGTTATGAAAAAAATACGGCTGAGGCTGACAGGGCAAAGTACGCAAAATGGTGTGCAGAGCTTGAAAAAAAGGACAGTGTTTCGGGGAATATTTTTACTTCTCCTCCCGAATTTACAAAATGCCGTATTCCTTTCTATTTCAGAGATGACCCCATGCTTTCAAATTTCTGCGGTAGGATATGGTTCAGAAACAACTTTGTAATTTCCGATGATATGGATATTTCAGGTGCGGTGCTTGTTCTCGGTGCAATGATAGATGCTGACGAGGTGTTTGTTAACGGGGGTTCGGTTGGTTCAACAGGCTATATGTATCCGCCGAGAATTTATCCCGTTCCCGAGGGAGTACTGCGTAGAGGTGAAAATACCCTGCATATCCGTCTTGAAGTAAGACAGGGCAGGGGAGGATTCGTTGAGGGTAAAAATTACTGTCTGAAGCTTGGAGATAAGCTCATTGATCTTTCGGGTGAATGGGAATACGCTGTGGCTGCAAGGGGTGAATATATTTCTCCCGATGTATTCTTTCAAGGACTGCCGCTTTCAATGTATGGCTCACTTACCGCTCCCGCTTTCGGCATAAAATTCAAGGGACTGATATGGTATCAGGGCGAATCCAATGACAGTGCTCCCGAAAGATATTATGAGCTGTTCAAAGCATTTGTGAATATGTACAGGGAACGCTGCGGCTATGAAATTCCCGTGATTTTTACACAGCTCTGCAATTTTGATGACCCTGTTCGGTGCGTTGTACCGCTGTCATGGGCACAGGTAAGAGAGCAGCAGCTAAAATGTCTTGATATTCCCGAAACTGCTATGGCAGTGACAATAGACATAGGGGAATCAAACGATCTTCACCCTATCAATAAGCGTGATGTGGGACGAAGGCTTGCACTCTGCGCAGAGCGGCTCATATATAAGGACAACCTTGTTCCCGAGGACATTTTCCCCCTCAGTGCAGAGCTTATTGAGGACGGCAGGATACTGCTGTCATTTACAGATACCAAGGCTGTCAGAATGGTAAACGACCCGCCGAAGCATTTTGAGCTTATTACTTTAAAGGGAGAAATTCTCCGTCCCTCAGCAAGGCTTACGGATAATGGCTTAGAGCTTCGTTATAAGAGTGAGAATGCTCCTGTTTTACTCAGATATGCCTGGGAAAACGACCCTGTCAAGCCCGATCTTTTCATCAATACGGGGCTTCCCGTAACTCCGTTCAGGCTGCCCGTAATTCAGAAAACATTATGGAAAGAGTACTTTATCGGAAGCGGTATCTTTGTCCGTGAATATTATCCCCTGCATCAGGATAATAAATGTGCCGTTATTCTGAGCCACGGCTACAATCAGAATCTTGAAAGCACCTCCGATATTGCCGCAGCTCTTGCCGAAAGAGGTTTCAGGGCATATGCCTTTGATTTCTGCGGCGGGGGATTTGGTTCAAAAAGCATTGGCAGCGGAATTGATATGAGCGTCTCCACGGAAATATCCGATCTGGAAGTTGTGATCGATTATATAAAGAACAACGTATTCCCCGAAAAGCTCTTTTTGTACGGTGAAAGTCAGGGCGGCTTTGTTTCGGCTCTCACAGGGGCAAAGAGAAAGGATATTTCGGGTCTGGTTCTTTTGTATCCTGCGTTCTGTATTCCCGATCAGTGGCTGGGAAGGAATCCTTCAAAAATGACCAAACCCTTTGAATTTATGGGATTTACCATTTCAAAAAAATATTATGACGGTGTTCCCCGATATGATGTTTTTGAAAAGCTCGGAGAATACACCGCCCCCGTTCTTATTATGCACGGCACTTCGGACAGCGTGGTAAATGTTGGCTACGCAAAGAAGGCAGTCAAAGCCTTAAAAAACGCTGAGCTTATCCTGTATGAGGGTGAAGATCACGGCTTTTCCGAAAAGGCACGAAAAAAGGAAATTAATGATATATCGGAATTTTTAAATAAGATAATTCTTATGTAAGGAGGTATTAAAAATGAATAACTATGAACACCGCAAGGCAAGAAAAAATATCATAATTACAGATGTTGACGGAAAGCCTGCTTCGGGCAGGCAGGTAATTGTTAAGCTTGAAAACCACAAGTTTTTATTCGGTTGTGGTGCATTTGATGTTTTGGCTTACACAGATGCCGATACAGACGAGAAGAAGGAGCTTTTTGCTCCCCGTGCAAAGCGGTGGGAGGAACTTTTCAATTACGGCACACTTCCTTTTTACTGGGGACAGTACGAGCCTTCCGAGGGTGATGTAAGACAGGACAGAATGATGAAATGCGTTGACCGTATTGTTAAGGACGGTGCAAAGGTAAAGGGACACCCTCTTTGCTGGCATACTGTCTGCGCTGACTGGCTATTAAAGTACAGCGATGAGGAAATTATGCAGAAGCAGCTTGACCGAATTACTCGTGAGGTGAGTGCTTTCAAGGGTAAGGTAGGACTTTGGGACGTTATCAACGAAACTGTTATTATGCCCGATTTTGACAGGTATGACAATGCTGTTACAAGACTTTGCAGACATTACGGAAGAATACCCCTTATCAAATCCGTATTTGCTGCGGCAAAGGCTGCCGACCCCCACGCTGTCCTTCTTATAAACGATTTTAACACCTCCGAGGCATATGCTCATGTAATTGAGGAATGTCTTGAAGCAGGAGTTCCCATTGACGCTATCGGCATTCAGTCTCATCAGCACCAAGGGTATTGGGGCGCAGAAAAGCTTGAAAATGTGCTTCGCCGTTTTGAGCGTTTCGGTCTGCCTATCCATTTTACGGAAAACACACTTATTTCGGGAAAGCCTATGCCTCCCGAGATAGTTGACCTGAACGATTTTCAGCCCGAAAGCTGGGATTCGCTGCCCGAATACGAGGAGCAGCAGAAAAATCAGCTTGAGGAAATGTACCGTATTTTATTTGCTCACCCCCTTGTGGAGGCGGTCACAGGCTGGGACCTGACCGACGGCGGCTGGCTCAATGCTCCAAGCGGTATTCTGAGAAGAGACGGTTCTCCCAAGCCCTCTTATGAAATGCTCACGGGTCTTATCAAAAAAGAATGGTCTACCGAGTATTCGGCTGTGACCGATGATAACGGCTGTTTTGAGCTTTGCGGCTTCAAGGGAGAGTATTCCGTTACAGTTGACGGAAGGAAATATACCCTTATGAACAACGGCAATGACATCGAGGAAGGCTTACAGTTATCTGAGAGGTAAATGCTATGGATATGCTTTATGACTGCTGGCTTGCTTACGGCAAGGACAGTTCGATGCAATGGGCGGAAAAATTTCTTTCAAGGATATGCGTACTCTCATGCGGCAGGGAAATAAGCTCTGCCGCAAAGGAGCTAGAAAGGGCATACAAACGGCTTACGGGAAAAACTTCCGAAAGGATATCCGAGCCTTTTTCGGGAGGGTGCTTTATCCTTCGGAAAAATGAAAGTCTCGGTGAAGGTGGCTACAAAATAACCGTTTCAGATGACAATATCACCGTTGAGGGAGGCAACGAAAACGGCGTTCTTTACGGCGTTTTCAGGTTTCTTATACTCGCCTCTGCGGGATATTTGCCCGAAAGCCTTAACCTTACCGAAAAGCCCTTTTTCCCCCTTAGAATGATAGATCAGTGGGACAATGCCGACGGTACGGTGGAAAGAGGTTATTCGGGAACTTCCTTTTTTTATGAAAACGGCAGACCTGTTTCGGATATGAAAAGGCTGACCGATTATGCAAGACTTCTTTCCTCTGTGGGGATAAATTCCATATGCATTAATAATGTTAATGTGCATAAGAACGAGACATATTTTATCACAGAGAAATTCCTTCCGGATATTGCAAAGATCGCAGACGCTTTCGCCGATTACGGCATAAAGCTGTATCTCAGCGTGAATTTTGCCGCTCCGATGGAAATTGGCGGACTGTCCACAGCCGACCCGTTAGATGAAAGGGTAATAAGCTGGTGGAAATGCAGTGCGGAAAATATTTACAGCCACATTCCCGATTTCGGAGGATTTCTTGTGAAAGCCGATTCGGAAAACCGTCCCGGACCCCATTCCTACGGCAGAGATCACGCTGAGGGCGCAAATATGCTTGCGGCTGCCTTAAAGCCCTATGGCGGCAAGGTGATATGGCGGTGCTTTGTGTATAACTGCCATGTTGACTGGAGAGACAGAGCTTCAGACAGGGCAAAGGCGGCTTATGACTGTTTTAAGCCACTGGACGGAAAATTCTCTGACAATGCTTATATCCAGATCAAAAACGGACCAATGGATTTTCAGATTCGTGAAGCGGTCTCGCCACTTTTCGGGGCAATGCCCCATACAAACTGTCTGTGCGAATTTCAGATAGCTCAGGAATACACAGGACAGCAGATAGACCTTTGTTACCTTGTTCCTATGTGGAAGGAATGTCTCGATTTTGATACATATCATGGCGGTGAAGGTTCGCTTGTTAGCAAAAATGTTCTGGGAGCGGCAGGAGTTTCAAATGTGGGCAGCGATCTTTGCTGGACAGGGAATCCTCTTGCAGGGGCTAATCTATACGGCTACGGCAGACTGATCTTTGACCCCGAACTTTCGGCTGAGCAAATAGCGGAAGAATGGGTAAGGGCGGCGGTCACCACCGATAACGAAACGGCTGATATCATATGCCGAATGCTTTTGTCATCAAGGGACATTTACGAAAGCTACACCTCGCCATTGGGGGTGGGCTGGATGGTTACTCCTCATTATCATTACGGGGTGGACGTTGACGGGTACGAGTATTCCCCTTGGGGAACCTATCATTACTCCGACAGAAACGGTATGGGCGCAGACAGGACAAAAGCCACGGGAACGGGATATACAGCACAATATGCTCCACATAATGAAGAGATGTATGAAAACCCTGACACCTGTCCCGTGGAATTGCTCTTGTTTTTCCATCATCTTCCTTATACCTATATGCTTAAAAGCGGAAAGACTCTGATACAGCATATCTATGACAGCCATTTTGACGGCGCACAAAAGGCTGAGGAGCTTCTTCTGAAATGGAAGTCTCTTAAAGAGAAGCTGCCCGAGGATATTTACCGAGAAGCGGAGAGCCGATTTGAAAAACAGCTTCAAAACAGCAGGCAGTGGCGAGATGTGATAAACACATATTTCTATCGAAAATCGGGAATAGATGATATTCACAGCAGAAAAATTTACAGTTGATATTTGCACAAAATATAGAAAGAAAAGCACAATAATCGGCAGGAAAAAATAATATGAAAAGCTTATAATATTATTAATAAAAGTTACTTCACGAAACAAATAGGTAATATATGAAAGGATATGATATTATGAAGCTTTTTATTGACACTGCAAATGTTGATGATATCCGCTGGGCAAATGACCTTGGTGTTATCTGCGGCGTTACCACAAATCCCTCACTTATTGCAAAGGAAGGCCGTGTTTTTGAGGAGGTAGTAAAGGAGATAACCACTATAGTTGACGGTCCTATTTCTGCCGAGGTTATCTCTCTTGAGGCTGATAAAATGGTTGAGGAGGCACTTCCACTTGCCGCAATACATAAGAACATCGTTATCAAGCTTCCAATGTGCGAGGAGGGCCTTAAAGCCTGCAAAATGCTTACCGCAAAGGGAATAAAGACTAACGTCACTCTGATTTTTTCCGCTGCACAGGCTATGCTTGCCGCAAACGCAGGTGCTACCTATGTATCTCCCTTCCTTGGCAGACTTGATGATATTGGTATGGAGGGTCTGAAGCTCATTGAGGAGATCGTTCAGATATTCAGCGCTCAGTGTATCGATACCAAAATTATTGCTGCATCAATAAGAAATCCCATCCACGTTACCGCTTGTGCAGGACTTGGCTGTGATATTGCAACAGTTCCGGCTAATGTTATCCGACAGATGATAAAGCACCCAATGACCGACAACGGTATTGAACGCTTCCTCAAGGACTGGGAAGGGGCTAAATCTAAATAAAGCGTAATACAATTATGCTTCTCTTGTAAATGCACCAAAAATGACTTTAAGTACCCGGATTATGGGACCTTAAAGTCATTTTAAAAATTTCCGGAATAGAAGCAAGGGATTTTTCAACAAAATCGTTTGTTTTCTGTTCGGAAATAGTTAAAACTTCATTAGCTGTACTTATGAATAACTCCATTAGAAGATTAAAAGCCTGTACTAAACTAATATCAGTAAGCTCATCAGTGCAGCACATGAAAAGCTCACCCATTGAGCGTGGATCATCAGATTCACGCTCAATGGGTGAGCATCTACATACCTTATACTAATCACCAATAAAACTATAGACAAAAAATCATCGCATAATCCATATACGCAAGATTATGCTCAATTTTTTGTATAGTTTTTAAATGGTGCTTAGTATGAAATATTTCGATTACTGCAGATCCTTTGACCTTTAACGCATTTGATGATTTCAATGCAGAAGATACATCAAATTTTTTCATAAAGTTCTTAATTTTTCTGAAATATGCTTGTTTTCTTCTGCTTTCTGTGTTATAATTTTAGACATAGTATGCAATTTCCTTTATGCTTTTTATAATGTTTTGTGGTAATTTCATTATAACGTTTCTGGAGACTACATACTATATTTTTTGTCTCTATCTATTGAATTTTCATGGTGCTTAGTATTATTCTTTTTCAATTACGATAAAAGAGCAATTTTTGACGAGCTATAAAACAATAATTGATTAGTCAATTGGTGGAAAATGTGCTATAATATTATAAGAATAAGTTATATTTTTTATGATAAGTGAATAAAAGTGCTAAATCAATTGAAGTAAAATCAAAGCAATAATACATTTTGAAGCTCCCGAGGTAAATGGATCTCCTCTCTGCATTTATTCTTTCAGGCTGCGCAGCTTCTCAGGCTGATCCGCAGGAAACATTTGCAGAAAGCCTGCATTTGACGGAATGATCGAAGCCGTTAAAAATCAGGAATAACCTAATTTAGCAAATTTAACAAATTTATAATATGGAGGTATTTTTATGAAAAACTTTAAAAGGACAGTAGCAGGAATATCCGCACTTACGTTCGCTCTGGGTCTTACAGCCTGCGGCGGCGGAGATACAGCTACTACTGCACCGGGCAGCAATGACGCTTCAGCTACACAGACTACAGATGCTACCACCACAGCCGCAACCACTACTGTTACCATGGCAAGTGAGGACGCAGAGGCAGTCAGCGGTGCAACCGCACTTCTCCGTGACGAAGAGCTTGAAAACAAGACTATCAAGTTCCTCAGCCACTGGGATATCAACCCCGCTGAAGGCGTATCTGTTCCCGTACAGCTCGGTATGTTCCAGGAAAAGTACGGCGGAAAGGTCGAGTGGATCCCCACCACATGGGAAACTCGTTACTCCGATCTCAGCACCCTCGTTCTGGGCGGCTCAGGCGTTGACTTCTTCCCCCGTGACGAAGAATCTCTTCCTAAGGGCGTAATCAGCGGAATGTTCCAGCCTGTTGATGATTACATTGATCTTGACAGCGAGCTTTGGTCTGATGTTGCGGTAGCTATGGATAAGTACAACTTCAACGGAAGGCACTATGCTCTTATCTCCAGCGTTTCCGCAGATGCTGTTGTTCTTTACAACAAGCAGACCATTGATGAATACGGCTTTGACGATCCCTGGGAGCTTTACGAGGAAGGCAAGTGGAACTGGGATACATTCTCTGATATGCTCCAGACATTTATTGAAAGTGATCCCGATAAGAATGTAGGTCTTGACGGCTGGTGGTCTGAGCTTGCTCTCTACCGTTCCGGCGGAGAGGCTTTCATTGAAGCTGAGGACGGAAATATTATCGTTAATATGAACAGTGAAAAGATCGAGCGTGCAATGAACAATATGCTTAATCTTTATAACAAGGGTCTTGTTATGGACAAGAGTCTTTACGATTGGAATGAGCAGCCCCAGTTCATGGGTGAAGGCAGAGAACTGTTCTATATCACAGGTTCATGGGCTGTCAGAAATCCTCCCGAATTCTGGTCCACAAATATCCCTGCCGAGAATCTCGGTATGGCTCCCGTTCCCAATTCTGCTGATGCAGAACATCCCTGGCAGGCAGCTGTACTTGACGGCTTCTGTATGACAAAGGGTGCTCAGAATCCTCTCGGTGTTGCTCTTTATGTTGAGTGCGGACTTGCTGCTGCTGTTGATGAGGGCGCAAGAGAAGTTAACGATAAGCAGTGCCGTGAAGAATTCAAGTGGCCTCAGGATGTTATCGATCATCTTTATGAGATAAACGACCTTGCTCGTCAGTACCCTGTTGTTGACCTTGCAGGCGGTATGTCAACTGAGATCGAAAGCCTCACCACATCCAATGCAAACAAGAGCGTTGGTCTTAACGCAGCTCTCCACGGTGTTGAGTGGGCTACCACAAGAGAAGAGCTTTCCGGTGCCCTTGATGTTCTCGTTGCAGAGGTTGTTGATGGACTCGAAAAGGCTCAGAACGAATAAGCTCTGAATCAAAAATAAAATAATAATGTGAATTGCCGCAAAGCCTTGCAGATAAAAGTCTTTGCGGCAAGTTATTATATAAGGACCTGTCTTCACAAGCGTATGCGCACGTCTTTTCGGCAAATTTTGCCTTAGACTGCGTTATACTAATCACCAATAAAACTATAGACAAAAAATCGTCGCATAATCCATATACGCAAGATTATGCTCGATTTTTTGTATAGTTTTTAATTGGTTCTTAGTATTAAAAATCCTTGCCGGGCGGCAAGCCCGCCTGCGGTTTTTTGCCTTGTCTTAGACAAAATTATGCTCGAAAATCCGCACACATTTCTTGTGAAGACAGGTCCTAAACGATATACGGAAGGTGAATCGTTTTGAAAAATGAAAAAATAAATCCGATCATATCTCTCGATTATCCCGACCCCGATGTTATAAGGGTGGGCGATACATACTATATGGTCTCTACTACAATGCATTTCTTCCCTTGCTGTGAAATTCTCCGTTCCTATGATCTTGTAAACTGGGAACACGCCGTATATGTCTGCGATACCCTTGATAATACTCCCGCTCAGAGACTGGAGGAGGGAAATATTTACGGTCAGGGAATGTGGGCAGCTTGTATAAGATACAATAACGGAAAATATTATGTCTGCTTCTCCTGCAATGACACTCACAAAACATATCTTTACACCACAGAGGATATTTACGGCAAATGGGAAAAAAGCACC
Organism: Oscillospiraceae bacterium; assembly: GCA_902363145.1. GTDB lineage: Bacteria > Bacillota > Clostridia > Oscillospirales > Ruminococcaceae > Huintestinicola > Huintestinicola butyrica. Next base: position 47,274 of record CABIZB010000009.1, on the reverse strand, counting down.
ATTGAGGGGTTTTATCATGACTGCTCACTTCTCTTTGATGATGACGGACGGGTCTATATTGTTTACGGAAACAGGGAGATATGGCTCACAGAGCTGAGTGATGACCTATCCGCTCCGAAAAAAAATGGCTTGCACAGAAGAATAGTATTTGACAAGGACAATAAAGTGCTCGGATACGAAGGCTCTCACATTTACAAGATAAACGGAAGATATTACGTTTTCTTTATTCATTCCCGCCCCGACAGATGGCTGCGCTGTGAGGCTTGCTTTTCATCAGACAGCCTTGAAGGGGAATTTACAGGGGGAGACTGCCTTGAGGATACTATGGGTTACTGCGGTCAGGGAGTTGCCCAGGGAGGTATTGTTGATACCCCCGACGGTAAATGGTATGCCATTCTCTTTCAGGACAGAGGGGCAGTGGGCAGGATACCCGTTCTCATACCTGTTTCATGGGATAATGACCGACCGATCTTCGGAGAAAATGGTAAAATACCCGAAAGCTTTGAGATACCAACCGCCAAAGCGGGATATTGCTATGCCCCGCTGACCTCCTCCGACGATTTTAAAGGGGAAAAGCTTTCTCCATGCTGGCAGTTTAATCATCAGCCGGATAAGGAATACTATTCTCTTAACCCACAGAAGGGCTGCTACAGAATTACCTCGGGAAGGCTGTGCAGTGATATTCTCCATGCGAAAAACACATTGACTCAACGTATGACCTACCCTCGCTGCACTGCGATCGTAACTATCAACACAAAGGGACTGAAAAACGGCGACGCTGCGGGAATATGCGCTTTACAGGGCTGCTATGCGTGGATAGGAGCGTCTGTGCGGGACGGTGCAAAGTTCATTGAAATGGACTCTATGAGAGAGGACGGCACTGTAATAACAGAAAGCATTCCCCTTGATGCCGATTTTCTCACCGTGGGAATATCCGCCGATTTTGAGAACATGAAGGACGAGGCAGTGCTTTTCTATATTGAAAACGGTGAAAGAAAACAGCTTGGTGGCAAGCACAAATTATATTTTAAGCTTGATCATTTTACAGGCTGCAGAGCGGGACTGTTTGTGTATTCAACCGAATCAGCGGGAGGATATGCCGAATTTTCGGAATTTGTAATGAAATGAGCAAAAAATGGAGCGTGATTTTTTTCTCACGCTCCATAAAATTTGGAAGTATATTTTTATTTAAAAATCAGATACGTTCATTTCATAAACACAAATTCGATCATCTCGAAAAGGCTTCTGTTCTTGAAATAATCAGCAGTCCATCCGTGATAATCCGTTGATATCTTAAAATAAACAGCGTGTCTGCCCGTAACAGCTTTGACGATCGTTTTAACGATACCGCTGCCCTGACCGATATCACAGACTCCGATCTCCTCATCATCGGCGAATATGTGCATATGACAGTTACAGCCTGTTCCGTTGATCTTAGCGGCAAATTCCATTGTTTTGCTTGAAAAGTCCTCACCAAAATCAAAATACTTGTAGCCGATAACATCACCGTCGTGAATGTTCATTATTACCCGTTCAAACAGATCCTTTTCGGTAATAAAGGAGCTTCCTTTAAGAACGCAGGCAATATCCGCAGGAGTGATCTCATAGGGGTTAAGGCTGTCTGCAAATCCCAGAGATGTGGGTTCAACAGGTGGGATAGTACCGTCGGGAAGAATTTCGATCTTTTCAACGCAGCCACGTCTTGACATGATAGTACCGTTTGTCATTCTGTGATAAAAAACATACCACTGACCGTTTATGCAGGCAACAGAACCGTGATCGTTTCCGCCGGGGTAATCCACTCCGCTGTCGATAATATATCCCCTGTATGTAAAAGGTCCTGTGGGACTGTCGGAGGTCGCATACGCAAGCCTGCTGCAATGCTTGGGGGAGTATATCATATAATATGTGCCGTTAATTTTTCTGGGTGAGCAAGCCTCAAAGAAAAGGGAATCCTCTTCGCTGAAATTGCCCTTTTCCGTGGTTTCCTTAGGGATAAAATCTTCTATGCAGGTGTTGTCCAAAACCTCGTACATATTGTCGCTGTTAAGCTCAGCAAGGAATGATTTAAGATATCCGCAGTAAATATATGTGCGTCCGTCATCGTCCACAAGCACACCCGGGTCAATAAAAATACCGCCGCAGCAAATTTCATCGGGTATGGTATATTTATACTTTGACACAAGAGTAAAAGGACCTTCGGGTCTGTCACTTACGGCAACGCAGCCCTTTGAATTTGCGATATAAGCGTAAAGATAGTATTTTCCGTCCTTTCCGCAAACAACATCGGGGGCAAAAAGTCTGGACTGCTCCGTTCCCCAGTCAATGTCGGAAGGGTGATCTCTGTCGGAACGGGTGTGGAAGATATCTCCGTGACATACCCACTTTGTAGGGTCGGAAACAGGTGCGCTCCAGCATTTTAAAACATAATCGCAGAACTCGTCTGCACCTGCAGAGTCATGAGAGCCGTAAATATAGATTCTGTCACCGAAAACTCTCGGTTCGCCGTCGGGGATGTATTCCCATCTTGGAAGATATGGATTCATAAATTTTCGTCCTTTCCCATATATTTTGCCGATTTCTGACTGCTATTTTCATAAAAAACTATCCCCCCCAAGCCATGCCCGGGAGGATAATTTTTATAGGAGAAAAAAATGAAGATAGCTTTTTAATACGATTTACTGTAATTATATTATAGCTCAAAGAACCTGATAGTGCCAATTAAAAATTGTGCAATGTATATATTTTTTTGCGGTAGTACCGAATAGATCACTTAAAGATGACCTGTAATACTAAATAAAACTATAGACAAAAAATCATCGCATAATCCATATACGCAAGATTATGCTCAATTTTTTGTATAGTTTTTAATTGGTGCTTAGTATCAATCACTTCAAAAGGTCGTTGACAGACTTTGTGATACTATTTGCTCATTGTCCAATGAAACCATTAAAAGCATTACCGGAAGAGATTGGATTTTATCCTATTTTTAAATGGTGTTTAGTATAAGTGAGTAAAAAAACTCCCCCTCCGTCTTTGTTGGCGGAGGGGGAGTTTTTTACATCATTCAAGTGTAAACGATCTGAGCATTGAATTGCCGCTGCCCTTGAAGGTGAGGTAAACCGAATTAACACCGTCGGGGAGACTAATGTCCGAGCTGTATGTTTCCCAGACATTGCTGAATTCCACTTTTATCTCACCGAGGCTATCGCCGTCCCATTTGGTTCTCACCTCGTATATGCCCTGAGCATATCCTCTTGTGGTAACGGATACCCTGCTGACATTATGACAATCGAAATATTTGAATCCCGCAGTAGTGCCGTCGGTGATATTGCCGATATAACCTGTTTCCTCGTCACCGTCTCTGCCGTCCTGCATGATCTTCGGAGCACCCTCCTCACCCAGATATAAGGAGTGCTTCGGAGTGAAAAGATTGCAGGCAAGGTATGCGGGATATTCGCCCTTACCTTCAAGAGGACCGCCGTTAAGTCCGCAGGAGGTCATTTCCGCCTGAGTAAATGAGCCGTCGGCATTAAGCTCCAGCCTTTCCGCACAGCCCTGTCTGCTGTACCATGTGCCGTTAGTGTGACGGTGATAGAAAATGTACCAATTATCATTTATCATGACAATGCTGCCGTGATTGTTTGCCCCCATTGCCATAGGCAGCTTGGCGGGCTTGTAGCTGTCAATGTGCAGATCGGTGTTGCTGATAAGCACTCCGCCGTACTCAAAGCCTTCAAGCGGACTGTCGCTTAAGGCATAGCAAAGCTCGTGCATGACCTCGGAGGAGTAGATCAGACAATATTTTTCCCCCACCTTTCGGATAGATGAAGCCTCAAAAAAGGCGTGTCCTTCAAAACCTGTACCGCTGCTGTATTCACAACCGGGTATAACTGTTACAGGCTCGGACTTAACAGTGAGCATATCCTTGTCAAGTACCACAGCTCTTGAACCTGTTCTGCCCTTATCTCCCTTACCGCAGAATCCGCTGTAAAGATAAGTGTTTTCTCCTTCTGTGATAACCCCGGGGTCAAACTGCGGCTCGTCTCCCTCACGTTCCCCAAGCCTTGTTCCGTCGGGATAATGAACATATCCGTAAAACTCATATTTTCCCGCAGGAGTGTCGCATACAGCAACAGACATGACCTGCACCTTGTCAAGAACATAGTAGAGATAGTATCGTCCGTCAGGTCCCACGGTAACATCGGGGGCATAAAGGCACATCTTCCCTTCCTTGTTCATAGGGTCATCGCATCTGCCGTAAATAACGCCCTCACAACGCCAGTCACCCAAATCATCAACAGGCGCAGACCAGCACATATAGTCACCCATGCAAAAAACATATCCGTTAAAAAAATCGTGAGAGCCGTAAACATAAACTCTGTCCCCGAAGACATAAGGCTCGCCGTCGGGAATGTATTCCCAGCTCGGCAGATAGGGGTTGAATGCAGGTGTTTTACTCATTTTGTTTTTCCTCCCATTTCTCTCATAACAGTTGCGTTTGTCAGGAATGAAACAAACTCGCTTTCGGCAGCAGCGGACTTTGCACCCTCAGATGTAAACAGCATTTCAGCCCTGTTATCCTCGGTGTATTTATCCCATTTTGGAAGTGCCTCACCGTTCCTGTCCTTGCCGTTGGGGTCGCCCGTTTTGATAAAGTTTATCCAATAGCTGCTCATCTGCCTTGCAAGGTCGTAATGTCTGCCTGTATATGGTCTGGTGCATTTTGCAATAGTGTCAAAGAAAAACCACAGATCAACCGAATGGAATGTACCCGGGTTATCGTCCCCGGGAATATCGGGTATAAAGCGGTAATAATAGCAGTCTCGGGGTTCGTTCAGTCTGCTTTCGCAGATAAAGGCGGATTTCACACCGATCTCGGGGTGACTGACAGCTGCATAACCGCACCATGATTTTTTCACCGCTTCGTCAAATCCGAGGAATTTCTCTGCATTATCACCAAAATATTTTATCGCTTTATTTCTCAGCTCATCAGTATCATCAGCCTTGATCCCCTCAATAAATTCATCTCCCGTATTTCCTGCCATAACGGGAACTCTCACACGATCGCCCGAATAAAAGGCTTTCATAGCATCGCCCTTGCAGAATTTGTCGTCCTGTACAATGCAGAACATAACATTTCTCGCGCCTCTGAACTCGGAATATTTACTTCTTACAAAAGAAGCATCAAGCTTTCTTGCCTCTTCAAGTGAGGAAACACCCATAAAGCTGAAAAACTCCTCCCCAAGCTTCTCTGCCTTTTCAAGAGGGAGCGGAACAAAAAAAGGATTTGTCTCATAAGGACTGCGGAACATTCCGCTAAGTACAACGGCTTTGTTGAAAGCTCCCTCATTATCTCTGCAAGCCATCTGAGCAAGAACACTTCCGCCCCCTGCAGACTGACCCGCAATAGTGATATTGTCAGGATCGCCGCCGAATGAAGAGATGTTTCTTTTAACCCAGCGAACGCCTGCCTGCTGGTCAAGGCTGCCGAAATTGCAGGGAGCATCGGGCTGAGCTGCAGTAATATCGGGGTGAGCAAGAAAACCTAACGCACCGAGACGATAGTTAACGGTGACTACAACAACACCCTGTCTTGCGAGACGTTCACCGTCAAACTCCATTTCCGAGGTATAACCCCACTGATAACCGCCGCCGAAGAACCACACAAGAACAGGCAGTCTTTCATCGGTGCTCTTTGCATTCGTCCATACATTAAGGTAAAGACAGTCCTCGCTCATGGGAATGTCAGGGTCAACGTGCCATTCACGGCAGTAAATATCCGTACCAAGTCCGGGGACGTCCTGCATAGAAATCGGAGCAAAGGTAAAAGCGTCAAGGATACCCTTCCAATTTTGGCATGGCTGAGGAGCACGCCAGCGGTTTTCTCCTATGGGCGGCGCAGCAAAGGGGATACCCTTAAACGCCGAAACTCTGGGGTCGGCGGCGGGAAGTCCCCTGACCGTTCCATTCTCTGTTTCCGCAATTCTTATCATAAGTATCATCTCCGAAAATGAATTATTGCAAATATATTACCATATTTATCTCGGATTTTCAAGAAAAAATGTGCGATATGCTTAGTATTAATGTTCATTTTTTGCGATTTGAGAATAACAATAAGTGATACATCACAATTTTTGATAGTTAAAAAAGCAATAATCGAATTGCGGCAGTTGTTTTTTTGTGCTATAATTTTTTTAAATGGATATGATGATCGTATCAAAAAATTACGGAGATGATGCTATGAACTTAAAAAAAATAACAGCGGCACTGCTCTGTATGCTGATGCTTTCAGCCTGCGGTAATGAAGCGAAAAGTGAAGGTGCCGAAACCGTTGCCTCAACCGCTGCCGAAACCACATTGGCAGTGACAGAAGCTGAAAGCGGAAACAACGCTCCCAAGATCAAAGAGGATTTTACAAAAGATATGACTGCCGCAAGAGGACGTGGAAGTGCCTCTGTAGCTTTGGTAGATGATACAACAGCCTCCGACGGAAAGGCAATGCTCATCAGCGGCAGACAGGAAGCGTGGAACGGTGCCGAGTATCCCGCAGAGCTTTTCAGGGGCAATGAAATTGAGGTGTCAGGCTCATTTAAAAGCTCCAATCCCTCGGTAAGGGTATCGGTACAGTACACAGTCATGGGAAACACCTGCTATAACGGAGTTTTCACTGTAAATACCAATGACAGCACATATTCCTCGGGGAACGGCAGCTTTATCATTCCTGACAGTGCGGAAAGCATTCTCGTTTATATCGAAAGCGATAATCTTGACGATATTTATGCCGATGATTTTTCCGTAACGGTCAAGGGTGAATATACATATCTTGCAACTCCTGCCGAGCTTCCCTTTGCCGACACATCGGGATATCCTTCCTTAAAGGATGCCTATTCGGATTACTTCCGTATCGGTGTGGCAATTTCCCCCGCAATTCTTGAAAAGCCCGAATACAGCGAGCTTGTCAAGGCACAGTTCAACAGCGTAACAATGGAAAACAACATGAAGCCCGAAGCGATATTCGATCATCAGAAAAACGTTTCCGACCCCGAAAAATATATGGAATGCCCCGCACTGCGTTTCGACCGTTTCAAGTCGGAGCTGGATTTTGCAAGGGATAACGGAATGACCGTCAGAGGTCACACACTTGTATGGCATTCTCAGACACCCAACTGGATATTCTACAAGGACTATAAGGTGGGCGGAGAGCTTGCAGACCGTGAGCTTATGCTAAAGCGCATGGAAAACTACATAAAGAGCGTTATGGAGTGGACAAACGAAAATTACCCCGGACTTATCAGCGCATGGGACGTAGTTAACGAAGCCGCAGCAGACGACGGCGGCATGAGAGAGAGTCTTTGGTACGAAACTATCGGCGATGATTATATCGCAAAGGCATTTGAATTTGCCCGCAAGTATGCTCCCGAGGGAACAAAGCTTTTCTACAACGACTACAACAGCTACATGGCAGGCAAACAGAAGGATATCCTTGCATTCTTAAAACCTATTGCAGAAGCAGGAAACATTGACGGAATGGGTATGCAGACTCATATCAATACAGGTACCAGTCCTGCACTTTACATGATCGCTCTGAAAAAATACTATGAGGAGCTGGGTGTTGAGATACACATAACCGAGCTTGATGTGGGAACACAGAAAAACGGCGACTGGGAAAAGACTCAGGGAGATTATTACAGAGATTTTATGCAGAGACTTGTTGAGCTTAAAAAAGAGGGCGTTCCCATTACAAGCGTAACTCTGTGGGGTCTTACCGATGCGCTTTCATGGAGAGCGGGAGAATTCCCCCTTCTGTTCAATGCAGATCTTTCCAAAAAGCCTGCATTTGACGGAATGATCGAAGGTGCAACAGATCCCCGCTCATAATTCAAAAAAGCATGAATCAAAAAACGGACTGCTGCGGCAAACGCTGTAACAGTCCGTTTTGTGTATTATTGCAACATTATTTTGCTTCCTGTAATATTGGTTTTATTATTTCCCATTGACTTTCCGTCATATCACTTGTATATCTCATTGTTCTTTTATTTTACCACATTTATCTTGTGAAGACAAGTTCTAATTTTGTATTGATTATTTCTTTCGCTTTGCAAAAATTCTGCTTAATTCTTTAGAAGTTCCATTATTTTGGATTTGAATGTTCGTCCACTTAAAGGAATCGGGTGTTATATCTGAAAAAATAAATTGATTGTCAGGTACTTCCTGCACTGTTCCGACAAGCTTATCACATTCTTTTTTCCAGTTTACATGAATCATATAATCCTTGGTGCTGTAAACCATGTTGTAGCATTTTTCGTCAAAGTTAAATTTACGCAGTGCTACACCATATTCTCCGTCTTCCTGAGGGTTTGTAATTCTTTCTGTTCTGGAAGGGCAGATAAAAAGATCCTGGACGATTGAACCCTCTAAAATTTTTCTGAAGATCCATTCACCAATAACATGACGGGGCTGTGGACTTTCCAAATTATCATAATAATCAAAATCCCAATCTCCAATCAAAGGAGCATACCAATCATATTCTTCCAGAATTATTTTATCTGCATTATTTAATAATGCATCTGTAAATTCGTCTTTCATATTGTTTTTCCTTCCGATAAATAAATCCTTTGACGAGCAGTTATGCTCGAACTAATGCTAAAAACATTATACCACATTCGATTACAGAAATCAAATATAAATTTCAAGAAAGGAAAACACCGCAATTCGAAAAAACAGCCAATACATTTCAATATCCGACTACTGCAAAGCGAACGGGTTGAAGCCAACAAAATTTTATGAAACGTTAAGCCGACACCCGGAGCTTGCAAAAAAATTCAAAACCAACGCCAAGGGCGAACGTTTGCTTGATGAAAAAGCAATAACGGCGGCAGGGGCAATTCTCCGCAAAGAGAACAGAGCCAAGCAGGGCAGAAGTTCCGCTTCCTCTGCTGCCGATGAAATAAGAACCCGTCTTCACAAGCATATGCGCACGTCTTTTCGGCAAATTTTGCCGCAGACTGCGTTAAAAATCCTTGCCGGGCGAAAGCCCGCCTGCGGATTTTTGCCTACTCTGCAACAAAATTATGCTCGAAAATCCGCACACATTTCTTATGAAGACAGGTTCTAAATATTCTTGCGGCGAAAAAATGAAGTGCTGCGAAATGAAATGAGCAATTTAATTTTTTGTCAAGCACTTACCCCCTGCAGAGCATTGACCGCTCTGCAGGGGGGATGATCATTTATCATTATTTTCGGACGAACCCGAATTTTTTTCACCAAGCTCACGCAGCTGCTTTTCCATCGCAGACTGCTTTGCAAGAATGGCGTTGACTTTGTCGTAAAGGTCCTCTATCATGATCTCCGTCTTGAGATTGACCTTGTAGTCATTCTCAGCCCTGCGGCGGTCTTTTTCCTCCTGGCGGTTCTGGCTCATCATAATAAGCGGAGCCTGAATGGCGGCAACGCAGGACAGAACCAGGTTCAGCAGTATGAATGGGTATGGGTCAAATGCCTTTGCGGCAAGAACCGCATTAACTATCATCCACAAAATAAGCACGCCTGTAAACGAAAAGATGAATGCCCAGCTTCCCGCAAATTGCGCAATGGTATCGGCGGCTCGCTGTCCGAGTGTGGATTTTTCCTTTTCATTCTGAGGACTTACCGAAATTTTGCTGTCAGCCAGCATATTAAGGACTTCCTCATCCGTCATGTCATGACGGATATCTTCAAGAACTTCTTTAAGCAGCTTTCGATTTTCCTTCATTTTGGTTACTCCTATTATTTGATATCGCTTTTAGAACCTGTCTTCATAAGAAATGTGTGCGGATTTTCGAGCATGATTTTGTTGCAGAGTAGGCAAAAATCCGCAGGCGGGCTTTCGCCCGGCAAGGATTTTTAACGCAGTCTGCGGCAAAATTTGCCGAAAAGACGTGCGCATATGCTTGTGAAGACGGGTTCTTAATTATAATTGAGCTTGTTATACCCACTATACCATATTTTTGTATCAAAAGTCAATCCGAAATTGATGATGACAGCTCAGCTTATTGACAATCCATTCCCGCTATGCTATAATCAACCATAGCGGCTCAAAAAAATCTCGGAGGTTTATGATGGAAAAGAAATTACACAGCTTCATCTGCACAGAGGATAATGTGCGGATAGGCGGCAGAACTATGCTTGAAAACGATATCAGATACATGGACTACACCTGCACATATGTGGAGTTCACATTTACGGGTACATATGCCGAGGCAGAGATAATAAGCGACCTTACACCCTCCGAGGATATTTTCAGGGCGTGGGCTGTGGTGTGCGTCAACGGCTCGGCTCAGCCTGCAAAGCGATTCAAGCTTGACAGCAAAAGGGCAGCATATGAGCTTTATTCTTCCGATAAGGAGGAGACCGTCACGATCCGCCTGATGAAAGTGTCCGAAGCGGCATTTTCCAAAATGGGCGTGGCAGAGATACGCATAGACGGCGAGCTTCTCCCTCCCCCCAAGCCTCAGTATCAGCGCAGGATAGAATTTGTGGGCGACTCAATAACCTGCGGATACGGAATCGACGGCGTGTGGAACAAGGACGTTTTTTCCACCGAGACCGAGAACCCCATCAAGGGCTATGCTTATAAGACCGCTCAGCTCTGCAAGTCCGAGTTCCAGTATGTTTCATGGAGCGGAATGGGCGTGCTTTCCAGCTGGGTAGATGAAAAGGCGGAAAAGCCCCTTGACAACTGGCTTATAACCGATATTTACCCCTACACCGACAGCGGACTGGAAAACACTCTGGGACGTGAGGGCCACGAAAATCATACAAAGTGGGATTTTTCAAAGTATGTTCCGCAGGTCATAGTGTTCAATATGGGCACAAACGACCAGTCATGGACAAAGAAGATACCCGAAAGAGTGGAGCAGTTCGGCGAGAAGTATTATGCGTTCATAAAGATGCTGCGTGAGCATAATCCGAACGCATATATCGTCTGCGCATACGGCGTAATGGACGCCCCTCTTGCGGAAACGGAGGAAGCGCAGATAGAGCGTTTCAAGAGCGAGCTTGATGATAATATCGAGTTTGTACGTCTCCCCGTCCAGCAGGAAGCAGACGGCATCGGCGCCGATTGGCACCCCTCGGAGAATACACATACAAAAATGGCGATACTTCTTTCGGAAAAGATAAACGGCATTTTTGAGAAAATGGGACTGTAATAGAGAAAGAGCTGTTCACACATTGTGGCAGCTCTTTTTGGTATGTGTGGATATCAAGAAAATCAGCACAAATAAGCACAAAGGTAAAGGGTTTAGGTCAAGCCTTTTTCCCGAAAGGCTTGCGGGAGTCAAGGGGGCGGAGCCTCCTTGTCGTCCTCCGCAGAGGGCGAAATCCGTTTGCGAACGGTAAAAGCAAATAAAGTATAGCCAACTGACATACAAATTCTAAAGCCGCCTGCACCGTAAATTCAGAACCAAATTAAACGAACATTTTATTTCAAACAAATCAAAAACTTTTTCATGCAGGCGGCTTGAAACCAAGAGCCGTTCCGTCAGGAACGACGATTTTGGTTTCCGCCGATAGGCGCAGGCACGGACAAATCAACTTTTTATTTTTATAAAGTCCGTACCATGCAAAGGAGACACCTAAGGAGAGAATATGTGTCGTTCCGACACATCGGAAACCAAAAACCAACAAAAGCGGGCATTCCCCCCTCTCTCCTACGGTTTCTCCTCTGCACTCCTCTTCCCTACCCTCTCACCCCCACTAAGCCCGCTTTTACAGTTTGGCTTTAACTTTTAGCTTGTCTCCTGTCCTGTATCGAATATTGTTTCGTGCCTTTCACCGCCGCCCCGCTCATTTGCGGTCTGGCGTTTAGATATCAAGTATCTGCTGTTCGTTTTGCTTAGCTCTGCGGTGGGGATTGGCTATATTGTTTATCATAATTTTAATAACTATATCTGTGAGCAAACGGAGTTGGCAGGTAAACTACTTTTACCACTGCGGCAAGGGCAACCAGATGGCTCCGCCCTCAATGGACTTCCTAAACCCTTTACCTTGCCCTCATTTGTGCATACTTTTTAATAAGTTCGCTTGACTGCAAGCAAAAAAGCCATAGAAGAATAGTATGCTTCTTCTATGGCTTTTGCATTTTATATTATAAAATATTATCTTATAAAATGCGTCCAGAGATGTTCTTCCTTTTCGGGAAGCCCATATTTCTCTTTTCCCAACGCAATGCTCTTCATAAGGAAACTCATGTTCCTTGCAAGCACCCTCATGGTCTGCCTGCCCTCTTCGTCCATCTCCGCCTGACCCTGTTCTCTGCCGTGAATGCTGTTCCAGTACTGGCTGGAAGCAATGGGCATACTGGAAATGGTAAAGAACTTGTTCAGCTCGTCAAAGGTTGCGGAGCAGCCCCCACGCCTTGCACAAACTACGCTTGCACCTACTTTCATACTCTTGTCAAAGGGCGTGCTGTAAAACAGCCTTGTAAGACAGGCGATAAGTGTTGCGTTGGCGGAAGCGTAGTAAACAGGGCTTGCCACAACAAGTCCGTCTGCTTCTTCAAACTTTGGCGCAAGCTCGTTCACAACGTCGTTGAACACGCACTTGCCGTTTTCACGGCAGTATCCGCAGGCAATACAGCCACGGATATCCTTGTTGCCTACCTGCACAACCTCGGTCTCCACGCCCTCTTCCGCAAAGACCTTTTCCATTTCACGTACAGCTACAGATGTGTTGCCGTTTACTCTCGGACTGCCGTTGATGATAAGAACTTTCATTGCTTTTCTCCTCCCGATATCAGTTTTGCTCCAGAATATGCTCGCCTGTGAGCATAGGATAGCTTATAAGCTCTGTGCCGTCGATGTTCTCGCTGTGGAGCTTTACGGCGGTTATCTGATGATTGTCGTAGGTGGTGTAATAATATATTCCCTTGTCGGCGTTGTAGCAGGCGGTGTAAATGGTTATCTCGTATCCGCCCTTTACCTCGCAGCAGCCCCTCTGCTGATCTACCGAGCCCAGGATATGGAAGAACTGGCTGACGCTTTCCGCCTCACCGCTGCCCGAGCGGGAGTTCATTTTCACAAATGCGCAGCGGACAAATCTCGACTGTGATGACAGGTCGCCGGGAAGCCCCAATCCGCCCATTCCACGGCTGTAGGTCGTAAGGTCAAGTGCATCGGAGAATGTGTTGCTGGGATCCTTGGGGGACAGGTGCATATAGTTATTAAGATTGAAAAGCTGCCTGTCGAAAGGGGGATTGTTGGTAAGCACGCCCACAGGATCGTCATATATTTTCAGCCCGTCCTTTACTGACTCCACAACTATCGAGCCTGTTTTGTCCGAAATTATCCAGTGGAGCTGTGCTGTGGGAAGCTGAGGGCTGAACGGCTCGTTTGTAATGTTTATCCTGCCAAGAAGCGCCTTTGCTTCGTTAAGGTCAGCGCATTTGCTCAGTATCCATGGGATAAACTCAAACTGTGGGATATTATCCTTTTCGGCGGCATTATCAAAATAATATGCGTTGCCCACGAAATTCAGTCCTGCCATGGCAAGGCCCTTTTCATTGGCACCGTCATAAAACAGGGGACAGCCCCCTGCCACATGAGCCGTGCCGATGATGGCGTAATGCTCGGAAAGCTTCCCAATGTGCCTGAATTTCAGGGGGAAGTTCCTTGGCATAATAACTATCTCCTCGCCGTAGGACATTTCATAATCGAGAGTTCTGCCGAAATAAAAGTTGTCGGTCTTATAAGAAGCGGCTGTACACATATAATCATTCCTTTACTTATATAGAAACATATTCGGGGTCGGTGTTGTATTCTGTAAAGTGCTTGTCCACCTGAGCACGGTCAACGTTGTCGCCGATTACGATAAACACGGTCTGACCGTCATCAATGGGGGCGATCTCCAGCTTGTCCGAAAGAGCGTTTATTTTCAGCCAGCCGCCCTTGTCGTCCTGGGTGAAGCCCTTTATGCGGTAGATATGTCCGCACTTTTCATCTGCGAAAATGCCTTTTATCACCTGGGGCAGCAAAGCTTCCTTTATCCTTATGTGCATGAAATAATGGGTCATGCTGCGGATATCCTCCTGGCTGAACATCTTCACATAGCTTTCGCTGCGGTAGCCCGAGGTCATAAGCTTGTTCATATCATCAGCCGTAAGAGCATACCATTCCTTTGTTACCATATCGGCGGAGGAAAAGCGCCTGCGGCAGCCGATATATTCAAGGGAGCGGTTCAGGTGGGCGATGATGCTCTCCTCCCGCTGACTGAGCTGGTCTGCGGGAATGGTGCTCACCTTGCTCATAAGCAGCTTTCCACAGCAGGAAGCCTCGGAAGCGAGCAGATATTCCATCTGGTCGGAAAGAGTATCCTCCAGCTGTGCATCTACAACAGAGAAGATGTTGCCTATTCTGAACCAGTTGTCAAGAGGCGGCTCATAAAGGGTGTCAAAGAACTCATCCATATCAAAAATACCCGAAGGCTCCATTATAACACGGTCAAAGTGCTGCATACCGAGGGCGATGAGCTGGGTCTTGAAACGGCGCTTGTGGCAGTCGGGGTCGCCGCCGCCCGATATCATTTCCAGCTGGCAGCTGTCGCATTTAAGGTCTTGGAGTATCATCATATCAACATTAACAGCACCGAAGTCATTTTCGAGAATGGCGATCTTCTTGCCGCTGTCGATAAGGTGGCGGGCATATTTCCTGATAAAGGTGGTTTTTCCCGAGCCGAGGATACCTGTGATAAGATCTATTTCAGTCATAATAACATCTCCTTATATGTTTCGGTTGCTTATTGCTTATTATACCACGTTTTTATAAAATGTTCAATAGGGGACAACGGGTTAGGGGCAGCAGCCATTTTTAAATAACCTGTTGAAATCCTCACCGTAATGTGATATAATAAATATAACTACATTTTTGAAAGGAATGTAATCACTTGAAAGGCTATAGAATAAGTATCCTGCGCCACGGACGCACCGAGGCAAACGAAAAAGGTATATATATAGGCAAGACCGACCTGCCCCTTTCCGAAGCGGGCAAGGCACAGCTCAAGGAGCTGTATGAGACCCACGAGTACCCCAAGGTACAGAAGGTCTATACCAGCCCCCTTGAAAGAGCGGTTCAGTCGGCGGAGATACTCTTCCCCGACCGTGAGCTTACCGAGGTAGATGACCTGAGGGAAATGGATTTCGGCATCTTTGAGGGTCTAAAAGCCGAGGATCTTGTTAATCTTGACAGCTACAAGAAATGGCTCAAAGGCGGCCTTGACAATCCCCCACCCAACGGCGAGAGCCTCAGAAATATGATGGTTCGCTGCTATACAGCACTTAATGCCATTATCCTTGATATGATGAACGAGGGCATTACCCACGCAGGCGTTATGACCCATTCGGGTATCCTTATGAATATGATGTCCTGCTTTGGTCTGCCCAAAATGAAGCCCATGGAATTTGCCTGCCCCGTAGGTCACGGCTACGAGATAATGGTAACGGCTCAGATGTGGCAGCAGAGCTACTGCTTTGAAATTCTTGGAAAGATCCCGGGCTATCAGGCTGTGGGATATAACGACGCCGGGGAGGCTTTGTTCGATTATGGCAACGATGACGGGGATTCGTGATCTGAAAAAACGCTCGTCCGAGCTTTTCCGCAAGTGCTGGGCGGAGGTAGCGTTCATATCCCTATTGCAGATGGGGCTTTTCCTGCTCTTCTATGCGGTGATAATGCTGCTTGGCATAATAACAGGCGCTTTGCAGACGGGAAGTATCCTGCCGAAGTTCAATTCGTTCCCGCCCAATTTTATCATCGGCTCGGTAATACTCATACTGATATATTACATCAGCACCGCCCCACTTATGCTTGGAATACGATGGTATTACTGGCACGCAGCGGAGAAGAATGTGATGCCCGTATCATCGGTGTTTGCGGGCTACCGTTCCACCGAATATGCCCTGAGCCTTATAAAGCTCAAGGTCATAACCGATATGCGCAGGCTCACCCCCGCAATAATTTCGGCAGCCTGCATGGCGGTAACAATATCAATTACCAAAAAGCTGCTTACATACCAAATGTCTGATACGGGCGCTTTTCTTTTAAAAGTCGGCTGTGCAGTGGTATGCGGCGGACTTATACTGTTCTTCCTTATTTCGGGAATGCAGTACGTCCCCGTGGGCTATCTTCTGGCGGATAATCCCGATGCGGGTGCGGACAATATCATAAAACTCAGCAAAAAGATAGTTTCCAAAAAGTACGCATATATGATGATGCTTTATGCCTCTTTCATAGGCTGGTATGTCATCTGTATCGCAGGCTTTCCCGTGCTGGCGCTTATCCCCTATCTGTATATGACCTCGGCTGTGTTCATAAACGACAGCATCGAGCAGATAAATTCGGAGATAACTCCCGAAAGCATCGAAAACGAGCAGAAGCAAAAGGAGAATATGCCTGTTGGATAAGTTCAGAGAGCTGGAAATTATCTGCGAAAGCGAAAACACACTTGAAGCCCTGCTTAAAAAGCGGGGCTTTTCACGGCGGCTCATTGTCGCAATGAAGCGCACCGAGGGCGGCATCACCCGAAACGGCGAGCTTTGCCGCACTATAGACAAGGTATTTGCAGGGGACAGAGTGCTTCTTAAAATCCCCATGGGCAGCGGGAACGATATTGTGCCCAACCGTGAACTAACCGTGCCCACGGTGTATGAGGACAGCGACCTTATCATATACAATAAGCCCGCAGGCATGGCAGTCCACCGTTCTCACGGGCATTATGACGATACGCTGGAAAATGTCTTTGCGGCGCAGTTGGATATGCCGTTTCGTGCAGTCAACAGGCTGGATAAGGACACATCGGGGCTGTGCATTGCCGCCAAAAACAAGCTGGGAGCGGATATGACCGTCACCGAAAAGGTGTATTACGCCGTCTGCGAGGGAATCGTCTCAGAACCGCAGAGAATAGACCTGCCCATAGGCCGTGCCGACGGCTCGGTGATAATGCGTGAAGTCCGCCCCGACGGAAAAAATGCAGTCACTGTAATAAAGCCTCTTAAATGTATGAATAACTGCACCCTGCTGGAAATACGCCTTGAAACAGGCCGCACCCACCAGATAAGAGTGCATCTTTCCCATATAAGCCATCCCCTGGCAGGGGACGATATGTACGGCGGAAGCCGAAAGCTTATAGCCCGTCAGGCTCTTCACTGCGGAAAAATGAGCTTTATACACCCCGTAAGCGGTGAAAATGTCACCGTTTCGGCGGATATGCCCGAAGATATGACTGAAATTATACGAAAGGAAATGTTATGAAAGCTAAGGATATCGCTCTTCTTTGTACAGCCGCCGCAGGTGCGGGAGCTGCTGCAGGTGCTGCCGGTGCTGCGCTCACATCGGCTCAGACTTCAGGCACGCAGAAAAAAGCTCAGCAAAAGGCACAGCCTGCAACAAAAAGCAAAAAAAGCCCCGAAAAGCCTGCAAGCCGTGAGAATGCACCAAAGCCTAAAACCATAGAAAAGCTCAGGGCTGCGGAAATCGTGCGTGTGGATACGGACAGCTCCCCCAGACTTGTCTGCTCGGATAACGACCGCAGGTCTGCCGCCGTAATATATGGCGCTGAAAAGGACTGCCGTGCATATATGCTCTCGGAAGTGACCGACGAAGCGTCACAGAATATACAGGTGCAGGAGTTCCGCTGCCCCACAGGCGTAATAGGTGCCGAGGTGTCGGAAAGCGGAATGTTCTTCATCACCGACAAGGGCGGAGTTATGGTCTATTCCGATAAATCAAAGGAGCCTGTTTTCTGCGGACTTACCGACCCCGAATATATCTGCTCAATGAACGGAAAGTTTCACATTTTCTCCGACTGCCTGATGTACGTCTGCGGCAGCTCAGGGGAGATTGAAAAGACCGTCAGCCTGGGAGCGCTTATCGAGATAACAGGCAGCGATATATGCGATGCTGAAAATACCGACGGCGGATTTTCTGCGGCGGAGGTCTCGGTGAAAAAATGCCTTCCCTTGGGAAAAGCTTCCTTTGCGGCAGTTATAACAGAGGATCACCGCTCATTCCTTATGCACTCGGAGGACGGGGACTTCTACAGCTTTGAAAAAACATACGAGGACATTTACGACGTGTGCGTTTTCGGCGGATTTGCATATTACCTCTGCGGACTGAAAGAGGGATATGGCATAATCAAAACAAAGATAACCGATAAAAAGTGCGAGACTGTGGCAAAATATACGCTCTGCGGAAAGGAAAATCCACCTGTAAAGCTGTATGGGGGACTGTTCGGCATAGGAGTGCTTTATACTGACGGAACAGTAAAGTTCCTGCTTCCCGAGATAGCTTCCGAGAAGAAAAGGGAAAAGTGCCGCAGGGAGCTTAAAATACTCAGTACCGCATTTGAGAATATCCATGCACAGGATATTTTCACATTGGGAGAGAGAACAGCATATCTCAGCAACGGAGAGATATTTGCTGTGAAATGATCATAGCATAACTATATTCAAAAGACTGCCATAGCCCGGCAGTCTTTTTGGGTTAAGGGGCATATTAAAAAAGTTCGCACAAATTCACTTTTCATTTTAATATGTCCGTACCTAATGCAAAGGAGACACCACCGGGTGGGAAGTATTAACCAAAGGTTAATTATACTAATCACCAATAAAACTATAGACAAAAAATCATCGCATAATCCATATACGCAAGATTATGCTCAATTTTTTGTATAGTTTTTAATTGGTGCTTAGTATTAAACTAAAGCAAGGGCAAAAAACGGCGTTCCCCTTCCCTCTGAGGGGTTCTCCATGCCTTGCAAAAGGCAAGCACTCATCTCTTCCTTGAACCCCAATTCCCTGCCGTTTTTTATCCCCCCACATTTTGCTTGCCGCCGGAGACCGGACCCCATTCATCTATTTGTACCTTTTTCTATAGCTATGTTTACGGGTTTGAGTTTCACTCAGTTCTTTTATTTGTATTTCTTTGGTTATTTGGTAAGCAATTTTATAAAAGTGTTCATTACCTTGTGTTATCAAATTTTATTGGTGACATCGAGTATCTGCTGTTTGTTTTGCTTAACTCTGCGGTGAGGATTTGTCATATTGTTCGTTGCTCTTATTTGTGCTGACTTTTTAGTAAGCACTTAACCTGTGCGATTTTATCGCTGTTAAAATTTTTGTTTGGCTATTCCATTTTTGAAAAAAGTATGATATAATATATCTATATGTAAATTACAACGATTTTCGGGAGAACGCCAATGAATAAATATAAAAAGCTGTTCGGAAATACTCTCGTTTTTGCTGTCGGCTCATTCGGTACAAAGCTGCTGGGATTTCTGCTGGTAGCCCTCTATACCCGTGTAATGAGCGAGGGCGAGTATTCCACTGTTGACCTTATCTATCAGACTGTTAATATCCTCGTCCCGCTGGTAACGTTCAGTATGTCCGATGCCGTTATCCGCTTCGGTATGGATAACGAGTACGACCACCGCAAGGTTTATACCTGCGCCAACCTGTGCGTGCTTTTCGGAATGACCGTGTTTATGCTGTTCACGCCGCTGGTGTCAAAGATAAACACCATAGGTGATTACAGCTTTCTGCTGTATATCTATTGCTATTTCTCATGCTTCAGGCAGATAGCCTCCCAGTACGTCAGGGCAAGGGGTTATGTAAAGCTCTTTGCGGCGGACGGCATATTCTCCGTCCTCACTCAGGTAATATGCAACCTGGTTCTTCTGCTTGGCTTCAAGCTTGGCGTTACGGGATATATTCTGTCTATCGTTATTTCCGACGGACTTTCCCTCTGTATGCTTACCCTTATCGCAGGACTCAACAAGTCGCTGGATACGTCGTTCATCAGTCCCAAGCTCATCAGGGAGATGCTTAAATTCTCCGCCCCCCTTATCCCCACATATCTTCTCTGGTGGATAACCTCCGCTTCCGACAGATGGTTCATCGTGGGCATGATAGATGCGGATACCAACGGAATATACGCCGTGGGCAACAAGCTCCCCACACTGCTCATGCTGGTAACGACTATCTTCTATCAGGCGTGGCAGATGTCCTCTATCGAGGAGCGTGACAGCCGCTATATCGGCAAGTTCTACGAAAATGTGTTCGGCGCATATTCCTCGCTGCTGTTCATTGCCGCTTCGGGTCTTATAATGCTCTGCAAGCCCCTTACCATTGTGCTCACAGGCAAGGGCGACGACAGCGGAATAACCAGCTTTTTCAGCGCATATAAGTTCACTCCCATTCTTATCGTGGCAATGATATTCCAGTGCTTCTGCCAGTTCCTTTCGTCCATTTACACCACAAGAAAGAAGTCCATGAACTCCTTCAAAACAGCACTTGTGGCAGGTATCCTGAACATCGCTCTCAACTGGCTCCTTATTCCCAAGTTCGGCGTGTGGGGAGCAGCCATTGCAACGGCGTCTTCCTATTTTGCCTGCTTTGCGGTCCGCATATTTGATGCCCGAAAGATAATCTTCTTCCGTGTGGATTATATCAAGCTTATCGTTAACACCGCCATAATCATAATCATGTGCGTTATCATGGCAAAGCAGCCCGCCGTTTACTGGCTGGGACTTATCCTTGGCTTTGTCGTAATGACGATCTATAACTTTGATGCTATCGTAAAGACCCTCCGCAAGTTCCTTTCAAAGGGAAAAAAGAGGCGCCCCAATGCGGCTCGATAACATCTGCAAAAGCTACGGTGAAAAGGCCGTGCTGAAAGACTTTTCCGCCGTCTTTGCAAACGGCGGATTTTCATGGATAATGGGTGAATCGGGCTGCGGAAAGACCACTCTCCTGCGCATTATCGCAGGACTGGAGGACTTTTCGGGCAGCATTTCACAAGTGCCCTCAGGCGGCATCTCCATGGTGTTTCAGGAGGACAGGCTCTTCGGAGCGTTGAGCGCCCTTGAAAACTGCGCCCTTGTGTCGGATAAAAGCGGCTGCGAGATACGCAAAATGCTCATATCCACAGGGCTTTCGGAAGATGATATCACCCGCCCCGCAGAAGTCCTCTCAGGAGGAATGAAGCGCAGGACAGCCATTGTCCGTGCCATGTGCCGCAGCTGCGGTATATTGCTTATGGACGAGCCTTTCAGGGGCATTGACAGCGAAAACAGGATAAAAACAGCCGAAATGATAAGCCACATCAGCGGGAAAACGGTCATTGCCGTTACCCATGACATCACGGATACAGAGCTTATCGGCGGAAGCGTACTGCATATGAAAAAGGAGATATTTGAATGAAACAGTGTATGGATTCGGAAAACCTGCACCGCAGGCTCAAAAAATAATCGGACAGGTGCAGGCTATAGACAGAATGATAGATGAGGACGTTCCATGCGAGGACATACCGGCTCAGATAAACGCAGCCAAGTCCGCACTTCACGGCTGCGGAAAGGTGGTTCTCGAGGGTCATATCAAGCACTGCGTCCGTGACGGCATAGAGCATGGCGACGCCGACAAGACCATCGAAAGCTTTACCAAGGCGGTCGGGAGATTTTCCAACATGGGCTGATTTTTTTGCCTTTTGCCAAAGGCAAATATTATAAAAATGTAAAAAGCGGGAATATTGTACACTTGAAATCAAATTACGGTTGACAAGCGCCATTGCCTGTGCTAAAATAAAACCATAAGATAAACGTTTAGCTTGATTACGATTTGGAAAGATGGTTTTAAAATGGAAGAGAATAAAAAGAAAAAGATATCCACTAAAGATATGGTGCAGATAGCTATGTTCACCGCAGTGGTGGCAGTGCTTTCTCAGATAGCTATACCTATGCCTTCGGGCGTTCCCGTTACACTCCAGACGCTGGCTGTTGCCCTCTGCGGATATGTGCTGGGCAGCAAAAAGGGAGCGGTCTCCCTGCTGGTGTATGCACTTCTGGGTGCTGTGGGCGCACCTGTGTTCGCTAACTTCAAGGGTGGTCTTGGCGCTATAGCAGGCCCTACAGGCGGCTTTATATGGGGCTTTATCTTCATGGCGTTCCTGTGCGGTCTGGGCATTGAGTCAAAGCACAAGTGGCTGGCTGTGGCGCTTGGCATTGCGGGCGTTCTTGTGTGCCATGCTTGCGGAGCGGCTCAGTTTGCCATAATCAAGGGCAATGGCTTCTGGTCAAGCGCACTGCTGGTTTCCGTGCCTTATCTTGTAAAGGATTTTGTATCGGTCATCATCGCTCTTGGCGCAGCTGCCCTTATCAGAAGCAGAATAAAGGTAACTGCTGCGGCAAATCAGTAAGATGTTCACAAAAAGTTTACCCGAAATCCTGTGATTACTGTGAAAAGTCCCCCTTGACAAATGAAAATAATAGTGGTATTATTTAACCAATAAATAATTTAAACCGTTGATTGAGAGTAGTATCATCGGAAGGTCGTTTTAAGAGAGCCGCAGGCGGTGTGATTGCGGCAGCGGACGTCGGTGTGAATGGACTCATGAGGGCAAACTGAGCCGTAAGGTTAGGGGAGACGCAAGACCGTGCGTTATTCGGTGCGTGTATGTCAGTACATTGCAGCTTGAGAGGCGTAATTTTACGCAATTTGGGTGGTACCGCAGGAAATGATCTCCTGTCCCATTTTTATGGGGCAGGAGTTTTTTATTTTATTAAGGATCGGTTTTTGAGAAAGGATGTTTTATTATGAAAAAGATGAGATCATTGTCAGCAATTCTGGCAGCAGCTCTTGCACTTACAGCTTTTGCAGGCTGCGGCGCAACAGATAACAGCAGCACAAACGATAACGCTTCCGACAACACAAGCGCAGCAGACAATGCCGAGACCGTCGCTTCCGATGAGGCTGTTTCCGAAAACAGCTACAAGATAGGCGTTATCCAGTACGGCAGCCACCCCTCACTCGATAACTGCTTCTCAGGTATCGAGCAGGCACTTACCGAGTCTGACCTGGAGCTTACTATCGACAGACAGGACGGCAACTTCGACAGTGCTACCTGCGATGCCATTGCAAAGAACATGGCTGCAAAGCAGTACGATATGATATTCGCTATCGCAACCCCCGCAGCAGTTTCCGCATTCGCAGCTACCGCAAATACCGATATCCCCGTTATCTTCTGCGCAGTTTCCGACCCCGTTGCAGCAGGCCTTGTTGAGGATATGAATGCTCCCGGCGGCAACTGCACAGGTACCTCCGATATTCTTGATTTCAGCGCTCAGCTTGATCTTATCCAGGCTCTTCAGCCCGAGGTAAAGAAGATAGGCGTTCTTTATACCACCAGTGAGGCAAACTCCGTTTCTCAGCTTGCAAGCCTCAGAGAGGCTGCCGATCCCAGAGGCATTGAGATCGTTGACCAGGGCGTTCAGGGCGCTGCCGATGTTCCTCAGGCTGCCGCTTCCCTGGTAACAAAGGTTGACTGCGTAAATAACTTCACCGATAACAACGTTGTAAGCAACCTTACCGTTCTTCTCGAGCAGGCAAACTCCGCTAATATCCCCGTTTACGGCTCCGAGATCGAGCAGGTGATCAACGGCTGCATGGCTTCCGTTTCCATTGACTATGTGGCTCTCGGAAGAGCAACTGCCGATATGGGCATAAGAGTTCTCGGCGGCGAGAGCGCAGGCACTATCCCCGTAGGAAAGATCTCCGACGGTACCGCTGTTGTAAATACTGAGGTAATGGATAAGTTCGGCATCACCCTCCCCGACAGCTATGCAGATGCCGAAAAGGTAACTTCCGCCGATAAGGAAGACGCAGAATAATTGTAAAGAGGTTTGAACGTTTATGGATATATTGCTGAACATTTTCCGTGTCACTCTTGAAGAGGGGCTTATGTATGCGCTGCTTGCAATGGGCGTGTACATCACATACAGCATTCTTGACTTTCCCGACCTGTCCGTGGACGGCACAATGCCAATGGGCGCAGTGGTAACAGCAGTGCTCATCATCGCAGGAGTAAACCCATGGCTCTGCCTGCTTATCTCCTTTGTGCTGGGTATGCTTGCGGGAACGGTAACGGGTCTGCTGCACGTAAAGCTGGGTATCCGCCCCCTTCTCTGCGGAATTATCGTTTATACAGCAATGCTGTCCATAAACCTGGTAATACTTTTCAAGGGAAATAACGGCATCACTGTTGCATCGTTTTTCAGAAAGCCAACTATCTTCAACTCCGGAATAGCAGCTTCCCTGCCCGCCGAGTGGAGAATAACCATTATCTCGCTGATACTTGTGGTGATATTCAAGATAGCAATGGACTTTTACCTTGAAACCAAATCGGGACTTCTCCTGAGAGCCGTGGGCGATAACGAGAAATACGTTACCATGCTCGCAAGAGACCCCGGCAAGGCAAAGATCCTGGGACTTGCCATAGGAAACGGCTTCGCATCACTGGCAGGCTGCGTTATTGCTCAGGCAAAAGGCTCTGCCGACCAGCAGATGGGCGTCGGAATGGTAGTTCTGGGACTTGCCTCCGTAATAATCGGTCTCAGTATCTTTAAGAACGTAAAGTTCATGAAGCCCACCACAATGGTAATCCTTGGAAGCCTGCTTTATAAGGCTTGTCTGACCATTGCGCTGGCGCTGAACCTCCCCACCGAGTACCTCAAGCTCCTGATGGCAGTGCTTTTCACCATTGCACTGGTGTTCAGCGAGAAATTGCCCATAAAAAACAAGCTGAAAAGGAGTGCGTGATATGCTGGAGCTTAAAAATATCAATAAGGTCTTTAATATAGGCACAGTTGACGAAACAGTCCTTTTCAATGACTTTGATTTCTCCGTGGAGGACGGGGAGTTCGTCTCCGTCATAGGCTCCAACGGAAGCGGAAAAACAACTCTGCTCAATCTGGTCTGCGGAACTATGATGCCCGAAAGCGGCTCCGTGATATTCGACGGAAAGGATATCACCAAGCTGCCCGAGCATAAAAGAGCCGCAACTATCGGACGAGTTCTCCAGGACCCCAGAATGGGAACCTGCGGAAACCTGACAGTGCTTGAAAATATGGCGCTGGCGGATAATAAGAATAAAATGTTCGGACTGGGCGTAGGAGTAAATAAAAAGCGTACCGATTATTATAAGTCGCTGCTGGAGACCTGCGGAATGGGTCTGGAAAACAGAATGAACGTCCCCGTAGGAAACCTCAGCGGCGGTCAGAGACAGGCTATAGCACTGATAATTGCCTCAATGACGGATATCGACCTGCTAATACTTGACGAGCATACCGCAGCACTTGACCCCAAATCCTCCGAAACGCTGATGAAGATAACCGATAAGGTGGTAAAGGAGAAAAAGGTCACAACATTGATGGTAACACATAACCTCAGGTTTGCAGTGGAATACGGCAGCAGACTGGTAATGATGCACGAGGGAAAGTGCGTTATGGATATAAAGGGCGAGGAAAAGAAGAACGCCAAGGTCGATGACCTGCTTTCGGTATTCAACGAGATAAGCATAGAATCGGGAAATTGAGCATAAGCATAAGTAAAGATGGAGCTGTTGCACAAGATGCAGCAGCTCTGTTTTTATATAAGCGTGTATAGCACAAAAAATTCCGCACAAATAAGCACAAGGCAAAGGGTTTAGGTCAAGCCTTTTTCCCGAAAGGCGCAGGTACGGTCAAATTATGTCGTCAATTTTATATGCCCATATCAAAAGGACAAGTTCATATTAGCCACAAAATAAAATTTCCCCTATATATTGACACACCCGCCGCCAATACATTATAATAGTAATGGCGGAAATACAATTTATAGACCTGTTTGACGGCTTTGTACTGTATTTTGACGAAAAATCATATTCCTTGAAAATATTAAGCAAAATGTCTTGCTTTTTCAATATTGAAATGCTATAATTATATTTAAATGTGTTTTTATGTTATATGGGAGGAGCAGTAAATATGCCTACAAAGTATATATTTGTAACAGGCGGCGTAGTATCGGGACTGGGCAAGGGTATCACAGCCGCTTCACTGGGAAGACTTCTTAAACAGAGGGGTTACAGAGTTACCATTCAGAAGTTCGACCCCTATATCAACGTTGACCCCGGTACAATGTCACCCTATCAGCACGGCGAGGTATTCGTTACCGATGACGGCGCCGAAACAGATCTGGACCTCGGCCACTACGAGAGATTTGTTGATGAAAATCTTTCCATCAATTCCAACGTTACCACAGGCAAGATTTACTGGACAGTTCTTAATAAGGAAAGACGCGGCGATTACCTCGGCGGCACAGTTCAGGTAATTCCCCACATCACCAACGAGATAAAGGACAAGGTTTACAGAGTAGGCAAGGAGACCAACACCGATATCGTTATTACCGAGATCGGCGGCACCGTCGGCGATATCGAGTCCACACCTTTCCTCGAGGCTATCAGGCAGGTAGTTACCGAGGTGGGCAGAGACAACGCTATCTATATCCACGTTACTCTGGTTCCCTATATCGCAGGCTCCGAGGAGCTTAAATCAAAGCCCACACAGCACTCCACCAAGGAGCTGCTTTCCATCGGCATTCAGCCCAATATCATCGTATGCCGCAGCGAAAAGGAAATTCCCGAGGAGATGCGCAAGAAGATCGCTCTCTTCTGCAATATCAGACCCGAGGACGTTATCCAGAATCTTACCGCTCCTTCACTTTATGAGGTTCCCCTGTGGCTGGAAAATGAGGGACTTGCTCATTCAGTATGCCACCACCTGAAGCTGGAGGACAGAAAGCCCGACCTTACTGAGTGGATCGCTATGGTAAACCGCACAAAGTCTGCCACAAAGAAGGTAACTATCGGTCTGGTCGGAAAGTACGTTATGCTTCATGACGCATATCTTTCCGTTGCCGAGGCTCTCCGTCACGGCGGTATCGTAAATGATGCCAATGTTGATATCGAGTGGATAAATTCCGAGGATATCACCGAGCAGAACGCTGCCGAGATGCTCAAGGACTGCGATGGTATCATCGTCCCCGGTGGATTTGGCGACAGAGGTATCGAGGGTATGATCGAGTCTATCAGATATGCCCGTGAGAATAAGGTTCCTTTCTTTGGTATCTGCCTTGGTATGCAGATGTCCGTTATCGAGTATTCAAGAAATGTTCTGGGACTGGCAGGAGCAAACTCCACAGAGTTTGGCGAAACTCCCTATCCCGTTATTGATATCATGGAAGACCAGAAGAACGTTACCGAAAAGGGCGGTACAATGCGTCTTGGTCTGTACCCCTGCAAGCTGGCTGAGGACTCCAAGTGCCGCAAAATATACGGCGAAGAGCTTATTTACGAGCGTCACCGTCACCGCTGGGAATACAACAACGCATTCCGCAAGCAGCTTACCGAGGGCGGTCTGAAGATAGCAGGTATTTCTCCCGACGAGCGCCTTGTTGAGATCGTTGAGATACCCGAGCATCCTTGGTTCATCGGCGTACAGTTCCACCCCGAGTTCAAGTCCCGTCCCAACAAGCCCCAGAAGCTTTTTGCAGATTTCATCAGAGCTTCCGTTGAGAACAGAGAAAATAAGAATAAGTAATAATATGTAAAAAAGGCTGTTGCAGCAAAATGCAACAGCCTTTTTGTTTTGCCGATTTTATCACCAAATAACCCTAAGCCTTTCGGGAAAAAGGCTTGACCTAAACCCTTTACCTTGCTCTCATTTGTGCTGATTTTATCATTTGCCGGCTTTCCCAAAATAAAATAGCTGCCGCATCTTGTGCAGCAGCTATTAAATCATAGCTTAAACCCAAACGGCATTAGCTCCGCCAGCTTATAGCTTATAATATGCCCCTTGTAATCTTTCAGAATAACTCGGAAGCCCTCCTCAGCAAACTCGCTGAGAAATTGCCTGCATATGCCGCAGGGATAGGTAAGTCCGCCCTTTGAGTTTGTTACCGCAATGGCAGAAAATCTCACACAGCCCTCGGATACCGCCTTTACCGCTGCGGTCCGTTCCGCACATATTGCTGCGCCGTAGGAACTGTTCTCCACGTTGCAGCCTGTGTATATCCTGCCGTCGCCGGTGAGCAGAGCCGCTCCTACCTTGAAGCCCGAATATGGCGCATAGGCGTTTTCACAGGCAGCCTCCGCCGCCTGCATAAGCTCGTAGTCCGTTGGCATATCAGACCTCTGCGGGCTGTTCTTCATGGGCTTTTATCTCAGGCTGAGGCTTGCCCTTGCAGAAATAATCAATGTAGCGGTCGATGCACTTCTCAACGATCTTTACCGCTGCCTTGCTGTCCTTTATCTCATCAATGGCAGTTTCCTTGCCTTCCAGCTGCTTATATACACGGAAGAAGTGGGACATTTCATCGAAGATGTGGCGGGGCAGCTCGCTGATGTCCTTGTAGCTGTTGTATGTGGGGTCGTTGAAGGGGATAGCGATTATCTTGTCGTCGATAGCTCCGTTATCCAGCATGGATATTACGCCGATAGGATAGCACTTTACCAGCGCCAGCGAGTAGATAGCTTCCGAGCAGAGGACAAGCACGTCCAGAGGGTCGCCGTCCTCAGCGTAGGTGCGGGGGATAAAGCCGTAGTTTGCGGGATAGTGGGTAGAAGTGTAAAGCACTCTGTCCAGCATGAGCATACCTGTTTTCTTGTCAAGCTCATACTTCATCTTGCTGCCCTTAGGGATCTCGATTACCGAGAAAAAGTTGTCCTTGGTTATTCTGTCGGGTTCTATATCATGCCAGATGTTCATAAAATTGACCTCCCCTTTATTTTTTTACAGATCTCTCTGTTTCTTTTACGATGTAGCGTGGTCTGTGCTTGGTCTCAAGATACATTTTTGAAAGGTACTGCCCCGAGATCCCCGTGCAAAGGAGCTGGAGACCGCCTATAAGGCTCACCAGACACACTATTGTGGGATATCCTGCAACGCTCTCCCCGAAGCAAAGAGTTTTTACCACGGTGACGATTATCATTACCAGCGCCAGCAGGCAGAAAAGTATGCCCAAAAATGACGCAATGGCAAGGGGCGCTGTGGAGAATGCGAAAATACCCTCCAGCGAGTACAGGAACAGCTTGTGGAAATTCCATGTGGAGGTTCCCGCAGCACGCTCAGTGTTTTCTATCTCAATGAACTTTGTCTCAAAGCCCACCCAGCTGAAAATGCCCTTTGAGAAGCGGTTGTACTCGGGCATATCCAGAATGGCGTTCACCATCTGACGGGTCATGAACCTGAAATCCTGAGCGCCGTCAACTATGTGGGTCTGGGAAATTTTGTTGATTATCTTGTAAAAGGTGCGGGCAAAGAATGACAATACCTTTGACTCGCCCTTGCGGTTCACACGCCTTGTGGCTGCGCAGTCATATTCGCCGCTGCTCACATATTCGTACATCTGCGGAATGAGCTTTGGCGGGTGCTGGAGATCGGCGTCCAGTATGACCACGTAATCTCCCTTGGAAGCTTCCATTCCCGCAAGCATTGCCGCTTCCTTGCCGAAATTTCGTGAGAACGAGATGTATCTCACACGGCTGTCGGTGGGGGCAAGCTCCCGCAGAAGCTTTAAGGTGTTGTCCTTTGAGCCGTCGTTTACGAAAATATACTCAAACTCCAGCTCATTGTTCTTTTCTTCCATGCCGTCCGTAACGGCGGTTATTTCCTTATAAAACAGCGGAAGAGACTCCTGCTCGTTGTAGCAGGGCACTATTACCGATATAAGCTCCATGATATTATTCCTTTGATATTTTACTCGACCGTTACCGACTTAGCCAGGTTTCTGGGCTTATCAACATCGTTTCCACGCAGGTCTGCGGTGTAATAGGCAATAAGCTGCAGGGGAACAACGGCGGTCATGGGCATAAGGAGATCGTCCGTCTCGGGAACGGTCACAAGAATGTCAGCCACGTCCTTATCAAAGTCAGTGCCCTCACGGGTGACAACGATAGTAAATGCGCCTCTGCTCTTTACTTCCTTGATGTTGCTTACGGTCTTGTCGAGCACATCACGCTGAGTTGCCACGGCGATAACGGGCATATCATCGGTGATAAGGGAGATGGTTCCGTGCTTCAGCTCGCCTGCCGCATAGGACTCGGAGTGAATGTAGGAGATTTCCTTTAGCTTCAGAGAGCCTTCCATGGAAAGCGCATAGTCAAGACCTCTGCCTATGTAAAGCAGATGCTCGTCAGCTACCAGACGGGAGGCGGCAAACTGGCAGGTCTCGGGCTTTTCAAGTATCTTTTCGATAAGCTCGGGAATGCCAAGCAGCTTTTCGGTGTAGCTCCTGCACTGCTCCTCGGTGATAGCTCCCCTTACGTATGAGAGTCTGAATGCCAGCAGATAGAACACCGCCAGCTGAACCATGTATGCCTTTGTGGAGGCAACGGATATCTCAGGGCCTGCATGAGTGTAAAGCACCATATCTGCCTCACGGGCAATGGCAGAGCCTTTTGCATTTACTATGCCCAGCGTGTCTGCCCCAAGGTCATGGGCCAGATGAAGCGCTGCCTTTGTGTCCGCAGTCTCGCCCGACTGGGATACAAGTATAACAAGGTCGCCCTTTGAGATTATGGGGTCACGGTATCTGAACTCGGAAGCCACATCAACGGTCACGGGGATACGTCCTATCTTTTCGATAACGTATTTTCCCACCAGACCTGCGTGCATTGCCGTTCCGCAGGCAACCACGAAGATGTTCTTGTAGCTTCTGAGCTTTTCATCGGTAAGTCCGCATTCGGTAATGTCGGGCATGCCGTCAGTGATCCTGGGAAGCACAGTGCGCTTGATGGATTCGGGCTGCTCGTGGATCTCTTTGAGCATAAAATGCTTGTAGCCGCCCTTTTCAGCAGCGTTGATGTCCCAGTCAGCGGTCATCATTTCCTTTTCTACGGTGTTGCCGTGAAGGTCTGTAAAGGTGATGCCCTTTTCATCAAGACGGGCTATCTCGCCGCTTTCCAGAAGATAATAGTTCCTGGTGCGGTCAAGTATGGCTGTAACGTCCGAAGCAATGTAAGATGCGTCGGGAGCCGTGCCCACAATAAGGGGGCTTTCCTTTCTTGCAGCAAAAACGGTGTTCTTGAAGTCTCTGAACATGATGCCCAGTGAGTAGGAGCCTTCAATGTCCCCCAGAGCCTTTGCAATAGCTTCCACAGGGTCGCCCTCGTAATAGTAGTCAATGAGCTTTGCCAGCGTTTCCGTGTCGGTCTCGCTCTCAAAGCCGTAGCCCTTGGAGATAAGGAAGCTCTTTATCTTGCGGTAGTTTTCGATTATACCGTTGTGAACGATGGTTATTCTGCTGTTTCCTATGGGGTGGGAGTTTACGTCCGACGGCTCACCGTGGGTCGCCCATCTGGTGTGGCCTATGCCCGCCGTGGCAGTAAGATGCTTGCCCTCGTGAAGCTTCCTGATAAGACCGTCGTCTATCTTGCCCTTTGCCTTTACGGTGTAAAGCTTGTCGCCCTCAAACACCGCAATGCCTGCCGAGTCGTATCCACGGTATTCAAGCCTGCGAAGGGCGTTTACCAGTATGGAGGTGCATTCTTCCTTGCCCACATATCCGACTATTCCGCACATATTATTACCTGCCTTTCTTTGCTGTAGGTTTTAGAGAACCCCTTTAGGCATTTATATTTCTGTGTTATTTATATTCTTACTTAGTGCCGTACATTCTGTCGCCGGCGTCACCCAGACCGGGAACGATGTAGAGCTGATCGTTAAGCTCAGGGTCAACAGCTGCGCAGTATATCTGAACATCGGGGTGAGCCTTGTTTACCGCTGCAATGCCCTTTTCGTTGGCAATGAGGCACATGAATTTAACGTTCTTTGCGCCTGCCTTCTTAACAAGGCTGATAGCCTCGGAAGCAGCTCCGCCTGTTGCCAGCATTATGTCGGCAATGATAACATCTCTTGAAGCGATGTCCTTGGGAAGCTTGCAGTAGTATTCAACAGTGTTTGTGGTCTCAGGATCTCTGAATGTGCCGATGTGGCCGATCTTTGCAGCAGGGATAAGGCTCATAACGCCGTCAACCATGCCAAGACCCGAACGGAGGATAGGCACGAATGCTACCTTTCTGCCTGAGATTATCTTGGACTTTGCAATGCCGAGAGGAGTTTGGATATCAACTTCCTTGAGAGGCAGATCACGCATAGCCTCATAGCACATAAGCATAGAGGTCTCGGAAACCAGCTCCCTGAACTCCTTGGAACCGGTGTTTACATCTCTCATAAGAGAAAGCTTGTGCTGAACGAGAGGGTGATCAATAACGGTGTACTTGAGATTTTCCATAATAAATTCCTCCGTGAATATTATTCGTTTTCTATAGCGGTGATCTGGTCAATTCTGCGCTGGTGGCGGCCGCCCTCAAAGCTGTTGGAGAGGAAAGCGTCAACTATCTCGCATGCGAGACCGGGGCCGATAACTCTTCCGCCCATGCAGAGAACGTTTGCGTCATTGTGGAGACGGGTGTACTTGGCCATGTAGCAGTCGGTGCAGACAGCAGCTCTTATGCCCTTGCACTTGTTTGCAGCCATGGATATGCCCAGACCTGTTCCGCAGACGAGGATAGCAAGCTCGGCATTGCCGCTTGTTACCTCAGCGCAAACTTCCTTGGCAACCATGGGATAATCGCAGCTTGTGCCGTCCATGCAGCCCATTTCCTTTATTTCAATGCCTTTTTCCTTGAGATATTTAACAACCTCCTGCTTCAGAGCGAAGCCGGCGTGATCGCTTCCAATAGCTATCATTATTATCATTCCTTTCGGGATATTACAGCAGAGCAGATATGTGCCCTGCAATAAGAAATATATATTTATTATAGCACATCTGAAAATGATAATCAATAGCAAATAAATAAAAATGGCGGCACGATGAAATAAAAAAGAAAAGCGGACTATTAAAAACTATACAAAAAATTGAGCATAATCTTGCGTATATGGATTATGCGATGATTTTTTGTCTATAGTTTTATTGGTGATTAGTATGAAGCCCCTGCCAAACAACAAAAAAGAGAGCCGATAAACTCAGCTCTCTTTTAAGCTTAAAATTTTTTCTCAAAAGCCCACATTACTTTCCCCGCTTTTTCAAAGCGATACAAACACCTGCACCGACAGCAATCAAAGCCGCAGCACACACAGCAATAACAGGAACATCACTTTTTTGTCGGAGCGAATAACTATCTCCGTCACGGAAAGGGGCTTTATGTCAATCGAAATGCTGTTGTCTTTTATTTTTCTTGTGTCGTCAAGCCTGTGTATTTCCGTGCTGTCTCCGTAAAGAGCATATACCTCCGCATCGGCATATCTGCTGTCTGATGAAAGCTTGATATTCACGGGAGTTTCATTGTGCAGATCATGGCTCGTGATGATAATTTTCACAGTGTCTTCGCCCTCACCGTCAATGGAAGAATAAACGGAAATATTGTCATTATCGCACTCGCTTTTAACAAGAGTGTCGCCGAACCCGTTTCCTGCTCCGTCATAATTTGTGAACATATTCATTGCGGCAAGCTGATATTCATTTTGGTCAAATGACCATATCGTTGCAAAATATACACCGTACTTTGCAAAAATCCCAAGGGTATCAGCCTGCGCTACCGCACCGGAAATATGATCTCCGCCGCCGAAATTGTACTCTGTAAAAGCTATTTTTGTGCCGGGATAATATTTGTCTATTGACTCCTGAATATTCGGAAGAAGCGGAAAGAACACCGCTCCGGTATCGGTTATCCAGCTGTCCTCGTGATAATTTTCATCATACAGCGAACGAACGCTGTCAAGCCGTGCTTTTACACAGCCGTCATTGTCATAATGACTGCAGGAACGTTCCCCACACTCTCCCTTTGCCTCGGTGTAGTAGTGAATATCAAGCACATCAAGCAAACGTGTGCCGCTTTCCGATTCAGCTTTGTGCATTTCATCAAGATAATAGTCAATAAACCAGCGGTAATTATTTGCGGCTTTAAGCTCTGCCCAGTCGGGAGCGCCTGCAAGGGAATCATACGCAGAATAACCGAAAAGCGACGGTCCGAACACTTCCGCACCGCTGTCTGTTTCCTTTACAAGCGAAGCAAGATCAACGGATTTTTCAATAAGTTCGGAGCATTTGAGCGGTTCTGTCTGTACACGGCTGTGCGTTGAATGCCACAGCGCAGGCTCATTGTCCAGAGCATACGCTTTGAAGCCTGTCTCGCTGTCCGATTTGCCTATCTTTTCAATAAGATAATTCAGATATTCGTCTGTGTAAACATAATCGTCCTTTTTGTCGGGTTCTGATGAAAGCTCGCCGTTCTTGCGGTTAACGACCTTTTTCCAGTATTCGGACGGCGCAGCCATATCCTCGTTTACCTGTCCCTTTTTTGATGATGCAACATATCCAAGCATTTGCAGAGTAAGCAGTGTGTATGGCACATTTCCGTTCTGCGCTTCATAGGAAGCGTTCAGTGCCGCCCCGCCCGGAACACGCCTGAACTGTTCAGCGGCAGATGAAATAAGGTTCATGTCGGACATATTCTTCCAGTCGGAGCCTGCATTGGACATATTGTTTTCCCAGTTGTAAGCAGACATTCTGTTTCCGCCCAGACGGAATGACTTTGCCGACACTGTGTTCAGATCAACACCGCTGTTTACGCCATAAATATACGGAGAGATGTTTTTATGATCTTCTGACGGATAAACATTTACATTTGCGGCAGCATCTTCACAGTATGCTGTCTGAGAAAATGCTCCGCATATAATGACTGCAATAACCGCAGCCGCAAGCTTTTTTATTTTCATTTGACACTCTCCCCCATAAGTTTTATTATAGCTTGATTATAACATTTTCAGCATTTCAAGTCAATTTTAAATTATCACTCCCAAAATTCGGATTTAGTTTCAAAAAACAAAATAATTCTTTTGCAGCTTAAATAATAACGCAGATCTACAGTAAAATGCTATTTAAAATATTACAATCATATTGACTTTTCCCGCATACTGAGTTATCCTTATTATAAAGGA
Source organism: Oscillospiraceae bacterium (assembly GCA_902363145.1). Taxonomy (GTDB): domain Bacteria; phylum Bacillota; class Clostridia; order Oscillospirales; family Ruminococcaceae; genus Huintestinicola; species Huintestinicola butyrica. The sequence continues at coordinate 12,435 of CABIZB010000009.1, read as the reverse complement.
GTGTGCGGTATGTCTGCTAAGATAAATCAGTATTTTTATCCTTATATCGGACAGGTAAAAGACCTGCCTGTGTATCTTGCGGGAATAGGCGGAACAGAATTTCAGGAACATATCTCCCGTCCCGAAGGTTATTGCTGGCATCAGATACTTTTCTCTGCCGAAGGCGGCGGAACGCTTGAATTTGATGATATGTCCGTTAAGATCCCCGACAGATGCTTCTTTTTCCTGCCTGCATATTATCCCCACGAATATTATCCCGATGATAAGAGATGGGACGTGCGTTGGGTAGTGTTTGACGGCTTTGGCTGTGATAAGCTGCTGAATGAGCTTGATATGAAAAAGCCCTCTGCAATAATTCCGGACAGTTTGGAAGAAATGCAGGGGCTGTACAACAAAATGTTCGTGGCGCTCAAGACCGATAAGATACACGGCAATTACACCTGTGCGGGGCTTGTATATCAATACATTCTGGAATATCACAGACTTGCTTCATCGGGAAGTATGACAGAACAGACCTGCCGCTCGGAAATACTTATGCCCGCTCTGAATTTCATTGACGATAATTTCCGCAGAGATTTTTCAGTCTCCGAGCTTGCGGATATATCAGGGGTTTCACAGCAGTATCTGTGCAGGATATTCAGGCGGACAATGAATATCCGTCCGAATGAATACATAACCTGCCGCAGACTGCTGGAAGCGAAAAAACTATTGTCCGAAACGGATATGCCGATCAACGAAATATCGTCAATGTCAGGCTTTTCGGACAGCGGATATTTCTGCACCGTTTTTAAAAAGCACGAAAATATGACGCCAAAAGAATATCGTCAGCTGCATAGAAAAAGCGAATAGTCAAAAATTTATCTGCTAATCACCGTTATCCCCTTAACATAAAGCTCGCTTCCGTCAACAGTGAAAGAAACATCAAACCCGCCGAAGCTCATGGCGTATTCCTTTTCGGGGGAGTTCTGATAAGAGGGACGGGGATCCTGCGCCAGAATTTTTATAAGCCCATGACGCTTTTCCTCGGGAACTTTTTCAAGCAGCTCAGGCGGAAAATCCACCGTAAGAATGTCCGACCTGTCCGTAAGTGCAAAGCCCGAAAGCGCCTCCGGGTGGGAATCGGTGTAGGCAAGATAGGGCTTTATGTCGATTATGGGCGTGCCGTTCATAATGTCCGCCCCCGTTACGGTTATCACAGGGCCGTCGGGGGAGTTAAGGTCAATGCCCGTTATCTTCACCGAGGAAAGCCCTATGGAGTTTGGACGGAAAGGCGAGCGTGTGGCAAAAACGCCCATTCTTGTGTTTCCCCCAAGCCTCGGTGGACGGACAGTGGGCGACCATTTCTTACCCATGGCTTCGGAGAAAAGCCACAGTATCCACAGATGTGAAAAGCCCTCCAGCCCCCTGAAAGCCTCAGCCGCACGGTACTCAGGCTCAAAAACGATGCGAGAGGGAACGTCCGCCAGACCACTCTGACGGGGTATGCCGAATTTCTCGGTAAAGTCGTTTTCAATGTGTGCTATTATCTTTATCTCAGGCATATCGTCACCCTTTAAGGAAAGCGATTATCTCAGCAGCGTTGGTGTCGGGCTTTACCTTTGGCATGGTTTTTATGATAATGCCGTTTTCGTCAATGACATATGTCGTTCGCACAACGCCCATGGATACCTTGCCGTAGTTTTTCTTTTCCTGCCATACGTCATAAGCCTTTATGGCGGAAAGCTCAGGGTCGGACAGAAGAATGAACGGCAGATCGTATTTCTCCGCAAATTTTGCGTGGGAGGCGGCGCTGTCCTTGCTTATGCCCACCACCTGTACGTCCATGGTGCGGAAGTCGTTGTATGCGGCTGCAAATGCGCACGCCTGCCTTGTGCAGCCGGGAGTGTTGTCTCTGGGGTAAAAATAAAGCACCAGCTTCCTGCCTGCAAAATCCGACAGGGAATAGGTCTTTCCGTCCTTGTCGCAGAGGGTGAAATCGGGGGCTTTTGTGTTCTCACTCAGCATAATATCATTCCTTTACTTTTATTGAGCCGATGTTCCTTTGTGCCATAGGTCTTTCGGCGATCATTTCTCTTATTGCCTTTTCAACGGCAGCCACTTCGTCGTGAAGCTCGGAGGCGGTGACACGGTATGCGCCGTTGCCCAGAATGATTATCTGCTCCGCTCCGTCCGATGTGGCGACCCTTACACGGCTGTTCTTTGCCAGCTCGTGAGATGTTTTTTCAATGTACATATCCGCCGTTTCCGCTTCCTTGGTATATACAACGGAAATGCCGCCTGTCTGCTCCACTTCCCTGTGGTCGCCCTTGACACGGTATGCGTCAAATACGATTATCACCTCGCAGGGGCGGAAGCCACGGTAATTGCTCATGATGCTGATAAGCCTGCTCCTTGCAAGGTCAAGGTTATCCTCCGCAAGCTTTTTCAGCTCGTCCCATGAGAAGATTATGTTGTATCCGTCCACCAGCAGATATGCAGGCCCCGTAGGAACGGGGGAAGGCTTGTATTTGGGTGCTTTTTCATAGTCTCTGTGAAGCGCCGCAATGGGGTCACGCTTTATCTTGCCATATGTGCGCTCGAATATCTCCATAAGCTCCTTGTCGTCCTCAAATCGGGAGCGCACAAGCTGGGTTTCACGGACTGACAGCTGTATCTCATCATCGGCAGCTTCGGCAAGATATACGCCGCTTTGTGCATGAGCATGGCTTTTGACCTCGTTCCATTTTACAAGATGCCCTGCACCGTGAGCGCAGAAAATGCTGTCCGCAGGCTGTTCAAGGTCGCTGTCAGGGTCATAGCCTATGTCCGCAATGACCTTTTCGGAGTTGTGGCATGGGAAATAGCCTTTCAGCTCGCAGATAAAGCGCCCCTTGCCCTTGGTGTAGCCTGCCACATCAGTGTGATAATCGGCAGCCTCCGAAACGGGGACAGTGCCCGTTATCACAGCATTTTCACCCATTATCTCGGGAGCGGAGAACTCGCCGCACATTCGCCGGATATCAGTCATCGCCCTGCCTGCACAGTCGGAGGGCACTTCCAGACGAAAACTGTAGAAGGGTTCAAGCAGTACGCTCTGAGTGCTTTTCAGACCCATTCTCAGCGCCCTGTACGCCGCCTGACGGAAATCTCCGCCCTCGGTGTGCTTTATGTGCGCCCTGCCTGCCACAAGGGTCATCTTCATGTCCGTAAGAGGGGAGTTTGTGAGAACTCCCGTGAGAGTCGTGGCTTTCAGCAGCGATATGACCAGCCTCTGCCAGTTCTGCCCCAGTACGTCCTCGGAGCAGTCGGAGGCAAATACCAGTCCGCTGCCCTGCTCAAGCGGCTCCAGCAGCAGATGTACCTCCGCATAATGGCGCAGCGGCTCATAGTGACCTATGCCCACAGCGGGAGCGGAGATTGTCTCCTTGTATGCTATGCTGCCATGGTCAAAATCCGCATCAATGCCGAATCGCTCCGCTATCAGCGTGCGGAGTATCTCCAGCTGAATCTTGCCCATGAGCCGCAGATGTATCTCGCCCAGCTGTTCGTTCCATACCACATGGAGCTGGGGGTCTTCCTCTTCAAGCAAACGCATTTTGTCAAGCATATCGTGGGGGTCAATGTCAGCGGGAAACAGCACACGGTAGGTGAGAACAGGCTCGATAACAGGGTCGTCCGCTTCGCTTTCAGCGCCCAGCCCCTGCCCCGCAAAGGTGTCCGCAAGACCCGTCACAGCGCAAAGCGTGCCTGCGGGAGCTTCATTCACAGCGCTGAACTTTGCGCCCGAATATATCCGTATCTGGTTCACCTTGCCCTCGCCCACAGCGTCCTTTACACGCAGAACGCCGCCGGTTATCTTCATGTGAGTGAGCCGTGCCCCACCCTCCGAGGTTATCTTATATACCCTTGCGCCGAAATCGGCGCCGTATTCGGGCATTAGAGTGAACTTTTCCAAGCCCGTCATCAGCTCACGGGCACCTTTCAGCTTCAGAGCAGAGCCGAACCAGCATGGGAAAATGCCACGCTCTGCAATATCACGGGCAATGCTCTCATCGGTAAGAGCGTCCGTTTCAAGATATTCGTTCATAAGACTTTCGCTGAGAAGCGCAAGCTCACCGTTGCGGTCATCGTCCGAAACGGAAAAATCAGCGATCTTGTCGGATAAATGCTTTCTCAGGTCGGATAAGATATAATCACGGTCGAACTGAGAAATGTCCATCTTGTTTACGAAAATAAACACGGGCTTATTATATTTGCCCAGCAGCCGCCAGAGAGTTTCCGTGTGGCTCTGAACGCCGTCAGTGCCGCTTATCACCAGAACAGCATAGTCCACTACCGACAGCGCACGTTCGGCCTCAGCGGAGAAATCCGTGTGCCCCGGGGTGTCAAGGAGAGTAAATACAGCGTCATCACCGTGGATAACAGCCTGCTTGGAAAATACGGTTATGCCACGGCTGCGTTCAATGGAGTGGGTGTCAAGAAAAGCATCGCCGTGATCTACTCTGCCCTGCTTGCGTATCTCGCCCGAAAGGTATAACAGGGCTTCGGAAAGGGTAGTCTTGCCCGAATCGGCGTGGGCAGTCATACCGATAACAATTTGTTTCATCAGATCGTTCCTATCTTTGGTTATTGCGGTCATTGCTTATATTGTAGCACATAATCGTGAGGTTATCAAGTGGGAACTGTCGGTTCCGATTTCCTCATTATCCCCACATCTTTCCGAAATCCATGACTTTTTTTCATTCGGTACTTGCAAAACAAAGTCATGTATGGTATAATTATTGTTGTATTGCCGCATATGATAAGGAAAGTTATCCATATGCAACTAAAATTCAGAAAAGAGGAAAGACTTATGGATCTTGAAATGGTCAAGTATCTCGCAAAGCTCGGAAAGCTCAGCTTCACCGATGAAGAGCTGGAACAGGCTGTAAAGGATATGACAAGCATTATCGAAATTATGGATACCATCAAGGAAATAGACATTACCTATGATCCCCTGAAGGATAACCACAACGTTTACCTCAAGGATCTCAGAAAGGACGAGGCTAAGCCCTCTCTTCCTACTGAAAAGCTCCTTCAGAACGCTGTCAGCAGCGAGAACTGCTTCGTTGTTCCCAAGGTCGTTGAATAATTCAGGCAAGCCCCTTATTGAATAAAATGAGCCGCAGCCGTGCTGCCCATATGAAAGGATGAGCATTTTAATGGACATTACTTCCCTTACCGTGAAGGAAATGCGCAGCAAGCTCGATAAAAAGGAAATATCCTCCCCCGAGCTTACAAAAGCGTATCTTGAAAGAATAAAGAACGTTGACGGAAAGCTTGAAAGCTATATCACCGTCACCGAGGAAAAGGCTATGGCAGCTGCCGAGGCTGCTCAGGCTAAGATAGACGCAGGCGAGGCTTCTCCTCTCTGCGGTATCCCCCTTGCTATAAAGGATAACATCTGCACAGAGGACGTTAAGACAACCTGTGCTTCAAAAATGCTGGAAAACTTTATCCCTCCCTACAACGCTACCGTTATGGACAAGCTTGAATCTCAGGACATCGTAATGCTGGGCAAGACCTCCATGGACGAGTTCGCTATGGGCGGTTCCACACAGACCTCCGCTTTTAAGAAGACCAAGAACCCCTACGACACCGCAAGAGTTCCCGGCGGTTCATCGGGCGGCTCCGCTGCTGCTGTGGGCGCTGACCTCTGCGCTGCGGCTCTCGGCTCCGATACAGGCGGATCTATCCGTCAGCCTTCCTCTTTCTGCGGCGTTACAGGCTTAAAGCCCACCTACGGAAGAGTTTCCCGTTACGGTCTCGTTGCTTTCGCAAGCTCCCTTGACCAGATAGGCCCCATCGCAAGGAGCGCAGAGGACTGCGGAATGATCCTCAACGCTATTGCAGGCTATGACCCTCACGACGGAACAGTTTCCAAGAACCCCGTTGATGACTACACCTCCAAGATAGGCATGAGCATGAAGGGCGTCAAGATCGCCGTTCCCGCTGAGTTCTATGCAGAGGGCATCGACGATGTTGTAAGAAAGACCGTTCTTGCCGCTGCCGACAGCTACAAGGCTATGGGCGCAGAGCTTGTTGAGTGCTCCATGCCCTCCCTCAAATATGCAGTTGCTGCATATTACCTTATCTCCTCCGCTGAGGCTTCCTCCAACCTTTCCAGATACGACGGCATCAAGTACGGCCACCGTTCCGATATCGTTGGAAACTACAGCGAACTTGTTACCGCTTCCAGAAGCGAAGGCTTCGGCGACGAGGTAAAGAGACGTATCCTCCTCGGAAACTACGCTCTCTGCTCCGGCTACTATGACGCTTACTACGGCAAGGCAATGGCCCTCAAGCAGAAGATAAGAGAAGAATATGCGGAAATTTTTGAAAAGTGCGATATTATCCTCACTCCTACCGCTCCTACCGTTGCATATGGCGCACACGAAAACATTTCCGACCCCAAGAAGATGTATCAGGCGGATATCTGCACAGTTACAGTAAACATCGCCTCACTTCCCGCTATCTCCACCACCTGCGGCTACGATGACAAGGGTATGCCTATCGGAATGTCCCTCATCGGCAGAATGTGGAACGAAGCAGAGATAATCGGCGCAGCTGACGCATTTGAGAAGAGCTTCAGCCGCAAGCCCGCAAATATATAAGGAGGCGCAGCTCATGTCAGTTTCAGATTATATTCCTGTTATCGGCCTGGAGATCCACTCCGAGCTTCTTACCAAGTCCAAGGTGTTCTGCACCTGCTCCGCTGAGTTCGGCGGCGAGAGAAACACCCGCTGCTGCCCTGTTTGCTCAGGTATGCCCGGTACTCTCCCCGTTATAAATCAGACCGCTGTTGAATACGCTGTAAGAGCAGGCTACGCTCTGGGCTGCAGCATCAACAAGTTCTCTGTTTTCGACAGAAAGAACTACTTCTATCCCGACCTTCCAAAGGCTTATCAGATATCCCAGATGCCCCTTCCCCTGTGCATCAACGGCGTTGTTCCCATTGACTACGAGGAGAACGGCGAAAAGAAGCACAAGGAGATAAGGATCAACCGTATCCACCTTGAAGAGGACGCAGGCAAGCTTATCCACGATGACCTGAACGGCGTTTCCCTCTGCGACTACAACCGCTGCGGCGTTCCCCTTATCGAGATAGTTACCGAGCCTGATATGTCCTCCCCCGAGGAAGCAAGAACTCTCGTTGAGACGATCTCTCTGCTTCTCCAGTACACAGGCGTTTCCGATTGTAAGATGGAGCAGGGCTCTATCCGTGCGGACGTTAACGTTTCCCTTATGAGAAAGGGCGATACCGAGTTCGGTACAAGAGCCGAGATAAAGAACGTAAACTCCCTCAAGTCCATCTACCGTACCATCGAGTTCGAGATAAAGCGTCAGGCGCAGATACTTGACAGAGGCGGCAAGGTCGTTCAGGAGACCAGACGTTTCGACGCTAACCGTGGCGAGACCAAGTCCATGAGAACCAAGGAAGATGCTCACGACTACAAGTATTTCCCCGATCCCGATATCCTGCAGGTAAACTTCTATGACGAGGATCTGGAGAGAATAAAGAACTCCCTGCCCGAGATGCCCAAGGACAGACTTGCAAAGTACATCAGCTGGGACATTCCCGAAAAGGAAGCAATGGTCATCGTAAACACCAAGAAGATATCCGACCTCTTCGAGGAAGCTGTCAAGTGCTACAACAACCCCAAGTCGCTTGTTAACTTCATCAACGGCGAGATAATGAGAAGAATGAACCTGGGCGAAATCGATATTGAAAAGCCCATGTTCACCGCTGCTCAGGTAGCAAAGCTGGTTGAGATGTCCGATACCGACAAGGTAACAAAGAACGATGCCAAGGAGATATTCCGTGAGATGGCTGAAAAGGGCGGCGAGCCTGAGGATATTGCAAAGCGTGAGGGAATGCTCATCGTAAGCGATACAGGCAAGGTGCTTGAAGTTATCGAAAAGGTTCTGGCTGCAAATGAAAAGGCAGTAAACCAGTACAAGGGCGGAGATGTAAAGGTATTTGGCTTCCTTATGGGTCAGTGCAACAAGGAACTTAGAGGTGCCGCTACACCTAAGGTTGTTAAGGAAGAGCTTGAAAAGAAGCTTAAATCCTTATAATTGAATAAAAAAACAAAGCCTGAGGAATCAACATTTCTCAGGCTTTTTGTTATATGGCAGGCTATTTAAATGCACAAATCAAAGTGTGGTGAAGTGCTCGCCCCAGCCATTTTATTTTATTCCTCTCCGTCCAGTATGCGGAGAGCTTTTTTATATTTCTCTATCCTCAAAAGATCCTTTTCCGTAACCGTGTCCATTCGTGAAAGATCACTGTTGTGCGCAATATCCGCCCTTTTGACAGGCTCGGCAACCGTGCCCTTTATTCGCCGCACATAGTCAAAATAATCGGTGCTGTCGTCATGGGTCATCAGCCTTACTCCCTCTGTGACCGCAGGCGGAAAAAGCTTTTCAAGCTCTTCAAGTGTCATGTCCGTGTCCTCCACCACGTCATGCAAAAGCGCAATGGCACAGGTGATCTCATCTTTCATCTGCTCGGCAACATGATATGGGTGGAAAATGTATGGCAGACCGCTTCTGTCAAGCTGACCCTCATGGGCCTTGTATGCGGTGTTCAGAGCAAGCTTGGTAATGGGTGTATATATCATCATATCATCTCCGTTTGCTTTTATTTGATTATATCAGTGCACACTAAAAAAGTCAAGCGCAAAAAGGCTTGTCAGCTTTGCTATTTGCACAAAATATTCACAGAAAATTTGTTGAACTGCACATATATTTATGATATCCTAATTTATGCACATTATGGAAAACATAAGCATAATAGGAGGAGAATTTATTATGTTAAAAGACCTTTTTAAGAAAGCAGCAGCTGTGCTTGTTTCCGCAGCGTCCGTTTTTGCCCTGTCTGCAACAGCCTTTGCGGCAGCCGACAACACTGTAAGCTTTGACGTTTCCGCAGCTCCCGTTATCGAGCCATGGTCGAGCTACGCCATTTCAATGGAGCATTACGATCCCACCAAAATAACCTCCGCTTCCGAGGTCATCGTTAACTTCACCTATGAAGAAGTCAACCCCGTTGCCGAGGGCAGCGAAAAGGAATGTCCCATTGAGCTTATCGTGCAGAGCTGGTCATTCCCTGACACTCCCATGGCAAACTCCAGCGGCGGCGTGTGGGCAAAGGTAGCTCCCTACGAGTGGGACGACACTCACGCAAAGTTCAGCTATGACGATATGGTGGCAGCATACGGAACAGCTGATTTCTCAGGCGTTGACGCACTTAACATCGGCGCAACAGCCAATGCGAACCTTACCATTCAGTCCTGCACTATCACCAACTGCGAGGACAATATGTACATCAAGATGACCGATGCCGAGCGTGCAGAGGCTTATAAGACTGCACTTATCGTAGTTCTTGCTTCCGCCCTTGCGGTCATCGTTATCATCATTGTTGTGTTCCTCATTATTCTCAAGAGAAAGAGCAGCTATACATATGATGTTGCCACAGGCAAGTATGTAAAGATCGAAAAGAACAAGAAGTAATTATAATACTAATCACCAATAAAAACTATAGACAAAAAATCATCGCATAATCCATATACGCAAGATTATGCTCAATTTTTTGTATAGTTTTTAATTGGTGCTTAGTATAAGCTGTTATGCCCCCGAAAAGTAAGAGGCTTTTCGGGGGCGTTTATTTTATGGGGCTTTTTACAGAATGAAAAGGCTTTGGTCATAGTCCTTGACGAAATATTTTATGTTTGTCCTGCCTTTTGTTATTACTGTGTGACCCTCCGCCTCAAGAAGAGCCTTCTGGCGCAGGCAGCCGCCGGGATATTTGGGGTTAAGCTCACCATCAGCTTTAAGAGTGCGGTGCCATGGTGTTTTGTTATCCTCCCGCTGCTCGCTTGCCCATGCTGCTATGGATACAAAAATTCCTGACGTTATTGGGTCGGTGAAGTCAGCACCTGCCTTGCGGGCAAAAAAGTCTCGAAGCATTCCCACAGTGATGAGCTTCCCCTCGGGTACTTGCTTCATCACTGTATCATAATTCGCAGGCGGGGCAAAGTACATTCTGCTTCCGCCGTATTTTTCAATGCTTTTTTCATCTGTAATTATTTTTATTTTAGGCATATCCTTATTGTCGGCAAGCATTGCATTAAAATCCTTTTTGTTTTCATTTGCCATATTATCACTTCCTCGTATAATAAATTTATGGGTAATTTAAAGAGAACCCATATGGAACCTCTTTCCTATATGATACATCGTAATCAAGACCAATGCAATGAGGCGATTTTATTTTTTTCATATATGCAAAAATAAAGGGCACCTTTTCGGTACCCTTATTTTCTTATTCAGCTGATGTCTCAGCAGCTTCATCGGTCACGTCCGTCTCGGCAGGAGCTTCCTCGGTAACAACAGGATCGCTGTCACGTCCCGCTGCGGAGGGAGGATTTGCGGAAAGAATGGTCTGAGCGTAGTTTATCTCGCTGTAGCTTACGTTTCTTACAGCCAGCTCAATGTCGGAAAATTCAACATAGTAGTTGTATGCACGGTCATAGCCTGCATTGGGGTCAGTGAAATAATAGCGGTAGCAGTAAAGTGAATCGTTGGAAACACTGCGCTTGATGTAATAGGGCTTGAGACCCAATGTCTTGTTAACGTTTTTGATGCTCATGCCGTATTCAAGGGTGTTCTGGTCAAGCTTTTCAGCCATCTTTCTGCCCTTCCAGTTGAGCTTGAGCTGCCTGAAATCGTAGTATTCCACATCGGTTATCATGTCGTCGCTGTCAACGGTGAGCATTATCACCCACTGAGGCTGCTCGGAGCCGCTTACCGTGGTAGTCTTGTCGGAGATGCAGATATAATCGAAATCGCACATATTGTTTATCATGCCGTTTGTGCTCTTTTCGGTAAAGGTAAGACCCGTTTCCGACTGAGCATACTCAACATTTCTGCCGAGAGGAATGCTCTGGGCAGCGTTGTAGCCCTTGTTTCCGCTGAAAATATTTACCAGCACCACTATCAGCACTATCACCGCAATGACCAGCAGGCATATGCCGCCAAGCTTCAGCTTCTTTGCAAGGGCAGCTTTTTCTTCAGGGCTGCGCTGCTTCTTTTCGGGCTTGGGCTTCTTTTCCTTAGCCGCCTTTTCCTTTTTGGGCTTCTTGTTTTTTACCCGACCCTTATCGTCTATATTTTCAGGGAGCACAGGAGCATCAAGCTCGGCTCCGCAGGCTTCGCAGAATATATTGCCGTCAGGGCATTCACTGCCGCACTTTTTACAGATCAACACTGTCACGTCCTTTCAATAATCGACACTTTTTTATATTTTACCACACTTGCCCGATTTTGTCAACAGAGGTATTGCGGTGACGGCATTTCTGCGGGTAAAAGAATTATGAACGTTGCCCGCATATTGACATTCCCGCCTGCCGATGATATAATAATGATAGATTGTCAAGTCAAGTGCAACAAAATCATTGTGACTTTTCTGAAATTTGATTATGCTCATTTTTGATCCGTTTTTGGAGTAATGTACAATTTCACTCTTTTGTGATTCTTCATACTTCCATTATATCAAATCATCACCATTTTCAAAAAAATTACTTGCTATCTTAAATTGATACCGATAATATAAAAAGGAAAGAATATAATGAATAAAATACATATTTATCCATATACTGTTATCATATTATCATTTGTAACTCTAACCATATTTGGCTTTTCTTGGTTTGGGATACCATGTGGTGTCTTTTGTTTGTGCGGTGGAATAATTCCGATTTTTCTGTCTTTTCTTTTTAAGATTAATACATCTGATTTTTTACTTGAACAAATAATCATATTATTATTATCGAGTGTTGCTTGTGTTGTATCATGGATTTTATTCTTTATATTTATTGAGGAGAGCATCATTAGTGTAGTTGTTTTTTTGTGTTTGATTATTTCAGCTTTTTTTTGGGGAATTAGGACTAAAAATATAAAATTTTGGATATATATTCAAATATCAAATCCCATTGTGTATTATTATTTGTTTTTTTGGTTAATTGTGCACCGCATTCGGTGTGAAATTTAAAAATGTTTTGCATATTATGAAGAAATCTTTTTTCAATGTGGGTATCAGTAGTTTTATATAGCAGAAAAGTGTATAACAATTTATGGAGATACCACACAATTAATGAGAACTGTCTTTTTGCACATCTGTGTGCGTGTTTTACGTCATCTTGCATAGATTTTTTTCGTAAGCGGTAGCCTGCAAAATTTCTATATTATATTGCAAAAAAGTCTGTTACACCATCAGTGCGACAATAATTGCCACGATATTGCCTTAAAATGATAGATTGTCAAGTCAAGTGCAACAAAATCAGAGAAAAAATTTTTTGAGCACCTCAAAGGGAGTAAGGAAATTGAGACGTTTTCTCGGACGATTGTTAATCATATCAA
>CABIZB010000008.1 GCA_902363145.1 Oscillospiraceae bacterium | reverse complement strand
CGCCAAGGAGACAATGGAGGACAAAATCAAGCGTCTGCTCCGTGAGGAAGTCCGCAAAATGTGACTTCTTTTTGAATTTGATGAAAAAGTCCTTGACTTTTCGTCTCTGGAAAAACAGCCAAGTCGATTTTGATTTCCTGCGGCGCTCGCCTTGCCGTGTTCGACATTAAGGAGCTGCGGGAGCTTATGGAAACCGACGAAATGGAGCTTGACACCATAGGCGACAGAAAGACCGCCCTTTTCGTGATTATCAGCGACACCGACGACACCTTTAACTTTGTCGTGAGTATTCTCTACACACAGCTATTCAACCTCTTGTGCGACAAAGCAGATGATGAATACGGCGGGCGGCTTCCCGTCCATGTAAGGTGCTTACTTGATGAATTTGCGAATATCGGGCAGATACCGAAGTTTGAAAAGCTCATTGCAACGATACGGAGCCGGGAAATATCCGCGTCAATCATCTTGCAGAGCCAGTCACAGCTAAAGGCAATCTACAAGGACAACGCCGATACCATAGTCGGCAACTGCGACACCACGCTTTTCTTGGGTGGCAAGGAAAAAACGACGCTCAAAGAAATATCGGAGATTTTAGGCAAGGAAACGATAGACAGCTTCAACACGTCCGAAACAAGGGGGCGGGAGCTTTCGCATGGGCTGAACTATCAGAAATTGGGAAAGCAGCTTATGACGGAAGATGAAATCGCAGTCATGGACGGAGGGAAATGTATCTTGCAGCTACGCGGGGTGCGCCCGTTCTTTTCGGACAAATTCGACATAACGAAGCACCCGAAATACAAGTACCTGTCCGACGCAGACCCGAAGAACGCCTTTGACATGGAAAAGCACCTAAGACGCCGCCCCGCCATTGTCAAGCCCGACGAGGTTTTTGACTATTACGAGATTGACGCGGCAGACTTACAGGAGGACGCAGACCATGAGGAAACGTAGCGCAGAGGAAAAACAAAAGCAGCTTGAACGGTTTTTAATGAATGTTGCGGAAGCCGCCGACGCTGCATTATGGGAGTATTGGCGGGAAAAGGAAGCGGAACACCGCCGTTTTGCAACGGAGTATGTCACGCGCCGGGGGGCTTATCCCGCAACAGTGACAGCATGGCAGACCGCCGGGGGACAGGGGAAGCTACACTTCCCCTACGCTGCCTTGCGGCAGCTACCCCTTTGTGAACTTGCGGGAAGCGAACACCTTGCTACGCAAGCTATTCACTTCCCGCAAGTCTGAAAAAAACGTCCGGCAGCACAGCGGGACACAGAAAGGAGCGATTGAAGCAATCACATCTATCCATACCGGCTACATGATACGCGCCCCCACTTTCCGGCGCAGTACACAGCGGCAGGAGCCGCACCCCCTACAACTGAATACCGCCGCGCCGCAGAACTTACGCAGCGCGGGGACAGCCGCCTTTACCAGAGGGCGGTTTTTTTGTGCGGCGGCATATGCTGACCGCCTTTTGTCCGCTTGCCGGACAGCCGCAGACGCGGCAGAAAGGATATATTTATGGCATTTTTCAATAGCGCAGTAGACGTTTTGCAGACCCTTGTTGTAGCACTTGGAGCCGGGCTTGGTATCTGGGGCGTAATCAATCTGATGGAGGGCTACGGCAACGACAATCCGGGCGCGAATGCTCATGTACGATAAAGAAGTAAGATACTAAAAACAAAACATAGACCGCCAGTACCCCGCTATTCCGTTATTACCCTATGCAGAAAGTACAACATTTTGTAACTTTTCCGTGAAGCCTATTGACTTTGATACCCCAAAAGAGATATAATATAGTCGCTACTTAGTAAAACTAAATAGCAAAGCTGAAGAGAGGCGACAGTATGAATAACAGATATGTCCAACAATTCAAAAAAGGCTCTCTGGAAATGATACTCTTATGCCTAATCGGACGCAAAGAAACTTATGGATACGAAATTATATCCGAATTGAATAACAGTGCGTCTGTTTTGGGATATGCAAAAGAGGGAACCATTTATCCTATTCTGTATCGTTTGCAGGAAGCAGAACTAATTAAATGTCGATTGGCTCCGGCTGTGGCAAATGGCGGTTCAAAAAAGTATTACTCTCTAACTGATAAAGGCAGGAATATACTTGATGAACTAATCTTATTTTGGTCAAGCTATGAGAACTGCGTAAACGGCTTCATAGAAAGTTATCAACAAGCGAGGGTATCGAAATGAAAGAACAATATATTAAACAAGTTGAAAAGGAACTATCCTTACCACATAAAGCGAAAAAAGAGGTTGTGCGTGATTTGAATGAAGTTTTCGCGTCTGCTTTGGAGCATGGAGAAACGGAACAGCAGGTTATCCAGCGTTTAGGAACACCAAAAGAATTTGCAGACAGCACCGCAGAGCAGTTTGGTATTGATAACGCCTCATCAAAAAAAAGGAAAGGTATCATTTCTGCGCTTGTTGCGCTTATTGTTGCGGTTGTTGCCTTTTCGATATATGCTGTCACACGATTAGGAAAAGCACCAGAGGGCGCAATCGGACAGGCAGACGCAACAACAAATATCCAGATTGAGAGTGCATTGGGCTTTGATGTTTTACAAATCATTTTGGCAGTTGGGTTTGCCGCAGCGGTAATTGCTGTTTTATTGATTATCCGAACTATACACAAAAATAGGAGATAACTTATGAAGAAGTATATTTCTGTATTGGCAATCATATTCATAATTTCTTTGGCCGCGTGTTCTAATCAAACTATTTCGTCTACACCCACAGGTAATGAGAGCAATATACAATCTAACAGTATTACCACTCTTGACAAGGGTATCTGGCCTGTTAATGAATACACAGAGGGGCTTCCTATTCCGCCCGGTACGGTTGCATGGGCAACACTTGATACAGAACATGAAAATTGCAGTGTCAACCTTACCGGCATTAGCGACGACGACTATAGCGAGTACATGGAGGTTTTGAACCAAGAAGGTTTTTCCGTAATTGAGAATGTATCGGAGGAAATCGAAGAGGGAAACTATGTTTCGATTGGGACACTTTTATCAAACGAAGATAAGTGGTTGAGTATCAGTTACATACCAGATAGTTTAACTATCTATATTTCCTTTGACAATAATTGAAAGAGATAATGAAATAGCAAAGCCAGCCGAGCCAGTCAACGGTCAAGATGAACGGCGCATACGCGCCGCCGTTGACAGTCCCGCCCGTCTTTGCTGGTAGGCAATCAAGGGGCGACAGCAAGGAGTGCTGCCGCCCCGCACTATTATTCAGAGAGGGGGAATTTCCATGACCGAAGATGAAGCCTACAAAGTGCATATCCAGTACACATTCAATGCCTTTTGCAAGATTGTCATTCGTCACGCAGCCATAGATATAATTTTGAAGCTGCGCCGGAGGTGGGAACGGGAAGTTTCCCTTGACTACCTGATGAATGAGAAGTTTGTCCAGCTTGCCGAGCCGGAGCAGCTTGAAGAATATCTTTTTACGGCCTGCGGCCAGACCGCCGTTCTGTACCATGCGGAACTTGCCGCCGCCCTTGCCCGTTTGCCGGAGCAGACACAGGAAAAAATTTTCCGTTACTACTTCCTGCGCCAGCCGCAGCGAGTGATCGGCGTACATATCGGACGGACACGCAGCACAGCGGGGCGGCATATCCAGCTTGCTTTGAAACGGTTGCGGCGGCTCATGGAGGGGAAAGACTATGAGTAAACTTCTCCCCTATGAAACAATCGTCAAAGCGCATGAGGGCGACCCGGACGCGGTAAACGCCGTTCTTTCCCACTACGCCGGATATATCCGCTACTTTTCCAAAGTACGCGGGCAGGTCAACGCCGAGGTTGAGGAATATGTGAAACAACAGCTAATTGCCGCGCTATTCAAGTTCAGATTTGACCGATAAGCATAGACCTTGCACTGTAGATATGGTAAAATCAGAGTAACCGCAAATTTGTCAGTTGCTATCTTGAAAGGAGCCGCACTATGGAAGAATTAAAAACTATTATGCAAAAATTTGTTGCATCCGGTTGGGATTTAATAGCTATTCCCGCGCAACAATGGTTAGACGGAAAATCTGATAAAGAATCTTTAATATCAGCAATTAAGCAGGCTGATGAGGAATGTGGAAGTTGCGGGTGTGAATTAGACCCACTGTATAAAAGAGCGTTGGAACTGCTTTAAGACACCGCAAAATCACTTTCAACATCATTTGCCTGATAGCCTTTTACTAAACTGAATACCAGCCGTCACCGGCGGCCAGCGAAAGCAGTAAGTCTGAAAAAGATTTGCTGCTTTTTTTGTTGTCCGTTTGGCAAAATCGCAAAGCCACCCGTAGTAGGTAGGTGAAGCCAGAAAAAGCTGCCTGCCCCGTTTGGCAAATTTCAAAACGCGGTGTTGTAGGGAGTGAAAGGAAAATTTCTCTGCCCCGCCGGTTGCCAAAATCCTGTTTCCCGGATTACTAAGGCAAAAGAAAATTTGAAAAATCCCCGTTCAGCGGGTAGCTGGCGGCCTTTCAAATGTATCTTTGGCGAAAGGGAAAAAGACCGCGCACAGCGGGCTGAAAGCCCCGCCCCGTTCGCTCTATGTACGGAAAAGCCCGGACAGAGGCAGTCTGCGGCTTACTAAGAGCAAGTTTCTACCACGGTGCCAAAATCCGCAATTCTGCGGTTTTGCCCCTCGCGGGAAACTTGTTGGGGAGTGCCTTCCCCAAACCCTGCTTTGCGGCTTGCGCCGCTTATCCCCGCCGCGCTCATGCGGCAAGAAAGGAGGTTACGACCATGCGAAAGAAATACAACACACCCCACCGCAGCCGCGTTGTGAAAACCCGGCTGTCCGAAGATGAATACGCCGACTTCACAGCGCGGCTTGCGCCCTATGGTATCAGCCAGTCGGAATTTCTCCGGCAGGCGATACGGCGCACCACCATACGCCCCGTTATCCATGTGTCGGCGGTCAATGACGAACTGCTCTCCGCTGTCGGGAAGCTGACCGCCGAGTACGGCAGGATCGGCGGCAACCTCAATCAGATTGCCCGGTATCTGAATGAGTACGGCGCACCCTATAACGCCCTCTCCGGCGAGGTACGCGCCGCCATAGCCGACCTTGCCGCCCTCAAGTATGAAGTCTTACAGAAAGTAGGTGACGCAGTTGGCAACACTCAAGCATATCAACTCTAAAAATGCCGACTACGGAGCCGCCGAACAATACCTGCTTTTCGAGCATGACGAGTTTACCATGAAGCCCGTCCTTGATGAAACCGGCAGGCTTATCCCCCGCGAGGACTACCGGCTGTCCACGCTGAACTGCGGCGGGGAGGATTTTGCCGTTGCCTGTATGCGGGCAAATCTCCGCTATGGGAAGAACCAGCGGCGGGAAGATGTGAAAAGCCACCACTATATCATCAGCTTTGACCCACGGGACGGCCCGGACAACGGCTTGACCGTAGACCGGGCGCAGGCATTGGGCGAGAAGTTTTGCGCCGAGCATTTCCCCGGCCACCAAGCCCTTGTATGTACCCACCCGGACGGGCATAATCACAGCGGCAATATCCATGTGCATATCGTCATTAACAGCCTGCGGATAGAGGAAGTCCCGTTCCTGCCCTACATGGACAGGCCAGCCGACACGAAAGCCGGTTGCAAGCACCGCTGTACCGACGCTGCCTTGCGCTACTTCAAGTCCGAAGTCATGGAAATGTGCCACCGGGAGGGGCTTTACCAAATCGACCTCTTGAACGGCAGCAAGAACCGCGTCACAGACCGGGAGTATTGGGCGCAGAAAAAGGGACAGGCCGCGCTGGACAAGCAGAACGCCCCCATGATTGCAGACGGTATCACGCCCCGGCAGACCAAGTTTGAAACGAACAAGGAGAAGCTGCGGCAGACCATACGCGCCGCGCTGTCTGCGGCGACCTCATTCGAGGACTTTTCCTCTCTGCTGCTGCGGGAGGGCGTGGCCGTCAAGGAGAGCCGGGGGCGGCTATCCTATCTCACGCCGGACAGGACAAAGCCCATTACCGCCCGAAAGCTGGGTGACGACTTTGACCGCGCCGCTGTCTTTGCCGTTTTGGAGCAGAACGCCGCCAGAGCCGCAGAAAAGCCCGCAGCCATACCCGAATACCCCCGGCATGGGAAAACCGGCATACAGCCCACAAAAGTCCCACAAACCGCCCCGAAACAGGACGGTGTGCAGCGGCTTGTGGACATTGAGCAGAAAATGGCCGAGGGCAAAGGCCGGGGCTATGAACGCTGGGCGACCATGCACAACCTCAAACAAATGGCCGCGACGCTGAATGTGTATCAGGAATACGGCTTCACTTCCCCGGAGCAGTTAGAAGCCGCCGTTGATACCGCCTATCAGGAAATGCGCCAGACCAGCGGCAAGTTGAAAACGCTGGAAACAAAGCTACAAGGGAAAAAGGAGTTGCAGCAACAGGTACTTGCCTATGCCAAGACCAAGCCCGCCCGCGACGGGCTGCGGGCGCAGAAATCGCAGAAAGCCCGTGACGCATACCGGCAGGCAAACGAGAGTGATTTTATCATAGCCGACGCAGCCGCCCGGTATTTCAAGGCGCATGGCATTACCAAACTGCCCGCCCGGAAAGCGTTGCAGGCCGAGATCGAGCAGCTTATCTCCGAGAAAGACGGCCTGTATAACACCTATCACGAACAGAAACAGCGGTTCAAGGAGTTGCAGACCGTCAAGCGGAACATCGACCAGATTTTGCGCCGGGAGGAACCCCGCCGCAGAAAGGAGCAGAGCCATGAGCGATAAGTTACCGAGAATGGACTACCGCCAGCACCGGCGGGCGCGGCGGCTGGTACATGAGTGCTGTAACTATGACGAGGGGAATTGCCTGCTGTTAGACGACGGAGAGCCTTGCGTGTGCGTCCAGAGCATTTCCCTTTCCCTCATGTGCCGCTGGTTCCGTGTGGCTGTCCTGCCCCTTGACGGGGAACTGGCCGCAGCCCTCTTGTACCGGGGGAGCCGGAAACGGTGTGCCGTCTGCGGCGCGGCATTTGTCCCCAAATCCAATCGGGGAAAATACTGCCCCGACTGCGCCGGACGCATGAAGAAAATCAAAGCCGCCGAGAGAAAGCGGAAACAAAGGCAGAGATGTCACGCTTTAGAGCCTTTCAAACCCGCATAAATCCAGGCTTTTTTCGTGGGTGTCAAAGGGTACGCGATACATTTATCCTTTTCCCCCGGAAACGGCGTTCTAAATGCGTACAAACGCCCCAAATCCACCCAAAGGAGGAACCATGTCAGACAACCGAAAATACTACTACCTCAAGCTGAAAGAGAATTACTTTGACGAGGACGCTATCGTGCTGCTGGAAAGTATGCAGGACGGTATCCTCTATTCCAACATTCTCTTGAAACTGTACCTGAAATCGCTGAAAAACGGCGGAAAGTTGCAGCTTGATGAAAATATCCCCTACACCGCGCAGATGATTGCCACCATTACCCGCCAGCAAGTCGGCACCGTAGAACGAGCCTTGCAGATTTTTATGAAGCTGGGGCTTGTAGAGCCGCTGCCAAGCGGCGCGCTGTATATGAGCAATATTGAACTGCTGATCGGCCAATCCTCTACCGAGGGGGAGCGAAAACGGCGGGCAAGGCTGGCTTTGCAGGAACAAAAAGCCTTGCCAAAGGCCGGGGCGGACAAATGTCCACCATATCAAGCGGACATTTGTCCACCAGAGATAGAGATAGAGAAAGAGATAGAGATAGAAAAAGAGAGAGAGCGAGAGTTAGATACGGGACAACCCGCCCGCGCTGCCTATGGCCGGTATGAAAATGTCTTTCTTTCGCAAGCAGAACTGGACGGGCTGAAAGCAGACCTGCCCGACAAATGGAACTACTACATTGACCGGCTATCCTGCCATATCGCGTCCAGCGGCAAGCGATACCACAGCCATGCCGCCACAATCTACAAATGGGCGCAGGAGGACGCAGCCAAGAAAGCCCCGAAAAAGGGCATACCAGACTACTCATGCAAGGAGGGCGAGAGTTTATGAAGAACGAAATCAACGCTGTTTTGGAGAATATGACGACTGTCACCCCGGAGCCGGAGGACTACACCGGCGAGGACGGTTTACTGTACTGCGGCAAGTGCCGTAAGCCGAAAGAAGCCTATTTTGCGCCGGATAAGGCCGCTATCTTTGGCCGTGACCGCCACCCGGCAGAGTGCGACTGCCAGAGAGCCGCCCGCGAGGAACGGGAGGCCGCCGAGAAGCGGCGCAGGCACCTTGACACCGTGGAGGAACTGAAACGCCGGGGCTTTACCGACCCCACCATGCGGGACTGGACTTTTGAGAACGACAACGGCAGGAACCCGCAGGCCGGGATTGCCCGCCGGTATGTGGAACACTGGGAGGATATGCGAGCCGACAATATCGGCTGCTTGTTCTGGGGCGGCGTGGGAACCGGGAAAAGCTACCTTGCGGGCTGTATCGCAAACGCCCTCATGGAGAAAGAAATCCCCGTTCACATGACGAACTTTGCCCTTATCCTCAACGACCTTGCCGCCAGCTTTGAGAACCGCAACGAGTACATTTCCCGCCTTTGCCGCTATCCGCTGCTTATCCTTGACGACTTCGGCATGGAGCGCGGCACCGAATACGGGCTGGAACAGGTTTTCAATGTGATTGACAGCCGTTACCGCAGCGGCAAGCCGCTGATCGTCACGACCAACCTCACGCTGGACGACCTGCGGAACCCAGAGGACACCGCACATTCCCGGATTTATGACCGCCTGATTTCCATGTGCGTCCCGGTACGCTTTACCGGCGACAACTTCCGGCAGGAAGCCGCGCAGCGGAAAATGGAGAGCATGAAGAAACTGATTACCGACTGAAAGGAGTATTGCCTATGGCAGATAACAAGCAGCACGACACCCGCACAGCCCGCCGCCCCGACTGCGTGACGGAAATCCGCATGGGCAATTCCGTCCTTGTCGTGTTCGGCTATTTCAAGAAAGATACCACGACCACCGCCGCCGACAAAATGGCGCGGGTACTGGAAGCGGAAGCCGCTGCTACACAAAAACCGGAAATTTGACAAATCATAAAGAAGCAGATTTTACACTTTTGCCGCTATACAGCCCCCGCTATTCCGTGGTACAATAAAGCTACGGAATAGTGGGGCTGGCTGTCGGAAACGGAGGATTTTATGTTAAGACAAGCCACCCAAAACCTCATTACCGCCCTTTATCCGAGATTGTCCCATGAGGACGAGTTGCAAGGCGAAAGCAATTCCATTTCCAACCAAAAGCGTATTTTGGAAACCTACGCCAAGCAGAATGGCTTTACCAATCTGCGCTGGTACACCGACGACGGCTTTTCCGGCGCAAACTTCCAGCGCCCCGGTTTTCAAGCCATGCTTGCAGACATTGAAGCCGGGAAAGTGGGTACGGTCATCGTCAAGGACATGAGCCGGTTAGGGCGAAACTACTTGCAGGTGGGATTTTACACGGAAATGCTGTTCCCCCAAAAGGGCGTGCGGTTTATCGCTGTCAACGACAATGTGGACAGCGCAAACGGCGGCATGGACAACGATTTTACCCCTCTGCGAAATCTGTTCAACGAATGGCTGGTGAGAGATACGAGCAAGAAAATCAAGGCAGTTAAGAGAGCAAAAGGCATGAGCGGCAAGCCCGTTACCAGCAAGCCGGTCTATGGCTACCTCATGGACGAGGACGAGAACTATCTCGTTGACGTGGAAACCGCGCCGGTTGTCCAGCAGATATACCAGCTTTGCCTTGCCGGGAACGGCCCGACCAAGATTGCCCGTATGCTTACGGAGCAGCAAATCCCCACGCCGGGGACGCTGGAATACCGTAGGACGGGCAGCACCCGCCGATACCACCCCGGCTATGAGTGCAAATGGGCGACGAACACCGTCGTTCATATCCTCGAAAACCGGGAGTACACCGGCTGTCTGGTAAACTTCAAGACGGAGAAGCCCTCTTACAAGGTCAAGCACAGTGTAGAGAACCCCGTGGAGAAGCAGGCTGTTTTTGAGAACCACCATGAGCCTATCATAGACCGGGAAACATGGGAGCGCGTGCAGGAGTTACGCAAGCAGCGCAAACGCCCGAACCGCTATGATGAAGTGGGGCTGTTCTCCGGTATGCTGTTCTGCGCCGACTGCGGCCATGTGATGTATCAGCAGCGGTATCAGAACAAAAACCGCAAGCAGGACTGTTACATTTGCGGCAGCTACAAGAAGCGCACCCGCGACTGTACGGCGCACTTTATCCGCACCGACCTGTTGACCGCCGGTGTCCTCTCCAATCTCCGGCAAGTGACGGAATACGCCGCCAAGCATGAGAGCCGCTTTGTGAAGCTGCTTATCCAGCAGAACGAGATCGGCGGCAAGAGAAAGACCGCCGCAGCCACCAAACAGCTTGAACAGGCGCAGGAACGCATTGCCGAAGTGAGCCGCATTATCAAGCGGCTGTACGAGGATAATGTGAACGGCAAAATCAGCGACGAGCGTTTCATGGAACTGTCGGCAGACTATGAGCAGGAGCAGCGGGAACTGAAAGACCGCGCCGCCGCTTTGCAGGAAGAACTGGATAAGTCGCAGGCCGCCACCGTCAACGCGGAAAAGTTTATGGGTATCGTCCGAAAGCACCTTGCCTTTGAGGAACTTACCCCCACCCTCTTGCGGGAGATGATTGAGAAAATCGTCGTGCATGAGTGCAGCTATGACGAGAACGGCACCCGCAGGCAGGACATTGAGATTTATTACAGCTTTGTCGGCAAGATTGACTTGCCCGAAGCCTAACGCCCGACCTATCCGACACAGCCCTAAGTGCCGGATAGGAACGGCAAAATTTTTTACATTTCTATTACTTCTTTATCGCACATCAGTAAAAAGCCAGGGCATGAAGCAGCTTATGGCGGGCGGCGGCGTTGCCCTTATCGGCATGACCCTTGTACCGCTGCTTTCCGGGCTGTTCGGTTAAGAAGCGCGGGTAAAGGCTTATGCAGAGCATACTTGACGCGATTAACGAATGGATAAAGGAAATCCTCATAGGAGCCATAAACGGTAATCTGTCAACTATGTTCGGGGACGTAAACGAAAAAGTCGGCACTATCGCCGCAGAGGTAGGGCAGACCCCGCAAGGGTGGAACGCAAATATATTCTCCATGATACAGACCCTTAGTGAGAATGTAATCGTACCCATTGCGGGGCTTGTCATTACCTACGTCCTATGCTATGAGCTTATCAGCATGGTAACGGAAAAGAACAATATGCACGACGTTGACACTTCCATGTTCTTCAAGTGGGTGTTCAAGGCGTTTGTGGCAGTCTACCTTGTGACGCACACCTTTGACATCACTATGGCGGTGTTCGATATGGCGCAGCACGTTGTTTCCGGCGCGGCGGGGGTAATCGGCGGCAGCACAGAGATTGATGTTGCCGCCGCCCTTGCTTCCATGCAAAGCGGGCTTGACGCTATGGAAATCCCCGAACTGCTCTTACTTGTCATGGAAACAAGCCTTGTGAGCTTGTGCATGAAAATCATGTCCGTACTGATAACCGTTATCCTCTACGGGCGTATGATAGAAATTTACCTTTACTGTTCGGTATCGCCTATCCCGTTTGCAACTATGACTAACCGGGAATGGGGGCAGATAGGAAACAACTACCTAAAATCCCTGTTCGCTATCGGTTTTCAAGGCTTCCTCATTATGATATGCGTCGGCATTTACGCGGTTCTGGTAAACAACATGATAATAGCGGACAATCTGCACAGCGCGATATTCTCCCTTGCAGCCTACACCGTTATCCTCTGTTTCTCCCTGTTCAAATCCGGCGCACTGGCGAAGTCGATTTTTTCCGCGCATTAGCGGCGTGTCAAGGGCAGGGTGGAGATTTTCAGAGCGAAGCGGCGAAAATACGACCCGACCTTGACGCGGATAACCCCCATATAATACGGGCGGGCAAAGGGCATAGATTGACCTTTGCCTTGATTACCCTTATGGAAAATTACAGCAACACCAAACCCAGAGAAAGGAGGTTTTCACTTGGCGTATGTACCCGTACCCAAAGACTTATCCAAAGTCAAGACAAAAGTAGCGTTCAACCTTACCAAACGGCAGATTGTATGTTTTGCGGCGGCTCTCCTGTTCGGCTTGCCGCTTTTCTTTCTGCTCAAAGACAGCACAGGCACCAGCCTTGCGTCTATGGCTATGATT
Source organism: Oscillospiraceae bacterium (assembly GCA_902363145.1). Classification (GTDB taxonomy): domain Bacteria; phylum Bacillota; class Clostridia; order Oscillospirales; family Ruminococcaceae; genus Huintestinicola; species Huintestinicola butyrica. Next base: position 75,354 of record CABIZB010000008.1, on the reverse strand, counting down.
GCCGTCATGCTGCCCTGTTTCCTCTTTGCCATGTATGAGAAGCATGGACAGCCCCTTGAAGTGGTGGTGAAGAACATCATTCAGACAAAATTCATAGCCCCCAAAGAACGACCATACAGGACAGACAACTTTTATTCCGTCTTAGAACGGCAGAGAAAACTTGAAAAGGAGGTATCAGCGATTGCAAAAGGAAACACGAAGAAACAGCGCGGCGGGAAGCGCAAAGCCTAACCCGCCCCGCAAGCTCACCCGCGCCGAGAAAAAGCAGATTGCGGAAATCATCAGACAGGCAAAGGGCGACGGGAAAGCGCACACCGCGCAGCAGACAATCCCCTATATCCAGATGTACCCGGACGGTATCTGCAAGGTTACGCAGCGCAAATACTCAAAGACCGTCGCCTTTGAAGATATTAACTATCAGCTTGCACAGGCAGACGACAAGACCGCCATTTTTGAGAACTGGTGCGACTTCCTAAACTACTTTGACGCTTCCGTTTCGGTGCAGCTTTCTTTCATCAATCAGGGGACGCAGCGGGGCGAAGCGGAAAAGGCGGTCAATATCCCGGCACAGGAGGACGCTTTCAATTCTATCCGCACAGAATACCGGGATATGCTGAAAAACCAGCTTGCAAAGGGCAACAACGGGCTTGTCAAGGCGAAGTATATCACCTTTGCCATTGAAGCCGACAGTCTGGGCGCGGCGAAATCCCGCCTTGCCCGTATCGAAACGGACGTGCTGAACAACTTTAAGCTCTTGGGCGTAGCTGCCCGCCCCATGACAGGCTATGAACGCCTTAAAATGCTGCATGGCATTTTCCACCCGGAGGGCGGGCAGTTTTCCTTTGATTTTTCTTGGCTTGCCCCGTCCGGGCTTTCCACAAAGGACTTTATCGCCCCGTCCTCTTTCCGTTTTGGCGAGGGGCGTTATTTCCGCATGGGGCGCAAAATCGGCGCGGTTTCATTCCTTGAAATCCTTGCCCCGGAGTTAAACGACCGTATCTTATCGGATATTCTGGACTTGGAAACGGGCGTTATCGTCAATCTGCATATCCACAGTATCGACCAGACCGAAGCCATAAAGACAATCAAGCGGAAAATCACCGACCTTGACAAAATGAAAATCGAGGAACAGAAAAAAGCGGTACGCAGCGGCTATGACATGGATATAATCCCGTCCGACCTTGCCACGTTCGGCAGCGAAGCGAAGAACCTCTTACAGGACTTGCAGAGCCGGAATGAAAGAATGTTCCTCTTGACGTTCCTTGTGGTGAACATGGCGGACACGAAGCGGAAACTGGAAAATGACGTATTCGCGGCGGCGGGCATAGCACAGAAGAACAACTGCGCCTTAACCCGCCTTGACTACCAACAGGAAGCGGGGCTTATGTCCTCTGTACCGCTTGGGGAGAACCTTATCCCCATTCAAAGAGGGCTTACCACGTCAAGCACCGCTATCTTTATCCCCTTTATCACACAGGAGCTTTTCCAGACGGGCGCGGCTTTGTACTACGGCTTGAACGCCCTGTCTAACAACATGATACTCTGCGACCGCAAGCAGCTAAAGAACCCCAACGGCTTAATCTTGGGTACGCCGGGAAGCGGGAAATCCTTTGCCGCCAAACGGGAAATGACAAACGCTTTCCTCATTACAGACGACGACATTATTATCTGCGACCCGGAAGCAGAGTATTTTTCCCTTGTGCAGCGGCTTGACGGGCAAGTGATACGGTTATCGCCTACGGGCAAGGGCATTGACGGGAAGCCCCAGTATGTGAACCCTATGGATATTAACCTCAACTATTCCGAGGACGACAGCCCCCTTGCGCTGAAATCCGACTTTATCCTCTCCCTCTGCGAGCTTGTCATAGGCGGTAAGGAGGGCTTGCAGCCTGTCGATAAGACCGTCATTGACCGCGCCGTTAGGAACGTGTACCGCCCTTTCCTTGCAGACCCCGACCCGGAGAAAATGCCTATCTTGGGCGACCTCTACGACGAGCTTTTGAAGCAGCCGGAGCCGGAAGCGGCGCGTATCGCGGCGGCATTGGAGCTTTACGTTTCCGGGAGCCTTAACGTATTCAACCACCGTACCAACGTGGAGCTGAACAACCGCCTTGTCTGCTTTGACATCAAGCAGCTTGGGAAGCAGCTCAAAAAGTTAGGTATGCTCATTGTGCAGGACCAGGTATGGAACCGCGTCACCGTCAACCGGGCAGAAAGGAAATCCACCCGGTATTTTATGGACGAATTTCATCTTCTCTTGAAAGAGGAACAGACCGCCGCCTATTCCGTTGAAATCTGGAAGCGTTTCAGAAAATGGGGCGGCATACCCACAGCCATTACGCAGAATGTCAAGGATTTGCTTGCTTCCCGCGAAGTGGAGAATATCTTTGAAAACTCTGATTTTGTCCTCATGCTCAATCAGGCGGCGGGCGACCGGGCTATCCTTGCAAAGCAGCTCAACATCTCCCCGCAGCAGATGAAATATGTCACCCACACCGAAGCGGGCGAGGGGCTTATCTTCTACGGGAACGTGGTGCTGCCCTTTGTAGACCGCTTCCCGAAAGACACCGAGCTTTACCGGGTAATGACGACGAAGCCGGAGGAAGTAGGCGAAGCATGAACGGGCTGAAAACTGACACCATCATCAACCGCGACGCGCTCTATGCCTTGCGGGAGCTTCCAGAGGAAAGCGTACACTGTTGCGTCACAAGCCCGCCCTACTATGCGCTTAGAGATTATGGGCTTGATATGCAGATTGGGCGGGAGGACACGCCGGAGCAGTACATTGACAGGCTGACCGAGGTTTTCCGCGAGCTGCGCCGGGTACTGCGTTCTGACGGTACGCTCTGGCTGAATATCGCGGACACCTACTGCGGCACAGGAAATAAAGGCTACCATGCAGACCCGAAGAACCCGAAAGGCAGAAACGGACAGCAGATTGCAAGAAACAACCGCGTTTCCGGCTGCAAACAAAAGGACTTAATCGGTATCCCTTGGCTTTTAGCCTTTGCCCTACGCGCTGACGGGTGGTATTTACGGAGCGACATTATCTGGCAGAAAGAAAACCCCATGCCGGAGAGCGTGAAAGACCGCCCTACCCGCTGCTATGAACATATCTTTCTGCTTACGAAGTCAAAGAAATATTTCTATGACGCAGCCGCCATAGCCGAGCCGTTAGCCCCCACAACGGCGGCGCGGTACCGCACCGGGCGCAGCGCGGGACAGAAATATGCGGACGAAATACCCGGACAGGGGAAAGTACAGGGGCTTAACCGGGCGCGAAGCGGCAGCTACTACGACGAAGCCCTCATGCCGACCATGCGGAACAGGCGGGACGTGTGGCTTATCAATACCGTTCCCTACAAGGGCGGGCATTTCGCCGCGTTCCCGCCAAAACTTGCCGAAACCTGTATCAAGGCGGGCTGTCCGAAAGGCGGCGTTGTGCTTGACCCCTTTTTCGGCAGCGGCACGACGGGGGCAGCCGCAAGGCAGCTTGACAGGCATTATATAGGCATTGAGATAAACGCCGAGTATTGCGCCCTTGCAAGGGCGCGGATTGGAGGGACAGAAAAATAAAACAGTATCGAGCGCGTGAGAAAGTCACGCAGAAAATGACCCGCGAGGGGGCTGTCGAGGTAAACGCCGCCACCGGGAAAAAGAAACGTATCAGCAAGCGGATAAGGGACGCGGACTTTGCAAAGACCGAAGCACCGCAGCCGCCGGAACAGGCAGCGCAGCCCCTACCGGGCGGCGCAACTTCCCCGCCCTTAACCGACACGCCGCCACTTCCCCATGCGCCGGGGGCAGAACGGGAACAGGACACCGCCGCAGCCGAGCGCGTCTTGGAGCGTATCGACGGGGCGCGTACCAGAAAGGCGAGCAAAAAGGCGGCGAGGAAAGCACAGGCAGAAGCCACAGCAAAAGAAAAATCTTCCCGCTTGCAGTTTACCGACGAGGAACGGGCAACGCCGGAGCTTGAAAAGTATATCCGAAAATCGGACAAAGCAGCCGACCGTCTGGACGCGGCAAAGGCGGCTATCCCCAAAGAAAAGAAACTTGTACGGGAGCGCACCTTTGACGAAGCTACCGGGAAAGGCAAGACCCGCCTACGCTTTGAGGAACGGGAAAAGCCCATAGGAAAGAATAAGCCCCACAATAACCCGCTATCCCGCCCCGCACAGGAAGCGGGTATTTTCGTCCACAACAAGATACATTCCGTTGAAAAGGACAATTCCGGCGTTGAGGGGGCGCACAAATCCGAAGAACTGGCAGAGCGCGGCGCAAAGTACGGGGCGAGGAAAGTCAAGGAGGGCTACCGCAGCCACAAGCTGAAACCCTACCGGGCGGCGGCAAAGGCAGAGAAAGCGGCGTTCAAGGCAAATGTGGATTTCCAGTACCACAAAGCCTTACATGACAATCCGCAGATTGCGAGCAATCCCCTTTCCCGCTTCATGCAGAAGCAGCAAATCAAGCGGCAGTATGCAAAGGCAGCGAAAAAAGGGGGCGCAGCCACAGCAAAAAAGGCAGCGGAGAATACAAGGAAAGCGGCAAAGAAAACCGCCGAGGAAACCAAACGGGCAATCGCTTTTGTAGGGCGGCACCCGGCGGGCGTATGTATCGCCGTTGCCGCGCTGCTCTTATTCATCATGGTATCGGCGGGGCTTTCCTCTTGCGGCTCCATGTTCTCCGGCTTGATGAACGGCATACTTGGGACTTCCTACACGTCGGAGGACAGCGACCTTGTGGCGACGGAGAACAATTACGCCGCAAAGGAAAACGAGCTTCAGCAGCAGATTGACAATATCGAAAGCACCCACCCCGGCTATGACGAATACCGCTATGACCTTGACAGTATCGGGCATAACCCCCATGAGTTAGCGTCCTACCTCACCGCCCTTTTACAGACCTACACCCCGCAGAGCGCACAGGCAGAACTAAACCGCGTCTTTGCCATGCAGTACACCTTGACGCTGACGGAAGAAACGGAAATCCGCTACCGCACAGAAACAAGCACCGACCCGGAAACAGGGGAAACGACCACCGAGGAAGTACCCTACGAGTACCATATCCTTAATGTGAAGCTGACGAACAAGCCCATTTCCGAGATTGCGGAGGAACTTCTAACGCCACAGCAGCTTGAAATGTACCGCGTCTATCTGGAAACAAGCGGAAACAAACCGCTGATTTTCGGCGGCGGCTCCCCCGATATGGGCGCGTCCGAGGATTTAAGCGGCGTACAGCTTGTAAACGGCACACGCCCCGGCAACACCGCCGTTGTAGACCTTGCAAAGCGGCAAGTCGGCAACGTGGGCGGGCGACCCTTTTGGAGCTGGTACGGATTTAACAGCCGCGTGGAATGGTGCGCCTGTTTCGTTTCATGGTGCTACAATCAAGCCGGAAAGAGCGAGCCGCGCTTTGCCGGGTGCCAGTCACAGGGCGTACCCTGGTTCCAGTCACGCGGGCAATGGGGCGCGAGGGGCTATGAGAATATCGCCCCCGGCGACGCTATCTTTTTCGACTGGGACGGGGACGGGAGCGCAGACCATGTGGGGCTTGTTATCGGAACGGACGGGGAGCGCGTCTATACCGTCGAGGGCAATTCCGGCGACGCCTGCAAGATAAAGAGCTACCCCGTCAATTACTCCTGTATCAAAGGCTATGGGCTGATGAACTGGAATTAACATATTTTTGAGCAAAGAAAGGAGAAATTTATTTATGGCTATGAACAAAATTGAACGTATCGACAGGGAGATTGCAAAGACCCGCGAGAAAATCACCGAGTACCAGAACAAATTAAGGGGGCTTGAAGCGCAGAAAACCGAAGCGGAAAACCTGCAAATCGTACAGCTTGTGCGCTCCATGCGCCTTTCCCCGCATGAGCTTTCCGCTATGCTTTCCGGGGGCGGTATTCCGGGCATGGAAGCCGCGCCGGGCTACCCCGCAGAACCCGCAGACCATGACACCGAAGAAATGGAGGACACCGAGAATGAATAAGAAAATCCTTAGAACCTTGACCGCACTTTGCGCCGCCCTTGTACTTATGGGCGGCTTTTCCGTCACCGCTTTTGCACAGACCCCGGAGGGAGAGGACGACACCAACGACAGCGGCGTTGTCTACGAGGAACCCCAAAAGGAAGAACCCCTTACCCCGGACGGGAACGCGACCCTTGTAGACGATTTCGGCGGCAACAAGCAGCTTATCACCGTAACGACCAAAAACGGCAATTACTTTTATATCCTCATTGACCGGGACGACGAGGGCGAGGACACCGTACATTTCCTTAATCAAGTGGACGAAGCCGACCTCTTAGCACTTATGGAGGACGGAAGCACCGAAGCAGCCCCGCCCGCCGTTTGCAGTTGCACCGATAAATGCGAAGCCGGAAAGGTAAATGTGAGCTGCCCTGTCTGCAAGGACAACATGACCGCTTGCAGTGGCAAGGAAGCGGAGCCGGAAACCGAGAAACCAACAGAGCAGCCCAAAGAGAAAGGCAATACAGGCGGGCTTGTGCTTTTCCTTGTCGTGGCACTTCTTGGCGGCGGGGGCGCGTTCTATTATTTTAAGTTTATGAAGCCAAAGCAGAACGTCAAGGGCGACACCGACCTTGAAGATTTCGATTTTGACGATTACGACGAGGACGAGGGGGACGGGCTTTCTGATGAAGAACAGGAGGACGAGGAAGCATGAGGCTTTTCACCGAAAATCCTTTGGAAAAAATGATGGTACAAAGACCCACCGGGCGGCGTGACAGTGCGCCGCCCGTTCCAAAATCCCCGGCGTGTGTGCGCTGCCCTTATAAGGCGCAATCCCCCTGTATCGGCTATTGTCTGAAACAGGCACAGGAGAAGAAGCACACCGCGCCGGAACGCTGAAAGGAGGATTTTTTCATGGCACTTAGACTTGTGATTGCAGAAAAGCCGAGCGTGGCGCAGACTATCGCCGCCGCGCTTGGCGTTAAGGAAAAGAAAGACGGATATATCGAGGGCGTCGGCTACCTCATTTCATGGTGCGTCGGGCATTTGGTACAGCTTGCGGAAGCTGCCGCCTACGGGGAGCAATATAAAAAATGGAGTTTTGACAGCTTACCCATTCTGCCGGAGGAATGGCAGTACGCCGTTGACCCGGACAAGGGGAAGCAATTCAAGACCTTAAAAGAGCTTATGCACCGCGCCGACGTTTCCGAAGTGGTGAACGCCTGCGACGCGGGGCGCGAGGGAGAATTGATTTTCCGCTTTGTCTACGAAGCGGCGGGCTGCAAGAAGCCCATGCGCCGCTTGTGGATTTCCTCAATGGAGGACGGGGCGATTAAGGCGGGCTTTGCTTCCCTCAAAGACGGGCGGGACTACGACGCGCTCTTTGCGTCTGCCCTCTGCCGCGCAAAGGCTGACTGGCTTATCGGCATTAACGCCACCCGGCTTTTCTCCTGCCTGTATGGAAAGACCTTGAACGTGGGGCGCGTCCAGACCCCGACCTTAAAAATGCTCACCGACCGGGACGCGGCTATCTCCCATTTCCAGAAAGAAAAATATTATCATGTTCGCCTTGATTTATCCGGCGCGGAAGCGGCAAGCGAAAGGATTTCAGACAAGGCAGAAGCCGCCGCGCTGAAAGGGGCTTGCGAAACAGAAACGGCGGTATGCGTTTCCCTTACCAGAGAGAAGAAAACCGCAGCCCCGCCGAAGCTCTTTGACCTTACCTCTTTGCAGCGGGAAGCGAACCGCATTTTCGGCTACACCGCGAAACAGACCCTTGACCTTGCACAAGCCCTTTATGAAAAAAGACTGCTTACCTATCCGAGGACGGACAGCAGCTTTCTTACTGACGACATGGGCGGCACCGCAGCGGGCATTATCGCGCTGCTTTGCGAAAAGCTCCCCTTTATGGCGGGCGCGGACTTCACGCCGGAGGTTGCAAAGGTAACAGACAGTAAAAAAGTATCAGACCACCACGCAATCATTCCCACTATGGAGCTTGCAAAGGCTGACCCGGACGCGCTGCCGGAAAGCGAGAGAAATATCCTCACCCTTGCGGGGGCGCGTCTGCTCCTTGCCACCGCCGAGCCGCATATCTTTGAAGCGGTTACGGCGGTTTTCTCATGCGCCGATACGGAGTTTACGGTGCGGGGAAAGACTGTTATTTCTGACGGTTGGAAAGAGATGGAACGCAGATACCGGGCGACGCTGAAAGATAAGCCCGAAGCGGAGGACGGGGAAAATGCAGACGTGACGCTGCCGGAGCTTTCCGAGGGACAGGGCTTTCCTAACCCCGCCGCAAAAGTAACGGAGCATATCACAACGCCGCCGAAGCCCCACAGCGAAGCAAGCCTTTTGTCGGCTATGGAACGCGCCGGGAACGGGGACACCGACCCGGACGCGGAACGCCGGGGGCTTGGCACTCCCGCCACCCGCGCCGCCGTCATTGAAAAACTGGTAAAGGGCGGCTTTGCAGAGCGCAAAGGCAAGCAGCTTATCCCCACGCAGAATGGAGCCGCCCTTGTATCAATCTTGCCGGATATGCTCACTTCCCCGCAGCTTACCGCAGAATGGGAAAACAATCTGACGCAGATAGCAAAGGGAGCCGCAGACCCCGGCGAATTTCTGTCCGGCATTGAAGCTATGGCGCGGGAGCTTGTGCGGACACACGCCGCAGCACTGGACGGGAAAAAGGATTTGTTCCGGGAGGAAAAGCCCTCTGTCGGCAAATGCCCCCGTTGCGGTTCCCCCGTCCATGAGGGGAAGAAAAACTATTATTGCAGCAACAAAGAATGTGCCTTTGTCATGTGGAAGAACGACCGCTTTTTCGAGGAACGCAAGACCGCTTTTTCCGCGAAGATTGCCGCCGCGCTCCTTAAATCCGGCAAGGCAAATGTAAAGAAGCTCTACTCCCCGAAAACAGGCAAGACCTACGACGGAACTATCGTTCTGGCTGACACTGGCGGAAAATACGTCAACTACCGTATCGAAGTACAGAAGAACTAAAAACTTGAATAGCAAGCATAGGAAGCGGGTACCCACTTCCGTAAATCCCCGTTGCGACGCTGACGCGCCGGACGGGGATTTTGCTTGTTGGGAAGTTTCCCAAACCCTCTTTTGCGGAGGGCTTCACCCTCTAAAAATTTTCAAAAATATTTGGCAGAAATGCGGGCGTACCCGTAGTAGACCATGCAGCCAAAAAATGCAGCTTATGACGCTGCCGCAGAGAAAGGAGGTTTTTCACTATGGCAAGTTTACGGGACACCGTAAAGGACTATCAAGACGAGCTTAGGGACGGTATCGCATGGGTGGCGTTCTGGAAACAGGGGCGTTCATGGAACGCGGAATATTTTCATCTTGATATGGACGATACGCTCTACCCGGAGGACAGGAGCCGGTTAGAGGAAATAAAAAGCATTGACCCCGCCGCCGTTATCTTAAACGGCTACTATTGCGGGCATTTAGGCGAGGACATGAGCCTTGACGAGCTGACCGCCGGAGTGCGTTACCACTACGAAAACAGCATGAACGACATTGACGGTTTTATCGGAGCGCATGACGACAGGCTTCCCCCGGAGGTTATCGAGGAAGCGAGGGCAGCCGCCCATGAAGCGGGGCTTCCCTTTTCCGAAAAGCCCTACCGGGACGGGGAGGATTTTAACCCCTATGTATTTGACGGGAGCATGAGCATTGAGGATTTTGAGCTTATGCACCGCATGATTGAAAAAGAAAGGAGCGAACAAATGGCAGAACCGATTTTAAGCGGCTATCTTTCCAATCTTGGGAAGTACACCGAGGGCAGACCCGCGGGCGAATGGGTGACATTCCCCACGACTGCCGAACATCTGAAAGAAGTCTTTGACCGTATCGGGATTGACTTCAAGCACTATGAGGAATGGCATTTCACAGAATTTCAATCCACTATCCCCGGCTTGACGGAGCATTTAAGCGAGTATTCCCACCCCGACGAGCTGAACTATTTAGGGAAGCTCTTGGAAATGCAGTTTGACGACGACCGGGAGAAATTCATTGCAGCCATTGAATACGGCGACCATGCCGACAGCTTACAGGACATTATCAACCTTGCACAGAACCTTGACTGCTACTGGATTTATCCGTCCGTCCACAATGAAGAAGAATACGGGCGTTATCTGGTTGATGAACTGGAAGAACCGGAACTTCCCGAAGAAGCGAAAAAGTATTTCATGTATGAGGAATACGGGCGGGACACTTCCATTAACGACGACGGTATGTTTACCGAAAAGGGCTATATCTACAACAACCGCAACACCTTTACAGAATGGTACGACGGGCGCGACGTGCCGGAGGAATACCGGGTAACGCCGCAGCCCCCGCAGCCGGAAAGACCCGACCCGTCAAAGGTAGAAATGGACGCAGCCGCGCCGGGGCAGAGAACGGCGCAGACCGCAGAGCAGCCACAGGAGCCGCGCCCGGTTATCCCTATCGTGCTGACGAGCGAGAAGCCCGCCGAAAAGCTCAAAGAGATTACCGACCGTCTGGAACAGGGTATTGCGGAACTCTTTGACAGCGAGCGTTACCGGGAATATCTGAAAGTCATGTCAAAATTCCATAATTACAGCTTCCGAAACACCGTCCTTATCGCCATGCAGAAGCCGGACGCTTCCCTTGTGGCGGGCTTTTCCGCTTGGAAGAACAACTTTGAACGAAACGTGATGAAAGGGCAAAAGGGAATTAAAATCATTGCTCCGTCACCCTATAAAATCAAACAGGAAATGCAGAAAATCGACCCGCACACGCAGAAGCCCGTTATCGGCAAGGACGGGAAGCCCGTCACCGAGGAAAAGGAAGTCACCATACCCGCCTACAAGGTGGTATCCGTCTTTGACGTTTCCCAGACCGAGGGAAAGGAGCTGCCGGACATTGCGGTTGACGAGCTGACAGGCGACGTTGACCGCTACAAGGATTTTTTCGCAGCCCTTGAAAAGACTTCCCCCGTTCCTATCGCCTTTGAGAATATCGAGGGCGGCTCTCATGGCTACTACCACTTGGAGGACAAGCGCATTGCTATCAACGAGGGCATGAGCGAATTACAGACCTTAAAGACCGCTATTCACGAAATCGCCCATGCGAAGCTGCACGACATTGACCTCAACGCGCCAAAGGACGAGCAGCAGCCCCACGTTGACCGCCGCACCCGCGAAGTCGAAGCGGAAAGCGTCGCCTATACTGTCTGCCAACATTACGGGCTTGACACGTCGGACTACTCTTTCGGCTATGTCGCCGGGTGGAGCAGCGGGCGGGAGCTGTCCGAGCTGAAAAGCTCCCTTGAAACGATACGCAGCGCAGCCGCCGAGATTATCAATTCCATAGACGAGAACTTAGCGGAGCTGCAAAAGGCACAGGACAAGGAGCAGACCGCCGGACAGGAGCAGCCCACCAGAGAGGGACAGGAAGCCGCGCCGGAGAAGCCGGAGCCGGAAGCAGCCGCACCGGGAAAATCCGGCGCACAGGAAAAAGCGGGCGCAGCCCCGAAAGAAGCCTTTACCCCGGAAACGATTTACAGAGTGCGCCGGAACCTTTACAGCGACAGCCGGGAAAACAGCTACCTCTTGCAAGCCTATGTGACACAGGAGAACGGGCGGGCGAAAATGGGCGACGTGCTTTATACGGGAACGCCGGAGAAATGCCGCGAGCTTATGGGGCAGCTCAAAAGCGGCGAGCTGACCGAGGGCGACGTGAAGCAGCTTTACGCAAAGGCACAGGAAACGGCGCAGACCGCCGGACAGGACAAAGACACCTTTTCCATTTACCAGATAAAGGGCGGGGACGAAACAAGGGATTTCCGCTTTGAGCCATACGACCGCCTGCAGGCGGCGGGAAATGTGGTTGACAGGGCGAACTATGAGCTTGTCTATTCCGCGCCCCTTGCGCCGGAAACTTCCCTTGAAGATATTTACACCTGTTTCAATATCGACCACCCCAAAGATTTTAAGGGACACAGCCTTTCCGTTTCCGACGTGGTAGTGCTTCATCAGGACGGACAGGACGCGGCGCATTTCGTTGACAGTGTAGGTTTTCGGGAAGTGCCGGAGTTTTTACAGGAGCAAAAGCAGCTTACCCCGGACGACTTGGAAACGGGCGAAACTGTCAAGACACCGAGGGGGACTTTCCATGTGACCGCCATGAGCCGGGAGCAGATAGAAGCCGCCGGATATGGCTTTCACCACCAGTCGGACGACGGAAAGTATCTGATTATGGGGAATGGGACGCGGGCGTTTGCCGTTGCCGCAGAACAGGCGCAGCGGGACAATCCCTTGAAAACCGCCGAGCAGACCACAGAGCAGAACGGGAACATGATTGACGGTATCATCAACAACACCCCCACCGTTGACGAACTGGAAGCAAAGGTAAAGGCGGGCGAGCAGATTTCCCTTGTTGACCTGGCTAACGCTGTCAAAGCCGACAAGGAGCGCGGCAAGGGAGCGAAGCCGGAAAAGAAACCCTCTATCCGGGCGCAGCTTAGAGCCGACAAGGAAAAGGCACAGAAGAAAAACGCAAAGCAGAAGTCACAGGACTTGGAAAGGAGCTGACCCATGCCGGAACAGAGCAAATTTGAAAACATGGATTTGTTTGCTTCCCTTGAAGCGATTATGAAGCAGAACACAGGCTTTTACCAGAGCGACTTAGACATTGACAAAGAGATTATCGCAAAGGCGGCGGCAAGCCCCCACAGGGAGGACAAAACACTTTTGTGGTTCTGCCGCCCGTCCGGGACGCACTGTTTCCGGGAGCGCGACGTTTTCCTCAAAGACACCGCGCCCCACAACACATGGCGTTTCTACATGGAGCAGACAAGCGACCGCGTTCTTGCCTATGCAATCGAGCTGACGGGAAAGGAGCGCGGGAAAATCAAGGGCAATCTGTACGAACTGGACTACTCTAAACATTATGAGCGCGTCAAGGAAAAGGAGCTGCCCGCCGATACGGTGAAGCTGATTTATGAGCATGAGGAAAGGGTACAGGAAGCCGGGAGATATTTTGACGGAACCCCAGACCCGCAGCTTGGGAAATTTGAACGCTTTGAAGCCGTACCCAACGACCCGGACGCGCTGCAATCGCTCTTACAGGAAGAACGGCGCAGCCGGGAGCAGCTTTCGCCGAGGGATTTCAAGGCGCATATTGCCGCTTTGCGGGACGGGCTGATTGAAACGGAAGCGCGGCGCATTGTGCGGGAAATGAAGCGGCATTACGAGCCGAACAGCCCGAACAAGACCCATTTCATGGCAGAGCTTTCCCCGGCGTTCATGCGGCTTGCAGCCACAAAGGACACTGACCGCCTTTTCTCCATGCTGCCCTACAAGACCCTTTCCTTTTCCAAAATCGAGGGCAGACATGGGACGTATGCGCTGATTGACAAGGGGGAGAACCGGGACAGGGAGATAAGGAAGCCCCGCCCCTCTATCCGGGCGCAGCTTAAAGCAGACAAGGCAAAGACCGCCCCGAAAAAGGCGGCGGCAAAAACAAAAAATCACGATATGGAGGTATGAGCATGATTAGACTGACTGTTGAAGAAACAAACCTTTTGAGCATTTACAACGAGGGCGGCAAGCGGGCTTTGATTGAGAATGTCAACGCCGCGCTGCCCTACATGGACGCGGATATGCGGGAGCTTGCAAAGCGCACCCTTTCCAAAGTGGACGCTTTGACCGAAGCGGAATTTGCAGAGCTTCCCATTTACGCCGCTGATGAAGTATGAACGGGGTTAAGCGGCTGACGCCGCCCCAGAGCCGGAAAGTCAACGCCCTTGTGCGCCGGACGTGCTGCAATTATGATAACGGGAACTGTATCTTACTGGACGACGGGGACGAGTGCGTATGTCCGCAGCTCATTTCCTATTCGCTTCTCTGCAAGTGGTTCCGGGTTGCGGTGCTTCCCGCCGACAGGCTGCTTTATGCGGAGCTTTACCAGACAGGGGATAAGAAGAAATGTACCGAGTGCGGCGCGTTCTTTGCGTCAACCTCTAACAGTGTCAAATACTGCCCCGTCTGCCGGAAACGTATCACCCGCAGACAAGCCGCCGAGCGCATGAGGAAAAGACGCGCCCCTGTTACGCAGTAGGCGCGGAAAATCCCTTGATTTACAGGGCTTTCCGGGCGTGAAAATCGGATAGGCGATACTTTATACCTTTACCCCCAAAAATGGCGTTCTACTGCGTAACATTCACGAAAACAGCACCCATAAAAAGACAGGGCGCGGAAGTCATATACTGGCTTCCGCGCCCTGTTCTTTTTTTGCCTATCTGACATTTCCCTTTTCCATTTCTTCAAGCGGGAACTGCGGGAGGGCTTCTATCAGCTTCTTTGTGATGGACTGGCGCATATCTTCGTTGATTTCCTGTTTCGTGCTTCCGTCCGGCTGTCTGACCGCTACCGTCGATAGCCTGTCGATTTCGTCCTTGTAGCACTCCACGACTTTCTCCACCGCCCATTTTTCCCCGGCAACGGCGGCGCGTATGGTTTCATATTCCGGCATTTTCTGGTTTTCCATGCTCAACGCTCCTCTGCTTTTTGATAGCCCTATCATAGCACAGCGGCGGGGATTTTGCTATCCTTATCCGCGCTCTGTTCCCTTTTCCCGTTCCGGCTGCCTGTCTGCCTGTAAAATGCTGTCAATGTTCTGCTTGATAATATCGTATTCCCGGACTTTCTTTTTCAGCTTCCCATAGTCGGCATAAAGGGCTTCTTTCTGCGCTTGGAGGGCTTCATATTCCGATTGCAGCGCGGCAAGGTTCGGGAGCTTTGCAATGCCCGCCGCTTTCAGCGACCTTGCGGCGGCTTCATGTAGGATAATCGCCTGTTCCTGTCCGGCGCGGTACTTCTCCCTGTTCCTTGCCTTGCGGTATGCGTCATAGACGGGCTTTGTCTTTTGGTAGGTGGAAACATTCTTGATAAGCACCGCCATGTCCGCAAGCCGCTTTTCCGCGTCCTTCAATGCGTCTGCCGCCTGTCCGCTTTCCGCTGCCATTTCTTCAATCCGGCTGACTAAATCCGCGTACTGTTCAATCTTATGTTCCGTCAAGAAATTCATGGTCTTTGCTGCCTGTTTCAGATTGTGGATTTTCGCCCACTGTTCATAGCCCTTACTCTGCGCCGCCTTGATACTGTTCTCAATGTCGATAAGCAGCGAAACGCCGCGCTGCTCTCTGGGGGCTTTCGCCGCCTTTGCCCGTCTGCCCGCTATCCGTTCCCTTATGGCTTCCTCTGTATAATCCGCGCCGAGGGTTTTAAGACGGGTGAAGCGTTCCTGTCCGGGGGCGCGGCATGACACATATTTCCCCGGCTTTATCTCATAGCCCGCCGCCTGTAACCGCTGCAACAATTCCTCAAAACTGGAAACTTGGGGGATAAGCGCGTCAACGGCAATCTTTAGCTTGCCTTTCCAACTTGTACCCGTCTTTTCTGCCTGGTACTCCGCATAGCTCTTTCCCTTGCTGCCCTTGCCGGGAACGACGACGGACAAGCCATTTTCCCGACACAGCTTGTCGCTCATGTTCCGTATGCCGTAATAGCTCCTTTTGTTGGAATTATATTTGCGGTGGTCTACGAAATTTACGGCGCAGAAAATAATGTGATTGTGGACGTGTCCTTTGTCAATGTGCGTCGTGAGTACATATTCATGCTGCCCCTTTGTTACCGCGTCGGCAAGCTGCTTTCCGATTTCATGGGCTTTCTGATAATCGACTTCCCCCGGCTCAAAGGACTGTATCAGATGAAAGGCTAAATTGTTCCCCTTTTGGAGTGCTTGGGACAAGGTATATTCAAATTCAATATCTGCCGTTTCATAGGAGCAGCCGAAAGAGGACACAAGCATTTTTCCGTCCGTCTTGTCCGGGTTTTCGATATAGTCAAGGGCTTTGCTTAGAGTGCTTTTAATAGGCTTAATCTTTGTAACCGCCATATTTCCGCAAGCACCCCCTTTATTTCCTCTATGTCCTCTTGGTATGCGTTCCCCGTCGCGTTTACGCGGCGTGCTATCTGGTTGACGTTGACACCGATTTTCTGTATCTCTGCGGTCATTGCCTTTATATCGGCATGGTCTATCTGAATGATATACCCGTCAATGGCAATCTTCCGCAGATATGCCGCCATGTTCCGGGTGGGTACGAGCTTCATTTTTTCCAGTATTAAATCCCGTTCCGCTTCCGTCACTCTGAATTTGATTTGCACCGTTCTTTTGCGTCCGTTCATGTATTCGCTCCTTTCCTTTCCGTTCCGAGGGTTTGGGACACTTCCCAACAAGCAATTTTCAACCGACGCGCCGCAGCGCGGGAGGGGAAAATACGGAAGTGGGTACCCGCTTCCTATGCTTGCTACGAATGTTTTTATCCCTTATGCCTTACTACGGAGCTATGCCCGGTTTTGCCAAACTTCCGCAAAAGAAAAACGCTGCAATCCTCAAAAAAAGATTACAACGCTCTCTAAACCTTATTCAATTCTGACGGACACTTCTTATCTGCCCTCTGTTTCGACTTCCGCTATCTCCTTTGCCGTTGCGCTCACAATCCGTATGCCTGTATCGCTCATACCGTCAAGAAGCGCGTCAAGCTGCCGCCGCTGCGTGTTCTTCTCTGGCGGCGTTTCCAAAAGAAACTGGTCTACGGATATATTGTAGCGGAGCATAAGCTCAAAGAAAATCTGTAAACTTGGGTGCTGCCCCTTGTTCTCAATGTTCGCAAGGTAGCGCGGCGAGATAAACATTTCGTCGCTCACTTTCTTGCGGCTCTCCTTGCGCCCTGTCCGCGCCGCCTTTATCGCTGCCCCAAAAGCCTTGAAATCGTATTTCGGTACTGGTCTTTTTGCCATAGTTATTCACCCTGTTACATTTTACTGTTCCCCTTTCTTCTTGGATATGTCTACACAATTCAATCAGTTAGCCAAAATAATTCATATGTATATGTTGACAATTAGCCGCTTTTTTTGTATAGTATTATTAAAAGGGGGAAATGTTTATGTTACATAGCATGCGTATTCGATAAGCATTGAAATCAAAAAAGATTTTTCCCATTTTCAATATGGGCTTTTTTGTCATGCTTATTTTGCGTATGCTATACAACAAAACTAACGATGTATAGACATAGTATAAAAACTATGCCTTAATTTTGTTGTAGTGTTATATGTATAAATGCAGGTCAATGCTCATGTTGAGAATTGACCTGTATTTTTTTGCACAAAAGGAGAAATATTATGCTTGAAAAATATTGGATAAAATGTCCAATTTGTAACGGAAAGACGAGGGTTCAAGTATTTTATAATACGGTATTAAGAAATTTTCCTCTTTTCTGCCCTAAATGTAAATTAACACATATCATTGATGTTGAAAAATTAGAAATCATAATCAAAAACTCTGAAAAACAAAAGGAAGGATATTAAATGAAACACTTACCTAAAAGTACACTTACGGAAATATTGAATGACCCATACGGATTTACTTACAAAGAAATGTCGGAAGTAATTGGAGAGGATAAAGCAAGAGCCTTATATGCGGAATTGTATAAACAGCCATTTCACAAAAAAAATCTATCAATATCAACAAAAAAAGTCTATAAAAGTAGCGATACTGAAAAGTATGTTTATGAATTGAAAGACAACAGGTATATCGAAACGGTTTTTATTAAACGGCGAGATGGTGGGACTGTTTGCGTAAGTACGCAAGTTGGTTGTTCTGTTGGCTGTATTTTTTGTGAGTCCGGACGCAATGGTTTCGTTCGTAATCTAACACCATCTGAAATTGTGCAACAGGTCATATTGATACGTCAAAAAGTAAATCGTATCGTTTTTATGGGAATGGGAGAACCTTTATTCAATTACGACAACTTGATTGCAGCAATCCATATTCTTCGAGATAGAAATGGACTTAACTTTCCAACCGACGGCATTACCGTATCAACAGTTGGTCCAGTTAATCAATTAAAAAAATTGCGCGAAGAACATCTAAAAATTCAGTTGACAATATCTTTACATGCAGCAACACAGGCTGCGAGAAACTGCATCATTCCTCATATGCACATGTACGCTATTGAAGATGTTGTTAAGCAAGCATTGTCCTATTCACAAAGGCATAATCGAAAAGTGGTATTTGCGTATTTGCTTTTACCAGGTATAAATGACCGTTCCTCAGATATAAGGCAACTTGCAAAATGGTTTAAGGGCAAAAATGTTATGATTAACGTGCTGCAATACAACCCGACGAGTAATTCAAAAATTAGAGCACCACAAAAACAAGAAATGGTTGCGTTCAAACATCAATTAGAGCAAACAGGACTTGAAGTTACCATGAGAGTTTCTCATGGTAGAGAGATTAAAGCAGCTTGTGGACAGTTAGCTAATACATATAATAAAGCCAAAAAACAACAAAAATAATTTAATTAAAAGAGCCAGACGCACAGACGCAGAGCCGATAATATGCAGTTTGAAATACTGCTGTTATCGGCTCTTTTTTGATTTAATTTGTGCCCCCAATAACCATATTGGAGCAAAATCAGAACTGTTGCTTGTCGTTCTTTGATTTCCGCAGCAGCTTTGAAAAACCAAAGCCGCCGTTTCTTTTTATCTTCTAATGAAATGACGCGGTATCACTGTTAAAAGCGGCGGCTAAAAGGAGGTAGCCGCCATGAAGCACATACCATATCGACAAAATCCGACGGTCATTGACACATCAAAAAAAGCCCGACCACCGCCGGGGAAAACTACGTCTATCAATATGAACTGTCTAATCATCTGAATACCGCTTACAATACCTATACGTCTGTCCGGGCTTTTCGGACAGGCGTATTTTGCTGCTCAAAAAATTTTTTGAAAAAAATCCGAAAATCTTCGGCGTTTTTTTCAAAAGGCAGTATTGCCCCGCGAAAAGGGGGAAGCACCACCAACTTTCCAACGAGAAAGGGGGTGAGAATGTGGAACCTAATCGCAGGGAGTTTATAAAACAGTGCGCTTTCCAGAAGTTTTGTAATACGGTACTGCACAATGAAGCGTGTGACGCTCACAAAGAGCTGCACAGGCATAAGGCAAGGGAGATTACCTTTTCCGACTTGACCTTAGAAGAAGCGCGGCAGCTTCATACCTTTGATGAATATTTCAAAGGGGAAATCGCCTTTGAAAGAGCCGGGAAGAAAATCACGCCGAAGCTGCTTCTTGAAGCAATCCGTACTTTGCCGGAAGAAAAGCGCAAAGCCGTACTCCTGTACTATTTCGAGGGAATGAACGACACCGAGATTGCGGAGCTGTTCGATACGTCGAGAAGCACGATACAGTACAGGCGGACAAGCTCTTTTGAGCTGCTAAAAAAATATCTGGAGGAAAATGCTGATGAATGGGACGAATGGTAACGAACCCGGCTACCCGGAAAAAGCCCTTGTTCCCTATCCTGTCATTTTGGCAGCGACAAAGGGCGACCCGGACGCTATGAAGATTGTCTTGCAGCATTTCAGCGGCTACATAGCCCGCCTCTCCATGCGGAAGCTGTACGACGAGCGCGGGAACGTCTATTTTGGCGTAGACCACGACATTCGGGAACGGCTGCAAGCAAAACTGATGATGGCTGTCCTCACCTTTAAGGCAGAGGAATAAACCGCAGCGGCGGGACGCTTTCTCTCTCCCCCTTTTCCGTTCCGCTGCTGACGCGGCAGCAAAGCCATTCTGAACCTTGACAAAGAAAGCGGCGCAAGATAACGGCGGCGCAGCATAGGGCAAATCGGATACGTTCCTTTTGCGCCGAGCCATACGGTGGGTGCGCCATGACGCTATCCGGGTGAGGTTATCCCCGCCCGGACAGCCGAGCGACCAACACCGCGCCGGAAAGCAAGTGTAGCGGCTTGCGGGCGACGACACGCAAAATATACAATGATACTTCCTTACAGCCACAGTCCGAGCGTTAAGAGCGTCGCAGGCAATGGGTAGGGCTGCATGAGAACCATGCCGGGGTGAAATTCCCATGAGGTTATGCTAATAACCGTCCGATTAAAGCCTTTGTTTTCTTGAATAGTGGACTTGCTGCTATTCATAGACTGTATTATATGTTTGCGAAAGAAAGGGGGATTTTCTTTGACGCAAAACCAGACGCCCGTTACCACAACGGAGCATAAAATCGGAAAAGTTACTTACCTTGTATGTTCGTCCGCAAGTGAACGCGCAACGGACACACTGGATAAAAAGATAAAGAAGCTCATTCGCAAGGACATGGAGCTGAACCCCGCAAACGCCCGGAAATAGGGCGTTTCTTCACATTTTATACATGACACAGGCAGCGGTATGTGGTATAATATAGACAGTACAAATACCATGCTTGTCTGTCGTCGGAAAGGAGGACAAAATGTTACAGACAGACAAGATTACCGCTTTATATTGCAGATTGAGCCAGGAAGATATGCAAGCCGGGGAAAGCGAAAGCATACAGAACCAAAAACTGATTTTACAAAAGTATGCTGACGAACACCACTTTTTCAACACACGCTTTTTTGTAGACGACGGATTTTCCGGCGTGAGCTTTGAGCGTGAGGGGCTTCAAGCCATGCTGCATGAGGTTGAAGCCGGGAACGTGGCGACCGTCATAACAAAAGACCTTTCCCGTCTGGGACGTAATTATCTGAAAACCGGCGAACTGATAGAGATTGTTTTCCCCGAATACGAAGTGCGCTACATTGCCATTAACGACGGTGTAGACACAGCGAGGGAAGATAACGAGTTTACCCCTCTGCGGAACTGGTTCAACGAGTTTTACGCCCGCGACACCTCAAAGAAAATCCGGGCTGTCAAACAGGCAAAGGCACAGAAAGGCGAGCGCGTCAACGGCGAAGCTCCTTACGGCTACCTTATCGACCCGGATAACCGCAATCATCTGATACCCGACCCGGAAACGGCACACGTCGTAAAACAGATTTTTGCAATGTATGTACGGGGCGACCGTATGTGTGAAATCCAGAACTGGCTGCGGGACAATGAGATATTGACCGTCGGGGAACTGCGCTACCGCAGGACAGGGAGCAAACGCCACCCCCGCCCACAGCTCAACGCATGGTACAACTGGCCGGATAAGACACTGTACGACATTCTGACAAGGAAAGAGTATTTAGGGCATACCATAACCGGGAAAACCTACAAGGTATCTTATAAGTCGAAAAAGACGAAAAAGAACCCGGAGGAAAAAAGGTATTTCTTCCCCAACACTCACGAACCTTTGATTGATGAAGAAACCTTTGAACTTGCACAGAAGCGGATTGCCACCCGGCAACGCCCGACAAAGGTTGATGAAATTGACCTGTTTTCCGGGCTGCTCTTTTGTGGGGACTGCGGCTACAAAATGTATGCAGTACGCGGAGCCGGGACGCTTGAACGGAAACACGCCTACACTTGCGGCAACTACCGCAACCGGGCAAGAAATGATATGCTCTGCACTACGCATTATATCCGCAAAAGCGTATTGAAAGAACTTGTCCTTGCAGACTTGCAGCGAGTAACGTCTTATGTGAAAGAGCATGAACAGGAGTTTATCGAAACCGCCAACGAGTGCAGCGCAAAGGCAGTACAAAAGACGCTGACACAGCAGCGGAAAGAACTTGACAAGGCGCAGAACCGTATTAACGAGCTGAACATCTTATTCCGCAAGCTCTACGAGGACAACGCTTTAGGGAAACTTTCAGATGAACAATTTGCTTTTCTGACTTCCGGCTATGATGAAGAAAAAAAGACGCTGACCCGGAGGATTGCGGAGCTGTCACAGGAAATCGACAACGCCACCGAGCGCAGCGCGGACGTAAAAAGGTTTGTCGCACTGGTACGCAGATACACAGCGATTGAAGAACTGACCTACGAAAACGTCCATGAATTTATTGACCGTATTCTTATTCACGAACTGGATAAGGAAACGAACACCCGCAAAATCGAAATCTTTTATAGCTTTGTCGGCAGAGTTGATACAGGCGACAAGCCTACTGAAAGTATCTCCTATTTCAGACAGATAGGAGCCGACGTAAAGAGTTATGCTATCTAACATACATCAAAAAGAGGTAAGATAACACCCTCTGCAAAAAAGGTATCGTTATCTTACCTCAACAAAATTCGTTCCGGTGAAACCGTCATCAACAAAAAATTTTGTATTGACTATCCCTCTGCTGTGTGCATAGTTCAGCAACAATTTCTTTTGATTTGCAATGCTGTTGCTTTCACCATCGGGTTCATCACGAGAGAAGCGAGTGTACAGTGCTGCGTAAGTCGAATGGTTGTTTGACTGATACATGATAAAATTCCTCCTATGCAGTCAAACAAAAGAAAATTGTACAAACAAATTATAACATATACTTTCTTTTGTTGGCTGCGGACAAAAGTTAAATTTTTATTGCAATAGTATCAATTTCCGCTTTAATAAGCTTTTCTATCTTCTCTGCAACTTCTTTTGGTTTGTCGGAGGAAAAGATTGACTTAACATAAAATGTACTGTCATCAATCTCATACTTACTGCTGACACATTCATTGTTATTGTTTTCTTTCATAACCAAACTCCTAACGTAAGATTTGAACAATACAGAGAAACAGCTCGTCATGCTGCTATCATAAGTCAATGCAAATGCAATGCTTCTTCCCATGCTTGTGGGTGAGCCGCACAATGCGGTGAGGCGTTCAATGCGGAAGTATCATTATACAAATCTTTCGGCTGCCGTTCCGATTCATTGACGTGAATCGTAAGCAAAGCGTGGCTGTCGCTCATTCCTTAATTTCACCGTAATGGTTCATCATGGTTTGTTGCGTTTCCCAACGGAACAGGAGATCTTGGCGGACACCGAAATGATTTTATGTACTCTGTAAATGTTCGATATTAAATTTTCAAGATACTGTATGTATTAAAGAGGATAAATTTTCTCTCCTCTATAATAAATAGTGAAATTTTCAAGCGACTGTAATTGAAATTATGCCTATTTAACAGAAAGTTAATAAAGATTTGGTATAGTGCATAATTTTACGCTTTATCCATTGTTGACTATGTAGTCCTTTAATTTGGATAAAGCGAAATCAATTTCAGAATGGATTTTAGTGTGGCTTACTCCGTATTTGATTGCCAAGGTTCTCAGGGAGTAATCATTGAAAAAGTAATCCATTATCAAACCCTGTTCCCTTACGGTCAGAGTTTTGATAGCATGACGGAGCATTGCAATTTCATGTTCTTTCTCGACCGTCTCCTCTGTGTTATCCTCAGCAGCTATATCATATGCGCCATTATCGTCAAGCGATATTTTTTCATATTCAGCCTGCCTGCGTTTGAGATAACGTTCCTTATTTCGTTTACTCGCATACGCTTTGTAAACTGTTTCGGTACTCGTTACGGGAGTACCATCTTCAAGACGGAATTCTTTTTTGCTTTTGCTCATAGCGAAAGACCTCCAAAAATAAATTTACGGTTCAAACCGCAAAAAGTATGGAAGATCTTTCTATATTCATTATACCTTAAAGCAAATGTTATGTAAATACTTCAAAATATATTTTTTTGTTTTAACAAAATGTTTCCTATTTACAAACACCATCATTTTTCACTATAATATATATAGGGATTCGTCCCCTGCCTATATTGGGCGTGTGGGGGGAAAAGTATGGGGGTGCATACAGTGGGGTAAAGCTATAGCATTGCAAGAGGGGGACGAAGTTGGTTTCTAAAATAGCAAGCAACGCAAGTGGGTGTCCACTCGCCGATTTTCGATAAAATCGAAAATATTTTTGGGAGGTTTCCCAAGCCCTCTGAGATGACAGGAAAGGAAAAAATAATGAGCGAAAAAAATGATAAAAAGGAAAGTCAGAGAACCCGAAAGAAAAGAATATTTTTCAGAGTAGATGATGAAGAACTGAAATTTATTCAGGCACGAATGAACTTGCTCCATATTAAAAACCGTGAAGCGTATTTGCGGAAAATGGCGATTGACGGACAGTGTATAAGGTATGATTATTCGGATTTGGAAAACGAGATCCGAAAGAACAATTACCTTATGAGTAATGCTGCCAAGAACATAAATCAGATTGCCAAGCGTATCAATTCAACAAGCGATTTTTACGAAGCAGACCTGCTTGATCTACAGGAAAAAGTTGAAGCTATGATGAAACAGCAAGTTGAAATCATGAAGCTTTTCATGAACGTGACGGAGGAGTAAACGCATGGCGTACACGAAAATTCACCCGATAAAAAGCACGGTTGAAAAAGCAATTGCTTATATTACAAATCCCGAAAAGACAGATGAAAAAATTCTTGTTTCATCTTTTGCTTGCTCTGAGCAGACTGCTTTTTTAGAGTTTGAAAAGACAAGAAACAAACATCATTATTCCGGAAAGAATCTTGCTTATCACTGCATACAATCATTTAAGCCTGACGAGGTTACACCCGAACAGGCGCATAGAATCGGAATACAAACTGCGGACGAATTATTGAAAGGAAAGTATGAATATGTTATCTCTACTCATGTAGATCGTGGGCATATCCATAACCATTTGATAATATGCGGAGTGAATTTCGAGAACGGCTTATCTTTTGGAACGGAGCATGACAGAAAGAATAATCCGGCATGGAAACAGTTAAGAAAAATAAGTGACGATATTTGCATAGAGAATAAATTATCCGTCATTGAAATGCCTGAAAAGGGTTATGGAAAATGCTACTATGAATGGCTTCAGGATATGAAGAAAAATTCATATAAGAGCAAGCTGAAAAATGCTATTGACAGTTGCGTTATGACTTCCGACAGCTTTGATGATTTTCTGAACAGAATGCAGAACGAAATGAATTATGAATACAAAATCAGAGGACATTCATTGTCATTCAGAGCTGAGGAACAGGAACGCTTTACAAGGTGCAGCCGTAAAAGTTTAGGTTGGTATTACGACCCTGAACAGATAAAAAAACGTATTGACCGACAGGTAAAAAAACGTACTGCAAGCATCTCAAAAGATACTGGATTTTATCAGATAAATGACGATAAAGCTGTAGGTCTGAACAGGTGGGCAGCTTTAAAAAATATGCAGGAAGCTTCACGGTTACTGAATTTTCTGTCCGATTACGGAGTTGGTTCTGTCGAGCAGCTTGATGAAAAAATATCGGATATGTATGACCAAAGATTTGATGTTGTTCAAAAACTGAATGATTATGAATCATCAATCATTGAACAAAGAGAACTTCTGAAAATGCTAAATACCTATTGGGAAATGAAAGCGGTTCACGATGAATTTCTGAAATCATCTTCAAAAGAAAAATTCATGCGTGAACACAGTAAAGATCTTTCAATCTTTAATTCCTCCAAGGAATGGCTGAGGGAAAAATATACAGGTACTACCCTCCCCAACAGAGCTGTTCTCGAAATGAAAATTACGGAAGAAGAAACTCAGAGAGAAGCATTGCTTGAGAACTATCATGACATAAAAAAATCACTTAACTCATTGGAAACTGCCAAGGAAAAAATTGAAAGATATTTTGAACTTGAACGAGATGAACGCAAAAAATCCAAGGGCGAACTTGAGTAAGTGTATTTAGTTAAATATTAAAAATATATGTACATACTATTGCTATTTTATTAGGCTTATGCTATAATATGTACATAGGGAGAGGGGGTATAATTAAATCCGAGAGGAGCGGTAAATTTCAGCTACAACTTTTAAAGACAGAACGTAAAAGGGGCAGTACTTGATATTAAAAAAGTCAAGCAATTTAAGAAGTATTCGCTTTATACTTCCCCGTCCTCAAAAGCAGAAAGGTGAATATCTTGAATACTAAAATAGGAATAAAAGAACAGGTTCTGAATGAAATTATTTTTTCTATCACGTCAGGAGAAAAGAAAGCCGGTGACTGTCTCAGGTCAAAAGATTATAATGCAGGACGGCAGATGAGTGCGATTTACAAATGTCTGATTGATGCAGACATTGTAAAAATCAATTCTGCTAATTTTTATGTGCTTACCGATAACTGTTCTGAAAAGGCTCAGGCACTATATTTTGATAAGATACTTGACTTGATTTCTCTAATCAGAACACTTGCCGAAGCCGCAAATTTATCGCCGGAGTGTTTGGCAGACTTATTCAAAAGTGAGGTGAATAAGCAGAAATAAAAAAATTTTAATCATATATAGGGAGGATTTAAAATGGGGCATAAAAACACAGACATTTTAAAAAAATTACAGCAGATTTTGTGTGACTATCAAGAGGACTATGAGAGTAACAACAACAATATGTGGAAGAAAGAATTTTTCAGAAACGGTAAGTGTATTGATGAAACCGCAAATGAATTAACAGCTCAGATAAATGAATATGCTTACTCTGCTCAGAATCTTGGCTTTGTTCAGGGAATGAACTTTGCACTTGATATTATGAGAATTTCGGGCAAAGATGAAAATCGAGAAGTTCTTGAAAAAATCATCGAGAGTATTGAAAAAATAGGTTCAAAAGAACGGGGGAAATGATTATGTCAAAGATAATTTCGGTATGCTCAGAAAAGGGCGGCGTAGGAAAAACAACCACAACAGTAAATGTAGCAGGAGGTCTTGTGCAGCTTGGCAAAAAGGTTCTTGTCATTGACCTTGACCAACAGCAGAACGCAAGCCGGACCCTCGGCTACATTAAGGACGGTAAGCTTACAGTTGCCGAACTGATTTACAATGCTGTTGCTGATATTGATACAAATCTTTCGGACGTAATTCGTCATAATGAAAGCGGTATCGACTACATACCGTCCTCGCCTATGCTCACCAACATCACAAGCACTATGGCAAATGATGAGGACAGCAATTACATTCTCAGGCGGATTCTGAGCAATGACGTATTCGCAGAATATGATTACATACTGCTCGATTGCAGAACGCTTCTCGACTTGCTTGCAAGCAATGCAATGAACGCAAGCAATTATGTAATTATCCCTGTTGAAAGCGGAATTTATGCTTATGAGGGTCTTGACAAAATGCTGAACAAGGTTGCTTCCGTCAATAACAGTACGAACCGAAATCTGCGTGTTCTCGGAATACTTTTAAATAAAATGCAGCGCACAAATGTAAGTGTTTCACTTGCCGATTCAATTCGTGATGAGTATGACCGTATCACATTCAGAACTGCAATTCCATATTGTCCGGCACAGACAGAAAAGGCGATCATGAATCAGAAAAGCAGTGTATTTGATAAGAGCAGCTCCCTCGGACAGGCATTCAGACAGCTTGCGGAAGAAATTATAAAAGATAGTGTATGAATGCGAAGTGTGTCACCGTGACACGGAAAGGAAAGTTTGAGGTGATTATTATGATTAAGTCCTTAGTTGTATTGCTTTTATTTGCGTTAGTTATATACGCCTTTCTTACATTTATTTACTTTGTCTTTGATGTTCTCAAATGGCATGATAATGAGAAAAAAGAAGATGAGAAAAAAGAAGAAATCATTCCTTCGGCTGCCAATCAGACCGACGAACATGAGGAGGTTTAATGTATGATTAAGTCATTAGTTGTATTGCTTTAAAAAAACAGAGCAGACCGCCAAGCTCCTACACTCACGGTTCTGCTCTGTAACACGAACGAAAAGTCCGATACGACTATTATATCGTATCGTTCACCTTTCGTCAAGAGGAAAGATGAATCATGGATATAATTATATGTTTTTTATATTGTACCGCAATTATTTACGGATTGTATAGATTTCACAATCATAATAAAAGGTCTGAAGAAAACGGTGATATAGATTTTCAGCACATTTCGGAACAAATTGAATATCTAAGTGAACTTCGTGAAAAGCTTTCCACTATTGAAGAAATGATAACAGATGTTTCGATCTGCTCCCCCGATGAGCATGAAAAGATAATATCGTGTGAGTGGATAAATGGTGTTGGTGACAAATTCAGATATGATTTATGGGTTGACGGAAACAACAGTACGTCCGAGGAATTACTCAAAATTGCATATTCCGAACGCTGCCGATTGAGGTCTGCCCTGAATTCGGAAATTCAAAAAATGTCGGAACGGTGTAACGAAAACTGTAACGAAAGCTATCCCGTTCCGAGAAGAGGGGAGACCAATTATGAATGATATAAAATATTGTGTTAGGTGCGGTGCAATGATTTCTAATGTAAATAATGCGGACTGGTACAGTCATATCAGTGTGAAATACTGCCCTGACTGCCGAAAGGAATCTGACCGTCAGAAAACAGCTCTTAGGGTTTATAATCTTCGGCAGCGGAAGAAGCAGAAAGATAAATTTCGTGATGAACAGCTTGAACTGCTCAAAGTTGAAAATGAACTTCTGCGAAAAAAGGTTCTTATGCTCCGTGAAGAAGCAGGACATATCCGATAACCATTTGTATATTTTTCATGTGTCACGGTGATACACTCAGGGAGGAAAGAATAATGGATAATAATAAATGCGTACACGATGAATTAGCCAACGAAGGACTTGTGAACAAACTCAGAAAGTTCAAGGAGTATCTTCTTAACGATGATGTTCCAGAGTGGCAGCAGCTCATAGCAACTGCCGGATTTGTAATGGACGTTGTAAATGAGCTTAAATGGAAAGAACACGCTGAATATCACGGCACAAGCGAAAGATGTGTTATGGAGGCTGATGATGTTTTCGATGAGATAATGGCAGCGGTCAACTATGAGCTTGAAAAGCCATACTATAAAAAGCTCGATAGTATGTGGGATGATTGGAACAACAACAAAACAGGCAAATACGCAAAAATCAATACTATGCAGGAAATGCTTGATATTATCTGTGACTGCCTTGAAATCGAATATCCCGGTCTTATAGAACTTGAAAAGAAATATTTCGGACTTAGTCTGAAAAGCGATGAAAACGAGGATGAATCACAATGATATTCAAAGACTTAAAAGGGAAAGGAAGAAACAGAAAGATAAATTTCGTGATGAACAGCTTGAACTGCTCAAAGTTGAAAATGAACTTCTGCGAAAAAGAGTTATTATGCTCCGTGAAGAAGCTGAACATATTCGATAACTATTTGTAAATATGAGAGCTTTATCTGTATAAATTTTAATTTTATGATTGAGGTATAAAATGTTTAAAGTTGATTCTATATTAACCATATTGGGCGTTTTCTTTATTTCTTGGGCGTTTTTTCGTTATGAGGTTTCTTTTTTCTTTTCTATGATTAAATACCACTACCATACTTTTTTGTCTATAGCTTGTTTGGTTCTTTGTACCTTTATCTATTTATGTTCTCTTGGAATTATAATTTATGGGGTATAATTTGTATTTGAATTTTTTCACAAAGTTACAAAAGTCATGCGGACGAAAATTATTTTGATTCAACTAAGCTGATGATAACAGGAGGTAAATGCAATGGGTAAGATAGACTTTACAGCAATGAAAAACAGCCGTAAGGCTATTGAAGATAAGGTTGAGGATAGTATCCCGACCGAACTGGAGGAAAGCTATTCTGATGTATGGGGCGGCAAAGAGAAAATCACGGTCATTGAACTTTCTCGCTTGAAGCCGTATATGGATAAGAACGGCGGTCAGCCGTACAAGATCAATCCCAAAAAGGTTGAACAGATAGCGGCAAGTGCAATGGATATCGGCATTATTACCCCTTTGCGTGTCAGACCAAAGGGCGATTTATACGAAGTGATTTGCGGTCATCATAGATATGAAGCGGCTAAATCTCTCAATCAGATCTCAGTGCCATGCATTGTTAAGGACTATTCGGACGATGAAGTTTTCAGGATTCTTACCGAAAGCAACATTCAGAGAGACAAAACGCTGCCAAGCGAATATGGCAAAATCTTTGCAAGATATATGCAGCTTAGAAACGATGATGAGACTACAGCAGGAGAAATAGCAGTCAAGTTTGATGTATCCCGAAAAACGATGTACCGCTATCTCGATGTGAACCGCCTTATTCCCGAATTGCAGGAAATGACCGATACTGGAATAATCAATATCGGAGCAGTTGATTATATCGCAAAGCTTGATACGGACGTTCAGCTCGCCCTATATCAAGCTCTGAGCGAAGCAAAGGTAAGATTGTCTGTCGGTCTTGCAAAGCGTATCAGAAGCTTTACAGAGAGCAACAGCGGACTGGTAGAAGCAGAAGATATTCTTGCTGTTCTCACAGCTAAGGAAGATAAGAAGCCAACAGTTGATATGTACGCAAAGTTACGCAAAAAGTATAACATTTCTCTGTCCGACAGTGAACTTGATGAGCTGGCCTCACGTCTGTTAAATGAATATTTTGAGAGTGTGTCACGGTGACATACTCTGAAAGGAAAATGAAATGAGAAAAATTGATAATATGAACGACACTACTGATGTAAATGAAGAAAAAAGAGAATCACCTTTTTATTCTTTTTTCGACGCCGACCTTGTTTTCGACATAATTAAGATAGTAATACTTATTCTTGTGTTGGTTTCAAGTTTGTTTGGAATATCAAAATGTTTTAAACTCTTAGGTGAAAAAGTAAGCTATAACTCCAAAGCGAGCGTTTCAGCAGGAATTATTACGGATAAGGAAATAATTAACGGTCACACAAAAAGCGATGGAGGACTGGTTTATTATAACGGAAAATTCGGTTACGGCTTTAACAATAACCAAAGCTATGTTCCTACAGTTTACCGTATATATATCAGAGGAGAATTTGAATATGAGGGCAAAACACATCAAGGAAACAATTCTTTTGATGTAAGCGAAGATATTTATAATTCCTATAACATCGGTGATTACTTTGACAGCAAAGATTTGTTGAGAGATTCAGGTGAAAATCAAAAGTAAACTTAAATGTGTCATGATGACACACTCTGAAAGGAAAATAGAATGAAAGAAAAAACTAAACCGAATTTAGTTAAATGCCCATATTGTGGCAGTACTCCTGTAATGGGAACACTTGTAACGACATATAGCTATGTATCCGAACATTGTTTGCGTGAAAATGGCATTGATATTGAAGATAAAAGCAATCGAATCGGGGCAATGTTAGGTGACATGAGCATTGAGCCAACGATGAGAATCACAAAGTACAAATGCCTTTCCTGTCAAAAAGAATGGGGAACTTACGGCAAAAAGGAATACATATTTGTCGGTAACGAAAATGGATTATGTTATTTTGAAAAGAGGGAGAAAACATGACAATCATTAAAATAGTATCTTTTCCCTTTCGGCTTGTCTTATTTGTGATTATCGCACTGCTCACTTCTGTCATATGGGGATTTAATCATACAGTAGTAACCTTTTTTCAGGTCGGCAGTGCAATAGTATCAGCCATTGGAAAAGTATTTTCTGCAATGACGTTAGGCGGCGTTATTATCCAAGCAGTTTGGGAACTTATAGATAACGGAAAAATTGATTCATTAAAAAACACTGTCATTTTACTGCTGCTTATAATAGGTTTGGAAGTCTTTTTTCAATTTCTTCCTGTTATTTTTCAGGCACTGTCTATTGCTTTTACTTTTGCGACCATGTGGCTGTGGGCATTTTCCAAAATGATCTTGTTCTGCAATGCCGATGAACTGAATTATGTGTGAACAGATTCATTCATGGAATTTCTTTCAAAGAAATAATAGCTGCATACTAATGGCTTAGAGCAAAGAAAAAATTGAATACTTAAAACCTCTGATTATGCTTGTAAATCAGGGGTTATTTTTTATATTTGGCTATTGGCATTATTTTGAAATTATAAAGCTTATGTTGACAATATTTGTATATTCATACAAACTGTAAATAATTGTCAGAAAAGTATTGACATACTGCTAACAGTATGCTATAATATAAGTACAGTAAAGAACAACACAAACACCGACAGGTAGAAAGACAAGAGGTACTAATTATGAAAAAGTTTAGAGTTGAATTAAATCCCACAGGCGACTACACTTTCACAAATGGAGAATTTTACACAATTGACGAGTTTGAGGAAATCGAAGCCGAAACAGCTCAGGAAGCTATCGGATTTGCTATCGATTGGGTACACGAACATGGACTACTTTCAGATGACCCCGATACAGAAATTCCTGAAAGTTACGCATGGATAGCTGCTGAAATACTTACAGGTGACTGGGGAGAAACATATACAGAAAATTGGGAGGACTGGGAAAACGATATAGAAGAACCGATAATAGTCGATTTTCAAGGCGGAGAAAGCCGAACTGGTAATACGGATTGCAACTATATGTTAGCAGTATTTACTAACCAAGACGGAGAAGAAGATGAACTCTATTCAGAAATTCTATTAACAGAATTCACAGAAAACACGGAAGAGGGAGATTTTAATTTGTGTGAATGGGACGATTATTCTTATCCATTATTAAAAGAAGATATTATTGACCAAGCAAAAGAAAAGAATATTGACATAAGACGACTTAGATTTCCCCTATGGAGAAGATGATGAACTCTACTCAAAAACATAAATAAAGATTAACCGCCGTTCAGTTTCGTTCCGAACGGCGGCATTTTTGTTATAGGCAAATTGTCATATAGGGCGGTATGCAGATTATATCATCTTTGAAACTGAGGTTTCGTGGGTGGATCACATAACATTCGCCTATCCTTGCTTTGTATTTCTCCTTGAAGCGTTTGAGTGATTCGATAGAATACTTCTTGCCCGACTTGACCTCTATCGGGAACATCTTGTATTTCAGCTTGCTGTTGTTGGATATCAGAAAATCTATCTCGATATCGTTGCGGTGCTTTTCGCTGTTGTACTGTGTATAGAAGTACAGCTTATGTCCGTTTGCCGTCAGCATCTGAGCGATGACATTCTCATAGAGCATACCCTCGTTCATATTCAGCTTGTCTCCAAGTATCTGCTTATAGACCTCATCTTCAAGCAGTTCGTTCTCATCAAAAGCGTGGCTGACGAGCAGCCCCGTGTCACCAAGGTAACACTTTACATAAGCTCTGTTCTCATTTATCGAAAGTCCGACATTAGGGTCATTGCACAAGAAACACTCATTTGATATCATTGAATCGGAAAGCCAAAAGAAAGTTTCTTCATACTGGTCAGCCTTACTTCCTGCCGAAACATCATTGAATACCACACGTTTTTCATGCTGAGAAAGCAAACTGGGTATCCGGTCGAATATGGTTAGGACTTTGCTCCTGTATCTTGTATCTATTTTCATAATGTCACTGCGGTAAAGAGCGAGGATATCACGCTTTTCTATATCTGCTTTGTCAAAGTCCTTTCTGCCTTCAAGAAAAGCGATAACACTTTGCGGCATACCGCCCACAAGCATATATTGCTTGAACAGAAGCATTGCTTTATAGTGCAGTTCGGTTTCAAGGGGAACTCTGTCGGCAAAGCAGTTTCTGATATAGCCGATGATCTGCTCCTCGCCCAGAGCATGGCAGAACTCCTCAAAATCGAGGGGGTACATACTGAGGTGACGTTCCTCCGACGGGATAACGATATCCTTGACATTCTCTTTTATTGAGATGAGAGAACCTGTTTCAATATAATCGTATCTGCCGTCAGCAACGAGGTATTTGATACACTCTCTTGCTTTCGGATACATCTGTACTTCATCAAAAATGATAAGTGAATCACGTTCGTACAGCTTGACACCATAATATGTGGAAAGCAGCATAAAGAACGTATCAAGATCATTCATGTGCTTCACGAAATAATCTTTTACATCGTCGGGACATTTGGCGAAGTCGATAAGGATATAGCTTTTATACTCATTTCTGCCGAACTCCTCGCATATCGTTGACTTGCCGATACGCCTTGCACCCTCGATAAGAAAGGCTTTTTTTCCGTTCAGCTCTTTTTTCAGTGTCAGCAGCTTATCGTACATTTTACGTTTAAGTATCATAACAACGCTCCATTTTCGCAATGCGCAGGTTTTGACTTGCTTGCAAACTCCTTAATACGCAGGTTTGTAATTTACTCTAAATTCCATTATGCGCAAGTTTGTAACAATTATACTACATGACAGCGAAAAAGTCAATCGTTATATTCCATATTCCGTAATTCACAGCACATGGCTTGTGAATTACACAGACTGCATTTAAAGATTAGCTTAGAGCAAAGAAAAAGATCGAGTTCTTAAAACCTCTGATTACTGTAATCAAAAGTAACTTTTTATTTGGCTATTGGCATTATTTTAAAAATATAAAGCTTATGTTGACAATATTTATATATTCATACAAACTGTAAATAATTATCAGAAAAGTATTGACATACTGCTAACAGTATGCTATAATATAAGTACAGTAAAGAACAACACAAACGCCGACAGGCAGAAAGACAAGAGGTAATAATCATGAAAAAGTTTTACGTTGAAATGACAGAAGAAGAAAACGGATATTGCTACACAGGCGAATGGGCTTGCGCATTCCCACAGGGATACGTTGAAGCCAAAAGTGAAGAAGAAGCTATAGAATTTGCTAAATCCTATGTATCCGAACACGGAGCTGACGAGAACGCTTATATCTACAGAGCAAAAAAGTATTGGAACTAATAAGCCAAGCGGAGCGTTTTCGCTCCGCTTAAATCTATTTATTTAAAACAGGAGGACTATTTTATGAGTAAACCAACTTCCGCAGTAAAAGACAGGTGGAACAAAGCAAATTACGATCAGCTTAATATCAGGCTTCCAAAAGGTAAAAAGGCAGAATTGCAAAAAGCTGCCGAAGCGGCAGGAATGTCGTTGAACCAATATTGCACAAGCAAACTTTTAGGTGTTTTAATTTTAAAAAAGGATAAATAAATACAGTCCCCGAACAATAGTTTTTGTTGTTTGGGGACTGTATTTGTCTCTTTTTAAAAATGGCGAATGGATGAAAAAATTTAGTTATTGCTTTGTTTTATAGATATTATACAGTATAGAAATTAAATTTGAGGTCAGTTAAACGTTATTAATATTTCCTTGGCTTGAATACAATTTATGATTAAGTTTCGGCTTGTTGTTTTCTTCCAAACTATAGGAAAAACTAAATGTACAACTTCCGGGATGGTCATGTCCCAGTAACGTTCCACCCAATTTTTGCTTTCCACCGAGAACAGTCCATACAACATCTAAATTATTCTGATTTAAAAAATCCACAAAATAATCTTTTTTTACAAATATGGTGTGGTTATCAGCATTTAATATTACCGTCTTGTCTCCTGAATTATATCCAAACAAACCATTCCATGATAACTTCATCATATCAAACAACATCTTTGCAGGAAACATATAAAAGTTTTTATCATTGATATTACAAAAAGGTGAATCATTCTCTGTGATATAGTCATTAACAGTTGGAATCAAATTGCAAGGTGGGGGTGTTTGTCCTCGATAGTCTAAATAATCATCTTGTGAGAAATAATTAATTATTGTCGGACTCCAAGGATATTCACCTATACAACATTCGGTTAATTGATCATAACCTTCAGGCATCCATCGACCATCAAAATTTTTGTTTATAAACCATGAAAGCAGTGGTGCTTTCATATCTTTTTCATATAAATACGTCCTAATTTGCATCCATGTATCACGATATTGTTTATCTTTTTTTCCTTTATCAGACAAATAGCCTTGAAGCATAAAGTATTCTTCATTATTATAAGAATACTCTATATAATCTAAAATATATTTTTCAATATCATCTTTCTCAAACCACTTCATATCGTCTAATTTCTGATAACGATAAAAAGGATATTTGAATTCCGGACCTTTAAACTGGTTAATACGAGGTAATCTGGTAAGATCTATTTTTCTAAAATTATTTCCCTGTTCAGGAGAAACAGGTCCTAATTCAGCCTCTCCATACCTCGGTGTGTAAGTTTTGTTATCGAATATATTCCCCATTTCTCGATACAGATAAATTTTTTGATATTTTTTTCCTACCCTTTCTATTGATTCATCTCTTGAACGTAGTGAACCGTATTTATAATCTATATACTCATCATATTTTTGGCAAATTTCATAGCCACTTGTGATCATGTTTTCAAAAATCAGAGCACCTACATCTTTTTTTGAAACACCATATTCTTCAACTTCATAAGGTATTGTATATATGGCAAAATCACTTTCTTGACAATTCCAAAATAAATCCTTATACACATTCTTGTTTTTTTCAATAAATCCATAGTTGACTTCATGAATTTTACTTGTATATTTTGGTCTAACACTTAAAATAGTATTTTCATCACACCAACCATTATAAAAAGCAAATTCAAAAATATTTCTTAAATAATCACGTATTATGACATTTTGTGGCCATTTGCCAGTTTTAATAATATTTGTTGTTATATAGTTAGAAATCAAAACGTAAAACTCTTTTTTAGCAAGGATTACTATTGTTGAATAAACAGATTGCCAAATTCTTTCATGTATATAATCATCATCAATATCCCTAAACAATTCAATTATTTGTATCATCGTCGAAGGATTGAGACGAAATAAATTAACTAAGCCCTTACTGCCTTTATCTCTTAATTTAATGTCATTACTACCTGTGAACCAACATAATACCATCTCCCATAATACTATATTATCTAATTTTATTATAGAATTTTCTTCTAAATTTATTGCTCTTTCACATAAATCTGAAATTACTTTTTCATCATCATATTTATGAAGTATAACAGACGAAAGATAAATATCTCTTTTGTAAGGGTCCATTTTGGATAATATATTATGCAGGAAGTATGCATTTAAAGGAAAATTATTTTTTAGAGAGACAGCTAATAGTCCTATTATTATCCTTCTTCTAATATTTTCATTAGAAGATCTCATTATATTTTTAACTTCTGTAATAGTTTTTTCATTTACTTCATTTGGCTTTCTCCAGTATAATCCACTAATAAAAGCTTCCAAAACTTCGATATTTTCATCTTTCCTTACCTTACTCAAGAATTCTTCATTATTTTTATTAAAATATGATATTTGAATCATTTCAAGCGTACCAAGAGTAATTTTATTGTTCTTCAATTCATCAATTATTGTTTTTTCATCTTTATTCAAAAAAGTTCTCGAATAATAATACTCATAGAATTTTTGATAAGCAAATGTTATTTCAGATTCATTTTCATCAGATTCTCTTAAAAGATTTTCAGAAATTAAAAGCTTAATCACACCAGACGAAATTCCATTAATATCCATATCGTCCAATATATTTTTCACCAAACCTTTTAATTCATTCCATGAAATATAATATTCGCTATTTTTAGCCATAAATTCAGCAACAGAATTCAATATTTTAGGAACTATATTATCTTTAACTGATAATTGATGAGGAAATTCATTGGTGATAGTTTTGTTTTTGAGTTTAAAAAAATCATCCATTAACTTTTGAATATCTTCGACTACAATCATTTTATCATCTTTATTTTTTGCAATTTCACAGAGCATTTTTAAAAACAATGGATTTACAAATTCTGGTGCATAAACAGAATTATAATTAATATTCACCCCATAATACTTGCAAAAATCTCTTAATGCTTCTGTTTCCATATAAGTAAAGCCATCATGTTGAAGATGTAAATACTTCTCCACTTTTTCATTTTCAAGATATTCTTCAAGATAAATGGTTCGGCAGCTAATAATAATTTTTATATTTGAAAACGGCTCCAATTTGGCTAAAAGATGAGGCATATTAGTATTCCAATATGATTTGTCATTCACCTCATTGATTGCATCAATACAAATAGGTATATAAACATTATTTTGTACTCCATATTCATCTAAAATGGCAAACAAATCCTCAATAGAACCTTTAACATGATACTGATTGAGCAAAACTGTATCAACAGATTCTTGAGTGTTAAAGCTTTCACCAAGTATAAGTATAGCAGGAATATCCTTGTCAATATAGTCATTAACTATGTCACAAAGCAAATGAGTTTTTCCAATTCCACCTTTTCCAGTAATTAAAATAGCATTTCTACCTATACCCGATATAAGATCGGTGTTTAACATCTCTACAATTAAAGGAATATTTTTTATAGCGGAATCTAATTCGTCCAAATAGTGCCATGGATGAACTAAATAATATGAGGTCATAATTCCTCGCCAACTCTTGTTTTGATAACTACCTTTACCGTACTTATATTCAAATTGATTTATTTCAAATTCTAAAATTGATAACATTTCATTTTTTTGTTTGGAAAGACTAATTTTAAATTCTTGAATTTTATTCGAATTAATATTTGCAGCATTATATAAGTAATCAGAAAAAGTTTGCCATTGATCAATAATGTCATTAACTTTTTCATAACTATCAGAACATATTGAATCTTCTTTGACAAAACGTCTCAAACTTTTAGAGCACTCATTTATCATCAGCTGCACTGCATTTACTAATTCAGAAATACCATTCTTTTTTAATAAAGAACTCAAAAATTTATATATTTCTGTTTTTACATTTAAAGTTTTGCTGTATCTTGGTCCGACAATTGAAACGACCTGTCGGTAATTATCTTTAAAAGCTTCCATATTTAATGAAATATTATCAATTTTAGGAATATCTCTATCAGTGATTTCAATATTGGTACAATCTAAAGTTTCCTTTATATGGCTTATAGGCAACATTTTAATTATTTCACTGCTTTCTTGTTCGATAACAATGCCTACAATGTTTTCTCGAATTAAGAGGGGGGAACCTGATAAACCTTCATAATCTGTCAAACGGTCTTCCTCATTAATTTTACAAAAGTAATTATTTTCATCATCTTTATATGATATTTTTCCATTTATAATATTTTTTTTATGCAATAATTTGGGGAATCCTATAATTTTACATTTAAAATCTTTAATTGAGTTATTAACTGAAATCAAGTTATACATTGATTCTTCAGACACATTTTCATATAATTTAAT
Organism: Oscillospiraceae bacterium; assembly: GCA_902363145.1. Taxonomy (GTDB): domain Bacteria; phylum Bacillota; class Clostridia; order Oscillospirales; family Ruminococcaceae; genus Huintestinicola; species Huintestinicola butyrica. The sequence continues at coordinate 36,589 of CABIZB010000008.1, read as the reverse complement.
AAAGACACAATCAATTTTTTTATCTATAGCTTCAACTAAATTTACAGTCGTACCAACTATTTCCTCATCGTTATTTATCTTGAAAACTACTTCTTTTTCATAATAGGATTCAGAAAGAGCATCATCCGGTCCAAAAACATTATGTTTAGCTGTTACTACTATATCAGAATTAATCAAGAATCCTGTTCCTTTAAGTTTTTGGTTTATCATAATCTGTCCAACAATAAGTTTTCTCATATAAATTTCCTTTCAACAATATTGATTCCATTCCCGATAACTGTGTCATAATTATATTTATTTTTCCAGTCGCTGTTATTAAGAAAAAGAGCTTTTTTAATAGGATAATTAAAAATAATTTTTTTAAACTTTGAATTTTCACATATTACTGCTGAAATTGCTTGTAAATCAGGATGATTAAATTTTTCAGAATTAGTCAAACAAAAATATTCATCGGCAGTATATCGCCTTATAAACTCATGAGAAATATTAAATCGACTTCCATGATGGGGTAATTTTATAGCAGCAAAATGATATTCATTACCAACATTTTTTTTAATATTAGCTAAAAGATTTTCATCTACAACAGCATCACCTAAAAACAAAAACTTTTTTTCATTGTATTCAAGAATAAAAGAAATTGAGCTTTTGTTAATAATAGAGCTATCCACCTCAGATAAATCGCCAATGTAATCTTTTAAGTCATCTTTTTCGCTTATCTTAAAACTTTCAGGAGCATAAAATAGTTTAATGCGTCGCAATTGATATTCAAACGCCTCCGTCATCTTTATCTTATCTTTAATTCTAAACATATAATTTTTTGCAGCCATCTTATCTTTCCAATAACATTCTAATTCGTTAATAGTTTTTAAAGATGGTCCTATTATTGAAATATACATTCTTTCGGATATTTTGTATTTTCCAACGTTAATTAGATCATAAATAAGTTTTCCAGACGTAATTGTATTCAATGCAATATTTTTATCATCAATTAATACTCCAAGAGAGAGCCCACTATTTATTCCAATTTCTTGCTTTTTATCTGAAACAACACCCTCCAAAATAATTTTATCTATAATTTTATTATCTCCTTCTGTAAATTTATCCTCATCCTTAGAATAATATTTACTATCAATCATTTGTATCAATCCATTATACCATATAGAATCAATTAACTTGGAATATTTATTATTTAATAGTTCTACCAATCCTGAGATATGATCGTTATCTATGTGAGTACATATTACTAAATTCAGTTTCTGATGCAGTTCCAGTATATGAGCGGCTTCTTTTTTTATGTAATCATCGTATGTTTGGGCTAATCCGCCATCTATTAATATGTTCACTGGCTTTGCATCATCTGTTGAAAGTAGAATACAATCGCCATAACCTGCAGGTAATAATTTAACGCTTAACATTTACCCTTCATCCCTTTTTATTAAAGAATTTTATGCTCCGTATTTTGTAGCGTTTGCCATAATTTTCAAATATTTTACTTGTATTATAGCATATTTAACGCACTTATGCAATAAAAAAGCAAAAATAATTAGCCATTTTTACAATTTTACTTTAAAAATCCTTAATTTATGTAAATTGACAATACACTATTAAAGCTGCCGAAGCGGCAGGAATGTCGTTGAACCAATATTGCGCAAGCAAATTGTTGAAAGATATTATTTTAAGCGATATTTCAAGTAAAGAATCACAGTAATAAACAAGGCGTGCAGAATCGTTAGTCTGCACGCCTTGTTTTGTTTAATCATTTTCGGGATATGGATAATAGCCTATAGTGATCGTAAATTTATCTACTTCCTTTTCGCCTGAAACATCATATAATGGTACATCAACGCATTTTTTATAAAAATCCACTGTTGTAACATCGTCATATTGCTCGCTATACTGTTCCCGTGCCGCTTCAAGCTCGTCATCGGTAAGTTCTACGGTATATGCGTCATATTCATCGAGGTGTTCTCCTAAAAGATCTTCCTTGCGCATATATCCATCTATATGATTTTTTCCCATAGCAGGAATCAAGTCGGGAATTTGTTCATATGAAGTGGTTTCTGCATAACCATAAGTTTGTCCGTTAGAATTTGTTTGGTACAAGGAATCATTTTCATTTTGCTCACTATCATTACGGTTAGCATGAGAGCATAAAACGATTATTGCACCTACAAATATCACCAAAACTATCCCAATTATATAAAGCAGTTTGGTTTTTTTGAGCTTTTGCATAGGTATTATCCTCCTAAAAATAACTTTTTAGCTTATACTTGATGTATTGACAGATAACAGGTTGCTCCAACTATAATAAGATGAGAGTCTCTTTTCAGCCAGTCCGGTTGTGTAGTAAGATGATATCTCGTCATACTGGTCAATCCAGCTTGTAGTGGCATATATGCGTGTTGTATTGGAGTCAATTGTTGTATATCCAACACTAAGCAGAGTATAATTGCCGCCTTTTTTGGATTTGCCGTAAAGCTGAGTCTGTACTTTTACATTGCTTGTAGGTACTTTTCTTTGTACAACCTCGTGAAGATATGTTTGAGAGTTTGCTTTGGTCTTTCCACTACTTGTAGTTGTTGTTTCAACCTCTGAACGTATCTGAAATCCGTAGTTTACTCCGCCAACTGTAAAAGATTCATACGAACCGTTAGGTTCAAGCATAGTTGAAGAGAAGCCTGCCGAAGCACTCATGCCCACCATAGAAGAAGCAGCCATTACAGCACAAGCTACCATAGTAGCAATTCTTTTTGTCATTTTCATAGTAATTTCCTCACTTTCTGATTGTGAGGAGAAAACCGTTCTGTCTATCCTGATGTATTTTTATAGTGCGTTTGAAGTCTGCGTTAAAAAATTTATCTCTTATTATATTTGGATTTCTCCAAAATTTTTGTGTTTGTTTGAGATTCAAGAGCCTGTTGTTGACCTTGTAAAACGGCAGCCGTTATAATCAAAATTATTTTCGTCAATATAATCACCGCTGTAATAACCAACTATGCTTCCGTCCTCTTGGTCATATACAATATCCCATGCAACATTTAAATCTCCAAAGCCGTTCAGATGTATTATATAAGGCTTTGGAACGCTCCACTCGCTGCACATTTGCTCATACCAATCATCAAAATTGAAATTAGCCTTAAATGCGTTATTATTATCAGCAATTAAATTATACAGCTCCTGCATGGATTCTTTATCGTCAGCAATTAACTGTAAGCTTTCGTTTGAAATCACAAATTTAACGCTGTTTATATCACCATTTAAATAAAATGTGCCGTCATTGAGCCTTTGGTCTGTTATGATCGTTTCATTGTTATTTTCGGCATTAGTATCTTTCGGGACATTGAAAATAGCCAAAGAAAATATTATACCAATAACTGCAATGACAATAACTACTGTCAATGATTTTTGTAAGCGATTCATAACAAAACCTCTTTCTTAAAATATTATCTTGAATATACCTTGCCGCTAATTGTTATTTTGCCGCCCTTATATGTTCCCTGAACATTAAGGGTGTCAGCTCCTGAGACTTTTTTGTTGTTGTCATAATAATACCACTGCCCGGGGGTAAAGGTTGCTGTAAATCCATTTCCTGCTGTTCCGGCAGAAAATTCTGTAGTAACACCGTAGATATTTCTGCTATCATACGAAACATTATAAAACGTGCATTCAGCATTGCTTGCTGATGTTCCCGTAATATTGACAAATGATGATGTTCCGTTGTAGTAAGCACCTTTCTGTATGCCGTTGAACACACCATCTGCGTATGTTGCAATTGTCGAATTGGAAAGGGATATGCTCTGAGTGTCAGCCGCCGAAGCACCCATGCCCACCATAGAAGAAGCAGCCATTACAGCACAAGCTACCATAGCAGCAATTCTTTTTGTCATTTTCATAGTAATTTCCTCACTTTCTGATTGTGAGGAGAAAACCGTTCTGTCTAACCTGATGTATTTTTATAGTGCGTTTGAAGTCTGCGTTAAAAATTTTATCTCTTATTATATTTGGATTTCTCCATGATTCATTCAATATACCAAATTGTTGAGAAATCAAATATATATTCTCCAAATATTGGCTTGGTGTAACTTTTATTGGATTTCAAAAATTTATGACTTTGAGTATCAACAATTTGATATATGTTTTCATTTAAATATGCCGAGCTTATAAAAAAGGTTGTATTACCTTTTACAGCCATTTTTCTATTTGTCAAATATGGCGTTATGGAATAAGTTCCATCTTGGTTATCAGATATTTTAAAAAATTGATTTTTGCTATCCGTAAAGTCAGATAAAGTGTATGTTCCATTTAAGTATGTTAAAGCTTTTCCATATTTATTTTTTATAACATAATATTCTGCTGTGGTAACATTATTTGTATGTTCTATTTCAATTTCAAATAATAAATCATCACATGAAACCGTGTCCATTGCAGCAACATAAATAGGTTCGCTTTTTATATGAAGAATTGAATAAAAATCACTTGAAAGATCCACTCCATAAAACTTATCATAACCGTTGAACAGCAGATAGCTCTTATTATTAACACTTCCACAAATAAAATTATTATCGGAGTAACTTATACATTCTTTGCCATCACTGTCAACTAACCAATCTGCACAAAACAATGGAATATCCTGATAGCAATCACCGAGCCAATCGGGAAGAATAAAATATTCAATGCCAATATTATCAATATCGGAAAGATTCATATATCTTATTATACCAACAAGTTTATTGTTGTTATATACTTTTGAAAACTTAGCCTTGCATTTAATATCATCTGTTATAACAAACTTGTCCGTTGGAATATTGTAATAAGGTAATGAATATGGTGAGCTTATGCAGTATGTATCGCTTTTTTTTGAAAACGTATATGAAGTTTTGCTTAATCGTTCAGATATTTCTTGCATTACCTTAGTTTTAAAATCATCTGTTTTGATGTATTCGCTGAATGTTATCGGCGAAGTTGCATAGCAAATGTTATTGCTACACAATTGAACGATGAATAAGGTTGCAATAAATACAATCATTTTTGAAAAACAATTTATACGATTATACTGCATAAAAGCTCCTCTTTTCTTATTCTATTTTTATTGTTTGATACCAATCATATGTTGTATTTTGGTAATTTGTAAATGAAAATGCCGTGTCGCTTGTATCTGAATCATAATAAAAAGCTTCACTGCCATCCTGTGGATTCATTAAGACCAATCCAGTATAGTCCCCCGTTTTGTATGATCCAAAATCTCTCCAACAAGTAGCATATCCACTGACCACAACATCGTGAGCAGCTCCTGTTGCACTATTTTTGGCAATCAAAATAAAAGGCATATCCTTGTCTATTAACTTTTTTATCTCTGCATAACTTAAAGGTCTTTTGGTTAAAGAAGCCTTTAATGCGGAACTGTTTTTTTTTGAAAATCCTGTTAAGCAGAGCTACCGTATTATCCTGATTTAATCCACCATTAGACGAAGGAGTTATTGTAGGTGATTCTTTCATAATAGTACGAATATCGTCCGCAGAATAGGTTGTTCCGAGCTTGTAATTCACAATGGAGCGAATACACTCAAGCCAACAAGTATTACCAGTTTGCTTATATCTGGGAATATTAAAAACCGTATGAAGTTCTGATATTAATCCTACAGGAGCAGTATCAGATAAAGTGCTGATTTCCTCATATGGTATGTTATTTGTTGATGTAATCGCCGAAGCACCCATGCCCACCATAGAAGAAGCAGCCATTACAGCACAAGCTACCATAGCAGCGATTCTCTTTGTCATTTTCATAGTAATTTCCTCACTTTCTGATTGTGAGGAGAAAACCGTTCTGTCTAACCTGATGTATTTTTATAGTGCGTTTGAAGTCTGCGTTAAAAAATTTATCTCTTATTGTATTTGGATTTCTCCAAGATTTTTGTGTTTGTTTGAGATCCAAAAGCCTGAGCTAAGCCTATACAATCAATATAACCATCACCTTTCTGATACAATGTGTCACCGTGACACGCTTTAATCTACCCAAACGCTATTAGAGGTATTCGTTACACTTTGAGAAGAACCGAACAGACCGCTCTCTTTAGCGTAGTGAGTTAGGGAAACACGGTAATAGTAGCCGCCCTTTACCGACACGGAATAGTTATTAAGATAATAACTGCTGCCCGATCTCAGCAAATCATCAACAGATTTTTCCTTTTTCCAGTTGACCTTATCTGAGCTGTACTCTATAGAAATATCTTTGTAGCCGATTGATTTCATGCTTTCAATGGCTTTTATATCAGCCGCAATGTAAATCTGCTTTCTGCCTGATGAAATACTGAGGGAACAACTGCTTATCAATCCTGCTGTTCTGCTGTCCGATACGCTTGTAGGGGCATTAGAAGCCGCTTTAACAGGCATTGTGGGTACAGTGTAGGTCAGAACGCTTGCAACACTTAATGCTAATGCTTTTTTATTCACTTTTATTTTCCTCCTGTCATTTTATTGACGCTACTATTTTATCGCACTCATCATATGGAACGTCAACTGTAAACATTACAAAGTTGGTTTTGCCCTTTTGATAAGTTATAGTGTATTGGTTATCTTCCTTTGAAATTATCGCTGTCGAGCCGTTCACTTCTGTCTCTGAAAGGTTATACTCATCACTCGGAATAACTATATCAGGGATTTCTTTCAGATATTTATCATATGACAATATAAATTTCTGCTTGCCATTTTTATAATGGAATGATACTGAACTTGAGAAATTTTCATTAACATTGGTATCAACATCTGTAAGTACAAATCCCTCCGGAATATAGTGCGGAGTTTCAAATTCTATGTCATATTCCGCAAGCTTGGCAATAAGTCCATAGGGATCGTCCTCTGATGTAGGGAGAACGATTTTTTCAGGCTGATTGCCGAAGTCAACGGAAAATCCGCCCTGTGTGAACTTGATAACAGCTGATATAATATTCATATCGTATGCCAGTACAGTTATGCAGTTGGCTGCCAAAACAAGAACCATACAGCAAAGTACGGGAGCAAACCTTTTCATGACACTAAAAGGCTTTTTGGACGTTTTTTCGTAGTTTCTTATTCTCTTATACAGCTCACTTGTATCAGGCTGTTCCGAATCGCTGTTATCACCCGTCAGCTCATTCAGTTGAGCGGTGAGCTGCTCGATACGGTCAAAGTCACGCTTGCGAAGCGGCTTAGCTGTTTCCTTATCCAGTTCGCTTCTGATGTAGTTATACGCTTCCATTGTAAACTTCCTGTCGGCGTTTATTTTCTCTGCAAGGTTTTTCATTGGCTCTCTGCTCCTTTGCTTAATAAATGTTTGAAAAAGCCTTATTTCTTTCAAAGCAATTTAAGTTTGTTGTATTTTTACAATTTCACTTATTGATTTTGTTCATTCTAACGGCACTGTCCAAAAGCTTTTTCTTGATTCTGTGTATGCGGATATATAATCCGTTCATTGAAATATTGTTCTTTCTTGCGGCTGCTGCCTTGTCACCGTCATAGTATTCGGTGATAAGTGCGAGTTCTTCAGGTGTTAGGAAATCGAATGCGCTGTCTGTAATTTCTGAAATTTCAGACACGGCAGCAAGTTCCGACAGCTCATCAATCGGCTGAAAAGACGGATTCTTTCTTATGTATGCCTTTATCTGATTATCTGCGGCTCGATAAAGCCACAGTTTTATGTTGTCTCCCATTTTCAGGTGATTCCGTTTTCTGTACAGAACAAAAAACACTTCCTGCGTTATATCCTCAGCAGCCGTTTTGTTCCCATTCAGTTTATATTTGCAATAATTCAGAATTACATTGTAATATCTGCTTACAATTTCATCGTACATAAAATTGCTCCTTTGTTCAAGAGATATAAATATACACCATTTAATATAAATGTTTTAAAAACGGCATTTTCTTTCATTATACACTATTTTTTCTGATTTTTGTAGATATGCACAAAAAATGTTATATATAAACAGAAAAAATCCCGAACAAGCTGACTTGCTTGTTCGGGATAAAATCAATGCTCCGGCAGAGAAAGGCTGTCGGAATTTTTGCCTGATGTTGGCTTGAAATCATCACTCATGATTTTTTCACGGGAAAATAACGCTGTATTGCTCCGGTCCGTATCTTTCTCAGCAGTCTTTACCTTTTCGGCAAAGGTTCTGATGTGCATAGCCATTTTACTGCTGAATGCAAGATTTAAAGGCTTGACACATTTGTTTATGTCAGCAGGATAATTTTTTTGCTCATTTTCGCTGATCCTTGAAACTGTCAGTTCATCAACGGAGCAATGACCTACTTCCTTTCCGTCAGAAAATGACGTGATCTTGTTTTCGGCAGAGCTGTCATAGGATATTCGCAGCTCTTTGTCGTTCTGTCTCCATTTGATGTTCAGCGTTTTCGGCTTTTCGGACTGCTCAGGCTGTTCCTCAGAAGCCGCAGCTTGAATGCTGTGAGATGTGCTTTCAGGCTGTTCAGGTAGGATTTCTCCATTTACCTTATCCGCATTTATCTCATCGGTAAGCCGTTCAAGCTCCTGCTTTTTTTCCTCAAGCTCTGATTCATACTCAAACGGCTGATTTATCTCTTTTTTGCTGTCGGCAAGCTCGACCTTGAGCCGTTCCAGTTCATTGCAAACCTTGTCTATACGCTTGGGAACAGAAGCAATGGTGTTGTCAATTCTTGTGATATTACCGCTTTCACTGCTGCCGAATTCAATAGGATAGCTGTTTGCACCGTTCAGATTGCCATAATATCTCTTACAGAATCCATCATACGATACATCAATCTTAAATCCTTTGTACTCGGCGATTTCTGTCATTCCTTTAGGATTACCCATTACTGCTATTTTCATAGTTTTGTCAAGGGCTTCCGCAGCTTCTTTTTTGTCGGTATAAACCGTATCACCAATTTTCATTTCAAAAACTTCCTTACCGTCAATATCCTTTTTCGGTTGGAAGTTGTTTATTGTTTTCGTATCGTCAGAAATGTTTTTGATGATTTTTTCTATGTTGGCGATTTTATCGGGCAGTTTGTTTATATTGTCCTCAATTTCGTATTTGTTCTCCAAATATGTATTTTTGAGCATATTCAGACTGCGGATATCCTCACGAAGCTCCATTTGCCGCCTGATACGTTCATCACCGATAGCTGCCATTTTGACCTGCATGAAATCCACAGCCATATCGTCAATATCATCACAGGTTCGGGCAATAGCCTTTGAAGTGAAAATCTGTGCGATACTTTCCTGCTTCTTCTCGACCATTTGATAAAGATAAGCGTCAAATGTGCCTTTGGTAACATATCTGAAATTATCAACCTTTTTATTTTCATTGCCCTGCCGGACCATACGTCCCAAACGCTGTGTAAGGTCAGCCGGTCTCCACGGACAATCAAGGTCATGAAGTGCAATAAGCTTGTCCTGCACGTTAGTTCCTGCGCCCATTTTCTGAGTTGAACCGATAAGTACACGGACATCTCCGTTACGAACTTTTGAAAACAGCTTTGCCTTTTCCACCTCACTTGCAGCGTCATGAATGAATGCAATCTCCTTTTCGGGAATACCTTTTTCGATCAGCTTTGAACGTATATCGTTGTAAACGTCAAAACGTTCTCCGTTTTTCTTTAAATCTTCCTTTGACTGAGGAACACCAAGATCGCAGAAAACGAGCTGAGTTGATTTCTTTTCGGCAGTTTTCTCCCATATATCGAAAACGTTCTGAACGCAGGAATTGAGCTTTGTCTGAGGTTCGTCCGCAAAGTTGATATCAAAGAGACGTTGGTCAAGACCGAGTTTTCTTCCGTCTCCTGTTACCACAAGCATATTATCCTCACTTCGGGAGACAGCACCTTGATTTATTCTTTCGGCACGTTTCGCAAGATCTTCAACGACTGCTTTCTGTACTTTCGTTGGTTCGACTGAAACGATATGCTTCTCACAGTCGGGAACATCAAGATTGAGCTGATCTGCCATCTTTATATCCGCACATTCCTTGAACATAGTCACAAGTTCAGGAACGTTCGTGAATTTCAGTCGGGTTTTCATTCTCCAGTCGCTTCCGCTTGGTGATATTTCAGCTTCTGTAGATTTTCTTGTGAAATTTCCTGCCCATGCGTCAAAGCTGTTCAGTCCTGTTTCTTTCAGCAAATCGGACTGCAAATACTTCATAGTGGTGTACATTTCGGAGAGGGCATTCGTCACGGGCGTTCCTGTACTGAAAACCACTCCCTTGCTGTTCGTTTTTTCATCAAGGTACTGACATTTCATGTACAGATCCTGAGTTTTCTGAACATCGGCATTGGTTGAAAGACCTGATACATTCTCCATTTTTGTGGAAACATAAAGATTTTTAAACTCATGAGCTTCATCAACAAAAAGCTTATCTACTCCAAGTTCCTCAAAGGTTACTGCATTATCCTTAACTGTACCGTTAGTGAGTTTTTCAAGTCGATCTCGGAGTTTGGCTTTTATCGCTTCAAGCTGTTTTACGGTATAACTTTTGCTGTCTGTCTCATTGGCTGCGTCAAGAGCTGCCATTACTTCATTTATCTGATTACGGATAAATTCTTCTTCACGTTTCGATGAAAGCGGTATTTTTATAAGCTGAGAATGACCGATAATTACAGCATCGAAATTGCCAGTAGCTATTCTTGCGCACATTTGTCTGCGCTTCTGTGGCGAAAAATCGTCTGCCTTTGCCACAAGAATATTTGCATTGGGGTAAAGCTTCATGAAGTCAGAACCTATCTGTTCCGTCAGATGATTTGGTACGACAAACATAGACTTATTGTGCAGTCCGAGACGTTTTCCCTCCATTGCCGTAGCGATCATTTCAAATGTTTTTCCGGCACCAACCTGATGTGCAAACAGTGTATTTCCTCCGAAAAGTGCGTGTGCTACGGCATTTTTCTGATGTGGTTTTAAGGTGATTTCGGGATTTGACCCAAAGAAATTGAGGTAACTTCCGTCATATTCACGGGGACGAATGCCGTTGAACTTTTCATTATAAGTTTTTACAAGTTCATTACGTCTTTCGGGGTCTGCAAAAATCCACTTTTTGAAAGCCGCATTGATTTGCTTTACTTTATCTTCCGCAGCCTTTGTTTCCTTTTCAAGAATCATGGTCTTTTTGCTGCCTGTAACCGGATCGCTGACTGTTTCTGTAACGGCTACCGATTTAGCATTGAGGATTTTTTCAAGCAGCTCATATGCGTTATAATCCTTTGTGCCGAAATTCTTAGTCGATTTCAAGGAGTTGTCAAGACGGGCATTCTTTATTTTCCATGAGCCTTTTCCCGAACCCGAATAATTTACCGTGATTGCATTTGGATTTTCCTGTGCAACATTGCTGTCATATTCTTTAAAGCGAGTAGGTGTTTCAAAAAGCTCATACATGAATTGCTGAATGACTTTTGTATCAATCCATGTCATTCCAAGCTGCATATCTATTTCCGTTGCTTTCAGCGGTTTTGGTATAACTTCCGTAAGAGCCGCAATGTTATCCGCATATTCGGGATTTTCGGATATTTTAGCTTCTGCCTGAGCAATTTTCTTATAAATATTGCCTGACAGATATTCATCACTGGTCTGATAAACGGTATTGTTTTCCGTGGAAAGTTCGGGAACGGGGAAAATATCGCCGTGCAGATCATCAACTATCTTGTTTCGCTCAAAGCCTGTGAGCTGTTCCATATAGTCAAAATCAATCCTGCCCTTTTCGGACATGGATAATATCAATGCTTCATGGGACGTTTCAACGTGTTCCGCAACTTTGTGAGGACGAATGGTTCTTTCGGTGAATATTTCGGTTTTTCCTATAAATTGTCCGTCTTTCAACTTTTCGAGTGACTGTAAAAGAGGAAGTCTTACATCATTTTTGAAAGCATTGCTGTTCTGAGCTTTTCTTGAAATTCCACTCGCATTTTTGGAATTGGGAGTTTCTATCGGATTTATTCGACCGAATTTCTTTACAAACTTATCATACTTCAAAGTCAGCTCAGCTTGCAGAGATTTTATTTCACTGTCCGGTCTGTCCTCAACCTGTGCCTGTAGCAGCTCACGGACGGTTTTGCCCATACCGCACATAGCCTTGCGGCGTTCAGCAACTACTCCGTGCTGTTCACTCTCTTTCAGCGGTATCAGATTATCGTCCACACGGTAATACAGCTTATCATCAACTACTGTATAGGTCAGATTTTCAATATCAGGAGTTGCAGTAAGATATAGATCAGTTTGCTTTTCATCAAGCTCCTGCTGAAATTCAAGGGGAACATATTCGCCCTTGATGTGCTTCATAGCATTGTGAAGCTGTTCTTTAAGGTCTGCACCCTGAATAGGAGTACATACAATGCTGCCGAATCTGCCGTTGTCGGAGAGATTTCCCAAAACCATGTCAGGATTATCCGCAAAATAGCTATTGATTTTTAAACCGTCAGCATTTTCCTTTGTATGAACCCAATCGCAGGATTTGTCCATAGGCATATCGCTTATATTAAGCGGCTTTTCACGCTTTTTCAGGAAGATAATATCCGTTGATGTCTGAGTTCCTGCATTCTTCTGAAAAGCATTATTGGGCAAGCGTACTGCACCCATAAGCTCGGCTTTCTGTGCAAGCATTTGACGGACTTTTATATCTTCCTTGTCAAGTGTTCCCGTTGACGTGATAAACGCAACCACACCGCCCGAACGAACGCTGTCAAGAGACTTTGCAAAAAAATAGTCATGTATCAGCATACCGCTGTAGGCTTTGGTCTTGTCATTTACACCGTGATTTCCAAACGGAACATTGCCGACAGCCAAGTCAAACGAGCCTTTGGCAAGTTTTATTTTCTCAAAGCCATTTATAGCAATGTCAGCTTCAGGATAAAGCTTTTGGGCAATACGTCCTGATATGCTGTCTATTTCAATTCCTGCGAGATTGCTGTTTTCACGCATTTTATCGGGCATAGTTCCGAAGAAATTACCCACACCCATTGACGGTTCAAGGATTTCTCCTCCTTTAAATCCTATATTTGAAAGTCCCTCATAAATTGCCTGTGTAATGATCGGCGAGGTATAAAAAGCATCGTTTACGGTTGAACGGGCAGCTTCATATTCTTCTTCCGTAAGGAGTGATTTAAGCTCATTGAACTCTTTTCTCCACGAAGCTTCACGTTCGTCAAAGGCTTCCTGCAAGCCGCCCCAACCAACGTATTTTGAAAGAATTTCCTGTTCCTCCGGAGTTGCACGTCTGTCCTCATTTTCAATCTGCTTTAAGGTCTCTATGGCAAGCAGATTGTTCTTGAACTTGGTCTTTGCACCGCCCTCTCCGAGGGTATAGTCGGTTATGGTGAATTTCTGCGGCTTTTCAGGTGCTTTTATCTCAGATTCGGAGTGAAGCGGTTCATCAGACTTTGCCTGAATGACCGATAAAATCTCATCATCGGAAAGTGATACAAGGTCACTGAAATCAAGTACCGACAGAGCATTTTTGTTCATTTCCGCAAGGGAGTTATACTGCTCATTGCGAACGACATTGCCGTCATACTCATAAATGAGCCTGAACTGTTCCAAATCCGCATAAACCTGTATCGGGAGATCATGCTCTTCATCAGTAGTATAAGCAAGAGAAATCTTTGAAATATCAGAAAAGTCAGACGGTTCACCAAATTCACTGTCAAGATAGTCCGTAATAAGCTGCTTGGCAACATCAAGGTCAGTATGCTTATTGTTCTGTGCTTTTTCCGTAAGATATGCTTCCGCTCTTGGTAAATAAGTTTCAAGTGTGCCTGTTTCATCAGCTTTTATCGGATTGATATCAATCGTGCAGCCTGAAAGTGTAAATTCTTCATCATGAATGATATTGAAAAGCACATCTTCTTTTAGGTCAGAGTCCACTTCAATAACCACATCAATGTCAGAATCCGCATTTTCAAGCCCACGGGAGCGTGAACCTGTAACGGCTGCACCGTGAATATCAGCATTTACTCCATTCTCCTCAAAGACTTTCTGTACAAAGTCTTTGACCATATTTTCAATTTCAAGAGGTTTGAAGTTGTAGAACTTGAAATTTTCCTCAGTCTTTGCTCTGAAATCAGTAATTGCAGACGGTTCGGGAATGCTTGATACAATGCTTTCTTCCTCAATGAAATTGGGGAAATCCTCAATATCCGAAATATCATCGAATAAGGACATCTGACGTGACATATTTTTTTCTTCATCAACAATCTCTGTGCTGATAGTGGTCTTATTTTCATGCTCAAACGTCTTTTCGGGTTCATTCGTCTCAATTTCCGAGACATTGAACTTATCATTTTTAATGGAAAGATACATACTTTCAGGCGAGATCTCACCGTATGAAACAAGAATGCAATCTTTGATTTTTTCAGTATCACCTTTCAGTACAAATCCTTTATCATAATCGTTTTTTTCATCATCGAATTCATTGTACTCGATACGGAGGTCTCTGATTTTACTGTTCTGAACATTCTGAGCTATAAAAGTTTCTGCTGTTTCGTCCGCAATCGTGAGGTGAATTATATCATGATTCTCCAAAGCTTCATATATTGCTTTGTTTTGTTCATGGTCAGCATTGCGCAGTTCTTCAACGTTGCCTATATATTCAAAGTCATATTCCTTGGCGAATATATTCTTATCACAGCTGATTGCACCGTTTTTCATGCAAAAAGCAGTATCATTCAGGTCATATGTGCCAACTTCCAAACGATACTCTGAGCTTAATTCAACAACGCCGTATCTTTCTGAAAGTTCGGGATTTTCCCTGTCGGGAGCGATTTTTATAACATCTCCGACATTCAGCGTAATTTCGGGTTCAGCCTTTGAAATTATTTCAAAGCCTTTTTCATTCATTTCTTCCTGCCAACCGTCATACGCATATACATCACTTGTGCCGAGCAGAATTCCCCCGTAATCGGGAGCGTCCAAATCCTTTAAACTGATACGCTTTTCATCTATCTGCTCAACTTCTCTGCGTTTGCCGTCATAAAGAATAACATCTCCCACAGACAGATCATCAACAGTAGGTCTTGATTTATCAGCGTTTATCAGCTCGTGCATTTTTTCATAATCTTCGGGAGACATACTGCCGTCAGCGACATAAGGATTAAATTTCTCATCTGCGCCCTTGCTGTAGTTCTCCGAAAAGGGAAGTCCCTGTTCCTTGGCAAACTGACGTGTTTTTTCAATCTGCTGTTCTCTTTCTGTGAGAGTTATATCCACATTTTCGGCTACGACAGCCTGAATATGTTCTTTTATGCTGCTGTCATTCTGAAAGCTTTCCCAAAGCTGTGACATTTCAGAGACGGAATATCCAATGTCACGGCTATTTGAAATAGCCTCTGCCCAAATCCTGTCTATACCGCTGTTGACTTCAAGGCGGTAATTCTGTTCATCGGAGTTTCTGTGAGCATTGAAAATCTTATTATCTTCAGATAAAATATTTGAAGCGATTTCTATAAATTCGCTTTGAGAGAGTGTAACATCATTGTCGGGAGAGGAAACACTTGCAATAATACTGTCAAGAGCTTCTTTTTGCGGCTTGCTTACGGTAATTGTTGCCGTATCTCCCTTTATAACGCCCGAAAACTTCACACCTTGCTTTTCAAGCTGATCTGCGACTTCGGCAGCTATATCCTTGCTGATTTTGGTGTAGGTCTTTTCGGGAATATATCTGAATGTAGTATTGCCGAGAATGATATCTCCGTTTTTGGAGCGTTTGGAATTTTCAAAGCCGTCAGAATGTTCCTTTGGCTGCTCATCGGGAATATCAGCCGATAAATCAGAAACGGCAGAAACCTTTTCAGGCTCTGCCGCTTCATCTTTTATATTGCGTAAACTGTTACCGGAAGTATCTCTTCCTCCGCTTCTTTCCTGTATCTCTCCGACAACTGGAGTATCTGAAGATATTTGCCCGAGAGAAGTGCCGCCTTGTACTCGTCCGACTGTTTCTTCTTCTCTATGATATTCTCCATCAGCTCCAAGACTTTCTCGTTCATTTCCTCGCAGTGTTGCGTTATATCCCCGTTCAGCATTATCGCTTCTATCAGACACGGTGTCTGCCATATGAACTTCAATCTCAGAATGCCGTACTTGCCCATCTCGGCTGTCGGTCTCGGTTCGTGTATCTCTATCAGCGGTTCGTATGTCAGATTCTCCTCGTTGAGTTTGCTCCACTCGTTCAGTTCCTCGTCGTACTCGTACTTCATTGCGTGTTCCCGATAATCCGCTACCCAGATCCACTCCACGCCGTTCTCGTCCGTAAAGTTCTGCCCGATCTTCTCTTGATTTACTGTTACCACTTTGTTCCTGTTCATTCAGATCATTCCTTTCAATTATAGCTGATAATTCCTGACCGCACCTGTTAAGCACGATTCCAATATTGGCGATTTCTCTTACAGAAAGGTTTTCTATGCCCGAAAATCTTTCTGTATTCTCGGAAATGTCAAGTTGATACTGTTTGCAAAATTTGTATTCGGCAGTCTCCCTGAAAAGTCTTTTCTGCTCATCGGAAAATGAAACGTTATCGGATAATCTGTCAATCACGGAGTTAAGTTCGGATTTAAAATTGTCCTTATGTGCGTCAGGTATTGCAACACGTTCAGGCTCTTTGGGGAAAGCAGTCTGACTTGTATCAAAGAGGTATGTTACAGATTGCTTTCCGCTTTTATCTCGTGAAAGCACAGGTATTCCTTTTTCATAGCGATTAACGTGATTTCCGTCATTTGTTTTCCACTCGTCGAATTGTCTGCAATCTGTAGCCTTTGAATTACGGGCGTGTATAATCAACTTTGACGAAAATTCAAATTCGCTTTGATTTTTATTAACCATTACTTTTGCCGAAAAGTCAAGAAAATCTCTCCATGTATCGGCTGATTCCTGCACTTTTCGTATTTCGGAAACATATATTGCCTGCGCTTCGCTAAGCTTATCATTTGGCATTTCTATTCCTCCATTCTATTGTAGCACATTAAAGCGATAAAGTCAAGGCTTTTTTGCCTTGACTTTATCTTTTGGCATTTTATACAAAGTATATTAAATGCTTAAATCATGCTTTTTGTTATTGCTCTTTTCAATATCCTCGTTCGATTTTTCGGATAAAGGCTTAAAATCATTGCTCATTATCCTACTTCGTGATAAGAGAGGTTCATCGTGTGAATCCTTACGTTCCTGTTTGACAGGCTTTTCGGGAGGAAGATTGTTAAGCATACCGTCAAAGTAGTTATCGTTTTCTTCAAGCAAATCCTCCAGTTCACGCAAAGGGTTCTCTTTCTCCTTATTCTTCTGCGGCTTTATTTCAGGCTCGGCAGGCTTAATTATTTCGGGCGGCTCAATATCCGCAATTTCGCATATTCTTTCGGTGAGCTGTTCAGCGGCAATATTGCCGTTATTCTGTTGAAATTCAGAAATAATATCCGATTTTATATCCACGGGAAGTCTGTTAAGCTCAGACAAGGCAATGCCCGTAACGGCTGCCACCGCAGTAATTATTTTCTGCTCGGTATCTTCCGTCACATTCGGCTCTTGTTCTTCGGGTAAGCGTTCCCGTTCCATAACAGGATCTATCTTTTCCTCACGGTCAACAGTCTTTTCTTCCATTACTTCCGCTATGGCTTCATTTCCTGCTTCTACGGAAACAGCAACAAAGTTGTTGATTATGCCTTTTTCTTCCTGATTATTGGCATTTACAAGCTGTTCGTTTATTTTATCGGCAGTCTTGGCAACTGATGTTTCCACTTCCGATTCTGTAAATCTGCCGTTTTTCATATCGTCCAAACTGCCGTTAAGCTTGTTCAATCCCTCAATTTTGGAAGATAATACGTCAGCCTTTTTCCTGAGAGAATGTATTGTTTGTTTGATATTAAGCCTTTCGCTATGGGGAATTTCGGGAGAACTGTATTTAGCCGAGAGCATATCAATTCGGGTATTGGTCTTGTGCAGCTTATTTTCGAGACTTTCACGGCGGACAGCAGAAAGGTTTTCAAGTCCTGTTATAAAGCCGGTATGCCTTTCGACTTTATCCTTACTGCTTAGAGCCGAAAAAAAATCCTGCACCTTGTCAATCGTATCAATTTTTCTGTTGACCTTTCCGAGTTTTGAGGTAACTTTATCTTTTTTGGCGTTCTGAGCTTCTATTTTAGCTTCATGCTTTGGAATCTTTTCAGTTTGTATCTGCTCAATTTTAGCCTGCTGTTTGGAGATTCTTCTATCAATAAGCTTGCCGATCGGTGTATTGCCAAAGGCAAGCTTGAAAGCAGCCGATGTTTTCAGAGACAGCTCAATATCCGATATTTTATCATTCAGCTTTTCAATGCGCTGCTGTCTGTCCGCAATTTTACTGTCAATGCGGTCAATCTTGTCAAGTAAATCGGCTCTCTTATGTTCCTGTCTGTTTTTTGCAGATGAAAGCAGAAAATTCACTTTCTGCTCTTGGCTCATTTCTGATAAAGCCTTGTCGCTAACAGCTTCATGATTTTCTTTCCGAGGCTCAGGATTTGAGACTGTCTGCTCAGACTTTACTTCTTTCGGGATATCGGGTACGGAAAGCTCCTGTTCTTCTCTCTTTCTGAGTAAGGCTGTTTCTTCACGGATCATTGCATTTACTTTATCGACATTATCCTTTGAAGCGGCTATGACCAAACCGTCTTTTGCAAATTTTCCCGAAAACTGAATGTTTTCATGCTGTAAGCGGTCAAAAAGATTTACGGCGATTGACGGTTCAATGTTAGTAATATGCTCCTTATCGGGGATTTTGCTGTATCCTGTATTTCCAAAAATAACAGATGATTGAATTTCTGACGGCTCTTTTTTCTCTGATGGTGGAATTTCAGACTTCACTGGATTGGCTATTTCAGGCTTCACCGAGTTTGTAATCTCAGGTTTATCTGAGATTTCTATTTCGGGTTTCTCCGAGTTTGGAATTTCAGGCTTTTCTGAGTTTTCGATTTCGGGTTTCTCTGTACTTGTGATTTCCGGCATAATATCATTCCTTTTATTTTCAGTAGCTGCTGTCTTGGTTTCAATATTCACATCATTTTGTTTCTGTACAACTGTTTCGGGCGATCTGACCGTTATGGGCGGCTCTTTGTAAAATTTGGGATCGTTATTGAATTTTACAAGCTCATCATTATAGTCATGAGCAAGAGTAGCTCTCATATCATTTACCTCATAACCTTTTTCACGGAACTTTTTCATAATGTTCTCCATGCCGCTTTTTCCTGCTTCATCATTATCAAAGCATATATTTATGGTTTTAACATCATGTGTTTTACAGAACTGTTCTAAGGCATTATCAATTCCTGCGCCGCCTGTTGATATGTAGGTCTTTTCCTTATATGCTCCGCTGCCGTTGAATTTATCCTCCAACGCAGCAAGGCTAAGTGCGTCTATGGCAGCTTCCGCAACATAAACGGTATCGGTACTTTTGCCCTCCAATTTAAAAGCAAATTTTTTATCGCTGCCCGAACAGTCTCGCTTGAACGGTTCTTTTCCGTCAGGAGTAAATGTTCCACGCCTTGCGGCATATTTGGCTTGCTTATTATCGTCATATCCGACAAATACAGCATTTCTTCTTTCGTCCTGATAAATCGTGCCATTTTTAAGACAGTCATTCACGATATTTGCAGGAATGCCCCTTGTTTTTGTGAGATAAGCATATACATTCTTTGAAGTATCGGATTTTTCGGGCAAATTAAGCTCTTTGGAAACACTGTTTATAGGTTCTGATATATGCTGATGAAATTTTGGCTTTTCGGCTCTTTCGCCATGCGGACTTTCACCAAGTATGAGCTGCATGGAGGATTGGAAATCAAGGTTTCTTATCTCTTTGCACCAGTCGAGAGCTGAAAGCGGCTTTTTACCGGTCTCAGAGTTATAGAAAATTCGGTTTAAATTTGTATCAACTGTAAGTGAGGACGGCTGTCCTGTTTGCTCTGGATTTTGGCACTTTAAATATCTTCCATGCTGCTGAAAAACGTATCCCTCAGTTTTTTCAAGAAACGTGCGGACATCAACATTTTTTGCACGTTCTACCTGTTCGTCAGTAAATTTTGGCATATTAACTCCTTTCGCTGTGTGTCATCATGACACACGAAATACATAAGCTGTCAGTTAAATGTATGGTCATTCAGACATTTCCACCGAAAACGTCTGTCGTTTGGAATGATTATATTCAAATCTTCAAGCTGAAAACGCTTGTCAAAGTCATGAACGGTATGATCGGGTTTAAAAGTAATTGGCGAGTCCTTATCCCATTGCATAAGAAGTTCCCAAAGGTCAGGATAGCTGTGTCTCAGCAGCCGAAGCTGTTCAACACTTTGGTTATGGCAAAACCAACACCCACCACGGGTTGATGATTCATATATCGGTGAAAGCAGATCATTCTTTTTACACCAGTCATAACACATTTTTTCCGTCCATTTTGCGGCAACAAGCGGAGATAATTTTTTCGCCGATAAAACTTTAAATCTTTTGGGTTCATCATAGGCTATTCCAATATAGGAAACAGCATTTTTATCAATTTTATTTAAAGCTGCAACTTTAAGCTTGCTGTTGCACCAAGCACCTTTTATCATTGGAAAGCCGTTTATATGCCCTGAATTTATGCTTTTTCCTTTGTTTTTTACATAATGATAAAAGATTTCCTCATATGTAATTCCTGCTGAAACGTGTTCAACGGTTATTCCGTATCGTTCTTTTATGATTTTATCGGCTTTATCCTTAAATTCCACCATTGGCGGCAAATCGGCAGGAATAGTTTCAGTTGCCCATATTTCAGCGTGAATTATACGGTCAAGCTGCCACCCCAATTCAGCAATAGCTCCCAAACAGGCAAGACTGTCCTTGCCATAGCTCAAAGAAAGAATATATTCCATTTTTTCAGTCCTTTCATTTTATTTCGGAATAAAACCGAGAATATGCGCTATAACGTCCACAGTCCACCCGTTTCCGATACACTTGTATCTCTGAGTATTGGACACTCCCTCCGTGTAATTATCGGGGAGAGTTTGCAGACGTTCCGCTTCTATCGGGTAAAGCTTGCGTATGATATAATCGCCGTCAGGCAAGTCAATTTTGTATAATCCTGTTTTTGCTCCGCCGCCTCCGCCATTAGCTTTCATTGAAACAGATTTTCCGTAAACAGAATAAATTCGTTCGCCCAAACCGCCTTTTCCAATATGTCCTATCCTTACAGGCACGGCGACCAAATTGTTATATACAAAACTGTCACTTGCAGTAAAAGTAGGGCATTTTCCTTGTTTTATACCACCTTTGTTGTATCCGTGTCCCCTCTGTAATACGACTGGTTCGGCAATCATAGTATGCCTATGGCGTTTAAGTGTGTCCTTAAACGTTGCGCACTGACACCTTGTTGTATAAGCGTAGGACTTATCCTGCCACGGAATACCGCTTACCAAAATATCTTTCAGATAAATTTCCTTATCCTGCGGCTGTGTGATATTGGGAATGTTTGTCCAATAACATCTTTTTCGTTGCTGCGCAGATACCAAGGCAGAGTTTATCATTATCGGCTCAACTCCCAAGAATTTGGATATTTCATCTTTGATATTCTTGTGTATGCTGTTATTATTTTCATACAGAAAATACTTTGAATTACTTTCTTCCAATGCCCGAACATACTGCATGAACAATCTGAATCCCTCTCCGTCAGCAGTTGTTTCTCTTCCTTTTTTGGCTACGCTCCAGTATGTACACGGTGAACCGCCGATAAGCAGATCGCAGTTCTTGTATTTTCTGAAATTTCCGTAAAAAACATCACCGTGATAATCAATTTCGGGATAATTTCTTTTTGAAATTGCTGTGGCGTATTTGTCAATTTCATATGCGTGATACTTTTCGACAAGTATTCCCGAACGTTCAAGTGCAACCATTCCGCAGGAAATACCGTCGAATAAGCTTAAAACGTGCATAGGTCATCTCCTTTGTACAAACGAAAAGGGAGCATACATATGCATACTCCCTTAACGTCATTTTAAATTTTATTGCAGAGATCAGTAGTAGATCGGTGACTGTCTGAGTTCGTTGTCGGCAGTAAGAACCGTCACACCCTTTCCGAAAGACTTTTCGGATATATCGGTGATATTCTCATTGATGATTACGGTATTTGCTCCGACAGTTTTGGCTATGTTATAGCCATTGATTGCAGTAACAGGCTTTCCGTTTATGTGTGACGGAAGTCTGAGCGTTCCGTTGAACACAAAGCTTCCGAGAACATTTGACGTAGGATAATCCTTTATCTTTTCTGAATGCATGGGGGAGCAGCCTGTTATCGTAAGTTCACCATTGTCATTTTCCGACCACATGATTACGACAAATTCAAGTGAGAAAGAATTCTCGTATGTAGCGGAATAATTTTCCCTCTCAAAAACTGTTCTTTCTGCTGCCGAGCAATTCATTGCAGGAATAGCGGATATTCCCATTGCTGCCGAAAGTGTGAATGCGAGTGCCTTTTTTGTGATTTTCATGATTTTTTCTCCTTTGTTTTTATATTCTATAACCCCTAAAGGGTCATATTCTGAAAAGAATGTGTGTCACGGTGACACAGGAGGTTATTTCTGCCCTATGATTTCCAAAGTGATTGAAAGGACAAGATAAGCGAATCCTCCGTATTTCAGAAATGCCGAGAAAAATTTTGAAATGCGTATTTTCTGCTCACATTTCATTTTCTCTGTTGGAGACATGGTTTTGCTGTTAGCTTCAATAGCTTTTATCTGAGAATTTTTCGTTTCATTAAGTATCATTGAAGAAATCTGACAGATCAGAAAAAGAATTACTGTGCTTGTCATAATTTTTCATAGCTCCTTTCTGTGTCACCGTGACACATTTTATGTTGCCGATTTGGTTTTCCATTGAAAATATATTTTCCCCTGATAGTTATTTTCAATGATTTCAGGTACAACAACAGTCTTTTTTCCGCCTGCGGTATAAGAAATCTCTTTTCCGCTAAGAAGATTTTTAAGTTGATTTTCTGTCAGCTCCTTGCCGTAAACCTTGCCAACATTCATTCCGCACTTGTTTTTGCAGTGGAAACCATATTGACCGCCGATAATATCTCCGCCGCATTTCGGACACTTGCCCAAAGCTGTGCTTTCACTTTGTGCAAAGACAAGATTGACGTATTTGCCCGTATCTTCAAGGCTGAAATCTGCTGTATATTCCTTACCGTTTTTGGAAACAGCTTTAAGTGTTGTTTTTCCGAGGGATAGAAGCTCCTCCATTTGCTTTGCCGAAACTGTAGTATTCGGATATTTCTGATTTTTCCATACAGAAAAACCGCAGCCGTCCTTACCGCTTTCGCAATAGTAGTTCAGCTTTCCCTCTATAATATTCTTTCCGCATCGTGGACACTTGCCCAAAGATGACCTGACGAAACCGCTGCCCTCTGCACTTTCGGAATAGTTCTCCGTAAGCTTTCTGACGAAGCTCTCAATTTCATTCATAAAGCTGTCCGGAGAAGCCTGTCCTTTTTCCATATGTTGAAGCATTGTTTCCCAAACAGCAGTAAGTTTTGGTGACTTGACTTCATCAGGAACAACTTCAATGAGCTTGATTCCTTTTGCTGTCGCATTGATTTTCTTCCCATCACGGACAATATATTCTCTTTTTTCGAGATTTTCGATTATATCCGCTCTTGTAGCCGGAGTTCCCAAGCCTTTTTTCTCTACATCGGAATTTTCATCATAGTCGGTATTTCCGGCTGTTTCCATTGCTTTGAGCAATGTATCTTCTGTGAAAGCTTTTGGCGGTGAGGTAAGGTGTTCCGCTGTTTTTGTGCTGACATTTTCAAAGCACTGACCCTCTGCTATTTCAGGAAGCATTACTTCTTTCTCCTCAACTTTTTTCTTGGTCAGGACTTCTTTCACATGGCTCTCGATCACCTTGAAATCATAGGCAGTGAGAATTTTCTTTCCTGTTGCGTAAAATTCTGAGCTTGCAGCACTTTCAGATGTTACCGAAACCTTTACCGATTCATACCTGTGCGGTTCTGATGTTGCGATAAGAAGCTTTGCGGAAATAAGCAAAAGAATATTTTTTTCACCTGTCGGAAGTGCGGCAAGGTCAGCTTTTTTTATTTCCGCTGTCGGAATTATAGCTGTGTGGTCGGATACCTTTGAATTGTTTAAACACCTTTTAACTCCTGAATGGTCAGTGTTTTCAAAGCTTATTCCGCAAGATAACTGAGGGAATGTATTTCTGATACAATTAAGCATATCCAAAGCAGTCTGTTCCATATCCTCGGTCAGATATTGACTGTCGGTTCGTGGATATGTAGCCAATTTTGCGTCATAAAGAGACTGCAAATAGTTCAAGGTCTGCTTTGCCGTATATCCGAAAAGTTTGTTTGCTTCTCTTTGTAATGTGGTCAGGTCATAGAGCTTTGGCGGATTTACGGTCTTTGTTTCTTTGGTAACTGCTGTAACCACAGCACTTTTCCCGTTACATATTTCCGCAAGATTTCTTGCGAAGCTTTCATCATCAATTCTTGCCGTTGCAGCGATAAAATCTCCGCAGTCCATTTCGACCGTGTAATATTTCTGCTTCACAAAATGCGCTATATCATAATCACGCTGAACCACCATTGCAAGCACGGGTGTCTGAACACGTCCCACGTTCAGAGATGTTCTGTAACGGTTTGAAAACAGACGTGAACCGTTCATGCCTACAAGCCAGTCTGCCTTAGCTCTGCACAATCCTGCGGAAAAAAGATTATCAAATTTGCTGTACGGCTGTAAATTGTTCATTCCCTCACGGATAGCGGAATCCTCCATTGATGATATCCACAAACGCTTTACAGGCTTGTGGCAGTCGAAGTAATTGTACACATACCTGAAAATACATTCACCCTCACGTCCTGCGTCCGTAGCGCAAATGATTTCATTGACAGAATTGTTAAAAATAAGTTCTTTCAGAGTTTTAAGCTGCCGTATTTTGCCGTTGTCCGCTTCAAAAATCCACTTCTGCGGAATTATCGGAAGATTATCAAACGTCCAGTATTGTTTATACTGTTCGCCGTAGCTGTCGGGAAGAGCAAGACCTACAAGATGTCCCTGACACCATGAAATTATGTAATCATCGCCCTCTAAATAACCATTCCGTATAGCTTTTACACCAAGGACTTTAGCTATTGTCTCTCCGACACTCTTCTTTTCTGCGATTATGAGCTTCATTCGTTATCTACCTCCAAATTTTTTGATAAGAAAAGTCCGCCCCACAATAAAACAGGGCGGACTGATGTGTCACGGTGACACACTTTATATCCACAATTCACGATTGAGAGAAAAAGCAGTCTCCAAATTGTCCATATCATAGCTACAGCTTTTCTTGCTGTATGACTGTATTTCATCACTGGTTATTGATTTAATGCTGTCCGATGAATATTCGACCACATTGCCGTAAATGTTTTTCGCAGTGATTCCGTGGTATTCAGACAGATGTTCTGAGAAGCTTTTGAAGTCTGTAACTTCTTCATCTCCCAAGGTATCGGAAATTGCTTTGATAACGGCATTCACTTGGCGGTGCTTTCTGTAGTAACAGCATAAAACAGCTCCGGCAAATGCGCCCAAAGCGGTAATTATCTGCACTTTCAAGGAATTATTCTTCTTCATAGGATTCCTCCGTCTCATCATTTTCATAGATTTCGGGTTCTTCCTCTGTGTAATCATCGGAAGTGTTTTCCGAATCATCATCGTCAAACTTTTTCTTGCCGCCCGATACTTTCTTCTTTGCGATAAATATAAATATGATAACACCAACACCGCCGACTATGTAAAGAACCATATTGCTGTTTTTCTTTTTCGTATTTCCATCATTCGCTTTTTCAGTATCGTCTTTTTCGGTTTTGGAAGCTTCCGTTTCGGTTGTCTTATTGTCCGATTCTAATTTAAGTGCCGTTGTTGTGCTGCTGCCCTCAAGAAGATATTTCAGGTCTGCCGTATCAACGGTATTGAGGAAGTAAACATTCTGATTATCATTTTCATAGTCAATGACAATATAGAAAACGTGTCCGTCCCGTGTTGTGACTGTAATAAAATCACGTTCTTCGGGGGTCTTTTCAGCCTTTTCAACGAGATAACCGTTAGGTTCTGTATTTGGAGCAGCAGTGGTCACGGTTGTTGTAGTCGTTGTGGTCTGAGTGGGAGCTGTCGTTGCCTGCTGAGGAGTGATGCCCGAACTCGAAGATGATGAAGCATTGCTTGCTTTAGGCTGTGCCTGAAGCGTATTTATAAGGCTGTACAGATCGTTGAGAGACATCTGCAAACCGTCAATTTCTCCGTTCAGATTCTCAACATTGCCGTTCAAGCCGTCAATGTTGTAACCGTTGTCCTCAAAAAGCTGTCTGATCTCATCAATCTGAGCCTGCATATCCTCATTGTTTCTGAGAAACTCCTCCAGAGAGACAGTTGCGTCCTCAGAAGTATCTTCAATAACTTCCTCGGAAGTTATTTTCGCCTGCTGTTCTTCCTGCCCTGTTGCCCAAGCGGTTGTCGGCAGAACATTTACAAGGGACAGAGCTATGAAAAATGATAAGATTTTGGTTTTCATATTATTTTTTCTTCTCCTTTCAGGTCACTCATTGGCTGTGACTTTGCCATATCTGACGGCGATTTCTTTACAGAAGTCAAGTCCGAGATCATTTCCTGAATATCTTCTACAGATAGATCAGCATTACGGATAATAGAAATTATCTCCGTGTTCTCGGCTTCAAGTTTGGCTTCTTTCAGAGAAGCCAACTTCTCTTTCTTTTCCGCAATCTGAGCTTCAAGCTGCTGTATTTCAGCAGAAAGCTTATCGACCTTTTTCCTTGTTGGTGAAGTGCTTTTCATATAAAATTTCCTTTCAAATCAATCTGAAAATATAAATAGTGGGTTGATATAGTTTCCGTCTTTGTCAATAACGGTAATCTTTAGTGTATTGCCCGTTGCCGTGGAAATGGGTGTACCTTTTACTCCCGTTGATACATTCGGGACGGCTGCACCCTCATAGTACAGAGTTCCATATTTTTTGTTATAAACCGAAAATCCGTTTTCGGTAGCGGTTATT
This sequence comes from Oscillospiraceae bacterium, assembly GCA_902363145.1. Classification (GTDB taxonomy): domain Bacteria; phylum Bacillota; class Clostridia; order Oscillospirales; family Ruminococcaceae; genus Huintestinicola; species Huintestinicola butyrica. The sequence goes on along the minus strand of CABIZB010000008.1, from coordinate 9,549 downwards.
TCTCCGTCCATGCCGCAAATAATTTGCTGCCCCGGCGAGGAGTAAAGAACTATGCCGTTTTCAAGTGACATATCGCCGTAAATATCATTGTTATACCCCGGATATCGTGCTATCTCTGCTTCTGCGTATGGTGTTTTAAGCTCTTGGTGTCCCATGTTATACTCAAAATATCCGTCAAACAACTCCTGTTCATCTTCATTCATAGCCAATACACGGTTATAAATCAACTTGTCAAAATTATTGTCTAACCAACGCAGATCTGTATCCGTCCAATAACTGTCAGGCACGTCCATTGCATTTTCCTTTATGGCGTATTCAAGAATATAGTAGTCATATTCAAAATAATCCTGCTGCTGTTCGGTATATACCCAGTATTCCTGATATTCACCGTCAATGTAGTCGAATACAAGTGTTATCTGCCAAAAGTTTTGGAAAGTTATAGTCTGCATATCGTCATACTCTGTAGTTTGCCCATTCTCATCGGTATAAACGCCGACACAATCAAGTGTGTTTTCGATATATCCGTTAATTATAGGCAGTTCAATATGGGTGTATGTGTTTGCATAGTGCGTATATAATTCCGATTTCAGAGGGTTTGGAATATCTGCACCCTCCGGACGTTCCAAATTATATTCTGACGAGCCAAGAGCGGAATAATAAGTATTTTCATTTCTGTAAGTTACTGTTGTAACATTTTTCCGTATCTCATGTACTTCGTTTGTATAAAATTCATACTGTGAATTGAAAACGTCCTCAATATATGGTTTTGCCTGTTCAAAATTCCAATCGTCCCCACCATTGTCGCTTAGTGCTTTTACAGCAACATAGGGCACAAGCTTTTCGGGAGAATGAGAAATTTCGTTTATTTCCGTAAGGCAGACATACTTATTGTAATCGACATAATAGCTGTCGATATTTTGGTGCATATGTATCATATTCTTTGCAAGTTCCGTATAATAGAGGTCACATTGTCCAAGATCTACGGTACTGCAAGGACTGATAAGTATTTCTGCTGCCGTTCCCATTCCCGATTCTATCGGAGTTCCGCCGCTGCACATTGTAAGACTGAACACAGGATAAAGTATCATAAGTGCTATTATAGCGAGGATTACACCGACGCCTTTTGCCTTTCTTGCAGCAAATCTTTTTAAATCTTCCAAAACCTCAGAAACGGCGTTTTTCTTTTTCTTTTTATAGACTTTTTTCTGATGTTTCTTTTTTATTTGGTTCTTTTGCTGCTGTTTGCTGTCGGACTTGGAACTTTTCTTTTTATTTTCGGGTGGTTTACTGTCGGGGGATTTTTCATATGGCTTTACGCTTTCAACTGCATTTTCAATGCCCTTTATATTTTCAAGCTTATGAAGCTTTTTTTCATAATGCCTTTCTGTCAAATCCCTTTCCTTTTTGTCAATCGCTTTAATAAGTCGTGTTGCTGACTGTGAAGCCGTTATTGCAAAATTTGCAGCTTCAACACCTGAGTTATCTCCGCCGTCTCTCATTGCCTTACGGCGCATACTCATACCGACATCACGAACAGCCAGTCCCTCAAGACCTTTTCTTGTTTCCCATGCCGTCATAGGGGTAGGTTCAGTAACGTCCACCCTTGTAAGCATAACTTTGGAAACGACCTTGCCCTTTTGGGGAATGAACACCTTTTGCCGCTTGAAACGGTATTTGTGATTCTGAACGGATTTCAGCTTGCGTTTGGTTTTCTCGATATCCTTTTCGGTTTTGGTCAGCTTTGGCTTTTCATAAATGATTTCATCTGTCTGAACCTCCGAAACAGGTATTCCTTTGCTTCTTTTGTAACTTTCAAGCCGTGCTTTTGCCGCTTCATATTCTTTTCTTGCATTGTATGCAGAATAATCGGCAGCCTTTTTTTCTTCGTTAAGGCTGTCCTTTGTTCGCTGATATTTGCTTTCCTCTTTTCCTGCAAGATAACGTGAAACGTTCGTATCGGTAATATCATTTCCGGCTTTATCTCTCCTGACAGCCTTTTTATACTTTGTATGCTCATTGAGAACCTTGTAAACGTCTATGGCTCTGACACCAATAACGTAGGCTGCCTGAGTGCTCTCATTTTCGGAGATACCTTTGTGAATTTCCTCATACAGTTTTTCCTTGGCAATTTCAATAGTAAATTTATTTACGCTTTTTGCCGTATTGACAGCGAGAGTTTCCATTCCTTTTGCCACCGAAACAGTTCCCGAAGCAACTGTTTTCAAAGGTTTAGGAACATTAACTCCCTCAATTTTGATTTTATCGCCCAAATCGGAAATCGAATGGATAACGCCGCCCTTATCGGAAATATCCTTAACGATTTTTGCAGGAATCACTATCGGAGCGGATACAATTTTGGCTGCGTCCGCAATACCTCTGCCAACAGAGCTTTCGGAGACTTTTTTTGCAAATTCTTCTGTCTTGTCCACAAGCTTTGCGGCTGCCTGAATCGGAACGATTATTGGCTTTCCGACTGTATTAAGGAATGGATTGTTTACTTCCGTGCTGAGTTCAAGTTTCCGATAGCCGAACAGATTGAATGCAATGTATTTTTTTCTGCTGCTCGGCTTTTTTAAATCTTTTGCCGAATTTACCGAAACCGTCTGATTGCCGTTATCGGTAAAACCGACTTTATACCCGACCTTACCCGTTTCGGAATCAAACTGTCGTTTTATTGTCAGAGTTCTGCGCTCTTTAGGTTTAGCTTCACGGCTGAAAGAGTATGAAACACGTCCGTTTACATCAACCTCACGGCTGAAATCCGCACCTGTCTGTTCCTTATATCCTATCGCTTTTTCGGCAAGCTTCTGTTCAAAGGCTTCATCAACTGACTTGATTTTCCTGTCAATGTCATCTACAGACATTTTGGCAGTTTTAAGCTTACTTTCGGCACTTTTAACGGCAGCTTCCAGTGCTTCCAACTGTTCATCACGGCTGCTCAAATCACTCACCTCAAATCATACTTTCCTGCGGTTTGGTGGACATAAGTCTGTACAACTTTGTATCTGTCGGGAATTGGTTATTAAATGGCAAAATACTTCCGCCATAGTAGATCAGACCGCTGCCCCTCGGCACAGTGCTTTCTATGTACTTCTGCTGTGAGGGGGATATTTCCAGCTTTTGAGCCAATACATCTACATCTCCGCTTGCCTGTTTAAGCATTATAACGAATGATGAATTGTCAAAGATTGATTCAACCTCTTTTGATGACAGAAAGTCATTAACGTTCTGTGTAAGTCCTGTAGGAATGCCGCCCCATTTTCTGAAACGTTTCCACATTTCTACCGAATACTTTGCTGTCTGTTCCTCTTTAAGCAGAAGATGAAATTCGTCCATATAGTACCAAGTGGATTTCTTTCCTCTGTTCATAGACACTCTGTTCCATACCTGATCCTGAACTATCAGCATACCGAGCTTTCTGAGCGTATTTTTCAGCTTTTTGATGTTGTAACAGATAATTCGGTTGTTCAAGTCAACATTTGTGCGGTGATTAAAAATATTGAGTGATCCGCTGACATATATTTCAAGGGAATTTGCCACACGTCTTGCATATTCCTCTCCCGTATCGTAAAGAGCTTTCTGCAAATCGCCTAAAATCGGCATATTTGCCTTAAACTCCTCCTCGGAAGAATTTTCGGTTTCGGAGAAAAAGTTCAGATACAGATTTCTTACACAGCGGTCAATAATCGAAATTTCCTGCGGGTCAAGACCGTTTCTTCCTCCGGCAACAAGCTCGCAGAGAGAAATGATAAATTCCGATTTTACGCCGATAATATCGTCCTCACCGCTGTTTCGGTCAATATCCATAGGATTGATATAGTCCGAACTGTCAGAAGAAATTTCAATGACCTGTCCATGAAATTCTTTGACAAGAGGGTGGTACTCATCTTCAGGGTCACAAATCATAATATCATCGTTTGTAAACAGAAATACGGGTGTTATTTCGCATTTTACTTCAAATGATTTACCGCCGCCCGGAGTACCCAAGACTATGCCGTTGGGATTATCCAACTGTTTTCTGTCAGCCATGATGAGGTTATTTGAAATCTGATTGATTCCATAGTACACGGCTTCTCCGTCCATGAAAATCTCTTTTGTGGCAAACGGCAGAAAAATAGCCGCCGAACTTGTGGTCAGACGGCGTTCTATTTCAATCCTATTTTCGGCGAGCGGAAGAATTGAAGCCAGTCCAAGATCCTGTCTGTAGTCAAGGGGAATGAGTTGTGAATTGGCTTGCAATACTATTCGGTTCAGTCTGTCATTGCAGACACCGAGCATTTTGCTGTTTTTGGCGAAATTGGTCACAAGAATAGTGACAATGAACATTCTCTCGTTTTTGTTTTCCAAATCATCAAGCATTATTTCAAGCTCTCTGATGTAGGTTTTCATGTCGGGAGGAAGAATATCCATGTCATAGCCTTGCTGAGCTGCCTTTTTCTGCTCATCAACTTTCATCTTTTCAACGTTGGACAATTTTAATTTTACAAACTTCTTTGCTTCAAGATTATCTACAGCAGTAAAGTGCATATTGAATGCAATCGGATTTTCGGTGTCCATAAGGTCTGAAAGGAATCTGTCCGACATTTCCGAAGCAAGCAGATTGATTGAAAACGTAGAACCGCAGAACTTTCCGCACCTGAATTCATCTTTCTTTGAAAAGTTGAATGAGGACGGAGCAATATAATCTTTGGACATAAGTCCTGCTTCTGCCATAGTGTCAAAATTGCAAAGGAACGGTTCATTGGAATACTGATGAAGCATTTTGTACATTGCAAACAGTCTTTCTTCTCCGTTCAAAGGTACAGCCGCAACACCAAATGATTTAAATGTACGGATAACATCTCTTTCAATACCTGTAAGCTGCTGACGTGCTTTATTTATACTCTTTTCTCTTATGGAAAAAGTAATATAATTTACACGAATGAACCCGTTATTTCCTTTGGCAAGCTTATCACGGAGCATATCGCAGTATTCCTTGCGAATATCGTTGTACTCATCATTACGTTCCGGCAAGCTGATAACGTCCTCAAAATCATCATCATTGGTTACATTCACAACAGATATCTGAAATTTCACGTTACTGTCAAAGCAGTTCAGAAGATTGCAGTATTTGGCGAAAATGTTCTTCTGCTTTGAAATTTCCGCTATTTCATAATCTGCGTCATAAAACTGAACTGTTTTGCTGTAACGTGTTTCCGTTGGCTTCTTTTTGCCAAACAGATAATTTAAGAGCGAAAAACGTTCAGGTTCGCTTGCAATAGCAATACCGTCCTTGGTCATATAGTCAAACGGTATGGACTGCTGTGCTGTCTGTGGCAGCTTGACAGCCTGTTTCCTTTTGTTTTTTTCCGAAACCTGCCGTTTTACAGTTTCATATTCGGATTTTGAAAGGGGAACGGTATTTTTACTTTTTGCTTTTGACTTTTTTTCTGCCTGTTTCAAGCATTTCAACCTCCTCTATATATTCAATCTCTTCCGCAATACTACGATAAATATTCTCGGTTTTATACGTTCGTATCTGCGGACAAAGTTTATAACGAATAAAGTTCAATAGTATCTTCTCAAGCGTAAAGCCGTTTTTTTCATACATTCCCATAATGAAAAAAGGGCTGCCCAAGCAGAAAAGCAGCAGTGCCGAAGTGCTTGTCCCAAGCGTTTTATATGTCAGCCAAAATACAGTAAACCCTAATGCCAAGCCAATAGCATTGAATATGAGCTGACGTTTTGTCATTTTAAACATTACCGTGTCCTTTATGCCGTTCATATCCTTTGGGATTTTCATATATAAAGCCATTTTTCAACCTCCTTAATGTGTGCCGCAGATTGCCTTTGATATACTGCCCGATTTCAGAAGCATAAAACAGCAGACAACGCCATAGCATATCCACTTTATCAATGCTCCCGATAATGAACTCAGGTCTTGCAGTGCATTCACTACTTCTGTAGTGAACAGAATCACAAAAATTGCAAGAATAATTACTATGAAAAACGCTTGTAAAGCAAGTGCAAGCATGGTTTTCAAAAAAGAAAATCCGACATGACTCCATTCTTTGTTTGTCATTGTGGCAAACGGCAGCGGAGCAGCACAGAAATGTATCAGTATTTCTATCATTCTTCCTGCTGTTACTATCATTACTATAACGATTATTGCCAAAGAGACTGTATATACCAATAATGATAAAAACAATGAGCACATCAGATCTCCTATGCTGTAGTCATTATACCAATGGAATATATTTACTCCGTCACTGGGGTTAAATAACTGGGTCATCTGCTGCTGTAAGTTAAATGATTCGGTGTACAGTTGATCTATAGCTTTTTGTGCTATCTCTGCGCCAATCTTTATAATAGCGGTAAAAATCGTAAATACGTTGTTCATGAAATATATTGCTACCCACGCTTTTACGATAAACCGAAAGAAAATTGACGTGTCAAATTCTCTGAAACTGTTTTTATCCAAACAAGCTGTAATCAGTTCATAGCATAGAATAATTGACATTATACCTATTGCTATGGGCATGATAGCCGCATTGGAAATGTTTTGGAGAGCTGTGTATAATGAGCTGTTCCATGTATCGGGTGTCTGAGTAACATTATCCTCTACAATAGTTACAACTCCGTCAATATTTTCAGCAGCACTCATCAGACTTTTTTCTACTACCGTGCCGAGTATTTCCTGTAGAAAATCCTGAATCCAATCGCCGATCTTATCGGTTACACTTTCTCCTCCGAATAAGCCCAAAAAAACACCTCCTAAATATTATGCCGCCACGATAATTAAATCGTGACGGCTGAATTTAAAGTGTGTCACGGTGACACAGTTGATATTTTATCAGGACGTTGACATAAGGTCATTAAGCTTAGGAATAAGGATCTGAGCAAGAAGAATAATTCCGCCGCCGCCCATGAGCTGCTTCATACCCTGAGACTTTCCGCCTGCGTTATCTGAACCATATGCTTCAAGGAGATTTACAATTCCCCAACCGCCTAATCCGGCACCGATAAGTGTAAGTACAATTCTTAATACGTCAACTGCATCTGTAAAAAAACTCATTTTTTAAATTCCTCCATAAAATTGTCTTTGTGACGATTAGTAAACCATTCGGGATACGATCTCTATTTCGTCTGTTTTTTTGACTTTAAGCTTTGATTTGACATATCCCGTTATGTCAAATGTGTTTTTCGGATTAAAATCCGACAGTTCTTTGTAACGGTCGTGTTTGGTAATATCGTACTTATCAGACAAAAAGGCACGAGTACCTCTGATCTGCATGATACACTTACCGCCGTCCATTACTGCAAGTTCGTCCTGTGACATCAACTCCCTTCCTGTTCTGTTATAGTTAGTCCCCGATGACTGCGACTGTCCTCTTGTTTCCGAAGTGGTAAAAAGATCAATGGTCTGCTTTCCTAAAATCTCAGACAGCTCCTTAAGCGTTGACTTTTCCTTACCACCAAGGAAAATCTCGGTGTCACAGTTGCCGATAATTGTATCGGCATTATCTTTGTAAATCGCTTTTAACTGCGATTTGGACTGCAAAATTATACTTGCCGATATTTCACGGCTTCGTATGGTAGCAATAAGTTTATCAAATTTCGGTATCTGACCGATATTTGCAAACTCATCGAGAATGCAGCGGACGTGCGTAGGCAGTCTGCCGCCGTATTTATCGTCTGCAACGGTACAGAGCAGATTGAAAAGCTGAGTGTACATCATTGCAACAATGAAATTGAATGTATCATCTGTATCTGAAACTATTACAAAGAGAGCGGTTTTCTGATTTGCGTCTCCAAGCGTGTCAAGTTCCATTTCATCATAAGCCATCATTTTTCTGACTTTTTCTATATCAAACGGCGCAAGTCTTGCACCACATGAAATCAGTATTGATTTAGCGGTTTTTCCAGAGACGAAAAGTCAAGGACTTTTTCATCAAATTCACAAAGAAGTCACATTTTGCGGACTTCCTCACGAAGCATACGCTTGATTTTGTCCTCCATCGTCTCTTTGGCGGTCTCGCTGAAATGGACACGGACGATATAGGTGGTCTTGCCAATCTGCTTTCTGACAGTCGGGCAAGTAGCGGTGTTGGTTGCGGTATTGTTCATTCAAAATCCTCCTGTAAATGAAAAATGCCCGGTGACTGTTCATCATCGGGCGGTGTCGGTATGAGGGAACAAGGCAAGGCGGCAACATTAAGGTATCTATAAAAACCTTGCCGTCTTTGCCATGCTTGCCGTGTTCCTGCGTCAGCTTCGGAGATAGCAGACCCATGCTGTGCCGTCTTTCTCGGTCACAAGCCTGTCTCCAATACGGCTTTTAGCTGTCCTCATCGTGCGTGAGGATATGCCCCTGTCATTGACCGCTTTTTCCAGCTCTGCACTCGGCATACGCTTTCCGTTTGCAAGCAGTTCCAGAATGAGCATTTGCGCCTGTGCGGTCTTGCTCTCGGTCTTTGCGGTGTCTGTCCCGGCAAGAAGCTCGTCAGCGGTAATGTCATAAGCCCCTATCCACTCAAAGCCTTTCTCGTCTCCCAGAGAAAATGCAAGGGACTGTCCGGGCGGTGCAAGGGAGCTTTTCTCATGGATAAGCACCCTCGTTGTGGGGCTGTCCTTCAGCTTGCCGATAAAAAGCAGACTGCGGACTGCCGCCGTAATGTCGATAGACCCCAATCCCCGGTAAGTGCTTTGCGTTCCTGCGGCTTTGTTCAGGTGTCCAATCAGCACGATAGCGCACCCGGTAGCCTGTGCAATGTCTCCCAGACTGCGGAATATCGGGCGCACCTCGTTTGCTCTGTTCATGTCCACATCTGCGCCCAGAAACGCCTGTACCGGGTCAATGATAACAAGCCTTGCGTTGTTCTCACGGATTGCCCTTGCTATGCGCTCATCGGCAAGGGTCAGCGGCGTGTCCCTATCGTCAATGACAAGCACTCGTTCAAGGTCTGCGTCTGCTTCCATCAGTCGGGGCTTGACCGTATCACCCAGACCGTCCTCGGCAGTCTGGTAAATGATATTGAACGGCTCAAGGGTCTCCATACCGGGCAAGGGCTTTCGGTTGGTGCAAGCCGCCGCAAGACGCATGGCAAAGTAGGTCTTGCCCTCGCCGGGGTTGCCCTGTATAATCGTCAGCTTTCCAAAGGGGATATAGGGAAACCATAGCCAATCCACGCTCGTCAGCTCCACATCAGCCATACGGAGCATTGGGACAGGCTGGGCGGTGGGCAGCTCTCGCATCGTGATTGTCTCGGCTATGAATTTGCGGCTGGGAATGTCCCCTTGCTGACGGAGAACATCGTTCCAGTCTTTCCTTGCCGGGACAAGGCGAATGACGGCGATCTCGCCGGGAATGGACTGTGCCAGTCGGGTACAGGCTTCGCTTCCTGCGGTGTCGCTGTCAAGGCAGAGGATCACTTTTTTGGTGTCCTTGCGTTCAGAAAGAAAACGGTCAAGGGCTTTGCCTGAAACGCCGCCCAGGGCAAGGTAGCTCCTTGTCTGCCAGTCCTGCGGATAAAGGCAGATAAAGGACAAAAGGTCAATCGGTGCTTCAAA
>CABIZB010000007.1 GCA_902363145.1 Oscillospiraceae bacterium | reverse complement strand
AGTTTTCTTTTGAGTCAAGCCTCTCTTGCGAGACAGCTTATTTATTATATCACATCTTTTTGAGTTTGTCAAGTACTTTTTTCAACTTTTTTCAAATTCTTTTTCGATGTAATTTTGTTTCCCATAGAGAAACAAGCTGTTCTTTTCGAGGTTTTTCGCATCTCTTCGAGACAGCTTAATTATAATACCATACTTTTCTTCGTTTGTCAAGCACTTTTTTGCGGTTTGTACATTTGCACAATCAAGCAGCCTCTAAAAGCAATTTGATTGTGCAAATATATTAAACACATATGCTGTTTTTGATGTTTTCGTACTTTTTCTCCCCTATTCCCTTAACATTCATAATCTCCTCAGGCTTTTCAAAAGGAGTGCTTTTTCTGTATTCTATTATAGCCTCAGCCGTCTTTTCGCCAATTCCGTTCAAGCTCATAAGTTCTTCCGCCGATGCCGTGTTTATATTTACTATATTTACTTCACTGCCTGCTTCACTTAAAGCACTTGCCTCAGCTGTACTTATGCTTTCGGTATATGTCACAGCAGCAGTAACTTCAGCCTTTATAGTTTCAGCCGTCTCCTCCTCAGCGTCTATTACCTCTATCTCAGGAATGTAAGCCCGCCTCTGTGCTATCATGCCGCCTGTTACGGAAACGGCGGCGATAAGCATACAAATTATCACCGCCGCAAAAATTTTATTCTTGTCCGTTATCCTCACTCCTCAAAATCAAGGTCATAAAGATCCAGAACTTCTCTTATCTCACCGTAGGAATAGCCCTTTCTCGCCAGCGCCGCCTTTACCTTCTCCACACCCTTGCGGTCAACAAGGTAACGCTCATACTTCTTTTCTACCAGTTCCTCAAGGCGTGCAAAGGAATCGTCCTCCTCCGCAAATTCCTCTAGGGTCTCGTCAATTATGTCGCCGGGGATACCTTTCATGCGCATTTCCTGCCGCACACGGTATTTTCCAAGCTTCTTTACTTCAAAAAGCTGCCTGCACAGCTTCTCCGCATACCGCCTGTCGTTGATGATGCCAAGCTCCGCCAGCCTGGAGCATACCTCAAAGCACACATCCTCGGGATAGTTTTTCTCCAGCTTGTCAAACAGCTCGCTGTAGGAATGGTCACGGCTCTCCATAAGATACAACGCCCTCTCACGGGCCTTGCGCACGTCATTTTTATGTATGAGCATATCCGCCTGCTCTTCCGTGATGTCCATTCCCTTGCTCACTTCGGCGGCAATGTCCCTGTGCAGATATATCTTCATATCCTGCGCCAGTCCGCCGCCGCTCAGCTCAATGCAGACAGTGCTCCCCTTAAACGGGGAAATATCCACTATTTTCATCAGTCAGTATCCACGGGAGTGAACTCCTCGTAATCGTCATCGGCGTCAATGTCGATGTCGATAGCCGCAGTTGGCTCAGAAGCCTCAGCAGCCTCAACCTCATCTGTATTATCGGCAGCACTCTGGGAAGCCGCATTCTTTGCAGCAGCCTTCTTGCTCTTCTTTGATACCATAACAATATTTGCGCTGTTTTCCTTGACCTTCTCCTCGATCTCCTTCATGATATCGGGATTGGAGCGCAGATATTCCTTGGCATTCTCACGGCCCTGACCGATCTTCTGACCATTGTAGGAGAACCATGCGCCGCTCTTCTTGATGATATCAAGATCAACAGCCAGGTCGCACACCTCGCCCACACGGTCGATACCCTGACCGAACATCATATCGAACTCGCACTCCTTAAAGGGAGGAGCCACCTTGTTCTTAACGACCTTGCACTTTGTCCTTGCACCGATTATCTCAGCGCCGTTCTTGATAGGCTCGCCCTTTCTTACCTCGATTCTTACGGAGCTGTAGAATTTCAGCGCACGTCCGCCGGGGGTGGTCTCAGGGTTGCCGTAAACAACGCCTATTTTCTCACGAACCTGATTGATGAAGATAGCAACGCAGTTTGATTTTGAAATAACGGAAGTAAGCTTTCTCATAGCCTGTGACATAAGGCGTGCCAGCAGACCCACATGAGTGTCGCCCATGTCGCCCTCGATCTCAGCCTTTGTTACCATAGCCGCAACGGAGTCCAGCACGATGCAGTCGATAGCGCCCGAACGTACTAGGGCCTCGGCAATTTCCAGAGCCTGCTCGCCGCTGTCAGGCTGTGATACCAGCAGATTGTCTATATCAACGCCCAGAGCCTTTGCATATACAGGGTCAAGAGCGTGCTCAACGTCGATGAAAGCCACCTCGCCGCCAAGCTTCTGCGCCTGAGCCGCAACGTGCAGGGCAACAGTAGTCTTACCTGAGCTTTCGGGGCCGTATATCTCAACGATACGTCCTCTGGGAACGCCGCCGATGCCCAGCGCCATATCCAGCGTCATAGAGCCTGTGGGGATAACGTCAACGTTGTAATCGGGAGCCTTGCCCAGCTTCATTACAGCGCCCTTTCCGTAGGTCTTTTCTATATGTGCGATCGCAGCGTCAAGTGCCTTTTTCTTCTCCTCAGCGGTAGCAAGTCTCACAGGCACCTGTTTAGCTTCTTTTTTCTTTTCAGCCATGGTAACTCCTCCTAAAGCATATCATAAGGATAATTATATCATATCCGCCCGATGATTTCAATAAGCCTTATCTTAATTTTATTATAGCACAGCACCTGTCCGCAAATCCGCCCAGCAGTTTACTTGATTATTGCCGAAATTATGAGAGCGATAATTATAAGCCAGATGATTATTACAGGCAGTCCGTAATACCATTTCTTTGGCTTTCCGTTATCCCACATTCCCCGTGATTTTTCACGGCATTCCTCCATAACATCGTCGGGGATAAGCCGCACCGCCATGTATATAAGTCCCCACAGCACGATTATATCATCAATGTACCCTATAACAGGCACAAAATCGGGGATAAGGTCAATGGGTGACAGGGCATAGCCCACCGCCACCGCACAAATTATCTTCGCAAGTCTTGGCGTGTCTTTGTGCCCGATGGCAAGCGCCGCCGCAGGTATCTCTGTCATTATCTGCTCGGATATCTCCCTTAGTGTCCTGCGCTTTTTCTTTACCTCATCGCCGAAGCAGTCCCAGCAGGCATAAAATCTGCCGAATATCTCCGCAGAATATATAGAGATTCCGTCCTCAAAGAATATCTCCGCCAGAGCCTTTCTGTCGGAAACTTTGAGAGAAATCGCCTCCCCGGTTTCTGTTTCAAGCATATGCTTAAAATCCTCTACCTCGCTGCGGTAAAGGGACTTGTCCTTATTTTCATATACCTTTCCGTCCCTCAGCAGCTTCCTGCCGATGCTGACGATTTTGCCGAAGGAATATCCAATGAACCTCATTTCAAGCCTTGGAATGACGCATTTCTTTTCATTATCCTCATTTTCGGCAGAAGCCCCGCTGACCAGCATTATCATATCATCGCCGTCAAAACGCACCTCATCTATCTGCGCATAAGATAGATCAAAAATCATTCTGTCCGATGAATAACCCATTTTCCACTCCCCGAACCTTTCATTATTTATTCTCTGCGTCCATAAGTACAAAATGATTTTTCCTGAAGTCGATGATGCCCTCTTTTTTCAGCCGTGAAAGCTCCGCCGAAAGAGCGCTGCGGTCGGTGCAGAGGTAGTCCGCCATCTGCTGGCGGTCAAAGGGAATGTCAAATTCTCTGCCCCTTGCCGCCTGCATGGAAAGAAAGGTCATGACCTTTTCACGCACAGTCCGCTTGGAGATACATTCAAGCTTTGCGGAAAGCATAACATTTTTCTCCGCCAGCAGCCTGATGAAATTCTCTCTCATTCTGCCCATAAGGGGCAGCTCAGACGATAAAAACAACCCGTTTACAGGCACAAAAAGAATACGGCTCTGCTCCGCCGCCGTAACATCAACACGCATTGGAACTGATGCCGCAGCAAAAGCCTCGCCGAAGATATCTCCCCTGCCAAGCCGTGCGATAAGGTTGGTGTTTCCCCTGAAATCCACATTTTCAATGCAGACAATACCGCTTATAACAATGCCTGCCGCAGTCGTTTTGTCACCGTCTGAAAATATCCGTTCCCCCGGCGCATACTCACGTTCGTATGCGCCAAGCTCGCCGATAATATCCTCCGCAGCCTTTTCGTCAATGTCGCAAAACAGCTCCGAAGCAAGAATTTCCGTCATAGCCCATTTCTCTCCGTATTTCCGTATTATTATCTGTGACCGCCGAAGCCGCCGCCTCCGTGATGACCGCCGCCTCCACCGCCCGAGGACGAGTTGGTGTGGGAGGTAGTAAACTGCCTCAGAAAAATGTCGTTTCTCGTGTAAATATCTGATTTTTTTGCGTCCATATAAACGCCTGCGTCCGTCTTGGGGTAGGTCTTATATATGTGTATAACAATGCAGCACGTCACGCCCGCAGCCACCAGACCAATGAACACCGCCGTTATGACAGCCGTTCCCGATATTTTTTCCGACGCCTTCAACTCGCCCATGTTGTAGCAGTCCACAACGGAATTTACGAACGTTCTGGCGCAGCCCATGTCGTCATAGTCAAAATAAAGCGTTTTTATCCTGCTGACCATTTTGTCAAACCGTCTGCCGCTGACGTATTTTTCCGCATCACCTGCGATAACAAAGTGACGGTAGCCCACATCGCACAAAAACAATACGCCCGAGGAATCACGTCCGAATGTTTCGTCATAGATCTTCTCAGCCCTGCTCCGAGCAGCCTCGCCCGAGCTGTAGTCAACGTTAAGCGTAACAATGCCGAAGTTCCAGCCCGTTTTCTCCGAAGCGTCCTCCATCATGGAGATAATGGAAGTCTCCTGCTCATCGGAATACAAGTCTGCCTTGTCGTTCAAAAGCACCTGGCCATAAGCAGCGGGAGCACACAATATAACAGCCGCAGCAGCCAGCAGAAGCGCCGCCAAATACCTTACCGTTACCAACCCATATACACCCCCAGAAAATAGCCTGCAATGCCCACAATGGCCGCCATAAGAGCCATAAATACGGCAAGCTTCCCCCCCGAAACGGGATATATGCCTGCCACCTTGCCCGTCTGGCCGTTTATTGCAAAGTTGTAGTTTTTGCCGCCGTGCCTGTAGTTCATAAACCACACAGGCAGCGTCATATAATGCCAGTCTGTGCCAAGCATTCTTACGACCTTTCTCTTTACCCTGACCGTCGTATAGCCGCTTATATCAGCTCTCAGCACGTTGATAGCAGCCGCCTCCACCTTTTCCTTTATGCGCAGAAGCACATCGACCTTGCCAACGTCATACTTGTCGCAAAAAAATCCCGACAGATATGCCATGTCGAAATCCACCAGACCATTGTAGTCAAACGGCTCGATAGCGTCCATTATCTGGTCGTCTATCTTCTTAGAGCCATCAGCGGGAATGCCGTCATAATGGAACTTGCCCTCACGCTCAACGTCATATATTTTTGTGGTAGTATATGTAGTTCTGCCGCTTGTATAGCTGCTGACATTCACTCCCTCAGCCGTGAGACGTGCCTCTGCATCGCAGTCCGCCAGCCAGAAAGGAACATACAGTCCCACCATTTTCTCGATCTGTCCGCTGCTCACAAAATCAAAGGGCAAAAACCACTTGTGCGAGCACTGCTTTCTGAATATCTCCTCCGCCTTTTCACGGGCGATCTTGAAAGGGATAAGCTTTTCGGGACGATAATCCCCCTCAAGCCTGCCTTTCAGAGTAACAGGATTGTGGCAGTAGTAGCAGAAGCTTGCCGCCGTGTTGTGGTCGCAGATGATCTCCGCACCGCAGCTGGAGCATATGTAAACGTCCGTATCCTGTGCAAACTGCTCCGCAGCAGCCGCCTTTTCGCTGTCCTGAGCGTCAGCATGAGCGCATGACTTTATCTTATCAGCGCTGAAATCCGAGCAGCACCAACCGCATATAAATTTCTGCCTGTCAGCGTCAAACACCAGCTCGCCGCCGCAGTTAGGGCATTTGTACGAAACGGTGGAGTTGTCCATTTTGTGTTATAACCTTTCTTTCAATATCAGAAGCTTTAAAAAAGGACGCCCGAAGGCGCCCTTTCTATACTATTCGGCATTGCCTTACGGTTACTGTCTCTTTGCGCCGCAGCCTGAGCAGAAGTTGCCTGTGTTCTTTGTGCCGCAGGAGCATACCCACTCGCCTGCAGGCTTGGGAGAGCCGCAGTTGGAGCAGAATCTGCCCGTATTTGTCGTACCGCAGGAGCAGGTCCAGCTTGTGTTCTCAGGCTTTTTGGAGCCGCAGCCGGAACAGAAGTTGCCTGTATTTACAGTTCCGCAGGAGCACTTCCAGCCGTTAGCTGCCTGATTCTGCTGTGCAGCCTGCTGAGCTGCCTGCTGTTGTGCCATCTGAGCCGCATTTGTCTGGGAAGCAGCGCTCATAAATCCGCCCGCTGCGTTCATACCCATGCCCATACCCATGAAAGCATTTGCAGCGCCGCTTGTGTTGGAGCCTGCTGCCTGCATTCCCTGAGCCACGGAGGACTGAACAAATCCCTCTCTGATAGTGGGGTCGCTCATCATAGCGCCCTTGTTTCTCATGTTGATAAGAGCCTTGGACTCATCGTCATAGGAGATGCTTGCCAGACCAACGGAGCATACCTCGATACCTCTCAGGTCGTTCCAGTCAGCGTCCAGCACGTCAGCCATGTACTTTGAAAGCTCTCTGGACTTTGATGTGATAGCGGAAATTCTCACGCCGTCAACAGACATCTGATTGATAGCAGACTGAAGAGCGTCCATAAACTCATTGAAGAGCTGCTCGGAAAGGTCCTTTATCTCGATCCTGTCAGTGCCCTTGGGAGCAAATTCGGTAAAGAACTTGATAGGGTCAGTGATCTTGATGGAGTATGAACCGTGAGCACGGAGAAAAAGCTCAGCATTGTAGAAATTATCGAAATAGTTTACGGGGTTGCGTGTGCCGAACTTGATGCCCTTGATCTCAGCGGTGTTGATGTAATAAACATACTGCTTCTGAGAGGGAACTCCGCCAAACTGGAATCTCTTCCATGTTTCCTTAACGGAATCCTTCAGCTCACCGTTGAAGATGGAAGGAGCAGAGGAGTTATTTACCTCATAGTAGCCCTCCTGAGCACTGTAGTCAACGATCTTGCCGCCGTCCATAAGGAGCATAAGAGTGTTGGGATAAACGTGTATAACAGAACCATTGGAAACATAGTTGTCGGTTCCCTTCTTGTTGGAACCTTTCTTAACAGCAACGCCCTTTACAAGCAGGGTGCTGTCGCTCATATCATCGGGTTCGATAACTTCCTTCCAGGAATCGGAAAGTACGCCTGAAACGGATGAAACAGCAGCCGAAATAAGACCCATAATAATGATCCTCCTTGAATGTTAAAAATATTACTTTTTCTTTTTTGTGATAATGCCGGCCACAACAGCACCGATTATAAGGATACCCGCAACCACCAGAACGATGATATAGGTACTGCTCTCAGTGTTGCCCGTAGCAGGTGAGGCAGCCGCAGCAACGGGATTGCCGCTTAAACATACAGCAGCCGAAACCATCGCCGCACTTATTTTTTTAAGAAAATTCATTTGATATTTTCCTTTCAAATTTTCTGTTGAAATTATTATAACATATTGTAATGAAAAAATCTACATATTTTTTCATTAAAATCTGATTATATTTACTGTAACATCTCACCATAATTTTTAATTTTGCTCTAACAGATATAAAAAAGCCGCCCGGAAAATCCGAGCGGCTTTAATTACTTAGCTGTTTGGCTTAAATCAGATTCAAGCTCAAATTACTTTCTCTTGGAGATAAGAGCAGCAGCGCCGGCAGCAACCATTACAACAGCGATGGTAGCAGCAGCAGTGTTGCCTGTAGCAGCAGGAGCAGTAGTGGTGTCAGCAGCGGGAGCCTCAGTAACCTCAGCAGCAGCCTCAGTAACTTCCTCAACAGCAGCGTCATCAGCAACAGTCTCGTCAGCAGCAGCGTCCTCAACTACTTCCTCAGTAGCCTCGTCAGCAGCAGCTTCGTCCTCTGCAGGAGCAGCCTCTTCTTCAGTAGCAGCCTCGTCCTCAGCAGCAGCCTCATCGGTGCCGAAGCAGTAGTCGTAAACCTTATCCTCATCAATGATGGTGTAAGCAGCCTCAGGAGCACCAGCCTCGAGGTTAGCAGACTTAACGATTACGTTCTGAACCTGGAAGCCCAGACCGCTGTCGCCGAGAGTAGAAATGGTATCAGCAGTGATAACGAACTCTACAGAAGTCTGATTTTCCTTTACAACGATGAAGCCATCAGCCTTAGCAACCATAGTATCGGAAGTGAGCTGGTCAGTAACTCTTGTCCAGCTGTTATCGTAATCCATGGGAGCGAGGAGGAACTGGTCAGCAGTGTTAGCAAGGTTCTTGGTCTCGATATCGAGAGTTACCTTAACGTCGCCGCCGATTGCCTCGAGCTCAGTCTTAGGAATGCAAGCGCCTGCACCCCAAGCACCAACATAACCATCGTCGAGTGTTACAGTAGCAGCAAATGCGCTAACTGCAGACATTGTTACAGCCATAGCAGCTGCGGTGAAAGCAGCCATAAGTTTCTTCATGTTCATAATATTTTACTCCTTTGTTGGCATAAAGCCGATAAATTTATGTAACGATCAGATCTGCTCCTGAGCAGACCAATCAACCGTTCCGTCAATTATTTAAGTTCCGTAAGATTACTTTCTCTTGGAGATAACAGCAGCAGCGCCAGCAACAGCCATTACAGCAGCGATAGATGCAACAGCAGCATTGCCTGTAGCAGCAACGGGAGTAGCAGCAGTATCAGCAACGGGAGCCTCGGTAACCTCTTCAGCAGCAGCCTCAGTTACTTCCTCAGCAGGAGCAGCAACTTCCTCAGCAGCGGTATCCTCAACAACCTCTTCAGCAGCAGTGTCTTCAACAACCTCAGCCTCGGTAGCAGCCTCTGTTACTTCAGCGGTGGTCTCTTCAACAGCAGCAGTTGTTTCCTCAGCAGCAGCTTCCTCAGTGGTAGCAGCCTCTTCGGTAGCAGCAGCAGTTACGCCAACAGGAAGAGCATTGCCGTCCTTATCCTTAAGAACGATGTTATCAACGTACATTACATAGTTAGTATCAGCAGCCCATCTCATGATACCGAAGAAAGGATTGGTACCCTCGGTGGTGTACTTGGAAGCAGGGAGAAGGAACTTCTTGGTAGCGTGAACCTTAGCGGGCATACCCTCAGTGTAAGCATTCTCGTCCTCGGAAGCCCAGTCAGTCTGAGTCCAGTTGGGGTTGATCTGAGAACCCTTAGTGTCGTTCTGATCGAATCCGCCTGCGGAAGCGATAACGCCGCCTGCCCAGCCTACCATCTCAGTTTCGCTCTTGGGAACGAAAGTAAGATCCATCTCGATAGTAGAGATCTGAACGGTGTTTTCTCTTGTGGTGATCTTGTCGAGGTCGAACCAAACCTTGGGAACCTTACCGGTCTGCTGAACGTCAACCTTCAGCTGCTTGGAACCATCGTAGTCCTCAACGGAAAGTACAGAGTTATCGGAACCGTCATCAAGGTTCAGATAAACGAAAGAATAATCTCCGTCCTCAAAGTCGATCTTAGTGCCTTCTGTAAGAGCAGAGGTGCTTACAGAAAATGCAGAAACCATTGATGCAGCCATTGCTACAGCAGCAACAGAAGCAAGTGCCTTTTTCATTTTCATGATTTTATCTCCTCCTTGGTACACTTTGGTACCAAATATTTATTTGTACAGTAATTATAACATTACATCAGGCTAAATTCAAGATACATATCTCACAAATTTGCAAGCCAATGTCTCACATTATGTACAATTTTCCACAAAGAAAAACGTCATTTCGTGCAGATATTGCATTTGCCCGTCCTATCCGCCGCACATATCATATGCCGCAGATATGCAGTTCTCAGCCCTACGGCCGTCATAATTCCTGTGCCCGTATCTGTTCCGTATATTTTCAGCATCTCAGCCTCAAATATACAAAACCACACCGTAATTATACCATTTTTTATACAATAAAAACAATTACCCCTTTAAACAATGTTAAAGGGGGTAATTTGTTGATTATGCACAAAATCACTTATTCTTTTTTCTTGTCATAGCGACCGCATAGCCGGAGATAACAACAGCAGTTGCAGCCGCAGCCGCAGCGGTGTTTCCGGTGGTGGTAGATGTTGTCTTTTCATCGGACTCGGGTACTTCGGCACCGTCTGTATTTTCTGTTGAAGCAGTTGTTTCTTCGGGAGCAGCTTCCTCGGCAGTATCTTCCGCAGCTGTCTCCGCAGGAGCTTCAGCAGCCTCGGTCACAGTGGGAGCAACATCAGCCGTATCTTCGATAGCAAGCTCAATCTCATTTCCGCTGTCATCAAGGAATCTGATATTATCAACATACATATTATATGCCACGTCAGCGCCCCATCTCATAAGGAGCATATCGGTGTTTTCGGTGCCGTTCACGAACTTCTCGGAGGGAAGCAGGAACTTTCTCTGGATAACAGTTACCTCAGAAACAGGATTTTCATATTCTCCGCATTCCCATGAGGTCTGTGCCCATGCAGGTGACTTTTCGCCGCCCTGAGTGCCTATTGCGCCGCCTGCCCAGCCAATGGGAGTAGCTCCGTCCTTTGATTCAAAGGTAATTTCCATTTCAATGGTCTTTACCTTGTCAAAATCATCGGAAGCAAGAAGCTGATTTATACTGAAATTTACCTTAGGAACGTTTGCACAGTCCTGAACATCGACTTTCAGCTGCTTTGAGCCGTTGAAATCCACTACAGAAAGAACGGAAGCATCTCCGCCGTCATCTGTTTTCATGGATACGAAGCTGTAGTTTCCGTCCTCAAAATCAATTACAGACTGAGCATAAGCACTTACAGAAGCTGAGCATACAGCCAGAAGTGCAGCCACACCTGCGGTCATAACTCTCATTTTTTTCATTTTTATTTCTCCTCACCTTTTCGGGACACTGAGACAGCTATCCCTATTTATCTACATTTTATTATATTACAAATCGGTATGATTTTCAATAGGCATTGTAACGATTTTGTAACCATTGCTTTGTACGTTGTTACTACATTGTTACCAAGACGATCCCTTATAAATCACAACTATTTTGCAGTATCATGCAGATAATACTAATCACCAATAAAACTATAGACAAAAAATCATCGCATAATCCATATACGCAAGATTATGCTCAATTTTTTGTATAGTTTTTAATTGGTGCTTAGTATAAAGTAAAAGTGTCCGCACCGACGGGTACGGACTCTTTCAGAAAAGGAGTAAATTTGTGAGTTGTTATTGATTACTTGGACTTCTTAACTGCGATCGCAGCAGCAGCAGCTACAGCCATAACACCGGCAAGAGCAGCAGCGGAAGTGTTGCCTGTTGCAGCGGGAGTAGTAGCAGCAGTGTCAGCTGCGGGAGTCTCAGCTACAGTCTCTTCAGCAGGAGCTTCAGCAAAAGCCTCATCCTCAGCGGGAGCCTCAGCAGCAGCGTTGGGATCAGCAAGTGTGAAGGTTACTTCAATGAGGTTAGCGGGGTTGCACTTATCGGAATCGATAGGGCAGTAGTGCTCATCGGTGAGGTCACCGGTCTGACCGTAAGCGTTCTTGATCTCGATTCTGAAGTTGCCGTTCTCCTCGATATCGCCGTAAACGATCTTGGAGTTGTCAACATCGAGAGAAACGCCATCAACGAGAATGCTGTCGATAGTAGCAACAGTGTTGTCAACAGTAAACTCAGCGCCGCCGCCTACGATATCTACGCAGAATACGAGTGCGCCGTTAGCGTTTGCGCCCTGCATAGCTTCGCAGTCAGCAGAAACAGTGTATGTACCGTAACCGCTTACAGTAGTATCACCGGAAATGCCCTCGGACATATGAGACCAAGCCCAGTCATTATCAGTGTACATAAGGAATGCGTTGTAATCAGCAGCGGATGCGCTTACTGCCATAACAGAAAGAGCCATAGCGGAAGCAGCAGCTACAGAAGCAATTCTTCTGAATTTCATTATAATCTCCTCCAATTTTTTATACAGTTAATAAACTTGCTGACGGATTTTCCGTCTGATTATCCATATTGTAATTATACACCTATTGCATAAAAAAAGCTATATCAATATTGCCGAATTTGCGCATATTTTCCTTATACATTTTAGCTAAACGATTACATTTGGCCTGTAATCGTTTAGCTCAAAGCCTGATTTTTAAGCAATAGTGATCGCTTAAAAGTAAAAGAAAAAGTCCGTCCCGAAAACGGAACGGACTTTTTTGAAGTTTTTGATTTGAGTATAAGCTCAGATTACTTAGCCTTCTTAGCAACAACAGCAGCTGCAGCAAGAGCTACAGGGATAACTGCCATAGCAACGGGAGAGTTGCCTGTTGCAGGAGAAGGAGCGGGAGCAGGAACTTCCTCTTCGGTAGCCTCGGTAACTTCCTCAACAACCTCTTCGGTAGTTACTTCCTCAACGATTTCTTCGTCGTCATCGATCTCATCGCCTTCACCGTCGATACCCTCAGCCATTGCGGAAATGCTCATCATAGAAAGTGCCATTGCAGAAGCTGCAAGAGCGGCAAGAAACTTCTTCATAATTGTTTTCCTCCAAATTCTTTAATAATTGGTAATTGGTGCTTTTAGCATGGTTTTATTATAGCACAATTCAAAATGCACTACAACCATTATTATAACAAATTTTCCTGAGGATTTTCACGGCAACTTGCACAATTTCCACAAAATCTACCGCAAAATCTCTTAACTTATCACAAAACGGTAACAGACGTAACATTTGAAAAGCGTCTATTTACCGCATATTGCGGCTCTGCGGCGTGACATCCCTGATTTTTGGGGCATATCCGCAACATACCCATGATATCCACTCCCCGATCGGGATATCATATACTATAATAACAGTGGTACTAAGAAGTCATCTTTGCAAGTTTGATTTTTCATCTGCCCAAACATTCAGCTTGCAATTTAAATAAAAATATGTTATAATTACCTAAAATAAGAAGATGAAAGGAATGCGGAAAGTTCCGTATAAATGAAAATGGAACAGACAATAGAATCAAAAAATCCTCTTGGTACCGAACCTGTAGGCAAGCTGCTTTTGCAGTTCTCCGTCCCCGGAATAATCTGTATGGTGGTGAATGCACTATATAATATAGTAGATCAGGTATTTATCGGCAGAGGAATAGGCTACCTTGGCAACGGTGCCACAAACGTAATTATGCCAATGACCGTCATCGCACTGGCGCTTGCCCTTATGCTTGGCGACGGTGCAGCCGCATATCTGAGCCTGAAGCTGGGTGCAAACGAACCCGAACACGCCGCAGAGGGCGTTGGCGGAGCGTCCGTCTTTCTGGTAATAGTGGGCGTGATACTGGCAGCCATATACCTTATCTTTACAAAGCCACTTTGTATGCTTTTCGGAGCTACCTCCGAAACTCTCCCCTATGCGCTGGACTACGGCAGGATAATTGCCATCGGTCTTCCCTTCTCATGTATCAGCGTTGGCTATTCAGGCGTTATCCGTGCAGACGGCAGCCCCAAGTTCAGCATGGCAGGCCTGCTGGCAGGAAGCGTCATCAACCTCATCTGCGACCCCCTGTTCATCTTCGTGTTCAAGTGGGGCATCAAGGGCGCAGCCATAGCAACTATCCTGGGTCAGTTCGTAAACGCCGCAATGTGCGTTTGGTATTACATATTTAAGCTCCGTCACATCAGGCTAAAAAAAGAATATCTCAGACCCCGTCTCAAAGCCATTGAAAAGATATGCTCCATGGGCGTTTCAAGCTTTATCACCCAGATGTCCATAGTGCTGGTAATGGCAGTTTCCAACAACCTGCTGGTAAAGTACGGCGCAATGAGCATATACGGTGCCGAGATACCCATGACCACCATGGGTATCACCATGAAGGTCAACCAGATAATGATAGCCGTTGTAATAGGTCTTGCCACAGGCGCACAGCCCATATTCGGCTTCAACTACGGCAGCGGTCAGACCGACAGAGTAAAGAAAACTCTGAAAATAACCCTTATCATTGCAGAATCGGTGCTCATATGCGCATTCCTGCTTTTCCAGTTTGCTCCCATGTCGGTAGTAAGCATCTTCGGAAGCGAGTCGCAGCTTTACAATGAGTTTGCCGTAAAATGTATGCGCACATTCCTTATGCTCTGCTGCATAAACGGCTTCCAGCTGGTAAGCGGCATATTCTTCCAGGCAATAGGCAAGCCTGCGTTCTCGGCAATACTCAGCCTTTCCCGTCAGGTGCTTTTCCTTATCCCCGCAATGTTCATACTTCCTACATTCATGGGAGTTGAGGGCGTTCTGTGGGCAGGCCCCGTGGCAGACGGAATGGCATTTATTCTGGCAATTACACTTCTTACCATTAACCTCAGAAAAATGAAATAAATGAAACAAAAGCAGTCCCATAAACTTATTTTGGTATTTTTATACTAATCTTTAATCGTTCTATAGACAAAGCCGACAGATGAAATAAGACCAGTCTAGGAAAGCGACTGCAGGCGGGCTTGTCGCCCGGCAAGGGAGCTTGACGAAGAATGGGCTTATTTCAGCCGAGGATTTGTCTATAGGTTGATTGAGGATTAGTATTAAATGCCGCAATCAAATTGTCTTAAAATTACAGTTTAACGGGTCACGCTTAAAATAAATCATCGGAAAGGATGGTCCATATGGCAAAAACACAGATAATCACTATCGGAAGACGTTTTGGCAGCGGAGGAAGAGTGATAGGCAAGTGCCTGGCAGAAAAGCTTGGCATTCCCTTCTATGACAAGGAGCTGATAACCGCAGCAGCAAAGCAGAGCGGTCTGTGCGACAGCTTTTTGCAGAATTTCGAGGAGACACCCACTTCCAGCCTTATGTATTCACTGGTAATGAACGCCCAGAACGGCGGCTTCTATATGGGCAAGCCCATTGAGCTGGTGGCATACGAAGCACAGATAAACGCAGTCCGTGAAGCAGCAAAGAACGGTCCCTGCGTTATCGTCGGAAGATGCGCCGATTATATCCTCAAGGACGACTACGATGTAGTAAGCGTGTTCATCACCGCTTCCCCCGAATACAGAGCAGCCAGAGCCGCAAAACTTGAGAATATCTCCATAAAGGAAGCTCAGGCAAAGCTCAACCGCATGGACAAGGCAAGAGCATCTTACCACAACTACCATGCCGAGACCAAGTGGGGTGCCAGCGACAGCTACGAGCTGTGCATCAACAGCGAAAAGCTCACCACCGAACAGGCAGCTGATCTTATCAAGTTCTATATTGATAACAGGAAGGCTCCTGAGGAGTAATTTTCCTGCATAAAAACTTATCCCCCGTCAAATCGTTTGGATTTGACGGGGGATTTTTTATCTTCCTGAATTAAGTGCTGTTCCAAAAGCTGCTCCAAAAACTCCCGAAGCAGCGAGTATAATAACTATGATGATTAGCAGTATCATTGCACAGAAATAAGAGCGGGCAAAGTTTCGCAGATTTTTATTGCACGTTCCGCTTACAGAAAAAATGATAAGCAGTATAAATCCTACAAACGGCAAGGCGAACAATATCTCATAGCCAAAATATCCCCACATAGAAATAGGCGGGTCATTATAATTGTTGGGTGTACTGATTTCTTTTCCGCAATTAGGGCATTTCATAAAATCCCTCCAAAAAACTCATATCACTTTTTTATGATTTGTATTTATAATTTATCTCAGTGCATCTTCAAGCTCTTCTTCTGTATAACCAAAAGTATAATCTTCATCCTTTCCGTTGGACATCCAGATCAGAGCAGCATCATACACATCTAATGATTCATCGTCATCGTCGTCATCCTCATCGTCTGTACAATTATATGCTTCTTCTATTTCCTCATCATCATTTTTCTTACTTTTAAATAAGTCAAACAGTCCCATTGTTATTTTCTCCTTTCAATTTTTCCTGATTATTCTCTACATCACCATTTATGCAATTCAGGCATTGCATATTTGCTTCTTCAATAGCAGTTCTTTTCTTATTAAACCACTTGTCATAAGCTTTTGTAGCAAAATAGCCAATAATTGCAGCACCAAATACTATCGGTAACATTTCAAATCGCCCTTTTCCTTTTCCAAGCTCTATTAAGCTATCGTTGTAGCAGTCAGGTCCTCCCGCAAGTTTTACCTCCTTGCATAATTCTGCATAACTCCAATCTGCCGCCATAATTATCCTCCCCTTTATTCATCATCATCATATTCGCCGTTAAGGTACTTTTTTCTGTCTGACATATGCTTAGCCGCAAGCTTGCTGCCATGCCGCAGTCCGTCAGATATCATTTCCGTAAAATAAGAATCCTTTTCCTCGCACAAATCTTTAAGCTCATCAATGCGGTTATGAAGCGCCTCATTCTCCTCTTCAAGCTCTGCCACTCTGTCATCATCATTGTTTTTGAATAAACCAAATAACATATCATTTTCTCCTTTCATTTCTCGGCTTCAATAAATTTCTTAAATAAAATTACTATACTTTTTTATCACCCTCTTCTATTTGCAAAGCCATGATATTTTATAATTACCTGCGCATCCGGAGAATACCATTTTCCATAAATAGGAGAAAGTCCATCAATCGTTATTGATTCAACCTTTCCTGGCTTATCCAACACACCCAGAAAAAGATCTTGGAGATTAACAGCCATAATATTTTTAAACCCCATTTTGGCATAATTAGACTGAACCACCTGATAATTTTCATCCTGATTTCCACTGAACGTTAGTTTGACCATTCCGTTGCGGGCATTATCTGCATCATTGCGCCACTTCAATATCAGAAAAAGGACTGCCATAATTATAATTCCTATGCTCAAAAGGAAAAATCCTGCAATAATTGAATTATCTGTATCAGAGCCTGCGCATAAAACAACTCCTATAACTATAAAAAACAGAGAAACCAAAAATGTTATAACAGATATCAGGAGAAAACGCTTTTTCTCATTTTTTTCACTTAGCTCACGTTCCTGCTCCTGTCGGCGTGCCTTTTCCCGTTCTTCTATTGCCTGTGCCTGCTTTCGTTCCTCCATTTCAAGCTGACGCATTTTTATTTCAGCTTCTTTTAACCTTGCTTCATCAACAATTCTTTGCGTGCTTCTGTAATCATCAAGCATGATTTTTGCACCGCAGTACTGACAAAATGCAAAATCCCTGTTGTTGTCATCAATATTCAGTTCAGCACCGCAGCCGGGACATTTACAAGCTCTCATATCATCTTTCCCCCTGAAGATAATAATTTTAATTCATATAAATATGAACCATTCTTCCTGTAATTATACTATTATTCTTCCTGTTTGTCAAGAGAAATAGGAAGTATAATTCTTATAAATAGGTAAAAATACGATTAAATATGAGCTATTATTCCTATTATAATTTTAAAAGGAGAAAGATAATGCTTGTATATGATTTCAGAACAATAGGCAATAAACTGCTGGCAATACGCAAGAAAGCGGGACTTACACAAAGTGAAGTAGCCGACGCCGCAAATCTTTCCGACAGAACATATGCCGACATTGAACGTGGCACCGTTAACATGAGAATAGAAACTATCCTTAAAATATGCGGAGCACTGCATATCACCCCCGATGCAGTGCTTACCGATGACAATCCAAACCTTGCCGCCAAGCAGGCGGAGCTTCTGGAACAGCTTGACCACTGCACCGTTCAGCAAAAAGAGACCGCTCTCGAGCTATTATCCGTATATCTTAGGTCAACAAACGGGCCTACCGTATAATGCAATACGCATACAAATTAAAAGAAACCATCGCACGATCATAAGATCATGCGATGGTTTTTATCATATCAAACGTATCCGACTGTTACTTCTTCCTGAAAATCAGCATTTTCTGCACAAACTTGTTGATAAACTTCAGATTCCGGAACGGCTTCAGTATAGGATATATCTTCACCATGCCACGGGTAATGTTGTCGTCCTTGACCTTTTCAAAGCCCTTTGCCACATCACCCAGATCATCAAAGCTGTCCGCACCGAAAACAAATTTCGCACCTGTTTTCTGAATGGACTTCTCGAGATCTTCCTTGTTGACCCACTTTTTCGCCAGGCACTCCATAATAACATAGGCATTATCAAAATTATCACGGATAATGCTCAGCATCTTTGCGTTTTCCTCCGCTGTAAGGTACATGGAAAGACCTTCGATTACGAAAAGCATTTTTCCTCTTACAGTGACCTTTTCGGGCCATGACGGGTCAAAAGCAGATGCACCGATAGTGGAAACACGTCCATGCTCGTTGTATATCTGGTCACGGACCTCAATGGTCTCGGGCAGATCAAGATTGTACCATGTTATCCTGCCGTTATCCATGCGGTAAAATCTCGTATCAAGACCGCAGGCAATGTTCACAACAACGCAGTCGGGATTTTTCTTGATAAAATCCCCCACCAGCTCGTCCAGAACTATAGACCTTGCAATAACTCCGTTGCCCATGGTAGAGTCACTGTGAGCGTCATCAAAATCATAGTCCAGCTTGTCAACAATTTCAACAGCCTTTGCGTCATAAAACTTGCAGTTCTTGCTTTTCGAGTATTTTGCACGTGCATAAAAGCTCTGGAGCATTGTTTCCGCAGCTCCGTTAAGCGTAGGTTTGATTTTTTCCATATTATTTCCCCTCCGACATAATTATATCAGAGCAGATATTGGTAAGTCAATTCGAACTATTTTACTGATAGAGGATATCCGCCAGCCTGCACATTATTTCCGCACTTTGGGTGATATCATTGAGCCTGCCGTTTTTCCGAGCATTTCTCACAATAAATATTATGACGGGAAGCGTAAACAGCAGAAAAAAACCCCATAAAATGCCACAGCCAACAATACCACATTCATTATGATCCCCCTCAATGTTATTATATCTCTATATTATCATATCATTGGGAAGACTGAATGATGGCTGTGTAAGACCGCAGTAAAATTTCAGCCGTTTTTGCTTTTTTTCATAAGACTTATTGTAGCTTCAACTGAAATGCACTCAGCATACCTGCCATTCCACATAAATTCATTATAATATATATAACTGTTTTCGGCGGACATATATTCGTTGTCAAAAGTCGAGTTTGCAAAATTCGGCACAATTACCCTGAAACCATGTTCAAAGCCGCATTTTACCGACGCATCAATGCAATAGTCCGTTTGCAGTCCCGTAATAATAATATCATTCTCACCTTTTGAATTCAGATATTCAAGCAGACCCGTGTCTCTGAACGGACTGTTCACCCGCTTGTCAAAAATCTTTTCACCCTTAGCCGGAGCAAAGCCGCTGTATATCTCATACCCTGCTTTGCCTTTTGTCAGTTCACACTCCTCGCCGTCATCATGGCGGACATATATGACCTCAACGCCATTTGCCCTTGCCTCTCCGATAAGCTGCTTTACATTGGCAATGAACCTGTCTGCCATATACAGCTTGTCAGTCGTTATAAGTTCCTGCGCATCTACAACTAAAAGAACCATATTATCACCCCATAAAAGCTTATGTAAATATTATAACAGTCTGTAAAAAGCCTGTCAATCATATATTGACACCCCTATTTTTTAATGTTATAATTAGCATATGCTAATTATAACAAAACAAGATATCGGAGGAGAAATATGAAAATCGACGTAAAAAAAATGAAGCTTGATCTGCTGCTGGGAGCACTGGGCGCACTGCTTATGGTCGTAGGCGACCTTTCCCTCAGCATAATACATTCTGACAATTCCGACAGGGGACTATATGTCCGTGAAGCCTACATGATCGGCTCTTATCAGCTGTGGCGGCCCGTGCTGCTTTTTGCAACGGGATTGGTAGGAATGTTTTTCTATTCATTCGGCATAAAAGCCATGTTAGACCAGATAGACCCCAAGTGCCGCAAGCTGCGTGCAGTTATGAAATACGGCGGACTTGCATACATATGCACAGGCGCAGCGCTCCACTTTTTCATCGGCACACTTTCCTACTGGATGACCGTTTTTTCCGCTGAGTTCGGCAGAGAAACAGCAGTACGTCTGGTTGATGACTACTACAGCCGATTTATGCCCGCCGCCTCTATCGCATATCCTTTCATCGCTCTTCTGCTGCTGGGCAGCTTCATTTCGATAGTTTCAAACCGCACTATTCTTCCCAGAAAAATGCTTCTGTTCAACATACTCCCATGGCAGCTGATACTTGTGCTTGTCCCCGATATCCATCAGATATTATCTCCAAACATCACCACCATGGATTACGTAATGAGCCAGTCATCGGGAAATCTTGCGGCAGTTATCATGTTCGTATCCCAGTTCATATGGCTTACAAGGAATGAAAAGAAGCTTGAGCAATAATTCTGCCGTGAATTTATATTTTGTCACCCAATAATATTAAAAATCCCTCATATTTACTTAAATCCTCTTGATTTTTTTCGCTTATATTGCTATAATTATATAGTTGTATATTTCGCAAAATGCGATATCATATTTATAAAAGGAATGAAAAAAATGCTGGATATCAAATTTGTCAGAGAAAATCCCGACATCGTAAAAGAAAATATCAAGAAGAAGTTTCAGGACAGCAAGCTTCCTCTTGTTGACGAGGTAATCGACCTGGACGCTAAGTCCCGTGCTGCAAAGCAGGAGGCTGATGAGCTGAGAGCTCAGAGAAACAAGCTTTCCAAGCAGATTGGCGCTCTTATGGGTCAGGGCAAGAAGGAAGAGGCTGAGGAAGTCAAGGCTCAGGTAACACGCTTCGGCGACCGTCTTGCTGAGCTTGAAGTTCAGGAGACCGAGCTTGCTGAAAAGATCAAGAAGATAATGATGACTATCCCCAACATCATTGACCCTTCCGTTCCCGTTGGTAAGGACGACAGCGAAAATGTTGAGCTTGAACGTTTCGGTGAGCCTGTAGTTCCCGACTTCGAGGTTCCTTATCACACCGATATCATGGAGCGTCTTAACGGCATCGACCTTGACGCTGCAAGAAAGGTTGCAGGAAACGGCTTCTATTATCTCATGGGCGACATTGCACGTCTCCACTCCGCAGTTACCGCTTACGCAAGAGACTTCATGATCGGCAAGGGCTTTACTTACTGTATTCCTCCTTTCATGATCCGTTCAAGCGTTGTAACAGGCGTTATGAGCTTTGCCGAAATGGATGCTATGATGTACAAGATCGAGGGCGAGGATCTTTACCTCATCGGTACAAGTGAGCACTCCATGATCGGTAAGTACATTGATACAGTTGTTGATGAATCCACACTTCCTCATACCCTCACCAGCTACTCTCCCTGCTTCCGTAAGGAAAAGGGCGCTCACGGCATCGAGGAAAGAGGCGTTTACCGTATCCACCAGTTTGAAAAGCAGGAGATGATAGTTATCTCCAAGCCCGAGGACAGCATGGAGTGGTTCCACAAGATGTGGCACTACACCGTTGAGCTTTTCCGTTCCATGGACGTTCCCGTAAGAACCATCGAGTGCTGCTCCGGTGACCTTGCAGACCTGAAGGTCAAGTCCTACGACGTTGAGGCATGGAGCCCCCGTCAGAAGAAGTACTTTGAGGTAGGAAGCTGCTCCAATCTTGGCGACGCTCAGGCAAGAAGACTTGGCATCAGAGTAAAGGCAGAGGACGGCAGAAAGTATTTTGCCCATACTCTTAACAACACCGTTGCCGCACCTCCCAGAATGCTTATCGCTCTGCTTGAAAACAATCTCAATGCAGACGGTTCCGTAAATATCCCCAAGTCTCTCCAGCCTTACATGGGTGGAAAGACAATCATCACTCCTTCCAAGTAATCATAGGATATGCAAAATGCTGCTGCAGTTTACACTGGGGCAGCATTTTTTTGCAGTAAAAAAGGAAACGGATAAATCTTTTTTATCAATCTCAGTTTTTGTTCCACGTGGAACTTTATAACAAACTCTGTTTTCAGAAAACAAAATGACTTTCAACACTCATTATAAAATTGTTGAAAGTCATTTTTATTTTTAATGGAACAAATAAAAAAGCCATTTCCGAGTATTCCCGAAAATGGCTTTAAGTATATTTACTTTAAGTTGCTGAAAAAAATTAGCCGTTGAGCTTCTTAGCGAGCTGGCTCTTCTTTCTTGCAGCCTGGTTCTTGTGCATGATACCCTTAGCGCAAGCCTGGTCAACCTTCTTGATAGCAAGCTTGATAGCCTCAGGGGACTTCTCAGCGTCAGCAGCCTTGATAACAGTCTTAAGGTTGGACTTAACCATCTTGTTCTGAAGTGTCTTAGCGTTGATAACCTTTACTCTCTTCTTAGCGGATTTAATATTAGGCATAATGTTGAACCTCCATCAAAAGTTTTCTGTGAATGATAACACCCACAGCCATTAACATATTTATCTGTAAACGGATTAACAGCCGTGAATAAAGCCATCGACACGGTGCTGGCTTTTGCGGAGCGTAATGACATCGTTCCAATCACGCTTATAAAATCCTGCCTCGAAAACATTTATTGTCGGCCAAATATTTTCGGACACTATAATATTATACCATCTTGCGGCAGTAATTTCAATAGAATTTGATGTAAAATTTTCTAATACACATCACGGGTATTTTTAGTTATTTTGTACATAATACAATCAGCTATATAAATCAAGAAAGGTGTAATAAAAATGCTTTCATCAAAGTATTCACGTACCGATCTGGCAGTGGAGCTTTTTGACCCCGACTCAAACCAGCTTCCAAAAGGCATACGCCGCAAGCTGAGGAAAAGCTCCGTCTGCTCCATTACCGAAATAATCGTTGATGACATGGTCGCAGGCATTCGCATAGGCAAAAGCAAGGGCAGATACATTACTATTGAAACAGACCGTCTTTCCGCTCACCCACAGGATTTTGCGGAGCAGTCCTCAAACATTTCCGATGAGTTGTCCGCACTTATCCCCAACAAGGAACGTTTGCTTGTGGTAGGTCTTGGCAATAAGAGCATAACCCCCGACGCTCTCGGTCCTCTCAGTGCATCACGCATTATCGCCACACGTCATGTCACAAAAGAAAACGTAGGTTCTGAACTTTCGGGTCTGCAGCTTAATTCTGTCTCGGTGCTCTCCGCAGGTGTTATGGGGCAGACAGGCATTGAATCCTCGGAGATGATATATGCCATCTGTGAAAAGGTTCAGCCCACCTGCATAATCGCCATTGATGCCCTTGCCTGCAGCGATATCTCACGTCTTGGCACGACCATTCAGATAACCGACTCAGGTATCTCCCCCGGCTCAGGCGTTCAGAATCGCCGCAAGGAGCTTTCAAAGGAAACTCTGGGGATCCCTGTCATTGCAATAGGCGTGCCCACCGTAGTTGATATGCACAGCATCGTCCACAGCATCACAGGCACAGCCCCCGATAAACACCTGCCGAATATGATGGTAACTCCCCGTGATATTGACAAGCTAATTGAGCGGACAGCTCACCTGCTGGCTTTCTCCATTAACCGTACCGCTCAGCCGAATCTTTCAAACGAAGATATACTTTCTTTAATGTGATAACTGATGTGATAAAAATAGCCGCAGTGTTCCACGTGGAACACTGCGGCTATTGTGTTTTAATTTTCACTATTATAATTGCCGTTTTCAATGCTTATAAGCTCATTTGTCAGCCTGCAAAGGTCGTCCTTGTCCTCAAAAGTGAGAACAATCTTACCCTTGCCGTTTCCGTTGCCGCTTATCTTAACACCACGGTTAAGCCTGTCCTTTAAACTAAGCTCCATTTCAGTAAAGAAATTCTTCATCTGCTTATCCTTAGGTTCTGTCTTGATGATAGCGTCGTCATCGCCCTCGCCATTGAAACGTGCTGCCAGCTTTTCAGTGTCACGAACACTGAGCTTGTCCTTTACAACCGTCTCGGCTGCCATTATCATCTTCATCTTATCATTGATAGACATAAGTACCTTGGCATGACCTGTGGTAATGTCCCCGTTTCTCAGCATTTCAAGCACTTCATCGGGAAGTGACAACAAACGCATGGAGTTTGCAATATATGGACGGGATTTACCCATTGTTTTCGAAAGTGACTCCTGTGTCATGCCATACTTATCAATAAGTTCCTTATAAGCCGCAGCTTCTTCAACAGGATTCAGGTCAGATCGCTGAACATTCTCGATTATAGCCAGCTGAGATGCCTCAAAGTCGTCCATCTCACGAATGATAACAGGCACTTCTGTGAGACCCAGCACACGGCAGGCACGCCATCTTCGCTCACCTGCGATTATCTGGTAAGTAATGCCGTTTGGCATAGGGCGCACAACAATAGGCTGAATAAGACCATGTTCACGGATAGATTCAGCCAATCCCCTTATCTCTTCTTCATCAAAAGCCTTACGGGGCTGGGATTTGTTTGGTTCGATCTCCGACATACGTAATGTCTGGGATTCCTTGTTTTCTATTGCATTATCTTCAAAAAGAGCGTCAAGACCTGAGCCGAGAGCCATTTAAATCGTTCCTTTCATTGTAAAATCAGACTTTTATGCCGCCAAGTAGCTTTTTCTTCACAGGCTTTGGAGTGATGTCCTTAATACCGTGACGGGTGAGCATTTCCTCTGCCAGATGTTCATACGCCTCTGCACCTCTGGATGACTTGTCATAATAAATGACAGGCTTGCCAAAGCTGGGAGCCTCCGAAAGCTTAACATTTCTTGGAATAACTGTGCGATAAACTTTCTTTGGAAAATGCTTTTGAACCTCAGCAACTACCTGATTTGTAAGGTTAAGTCTCGCATCAAACATGGTGAACACAATGCCGTCAATATCAATATTGGGA
Organism: Oscillospiraceae bacterium; assembly: GCA_902363145.1. Lineage (GTDB taxonomy): Bacteria > Bacillota > Clostridia > Oscillospirales > Ruminococcaceae > Huintestinicola > Huintestinicola butyrica. The sequence goes on along the minus strand of CABIZB010000007.1, from coordinate 80,490 downwards.
TTATAATGCTGCTTTACACGCCTGATAGACTCCACCAGCTGAGAAAGTCCCTCCAGCGAATAATACTCACACTGAAGCGGGATAAGCACTGAGTCAGATGCACAAAGTGCGTTTATAGTCAGCAGTGAAAGTGAGGGCGGACAGTCGATAAATATGTAGTCATAGTCATTTTTCACCGTCAGCAGCTGCATTTTAAGGCGGTTTGAGCGGTTATCCAGATTAACAAGTTCAATATCAGCGCCTGCAAGAGCAGATGTGCTGCAAATTACAGACACGTTCTTATAAGCTGTCTCAATTATTCCCTCGGTAATACGTCTTTTTCCCATAAGAATATCATAAACAGTCACCGAGACTGACTTTTTTCTTATTCCAAAGCCGCTGGTAGTGTTGCCTTGAGGGTCCATGTCAATGCAAAGTACCCTCTGACCCCTTATTCCGATAGATGCAGCCACATTTACCACAGTAGTTGATTTGCCAACGCCGCCTTTCTGATTGGCGACCGCAATAATTTTAGTCATTATATGAATTTCCTTTCCAATAAAGCAAAAAATAGCTCAAAGCCACTGTTTTGAGCAAAATTCATTTCCTTTTCAGGAGTATTTTCTCATTACTATAATATTATAGCATTGATGGAGACTATTTGCAACTGGCAAAGGTAATAAAAAAAGAATGTTCCACGTGGAACATTCTCCAATTATGATAAATCAAATAAATTTCTGAAATCAGATGTTCCACGTGGAACATTTTGTATTATGTAATATATCTGCTATGCACTCTTGTTAGGAATACGAACAACATATTCAGTGTATTCTTTCTGCTTGCTCTTGCGCATTTCAGCTTCAATGCCTGCTGCTTTCATCACCTCTACAGCATGATTTATGGTATTCACAAAAAGTCTCACGTCCTTGAAAGCCCCTCGGCACTTCTTTATTCTGACCATTTCCTTGTTCTCTTTCATTCTCATTTCAATAAGCTTTTCCGTACTTTCCACATTGAGCCTGCGGCGGTATATTTCTTCAATAAGTTGAGTTCTGAGAGTAACATCATTGACGCACAGTAAAGCTCTGGCGTGTCTTTCTGTAAAGCCGTATTCAAGCATAGCTTTTCGTTCAGGGCGGGTAAATTTCAGCAGACGTATCTTATTTGCCACCGTTGACTGCGACTTACCCAGTCTCACAGCCACATCTTCCTGAGTGTAGCCAAACAGCTCGATCATCACACTGATAGCTTCCGCTTCTTCAAAAAAGTTAAGATCCTTACGCTGCATATTCTCCGTGAGAGCCATTATGGCAGAACCTCTTTCTGTAGTCTCCACAATAATGCAGGCGATCATCGTCATACCGCAGAGACGTGCCGCACGAAGTCTCCTTTCCCCTGCCACAAGTTCATAGCCAATATCAAGCCGACGGACGATTATAGGCTGTATAAGTCCGTTTGCCTTGATGCTTGCGGCCAGCTCTTTTAAGTCCTCTTCAGTAAATTTTCTTCTGGGCTGATTCGGGTTAGGATATATTCTGTCAATATCCACCTCAACAACCTTGCCCGCAGGCTTTTCGTTCATTATAACGCCGCCTATATTTTCTAATAAGTTAATTTTAAAGGGCATTACATATCATCCTTTCTTTTGTTGATGATATAATTGTAATGCCCTTTATGCCTAAAATAAAGCTTAATATTTCGCCGCCCTGCGACATTTATTATTCTATTCCAAGGTTAATTCAGCAAATCACAGATGCTTCTTTGAAATCTGAGCGCCTACTCGTGGATATTTTGTCGGTGTGGCTGATATTTTTTTTATCTCAACGATCACACGTTTGTCGCCGCACGGAAGCGCATATTCATACACATTAGATATTTCTCCGCCCAGTGTCTTTACAGCATTATTGCCCTCGCTGATATTTTCATTTGGACCCTTCATGGCAATGAAGCTGCCCCCTACCTTAACAAATGGCAGGCAGTATTCAGCCAGCACAGGGAGAGCCGCCACAGCTCTTGCAGCTGCCACATCATAGCTCTCACGAAGTGACTTGTCACGTCCCCCGTCCTCTGCACGGGCATGGATACAGGTCATAGGAAGTGTCTCCGCAGCCACTGCTTCAAGGAACTTCACACGCTTCATAAGGCTGTCAAGGAGAGTTACATCAAGGTCATGGCGATATATCTTCATCGGCACTCCTGGGAAGCCTGCGCCCGTTCCCACATCAATCACCCTGCCGTTCTGAGGAATATCGCAGTATTTGAAAATAAGCAGACTGTCCAGAAAATGCTTTTCTGATATACCCATAGGGTCGGTTATTCCCGTAAGATTCATCACCTTGTTATATTCCACCAGAATATGAGCATATTTGTCAAGCATATCATACTGACTTTGGCTAATCTCAATGCCCTGCTCTGCAAACATCTTTTCAAACTCTTCAAAAGAGATAATATTCATATTGTTTTTCCTTTTCAATATAATTTGTGAAGCTCATAGAATTTTTTAAGCTCGTCTTTTCTGTCCTGCGGCAGCTCGGTTATTGTATCGCACCCTCCAAAGCAAGCAGTCTGTGAATACAAGCAGAGCTGTCATTCTCCTGAATGTTTCAGCCATGCCTTTTCCGCACCTGTTGCTTTGAGTTCGTCATATGTAAAAATGCCTGCGCCGTTGAGCTGCTCCTCAACTACCTTTCCTATATTCGGAAGCTTTGAAAGTTCTCCCATTTTGTCATCTCCTGTCAAATGTTCCATGTGGAACAATGCCTATAAAAAAAGTCGGCACGCAACCGACTTTTTCTTGAATTTAATTAAAGATCAATCTTTCCGTAAAGCTCTCCGTCGAACATACTGTCCTCAGGCTTGGGCTTTTTGTAGTCCTTTTCGAAAGAGGTCTTCATAAGATCCATGGAATAAGGCTCTCTCTTCTGGCGGGGCTTTCCGTTTCCTCTTCTCTGAGAATTGCCCTTGCGCTCAGGTCTGCCGTTTACGGAAGAAATAACAACTCTTCTGTAAGGTTCCTCACCGATGCTCTTGGAGGTAACACCCTCTATCTCGCTTACAGCCGCATGAATGATTCTTCTCTCGTAAGGATTCATAGGCTCCAGAGTGGAAGTTCTGCCGCTTCTGAGAACGCTCTTGGCGATCTTCTTTGCAAGCTCTTCAAGAATAGCTTTTCTCTTCTCTCTGTATCCACAGGAGTCAAGGCTTATTCTGTAGTATTCCTTGTCACCTCTGTTTGCGGTCATGGAAGCAAGGTACTGGATAGCGTCCAGAGTCTCGCCTCTTCTGCCGATAACAGCGCCTGTGGTGTCACCCTTGATATCAATAACTGCGCCGTCCTCATTTTCAGTGATATCCAGTTCAGCGTCAATGTTCATGCACTTGAGAATTTCCTTGATATAGTCGGCAGCGATCTCAGCCTTGCTGGGTTCATACTCTGCAACTATCTTTGCATCGCTTCTGCCGATTCCGAGAAAGCCCTTCTTCTCTTCCTCAACAACTGTTACGGTAAGCTTGCTGATATCAACGCCGAATTCTGCTGCTGCAAGCTTCTTAGCTTCTTCTACGGTATTTGCGGTAAATTCCTTTTTCATATTGAAACATCCTTTCTGTATCGGATTTTTATTCATCGTCGTTATCGCTGCTTACGCTGCCGTCGCCGTACATTTCAGCCTGTTTTCTTCTTGCCTCGGCAATAATTCTTCTCTCGTAATCCTTTGCCTGAGACTTGGAAAGCTTGATTTCTTCGCCTGTTTCTTCATCTCTTACAACAGGAGCCGATGTCATTCTGCCGTTATTTGAAGTGCCGCCGTTCTGCTGCTTGAGCTGCTCCTGGAGCATATCATTGTATTTCTGCATAATGCCTGATTTTTTCTGATTTTTCTTTTTGAGCTTGTCTTTCTCAACCAGCTTTGCAACATACTCGGGAGTATATATCTTGTTGAGAACGAACATCTGGATAAGACCAACGAGAGAGGAGCATATCCAGTAGAAACCGATACCTGCGGGATAGGAGAATGCGATCCATACAGAGAACAGGGGCATGATGTAAAGCATCATGTTCATGCTTCCCATCTGAGCGGAAGCCTCGGGATTAAGCTTCTTCTGCTTTGCGGTGCTGTAAATGGTCATTGCCAGCTGGATAACACCTGAGATAATGGGTATGAGCAGCAGACCGATAGCAGCTGCGTTCCATACAGTGCCCTCAGCAAATATAGTCTTAGGGATAGAGCCAAGGTCAATGATGCCGAAAAGCTTGTTGTTGAATTCGGAGATCTTTTCCAGCATTTCGGGAGTAACGCCCTCAGCGCCCTCAAATGCCGCAGGATTATCCTTTACAGCCTGGAGGATATAAAGCTCGGGACGGGAATTAAAGTAATTTACTCCCTCAAACATGGGAGCCGCAACAGTCTTGAGAGCCTCAATGCCCTGCTTGCTGATTCGGAGAATGTGATAAAGGGGACGATATACAACGTCGAACACGCCGTACAGGAAAAACAGCTGTAAAAACATAGGCAAGCAGGATGCCATGGGGTTTATGTTCTCCTCGGCATAGAGCTTCATCTGCTCTTCCTGGAGCTTGTTGGGATTGTTGGCATACTGCTTTTTCAGCTTATCGAGCTTAGGCTGAAAAGCTGCCATTGCAGCGGTTGATTTCTGCTGCTTTACGGACAGCGGGAAAAGGATAAGGCGGACAATAAATGTGAAGATAAGAATTGCTACGCCATAGTTTTTGACCAGAGCATAGACCGCCCACATTATCCAGCCAAGAGGATAACCTATCAACTCAGAAATAAAACCCATACTTTTAATGTTCCTCCGTTTTTCGATTGATGATGTATATTACGGGTCATTTCCTGCGATTGCGATAATGAACACCGTTATTTTCTTTTTTAAAGCAGTAAAGCAGATCAAATTTATCCGGCACATGATCCACTCCGCCTCTGGCAAAGGGATTGCACCTGAGTATCCTCCACACTCCGAGAATAGTTCCTTTTATAACTCCATGCTTTTCTATAGCCTGCATGAAATATGTGGAGCATGAGGGGTAATATCTGCATACCGCAGGGGTATATTTTGAAATAAACCTTTTGTATAATCTTATGGGAAGCTTGAAAAGCTCCTTAAAAAGCCACTCCAGCCTGTCAAGAGGTGTCATTTTTTTACAGTCCTCTTCTGCCTCTGAGGGTCTTTCATGGCAGGAATGACCTTTTTTTTGAAAAATGTGCTGATGTGATAGGACTTGCACTCGGTGCTGCCCTGCCTTGCGGTTATCACAATATCGTAACCCTTGGGGAAATCAGCTTCATTTTCCCTGTAAGCCTGCCTGATAACTCTTCTGGCACGGCTCCTCATGACAGCATTTCCGATTTTCTTGCCTGTGGAAATGCCTATCCTGTTTTCTTTTCTGCCGTTGCGGCGGTAATATACCGTACACATTCCGCAGGAAACGAAAGCGCCCTTGCCGTAGAGCCTGACAAATTCCTTGTTATCTTTAAGTCTGACAGTAAAAAGCATGGCAACTCCGCCTCATAAAAAATTCTTACGGCTAAAAAATATGACCACAAACCGTTAAATTTGTGGTCATAAGATACCTTTAGCCGTATTACAGCTATACCTGTCCCGTAAAGTCATATTCACAGAAAGGCATAATCGTAAATCAGTAAGAGAGCATCTTTCTGCCCTTTGCTCTTCTGCGGGACAGCACCTTGCGGCCGTTCTTTGTGGACATTCTCTTCATAAAGCCGTGCTCTTTTTTTCTGTGGAGCTTCTTAGGCTGATATGTTCTTTTCACTATTCTTTCCTCCTCGCTTTTTATTACTTGATTTCATATTCAAAGGCGCATAGATATACACGCCATCGGGGAATACCCCATCAATGATATAGTATAACTCAAACCAATGCCCTCTGTCAAGTGTTTTTTTGAAATTTTCAGAATTTTTCAGACTTTTTTTATCACACAACCATTTCTCCATTTACATAAAGATGAAATTCACCTGAATTTATGTTTGAGATATCACCGTCAAAGGAAGATATATAGCAGTCTGATGTAAGATTCCATGTGCTGTTTTCATCAAGCGAAACGCTGATATTTCCGCCCGAATTATCGGCATTTATGGATCCCGTAAGTACAGAGCCGCTCATATCAAGATCAAGGGTAGATATCTCGTCAACAACAATATCGCCCTCAACAATCTGGTCGGTGATGGACATTTTCACATCTCCGCCGTTCTCTCCACTCTTTCCCCAGCTACGGGAAGAACTGTTGCCCACTACCCTCAGGAAAACGCCGTCTGATACTAATCTTTAATCGTTCTATAGACAAAGCCGAGGATTTGTCTGTAGGTTGATTGAAGATCAGTATTCCAAATGAATATTATTTCTCAAAATAAATAAAAGCTATTAAAATGCAGGCGGCTTGAAACTTAGGGCAATTTCTGCGAAATTGCTCTCAGTTTCCGCCGTAAGGCACAGGTACGGTCAAATTCACTTTTCATTTAACAGTTCCTCTCCATCATTCCATACAACAAAATCCCCTTTCAACAATTTTTAAAAACCTGTTGAAAATCTCTATTTTCACTTTTCACCCTATTCTATTATTAAATATACCTTAACTCAGCGAAAAAAATGCCCGTACCCCTTGCAATTTGGGCGGGTTTATGGTATAATTTATTAGAATAGTGTGTTTATGCCCTCTTGAAGCTAAAATTGTGGGCTGCTGCGCATTTCTTTTATTTTTTCAGCGTTTTTCACGCTTGGGAAAGAGGTTTTCTATGAAATCTTTTGCCGAGGTATTCGATAAAGTCCTCGAATACATTCATCAGAAGGTGCTCAATAACGAGCTTACAAAAGTAGCCTATGATATGTGGCTCAAATCAATGATACCCGACAGGCTGGACGGCAATGTAGCTTATATCAAGGTGCAGTCCTCCTTCCAGAAGGAGATCATTCTCAAAAACTACAGTGAGCTGCTCAAAGAAGCTTTCATGCACGTTATGGGCTTCGAGGTGGAAATAGTCATCGTCCCCGATGAACATTCGGACGAAAACGACTATAAGCCCATAAAGGACAGGGAAGAGCTGGAGCTTACATTTTCCAATGCCGAATATGACTATACTTTCGATACATTTATAGTAGGCAGGTCAAATGAATTTGCCCACGCTGCCTGCGTGGCTGTCTCCAAGAACAGAGGGGGAGCTTATAATCCTTTGTTTATCCACGGACCCTCGGGTCTGGGAAAAACTCACCTGCTCACAGCCATATCCAACGCTATCAAGGCTTCCGAGCCTGATACAAATATCGTGTATGTTACAGGCGAGGTGTTCACCAACGAGCTTATCTCAGCCATCAAGGAAAAGGACACCCTGCCTTTCAGGAAAAAGTACCGCAGTGCGGACGTGCTTCTTGTTGATGATATCCAGTTCATTTCTGGCAAGGAGTCAACTCAGGAGGAATTTTTCCATACCTTCAACGAACTTCATTCCCAAGGCAAGCAGATAGTCCTCACCTCCGACCGCCCACCAAAGGATATAAAGACCCTTGAAGAGCGTATCAGAACAAGATTTGAATGGGGCCTTATTGCGGATATCACAACTCCCGACTTTGAAACGAGAGTTGCTATCATAAAAAGAAAAGCCGACCTGCTGAATCTCAAGCTTTCCGACGATGTGGTGGACTGCATCGCCACAAGGCTTAAGACCAACATCAGGCAGCTGGAGGGCTGCGTCAAGAAGCTGAAAGCATATCAGCACCTTGTGGGCACTCCACCCACTATGACACAGGCGCAGAACGCTATCAGGGAGATACTCAGCGATGATTCCCCCGCCCCCGTTACCGTTGACAGGATCATAAGCGACGTGGCGGCAGTATATGGCGTTACCGCCAATGATATCAGGAGCATGAAGAGATCTTCCCAGATATCCACCGCAAGAATAGTTGCAGCGTATGTTATCAAGGAAATGACCCAGCTTTCGCTTGAGAGCATCGGTGCGGAGCTTGGCGGAAAGAACCACTCCACCGCTTCCTATTACATCAAATCCGCCGTAAAGTCCATGGAAAGCGACCCCAGAACCAAAGAAACCATTGATGATATCATCAAAAATCTGAGGGAATCCAGCTAAAAGTTACCAAATGTTACAGATAGTTACAAAATGTAACTTTTTCAACACCTTTGACTTTCTTTCAACAATGCCGAAAAATAGGGGGTTGTGGAATGTGAAAAACATAAAAAACGTTTCATATGCCCAAATTTCACAACTTGTTGTAAAATCAAATCTAAAATATACTTTTAGTTTAATTTTACAGTAAGTTATATCAACAGTTTTCAACAGGCTGTTGAAAGTAATGTTAAAAAACCGGTTCAGTGAAAAAAGCCCAATTACAAAATGGTTACAACTTGTTACATTTCGGATTTACAGAATGTATAAATCCCACATTCAACAAACTGACGAGTGAAAAATCCCCCGAATTTTTGATTCAACCGTTTTTTAGGAAATGTTTCAACTTTTCACTGTAAGAAATTCAACGGTTTGAACCGAAATGTTTTCGTTTTGTAATTGCTCTGTAATTTTCAAAACTATCAAAAATATTTCAACACGCTGCTGTTGACCCATAAAACCGCCTTGCAAAAGGCTTTGACCCCGATTTAATAAATTTCAACACCTCTATTACTGTTACTATTTTGTAATTATATGTTTTGTTTTGTAACGTTCTGTGTAACCTGACTGTAATAACTTGGTTTCAGAATGTTACCGATAAAATACATAGCCGTAAAACTGATAATAATAAAAAGGAATGATATAAATGAAGTTCACCTGCAAGCAGTCCGTTCTCAATGAAGCGGTAAACAACGTATCAAGAGCAGTTCCGCAGAAATCTCCCGTAAGCTCTCTTGAAGGCATCAAGATGTACCTTGATAAAAACACTCTGGAGCTGACAGGCTATGACCTTGAGCTTGGTATCCAGACAAAGATACAGGTAGATTCCGAGGATCACGGAGAATTTACCGTAAATGCAAAGCTTTTTGCCGAGATAATCAGAAAAATGCCCTCCGAGGATGTTTCCGTTGAGATAAACGACAAGCTGAAGGCTACCATCAAGGGCGGAGATGCGGAGTATAACATTCTTGCTCTTTCCGCAGACGATTATCCCTCAATGCCCGACTATGATACTTCCGACAGCATCACCATTTCTCAGGGATTGCTGAAAAATATGATAGGTCAGACGATTTTTGCCGTATCTGTTTCCGATAATAAGCCCATACTTACAGGAGAGCTTTTCGACATTGAAAACGGCATCTTCAATCTTGTTGCAATAGACGGCTTCAGGCTGGCTGTAAGAACAGAAAAGCTGAACACCGAGGACAGGCACCACTTTGTTGTAAAGGCAAAGGCGCTTTCCGAGGTATCAAAGCTTCTCAAGGACGACGGCGACGATCCTGTGAATATGTACCTTTCCAGAAAGCATATCGTTTTTGATATCAACGGATATATGGTAATTTCCCGACTGCTGGAGGGCGAGTTCCACAACTACAAGGGTTCTATCCCCCAGAACCACTCCACCGAGATAGTTCTCAACACCAAGGCGCTTATTGCCAGCCTTGAAAGATGCTCACTCCTTATCGTTGAGCAGACAAAGGCTCCCGTAAAGTGCTCCTTCGGCGACGGTCAGGTAAAGATAAGCTGTTCCACCACTCTCGGAAAGCTTTCCGACGAGTTCCCTGTTGATATCACAGGCAACAAGGTGGATATCGGCTTCAACTGCAAATATCTGCTGGACGCACTTAAAGCTGCTGAGTCCGATAAGGTAAAGCTTCTCCTCAACGGCGGACTTTCCCCCATGAAGATAGTTCCCATCGACGGCGATGCTTATACCTTCCTCGTTCTTCCCGTAAGACTTAAATCCGAATAATCATAGGAGCGTATTATGGAAACTCAGACTGAAAAGATAGCCATAAAAACCGAATTTATCAAGCTGGATCAGCTCCTTAAATTCTCAGGCGTTGCCGATATCGGCTCGGAAGCAAAGCAGATGGTGCTTGACGGCATCGTTAAAGTAAACGGTGAGGTCTGCACCATGAGAGGAAAGAAGATCCGCCCCGGCGACCTTGTTGAGATCACAGGCGAGGATATGATCATAAGACTTGAGGTCGTTGGCGAGTGATAATAAAAAGCGTTTTTGCTGACGGATATAAAAACCTTTCCGATGTGGATATAAGGCCCCACGAAAGAATGAACATTTTCTGCGGCGATAACGCCCAGGGAAAAACCAACCTGATAGAAGCCGTGTGGCTGATGACAGGCTGCCGCTCATTCCGTGGAACAAGGGACAGGGATTTCATCGGCTTTGAAAAGGAAAAGGCATCTATACGTCTTTCTTTTCAGGATTCATTCAGAAGTCAGGATATATCCTTTGAAGTCAGAAAAAACAATATCCGTGAAAAAAATATCGCTCTTAACGGAGTAAAGGTACCGCTGCTTTCAAGGCTTTTCGGAAGCCTTAAATGCGTGGTGTTTACTCCCGAGGATCTTTTCATTGCCAAAGGCTCCCCCGATAACAGGCGAAGCTTTGTTGATCTGTCATCATCGCAGCTGAAAAAGTCCTTTGTGTATGCCCTTAACAAGTACGAAAACCTGCTCAGCCAGCGCAATGCTCTTATCAAGAAGATAAACTTCACAGGCAGCGGAAGCGCCGATGACCTTGATATCTGGGACGTTCAGCTTGCCAAAACAGGTGCGTATATTTCTGTTATACGTGATACTTATTGTAATAATTTAAATTTATATACAGAGAGTTTATATAATAAAATTACTGAAAGTAAAGAAAAATTAAATTTATACTATCAGTCAACTATATACAGGTCTCTTGACGGCAGGACCGACCACGAGGGAGAGCTGGCGGATATTTATTATCAAAGGCTCAAAGCCTCGGCAGCGGACGATATAAAAGCGGGATACACCCTTTGCGGCGTTCACCGTGACGATATCGTTGCTACCATAAACGGGCTTTCCGTAAGGGAGTTCGGCTCCCAGGGGCAGCAGAGAAGCACAGCCCTTGTAATGAAGCTTGCGCAGGCAAAGATAATCAGGGACCAGACAGGCGAAGCGCCCGTGATGCTCCTTGACGATGTGCTGAGCGAGCTTGACCGTGACAGGCAGAGGTTTATCCTCAGAAATATAGACGATATGCAGGTGTTCATCACCTGCTGCGACAGCCGAGTGCTTGACGGCACTGAGGGGAAGATATTCTCCGTAAGCGGAGGAAGGATAACCGAAGGCTGAAAGGAGATAAAATGTACGTTCATCTTGGCAGTGATACCGTTGTCAGGGACTGCGATATCATAGGCATTTTTGATATAGAAAATACCTCTGTAGGGAAGATCACAAAGGAATACCTTTCCGCATCGGGAAAGAGAAAATCCGCCTGTTATGTTTCCTACGATATGCCAAAGAGCTTTGTGGTCTCCACAAGGGACGGCAGGGAAAGAACTTATATTTCTCCCATATCCCCCGCCACGCTTATAAAAAGATGCAAATAATCATGTTTCGGGCTTGAAGAGTTTTTGAAAACAACGAAACGACGTAAGCTCAGAAAGGAATGGTCTAAAATATGTCTGATATTCAGAACGAAAATGTTGTGCAGAACACAGGCGCATATGATGAAAGCCAGATCCAGGTACTTGAAGGACTTGAGGCTGTAAGAAAGCGTCCCGGAATGTACATCGGCTCCACAGGCCCCAGAGGACTTCATCATCTGGTGTACGAGATAGTTGATAACGCTATTGATGAGGCGCTGGCAGGCTACTGCACGGAGATAACCGTAAATATCCTCAAGGGGGATATTATCGAGGTAACGGATAACGGACGTGGTATTCCTACGGGTATCCACCCCAAGGAGGGCATATCCGCAGCTACCGTTGTTTATACCATTCTTCACGCAGGCGGAAAGTTCGGCGGCGGCGGATATAAGGTAGCGGGCGGTCTCCACGGCGTTGGTGCGTCTGTTGTAAATGCTCTGTCCGAATGGCTGGAGCTTACTGTAAAGGACGGAAAGCATATCCATTTCCAGCGCTTCCACAACGGCGGCCATTATGATGAGCCTCTTAAAATAATCGGCGACACCACCGAAACGGGAACAAGCGTAAAGTTCAAGGCTGACCCCGAGATATTCACCGAGACCACCGTATATGACTATGAGGTGCTGTTAAAGAGACTTCGTGAGCAGGCTTTCCTTAACGCAGGCGTAAGGATAGTTTTCTCCGACCTGAGAGACGATGACAATATCCAGTCCGAGATACTCCACTACGAGGGCGGTATCAGGCAGTTTGTTGAGCATATCCACAAGGTAAAGGGTCTTGATCCTCTTTCCGACAAGGTAATATACGTAAGCGGTTCAAAGGGTGACTCCACAGCCGAGATCGCTCTCCAGTGGAATGATTCCTACAACGAGGATATCCGTTCCTTTGCAAACAATATCCACACCGTTGACGGCGGTACTCATGAAACAGGCTTCAAGAACGCACTTACCAAGGTAATAAACGAGTACGGCAAGAAATTCAATCTTATAAAGGACAATGCCGATAAGCTTATCGGCGACGATGTAAGAGAGGGTCTTACCGCTATCATTTCCGTTAAGCTCACCAACTGCGAGTTTGAGGGACAGACAAAGGGCAGACTGGGAAATCCCGAGGTTCGCCCCCTTGTTGAAGATATCGTTACCGAAAAGCTTATGTGCTATCTGGAAGAAAATCCCGAGCAGGCAAGACTTGTTTTCGATAAGGCTGTAAACGCTCAGAAGGCACGAGAGGCTGCAAAGAAAGCCCGTGAGACCGCAAGAAGAAAGTCCGCCATGGACAGCGCTTCCCTCCCCGGAAAGCTTTCCGACTGCTACGATAAGGACAACACCCTTACCGAGCTTTACATCGTCGAGGGAGATTCTGCGGGCGGTTCCGCAAAGCTGGGAAGAAATGCCCGTTATCAGGCGATACTTCCTCTTTGGGGAAAAATGCTCAACGTTGAAAAGGCACGTATCGACAAGGTTTACGGCAATGAAAAGCTCATGCCTGTCGTTGCGGCTCTGGGAACCTCCATCGGCGAGGATTTCAACATTGAAAAGCTCCGCTACGGCAAGATAATCATTATGGCCGATGCCGATGTTGATGGTTCTCACATCAGAACACTGCTGCTCACATTCTTCTTCAGATATATGCGTCCCCTTATCACCAACGGCAATATCTACATTGCCCAGCCTCCTCTTTTCAAGGTATCGAAGAAAAAGGGAAAGAGGGAGATCGCAAAGTATGCTTTCTCCGATGAAGAAAGAGATATGTACATTTCCGAGCTTTCCGCCGAGGGCGAAGGCAAGCTGAACGTTCAGCGATACAAAGGTCTTGGTGAGATGGACCCCGAGCAGCTCTGGGAGACCACAATGAATCCCGAGACAAGAACAATGCTCCGTGTTGAGCTTGAAGACGCTGCAAAGGCTGATGAGATATTTACTATCCTCATGGGCGACAAGGTCGAGCCGAGACGTGATTTTATAGAGAAAAACGCAAAGTACGTTCAGAATCTTGATATCTGATATTATTGCAGGGAGAAGATCAGGGGAATTTATTTAAAGGAATGATAACTCTTGAATATTGATGATGTTTATGACGGCAGAAAAGTAAGCGAGCTTATAGCCGAGGGCGAATATAAGAGCAGCAAGGAAGAAATTCTCAGAGGCTTTAAGATATTTCAGAAGAAATATGTTTATAAAAGCGTTGCTGTTCAGATGACCCTTGTGGTGCTTGCAATAATAACCCAGCTGGTCAATATAGTAATGGGAGCGGACAGAGATGTTTCGTTCTCCTGGATGCTTGTGGTATTCTGCGTGATTCTGGGCGGATATCTGCTTATGAGACCCAAGAATGTTTACAGGAAGCTTGATTCCAGCCTTGGCGAGCTTGAGGGTGCTGTATATAAAGCAGAAGTTTATACAGATAGTTTAAAGATATCAACAATACACGATACGTATATAAGCGAAGAAGCAGAAAAGGAAGCCGAGGAAGAAAGCGAGGCTGAGGGTGAGGAAGATGATACTCCCCCCGCAACCATTATCCACCTTGACAACAGCTCCGTTGAGATAACCGACTGCTCCGATATGTACATCGTATATGTCAAGAAGATAAATGTTTTTGTTATTCCCAAATCAGCTTTCACGCCCGAAGAGAATACAGAGATAAAAAACAGGCTCTCAAATATAATGGGAGTACGCTATAAGGAAAATTAAATCAGAGCTTATGCTAATAACCTGATTTCAGAGGGAGTTGTTAGATTTGTCAGATGAGAATTTCAGCTTGAACAATAACAGAGTCGTCCACAGGGACATTGAAAAGGAAATGAGGGAGTCCTTCCTTGCATATTCCATGTCAGTTATAGTTTCCCGTGCTCTGCCCGACGTAAGAGACGGTCTTAAGCCCGTTCACAGACGTATCCTTTACACAATGTATGAAAACGGACTTACTCCCGATAAGGAGTACAGAAAGTGCGCCGATACCGTAGGTACAGTGCTGGGTCGTTATCACCCCCACGGCGACGCATCTGTATATGATGCCATGGTAAGACTTGCCCAGGATTTCTCTATGAGATATCCCCTTGTTGACGGCCACGGAAACTTCGGTTCGCTGGACGGCGACCCCCCTGCTGCTTACCGTTATACTGAGGCAAGAATGGACAAGATGGCTCTTGATATGCTTACGGATATCAACAAGGACACCATCGACTATATGTCCAACTATGATGACAGACTCAAAGAGCCTGTTGTGCTTCCCTCCCGTTTCCCCAACCTTCTGGTAAACGGCTCCGTAGGTATTGCGGTAGGTATGGCAACAAATATACCTCCCCACAACCTTACCGAGACTATCGACGCTGTTCAGACCCTTATAAAGAACCCCGACTGCACTCTTGATGAGCTTATGCAGCACATAAAGGGCCCCGATTTCCCCACAGGCGGCATAATCATGGGCCGTGCGGGCATTCGTGCAGCCTATGCAACAGGAAGAGGACGCATTACCCTCAGAGGCCGTGCAAAGATAGAGGACATAAAGAACCGTACCTGCATCATCATCGAAGAAATTCCTTACATGGTCAACAAAAAGCGCCTTATCGAGAACATTGCTGACCTTGCAAAGGATAAGAGGATCGACGGGATCCATACTATCCGTGATGAGTCCGACAAGGATCATGATGTTCGTATAGTTATCGAGCTGAAAAAGGACGCTATCGCACAGGTAGTGCTCAATCATCTTTATCAATATACACAGCTCCAGGACACTGTGGGCGTTATTATGCTGGCGCTTGTTAAGGGCGAGCCTAAGATACTTTCCCTCAAGCAGATGCTTACAGAATACATCGACTTCCAGGTAGAAGTTATCCGCAGAAGAACCAAGTTTGACCTTGACAAGGCTCAGGCAAGGGCACATATCCTTGAAGGTATGGTAATTGCAGCGGAAAATATCGAGGAAGTTATCCGGATATGCCGCACCTCGGAAAATATCACCGAGATAAAGCAGAGACTTATGGCACGCTTCACCCTTACTGAAATTCAGGCAGACGCTATTGCCCAGATGAGAATGTATCAGCTTTCCAATATGGAAAGAAAGAAGATAGATGATGAGCTGGCTGAGCTTAATGCAAAGATAAAGGATCTCACCGAGATACTTGCAAGCCACGAAAGAGTGCTTGAAATAATCTGCAATGAGCTTGAAGAGATAAAGAGAAAATACGGCGATGAAAGAAGAACTTCCATCGAAAACGTCAGCGGTGAGGTCGATGTTGAAGACCTTATCCCCGTTGAGGACTGTGTTGTAACTCTTACAAATATCGGCTACATCAAGAGGCAGCCCATAAGCGAGTACAAGACCCAGAAGAGAGGCGGCAAGGGCGTTTCCGCCATCAAGCAGAGGGACGAGGACTTCATTCAGGAAATGTTCATCTCCTCCACTCACGATGATGTGCTGTTCATTACCAGCAAGGGTATTATGTACAAGCTCAGATGCTACGAGATAGCAGAAGGCTCCAAGCAGTCAAGAGGAGTGAATGTTATCAATATGCTTCCCCTTGCGGAAGATGAAAAGATCGCCGCAATGATAAAGACCACAGACTATGAAGACGGCAAGTTCCTTATCATGGTCACAAAGAACGGCAAGATAAAGAGAACTCCCCTTTCCGCATACAAGAATGTGAGAAAGAACGGTCTGAGAGCCGTTGGTCTTGATGATGGCGATGAGATAGCAGGCGTAAGACTTACCGACGGCAGCGCTCAGGTAATAGTTGCCACCAGAAACGGCTACGCTATCAGAATCGACGAGACCCAGATGAGACCTATGAGCAGGACCGCTCACGGCGTAAAGGCAATAAAGCTCAGAGACGGCGACTATGTTGTTTCCATGGCAAGAGTTAGAGAGGGCGCAAGCGTTCTCACCGTTACCGATAAGGGTCTGGGAAGACGTGTAAAGCTTGATGATTACCGTATCCAGAACAGAGGCGGCTATGGTATGCTCAACTACAAGGTGTCCGATGATAAGGGCTATGTATGCGGCATAAAGATAGTTGACGAGGAAGACGATATTATCATGATAGCAACAGACGGCGTTATCATAAGAATACGTGCCTGCGATATCCGCATCATGGGCAGGTATGCAACGGGCGTTAAGCTTATGAGAGTAAGCGGCGAGGACAAAGTGGTTGCATTCACCCGTGCCGAGCATGACGACAGCGCCGAGACAGAAAAGATAGAACAGCCCTCCGAGGAAGAGCTTGAAAAGGAAATGGCTGAGGCTGCCGCAGAAGAGCAGAACGAGGTCGTTATTGACGAAGCTCCCGATGATGACGAGGACGATCAGGAAGATACTGAAGAATAATTTCATAAAGGGGTAAGTTTTTCTTACCCCTTTTCGGTATATTATCAGACAGGAGAATCGACATGGGAATACTTTTCGGGAAAAAAGAACCTAACACATTCAAGGAGCTTATCAAAGAAAAGAATAAGCAGGACAAGAAGATCGAAAAGCAGTGGAAAGACAGAATGAATACCAAATACACAGCCGAAAATCTCAAGGCGGCCAAGAAAATGATGGTAGCAAAAGCCATGGAGATCGACAAGCTGGAATACGAAAAGATAGCAAAGGAACTGAAAGAGAAGCTGAATAAGTGATATGTTTTACGAGAAAATTGATATTTTAGGCTTCAGCCTGTACGAAATGTGCCTTTTGTTTATTGTGTGGTCGTTTATCGGTTGGGCAATAGAGGTGTGCGCCCATGCGCTTAAAATGGGCGAGTATTCAAACCGTGGATTTTTAAGTATGCCCATATGCCCCATATACGGCTTAGGTGTGCTGATAATAACCATACTGCTCCACCCGTTCATGGATATCCCGATACTTATGTTCATCTGTTCGTCGCTTATATGTACGGCGTTTGAGTTTTTTGTGGGCGTTATCATGAAGATGATATTCCACAATGTCTGGTGGGATTATTCGGACGAGCATTTTAATTTCAAGGGGTATATCTGCCTTAAAACCAGTATCCTCTGGGGAATGGGCTGCCTTATCGTTGAATACTGCGCAGAGCCGCAGATAGAATGGCTGGTTGACAGTATTCCCACAACTGCGGGAACTGTTTTCATCGGCGTTATGGGCGTGCTTATAATCATTGACTGCTCCAATTCCGTAGCGGCTGTATATAAGCTGAACCTGAGACTGAAAGAGATTTCCGAAATATCGGAGAAAATGTACAACAGCTCCCAGAAGCTTGGCAAAGCTCTTGCGGATACCGCACTTACTGCCGTTGACAAGGGCAGTGAAGCCGCTGCCGCTATCTATGCCAAGAGGATGGAGGGCGAGGAAAAAGCTGCCGAGCTTAGAAATGACATCAAGGAAAATATTACCGATATGAAGGACGAAACTGTTGAAAAGCTCCGTGCAAGATATGACGCTCTTGTGGCGTTCAGCGATAAGAACGTTGAAAGAATGATTAAGGCTTTCCCAAGTATGCACTCTGTAAAGTACAGAAAGGAATTTGAAAATATCCGTGCAAAGCTGAGAGAAAGAGCCTCAGAAAGGAAAGACAGGGCATGATAATTTCCGACAGCACCGTAGCCGCAGTTTCAACTCCCCGTGCGGCAGGCGGAATTTCCGTCATAAGGATATCGGGGGATAATGCTTTTGAAATTGCTGACAGGATATTTACTCCCCTTTCATCAAAGAAAAAGCCTTCCGAAATGGAGGGCTACACCTGCGCATACGGCAAGATACACACCTCCGATGGCGATGAGCTGGACGACGGAGTTATCACAATTTTCAGAGCGCCAAGGTCATACACAGGCGAAGATGTGGCTGAAATATCATGCCACGGCGGCATTTTCATCACCGAAAAGGTGCTAAGAGCCATATACGACTGCGGAGCCGTGCCTGCTCCCGGGGGAGAATTTACAAAGCGAGCGTTCATAAACGGCAAGCTTTCGCTTACTCAGGCTGAGGCGGTAATGGATATCATATCCGCCGAGGGCAATGCTTCCCACAGACGTGCGCTCAACGTCCGTGAGGGAATGCTTTACAAAAAGATACACGGCTGCTCCGAAAGGCTGTTGCATCTGCTGGGAGAGATCGGCGCATGGATAGATTACCCCGAAGATGATATTCCCGAGGTCGATGACGACAATATGTGCACAGAGCTTTCCGATATCCTAAACGAGCTTGAAAAAATCCGCCGTGCATATGACAACACCCGCATCTTAAAGGCAGGCATAGACACGGTAATTGCAGGAAAGCCCAACGTGGGCAAAAGCACCCTTATGAATCTGCTCAGTGGCTGTGACAGGAGCATTGTCACGGATATTGCAGGCACCACAAGGGATATTGTTGAAGAGTCCGTCAGTCTGGGAGACATTGTCTTGCGCCTTTCCGACACTGCGGGAATACGTGAAACGGAAGACATCATTGAGGGAGCAGGCATTGAAAAGGCAGTGAAAAAGCTTTCCTCCGCTGACCTTATCATTGCTGTCTTTGACAACAGCATTCCTCTTGATGATGATGACAAGAGCCTTATAAGAGCCTGCAAAAATGCCTCTGCCAAGAAAATTGCCTGCATAAACAAAAGCGATTGTGAGGGCGTTCTTGATAGGCAGGAGGTTTTCAACAATTTTGATAATGTTGTTGAAATCTCTGCCGCAAAGGGTGAGGGTACAGATAAAATACAAGAAGTATTGTATGATTTATTTATTACAGATAGTAATGTATGTGAGGAGCTTTCCGTAAATGAGCGCCAGAAGCAGTGTCTTGACAAGGCGATAAGCTGCATTTCCGAAGCGCTTGATGCGGTTAAGGGCGGCATTACTCTTGATGCTGTTAACATTGTTCTTGACGAAGCTGAAAATGCTTTGACTGAACTTACGGGCGAGCGCACCACGGAATCCGTTGTAAATGAAGTATTCTCACATTTCTGTGTAGGAAAATAACGCAGTAAAAGAGATTTCAAAAAAGCATTATCAAAAGGCGCACTTACTTTTATCTGGAAAAGCGAAAGATTATTTAGATAAAAGACTTGACAAATTGTTTGATGAATATGGTATCATTGATTATCCATATGATAATTGATTTATAAAATAACTTGAAATATAAATTTTTATAATCGGAGGTAGGATATGGAAAATATATGGAACGAAATGTATTCTGCCGCAAAGGCAGTTCTTGACCCAAGAAAAATATCCGATATTGTGGAAGCAGGCGGTGTTGCTGCCGCTATCGAAGCAGGTTCGGGAAAGCTATATACAGGCGTGTGCGTTGACTGTGCCTGCACTCTGGGCATCTGTGCCGAAAGAAATGCGATTTTCAACATGATAACCAATGGCGAAAACAAGATAAAGCGTGTTATTGCTATTGGGTCGGACGGAAAAGCAATGTCTCCCTGCGGTGCCTGCCGTGAGCTTATGGCTCAGTTCATGCCAGATGAATACAGGAACATTGAGATAATGATTGACTATGAGAATGAAAGGATAGTTACCTTGGGCGACCTTACGCCCGAATGGTGGATATGACATTTATTCAAGGGCTCAACAGGAAAATTTTAGGATTGGAAGAATAAATATGGATAATTACTATGTAGATGATTTTGACGTTGCCGTTGTGGGAGCGGGTCATGCGGGAGTGGAAGCTGCTCTTGCCTGCGCACGTCTGGGGGTAAAGACGGCTCTTTTCACGATCACCCTTGACGGCATTGCAAATATGCCCTGCAACCCCTCTATCGGCGGAACAGCTAAGGGTCATCTTGTCCGTGAGATAGATGCGCTGGGCGGTCAGATGGGCAAATCTGCCGACAAATGCTTTATCCAGAGCAGAATGCTCAACCGTGGAAAAGGCCCTGCCGTTCACAGCCTGCGTGTTCAGGCAGACAGGGTGAAGTACCATGAGTATATGAAAAAAGTATGCGAGGATCAGGATGATCTGTACATAAAGCAGGCTGAGGTAACAGAGGTACTGGCTGAGAACGGCACAGTAACAGGCATTGTCACAGCCCTTGGCGCAAGGTACAATGTGAAAAAGGTCATCATCGCAACGGGAACATATCTCAAAGGCGTTATCCATGTGGGAGATGTGAGCTACGAAAGCGGGCCTGATGCCACCCTCCCCGCAAGATATCTTTCCGCAAGCCTTGAAAAGATAGGAGTTCATCTCAGGCGATTCAAGACAGGCACACCCTCCCGTGTGCATAAGAGAAGCATTAACTTTGACCTTCTTGAACGCCAGGACGGCGATGAGGATATCCAGCCATTTTCCTTTGAAACTCCCAGAGAGGGTCTTAAAAATATAGTTTCCTGCTATGTGGCTTACACAAATGATGAGACCCACAAGACTATACGTGAGAATATCCACCGTTCACCTCTTTATTCGGGCAGGATACACGGCATAGGCCCCAGATATTGCCCCTCTATTGAGGATAAGATAATGCGCTTTCCCGACAGACCCCGTCACCAGCTTTTTATCGAGCCAATGGGTCTTACCACCGATGAATATTATCTGCAGGGAATGTCCTCTTCTCTTCCCGAGGACGTTCAGCTGAAATTTCTGCACACCATAAAGGGACTGGAGCACGTTGAGGTAATGCGAAACGCATATGCCATCGAATACGACTGCTGCGACCCGCAGGACCTGAAGCACACCCTTGAATTCAAAAAAATAAGCGGACTTTACGGCGCAGGTCAGTTCAACGGAACATCGGGCTATGAAGAAGCTGCCGCACAGGGACTTATCGCAGGAATAAACGCCGCCCTTGCAGTCCACGGCAGAGAGCAGATATCTCTCCCCCGTTCATCTTCCTACATCGGCACGCTTATCGATGACCTTGTTATCAAGGGCTGCACCGACCCCTACAGAATGATGACCAGCCGCAGCGAATACAGACTCATACTCAGGCAGGACAATGCCGACGAGCGCCTTACGCCTATCGGTCACGAGGTAGGACTTATCTCCGATGAGAGATATGAAAAATTCCTTGAAAAGCAGGCTCAGATAGAAGCGGAGATAAAGCGTGTAAAGAAAAAATCCGTCAGCCCCTCACCCGAGCTTAATGAAATGCTTATGAGCAAGGGTACAGCGGCTATCTCAACAGGACTTAAAATGTCCGAGCTTATAAAGCGCCCTCAGATATCATATGACGACCTTGCACCCTTTGACGATGAACGCCCTGAGCTTTCATATGAGGTAAAGGAGCAGGTGGGTCTCAGGATAGAGTATGACGGCTACATTGCCCGTCAGCTTATGGAAGTAGATCATGTAAGAAAGCTTGAAGAGAAAAAGCTCCCCGATAATGTGGATTACAAGGATATCGGCGGACTGAGCCTTGAAGCGATAGAAAAGCTCAATAAGGTAAAGCCTGAGAATATCGGTCAGGCAAGCAGAATTTCGGGCGTGTCCCCTGCCGATGTGAGCGTGCTTATAATATGGCTCTCCAAGCTCAGAAAAACAGGCGGAATTGATAGGGAGTGATAATATGACATCAAAGCTTCTTGCGTTCCTCACAGCCGTCCAGACCGCCGTAACAGGCGTTGTGGGACTGGGTACTGACGGAAACGATAAGTTCATCGACGGCAGGCATTATGCCATTACCTTTGAGGACAACTTTGACGGAACAGAGCTTGATACATCAAAGTGGAAAATGGCAGACGAGCAGAGACGGCAGGACCTTAACAACTATTGGTGTGATGAAATGTCATATCTTGACGGAGAGGGCAGCCTTGTCCTTGAAATGTCTTACGACGAGGAAACAGACCGCTTCAATTCGGGAGCGGTGGAAACAAAGGGACTTTTCGAGCAGGCATACGGGTATTTTGAGGTGCGATGCACTCTTAATTCAAAGCCCGGCTATTGGACAGCCTTCTGGCTCATGGGCGACAGCGTCCTGAGCGAAAATAACGGCGGAAAGGACGGCACAGAGATAGACATTTATGAGTCACCGTTTCATAATGAAAAAAAGATACAGCATACACTTAACTGGGACGGCTACGGAAAAGCACATAAGTCATCGGGACAGGTGGTCAGCGCAAATGTGTATGACGGCAATTATCATACATTCGGACTGCTCTGGACGGAAGATGAGTATGTTTATTATATCGACGGCAAGGAAAGCTGGCGTACAGACGCAAAGAAAGCAAGAGGAACTTGTGAGGTTCCGCTGTATGTCATAGTTTCCGCAGAAACAGGCGGCTGGACAGGCGCACCAAGCCCCGAAGATCTGCCCGACAGTATCAAGGTGGATTATGTAAGGGTATATGGAGAAGTGAAATAATAAAAATAACCGTTTCGGCAAAAAAAATCCGAAACGGTTATTTTATTAAAAGGGTAAAAAGGAAAACAAGCAAATCCTTATAAATAAGCACAAGGCAAAGGGTTTAGGAAGTCCACTGAGGGCAGAGCCATCTGGTCGCTGTTCGCAAGCAGCGAAATCCGTTTGCTGACGGTTAAGACAATCGAGCTGATAATCGACAAAAGAAAAAGTCTAAAGCCGCCTGCATTGAAAATTCAAAATCAAGCAAAGTAAGAAGTTTACTTCAAATAAATCAAAATCTTTAAAGTGCAGGCGGCTTTGAAACTGAGAGCAATTTCGCAGAAATTGCAATTCAGTTTCCGCCGTAAGGCGCAGGTACGGACAAATTAACATTTTTACAGGTCAGCACAAACAACAAACCTCACATTTCCCCAGCAATATTCATAATAATAGCAGTCACCGCAATGGGGCAGGTCTCGCAGCGGAGAATGCGCTTGCCGAGCCATATGGGGGTTGCTCCCGCAGCACAGGCTTTTTCTTCCTCGTCCCTGTCAAAGCCGCCCTCTGCGCCTATCATAATTCCGCAGGTATTGGCAGAGGATATGTCAGCCTCCGAAAGCCTCTGTCCGCCGTTTTCATAGCAGAAAAGACTTATATCCTTGTCCGCAAAGGAGTTTACAGCTTCATCAAAGGACAAAATGCCCCTGATAACAGGTATCTCTCCCCTGCCGGACTGCTTTGCGGCTTCCTCGGCGATCTTCTGCCAGCGGATAAGCTTTTTCTGTGCGGATTTTTCATCGGGGCGTGATACGCATCTGCGGGAGAGAAAGAAAACTATCTCCGCCGCACCAAGCTCCGTGCATTTCTGAATGATAAGCTCCGCCTTATCCTGCTTTGGCAAAGCCTGATATAAGGACAGCCTTAATTTCGGCTCGGACGAGGAGGGGAACTGCTCAGTTATCTTACAGTAAACCTCGTCGGAAGTCATCTTTTCGATGACAGTTTTGTATTCAATCCCCATGCGGCAAAAGGTTATCTCATCGCCTGTTTTCATTCTAAGCGACCTGCCGATGTGAACGGCATCACCGCCTGTGATAACAATTTCATCGCCCCTGAGAGCGTCCTCATCAATAAAAAATCTTGGCATATTTCCTCCGATTAACACAGTAACATATTTCAACATATTATAATACTAATCGCCAATAAGACTATATACAAAAAATCATCGCATAGATCATGCTCGATTTTTTGTATATTTTTTAATTGGTGCTTAGTATAACATATAATAACTAACATAACAGAGGTCTTGTACTTATGAATACAACACTTTCCAGCCTTGCCGAGGGCACAACAGCCACGGTCAGGGCAATGAACAGCAGCGGCAGTATGCGCCGCAGGCTGATGGACATGGGACTTATCGAGGGGACGAGAGTTATCTGCCTCCACAGAAGCCCCGCAGGCGACCCTACCGCCTATCTTATCCGAGGGGCAGTCATAGCCCTCAGAAGCGAAGACACAGGAAAAATAATGGTAGAGACCTGACAATACTTATAATATCACATTCACGGGAAAAGGTCAATCCCGATATTGCTTCACAGTGACACTTCGCCCGTCAGGTGAATATAATACTTATACTGAGCTGCGTATAGGCATTGATATACGGCTCGGTAAGCTGATCACGAAAGGGTGATAATGTGCAGAAGCATATCATAGCCTTTGCCTCAGTGACCTTTGCAAACAAGGCAAAGACTGTTCTGAATAAAGCGGGACATTCCGCAGAGATAAGACGTACACCCGCCAATATCGCACACGGCTGCGGCTACAGCGTCCTCACCGATGCGCCGTCAGCTGAGCTTATAAAGCTTATGGAGGATAACAAGATCCCCTATAAGACCGTAAGTGAAGTTAAATAAACATATTATCCGGAGGGAATGATCTTATGTGATATATTTTGACAGCGCCGCAACTACCTATCCAAAGCCTGCTTCTGTAAGAAGTGCCGCTGCCGATGCCATTGTAAGATACGGCGGAAATCCCGGGCGCAGCGGACATAAGCTGTCCATAAGCGCTTCGTCTGCCGTTTACAGCGTAAGGGAAAAGGCAGCACAAATGTTCGGCGCAGAGCCGCAGAACGTGGTATTCACCTTAAACTGCACACATAGTATAAATATTGCCGTCAAGGGCATTGCGGAGGAGGCTCTCAGGGAAAAGCGTGATTTTCACGTAATAATCTCAAACTTAGAGCATAACTCCGTTGCACGCCCTGTTTATGAAATGACAAAGCGGGGGCTTACCTACAGCATTGCCGAGGTGCACCCCGATGACGATGTTACCGTGATGAACTTTGAAAGGCTCATCACGCCAAAAACAGCTGCCGTTGTCTGTACTCTGGGCAGCAACGTAACAGGTCAGCTGCTTCCGTTCAGGCGCATCGGAGAGATGTGCCGCCGCCATGGCATATGCTTCATAGCGGACGGCGCACAGGTCTGCGGCGTGCTGCCTGTAAATATGCAGGAGGATAATATAAATATCCTTTGTATGCCGGGACACAAGGGACTTTTCGGGATCTCCGGCACAGGACTTATGATAACCGACGGCAAGTTCCCTATCTATCATATCATGGAGGGCGGAACGGGCAGCACTTCCCTTGAGCTGGAGCAGACCCCATTCCTCCCCGAGGGACTGGAAAGCGGCACGGTGAACACCGTGGGCATAGTTTCCGTAGGCGCAGGCATCGACTTTATAAACAGGTATGGTCATGACAGGATATCCGATCACGAGAACGCCCTTTGCAGCAGGTTCATAGCAGGACTTGAAAGGCTGGACGGCGTGCGGATATACAGGCGTGACAGGGCAAAATATCTTCCCATAGTTCTGTTCAATCTGGACGGCATTTTGCCCGAAGAAGCAACATCACTGCTCAGCGACAGGGGCTTTGCCCTCCGTGGAGGACTGCACTGCTCGGGTCTTGCCCATAAGGCGGCAGGTACGCTCCCAAACGGCGCTATCAGGTTTTCCCCCTCATGCTTCAACACAACCGTTGAAACGGATATGCTGTGCAGAGCTATCGGAGACATTTGCAGCAAAAGATAATTATCAAAGGTCGGAACACGCTTCCGACCTTTGTGTTTGAATATAATAAACAATGACTTGTTAATAATTTCAGTGTAAAACTTATCCTTTAGCAGTATTTGTAACTTAACTGAAAATAAAAAGCAGAGATAATCAATCAAAAAGTGAATGTGAATACAGAAAATGTAAACCTGATGGTTAAGATATCGTTAATCCGAAAAATATGTCTTGACGGTAAAAAAACACCTGCACAGCCGTGTTTATAAAAAGTTTATCTTATGGGGACTGATGCCTTTTGCTGCGATACATATCTGCATATCTTGCCAAATGACGTATTATAGCCATTCAAAGACAAATAACGTAAAGATTGATTTGAAATCAAGAATATATTATATAAAAATAATATTTATATAATATAAATCGGTAATATTATTATAATAAATAAATTTGTCCTGCCATAGTCATTGAAAAGGGACTTTTGTCGCTTAGTGCACACGTTGACAGAAATTGTAATAAATGTTATCATATTGTCATAAATTAACGGCCGTAAATTGTACATATAGAGACGCATTATAAGGATGAGTGAGACAATATTCATGTACATTAAATATGTTGGCAAAGGAGCCAATATCGAAAGGATGATAAAATGTCTTCATTTGACAAAATAGCAGTTTGCGACAGTAAATACTGTTCACTGTATGATACTCTCACCGAGCTTGGATACAGCTGCGTCCGTACCCGACCTGACGCTGTCTCGATAACGTCAGCGATGCTCAACTCTGACCTTTCAGCATTTGCAGCAGATACCGGATCAATAGGAAAGGATGAACTTTTAAAGGTATTCTGCTTTTTCAAGAACATCGAGCATTATGCGCCATGTTTTATTATCACATCTGAACCTTCTGCATTTGACGAATTTGGCTTTGTCCATTGCTGCCGCAGGGAATGGGAATTTGAAGAGCTTTTGCAGAAATATTTTGGCCACAGAACGGCATCTTACACTAAAAAGCCTTCTTTGTGGACAGGCAGCCAAAGCGGCCTTGAAAGAACAGTTACGGAGATAATCCAGAAAATGGGAGTACCACCCAATGTAAAGGGTTACAGATATCTGCGTTCGGCAGTAATGCTCGCTACCGAGGATATGACCGTCCTTGACAGCATAACAAAGAGGCTCTACCCTACCGTTGCCCAGACCAATCAGACCACACCCACCCGTGTGGAGAGAGCCATACGTCATGCCATAACCACCGCATGGGACAGGCAGAACGGAGACAGCAAGTTCATTGAGGACAAGCTTCACTGTAAGATAAGCTTTGACGGCGACAAGCCCACCAATTCCGAGCTTATCGCACTTATAAGCGACTGCCTCAGGCTGTCGGAATATAAAGTATAACAAAATGCTTCCCTATCGTCTGATAAGGAAGCATTTTTTCTATTCGCTTTTTGCAGCTTTTGTTCCGTAGGTCAGAACAGTTCCGCCAAGCACTGCCGTAAGGGGAGCAACTGCCGTAAGACCAATGCTTCCTGCAACGGTGTGGACTATCTCAGCCGCAACGTATTTGTAGTTGAGGATATTCACAAGAGGAGTGCCCTGCGCCATAAATACCATGAGCATAGCAATGCAGCTTCCCGTGTAAGCCAGCAGCAGGGTTGTGCTTATAGTTCCCATGGCAGCCCTGCCTATGTTCATACCCGAAAGGATAAGCTCCTTGGCGGTTATGTCGGGCTTTTTCTGAGTTATCTCGTACATAGCCGAAGTTATATCCACAGCAAGGTCCATCATAGCTCCCGAGGAGCCGATGAAAATGCTGGCGGTAAATATGCTTGTGAGGTTCAGATTGCCGTATCCGCAGTACAGCAGACTTTCGGACATTGACATTACTGCGCCGTGTATCTTGAAAATGTTGGTGAACACTGCACCGAATACCAGCGCGACCATCACGCCCGACATTACTCCAGCAGTTGCCGCAAAGCACCGCCTGTCAAAGCCATAGACCATGGCGATTATTATTACGGAAAGCAGTGTGATGAACACCGCACCGCTGACTATGGGGTCAATGCCTTTGAGATACAATGGAACAACTGCTTTCCACACTGCAAGTATAGTGATTATAAAGGAAAGCAGGGAGCGGAAGCCTGTTTTTCCTGCGGTGATTATGAGCAGAGCGCCAAATATCACAGCAAGAATAATCTCATAATTGAGCCTGTAGTGGTCTATCATTGCAGCGGAGAGTATCTCGCTGTCCCTGTAGCTGATGATGATAAGTGCCTTGTCCCCCTCAGCAAAAATCTTGTCATTTTCACAGGAGCCTGTCAGCATATTAACGGCGCTGCCTATAACTGCTCTCTTGAATTTTCCTTTGAGCACTTCTACGGAGCAGCTCTGTTCGCCTGTTCTGATAAGTCCGTTATCAACAATTTGTGAGTTATCTGTTGAAAGTACCTTTGCGGGAACACGTTCGGTGCCTTTGAATATCTGAGCGCCCTCAAAGCCCGTGGGAATGATTATCAGAATAAGTATTACGATAAGCCCTGCGATAACGGGCATTATTTCCTTTAATTTGTTTTTCATGTTTTCCTCTTTATTATTAAAGATAAGGCGAAACCCTTTCAGGCTCCGCCTTTTAAATAAGATCATATCATACTAAGCACCAATTAAAAACTATACAAAAAATCGAGCATAATCTTGCGTATATGGATTATGTGATGATTTTTTGTCTATAGTTTTATTGGTGATTAGTATCATAACATATATTAAGGAGGGGAAGCAATTATGAAGAAGTAAGACTTATGGCGTTGTTATTACTTGACGTTTGTAAGCTCTGCAAGCTTGTTGTAGATGTCGGTGTTGTCATAGTAGCCGTTGAACAGCTCGCTGCCTGCGCCCTGTGCGAATACTCCTACGGGGAGGCCTGTGTGTGCATATGAAGCGAAGTTTACGCCTGACTTGTTGTTGAGCAGATGCGTGATAGTAACGCTGAGGGGCTCGTAGGAGCCGTAGAGAACATATTCTGCCTGGCTCAGCTCTTCATCGCCTGTTCTTGTCATTGTAGCGGTGTAAGCGTCTTTGAGGAGTTGATATTCATACTCGGTAAGCTCAAGAGTACCGTCATTGTTGGATTCGGGGTGCTTGTCGGCGCTGTCCTTCTGAACTTCTCTTTCAGCGGAGCCTGCGGGAGCTTTAAGACCGAAGAGACGGGTGATATCCTTCATTACATCTTCAAAGCTTGTGTTGTTTTCCTTGTACTTTGCAACATAGTCGCTGTCAAACTTAGCGTAGGAAAGCTTCTGGTTTTTGAGGTTTGTAAGGAATGTATCGTAGTTTGTGCCTGCGTAGCCGATGGTAAGACCGCCTGTTTCGTGGTCGCCTGTTACAACGATAAGGGTCTCATCGGGGTGCTGATTGTAGAATTCGATAGCCTTGTTTACCGCACCGCCGAGAGCAACTGTGTCGGCAATGGTGGAGCCTGCGTCATTTGCGTGGCAAGCCCAGTCGATCTTTCCGCCTTCTACCATCATAAAGAAGCCCTTGTCGTTGTCAAGAACCTCGATGCCCTTTTCAACGTAATCGGAAAGTGCCCATTCGTCAGTCTTGCGGTCATTTGCATAGGAAAGTGCGTCGGAGTCTGCCAGAGTTTCGCCGATGATGATAGCCTTGCCGTCCTTTGCAGTGAGCTTTTCAGCCTCGTCCTGTGTCATGATAACGTTGTAGCCATTCTTTTTAGCAAGGTCGTAAAGATTCTTCCGGTCGCCGTTCTTACCGTCTGCCTGCTTGAGTCCGCCGCCTGCAAAGTAGTCAAAATCGGAATCAATAAGCTCCAGGCCGATCTCATAGTAGCTGTTTCTGCTTGCCTGATGTGCATAGTATGCGGCAGGAGTTGCATGGTTAAGGTTAACGCTGGAAACGATGCCCACCTTGTAGCCCATCTGATCCTTAAGCTTTTCAGCGATAGTTTCATAAGATGTGGTATAGGTCTCGTCCATGTTTATTGTTCCGCTGTAGGTCTTGTAGCCTGTGGAAAGAGAAGTTGCGGTGGAAGCGGAATCGGGGCAGAAGGAAGATGAATCGTATGTGACCGCAGAGCCTGCTGCTTCAAAGTGGGTGAAGTTAAGATACGAATTTGCCTCGAGGATATCGTTGTTGTTGTCGTCACGCATTGCCGAATAGTAGTCCTGTGTTACCTGGATCTGAGGATAGCTCATTCCGTCGCCGATGAACATGAAGATGTACTTGGGCTTTTTACCCTTGTAGGCGGAAGATGCAGCTGTTGTTTCTGCTGCCGATACGGTGCCGTTCTGAGTAAGACATACGCCTGTGTAAACGGAACCTGCTGCGATGACCAGTGCTGCCGCCGCTGCGGACAGTCTTTTAGCGATAGTTTTCATTTATTTTACTCCTTTGTATTGGTTTATGAGCCTATTATATATCCAAACGGATTTTGTATCTATCATACTCAGGAGAAAATACAGTAAAATCAACGTAAATCATCAGTTGTTTGCAGGCTGTGTGATATGGCTGTAAAATGAATGTTATTTCCGTGAAAAGGGCAGTAAAAAAGCCGCCTGAAAAAATCAGACGGCTTTTGAAATTATTTTCTGAATAAATCAGACACCATACTTAGAAGTAGAAACGGGAACGCCTACGCCCATAGTGGAAGCAACTGTGCAGGACTTGATGTAAGTACCCTTTGCAGCAGCGGGCTTAGCCTTAACGATAGCTTCGAGAAGAGTCTCAAAGTTCTCGGTGAGCTTTTCAGCACCGAAAGATGCCTTGCCGATGGGGCAGTGAATGATGTTGGTCTTGTCGAGACGGTACTCGATCTTACCTGCCTTAGCCTCAGTTACAGCCTTTGCAACGTCGGGAGCAACTGTACCGGCCTTGGGGTTAGGCATGAGTCCACGGGGACCGAGAACCTTACCGAGACGGCCTACAAGACCCATCATATCGGGGGATGCGATTACAACGTCGAAATCCATCCAGTTTTCCTTCATGATCTTATCAACGAGATCCTGACCGCCAACGAACTCAGCGCCTGCAGCCTTAGCAGCCTCGTACTTGTCTTCCTTGCAGAATACGCATACTCTTACGTTCTTACCGGTACCGTTGGGAAGAACAACTGCGCCTCTAACCTGCTGGTCAGCGTGACGGGAGTCAACGCCGAGACGAACGTGAACTTCGATGGTCTCGTCAAACTTAGCCTTAGCAGCCTTGCAAGCGAGGTCAAGAGCTTCATTGCTTTCGTAGAGCTTGTTTCTGTCAACAAGCTTTGCGCTTTCAATATATTTCTTACCGTGTTTCATTATTTATTTTCCTCCTATCAGTGGTCAATCGGAAATATCCTCCCACTTTACTCAAGCTTAACTCAGTCAACAACCTCTACGCCCATGGAGCGTGCAGTACCTGCGATCATGCTCATTGCGCTGTCAATGTTAGCAGCGTTGAGGTCAGGCATCTTGGTCTCAGCGATCTTTCTGATCTGCTCCTTGGTGATCTTGCCGACCTTGGTCTTGTTGGGAACGCCGGAACCGCTCTGAAGGTTGATTGCCTTCTTGATGAGAACAGCAGCCGGAGGAGTCTTAGTAATGAAGGAGAAGGAACGGTCTGCATAAACTGTGATAACTACAGGAATGATAAGACCGATATCGTTCTTGGTTCTCTCATTGAATTCCTTGGTGAATGCCATGATATTTACACCGTGCTGACCGAGTGCAGGGCCAACAGGGGGAGCAGGTGTAGCCTTACCTGCTGCGATCTGAAGCTTGATTAAGCCAACTACTTTCTGTGCCATAATGCACACCTCCATAAATCGTATGCCGCATGATATCCATACGGACCAGAACTTTTAAATTAGAATTCGTCCGAAACCCTGACCTGGGAAATATCCAGTGTAGCAAGAGTTTCTCTTCCGAACATTGAAACGGAAACATCTACGGTGTTGTCCTCGGAGCTGATAGCCTTTACCTCTCCGATAAAGCCCTCCATAGGACCCGTGGTGATCTTCACCCTGTCTCCGATCTTGAAATCTGCCTCTGCAGCCTTTACGCCGTGATCTACGCCGAGAGCCGCAACCTCTTTCTCGCTGAGAGGAACAGGCTTGCTTCCGGGGCCGACAAAGCCCGTAACGCCTCGTGTATTTCTTACAACATACCAGCTGTCATCGGTAAGGATCATTTTCACCAGAACATAGCCGGGGAAAATTTTGCGCTCCACCTCACGCATTTCGTCCTTGTCATTCTTTTCCATTACCATTTCGGTAGGAACTCTGACTTCGGGAATGAGATCGTGAAGCTTACGGTTTTCCACAACCTTAAGGATCGTCTGAGCAACCTTGTTTTCGTATCCCGAGTAGGTGTGAATAACGTACCATTTTGCTGCCTCTGACATATTTTCAACCATCCTTTGTAGTATTTTTGAAAACCGTTTTCAGAAAATCAGCCTACCAGATTAAGAAGACCCTTGAGTGCGGCTGCGAATGCTGAGTCGATTCCCCAGATAGCCAGACCGCTGAATATCATTGCAACAAGAACGACTGAGGTGTTGTTAACGACAGTTTTCTTGGAAGGCCAAACGACCTTCTTGAACTCACTCTTGAGATCCTTAAAGTACTTTACAACTTTGTTAGGCTTTTTGACTGTTTTTGCCTGAGGCTTCTTGGCAGGCTTGGTTTCTGCTTTTGCTGCGGACTTCTTATCTGCCATTCAAATCAGCCCCTTACTTAGTTTCTCTGTGAAGAGTATGCTTCTTGCAGAACTTGCAGTACTTGTTCATCTCAAGTCTGTCGGGATCGTTCTTCTTGTTTTTCTTTGTGTTGTAGTTGCGCTGTTTGCACTCTGTGCAAGCCAATGTTACCTTTACTCTCATATCGGCACCTCCTGTTAATACTGTTTAGGAAAGACAAATTCTTTCCACTGCCTCCCTCTCTGACGGAATGCCCGTCCATGGGGGTGCGCCAAAAATAAGCGCAAAAAAATAAACCCCATAAAGAGGTATTTTTATCATAACATATAGAAATCGTTTTGTCAAGCCCTTTTTTCAAATTTTCCCCCGCTTGTGGGACAAAATCCACGGGAATTTTTTCATGTCATGTTATTTTGTATTTTATATAGTATATCTTTAGGTCGATGTTGAGAAAAAACTGTCAGCCAATCCACAAATGAAATACACGGCGGTAAAAGCACACATTTATAAAATTGCTCTCATATAAAAAAAGAACAGCAAATAAAAGAACGGGGTGAAGCAAAGTCCGTAAACGTGGCTATATAAGTGAGTGCAAATAGATGAACGGGGTTCGGACACGGCGGCAAGCAAAATGTAGGGGGATAAAAAACGGATGGGAATAGGGGTGTAAGGAAGAGTGAGTGCTTGCCTTTTGCAAATGCACGGAGAAACCATCAGGGGGAAGGGGAAAGCCGTTTTTTGCCCTTGCTTTAGTTTAATTAACCTTTGGTTAATACTTCCCACCTGGTGGTGTCTCCTTTGCATTAGGTACGGACAGATTAAAATGGTATGCAGATATGTCCGTACCTGCGCCTATCGGCGGAAACTGAAATCGCCGTTCCTGACGGAACATCTCTCAGTTTCAAGCCGCCTGCATAATAAAGTTTTTAGTTTATTTGAGATATTATTATCATTTGTGAGACTTTGAATTTTCGGTGCAGGCGGCTTTATGGATTTTCTTATTTGTCCGCTGTCGGTTTGATTATTCTTACCGCAAACGAACGGATTTCGTAGGTAAACGTAGTTTACCACTGCGGCAAGGGCGACAAGGTGGCGCCGCCCCCTTGACCCCTGCCACCTTTGAAAAGGTGGACTAAACTTTTTACCTTTGTGTTTATTTGTGCCGGCTCTTTTAATAGTCTGCTGAGCTTCTATTTCATGAACACAAATGAGCGGAGATTGAACAGATCTCTTGCCTTGAAATACTCCCCTGTCCAGCCGCTGTAGGGTGATGATACCTTTAAATATACAGCGTGCCTTCCCGTTACGCATTTTACGGGGCAGGTGATGATTCCGCCGTTTCTGCCCACATCAAAGGAGCCTATCTCCTCGTCGTCCGCAAAGATGTGAACGGTGCAGTCACAGCCGCAGCCGATGATATCAGCTGAAAATTCCATATTTTTTCCCGTAAAGTCATCGCCGAAATCATAATATTTGTAGCCTATTTCGCAGCCGTCTGTGATATTGATTATGACCCTCTCAAACACATTCTTTTCGATGATGGTTGAGCCGCCTTTAAGTACGCAGGCAATATCAGCGGGAGTTATCTCATAAGGATTGAGTGCCTCTTCAAATCCGAGAGAGGTCATTTCCACGGGCGGGATAGTGCCGTCGGGGAGAATTTCGATTCTTTCCACGCAGCCACGCCTTGACATTATAGTGCCGTTGGTCATTCTGTGGTAGAATATGTACCACTGACCGTTTATGCAGGCAACGGAGCCGTGGTCGTTTCCGCCCGGGTAGTCAACGCCGTTATCCACGATATAGCCACGGTATGTGAACGGGCCTGTGGGTTTATCGGAGGTGGCATATGCAAGGCGGCTTCCCTGCTTTGGTGAATAGATGAGATAATATGTGCCGTTTATTTTTCTCGGCGAGCAGGCCTCAAAGAACAGGCTTTCCTTTTCCGCAAAGCCATGCTCATTGTCGGGAACTATGGGGATAATGTGCTCGATAACGGTATCGCCGCTTATCTCGTACATATTCTGGGAAACTTCCGCCATAAAGGAGCGTTCAAAGCCACAGTAGATATATACTCTGCCGTCGTCGTCAACAAGCACGCCCGGGTCGATGAACCAGCCGTTACAGCATATCTCATCGGGAACGGTGTATTTATATTTGCTCAGGAGCTTGAAAGGCCCCTCGGGACGGTCGCTTACGCCTACGCAGCCTGTGGCGTTGATGATATAGGCATATAAATAGTACTTGCCGTCCTTTTCCACGACATCGGGAGCAAAAAGCTGATTGTTCTCCCCTGTCCAGTCGGTATTGGCAGGACGGTCTTTCTCGGCTTTTGTGCGGAATATCTCGCCGTGGCATGTCCATTTTGACAGATCGTTAAGGGGAGCGCTCCAGCATTTGAGCACATAGTCGCAGAAGCTGTCCGAGCCTGCGTTGTCGTGGGAGCCGTAAACGTATATGCGGTCGCCGAAAACTCTCGGCTCGCCGTCGGGGATATATTCCCACTTGGGAAGGTATGGATTTGACATAAGAAACCGTCCTTTCGTCAGCAGGACGGTTACTCCGCCATACTGAATTTTAAAGTGTATTTATAACGTCCTCGGCGATCTGATCGGGAGTGAGGCGGTTTGCTTTCATTACCTCACCTGCGTCATATCTGTCGAGAAATTCTTTCCTGAGGCCGTAGCACAGCACCTTCATATCTGAATTGCCGTAGAAGCGTGCGATCTTCTCGCCGAAGCCGCCGTTCAGGATACCGTCCTCCAGAGTGATAACAACGGAGTGGTCTGCTTTCAGCTTTTCCAGCAGTTCATCGTCTGTGCCTGTGATAAAATAGGGATTTATGAGAGTGGGCTTTTTGCCTGTTCTGCTCTCAATAGCCTTTGCTGCCTGCTGACCGAGACCGTAGAAGCTGCCCAGTGCGATTATTGCCACACTGCTGCCCTGCTCGGTGACTTCATACTTGTTGAGCTTGCTGAAATTCTTTGCTACAGGCTTTCCGTCGGAGATAACGCTTGCGGGAACACGGACTGCAACGGGGTGTTCGTTCTGTTCAACAGCCCAGTCTATCATGGCAAGATAATCTTCCTTGGTAACGGGAGCAAGATATACAAGGTTCGGGATATTTGACAGCATTGGGATATCAAAAATTCCAAGGTGAGTTACATCGTTCATTCCGTAAACGGAAGCAGCAAACACTGCAATAGCAGCAGAATTGTTGTTGATGCAGAGGTCCTGGGACATCTGGTCATAGGTGCGCTGAACGAATGAGCTGTAAACGCCGTAGAAGGGCTTTCCGCCGTTTGCGGCAATTCCCGATGCAAGAGCAACGGCGTGCTCCTCGGCAATGCCCACGTCGATGAACTGGCTGCCTGCCTCTTTGCGCTTTTGGGCATCAAAGCCCATTACCATGGGAGTGCCCGAGGTTATGGCGCATACGGACTTGTCCGCTTTCATCTTCTTCATAAGGAAGTCAGCGGTTATTGTGCCGTAATCCTCACCGTCAGCGGTGAAAAGGGGCTTGCCTGTCTCGGGGTCAAAGGGCATACACCAGTGCCACTGCTCCTTGTTTGCCACAGCGGGAGCGTATCCTCTGCCCTTTTCGGTAACGATGTGGACTACAACAGGAATTGTGCTGTCCTTAACGCATCTGAACGCATCAATAAGCGAGGGAATGTCATTGCCGTTCTCAACGAAAACATAGTCAAGACCCATTGCACGGAAAAGATTGCATTCGCTCTTTCCCTTGGTTTCTCTCAGCAGCCTGAGGTTTTTGTAGATACCACCGTGATTTTCGGCAATGGACATATCATTGTCATTTACAACGATGATGAAATTGCCCTTCATCTCGCCTGCAAAGTCGAGACCTTCCATAGCCTCTCCGCCGCTGAGTGAGCCGTCGCCGATAACTGCGATAACATTGCCCTTTTCACCTTTAAGGTCACGGGCTTTTGCAAGACCGCTTGCCAGGCTTATAGAAGTGGAGGTGTGACCGATAGTAAAGAAGTCGTGCTCGCTCTCGGAAGGCTCGGTATATCCCGAAACATCGTCCAGATGGTCAGCGTAAAGGAAAGCGTCCTTTCTTCCTGTGAGCATCTTGTGGCAATAGCTCTGGTGAGACACATCGAACACCATTTTATCAACAGGTGAGTCGAAAACATAGTGCAGAGCAATTACAGCTTCCACCATGCCCAGATTGGGGCCGCAGTGACCGCCGTGCCTGCTGAGTTTGAAGAGAAGTGCATCTCTCATCTCGCCCGCAAGGGTGTTAAGCTCGTCAGCGGTAAAGGTTTTGATATCCGAAGGTTTGTTGATCTTTTCAAGCAGCATAAATTTTCCTCCTGTTTAAATTACATTGTTATAGTACAGCACGATATATCATGCCCTTGTATAATATTGTAATACTTAAAGCCGACTTTAAGTCAAGGGGTGCGGAAGAAAATTTACATTGCTATAATTATAACTTAAAAAGCATATATGTACAATAGCTTATTTGTTCCCGAAAGATGATATTTTGTGCATCAGCGCAGGAAATAGGCTTGTTAAGCTTAATTTTCCAAAAACTACTCAGCATATTCATATTGAAATAATATTTGCCGTGTAGAATAATCATAGGTATTTATCAAAAATTATTGCAACTTATGACAGATCCTTAGTATAGCAAATGAAATTATGCAGAAAGGCTGAAAAATGAAGCAGATCAAAAAAAGCGATCTTAACTTAATAATTGCTGTTATTGCGCTGCTTCTCACAGCCGCAGCCATTTCTGCTGCCATTGTTTATGTAAACAGAACCCCCGAGGTGTATCCTTCCGACCGTGAAGCGGTCTATGAGGCAAAGCAGACAAGGGCAAAGGAAAAGTGCTTTGCGGCATATGCTCCTGCTCAGGTCATAAACGACAAAAGCGAATATACCACGCCATACGGCACTTTTGAGCCTATCGAGAGCGTTATCGACATAAACGAGTACCTTGCCCTTAACCCCACAGTCCCCGCCCCCGAGCTTTGCAGGCTCTATATCACCGAAAGCGGCGATGATGAAACTGCGGCTGAGATAATGATGCAGATAAAAGCCATATCCGATTCCGTATGCGACGGCTGCACCGATGATTACAGCAAGGCATATGCCCTTGCGATGTGGACGGGGCAGAATATCGCATATGATCATGATGCGGCGCATAATTCCGCAGATCTGAGCATAATATCTCTTGAGGCCATACTGAACAACGGAATGAAAACCACCTGCGGCGGCTTTGCCAATTTTTATTCGGCGCTGTGCCACAGCCAGGGGATATATTGCCTTTACCTTAAAGGCGGCTCCTCCAGCGAGGGCTACAGCAGAGCGCAGCTGGCGGAAGCTCCCGCAAATCACACATGGAACGCTGTTGCGCTGGACGGTCAGTGGTATTATGTGGACTGCACATGGATATCCGACCTGAGTGTGGAAAACGGCATCGTAAGCGGCGGCGACAACATCAAGCCCTTTTATGCCCTTTTCGGCTTCGGAGAAATGAGCATAGAACACAGGATAGACCGCAGCGAACATATCTGCTACGGCGGCTGAGGAGCAAAGTCAAACAGGGCGCATATTTATATAGTATATGGTATTTTTTGCGTTGAAAAATTTTTTTCAAAAAGGTATTGACAAGTGAGCATTATTGTGCTATAATAATTAAGCACTCAGGTAAAGTGCTTAAAATATCGCGGAGTGGAGCAGCTCGGTAGCTCGTCGGGCTCATAACCCGAAGGTCGTAGGTTCAAATCCTGCCTCCGCAACCAACAACCGTTTCGACAATAGTTGAAACGGTTTTCTTTTTTTGCTTGCTTTGCCTGCGGAATAATTTTTTATTGCTTGAAAAAAATATATGTACGTGGTATAATTATCACGAAAAGAAATGAGTGTTCCATTCGGATCACAAAAGAACGCCCTCGGAGTTGCGACCTCCGAGGGCGTTCTTTTGTGCTGACTGCCTTTTTGTTTTACTTCTTATTTCCGTCCAGCCAATTGCCGATGCTGTCATACAAATAATTGCCGACAACACCTGCTTCAACGGAAATAAGAAACGAAATAGTAAAAGTGAATATGTCCACCGCTATCACCTCATCTCAGCGGTTAAGCGGATAGGAGTAAGGCAGCAAAATAATTATACCATTTTCGGCAAAATCCGTTAATGCTCCCTATTTCCATCATCTTCCAAATAATTTACATCATATATATTGACATAACAGCGTATCTGGGGTAAAATAAACTATATATTGCCCAAGTATAACGGGTCGGATTCTGCGGCTTTTATAGCATTGCCGCAGATCATAAATGAAGATCATTATTTGCCTAAGATATATTTCCAATAAGCAAAATTCTGTCGGATCTCTGCCGAAATTGTGCAAAGTGTAGTAAAAATCAAATCTGATGCAGTGGTGGATTGTGAGAATATCCAAACATAAAAATTCTCTGCAACAAAACGCACGCAGATCTGCACTATATATATGACAGGGCTCAGAAGAGCGAGCATATATATAAACTCGGTACGAGATCATATCAATCCGCTTTGCTGCAAAAGCGGGTGCGAGGTGATTCAATACAATGAGCTTGGACTTTACCGCCTCTGTAAGA
This sequence comes from Oscillospiraceae bacterium, assembly GCA_902363145.1. GTDB lineage: Bacteria > Bacillota > Clostridia > Oscillospirales > Ruminococcaceae > Huintestinicola > Huintestinicola butyrica. The sequence continues at coordinate 41,352 of CABIZB010000007.1, read as the reverse complement.
CGTGCACAGGCGGGAGATGCCGGAGCGTTTGCCGAACTTTATTCCCTTGTTTACAAGGATCTGTACCGGATCGCTCTGCTGAACCTGAACAATCAACACGATGCTTCCGATGTGGTTAGCGACACGGTGCTGGAAGCTTACACCTCCATATCAAAGCTGAGGGACGAAAAAGCATTCAAAGCCTGGATAATAAAGATCCTTACGGTAAAGATAAAAAACAAGCGCAAGGAATATAAAGAGATAAACAATTTCCGGGAAGATGTGGACGATCTCAGCGATGCCGAAGAGGCTGCTGTAAGTAAAGAAATAGATTTCGGCAGCATAGAGGTAATGGATGGCTTTAAGCAGCTCAGCGAAGAGGAACGTATGGTGCTGTCACTCAGTGTTGTTTCAGGCTATAAAAGCGAAGAGATTGCCAGAATGTTCGGAACAAATGCAAACACCGTTCGTTCAAAGGTAGCAAGGGCGAAAGCCAGACTGAAACAGCTGCTGACTTAGATTTTTTGAAGAAAGGAGGCCGGAAGCATGAGCTTTGAAAAGGATCTCAGAAAAGCCGTTGAAAGCATTGATATTCCCGAGGAACTGCTGCCCGTGAATATTGAAGCAATGCTCAGGAACGCAGACCGCAGCGCACAGAAAAATACAAGCGCAGACATTGACCGTTCCGAAAAGATCACGGCAAAGAAAACGAACCGTACTATTATTATGCGTACTATCGCCGCAGCTGCTGCGTGCATAGCTCTGGCAGGCGGATTTGCCGCTGTTCGCCAGCAGACCGCAAAGCCTGTTGATATCGAAAGCGAGATCAACTACGAGGCTGTTCAGGTACAGTCTTATGATGAACTGTACAGCATTTACACGGGAATTTACCTTAATTCGGAAGCCAACAGCGAAACTGCCGCTGCCGAGAATGGCGACGGTGTGGAAATTATCACCGATGACACTGCAATCACCGATGTGCCCGCTGCCACCGAAACAAATCCCGCTATTACGGAAGCGCCCGCTGAGGATACCCCACGCAAGAATATTGATGCCGTGTGCTCTGATTTTTCAGATGCCGATATCGTGAAGAGCGATGACAGCTCTATCTACTATATCTGCGGCGGAACTCTCTACGTTGTTTCAAAGGACAATATGGCGGTAAAACAGGAGATAACCACCGAAAATCCTCCCTTTGAGATGTATGTAAGAGGTAATTCTCTTGTGCTTGTAAGCGAAGAAAAAGCTTCCGGTGACAAGTCTGAGGACGGCAGAGACCATACAAATGTGGTCATAGATATATACACAATTTCCTCCGACTCGCTTACTCATATCAAAACATATAAGCAGAACGGCGAATACAACTCCGCAAGGATAGATGATAACGGCGTTCTGTACCTCGTAACGGGATACTCCAACTACAGAGGAGCGCCCCTTGACGAGAATGCTGACCTTGATAATTACGTTCCCGGCTACTATATCGATGGCGAAAAGCACTACGTTGCCGCCGAGGATATCACAGTTCCCCAGGGAGCGAACAATACCGATTACACTATCATTTCCTCCGTCAAGTGCAGCGAGCCTGTGAACATTTCCGTAAAGGCTGTTCTGGGCAGCAATGCAAATGCTTTCTGCTCCGATGATACCCTTTATGTGGCATTTTCGGGCACTAAGGACGGCAAGTCCTACACAGCTGTTACCTCCTTTGCAATTTCTGAAAGCGGTCTTTCCTACAAAGCTTCGGGAACTGTTGAGGGCGAGCTTATCAGCAGGTACAGCATGGCAGAGAGCGAGGGTGGTTTCAGGATCGCCTGCCGCAGCTTTGACGAAAACGGAATGGCAGTTACCGATATCTACACGCTTGACAGCTCACTTGCAGTGATCTCCAAGGCAGAGGGACTTCTTCCCGGTGTGATAATCGGCTCCGTCAAGTTTGACGGCAATTATGCAAGTCTTATTGAAAATAACCGCACAGATGCTTCTCTCGTGGTTGACCTTGACCAGAGTGCTCCTGTGGAAAATGCTGAGACAAAGTGCTTCATCGCACCCTATGTCAGCAAGCTTTCCGACGGACTTATGGCAGGCATAACCGCCTGTGAGGACGAAAACGGCGGATATAACGGTCTCAGACTGGAGCTTTACAGCGCAGACAGCGGCGAGAAGATAAGCGAAACAGTGTTTGCCCGGTTCCCCAAGGTGCAGTCCCCTGCCCTAAGCGACAAGAAGGCAATGCTTATCGACACCGACAACAAAATAGTCGGTATCCCCGTTTCCAGCGTCAACGAGTTCGGCGTGAAGAACCAGTACTTCGTGTTCGGATACGATGAGAACGGCTTCACTCAGAAGGGCGTTTTCGAGTACAACGACATTGATGACAGCTACACTTTTGAAAGAGCTGTTGTTACTGACGGAGTGCTTTATATCATCGGCAGCGGACGAATGGTTTCCGTTGATCTTGATGATATGACCGTTGCGGATACATTTGTATTCTGATAAAAAACAGCAAACGGACGGTGTAAAAGCCGTCCGTATTTTTTTGCCATTCAAAGGTTAAAATAAGGTTAGAAAAAGGGAAAAGTTATTGACATAAAAATCATAAAATGGTATAATTACCACATTCAGCACAGAAAATTACAGGGATCTTCATTTCGGAGGTTCCTGTTTACTTATATAATATAATAACATCTAAAACAAGGAGATATGTTATGAAATTCAACGGACTTACCGACAAGGAAGTCGAGGAATCCAGAAAGCTGAACGGCAGCAACCGCCTTTCGGAAGTGGAGACTGAGACCTTCTGGGACAAGCTCAAGGCAAATTTCGGCGACCCCATGATAAAAATTCTCTGTGTGGCACTTGGCATCAACGTCATTATTTTCATTCTCGGAAAAATGGGCGTGGTTGATGCTGAGGTGGAATGGTACGAGCCTATCGGCATTGCGACGGCGATAGTCATTGCAACGCTGGTATCCACATTCTCCGAGTACAGAAACGAGAACGCTTTCCAGAAGCTTCAGGAAGAGGCTTCAAAGATACTTTGCAAGGTTTACAGAAACGGCAGCGTGGAAGAGATACCCATTGACGATATCGTTGCGGGCGACCTTATCATGCTTCAGTCAGGCGACAAGATACCTGCTGACGGTATCCTTGCCGACGGCGATATCAAGGTAGATCAGTCCGTTATCAACGGCGAGGCTGCGGAAGCTAAGAAAATAACCCAGCCCGAGGATTACACCGAGCCTGAGGGCGAGGCGCTGGACTTTCTCAACGAATACAAGGTGTTCAGGGGAACTGTTGTATGTTCTGGCAACGCCGTAATGAAAGCCACCACCGTCGGCGATAAGACCGTTTACGGAAAGATCGCAGGCGAGCTTCAGCAGGAGGACGACAGAGAGTCGCCCCTTAAAGTAAAGCTGGGCGACCTGGCAAACGGCATTTCCAAGTTCGGATATATTGGCGGCATTGCCATTGCCGTTGCACTCCTTATCCACAGAATAGTCCTTGCAGGCAGCTTCGGCGCATATTTTGCAACAGGTGCCGCAAGCATCATCACCGACCTGCTGGACGCACTTATTCTTGCGGTAATAATCATCGTAATGGCAGTTCCCGAGGGTCTGCCCCTTATGATAGCCATTGTTTCCGCTCTTAACATGGGCAAGATGCTCAAAGATAACGTGCTTGTCCGCAAGATAGCGGGAATTGAAACAGCAGGAAGCCTTAACATTCTTTTCAGCGACAAGACCGGTACTATTACAAAAGGTCAGCTGGAAGCTGTTGTGTTCGTTGACGGCAAGGGCAGAAGATACAAGACCTGTGCGGAAGTCCCCGACAAGCTGGGTCAGATGCTTACAGCCTGCATTACCGAAAATACCACAGCCATGATAAACGGCACAGGCAGCGACGCAAGGGTCATCGGCGGAAACGCCACCGAAAGAGCTGTGCTGGCATTTGCTGCGGGAGCGCCCTCCTGCGGAATGACAAAGTATGCTTCTATCCCCTTTAACAGCGACAATAAATACTCCGCCGCAACTGTTGAGAGCGACGATTTCAAGGGCACTCTTATAAAGGGCGCACCTGAAAAGCTCCTTGCAAAATGCACATACTACCTTGCTCCCGACGGAAGCAGGATAGAGCTTGCAGGCAGCACTGCCGTGGAGGAGGCTATAAACGAGCTGGCTTCCCGTGCTATACGTGTGCTGGCGCTGGCAATATCCGATGACAGCATCGAGCCTGACAGCGACAGGCTCCCCGAGGGCAGCTGGACTCTGGTGGGAATACTGGGCATAAGAGACGAGGTACGTCCCGAGTCCGTTACAGCCATCAAGGAAGTTCAGGGCGCAGGCGTTCAGGTTGTCATGATAACAGGCGACAGAAAGGATACTGCGGTGGCTATTGCCAAGGACGCAGGACTGCTTACCAATGAAAAGACAGACATTGTGCTTACCTCCGACGAACTGGCAAAGCTCACCGATGATGAGGTCAAGGACAAGCTGAAAAATATCCGTGTAATTGCAAGAGCACTGCCCTCCGATAAGTCAAGGCTTGTGCGCATAGCTCAGGAGCTTGACCTTGTTGCAGGTATGACAGGCGACGGCGTTAACGACTCCCCTGCACTTAAAAAAGCGGACGTTGGCTTTGCAATGGGTGGCGGCACCGAGGTCGCAAAGGAAGCCTCCGACATTGTTATCCTGGACGACAATTTCAACTCCATTGACAAGGCTATCCTTTACGGCAGAACTATCTTCAACTCAATAAGAAAGTTTATCATCTTCCAGCTGACCATCAACGTTGCAGCGGTGGTTATTTCCTTTATCTGTCCCCTGCTCGGCATGGAAAATCCCCTTTCGATCACTCAGATACTCTGGATAAACCTTGTAATGGATACATTGGCAGCTCTGGCATTCGGAGGCGAGCCTGCACTTCACCGTTATATGGCTGAAAAGCCCAAGTCCCGAAAGGAACCTATCGTAAACAAGTATATGTGGTCTGAGATAATCACAGGTGCGCTGTGGATATTCGTCCTGAGCCTTGTGATGCTCATAACCGGCATTGACCCCTCAAATGACACATTCAGAACAGACGGATTTATGGCAAACTTCTTCCGTGAATACACAGTGGGAAATGCTGAGGACAGCACAAATTATCTCCTCACAGGCTATTTCTGCTTCTTCATCTTTGCGGCGGTGTTCAACGCTTTCAACGCAAGAACGGAGAAAATGAACCTTATGGATAACATCGGCAGAAACAAGGGCTTCCTTAAAATTCTTGGCATCATCACCGTGGTGCAGGTGCTTATGACATACCTTGGCGGAGCGGTGCTGGATTGCTATGGGCTTAACCTTACCGAGTGGATAGTAGTGCTTGTGATGGCGGTTTCCATTATCCCCGTTGACCTTATCAGAAAGGCAATAGTCGGTGCGGTAAGAAAATAATTTGTTTGACAGTGCAGTGCGCAGAATGAATTATCCCTAAAATAAATACCCCCTGCTTCAAAAGAGAAACAGGGGGTATTCTTATGCCTTAACAACAGGTATCCATATTTCGCTGTAGGTCTTGGCAGGGTCTTCCGTGGGAGCGGTGTACATTTCAATGTCGTAATTGCCGCCCAGCCTGTACTCGGTGCAGTTGGGGAGCCATTCGTTCCATATCCTTGTGTTCACGTCCCGGAGTGCCTTGGGTGCGGGTATCTGCTTTGTCTCGTATCCCTCGGGGACTTCCTGCCGGGGGTCATAGTTATCTGCAATGAGATAGTCGAAATGCTTCAAATCGCTGTCAAGGCAGATGCCGTACATACCGATGACAATGCCGCTGTCCGACATATGCTCCTGCCAGAACTTCGGTATCTCACTGTAGGAGCCTTCCATACTGAGCCTGCGGCTGCGGATATATTCTCCCAGCGTAAAGCCGCACAGCACGGAAAATATCCGCTGAAATTCGCCTTTGCGGCGATATCGGCAATGTCAAGCTCCTCGGTAAGGTTGTCCTCGATGTACCTTATGGCATTCTGTATCCCTTCCCATATGTTCATGATGTCTCCTCCTTACCCTCTGATGATATTATACATCGTGAGGGATTGTTATGCCCGACTTTTTGTGCTTTTTGTGGCGGGGTATATGTAAATAATCTTATTCAAGCTCCCTCAGTGCCTTTATCCTGCGGAAAATCAGGCAAACAATAACACCCGATACAGCCATAAAGAAAAACAGCATTGCCGCACCCGAGCCTTTTCCACTGCCGAAAATGCCTTTGAGCAAGCCGCTTTGCGTATTTTCCATAAGCGGCTCAAAGACATTATCCACCAGAAAGCCGCCAAGGAAATAACCGACGGGAATGGTGAAAAACTGCAGAGTATTTCTGACAGAATAGACCCGCCCCTGCATTTGCTTAGGCACGTTGCTCCTGAAAATAACGTCATAATTTGCGCTCATCAGCGGGATAATGCCCCAGCCGAGAAATGCACCGATACACCATATGACGGTGTTATCTCCGAAAGCAAGCAGGAAATTTTCCGTGCTCATGGAGATGAGCAGGCAGTTGCAGATAACATTGATCCTGCTCTTTGGCTTTGGAAATACGGTTGCCGCAACGCTTCCGAGAAGTGTTGCCACGCCGACACAGCTGTTTACGATACCGTATGCCGTCTCGCCTGCTTTTGAAATAATAAGCGCAGGAAGTGCCGCACTGTACATTGATGCTATCAGGTTGATCGCCGATAAAAACAGGATAAGCCAGAGGATACCCTGATTTCCTTTCAAATAGGAAAGTCCGCTTTTTGCCGACTGCAAAATCGTTTCCTTGCTGTCGGAGTCCCGGGCGACATGCGGTATTCTGATAAAAAACATCAGGACAAGAAATGCTGCGGCGAAGGTGATAAGGTCAAAGGCAATGACAGCTTCAATTCCTGCAAACGACATCACAGCAGCTGCCAGAACAGGCGTAAGAATGGACACAAGCGAGTTTGAAAATGAGCGCATACCGCTTGTTTTCTGATAATGCTTTTCGGGTGTGAGCAGCGTGACAGCCACGTCCGAAGCAGGCGATTGGATCGAATTCATCAAGCCGTTCAGGGCGTTGAGAATGTACAGGTGCCATACGGCAAGGCTGTCCGTTTTCAGCAGTATAAGAGTTATGACAGTGCAGACCGCAGCAAAGCTGTCGCAGATAAGCATGATCGCTTTCTTGTTCCATTTGTCGCTTACCGCACCTGCAAAAATGCTCATCAAAACATACGGCGCATATGAGCATACCGTCAGCAGCGAGGTGGTCAGCGCCGAACCGCTGTCGCTGTAAAGCCATATCACAAGCGCAAAGCTTGTCATAGAGCTTCCCAGCGCCGAAAACGACTGAGTGAGCCAGAGAATTATAAAATTTTTAAGTTCCTTTAAGGTTTTCATATTACCTTGCTCCTTTTTCTGATTTATTTCAGTCAGATGCAAGGCATGACGGCGGATCATTCCTCCATGCAATTCGTCATTCCTTGCATGGAGCTGTGTAAATACAAAGCATCATTGTTATCCCCCCTTTATATGGTTACATTTATTATACTATGCCTGTTCTGAGATTTCAACCAATAAGCGGCAAGAGACGATATTACAATTATCAGATACAGCATTGGGCGGGTATATTGCAGATGATAAGCTATTGAAATGATAACACCCAAACCGTAAAATGCAGCATATTGTTGTACAAATGTTGTACGCTGATAAAAAATAGCCGCCTGCGAATGCTCGCAAACGGCTATAATACGTGGTCTGCCCGACGGGGGTCGAACCCACAGCCTTCAGAGTCGGAGTCTGACGCTCTATCCAGTTGAGCTACGGACAGGAAACCATATATTATTATACCCAATAATGGTTGTTCTGTCAAGGCGAAAAATGGGTCGGTGTGAATTTTTTACCGCAAAATGCGGGATCTGCCAACAAAACGTCACAGACAGCTCCTGAACTGAGTGGGAGTCTGACCGCAGCGCTCCTTGAACTGGCGCATAAAGCTGTATTCGCTGGAATATCCGCACCGCTCGGCTATTTCCTTTACGCTGAGGGTGGTGGATATGAGCAGGCGCTTTGCCAGCTCCAGCCTGCCGTTTATTATGTCCTGCTTTACGCCCACGCCGAATATCTTCTTGTAGGCGTGCTGGAAGCCCGAGCGGCTCATGTTCATCTCCGCAGCCATTTTATCCACGTCGTCGGCAATGTCGGGCATGGAGTAAAGGCGGCTTCTCAGGCGGATAAAGCTGCTGCTCTTGTCCGCATATATCTGTGAGTGGCGGTTGGAGGTGCTTATGAGCCTGCCAAGCTTCAGCAGGAATATTTCCGTAAATCTGCGTTCTATCTCCTCGTGATACGGCTCGTGGGAGTAATGCTCATATGCCATCAGCCGCACAAGCTGAGACAGCTCCTCAATATTTCCAAGGTAGAATATTTTGTCGGGGACAATGCCAAGCTCCGAAAAGCGCTCCTCGTCCCCCTCTTCAAAATCGAAATATATCCAGTCATCGGTGTAAACGCTGCCCTGACCGTAATATCTGCACGGCACGGCAGGGGAAAACATTACAAAGGAATTTTCCTTGACCTTGTGCTCGGTGCCGTCTATGATGAAAATGGACGGCTCCTTGATGAGCAGAAATAGCCGACAGCCGTTTCCGCCGGGGCGGTCCATGACAAAGTTATCGCTGTGGGAATAGTTATATCCTATGGAGCCTATTTTCATTCAAATGCCCCCTTGTCAAACCTTTATTGCAGGGCGGGAGGGCGCTCTTACTTCCATAGTGCCGTCCTCGGAGTAGAAAAAGACCGTCCGTCCGAAGTCAAGACCCGTCTGCTCTGCCACAATGGGTATCTTGCTGCTTTGGAGCGCCTGCTTTACTGCCGCAACATTCCGTTCGCCGACGCTGAAAACATCTGAGTCGCCGCTGAACATCTGCGCCCCGCCTGCTATTTTTGCGGTGATGCGGCGCTTTTTTGCCCCGTAGCTGCACATTTTCCTGATAAGCTCCGCAACGCCCGTGTCGGCATATCGGCGCATATTGTCATTTCCCGTCTGAGACTCGGCGCTGCTGGGGAGCATTATGTGGGCCATTCCCGCAATTTTCGCCTTGTGGTCATAAAGGCAGATGCCAACGCAGGAGCCAAGGGCATAGGTAGCCAGCACATCGGGATATTTCACCACATTCAGATCTGCTATGCCAACGTTGACCATTACCTGCACCACCTTTTGTGTTATAAGTTTTGTTATTGCTCCAGATATTCCGCCATACTTTTTCTCAGCTTTTCAACAGCCTTTGAATGTATCTGACAGACTCTTGATTCCGATATTTTAAGCACGTCCGCTATTTCCGAGTACCTCAGTTTTTCGTAATAATAAAGTGTTATGACTGTCCGCTCCTTGTCGCTCAGCTGTTCTATTGCCTGAGCAAGGAGCTTTCTGCGCTCCTCCAGCATAAGTCGGCGTTCGGCCTCGCTGAAACCGTCCTTTTGGTCATTCGGAGCTTCAAAGCCGCTGAACAGCAGCTCTTCAAAGGAAAGTGTATGGGAGGCGGCAGCCTTCAGCGCATAGCTGTCCAGCTTTTCCACTGTCATTCCCATATGATGCGCCAGTTCTTCCCTTGTAGGCTCACGGTCAAGCTGAGCGTAGAGCAGGGAAAAGGCATTGTCATATTCCTTTGCAAAGCGGCGCACCCCTCTGGGCACGCTGTCCATGCGGCGGATATAGTCTATTATAGCCCCCCTCACCTTGATGGAGGCATAGGTCTCAAACCGAACATTCTTTTCGGGCACAAATGACTCGGCGGCGGATATGAGCGCCAGCACCGCTTCATTTGATATATCATCCTCGTCCGTGAAGCGCAGGAACATATTTCTGGTGGAGATAACTGCATACCGCACAATGTGCATACTTTGCATAACAATTTCGTTGCGCACTGCCTTGTCACCTGTGCGGCGATAGGTGCAGAAAAGCTCCGACATATCGTCTGTACGCATATTATCCCTCCATTCCCGAAATACCTATATAAAACATTATAGCATAACTTTTAAAATATTTCTACAGGCTTTTGGGAAAAGGGCAGGCGTTGGATTTAGATATTTAAACGTTTAAATTGTTTGTTTTGCACAATACCATATATGCGGATAAATCTTAATATACAAATCGGATAAAAGATGCAATATATAATTGTTTGTATAATATACTATATGTATTGAGATTTTTTAATTATACAAATTATAATTTAGTATAATATGCTTACAATAATACTATAAGTATATTTATCTTCTATAAAAATACCGCAGACCTTGCGGAATGCGGTATGTATTTTTACTTGAGAACATAAATGGTAACGTTCTTTGCGCCCCACTGAATGCAGTCGTTGTACTCGTCCATGAATAGGTCAACGACTATGTGACCCTGTCTTACGGAATAGCCTGTGTCTGCTGCGATGGCGTAGCCGTAAACCTCGCCGTCGTCCGCAACTATGTAAAGCTCGGAGCCGTAGGGGATAATGTTGGGGTCAACTGCCACATAGCCCTGGAAAACTGCCTTGCCTGTGGACATAAGCGCTCCGGGGTCTGCGGTGTATGCGCAGGACTTTCCGCTGATAGTATCAACATATTCAGTGGGAACACCGTTTTCGTCCAGTGTGAGCCAGTCGGGAACTTCAAATCTGGAAACTGCATTTACTGCTGCGGGAGCATCTGCAAAGGCTTCCTCTGTAACTGCGATATCTTCGGAAACTGCGATATCTTCGGAAACTGTTGTAACAGCTTCGGTTTCGGGCTGGATAGGAGCTTCGGAGGACATCTCGGGAACTACTATCTTTACCTCTGCCTTGTCAGCCTTATGGGACTTGGGGCTTGACTTTGCGGAAACTGCCGGAACGCTTGCCTTTGCGCCCTCTGTGGAAACAAAAGAGCCTGTGGGAGCTTCCGAGTCCTCATCATCAAATATCTCTTCATCAAGATCATCGGAATCTGTGTCAGCAGTTTCTTCGGAAGTGGTAACTGCCTCGGTCTCTGCTATGTCAGAATCAACTTCACCGGAAGTAATTTCGGTAGATTCATCTGCCGATGTGCTTACTGCATCTTCATCTGTGCTAATATTCTTTTCCGAGGGGAAAGCCGCTACCTGAGCGGTAAGTGTCTCGGAAACCTCAATATCCTCAGCAGGCTCGTCAGCGATCTCAGTCTGAGCTGCAACTGTTTCAGTGGGGATAATATCTGTTTCAAAATCAACGGTCTCAGGCTCGCCTGCTCCTGCTGCGCCGATAACGGTGCAGAGTGCAAATACTGCTGCGGTCATGCCTGCTGCTATATATTTCTTTACGGAAGATCTTATCTTTGTCTGTCCTTCCGCTGTTATCTTAGAATTATCGTTCATAAAAAAGCTCCTTAATACTGGCGCTTGCCGGGCGCCGAAGATTACCACCTTTGTGAGATTTCAAGTCGGACTTTACAGAAAGTTTAAAACTCTCTATCCGCTGGACTGACTGCACGGAATTTCCCAACTGATTAAACATATCATACTTTCAAAAAGTTTCAAAACGGTTACAAAACCAATTACACTTGTAATTATAGCGTAATTTCTTGAAAGTGTCAAAGTAAAATCAAAGCGCAGATTTGTGCAGTTTGCTTAATAATTGTAGAAAATATTCACACAAACCTCGATTTTTCAGGCTTCCTTTGTTGTAACATGAACATTTGACCCGATTTTTTGGGCATTTATCATAAATCAAAGAATTTGCATTTCAAAAAGGCTATAATACGCCAAGTATAAGGGTACTTTAGTAAACAATATCACATTTGTTAATCGCTTTGTGCATGTTTATATACCGTATCTGCGACTGATATTCAACAAAACGCACAAATGCGCCAGATGATAAATAAGTTTTTGTGCAATATGCTGATTTTGGCTCTATATGGCTCTGTAAGGGCTTCTGAGCAAAAAAATCAGCATATTTACTTGAAAAAAATTCCGCAACAGTATATAATAGTATCATGATGTATTGCTGCATTTTGCATACCCGCAGGTATGACACCCGCAGATATACTATTACAATATAAATATAAGGAGACTTCATTATGGATAAGAAAAAGGATCCCAGACTTGATAATGCCCGTATAATGATACGCACTGCCGCTCCTGTGGTGGCTGCTCTGTTCCTGTTCCTTGTTTCCGCAGGATATATTGCTTACAGAATGATAAGCAACAGGAATTACAACGAGCGCTGGAAGGATTATGACGAGTGCGGACTGAGCTGATGAGTATGTATATTTATAACGCCCGTATTCTCCCCATGGACGGGGACGAGATCGGCTGCGGATATGTTCTTGTGGAAAACGGCAAGATCGCCGAAGTAGGCAAGGGTATGCCGCAGCACGTCAGAAAGTCCGATATCGACGCAGAGGGAAAGCTCCTTATGCCCGGATTTATTGATATCCACACCCATATGGGCTTTATCGGCGACGGCGCAGGGGAAGAGGGCATTGACGTAAACGAGGGCAGCGACCCTGTTATGCCCCAGCTGAGAGCTGTTGATGGGCTTAATTTCATGGACGGCTATTTTGCCGATGCGGTCAGCGCAGGCGTTACAAGCGTTGTAACAGGCGTTGGCTCCCTTAATCCCGTAGGCGGAGATATGGTTGCGCTCAAAACTGCCGCAAGGTGCCTTGATGAAGCGCTCATAGGCACAGTGGGCATAAAATTTGCTCTGGGTGAGAACCCCAAGTCCTATTACACCGAGCGTGACGACGCTCCCCAGACAAGAATGGCAACAGCCGCTCTTATCCGTGAGGCGCTGGAAAAGGCACGCAGATATATGGTGCTCACCGAGCGTGCAGAGGAGCCTGAGGATCTGCCCGATTATGATATCAAGTGCGAAGCTCTTATACCATTATTAAAGGGAGAAGTCAAGGCGCATATCCACTGCCACCGTGCAGACGATATCATGACCGCTCTCAGGATATGCAAGGAGTTCGGCTTGAAGCCGCTGCTCATTCACTGCACCGAGGGGCATCTTATAGCCGACCTGCTGGGCGAAGCTCATGCGGAGGCTGTGGTGGGGCCTATCATCTGCGACCGTGGAAAGCCCGAGCTTGCCCATGCAAGCCTTGAAAATGCAGGAAAATTGTGCGCTGCCGGGGTAAAGACCGCCATCTGCACCGATCACCCCGAAACGCCCATCAACTTCCTTACCGCAGGTGCGGCTTACTGCTGCAAGTACGGTATGCCTAAAAATGAGGCTCTCAAAGGGCTGACCATAACCGCTGCAGAGCTGGGCGGATTTGCTGACAGAACAGGCTCTGTTACCGTTGGCAAGGACGCTGACCTTATTCTGCTGGACGGCGACCCGTTTGAGATAATGACTAACGTTTGCATGACTATGATAAACGGAAAAATCGTTTTTGAAAGGAAATAAAATATGACCAAGCTTAAAAAGACTATTGCGCTCATATCCGCAGCGGCAATGTGCTGCTCTCTTGCAGCCTGCGGCGATGCGCAGAACGGTGAGGACAGCGAAAGTGCGGCTGAAACATCGGCAGTTTCCGTGTCCGATGCAGCCTCAAACGACGATGGCATAAAGGCTGTTTTCGGCGAGATAAGAACGGAATATAACACTAACCTTGACCTTTCCGACTATCCTCTTACCAAGTCGGACGTTCCTGCTGACTTCTCTCTGACCGTTGAGGCTGAGAGCGGAAAGCTGGAGGGAAATGCCAAGGCAAATGACTTCCCCGACGCATCTGGCGGTGCGTACGTCAATGGCGTAAACGTTGAGGGCGATGCTCTCACCATGACTGCCGATATCGAGTACAGCGGATTTTATGATATGAACTTCCTTACCATGGGCAGCGAGGGCAGAGTAAACAACGTTCTCGTTGACGGCATGAAGGTGGGCGATATCACTACCAATTCCCCTGCTGAGTTCGGCGACACACTTCTGAGCTACATCTATCTTGACAAGGGTACTCATGAGATAACCATTACCCCCAGCTGGGGATATGTGGATATCGACTGCCTTATCCTTACCGCTGCGGCAACTCCCATTACCGAGGATACATACAAGGTTGAACCCACTCTTGTAAATCCCAATGCCGATGAAAATACAAAGAGACTTTACAAGTTTCTCTGCGATATCTACGGCAAATATTCCCTTGCGGGACAGTATGCCGATGAGGGCCGTGCTTCCTCCGAGTATGAAAAGATAACCGCAAAGACAGGCAAGACCTTTGCAGTTCTGGGACTTGATATGGGCAACTACAGCCTTGGCAGCAAGGCTCACGGCGCTGAGTCAAAGACCGTTGAATACGCATACGACTGGTACAAGAATGCAGGCGGAATAGTTCAGCTCTGCTGGCACTGGACCACTCCCGAGGACTATGCCGTAAATGCAGGCGATCAGCCCTGGTACAGCTCTTTCTACAAGGAAGGCTCCAAGCTTGACCTTGACAAGATAATGAACGGCGAGGACGACGCTGCATATCAGCTGCTTATGGACGATATCGACAACATGGCAAACGAGCTGGCACGTCTCCGTGACGCAGGCGTTCCCGTTCTCTGGAGACCTCTCCACGAGGCGGCAGGCGGCTGGTTCTGGTGGGGCAACTGCGAGCCTGAAAGCTACAAGAAGCTCTGGAACGTAATGTACGACAAGATGACCAACGAGCATAACCTTACAAACCTTATCTGGGTATGGAACGGTCAGGACCCTGCATGGTACCCCGGTGATGAGACCGTTGATATCAACGGCTGGGATATCTACGCAGGCAACCACGTTGACTCCTCCCAGAGCGGACGTTTTGACGATATGGCAACAAACTACGGAACCAAGACCAAGCTTATCGCCCTCACCGAAAACGGCTGCGTAATGGATCCCGACAAGGTGTTCAACGACAATGCAAGATGGCTTTTCTGGGGCACTTGGAGCGATCCTTTTACCATGAAGCTGGGCGTTGTTATCAACGATGAATACACCACAGTCGAGCTGCTCACAAAGGCATACAACCACGAAAGAGTTCTTACTCTTGATGAGCTGCCCGACCTTCAGAATTATCCTCTTGACTAAAATCAAACGGCATTATGCCGAATAGAAAGGAAATTTGTTTGACGAATATTACAATGGATATAGCAGCAGGCCGGGAGGCTTGACTGTAAATCTCAGAACTGTTACTTAACAGCATACGTCATACGCCTCCCAAAGGATAATCTTTTGGAGGAAATATGAAGCATAATTCTAAAAATCACAAGGACTACCGACACGAAGCCTGCAATGAGACCTTTACCTGCAAGGTATGCGGCTGGATATGCTCCCCTCAGGGAGCGGGAACCGACCACCGCAACCACTGCCCCAACTGCCTTTCCAGTCTGCACGTCGATGACGAGCCCGGAGACAGAGCCTCCGACTGCGGAGGTATAATGGACGCAGTGGGAGTGTGGGTGCGCAAAAACGGCGAGTGGGCGCTGATACATCGCTGCCGCCGCTGCGGAAAGCTCAGCTCCAACCGAATTGCCGCTGACGACAATCCCGTGAAGCTGATGTCGATAGCCATGCGCCCCATTGCAGAGCCGCCCTTTCCCATTGAGCATATAAAGGAGCTGCAAAAGGCAGTCTTTGATGATGAAAAATAAAATTGTAAAAATCTCAAAAAGCCCTTGCAATTTGGGAAAAATACGTGTATAATAAAGATGTATTTGAATAGCTGTACACAAAACACGCCGACCGGACACAGTAAGCGGCAGCTTGCAGAGCCTTTTACAAGGTCTGCATACGCATTTTCAGAGAATGGGAGCCTTGGGCTGAAAGCTTCCTTTGCGTTTGCTTCCGATGAATTTCATCCGTGAGTGGCTGCTCTGAAATCACAGTAGGAGCGGACGGAAAAGCCCCGTTACGGCGGAGAGGATGCTTGTCCTTATTATGTACGGGTGGTTTGGGATAATATATCCCGTCCTGTCATAAGCCTTTGCGGCAATGCAGGACGGGATTTTTTGTTGTTAAAGCAGCAAAAAAGTACAGCAAAACAATTAAAATCATATAAAAAGAAAGGATCGAACTGAATGAAACAGCAGTTAGAGCAGATTCTGGCATCAGCTCAGAAAGAGCTGTCCGAATGCGGCGACCTTAAGGTAATGGAAGAGCTGAGAGTTAAGTTTCTCGGCAAAAAGGGCGAGCTTACCGCCATACTCAAGCAGATGGGCGGACTTTCCGCAGAGGAAAGACCCATTATCGGTCAGCTTGCAAACAAGGTAAGAAGCGAGATCGAGGCTAAGATCACAGAAAAGGCAGAGGCTCTCAAATCTGAGGCAGCTGCAAATAAAATGGCTGCGGAGACCATCGACGTTACTCTCCCCGGCAAGGCTCCCGAAATTGGCAGACTTCACCCCCTCACAGCAGTGCTTGAAGAAGTAAAGGAAATATTCCTTGGCATGGGCTTTGATATTGTTGACGGCCCCGAGGTCGAGACCGACCATTACTGCTTTGAGGCGCTCAATATGCCTAAGCATCACCCTGCAAGAGATACACAGGATACTTTCTACATCAACGACAATGTGGTTCTCAGAACTCAGACCTCCAGCGTACAGATACGTACCATGGAGCAGAGAAAGCCTCCTATCAGAATAATCTCCCCCGGCCGTGTTTACCGTTCCGACGCAGTTGACGCTACACATTCTCCTCTTTTCCACCAGATAGAGGGACTTGTTATCGACAAGGGCGTAACTCTCGGCGACCTGTACGGCACACTTGACCTGCTTATGAAGAAGCTTTACGGCAAGGACGCCAAGATACGTCTCCGTCCCCACCACTTCCCCTACACCGAACCCTCCGCAGAGGTTGACCTTGTTTGCTTCAACTGCGGCGGAAAGGGCTGCTCAATGTGCAAGGGCGAGGGATATGTTGAGCTTCTGGGCTCAGGCATGGTTCACCCCGAAGTCCTCAGAGGCTGCGGCATCGACCCCGAGGTTTACAGCGGCTTTGCTTTCGGTATCGGCCTTGAGCGTATTACCATGGGCAGATACAATATCAACGATATGAGAATGCTTTACGAGAATGATATGAGATTCTTGTCTCAGTTCTGATAAAATGGACAGTGCCGACAAAAACAGCCTGTTCGGGCAGTACAAAAAGCGCTTTAAATTTAAGCAGCGTTTGTGGAATATTCTGAGCATAGTCTATACGCTTATACTTATCCCGCTGCTCAGGTTCCTTGACGGCAGGGATTACAGCGTGGTCTGGCGGATAATTTCCGTTGTGACCACCGTGGCTCTTATCACGATGAATTTTATTCAGAGCAGGTCGATGAAAAGACAGCTTGAAGCGATATCGGAAGCATCTGCCGAAAAAATTGCAGCAGAGCTTGAACGTTGTGAGTGGTACAGAGTTTTCGCACTGACCTCAGAATATCTCTTCTCAAAGGAGGGGCTTATACTTCCCTACTACGAGATAATGGAGATCATCACAAACACATATGTCGGTTCACCCTCTGCCACAAATATGACTTTCAGAACAAGAAGCTTCGGCAGGATATATGTTCCCGTGGGACTGGGAAATATGGACGAAAGCTTTTATAAGCTGCTTTCAGAGAAATGCCCCAATGCGGAGCTTAAATTCCGTGTGAATTATCAGAAAGCGGATATGGAAGAGTATTATAATACTTTAAAGGCAGGAAGCATTATCGTTATCAGAAAAAAATGAGGAGGAAATATATAAATGGATCTTTCAATGAAATGGCTCTCCGATTATGTTGATATCGGAGACATGAGCATAAAGGATTTCTGCCAGGGCATCACAATGAGCGGCTCCAAGGTAGAAAGCTACGAAACTGAGGGCAGCGAGATATCCAAGGTCGTTGTGGGAAAGATACTGGACGTTAAGCCCCACGAAAATTCCGACCACCTTGTTGTATGCCAGGTAGATGTGGGCGAGGCTGAGCCTGTTCAGATCGTTACAGGCGCACCCAATATCAGAGAAAATAACGTTGGCGATTTCGTTCCCGCTGCGCTGGACGGTTCCACACTTCCCGGAGGCGTTAAGATAAAGAAGGGCAAGCTGAGAGGCGTTGCTTCCAATGGTATGCTCTGCTCACTGGGCGAGCTGGGTCTTACTACCCACGACTTCCCCTATGCCATTGCTGACGGCATTTTCATCTTAAAGCAGGAGACCGAAAAGGCTCTTTATCCCGGTATGGATATCCACGAGGCTATCGACTTCGGCGATACCACAGTTGAGTTTGAGATAACCTCAAACCGCCCCGACTGTATGTCCGTTCTGGGCCTTGCAAGAGAGACTGCCGCTACCTTTGATCTTCCCCTTAACATCAAGGAGCCTGAGATAAAAGGCATCGGCGGAACTGCTGCCGATTATCTCAAAGTAAATATCGAGAACACCGAGCTTTGCTCACGCTATATCGCAGGCGTTGTAAAGAACGTAAAGATAGGCCCCTCTCCCCTGTGGATGAGAGAAAGACTTCGTGCCAGCGGCGTTCGCCCCATCAACAACTTTGTTGATATCACAAACTTTGTAATGCTGGAATACGGTCACCCCATGCACGCATTTGATATCCGCTACATCGAGGGCGGCTCCATCAACATCAGAAATGCCGCAGAGGGCGAGAAGATAACCACTCTTGACGGCGTTGAGAGAGAGCTTTCCCCCAAGATGCTGGTAATTGCCGACAGCAAGAAGCCCGTTGCCGTTGCAGGCGTTATGGGCGGCGAATACAGCGGGATCATGGACGACACAACTGACGTTGTATTCGAGGCTGCGTGCTTTGACGGCGCAAGCGTAAGAACTGCTGCAAAGGCTCTGGGCATGAGAACAGACGCTTCCGCACGTTTTGAAAAGGGTCTTGACCCCAGAATGTGTATGCCTGCCATCAAGAGAGCGCTGGAGCTGGTTGAAGAGCTGGGCTGCGGCGAGATCGTTACCGAGCTTATTGACTGCGATACCCACAAGGACACTCAGAAAAAGGCTCCCTTTGACGCAAAGTGGATAAACAACTTCCTTGGCACAGATATTTCCGAGGAGGATATGATAAAATACCTCAAGAAGCTTGAAATTGAAGTTAAGGACGGCTGGGCATATGCTCCCGCTTACAGAATAGATATCGAGTACAAGAACGACCTTGCAGAAGAGATAGCACGTCTTTACGGCTACAACAATATCCCTCAGACCATTATCAGAGGTATTGCCAGCGGTGAGCTGACCCCTGCACAGAAGTTCACCAGAAAGGCAATGAATACTGCCGTTGCTCTGGGCGCTTACGAGATAACCACATTCTCCTTTATCTCCCCCAAGTATTTCGACAAGATAAGACTTCCCAAGGACAGCAAGCTTAGAAACACTGTTGTTATCACAAACCCTCTGGGCGAGGATACCTCTGTTATGAGAACATCTCTCCTGCCCTCCATGTGCGAGATAATGGCTTCCAACTACAATAACAGAAACGCAAGCGTTTGCCTCTTTGAAATGGGCAACGAATATCTCCCCAAGGGCGGCGAACTGCCTGAGGAGCCTGCAAGAATGTGCTTCGGTATGTACGGCGCACAGTACGATTTCTACAGCATGAAGGGCATTATCGAAAAGCTCCTTGACACACTGGGAATCGTAGGCGCTGAGTATGAGCCTTGCAAGGGAACCTCCGAGAACTTCGGCGAAGCTCCCGCATTCCACCCCGGCAGATGCGCAGAGGTATTCAAGGACGGCGTTGCCATCGGTATCTTCGGCGAGCTTCACCCCGAAACTCTCGAAAACTACGGCATCGGCGTAAAGGCATATGCCGCAAAGCTCAATCTCCCCGAGATGATGGCCGCTTCCATTCAGAAGGTATATAAGCCCCTGCCCAAGTACCCCGCTACCACCCGTGACCTTGCAGTTGTATGCGATGAGGATATCCCCGTTGCTCACCTTGAAAAGGCAATTTCCGAGGGCGTTGGCAAGATACTTGAAAGCGTAAAGCTCTTCGATATCTACAAGGGCAAGCAGATAGCCGACGGCAAGAAGTCCGCCGCATTCAGTATTGTAATGCGTTCTCACGACGGTACCCTTACCGACGAACAGGCTGACGCAGCTGTCAAGAAGGCACTGAAGAAGCTTTCCGAGCTGGGCGCTGAGATAAGAAGCTGATAAATGATCACAGCATATCCGAAAGAGCTGTTGCACAAGATGCAGCAGCTCTTTTGTATTATTTTTTATACTAAGAACCAATTAAAAACTATACAAAAAATCGAGCATAATCTTGCGTATATGGATTATGCGATGATTTTTTGTCTATAGTTTTATTGGTGATTAGTATTATAGCATATGTTTATTTTTCACTTTCTATTGCAAAAAAGACGGATTTGTACTATAATAAAAGGAGCAATGCGTAAATAAATACACGGAGGAATTTAATATGAACTGGACAGAAGTAAATGTTTATACCACCACCGAAGGTATCGAGCCTGTCTGCGGCAGACTGCTTGGCGTAGGCGTTACAGGCTTTGCTATAAAGGATGCTAAGGATTTTGAGGACTTCCTCAACGACAAAACAGGCAACTGGGATTATATCGACGATGACCTTATGAACCTGAAAAACTGCGAGACCTGCGTAACATTCTATCTTGCGGATAATTCTCAGGGTGCAGATATGCTGGCTATGGTAAGGAGCGAGATGGCTGAGCTTGCCGCTCTTGATACCGAAAAGAAGTTCGGACGCCTTGTCTGTGAGCTTTCCAACGTCCGTGAAGAGGACTGGGCTAACAACTGGAAGCAGTATTTCAAGCCCCTTAAAGTGGGCGATAAGCTTGTTGTAAAGCCCTCCTGGGAGCCTCTGGAGGAGACCGACAGGACTGTTCTTGAAATAGATCCCGAGTCCTCCTTCGGAACAGGTCAGCACAACACAACTCAGCTTTGCCTTGAACTGCTTGAAAAAACACTTCACGAGAATGACAAGGTGCTTGACCTTGGCTGCGGAAGCGGTATCCTTTCCATTGCGGCTCTTCTGCTTGGTGCGGACAATGCCTGCGCTGTTGATATCGACCTTAACAGCGTGAAGATCGCAAAGCAGAATGCGGAAAAGAACCACATCACTCCCGATAAGTACGTTACCTATGCGGGCAACATTATCGGCGATGAGGAGCTTCGCAAAAAGATAGGCGGCGGATATAACCTTATCACTGCAAATATCGTTGCGGACGTGCTTATTGCCATGGCTCCCCTGTTCGGCGACTTCCTGGTTCCCATGGGAACCGTGATCATTTCGGGAATCATCATCGAGCGCTGCGACGAGGTAATGGCTGCTATGGAAAAGGCAGGCTTCAAGCGCACAGAGCTTAGGGAATCGGGCGGCTGGGCTGCGGCTTCATTTGTAAAATAATTGCTTATCAGACAGAATACTTTGCGGAAAGGCTGACCGATATGAATATCATCTACACCTCTGAAAACAAAATTTACAGCTTTGAAAACTCAAACAAGACCGAAATTCCCTGCGGGCGTGTTATAAAATACAAGGAGACCCTTGACAGTATTCGCAGGAGAAGCGAGTGGAAGACCACAGGCTCGGGTGCAATGTTCACAGGCACTGCAATGAAAGCGGAGACTATCGAAATGCCTGCGAGAATAACGGGGCTTGCCTGCTGCGGCGACAAAGACGGAGAGCTTATCTACGGCATTCAGCTGGACGGCTCTTCTTCCCTTTACCGCCGCAGCACTGACCGCACGGACATGAACGAGGGGCTTATACTTTCGGGCAACGACATAAGCTTCGGCGCATTTGATTTCCTTGACGGCAAGCTGGCGGTGAGCATTGGCAGCTCAATGCACCTGCATATCGGCGTGATGGAGCCGCCTTCTTCCGCATATGAGGAGTTCACCGACGGCGACACCATTGAGGAAGACCCTTACTGGAGCCGCTTTAACAAGGGCAGGATATATTTTTCCACCGCAGGCTACGGCAGAGATGCAAACGGCGTTATCGGCGGCATTTCTCCCAGAAGCGGCGCATATCTTGACACTGTTACCCGTGAGATGGAGGAGTTTCTCACCGACCCAAAGTATGACTATTACAAGATAAAAGATGATAAATACGGCAATATCTACTACATACGCCAGCCCTACGGCGGCGAAAAGAGCAGGGACGGTATCAAGTTCACCGACGTGCTTTTCTTCCCCGTAAGGCTGCTGAAAGGACTTTTCGGCTGGCTGAACTTTATGTGCACCATATGGGGCGGCGAACCACTCAAAAGCGGCGGCTCGGGTCTGCCGAACAATGAAAAGACCAAGGAACGCAGCGCCAAGGACATCATCATTGACGGAAATGTTATAAAAGCCAAGGAGATAGCCAAGGCTGAGGACGCAAAGGATGGCGAGCTTTCGGGCTTTATGCCCCTGAGCCGAGTGCTTGTGAAGCGTGAGGCTGACGGCACCGAGACCGTGCTGAAAAAGGGCGTGCTTGACTACTCCCTGTGCGATGAGGGTATCCTTATCTCCAACGGCAGGCAGATAACACTGTTTGCCGACGGTAACGAGACCCTTGTGACAAAGGCTTACCTTGCCCGCAATTTGCAGGCAGGAATGTCAGAAAATAAATGATTTTGTGTTGAAAGAGTTTTGTCATGGAAATAAAGACCATTAAAATAGGAGACGTGGAGATAAAGCAGACTGCCGCACTTGCGCCAATGGCATCGGTGGCGGACAGGGCTTATCGGCTGGTGTGCAAGGAGCACGGAGCGGCATACATGGTCTCCGAAATGATATCCGCCAAGGGGCTTTGCTACAGCGACCGCAAGACCGAAGAGCTTTGCACCGTTGACGACAGGGAACGCCCGTATGCCTTGCAGATATTCGGCGAGGAGCCTGATTTCTGCGCCAGAGCGGCGGCGATGCTTATGAAATACAAGCCCGATATCCTTGATATCAATATGGGCTGTCCTGTTCCCAAAATTGCAGGAAACGGCAGCGGAAGCGCCCTTATGAAGGATATTGACAGGGCATATGCCATTACAAAGGCAGTTGTTGCCGCAAGCAATGTGCCTGTTACGGTGAAGTTCCGCTCGGGCTGGGACGAAAATTCCATAAACGCTCCCGAGTTTGCAAAGGCTATGGAAGCGGCGGGGGCAATGGGGCTTACCGTTCACGGCAGGACAAAAACTCAGATGTACCACGGCAAAGCCGACCGTGATATTATAAGGCAGGTCAAGGCGGCTGTAAAAATTCCCGTTATCGGCAATGGCGATATCGACTGCGCCGAAAGTGCTGCCGATATGTACCGCCGGACAGGCTGCGACCTTGTTATGGTTGGCAGGGGAAGCTACGGCAATCCGTGGATATTTTCCCAGATAGAAAGCTATTTTGAAAATGGTATTATCCCCCCCGAGCCTACGCTGGAAGAACGTCTGGAAGCTATGTATCATCAGACGGAGCTTGCGGTGAGCTTCAAGGGTGAGCATACTGCCATGGCGGAAGCCCGACGGGAATGTGCCTTCTATCTCAAGGGCATAAAGGGAGCGGCTTCCTATCGCAGCCGATGCGGCAGTCTTGCTTCCCTTGCAGACTTAAAAGCACTTATTGAAGAAATTCGCAAAGCAGAAGGTATTTGCTGATATGTTCTTGCAGAACAATTTCTGCTTTTGAAAAATATCGGCACACGGCTCACATATCTTCATGCAGTAAAAAAGGAAATGGTAATATGAACATTATCAGAGCTGAAAAAAAGTATATCGGTCAGATGGCGGAAATCGAAAAGGAATGCTTCACTGACCCATGGTCGGAGGCGGCGTTTGAAAGCTCTGTCGGTTCACAGGCGGAGATTATCCTTGCCGCTGAGGAGAACGGAAAAATTGCGGGATATATCATCGGCAACTGCGACGGTCATCAGGGATATATCGAAAATTTTGCCGTAAGCCCCCAAATGCGCAGAAAGGGCATCGGAGACAGTCTGCTTGAAGCGTTCATATGCGCTTTGCCCGACACGGCGGAGGAGATAGCGCTGGAAGTGCGTGAGTCCAACGCCCCCGCCATTGCAATATACGAGAAAAACGGCTTTGAAAGCGTTGGTATCAGGAAGAATTTCTACTCCGACCCCAAGGAGAACGGAATCGTTATGATACGCAGGATAGAGAGGGATCAGGATGAGTGTTAAGATCTTAGGAATAGAGTCCTCATGTGACGAAACAGCTGCTTCCGTTTCGCTGGACGGACGCACTATTCTTTCAAATATCGTGGCTTCACAGGTGGAGGAGCACAAAAAGTTCGGCGGAGTTGTGCCCGAGATAGCTTCAAGGCGGCACTGCGAAAATATCCTTGATACGGTGCGCATGGCGCTGGACGAGGCTCACTGCACCCTTGATGACCTTGACGGCATTGCGGTAACATATGCCCCGGGACTTATCGGAGCGCTGCTGGTGGGAACAAGCTTTGCAAAGGGACTGGCAATGGCGCTTGACAAGCCCCTTATCCCCGTTCATCATATTGCAGGGCATATTGCCACAAACTACATCGCCCACCCCGAGTTGGAGCCGCCATATCTGTGCCTTGTGGCAAGCGGCGGTCATTCCCATATAGTCGAGGTGCTGAGCTATACCAAGTTCAGGGTAATCGGCAGGACAAGAGACGATGCGGCAGGAGAGGCGTTTGATAAGTGCGCAAGAGTTCTGGGATATCCGTACCCCGGCGGAGTTCATGTGGATAAGGCAGCACAGCTGGGCGACCCCAACAAATATCATCTGCCAATACCAAGGGTAACGGGCAGCGAGTTCGATTTTTCGTTCAGCGGCCTTAAAACGGCAGTCATAAACCTTGCCCACAACGCCGAGCAAAAGGGCGAGGAGCTTGACAAGAACAGCCTTGCGGCATCATTCCAGAAAACGGCTTCCGAAATGCTTGTCAGCAGGACTATCGCAGCGGCAAAGGCGCTGGGCTATAAGACAGTTGCCCTTGCAGGCGGAGTTTCCGCAAACTCAGGCGTAAGAGGACTGCTGGAAAAGGAGTGCAAAAAGCGTGGATTTTCCGTTTATATGCCTCCCCTTTACCTTTGCGGCGACAACGGTGCAATGATATCCTGTCAGGGCTATTATGATTATATGGCAGGCAAGCGTGGGGACGAGAGCCTTAATGCCATAGCAACGCTCAGTCTGGAAGATATATAAACAAAATGTTAAATTTGAAATAAATGTTGAAATTTATAACAATATGTGATAAAATATTGTTATAAGATTATCAATCTTTTAAGAGAAAAATGGGAGAAATATGGGGGTAAATATGAAAAGATCATTTAAAAAAGCAGCGGCGGCAGTATGCTCCGCAGCAATGGCGCTGTTTATGACAGGCTGTATGCACATCGGCATCGACATTACGGTAAATCCCGACGGAACAGCAAATGCGGTGGGCAGATATGCCGTTCAGAAGGATTATTACAGCGATGAGATGTTTGAAGGTACCGAGCACGAAATACAGACCTTTACCATCGACGGCGACGAGTATCTGGGCTATGAATATACCAGCGATTATGCCACATACGACGAGCTTGCCGAGGATATGACCAATCCCAGCGAGCAGGGCGACACCATTTTCAATGAGTTCTCCGTTGTAAAGAGCGGCAATCCCTTTGTGCGCACCTATACCTTTAACGGCGTGTTTGCAAACCTGCTTGGCGAGGAAATGGCAGAAGAGGGCGAGGACGCAGCTCAGTATGAGGAAATGGCAAACTCAATGTTCAAAATCGGCTTCACAATGAAGCTCCCCGGCAAGGTTAAGTCCTGCACAGGCGGAACTGTGGGCGATGACGGCGTGATAACCTTTGAAATAAGCCCCTGCGCCGAGACAGTTTGCTCTGCGGTATCGCAGGAGGTAAATATTCCTCTCATTGCGGGAACTGCGGCGGCAGTTGTCGTTATAATCGCAGTTATTGCAGTCGTGGCTGTAAAGTCAAAGAAAAAGCCCGAGGAAAAAAGCCCCGAGCCTATCACCGATCCGGATGATGAGATAATTGAATAAGCAAAATGAGCTGTTGCACAAAGATGCAGCAGCTCATTTTTTATATAGTGAAGTATAATGGCAAATCCGCACAAATAAGCGCAAAGGTAAAGGGTTTGGGTCAAGCCTTTTTCCCGAAAGGCGCAGGTACGGACAAATCAACATAAGTCACAAGCACAAGAAAGAATTTTATGTATTCACGCTTGTTTCAGCCGATGTGGGAACAGTAGTCTCAGCAGGTTCATGTGCTTCGGTATGAGTTGTCTGTGCGGTTGAAACGGTGGCTTCCGTGACACTTTCAACAGCAGTTGTTGAAAGTCCGGTTGATACAGATGTTGTGATAGCTGTTGTAACAGCAGTTGTTTCAGCCACTGTCTCAGTCGTTGTTTGAACTTCCGTTTCACCGATTGTTGTGGAAGTTGTTTCCAAAGGAGTTTCAGATATCTCCCCTGCGGTGAAATTTGAGAAGCTTACGGTCATTTTGGGCTGACCTGTTGCCAGCGATACGGGAACTCCGCAGCTGTCAAAAATGATAGTGCAGCCGTCACCCGAATATACCCAGCCGCCGTCTTCCCCCGCTGAAAGAGAAGTGCTCTCCAGCTGAGCCGCCGCATTGTCCATGGCGGAGAAAAAAGCCGTCAGGGGAGATGAATCGGGCAGAGATGAGGTCTGAACATCAAAGGTAAGATCGCCCAGATGCGAGGTGAGAACATCGTCCGCCGAAGATACGGTAAGCCCCGCTATGGTCTCGGGAGAGGTTATCTCCATGCTCCAGAAGCCGCTTCCCAGCCGCTTTGTCTGCCCCGAAAAGGTAAATTCCGTTTCTCTTTCCGCATTCTCCCCCGGGGGGATTATGTAGGCAGTCACAGAGCAGTCGGCGGTGAAGCCGCCTGTTATCTGCGGCTGCGGTGGCGAGGAAAGCACCTCCGCTGCCGAACAGCCTGTGGCTGTAACGCACATCATAACAGTTATCATACCCATGAGCTTTTTCATATACCCATTCCTTTCACGGTTGGATTTCGTCCCCTTCCGAGCCGTGATACGTATCGCTGCTCGCTACCTGCGGTATTCGGCACTGAATCGGCACATTTTTTCGGGACGTATTTGCTTGAACGCAAAAGGAAGCTGTGCGATAACGTCCGTGGGCAGCATTCCGCTCATGGAAAGCTTTTCGGCAGCCATATCGGCGGCAATGCCGAAAATATGCACTGCGGCGCACACGCACTCATACAGCCTTTCCCCACGGTTCATGGAGCATATGCCTGAGATGATGCCCGTGAGCACATCTCCGCTGCCTCCTCTGGAAAGTCCGCCGTTGCCGCTGTAGGAAGCACAGCGCTTTTTGGGGGAGACGATATATGTGGGAACGCCCTTGGCAACTACCACAGCGCCTGTTTTCTCACTGAGAGCCGCAGCGGCGGAAAGCCTGTCTGCCATTACCTCGGCAGCAGTCATACCCAGCAGGCGGCCAAGCTCGCCGACGTGCGGAGTAAGCACAGCTTTGCAGTTTGCATTTCTGATAATATCTATGCTGTCGGCGATGCAGTTTAGACCATCGGCATCAAGAATGAGGGGAATATTTTTTTCGCCGCAGAAGCTTATCATTCCACGTACCAGCTCTTTGGTGTCATCGCAGCAGGAAAGACCGCTGCCCATGGCAATGACGGTCATATTTTCGGCAGCTGAGCATAATTTTGTCAGCCCGTCCGAGGATATGGCTCCGCTTTCGTTTGCCGAAAGAGTGCAGAAAGTGGCTTCGTATATTCCTGCCGCCGCACGGCCGATAACAGCGGGGACGGAAGCCAGCTTTACCAGCCCCGCACCGCTCCTGAGGGCAGCTTTCAGGTTCATGGCAGCCGCACCGCTCATATTTTCCGAGCCTGCGATTATAAGCAGCCTGCCGAAAGTTCCCTTGTGGCAGCTTTGTCCCCTTGCGGGAACGCATTTCTCCGCCATAGCATCGGTCATCATAATGGGAGCGCCCGTATTTTCAAAGCAGCTTTCGGTAATGCCTATCTCACGGACAATTATTTTACCGCAGTTTATTTGTGCGGGCAAAAGGGTCATGCCTATCTTTGGAGCGCCGAATGTGATGGTAAGACCGCACATAAGCGTTCCTGCCGATACTTTTCCCGTTACGCTGTCAGCCCCCGAGGGGATATCTGCCGCAAGGATAAAGCTGTCCTTTGATATTCTTGAAAACAGGCTGATAATATCGGCGGAAAGCTCTCCGTGGAAGCCTGTGCCGAAAACTGCGTCAACAACAGCGTCATATCTGTCGGATATCCGTTCATCGTCCGTGTCGAGGAATGTTATTTTGCTGTGGGCTATCCTTGCGTATTCCTCCAGCGCAATGCCGCTTTTGGGAGCGCCGCAGGGCAGGGTAACAAAAACCCGGGCGTCCATATCTGCAATGAGACGTGCCATAACAAAGCCGTCACCGCCGTTGTTGCCTCTGCCGCATATTATGAGCACACGGCTGTCAGCATTTATATCAACACACCTGCAAAGTTCTTGGACAGCGGCGGCGCCTGCATTTTCCATCAGCCCGATGTAGGTCTTGCCTGAGGCAACGGCATTTGCCTCGGCGGCTTTCATTTGTGAGGGGGTGGCGAGGTACATATTTGCCATTTTAGCTTACTCCTTTACAAATCAGTTCCATGTCTTTTTCTTGAGTTGCTCCGCTATCTTCTCGGTATTGGGAAGTTCTGTGGTTCCAAGTATTTGTGTAAGGTCAAAAACACGTCCGCCCATTGGTGCGCCCTGCGTAATTTTTCTGAAATCTGTCTGGAAGTATTTTTCAACAAAATAAATTCGGTGCGGTTCAGTTATAGAATATTTGGCAGCTGCATCAAAAATAAGTGCTTTTTGTTCTTCTGTGAGCTTTCCCTTTTGAACCGCAAATTTTTCATCATCATCAGGTGAGAAAATGATTATTGAAGATATTTTGCCTATTGCGCACATACTTTTGTTTCGGTATAATCCGATATAATCTGTGCTCCTGAAATTTACGCTGCTTCTGACCCAATACATATTGTGGACGAAATTATATTCAAAGGTTGCGTTGGAAAGCTGCATTCTTACATATTTCCATGAGTCGGAAGAAATTATCAGCTTGTCGGTGTTGCAGTAATCAATGTAATCCTCGAGAACGCTCTGCATATCATAATCCCTGTCGTCAATTACGTCGCTGACAGCGTTTGCAAGCTCTTCAAAGGTGGTGTTTATGTGCATGATGCAGCAGGAGTTTGCTCTGTTATATTCAGCAAGCTCAGTTTCAAATTCACTTTTGGTCTTATCATTCATTAGAACAGGTGCAAGGGTGAGCAGCACTTTGTATTTTTCGTTTGAGAATGAGCCAAGGTGATGGATAAGCTGGTCGGTGTGAAACCAGTCAGACATTTTAGTCTCCACAACTATTTTAAAGCTTTCCTGAGATATGATAGCATCGGGAATGCTTTCATTATTTTTCTTCTGGAGCGTAAATGAAATTTCAGGTTCAAAGCTGTCGGAAAAATACTGTGATTTTAAAAAACTGAAAAATTTGTCTGAGGAATACGAGTACAGTCGAGAAAGCAAAAGCATTGTATTGGCAGTAGCAACATTCTCTTTTGAGTGGTATCGCTGAAAATAATGTATTTTCATATCATCACTCCTTATCCTTTATATTATTCTCGTAATTTTCAAAGCTTTTTCCTGCCCAGCCGTCTATCTTTCCACGGCGCATGGCACCGAAAATGCGCTCGGTAACGCCCTTGTTGGTCTTTTCAAGCTCTGCCAGAAGCTCCTTTGTTCTCTGGCGGGAGGTGTGACCGTCAGCGGGACATTTTGATTTTACCACATTAAGGTCAAGCCGCCTTGCTGCACGTATTACCTCCTTTTCGGGAGCCATGACCATGGGGCGTATCTGCACCAGTCCGCAGCGGGCAAGGTGAGTAACGGGAGAAAAGCAGCCTATACGGCCCTCGTTCAGCAGGTTCATCATAAAGGTCTCCACCGCATCGTCAAAGTGATGACCCAGCGCTATCTTGTTGCAGCCTGCGTCCTTAGCGGCGTTATGGAGAGCGCCCCGGCGGAGCTTTGCGCACAGGCTGCAGGGGTTCAGCTCTTTGCGGATATCAAAAACTATCTGCCCGATGTCCGTGGGGATAAGGCGGTATTCAACTCCCGCCTCGCTGCACATCTGAGCCACGCTGCTGTAGTCCCCCTCCACGCCGCCGAAGCGTGGGTCAAGGGTAATGGCGACCACATCGTAATCGATGCCGATGAACCGCCTCAGCTCGATAAGCCCTTTAAGCAGCACAAGGCTGTCCTTGCCGCCCGAAACGCCTACGGCGATCCTGTCGCCGTCCTGTATCATGTCAAACTCCTGAATAGTCTTTCTCATATATCCAAGCATTTTCTGCATTATCCGCACCTCTTTCTATGTGATATTATAGCATAACAGGCGGAGCAAATCAAGAAAAACAGAGCCTTATACTAAGAACCCGTCTTCACAAGCATATGCGCACGTCTTTTCGGCAAATTTTGCCGCAGACTGCGTTATACTAATCACCAATAAAACTATAGACAAAAAATCATCGCATAATCCATATACGCAAGATTATGCTCAATTTTTTGTATAGTTTTTAATTGGTGCTTAGTATTAAAAATCCTTGCCGGGCGAAAGCCCGCCTGCGGATTTTTGCCTACTCTGCAACAAAATTATGCTCGAAAATCCGCACACATTTCTTATGAAGATTAGTATTATGTGCTTGTAAAATCCATGGGCATATGTTATAATAGTCCTAACAATAAGGAAAGGGGCTGTAATATGTCAGGGGCATTCAAGCATACCGTGAGAGCCGTTCCCGGGGAGAGCATTTCGCTGACGGTCACATACTCGGGACATCAGAAATGCGAACCCTCCCAGCGGTGGGGCAAGGGTGTAAGAGAGCAGTTCATACTTCATTTTATCGTTTCGGGAAAGGGCACTTACATCACTCCCGAGGGCAGCTTTTCCCTTTCCGCAGGC
Source organism: Oscillospiraceae bacterium (assembly GCA_902363145.1). Lineage (GTDB taxonomy): Bacteria > Bacillota > Clostridia > Oscillospirales > Ruminococcaceae > Huintestinicola > Huintestinicola butyrica. The sequence goes on along the minus strand of CABIZB010000007.1, from coordinate 10,423 downwards.
GATGTTTTCCTTATCCGTCCCCTTACCGAGATAGAATATTTTGCGGACAATGACGACCCGTGGGAATATTACTGGGTGAATTTCGGAGGTTCCGATGCTGATGCTATCCTTGGCAAAACGGACTTTTCCGCTTCGTCTCCCGTTATGCACGGCTGCGGTGCGGACGTGGCTGCGGCTATGGAGAATATCCTGTCCTGCCCGGCAAAGGAGCTTTTTGAGAACGTGGAGCTTACGGGCAGGCTTTATATTCTCTTATCGCTGCTCATAAAAAAATCCACCTCGGCGCAGCTGCGTGAGAACAGGAATCTGCGCAGGCTGGAGGCGGCAAAGGCGTTTATCGAGACAAATTATCCTCTGCCCATTTCTGCGGACGATATCGCCGATGCGGCGGATATCACCCGAATAACCCTTTTCAGGCTCTTTAAGTCGGAGCTGGGCATAACTCCTGCGGAATACCTTATCCGCTGCCGTATGAGCAGAGCGAAAAATCTGCTTGCTTCCACAGACCTTTCCATAGGTGCAGTGGCACGCTCCGCAGGATATGAGGACGGAATGTATTTTTCCAGAGCATTCCGAAAAGCCGTGGGCATATCTCCCTCGGAATACAGGCAGTCTAAAAAATGATACTATAATCCATATAAATGATATTATTTTTTATTGCAATCGGCGGCTTATGATGATATAATGAGGTTACAAGATAACAAAAGCGAAAACCACCAATACAGAAAGGAAGTTTTATTATGGCAATTCTGGTAACAGGCGGCGCAGGATATATCGGCTCACACACCTGTGTGGAGCTTCTCAATGCAGGCGAGGAGATAGTTGTCCTCGATAACTTCTGCAACTCAAAACCCAGGGCTCTTGAGATCGTAAAGGAGCTTACAGGCAAGGATTTCAAGTCATACAATGCAGACCTTCTTGACCGAGCTGCTGTTGAAAAGGTGTTTGAGGAAAACAAGATAGATTCCGTTATCCATTTTGCAGGCCTCAAGGCAGTAGGCGAGTCCGTAAGAAAGCCTATCGAATATTATCACAACAACATCACAGGCACACTTATCCTATGCGATGTTATGAGGAACCACGGCTGCAAGAGAATAGTTTTCAGTTCCTCCGCAACTGTTTACGGCTCCCCCAAGAGCGTGCCTATCAGAGAGGACTTTCCTCTTTCCACCACTAACCCCTACGGCTCCACAAAGCTTATGATAGAGGGCATTTTAAAGGATATCTACACCTCCGACAACGAGTGGAGCATAGCTCTCCTCAGATACTTTAACCCCATCGGCGCCCACAAGAGCGGCAAGCTTGGCGAGAACCCCAACGGTATCCCCAACAACCTTATGCCCTATATCCAGCAGGTGGCAGTGGGCAAGCTTCCTGAGCTTGGCGTATTCGGCAACGATTATCCCACCCACGACGGCACAGGCGTAAGAGACTATATTCATGTTGTTGACCTGGCGCTTGGTCATGTAAAGGCTATACAGAAGGTTCGCTCCATGACAGGCGTGGGAATCTGGAACCTTGGCACAGGCAAGGGATATTCCGTTCTTGATGTTGTCAATGCGTTCATCAAGGCAAGCGGCGTAAACATTCCTTATGTTATCAAGCCCAGACGTGCAGGCGATATCGCCGAGTGCTATGCAGACCCCGAAAAGGCAGCAAAGGAGCTTGGCTGGAGAGCTGAAAGAGGCATTGAGGAAATGTGCGAGGACAGCTGGAGATTTATCAAGAACAATCCCGAGGGACTTTGATATATTACTGTTTACAAAATCACCCTTGACACATCTCTTGCAAAGGCTTATAATAGAATAAAAGAACATAAGGGGACAGTGTGTTTGCTGTCCCCTTTTTTATAAAATTTATAAAGTCTTTTATAAAATTTACAGGGTGATAAGATGGATAACGAAAAAAAAGAAAATGAGCTGAACGGCGCAGAAGCCGAAAACAAAGAAGCAAGCGGCAAAAAGCAGAAGCCCAAGTCCTTTATGCAGACTGTCCGTGAGATAGACGCAGAGGAAAGACGCAAAGAGCTTGAAGAGGAAGCACGTCAGAATGAGGAACGTGCAAAGCGTGAGGAGCAGCGCCGCAAGGCATATGAGGAAAAGCTCCGAAAGGAAAGGTTGGAGCTTATAAAGCTGAAACAGGGCGTTATCTCCGAAGAGGATATCCCCAAGGAAAAAGTTCCCGAGAAGAAATACTCCGCATGGGAAAAGTTCACGAACTTTATCTATCACAACAAGGCATATCTTATTGTGGGGGCGCTTTTTATCGGTCTGGCGGCGTTCCTTATACAGGACCTTGTTACCCGTGAGCGCCCCGATATTTCCGCCATGTACATCGCTTCCGATTATGATATGAGCTATTATTCGGGTCAGCTCACTCCCCTGTGGAGCCAGTACGGCGAGGACGTTAATGGCAACGGTGAAAAGCTTGTCCGTCTGTACTATATCCCCGCAGGCTATGAGGATAATGACATGGCAACGGCTTATCTTGCCCAGAGCGACCGCACAAAGCTTATCGGCGAGTTCCAGTCGGGCAATATGGTCATGGTCATAGGCGACAAGGAGTCATATCAGGAGCTTGACATACTGGACGGCGTTTTTGCGGACTGCCGTGAGCTGTTCCCCGATGACCCTTATGCCGAGGAGATAGGCTACCGCCTTGCAGGCACCGATTTTATGGAGCTGCTGGGCTGCGATACTGTTGACGACACCGACCTGTATGTTTCTTTCAGAAAGCCTGTAAAGACCATGGGCATGAGCGAAGAGAAGATGCAGACTAATTTTGACTATGCCGTTGATTTCTGGCGCAATTTCCTTTCCGAGCACCGTGCAGATGGTCTGGAGCTTGAAGCTGTTCCCGACCCCGAGCCTCTGCCCGATGAATATGCCGAGTATGAAGAGGATACCGACATCTCCGACACAGCCGCAAACGTAACGGAATAACTTACAAAGCCGGGCAGGATATCGCTTCTGTTCGGCTTTTTTCGGTCATATGCGGTAAGATTAAACGTTTAATCAAGTTATCGTTGCGGCGGTAGAAAATATTTGTATATAATACCTATTGAAAAAAGTTCATCTGTATTTTATAATTTAGATAGGCATATTTTGCTTATTTTTCCTTGCGTGGATACGCATACGGGCTGCGCAGGCATCTGTGGGTATTCTTTCTGTGCAGCATTGTTTCTGAGCAGTTATGGCAGCTGTCGATATCTATAGCTGATATTCATTCAAGGCTGCTGAAAATTATTCAAAAGAAGGGGAAAAAATCATGACGCCAATAATCAATAAGGAAGATTTTGAGGAGAGACTCCGTCAGGAGCTTCAGAACGAAGCAAATGTCACTCCTATCGACGCTTCCGATAATCAGATCTACAAGGCACTTTCCGCAGTCGTTGTAGGACTGCTGAGAGAAAAGAGAAGAAAGTTCAGCAATCAGGTACATTCCGCAGGAAAGAAGGAAATATACTACCTTTCCATGGAGTTCCTTATGGGACGTTCTCTCAAGACAAGCCTTTATAACCTTGAAATAAACGATATGGTAACTGATATCCTCAAGAAGTGGGACGTTAACATTGACCGTATCTACGATTACGAGCCTGATGCAGGTCTCGGAAACGGCGGCCTGGGCAGACTTGCTGCCTGCTACCTTGACGGTCTTGCTACCGACGGCTATCCTGCAATGGGCTACTCCATCTGCTATGAGTACGGTATCTTCAAGCAGAAGATAGAGGACGGCTGGCAGACAGAGCTTCCCGATAACTGGCTTCCCGGCGGCGAGAGCTGGCTTGTTCCCAAGACCGATAAGTCCATCGAAGTTCATTTCGACGGCGAGCTTCAGGAATACTGGGATCAGCAGTACCACCACGTTTCCTACAAGAACTACAGCACCGTTGTTGCTGTTCCTTACGATATGTATGTTCCCGGCTACGACAGCGATGGCGTTTCCGTTCTGAGACTGTGGAAGGCGAAGGCTCCTTCCTTTGATATGGCTATGTTCAATCAGGGCGACTACGCTAAGGCTCTCAGCCAGAACACTGTTGCACAGGCTATCTCCAAGGTACTTTACCCCAACGATAACCACCTCGAGGGCAAGAGCCTCAGATACCGTCAGCAGTACTTTATGTGCGCAGCTTCCATCGGCGATATCGTAAACCGCCATATGAGCGTTTACGGCACCCTCGATAATCTCCACGAGAAGGTAGCTATCCACATCAACGATACTCACCCCACTCTTGCTATCCCCGAGCTTATGCGTGTTCTCCTCGATGACTGCGGCTACAGCTGGGACAAGAGCTGGTACATCGTTACCAACACCTTCGCTTACACCAACCACACCGTTATGGCTGAAGCTCTGGAGAAGTGGGACGTTAACCTTGTCCGCCAGATCACTCCCCGTATCTTCGACATTATCTGCGAGATCAACCGCCGTTACTGCGAAGAGCTTATGGAGCGCCTTGGCGACGGAAACAAGGTTTCCAGAATGTCCATTATCCAGAACAACCAGATCCACATGGCACTCCTGTGCGTATGCGCTTCTCACTGCGTAAACGGCGTTTCCAAGCTTCACTCCGAGATCATCAAGGAAGATGTATTCAAGAACGAGTACAGCTACACTCCTCATAAGTTCCAGAACGTTACCAACGGTATCGCATACAGAAGATGGCTGCTCCAGTCCAACCCCGGACTTACCCAGCTCCTTACCGATACCATCGGTCCCGGCTTCAAGAAGAACGCAGCGGAGCTTTCCAAGTTTGCCAAGTACGACGGCGACAAGCAGGTGCTTGAGCAGCTGGCTAAGATCAAGCTGGAAAACAAGAAGAGATTTGCAAAGTTCGTTAAGCAGAACTACGGTACTGTTCTTAACACCGATGCAATCTTTGACGTTCAGGTAAAGCGTCTCCACGAATATAAGAGACAGAACCTCAACGCTCTCAATATCATTGCAGAGTACAACGCTCTCCTGGAGGACCCCAACATGGAGTTCCAGCCCAAGACCTACGTATTTGCAGCTAAGGCAGCTCCCGGCTACTATCTTGCAAAGCAGATCATCAAGATGATCTGGGCACTGGGCGAGGAGATCAAGAAGAACCCTGTTATCAGCAAGAAGCTTCAGGTATTCTTCCTTGAAGATTACCGTGTAACACTTTCCGAGCTGCTCATGCCCGCAGCAGAGGTTTCCGAGCAGATCTCTCTGGCAGGTACAGAGGCATCGGGTACAGGTAACATGAAGCTCATGCTCAACGGTGCTCTTACCCTTGGTACACTTGACGGCGCAAACGTTGAGATCAAGGAGCAGGTAGGCAAGAACAACATCTTCATCTTCGGTATGACCACAGAAGAAGTCCTTGCAAAGAAGGCACAGGGCTACCGTCCCGAAGAGTACGTAAACAACAACGAGGTTATCCGCAAGGCACTCAACAAGATGTACAGGGGCATCAACGGCTGCACATTTGAGGAAGTTGCAAACACCCTCAAGTACAAGGATCCCTACATGGTTCTGGCAGACTTTGACGCATATCAGTCCGCACAGCAGTATGCTTCCGAGTGCTACAAGGATCCTGCAAAGTGGAACAATATGTCCCTTTACAACATTGCAGGTGCAGGTGTGTTCTCTGCTGACCGTGCTGTTGACGAGTACGCAAAGAACATCTGGAAGCTTACCAAGTAAGAATAAGCTTTATATAAGAAAAGGCTGGTGCAAACGCATCAGCCTTTTTTTCGTCCCAAAGGGCGTGAAGCAAATGAAAAAGTCAGCACAAATAAGCACAAGGCAAAGGGTTTAGGTCAAGCCTTTTTCCCGAAAGGCTTGCGGGGGTCAAGAGGTGTTGAAGTCACTCTACGAAGCCACTGCTTATGAATTGCAGCTATCGTAGTCGAATGCACCTATTCCATTGAAATAAATTTCAATGGTCTGATGTCTTTTGTTATTCCCATCGTATATTGGTTTATGCACCAACACTTTGTCGATGAACTCCGACATGATTTCAGGAGTAAGGGAATCAATGTTTGTGTATTTATCTACAATAGCAATGAATCTGTCAGCATTAAGCTGTTTGCTGTCTGTGATTTCGATTTCTTTCGATATTGCAGACAGCTTATTTTTTATTTCTGCTTGCTCGCTTTCATATCCGGCGGCTAAAGTTGCTAAGCGTTCCTTGCTCAGAGTTCCAAGAACAGACTGCTCAAAAATTTTCTTGATAAGAACATCAAGTTCCTGTATTCTTTGCTCACAGAGCTGCTTGTCTTTGCGAAGTTTTTTCACATCATAAGATGTTCTGTTCGCATAGCTTTGAATGGCAACATTCAAGAATCTTTCTCTATCATTTTTGACGATAGAAAAAACTTTTTGGAGCTCATTCAGTATTAGCTGATTGATAACACATTCTCTTATGTAATGAGATGAGCAAAGTTCCGATGAACGTTTATATCTGCCGCAATGATAGCAATTCTTTTTCGGAAAAACTGTACTTCTTGTAATGTACATTCTGCTGCCGCAGTCAGCACAAAAAATATAGCCGCCTAAAGGATCAGGCTCTCTGACTATCGGCACTTTTTTTCTGCTCTCCATTATTTTTTGAACACGTTCGTATGTGTCACGGTCAATAATCGGTTCTTGCGTATCAGGAAAAATAACATATTCACTTTTATCCAAATATATTTTTTTCTTGCTCTTATACGATACTTTTTTTGTTTTGAAATTGACCGTATCTCCTACATACTCTTGGCGTTTGAGCATTTCCCTAATGGTTTTGCTGTCCCAAAGGCAAGGATCGGCAGGAGTTGCCCTTGCAGAGATTTTTCCATGTTCCCTTGCGTAAACAGACGGAACAAGAATTTTCTCGGAATGAAGATACTTTGCTATCTGAGAAGTTCCCTTTCCGTTCAGAAACAGTTGGAAGATTGTCCTGACATTCTGAGCAGCTTCTTCATCAACGATCCATTCCTTTGGATTATCGGGATTATGTTTGTATCCATAAATAACATTGTTGCAAATTCTCTCTCCCGACATTCCTTTATTATGAATGACAGACTTTACTTTTTTGCTCGTGTCCTTGACGTACCATTCATTCATAATATTTCTGAATGGTGTGAATTCGTTGTCACCCTTTACCGAATCGACATCATCATTTATAGCAATGAAGTGAATATTATTTTCAGGAAAATAAATTTCAGTATAATAACCGACCATAAGATAGTTACGACCTAAACGTGACATATCTTTAACGATTATTGTGCTGATTTTTTTTGATTCACATTCAGCGATCATTGCCTTAAAATCAGGTCTGTTAAAAGCTGACGTTAGATAACGATACTTTTGAAAACACTGGAAAATCAAGGTTTTTCGAGCGACGGACAAGCAGGGTATTGTACTAAAAACTGAATACGACGCAGAAGCGGCGTTTCTTACTCTCTACATGGGAGAACAGGAACGCCGCTTTTTTCATGCCCTTTGTTACGCAGTAGGGGCAGAAAAAGCCTTGCTACAAGCGGTTTTCCGGGCGCGTATCTGGTGCGGAAAGGGATTTATACCTTATCCCCCGAAACCGCGCTTCTACTGCGTAACAAATCCAAAGCAAAGGAGTTATGAACTATGGCAGTTTTCAGAGTGGAACGGAACAAGGGCTACACCGTAATGAGCAACCACCACCTACGCAACAAGGAGCTTTCCCTAAAGGCAAAGGGGCTGTTGTCGCAAATGCTGTCACTCCCCGAAGATTGGGACTACACCTTGAAAGGCTTATCCCTTATCAACCGGGAGAAGATAGACGCTATCCGCGAAGCCATTAAGGAGCTTGAACGCGCCGGGTATATCGTCCGTTCAAGGGAGCGCGACGAGAAAGGACGCTTGCGGGGCGCGGACTATGTGATATTCGAGCAGCCGCAGCCGCCTACGCCGGATTTACCTACATTGGAAAATCCAACATTGGATAATCCAACACAGGAAAAACCTACATTGGAAAAACCTACGTTGGAAAATCCAACGCAATTAAATAAAGATATACAAAGAACTGACTTACCAAAAAAAGAAAAAATAATTACTGATGAACAAAGTACCCATTCCATTCCTATCCTTTCCCCTAACCCCTCTCCTTGCAGAGAAGCGGCTACGCCGCCGGAACGGAAAGGAACGGAAGCGGCAGCACAGAGCGCAGTTGATATATACCGGGAAATCATCAAGGACAATATCGACTACCACATTCTCAAACAGGACATGAAGTTTGACAGTGACAGGCTTGACGAGATTGTAGACCTCATGCTTGAAACCGTATGCACCGCCAGAAAGCGGGTACGGATTGCGGGGGACGACTACCCGGCAGAGCTTGTGAAGTCAAAGTTTATGAAACTGGACGGCGAGCATATCCGCTTTGTGCTTGACTGTATGCGGGAGAACACAACGAAAATCCGCAACATCAAGCAATATCTGAAAGCAGCCCTTTTCAACGCCCCGTCCACTATCGGCAATTATTACACTTCCCTTGTCGCCCATGACATGGCAAGCGGCGCACTGTCACCGAAGAAGCCGCAGTACGGCGACCCGGACTATTATTCATGCAAACCGGGCGAAAGCCTGTAAAACAACAAAAGGAGGATTTTATTATGGCACAGAAAATGACAGGAGCATTGGTATTTGACGAGCGCACCGACCGTTACGACATTCGCTTTGACTTAAACAGCTACTATGGCGGGCTGCATTGTGGAGAATGTTTTGACGTATTCGTGCGGGGCAAGTGGAAGCCGACCCGGATTGAGTACGGCGACAACTGGTATCTTGTGGGTATCAGAGCCGAGGACTTGAACGGGCTGCGGGTGCGTATCTGACCGCCGCCCCATAAAGAAACGCGAAAGGAGGACGCGACAAATTGCAGGACGAAGTAAACGAAAAGACCATAGCCCTTTACATCAAGACCGGGAAGCTGACCGCCCAGACGCTCCAAAAGGCAATGAAAGCCATACTGTCAAAGGGAAAAAAGCAGCTTTCCAAACCGCCACAGGGCAAGCAGAGCTTAAAGCAGCTTATGAAGCAGAACGCGGGCGTTTCCAACATTGAGATTACCGAGGGCAATATCAAAGCCTTTGAGAGTACGGCGAAAAAGTACGGTATCGACTTTGCGCTGAAAAAGGACGCGACGGAAAGCCCGCCCCGCTATCTGGTTTTCTTCAAGGGGCGGGACGCGGACGTGCTGACCGCAGCCTTTAAGGAATTTTCCGCAAAAAAGCTGACACAGGAGAAAAAGCCCTCAATCCGAAAGCTGCTCTCTACCCTCAAAGAAGCTGCACAGGGCAGAAACGCGGAACGGGCAAAGGTCAAGAACAAGGACAGGGAGGTATCGCTATGAAGCCGGAAATCAAGAAGCTGCTTATCTTAAATCTCCCGTATCTGCTCTTTGTCTGGCTCTTTGATAAAGCGGGCGCGGCTGTCCGGCTCTCCCCCGGCGCGGACGCAAGCGCAAAGCTGCTACATCTTGGGGACGGTTTTACCGCCGCCTTTTCCAGTATCGCGCCGAGCTTCCACCCGGCAGACTTAGCTTTAGGCATTGCGGGGGCGGTCATTGTTCGGCTGATTATCTACACCAAAGGCAAGAACGCGAAGAAATACCGCCGCGGGACAGAATACGGTTCGGCGCGTTGGGGCGGGGCTGACGATATAAAGCCATACACAGACCCGGTATTTGAGAATAATATCCCCTTAACGCAGACGGAACGGCTCACCATGAACAGCCGCCCGAAGCAGCCGAAATACGCAAGAAACAAAAATATCCTTGTAATCGGCGGTTCCGGCAGCGGCAAGACCCGGTTCTTTGTGAAACCGTCGCTCATGCAATGTACGTCAAAGGATTTTCCAACGTCGTATATCGTCACTGACCCGAAAGGAACACTGATTTTGGAAACCGGAAAAATGTTGCAGCGGTACAAATACCGTATCAAAGTGCTAAATACGATTAACTTCAAAAAATCCATGAAATACAACCCCTTTGCCTATCTGCGGAGCGAAAAGGACATTTTGAAGTTAGTCAATACCATTATCGCCAACACCAAAGGCGACGGGGAAAAATCCGGCGAGGATTTCTGGGTGAAAGCGGAAAAGCTCTACTATACCGCACTAATCGGCTATATCTGGTATGAAGCCCCGGAGGACGAGAAGAACTTCACGACGCTGCTTGAAATGATAAATGCGTCGGAAGCCCGCGAGGACGACGAGGACTTCCAGAACCCGGTTGACCTCATGTTTGAACGTCTGGAAGAAAAAGACCCGGAACATTTTGCAGTCAAGCAGTACAAAAAATACAAACTTGCGGCGGGTGTTGTATGCTCTAAAAGACTTCTTAATCAAGCGGTTGGGAAGTCTCTTAGAACACACAACCCAAAATCAAAGAAAGGAGCGCAAGTTATGAGAAAAAATGAGAAAATCACAGCTCTGTACG
>CABIZB010000006.1 GCA_902363145.1 Oscillospiraceae bacterium | reverse complement strand
TTGCTCTCACGCTGTTGGTCATCATCTTTGCCAAAGTCATCACGGCTCAGTCGTTCGTACAGAGCTGTGATTTTCTCATTTTTTCTCATAACTTGCGCTCCTTTCTTTGATTTTGGGTTGTGTGTTCTAAGAGACTTCCCAACCGCTTGATTAAGAAGTCTTTTAGAGCATACAACACCTGCCGCAAGCTTGTATTTTTTATATTGTCTCACAGCAAAATGATCTTCACCCTTTTGCTGCTCGACCCTTTCAAACGCAAGATCAACACGATTTTTGAAAGTTTCATCGTCCTCTCGTGTTTCACACTGATTGATGAGCCAAAGGAGAGTTCCGAAATTCTTTTCTTCAGCAGGAAATTCGTAGTAAATGAGTGCGATCAGCGCACAATAGAGAAGTCGTTCTGATTTTACCCAAAAATCTTCTCCGCTTTTGCTGCCGTCACCCTGAGTATTGCTGATGATCGTGTTCGCAAGATTCAGAATATCTTCCTCGTTGTGAATGTATGCGAACGGATTATAGTGCATGGATTTGTCCATGTTTATTGTATTGATGATTTTTATGCGGTATCCTGCCTTTTGAAGCATTTTTCCGCATTCAAGAACTAACGTACCTTTAGGGTCTGTCACAACATAGCTGCTGTGCATTTGCATAATGTTAGGTTTTACGAAAAATCTTGTTTTACCGCTTCCCGAACCACCTACTACAAGGATATTTTTGTTTCGTGCAAATTTAACATTAGGCACTCTGCTGTTCATAGTCAGGCTTTCGGTTTTTGTCAGGATAATATTATTTTTCGGATTTTCAGAATCCACATATGGCTCTATATCCTTTTCAGTTCCCCACCGTGCAGAACCGTATTCTTCCTTATCCCTGAAATTTTTCCTGTTTTTCTTTTTGAAATACAGAAAAACTTTAAATGCCGCTGCTGTCACAAGACCTGCCAACAGGTCTGACTTGTTCAAGCTCGGCATTGGGTCTGAAAACATGGCATTTACGGCAGTTATCATTTCAGCGGTAAGTCCATTTATTCTGTATGCACAGTAAATTTTGTTTCCTGCCCATGCAAAAATTAGCAGAGGTATAAGACCGAGCAGCGTTTTTTTGTCAAACTTGGCATTTCTTTTGATAAGATTTTTTAAGTCGGCAAGCATTTTGGCAGGAATACTGTCTTTAGGAAAAATATTCATTTTGCTGTCCTCCCCATATAAATGCTCCTATCAGTCTTTTTTGCCGCACTCTGATTGGCAAGGATTCTATACTCCATAGCCGTACAAAATGGATTGTGGTGCATTGTGAAGCATTTTGAATAGCTTTGAGCAAACAAATAAAATTTTGCTGACAAAATATTCACCTCTCAAGCTGTTTTGAGGAACGTTGCTTTTGATGTTCTCTCTCTTTGGTTCTGCTGTGCTCATTCTCCATTTCGTGGGACGGCATTTGGATTTCAGAAACCTTTTTCTTACTGAGCAATGTTTCCTTTTTGTGTGTCTGCTTGTACGAATATTCCTTAAAAGCCTTGTGCATAGTATCCAAATCCTTGCTATGAAAGCAAACAAGGTACTGCTTTTTTCCGTTTTCCTCCTGAATACGTTTCAAGGCGTATGTAAGATTATATTTTTTGGCTATTTGTGCAAAACTGCCTATATTGCTGTCATTGACCTCAATATTGTCCACTTTGCCCGTTTGCATAAGCTTGTTAAGGCTTGTCTTTCCCTGCGGCGGTTTATTGAGGTCTTTAGTCATTTCCTCAATGGCTTTCACAAATATTTCAGGTGTAAGTTTTGCACATTCAACAATAATGCCGAAAATTTTTCGATTATCACTATCCGACATTTAAATTCCTCCATTTTTGAAGCTGTAATCGAGCTTTCTGATATCATTATCAGTTTCAAAATCGTAATCGGAAAGCCAGTTCCATATACAGCTTTTCAGATATGCTTTTTGGTGCTTAATGGTGTTTTCGGCAAGAATCGTTTTCCATTTATGCTCAAAGCTTATGAACCAGTCGAAAAGCGATTTCTCCGTATCTTCGATAACATCGTTAAGGCGGTCGATTATTTCATGATATTTTACCGTCTTTCCCTGAATTTTAAGCATATCCTGTGCTGTCATTTCGGCTAATGTGGATATGACCGTATCAAGAAGCCGCTTGCTTTCAGCCTGCATTGAGGGAACATAGTAGCTATAAGCAAAGAGAAATTTCAAAGCTTCTTTCATAGCCTTTTTATCTGTTTTCAGCGAATAAGGTATCTGACATATGTCCGTTCTGCGGTCTGTTTCGTCCATTTCACGAAAATCATTTTCACTTTTGGGGATAAAATCCACTATGCGTATGTCATAGCCGATTTCACCAATGACCTCGTAAAAGGTCATTGATTTTTTCTGTTCGTCATTCTGTCTGTCAATTACTGACGGATTTGAATTTGCTTTTTCAGATAGATTGACTGAATTATCAGATAGTATTTGATTTTTTAGTACTTGATTATTTAGTATTTTATTATCATGCCGCTTTTTCAGATTTGGAAGAACCACATCTGGATTTTCCAAATCTGGACTCTTGCTTGACTTTTCCTTTTCTGATGAAGTATCAATATCCCTAAAAATAGGTTCATCGCTGAACATATACTCCCACTCCACGACCATTCCACGTTTATCTGTAATGCGATTTCTTTTAAGATAACCTAAGTCCTCAAGAGAATGCAATGCTGTTGACACCTTTGTTTCACCGTCAGGAAGTATTGAAGCCAAACCTTTAACGCTGAATTTCCAACCGTCTTTCATAGACAGCATTGTCAGAAGCAGTCCTCTTGCATTTATCCCTAACTTTTCGTCACGGATAAACGCATTATGTACGATAGTGAAATCTTCATTTATCTTTTTTTGTAAAATGGGCATATTTTACCTCCCAATGCCAATAATCTGCATATCATGTATTTTGTTCTTGTTTACCGCAAAAATGTTTGTCGGCAGCTTGAACACATAGTTTTTTTCACAAAGTTCCGACAGAGCTTTTTCAACTGTACTGCGGTTATCACTTTGAAATGTGGTACATAAATGTTCAATCGACTGGTAATCAGAACATGGGTCGTTCAGCATAACGGCAAGCAATCCCCGTGCTTCAAGTGAAAGCGTATTGTTCACAGGTGCGATGATACCTGTTTCTCTTTTTGCCTTAGTCATTTCATTTTTTCCTCCGTTCAGTTTTATAAATTTCACAAAAAAAGGACTTCCATTTCTGAAAGTCCTTTAAAAACAAAATAAACCAATCATTTTGACTGGTTTACTTGTTTATATTATACAATTTTATTTTTGCTTGACTGGTATGTTTTTGTTAGTTTATATTCTTCACAGAGTGACCTCTATGGGGCAGAGCCATCTGGTCGCTGTCCGCAGACAGCGAAATCCTTTTGCGAGCGGCTTAAATAATTAAAGCAACAGCCGACTGACTAAAAATCCCCAAAGCCGCCTGCACCATGGTTTCAAAAACGCTCAAACAAATATAATTTCTCAAATGAACCCAAAACTATTTCATGCAGGCGGCCTGAAACCAAGAGACATTCCGTTAGGAATGTCTCTTGGTTTCCGCCGTAAGGCGCAGGTACGGTCAAATATACTTTTCATTTTTATAAAGTCCGTACCATGCAAAGGAGACACCTAATGGGAGAGGGGGGAAAGTAAAACCCTACAAAAGCGGGCATTCCCCCCTCTCCCCTACGGTTTCTCCTCTGCACTTCTCTTCCCTACCCTCTCTCCCCCACCAAGCCCGCTTTTACCGTTGTGCATAATCTTTTTTTTCAGCTCCTTTATCTGGCTTTGTTTAACCTCTTTTACCGCCGCCCCGCTCATTTTCGGTCTGGCGTTTAGATATCGAGTATCTGCTGTTAGTTTTGTTTAGCTCTGCGGTGGGGATTAGTTATATTGTACGCAATATGCTTAATTGCGTTAGCCGCAAGCAAACGTAGTTTGTCAGCACCCACAAAAATACCCTGCACAGTCAGTGCAGGGTGCTTTTGTTTGTATTTATGCCGATATAACTTCAAGGAACTTATCTTCATTTACAGGCTTCGAGAAATAATATCCCTGCAAATAATCAACTCCCCTTTCGGTGAGATAATCGGTCATTTCCTTGGTTTCAACGCCCTCGGCTACTATCTTTACATTTATGGCTTTCAGCAGTCGAATAACCGAAGCAAGCAGACGCTCGGACTTTTCATTACCCTTGCCGAATGCGTCCCAGATTATGCTCTTATCCATTTTTACCAGGTCATAGCGCATCTGGTTCATCTGTGAAAGATTGGAGTAGCCTGTGCCGAAATCGTCCATTGAAAAGCTGAATCCGCTTTCCCTGAGGGCGGACACGTTTGTATCGAATGCCTCGCCCGAATCAAGTGCGGCGGTCTCGGTTATCTCCAGATTGATGAATGTGGGCGGGATATCATATTCAGCCAGTATCTTTGTGAGCCTGCCCTCCAGCTCGGGGGCGCACGCCTGTATTCCCGAAAGGTTCACCTCAATATATTCCAGCTTGTCGGTAAGTGTGCGGCGCTTGGCAAAGTCCGCCACAAGGCGCAGGGTAATGTCGCCTATATCCATTATAAGCCCCTTTTCCTCGGCAATGGGAATAAACTCCTCGGGCGAGATAAAGCCCAGGTCGCCTGTGTTTTTCATTCGCACAAGCGCTTCCGCAGACCTGAACCTGCCCTGTTCGGTGCTGTAGATGGGCTGATATACCATCTCAAATCCGTCGTTCTGCACGGCTTCGGTAAGGAGCTTATCTATCTTGTCACGGCGGACCTTCTTTTCGATAATGCTGTCGTCCAGCCTGCATATTACCTCGTCGGAGCTTTTGCCGTATTCTTTCATAAAGCGCATAAGTTCATATGCCTCGTCGGTGCCGTTGGAATATTTCCGCAGGTCGATAACGCTTATCCTGAATTCCAGCTGAGCGTCGGGGAAGCAGTAGGAGCAGAGTGCGTGGCGCAGCGATTCCAGCTTGCGGCAATCTACCTCGCAGTCGCTGTAGAAAACGGTGAATGTGTTGCTGCGGGAGTGGAAAACGCTTCCGCCCAGAACTCCGTCTATCATTTCCTTGGTGCACAGCATGGCTTTTCTGCCGTACTCATGGCCGTACATTGTGTTGATGCGCTCGTAATTTTCCAGCGTAACGTTCACTATGCTCAGGGGCTTGCGGTTGGCGTAATATTCAGCCATCTGGCGGTGAAATGCGTTTCGGTTGAAGCACATGGTCTCAGCGTCGTAATTCTCCCTCTGGTTCTCAAAGGAGAAATATACGCACAGCACCATCAGCACGCAGCCCAGTCCCGAAAGCAGTGCCGTAGGGAATATTCTCTGCACTACCAGGCTGCCCAGCCATATGAACATACCTACCTGAACGGATATTTTCTGATATGATGACAATGTGCATTTTTTGCTGTAGATTATACCGAAGGTCATCACAAGGTAGATAAGACCGCAGACATAGACCATATCCGCCATGGGACCATAGGAATATGCGCCCTTGTCGGAGGCGAAAAATTCAAGCTTGCCTGCGATGATCACTGCGGCAGCTATTGCCAGCGGAGCTATCACAGCCCCGAAAGTGCGCTTTGTAAGCCGTTCCTGGTTTCTGTTCAGGATAAGCACATACAGGAAGTTGAAGAACAGCACCATTATAACGCTGGCGATGAACAGCTGGTGCAGAAACCTGTTGAGCTGCGGGGGGACTGTATCAAGATGCGTCACCGTATAAACTGTCGAAATATCAAGCATAAGGTTGCAGACAGTGCATATAAGCATTGCACGGAATGCGCTTGTTGACATCAGCTTCAGGTGCGGGTTGCGCAGGTAATCGAAAATGATTATTATAAGCACTGCGGCAGCTGCTATCTGGAAGCGGATATTGTTGAAAAAAAGCAAAATATCACCCCATATATATCTTATGCTTGTATTATATCATATTGTGAATAAATCTTCAATCTCCTTAATTTAATTATAATCAATAAAAAAATCCCGATATTCCGCTATGTTTCGGAATATCGGGATTTTGATGTGCTATATTATGGTATTTATACTGCGGTATCTGCGGATATCTTCTGACCGAAGATGTGTTCGAGGACTGCCGAAAGGCTGCCCTCCATGTCGCCGATATCCACGAAGCATACTCTTCCAAGGATACCGTCTTCGTTTTTGAAGCATATCTCACGCCTGTCCTCACGCATTTCTCTTGTGAGGGGGTATATGTAGCAGACACTGTTCGATTTGTATATTTCAAGAAGATTATACAAATCGTAAATATCAGTCTGGAGAATACCGCAGTTTTCATCATCTGCGTTAAGCTCCTGCCACTTTGAGTCAAAAACAACTCTCATACCGTTTTCACGGCAGGTCATAACAGCCAGCGCCTGTGAGCTGTCCTTTGGCATTGGCCTGTTGAGCATCGGATAGCGCTTTTTCTGAATTTCGGCACGGAAGCGCTGATTATCCAGCATTCTTCCCAGATTATACACGGTGTAGCTGTCGAAAAGCTCGCCTGTGGGGAAGATAACGGCATATGCCATGTTTCTGCCCTTTGTCACGGTGACATATCGGCTGAGCAGGAATATTTCCGCCCAGCGCAGCGCATTTGCATAGCCCTGCATACTGCGGTCTATTACGGAAGCGGAAAAGTCCCTTTCGTAATTCTGGGAATACTCAACGCCGTCAAAGTTTGCTATAAGCGCCTCCAGCTTGTTTCTGCTTCGGGCGGAGGAGGTTATGCTCTGCAGATATTTCAGCGTTGACTTTATAAGCCTGTTTTCGGGGCGGTCAACGGTGAAAACATCGTACTGAACGTAGAATTTGTCCTTGTGGGCAAAGTTTTTGGTGGCGTGGAGAGAATATATTACCTTTCCTTTCAGGAAGCGTTCATTTTCGATGTGAGGAGCATAGCACTGCTTCAGACCGTTGTGAACTATCGCCTGAACCTCGTTAATAAAGGCAAGGATGAAAGTTTCGAATATATTCAGATTTTCGGCTGCACGGGTGTTAAGATTGTAGTTTGTAAGAGGCAGGGCTTTCATTGATTTGAGCATATTGAGCAGAACTCTTTTGTTTGAAAGATATTCGCCCTTGCGGTTCCTTGCGGCAAGCATGGGCAGGATCTCTACCTGAGTTCCGTCCTTGAAGACCATAGCACCTACGTATCCGCCTGCACGGAGGATACGTTCGCTTCCCTCTCCCTCAGCGGTGAGGATATAGCTGTTTATGCCCCTTGGGTCGGGCATTTTCTTTTCCAGCACAAAGCCTTCAAGCATATCAAAAATATGCTCAGGCAGCGGGATACCGCCCTCCCGTTCCGAAGAGCCCTCTATGGTGAAGAACTGCGTTTCACGCAGCTTGTAACGGTCTCTTTTTCCCATTTGCGGAAGCCCTCCAAATTACAGCAGCTTGCTGTAAGCATTTATGTTCCAGAAAGCGGCTTCGTTTATTTCGTATGTATCATCAACATCGAGGAAAAGCTCAACGTTTTCGCCGAAGGTCTTTTTGTAGTCGATGGCGAGAGCCTTTACAAACTGCTCCTCAGGCTCCTTGTTGTAGTCGCCCAGAACCCAGCGTATCTTCTGGTAATCGCCGTAGAAATACTCCTGGAGCAGAGGAACGATAGAGTTCTTGAAGATAGAGCCGAGGCGCTGGATAGAGGGGTCTTCCTTCAGTGACATGAAGTAGGCATGTCCGATAGTGTGCTCTCTGTCGCAGAGTATCTCAACACGCTTGTTGATAATTGTGAGCAGCTGCTCTATGCTTACGCCCTCGACATAGGTGTCGTGGAAAAGCTCGGGCTGAGGGAGCATCTCGACGAAGTCGAAACGACGGCGTATAGCAGTATCCAGCAGGGCGATGGAGCGGTCGGCGGTATTCATGGTTCCGACGATATAAACGTTGTTGGGAACGCCGAAAGGCTCCTGGGAATATGCCAGCCTTACCTTTACTTCTTCGGGCATACCGAGGCGCTTTGAAGGCTCGATAACGGTGATAAGCTCACCGAAGATCTTGGAGATATTACCACGGTTGATCTCATCTATGATGAAAACGTATCTTTCGTCGGGGTGCTCTGCGGCTTTCTGGCAGAACTCACGGAAGATACCCTTGTCAACGACATAGACCATTTCCTTTTTACGTGTACGCTCACCACGCTCGTTCATAGTTTCGAGGAAAACGGGCTTGATACCCTCGATGAATTCCTCGTATCCCATAGACTGGTGGAAGGTGGTGAATTCTATCTGACCGAAATTGTTTTTCAGCTCGTTGTAGCGGTCCAGCATGGCGTTGTAATCTTTTTTCATAACAGCTTCAACAGGAATGTTATAAATTATAGCCAGAGCATAGTTGACCGAGTTGTAAGTTTTACCTGTACCGGGAGGACCGTAAAGAATGATGTTTTTACCCATAAACATGACCATGCCTTTCACAAAAAAATACTCTTTTTTCATTATATCACATTTGCATTAAAAACGCAATATAGTTTCATGTTAAATTGTATATTCTGCACGCTTCCTGAACGAGTTCACATTATGCTTAATAACGAATACGTTTTCGTAACCGTGCAAAAAAAAGGCAGAGCATAAGCCCTGCTTAACCAAAATCAGATTACATAAAATAATATGTGTAGAACAAAAGAAAGGAGACAACAAAACGGATGTTAACATTGAAATATAAGAACTTAACATCATATATATTATAACTTATTATAACTCATATATGCGCTTTAGTCAATATCTATATAACAACTTTTACATTTTCGTATGAATGCACAATTTAGTGCAATATTCATTATACAAAATGTACTGCAAACAAGAAGTTATACACTGAGTATCATCTGCTGCGCTGTCACAATATAAGATGCAGTTCAATCCGGCCGCATCAATTACTTTGTTGCAAGTATGATTATAACACAGGCAGGGAATAATGTCAAGGGTCGTAAACGATTGAAAAAAGAAAATATTAGATACTGATTTTGTGCAGATTTTACAGTAGGTAAACGGCCTGTTTATGCAAAGGGCATTACTCCTCGCCGAAGTCACGGTCGATGGTTATAACAAGGTAATATCTGGTGTCCTCCGAGGCGTTCATAAGCTGGGAAAGCTTCTCTTTCAGCTCGCTTTCTGAATATTTGCAGTCGTAGGGGACAACAATGTCAAAAACAAGGTTTGTGTGGGTGTCGCCGGGGACAAGGCGGAAGTCGTGTATCCTGAGCCGTGGGTCAAGCTGCGCCGCATATTCCTCAACAGCCTTGCGGGAGGCGTTTGTCTGCTCGTTATCCACATCAACAGGGTCCATATGTATGGTCATCATAATGCCAAGCTTTTTGAAAATATCACGCTCAATGCCGTCTATCACGTCGTGGGCGGCAACGAAATTCTCATCGCTGCGCACCTCCGCATGGCAGCTTGCCAGCTTCTTTCCGGGGCCGTAGTCGTGGACTACCAGGTCATGCACGCCGATTATCTTGTCGGGAGCGGTGACGATATCTTCTATCTTTTGGATAAGCTCGTGGTCGGCGGGCTTGCCGATAAGGTCATCTACAGTGTCCTTAACGATGCCGAAGCCGCCCTTGATGATGAATATTGATACCACTATGCCCATTGCACCGTCTATGGGGAGAGTGGTGAAAAGGGAGGCGGTAAGACCGATAACTGCGGCAGATGTGGCGATAACGTCGCTCCTGCTGTCCTGCGCTGTTGCCATCATCACGGGGGAGTTTATGCGCTTGCCCAGCTTTGTGTTGAAAACGGACATCCACAGCTTTACGCCTATGGACGCAAAAAGGGAGATGAGTGCTGCGGCGCTGAACTTTACCTCGTCGGGGGAGACTATCTTCCCTGCCGATGACCTGAGCAGCTCAAAGCCCACCAGAATTATGATAACGGCTATGATAAGGGAAGTGAGATATTCCGCTCTGCCGTGACCGAAGGGGTGATCCTTATCCGCTGGCTTTGCAGCCATTTTGCAGCCGAAAAGCGTCACCACACAGCTGGCGCTGTCCGACAGGTTGTTGAATGCGTCCGACAGCACGGATATGGAGCCTGAAAGCGTTCCCACGGCAAATTTCAGCACAAACAGGAAAATGTTGCACACAATGCCCGTTATCCCCGCCATTGTGCCGTAATTCTCACGCACCTTTATATCTTCGGTGTCGGTGTAGTTTTTTACAAAGTGCTTAACAAGAAAATCTGTCATAATATGCCTCACTTTATGAAAAGTTAAATCATTCTTACAGTGTTTCCTATAATATTACCACAAGTAATATTTTTTTGCAATACGTTGCATTGGGCTAATCACGAAATTTACAATCTGTAACAAATAACAAATCGGTTAATTTTAGAAAAAAGTGTTGTAGCTAAAAAAAATATATGATATAATTAAATCAGTTATCCGTATTTGCAGAACTGCCGCAGAAGAAATATAAATGGCGGCACAGGCAAAAAGAGGCAGACAAATATAAGAACCCGTCTTCACAAGCATATGCGCACGTCTTTTCGGCAAATTTTGCCGCAGACTGCGTTAAAAATCCTTGCCGGGCGAAAGCCCGCCTGCGGATTTTTGCCTACTCTGCAACAAAATTATGCTCGAAAATCCGCACACATTTCTTATGAAGACAGGTTCTAAACGAGGAGAATCAGAATGCTTTTTACTAAGGAAATAGGAATAGATCTTGGTACTGCCAACACCCTTGTGTATATGAAGGGCAAGGGCATAATCATAAGGGAGCCTTCGGTGGTGGCTGTGGATTCACGCACGGAGGAGCCTAAATATGTGGGTCAGGAGGCAAAGGAAGTTATCGGAAGAACTCCCGGCTCCATTACCGCCGTAAGACCTTTGAAGGACGGCGTTATCGCAGATTTTGAGATAACCTCCGCCATGCTCAACGAATTTATACAGAAAGCTCTCAAGGGAAGCTTTTTCTTTACCAGAGCAAACGTTATCATCTGCATTCCCTCGGGCGTTACTGCCGTTGAGCGCAGAGCCGTAAAGGAAGCTGCGGAGAATGCGGGCGCAAGGCGAGTAAACATCATTGAGGAGCCTATGGCTGCGGCAATAGGCGCAGGTCTGCCCGTTTCCGAACCTGCGGGTTCAATGATAGTCGATATCGGCGGCGGGACCAGCGAGGTGGCTGTTATCTCGCTTGGCGGCATAGTTACCTCACGCAGCGTAAGAATTGCGGGAGACGCTTTCGACAACGCTATCATCAACTACATCAAAAAAAAATACAATCTGCTCATAGGCGAGCGCACAGCCGAAAATGTGAAGATCGCCATCGGCTCCGCTTTCCCTCCCGACAGGCAGGACGGCGAGGAGGAAATGGAGATAAAGGGAAGAAATCTTCTCAACGGTCTCCCCGAGAACATCACCGTAACAAGCATTGAGATAAGAGAAGCTCTGGCTGAGCCTCTCACTCATGTTATTGAGGCTATCAAGACCACTCTGGAGAAAACTCCCCCTGAGCTGGCTGCCGATATCATTGACCAGGGAATAACACTGGCAGGCGGCGGTGCGCTTATCAAGGGCCTTGACAAGCTCATCAACCGTGAGACGGGTATGCCTGTGAACATTGCCGAATCCCCTCTTGACTGCGTTGCAACAGGCGCAGGAAAGGTGCTGGAGGATATCGAAAAGCTTCACGATGTTCTGAACGACGACGCTAAATATTATTAAGATACAATATCTGACGGAGCTTGAAAGGAGCAGGCGGCTTGAAAGAATTTTTTCACAGCGTAAAATTCAAAATAATAGTCGCCCTTATGGCTGTATTGCTGGGAGCAATGATCTATTCCGTCACAACGGGGGGCTACTCATCGGGCAGCTCCTATATTTTTGAGACCGTGTTCGAGCCTGTCCGCAGCTTGTCCTCGAAGATATCCGAAAAGGTATCCACATCGCTGGATATGCTCATAAATGCGGAAAAATACTACAACGAGAACATTCAGCTGAAAGAACAGCTCAACAGCCTTTACAACGATGTTATCGACTACGACAAGGTGCTGGAGGAAAACCGTGAGCTGCGTGTTATGCTGGGGCTTAAAGAGGAGTACAGTGACTTTGAGTTTTCTCCCCCATGCACAGTTATTGCACGAACCACCAACGACCCCTACGCTTCCTTTACCGTTGACAAGGGCGAGAATGACGGCATAAAGCCCGGCGATCCCGTGGTCACTGAAAGCGGAATCGTGGGCGTGTGCTATGAGGTTTCCCGCTCCACCTGCAAGGTCAGGACGCTTTATTCCCCAAAGACCGCCGTGGGCGTCTACACTGTAAGAACAAAGTCCGAGGGCATTGTTGAGGGCGGCTATGACCTGGCTAAAAGGGGCAGGATACGCATGAGCTACATAAGCAAGGAAAGCGATATCGCCGTGGGCGACGTTATCGTTACCTCGGGAAGCACCAACTATCCCGCAGGTCAGCTTATCGGCACTGTTGAATCTGTTGAAATGGAAGCAAGCGGACTTTCCAAGTACGCTGTTGTAATTCCCGCAGAGGATCCCAACACCATAACAAGCGTGTTTGTTATAATAAACTATGAGCTGGACGAGGTAACTGCCATAAAGACAGGTCAGGAGGAGGCGGTGACCTCTTCCGTTCCGGACACTGTTCCGGAAGCCGCTTCGGAAGTTGTTTCGGAGCAGAACGGGGAAGATCAGACTGCGGAGGCTTCCGATGAACATTGAGCTGAAAAAGAAAAAAGAGCAGCGCAATTATATCATCAGGCAGCTTATACAGGTGCTTCTGATGTCCTTTTCATACGTGTTCATCTCCACGGTGAATACGGGAAGCCCCTTGCCTGTGCTGCTTATCCCATGCGCCGTGTGCTATGCTGTCCGTGAGTCGCCGTTCAACAGCGCTCTTTTCGGTTGCGTGTGCGGACTTCTCCTTGACTCCGCATCGGGCACGCTTACGGGCTTCAATGCCATTATCCTTATGTGGGCAAGCTTGTTTATATCTTTGCTGTTCCATTACGTTCTAAGGCGGCATATACTGAACTTTCTGTGGCTCGACCTGTGCGTCATCGTCATACAGTCGCTGCTCCATTATCTGTTTTTCTATCGGATATGGAGATATGACCCATCGGGAGCGGTATTCAGGAGCATTTTCATTCCCGAGGCGATATATACCAACATTTCGGGCGTGATATTCTACTGGCTCACAGGGCTTATCACCAGGGGCTTCGGCACAGTTACCGAGCATTATATCGAGGAGAAATCCGATGATATTGTGAGAGAATAGCCGTTGCGCATGACATTATCGAAAAGGAGCATTGATATGAAACGACTTTCTGCCGCTTGTTTTATATCAGTCCCCGTTTTTATTATCGCTTTTTCAAGTCTTGGCATTATCCTTTGTATGATTTTGCATATACCCATATTGGCGGCTGCGGCAGTGATATATTCGGCAGTTTGCTTTCTTGCGGGAAGATACCTCACCGCAGCAAGGCTGATAAAAGCACCCGAAAAGCCGTGGGCAGTGTATCTGCCTGCTCTTGTGCCGTTTGCGGCAGGGCTTGTGGTAAATTCATTTTCAAAAATACAATCTGACGGCTTACATAAAATATATAAAAGCGCTGCCGCAGAGATGTTTGCGTACCTGAACTTTTTTCAGACATTCCTTGTTGAAAAGGGGCTTGCTGCCTTTATATTGATAAATGCAGCGGGAATAATATGCTTCGCTGTTGGCGAGCGCAGAGCTGTAAAGGTTAATGGCATTGACAGGCCGCTCCCAGGCATCAAGCTTGCCGTTTCTGCGGTAATGGTCATTGCGGCTCTTGCCGCAGGCGGGGAATATGCAAAATATTACCACAGCCTTTCCACCGTAGATATTGACGTGATAGATTACGATCAATATATTATGATGGCAGACGACCCTGCACCGACCTCCGAGGGCTATGGTTTTCCCTATGAACACGGTCTGTCAAGCGTTCCACTGAGACCATACTATGTGGAAAATCCAGAAAATAAGCTGGCGCTTCTTACCGAGCCGTCAGAGTTTGTGATAACAGCCCCCGAAAAAATGCCTGTGCTTGACGGCGCAGAGGCAGCATATCCCGTTTATTCTGCGATCGCAAACGCCTGCTATGAAAATATCGGCGAGATACAGTCGGCAGCAAAGGAAAGCGGAAATGAACCGCCAATGCCCATACGCTTCACCAATACCGTAAAAGCATACGAAAGTCTCATTTCGGGCGAAACAGATATTTTCTTCGGAGCAATGCCCTCTGAAGCGCAGAAAAAGCTGGCGGAGGATAACGGAAAGTCGCTTGTGATGACACCTATCGGCAAGGAAGCCTTTGTGTTTTTCGTAAGCAGCGAAAATCCCGTTGATTCCCTCACTTCGGAGCAGATACGGGGCATCTATTCGGGAAAGATACGCAGCTGGAAAAAGCTCGGAGGGGATAATGTTCCCATTCTCGCCTTTCAGCGGCCGAAAAACTCAGGCTCCCAGACAATGATGGAGCATTTTATGGGCGATGTGGCATTAAAGGAGCCGCTAAAGGTAGAATTTGAAATGTCAATGGTGGGCGTGATAACCGCTGTGGCGGAATATCAGAACAAGCTTTCATCTATCGGATATTCATTCCGCTACTATGCTTCGGGAATGGCAGCCGACGGTGAAGAGAGCGGCATAAAATTCCTCTCCCTTGACGGAGTATATCCCGCTCCCGATACCATAAGGAGCGGAGAATACCCCATGACCACAAGCCTTTACGCCATATATCTTGAAGATAATGACAATGAAAATGTTCCACGTCTTGCCGAATTTATGCAGGGCAGGCAGGGGCAGGAGCTTATTGAAAAGACGGGGTATATCCCTCTTGAATAAATCATAAAGCAAACAGTACAGCGGCTCAGTCTCGGAAGCTTTTGAAGAAGCGCACGAACCGGGCGCCGATACTGATAAATGAAAGGAAGCAAATACATGGACCTTATCACCGCAAAAAAGATCAAAAAGGAATACACCTACTGGAAGTGGCAGATAAATGCCAACGAGACCTTTACCGAGGAAATGACTATCTTTACCCTTACAGGCAAGAACGTTACATATGCTCTTGCAGCTCTGGAAAGCGGTCATCTTGCACACATCTACTACGGTAAGAGAGCTGATGACGAGGATCTTTCCTACCTTATGAGACTGAACGAAAATCCCTTTGTTCCCAAGGTAAACGAGAGAGATATGGGTACCTTTATGGACACCACTCCCTTTGAATATCCCTGCCACGGCATCGGCGACTACAGAGAGCCTGCTGTTTCCATTATGGACGAAAAGGGAATGACCGCTCTTGACCTGCGCTTTGTTTCCTACGAGATGATCGACGGCAAGCCCGAGCTGTATCAGCAGCTGGAGGACTGCACTGTCCGTCTCCCCGCTACCTTTGCGGCTAAGGACGAGGCTCAGACACTGGCTATCACCATGAAGGACGCTCATTCGGGTCTTACAGCTATCCTTTACTACACTGTTTTTGCTGACCTTAACGCCATTACAAGAAGCGTAAAGTTTATAAACGGCGGCGACAAGGCTTTCAAGCTTACCCGTGCTCTTTCCGCCTGTGTTGATTTTGATTCGGATCAGTATGATTTCATCACCCTCAACGGCTCTTGGGCAAGAGAGAGAGTTATGGAAAGATGCAGACTTCATCACGGCAAGCAGAGCATCGACTCAGTAAAGGGTGAGTCCTCCCACCAGAATAACCCCTTTGCCGCACTTGTTTCCCACAATGCGGACGAGGATATGGGCGAGGCTTACGGCTTCAACCTTGTTTACAGCGGCAACTTCTTTGCTGAGGCTGAGGTAACTCAGCACAAGAAAACACGCTTCGTTATGGGTATCAACCACTTTGACTTCTCCTGGAAGCTGGAGCCTGCTCAGGAATTTACCGCTCCCGAGGTCGTTATGGTTTACTCCGACAAGGGTATCGGCGAGATGTCCCGCACATTCCATGACCTGTACAGACAGCACATTATCAGAGGCGAATATAAGGACAAGCGCCGTCCTATCCTCATCAACAACTGGGAAGCGACCTACTTCAATTTCAACACCGAAAAGCTTATCGACATCGCAAAGCAGGCTTCTCAGCTGGGCATTGAAATGCTGGTAATGGACGACGGCTGGTTCGGTCACAGAGACAGCGACAACAGCTCTCTTGGCGACTGGTTCGTATATGAAAAGAAGATAGACGGCGGCCTCAAGCACCTGGTTGACGAGGTAAACAAGCTGGGAATGAAGTTCGGCATCTGGTTCGAGCCTGAGATGATATCCCCCGACAGCGAGCTGTTCAAGGCTCACCCCGACTGGGCTATCCGGATAGAGGGTATGCTCATGACCCAGAGCCGTCAGCAGTATGTTCTTGACTACAGCCGCAAGGAAGTAAGAGACTGCATTTACGGTCAGATGAAGAAGATACTTGACAGCGCAAACATCGAGTACATCAAGTGGGATATGAACAGACAGCTTACCGAGGTTGGCTCCAACGCTCTTGCTTCCGACCGTCAGAGAGAGCTGTGGCACAGATATGTTCTGGGCGTTTATGACGTTATGGAAAGACTTATCACCGATTATCCTCACCTGCTCCTTGAAAACTGCTCGGGCGGCGGTGCAAGATTTGATGCGGGTATGCTGTTCTATTCTCCTCAGATATGGACTTCCGACGATACCGATGCTATCGAGAGACTGAAGATACAGCACGGCACATCTATCTGCTACCCTGCTTCCGCAATGGGCGCACACGTTTCCGACTGCCCCAACCATACCGTTGGCAGAACCACACCTTTCTCCACAAGAGGAAATGTTGCAATGGTGGGAACCTTCGGCTACGAGCTTGATGTTACAAGAATACCCGAGGCTGACAGGAACGAGATACCCGGTCAGATAGAGATGTTCAAGAAGTATAATCCCCTTATCCGCACAGGCGACCAGTACCGCATCGGCAACGTGTTCGAGGACAATATGTGGGACGCATGGATGTTTGTTGCAAAGGACAAGAGCGAGGCAGTATTCACCTTTGTTCAGGTTCTCGGCAGACCCAACTACCGCAGCAGACGCATAAAGCTCAAGGGACTTGACCCCGTAAAGCGCTACAAGGATCACGAGACAGGCGAGGTTCACAGCGGAGCTGCTCTTATGAACTGCGGTATCAACGTAAGCATTCACGGTGATTTTGCTTCCAAGGTGGTTTATTTCACAGAAGAGAAGTAAACTTGCTGTAAAATAAATCAAATATATACTAAAAGTAAAACGGCTGCCATTTTAAAATGGCAGCCGTTTTTTGTGGGGTTATCATTCCGCCTCATAAAGCCCCTTGTCAGTAAGATACTCAATGATATAATCATAATCAAAGCGGGAATTTGCCCTTACACCGTGAGCAGATGCCAGCTCGGGAGTGTAGTCGGAAAGCTTATAAAGCCTTATATTTGAGTAGTTATGGTCGTAATGGGTAACTATGGGGATAAAGGTGTAGCCGCTTATTTCAGGCTCCCTGCCCTCGTCAACGGAAACATCAAAATCCAGCACGCCGCCGATAAGGTTCGTGCCTACCGACTGTGCGGAGATAAAGTTGCCCAGCGAATATGCGCATATGGTGTCTCCGCCGTCGCTGTTTTCAAATATCTCTATCTCACGGAGAACGTGAGGGTGGTTGCCGATGATAACGTCCGCACCTGCTTCCGCCAGCTCCCTTGCCTCCGTGCGCTGATAGTCCTCCACCACGCTGCTGTTTTCCGTGCCCCAGTGGAGAGATACCACGCAGATGTCCGATATCTCCTTTGCGGCGGCTATCTCGCTCTTCATCACGTCCATGTCCGTCCTGCCTATCTCCAGCGGAGTATCGGCAGGGAGAGAAAGACCGTTCAGGCTTTCGGTATATGCAAGGAACGACACTTTAACGCCGTTTTTTTCCATTACCCGTATATTTTCCCTGTCTGCATGGTCACGGTAAGCGCCCACACGCATGAGCTTGTTTTCGTCATAATATGCCAGGCAATATGTAAGTCCCTTTGTGCCCTGGTCAAGGGTGTGGTTGTTGGCGATGGTGAACACATCTACCCCCAGCTCCGCCATATAGTCCCCCAGGGCCTTGGGGCTGTTGAAGCAGGGATATGTGGAAGGCTCTATCATATCGTTGCAGATAAGCGTTTCCTGATTGAGCACGGTTATGTCCGCCGTGTCAAGCAGATCGGCGACCCCTGCATATGCGTATTCAAAATCATAGTCCTTGCCGCTTTCCGCCCCACGCCTTGCCGCCTGCTTGTAGATAGACGAGTGTATGAGATTATCCCCCAGAGCCGTGAATGAAACGGTCTTTTCTGTGATGACAGGCTCTGTTTCGGTGGTGATCTCAGTAGTGGCAGCTGTGGTTTCGGCAGCTGTAGTCTCAGCCGATGTTATGATAGCCTCGGCAGGAACATATTCCTCAGATATCTGCTGACAGCCTGTTAAAATTACTGCTGCACATAATATGCTTAAAATATTGTGTCTTTTCATCGTGTTATACTAAGAACCAATTAGAAAATTGGCGGTTAGTATCAATACCCCCTCCGATGTTTTTCATCATTATAGCATATAGTAATGACAAAGGCAATAAAAGCGGGGTTTACAATTTGATGAAATAATGTTACTTTTAGTATAGTTATACTATATGTATAGCTTTAAGATCACATACATACCTTGTTTGTGTAAAAAAATCAGCCCCATGCAAATATTACATGGAGCCGAGATTTTATTCTGTTTTATTCCGCAGCTTCTTCGTCCGCAAATGTGTCCTGACCGTCCTGAACGGACTGCACGGGGGGCTGAGCAGCAGGCTGAGAAGTATTGCCGTTGCCCGCAGTTTCCTCCATCTGAGCGATTATCTGTGAAATATCAATGAGCATGGAGCTGCTGTCGCCGCCTGCTACAGCGGGGAGCTTGCCGTCCCACTTGTCTATGTATTCCATTGCTATCATCTGAGGGGTTATCTGCTCGGATTTAAGGCGGTAAGCCTCTGCCTCTGCCTGAGCCTTGGCAACGGTCTGCTCTGCCTCTACCTTGATACGCTGGAGATCCTGCTCGGCTTTCAGCGCATTCTGCTGTGCCGTCTGCTTTGCTTCAATGGCAGCGTTGTATTCATCGGTAAATTCAAAGGTGATGATATTGAATATCTCGATATCAATGCCGTAGCCGTTTATTTTTTCGCCCAGCAGGTCTTTCATCTGGTCGCCGATGCTCTGGCGCTCGGTGATGAGCTGCTCTGCGGTGTATTTTGCGGTCACAGCCTTAACGCACTCCTGAATTGCGGGAGAAACGATGATGGACTCGAAGTCGGGGCCTACATTCTGATAGATGTCAGCCGAAGCGGAATTTCTCACCTTGTAGTTGAGGGCAATGGTGCTTGTGACTGTCTGCAGGTCCTTGGACGCTGATGAGCAGTCCACCTCTGCCTTCTGTACACGGTTATCTATCTGTACTACCTGCTGGATAAAGGGTATTTTAAGATGAAGTCCCTCTCCCAGCACGCTTGAAGATACCTTTCCGAATGTTACCACAACTCCCGTGTGGCCTGCCCTTACCGTGGTAAAAGCGCCGCAGCCGATAATAACGACTATCAGCAGCACTATTACGGCAGCGACTATCTTGCCTGCCTTTGAACCTGTCTTAACGTCAATAACGTCACTCATTTACACTACCCAAACCTTTCCTGTCGTGAGCGTTCCTCAGAAAGGAAGCTCGTCATTGTCCTTTATCTTGATGTATCCTCTGTTCTGCTTTGCAGCCAGAGCCAGCTGAACTATCATAAGAACTACATTTGCCAGTGTAAGGAAGAATGTGGTTCCCAGAATGATCTCTCTTGCGATAGAAAGTCCCTTGTTTGTCTTTTCCATAATAAATACCTCCAATAATTATTTGTCTTCAAGCTGCTTGAGAGCTTTTATTTCATCACGGTCGATCTTTACACGGCCGTCTTTTATTACCTTAACGTCCTCCTTGTCAAATACCACGGAGGGGTCGTCGGATTTTTCGGGCTTTACTCTGAGCTTTCCTGTGAGAAGATTTGCCTCCTCCACATAGCCCTTGAAATCGGGAGTTTTGACGTATGCACCGATCTTGGGCGTTACCTTCATTTGCTCCTCGTAGAAATCCTGCTCGTATTTCAGGCAGCACATAAGTCTGCCGCAGGTCCCCGATATTTTTGTGGGGTTCAGGGAAAGTCCCTGCTCCTTTGCCATTTTGATGGATACAGGCTGGAATTCGCTGAGAAATGTCTTGCAGCAGAAGGGCCTTCCGCATATGCCCAGACCGCCCAGCATTTTTGCCTCGTCTCTTACGCCTATCTGGCGAAGCTCTATCCTTGTGCGGAACACCGCTGCCAGATCCTTTACCAGCTCACGGAAATCCACTCGGTTATCGGCTGTGAAATAGAACAGGAGCTTGTTGTTGTCAAAGGTGCATTCCACATCTACCAGCTTCATATCCAGCTTGTGGGCTGCAATTTTTTCCTGGCATATCTTTGCGGCAGTCTGTTCCTTTGCCCTGTTCTGCTCAACTATTTTCAGGTCTTTTTCCGTTGCAATACGGATTATGGGCTTTAAGGGGGGGATTATCTTGTCGTCCTCCACCATGCGGCTGCCCATGACCACCTCGCCGCATTCCACGCCTCGGGCTGTTTCCACGATGACCTGCATTCCCACCTCGGGAGCGGGGCTGCCGGGAGCAAAGTAGTAGGTCTTGCCGGTGCGCTTAAATCTGACTCCTATTATTTCAGTCACTTCTATGACCAGTCCTTTCAAATTTATCTGCAAAGCTTTCCGCTGAGAACTGCCGCAGCCACCTGGGCGTTGCAGTTTCGTGTACATCTGTATGAAGCCTCGCAGATTGCGTCGTACATTGCTATCAGCCTGCCCGACGATATCCTTTCGGACATTCTCATCGCACCGCCTGCGGAGCAGCCGAGAAATGTCTTTGAGCCATACCTTGCGGCAGCGGCGTCACGGACAACACGGGAGAGCATCTCAAGAACGCTTCTCATTTCCTCACGGCTTGATGCGGCGCTGTTCAGCGTCACTGCCAGGGAATATTCGTCGCCTGTTATCATGGCTTCCACTGCTTTTTTTACAGCATCTGCGGATTTTTTCAGGTCAGTGTCGCCGTCCAGAAAATCCATGCACCTGCCTATGTTTCCGCCGAATGAGCCTACAGCCTCGCTTATCTGCTCCTCGGTGTATTTGCCTGTGTCCCTCAGCGCCTGCGCACAGTTTTCACGGGTGGCTTCGGGGACCTCCAGCGTCATTGAGCGGGAGATGAGCGTGGGCAGAAAGCTGTTCTTATTAACGGCTGTGAAGATGAAATACGCCGTGTCGGGGGGATCTTCCGTAATTTTCAGCAGAGCGTCCTGAGCGGCGTCCATCCAGCCCTCGCAGTCGGGGAGAAAATACACCTTTCTCTCGCAGTCGTTGGGAGCGGTGTAGCTGTCATCTACCACCTTGGTGCGCACATCGTTTATGGTGTAGATGCGTCCGCTTTTTTCCACGGTGATGAAGTCAGGGTGCTGACCGTTCAGCACACGCCTGCACTGACGGCACTGCCCGCAGGCATTGTGATTATCGCACAGCAGCTGCATTGCGATGTACTTTGCAGCCACCTTTTTGCCCGTGCCCTTTTCGCCTGTGATGATATACGAGTGAACAAAGCGCCCGCTTTTTGCCATGGCGCTTACAGGCCGCTCGATACATTCCTTTGAATACAGCTTCATATCAGAGCTTCTCGAAGCGCTCGATGTCCGTTACGAACACAGTGGCGCCGCCTACGGATACCTCCGCAGGGAAGGAAGCAGTAGCTTCCGCACGGCCCGAGGGCGTTGTGGGAACGAACTGCTTCCTTCTTCTGGAGCAGTTCCTGATAATGTCTATTACCTCATCGACACGCTGTTCGTCGGTGCATATAAGGAAAGTGGTATTTCCCGACATGAGAAATCCGCCTGTGGAAGCAAGCTTTGTGGCGGAAAAACCGTTCTTTGTAAGCTCGGTTGAGACCTCGTGGCTGTCGTCGTTGTTGATGACCGCAAATATCAGCTTCATAGGATCAGTTCCTTTGCATAAAATCAAATCTTACAGTATAGCAATATGATACAGCTATACATTATCATTTTACCACATTTACTTTAAAAATGCTATAGTTTTTCAAAATATTTATGCTTTTCTCGGAAAAAATTTCTCCGCCCACAACTGCCGCAATCCCGGGAGGGCAGCAGGATACGGCTCTGGCGCAAATTTTGCCTGCCGCATCGGATACGGATATTTCCTCGCTGTCGGAAAATGCCGCTTCACGAATGCTCATAGCCTTTTCAAGGGGCGAAAAGCTTTTTATCTTTGGCGTTGGGACAAATATCCTCGGCTGGGGGAGGTTTGATATCACCTTGCCTATGTATGTTATCTCATCTGCCGAAAGCCCTGTCAGCATAAGAACGATGTGAGTGTGGTCGGCATATTCACATTCTATCTTATATTCACGTAAAATGTCCGCAAGCTCCGTGCCCGTATATCCGCAGGGCGGGGTGAATAAAGTAAGCTTGCCCGCTTCCGTGTCCTCAATGTGCCACACGGGAGAAAGGAGAGACTTTACCTTATCCGCCGCAAGCTTCATCTCGTTAAAATATTTGCCTGCCCTTGTGTCCATAAAATCGGCACATTCGTCCAGGGAGCGCATGATAAGATACGAGGGGCTTGTGGAGCCGAACATGGACATTATCTCCTTGGCATAGCCCTCGTACTTTTCCGCTTTGGGGTTGTTTATATGCAGATATGCCCCACCCGTCAGGGCAGGGAGAGTTTTGTGGGCGCTGTCGCAGCACATATCGGCACCGTGGTAATTGGGGTGCATGGGCGGCTCGCCTATGAAATTGAGATATGCCCCGTGAGCGTTATCCACCAGCAGCATCACACCGTGTTTATGGCAGATATCTGCGATCCCGTCTATCTCGGTCATATGCCCCAGATAATCGGGCGAGGTGAGATATACGCAGGCTGGGGAGGACTTTTCTATGGCCCTTTCCACTGCTTCGGGAGTTATTTTTCCCGAAACAAGGGTGTTTTCATATTCGGGATATATCCATTCCACCTCTGCGTCAAGGAACACGCAGGCATTGAGAAAAGACCTGTGGCAGTTGCGAACGGCAGCCACACGGCGGTTTTTGCCGTTCATAAGGCACATGGCAAGCATTGTGAAAATGCAGAGAGTAGAGCCGCCTGCGGAGTAAAGTGTCTTGTAGGAATGAAATATCTCCGAGGTGTTTTTCTCGCTTTCGGCAATGATGCCGTCCGCTTCGAAAAGACTGTCGGCGCCCTTTATCTCGGTTATATCAAACTCGGTAAGGAGAAATTTCCCTTTGTGCCCCGGCATATGGGCACGGATTATCCCGCTCTTTGCGTAATTATCAGTAAAATCCTTTATGGGGGTGTTCATTGATTGTTCCTTTCATGTTACACTGCACCGATTTATTGTTTTTCCTGACAGTTCTGATGCTCCTGTCGGGAGATGTGCAGTTTGTTGTCGGGACTTGTGTATATGCGCAGAACTGTATCGCCTGCTTTGAGCGAGAACTGTGCTTCATTGCCGTCAGAGCTTTCCGCAGCCTGCGATATCACATGGGGAAGAAGCCTTTCAGCAATCTCACTCAGCAGGAACGAGCGCATCATTCCCGCCAGCCATACCGCCGCCGAAAAAACGATGACCATTACCGCAATATCCCTGCGCCTTAGTCCTTTCATAATGATTTCCTTTCCGAATTTATACTAAGCACCAATTAAAAACTATACAAAAAACTGAGCATGATCTTGCGTATATGGATTATGCGATGATTTTTTGTCTATAGTTTTATTGGTGATTAGTATTAAATCTGCTTTTCTGAATTTTGAAAACAAGGCTGATGATTATCTGCGCCGCAGCGCCCACAACGAATATGAGCCATGAAATTTCCCATCTGCGTGAAGCGAAGCTGCCGATAAAGTACACTATCACAATGGCAAGCCACATGATGGAGGTAACGCCGCCCTCAACTGTGGAAAGAAGCTTTATCCTGCTTTCGGGGTCGTCGCCTGCCCTGCTGTATTTCATGATCTTTGAGGCGGTGTTCACTGCCACCGTCAGCGCAGCGCCTACGACAAAAATGAGCCATGTGACTGTCCAGCCGCCATAGAGGAAGCTTACAAGGAAGTAAATGATGACTATTGCCAGCCACATCACAGATATAACTGCGCCCTTTATTGATTTAAGGTTATCCTCTGTAAATACATATGCGTATTTCTCAAAAAGTCTGCTCTTGGGGGATATTTTTTCAAATATGCCAACCTCATGTACTCCCGAACCGCTAACCTGTGCGATAAGTCCGCTTACGTCGCCCATGGTGCCGATAACGGCGGTAAATGCTCTCTGGGGAGACATTCCCGCTTTTATGCAGTCATCATAGCGCTCGGAAAGATTGGAAAGTATCTCATCGTGAAGCTCTTCCAGCGCAGGGCTTGGAACAGCGTCCGCAAACAATCCGTCAACATATGCTTTAAGTGAATTTTTCATCGAATCTCATTCCTTTCATTATCTCAGACCGTACAGCCCCGGCGGGTCGGTCTCAAGTGCCTGCCTGTACAGACCTACAACGTCCCATATGCCAAAGCACATATATTTGCAGCTGCCTATGTATCCCTCTCGGATAAGCCCCTTTTCATATGCCTGAGCCTGAATGGAATACCATGGCTTTACGGGCGGCTCGCCTGCTTCATTGGCGTTTCGTCCCCAGCCCGATACTGCAAATATCCCGTCGCCCGTGACAGTGTCGGGCATCATTCTGAAGGTGTCGGCAATTATGCCCATGGCGCTGTGCGTCCTGTTTTCGGGGAGAATTTTTATCTTTGAGGTGATGCCCGCTTTTTTGTCCTCTTCTGTCAGAGGAAGCTCGGGACTGAGCCGCAGAGCGGGCATAAAAATGCTGCCGTTATCTCCCACAGCCTCTTTCAGGGCGGAGATAACGTTCTCTGCTCCGCCGTCAACATATCCGAAGCTGCTCAGGGAGCTGTGGACTTCTATCTCGTCCCCCTTGTTTATCCCTGCCTTGCAAAAGCCGTTTATCAGGTCTTGCTTATTCAGTGCCATTTTCTTTCCCCTCGTTCCTGGGCGCATAAAGCAGGTTATCCACTACCGCCCTTGTGCGTTCCCAGTCGGAAATGTTTTCTTTGTACTGCTTCCGTCCCGCATCGGTGATGGTGTAGTATTTGCGCCGTGCGCCCACAGCCTCTTCGCCCCAGTAGGAGACGATGAGACCTGCCTGCTCCAGCCGCCTGAAAGCGCTGTAAAGCGTGGCTTCCTTGAACTCAAAGCGGTTCCCCGTGAGACGCATTATGTCCTTGTTTATCTTATATCCGTAGCTGTCCCCGATGATAAGCAGGGAAAGTATTATTGTGTCCGTGTGACCTCGTATAAGGTCGGATGCAACTGACATCACGCACCTTCTTTCCGTTTATTTCCTATGCTATTATTATAATATTAGATACTTCTCCTGTCAAGGTATCTCGGCAAGTTGTAATCTGATTTTAATCTTTGATTGATAATAGTATAATATTACTGTAATTATACTTATAGTAATATAAAATGCTAATATCAAACTTTAAAGCATATGTGTCGGAACGGCAGGGCATGATGTAAATGACAGGATTCTATCCCTGTACAAATGAAAGTTACCGAGCTGCAAATGATATGCTTGTACAAAACGAATCAACGAGGCGGCAGCGGCAACATGCCGCCAAAAATTAAGTCACAAAAAATAAAACGTAATTTTTTTATGTTTTTTATAAAAAGTGCAGACAAAACGATTTTTTTATGGTATAATTATACTAATTTAAAATTCTATTCGGAAAGGGAGATGTGCTACATATATGACCTATGAAAAGTCCTGCGGCGCAATAGTCTATCGCAAGCACCACGGGAACACGGAAATACTGCTTATAAAACACATTAACAGCGGTCACTGGTCTTTTCCAAAGGGGCACGTTGAGCAGGGCGAGACAGAGGTCGAGACGGCTCTGCGTGAGATAAAGGAGGAAACGTCGCTTGATGTCCTCATCGACCCCACATTCCGTGAAACTGTGACCTATTTTCCCAGAAAGGACACCCAGAAGGTAGTGGTCTATTTCATAGCCAAGGCAAAGACCTTCGATTACGTCCCTCAGGAGGACGAGATCGCCGAGATAAGATGGGTGGATATCGGTCACGCCGTCCAGATGCTCACCTATGAAAACGACAAGACTATCGTGAACAAGGCAAGAAGCGCTATATGTTTATAAAGAATGGCTGTATCGAAAGTATTTCTTCGATACAGCCATTCTTTATTATTTGAACTGATTCTGCTCAGGGTCATAGGTGAAGCCTGCGGCACAGAGCTTGTCCGTAAGCTCCTTTTCGGAGATGTCAAGATCGTCACAGAGACGTTCAAGAGAGGGATAAATGTCCCTGAGCTTGGTGTTTACCACGCTCATAAGCATGATGGGGTCGTTTGGCAGCATTTTGATTTTCCTTTCAGAGTACCCTTATTCAAACTCCGCAAAGATGCTGTCGGCGCATTTGTGAAGCTCCTCTTCGGAGGTTATCTCTTCCGAGCGGAGCATTATGCCGCCCTGAACATAATCGGGCAGCGAGCCGAAAAATGTCTTTGCCTGTCTGTTTGAATTTAAAAGGGCGTTAAGTCCGTTTTTTTCCATAATATACATTCCTTTCATTGCATATGCCGTACATCGTGCGGCGTTAACATTATTATGCACATGAAAGCAGAATATATCAGTTCATAAAATCTCTTATGCGGTCGGCGTTTGCCTTGGCAAGGTCATAGCCCATTTTCCAGTAGCGCTCCAGCTCTGAGGTGTTTTTCTGGAAGCTGTCCAGCGCCTCGGAGGGACGGAATATCAGCGCCTTGCCACGTCTTTCCAGTTCCTCGCAGAACTGTATCTGATTGTTGTAAAGCTTGTGGCGGGCAAGGAGCGGCATCTCCATTGCGGGGTATTTTGACTTTATGAGCTGGCTCATGACAATATTGCCCTTGCCGCATTTTTTTACAAAGCCCTTGGGCTGGGTGAGGATTATAACCGTCTTTGAGCAGCCGTCTTTAAGCGCCTGCTTTACGCAGATGGGAGAAGCAAGTCCGCCGTCAAAATAGGGTTTGCCGTTTATCATTATGGGCGGAAAATAGCCGGGAATAGCGCATGACGCCCTGAGATACTGCCACTTGTCGGTGTCCCTGATGCCGTCAAAGCACTCAAACTTGCCCGTTTCGGCATTGGTCACGCCCACAAGGAAGTGGCCTTTGTATTTGTGATATTCCTCGTAGTCAAAGGGCACAAGCTTGTTGGGTATCTCGTCATAAACGAAGTCCAGTCCGAAATAGCTTTTGCAGCGCATATAATTCCCTGCGCCCACATACCGCTTGTCGTTGCGGTATTTTTTGAATATCTCAAGATTTCGTCCGAACTGCTTTGACACGTAGGAGGCGGCGTTGGATATTCCCGCAGAAACTCCCACTATGTACGGAAATTCGATGTTTTCTTCAATAAGAGCGTCCATGAACCCGGCGGAGAATGTTCCTCTGAAGGTTCCGCCCTCAAGTACAAGTCCTGTCATTTTTTTGCCTGCTTTCTTTTTTTCTTTCTATTATATCACCTGCGTGCGGGGGTGTCAATCATGAGATCTTTGCTTCCTTTTTACAGCCTGTCAGATTTATTTCTGTTGCACTTCCAGCACAATGTCTGCAAATTGCTTGGTATTGTTTTGCCGCCTCTGCTTACAGGGACGATGTGGTCAACTTCCAGCAATAAATTTGGCTCATTATAGATGCTGTTTCCACAGCATTGACATGTATAATTGTCTCTTTGCATTATTTGCTTACGTAATGCAGGTGTCATAAGCCGTCTTTGATAGTTAGATGTGCTTTGATTATTGACAAGTTCTTCAATTTTGGTTCTGAATTCTGCAATCGTTTCAGGGTCAAGAATTACACGGCTTTTGTAAGAAGAACGTCCCGCAGCTGATGTATATTTCATAACGAACCTTGGAATATATTTGTAAAAATATTTATATGGCAGCTCATTTTTATCAGCAGAATCATACATCTTTTTGGTCGTGTTTTCCAATTTGATGAGGTATTCGAGGGTGTTTTCGTCTATGCGCATTTTAAAATATTTTACCAGATAATCAAGTTGCTTTATACTGTTAAAATTATTTACAAGTGTTGAGGAAACGTTTAGCGATTGAACATATTTTGTTGTTCCAAAAACATTTTCCATAAATTCGTCACGGATATTTATGTAATCTGTACTTATAACGATAGCTTTGGCAACAGCATTACATCTCTCTTCTCTTCTTTCATTTTCAATTCTCTCTTCTTTTTTTGAGATCAAACAAGAAGTTAAAAAAATAGAAAATAAAACTACAAGTGCTATTGCTATTAAAAGTATTTCGTTTGATGATATATTTATGTTATCCATACCTTACTTTGCCCTTTCCCCTTTTGCTTGTGTTAGTGTTCATATTATTCCTCTCTCCATCAAACAAACACATTCGACAGTTGTTTCAGTTTCCAAGGGAAGTTCTTTCACTTCCTCACCATCAACAGGCACAGGAAAATTGAATACGATCTTCTTTATCCAGCTTCCGTCTTTCCTTTTCTCCGGGAACATCTCAATTCGCTCGATAAAGGCCTTCATAAACTCCTTCTGCTCCGCTTCCGTTGCGGAATGGTAGACTTCATCAAATGCCAGCAACAAGCGATAGATATTGTCTCCGGAAATCTTCTCCTGCTGGATGCTGCGGATCTGACTTTGCAATTCGCCAATCTGAACTTCGATTTCCTCTATGGTGTCATACTGCTCATCATAGCGGCGCTGCAAGTCCAAAATCTTTCTGTCATAGTGGGCATCATTGATGTCCAAGGTATCCATCTGACGCTCCAAGCGGCTTTTCGTTCCAAAGGCTTGCTTTAGCCGCCCTTGTAGGACAGCAATCTGCCGTTCCATATCTTCTGTATCAACTGCTGTTCCGATTTTCGCCTGAATCGCTTCTACAAACCGTGGATTGTTGACCATAGCGGAGATAACCTTCGCCACAAATTTGTTGATTTCCGTCTGCTCGATATTCAGACGGAAACTGCACTCATGCCCGGTAGGTGTTACCGTATTTTTGCAGTAGTAATAATACCGTGTTTTCTTGTCCTTGCTGTGCGCCTTGGCGATATTGCCGTACATACTCTTTCCGCAGCATGGGCATTTCAAGATACCGGACAGGATGTGTGCGTGGTCTGGATTGTTAACCTTTTCCCGCTTAAAAGAATTGATCTTGCGCTTTTCCTGTGCCAGATACCAATCCTCTTCGGAAATGATAGCTTCGTGTTGTCCTTCATAAACCGGGAACTCCGACTGCTCAACCACGTGCATCTCGTTTCTTGTACCCTGTTTCTTTTCTGTTCTTCGTCTGCCGTAAGCAATCTTTCCCATATAAACAGGATTGTACAATACATTTTTCACAAAATCTCTTGAAAATCCCGGAATGGTATTATTCTGTCTTAGTTTCTTAGTATAACCATTGCGGTTCAGATATTTTGCAACTCCTGCAACACCCTCATTAGTGTGAATGTAGCGGTCATAAATGACACGAATTACTTCCACTTCATCCTCTGCAATGACAAGGTTTCCATTTTCCAGTTTGTATCCATATGGAGCGAAACCGCCGTTCCATTTGCCCTCACGAGCCTTTTGCTCACGTCCTGCCATTGTCTGTGTGCGGATATTTTCTCGCTCAATCTCTGCCACCGCAGACAGCACAGAGATCATCAGCTTTCCTGCATCCTTGGAGCTGTCAATGCCATCCTCCACGCAGATCAGATTGACACCGAAATCCTGCATGAGTTGCAAAGAATTCAGAACGTCCGCTGCATTTCTGCCAAATCGGGACAGCTTAAAGACCAACACATAAGAAACATCATCTTTGCCGTCCTGGATGTCATTCAGCATCCGTTGAAACTCCTGCCGCCCTTGAATGTTCTTTCCGGAAAAGCCCTCGTCAGAATACTCCCCGGCAACGATCATATCCTCGTATGCCGCATACTTCCGCAGCTTGTCACGCTGGGCATCCAAGCTGTATCCGTCAACCTGCATCGAGGTGGACACTCTTGTATAAAGATAGCATTTAAGTTGTTTCTTTTTCAGAATCTCCACCTCCCTCATTCCTTCCTTTTACCATAAGTCCCTCGTTGCGGATATAATACTCCAAAAGCCACAGCACATAATCCGGTGCATGGCGGTTGTCCAATTCCCATTCAGTCATAGTCCGGTAAGGAATATGGACGAGCTTGCAAAAATCTTTCCGATTCAGTCCTGTGCTTTCACGCAACTTTATAATTCTGTTTTTACAATCCATCCGTCTTTTCTCCACAAAAGCAAAAAAATACACGTTGCGTAATCATTATAGCATAGCCATAGCGAATACGCAACGTGTAAATTGCAAATTTTATGCAGCCTTATCCGTCAGAAGCTGCGCTTGATTACTTTCCTCGGAATGCTCCACTCCCTGCGGTGCGTCCTGTTCCAATTTATCCAAAACCTGATGTCCATATTTCTGGAGCATCTGGCTCATAACATCCACACAGCGGTCAAATGCCGCATTATATTTCGCTTCCTCATAATATTTCTTCAATAGGCGATTCCTCCATCAAAGTTCCATATCCTGTCCACGCTTCCGGGCAGGGTGTTCGTGTTCCTGTGTTTGCTTTCCTCTGATGAGGATAGAATTGATAAAAGCCCGAACCTTTTCGGATGCGATTTCCAGTGCATCCAGAAAGGGTTGGGCTTTCTGTTTGAGTTTCATATATTTTTCGTTTACCGCTTCATACCGCTGCTTCCAGATGGAAACCGTCTTTTCTGCGGAAGCCAGTTTTTCTTTCAGACGCTTGTTGTCAGCATTGGCGATAATGCCATTGACCGCATAGCGTTTGAGTGTGTCGCATTCATCCGGTGTCAGCGTGATATTGTTTCCGAATGTGGCTTTTTTGCCCATTACTTCAATGTCCTGCACTGTCAGCGCAATGGTCTTTGCCGCCTTGGTTTCCTTTTGCAAAGATTCCAGTTTCTTTTTCTGTTTTGCTGTGGCAGCTTTGGCATCCTCCAAATTCTGTTCTGCCTGTGCCACCTGCCCGGTCACAGCTTCCAGCCGCTGCTGTTCTGCCTGCACCTTGAACTGGGTCACAGTCAGATGTTCCTCGGTGCTTCCACGTTCTCCACGCTCCACATCGGTATAACCGGCGTTTCGCATGAAATTGAAAAAGTCATCCTGCAACACACTGTAGGATGACTTCAAAATCTTTTTCCCTTTTGCGTTGAGCATGGGATTTCCGTCCTCGCCAAGCACCGGCTTGGACTCCCATTTCTTACTGCGGCTGACCTGTGTGATGACCTCCTTAACGGTTCCCCGGAGGGCTTCATCCTTGCATCGCTTCGACCAAAGGATCTGCTTTTCCACCACCGGGATATAAACCACATGAAGGTGGTAGTGGTACACATCTTCGCCCAAAGCTTCGGACATTGCTCGGTTGCGCTCATCGGCGTGCATCACAGCGGAGAGGATATACTGCTCACCACCTACGATCTCCGCAGCAGCTTTGTAGGCATCGGCATAAAACTGTTTCGCAAATTCATAGCCGCCATGATTGTAGAAATAAGCGGAATTCACATCAAATACCAACTCACCGTATTTGACGGCATCCGGTTTCAGACCTCTGGTGGAGATCACGCCGTCTTGTTCCATCTGCTCAAACATTTTTACATAATCGTCCGTGGGTGCTTTGAAATGGACGTTCAGAGAAGTGCGTTCCGGCACGATGTCCTGATTGCTGTAGCTGTCCTTTTCACGCTCATTGTGTTCCTGTACCTTCGCCACATCAGCCGGTGTTTCCAAGTCCTGATTTCTGGCTACGGTACGGTCTATTCCATCATTTCTTGCCATTGGATTTTTCCTTTCTTTGAGATTTGCAACAGCGGAAGGCTGGAGAACGGCACTTTTTCAAAGTGTAATAACCCACTATGACACTTTCATCCATACTGGCTGCAAAGTGCCGTGGGCTCTCCGAGGGCTCTCCCGAGGGGGAATGCGGTCACTGCGGTGACCTCTGCTGACCAAGGCGAAAATGTCTGCGCCTTTTCCCATGGTCAGCCCGTCTGCATGAAGCTGTTCTGTGTCAACTTCCTCTTGCAGCCGGTGTCCACAGACACTTTTTCAAAAGCCTGTGGACATAGAAACAGCCCGAACGAGAGGATGTGTGCTGTTTCTATAACAAGCGTTTCACGCTCTTTTGCTGCGTACATACGTACCAGCAATGGGATTTACTCGACCTGCCGCCATTCCTCCGGAATGTCCTCCGGTACGTACGTACACGGCGAATCTCCGTAAAACCCATTTATATGAGGTCGTGCAATGGCTTCCACTCCCATGAATCCCCAAACC
Organism: Oscillospiraceae bacterium; assembly: GCA_902363145.1. GTDB lineage: Bacteria > Bacillota > Clostridia > Oscillospirales > Ruminococcaceae > Huintestinicola > Huintestinicola butyrica. The sequence continues at coordinate 100,895 of CABIZB010000006.1, read as the reverse complement.
CGCCGTCCAGCAGAGTTGGTGATGTTGTTGCAATGCTCCAGATTGAATTTTCTGGCATTGGCAATCATGGCGTCGCTGAAGCTGCGGGCTTTCAGCGGTGCAAGGGAGTTTTCCTCGCACCACATCCGGTAGATTTCATAGAAATCCTTGGAGCTGATGGACGCATCCGCTTTGCACCGGATATATCCCTCTGATTCCATGAAATCAAAGATATTGTTGTTGTCACGCTTGACCGCTTCCCGATTTTCACGGATGCGGTCACTCTCCGTAAACTTAAAGTTGTTGGCAACAAGCCGCTGCAAGCCTTCAAATGCCCACAGGAAGATACCCTCGGCTTCAGCTTTCATCTTCTCTGCAAGATCAGGATCGTCAGCTCTGTCCACCTGCTTTTCCTTGGTGGTCAGCACAAGCTGTCTGCGATAAAATCCGTCGCTGCGGTCATACAAGGCTTGCAGATCACCGTTGCTGAATGCCAGCAATCGGGCGAACATCCAGCCCTGATAACTCTGCTTGCCTTTACGTTCCAAATCCATCTTGCCTTGTGCTGTCACGATGGATTTTACATAGTTGGTCTGGCGCAGAGCTTCCATCCGCATATCATCATCCACGCACAGGAGAATGTGTTCCAAATCGGCACGGGCGAAGCGGTTTTCAGAAATCTTGCCGATGCTGCCGTCTTTCATATTCGTGCCGAAGATGGTAGACAGTACCGCACCGATTTGAGATTTACCCTCGCCGCCGTTGCCTTTAATCACCATCATGCGCTGCCCCTTGTTGGAGGGAATCAGGCAATAGCCGATAAACTCCTGCAAAGTTGGAATGTCCTCGGCGTAAAGCAACCCATCCAGAAAGTTCAGCCAGATCACCGGCGCAGTAGCATCGGGATTGTAAGCAACCGGCAAACGGCTCCGCACGATAGCCGGTCTGCCCTCGGTAAATGTGCCGTTCAATAGCAGCGTACCGTTGGACAAATGAATCCGATCCTGCTCCGGTGGAAAGTCCGGCACTTGCGCTTCCAGTTTCAGCACTTCCAGAATGTTGGTGATCTTCCGGGGGATATTGTTTACGGCACAGAATTTCAGCTTGTCGTAAATCTCCCCACGCAGAGGAAGATCGTCCGTCACTCGACCATCGGGCGTGAAAAAAGCTCCGTTTGCGAAGATGATCCTGCGCTCTTGCAGAAATTCTTCACAAAACAGAGCTTCGTTGATGTTCTGCCCGTCAAACCACATGGGCAAGTTCATATCAGGCGTTTTCCGGTTCTTCGCCATGGTGCGCCACCTCCTTTTTCTTTTGTGCGGTATACTCTTGCAGAAAAGCAATTTTGCCGTCCTGCATCAGCTTGTCCACCAATGCCACCCGTTCTTCCAGATCACCCACCGTCAGCACATCTGCCATATATTCGATATGGCAGTGCATCTGGCAGGCTTCCACAAAACGGTCATCCAGAGCATCTTCCGGTGTCTTGGGAGCATAGCGCACTTTCCAATCTTCCAACAGATGCAAATAATCCGTCAGCACCCGGAAGCACAGCATTTCATCCTCCCGGAACTGACGGATATAGGGACGCTTCGGCTTGACCATAGCTGCGGCAGTGGGCGGTTTCGGGTCAAGCCCGAAGTCCAAAGCCAGCTTTTGCGCTGCTTCATAACTGCTCAGATTGAACAGCCTTGCCACAAGGTCGATCACATCCCCTTTGGCTCCGCAGCCGAAGCAGAAAAAATAGTCCTCATTCAGCTTCAAGCTCGGATGCCTGTCGTTGTGGAACGGGCAGCAAGCCATGCCGTTGTGGCTCACTTTCAGCCCGTAGTGTTCGGCGGCTTGCTTGACGCTGATTGCCGCCTTGATGGTTTCATAGATTGTCATAGAAAACCCTCCGTTCATAATATTCTGGAAAGCACGAAGCACCCGCCGTGATTGGCAGGTGCTTCGCTCCTTCTATTATGGTTATGACGGATTTTTCAAAAAACAGGCTAATGACAGGACAATCCTGTTTCAAAAAACAGGACAACTTATCTGAGGACGTAGATTTCTTCACATTTACATGATATAATTAGAAAAATGAAAAAACAGGACAGGAGGGCAAGCATGAATCAAGAATTGATGACATTGGATTTCTGGCAGGATACGGTCATATATGAGAGCAAAACATTTCCTGTCGGTACGCTTGCCTGTGATGCACTGAATGTTCCTGTGAATACCATTGCAAAAATAAACGAGCAATGCGAGAAAATCAATCTGCTGCTTGGAATATTAAACGCCGGACAGGATGCTTCTGCACTCTGTCCTATTGCAAAGGAAGCTGCTCTGACGATGCTCGATATTCTCAGTCAAACACCGCCGTTCTCCTATATGAATATCTCAAAGCACAGAGAACGGATTGAAAAAGTCTTTACTGTGGACAATGCGCTGAAATATGTGGAGTTTGCCATAAAAGCCGCAACCAATTCTTTGCAATTTGAAGAAATCCAGAACTTTACCGATGCGATGATGCTCCAACGCTATACCGCAGTTTTCGGGCATCTGGCATACTCCCTTGGGGAATACCAAACGGCCATGCTTGATTTTGCAGAAAAAACAGACGGCAACGAAGCAGACCGCACCGCAGAGGGTTTTGCAAAAATGTTCGGCAGCTATTTCCCGCCGGAGTTTTCCATCACGGAAGGCAATGCCTGGATGTCTACCCTGAACAATTCCGTTCAGTATGTATCCGTCATCCGTCCCGGCGAAAAAGTTGCGAAGCTGGTCAAGCGGATGCACTATGTATCCTTTGTAGGGATGTTCCGGTCTGATCTCTTTGAGGGCCTGTGTGTTGGTCATGCACCAAAGAAATGCAAAATCTGCGGCAAGTGGTTTCTGACCACCAACGCACGGCACACCAAATACTGTGGCGGCTATGCACCGGGGGACAAGCTGCACCGCACCTGTCGGCAGATCGGCAACCTGAAAGGCAGAGAACAACGGGAGCTTGCGGACGATCATCCGGTGAAACAGATTTATGAGAAACGGCTGAACACCATAAACCGCTATGTGAAGCGTGGTACTCTGGACGCTGATCTTGCAGAGGTTATGAAAAAGCTGGCAAAAGATAAGATGCTCCGGGCATTGAGCAATGTAGCCTATGCCAAGGGAGCTTATGAAAAAGAAATGGACCAGGCGGCTTTGAAAAAGGAAGCAAGTGCAAAAATATACAAAGAAAGGGACAAACATGAATAGAAAAGAACTTAGTCAGAATCATTGGAAATACTACTTAATGCTCGAAAAGCGTTTTGTTGAATCAATAGAGTTTGTAGAACTACATGAGGACAATTTTGATGCATTTTCTAACGGATATGCCCTCTTAATTCAAGCCATAGGGGCAGAGTTGGATACTGTATTCAAAGAGTTTTGCGGTTTCAATACAACGGATCGAAAAACGGTTGCAGACTATGCACAGTATATTTTGACCAACACACCGGATATAAAAAATCAAAAAATCAGTGTACAGGAATACGATATCGAAATACAACCGTTTATGAATTGGGATATTACCCAGCCCGCACAGTCGTTGCAATGGTGGGGAGCATTTACAGATGTCAAGCACAACCGCTATGAGCAGTTGAAGCAAGCAAAGCAGGAGAATGTACTAAATATCTTGGGAGCTTTGTATTTGATAGAAATGTTGTACTTGAAGAAAATCACTGATGGGACAGACGAATTTGATGTGTTTGATGAATCTTCCAACTTGTTTAGTTTGAAAAACTGGACTTCTAAGGCTGTGCCGCTGAGCCAAGCTTTTGCCGTGCTAAGTGATATGATGGACGACGAAAATAATACTACTAACAAAAAGTTCGATGCATAATTACTGTCGATATTGATAGAGAAAGAACCGAAAGGAGGTGCGCTATGCTGAGTGATTTTTCATGGGACATGACCGGATACATACCAAAACACGCTGTCAATCCGCACGGTGACGGCATCATTCCTTATGCGGCAGAGCGCATCTTCCAACTGGAACCGGAGCCTCCAGCGGTGGGCAATCTGAACGAATATATCCTGTCTGCCTTGCAGGAAAAGAATTTGATATATTTCTCATTCTTCCTACACCACTACGAGCCGCAGCTTAACAAGCGCATCAAAGACTTTCTCGGTGTGGATGGCGGCGATCTGTATGACACAGACCGATTTATAGATATAAAGCTCTCCTGCCGGGAGCAAATGCTCCAAAAGCTGATGGACTATGACCTTGCCAAGGGTGCAGAGTATGCTACATACATTTTCCCGTTCATCCGGGATGCTATGCTCCGTTTTCGCATGGGCGAAGAAAAATGGTCGGTGTCCTCTCTGACCAATTACAAAATGGTGCGGTCAATGGCTTGGCTGTACCACAATACCAAGGATGCGGTCAACGAATTTTCCAAGAAATACAACTGCGATCTTGCCCTTGCGGAAGAATATCTGAAAGTTGTCCGTGGAATCCGCAATCAGCAGCCATTCTATGTGACAGACGAGAACGGCGAGGAAACAGGCGAGGATGTAGCCCTTGACGATAGCTGGAACTATACCGATATCCTCTGGAACGGCATACAGGCAGAAAAGGTGCAGCGGGCATTTGAGAAACTGAATTACCGGGAACATACCTTGCTTGAAAAACGGTTAGCAATTTGCATGACCTGTGGGCGTGTCAGCTCATGGAAAGACCGCCCCACCTTTGAAGAACTGGCGGTTATGTTTGAGGGCAGTACAGCCAGCGGTGCAGAACGAGCCTACCGAAAAGCAGTGGACAAGTTGACGGAATTGTTGGTTGCCGAGGGCGCAATCCATGCAGTCCGGCTAAAACAGAAATCCAAGATCAAGCGAAAAAAGAAAATCGCCGCCGCAATCTACGAATATCAGGCAGACTGCGACGGCGAATGGGGCGAAATATCATTAGATTTTGAGAACGGCAAGGCAGAGGTCATTTTGCTTGCCGATTGGGATACAGTGAAAACAAACAAATTTGCAAGCAGAGCAATCGCCTATCTTCTGAACTGTGAGAACGAAAAATTGCCCAAGGAAATAATGGTGGTATTTGAATAACGAGGGAGTGAGATATATGGAGCAATTACTGATTGTTGAAGATGATATCGGCTTGAATCAAGGCTTATGCAAAGCGCTGAAAGCAGATGACCGCCAGATTATATCCTGCCATGATCTAAAAGCGGCAAGAGAGCAATTGCTTTGCGGCGGTGTATCCCTGATCCTGTTGGATATCAATCTGCCGGATGGCAGTGGGCTTGAGCTGCTCCGGGAGGTCAAGGAAAACATACCCGGAGTTCCTGTTATTCTGCTGACTGCCAACGACACCGATCTGGACATCGTAGACGGACTGGAGAGAGGTGCTGATGATTACATTACCAAGCCCTTTTCTCTTTCGGTTTTGCGGGCAAGGGTGAATACCCAACTGCGAAAGCAAGCGTCAAGCCATAAAAATGCGCCGATCCATATGGATCTATTTCACTTTGACTTTGAGGCTATGACCTTTTATGTGGGAGATTCAAAAGTGGAATTGAGTAAAACAGAACAAAAATTACTGCGCCTGCTTGTTGAAAACCGAGGCCGAACCATGACCCGTGGAGACCTTGTCGACCGGGTCTGGACAGATGGCGCAGAATATGTGGATGAAAATGCTTTGTCTGTTACGATCAAGCGTCTGAGGGATAAGCTTGGCGCACAGAAATACATTAAAACCGTCTATGGAATCGGTTATAGCTGGGTGACAAAAGATGAATAAAACCGGCATTGTGATCATACTGCTGTGTTTTCTGGCGGCGGCAGCTGTTGTGTTATGGGAGCGGAGAAAGGCCAGAAAAACGATGGAAGAAATCGAAAGAATGCTGGACGCTGCCATGACCGGCTCCTTTTCTGAAACCAATTTTGATGAAAGCCAGCTATCTGCATTGGAAACGAAGTTTGCGCACTATCTTTCCGCCGCAGAAGCATCTTCTCAAAACATAGCGCAGGAAAAAGACAAAATCAAAACCTTGATTGCGGACATCTCCCACCAGACAAAAACGCCGATTGCAAACCTGCTGTTATACAGCGAGCTTTTGATGGAGGAAACTCTGCCTGCATCGGCGAAGGCAAATGTGGAGGCGCTGTACAAACAATCGGAAAAGCTGCGATTTCTGATCGATTCTCTCGTAAAGCTTTCCAGACTGGAAAACGGGATCATTTCACTCTCCCCCCAGCCGACAGCGCTGCAGCCGCTGCTTGAAAGTGTGGTAGAACAATATACTGCCAAGGCTTCTGAAAAAGGATTGTCTTTGCAAATGCAGGATACAGATGCTTTTGCTGTATTCGACTTCAAATGGACAGCGGAAGCGCTGGCTAATATCGTAGACAACGCCATCAAATATACAGAGCATGGCACCATTACTATTTCTGCCGTAAGCTATGAAATGTTTGCAAGGATCGATATATCGGATACCGGTTCAGGCATCCCGGAAAGTGAGCAAGCGAAGATATTTGCTCGCTTTTACCGCTCAAATAGTGTGCAGAAACAAGAAGGGGTCGGCATCGGCTTATACCTTGCCCGACAGATCATATCCGGCGAGGGCGGTTATATCAAGGTTGCTTCCGTTCCGGGAAAAGGAAGTACGTTTTCCATATTTCTGCCGAAATAATAACAATTCTATCAAAACTGTTAGATTTCATTTTCCGCCGGAAAGAATGTGGAAAGATTCCTATGCGATAATCTGTATGTATCAAAGGATCATTTCCTTTCATACATACAGATTTTTTCATGGAGGTACTCAAGTTTGAAACAAAGAAGTAGAGGTTATCCGAGAAAAATAGATCATAACAAATGAACCATCCTTGGGGTGGCTTGAAAAATTAAATATTAACGCAACACCTAATCAGGAAACTGCTAAAGGTTCACCCTTTATGATGTAGCCTCGCTGTTTCAAAAGATTAAGTGCCTGTGAAGTGGAAAGAACTTTTCCTTCCTTCACAGGACGAGATTCAAGAAAACCTTCTGGAGTATATGGCTTTAAATCTGAAAGTATGTGCCAGATAGCGGTCAGGATCATACGGCAGATGGCAATGATGGCTTTCTTGTGACCACGGCGTGCTTTGATACGCTTGTAGCGGCTGGTAAATTCAGAATGCTTCTTCGATTTGATTAAAGCATTTGCAACTTGTACCAGAACTGGTTTAAAATAAGAACCAGCACGGGAAATCCTAGTGGATTTGATTTTTTGATTGCTTTGATCATTACGGGGACAGCATCCGGCCCAGGAGACGAGGTGTTTTGCTGTGGGGAAGACAGACATATCACCACCAATCTCTGAAAGCACTTGGATAGCAGTCAGCGGATTCTTATTGAATCCGGGAACAGTCCTTATTAAGTTTAAAGCAGCCTCATATTTATCACTGAGACGAAGGATTTCCTGTTCTACTTCTGAAATGTGCTTATTGAGTTCATCAATGTGGTCAAGACACTGTCTAAGTTTTACAACCTGTTCTTTCGAGATGGCACCATCAACAGCAGCCTGTATTTCTGTGATAGGAGTTTTGCATCTGCTATCAACAAAAGGTGCTATATCAAATTTTTCTCCTGGGTGTTGTAAAATATGTTCTGTAATAGAACGAGATGATTTACCAAATACATCAGAAAATACATCATCAAGCTTAAGATTAGACACGGTAAGACAATTTTGAGCACGGTTCTTCTCACCAGTAATCATACAAGTGAGCTTGAAACGGTATCTTACAAGATCGCGAAGCTCCCGGATGTCAGCAGGTGGAATAAAGGAAGGTTTGACCATACCACACATGTAAAGATCACAAATCCATTTGGCATCTTTACGGTCGGTCTTATTTCCTTTCATCGGCTTTGTGTATTTGGGATGGGATAGAGTAACCCAGAAACTGTGTTGCTCTAAGATATTGAAAACAGGGATCCAGTACTTACCAGTTGATTCCATGCAAACATCTTTACAGTTGTACTTTGCAAGCCAGTCACACAGCTCATTCAATCCTTTGGTAAAGGAAGAAAAGCGAGCTTGCTTATACTCCGTGCGATTGTTGGAATCAGTGATGCCGATACAGGCATAGATCCATGTTTTGTGGACATCAAGTCCACAACAGTTGAACTTAAAAATTTTAAATGACAAGAAACTACCTCCTGGTATTTATAGTTATAAAACTGACAGTGACTGGTCATCCGGCGAGATCGAGTCGACTTCGGAAGAGATAAGTTTACGGGCTACTGTTATGCGCCACTCATTGATGCCTTAACGGATGACCGACAACAAATATTTATACGAGGTCGCCGCTATACAGCCCCGCCACTTACCCCCACGTGTTCTGTAGTGTGTCAGTCTTATAGGTAAATAATATCAGAAGGGCAAAAAATTAGATAGCGAAGGACAGAACCTGTGTTTCATGACGCATTGGTGTCTTTCGCAGAAAGACGGGCTATATTTATGGAAGTTTTACAGGCAAAAAACCTGAAAAAGATTTATGGCTCCGGCAATAACGCAGTTCATGCGTTGGATGGAGTTGATTTAAGTGTAAAGAAGGGCGAATTTGTTGCAATTGTCGGCACATCCGGCTCCGGCAAATCCACGCTGCTGCACATGCTGGGCGGGCTGGATCGCCCTACAAGCGGCACGGTCATGGTGGACGGACAGGATATTTTCTCCCTAAAGGAGGAAGCGCTGACCATCTTCCGCCGCAGGAAAATCGGCTTTGTGTTCCAAGCATATAATCTTGTTCCGGTGCTGAATGTGTATGAAAATATTGTTCTACCCATTGAGCTGGACGGTGGCAAGGTCAATAAGGATTTCGTACAGCAGATTGTACAGACCCTTGGGCTAGATGACCGTCTGGATGCGCTGCCCAATCAGCTCTCAGGCGGTCAACAGCAGCGAGTAGCCATTGCCCGTGCGCTGGCGGCAGCACCCGCTATCATTCTGGCAGATGAACCCACCGGCAATCTGGATTCCAAAACCAGCCAGGATGTATTGAGCCTTTTGAAAGTCACCAGTCAAAAGTTCGCCCAGACAATCGTAATGATCACTCACAACGAAGAAATTGCGCAGATGGCAGACCGCATTATCCGTATCGAAGATGGTCGGATCGTCTCCCAGAACTAACGGGAGGTGGCTACGATGAATGTCAAAAACAGAAAATGTATTCGAAAGCTCAGCTTAAAATCTCTTTATGCGAACCGTCGCCGCAATCTGATCGCCATTTTTGCCATTGCGCTGACAACGCTGCTATTTACGTCCATGTTCACCATTGTCTTGTCGTTGAACGCCAGCTATGAAACCTACCAGTTTCGGCAGGTAGGCGGCTATGCACACGGCACCTTTAAGGATGTTTCCCCCGAGCAGGCGGAACGTATCGCCGCCCACCCGAAGGTAAAGTCTGCGGGGGCACGGAAGGTGATCGGCATCACTGCGGATGGTGTCTTTTCCAAAACGCCGGCAGAGATCAGCTACATGGATGCCAACTGCACCAAATGGAGCTATGCCACCCCTACTACCGGACGGATGCCCGAAAGCGGCAAAGAGGTGACCATGGATACGGCAGCGTTGCAGCTGCTTGGCGTGACGCCGGAACTGGGCGCAGAGGTCACGGTTTCCTATTCCATCACGGACAAGGATCAAACCGCCTTTACTGTAACAGATACCTTTACGCTGGTGGGCTATTGGGACTATGATGAACTAATGCCTGTTCATTACATCAACATCAGCCGTGATTACGCAGATGATATCGAAGCGCAGGCAGTGAAAACAGGTTTACAGCCCTTCCGCACTGACCTGAATGTCATGATGGCTTCCAGTACAAACATTCAAGGGCAGATGGAGCAGGTGGATACCGATCTCGGCTACACATGGGACAGCTATACCGATCCCAACAGCGTCCGGATCGGCGTCAACTGGGGATATACCTCATCCCAGCTGGAGTCGCATCTCGATCCGGAACTTGTGATCGCCATAGCAGCTTTTTTGCTGCTGGTGATTTTCACCGGGTATCTTATCATCTATAACATTTTCCAGATCTCTGTTGCGGGGGATATCCGGTTTTACGGGCTTCTGAAAACCATTGGCACAACGCCCCGGCAGCTCAAACGCATCATTCGCCAGCAGGCACTTCTGCTTTGTCTGATCGGCATTCCGGCGGGGCTGCTGTTGGGCTATGGCATTGGCGCTGTTCTGGTGCCTGTTGTCTTGCGCTCCACCCAGTTGGATGCGGGCATCACCACCATCAGCACTTCGCCTGTGATCTTTGTTGGCTCCGTGCTGTTTGCCCTGCTGACGGTGCTTTTGTCCTGCTCCAAGCCCGGGAAAATGGCAGCCAGGGTTTCTCCGGTGGAGGCTACCAAATATACAGATGCGATGCAGACCAAGAAAAAACAGCGCAGCACCCGGGGAGCGAAGCTCCATCAGATGGCCTTTGCCAATCTGGGACGAAACAAAAAAAAGACGGTGCTGGTGGTGGTGTCTCTGGCACTGTCGGTGACGCTGTTCAATGCACTGTGTGCCTTTGTGGGCGGCTTCAGCATGGAGAAGTATGTATCCTTCATGACCTGCGCCGATTTTATCGTCAGCACGCCCGACTATTTCCGTTACAACCCGGCAGATGAATTCATCACGCCGGAACAGATCGAAGAGATCGCAGCAAATACAAAGTCCAGTCTTTCCGGCACGGGATATGCTGTGCGAAAACCCGTATATCTTTGGATGACGGAGGATGCTCTGCGGCAGGACTATGCAAGGTACGAAAGTGCTGAGCAGTTGGACAGCCATATGAGCCGCATGGAGCACCGGGGCGATATGGTGATGGGAGATACCAGAATCGAGGCTCTGGATAACAGCCTGTTTGACAAGCTGCAAGTGTTCGACGGAGATATTTCTCCTATGCTGGAGCCAAACAATAACGCTATTGCCATTGCGGTTTCCTTAGATGACTACGGTAATCTGCCCAATCCTGAATACTACCCCAAGGTGGGAGACACGATCACCGTCACCTATGCGGACGATGTGAAATATATCGACAGCCGCACCGGGGAACTCCGCACCGAAGATACACCGGAGGAATACTTTCAGGAAAAACTGTATGGAGCCAGAGATGTAGAGTACACGGTCTGCGCCTTGGTAGAGCTTCCGTATTCCATGAGTTATCGTTATGGTGGTATTGGATATGAGACAGTTTTGTCTGTGGATACCGCACAGAGGGACAGCGGCGGTGCGGCCATTCCGATGCTCTACCTGTTCGACACAGCAGACGACGCAGACGAGGCCGAAGCAGAGCAATATCTATCGAAGCTCACTGCCGGTGAGTTTTCACCCTTGATGTATGAAAGCAAGGCCACGGCTCGCTCTGAGTTTGCTCAGTTCCGGCAGATATTCCTTCTGGTAGGTGGTATCCTCTGTGCTATCATCGGGCTGGTGGGACTCTTAAATTTCTTCAACGCCATGATGACCAGTATTCTTTCCCGCCGCCGTGAATTTGCTGTGCTTCAGGCTGTAGGAATGACGAACCGGCAGCTCAAAACCATGCTGATCTACGAGGGATTGTTTTACGCAATGTCCTCCGTATCGGCGGCCTTTATTCTGTCGCTGGCGGTGGGACCTCTTGCAGGAAAAATGCTGGGCAGTATGTTCTGGTTCTTTGAGTATCGATTCACCATTCTGCCTGTCCTGCTGACAATTCCGGTATTTCTTCTGCTGGGGTGGCTGATTCCTTGCATGATGTATGACAATGCAGCGAAATGCAGTGTTGTAGAGCAATTAAGGGATGCTCAATAACTGTTAAGCAAAAAACGGCCCTCTGCCAAGGAAAAGGCAGAGGGCTGAGTTTTAATCTAAGGGTTTACATTCAGTTACAGTTTTTAGATAAATTTCGGGATCACCGTTCAAGATCAAGTCTGCATATCCAACCGGATCATTGTAGATTAGATAATCCAGTTCTGACCGTTGATACATATTGTCAGCAACCTCATTCTCCACGGCGATGGTATCAATGGCAATCATGCTGCCATCTAAAAATTTCAGTTCCACACAAGCGGTATCCATGTTAAACTCACAAGAAATCAATCTATCCATAAGAAACCTCCATTTTGCGGGATGTTAGATCATCCCAAAATATTTGAATGCTTCTCGGATTGCTTTCTCTTTTTCCTGCGGACACTGGGGCTGTCTGGAATCCTCGGACTTCGGCAGATTATAGTTCTTACCAACCCCAATCCCACATTTTCGTTTAATCTGTGAGATATAGAGGTTGGACACCTTTAACCCGGTATGCTCCAACACATACTCCTTGATCTGCGGATAGGTTGCCCCATCCTGAAATTCGGACATATCCATATCTTCCAAAGAGAACTCAACCCGAATCTTTTTCGAGTCGACCTCACCCTTGGAAAGCAAGACAACCGTCTCCACATGCCCCGTACCGGGAAACAGATCGACAGCCCTTACCTTTTGAAGCTCATACCCCTTGTCCGCAAGACAGCGGCAATCACGGGCGGCGGTGGCGGGATTGCAGGAGACCATTACAACACGCTTGGGAGACATCTTCACAATGCTGTCCAGGGTGAGAGCGTCGCAGCCCTTTCTCGGAGGGTCAGTGATTATAACATCGGGAGCTCTGCCCTTGTCGCACAGGAGCTTTGCCGCCTGTCCCGCATCGGCGCAGATGAAGTCGGCGTTCTCTATGCCGTTCTCACGGGCGTTGAGCTTGGCGTTTTCCACCGCCTGAGGGATTATCTCCGCACCTGTTATGTGCTTTGCTTTTCCTGCCATGGAAAGCCCTATGGTCCCTGCGCCGCAGTAAAGGTCGAGCACGTCCTCATCGCCTGTCAGCGCCGCAAACTCCGCAGCTATGCCGTAAAGCTTTTCCGCCTGAGCGGTGTTCACCTGATAAAATGACAGCGGCGACAAAGATATTCTGTTGCCGCACATAATGTCGGTTATGGTGTCGCTTCCGCCGAGAGTTATGCACCTGCTGCCCATGATAACGTTTGTGTTCTTGCTGTTTATGTTAAGTATCACCGACTTTATATCGGCGTGATTTTTCATAAGTATATCTGCAATGGACTGAAATTTCGGGTCGGGCTTTGATGATACGAAACAGACCATTATCTCTCCGCTGTGATATCCTCTGCGCAGATATATGTGCCTGAGAATGCCCTTTCCGCTGGCTTCGTCATATGCGGAGATATGCCTCTCGTTTGCAAGCTTCAGTATCTCCCTTAGCAGCTCGCCGAAGGTATCGGGCTGGAGAAGGCAGTCGGTGCATGGCACTACCCTGTGGCTGCGCTGGGCATAAAAGCCGCAGGTGAGCCTGCCGTCCTTGTCTGTGGTAACGGGATACTGCGCCTTGTTGCGGTACTTGTCCGTTTCATCGCAGCCAAGCGGAGGCAGAAATATCCCGCTGTCCTCAAATTTACCCAGGCGGATAAAGGCGTTCTTTACGATGTTGTTTTTGATATCCAGCTCCGACTCATATGATATGTGGCGGAAAACGCAGCCGCCGCAGGCTTTCTTGACATCGCACCCTCTGTCCTGCCTGTCGGGCGAGGGAGTGATTATTTCCTCAACTATGCCGTAGCACAGATTTTTCAGCACCTTGACTATCCTGCACGAGATAATATCGCCCTTTGCGGCAGAGGGCACGAAAACAGCCATGCCGTTTTCATGCCCCACTCCGCTGCCCTCGGCGGTAATATCCGTTATTTCAAGCGTGATAATATCATTCTTTTTTATTGTGATGTTCATTCCTTCCATTTGGGAGTTTATATTATGATTTTATAATCTCTCGCCGCACTTGCAGCAGTAGGTGTTGTCTGGAGCGTTCTTTGCGCCGCAGAACTCGCATACATGAGGCTTGCCGCTGGCGTCCTCAGCAAATTCCAGCTGAGCTTCCAGCATTTTTATTTCCTTGATAAGGCGCTTCATATTGCCTGTTTCGTCGGTGCTGTCCTTGTGCATGGAATAGCATACCTTGCCCAGCTCATAGTAGCGCTCTTTGAGCTTAACCCTCAGCTGTGCACGCTCAACATATGCCTTTGATACGTTGACAGCCTCATTTGCTTTGCCTGTTATCTTGTCAACAGCGTCCTTGGAAATTGCAACAATGTCATCAAAACCGTATTTCATAAAAATTTCCTCCTCTTGGTTACAGCTGAGAAAGGAACTCCTCCAGCTGCGGCTTGTATGCCGTCATTTTTTCGTAGCGTGAAATATACTCGTAGGGGAACTTGTAGTTGAAATGCCGTGTTATCTTGCCTGTGGAGTGGTCAATAAGCTTTGTGGAGCCGCCTGCGCCGCAGGCAATGATGTTCTGAGCCTCTTCCATGATGTAGATGTTGTAAAGGCTCTCATAGCCTTTCTTTGCGTAGCCCACATTCTCCAGATTGCCCACCGTGTTCTTCTGGCGGTAAAGATAATATGGGTCATAGCCTTTTCCGGTCAGCTCCGCAAAGGCGAAGTCCACCATTTCCGAGATGGAGTTATCCGTAAGATAATTCTTTCTCAGATCATCGGAGCTTTTGAACAGATCGGCGGAACGCTTTACCGTAAGGGTGTGAACGGTGATGCTTTCGGGGTCAAGTGCGGTAAGGCGGTCTATGGTCTCCTTAAAGCCCTCTGTGGTGTCCGTAGGCAGCCCTGCAATGGTGTCCATATTGATGTTTTTGAAGCCAAGGCTCCTTGCAAGGGCAAAGCATTTTTCCACCTGAGCAGCTGTGTGCTTTCTTCCCACAGCTTTCAGGACGCTGTCTATCATGGTCTGGGGATTTACGGAAATTCTTGTGGCTCCGTTATCCCTTATGGCGATAAGCTTATCTTCGGTGATGGTATCTGCACGGCCTGCTTCTACAGTATATTCACGAATTTTAGAAATGTCAATGTTTTTGGCTATTGCCTGCATTATTTTTTCGATTTCCTGTGCGGAAAGTGATGTGGGCGTTCCTCCGCCGATATATACAGTGTCGCAGAAAGTGTTCTTGCCACGGAGGATATTTCCCGTTTCCTCTATCTCTCGGCAGAGCATATCCACATACCGGGGGATAAGCTCCTTTGCTCCCTTTGACTGTATCGAGTGGGAAACAAATGAGCAGTATGAGCATCTTGACGGACAGAATGGGATTGACACATAAAGCGAATAGCTCTTTGGGTCAAGGGTATCCAGCGCATTTTTCTGTGTCACGGCGGTGCGGTAGGAAAGCTCAAATTTTTCGGGAGAGATATAATATTTTTCTTTCAGCTTTTCAAATATCTCTTCCTTGGAAAGTCCCTCTTCAATAAGTGCGTTCACCTTTTTTACGGGGCGTATTCCCGTAAGGCAGCCCCATTTGGGCGTTACTCCCGTGATTTCGGAAAGCGCCTTGTAAAGCATCCTGCACAAGGATATCTCATACTCGCTTTCCTCGGGCAGCGGGAGAGATCTCTCGCAGGTCTTTCCGTGCAGGCAGGCGAGTATGTATAACTTATCCGATACGGATACAACTATCCTGTCCCCTTCGTCGGGAGCGGGCTTATCATATTCAAACTCAAAGCTTTCCAGCGGACAGAAGAGCTTCAGCACCGCTTCCGTCTCGTATTTGTATGTGTTGTTTTCAAAATATACGGTCATTGTATTATCTCACTTTTCATATGGGGGAAAGTATTTTTCATGCTTCCCGTAGTGCTTTTTATTTTGCGGGCGGCAGGAAAGCAGTCTTATTCTGTCAGCCGATGTTTTATTTCTTTAAGCCATGTAGGGGGAGCTTCGCTAGTAAAGAGTATGTCCCCGTTGCGGTATTCGCCCACTTCTTCAAAGCCGTTTTCATTGTCATAGAAATGCGCTTCGTTGCAGTACGGAAGAACGGCAAGCAGGTCATCAAAACGGTTGGCATAGCGCCTTTTAACGTCGTCATCGGAGATATTGTGCCCGCCCTTGGCAACACGGTTTGCAATGCGCCGTATGCTTTCTTCCGATGAGCTTACAGCAACATAAAACAAACGTATGCAGTAATCTTTTTCACGGGCGGCGATTATTGTTTTCAGGGTCTTCTTTCCAGAAAGCGTGGTTTCCTGTGTGAAATCTATGCCTTTTGAAAGGCAGTCGTTTATAAGACGGACAGCTTCTTTTCCGCCTTTTATCCGGTCGCCGTTGTACTTGGCGTTCAGCATATCCGTGTCGATTATCATACCCATATCAGTACGCTGCTTTTTCAATACGCCTGTCAGACTGCTTTTGCCAACTCCGTTTACTCCGCCGATAATGGTGTAATACTTCACCCAGCTGCGCTCCTTTCGTTTTGATTATTCGCTATGTTTTTTTATTCCTCACCCGCAAAATGCTCCCATGCGTATTTCATATAAGGGTTGTGTGCCCTTTCTTCGAACATGGTGGAGTTTTCACCGTGACCCGAGAAAAGCTTGTAGTCGGTCTTGGTATCAAAATCATAAAGCATTGCCAGAGACTCGTACATTGCCTTTTCGCTGCCGTCGGTCATGTCAGTCCTGCCCATGCTGTTTTTGAAAAGGGTATCTCCGCAGTACATATTGTCACCCAGGATATAGCACACGGAGCCGCTTGTGTGGCCCGGGGTGTGGAGGACTTCAAATTCCAGCTCCCCTACGGTTACGATATCTCCGTCCTGTATCTCCGTTGCTTCGCCAATGGGGTCAACGGGAGGGAGACCGAAATATTCCGTGAGATTTGTCTTTCCGTTTGTGAGCTTTTCCCTGTCGGCGGAATGGATAACTATTTCCGCACCTGTTTTGTAGGACACATATGCCGCTGAGGCAATGTGGTCGCAGTGGCCGTGGGTGAGGAGGATCTTTTTCAGCTTTACACCCTTTTCGGCTATCTGCTTCAATATATAATCGCCGCCGTAGGGAGCATCTATAAGAGCACCGTTCATGTTCTCGTCCCAGATAAGGTACGAGTTTACCCCGAACTGGCTAAGAGGGGGAAGATTGAGCACGTTCATATTATTACCGCCTTTCCGAGGTATATTATCAGTATCAGTTTACGATACGTTCCACGCTGATAACGTCCTGCACCTTTCTCAGCTTGGAGATAAGCATATTGAGCTGCTGAACTCCTGCGATGCTGCAGGTCATGATAAGATTTGCGTTGCCGTTTTTGAGCATCTTTGTGGTCAGCTCGGAGACGGGTATGCGCATTTCCGCTGTGACTGCGGTAACGTTTGCCAGCAGAGAGATATTGTCGTAGGAAACAACGTCCAGTGTTGCCTTGAATATAGGATTGTCGTTCTTGGCTGCATTTTCTGCCCATGTGACTTCTACCCAGCGGTCGGTCTCGATACCGTTCTTCATTGCTTCAATATACTTGGAGCAGTCCTTGCGGTGAACGGAAACGCCGTGGCCCTTGGTGATAAAGCCGATGATATCTTCTCCGGGGAGAGGGTTGCAGCACTTGGAAAGCTTTACGTCTATGTTGCTCTCGCCGCCGACAATGATGCCAGTGTTGCTCTTCTTGGGAACAAAGGGAGCGGGCTTTGCGGCGTTGGGAGCGGAGTACTGCTTTGCGTAGCTGTCCTTGAGCCTCTGGAGTATTCTTGAAAGAATGATGCCGCCGTAGCCCACAGCCGCATAGAAATCGTCCAGCGTTGCGCAGTTGTGGCGCTTCATATCGTCTGCAAGGAACTTTTCCATATCCTCGGGAGGAACGTTTATGCCGTTACGCTTGAACTCGTGTTCCAGATCCTCCTTGCCCTTGGCGATATTTTCCTCACGGCGTTCTTTCTTGAACCATGAGCGTATCTTGGACTTGGCTTCGTTGGTCTTGCATATATCCAGCCATGCACGGTTGGGACCGTGGTCGGGAGCCTGAGAGGTAAGTATCTCAACTATCTCGCCCGTCTGGAGCTGATAATCAAGGGAAACAAGCTTTCCATCGACCTTTGCGCCCTTCATTCTGTTGCCGACCTGGGTGTGGATTGCGTAGGCAAAGTCGATTATGGTTGCGCCCGCAGGCAGGGTTATGATATCGCCCTTGGGAGTGAATGCGAAAATATCCTCGGGAGCAAGGTCGCTCTTGATGGTGCGGACAATTTCCTCAACATCGTCGGTTTCCTGCTGGGCTTCAATTATCTGGCGTATCCATGCCAGTCTGTCCTCCAGCTTATCCTTTCCCTTTATGCCCTCCTTGTATTTCCAGTGGGCTGCGATACCGTATTCAGCGGTGTAGTTCATATCAACAGTTCTTATCTGCACCTCAAAGGGGATACCCTCTCTGCCGATAACGGTGGTGTGCAGGGACTGATACATATTTGCCTTGGGCGTTGCGATGTAGTCTTTGAAGCGGTTGGGTATGGGCTTGAACATATCGTGGATTATACCCAGCGCATTGTAGCACTCGTTTACAGTGTTGACTATAATGCGCACGGCGTAAATATCATACACTTCATCAAGGCCCTTGCCCTTGATGAACGCTTTTCGGTAAATGCCGTAAACCGATTTTACACGTCCCGACATCTGAGGCTCGGGCAGACCCATTTCCACAAAGCGCTTTGCGATCTGCTCCTTGATGGAGTTGATGAATGCCTGACGCTCGTCACTGCGTATTTTAAGCATCTGCTCTATTTCGGCATATGCGTAGGGGTCAAGGTACCTGAACGCCAGATCTTCTATCTCGTCCTTGATAGTCCTGATACCGAGACGGTGAGCTATGGGCGCATAGATGTTCATGGTCTCCAGAGCCGTGTTCCTCTGCTTGTATGCGGGACGGAACTGGAGCGTTCTCATATTGTGGAGGCGGTCGCAGAGCTTTATTATGATAACTCTGATATCCTGCGACATGGCAAGGAGGATTTTTCTTACGTTCTCTGCCTGCTGTTCCTCTTTGGTGAAAAGGGGTATCTTGCCCAGCTTTGTAACGCCGTCAACCAGCATTGCCACGTCCTGACCGAAAAGCTTTCTCAGCTCTTCAAGGGTGGTGTCCGTATCCTCCACAACGTCGTGGAGAAGAGCGGCACAGATAGTATCCGTATCCATACCCAGCTCCAGCAGGATATATGCCACTGCTACGGGGTGGGTGATGTACGGCTCGCCCGATGAGCGCACCTGATTTGCATGAGCCTTTGCCGCAAATTCATATGCGGAAATTATCTTGCTCAGGTCATACTGCTTTTCATCGTCAAGTATTTTCTGAATAAGCGAATCTATTGTATATACAGTCTCGGATTTGTTGAGCATATGCGCCGCCTCCTAAAGTATGTGATCACTGTGCCGCCGGCCGCCTGAGAGCTTCCATTATGGGAGCCTTCTCCGTGTCGGCTTTTGGTGCGCCCTGAATGACAGATATCCTGTCTGCGCCCTTATCGTAAGCCATAAGTCCCGACTGGGCGAATACGTCAAGGCAGATGAGAAATTTGCAGTAGTTCATATCTCCGCCAACCCTCTGGAACAGTCCGAAAGGAGAAATAGTGTCTTTCCCGAGAGCCTTATACACTGCCGCCAGGTCGGCTCTTTCGGGGGTTATGTGGGGAATGAGCCGCCTGTCGATACGCTCACCTCGCTTAAAGGCATAATATGCTTCCTCGGCTGCAATGAGCTTTGACTGATTTATGCCTTTTTTTCTTATATCGGCGATGTGCAGATTAACGCTTTTTCTGCCGCCGAAGGTGTTTATCTCGGGAGAAGCGATGACGTTCACCACATCTCCCTTTTTATATGAAAATTCAGCAGTTTTTGTGCCGAACATAAGCGCCGCAAATTTTGTGTTCCCGCCTGTGAGCGTGAGCTTGGTGTGCGCTCCGCCCGTAAGGGGGATAATGTCTGATATCACACAGTCGGAAATAAGGAAAACGGGACGGGGATTTGCTTCTCCGAAGGGTTCGAGGACGTTCAGTCCCTCGATGTTTTCAGCCGTAAGCTCACCGGGAGTTACCGCTCCGCAGACTGTTACCGCAGGTGAGAATGAAACGCCGTCGCAGGCAAGACCATGCGCAAATTCCTGCAGTTTTTCATCAAACAGCGGGATATTTTCCTCAGTCAGAGAAAAGCCGCCTGCGCCCGAATGTCCGCCGAATTTGGTAAGGGTATCTGCTGCAAAGCTCAGTGCCTTGAAGATGCTGAAGCCGCCGAATGAACGGGCGGAGCCACGCACCTCCGTGTCTCCCCTGTTGCGTGACATGAGAAAAACGGGTCTGCCGAATTTTTCCATGCACCGTGCCGCAACTATTCCCACAACGCCGTGGTGCCAGTCAACGCCGCTGAAAACAATCACACGCTTGTCCAACACTGCGGGATTTTCCTTTATTTTTTCGTAGATATCCGCAAGAACTGCGTTTTCGTAATTTTTGCGCTCTGCATTAAGCTCGCATATCTTTTCCGCCAGAGCTTCCGCCTCATCGGGGTCTTCCTCCGTAAGCAGCGAAAGAGCGTCAGATGGAGAGCCTATCCTGCCTGCCGCATTTATTCTTGGGGCAAGCCCGAAGGCTGCTGATGTGGAGGTGTAGGGGGCTTTCAGCCCTGCTTTTCCGATAAGGGCACGAAGCCCCATATTTTCGGTGTTTTCAAGGTAATGGAGACCGTCCCGCACAAGCGCCCTGTTCTCGCCCGTGAGAGGAACAACATCGGCGACCGTGGCAACGGCGGCAAGGTCGGAAAACTGCTCAACAGCGCAGTCCATATCGCCGCCCTCCATGGCTGCAATGAGCTTCAGTGCAAGACCGCAGCCGCAAAGGTCCTTATATATCGAGGGGCAGTCGGCTCTGTGGGGGTCAACCACTGCAAGAGCATCGGGCAAAGTCTCCCCGGGCTGATGGTGGTCGGTTATAACAAGGGCTATGCCAAGCTCCTTGCAAAGTTCCGCTTCGGCAACGGCGGCAATGCCGTTATCTACGGTGACGATAAGCCCCACGCCCTGCTCTGCCAGCTTCCTGACAGCTCCGCTGTTCATTCCGTAGCCCTCTTCACGCTCGTTGATGTAAGTCATCACGTTTCCGCCGATATCGGTAAGATAGCCTGACAATACAGCTGTGGCGGTAACGCCGTCGCAGTCGTAATCGCCGTATATGCAGATGAGTGTGCCGTTCTCCACCGCTTCGGAAACAGCGTCGCAGGCCTTGTCCATATCACGGATAAGGAACGGGTCGGAATACTGCTCATCATCATTCTGACCGAAGAAATCGGCAGCTTTTTCTATTGTATCAATGCCTCTTGAAGCAAGGGCTTTGGCGGCGAGAACGGACAGCCCTCCCTGACGGGAAAGAATATCCGCAGCCGCAGGGTCGGGTGTGCCGATCTGCCATTTTTTTATCAAATAAATACCATCTTTCATTATCAGTAGATAGAATAGCTATAGCTACTCACCATATATTATAGCATTTTGTGAAATAATAATCAAGAACATATTATGAACACGAAAACTGACTCTGCACGCAAAAAACCTCTCCGTTTCATGCCGAAAAGGAGAGGTTCCCTTATATTATTTGGTTTTCTTTGCCTGTTCCCCTGCTTCATAGAATGTTTCAACAGCCGTCTGCATTATCTCAACAGGTCTGTCAGTCTTGGTAAGCTTTATGGCAATGTACGGCTTATCCGCAGAGCCGTTTACCGATACTCTGCCGCCAAATGCCTTTACAAGCGCCTGGACCTGCTCCATGCCCGCTGTCTTTACATATATGAGCAGTGCATTGCTGCGCTGGGTTATCTCGGTTATTCCCGCCTTGCCTGCCATATTCCTTGTAAGTGCAACGGTGACAAGTCCCTGTATTGCTTTCGGAGGATCACCGTAGCGGTCGATGAACTCGTCCAGCAGGTCGATGCTCTCTTCCTTGGTGGAAACTGCTGCGATCTTGCGGTAAGCGTCCAGTCTGCCTGCAAGGCTCTCGATATAGTCGTCGGGGATATGCGCCTCGATCTGCAGGTCGATAAGGCATTCCTCGGGAGTGCGGGGAGGTGTCTGTCCCGTTTCCTCGGCAATGGCTTCGTTCAGGAGCTGCAGATACATATCGTATCCTACTGCCTCCATATGACCGTGCTGGCGGCCGCCCAGAATTGAGCCTGCGCCTCTTATTTCCAAGTCACGCATTGCCACACGGAAGCCGCTGCCGAACTGGGTGAACTCCCTTATTGCGTCAAGGCGCTTGGAGGCTATTTCGGTAAGCACTTTGCCACGCCTGAAAGTGAAATACGCAAAGGCACGCCTGTTGGAACGTCCCACACGGCCTCTCAGCTGATAGAGCTGGGAAAGTCCCAGATTGTCTGCGTCCTCGATGATAAGTGTGTTTACGTTAGGCACGTCAACGCCTGTTTCGATGATGGTGGTGCAGACAAGTATGTCTATCTCGTGGTCAACCAGCTCCGTCCAGATATCCGAGAGACGTTCCTCGGAAAGCTGACCGTGAGCCACGGCGATACGTGCGTCGGGGATAAGCTCGGCTATTTTTGCGGCGCACAGGTCGATGGTCTCCACACGGTTATGGATATAATAAACCTGACCGCCACGCCTCAGCTCCTTGTTTATCGCCTGGATTATAACGCCCATATTGTGCTCGATAACATAGGTCTGCACGGGATATCTGTCAACGGGCGGCTCTTCTATGACGCTCATATCTCTTATGCCGCTCATTGCCATGTTGAGGGTTCGTGGGATAGGTGTTGCGGAAAGGGTCAACACGTCAACTCCCGTAAACGCTTCCTTGAAGCGCTCCTTGTGGGCAACGCCGAAACGCTGTTCCTCGTCGATTATGGCAAGACCCAGATCCTTGAACTTAACGTCCTTCTGCACAAGGCGGTGAGTGCCTATGACCATATCCACAGTGCCCAGAGCCACCTGTTTGAGTATCTCTTCCTGCTGCTTTTTGGTGCGGAAGCGGGACAAAAGCTCTATTTTAAACGGGAAATGCTCAAATCTTTTCAGTGCGCTCTGGTAATGCTGCCATGCAAGGACGGTTGTGGGCACAAGCACTGCGCACTGCTTGCCGTCCAGCATACATTTGAATGCGGCACGGAAAGCCACCTCTGTTTTTCCGAAGCCCACGTCTCCGCAGAGAAGTCTGTCCATGGGGGTGGGCTTCATCATATCCTGCTTTATCTCTTCTATGCAGCGGAGCTGGTCATCTGTCTCGGTATAGTCAAAGCGGGCTTCAAAGTCGTTCTGCCAGTCGTTGTCCTCAGAGAATGCAAAGCCCTTTGTTTTGCTGCGCTTTGCGTAGAGGGCAATAAGCTCGTCCGCCATATCCTTGACGGCTTTCTTTACACGGGAACGTGTTTTCTGCCACTCGTTGGAGGAAAGCTTGTTGAGCTTTACGCCCGTATCGTCACGGGGGCCGATATATCTTGAAATAAGATCCATCTGGGTAACGGGCACATAAAGCACGTCCGTACCTGCGTATTTTATGGTGATATAGTCCTTGGTGATGCCCTCCAGCTCCAGCTTGCGAATGCCCTCGAACCTGCCTATTCCGTGGAGAGCGTGAACTACCAGATCGCCCGGGGCGATATCTGCCAGGGACTTTATTTCCTCGCCCTTTTTCTTCTTTTTGAGCTTCCTCTTGGAGCTCATTGCCTTTGCCTGGGTGATAAGTGCGGTCTTGATGTCGGGATAATCATAGCCCGATGACAGGCAGCCTGTGGTGATGAGAACTCTGCCCTTGGTAAGGGTGGTCTCCTCTGTCATTATGTCGCATGGAATGCCGTCATTTCTCAGATCCTCGGCGATTATGGGCAGAGTTTTTTCAGAGCCTGCCAGCACGATGACGGAGTAGTTGCGGTCGATGAACGAACGCAGATCCTCCGAAAGCTGACGTATCTCGCCGCCCCACGGAGCGGTCTGATAGGCGGTCATTGTCCAGAGCTTTTTGCAGCGGATATCGTTTGTGCGCAGGAACGTATCCATAAGCACGCAGGGGAATTTCACAGCTGTTTCGGAAATGCTCTCAAACTCGGCTATATAGCCGTCCAGACCTCTGCAAAGCTCGCCCTCTTCAAGGAGTATCTTCACGTCCTCATTGAACTGGGACTGTATTGCTTTTGCCTTTTCGCAGCAGCTGTGGAACTCACAGAAAAGCACAGGGCTGTCGGGCTTCAGGTAATCGAAGATAAGTGCGGGCTTGTCATATGCCAGCGGCAGATACTTGTCGATATTTGCAAGGCTTACGCCGTTTGAAACATTGTCTGCGTCCTTGGCAAGGTTTGAGCGCACAAGCTCGGTGCGCTTTCCTCTTACTCCTGCGGAGAGGGCGTTTATCTTCTGTACAAGTGCGTCTGCGCTGTTAAAAAGCACCTCGCCTGCGGGGGGGATAATAAGCTCGTCTATCTGCTCGGTGCGGCGCTGGGTCTCGGGGTCAAAATATGCAAAGGAATCTATCTCATCGTCCCACAGCTCCATACGGACAGGCATTTTCTCCTGCACGGGGAAGATATCCGCAATGGAACCTCTCACGGAAAACTGGGAGGGGCTTTCCACCTTGTCGCAGCGGGTGTAGCCTGCGGCGATGAGGCGGCTTATGAGGTCGGGGAGCTGCACGGAAGTGTCCCTTGACAGCTTGATTGTGCGGTCAGCCAGCACATCGGGAGGGATAGTGCGCTGCATTACCGCCTCCGCCGAAGCACAGACTATTTTGCAGCTGCCGTCTATGAGCCTCGCCAACACGCACAGGCGCTGGTATTCGTATTCCTTTGAAACGCTTTCCACCCTTGCCAGAGTGATGTCCTTTGCGGGATAGATATATGCGGCTGTTTCATTTTCATTCTGGGAAACGGCATACATTTCGTTTATATCATCGCAAATACGTTTAGCCCCTGCCTCGTCATCGGTGATGATAAGGAGAGGGGCGCTTTCTTCCGAAAGGGTGCTTATTATAAGTGCCAGCTGAGCCTTGTGTATGGACGAAAGTCCAGACACAGCCAGTGGGTAATATCCTCGTTTTAATGTGTCGCAGATGTCCTTTATGTCCGACTGAGACATAAGCACGCTCTGCATTTTACCGAAAAGTGAGTTGTTCATTTTCCGCCTGTCTTTCTTATCAGTTGAAAAGGTTCATTGCCTTGTCGGTCTCGCCCTTGACCATAAGCTCTATGGCTTCACAGGCGTGCTCGGTGGATTCGTGCATCTTGGGGATATCCTCCGATGGGAAATTGCCCAGCACCCAGTTTGCCAGGTCATAGTCCTTGGAGGGCTTTGCGCCTACGCCTATCTTTATGCGTGGGAAATCCTGAGAGCCTGTAAGATATATGATGGACTTTATGCCGTTATGGCCGCCGTCGCTTCCCTTTCGGCGAATGCGCAGCTTGCCGGGTTCAAGGCTTATATCGTCATAACATACTATCACATTTTCGATGGGTATCTTGTAGAAATTCATCGCCTCCACCACAGCTTCTCCGCTGTTGTTCATAAATGTGGAGGGCTTCATTACCAGACATCGCTTGCCTGCAATGACAACATCGCCTGTAAGGGACTTGAATTTCAGCTTCTTTATGTCAAATTTATATTTTGCCGCCAGGGTATCGACAGTCATAAAGCCTGCGTTGTGGCGGGTGTTTTCATACTGTGCCCCTGGGTTTCCCAGACCTACTATGATATATTCCACGGGACCTGTCGGCTCGGGGGCTTTGTTTTTGTTGAGCTGCTCGAATACATCAAAAATACTCATTTTATTTCCTTCCGTTTACACAAATTATTATCTGCGGCTCGGTAACTCATATTTATAAATACCTTTAGGCGGCACAGCGTGTCGCTGTCTCCGCTTCGCTGATAAGTTCGGAGCTTGCAATATTATCTGCAGCTCGGTAACTCATATTTATAAATACCTTTAGGCGGCATTAACGATGTTAGTGCCGCCTATGTATCTTTTATTTATTTGGTTTGATATACGATATCAGTTATTGAAAAGAGGGGAAATGGGTCTGTCTGCGTAAATTCTCTCGATAGCCTGAGCAAATACAGGAGCAACGGGGAGAACAGTGATCTTGTCGATGTGCTTCTCGGGAGGGAGTGCGATAGTATCGAGGATAACAACTTCCTTGATAACGCTTGCCTGGATCCTCTCGATAGCAGGGCCTGAAAGAACGCCGTGAGTTGCACAAGCGGTAACGGATCTTGCGCCGCCCTTTTCCATGATAGCCTTTGCAGCGTTGCAGAGGGTACCTGCGGTGTCAATCATATCGTCAACGAGGATAACGTCCTTATCCTTAACGTCGCCGATGATGTTCATAACTTCGCATACGTTTGCCTTCTGACGTCTCTTATCAACGATAGCAAGAGGAGCGTCAAACTTAGCGGCAAAGTTTCTTGCTCTGGTTACGGAGCCAAGGTCGGGAGATACGATGATGGTATTGTCCTTGATGTCCTTGAACTTCTCAACGAAGTAGGGAACCAGAATGGGCACACCGAGGAGATGGTCAACGGGAATGTTGAAGAAGCCCTGGATCTGTGCGCAGTGGAGATCCATTGTGAGGATACGGTCAGCGCCCGCAACGGTAAGCAGGTCTGCCATAAGCTTTGCAGAGATGGGATCTCTTGCCTTAGCCTTTCTGTCCTGACGTGCATATCCCATGTAGGGGATAACTGCTGTGATACGGCCTGCGGAAGCTCTCTTAAATGCGTCGATCATAATGAGAAGCTCCATCACGTGGTCGTTTACAGGGGTGCTGGTGGACTGAACAACGAATACGTCGGAACCTCTAACGCTTTCCTTAATGGAAACGCTTACCTCTCCGTCGGAAAAGGTAACGACCTCGGACTGACCGAGGGGAAGTCCCAGCGCCTTTGCGATGTCGGCAGCTACCTGGGGATTGGAGTTTGCAGTGAAGATTTTGATATCCTTACCGTGAAGATTCATTTTTCTTCTCCTTTTCTATAAATAAATTCCAAAAATATGGGGCTGTTTTATACGCTGCTCACAATCAGCGCCTGTGCCTTTGAGGTATTATTTGCTGTGGTTCTTTTCTATCCTGCCCTTGAGCTTTCTCAGACCGTAGCCCTCTATTATCTTGGCTGTTCCTCTCTCAACTGCGAGAGAGCCGTCGGGAACGTCCTTTGTAATAGTGGAGCCTGCGCCTGTATATGCGCCCTTGCCGATCTTTACGGGAGCCACAAGGTTAGTGTTGCAGCCGATGAAAGCATCGTCGCCGATAGTGGTGCGGAACTTCTTTTCGCCGTCGTAGTTTACGGTAACTACGCCGCAGCCAAAGTTTACGCCGCTTCCCACGTCGGAATCGCCAACGTAGGTAAGATGTGCAACAGCGGTGTTTTCACCGATAACGGAATTTTTGATCTCAACGAAATCGCCTATCTTTACGCCCTTGCAGATCTTGCTTCCGGGACGTATCTGAACGAAAGGACCTACCTTTGCGCTGTCCTCGATCTCGCTGTCGAATGCCTGAACGGAGTTAAGGGTAACACCGTCGCCTACTGTGCAGTTTTCAATGATGCAGTTGGGGCCTATCTTGCAGTTTTCGCCGATAACGGTGTTTCCTTTGAGGATAACTCCCTGCATGATAGTCGTACCCTTGCCGACCTTTACATCTCTGCCGATAGTAACGCCGTCGGTGCAGGTAAATTCGACACCCTCGTCCATCAACCTTTCTATTATAGCAAATCTTGCGGTATTATTCAATAACAAAAGGCCTTTTCTGTCATTTGCACCTAAAACCGCATCGGAATTTGAAGAAATATAGGCATCTGCACGAAATTTTGCGCTGATAAGGATATAAACCGAGTCGGTAAGATAATATTCTCCCTGAGAATTGTTGGGCTTTATCTCACCAAGGGCATAGATGAGCTTTTCAACTCCGAACCAATATGCGCCTGAGTTTATTTCCTTTATCTTCTTCTGTTCGGGAGTGGCGTCCTTTTCTTCCACGATGCCGTAAATGCCGTCATCATGGCGGAGTATCCTGCCGTATCCGTAGGGGTTATCAAGCTCGGCAGTTATAACTGTAACGGCGTTGCTTTTCTCCTCATGAAGAGAAAGTGCGCCTAATATGGTATCCTTGTCGATAAAGGGAGCGTCTCCGTTAAGGATAAGCACGTTGCCGTCAGCACGCTCCTTGAGCCAGTCTATGGTCATCATCACCGCATGGCCCGTGCCCATTCTCTGGGGCTGGAAAACGGTGTGATACTTGCCGTCCAGGTGCTTTTCGATGACCTCGTGGTTGAAGCCTGTTACCACGCAGATATCTGTTATGCCTGCGTCCTCACAGGCTCTTATCGCCCAGTCCAGCATGGGGAGACCCAGAACCTCAAACATGGGCTTGGGGAGATCTGACTTCATTCTCTTGCCCTGTCCTCCTGCGAGGATAACGGCGCAGTTTTTAGAATTATTACTCATAGTATAAATTCTCCTGATTATAAAGAATTGTAAATTGCGCTTGCTTTGTTATAATATACTTTATGTATTATAAAGTTTTGATTATACATCAAGTATCTTGAACTGCTGCATCTACCACCGATAAAAATATACTTAAAGTATATTACACAAAGCCAATATACCGACTGTAAAATATGGCGTTCTGCCAATATGCCTTTCAGATATTATTATGCCACAGTTTGATGGATATTTCAAGTGCATTTTATTTTAATTGTTCTTTATTATAGAAAATCACAATCTTTTGGTCAAAATAGCCAAAGATACGGGCTCAATTTTTCTGCTATTGAACAGTAGAAAAATACATATATTTCTGTTATAATATAGTTATGTTCATGGCAGCACAACAATGTACTGTTATATATGTGGGAAAAAGATGTAAATTGTTGCAATTCTCAAATTGCGGCCGTGAAAAAATCTATATTTATATGGAGGTAAAATCCAATGGCAAAAAAATGGGTCTATACTTTTAAAGAAGGTAATATGACTATGCGTAACCTTCTCGGCGGTAAGGGCGCTAACCTTGCTGAAATGACCGAGATAGGTCTTCCTGTTCCTCAGGGCTTTACTATCACCACCGAGGCCTGCACTCAGTACTATGAGGACGGCAGAAAGATCAACGACGAGATCATGGCTCAGGCTATGGAAGGCGTTGCTTGGATGGAAAAGGAAAACGGCAAGAAGTTCGGCGATCTTAAGAATCCCCTTCTCGTTTCCGTTCGTTCCGGCGCAAGAGCTTCCATGCCCGGTATGATGGATACGATCCTCAACCTCGGTCTTAACGATGACGTTGTTGCTGCTATGATTGCAGGCAACTCCGATCCTAAGTTCGAGAGATTCGTTTACGACTCTTACAGAAGATTTATCCAGATGTTCTCCGACGTTGTTATGGAAGTCGGCAAGAAGTACTTTGAGCAGCTCATCGACAAGATGAAGGAAGAAAAGGGCGTACATTACGATGTAGAGCTCACCGCTGCTGACCTCAAGACACTTGCTGAGCAGTTCAAGGCAGAGTACAAGAAGCAGCTCGGTTCTGACTTCCCCTCCGATCCTGTTGAGCAGCTCAAGCTCGCTATCGAGGCTGTATTCCGTTCTTGGGACAACCCCCGTGCAAATGTTTACCGTCGTGACAACGATATCCCTTATTCTTGGGGTACTGCAGTTAACGTAATGCCCATGGTATTCGGTAACCTGAACGACAACTCCGGTACAGGCGTTGCCTTCACAAGAGATCCTGCTACAGGTGAGAAGAAGCTCATGGGTGAGTTCCTCACTAACGCACAGGGCGAGGACGTTGTTGCAGGCGTTCGTACTCCTATGCCTATTGCTCAGATGGCAGAGAAGTTCCCCGAAGCTTATGCTGATTTCATCAAGGTTTGCGATATCCTCGAGAACCACTATCACGATATGCAGGACATGGAGTTCACCGTTGAGAACGGCAAGCTCTTCATGCTCCAGTGCCGTAACGGTAAGAGAACCGCTCAGGCTGCTCTGAAGATCGCTTGCGACCTCGTTGATGAAGGCCACAAGACCGAGCAGGAAGCTGTTCTTATGATCGACCCCAGAAACCTCGATACTCTTCTTCACCCTCAGTTCGATGCTAAGGCTCTGAAGGCTGCTACTCCTCTTGGAAAGGGCCTCGGTGCTTCTCCCGGAGCTGCTTGCGGTAAGGTCGTATTCACTGCTGATGATGCAGAGGCTTGGAACGCTAAGGGCGAAAAGGTAGTTCTCGTTCGTCTTGAGACTTCTCCCGAAGATATCACCGGTATGAAGGCTTCCCAGGGTATCCTCACAGTTCGTGGCGGTATGACCTCTCACGCTGCCGTTGTTGCACGTGGAATGGGTACCTGCTGCGTATCCGGCTGCGGCGATATCAAGATGGATGAAGAGAACAAGAAGTTCGAGCTCGGCGGAAAGACCTTCCACGAGGGCGACTACATCTCCATCGACGGTACAACCGGTAACATCTACGGCGAGATCATTCCTACCGTTGATGCTCAGATCGCCGGTGAGTTCGGCCGTGTAATGGCTTGGGCTGACAAGTACAGAAGACTTAAGGTTAGAACCAATGCTGATACTCCTGCTGACGCTAAGAAGGCAAGAGAGCTCGGCGCTGAAGGTATCGGCCTTTGCCGTACAGAGCACATGTTCTTTGAGGCTGACAGAATCGCAGCATTCAGAGAGATGATCTGCTCCGATACAGTTGAAGAGAGAGAAGCAGCTCTTGCTAAGATCGAACCTATGCAGCAGGGCGATTTCGAGGCTCTCTACGAGGCACTCGAGGGCAACCCTGTTACTATCAGATTCCTCGATCCTCCTCTTCACGAATTCGTTCCTACTGAGGAAGCTGACATTGAGGCTCTTGCAAAGGCTCAGGGCAAGTCCGTTGAGACTATCAAGAACATCATTGCTTCTCTCCACGAGTTCAACCCCATGATGGGCCACAGAGGTTGCCGTCTTGCTGTAACATATCCTGAGATCGCTAAGATGCAGACAGAAGCTGTTATCAAGGCTGCTATCAATGTTAAGGCAAAGCACCCCGACTGGACTATCGTTCCTGAGATCATGATCCCCCTCGTTGGTGAGGATAAGGAGCTCAAGTTCGTTAAGAACATCGTTGTAAAGACTGCTGATGAGATCATCGCAGCAGCAGGTTCCGATCTCAAGTACGAGGTTGGTACTATGATCGAGATTCCTCGTGCAGCTCTCACAGCTGACGATATCGCTAAGGACGCTGACTTCTTCTGCTTCGGTACTAACGACCTTACTCAGATGACATTCGGCTTCTCCAGAGACGATGCTGGTAAGTTCCTCAACGCTTACTATGACACCAAGATCTTCGAGAACGATCCTTTTGCAAAGCTCGACCAGGTTGGCGTTGGCAAGCTCATGAAGATGGCTATCCAGCTCGGCAAGCCTGTTAACCCCAAGCTCCACATCGGTATCTGCGGCGAGCACGGCGGCGATCCTACATCTGTTGAGTTCTGCCACGAAATTGGCCTCGACTATGTATCTTGCTCACCTTTCCGTGTGCCTATCGCAAGACTGGCTGCTGCTCAGGCTGCAATCAAGGAAGCTCAGAAGTAATTCTGACTTCTCAATAAACAAATTTCACCCCGTATCATTTGATACGGGGTGTTTTGTTTTTTTTGTGGGGGATCAGTTTGTGCATTGTAATGCTTTTATGCAAAAAAGCCGCCTTGCATTTGCAAGACGGCTTTTGCTTATACTAAGCACCAATTAAAAACTATACAAAAAATTGAGCATAATCTTGCGTATATGGATTATGCGATGATTTTTTGTCTATAGTTTTATTGGTGATTAGTATTATACTATGCTCATGAACCACTTTACGGTCTCGGGATCATGGTGGGAGAAGAACAGGCTCTTTCATCTCATCTGCCGACCGCAGAAAAGGGAATTATTGCCTGCGGAAAAGAAATGATGAAATAAAAATTTAATAAAAATCCGGCTTTACTTTTTAAATGCCCTGTGCTATAATGGACGAAAAATGTTTCGGGGGAATATGTGGGAAAGAATATCCTTGTTGTGCGGGCGGCAGCCGACCCGGAGGAAACACCGCTCAGCTGGCGGAAAGCTTTGCAAAGGGCATATGAGTTCGGAAAAAATATTTACGGCACTTGTGACGGTCAATAAATGAAAGAGGGATAATATGTATCTGCTTCTGCTGGCGGTGATATACATCGCATTTATAAGTCTGGGTCTCCCCGACTCTCTGCTGGGTTCTGCGTGGCCCACTATTCATGCCGAGTATGGCATACCATTGTCATACATGGGCTTTGTTTCCATGATAATCTCAGGCGGAACTATCATTTCGGGGCTTATGTCCGAAAGACTGACCAAAAAGCTTGGCACAAGGGCGGTGACGACTATAAGCGTGTTCCTCACCGCTGCGGCTATGTTCGGCTTTTCCACATCAACGGAGTTTTATCAGCTCTGCCTGTGGGGTATCCCCTACGGTCTGGGCGCAGGTGCTATTGATGCGGCGCTGAACAATTATGTGGCGCTTCACTACAATTCCCGCCACATGAGCTGGCTCCACTGCTTCTGGGGCGTTGGAACTATCGTCAGCCCCTATATAATGAGCTATGCTTTGACCCATTCCGGCTGGACAAACGGCTACCGCACGGTATCGTATATCCAGTTCGGCATCACGCTGATACTGGTGCTGGCGTGGCCCTTATGGAAGATAAACAAGACTGCTTCCGAGACTGAAAGCTCCGCAAAGCCGCTGGGCATAAAGGGTGCGTTCAAAATAAAGGGAGTTCCCTATCTGCTGATAGGCTTTATGTCATATTGTGCGGCGGAAGCCACCACGATGCTCTGGGCGAGCTGCTATCTTGAGGGCGCAAGAGGCGTTTCAAAGGACGAGGCTGCCGCATTCGGCTCGCTTTTCTTTATTGGCATAACCGCAGGAAGATTTCTTTCGGGCTTTATTTCCGACAAGCTCGGGGACAATAAAATGATAAGGCTGGGAACTTCCCTGGCGCTGGTGGGTGCGGCACTTATCGCAATTCCTGTGAGCATTGTCTCCGAGATCGGCTTTGTGGTCATAGGTCTTGGCTGTGCGCCTGTATATCCCTGCATTATCCACTCTACGCCAAATAATTTCGGTGCAGAAAATTCCCAGGGCATAATCGGTATCCAGATGGCAAGCGCATATGTGGGCTCCACCTTTATGCCTCCCCTTTTCGGACTCCTGGCAAACCATATCAGCCTGAAGATAATGCCTGTATATATCGCTTTCTTCTTTATACTTTTGCTCATAATGATATCAAAGACGGAAAAGGAATGTGGAAATGGACGCAAACGCACTGCACAATGAAATAATGCGCATTATCATAGGCGGAAAGGCGTTTGAAGATCAGCCTTTCAGGTTCATGCGCTTAGGCGGCGGATATAAGATCTGCTCATTAAATGACGGCAGAGCATTGACCCTTTCTGAAGGCTCCGCAGGGCTTGAAAGCTTTTCGGAAAGCGAAAATCAGATATGGGAAATAGTCCCCTGCAATGGAAGACACCTTATGCTAAGGTGCGGAGCGGGAGTGCTTTCCGCAGGCGGAGATACGGCAGCAAAGCTTGTGTCCCCAAAGGGCTGGATACGCTTCAGTGAAGCATATCTCAATCACATGGGCTTTGAAAAGACAAAAGTGCCGAGAAAGCCCCTCAGGAATTATTTTGCCAATGTAAACATCGGGCTTGACAGCTCGTCAAAAGAAATTTACAACGGATATGAGCTGCTCATAGATCAGAGCGGCGGAAATTTTCCAAAACTGAAATTCTGTCAAGTAAAGATGTCGGGCGTGTGCTGCGAGGTCATGGCGGCTTACAATGCCCTGACCCTTGCAGGTGAAGAGCCTGACTTTTTCAAGCTTGCGGTCGAGTTTGAGATGAACGCAGCCGTAAGGATACTGGGGCTTGCGCCCAAAGGCACATGGGGCAGCGACCCGTACAAGGTGGGCAGCTGCCTTGAAGCATTTAATGTGCCCTTTGTAAAGATAGGCCCGAAGGAAAGCTTTGATGATGCGCTTTCCCGCAGCAGGGCGGGGATAATATGCTACCGCTGGCCTGTTATGGGGCTGTATCTGGGGATACACACCTTTGCGGCGGTAAGCGAGAGCGGCAATATGCGGACATTCAACCGCTACGGGAATCATGCCCATTCCGTGCTGTACCCCTCAACGGAAGCTGCCCTTTGTGACGGAAAATTCAAAGACAGATTCATGGTGGGCTATGTTGTGTGATTGACATAATCTGCGGGCTGTGATAGAATAATAATACTATTAAATCAAATGAAGGGCATTGCTATGAACGAGCGTCTCGATTATCTGAGAGAAAAAACCTATCTGCTCACCACCGCCCCCGGGGTGTACCAGATGAAGGATAAAACAGGGCATATAATTTATATCGGCAAGGCGAAAAATCTGCGCAACCGTGTGTCATCATATTTTGCAAAGACACCCAACCACACGCCCAAGGTGGCAAAAATGGTGGAGAATGTCTATGACTATGACTTTATCGTGACCACCTCCGAGTATGAAGCACTGGTGCTGGAATGCTCAATGATAAAGCAGCATACCCCAAAGTACAATATCCTGCTGAAAGATGACAAGGGCTACAGCTATATCCGCATTTCCCCGCCCCCTTATTCACGCATTACGGCGGAGATGCAGAAGCCCAAAACAGGCGAGATAATGGGCCCCTACACCAGCTCCTTTGTGGCAAAGCAAGCGGCGGCAGAGGTCAGCCGTGTGTTCATGCTCCCCACCTGCAAAAGGCAGTTTCCCCGTGACATCGGCAAGGGTCGGCCTTGCCTTAATCATCACATCAAGCGGTGCATGGGCGTGTGCATGGGCAATATTTCCGAAGAGGAATATGCAAAGATAATCGACGAGGCTGTAGATTACATCAAAAACGGCTCGGAGGCTTCCGTGGAGCGCATGACCGCCCAGATGAACGAGGCGGCGGAGCGGCTTGATTTTGAGCTTGCCGCAAAGCTCCGTGACCGCATAAGCGCCGTTTCAAGAGCGGCGGACAGCCAGAACATCATTGCCGAAAAGCTCCCCGACACCGATGCCGTTGCCATTGCACGAAACAGCGGAGAAGCCTGCGCTGCGGTCATCATGTACCGGAACGGCAGGCTGTTTGACCGTGAAGAGGTGTTCCTGGGCGAAGAGGACAGCGAGACTGTTATGCTGGAAGATTTCATCACCCAGTATTACGGCAGCGGACGGGAGATACCCCGAAATATCGTCCTTGGTACTGATGTTGAAAGCCCCGAGGACGTGGAGAGATTTTTCAGGGAGCGTTCGGGTCATGCTGTTGATGTTATGAGCCCCCAGAGGGGACGATATATGCGCCTGGCGGAGATAGCAAAGTCCAATGCAGAGGAGTATCTTTCTATAAAGGTGGGCAGAACTGCCCGTGAGATATCCGCCCTTGAAGAACTGGCAAGAATGCTGGGGCTTAAAAAGCCGCCCCTTTATATCGAGTCCTACGATATTTCCAACCTGGGTTCATCGGACATGGTTGCGGGCATGATAGTTTTCGAGAACGGCCGCCCCTGCAAGAAGATGTACAAGAAATTTTCCATAAAGGAAAATGTTATCCAGAACGACCTTGCCTGTATGCAGGAAGTCCTGCGCAGGCGCTTTAAGCATTACCTTGACCCCGAGGAAACGGACGAGGGCTTCAAGCGTCTCCCCGACCTTATCCTGCTGGACGGCGGCAAAAATCAGCTGGCTGCGGTCAATGAAGTGCTGTGGGAACTGGATATAACCGTACCTGTTTTCGGCATGGTAAAGGACAATAACCACCGCACAAGAGCTATCACCGGCGACGGCGGTGAGATAGGCATTTCCGAAACAAAGTCCGCTTTCCTGCTGGTAACACGTATCCAGGACGAAGTTCACCGCTTTGCTATCACATATCAGCGGAATAAGCACAGAAAATCCACCTTTGAGCTTGGCATAACAAACGTCAAGGGTATTGGCGAGAAAAAGGCGATGAAGCTGCTGACCCACTTCAAGACTGTGGAAAATCTGAAAAAAGCCACCGTTGAGGAGATCGCTCAGGCAGGCGGCATAAGTCAAAGTGTAGCAAATGATGTGTATGAATTTGTGCAAAATTCTCTCTGAAAATTCATTTTATCTTATAGACAAAGCTTTTGTTTTGGGTTATAATAGAAATAGTATCGTGTAATCGTTTTGTAATTTTTGACAGTTCCGATGTCCATGTTATTGTACACATCGGAAAGGATTGGAGATAATATGCGGGTAATAACCGGTCTGGCAAGAGGAAGAAAGCTCGTTACCCTTGAGGGGGAGGACGTTCGCCCTACCACCGATATGGTGAAGGAAGCTATTTTTTCCGTAATTCAGTTTGATATAGAAGGCTCAGTGGTGCTGGATCTTTTCAGCGGCTCGGGTCAGCTTGGAATAGAAGCCCTTTCAAGAGGGGCAAAATACTGCCGATTTGTTGACAAAAGTCAGGCATCGGCGGAGATAACACGTCAGAATGTAACTGCCTGCGGCTTTGTACGTGACAGCGCAGTTTCCGTTATGGACAGCATCGACTTTGTACGTGGCGTGAGAATGACCTTTGATATTGCATTTCTCGACCCTCCGTACAGGCACGGTCTTATCGGGCAGGCGCTCCCTCTTCTGGAAAGCAAAATGTCCGACAGGGGCATTGTTGTCTGCGAGCATGAAAAGGGTCTGGTGCTTCCCGACAATGTGGGTAAGCTTGAAAAGAAAAAGACTTACAGATACGGCAAGATAGAGGTAACTGTTTACCGTGTTCCCCTGCCTGTCGATGATGAAGAATGATATCCGAAAGGAATTGATACGGTTGAGAATAGCTGTATGCCCCGGAAGCTTTGACCCTGTTACTTTCGGTCACAGGGATATTATCCACAGGGCTTCCGTGCTTTTCGACAAGGTAATTGTCCTTGTGGCGATAAATAAGATGAAAACTCCCGTTTTTACTCCCGAAGAGAGAGTGGAAATGATAAAAAAGGTCACAGCGGATTTTGAAAATGTTGAAGTAGATGTCTGCTACGGCCTTATTTCCGATTATGTCCGTGAAGTGGGAGCGGTGGCTATAGTAAAGGGTCTCAGAGCCGTTACCGACTTTGAGTACGAGTTCCAGATGGCACTGGTCAACAGGAATATCTATGACGGTGCGGAAACTGTGTTCCTCACCACCAGCTCGGAAAATATGTACCTCAGCTCCAGCGTTGTAAAGCAGGTGGCTTATTACGGCGGCGACATCAGCCGATTTGTTCCAAGGTGCATACTCAAGGATATTGAAGCAAGACTTAAACCCGAACAGTAAGGAGAAGTAAAATGGCACTTTTTGAAGATTATCTTGACGCAATGGACGAGATCCTCGATAAAGCTCAGGCTATCCCTTTTTCCTCCAAGAAGAGCGTGGTCGATGTGGATCAGCTGAGAGAATGTATCGACCATATAAGAATGTACACCCCCGATGAGATAAAGAATGCCAAGAGCATTGTTCAGGACCGCAAGTCCCTTATGGACGATGCCAAGAAGCAGGCTGAGGAGATCATCACCCGTGCGGAGGCCCGTGCCAGCGCAATGGTGGAAAACAGCGAGATAACCAAGGCTGCTCAGGCAAAAGCTGCTGAGATAGAGAAGAACGCACTTATCAAGGCAAGAGCCGTAAAGAACGCTGCCGATGAGTATATCATCGACATTCTCACCAAGACAGAGGAAACTCTGGCAGAGAGCCTTACTTCCGTAAAGAGAACAAAAGGCTCTATCAAGATGCCCCGCACCTCAAATCCCAATATCCCTCAGCAGAACCCCAATATCCCAAATCAGCAGAGATAACATTAGCAAGCTTAAAATGATATGGACAGGCGTTATGCCTGTCCGATAAAATATCTAAATGTGAATAAATAATTATGGGAGGATTATATCCATGAATGAAAACCTTTACAATGTCCACATGGGCAAGGCAAAGTGCGCCGTTGACCTGGGCGACGGCTCCGAAAGAGGCGAGTATGTAAACCAGGACTACATACTCCAAAAGATGGGCAGACCTCACAGAAGCATCAGCCTGATGTATTGCTATTACCCCTTTGACAAGCAGTGGCCCGGAAGAATATCCGAGGTAATGAAGGATGCAAACGTTTCCTTCCAGTGGGACTACCCTTATGACGATTACTTCACCTACAAGGGCGGTATCGGCGGAACTACCGATGACGAGCCTTTCACCTGCATGAGAGATGTCCGCCGCCACGGTCAGGACGTTACCCTCACACTTACAGTTGACCCCCACTGCACCGATGAGCAGCTTATCGCCATTGCAAAGGATCTCCGTCCTTTCGGCAGAATGATGCTCAGAATCAACCATGAGGCTACAGGCAACTGGTTCAGCTTCAACAAGAGAGCTACCTACAAGGAGATCGGCGATTTCTTCGTTCGCTTCACCGATATTATCCACGAGTATGCACCCAATGTAAAGACTATCATCTGCATCGGCGGCATCGAGGACCTTAACAAGACCGAGATGGAAAAGGAAGAGGAGTTCAAGGCAACTATCCCCTCCGCAGATATCTGGTCTGTTGACAAGTACATGGCACTCCACTGGGGCTGGCCTTATGACGTTGCGGTAAAGGGCGGTTCCACCCACTCCAGAAGCAGCGTAAGAGAGACCTATGAAAAGACCAAGGCAAGCTTTGAGCGCTACAAGTTCCTTAACGGCGGCGAGGGCAAGCCCATGGTAATGAGCGAGTTCAACGCCGACGGCGATGTTACGGGTGCATACGATCAGGCAGCAATGGTAAAGGAATTCTGCGATATCCTGGTAAACGAAAAGGCTGACTGGTTCTCAGGCTTCACAATGTATCAGTTCAGAGACAGAGGCCGCCTGGGACTGGAGATCGAGGATCCCAACAATGCAGATGTGGGCATCGAGCAGCCGGTTCTCAAGACATACAAGGAGATAATCCACTCCCCTTGGTTCATGCCTGAGATAACCGAAACAAAGGCAGACGCTTCCGCACCCGTAAAGCTCAGATGGGGCGGCGCAGAGGACGCAGACGGCGTGGCAATTCCTCTCCATTTCGAGAAGAATCCTCAATTCTGCGAAGTTACCTTTGAGGACGACGGCAACTATATGATGGAGCTTAACGGCACATGGTTCTACAAGTCTCCCAAGGCAAAGACCATTGACCTTATGAGCGCATTCTTTGAGAAGCCTCTGGAGGGCGAGTGCGATATGACACTCAAGATATTTGCACCTCCCGCAAGCGGCGAGAACGATCCTTCTCAGGGCGATGACTGGGCAGAGAACTACTACTACACTATGGAGAAGCTCCCCACAGTACGTCTTGAATTCGAACCTGTTGTATCTGAAGTAAAGTAAAATGATAATGCCCCTGATGATATATCGTCAGGGGCGTTTTGTTTAAAATCTGCACAAATAAGAGCAAGGTAAAAAGTTTTGTTTAAAAATCCGCAAAAATAAGCACAAAGGTAAAGGGGTTAGGAAGTCCACTGAGGGCAGAGCCATCAGGTCGCTGAAGCCGCAGATACGGACAAATTCACTTTTCATTTTTATAAAGTTCGTACCATGCAAAGGAGACACCACCAGGGGGAAGAGGAAACTAAAGCAAGGGCAAAAAACGGCATTCCCCTTCCCCCTGATGGTTTCTCCTCTGCACACCTCTTCCTTGAACCCCTATTCCCTACCGTTTTTTATCCCCCTACATTTTGCTTGCCGCCGGAGACCGAACCCCATTCATCTGTTTGTACCCTTTTCTATAGCTATGTTTTCAGGTTTGGGCTTCATTCCGTTCTTTTATTTGCTGCTTTTTGGTTAATTTGAGAGCAATTTTATAAGAATGTCCTTTGCCTTATTATTGGATTTTACGGGTTATATCGAGTATCTGCTGTTTGTTTTGCTTGGCTCTGCGGTTGGAATTGGCTATATTGTCTGTTATACGTTAGTTTTTTTTCGTCAGTCGCTAATATTTTATCAAAGTTGCTTGCAAACGGATTTCGTAGGTAAACGTAGTTTATAAACCCTTTACCTTTGTGCTTATTTGTGTGGGTCTTAACGTAAAACGCCACTGACTTAGTTACTGTCAGTGGCGTTTTGATTTTTTGTTTTATTTTTACTGCATTATACCGCCGGAACGCTCGGAAAGCAGCTTCTTTATAGTCTCCTGCAATACTTTCATATCCGCAGGCTTTGCCAGATGTGCATTCATTCCTGCCTTTACCGTTCGTATAACGTCCTCCGAAAATGAATTTGCCGTGAGGGCGATTATTATTACCCAATTTGCATCGGGTCTGTCAAGTGCTCTGATAGCCGCTGCCGAAGCACAGCCGTCCATTACGGGCATCTGCATATCCATTATGATAACATCGCAGCTGAAAAGCTCCGAGCGCTTGAATATCTCCAGCGCTTCCTTGCCGTCGCAGGCAGGCGTTACCTTTACGCCGTGTTCTGTGAGCAGGTCGGACATAAGCTCACGGTTAAGCTCATTGTCATCTACCACCAGCATATTAAGGTTCTTTATGCAGTCGCCATTTGCCTGCACTGCCGTTTCTTCTGTGGGGACAGGCGCAAAGGGAAGCGTTACTACCACTTTGGTCCCCTTGCCTGCGGTGCTGGAAACATCTATCTGACCGCCCTTCTGGGTAACAAGGCTCTTTACTATCGCCATTCCCAGACCGCCGCCTGTTTCGGAGCGGTTGCCGAATCTGTTTTCCTGAGAATATGGGGTGAAAAGCTTCGGCAGGAACGCTTCGGACATTCCTATTCCCGTGTCTTCCACGGTGAAAATGTAGTTGCTGCTGTCCGGAGCTGCCTGACGCATGGTTACGGTCATGCTGTCTCCGTTTCGTGTAAAGCGGACTGCGTTTGAAAGCAGATTGTTCATTATCTGGGACAGCTTCAGCACGTCGCCCATTACCATGTCCTTTGAGATGTCGATCTTTATCTCGCAGCGTTTTCCCTGTGCTACAGCCTGCTCACGGAACGGCTGCACGATGTTTGTAAATTCCTCACGCAGGTTTATCACCTTGCGGTCAATGGGCATCAGACCGTCCTCTATTCGGGATATTTCCAGAATGTTATTGATAAGTCCCAGCATATCCTTGCCTGAATATTCTATCTTTTTCAGATAATCCAGCCGCTTATTTTCAGGGCAGTCGGGGCTCATGGCAAGCTCGTTCATGCCGAGAATTATGTTAAGGGGCGTGCGCATTTCGTGGCTCATTTTGGAGAAGAAATATTTCTGTGATTTCTCGCTGGCATCTGCGGAGGCAAGGGCGCTTTCCAGCAGCTTTGTGTGGCGTATCTGCTGCTGTTTTTCCGTATCTATCTGGCGGAATACCAGTATGCCCTCTTCCTTTGTCAGCGACTCATCAATGATAAATGCCATATTTACCCACTTGTCATCGCCGTTCATCTTTCTGAGAAAATCGCCGCCGAAATCCTTTATCTGCTTGGAAGCCAGCTCTCTCAGGTGTTCAAGGGAGAATGAGGAGCGCATTTCCGCCGCCGTATCTTCATCTACTACAGATGCAAAGCCGTCCATCATTGCATTGAATTCGCCTTTTCGTGGGATAAGCTTCTGCATCTCGTCGGAGCCTTTTATCATATCATACGTGCCTTTTTTCAGGTCAATGCGGTAAATTGCATAATAGGTGTTGCACAGGGCACGGATTATGGCACCGGTGTGGATTATGGTTTGGCCCATATGTATATCATGCACGAACATAAATATTATTATGAGCATGAATACGGCAAATACCGAAACATAGATAATGATTATATTGTTGAAGCCTGTCAGCAGAACAGAGTGGGGGATAGTCATTATGCACAGCCAGCCGTTATTGACTTGGTTATAGTATATTCCCCTTACCTCGCCGTTCAGGTCGATGATATCATCGCCTTCGTTGGATATTTTTCCGTTATGTATATCGGCGCACAGTCCCATGGCATATTCTTCAAGTGAAGCTTCATCTACCTCAAAGGGGGCAGTGTAATAAAGCAGATGACCGTCTGTATCAAAAAGGTAATATGCGCCTTTTTCGGGAAGGTTCAGACCGCTGTGTTCGGATATAAAGTCCTGCTTTCTGAGATTTATAAACACTGCGCAGTCAGTATCGGGTTCGCCTGCTGCGGCAACGGTGAACTTTGCTCCGCTTTCGTCATTGATGTCCGTGAATATTACCTGACCGTCAGCAGCCAGCACATTGCGGTACCAGCCTGTATTTTCAAAGTCGTACTTATCCAGTCCCTCTATAGGCTCGGTGGATACGAGCCTGCCCTTTATGATAGCAAAGCACTGCAGGTCAGGATTGCCCGAGGCATCTGCAGCCTTTTTGAAGAAATCCTGCATTTTTATGCTTATTTCCTCAGGGGAGCCGCTTTCCTCCGAGCTTTCCATAGACGACATACCCATTTTTATGATGGTGTTGTAAACGGCAATGCTCCGCTCCTCGTCGGAAGCATAGCTTTGTATAAGCTCATGCCCCATCTTGCGTGAATTTATGAGCAGCACCTTATATGTGCCCAGCATACTTACCAGCACAAGCACAAAAACCACTGCCAGAGTGATAAGAGTTCTGAGATTATCGTTCCATATTCGTTTT
Source organism: Oscillospiraceae bacterium (assembly GCA_902363145.1). Classification (GTDB taxonomy): domain Bacteria; phylum Bacillota; class Clostridia; order Oscillospirales; family Ruminococcaceae; genus Huintestinicola; species Huintestinicola butyrica. The sequence goes on along the minus strand of CABIZB010000006.1, from coordinate 58,433 downwards.
TTAGTCACTTCATGAAATCTATCCATATATTTGCCCTGCTTGTAATTTGTGTTTACGATGAAAAATCCGTGATTTTGCCCTGTTGGATTTGTTCATTTTATTATATCATCTTTGCAAGTTGCCTTTTAACAGATGTCAAAAATTTTTTGTGAATAATAGGTAACATTGTGTTTTACAAATATAACCTAAAGTTAAGATTTTATAATTAGTTTACAAAAAGCACATCTGATGGGCTTAGCATTGCGTTGGAAAAATATAAGACCGGAGGATAGACGGCATACTGTTCCTTGACAATGAGCTTAATGTGGTGCAGAGTGCGGGCATGAGTATCCCCACGGAGGATATTATCCGTGATACTGATCACCAATAAAACTATAGACAAAAAATCATCGCATAATCCATATACGCAAGATTATGCTCAATTTTTTGTATAGTTTTTAATTGGTGCTTAGTATGAGCAGATATATTGGAAAATAAAAAGGTGCTGTTGCGGTTTTGCAGCAGCACCTTTGGTTATTACGTTTGTTATTTTGTTACCTCATTTGCAAAAAGTCCGTTTTCTGCGGCATTTCCCGCAAAGAAATTATCCGCATTGGAAAGCGTTGTTGTTGCGATAGCACTGAGTGCTTCCGCTGTCAGGAACGCCTGATGAGATGTGATTATTACATTCGGCATTGATACCAGCAGCGAAAGTGTTTCGTCGTCTATGATATCTCCTGAACGGTCCTCGTAGAAAACGTCCGCCTCTTCCTCGTAAACGTCCAGTCCCGCTGCTGCGATACGCTTTTCACGCAGTGCGGTAAGAAGTGCGTGGCTGTCGATAAGCTTTCCTCTTGAAGTGTTTATGACAAATGCGGAGGGCTTCATAAGCTTCAATGAGTTTTCGTTCACGATGTACTTTGTATCATGTGTCAGCGGGCAGTGGAGAGAGATGATGTCGCTCTTTTCAAAAAGCTCCTCGGGGCTTACATATTTTGCGCCCTTTGCCGCAAATTCTTCCGAGGGGTAAGGGTCATATGCCAGGATATCCATTCCGAAGCCCTTGCATATATCTCCGAAAACCTGACCTATTTTTCCTGTGCCTATGATGCCTGCGGTCTTGCCGTGAAGGTCAAAGCCTGTAAGACCGTTTATGCTGAAATTATAGTCTCTTGTGCGCAGGTATGATTTGTGTATCTTGCGGTTAAGGAGCAGTATCAGCGCCATTGCGTGCTCGGCAACGGCGTAAGGGGAGTAGGCGGGAACTCTCAGCACTCTTATCCTGCCTGCGGCATATTTCAGGTCAACGTTGTTATAGCCTGCGCAGCGCAGTAGCACCAGCTCCACGCCGATCTCGTTCAGTGCGTCGATAACGCATCTGTCGATATTGTCATTCACAAAGGCGCATACGGCTTTGCAGCCCTTTGCCAGTGCGGCGGTATCACAGGTGAGCTTATCTTCAAAGTAGCGGAGCTTGTATCTGCCGTTGTTGTGGCGGTCAAAGCTGTCCTTGTCATAGGGCTTGGTGTCATAAAAAGCAATAGTTTCCATATAGGCCTCCTTATAAAATATACTGTTATTGTATGATTTTATTATACTATACTTCCGAGGATTTGTCAATATACCAAATTGGTATATTTTTATGCGGTTCATATTTCACAAATCATAGTATTTGTTCCCCGTGATTTTTTATTCAGTCGGCACGTTGTTTTTTTGTTGATATTATGTAATTAAACTGTAATAAATTTTGTTGTAATTACTATTGGCATTTGGAAAAATATATGTTATAATAAGAACAAATAGGGAGCAATACCAAAGCTGTACTAACCTTATAATACAAACCCGATATTTGTTCCGTATGAAAAAATAAATAAACAAAGGAGATTTTACAATGAGCAAGAAATTGACTAAGTCCATCGCTTCTATTGCATGCGCAGCCCTGATGGCTTCTCAGATGTTTGCGTTCAATGCTTCTGCTATTGAAAATAATGGTGGATATTATTATTACTACAACGGCGTTTACTATTCCTACCCTGTAGATGCTGATACTGCATCAGGCGTAGCAGGAACTTACGAAGCCGTTCCTACAAGCAGAGTTCCCGCCGGTGCTACCGAAAAGTACATTGACCCCAGATTTCCCAACAAGTACTACGATACAAAGAAGGCAGCTGAGGACGCAGGCATAGAGAATCCTCACGTTGTTTACATCGGCACATATTACGGCAACTACCCCAGCGCTACCGGTGCTTACTACAGCTCCTACACAAATAAGTACTACAGAACCTATTCCGAGGCTCTCGCTGCTTCCAACAACAACAGCACTTATGTATCTTATGTTGCTAACTACTACGGCAACAGCTACTACGGCTATTACTACAGCTCTTACACACGTCAGTACTATTCTACATACAGCGCAGCTCTTGCAGCTTCCAACGGCAACGCAGCTTATGTAACATATGTTGGCAACAGTGCTTACGGCCGTGGTCATTACTACAGCACATACACAGGCAAGTACTACAACACTTATGAGGCAGCTCTTGCAGCTTCCAACAACAACAGCTCCTTCGTAACATACGTTGGCGGCGCTTATGACGGAAACGCAAGCTCCATCTACAGATACTACTACAACGGCGTTGCATATCCTTCTCTCGATGCAGCTATCGCAGCAGGCGGAACTGCTCTCGGCGTTGATATCTACTATGCTCCCGTTGGCAGCACAGGCAACGTTAAGTACTATTACTACTACAACGGAACCTACTACGGCAGCCTTGACGCAGCTATTGAAGCAGGCGGAACCGCTCTCGGCGTAGATATTTCCTATGTTCCTTACAACTACTACGGCAAGCACTACAACTACGGCTATGGCTATAACTATGGCTACGGCTATCTTACCGATCCTTACCTCATGTTCAGAAAGGATCCTTTCTCCACTTCTACTTCCACAAGCAAGACCGATGCAGCTGAGGACGGCGAGCCTTACCTCTACGGCAACAAGAACTATGCAGGCTGGAAGACCATTGTTAAGTACATCAACAATGCTAAGAAGGGCGCTAACATCAAGGTTGATATGAACGGCTGCTCCGTTGTTGACAAGAGCGTATTTGACGCACTTGACGGCAGAAACGTAAGCGTAACATTCGTTCTCGATAACGGTGTTAAGTGGACTGTTAACGGCAAGAACGTTGATACTCCTCAGGACGTTACCATCTACACTGAGTACAACATTGACTACATCCCCGCTTCCCTCGTTAAGAAGGCTTCCAACGGTGCTGTTTCCAAGGCTCAGATCGGTGTTTCCACAAGCTTCAATGACTTCGGAACCACTGCAAGCGTAACAGTTAAGTTCAACAAGAAGCGTGCTGATCTCACAGCTGTAGTTTACCGCTACAACCCCGACAGCAGGTCTCTCAAGGCTGTTTACAAGACCAAGGTTCAGTCCAACGGTTCCTGCACATTCACAGTTGACCAGGGCGGTCCTTACCTCATAGTTCTCAAGTAATTTTGCTTGAATAATACGACTTAAAAAATTTAAGCCATAGTATTTCTGATGCAATTTCAGAGATACTATGGCTTTTCTTTAAAGTATGACATTGTAATGGGGGATAATATGAGCAGACAGATGATCGAATTTTTTACTGTATGGGGCTTTCCTGTATTCTCGTGGGCAGTTGCTTTGTTCTTTTGGATACTGACATATGTTGTTGCTCCTATACAAAGCCGCAAAAGTGGGAAGCACGTATCGGGATTTCCGGGCATGGCATTTGTTTTCTGTATTCTGGCAGGCGTGCTTTCGCCCTGCAAATGGCTGGTGCTGCTGTGCCTGTCGGACATCAGCGTTACAGCGCTTCCCTTTTTCCTGCTGAGGAAATATATCAGGAATAAAAAAGATAAGTGATATGAGGATTGGATAAGGGCATAAAAATGGGCTGCCGCAGTATTTAGCTGTGGCAGCCATTTCTTTATTATAATGCAGTGCGGGAGAGGATAAAGAAATCCGCACAAATAAGCACAAGGCAAAGGGTTTGGGAAGTCCACTGAGGGCAGAGCCATCTGGTCGTCCTTGCCGCAGTGGTAAACTACGTTTACCTGCGAAATCCATTTGCGAGCGGCTAAAATGATAAAACCCAAAGCCGACAAATTATAAATTTCCAAAGCCGCCTGCACTGTAAATTTAAAATCAAGCAAAATAAAAGTTTCATTTCGAACAAATCAGAAACAATTTCATGCAGGCGGCTTGAAACCAAGAGCCGTTCCGTCAGGAACGACGATTTTGGTTTCCGCCGTAAGGCGCAGGTACGGACAAATCAGCAAATTCCTTGCTTTAACGCTTACTAAAAAGGCTGCTGCATCTCGTGCAGCAGCCCATTTTATTACTCCTCCCCGGCAAGCTCTTTGTAAAGCCCGATATAGAGCTTTGCGGAGCTGTCCCAGCTGAAGTCATTTTTCATTGCATCGGAAACAAGCTTTGCCCAGGCAGGCTTGTTCTTGTAGTATTCATATGCTCTGCATACGGCGTTGAGCATATCGTGAGCGTTATAGGTCTTGAATGTGAATCCGTTGCCGTTTTCACCGCCTGCGTCTCTTACGCTGTCCCTAAGTCCGCCTGTTTCACGGACAATGGGTATAGTTCCGTAGCGCATGGATATCATCTGTGCCAGTCCGCAAGGCTCACTCTGTGAGGGCATCAGGAACATATCCGCACCTGCATATATGCGGCGGGCGAGGTCGGGAACGAAGCCGATGGTGGCACTTACTCTGTCGGGATAGCGCCATGCCATTTCCTTGAAGAAATCCTCGAATATCTTCTCGCCCGAACCCAGGATAGCAAAGCGGCAGCCCATATTCACCATTTCCTCGAAAACGTACTTGATAAGGTCGATTCCCTTGTGGGAAACAAATCTTGTAACAATTCCGATGATAGGCTCGCCGTTCTTTGCAAGCTTCAGCTCCTTTTCAAGAGCTTCCTTGCACTTTTCCTTGCCTGAGATATCATCGGCGGAGAAGTGAGCGGGGATCAGGGGATCCTTTTCGGGGTCATAGAGCTTTGTGTCTATGCCGTTAAGGAAGCCGCAGAGCTTATACTGCTTGTTTGCAAGGGCACGGTCAAGACCGTGAGCGTACCATGGGTCAAGTATCTCCCAAGCATAGCTGGGGGAAACGGTGGTTATCTTATCCGCTGTCTCGAAAGCGCCCTTCATCATATTGATGCAGCCGTCATATTCCAGCAGATTTGCGTGGTACATGGGAATGCCCATTACCTCGTTGAGTACGTCCATGCCGTACTTGCCCTGATACTGGATATTGTGGATAGTGAACACGGTCTTGATATCCTCATAGCCGTGCTGATATTTGTAGTAGGTCTGATAATAAACTGGAACAAGGGCGGTCTGCCAGTCGTTGCAGTTTATTATCTGAGGCTTCCAGTCGATGTGCCTGATAAGCTCCATTACCGCACGGGAGAGGAAAACAAAGCGCTCGCAGTCGTCATAGAAGCCGTAAAGACCGTCTCTTGCGTAGTAATATTCGTTATCCAGCAGATAATATGTCACGTTGTTTGCATGACCCTCGAAAACGCCGCAGTACTGCTTTCTCCAGCCAACGTCAACGGTGAAGTTCATAAGGAATCTCAGGTCCTTGCGAAGCTCGGGCTTTATGCTTTTATAAAGGGGCAGAACTACACGGCAGTCATGGCCTGCCTTGCACAGAGCCGCAGGAAGTGAGCCTGCAACATCGGCAAGTCCGCCCGAAGCTGCATATGGAAGAGCCTCCGAAGCTGTATAAAGTATTCTCATATGGTGTGGTTTCCTTTCATAAAAATCGGCCTGCCCTGAGCATATCCCAAGGCAAGCCGATCGGTCAGTTTTTATCAGATCTCAGCACCCTTACCGATGTAGATGGGGTAGTTTGCAGAGCCTGTAAGTATCTTGCGGTCGGTGATCTTAACGATCTTATCTGTGATAACGCAGTCAACAACGCAGTTCTTGCCGATAACGGTATCCTGCATGATGATGCTGTCCTTAACAACAGAGCCCTTGCCTACCTTTGCACCTCTGAACAGGATAGAGTTCTCAACAGTACCCTCGATGATGCAGCCGTCAGCGATAAGGGAGTTCTTTACCTTTGCGCCGATAGCGAACTTTGCGGGAGGATTATCTCTTACCTTGGTGTAAACAGGAGCATTGTCGGGGAACAGCTTCTGTCTCTTGTCGGTATCAAGAAGAGCCATATTAGCATTGTAATAGGACTTGATATCAGTGATCTTGGAGAAGTAGCCCTCGTGCTTATAAGCCATGATCTTGTAATCATTGCATCTTGCCTGGAGAATGCTCTTTGCAAAGCTGTAGATGCCCTTTGCAGCACCGTCGGCTACCATGCTCATGAGCAGATCCTTGGAGATGATGTATGTATTCAGGCAAACGTTGCACTCGCCGCTGATCTGGGGGTCGATAAGAACGTTGTTTACTCTTCCTGTTTCGTCGATGCCAAGAATGTTGCTGTGCTCAGCAGCCTCAAGGTCAAGGTTTGCGGTGGAATAAACAGCAGTGATATCGGCGCCGCTCTTGATGTGAGCGTCAAATACCTTGTTGTAGTCAAGGCTTGTTACAACGTCGCAGTCGGACATGATAACATAGTCAGCGTCAGAGCACTTGATGAAATCGGAAATGCCGTAGAGAGCCTCAAGACGGCCTCTGTACATACCGCTGGTCAGGTTGCTGAAAGGAGGCAGCAGGTGAAGTCCGCCGTTCTTTCTTGCCATATCCCACTCACGGCCGCTGCCCAGGTGGTCGAGCAGTGACTGGTAGTTGGACTTTGTGATGATACCAACCTCATCAACGCCTGAATTAGCCATGTTGGAGAGGGTGAAGTCGATAAGTCTGTAGCGTCCGCCGAACATAACGGAACCCATTGTTCTCTGTCTTGTAAGTTCGGGAACTACGTTCTCGTGCATATTGGCAAAGATTATGCCAAGGATTTTTTTATTTAAGCTCATTTGAAATAACCTTCCTTCCGTGAAAACTCTTACTTCTTCTTGATATCGGGAACCATCTGCTTGGGACCTACGACCTGATTTTCAGCGATCGTGATCTTGTTGCCGATAACGGCAATGCCCCAGTCGTCTCGGTTTTCAACGGTTTCGGGACGAGCGCCGATGTGTGCGCCCTTTTCGATAATGGAATTTTCGCCTACGATAGCGTACTCTACAGTTGCGCCCTCCTTGATAACGGAGCCGGGCATGATGATTGAATCTGTTACGGTTGCGCCATTTTCGATTGTAACGCCCTCGTAGATTACGGAGAAGTCGATGTTGCCATCGATGATGCAGCCCTCTGCGATCATGGAGTTCTCAACATTTGCGTTCTCGCCTATGTACTGAGGAGGAAGAACGGGGTTTCTGGAGTACATCTTCCAGTCAGGATCGTAAAGGTCGATGGGGATATTGGGATTGAGGAGGTCCATGTTTGCTTCCCACAGGGAATCAAGGGTTCCAACGTCCTTCCAGTAGCCGTCAAAGGTGTAAGCAACAAGCTTTTCGCCTGCGTTCATCATGTTGGGGATAATAGCCTTACCGAAGTCCTTATCTTCATCGGGGTTGTTCTCGTTGTCGATAAGGTACTGCTTCAGCTTGCTCCATGTGAAGATGTAGATACCCATGGAAGCAAGGGTGGAACGGGGGTGCTTGGGCTTCTCCTCGAAGTCAACGATGTTTCCGTCGTCATCGGTTATCATGATGCCGAAACGGGAAGCTTCCTCCATGGGAACGTCCAGAACGGCGATGGTAGCAGCAGCGTTCTTTTCCTTGTGATAGCTGAGCATCTCGTTATAGTCCATTTTGTAGATGTGGTCGCCTGAAAGAACCACAACATACTCGGGGTTGTATCTGTCAACGAAAGCAATGTTCTGGTAGATAGCGTTTGCGGTACCCTTGTACCACTCAGCGCCCAGAGCGGTCTGATAAGGAGGCAGGCAGTGAGCGCCGCCGTACTGCTTATCAAGGTCCCAGGGCTGACCGTTGCCGATGTAGTCGTTAAGTACGAGAGGCTGATACTGGGTGAGGACACCTACTGTATCAATACCTGAGTTTACGCAGTTGGAAAGAGGAAAGTCGATGATCCTGTATTTTCCTCCGTATGGAACGGCAGGCTTTGCCATATCCTGAGTGAGGGCATACAAACGGCTGCCCTGTCCGCCTGCCAGAAGCATTGCGACGCATTCTTTTTTAGTGTACATCTTGAAAATCCTTCCTTTCGATATATACTGCCTGCTTATTTGGCAGTCTTTTCGGTCTTGGACTTGCTTGCCTTCTTGGGAGCAGTCGATGCCGAAGTTGTTTTTGCTGTTGATGCTGTATTTTCGGACTTTTCCGCAGTTTTTGCTGATGTATTCTCAGAAGATGTTTCCTCTGTTGCGGCAGCCTTTGCCGAAGTTGCCTTCGCAGAAGTTGCCTTCGCTGAAGGCTTCTTCTTTGCGGGAGCCTTGGCTGTCTTGCGTGTCTTAACCTCAGCGGTCTCGGTCACGTCGATAACAGTGTCGGACTTCTTTGCACGCTTCTTGGGAGGTACATATCTGAAGTACATTGCGGAAAGTCCCGGAATCGTCAGGGATATGGAGTAATCATAGCCGTGCATGGAATATTCCTCCGCTTTGATCCTGCCGTTATCCACCTCGCCCGAGCCGCCGTATTTCAGGTCGTCTGTGGAGAGTATCTGCTCATATGTGCCCTCGTAAGGAACGCCGATCTTGTAATCGGTGCGTGTTACGGGAACAAAGTTGCAGACAACGATGATCTCATCATGCTTACCTTGTTCGGATGTGCTTATCCTGCGGAAAGAGATAACACTCTGGGTGTAATCGTCCGCACATATCCACTTGAATCCGTCCCATGAATCGTCATCGTGCCACAGGGGCTTCGACTCCAGATAGAGGTGATTTATATCCTTGAAGAATTCGTGCATTTTAAGGTGGGTCTCAAAGCCCAGCAGCAGCCAGTCGAGTTCCTCTTCATAGTTCCACTCGATGACCTGTGCAAGCTCTGTTCCCATGAAGTTGAGCTTCTTTCCGGGGTGAGCGTACATATATGCGATGAACGCCCTCATGGAAGCAAATTTGCCCTCCATCGTGCCGGAGCTCATTTTGCTGAACAGCGATGCCTTTCCGTGAACTACCTCATCGTGTGAGATAGGCAGTATGTAGTTCTCGCTGAAAGCGTAGAAGAAAGAGAATGTAAGCTTTCCGTGGTTGCCCGCACGGTAAATGGGGTCGGTGCGCATATAGTCCAGCGTATCGTTCATCCAGCCCATGTTCCACTTGAAGTTGAAGCCAAGGCCGCCGATATCGGCAGGCTTTGTTACCATAGGCCATGCGGTGGACTCCTCAGCGATCATGAGCACATCGGGATTTCTTGCGAACACAACAGTGTTGAGCTTCTGCAAAAACTCGATAGCCTCAAGATTTTCGTGGCCGCCGTTCTTGTTGGGACGCCATTCACGTCTGTCGTAGTCAAGGTAGAGCATTGAAGCAACGGCGTCAACTCTGAGACCGTCCAGATGGAATTTTTCTATCCAGTATATAGCGTTTGAAATAAGGAACGAGCGGACCTCGCCCTTGCCGTAGTCGAAAACTCTTGTTCCCCATGCGGTGTGCTCCTTTTTCAGAGGATCGGAATATTCATAGCAGCAGTCGCCGTCAAACTCGAAAAGACCTGCGGAATCCTTTGGAAAGTGGGCAGGTACCCAGTCGAGGATAACGGAAATGCCGTTCTGATGGAAAATGTCTATCATTTCCATGAACTGAGCGGGAGTACCATAGCGGGAGGTGGGGGCATAATAGCCAATTACCTGATATCCCCATGAGCCGTCAAAGGGATATTCCGCCAGAGGCATAAGCTCAAGGTGGGTGTAGCCCATTTCCTTGAGGTAGTCAGACATTTCATGTGCGAACTTGATATAATCGAAGGGAGAGCCGTCCTTATACTGCCTCCATGAGCCGAGGTGAGCCTCGTAGATGTTCATGGGGCTTTTATAAACGTTGGTCTTAGCCTTCTGCTGATACCATTTCTGGTCGTGCCATTGGTAATTATCAATATCAAAGAACTTTGACGCAGTATTGGGTCTCAGCTCCATATGGCAGCCGTAGGGGTCTGCCTTTTCAACGATGCTGTAGTGAGAGGTTTCCACGCTGTACTTGTAGGTGAAATAATCCTCCACGCCCTCAACGAACACTTCCCACACGGTGGGGTCGTCCAGTCGGTACATGGGAGTTTTTGACCTGTCCCAGCCGTTGAAATCGCCGATAAGTGAAACGGACTTTGCCTTGGGAGCCCATACTCTGAAATATGCGCCTTCCACGCCGTCCTTTACCGCCTTATGGGCACCGAAAAAGTTAAAAGCTTCGCAGTTGTTTCCCTCATGGAACACAAACAGCGGAAATTCGTAGTTTTCTACAGTGTTTTTGTTGTCATTCATCTCTATATAAAACCCACCTTTTGGTACAAAATACACATGGAAACGGTATGCGGTGAATTTGCACACTTTTCCAAGCTTTCGTATATAAATATTTTAACAGATTGTGCATTAAATTACAAGGGGTATTGTAAAAGTTTTACAAATCTCACGTATTTTTTACAAGTGCCTTGTATATATTCACAACAGATTTCAACAGTTTCAAAATCGGCATTAAAATAAAAATGTTTATATTTTGTAAAGTCTTACAGCAGCAACGGTCTTGTCGTCCCTGCGGCGCATTTTTTCTTCCGATGAAAGCTCATTTTCGTCCGATGCTGCCATTATCTTGTCGCATATCTGCTCGCAGGTGAGAGTTTCATTTTCCAGAAGAGCGGTTATATAGCCCATATGCTCGGGGCCTATGCCGTCGGTGGTCATTACCAGCCGTGAGCGGCTGTCAAGGGTGAAATGCTCCTCGGTTATCTTGGCGGAAGCGATTATGCCAAGGGGAGCGGAGCAGTCGGAATACACCTCTGTGTAGGCTGTTTCCTCGTCCCTCAGCATAACTACAGTGGGGGCTGCACCCATTTTGATGAGCCGTGTGGCGCCGCTGTACAGGTTTATTTCTATAATATCCGCAGTGGTAAAGGTCTCATCGGGGGAGGCTGCGGTCATTAACACGTTAAGCGTTCTTATGGCGCTTTCCAGCCCTGCTCCCGAAAGAATGAGCCGCCTCAGCATATTCACCGCCATGCTGCTTTCCGCCGCAGCTCTTGCGCCCTTGCCCATGCCGTCCGCCAGAATAATGTAGTAATTGCCCCTGCCGTCCTCAAAGCAGCCGTGGCTGTCGCCGCTCACGCCGCTTTCGGCTGCAAAGGCAAGTATGCGGCAGTCGGGGGTATAGCTTGCTTCCGTGCGCCAGCGTATCCGCATGATGCGCTTATCGCCCTCGCCGCAGCATATTATGGCAGGCTTTGAAAGCTCATATCCCAAAAGCAGACCAAGGCGTTCGGTCATCTCCGCCATGTCAGGCTCGGGGATCTTTTTCTCACGGCATATGTATGCTTCCGCAAATGGGTGCAGGTCGCTGTCAAAGGCAACGCTCACCGACTTTGCTTCTATGCCGCAGTCCGCCAGTATCCTTGCGGCTGATTCGGAAAGGGAGAAATCCTCTTTAAAGCGTGGGTCAAGCTCCTCCGCCATGGACATTATGATACCGCAGGAGGCGGAAAGCTGCTCGGAAGCGCCCTCTAAAAATCTCCGCACGAATGCGCTCTTTCGGCTCTGCAGCGCTCTGAGCTCCATTGCGTGAGTGCAGGCGTAAGCGACCTGAGCTTTCGCACGGCAGCCGTCGAAGCCCGTCGGCAGCTCGCCGCAAGTAACCGAACCCTTGCTCTCCGCCAGAGCTTCAGCGGCTTTGAAGCAATCATCGGCAGTTTTGTCCGACACAGCGCAGAAAACCGCCGTACACTTGCGCTGAGAGCAGTATTTGCCGCATACGGTGTTCCTGACAATATCGCTGATCTTTTCATCGAGAGCCTCCGTGCATCTGCTGAGCATATCCGAAGCTGTTTCCACATCGTTTCCCACCTCCTCAAGTACCTGCGCCGCAAAGCCAAGCCTGTCCGAACGGATATCCTCCCCCTTTGACCTGACGGAGCATATGCCGTTGAGCTTTGGCATATAAAGCCTTTCGGGGATAAGGCAGTACAGGGCGGCGGCTATGCCCATGTCCGCAATAAATTCGGGCGTGCCCGAGGGCATTCCCGCCGCTGCGGTTATGCCGAATGCCGAGCAGATAAAGCAGATGTTCACCGCATATTTGCCCCTGATGTGATATAGTCCCGAAGCAAGCCCTGCAAAGGCAAGCATTGCTCCGCACCGACCAAGGGACTGCTCCGCCAGAAGAAAAGCCGAGGCGGAGAGAACTCCCACAGCCCCTCCTCCCCTTACTCCGAACTTCCTTGCGGCGGCAGCGGTGCAGAAGCCTGCGGCAATGCGGCCTGCGTTGATTATCCACACCGTTTTTGAGCAAAGGGCGGCAATGATTATCATATAAACGATGCCCGCATAGAATACGCTGTTCATTTTGGCATTCCCATTGTCACTGCACCCTCTCCGTGCAAGCCTTTTTGTCTCGCACATACAATATGAGGCAGCGGAGCACATAAGTCCTCTGAAAAAAACTGCGGCAAAAAGCACCCAGTCGCCGCTGCCTGCGCTTACCGCACTGGCGCATATGAAGTAGATAAGTCCTGCGGCAATGGCTTTTATTCTGCTGCCCTTCTGCCTGCTGAAAATCTTGCAGTAAATGACAGTGAGGACTGCCGCCGAAAGCTCTGCGATGCACTTCCACACCGACCCCGTGACAAGTGCCGAGCATATACCGCCGAAAAGCGCCGCTGTGCCGTACAGCGGCGTGAGTGCCGATATGAGCGAGGCGAGGAACGGTGACAGCGTTCCCCCTATTTTTACGTTGGTGATAAGAAAGCCTGCCGCCGCCGAGGCGATGACTGCGCATATATTCGGCGCTGTATGTACCCGTGGCTGATTTGTCTGTACTTCCGATGGTGATAGTGTTTTTGTCTGCATGAGTATCGTCCTTTCTTTTGTTTATCTTTTGTTCCGAAGAATGTTGTGATAACAATTATAATAAAAAGGATATAAGAAAAAGCTCGAAACGTGGAAATATGCACGAATTATGATACTCATTACGGTTCGTTAATAATATACAAATATACTTGACAAAATAAAATTAAGATGGTATAATTTATTGTATAAAAATGCTGTGATTCTGTGACTGTTTTGTCAGGATACGGCAAGAGAATAAACGGGAGGAATGCAGAATGAAAATCAAAAAGCGCTATTATGTTGCGTGCATACTTATGTGTGTAGCCGCACTTCTGCTGGGCATTGCTACATTCTACGTGGAAATGGGTCTTTCACGCTACGCAAAGCTTAACAGTGTTACTTCAAAGACTTGGATGGCAACTTCGGGAAGTGACCTTGAAACAAGGCTCAACACCGACCTTTTCGTATCGAAGGTATATGATATAACCGATGAAGATCACTTTGATTACATCGGAACTCAGGTAGTTGTTGACGGCAAGTACATGGCATATGACCAGGAGGTATATGCTACAGGCATCGTGCTCAACGGCGATGCGGAGCTTGGTCAGAGATATTCCATCTATTACAAGCCCGATGATCCTCACATGATCTACCGCACCACAAGCTACGGTCAGTATCTGGTGATACTTGCAGCAATCATTGTTATCACAGCTGTTCTTATCGTTGTTTGCCGAATCCTCAATAAGTCCCTGAAGGACAATACATTCAGCGAGTCTGCGGTGACTATCATGGATATCCCCATTGTTGCACTTGTTGCAGCAGTTATCCTTGCATTCTTTGCAGGAATGCTTATCGGTAACGTTCAGGTAGATTCTACTTATACCGTTATCAGCGAGGGCCTTGCACAGCAGTATGCTTCCCACGACCTCACCATCTGATAAAACTGCATAAAAAACGAAGATCCCGATGCAAACGCATCGGGATCTTTTTTGTTTACCATTTCTTATCTTCACTTGGGCAGTACATATCTTTTTTTGCGGCTCTCAGCTCCACAAAGCAGCCGCATTTTCCGCATATGCCGCTGCCCAGACTTTCGCAGCTGCCGCAGATGTCCAGCCGATGGCGGTATGTGTCATCGTCCGCCCGCTTTTCATCGGGCAGAGCTGCTATCATGTCCTTTATCTCGTTATAAACGCCGCCCGGGTCAAGCTCGCTGAAAAAGCATTTTTTGCAGAATGGTCTCATTTGAATCTCTCCCTGATAAGCTCCTGTACTTCCGTTATGGGCAGACCTGTTATCCTGTGGCTGCCTATGTACTCGGAGTTTGTGTATATTATCACATCGCAGGATCTGTTCATGCGCTGGAAAATCGTCTGAGTAATGCGTATCTCCGCCACACGCTCCAGAGGAACGGTGATGGTGTGGAATGAGTACCACACGCTGTATTTTGCGCACACGCTCTTGTCGGTGATGTTTATGCCGTTGGTGCAGTATGCGCAGGCTTTTACGAATACAAGCCATATTGCGGGTATCTCAAGCAGTATGGACATAAACCATATCAGGCTGTACCAGTGTGGAAACATTATCATAAGCACCATTCCCAACAGCAGTATGCCATAGACCGCCAGCGCAGGGGGCATTATAAATCGCATTATATAGGTGGTTCTGGGGTTGATGTAGCTTTCCGCCCCCGAGAAATCGGGCAGCAGCATTTCCATGACGCTGGAAAGCTTCCGCACGCTTTTTCCGTCGTTTATACGCCTGATTGAGCATATGGGCACGAACACGGGAAACTCGTTCTTACGCTTGCCGTAGCCCGTGCAGTTTACGTGTACCGAGGTTATGCCGAAGAATTTCATCAGCAGGTTCTGGCGCATATCGGCGATGTTCACCCTGCGGCTGTTGATGCAGTACATTCGCTTGACGATAAGTCCTGCGGAGATGATTATGCACTTTCCCCTGCGCCCTGCGGTGAAGTTTATGTGCCGCAGGATATTTTCCGCAAAGGATATGAGAAAGCCCACGCCTATGATTATTGAAACGGCTATGCCCGCAGGGGAGATGCCCTTGATGAGCTGTCCCAGCCGGCTTGCCACAACGTCCGAAAGGTCATTGACCACGGTGAGGAAATCTCTTTCCAGCTGGTCGCCGATGATGTCCGTACTTCCCGAAAAGGCGGTTATCAGCAGGGCAACGCCCGACAGTGCTGATGAGAACAGGAATGAAAACGCCACAAGGCTCCGCTTGGACACCTTGTAGGTGTAGTTTATCTTTTTAGGCTCGTCCTCGGTAAAGGCGGCGGAAAGAAGATTGAAAAGCTGCGCTCTGGTCATGCGGTCGGTCATTATGTTTACGTCCGCCTGCTTGCGGCTGCCTGTAACAGCGTCGGTGTCGATATAAAGCCGTATCGCCCCGAATTTGCCGTAAATGGGGTTTTCTTCGCTGGTAACGGCGCTTATGCACTTAAAGGGGATATCCGTGTCACGGCGGACGATAACTCCCGTTTTTATATGCACGGAATCGTCGGTCACTTCATATGAGGTGCAGTACCACCTCATATATGCGGCGGCTATCATTACCGTTACAGCCAGAATATCCCACTGTGCGCCCGATGCCCAGTTGTAGAAGTCGAATTTCAGCGCCACGAGACCACGTATGAGAGGGATAAGCAGCAGCCAGAAGTTCTTTGAGGTGTATCCTATGATGGCGAGAGGGTGCTGTCTTTTCACTTTCTGTCCTCCCCGCTGTCCGTGTCGGTGAATGTGAGCTGCGAGTCGGGGATATCGTCAAAGCTCAGCTGCCTGAAGCTGCTGTAGCCGTCAAGCACGTCCGATATCTCCTCGGAGCTTAAAAGAGAGGAATTGTCGGTATAAACATAATCGGCAGAGCCGTCCGACTGGGAAAGGGAATATTTCCCCTTGGGAGTGGGCTGTGTCTTAGCTTTCGGCTCTTTTTTTGCAGTGATAGAGCGCTCAAATATATCCAGTATCTCACGGCAGTCCCCGGCGGAGAGGAACATCAGCAGCATGGAGCCGCCCAGGGCGTTCAGCGAAATAAAATTAAAGCAGGTGTATTTTGAAAAGGGCAGGGATATCCTTGAAGCGTGCTGAATGGCAGAGAGCTTCATTATCCTGTAGGTCTTGGATATAAGACCGCTGCATGAAATTATCTCGTTATCCTTCATAATGTACCGTATGGTTTTGTACCACATTGGCAGGAAAATAACGATAAACACCACATATATCGCCGCAAAAATTATCATCAGCACGATTATGAGCTTTTCGGGGAGGCTGGTGGTATCGGGTAGATACTGTGGAAATTTTTCTTTGACATATTGCCTGAGTATATTAAGGGCAAAGATGATGACCAAAGTCAGCAGGAAAGCGGCAGCTGATAAAAATTTTCGTCCCTTGGGGTCTGAGGTATATTGTTTTGTCATCTTACCGCTCCTTTGCAAAAAAATAGTCAGCACCACAAGGATATGTGCGGTGCTGACGTTATTATACCATATTTATCTTTTTAAATCAATGCTATTATGAAAAAAGGTGTAGCATGAACGGTCGTGCGATAACTCAGGTGCAATTACATTAAGAGTGTGCTTGTGCGGACTTTTTTCTTTGCTTATCTATTATTCTATTCTCCAGTCCACAGGCTCTATGCCGTGTGCTTCCAGAAAAGCATTACACTTGGAAAAATGCCTGCACCCGAAAAATCCGTTGTATGCTGACAATGGCGACGGGTGAGCCGCTTCAAGCACAAGATGATTGGGATTTGTGATGAACTGCTTCTTTGAACGTGCATTTGCTCCCCATAATAAGAATACCATGGGCTTTTCACGCTCATTGAGCTTCTTTATAACGTCATCGGTGAATATCTCCCAGCCCTTGCCTTTATGTGAATTTGCCTGTCCCCTGCGGACGGTGAGGACTGTGTTTAAAAGCAGCACGCCGTTATCCGCCCACTTGTACAGCTCCCCATGAGGTGCGGGTGGTATCCCCAGGTCTGCGTTCAGCTCTTTATATATGTTCTGGAGCGACGGCGGAATGGGGCAGCCTTTCTGAACGGAAAAGCAGAGGCCGTGTGCCTGCCCGGGCTCGTGATATGGATCCTGCCCCAGTATCACTGCCTTTATATCGCTGTATGAAGCGTGCTTCATTGCGTTGAAGATGTTGTTCATATCAGGATATATCTCTTTTGTGAAATACTCCTGCTTTAAAAATTCCCTCAGCTGCTTGTAGTAGGGCAGGTCAAACTCCCCTGCCATTATCTCGTCCCATTCGTTGCCGAAATGAACCATCATGCTCCCCCTTATTTGCTTAACATTATTTGCTTAACATTGGTTTCAGATATCTGCCTGTATAGCTCTTATCGCAGGCTGCCACTTCCTCGGGAGTTCCGCAGCATACCAGCGTTCCGCCCTTGTCGCCGCCCTCGGGGCCAAGGTCGATAAGATAATCCGCTGTTTTTATCACGTCAAGGTTATGCTCTATGACAAGCACGGTGTTTCCGCCGTCGGTAAGGCGTTCCAGCACCTCCAGCAGCTTGTGTACATCTGCTGTGTGGAGGCCTGTGGTAGGCTCGTCAAGCACATATATCGTCTTGCCTGTGGAGCGCTTTGAAAGCTCCGCAGCCAGCTTTACACGCTGAGCTTCTCCGCCCGAAAGCGTTGTTGCGGGCTGACCTATTTTCACGTAGCCCAGTCCCACTTCCTGCAGCGTCAGCAGCTTGCGGTATATTTTGGGGTGGTTTGAGAAAAACTCCACGCCCTCGTCAACTGTCATTTCAAGCACATCGTAAATGTTCTTGCCCTTGTACTTTACTTCCAGAGTTTCACGGTTATAGCGCTTGCCCTTGCAGACCTCGCAGGGGACATACACATCGGGCAGGAAGTGCATTTCTATCTTGATTATGCCGTCGCCCTCGCAGGCTTCGCAGCGGCCGCCCTTGACGTTGAATGAAAATCTGCCTGAGGTATAGCCGTGCATTTTTGCGTCGTTGGTCTCGGCAAAAAGGTCTCTTATATCGTTGAAAACGCCTGTGTATGTGGCGGGGTTTGAACGGGGAGTTCTGCCGATAGGCGACTGGTCGATGGCTATTATCTTATCAAGATACTCGTCTCCCTCGATAGAGTCAAAAGCTCCGGGGCGGGTCCTTGCCCTGTTGAGCTTTGCCGCCAGATACTTGTAGATTATCTGGTTTACCAGCGATGATTTGCCCGAGCCGCTGACACCCGTTACGCAGGTGAATGTGCCCAGAGGTATTGAAACGTCAATGCCTTTAAGGTTATTTTCCTTTGCACCGTGAACGGTGAGCAGCTTGCCGCTTCCCGCTCTTCTTGTTTCGGGAACGGGGACTTTTCTCCTGCCGCTGAGATATGCGCCTGTTATGGATCGTTCGCAGTTCATCACGTCCTGCACTGTGCCTGCGCAGATTATCTCGCCGCCGTGAACGCCTGCATATGGGCCTACGTCAACGATGAAATCCGCCGCTCTCATGGTATCCTCGTCATGCTCAACTACGATAAGTGTGTTGCCCAGATCACGCAGACGCTTCAGCGTTGCGATAAGCTTGTCATTATCCCTCTGATGAAGACCGATAGACGGCTCATCAAGGATATAAAGCACGCCCACCAGTGAAGAGCCTATCTGAGTTGCCAGACGTATTCTCTGGGACTCGCCGCCCGAAAGCGTTCCTGCGGAGCGGGACAGTGTAAGATATTCCAGACCCACGCTTTTAAGGAAGCCCAGCCTGTCCTTTATCTCCTTGACTATGCGTTCGGCGATGAAGCTTTCACGCTCGGTGAGGGTGAGCTTGTCGAAAAAGTCATAGCACTGCACCACGGACATATCCGTTACCTCTGCAATGTTCTTTCCGCCCACGGTAACACCGAGAATTTCCTTTTTAAGGCGCTTGCCGTGACATTCGGGGCAGTTTTCCTCGGACATATACTGCTCGATATCCGCCTTGCTCCATTCGGAGTTGCTTTCACGGTATCTGCGCTCAAGGTTGTTGACTATTCCTTCAAAAGGCTGATAATAAATGCCGCCGCCGTAGGCTGTGGTGCGGTGGAGCTTCAGCTTGATATCACCCGTGCCGTAAAGCAGGGCGTGAACAGCCTCATCGCTCCATTTTGAAAGCGGATCCTTGACGGAACAGCCGTAATGCTGGGCAACGCCCTTGAAATACATCATTGCGATGGAATTATCATCGGTGGTTGACCAGCCGCTTGCCTTTACGGCGCCCTCCATAATGGAAAGGTCGGGATTTGCGATGATAAGGTCGGGGTCTATCTTCTTGTAAACGCCCAGGCCCGTACATTTTTCGCAGGCTCCGTAGGGGTTGTTGAAGGAGAACATTCTGGGGGAAAGTTCTTCCATGGAAACTCCGTGCTCGGGGCAGGCGTAGTTCTGGGAGAACATGATGTCCTCACCGTCAACAACGCTGCATATTACAATGCCGCCCGAAATTCCTGCGGCGGTCTCGATGCTGTCCGCAAGGCGTGTGCCCATTTCGGGCTTTACCACAAGGCGGTCAACAACGATTTCAATAGTATGCTTCTTGTTTTTCTCCAGCTTTATCTCTTCCGACAGGTCATATACTATGCCGTCGATGCGCACACGCACATAGCCCGATTTGCCTGCGGCTTCAAGCTCCTTTGTGTGCTCGCCCTTTCGTCCACGGACAACGGGGGCAAGTATCTGTATCTTTGTGCCCTGAGGGAGAGAGGATATCTTGTCAACTATCTGGTCAACGGTCTGCTGCTTTATCTCTCTGCCGCAGACGGGGCAGTGGGGAACGCCTATCCTTGCGAAAAGCAGACGGAAGTAGTCGTATATCTCGGTAACGGTACCCACAGTGGAGCGTGGGTTCTTTGAAGTTGTCTTCTGGTCGATGGAGATGGCAGGGGAAAGTCCCTCAATGGAATCCACATCGGGCTTGTCCATCTGACCCAGAAACATTCTGGCATAGGAGGACAGACTTTCCACGTATCTGCGCTGACCGTCGGCATATATGGTGTCAAAGGCAAGGGAGGATTTACCCGAGCCTGAAAGACCCGTCATGACAATGAGCTTGTCACGGGGCAGCTCCAGGTCGATGTTTTTCAGATTGTGCTCCCTTGCACCTTTAATAACTATCTTGTCAATAGGCATCAGAAATTATCCTTTCAGAAATTGCAGTGACTTTTAATACTGATCTTTAATCAAATATACTAAGCTCGCCGCCGTCACGCAGGGAATATGTCCTGCTTTCGCCGACGATTATGTGATCCATGAGAGTTACGCCCACAGCACGGAATATCTCGTTTATCCGCCTGGTAACAGCAACGTCCTCGTCGGATGGACGGGGAGCGCCCTTGGGGTGGTTATGGGCAATGGCGGCCATGGTGCAGCCGTTTTTTGTGACCTCGCTCATTATTTTCCGCATATCAATGGTTGTGCAGGAGGACGAGCCACGGCTTATTTCGGTAACGGAGAGCCTGCGCAGGCGGCTGTCGAAGCAGGCAAGCATGAACTTTTCGGTGCTTTCGCCCACAAACATGGGCTTGAAAAGCTCTGCCAGCATATTGGAGTTGGTGTATGACTTCTTTTCGTCCTTGCCGCTGTAATAAACGCCTATAAGCTGTGGAATAAGCTTGAACAGCACCGCAGAATTTTGTGTTATACCCTTTGTTTTGCAAAGCTCCTCAATGTCAGCGTCAAATACTCCCGCCACGCTGTCAAAGCGGTCGATAAGCTCGTGGGCGATCTGCTTGGTGTCCTGCCTGGGAATGGTGTAAAATAGCAGCAGCTCCAGTATCTCGTGGTCTGCAAAGCCCTCCAGTCCCGT
Organism: Oscillospiraceae bacterium; assembly: GCA_902363145.1. GTDB lineage: Bacteria > Bacillota > Clostridia > Oscillospirales > Ruminococcaceae > Huintestinicola > Huintestinicola butyrica. The sequence goes on along the minus strand of CABIZB010000006.1, from coordinate 37,614 downwards.
GTTCAGAAAGCGTTCCCTTACCCTGTCCCTGTGACCGAGGGCGGATTTTTTTCGCTTGTCATCGGCAGATATTTCCGACAGGTCGGCTTGGGCTTTCATTTCCTCGTTTCTTTCGGCAATGGCACGGTCAAGCTCATCATCGGCAACATGGCTGATATCGGGGTCAGTCAGCATAGCGACACCTCCGTTCATATGTGTGTATTATACCGCAAATATTTATAAATTTCAAGCATTATTTATAAATAGTACAGTGCATCGCTCCGATTTTTTGACATCATGGAGCAATTATTGCCAAAGTGCGCAAAGTTTAAAGGAAAAAGCATTGACATTCTCTCTGTTATATGATATAATATGTAAGCTTAAATATGCGCCGCTGTGGTGAAATCGGCAGACACAAGGGACTTAAAATCCCTCGGAGTAACATCCGTACCGGTTCAAGTCCGGTCAGCGGCACCAAGCTAAGCCCCACAAATAACGTTTGTACGTTGTTTGTGGGGCTTTTTGTTTGCATAATGAATGCGGTTGTGCTTTAAGCTTTCGGCATATGTTTCTTTGGAAACGTTCCTTTTTTATGAGCCCATTCAGCCGCATTTCCTTTTATCCCGAACAGCCATTAAGTCTGAGATTTTGTGATCTGTTTTGGGCATAAAAAAATTGCCGTACATTGTACGGCAATTCAGTGGGGTGGGAGATGGGATTCGAACCCACGATCTTCGGGACCACAATCCGACGCTTTAACCAGCTAAGCTACACCCACCATATTTATGTAACGTTCTTACGGAGCGTTACAATATAAATACGCTCCCGAACGCAGAAGCATGGGAGCAAGACCGACAGGGATTCTAAGGAATCTGACTGCCGCAAAAGGCTTTCGCCTAAGAAAAAATTGGCGCGTCTTACTGGATTCGAACCAGTGGCTTACTGCTTAGAAGGCAGTTACTCTATCCAGCTGAGTTAAAGACGCATATCTGGAGCGGGTGATGGGAATCGAACCCACGCGACCAGCTTGGAAGGCTGGAGTTCTACCATTGAACTACACCCGCATTCACTGATCGTTCTTGCAAACCGTTCAAGTGACGATTTATATTATAGCACGGTATCTTGCTGTTGTCAATACTTCTGAGAATAAAAAATCTTATATTTTGGATATGGGTTTTTGTGCAAAATATGCAACTTTGCCTCCGGAGCACGCAAAATCCGCCTCTTTACGCAATTTTACATTGACAATTTCATCTGATTAAAGTATAATGTATTATGTGATATTCTCTTAATTACCGCAGGAAGGATTGAAATATATGGGACTTACTTTAACTGAAAAGATACTCAAGGCTCATGTCGTTGACGGCGAATTTGTCAAGGGCAATGAGATCGGCATCAGGATCGACCAGACCCTTACACAGGACGCTACAGGCACTATGGCTTACCTCGAATTTGAGGCTATGGGTGTGCCCAGAGTAAAGACAGAGCGTTCAGTTGCTTATATCGACCACAACACCCTCCAGTCAGGCTTTGAAAATGCGGACGACCACCGCTTCATCGGCTCCGTTGCCAAGAAGCACGGCATTTACTTCTCCCGTCCCGGCAACGGTATCTGCCACCAGGTACATCTTGAAAGATTCGGCGCTCCCGGCAAGACCCTCATCGGTTCCGACAGCCATACCCCCACAGGCGGCGGTATCGGTATGATCGCTATCGGCGCAGGCGGACTTGATGTTGCGGTTGCAATGGGCGGCGGCGCATATTATATTACATACCCCAAGGTAGTAAAGGTAGAGCTTACAGGCAAGCTTTCTCCCTGGGTATCCGCAAAGGACGTTATCCTTGAAGTCCTCAAGCGCCTTTCCGTTAAGGGCGGCGTAGGCAAGGTCATCGAGTACTGCGGCGAGGGCGTAAAGACACTTTCCGTTCCCGAGAGAGCTACCATCACCAACATGGGCGCTGAGCTTGGCGCTACTACTTCTATCTTCCCCTCCGACGAGACCACAAGAGAGTTCCTGAAGGCTCAGGGCAGAGAGGACGTTTATGTTCCCCTTTCCGCTGACCCCGACGCTGTTTATGACGAGCTTGTTGAGATCGACCTTTCCAAGCTTGTTCCTCTTGCTGCTTGTCCCCATTCTCCCGATAATGTCAAGTCTGTCGAAGAGCTCAGCGGCATGAAGATAGATCAGGTCTGCATCGGTTCATGTACAAACAGCTCACTTATGGATATGATGAAGGTGGCTCACATCTTAAAGGGCAAGACCGTTAACCCCGATGTTTCCCTCTCCATCGCTCCCGGCTCCAAGCAGGTGCTCAATATGCTGGCAAAGAACGGCGCTCTTGCTGTTATGATCGACGCAGGCGCACGTATCCTTGAATCTGCCTGCGGTCCCTGCATCGGTATGGGTCAGTCACCTAACTCCAAGGGTGTATCCCTCAGGACCTTCAACCGTAACTTTGAGGGCAGAAGCGGAACAAGAGACGCTCAGGTTTATCTGGTTTCTCCCGAAACTGCTGCAATTTCCGCTCTCACAGGCGTATTCACCGATCCCAGAACTATCGACAGCGAGTTCAAGTTCGAGATGCCCGCTCATTTCGATATCAACGACAATATGATCGTTCCCCCTGCTTCCGAGGCTGAGATGGATTCCGTAACTATCCTCAGAGGCCCCAACATCAAGCCTTTCCCCGAGACTGCACCTCTTGCAGAGACTATTGACTGCGGCTGCTCCCTCAAGGTCGGCGACAACATTACCACAGACCATATCATGCCCGCAGGCGCAAAGATACTTCCTCTTCGTTCCAATATCCCCGCTATCTCCAACTTCTGCTTCACTGTATGCGATGAGAAGTTCCCCGAGAGAGCAAAGTCTATGGGCAAGAGCATTATCGTAGGCGGCTCCAACTACGGACAGGGCTCCTCCCGTGAGCACGCAGCCCTTGCACCTCTGTACCTTGGCGTAAAGGCAGTTCTGGTAAAGAGCTTTGCACGTATCCACAGAGCAAACCTTATCAATGCAGGCATTCTGCCCCTCACATTCGTGAACGAGGCTGATTATGACAATATTGCTCAGGGCGACGAGCTTGTTCTTGCTGATGTAAGAAAGGCTGTTTCCGAGGGCAAGACCCAGCTTACCGTTGTAAACAAGACAAACGGCAAGGAGATCCCCGTTCTCTGCGAGCTTTCCGGCAGAACCAAGGACATTATCCTTGCAGGCGGTCTGCTTGACTACACAAGAGAATCCATAAAGTAATACCGATACGGGACACGCATACGGAGGAATGACAGTGGACAGCTTTTTATACTTTATCCGAAGAACGGGCGGCAGCCATAAGGGCTTTGACACGCCTGCCGGAACGGCTGCATTTATTGCTGTACTGGTGGTCGGCATTGTGGCGGACAGCGTGCTGAAAAGCAAATTTCCACAAATGGAAAAGGAAAAGAGAAGCTCCATAGCAGTCGTTTCCTCATGTGCAGTCGGTACTGTGGTCTATATGATCGCAAGAGCAGGCCTATAAAGCTGCACGGCAATAATACTGATCCTCAATCAACCTATAGACAAATCCTCGGCTGAAATAAGCCCATTCTTCGTCAAGCTCCCTTGCCGGGCGACAAGCCCGCCTGCAGTCGCTTTCCCAGACTGGTCTTATTTCATCTGTCGGCTTTGTCTATAGAACGATTAAAGATTAGTATAAAATTTCAGGAGGTAAGATAAAATGGCAGATAAAATTCAGATGAAAACACCTCTCGTCGAGATGGACGGAGATGAAATGACCAGAGTTATCTGGAAGATGATTAAGGATATCCTTATCACCCCTTACGTTGACCTCAAGACCGAATACTATGACCTTGGACTTGAGCACAGAAACGAGACCAACGACCAGGTAACTATCGACTCCGCAGAGGCTACAAAGAAGTACGGCGTTGCTGTAAAGTGCGCAACCATCACCCCCAATGCCGCAAGAATGACCGAGTACGACCTGAAGGAAATGTGGAAGTCCCCCAACGGCACTATCCGTGCTATCCTTGACGGTACCGTTTTCCGTACACCTATCATCGTAAAGGGCATCACTCCATATATCCCCACATGGACAAAGCCTATCACCATTGCCCGTCACGCTTACGGCGATGTTTACAAGAACACCGAGATGCAGGTGGAGCAGGGCTCCAAGTGCGAGCTGGTATGCACCGACAAGGACGGCAAGGAAACACGCTCCCTTATCTATGATTTCAAGGACAGCGCAGGCATTATCCAGGGACTTCACAACAAGGACAAGTCCATTGAGAGCTTTGCAAGAAGCTGCTTCAACTTCGCTCTCGATACCAAGCAGGACGTATGGTTCGCTACCAAGGACACCATTTCCAAGAAGTATGACCACCGTTTCAAGGATATCTTCGCTGAGATCTACGAGAAGGACTACAAGGAGAAGTTTGAAGCCGCAGGCATCGAATATTTCTACACCCTTATCGACGACGCTGTAGCAAGAGTTATCCGTTCCAACGGCGGATACATCTGGGCTTGCAAGAACTACGACGGCGACGTTATGTCCGACATGGTTGCTACCGCTTACGGAAGCCTTGCAATGATGACCTCCGTTCTCGTATCTCCCGACGGAGTATATGAGTATGAGGCTGCTCACGGAACCGTTCAGCGTCACTACTACAAGTACCTCAAGGGCGAAAGCACATCCACAAACTCCGTTGCAACTCTGTTTGCATGGACAGGCGCATTCCGCAAGAGAGGCGAGATGGACAACCTTCCCGAGCTTATCCACTATGCTGATGCTCTGGAAAAGGCTACTGTCAGAACCATTGAAGAGGGCGTTATGACAGGCGACCTGGCTGCTCTTTCCTCTATCGAGAACAAGAAGAAAGTAGATACCGAGACCTTCCTCAAGGAGATCGAAAAGAGACTCAGAGAAGAGCTTTGATAATAAAGCAATGCTTATTGTCTTGATAAACGCTGGTTTGTAAAAAGCTGCACAAATAAAAACAAGGCAAAAGTTTAGTCCACCTTTACAAAGGTGGCAGGGGTCAAGGGGGCGGCGCCTCTTTTTATTCAAGAAAACGGAGCAAAGGGTGAGAAATGCGGCAGCATTTCGAGGGGAGGCGAACACGACCGCCTCCCCTTTTTACGGTTCCGTATAATCTAAAATCCATAAACGTTCCACCGGAACGTTTATGGCAAAACACTCTCACGCTGATAATATACCAAGGAGAACGGCATGGCAAAGAAAGATGAGATCTCTGCGACCGTGATAAAGCGTCTGCCAAGATATTACCGCTTTATAGGCGAGCTTATAAAGCAGGGAACGGTGAGAGCTTCCTCGGCGGAGCTTGCAAAGGAAATGTCCCTTACCGCTTCCCAGATAAGGCAGGACCTTAACTGCTTCGGCGGTTTCGGTCAGCAGGGCTACGGCTACAATCTGGCGGAGCTTCGGACGCAGATAGGCAAGATACTGGGACTTGACCGCAGAAAAGAGGTCATCCTCATAGGTGCGGGAAACCTGGGCAGGGCGCTTGCCATTCACATAAATTTCGAGAAATACGGCATGGAGCTGTGCGGCATTTTCGACACGGACGAAAACAAGATAGGCATGACTGTTGGCGGCATAAAGATAAGCAGTATGGACAGCGTGTCGGATTTTACCGCAGTTATGCGCCCCGAGATAGCCGTGCTGTGCATTCCCAAGTCTGCAGCGGCTGAGTGCGCCGACCTGCTGGTGGAGTGCGGCATAAAGGCTTTCTGGAATTTCTCTCACCTTGACCTGACCGAAAGATACAAGGATATTGTGGTTGAAAACGTTCATCTGGGCGACAGCCTTATGCTTTTATCCTACGGACTTACCAATTTATGAGAATAGTTTTAGTGCAAAATACAATATTTTTGGGTTTACCATTGATTTTTTGTTGATTGTGTGATATACTTATATGGCAAGGTTTATTTTGTAAATTTACCGCAGACGGCGGCAGTTGTCCCGTGGTGCGGATATGGAGGAAATATAATGCCATACCCTATTATTACCCCTGCGTTCTATGCAGACCTTTCTGACAAGACTAACCCTGAAAATGAGGGTGTTGTTTATAATGTTCTCGTAACTCCTTCGTCCATCGAATACGTATTCCCCCTTAATCAGGACAGAGTTATCAAGACTCTTATGAACACTCCCGACGTGCTTCAGTATAAAATGACAAGCCTCAAGCCCGAGCATGAGGCTGAGTATGAGAAAAAGGGTCAGGAAATGATAAAGCAGAACCCTGTTCTCCAGAACTACTGGATCCTCAAGACCCTTACCATGAACATTCTCCAGAACAGAAACTACGTTTTCGAGAAGAGAATGCTTCTCCTTAACTTTGCTTACAAGACCGTTCAGGGCATGATGGACAAGTCCAAGGGTCATCTTATCCCCGCATTTGTGGGCGAGTTCCTTAAAACGCCGGAGCATGACGAGGTAATAAAGTACTTCGAGTCTGTAAAGCCCAACTTTGCTTACAGCCTTTGCGACGGCCTTTCCTTCCTGCGCACAATGCCCTCCAACGAGGCACTTGACAAGGTCCGCTTCACCGTTTTCAAGAACGTGGGCTGCGACCAGAGCATGAGAGACTTCAAGTTCGATGAAAGCAAGTATATTCCCATGAAGAAGGCTTATTATGAGGACTTCCTCAAGGGCAGAGAGCATTACATCGAGCACATAATGGTAAATTACGTATGGACATATTGTATGCCTTACGCTGACTTCTCCATTCCTCTGTGGGATAACTTCGTATTCTTCAATACACTCTTCAACACCATCAAGGTAATGCTTACCTGCTATACCTTTGACAGAGAGGACAAGGACGAGGCGTTCCTTACCGCAATAAAGGCGTTTGACACCTCTCTCAGAGAGATCAAGGGCAACGTGGTAAAGAGAATAGTTGACGCAAACGTCAAGGAAGGTCTTGCAACAAACGGCGATATGGCAATACTCGCAATGAGCTGATTTGCTGATCAAATAATTATCATGCGGCGGGGCACAGCTTCGCCGCATATTTTTACGGAGGACTTTTGCATGGAAATTGACAAGCGGCTGATAGTTTTGCTGAAAAGGTCGGCGGACGAGATAAAAAAGACCGTTATCGGCAAGGACGATATCATTATAAAAATACTGATGACAGCCTGCGCAGGCGGACATATCCTGCTGGAGGATATCCCTGGCGTGGGAAAGACCACTATGGCTGTGGCTTTCTCAAAGGCACTGTCGCTGAAATACAACAGAATGCAGTTTACCTCCGATGTTATGCCTGCGGACGTTACGGGCTTTTATATGCCCAACCGTGCCACGGGCGAGTTTGATTTCAAGCCCGGTGCGGTGTTCTGCAACCTGTTCCTGGCGGACGAGATAAACCGAACCTCCAGCAAGACCCAGTCTGCCCTTCTTGAAGCTATGGAGGAGGGGGCTGTTACCGTGGACAGCGTTACAAGAAAGCTGCCCGACCCCTTTATCGTCCTTGCGACACAGAACCCCTCAGGCTCTGCGGGAACACAGCTGCTCCCCGAATCCCAGCTTGACCGTTTTATGATAAGGCTTTCCATGGGCTATCCCACTGTAGGCGAGGAGACTGAGATATTAAAGGCAAAGTCCTCCAAAAAGGCTGCTCCCCGGGTTGAACCCATAATGACGGCGCAGGACCTTATCGAGATAAGAAGCGCTGCCGAGGATGTTTTTGTAAGCGACGAGATATATGACTATATCGCAAGGCTTTCGGGGGCTACCCGCTCCGACAGGCGGCTGGAGCTTGGCGTCAGCACAAGAGGCTCGCTGGCGGCTGCGGCAATGGCAAAGTGCGCCGCCATGTTCAAGGGCAGGAACTTTGTTATCCCCGAGGACGTTACCTTTGTTTACACCGATGTGTGTGCCCACAGGATAATCCCCGCAAGGGTCAAGGGCAAGCTTCCCTCCGACATCGAGGTAAGGGAAATTCTCTGCGACATTTGCAGAGGAGTAACTCCGCCGAAAATATGATCAGTACGAGATACCCACCGCCGGTAATTTGCATTTTTTGGCTCGGCGTGCGGTATAAATGAAACAAATCCATTCCCCCGATTGTATTATTATCAAACGGGGGATTTTTGCGATAATGCAGTAAATTTCTGCGGAAAGGAGCCGCTGTGATAAAGCTGTTATATCTTATTCTGCTTGCGGCTGCCGCACTTTTCTGGCCGCTTTACAAGGGCGATGTTGCGTTTCTGCTTCTGGCGGTGCTTATCATACTGCCCTTTCTGCTGGCGGCTCAGCTGGCGGTAACGGTGCGTATGTTCAGTGCGGAAAATGAAAATGACCATGTTACCGTGTTCAGAAACAGCGAGGGAGAGGTGGGCATAAGGCTCATAAACCGCTCGATATTCCCTCTTTCCTGCGTAAAGATAAGGCTCAGGACGGTGTTTATGCCCACGGGCGAGGTGAGCTTTCACACGGTAACGGTGCCTGTGCCTGCACGCAGCAGCGAATGTGTTTCGGTGAATGTTTCCTCCGAGCACTGCGGCAGGACGGATATTTTCGTGGAATACATCAGGGTCAGCGACATTATGGGGCTTTTTTCATGGACGCTTTACAGGAAAAAGCTGTCCGCCGCTGTGCATATCATTCCAAGGATCTCGGAGAGGTTTTCTGCTCTGGCGGAATATTTTCTTTCACTTGGGGGCGAGGCAGAGGGCGAAAGCGGCGAGAAGCCTAAAAACGGCACTCCCGGCGATGTGTGCGGCTTCCGTGAGTTTGCCCCGGGCGACAGGCTTTCACTTATGCACTACAAGCTCAGCGCACGATTTGACAAGGATATCGTAAAGGTGCTGAGCGTTAACAACAGCAGCAAATATCTGCTTACCGCAGACCTTTCTCACGGCGACCTGACTGTCCGTGACGAGGTACTGTGCAGGCTCATGAGCTGCGCATATTATCTGAATGCAGGGGGAGCGGAGGTATATGCCGCTGTGCCTGCCCATTCGCAGTGCGATGGCATTTACACCGAAAACGGACTTGCGGCGCAGTATTCTGACGATGCTTCTTACTTTGCTTTGGCGGAAGTGCTTTGCGAAAGCAGCTTCGAGGGCATTCCCGAGGCATACGGCTTCATTATGTGCGACGTGGGAAAGGAGGCTGAGTGATGGCAAAGCCTTATTCTCCTGCCAAGATAACCGTGGGCGTGAACGTTCCCTCGGGTGAGGCATCGCCCATATACCGCTTTATTATGAGCGCTTTGGCGCTTTGCGGCATATATGGCTCGCTGTTCACATTCCTCACTTCCTGCGGATATTTCATGAGCTTCAGCCCTGCTGTTGCCATTATATCGACCCTTGCGTCATGGTGGGTGTTCTCATTTATCTTCGGAATGTGGGACAGAAAGCCCATGCTTTCAAGGTCGCTGCTGCTGGCATCGAGCCTTGTTATATTCTTTTATGTGCTTTTCAACCGTGATATGGTCATTGCGGGATATATGTACGCCGTCAATGACTTTATGGGCAGCCTTTTCAAAAAGTTTGCGGAAGCGCCCATCTTTGCTCCAAATGAAATATATGAGAATATGCGGCTCAAGTGCCTTGACAGCGCCCTTGCGGTGACAGTATCCATAATAAGCCTGCTGGTGTGCAGGAGCATTAAAAGACCAAACATCATACTTTTTCTGCTGGCAACGGTGCCATTGCCCGAGCTGTGCCTGTACTTCGGGCTGGTACCCGATACAGTGCCCTTTGCGGTGCTGATAGCCGCACAGTGCGGAGCTATGGCGGCGGAGATAGCACGGCTCTCCATGTGGGAGCAGTCGGCGGAAAGGCTTTGCGCCAGAACTGCGGCTCAGAGCGCTTTGTGCGGCATGATAATACTGACCTTGTGCTTCGGCGGAGCGGGACTTTACATGAAAGCCACCGGCTATACCCGTCCCGACAAGGCGGACGAGTTCAGAGACCGGTTTTCGATATATATGAAGAATTTCAGCTGGGAAAAGCTTTCGGACGATGTGCATGATGCGCTTATCCCCGTGAAGAGCAAGAACGTTACCCATGACGGCAGGCTGGGCAACACCGACAAGGTGGAGTTCACAGGCGAAAATGTGCTTGAGGTAACGCTGCCCTCCGATGCGGCGGAGCTTTATCTCAAGGGCTTCACCGCCACTGATTACACAGGCTCACGGTGGAATGCGGGGCCTGCTCTCCCACAGCTGGAGACAAAGCTTACCTCTCCCGAATTTTTCAGCGGACGTGCCCTTAAATATGTAGATGGTCTGGGCGATCTGGAGCTGAGAGATGTTATCGTCAGGACATCGGATTCCTCCGACACGGTGAAATATCTGCCAAATAACAGTGCAGGTCTGCTGGAGACAAACGGCATTCGCCGCAGGTTCGGCGTGTATTTTCCCCAGAACAGAGCGTATTATAACAATGGCAAGTATATCATCGACAACCCCGACAGCATAAGCCTTAACGACAAAATGGCAAGAGATCAGGAGCGCATGAGGAACTATGCTTATGCCCACTGCCTTGACGTTCCCGACACATTTACTGCCGCAGAGAATTTTTTTGCTGATTTTGAGGGCGGCAGCACATGGGATACGCTGGAATTTATCCGCAAAAAGCTTGCGGACACCTGCGAATATGACCTGGAATCGGGCAAGAAGCCTTTCGGCACGGACTTTGTTCAGTGGTTTTTGACGGAAAACAAAAAGGGCAGCTGTACTCACTTTGCATCGGCGGCGGCGCTTCTCTGCCGATATATGGGCATTCCCGCAAGGTATTGTGAGGGCTTTGTCATCAAGGGCAGCGACATTGCCATGTTCCCCTCCGAGGGCAGATATACCACCGTCAGCGTTCCCGACAGCCGTGCCCACGCATGGGTGGAGATATATGCGGACGGCTTCGGCTGGATAGTTTTCGAGACTACTCCCGGCTACGGAAATATGGTGTTCAGCGAAAATGCAGAGGATTATGCCAACCCCGAGGAAGTCTCCGAGATAACCTCCGTAACCACTCAGGCCCCCGTGTTTACAGAAAATCCCGACCTTACCACAGCTACCGAAACTGTGCAGATGATAGAGGGTTCGGACACTGCTCCCGCTCAGGAGGGAACATCGGCAACATCGCTGGAATCCTCCGAGAACGGCAGTGAAAATGCTGATAATACGTCTTCTCAGGACGGAGATAACAACGGCAATAACGGAACTTCCCCTCACGGCACAGGCGATAACGGTGACGGAAACGGCGGCAACACGGACGTTGCAGGCGAGGAGCAGACAGGCGAGGGCAGCATACAAAGCGAGTATGATATAAACGGCGTTGGCATCAGCTCTGACGACAGCACTGAGGAAACAACATCATCTGACGGAGAAATACAACAGGCTGAAAAGAAGCCTATGCCAAAGGCTGTGAAGATACTGCTTACGGTGCTTTTGTGGGCGGTCATTATCGTAGGCGCTGTTTTTGCACTGCGATATGCAGAGCTTATGCGCAGAAAGAAGCTGGCTGAAAATGCCCCCGAAAAGGCAGCTGCGGAGATATACCGAATGCTTGCACGGCTGGCGGCTATGCAGGGCATTTGTGTATCGGCTGAAAAGCTTCCCGAACAGCTGAAAACGGACTTCGGCATTGAATGCGGCGATATTGTGTCTGCGGCACTACGGGCAAGGTTCGGTCAGAACGGCAGCGTCAGTGCAAAAGATGCGGCGGTGTCTGCAAAACAGTACCGCACTGCGGCGGAGAAGCTTATCAGCGGACTTTCGGCAGAAAAAACAGTGCTGGCAAAGATCATCATGCTGGACAGATATTCAAAATAACGGTAACAAAAAGGACTGCTGCGCCTGCAACAGTCCTTTTTTTGCTGCATTTCTATTGCATTCCGCAAAAAAATAGGCTATAATAGTATCATAATCTGAAAATGGAGTACCGTTATGGAAAAATTCAACAAAGTTCTTGCGGGCAACCGCATTAAATCACGCCGACTGGAGCTGGAGCTTACATTGTCGGAAATAGCAAATATGATAGGCGTTGCCCCCTCTACAATTCAAAGGTATGAGGCAGGCTCTATCGCAAGACCCAAAATACCCGTCCTGAAAGCTATCGCCTCCGCTCTGGGGGTAAGCTATTCGTGGATAACGGGCGGTGCGGACGAGATAGCTAATATGCCTGCCAACGCATATCCTGCCGATATGAGCGGAAATGTGCGAATACCGGTTATCGGCCGTGTCGCCGCAGGTCTTGCCTGCCATGCGGATATGGATATTGAGGGCTATGAATATGCACCTGCGGAGGATATCAACCCCGATGAGAATTATGTCTATCTCAGGGTAAAGGGCGATTCCATGTCTCCACTTATACTTGAAGATGACCTTATCCTTGTAAGATGCCAGGATATCGTTGACAGCGGCACATATGCAGTGGTCATAATAGACAATGAGGACGGCGTGGTCAAGAAGATATATATGTCCAAGGGACGAATTGAGCTGAGGAGCGAGAACCCATATTATCCGCCGAGGATATTTGAGGGCGAGGAGTGCGCAAGAGTGCGTATCTTCGGTAAGGTCATTGAGTGCAAAAGGAAGTTCTGAGAAGCAAAGCAAAGAAAAAGCAAGAAAAAGAAAAAAGGACAAACCCCAAAGCCCGCACAAATCATATTTTCATAAACAAATTCAACTACAAAATAAAAGGACTGCCGCCATTCACGCAACAGTCCTTTTTGTATTGTATCTCAAAATTAAATCACTTGTTTTTAGAATATATGAGCATAAGACCTTTAAGCATAAGGTCATCATCACGAACGATCTTTTTTCTGCAAAGGGGTATGACCACCGATGCAAGACCGCCTGTGGCAACCGCAAAAGGCTCTTCGCCAAGCTCGCCTGCTATGCGCTCCAGCATTCCGTCAATGCTTGATGCGCTTCCGTAAAGAAAACCGCTTTTCATGCACTCCACGGTGTTTGAGCCGATAAGCTTTTTGGGCGGCTCAAAGCCTATCTTCGGGAGCTGGGAGGTGCGCTCGGTAAGCGCTTCCATGGATACCTTTAAGCCCGGCATTATCATGCCGCCGATGTAGCTTTTGCTCCTGTCGATAACGGAAAATGTAGTGGCTGTTCCCATGTCGATGACAGCCAGCGGGCAGGGGTACTCGTTTATTCCCGCAACTGCTCCCACAACAAGGTCGCTGCCCAACTGAGCGGGGTTGTCGATCTTGATGCTCAGTCCCGTTTTTATCCCGGGACCTACCACCATGGGGGTTATCCCCATGATCTTTTTCACGGCGGACTTCACGGTGTTGGTCACAAAGGGAACTACTGACGAGATTATTGCGCCCTCGATATCATGGGGGCTGACGTTGTGGATCTCAAAAATGCTTTTGAAGGAAACGGCATACTCAAAGTCGGTAGCCTTGTGGTCAGTGGAGATGCGCTCGGTGAAGCATATCTTTCCCTGCCGCTCTGCGCCGCCGATAACAATATTAGTGTTGCCGATATCAACTGCAAAGATCATTTTATCCGAGTCCTTTCATCAAGCCTTAGATGATTCGCTGCCCTTGTTGCCGATAAGCTTTGCGCTTTTAAGTCCCATAGACACTGCAAGAGTGAGAACGGTGGAGACAACAGCCTCGACCACAGCGTTTATTCCCACGAATGCGGCAACGAATGCAAGAACATTCAGCTCGCCCCTCATGCTCATGATGTAGTCGGAAGAACCGAAGCATACCATAAGAAGAGTCATGAAGAAGAGAGTGTTGAGAACTGCGCCTGCAAGGCCTGTGACCGCAAAGTTCACGGGAGCGGGTGCCTTTCTGAGCAGAGCGGACACAACTCCTGTGAGGTAGCCTGCCAGTGTTCTTGAGCCAATGGTCACGATGAGCGTGAGCAGAGGGCTGATACCGCAGAGAACGGTGCCGAATGCGCTTATTCCGAAGCACTGTGCAAAGCTTGTTATGCCGAATACCAGTCCCAGAACTGCGCTGCCTGTCGGGCCGAGAGCAACGGCTCCGATGGCTACGGGTATCATATTGAAGGTGATACTCAGCGGGCCAATGTTGAGATAGCCGATGGGTGTGAATGCCATCAGCACCAGCAGTCCTGTCAGAAGAGCCAGGAGCACCAGTTTCTTTGTGTCGTACTTTTTCATAAAAAATCCTCCTTGTTATTATTCCCGAAAGGGATACAATACAATTATGGATACAATACCCGAGTATTATAGCATAATGTTCTGCGGATTTCAAGCAATATTTGTGAATTGGGAAAATAACCGTCATAACCGTGGCTTTTTACTTTTTTTCATCATCGGTGCAGTGCATTATTCACAAAAAACAGTTGATTATTTTTAGCGGGTGTGCTATTATAAAAATAATGCAAATTTATGGCTATTGCTGTCTGAAAGGAATGGTTAATTATGGTAAATTCACGTTTCACCAATCTTATTGACTTAAATGACATGAGCAGCGACTGGTGGCTGAACGTTGTAAAGCTCGGCGCCGATATCTGCGATAATCCCGCAAAATATGCCAAGGCTTGCGAGGGCAAGATCATGGCTACCCTGTTCTATGAGCCTTCTACCCGTACTCAGATGTCTTTCCAGACTGCAATGCTCCGTCTCGGCGGTACTATCATCGGCTTCGATAACCCCGCAACCTCTTCCGTTGCAAAGGGCGAGAACCTGAAGGATACCACAAAGATAGTATCCTCCTACGCTGATATCATGGTTATGCGCCACCCCTCCGAGGGCGCTGCAAAGGCTGCGGCCCTTACTGCCGACTGCCCTATCATCAACGCAGGCGACGGAAGCCACCTTCACCCCTCTCAGACACTGCTTGATATGCTCACTCTTTACAAGGAAAAGGGCAGACTTGAAGACCTGACTATCGGTCTGTGCGGCGACCTGAAAAACGGCAGAACCGTTCACTCAATGTGCAAGGCACTTTCAAGCTTCAAGGGAATAAAGTTTGTGTTCATCTCCACTCCTCAGCTTGGTATGCCCGAGTACATCAAGGATATACTGAGAGCAAAGAACTGCGAGTTTGTCGAAAATCCCTCTCTGGAGGACGCTATCGGCGGACTTGATATGCTCTACATGACAAGAGTTCAGAAGGAGCGCTTTGCTTCCGAGGAAGAATATTATGCACTTAAGGACGCTTATATCCTTGACAAGGCAAAGCTCAATAAGGCAAAGAGCGACTGCATCGTGCTCCACCCCCTGCCCAGAGTTGATGAGATAACCATGGACGTGGACGATGACCCCAGAGCCATGTACTTCAAGCAGGCTAAGTACGGTATGTATGCACGTATGGCAATAATCCTCACGGTGCTGAACAGCCCCAATGAGTCACGCCCCCTGCTTACGGGAGAGGTCATTCCAGGAGTTTGCTGCACAAATCCCAACTGCATAACTCACAAGGAAAATTATCTGCCTAAGTCCTTCAGAGGCGTCGGCGATATGCTTGAATGCGAATACTGCGACGAGAGACGTCTCGGAGTATAACAAATGCAATGCCGCACAGAGCCGCCGACATGGCTGCTTTGTGCGGTTTTTTGTCTTTTGGGGCTGAATAGAACTGAAAATGCAATATTATGCACTGTTTAAGGCATTGTTATGAAACTAAAAATATAGAAATTGTTACTTGTCAAAAAGGGGTTTTTATATTATAATATATATGCAGGCGTAATTTATCGGACTTTTGTCAGAGGCGTTCAGGGGTGCTGTTTGCGTTTGCTTTGCAGAGAACAGATCGTGCAAAATGAATTTTTTGAACCTGCTCACTGCAAATTTTTGTAAAGGATGGCTTTTATACTATGAAAACTGAAGCGAAAAAGGCGGCTGCGGCACCTCAGGAGCTGCCCATGCTTGCTTTGCGGGGACTTGTTGTTTTCCCGAAAGTGATAATACATTTTGACGTTGCCAGGGAGAAATCCGTTAAAGCGCTTACTGCCGCTGCAAATGGCAGCAAGCTTATATTTCTTGCCGCTCAGAGCGATTATACCGATGATGTGGGCGCAGATAAGATATATACCACAGGCGTTGTTGCCGAGGTAAAGCAGATGCTCAAAGTCCCCGGGGGGATCACCCGTGTTATGGCTGAGGGTCTGTACAGGGCAAAGCGTGTTGATGTTATCAGCGAAGAACCTTATTTCATCTGCACGGTGAAGAAAGCTCCCGAGCGTGCGCCCAAGATCGACCCTATGGAGATGGAAGCTCTTGTAAGGGCAGTCAAGGACGAATTTATGGCGTACAGCGCCAATATGCCCCGTATGCCCAAGGAATACATAGAGTCCATACTGGGCAGCGATGACCCCAAGGCTGTGTTTGATAACATTGCCGTAAGTATGCCATTGCCCGTGCCCGAGAAGCAGCAGCTTCTTGAAGCAAACGGACTGCACAACAAGCTCAGCATGCTGCTGGCACTGCTTTCGCACGAAGCGGAGGTCATGGGCATCGAGCGTGAGATACAGGACAAGGTTAAATTACAGATAGACGAGTCCCAGAAGGAATATTACCTGAGGGAACAGATGAGGGCTATCTCCCAGGAGCTGGGCGAGGACGAGTCCGTTCAGGACGAAGCCTACGAATATATGGAGAAGATAAACGCTCTGAAGCTTGCTCCCGAGATAACCGAAAAGCTGCTTAAAGAGGCAGACAGGCTGGCAAGAACAGCTTCCGCATCTCAGGAAGCTTATGTTATAAGGAACTACCTTGACACCTGCCTTGACCTGCCGTGGAACAAATCCACAAAGGACAAGACCGACCTTGCACGCACCAAGGCTGTTCTGGATAAGGATCACTACGGCCTTGACAAGGTAAAGGACAGGATACTGGAGACCATTGCCGTAAGGCAGCTGGCTCCCGATATCAAGGGTCAGATAATATGCCTTTACGGCCCTCCGGGAGTGGGCAAGACCTCTGTTGCCAAGTCCATCGCAAAGGCACTGGGCAGGAAATATGAGCGTATCTCACTGGGCGGCGTAAGGGACGAATCCGATATCAGAGGTCACAGAAAGACCTATGTGGGCGCAATGCCCGGACGTATAATTGACGCTCTCACAAGGGCGGGAAGCAACAATCCCCTTATCCTGCTGGACGAGATAGACAAGATATCGGGGGACTACAAGGGCGACCCCTCATCTGCGCTGCTGGAAGTTCTTGACAGCGAGCAGAACAGCACATTCCGTGACCATTACATCGAGCTGCCCTTTGACCTGAGCAATGTGCTTTTCATTACCACAGCAAACGATATAAGCACCATCGATCCACCTCTGAGGGACCGTATGGAGATAATAGAGCTTTCAAGCTACACCCGTGAAGAGAAGTTCCACATTGCAAAGGAGCATCTTATCCACAAGCAGCTGAAAAAGCACGGCCTTAAAGCATCTATGCTGAAAATAGATGATAAGGCCCTTTATGAGATCATTGACAGCTACACCAGAGAAGCAGGCGTAAGAGGTCTGGAACGCCTTATCGCAAAGATATGCAGAAAGGCTGCAAGAATAATTGCGGAGGGCATGGCTGAAAACGGCAAGGCCGGAAAGGTGACTGTCACACTCAAAAATCTGGAAGAATTTCTGGGACATCAGAAGTTCTTGGGCGATGAAGTTTCCAAGACTGATGAGGTTGGCGTTGTAAACGGACTGGCATGGACTTCCGCAGGCGGTGTTATAATGCCTCTCGAAGTTCTTGTAATGGACGGCAAGGGCACAGTTGAAGCCACAGGCTCACTGGGTGACGTTATGAAGGAAAGCTCCAAGCTTGCTGTAAGCTATGTGCGCTCCATTGCCGATGATTACGGCATCAACCGCAACTTCTACAAGGAGAAGGATATACATATCCACGCTCCCGAGGGGGCTACTCCCAAGGACGGTCCCTCCGCAGGCGTTACCATGACGACTGCCCTTGTTTCGGCACTGTCGGGAATACCTGTCCGCTGCGACGTGGCAATGACAGGCGAGATAACTCTCCACGGAAAGGTGCTTCCCATCGGCGGACTTCGTGAAAAGACCATGGCGGCATACAAGGAGGGGCTCAAGACCGTTATCATTCCCGCAGGCAACAAGGGCGACCTTGATGATGTGGACGATGTGGTAAAATCTGGCATCAGCTTTGTATTTGCCGAGAAGATAACCGATGTGCTGGACGCTGCTCTTACCGAAAAGCCCGAAAAAGCCGAAAAATCGGAGCTTATGACAACAACCTGAACCCAAGGAGGAACAGATGAACTTTAACAAGGCAGAATTTGTCAGGTCATACGGAGAATATTCCCAGCTGCCCCCTTCCGACAGGCTGGAGCTTGCTTTTGCGGGGCGGTCAAATGTGGGAAAATCATCGCTTATAAACAAGATATTCAACAGGAAAAATCTTGCCCGTGTATCGGCAGTTCCCGGAAAGACCGCCACAATAAACTATTATTCGCTGGAGAACATCTATCTGGTGGATCTTCCCGGATATGGCTATGCAAAGGTGGCAAAGTCCGACAAGGTGCGCTGGTCGGGGCTTATCGAGGGGTATCTTCATGATGACAGAAATCTGGGGCTTATCTTCCAGCTTATAGATATGCGTCACCCGCCCACTGCCGACGATATGCAGATGATAAACTTCCTCATTGAAAGCGAGATACCCTTTGTGATAATCTTCACAAAGGCGGACAAGCTCTCAAAGCGCCAGAGGGAGGAGCGCATGGCAGGCTTTGCGCAGGAGATACCGTATTTCTCCGACATTGAACACGTTGAGTTTTCCGCCGAGAACGGCGAGGGAGCGGATAAGATAAGAAATATCATCTGCGAGCTTGCCGAAAGCGGAAATGACGATATAGGCTGACCTGACAAATGGTCGGCGCAGAAAAATAAACCGAAAGGATCTGATCTGGGATGTTAGTATCGAAAAATCTTGCTGTGAACGGTGAAGGACACCTTACCGTAGGCGGAATAGACACTGTGGAGCTTGCGCATGAATACGGCACGCCTCTTTATGTAATGGACGAGGACCTTATCCGTGAGCACTGCCGCAGCTTCAAGCAGTCTATGGATAAGTATTACGGCGGAAAGGGTCTTGTATGCTACGCAAGCAAGGCGTTCTGCTGCAAGGCTATGTGCAGGATAATGCTTGAAGAGGGACTGGGACTGGACGTTGTTTCCGAGGGTGAGCTTTACACAGCTCTCAGCGTCGGCTTCCCTGCCGAAAAGCTTTGCTTCCACGGCAACAACAAGACCGACCATGAGCTTTCCTATGCGCTGGAGCAGGGCGTGGGAAGAATCATCGTTGATAATATCTTCGAGCTTGACCGCCTGAACGCTCTTGCCGAGAAAACAGGCAAGACCGCAAACATCATGTACAGAATAAAGCCCGGTATCGACGCTCACACCCATAACTTCATCATGACAGGTCAGATCGACAGCAAGTTCGGTTTTGCCCTTGAAACAGGCGAGGCTTATGAGGCTGTGAAGAAGGCGATCTCCGCAAGCCACATCAACCTTGTGGGACTTCACTGCCACATCGGCAGCCAGATATTCGATATCGACCCCTTTGTAAAGGCTGCTGAGGTAATGCTCACATTCATTGCAAAGATAAAGAACGAGCTTGGCTTCGAGGTAAAGGAGCTTAATCTGGGCGGCGGCTTCGGTATCAAGTACACCGAGGAGGACGCTCCCGTTGCATATGAAAAGTACATGGAAAAGGTTTCCGCAAAGGTTGCGGAGGTTTGCGCAGAGCATAAGCTCACACAGCCCTTTATCCTTATCGAACCAGGCAGATCTATTGCCGCTCCTGCGGGCATAACACTTTACACTGTGGGCGGAAAGAAGGTTATCCCTAACATCAGAACATATGTTTCCGTTGACGGCGGTATGGGCGATAATCCCAGATATGCGCTTTATCAGTCCAAGTATGACGTTGAAGTTGCAAACAAGGCAGACCTGCCCAAGAGCGAAGTCGTTACCGTTGCGGGCAAGTGCTGTGAAACAGGCGACCTTATCGGCGAGGGTATGCCCATTCAGCCCGTTGAACCGGGCGATATCCTTGCAGTCCTTGCAACAGGCGCATATAACTACTCCATGTCCTCAAACTACAACCGTATCCCCAAGCCCGCTGTTGTTATGGTAAGCGGCGGCAAGAGCAGGGTGGTTGTAAAGAGAGAAAATCTTGAAGATATCGTAAGAAACGACCTTGACTGAGATGATCCTTTGAAATAAGCATTGGCGGCGGAAGATTATATGCGTATTGTATATAACATTCCGCCGCCTTTTGTGCAAGGTGATATTTTTGTGAAATTCTGCCGATTTTTTGGTATCAGTACTTGATTTTATTGGAAAATATGTTATAATTTTATAATGTAAAACATATAGATGTATATGCAAAGAACAAGGGGGAAGTAATTTGAGCATAATAATGGATCTTTTTGTCCGCAGCCATCAGCACAGCAAAACACTTACAGATGAAGAATTCTGGGAACTTATACATACTATAGATCACGAATACAAGGGTGACAGCGAGGCAGTTGTATCTTCCCTTATACGCCACCTGAAAAAGTGCGAGGACGAATATATATTTGCCTTTGATGACAAGCTTTCCGAGCTGGTGCACGCATTGGACGGCAAGAGCTGGGCTGACGAGCTTTTCGGCAGCGAGCCTTTTTCCGAGGATAAATTTCTCAGCGCCAGATATGCGGCTGTGGCAGACGGAATGGAGCATTACAGCAAGATAATCGGTCACAGGGAAAAGCTTTCCGACGATCATATCTATGACCATGACGGCAAGTGGGAGGGCGAGACTGACGGCCTTATGACTGCTGCTGCGGAGGCATGGTCTTATAAGCACAATGAGCCTGTGAGCAAATATCCGCACAAGCTGAAATATGATGTAAAGTCACACAGCAATGCGGAAATGTGGCAATAAAAAATAAGGGACTGTTACGGAATGTGACAGTCCCTTTGCTTATAAAAAAGGTCCGCACAAATCAAAGGTTGACACAACTTGTCTTGTGCATCAGCCTATTTTTATAGCCTAAAAGCTTTATTACATTATCACGCTGCCAATGCAAATCGGGTGTGGCTAAAAATATATGAAAAGGAAATAAAATACTGTAGAAATCTTATACGGCGCTAACGTATAATTATTATGTATCGCATTATTATATGAAAATTAGCAAAGTGATAGGAGGCAGCAGCTTGTTTGAGCTAAATATCCGCTTTCAGCTGGCGGCACTGATATTTGTTGCGGTAATACTTTTTGATTTTCTCAGGTCAAAAAAGATACCTACCGTTGCCAACAAGAAATTCCGTGTGGTAATAATCTGCACTGTTATCAACCTGTTCTGTGACATAACTACTGTTTACACCATCACTCATATGGACACCGTTCCCGACACAGTAAACAAAATAGCCCACAGGGCGCTTTACATATCCATTGCTGCCGTTGTGCAGAGCTTCTACAAGTACATATGCGCTCTTGACAGCGACAAGGGTACGGAAAACAAGATAGTATCGGCGCTGTGCAATCTGCCCTTTGCGGCGGCGGTGGCAAGTGCGCTGTTCCTGAAAATATACTTTGTGTGCGACAATGAAAAATACGCCTACTCACAGGGCGCTGCGGTGGTGGCGATGTTCTTCTTCGTGGGAATACTGCTGCTTATAATCATCAGCACCACTGTAAGGATAAGGATACCCGCCGAAAACAAGATAATGATACTCTGCGGCGTTGGTATCTGGATAACCGTTTGTATAATACAGTATTTTGTGCCAAATCTCCTGCTTACGGGACTGGGAATTTCCGTAATGCTGCTGCTTGTGTATCTGGCATTTGAAAACCCCGGAGAATACACTGATCACCAGACAGGCTGCTACAACAGATTTGCTTTTGACAGCGTGCTCAATGAGAAGATGCACTCCGAAAAGCCCTTTGATATCATAAGCGTTGTTATTGACGAGCTTGATGCGGTCATCACCCGCTTCGGATACGCCGAGTCACACAGGCTTATGAAGGAAATGGCGGACTTTCTGACCTCGCTTTCCAGTAAAAACGTTTACGTTTACCGTGACGACTGCTTTGCATTTTTCTCGGACAACGAGGGGACTACGGAGACCGTCTGCTGTGCTATCCGGAAAAGGCTTGGGGGCACTTGGGTGCTTCAGGGAATGCCCGTTGCAGTGAGTGCTCATGCGGACGTGCTGAGGTTTCCCGATTTTGCTCACAACTGCGCCGAGGTCAACGATATCCTCAAATATGCGGGTGAACACGTTGAGAGCGGCAAGCTGGTGAACGTTATCGACAAAAAGTGCGCCGACGGCTTCAAGCATGAGACGGAGCTGGTGGCTCTGCTGAAAAATGCGGTTGAAAATGACGGCTTTGATGTATATTATCAGCCGATATACAATCTTGAAGAGGAGAAATTCACCGCTGCCGAGGCGCTTGTCCGCCTGAACGACACAGGCAGCTTCGGTCAGGTATCGCCCGACGAGTTTATCCCCGTGGCTGAAAAGAACGGACTTATGACTGATATTGACAGCATCGTGCTGAAAAAGGTCTGCCGTTTTATAAGCGGAAACAGGATAAACGAGCTGGGCATCAAGTATGTGGAGATAAATCTTTCGGGGGTGCAGATAGTCAACAGCAATCTCCCCGATGATATTCTTTCGGCACTGAGCGAGCACAATGTGCCTGCGCATTTCCTTAATTTTGAAATGCCTGAGACGGTCGAGTCCTCAGAGCATACCACGGTAAATATCCACAGGATAAGAAGCGGCGGAAGCGGCTTTTCTCTGGAGGATTTCGGCAAGGTTGGCTCGGGTCTTTCAAAGATATCCGACAGCGGCTTTGACGTTATCAAGCTGGATAAGAGCCTTGTTCAGCCAAGTCTTGACAGAAGCAACAAAAAGGCGGGCATTATCCTGGAGAGCCTTATCGGCATGATACGCCAGCTTGGCATCGGCGTTGCGGCTGAGGGCGTTGAGAACGAGGAAATGGCGAATGAGCTTATTGCCGACGGGGTAAACTATCTTCAGGGATATTATTACTCCAGACCCCTCAGCGAGGGTAAATTCCTGGAATTTATAAAGCAGCACAACATGAAAGGAACATAATTTATGGCAGAACTTACACCAACCTATGACGAGCAGCCTGTAAAGGCGATAATCGTTACTGTAGATACGGGTGAATTTGACGCAGAGCTTTCGCTGGGCGAGCTGGAAGAGCTTGCTCATACCGCAGGTGCGGAGGTTGTGGGAAGCGTGCTCCAGAAAAGGCCTTCTCCCGACACTGCCACATATATCGGCTCGGGCAGGCTTGAAGAGCTGGTGCCTCAGATAGAGGCGCTGGAAGCAGACCTGCTCATATTCGACTGCGAGCTTACCGCAAATCAGACCAAGAATATCGAAGCGGTCACAGATGTGCGTGTTATCGACCGCACCACCCTTATTCTCGATATATTCGCACAGAGGGCGCTTTCCGCAGAGGGACGCATTCAGGTCGAGCTGGCGCAGCAGAAGTACCGCCTTGCCCACCTTGCGGGCAAGGGCGTGTCGCTGTCACGACTGGGCGGCGGTATCGGAACCAGAGGCCCCGGTGAGTCCAAGCTTGAAACCGACAGGCGACATATCCGCCGCAGGATAGAAATACTTGAGGGCGACCTTAAAGAGATACGAAAGCGCCGTGACCTTATCAGAAACAGGCGCAAAAAGGATAATGTTATCACGGCTGCCATTGTGGGCTACACCAACGTGGGCAAGTCCACGCTGCTCAACGCCCTTACCGATGCGGGTGTTCTGGCGGAAAACAAGCTTTTCGCCACACTGGACGTAACCTCCCGTGCGATAGAGCTGCCCGACGGCAGAAGCGTTCTTCTGGCTGACACTGTAGGACTTATCAGGAGGCTGCCCCACAATCTGGTTGAGGCGTTCAAGAGCACTCTTGAAGAGGCTGCCAATGCGGATATTATCCTTAACATCATCGACATCAGCTCCGATGACGCATACGGACAGGCTCAGGTTACGGAAGAGCTGCTGAACGAGCTGGGCTGCGAGGGCATTCCCAGAATAAACGTGCTCAACAAGTGCGACAAGCTGGCAGGCTGGGAAAATATCCCAGAGGACGATAACACCGTCAAGATATCCGCAAAGGAGAAGATAGGCTTTGACCGTCTCCTTGAATGTATAGCGGCAAATCTCCCCGAAACATCGGTGCGTGGCAGCTTTGTTATCCCCTATGACAAGGGAAATCTGCTGAACGTTATCCGTGACGAGGGCAAGATATTCTCCGAAGAATACACAGCAGAGGGCACTCTCATTGACGCTCTTGTTGATAACAAAGTGTATTATCTTGTAGAAAAATACAAACAGTAATATAGGTAATAAAAATGCTGAACATAAACGTTATAACCGTGGGCAAGCTCAAGGAAAGCTACCTGAGAGATGCCTGCGCCGAATATGAAAAGCGGCTGGGGGCATACAGCACCATAAAGGTCATAGAGCTGGCTGAAAGCCGTCTGCCCGACTCGCCCTCTCAGAAAGAGATAGCAAACGCCCTTGAAAACGAGGCGGACATGATACTGAAAAAGATCACACCTCAGAGTGCAGTCATAGCCATGTGCATCGAGGGCAAGATGATGTCCTCCGAGGACTTTTCGCACAAGCTGGAGGGCTTTGCGCTGGAGGGCAAAAGCACTGTGAATCTGATAATCGGCAGCTCATACGGGCTTTCGGACAGGGTGAAGAGTGCGGCGCACCTGAGACTTTCAATGTCGCCCATGACATTTCCTCATCAGCTGGCAAGGGTGATGCTGCTGGAACAGCTTTACCGTGCTATGAGCATTTCGGCGAATGGAAAATATCATAAATAAGAATAAACAAAGCTCCGTCGATTGGCGGAGCTTTTACATTTTTCTGTAAACTGCGGGCTTGATATATTTGTACTTGGTATCACGGGAAAGGGACTCCGCATGACCGATAAACAAATATCCCCCCTGCTTGGTCACGTTATAAAAACGCTCCGCAAGGGCATCTCTGGTGGGTGCGTCAAAATATATCATAACATTCCGGCAGCTTATAAGGTCAAAGGGCTTTTTGTACTTTATGTCGTCCATAAGGTTGAATTTCTTGAATATGACCTGGTTGCGTATCCTGTCTGCCACCTGATATACGCCCTTTTCCATGCGCACAAAGTAGCTCCTTACCCATTCAGGCGGGAGACCCTCCAGCATATCGGCGGTATAGATGCCTGCCTTGGCTGTCCGAAGAACCTCGGTATCAAGGTCGGTAGCAAGGATATGGGTGTCCCACAGCTCCTTGCGGCTGCCGAAGTAGTGGTCGATTGTCATTGCAAGGGTATATGCCTCCTGACCCGTTGATGAAGCTGCGCACCATATACGCATATCGTGGTCGGTCACGGTATTCTCGATATAGGGCAGGATATCCGTTTCAAGGAACCTGAAATGGTCAGGCTCACGCATAAATGAGGTATGGTTGGTGGTAAGGCTGTTTATCAGGCGTATCTTTTCCCTGCCGCTGTCGTTCAGGGCGTGGTCAAGATAGTCGGTGAAATTATCATATCCTCTTGCGGCGGCAATGCCTGTCAGGCGGCTTTCTATAAGTATTCGTTTTTTTTCAAGGTTGATACCGTAGTTGGTTTTTATAAAATTAACCACACGGTAAAACTCATCGTCGCTCAGTTTAAGCATCGGTGCACCTATCTCTCTCGTATTAAAGGGTAATGAGTGTTGATATCTGAACTTTTGCTTGTGCTGTATCAAAAATCCCTTTGAAACCATTATACTATATTTTTACAGCTTCTACAAGAGAATTGCCGAAATATTACGGTGATTTATCATAAGAATTTGCAGGCTCATTTTCAGCTAATTTGTACAAAATGTCGATTTGCTATTATGTGAGATAGGATATCTTAACTTTTATTCCCCAGCGGAGGTATCCCAGTCCTTGCAGACGCTTAACCATTTTTCAAATCCTGAATATTTTTCAAGCTCAGGCAATAAGATACAGCAATGCCGCACCTTTTTGGGGGTGCGGCATATTTTTTACTTTGCGTATTCGATTGCACGACTCTCTCTGATAAGATGTACCTTGATCTGTCCGGGATAATCCATCTCGTTTTCAATCCTCTGAGCAATTTCTCTTGCAACGAGTACCATCTTTTCGTCGTTTACCTGCTCGGGAACTACCATTATGCGGACTTCACGGCCTGCCTGGATAGCGTAGGATTTCTCAACGCCCTCGTAGGAGGTGCATATTTCCTCAAGCTTCTGGAGACGCTTGATGTAGTTTTCGTAATTTTCGTTTCTTGCGCCGGGTCTTGCAGCGGAGATAGCGTCTGCTGCCTGGACCAGAGCGGCGATAACGGTCTTGGTCTCAACATCGCCGTGGTGAGCCTCGATAGCGTGGATTACCTCGGGGCTTTCCTTGTACTTGCGGCACACGTCAACGCCTATCTGAACGTGAGAACCTTCGATCTCATAGCTCAGCGCCTTGCCGATATCGTGGAGCAGACCTGCACGTCTTGCAAGGTTTGCGTCAACACCAAGCTCGGAAGCCATTATACCTGCCAGATGTGCGACCTCGATAGAATGGTTGAGCACGTTCTGACGGTAGGAGGTCCTGTATCTGAGACGGCCGATAAGGCGTACCAGCTCGTGATTGATTCCGTGAACATTGGTCTCGAGGATAGCTCTTTCGCCCTCCTGCTTGATCTTATGCTCGACCTCACGCTTTGCCTTATCCACCATTTCCTCTATTCTTGCGGGGTGGATTCTTCCGTCAGCGATAAGCTTTTCAAGTGCGATCCTTGCTACCTCACGGCGGGCAGGGTCGAAGCAGGAAAGTGTGATCGCTTCGGGAGTATCGTCGATGATGAGCTCGACGCCTGTAAGTGTTTCGAGAGTTCTGATGTTTCTTCCCTCTCTACCTATTATTCTTCCCTTCATCTCATCGTTGGGAAGGGGAACTACCGAGACTGCGGTCTCAGCTACCTGATCTGCTGCACACTTGGATATTGCCAGCGAGATAAGGTCTCTTGCCTTTTCCTCGCAGGTATCCTTGAGCTGCTGCTCGTACTGCTGGATCTTGAGAGCCTTTTCGTGAACAAGGTCATTTTCCAGCATTGAAAGCAGATGTTCCTTTGCCTGATCCATGGTGAGCTGGGATATCTTTTCCAGCATTTCCATCTGGGATTTCTTGATCTTGTCAGCCTCTTCAAGCTTTTCATCGGCTGCTTTCAGCTTTTTCTGGAGCTGATCGTCCTTCTTTTCAAGGGCGTCATTCTTCTTGTCAAGGTTTTCTTCCTTCTGCTGGATACGGCGTTCCTGACGGGTAAGCTCGTTCCTGCGCTCCTTGATCTCCTTTTCAAGCTCTGTGCGGCTCTTGTGGATCTCGTCCTTAGCCTCGACCAGCGCTATCTTCTTCTTGCTGTCAGCCTCTTCCTTTGCTGCTTCAATGATTCTTTCGGCTTCCTTTTCGGCAGAGCCTATCGCTGCTTCTGCCTGGGATTTGCGGTACTTTATGCCTGCACGGAAAAATACAAATCCCGCTACGGCCGCCGTTGCCACAAATATTGCAATATAGATCACGTTATTACCTCCTTCATTCAAACTGATTATGATAATCGCTTCGGAGGCAGTTGGTATTTGATTGATTTTCGTTATCCGCAGTTTTCTTTTTGTTATGCGGATATTAAGAACATTAAGTTATAATACGGCGAGCGCAGTCCTACTTTATGGTTTGCTTTGGTCTTATTGCATATGCTTTCTCCATTTAAAATAAGAACACATTCAGAATATTAAGCCTGACGGGCATTTGCTGCCCGAATGTATATGAAAATCTTCTATACACAAAATACCTATAGAAGCGACAAATGTAAAAGCAGTTTTATTTTATAACACGCCGCAGCTTCCTGACACTGTGTCAGCGGGCTTTGCGGAGTGCATTGATTTATATACTGCAAACACATTTTTATTGTAATATAATTTTCCCCGCTTGTCAAGGAATTTTATATAATTTAACACTATTCAATAAGAAATTTGTGGTTTTGCTGTATAAAAATACAGTTGACAGGAATGCGGTTTAGTGATATGATGATCATAAGAAAAAATATTTTTAAAGTGTTGATGAAGAATCCTTTTCACGCATTGCGGTTTTCAGAGACTGTCCGACGGTAGGCTGGGATCGGGCGGGGCTGCGCATGAACGGGAACCGTCTTCTGAGCCTGCTTAATAGGCAGCGGCGCTCCCGTTACAGAGCATATGAGGCATTTGCAGCCTGCAATGAGGCGGTGCAAGTGCGAAAACGGGTGGAATCACGGTAAAATATCGTCCCGAGGCTTCGGCTTCGGGACGTTTTTATTTTTTATAAGGAAGATTTTAAGATGAACACATTAAACGATCTGTATGTAAGGCTTTCAAGCATTGCGGTGTTTCGCAACGTGCTGAAGCTCAAAACCATGGGAAGGCTGCTGACAATGCTCAAGGAACAGTCCCCCGAGGCCTGCGGCGAGTTCGTTCACTCTCTTTACAGGCACGGCACCAACCTTTCCGACTATGTCATCAAGGCTGTTACCGAGGACGAGAACGCATATCTGCTGCGAAAGGCACGCCGTGACAATGTTTCTCCCGTAATGGAGAACGCTGTCCGCCGTGAACTGGGGCTTTTTGAGGAAATTTCCATGCTGACCACGGAAAATGTCCGCACAGCTATGGGCTACATGGGTTATCTGCCCGAGTGGGAGAACACTCATTACGATTTCCATGCCCTTTACGCTGAGCGCCTTGACCAGCTTTTTACCAAGGGCTACGGCATTTTTGCAAAATACACCGCATTTATGCTCAAAGACCACGTTATCGAGCCTGTTCTCACTCCCGACCCCCAGAGGCTCTCTCAGCTTCCCGCTTATGAGACCCAGAGGAAAAAGGTCATTGACAACACACTTGCTCTCATCAAGGGCAAGCCTGCGGCAAACTGCCTGCTTTACGGCGATGCGGGCACTGGCAAATCCTCCACTGTAAAGGCTGTGGTAAACGAGTTTGCGGACAGGGGACTGAGGCTCATAGAACTGAAAAAATCCCAGCTCCACGAACTGCCCGATGTTATGGACGCTATTGCGGATAATCCCCTTAAATTCATCATTTTCATCGACGACCTGTCATTCTCCTCGGACGATGCGGATTTCGGTGCGCTGAAAGCTGTGCTTGAAGGCTCCATTGCCTCCAAGGCATCAAATGCTGTCATCTACGCCACCAGCAACCGCCGCCACCTTGTCAAGGAAAGCTTTGCCGACCGTGACGGTGACGATATCCATGCAAGAGATACCCGTGAGGAGCTGGCTTCCCTTTCCGAGCGCTTCGGCTTGAAGGTAACGTTCCTGAAGCCTGACAAGGACACATATCTGAAGATAGTTGAGTACCTTGCAGGTCAGTACGGAATTGAAATGGATAAGGACGAGCTGTTCACCAAGGCTGAGGCGTATGCTCTCCGCAGAAGCGGCAGAAGCGGACGTGCCGCACGTCATTTCGTTGAAATGCTCAAGGCGGAAGAGCCCTCCGACAATGAATAAGGGAAATGATATGAAAAAAAGATCTTTAACTGTAATAGGCCTGTTATCCGTTATGGCACTTTCTGCCTGTACAAACAGCGACAACGGCACTGCCGAAAATAATGCTGTGACACTGCCGATGACAGACGGTAAGCCTGTTGTGACAGATGAGGCTGAAACGCAGGAAACATCGGAAACCGCTGAGGAAGCTCAGTCGGAAGATGCTACTGAAACTGAAGCATCTGATATTGATAATGCCGTATCTCCTGCCGAATATAACATATCTTCCCTTAAAGGCCCTACCACAATGGGCATGGCAAAGCTTATGTCCGACAGCGAAAACAATCTTACCGCAAATAAATATAATGTGTCGATTTTCGGCACTGCCGATGAGATAGTTGCGGGAGTTGTCAGCGGAAGCACAGATATTGCAAATGTTCCCGCAAATCTGGCGGCTGTGCTTTACAACAAGACCGAGGGGGCAATAGATGTTGCCGCCGTTAATACTCTCGGCGTGCTTTACGTGGTAACAAGCGGCGAGGAGATAAACTCTGTTGCCGACCTTAAAGGCAAGGTGGTTTATTCCACAGGCAAGGGCACCACTCCCGAGTATGTTTTCAACTACATTCTCCGTCAGAACGGTCTTGAGCCGCAGACGGACGTTACTATTGAATATAAGTCCGAGGCAAGCGAATGTGCTGCCGTTATGGCTGAAAGCGAAAATGCGATAGCAGTTCTCCCACAGCCTTATGTTACTGCGGCACAGCTCCGGAACGAGAACATAAAGATAGCTCTCAGCCTTACGGACGAGTGGGAAAAGGTGTGCGATACTCCTCTTATCACGGGCGTTACCGTGGCGCAGAAAAGCGTTATAGAAGAGAACACTGCTGCATTTGATGATTTCCTTGGCGAATATCAGGCTTCGGTGGATTTCGTGAATGAAAATACCGATGAAGCCGCAGAGCTTATCGGCGGCTATGATATTGTAAAAGCGCCTGTTGCCAAAAAGGCTCTTCCATACTGCAACATCACCCTGCTGAGGGGCGAGGATATGAGAAGCGCTGTAAGCGGCTACTGGAATGTGCTTTTCGAGGCAGACCCCAAGGCTGTTGGCGGCACGCTCCCTGATGACGGCGCTTTTTATATGGAAATGATAAATGAATAAGTCTGACAAAAAGGACTTTTTTCAAAAGATGCTGAGCATATTGTTCTGGCTTGCCTTGTGGCAGGCGGGGGCAATGGCACTCAACAAAAGCATTATACTGGTAACTCCCGTTGCGGCGGTGAAAAGGCTTTTTGAGCTTATCCCGCAGGCGGATTTCCGGCGGACGGTGCTAAACTCATTCCTCAGGATAGGCGGCGGATTTATGCTGGCGCTTATCATGGGAACGGTGCTTGCGGCGCTTTCCGCAGGATACAAGCTCATGCGCACCCTGATATCGCCCCTTATGACGGCGGTTAAGGCGGTGCCTGTGGCGTCGTTCATCATATTTGCACTGTTTTTTATGAAAAGCAGAGAGCTTTCGGTTCTGATATCTTTCCTCATGGTGCTTCCCGTGATATACGAGGCGGTGCTGGAGGGAGCGGAAAGCACAGACAGGGAGCTTAAAGAAGCGGCGGAAGTATTCAGGCTGGACGGTGCAAAAAAGCTCCGATACCTGTATTTTCCCGCTGTTATGCCATTCCTAACTGCGGCATGCAGAACGGGAGCGGCGCTGGCGTTCAAAAGCGGCACTGCGGCAGAGGTGATAGGTCAGCCCGATCTTACCATGGGCGATATGCTTTATCGGGCAAAAATTTATCTTGAAACTGCCGACCTTTTTGCTTGGACGCTGGTAATAATCATATTGGCAAAGCTCTTTGAGCTTTTGATATCAAAGGCTCTGGGTTTTATATACAAAAGATCACAGAAAGTGAAAATAAAAGGGGGTGTTTGCTCCGATGACAAGTAAAAATTTTTCAAAGGAGCGGCATACCGCACCTGCGGCAAATGCCGTTGAATTTCTGTAAATCATGTAAAAAAATATATATAAGGAGATATTTATTATGGTAAAGCTTACTTTAAAAGACGGCTCCGTAAGAGAAGCCGAGAGCGGAGTTTCCGCTGCTGAAATAATCAAGGGCATCGGCATGGGACTGTACAAGGCTGCCTGCTGCGTAAAGCTGGACGGCGTTGTATGCGACCTGCGCACTCCCGTTGAAAAGGACTGCATCTTTGAGGTATGCACCTTTGATTCCGAGGACGGCAAGAAGACCTTCTGGCACACTGCTTCCCACATTCTTGCTCAGGCTGTAAAGAGAGTTTACCCTGAGGTAAAGCTTTCTATCGGCCCCTCTATCGAAAACGGATTTTACTATGATTTTGACACAGACCACCCCTTTACCTCCGATGACCTGGCTAAGTTCGAGGCTGAGATGAAGAAGATCGTCAAGGAGGGTCTGGAGCTTTCACGCTTTGAGCTTACTCCCGACGAGGCTGTTGCAAAGCTTACCGAAATGGGCGAGCCTTACAAGGTGGAGCTTTGCAAGGAGCACAGCGACAAGGGTGAAAAGATAAGCTTCTACAAGCAGGGCGAGTTCATTGACCTGTGTGCAGGTCCCCACCTTATGTCCGTTGCACCCGTAAAGGCATTCAAGCTCACCAACTGCACAGGCGCTTACTGGAGAGGCGACTCCAAGGGCAAGCAGCTTTGCAGAATTTACGGTACTGCATTCCCCAAGGCTTCCGAGCTTGAGGCTTATCTCAAGCAGGTAGAAGAGGCTAAGAACCGTGACCACAACAAGATCGGCCGTGAGCTTGAATATTTCACAACTGTTGATTATATCGGTCAGGGTCTGCCTATACTCCTCCCCAAGGGTGCAAAGGTTATCCAGCTGATGCAGAGATGGGTAGAGGACGTTGAGGCTTCCAAGGGCTGCCAGCTCACCAAGACTCCTTACATGGCTAAGAGAGAGCTTTACAAAATTTCCGGCCACTGGGATCACTACCTTGACGGTATGTTCGTTCTGGGCGACCCCAACGATGAGGAAAAGGAATGCTTCGCACTCCGTCCCATGACCTGCCCCTTCCAGTATCAGGTATTTCTGAACCGTCAGCGTTCCTACCGTGACCTGCCCATGAGACTGACCGAGACCTCCACACTGTTCAGAAACGAGGACAGCGGTGAGATGCACGGCCTTATCAGAGTAAGACAGTTCACCATTTCCGAGGGTCACTACATTGTTCGTCCCGAGCAGCTGGAGGACGAGTTCAGAGGCTGCCTGGAGCTTGCAAAGTACTTCCTTGGCACTGTAGGACTTCTTGAGGACTGCACATTCAGATTCTCCCAGTGGGATCCCGCTAACCCCAAGAACAAGTACGAGGGTACTCCCGAGCAGTGGGAACACGCTCAGGCTGCCATGAAGACTATCCTTGAGGACCTTGGCATTGAATATACCATCGGTATCGACGAGGCTGCATTCTATGGTCCTAAGCTCGATATCCAGTACAAGAACGTATTCGGCAAGGAAGATACTCTGGTAACGATCCAGATAGATATGCTCCTTGCACAGCGCTTCGGCATGGAATATGTTGATGTTGACGGCACTAAGAAGAATCCTTATATCATTCACCGTACAAGCCTTGGCTGCTATGAGAGAACACTTGCATATCTGCTTGAAAAGTATGCAGGCGCACTTCCTCTCTGGCTTTCTCCCGAGCAGGTACGTATCCTTCCTGTTACCGACCGTGCTAAGGAATATGGCGAGAGCATTGCGGACAAGCTCACAAACATGGGTATCCGTGTAACTGTTGATAACAGAAACGAGAAGATAGGCTACAAGATCCGTCAGGCACAGCTTGAAAAGATACCTTACTTCTTTATCGTAGGCGACAAGGAGGTTGAGGACAACACTGTTTCTCTCCGTTCCAGAAAGGACGGCGACATGGGCGCTTCACCTCTGAACGATGTTATTTCCAAGATCGTTGAGGAGAATGCTTCCAAGGCAAGATAACCATATTTCATAACTTGATTTTGTGACTCTCAGGGAGCGGAACTTTTTCGCTCCCTGTATTTTTAGGAGGACTGCATTTGAGAAGCGAAAACAGGCTCCTTGACATTGCCGAAGAGCTTCAGAGCATAGCTCAGAATGGACTTGCCTATGTCAAGGACGTATATGACATGGAGCGCTATACCCGCCTGCGGGAGCTTTCCGCTGAGCTTATGAGCATGATAAGCGGCGAGCCTATAGAAAAGGTGAAAGATCTTTTCTGCACGGATAAGGGGTATCAGACACCTAAGATAGACACCCGTTCTGCCGTTTTCAGGGAGGGGAAAATTCTCCTTGTGAAGGAAAATAACGGCGAGTGGTCTCTCCCGGGCGGCTGGTGCGATCCATGGCTCTCGGTAGGTGAAAATGCCATAAAGGAAACAAAGGAGGAGTCGGGTATGGACGTGACCCCTCTGCGGATAATTGCAGTCCAGGACAGGGACAGGCACAACAAGCCCGAATATGCCTGGAAAATATGCAAGGTATTTGTGCTTTGCAGGCTTGAGGGCGGCGAGTTTGCTCCCAACAGTGAGACTGTGGAATGCGGATTTTTCTCGTTAGATGAGCTTCCCGAGCTGTGCAGTGCCAAAAATACAAGAGAGCAGGTAGAAATGTGCTTTGAGGCGGCGGAAAACGAGGATTTCAGGACGCTGTTTGACTGATGCGGAGGTAAAATATGAAGCTCAGACCATATTCAAGACGTGTTTACTATTATGAAACTGATAAGATGGGCATAGTACACCATTCCAACTATATCCGCTGGTTCGAGGAGGCAAGAGTTGACCTTATCGAGCAGGCAGGACTGCCCTTTCAGCTCGTTGAGGAGGAGGGGCTTATGACCCCTGTGCTGTCGGCGGAATGTGAATATAAGCTGCCATTCAAATTCGGCGATGTATTTATCGTCAAGGCGTATATTCCCGATTTCGGCGGGGCAAGATTTTCAGTGACCTATGAGGTCTATGACCCCGATGGCGTGCTCCACGCTGTGGGAAAAACAACTCACTGCTTTGTTGATATGGATATGCGCCCCGTAAGGATAAAAAAGACCCACCCTCACGTTTATGAGGTGTATGACGAGATTTGCAGAAGTACAGAGGAACTTTATGATGAATAAACAAATTGCGGCGGTACTGGGGCTTGCACTTATGCTCACCGCCTGCGGAAATAATGACAATACAGCACCCGATATGTCCGTTACCGAAAGTGAGACGATCACCGAGATATCTGCGGAAAGCGAAACAGCTTCCGAGACTGCTTCCGAAACCACTGCCGAAGTCTCTGAGGAGACCCTTGCGGAAACAGAAGCTGTTACTGAGGATATAACCGAAGCATCATCGGAGGAGCAGGAAGCGGAAAATACCGCCGATTACAGAGATGCCTACAAAGCAAAGCTCATTGAAGTGATGTATGACGAAAACGCAACATCTCCCTCATTCGATCTCTTTGATATGGATAATGACGGCATACCCGAGCTGTTTATGTCTATCGACAACTATCACGCAGCAGGCGTTTTTGCATACACATTCAAAAACGGCACTCTTGTGAACC
Organism: Oscillospiraceae bacterium; assembly: GCA_902363145.1. GTDB lineage: Bacteria > Bacillota > Clostridia > Oscillospirales > Ruminococcaceae > Huintestinicola > Huintestinicola butyrica. The sequence goes on along the minus strand of CABIZB010000006.1, from coordinate 2,557 downwards.
TGTCAGGAGGCAACACCACATTCGGTTCATACGGCGAAGCAGCTGTAAGTGCTGACGGATATCTCATAAGCGGATATATGGGAATGGGTATGACATCTGATTATTTTTATAAGCTCGAAGGTGATAAGCTTGTGCTGAAAAAAAGCATCGTATCGGAAGAGTTCCCTGACCCCACCGACGATGAACCTTATCATTTTTCACTGAAGTATAAAGTAAATGATGAATATGTAACGGAAGAGGAATACAAATCAGCCTTTGACGAATACGATGCTCATGACTGGGTGACTGTGGGCAGAGGAACAATCATCAGCGTAGCAAACATAGATTCCGCGCTTTATGCCGAGTAAAAAGGAGAGCTTATGCAGACTGTAGAAATATTCACCGACGGCGCCTGCTCGGGCAATCCGGGCCCCGGCGGCTGGGGAGCTATCCTGCGAATGGGCGAGCATTACAAGGAGCTTTCGGGGGGCGAATGTGCCACCACCAACAACCGCATGGAGCTGACCGCCGTTATTATGGCGCTGGCGGCGCTTAAATTTCCCTGCCATGTTATACTTACCACCGACAGCAAATATGTCTGCGACAGCATATCAAAGGGTTGGGCGGCAGGCTGGAAAAAGCGTGGCTGGGTAAAGGCGGACAAGAAGCCTGCTCTCAATGCCGACCTGTGGGAAAAGTGCCTTGATCTGCTGGACACTCATCAGGTGGAGCTTAGATGGGTAAAGGGTCATGCGGGGCACCCTGAGAATGAGCGCTGCGACGAGCTGGCGGTCATTCAGCGTGACCTGCACATGAAAAAATAAAAGCTGCGAAAAGGAGCAGTCATATGAACAGAAAATACAATATAGCTATGGCTGCTCTGGCAGTTTATACGGCATTTTTCGCCGCAGGCTGCGGAAAAAATGAGCTGCCGCAGATGACGGAGATGACCGCCTCCGACACATCTGCTTCCGAAACGGAGAAGGTAAACGCAGTCCATGACATTGATCCTATGGCTGCGGAGCATGGGGCTGATGGGCTGCCCTTTTTCTATGCCGATGAAAACAGCGAATGTACTTTTATACCCACAGAGGACAAGGTGCGCTTTGACGGCAGGTATATCCGCTACAATGACATATGCTGGCTGAGTTATACCTGCTCGGCGGTGAGCTTTGTCATGACGGGGGATAAGATCACGGCGGAGCTGGTCTCCAACGGCGGGGCTTATACCAATCGTCAGCAGGGGTGGCTTGGGGTGATGATAAACGGCGAGCTTATGAACCGCATCAGGCTGGAGGACGGCGAGCAGAGCTATGTGCTTTATGAGGGCGAGCTGGAAAATGCGGAGGTAACTATCATCAAGCTCAGCGAGAACCAGATGAGCTGCACGGGCATAAAAAGCATTACCTGCAATGCAAAAAAGCTGGCGAGGGCGGCGGACAGGGATATTTCCATCGAATTTATCGGGGATTCCATAACCTGCGGCTACGGCAATGAGGCTGATGGACCTTCTGAGCGTTTTGACACGGACTATCAGAACGGCGCTGCCACATACGGCTTCTACACGGCACAGGCGCTTGACGCTGACTGGAGCATGGTGAGCATCAGCGGCATGGGGCTTATTTCTGACTATACCGATACGGTAGGGGTCAAGGAGGACTATCTGCTGGCAGGGGATATCTATGATTATGCAGATGCGAATTTTGAGCAGAGGCGTGGCATAGAGCCGCTTACCCCGTGGGATTTTGACGGCGGCAGCGATATCATTGTCATAAACCTTGGCACCAACGATTATAGCTATACTGGCAGGAACGAGGGATTGCAGGACGAATTTTACATGGCGTACTATGATTTTATAGGGCATATAAGGGAGAAAAATCCCTACAGCGAGATAATATGCACCATGGGAATAATGGGTGCGGAGTTGTTCGGGCAGATAGAGCAGGCGGTCGGGGATTATTCCGAAGATAACAGTGATGAGCATATCCATGCCATGAAGTTTGATTATCAGTCAGAGGAAGATGGGTATGGTGCAGACTATCACCCTACAGTCAGAACACATCAAAAAGCAGCAGAACAGCTGACAGAGTATATAAAGAGCCTGGGTATTGTGCAAAATAGCCACTAAAATTCGACAAGAAATGCTATGACGCTGTGCAGTTATCCAAAAGCAAAAAAAGGCTTGACAAGAGGGGCTGTATATGATATAATATAAAAGCTCTCTCCGAGAGAGACAAACAAACCGAGAGCTAAAAAGCTTGAGGGACACATCGAAAAAGAATTTGAAAAAAGTTGAAAAAAGTACTTGACAAACTCAAAAAGATGTGATATAATAAATAAGCTGTCTCGCAAGAGAGGCTTGACTCAAAAGAAAACTTTTGAGTGAAACGGAATCTTGAAAATTGAACAATGAACGACCAAAAGAAACCCTTGAAAATTCCGAGCAGAGCTTGAATAAAGCGAAGCTAAGAATAATTAAAGAAGTCAAGAAAAGACTAAAAAATTGAAAGTCAGTTTTTAGAAAACTGAACAGGATAGATTTTAAATACTGTAACAGGTATTAAAATACAAACTTACT
>CABIZB010000005.1 GCA_902363145.1 Oscillospiraceae bacterium | reverse complement strand
TCAATTTTCAAGATTCCGTTTCACTCAAAAGTTTTCTTTTGAGTCAAGCCTCTCTTGCGAGACAGCTTATTTATTATATCACATCTTTTTGAGTTTGTCAAGTACTTTTTCAACTTTTTTCAAATTCTTTTTTCGATGTGTCCCTCAAGCTTTTTAGCTCTCGGTTTGTTTGTCTCTCTCGGAGAGAGCTTTTATATCATATCACATACAACTGCTCTTGTCAAGCCTTTTTTTTGCTTTTGGATAACTGCACAGCGCCATGGCATTTCTTGTCAAATTTTGTCAGCAAAGTGCATAATAAAGAAGTACTTTCTCTTTCAATTATACTTGCCCTATATCTATTTTTATAAAACACAGCTCAAATCTTATACTGTATTTTCCTTATCTTCCGCAGCATTTCTTATATTTCTTTCCGCTCCCACATGGGCATGGGTCATTGCGTCCCACCTTTGACGACGGTTTTATCCCCGGTATCATTTGCGCCTTTACTTGGGCAGGCAGGTCTGATTCCTCGATCTTCCGCACCATATCACTGGCATTAAGCTCACCGTTCTGCAACATATCCCTAATATTAGGTCCAAACGATATTTCGGGTATTGTATGTTTCTTATACTTTCTCGACAGCTCAACCGGAGTATATCCCCTGTTTGCAGGCAGACGTGTATTGTTGTTAAGGTCATAAACCAGTCCCATAAATTCGTTCAGCTGACTTTCGCTCATGGGCATCTTCATACGTTCCAGCATATCCGCTATTTCGCCCGTTATGTCAGCTTTATCTTCGCAAATGATAATAGTATAGCAGTCAGCCGCAAGGTCCTCCGCCTGACTTTTGCTTTTTCTCAGCTTTTCACGCACAAATTTCTGAAGTGTCCTCATCTGCGGTGTCTGCGGGATATAAAAATCGTCCCTGTATTTCAGCGTTTCTTCCTTTGAAAGCATACAAAGCGGCTTGCCCGCCTGAGCATTGTGCATATCATAAAAGTATTCATAATCAATATCCACCAGACTTTCATGAACTATCATGCGCTCCATAGGCTCAGGCTTTGGAGCATCATTATACAGCTCATCAACACCCAAAATATAATAAAATCTGCCCTCAGGCATATCATGCCGCATGATCTCGGAAAAAGCGATAAACTTTTCCTTTGTCAGCAAGTCCTTGTTCTGCTCATTGATTATACCGAAAGCGTCCTCCAGCGGAAGAATATTGTACAGGTTTGCAAAAGCGTCAAAATAATCCTCCAGAAGCTTGATGATATCATCGGAAAGCTCCAGTTTTTTGTACATTCTGTTCAATGTGCTCTCAGCATACTGTCTCGGAAATCTGCTCATTCATTTTCCTCCCCATAAAATCCTATCAGTTCACTGTACAGTTCGCCTATCTCATATCCATATCCCCAGCCTATATCCTGTGCCTCTTCGTTCAGTCTGTCAAGGCGCATTCTTACAGAATGCAGGAAATCACTCCCGCCCGACCGCTTAACATTTTCACAGAAATCGGCAAATACCGAAATAAGATTGCTGTAAAACGCTTCATTGACGTCGCCGTATTCATTGGTATATGCTGTTCCCAACTCAACATAATAAAGTTCAAAGTCAAAATAATCCTCTTTATTTTTAGCCGTCTTTTTAAATCCCGACAGGACTGCTTTGGCATTTCTGAGACTAAGTGATGCTTTTGAAAAGAAAATATCATACAGCTGCTTCTTGGCATTTGCCAGCAAAACCGCCTGCACCTCTTCGCCGCCAAACTCCGCATCAAGAATATTGCGGCACATTTTGTCATTTTTATACAGTTTGACGATGAGCGCAATAAGCTCATTTTTCTCCATAGCGTTAAGCTGATTTTTAAGTTCCGTTACTTTCATAATAAAATTCCAACCTTAAATTCCAGTAATGTCGATCAGTAATACTAAGAACCAATTAAAAACTATACAAAAAATCGAGCATAATCTTGCGTATATGGATTATGCGATGATTTTTTGTCTATAGTTTTATTGGTGATTAGTATAAAGCCTGTCATATCAATTTCACCTTTTGATATTGCCGACTGCCGATCCCTGCTGTAATTATACTGTTTTGCAGCCCGCAAGTCAATCAAAATAATCCACAACGCTCAACTATTTCTTGACAACACCTCCCCCACCTGATATAATTAAACTATTATAATGTCAAAATTTGTCGTATTATACGGAGTTGGTAACGATGTCACGCAAAACTGCTTTTGTCGGCTTTTCTTACATGGCAGGGCTTTTGCTGGCGTCGTTTTTCTCTGCCCCGCTGTCAATAGCCATAGGAGCCGTGCTGCTGGGCTTCGGACTGTGCACCGTTTTCATCTTCCGTCCCAAGCATTCAGGCAGCTTTTACCGCAGCGCAGTGTGCGCCATCGCCTGCTGCGTAGGGCTTTGGATATACAGCGGATATGACATGACCGTCTGCCGGAATATCACTGCCAATATTGGCAACTTCAGCGGAACGGTCACAATAGAGCAGTCCACAGTATATTCCGAGGAAAAAGCCTTTTATATCGCCCATTGCACCTTTCCCAACGGAGCTTCGGGCAATGTGGGATTTTTCGACCGCCGTTCCGACCTTGTAAAAGGCGATAAGATCACTCTTTCAGGTCAGCTTTACGCTCCCGAAAACACAGGCTTTTTCAATTCAGCCGACTATTACCGCTCAATGAACGTTTTTCTGCTGATGAAAAGCGTCCGCACAAGCGGATATGAGATAAAGGAACACAACTTCTACCGCACTCTTGATGATTTCAGGCACAATGTCTCCGATACTATAAGAAAATACGTCCCCTCGGAAGAGGGAGAACTGCTTATAGGAATGATTTTCGGCAGCAGCAAATGGAATATGTCCGACAGAACGGAAAATCTGCTGTACCGTGCGGGAATAGGCCACGTCGCCGCCGTTTCGGGACTGCACATGTCCGTTGCCGCAGGAATTGCCGCCGCTCTGGCAATAGCTCTCCGCCTGCCGAAATGGGGGCAGTTCATATCAGTGACGGCAGTGTCATTGCTTTTCGCCATGACCGCAGGCTTTACCCCCTCTGTTGTCAGAAGCCTTATAATGGTAATGTTTGTCTGGGCGGCAGGCATATTCAACAGGCGCAGCGACAGCCTTACCTCCCTTGCCGCCGCAATTATAATAATGACAATATCCTCGCCATTTATCGTGAGAAGCACATCTTTCCTGTTGTCCGTTTCGGGAACCATAGGCACAGCCGTGCTTTCGCCCATGTTCATAAACGCCTACGAAAAGAAGATGGAGCGCAAAACAGACCTGCCCTATCATGTGGGAGCGCTTACCTCCGCACTTTGCTCCTCTTTATGCGCAGCTGCGGCAGTTTTCCCCGTGTCAGCCCTCACATTTGACCAGATATCAATAGCCTCTCCCCTGACAAATCTTCTGCTGTCGCCCCTATGCACCGCAGCCATTGCAATAGCCGCCATAGGCGCACTGCTTTGCATACTCCCATTCACATTTATAAGCGGCGGACTTTTCCTTGCGGCAGGACTGATATGCCGCCCCATACTTGCCGTTGCAAAGTTCATTGGCAGCAGCGATATCATAATGATACCCACAGGCACAGAGCTTACCGCTCCCCTTGTGGCAATAGCCGTAATATCCGCAGCATTGTGCCTGATACTGACCCATGATAAGATGTATTTTGTGCTGACCTGCCTTTCAGCTGCACTGGTCAGCGTTGTCTGCATAGAAATATATCGGCTCATTCCCACGGGATATACCGAGATAAGCGTGCTGACAGACGGCAGCGGCTGTGTAATTGTCGTTAAGAATGACAGCTGCTCCCAGATATATGACTATATGGGAACACGCAGCGGAGCAAAGGCAGCATACAGGTCAATAGCAGGCTCAGGCGGCTCTGCTGCGGCGTTTGCGGCAGTCACAAAGCAGTGCGCATACTCCGAAAGCGTGTATAAAGGACTGTTCGAGGGCATTGCCGTTCTTTCTCCCGTAACAAAAAGCGGCTTGACTTATTCGGCGGAAGATAATATAATTAAATTCGGCAATACCGTCTATTATCCCCATGAAAATTACAGCATTATCGAAACGGACGGGGTGAAGATCTTGTGCGTTACGGGAAAGGCCGAGCTTCCCGATGAAAGGTTTGACCTGTGCATCTACAGCTGCTCGGCTGATGTTTATGCCGATGCCGCCTATTATACAGTGGCGGACAGCGATTTTAAAGGAAAAATATCACCATTCGGCAGCACAGGCACGGAATACATAGCGGATAACGGCGTACTTTACCAAAAGGAGGGCGTATTGTGGCTTCGGTGAACGAAAAGGAGCTTACAAGGATAATAAAAAGCGGCGAACTGTCAGGCGTTTACTACCTTTACGGCACCGACCTGTACAGCGTTGAGAAATACAAGCATGAAATGGTCAAGCGCACCGTCAAGGCAGGCGACGAGACATACAACCTCCATGAATTTGAGGGCAAGGACATTGATACCGACGGTCTGAGTGAAGCAGTTGACGGCTTCCCCATGTTTGCGGACAAGCTTTGCGTCACCGTCTGCGACCTTGACCTTGAGGAAGAGACAAAGCAGCGCCCGGGTCACAGAAAGCTTGATGAAACACGCATGAAGCAGCTGACGGAGACCGTCTCCAACGTGCCCGATACCACCGTGCTAATCTTCTACACCGCAAACATAAACGTCTGCGGCGGCAAAAAATACCCCACCCCCAAGAACAAGAAGCTCATCGACCTTGTTGCCAAAAAAGGCACGGTCTGCGAGATAAACGTAAAATCACGCAGCGAGTCCGTAAGGATAATATGCGCCGAGTCCTCAAAGCGTGGCTCTGCCATGGACGACAAGGCGGCAGGTCTGCTTTTTGACCGCTGCTGCGGCAATATGACCATGATAATGAACGAGCTTGACAAGCTCACCTCCTATGCGAACGGAAAAAGCATCGACGTTCACACCGTAGAGCTGCTCACCCCCGACAGCGGCGATGCCAAAAGCTACAGCCTGGCGGACGCAGTTGCGGCAGGCAATATGAATCGTTCCATGGAGCTTTTCAGGGAGCTTATAAACGATCCCGAGAACACCCCGGTGTATCTGCTTTACGTGCTTACAGGCAGCATGAACGACCTTTACAGGGCTCGCCTTGCGCTGGACTATAACCACGGTCTCCCCGAGATAATGAAAGACTTCGGCTACTCGCCCAGCGTGGAATTTCGTGTAAAAAATGCCCTCTCCTCCGTCCGCAGAACGGATATCCGCCACCTGAGAAAGTGCCTTGAGATACTTGCAAAGGCAGATATTGATATGAAGTCAAGCGGCGCAGACCCGGCGGTCATACTGGAAAAAGCAATAGTAGAAATGCTTGCACGATAAAACATATAAGGAAAAAAATCAAAATGATAAACATAGAACAGGCCGTTATAGTTGAGGGAAAGTACGATAAAATAAAGCTCTCCTCCGTGATAAACGGCGTAATAATCTGCACGGACGGCTTTCATATTTTCAAGGACAAGGAAAAAATGAAGCTTATCCGCCATTATGCCGAGAAAAAGGGCATAATAATCCTGACAGACAGCGACGCTGCGGGCTTTAAGATAAGAAATTACCTTAAAGGCTCCGTTGGCGGCAACATCATAAATGTATATATTCCCGATATTTTCGGCAAGGAGCGCAGAAAAGCAGAGCCTTCCAAGGAGGGCAAGCTGGGCGTTGAGGGCATGAGCGAGGAAGTCCTGCTGGAAGCTTTCAGAAGAGCGGGCGTTAATGACATAGGCGGCGCCCCGAAAGGCGGCATAGACAAAATGCTTCTTTATGAGCTGGGCTATTCGGGCGCTCCCGATTCGTCAATGCGCCGCAAAATGCTGCTTGAAGCCCTTGACCTGCCGTCTCTGCTCACCGCAGGGGCAATGGCAGATATCCTTAACACCATGATATCCCCCAAAGAGCTGGAAGAGCTTACGGAAAAGCTTTTTTCCTCTGAAGAAAGGACTGATATATAACTTGGTTTTCTCACAGCTGACTTTTCTGTACTATTTCCTGCCTATCGTAATGATAGTCTATTTTTTTGCGTCTGATAAGATAAGAAATGTGCTGATCTTCATTACGGGGCTGCTTTTTTACGCATGGGGCGAGCCTTTTTATGTGTGCCTTATGCTGCTTTCCACAGCCATTGACTACACCGCAGGCAGGCTAATGGCAAAATATGATGACGACAACAAAAAGCGAAAAATTTGCCTGATAGTTTCCGTCTGCATGAACGTAGGTCTGCTGGCGATATTCAAGTACAGCGACTTCCTTATCGACAGCTTCAACGGAGTTTTCGGCACAAGCATCACAAATCCCGTGGTGCTGGTAAATAAAGCGCTTAACAGCCTGTATCCCTTCGGACTGAACGAAAAGCGTGTGGAGCTGCCCATAGGAATATCCTTCTACACATTCCAGTCAATGTCATATACCATTGACCTGTACCTTAGAAATATCAAGGTGCAGAAAAGCTTCCTGAACTTCGCATCATATGTCTCACTGTTCCCCCAGATAGTCGCAGGCCCTATCGTCCGCTACGAGGACGTGGCAAACGAGCTGGAATCAAGAACAGTGAACATCGCAAAAATAAGCGCAGGCATCGGACTTTTTGTAAAGGGACTTGCCAAAAAGGTGCTTCTCGCAAACAACATCGGCATGGTCTGGACGCAGATAAAGGCAATGGACTACAGCACTATTTCGGTGGCTACCGCATGGCTGGGAATAATCGCCTTTGCATTCCAGATATATTTTGACTTCTCGGGCTATTCTGATATGGCAACAGGTCTGGGCAAAATGCTGGGCTTCGAGTTCCCCAAAAACTTCGACCACCCCTATATCTCAAAGAGCATAAGCGAATTCTGGCGCAGATGGCACATCACGCTGGGAAGCTGGTTCAGGTCGTATGTGTATATCCCCCTTGGCGGCAACAGGAACGGCAATTTCAAGACCTACCGCAACCTGTTCATAACCTGGGCGCTGACAGGACTCTGGCACGGGGCCAGCTGGAACTTTATCCTCTGGGGACTGTTCTTCGGCGTGCTCATAATCATCGAGCGCCTTGGCTTCGGCAAGATACTTGAAAAGCTGCCCTCGGCGGTAAGTATGCTCTACACCTTTGTTATGGTGCTCTTCGGCTGGGTGCTCTTCGATACGGACACTCTGGCGGACGCAGGCAGATATTACGCCGCAATGTTCGGCGCAGGCGGCAGCCTTGTTGACAGCTACGCAAGATATACCATCGCTTCAAATGCAGTTATGCTGACGCTTTGTATCCTTATTTCAGGCGGACTGGGCAGCAGGCTCATAAGCTTCTGCGAGGAAAAGAACAAGCGTGCATCGGCAGTGGCAGGCGTTGCCGTAAAGATAGGCGGGCTGCTCATCTGCACCGCATATCTTGTGGGTGCTACCTACAATCCGTTCCTGTATTTCAGATTTTAAGGTGAGGTTTTATGGCAGACAAAGAAAAAAATACCCGTTCCGCCGCTTCAAAGGAACGTTATTTTCAGGCAGGCGTGGCTCTGGTGACAGTGCTGCTGTTCTTCGGCATACTCATAGGACTGGGCTGCGTCACAACATTTTCCGAAAAGGAAAGTTTCTCGGAAAACCAGAACAAAGCGCTGGCTTCTTTCCCGAAATTCAGCGGCAAAAGGCTCTTCAACGGCAGCTTCACAAGCGGACTGGAAACATATGTCTCCGACCATTTTGCATGGCACGATGAATGGATAACCGCTCAGACCTATTCCGAGCTTGCCCTTGGCAAAAAGGAGCGCAACAACGTCTATTTCATGAAAAACGGCGGACTGGCGGAAAAAATATCCGAGCCTGATATGACCGTCGTGGGCAAGAGCATCAGCGGCATACAGCAGTTCGCAACAGATAACGGCATAATGCCCTACATTATGATAGTCCCCACCCAGGCGGAGATATACAGCGATATGCTCCCCACGGACGCACCAAATCCCGATCAGGCAGAGTTCATAAATAACGTGTATTCGCAGCTGGACGGCTACGCAGTGCCCATAGACGTGTATTCCGTCCTCAGCGCCAACCGTGACGACTATATCTACTACCGCACCGACCACCACTGGACAACACAGGGCGCATTCCTCGGCTATACCGCAGCCGCAAAGAAAATGGGAATATATCCCCTCTCCGAGGATTTTTACGACGTGGAGCACGCCAGCGACAAGTTCAGGGGAACATTCTACTCAAAGGTGCTGTACAACGGCATAAAGCCCGATACCATCGACATCTGGCACCTGTCGGAAAACGAGACACAGCCCGAGGTCGAGATATACTCCACCTTTGGCGAGGAACCTACCATACACGACGGAATGTACTTCCGTGAGTATCTGGACGTAAAGGATAAATACAGCACATTCTTCGGCACAAATCAGCCGATGATAACCATACGCACAGGTCATGAGGGCGGAAAGCTCCTTATGTTCAAGGACAGCTACGCACACTGCTTTGCCCCCTTTATGACCGAGCATTACAGCGAGATAACCATGGTTGACCTGAGATATATCCAAATATCCTATAAAGAGCTTATAGATGTTTCGGACTACGATCAGGTGCTGTTCCTTTATAACGCCTCCACATTTATGTCGGACGAGAATATCAAAAAGCTTTCGTATTGAGCCAATAAAAGTAAAAGGCTGTTGCACCAGATGCAGCAGCCTTTTTCATACTAAGCACCAATTAAAAACTATACAAAAAATCATCGCATAATCTTGCGTATATGGATTATGCGATGATTTTTTGTCTATAGTTTTATTGGTGATTAGTATAACTCTGCGACAAGGACCACTCATAACCCTGAAAAGTTTTTATAAAGCCCTCACTCGCACTTCTTCCCTGCCGCAGCAAGCATCTCATTCATGCTGCGCTCAAAATCCTCAGCCCTCATAAGAGCAATACCCTGAGCATCATCGCCCAGCACCACAAGCCTGTCGCCGCTTTTTATGCCGAACAGCTCCCGTGCCGCCTTGGGTATCACTATCTGCCCACGCTCGCTGACAGTCACCGTACCCCAGATGTGCTTGCCCTTGGGTGCGGGAGCAATGGTCATGCCCTCCTGCTCTGTCCTGAAATTAAGCAGCGAATCCACCGTAGTTCCGTAATATTCCGCCAGCAATGCGCACTTTTCCACATCAGGTACAGTCTCGCCCTTTTCCCACTTGGCATACGCCTGACGGGAAATGCCCACTATCTCCGCCGCTTCCTCCTGGGAAAGCCCGTGAAGATCTCTAAGCACCGCAAGATTTTTACTAAGCATAACATCATTCCTTTTCCGAAAGACTGTTCACAGCGTCGATATATTCCCTGCTGTGAACGGTATGTATCACATGGTCGCCGGTCTCCGTCTCGATAAATGTGCAGTTTTCTATGTATCCCGCAGCCCTGTTTGCCTGCTCAGCAGAAGCGGCGCAGAGATATACACCTGTGTCCGCAATGCTTTCCTTGGCGTGGATATATACGCACGGCACTTTTATATCCGAAAGTATCCTGCTGTGGGAATAGCCGTGGTTCCATGATAAGTCATAGAAATGCTCGCCGTAGGCATGGTCATAATGTCTGGCATACTCAAACACATTCCACACGGTGGAGGGCATGAAAAATATCTTCACAGCCTCGTCAGGGTGCTTCTCATGATATTTCTGAGCATAGTCCGCTATGGAGGGCATACTGTCCTTCATATAAAGCTGCCCCCAGTAGCAGTGCCGCAGATAATATGCTTCCCAGCACTCCGACTTGTCCGACAGGTCATAGTCATGAAGAGGCTTGTAGGTGTCAAGATAAGCAAAGCTGTTCTCCCAGCCCTCGCCCTCAACGGAGAAAACAGGCGGATCCTCCAGCACAGCTCCGGCAATATTTTCACCGCCGTATGCCGCAATGTAAGCCGCCGTCAGCGCTCCGTTTGAATGACCTGCCACAACGGTCTTTTCGCCTATGACCTCGTTTATGAAGGTAATGATATCATCGCCGTTCACGTCCAGATAATAAAGGCTCTCATCATGTGAAGAGCCGCCGTGACCATACACATCAACCGCATAAATGTGCCACTTTTTTGAAAGCTCGGGCATAACAAGGGCATAGTCCTGCCATATGCTCATCTGACCGTGGATAAGCAGCAGCGGGGGCTTGTCATTTTCGACCTCCCCGTAATTTATCACCCTGCCCGACGGCAGCGTGAACTGCTTTTCAACAGCATTCACCGACTTCAGCGCCTTTTCATACCTGTCATACCAGTGCAGATTTTTATAGCAATACCCGCCAAAGCACGCCGCAGCAATAACTATCAGTACCGCAAGAATTATCAGTACAATCATCATAACCTTTTTCATATAATACCCCTTTCGGAAAAGCTCTTATGATAATTGTACTATCGTCCCGCCTGCATATCAACCATACACACTTTACATATTTATCCGATTTTTGTAAGCTTTGGTTGCACTAATTATAGCAAAGTGCGGCGCTGATGTCAATAAATCGGATTTCTGTTGACACGCCCGATCTGACGTGATGTATTTTTTAAGTTGATGAAAAGGAGAATATCATGACTTTAAACCGAAGAACTATCCCTATACTTGACCGCCGCACAGCCTCAGATCATTAAATTCAATTTTAAAAAGATCTAAGGAGTGTAATACTAATCCTCAATCAACCTATAGACAAATCCTCGGCTGAAATAAGCCCATTCTTCGTCAAGCTTCCTTGCCGCAGCCCTCACCATGCTCCGCTCCTCGTATTATGCGCTGGGCTATGCTGCAAATGACATTGCGCTTATCGTTCTCTGGGTGCTGGCTGCGCTGAAAGACCCGTCATATCTGCCTGTAGCGGTGAATTTTATTATATTTTTCCTTAATGATATGTATGGCTTTGTAAGCTGGAAAAAGCGTGAGCTTCAGCAGGCGTTGTAATATAAATAGGGCTGTTACGGTGTTAAGCTGTAACAGCCCTTTGTTTTATTATTTTGTCCTTACCTACGCCTTACGGCGGAAACCAAAATCGCCATTCCTGACGGAACGACTCTTGGTTTCAAGCCGCCTGCATGAAAATGTTTTTGATTTGTTTGAAGTAAAACCATTGTTTTGCAAGTTTTTGAAATTACAGTGCAGGCGGCTTTGGTGATTATTTATCTGTCTGCTAACGGTTTAATCAGTTCTGACGTCAGCAAACGGATTTCGCAGGTAAACGTAGTTTACCACTGCGGCAACAGCGACCAAATGGCTCTGCCCTCTGGACACCCGCAAGCCTTTCGGGAAAAAGGCTTGACCTAAACCCTTTACCTTTGTGTTTATTTGTGCTGATTTTTTCGTTTGCCCGCATACTAAAAAAGGCTGCTGCAACCTGTGCAACAGCCTCTTTTTTATCCGTCAGAACTTACTTCTTGAAGGACTTGATGCCCTTGGGAGCCTTGGGCTGATATGTAAATACCAGGCAAGCAGTGTTAGCGGATTTTACTGCGCTCTTTTCAGCAGCCTTTGCAGCGATCTTGAGAAGTGTCTTTTTCATAATTTTTTCCTCCTGTAAAATAAAATTGTGTCCTCAGCAAGCCTGTATCAGGAAAACTTTCTGAGATTGACCGTCATCAATGCGGCAACCGCCGCAAATGAACATGATAAAGGGAAGAATACAGCGTCATACCCAAAGATGAAAGCCGCCGCACCTATCAGCAGATACGCAGCTGCGAGTATAACTGCCTTTTTGCGGTAAATGACCTTTTCCTCATCGGTAAGTGGGTTATTTTCGCTTTCTGAGGGAGAAAAGACTGCTATGACCGCAAACGCAGCCGCATCAACGACCGCCAGAACAGGTCTCAGCGCTCCTATATCCGCTCTGCACACCATTACCACCGCCAGATACAATATGAGCGATACCGCCATACATCTCATAGGAGTTTTGCAGTGATATCCGCCCGCATATTGTCGCAGGGACAGGTAAACGATCGAGAACACCGCACCTATAAAAAGCGTATCCGTCACAATGGCAGTCAGCAGGATAACAGAGTAAAAGACGACCCTCAGCAGAAACAGCTCCATGCCGTAAGCGTAGATATCCCGCTCTGACTCGGATATGAGCTTTTCGCTGAGAAGCTTGTCCGCAAGCCTGTTTGAGAGCCTTTCGAGCATCTTTTCTCCCTTCCTTCCGCTTATCTTGTTATAATTATATCCATAATTTTCCTTTTGTGCAACAGCGAAAAAGCACTACTTTTGTCGAAAAAAGTCAGTTAATGCAATATTATGTCGCATTCAATAAAAATATCTTTTTTGTACAAATAATATATGATTTTATTGTATATATTTAAGGTACATATTCAGACCCTATCCGGGTATTTCAGAGAATATTGTGTTCATCTGCGGAAAAATCAGAAAAATTGCTCGGAAACTATTGCAAAAAATAAAAAAATAGAGTATAATAAAAATACAGAAGCGGTGTCTAACCGCATAATAAGCTTGGAGGTATAATATAATGTCAAGATTAGTTTCCGCTAAGGACATGCTCATCAAAGCACGTGACGGCAAGTATGCTGTTGCTCAGATCAACATCAACAACCTTGAATGGACAAAGGCTGTACTTCAGACTGTTCAGGAACTCAAGGCTCCTGTTATCCTCGGTGTTTCCGAAGGCGCTGGTAAATATATGTGCGGTTTCAAGACCGTAGAGGCTATGGTAAGCGCTATGATGGACAGCCTGGACATCACTGTTCCTGTTGCTCTTCACCTCGACCACGGTACCTTTGAGGGAGCAAAGGCTTGCATCAACGCAGGCTTCTCTTCCATCATGTTCGATGGTTCTCACTATCCTATCGCTGAGAACATTGAAAAGACCACTGCTCTTGTTCACACCTGCGACGTTCTCGGTCTCTCCCTCGAGGCTGAGGTTGGTTCCATCGGCGGCGAAGAAGACGGCGTAGTTGGTATGGGCGAGTGCGCTGATCCCGACGAGTGCAAGGCTGTTGCAGACCTTGGCGTAACAATGCTCGCAGCAGGTATCGGCAATATCCACGGCAAGTATCCCGCAAACTGGCCCGGCCTCCGTTTCGACGTTCTCGAAGCAATCAAGGCTAAGACCGGCGATATGCCTCTCGTACTTCACGGCGGCACAGGTATCCCTGACGACATGATCCAGAAGGCAATTTCTCTCGGCGTTGCAAAGATCAACGTTAACACCGAGTGCCAGCTGGTATTCCAGGAAGCTACCAGAAAGTACATCGAAGAGGGCAAGGACCTTCAGGGCAAGGGCTTCGACCCCAGAAAGCTCCTCAACCCCGGTTTCGAAGCTATCAAGGCAAAGGTTGCCGAGAAGATCACTACTTTCGGCTCCGTTGGCAAGGCTTAATCGGATCTAAGCATAAAAATTACGGCGTATCTCGTTTGAGATACGCCGATTTTTTGTCACTTAGAATATTTACTTAAAAATTACCCTTATCAAATTCATTTGCTATAGCCCATCCTAAAGCTTCTGTTATCGAAGCTGCTGTTGTAGCGTTTATCACATTACCTATTCCAGGCACCCAACCAATCAGAACCTGTGATACAGTTCTTCCTACAGTAGATGCGGCAACTGAACCGATTGCTGCAAGCGCCGTGCTATCACTTAATGATTTGCCAAAAACTTTTCCCAAGGCTATAGTCATGGTCAGCTGTATTGGAGTGAGCACCACATTATCGCTTCCCGGTATCTGTGCTAAACCTCCTCCAACAGCTGCCGCAGCGGCACTCGCTGTATGAATCGCTACATGACATTTTGCCTTTTGCTCATCAGTCATAATAATCAGCCTTTCATTTATTTATATCTTGCGCCGCATGCAGGATTTCGGCACACATTATTAAACACCGTATTTCTGCCGCACCTTGCACACCTTGTACCCTTTCCGCCTTTTCCGTCATTTGCGGGAATAATCATCTCAAAATTGCATTGCGGATTAGTACACTTTCTTCCTGTTGGCGTTTCAAAAAAAGTTGCCTTTTGACATTTGGGACATATTTTTCCAGGCATATTTATCCTCCTTTATTGTGCCTAATATAACACTCTTTAATTTATTATAATTCAATCAGACACATAAGTCAATAATTTTCAGTCAAATGTGGTACAATAAACAAAAAAGAGGTGTCACATATGGCTAAATATAACAGGATAAAAGATTTGCGTGAAGATTGCGATAAAACACAGCAGGAACTTGCCGATTACCTTGGCACCTCATCTCAGCATTACGGGAAATATGAATTGGGCAATGCCGAGATCCCCTTTGAACGTGCCATAATGCTTGCAAAATATTATAACGTAAGCCTTGATTATATCGCAGGGCTGACCAACAATAAGCGTGGACTTTCTCAGGGGAGCCTCAGCGAAAAGCAGCAGGAGCTTATCGAGTTTATCGGCAAACTTTCCGATGAAGAAAAAGCCAAGCTTGAAAAGCTTCTGAAAATAATATCGGAGATATAAAAAAGTGACACTTTACGTGCCACTTTTTTATATCTCCGAATATCTTCCCGAACGCACATTACCGTAAAGCACTTCACCGCAAGGATAAAGAATATAAGCTTGTCTGCGGCAGGGTCGAAAAGCCCTGCGTGCAAACAAGCCCGATCAGTCCCCCGCTGTTCAGTGAAACAGTATAGACAGTCATGCAGAAAACCATCATCTTTCCACATAAAATAAAAAAGCCGCCTGACATTTTGTGCTGTACTTCGTTTTGGAGCACAGCGTGCCTGTCAGGCGGCTTATATTATAATATCACATTTTCACGTCAGATGTCATAAACATCTGATACTAATTCTTACTTATAGATCTCTTCCTTGTCAATAAGCGCAAAGCCGCCGTCGCTGAGAGCCTTGGCAGCAGCGTCATTGTCCGATACACGGATAACGAAATCCGCATTTCCCGCAGACTGACCTGTTACAGCGTAAAGGTACTTGATGTTTACATCAGCCTTTCTCAGCACCTCCATAGCGCTGTAAAGTGCGCCGGGCTTGTCGGAAACGGAGAACGCAAGTACCTCTGTGATGTTTGCGGTAAAGGAATTGTCCTTGAGGATCGTCAGAGCCTTTTCGGGAGAGTTTACGATAAGGCGGATAATACCGAAATCAGCAGTGTCAGCAACGGTAAGAGCCTTTACGTCAACGCCCTCTCTGCCGAGCAGTGCCATAACATCGGCAAGTCTGCCTGTCTTGTTTTCAACGAAAACGGAAATCTGTTCAACAAACATAGTCAGCGCTCCTTTATGAAATTACTTTGTAAACTTGTTCTTGATAGCACGCTTGTCGTTAACTCTTACTGCCTTGCCTGTGGAGCGTGCAAGTGTCTTAGGCTCCACAAGCTTAACGCTTACGCCTACGCCGATAGCGGAGTCGATAGCAGCCTTGACCTTCTTCTTGTAAGCCTCAAGGGTCTTGATCTCGTCGCCGAACATATCCTCTCTCATCTCGACCTGAACTTCAAGAGTATCAAGGTTATTGACACGGTCAACCTCCAGGAAGTAGTTGGTAGCCTTGCTGTCAACGCTGAGAAGAGCGGACTCGATCTGTGAGGGGAATACGTTAACGCCTCTGATGATGAGCATATCGTCGGTTCTGCCCTGAGGCTTCAGCATTCTTACGAGGGTTCTGCCGCACTCGCACTTGTCGTAAACGAGAGTAGCGATATCTCTTGTTCTGTAGCGGATAAGAGGAAGTGCTTCCTTGGTGATGCAGGTGAATACCAGCTCGCCCTGCTGACCTGCGGGAAGAACTTCAAGTGTATCGGGGTCGATGATCTCGGGGATAAAGTGATCCTCGCAGATGTGCATACCGCACTGGCATTCGCACTCGCAGGAAACGGAGGGACCCATTATCTCGGAAAGTCCATAGATGTCGTAAGCCTTGATGCCAAGACCTGCCTCTATCTCCTTTCTCATCTCCTCAGTCCAAGGCTCTGCGCCGAAAACGCCTGCCTTGAGCTTGAACTCGTCCTTGCTGATGTTGTTTTCCTTCATAAGCTCGATAAGGCTGATAGCATATGAGGGTGTCATGCAGATGATAGAGGAACCGAAATCCTTGAACAACTGGAGCTGTCTCATGCTGTTTCCTGCGGAAGCGGGAATAGCGGTAGCACCCAGCTTCTCAGCGCCGTAGTGGAGACCAAGACCGCCTGTGAAAAGGCCGTAGCCGTAGGAAATGTGAATGAAATCGTCCTTTGTTCCGCCAACGGATACCAGCGCTCTTGCTGCGCACTCAGCCCACATATCAATATCATGTGCTGTGTAGCCAACGACCGTCTGCTTGCCTGTTGTGCCTGAGCTTGCGTGGATACGTACAATGTCCTTCATGGGGGAAGCGAACATTCCGTAAGGATAGTTGTCTCTCAGGTCCTGCTTGACGGTAAAGGGAAGCTTCTGAAGGTCTGCGATACTCTTGATGTCCTCGGGCTTAACGCCTGCTTCGTCCATTTTCTTGCGGTAGGGTGCTACGTTTTCATAAACACGTCTTACAGTTCTGGAAAGACGGTAGGACTGGAGAGCCTCCAGCTCGCTTCTGGGAGCACATTCGATCTCGGGCTTATAGTATTTCATGGGATTTTCCTCTTTTCATAGAAATATTTATAACTTACGCATTTCTGCCCAGTCCAAAGGCCTTTTTGTTGACTTCAAGCACCTTGGCGGGAACGCACTGTTCAAGTGCGTCGTTCCATACCTTGTCGCCGAAGTCCAGAATGTGGGAGATAACTCCCATAAGAACAACGTTTACAGCACGGCTTGTTCCTGCCTGCTCGGCAAGGCTGAGAGCGTCAACTGCGATAACGTCCTCACCAAGCGATTTGAGCGTGTCAACGATATTTGCGGGATACTGTGCCGCACCTGTGATAACAGGCATAGGCTCGATCTCCTGAGTGTTCATGACCAGCTTGCCGCCCTTTTTCAGGAAGGACACCCATCTTGCGGCTTCAAGAGCCTCAAAGGAAACGATAATGTCTGCCTGACCCTTTTCGATAACGGGAGAATATACCTTCTCGCCAAACTTAATGTATGTAACAACGGAACCGCCTCTCTGGGACATTCCGTGAACCTCGCTGACCTTTACGTCATAGCCCTGTGACAGCAGCACATTTCCCAGAATACGGCTTGCAAGCAGCGTACCCTGTCCGCCGACGCCTACCAGCATTATAGATTTAGTTTCCAATTTATTTCATTCCTTTCAGCGGATTTTATTCTTCAATAGCGTCAAACTTGCACATCTGAGTACACAGACCGCAGCCAACGCAAAGGGTGTTGTCTATCTTAGCCTTGCCTGTGGACATGGAAATGGCAGGGCAGCCGATCCTCATGCAGGCCTTGCAGGAGCGGCACTTGTCGGGATCCACCTTAACAGGAGGCTTGTGCTTAACGGTTTTCAGCAGGGCACATGGACGGCGGGTAATGATAACAGAGGGAGCGTCCGCAGCCAGCTCTTCCTTGATAACAGCCTCGGTCTCGGCAAGGTTTGCGGGGTCAACAACTCTTACTCTGTCGATTCCCACAGCATGGCAGACAGCCTCGATGCTTACAGCGGAAGCAGGGTCGCCCTTGATGTTGAAGCCGTTGGCAGGGTTGTTCTGATGACCTGTCATGCCTGTGATGGAGTTATCCAGAACGATAACAGTGGAATTGCTTGCGTTGTACGCAATATTTATAAGACCTGTGATACCCGAATGGATAAAGGTGGAGTCGCCGATCACTGCAACAGCCTTGTGCTCATATTCACCCTTGCGGGCAATGTTGAAGCCGTGGAGACCGCTGACGGAAGCGCCCATGCAGATAGTGGTATCCATAGCGCAGAGAGGAGCGGCAGCGCCAAGAGTGTAGCAGCCGATATCGCCGCTGACCATAACGCCAAGCTTTTTCAGGGTGTAGAACACACCTCTGTGAGGACATCCTGCGCACATTACAGGAGGACGGACGGGAACATTCTCGGGGTATGTAACAAACTCGTCCTTTTCGCCCAGGATCTTGTCCTTGAGATAGCTCTGGGAATATTCGCCCAGATATGTAAACTCAGCCTTGCCGATGGGGTCAAGACCTATCTTGCGGCAGTGAGTCTCGATAATGTCGTCCAGCTCTTCGATAACGTAAAGCTTCTTTACCTTTGCGGCAAAGTCCTTGATGAGCTTTACAGGCAGAGGATTGATAAGTCCCAGCTTCAGGTAGCTTGCCTTGTCGCCCAGAGCTTCCTTTGCGTATTCATATGCAATGCCAGAGGTGATAACGCCTATCTCATCACTGTTCATCTCAACGGTGTTGAAAGGGCAGTCCTCAGCATATTCGGTGAGCTTTTTCAGTCTCTCCTCAACAACAACATGGCGCTTGATGGCATTTGCGGGCATCATAACGTACTTGCCGATATTCTTCTCATACTTGCCGATGTCGTGAGGAACTCTCTCGCACTCCTCAACAACGCTCTGGGAGTGGGAAACTCTTGTGGAAAGGCGCAGGATAACGGGAGTATCGAACTTTTCCGAAAGCTCATACGCCATCTTTGTAAATTCCTTGCACTCGCCCGAGTCGGAAGGCTCCACCATAGCCACCTTTGAAGCAATGGCATAATGACGGCTGTCCTGCTCGTTCTGGCTGGAGTGCATTCCGGGGTCGTCGGCAACGCCGATAACAAGTCCGCCGTTCACGCCCGAATAAGCCACGGTAAAGAGAGGGTCGGCAGCAACGTTGAGACCAACGTGCTTCATTGCGCAGAATGAACGTGCGCCGCCGATGCTGGCACCAATGGCAGTTTCGCAGGCAACCTTCTCGTTGGGCGCCCACTCGGAGTGGAAATCATCATATTTAGCAGCAAACTCGGTAATTTCGGTGCTGGGTGTGCCCGGGTAGGAGGAAACAACGTCAACCCCCGCCTCGTACAGACCTCTGGCAACCGCCTGATTGCCAAGCATTAACTTTGACATATATAAAACCATCCTTTCAGAATTGCTGTTTAGCGGTATCCAATATATTATAACATATTTCCTGCCGCTTGCCAATAGCTTTTGAAAAAATCTCACATTTCCAAAGAAAAAGTTCAGTTGTTTTGAGCAGTATGCCAAAAAATCACCCCTGACGATATTATCATCAGGGGCGATTTTATAGTTAAAAATTACTTCTGTATCTTTCTTCTTGCTGTAACGAATGCCGCAGCCGCAATAAAGGAGATAGCCGCTGTGCAGATCACAGCAGGAACGGAAGAGCTTTCTTCTGCAGTTCCGTCTGCATACATTCCGCTGCCGGAGGAAACATCTTCCGAGCTGTCGGTGTCTGTTCCTGTAGTCTTACCGGAATGGTCGGAATCTGTGTCGGTGCCTGTAGTCTTGCCTGAACCGTCGGAATCGGAATCAGTGTCGGTCTTTCCTGTGGAATCGCCGCCATATGTCTTGTCGCCGTCATCAGTAGTGCTGCTGCCGCCGTTGGTGTTGTTTCCGCCATTGCCGCCGTTTCCACCATTGTTGTCATTTCCACCGTTGCTGCCATTTCCACCGTTGCCGCCGTTTCCGCCATTGCTGTCATTTCCACCATTGTTGCCATTTCCACCGTTGCCGCCGTTTCCACCGTTGTTGCCACCATTATTGCCGTTACCGCCGTTGTTGCCTCCGTTGTTATTACCGCCGTTGCCTCCGTTATTGCCGCCGTCATTGAATCCGCCGCCGTTATTGGGGGTGGTGCTGATGGGATCATTTACAACTGCAAGAGATGTAAGTCCTATGCTTGTGCCGTCACCGAAGGTAACAACTGTATTGCCGTCTGCGTCAACTGTAATGGTAACGCTGTAGATGTTGGTATTGAGCTTGTAGCCCTTAGGAGCCTCAGTCTCGGCGAAGTAGTATGTGCCGGGGATAAGTCCCTTGAACTCAACAATGCCGTCCTTATCGGATCTTGCCTTGTAAGCATCGCCTGCATCTGTCATAACAGGAGATGTGCAGGAAGCGTCATAGTAAAGGGTGAACTCGGAATTTTCAAGAGCAATGCCCTCTCTGTCAGTCTTCTTGAACTTGAAGGAGTGGTTGCCCGAAACGGTTGAAACTTCGTGCCATGTGTTGGTTACTGTAGTGCCCGAAATGGAAACCTCATAACCGGACTGAACGCCTGCAATAAACTTGGGAGCAGTTGAAGCCTCGTTTCTGATGGAATAGGTATAAAGATTGCCGTTTCCGTCATACTTGTCAAGGTTATCAATAGTCTTAGTGAAGTTGTTCTGAGCATTGAGTACAACGTTTTCCACAACTACGGAAACGCCGTTTGCTGTTCCGACCAGCTGAACAGCTACTTCGTATCCGCTGTGGTCGTTTCTGCCTTCATCGCCGCTCCAGAGCTTTGTTACTGTAACGGAGGTGGTGACAGGAGCAGGTCTGGGAACCTCGTTCCATGTGTTTGTAACTGTAGTGCCGTTGTAGGAAGCAGTGTAGCCTGACTGTACACCACGGATATATTCGGGCATGCCGATCATCTGCTCGTTGGCAACGGTATAAACAAAGATATTGCCGCTTGCATCAAATTCTTTAAGGTCATCTACAGTAGCTGTGAAGTTGTTTGCAGCTTCAAGTGTAACTGTAGCTACCTTCTGATCTGTAACAGTAACAGAGTTTCTGATAAGATCGACCTTAACAACATAATTGCTGTGGTCTGCATTTGCAGGCTCGTTTGCCCATGTCTTGTTAACGGTAACGCTTATCTTGCTGGGAGTGGGAGCATTCCATTCGGTCCAAGTGTTGGTAACGGTTGTGCCGCTGTATGTTGCCTTGTATCCCGACTGAACGCCGTCCATATACTGGGGAGCATTTGTGCTCTCGTTTTCAATATAGTAGGTGTAAGGATTGCCGTCTGCATCTTCTGCTTCAAGACCTGAACGTGTAAATTCAAATCCATTTGCCGCATTAAGGGGTATTGTCTCGCTAAAGTGAGGATCAACTGTTCCATTTGCCTTTCTGAGGAGTTTAACAGTAACAGTGTAGCTGTCGTGAGAATAACCTGCAAGCTCCCCTGCCCATATCTTCTTGACTGTAATATTTGTGGTGCCGGGTGTGGGAGTAGGAGTTGTAGTGTCTTTCCAAGTATTTGTTACGGTAGTGCCGTTGTAAGAAACTTCATAACCTGACTGTACACCGTCAATATACTCGGGAGCACCGCTCTCATTCGCAACATAGTAAGTGTAAGCATTTCCGTCTGCGTCTTCCGCATCAAGGTCATTTATGGTCTTGGTGAAGCTGTTGGCAGATGTAAGAATTACTTCCTGAACAAATGTGCCTGTTCCGGTGCCGACCTTTCTCATGAGGTTAACTGTAATTGTGTAGCCGCTGTGGTCATTCTTACCCGAATCACCTGCCCAAACCTTATTGACTGTTATATCAGTCTTAGGTGTAGGAACGGGAATTGTGGTATCTTTCCAAGTATTTGTTACAGTCGTTCCACTGTAAGATACTTCATAACCTGACTGTACACCGTCAATATACTCGGGAGCACCGCTCTCATTCTCAACATAGTAGGTGTAAGCATTTCCGTCTGCATCTTCCGCATCAAGGTCATTTATGGTCTTGGTGAAGTTGTTGGCAGATGTAAGAATTACTTTCTGAACAAATGAGCCTGTTCCGGTGCCGACCTTTCTCATAAGGTCAACGGTAATGGTGTAGCTGTCATGAGACTGGCTTGAAGGTTCACCTGCCCAAACCTTATTGACTGTTATATCAGTCTTAGGTGCGGGAATTGTGGTATCTTTCCAAGTATTTGTTACGGTAGTGCCGCTGTAAGTGGTTTCATAACCTGACTGTACGCCGTCAATATACTCGGGAGCACCGCTCTCATTCTCAACATAGTAAGTGTAAGCATTTCCGTCTGCATCTTCCGCATCAAGGTCATTTATTGTCTCGGTGAAGTTGTTGGCAGATGTAAGAATTACTTTCTGAACAAATGAGCCTGTTCCTGTACCAACCTTTCTCATAAGGTCAACGGTAATGGTGTAGCTGTCATGAGACTGGCTTGAAGGTTCACCTGCCCAAACCTTATTGACTGTTATATCAGTCTTAGGTGCGGGAATTGTAGCTTCCTTCCAGGTGTTGGTTACTGTAGTGCCGCTGTAAGTGGTTTCATAACCTGACTGTACGCCGTCAATATACTCGGGAGCACCACTCTCATTCGCAACATAGTAAGTGTAAGCATTTCCATTTGTATCTTCTGCATCAAGGTCATTTATGGTCTTGGTGAAGCTGTTAGCAGATGTGAGGATTACTTCCTGAACAAATTCGCCTGCGCCACTGCCAACCTTTCTCATAAGGTCAACGGTAATGGTGTAGCTGTCATGAGACTGGCTTGAAGGTTCACCTGCCCAAACCTTATTAACTGTAATATCAGTCTTAGGTGCGGGGATTGTAGCTTTCTTCCAGGTGTTGGTTACTGTAGTGCCGCTGTAAGTGGTTTCATAACCTGACTGTACGCCGTCAATATACTCGGGAGCACCGCTCTCATTCTCAACATAGTAAGTGTAAGCATTTCCATTTGTATCTTCTGCATCAAGGTCATTTATGGTCTTGGTGAAGCTGTTAGCAGATGTGAGGATTACTTCCTGAACAAATGTGCCTGTTCCGGTGCCAACCTTTCTCATGAGGTCAACGGTAATTGTGTAGCCGCTGTGGTCATTCTTACCCGAATCGCCTGCCCAAACCTTATTGACTGTTATATCAGTCTTAGGTGCGGGAATTGTAGTTTCCTTCCAGGTATTGGTTACTGTAGTGCCGTTGTAAGAAACTTCATAACCTGACTGTACACCGTCAATATACTCGGGAGCACCGCTCTCATTCGCAACATAGTAAGTGTAAGCATTTCCATTTGTATCTTCTGCATCAAGGTCATTTATGGTCTTGGTGAAGTTGTTGGCAGATGTAAGAATTACTTCCTGAACAAATTCGCCTGCGCCACTGCCAACCTTTCTCATGAGGTCAACTGTAATTGTGTAGCCGCTGTGGTCATTCTTACCCGAATCGCCTGCCCAAACCTTATTGACTGTTATATCAGTCTTAGGTGCGGGGATCGTAGTTTCCTTCCAGGTATTGGTTACTGTAGTGCCGTTGTAAGAAACTTCATAACCTGACTGAACTCCGTCAATATACTCGGGAGCGTCTGTAACCTCATTTGCTACAGTATAAGTATAAGTATTTCCGTCTGCGTCCTTTTCCTTAAGTCCTGTGAAAGTGTATTCAAAGTTGTTGGACGAATCAAGTATTGCATTATCTATCGCCTGAGCGGTCTCTGCTGCGGAGCTTCTCATAAGGTCAACCTTTACATAGTAGCCGTCGTGGGACTGACCGGAAGGCTCTGACCATACCTTGTTGACTGTTACATCAACAGTAGCAGACGCAGGAACTACAGGATTATATGCTCCCACAAAGTGCGACTCGCCTGTTGCGCCTATGTTGTTTGCAACGATAACACCGCACCAGTTTGAACCGACCTTCGCAGCGCCCTTGGGAATAATGATAGTACCATGCGCCGCATCAGTCATTGAAACAGTTTTGGTAGTCATTTTGTCGGCAGCGGACGAATCATAGAAATTATAGTAAATTCTGTTTACATTATTTTCAAGGATTACATCCTCATTCATAGTGGGCTGATTTCCGCCGATATTGAGCCTGAACGGCTTTCTGTCCCAGGATATATTTTTCAGGTCAATATTCAGAACTATGGAAGCTGTTGATGTATCACTAAAATTGATAATAGCATCACTATTTATCTTAGAGAAATTGGTATCATCAATGTTATAGAACACTGTGCCGCTTTCGGCAGTAACATTGATCCTATTGATATTCTGCCATGTATTAGAGCTACTGTCGTACTGACCATTAAAGCCAATGCCCTCTGTTGAATCAGCGTTTTCAGCCAGCATAGCAGAATAGCTTATAAAGCTGTTCTGAAGATTAACAAGGTCTATGTACTTATTGGTTGCGGTCTCAGCCTTGATATTTGTGACACTGGGACTTACCTTGACATGGTTAGGCTCGATGTATCTTTCCGAACCATTTGTAGAAATAGTATAATCGGAACCAATTGTAAGGTTTGATACGCAGGGGTCGTTCTCACCTATCTTAAGCTCTCCGCTGATATTCTCGGGAAGCTTGTTGACATAGTATTCATATACTCCCGCATAGTTCTTTCTTATGCCCATGTCGCCAGGCAAACCTACGACCTTGTTGACCAGAAGATTTATGTGCTGGTGACCGTTCATATCAACTTCGTTGAAGCCTATGAAAGCATAATTTTTCATGATATCAACAACACTGTTAATATCACTTGGATGTTCATAAGTCACCTCTTCATCGGCGAATGCGCTTGTAGTCAGCAGACCTGCCGCCATTGCAGCAGCCGTAATGCCCGAAATGATCCGCTTGAAGAGCTTGCCCGAGCGCCTTTCTGATTTAAAATCAAATGAATCTTTTGTTTTAAGATCCATAATTACCCACCTTTCTGTAATTTGATTTTCTCCCTCTTATTTTCTTCCATATCAAATGCCGCTGTTTATTTTAATTCATTAAAGCAACAAACTAAGAAAATATTACGCTTATTTATAATTAGGTATTCTTTATTGCTTATTGTAGCATTTATGCGCTTCATTTTCGTTAACAAGCGATTTATATTTTCTAAACAAAATATTGCCTGAACTAATTTTTATCCACTGATTTGGATAATACGCATAAAACCGTATAGATATCTTAACGCTGCCGCTTGCTCTTGCAAAACCAACTGTATTGTGCTATAATATCATTAGAGTTTGCATACGCTAATCAACATATAGGAGGTATCACAATGGCAATAAAGGTAACAAGTCTCACAGAGCAGGAAATATCCGAAATAGGCGAGGCATTCGCCTACTATAACTATGCCGATGGCGAATACGGTATGTCCGCCTTATACAAAAGCAAGGAGGACGTAAAGAAGTACATATGCGGATATGCCAGAGCAATGCTGAAAGCAGGCTTCCTCTACAGCACAAGCGAGGAGCACGAGGCATTCATCGCATTCAAAAGCTCTAAGGAAAGCCTTGGCTTCGGGGCAGTATCTGAGCTTATAAAGGCAGTTATCAGGACAATGCGCTTTCGTGACATGATAAAGCTGGTAAAGCTTGCAAAAAAAGGCGGCGAGTCCTATGAGGACTCGCTGAAAAAAGCTAAAAAGCCGTATGTATTCGTGGGAATGCTGGTGGTTCGCCGGAAATATCAGGGTCAGGGCTATATGCGCAAGGTGCTTGATATCGCCTATGAGGAGGGCAAAAAGCTCGGCTGCCCGGTTCTCCTTGATACCGATGCCGCCCTCAAGCGTGACAAGTACGTTCATCTTGGAATGAAAAACGTCCGCACCCGTAAATTTGACGAGGGCATTGTCCTTTACGATCTGGCAAAGGAAGACTGAATGCCCTCAGCAGATCAGTATATGTACCGTATCCTTTTTGAAAGCATAAATCCCCCGAGCATGAAAACAAGTGATACACCCGCATAGCCTGCGGCGATAAGAGGAAGCTTTCCCGACATTGATATGACAGCTTCATATACTCCCGCAATAAATTCCAGATCACCGAAAAGAGCATAAACAAAGGCAAGCAGAAATATGCCGATAATTATCAGCGCCGCCGTATTGTTTGCTGTATCATCACCGTATTTCAATGAGATAAGGTTGTATAATGAATAAAATGTCATTGAAAATCCGTATATGATAAATGTGGGAGCAAAACAGGTCAATGTTATCTCAGTACCCCCAATAAGGCAGTCTGCGATTATGAACAGGGCCGCAAGAACTGCCGCAGCTGTATGGACAAGGAACGTAAAAAGATATTTTGCAGCGGATATATCCGAAATATCCGCAGGAGCTGCTAAGAGATATTTACCGAATTTTGACTTGTCCTCGTGCATATCCGATATTGTACACACTGCCGCCGCAAAGGCGGTCATCGTTACGGAGCAGGTAATGCCTGTTATATCCGACGTTTTATCACTGCCCGAAAGTGAAAACATGAAAAATATGGAGCAGACACCAACCAAAACACTGCTCTTATTAAAATGCGTCCTTATCAGAATAAGCTTTTCTTTGATAAGCGTTTTTATCATGAGTTATACACCCTGCCTTTCCTGAATTCAGTGCTAATGAGAAACGATACAGCAAACAGCCCTGCATATGCCGCCACAGGCATAATCGTCCAAAGGACGGGAGCAGCAGCCACCATGCCACGGAAAACTGTGACTGGGTCTGACGATATATCGGGAATAACAAGCGATATGCCTAAGCTGATCGCTCCTATTACAAACATTGTAACGGCCATAAATGCGTCAGGGTTTGTTTTGGAATAACCAGCCGGTATCTGTATCGCTGTATATATCACATCGGCAGCTCCGACTATCAAAATCAGCACAAAACATGATATATCGGCAGGTAGAACTCCCATTGCCACAAAAAGCCCGACATAAGCCTCCGACAAAAGTATAAACCCGCCTGTCATTATAATGACGAACAGATAAAGCGACAATACATCTTTTTCCACGCTTACGGGAGATGCCAGCATGAATCTGTCAAAGCCGCTGTCCGAATCCTTTTTCATCGACTGCCCCGCAAGGCCTGTCATCATGGGAACAATGGCAGTCAGACTGATAAAGGTCATTATCAGATATGGAAAGACCTCGCTTTCGGCAATGCCCATTGCTTTAAGGTTTCCGCATACTGAGCTGAGATAAATAAGGAATGTAAACACGAACAGCCCCAGCGAAAGGATAAGTCCGAACCGCAGATTTTTTCGGCTGGCTGTCAGATGCCTGAATATCAGTTCTTTCATTTCACACCTCTGCTTGAAAATACAATGATGTCCTCGACCGATGCGTTGCAAAGCATTATGTCGGGGTATTTTTCCGCAAACGCCCTGCGGTCTGTGACCAGCGCTTCACAGCCGAAGGGCGTTTTTCTCAGCCCCGTGTACTCCTCAGAGGAAATGCGTGGAATATCCTCCTCGCCGAATTTTGCCACAGCTCTCGTTTCGCTCAGCTCAATGGTATCTTCCGAGAAAATTATCCGACCGCCCCTGATAAACACTATCCTGTCGGCAATGCGCTCAAGGTCGCCTATGATATGCGATGAAAACAGCACCGTATGCTCCTCATCGCAGACAAATTCCTGAATAATGTCCAGTATCTCATTCCGTGCGGCAGGGTCAAGTCCGCCTGTAGGCTCATCAAGGATAAGCAGCTTTGCCTTGTGGGAAAATGCCGCCGCAAGGGAGAGCTTCATAGTCATGCCCCGTGAAAACCGGGCAAATTTCTTGTCAATAGGCAGGGCAAATCTTGCACAGTAGCCCACAAACTCATCTTCGTCCCAATTTTTGTATATGCCCGACATAATTTTATTAAGGTCGCAGGCGGTCAGAGTATCGGGAAATTTCACCGTGTCAAAGACCACACCTATGTCCTCGTGTATCTCGCTTCGGTGGGTGATGTTGTCCATTCCGAAAACAAGTATCTCACCGCTGTCACGCTTGATTATGTCAAGGATAAGCTCTATCACGGTTGTTTTTCCCGCACCGTTTTCGCCCACAAAACCCGTTATAGTTCCCGACGGAAGCTTAAAAGAAACATTGTCTATCTTAAAGTCCTTGCGCACCTTGCAAACGTTTCTAAGCTCCGCAGCATTTATGCCTGTCATAAAAATCAATCCTTTCCGCTGTACATAATGTCGATAAGTTCTTTCAGTTCATCTTCCGATATGCCGCATTTCACAGCCGCATCGCAGGCGGCGGATATGGAAGCGTCGATTATTTTCAGATTTTCCTCCCTGATAAGCTCAGAGCTTTTTGACCTTACAAAGCTACCCTTTCCCGTGAATGACTCGATAAATCCGTCCCGTTCAAGCTCTTCGTAGGCTCTTTTGGTGGTTATTACGCTTATCCTCAGCTGCTGCGCCAACACACGCATTGAGGGCAGAGCGTCCCCCGCTTTCAGCAAGCCCGAAAGGATCATTTCCTTTATCTGTCGGTATATCTGCTCATATATGGGTGTTCCGTCCGTATTATTTATAAGTATCTGCAATTACTCACCGCCTTATAATGTATATATTGGATATATACATTATAAGCTATATATACACATTTGTCAATAGGTATGAGAAATTTTTCAAAAGAAAAAGGACTGCCGCAGTGTAATGCAACAGTCCTTTGCTATTATTATAGTATATCACTTATTCCTGTACCACTCTGTCAGCACCTTTTCAGCCTTTTTGCCGTGGATACCGAAGCCTGTGTCAACAGCGATCCTCTCGGGCGCCATAAGATTTGTTTCCCAGTCCCACCAGAAAAAGCCCTCAAAGTAAGGCTCGTCACACATGGCTCTCAGTGCGCTCTCGTAGAAATTCGCCTGCTCGTCCTCGTCTCTGGGGAACTCCTGATGAACAAAGTCCCAAGGCATAGCCGCACAGCCTCTTGCGCTGCGGCAGCCTATCTCCATGAAGATTATCTTCTTGCCGAACTTCTCGGCTATCTTCTTCATGCCGACCTTGTGGTGCTCCCAGGCTTTGACCATCTCGTCAGCGCTTGCTCCGCCCTCTTTTTCCACAGGATAATATGCCGATGTGCCAATGTAGTCCAGTGCGTCGAACCAGGTAACGTTCTCTTCCTTGCCGTGGTTTGCGTTATAGACCAACGGGCCGTGATATATCTCACGAACCTTTGCGATAAGCTCACGCCACTGCTCCTCCTTGTGCTCGGTGCCTATCATCTCGCAGCCGATGCACAGCATTTCGCAGCCTGTGTATTCGGCTATCTCCGCATAGTGGCAGATGAATGCAGTATAGCATGAAAACCACTCGTTCCAGTAGCTTTTCAGGCGACCGTGCTCGTCATAAATGGGAAATTCTCTCTCTGGGAAAGTGATGTTCGCTCTCCATGTGCCGTCCTCGCAGTTGAGGATAGGCTTGAGGCAGACTTTCAGTCCGCTGTCCTTAAGCTGCTTGATGGCAGTTTCGATCTCCCTGTCGGTGTCAACAAAGCGGAAGTCCATGCCGAAGCGTGAGGAAGAAAACTTCTCCTGAGTTACCGCAAATGCCAGAGCAGCCCAGTTGCCGCCCATTGCCGCCAGAGCCTTAACGGACTCATTTGCCTTTTCTGTGCCAAGCATACCCTTGTGGCTGTCCCAGCCGTAAGTAAATCCTTTTATCTCCATTATATATAGTACCTTTCGTATTTAATAGCGCCTTGACGCTTTGTATAAGTATATCATCACAGCATTGCAAAGGCTATAAAATTCAAATCAAAAAATCGTATAAATATATCAGTAGCAGATATCCGCAGTCTGACCGTTAATGAGCTTGATGATGTCGGCAGGAGCGGCTTCTATCTGCAAGCCTATCTTTCCGCCGCTGAAAACAACAGTGTCAAGAGCGTTAACGTCCTCGTGGAAGGTAGTCTTGAACTGCTTTTTCATGCCCACAGGAGAGCAGCCCCCACGGATATAGCCCGTAATGCCGTTTATCTCCTTAACGTGTATCATCTCAACGGACTTTTCCCCCACAGCCTTGGCAGCCTTTTTCAGGTCAAGCTCCTTGGCAACAGGGATAACGAAAACGTAGAAATTCTTAGACGGATTGGAAGCCCCTCTTGTAACAAGGGTCTTATATACCTTAACGGGGTCCTGACCCGTAAGCTTTGCCACGTTCATTCCGTCAACAGCCTCGCCCTCTGTGTGGGGATATGTGTGCATCTCATATTTTATCTTGGCACGATCAAGGATACGCATTGCATTGGTTTTGGTCTCAGCCATATATGTCATTCCTTTCATGGTTTATCATATTGATATAATTATAGCATCTAAGGCGAACCATTTCAACATTCACGTATTTTTACGCCGTGAAAAAACTGTTTACAAAAGCAAAAGTCATGGCAGCGTGTTTTTTGCCGTCTTTACCAATGGCTATAAATAAAGGGCCGCCGCATCATGTGCAGCAGCCCTTATACTGATCACCAATAAAACTATAGACAAAAAATCTTCACATAACCCATACACGCAAGATTATGCTCGATTTTTTGTATAGTTTTTAATTGGTGCTTAGTATTAATTAAATTCTCTTATTCCTTTATACCGTCATTCTCACGGATCTCAACACGGCGTATCTTGCCGCTGATGGTCTTGGGAAGCTCATCAACGAACTCGATTATTCTGGGATACTTATAGGGAGCAGTGTTTGCCTTGACATAGTTCTGAAGCTCCTTAACAAGCTTCTCATCGCCCTTGTCCTTGTACTCGCTGGTGAGTATGATAGTCGCCTTGACCACCTGTCCTCTGATTGGGTCGGGTGCAGCGGTGATGGCAACCTCAAGAACTGCGGGGTGCTCCATAAGGATAGATTCTATCTCAAAGGGGCCTATGCGGTAGCCCGATGACTTGATAACGTCGTCGATACGTCCCACATACCAGAAATATCCGTCCTCGTCCTTGTATGCGGTATCGCCTGTGTGGTAAAGTCCGTATGCAAATGCCTTTTCATTGGCTTCATCATTATTATAGTAGCCTTTGAAAAGTCCGTTGTTAACGCCCTCATGGAGCTTTACGCATATCTCGCCTGTGGTGCCTGCGGGGCATTCATTACCCTCAGGGTCTGCGATGATAACGTTGAACATAGGCATTGCCTTGCCCATGGAGCCTGAACGGCTGACGCTTCCCTTGGGGTTGCCGATAAGCAGAACGGTCTCTGTCTGACCAAAGCCCTCCATAAGAGAAAGTCCCGTATATTCCTTGAACTTGTTATAAACCTCGGCATTAAGTGCCTCGCCTGCTGTTGTGGCATATTTGAGGGAAGAAATATCGTGGCCCTCCATGCCCTCCTTGATAAAGAAGCGGTACATTGTGGGGGGGCAGCAAAGAGAAGTTACCTTGTACTTTTCAATGATATGAAGCACGTCTGAGGGAACGAACCTTGAAAAATCATAGGTCATTACAGTTGCCGCAAGAGCCATCTGACCGTATATCTTGCCCCAGAAGAACTTGCCCCAGCCGCTTTCGGAAATGGTAAGGTGAATGCTGTCCTTGTTAAGGTTGTGCCAGTACTTTGCGGTGGGTATGTGGGAAACGCTGTATCTGTGGGAATGGATTACCATTTTGGGGTAGCCTGTTGTGCCTGAGGAGAAGAACATGATGCAGTCGTCATCAACGTTTGTGGCAATTCTCTCCAGAGTGTCGGGGTAGTTCATAAGCTCAGCGTCAAAATCTATCCAGCCGTCATAATGCTCGCTTGTCTTTACGATAAATTTCAGTTCAAGGGGATATTCTGCGCACGCCTTTTCGATATTCTCACGTACATCGCCGTCGCCTGTGGCAATGATATGCTTTATGTCACCTGATTTAAAGCGGTAGGTATAGTCCTTTTTCTTCAGCTGATTTGTTGCGGGAATAAGGATAGCGCCGATTTTTTCCAGTGCAAAGGTAACTATCCACATCTGCCAGTGGCGCTTGAGGACGGTCATTACCTTGTCGCCCTTTTTCACGCCCTTGTCCAGCAGCATATTTGCAGCACGGTTTGAAAGCAGCGAAAGCTCGCCGTAAGTAAAGATACGCTCTCTGCCCTCGTCATCGCACCATATCATGGCACGTCTGTCAGGCTCTATTTCCGCAATTTTGTCTATTATATCGTAAGCAAAGCTGAAATTTTCGGGAAGACGAAGGTCGAATTTGTTTACAACTCCGTTTTCGTCAAAGCCCTCTGTGATATACTGCATATGCACGTCCTGAACGTTCATTGAACTAACCTCCAAAATAAAATAAAATTAAATAAATTCCCTGTTACTTGCCGTTTACAGCCGCATTATATATATCTGCGGGAGTTTCTGCAATATACACCGCATGGTTTTCTTCAAGCTCATCCCTTGTGCGGAAACCCCACAAGCAGCCTATGCTGTCGCAGCCCGCATTTGTTGCTGTTTTCATATCAACCGAGGAGTCGCCCGCAAAAAGCGTATCTTCGGGGGAAACGCCCAGCTTTTCCATTATGTGGAGCGCAATTCCCGGGTCGGGCTTCTTTTCAAAGCCGTCCTTCTTGCCGGAAACATATGAAAACGTCCCCGCTTCAAACATATCGGAAACAATTACCTGAGTGAACTCATCAGGCTTGTTGGAGGCAACTGCGGTAAGTATTCCCTTGGCTTTAAGGTTGGCAACCAGCTTTACAATGCCGTCGTATGGGCGGGTAAGGCGGTTATAGGTGCGGCGGTATATCACATCAAACTCAGCCTTGACCTTTGCCAGCACCTCATCGGTTCCCTTGTCTGCGGGAACAGCTCTTTTTATGAGCATCGGAACGCCGTCGCCCACAAAATAGCGGTATTTTTCAATATCATAGGTAGGGAACCCGAACTTTACCAATGCCTCATTGCAGGCATTTCCCAGATCGGCAAGAGAATTTACCAGAGTTCCGTCCAGATCGAAAATAACAAGCTTATACATATTATCATTCCTTTTTGAGAGCCTTATTATCCCTGGATCACAGGCTTCTCATTCCTTTATCAGGTCGATGCGTTACTCATTTATAATAGCATATCGCAAAAGAAAAGTTCAGTCTTTTTTGTGTACTGTCTAAGAATTTTTGTTATAATACACTCATTAAATTGTTACTGTCAACAAAAAGCGGCTCAAACGGACAAATTCCGCCTGAGCCGCAGGATTAATATCACATAAATTACAGTTTTGATGCCAGAAGAGGGGAATATTTTGCTCTGAACTGCTCAAATTCGCCCTTTTCGATAGCGTCACGTATTCTTTCCATAAGAGTGTTGTAGAAATAAAGGTTATGAGCAACCGCAAGTCTGCCTGCCAGCTGCTCGTCAGCCTTGAACAGGTGACGGATATATGCACGGGAGAAATTGCGGCAGGTGGGGCAGTCACACTCGGGATCAAGAGGCAATGGGTCAGTCTCATAGCACTTGTTTGTGGCGTGCATGATGCCGTTCCATGTGAATATAGTTGCGTGACGAGCATTTCGGCTGGGCATTACGCAGTCGAAAAGGTCTATTCCCCTTGCCACGCCCTCGATGATGTTGGAGGGAGTTCCCACGCCCATAAGGTAGCGTATCTTGTTTTCGGGCATTACGGGGCAGAGGATATCAAGGATATGATACATCTCCTCAGTAGGCTCACCCACTGCAAGACCGCCCACAGCGTAGCCGTCCATATCAAGCTTTGCTATCTCTTCCATATGGCGCAGTCTCAGGTCATCGAAAACAGAGCCCTGATTTATTCCGAAAAGCAGCTGGTGCTTGTTGATGGTATCGGGGAGGGAGTTGAGCCTTGCCATCTCCTCCTTGCATCTGTACAGCCAGCGGACAGTTCTGTCGCAGGAATTTTTGGAATAGTCATAAGCCTTGCGGATTATTCTGTTCTTGGCCTTTTCGTCCATATCGGGGGTGATCTGAGCCATATGGTTGTCGATGCACTCGTCAAACGCCATGGCAATGGTGGAGCCGAGATTTGACTGTATCTGCATGGACTCCTCGGGGCCCATAAATATCTTTCGTCCGTCAACGTGGGAGTTGAAACAAACGCCCTCTTCCTTTATCTTTCTGAGCTTTGCAAGGGAGAACACCTGAAATCCGCCACTGTCGGTGAGAATGGGCTTGTCCCAGTTCATGAACTTGTGCAGACCGCCCATCTGCTTTATCACCTTGTCGCCGGGGCGCACATGAAGATGATAAGTGTTGCACAGCTCCACCTGGCATTTAAGGTCGTTTTTCAGGTCAATGGAGGAAATACCGCCCTTTATGGCAGCGGCAGTTCCCACGTTCATAAAGCACGGGGTCTGGAATGTGCCGTGAACAGTTTCAAACTGTCCTCTTCTGGCTTTGCCTTCTGTTTTAATAAGTGTGTACATATCTATTTTCCTCTTTTATAAAGTAAAAGCAGGAAGCCCGTTTTATTATTTGGTTTCCTGCTTGTCGGATACGGTTATCATATTTAATATTATATTATACTCCCGCTCAAAAAGTCAAGAGCATATCGGCATTATCTTCGCAGCAGCACAATAAAAGCTATCCTGAAAATAAACGCCACTATAACAAGCGCTATTGCCAGTCCGATGATCGCAACGCCCAGCACCATTATAAATGCAGCTGCGGCAAATGCGGCTACGTTGGAGCATATCACCACTGGGTTATGTATCAGCGAACCTATAATGCCTGCGTTTATTACGCCGTCCGCTATTATCATCAGCAGGGAGAATATGGCAAGGAGCGTGATTATCTGCTCGAACCACTGATATCCCGTGTATCCCTCGCCCGAAAGGCTGTATTCAGTTATACCCTCAGGCTTGCCGAAAAGCTCTGCTACCACCGTTACGGCAAAGAAAATTGCAAGAAGTGCGGCAGGAGCAAATCTCAGCAGAGGGTGAGCCTCAAAAAGCCTGAAATCAAAGCGATTTTTTATGGAATTTCCCAGCGGCAGGCATCTTAACACATCGTCAGCATAATTTATGGCATAGCCGAAAAATATGAGCAGCAGCCCTCCGACTATGATAAGCAGCTTTGACCACCATGCCTTGCTCCATGCAGCCTCTATCACTCCGAAAACATTTTCCGCTCCCCCCTGATAATGGTTCAGCAGAGGAATGCTCAGCAGTGACAGTCCTGCACAGGCAAGCACAAGAATAACTGTCGTTATATAAAAGCCCGCACCCTTGGGTGCATCATACTCATCTGTCACAATGTCTTTTTCAATGCAGATGTCGTTCATATCATTACCCCCATAATGTATTCAAAGAACAGCCCGAACCGTCATATGCAAAAGCATATCACAATATCAGCATAGCATCGCCGAAGCTGAAAAATCTGTATTTGTCCTCAACTGCGGTCTTGTATGCGTTCATGGTGTTGTCGTAGCCCATAAATGCGGAAACAAGCATTATAAGGGTGCTTTCGGGCAGATGGAAGTTTGTGATAAGTCCGTCGATGACCTTGAATTTGTAGCCGGGGTAAATGAAAATATCGGTGTAGCCCTCGTGCTCGTCCATATCCTCAAAGAATGTGCCCACGCTTTCAAGAGTACGGCAGGAGGTGGTTCCCACGGCAATTACACGGCCGCCCTCAGCCTTGGTCTTTTTGATAAGCTCCGCCGTTTCCTTTGGCAGATGATAATGCTCGGAGTGCATCTTGTGTTTGAGCACCTCGTCCTCCTTTACGGGACGGAATGTGCCAAGTCCTACATGAAGTGTGACGAATGCGGTGTTTATTCCCTTGGCACGCAGGTCGTCAAGCATTTCATTTGTAAAGTGCAGTCCTGCGGTGGGAGCTGCGGCAGAGCCAAGCTCGTGGGAATATACTGTCTGATAGCGCTCCTTATCCTCCAGCTTTTTGGTGATGTAGGGCGGAAGAGGCATCTGACCGATATCTTCAAGGGCAGTGAAGAAATTGCCATCGCACTCAAACTTTGCAATGCGGTTGCCGCCCTCAACAGTCTCAAGTATCTCAGCCTTCAGCCTGCCGTTGCCGAAAGAAAAGCGTGTGCCGGGCTTTGCCTTTTTGCCGGGACGGACAAGTATCTCCCAAAGCTTATCGCCCTTCTGTTCAAGGAGCAGGAACTCGATAAATGAGCCTGTGCCCTCCTTTTCGCCGTAAAGACGTGCGGGAAGCACTCTGGAATCGTTCATTACCAGCAAATCACCTTTTTTCAGGTGCTTGCATAGATTATAGAAATGGTCATGTGTGATATCGCCGCTCTGACGGTCAACGCACATAAGGCGGGAAGCATTTCTCGGCTCCACAGGCGTCTGTGCGATAAGCTCTTCGGGCAGATCATAGTAAAAGTCCGAACGGAGCATATTCTCAGGGTCTATCTCGGTGGTGACAACAACGTCGGGAGAGGCTTTCAGCTTTGACACAGCTTCCTCAGCCCAGGGCATAAGCTCCCTGTGATAGTTTTTCAGATGGACCGAATCCCCTGATGAGACCTCCCTTTCAAGAAAAGCCTCCAGCTTCTCTTTTGAATCAAGCTGAGCAAAATCGACCGTGATGTTTTTCAAATTGTATTTATCCTTTCATACCCGCCCCGAAAGACACTCCGCAGCGGTTAATAGCATAAAATTATTTAAATTTGGTATTGACAAAGGCTGTGCAATATTATATAATAAAAAAAACTGATAGAGGCGCAGTAAAGATCAGTAACCTGACAGAGGCTTCCGCTCCGAATGTATGTCAGGGGAAAGGCGATGCTGCCGAAGCTCCGTCGTGATGCGGTTTACGACCCTGCTGAGCATATGCCGAACAGGTATATGATTGTCATCATGATTGTATGATGGAGTGCTATCTGACACTTTATACATTATATAGTTATGATGGATCGGTTTTCAACCGATTTTTTTTATTTCTCTGTAAAATTTTATTAAATAATAAAGGAGTATTTCAGATGAAGCAGTACAACGTAGGTATAATCGGCGCAACAGGTATGGTAGGTCAGCGTTTTTCACTCCTGCTGGCAAATCACCCCTGGTTCAATGTAAAGGTCCTGGCAGCATCTCCCAGAAGCGCAGGCAAGAGATATGAGGACGCAGTAGGCGCAAAGTGGGCAATGAAGCAGGATATCCCCGAGCAGTTCAAGGATATGATCGTTCTTGACGCAACAGCAGATATCGAGAAGATCGCTTCTCAGGTAGATTTCGTTTTCTGCGCTGTTGATATGAAGAAGGACGAGATCAGAGCACTTGAGGAAAAGTACGCAAAGGCTGAGTGCCCCGTTGTATCCAACAACTCCGCTCACAGAGCTACTCCCGACGTTCCCATGGTCGTTCCCGAGATCAACCCCGAGCACATTGAAATAATCAAGGCTCAGAGAGAAAGACTTGGCACAAAGAGAGGCTTTATCGCAGTTAAGTCCAACTGCTCTCTCCAGAGCTATGTTCCCGCTCTCAACGCTCTCAAGGATAAGTACGGCATCAAGCAGGCTATGGTTTGCACATATCAGGCAATTTCAGGCGCAGGCAAGACCTTTGAGACAATGCCCGAGATCATCGACAACGTTATCCCCTACATCGGCGGAGAGGAAGAAAAGTCCGAGCAGGAGCCTCTTAAGATCTGGGGTCACATCGAGGGCAACAGGATCGTCAATGCCGACGGTCCCAAGATCTCCTCTCAGTGCCTGAGAGTTCCCGTTTCCGACGGTCACACCGCAGCTATCTTCGTTCAGTTCGACAAGAAGCCTACCAAGGAAGAAGTTATCAAGGCTTGGACAGAGTACAGCGGCGTTCCTCAGGAGCTGGAGC
Organism: Oscillospiraceae bacterium; assembly: GCA_902363145.1. GTDB lineage: Bacteria > Bacillota > Clostridia > Oscillospirales > Ruminococcaceae > Huintestinicola > Huintestinicola butyrica. Next base: position 127,914 of record CABIZB010000005.1, on the reverse strand, counting down.
TTCCCTCCGCACCCAAGCAGTTCCTCCACTACTTCACCGAGGATAACCGTCCCCAGGCAAAGCTTGACAGAAACCTTGAAAACGGCATGGCTATCTCCATCGGCCGTCTGAGAGACGATATCATCTGGGACTACAAGTTCGTTTGCCTCTCCCACAACACTCTGAGAGGCGCAGCAGGCGGAGCCGTTCTTATGGCTGAGCTTCTCGCTGCAAAGGGCTATTTTGACTGATAACGCCATGAGTGCGGTTATTGTAAGAAATGCTGATGTTTCCGACGCTCCCGAGCTGTGCAGGCTCATAAGGGAGCTGGCGGAATACGAAAAGATGTCAGATGTATGCTCTGCCACTCCCGAGGGAATCCGTGAAATGATGTCGGAGCCTAACGGTCTTGGCGGAATCATCGCCGAAAAAGACGGCAAAGCTGTGGGAATGGCTGTTTACAGCATCTACAGGCTGGCAACCTTTTCAGGAAAGCGTGTTTTCTACATTGAAGATATTTTTGTAGAAGAAGCCGAAAGAGGCAGCGGTATCGGAAAAATGCTTTTTGATAAGATAAACGAGACCGCAAAAGCACTGGACTGCATCAAGATCGAGTGGAAATGTCTCGGCTGGAACAGCAGTGCTCAGGCTTTCTACGCAAAACAAGGCGGAGTCTCCGACGACGGATGGCTCACATATACAATAGATCTGAGAAAGGGCTGATATTATGAAAAATACTATTTTCACAGGCGCAGGCGTTGCTATCGTTACCCCTATGCACGATGACGGCTCCGTAAATTATGCGGCTCTGGGCGAGCTTATCGAAATGCAGATCGCAGGCGGCACAGACGCTATCATCATCTGCGGAACCACAGGCGAAAGCTCCACTCTTACCGATGACGAGCACAGAGAGTGCATTCGCTACACTATTGAAAAGGTAAACAAGAGAATACCCGTTATCGCAGGCACAGGAAGCAACGATACAGCATATGCCATCGAGCTTTCCAAGGACGCCGAGGCTATGGGCGCTGACGGACTTCTGGTTGTAACTCCTTACTACAACAAGACCTCCCAGAGAGGACTGGTGGCTCACTACACCGCCATTGCGGACGCTGTAAATATCCCCATTATCCTCTACAACGTTCCCTCCAGAACAGGCGTTAACATTTCTCTTGACACATACAAGATCCTCGCCGAGCATAAGAACATCGCAGCCGCAAAGGAAGCCAGCGGAAATATCTCCGCTATTGCAAAGCTCATTGCAGAGTGCGGCGACAAGCTTGATGTTTACAGCGGCAACGATGACCAGATAGTTCCTATCATGGCTCTGGGCGGAAAGGGCGTTATCTCCGTTCTTTCAAACGTTGCTCCCAAGCTTACGCACAATATCGCTCAGCTTTGTCTCGATAATAACTGCGCAGAGGCTGCAAAGCTTGCGGCTCAGTCACTGGAGCTTGCAAATGCCCTCTTCATTGACGTTAACCCCATTCCCGTAAAGGAAGCCCTCAATATGATGGAAATTGACGCAGGTCCCTGCCGTCTCCCCCTCTATGAGATGGAGGACGCTAAGAAGGAAAAGCTGGCTGCCGCTCTCAGGAACGCAGGCATCATCAAGTAATAAGCAAAACAGGGCGGCTTGATGCCGCCCGTGCTGTATATGCGAAAGGAATGTTTAAAATATGATAAATGTGACCATTACAGGCGCCAACGGCAAAATGGGTCATGTCATCAGCTCCATTATTGCAGAGCGTGACGACTGCACCGTTATCAGCGGAATTGACCTTAACACCGCCGACAACGGAAAGTTCCCTATCGTATCCGAGCCTGCACTTCTCCCTCAGAAGCCCGATGTTATCATCGACTTTTCTCACCCCTCCGCACTGGATAAGCTCCTTGAATACTGCCTTTCCACAGGCACTCCCGTTGTTATCGCAACCACAGGCTTCTCCGATGAGCAGATAGCAAAGATAAAGTCCGCAGCAGAGCAGGTTCCCGTGTTCTTCTCTTTCAATATGTCTCTGGGCATCAACCTGCTTGCAAACCTCGCTAAGACAGCCGCAAAGCTTCTCGGCGGTCAGTTCGATATCGAAATAGTCGAAAAACATCACAACCAGAAGATAGACGCTCCCAGCGGCACTGCCATTATGCTTGGAAATGCTATCAACAGTGTCCTCGACGACAAGTATCACTATGTTTACGACCGTCATTCCCGCAGAATGAAGCGTGAAAAGTACGAGATCGGTATGCACTCTATCAGAGGCGGCACGATCGTAGGCGAGCATGACATCATCTTCGCAGGCCGTGACGAGGTGATCACCCTGAGCCACTCCGCTGCTTCAAAGGAAGTTTTCGCAGTAGGCGCAGTAAACGCAGCCGTGTTCCTTGCTGACAAGACCGCAGGGCTTTACGATATGTCCGATGTTATTGCCGAGCTGAAGTGATATACTATTTCATCAATACAACAAAAATCCCTGTCTCACACGAGGCAGGGATTTTTTATTATATAACATAATTATCGGACAAATGCTCACGGGAATGAGTTATGATATCCTCAACGGTAATGTTATCCACAACGTTTGTTATAGCCTCGTAAAGCTTTTCCCACACATAAAGAGTTTCACACTCGGCAGCACGTTCGCAGGTGTTCACATTGTCCTCAAGACAAACAACGGGAGCAAGATTGCCCTCTGTCAGTCGGAGTATCATTCCAACGGTGTAATATTTCGGGGGATTTGTAAGCTTATATCCGCCCTGCGCACCTCTTACGCTCTTTACAAAGCCCGCTCTGCTGAGAAGAATAACTATCTGTTCAAGATATTTTACGCTGATATTCTGGCTTTCGGCTATGTCACGCAGAGGAATGGCAGTTCCGTTATCATTTGCCGCAAGGGTACACATCATACGAAGTGCATATCTGCCCTTGGTAGATATTTTCATAACAACTAACCTTCCTTTCATCTATCAAATCATATATTTCATAGTAGATTAGTATTATTATACTCCTTTTTTCCGAGAATGTCAATAGGGTTTTAGGAAATTAAATTTATACTGATATTTAATCGTTCTATAGGCAAAGCCAAGGATTTGTCTATAGGCTGATTGAGGATCAGTATTATATAAAAAAGCTGCTCCGCAATACGATATTTGCAGAGCAGCTTTTGCTTAACCGATATTATTCGGAATACTTGCTTCCGCTGTACTTTCTCTTTGTGGCAAATGCAAGAGCAATAGCCGAGATAACGGCTGCGGCTTCTGCTGCATAGAGAGGAGTGCGGCTCTCACCTGTCTTAGGATTGGAAACTGCGGAGAAGTCAGTAAGAGGAACATCGCCGTCCTCCACAATTACCATATCGGTAAGAGGAACATCAGAGTCATAAACCTCAATATAAGTGGTGTTGGTCTCTGTTGTTTTGGTGGTGACAGAAGTTTCGGTATCGGTGGTATTTGTAGATGTGCCCGTTGTTACACTTGTGCCTGTAGAGGTGTTGGGTGTATCAGGAACTGTGGGAACATCAGGTGTGGTATCAGGTGTATCGGGAGTAGTGCTGTCATGATCGCCTGTGTTGGGTGTGTCGGGATCAGTATTGCCCGAGTCGCCGTTGTCAGGTGTATCGGGTGTTGTATTTCCGGAATCACCATTGTCAGGGATATCAGGTGTTGTGCTGTCGGAAGTTCCGGGATTGGTATTGTCCGAACCGCCGCCGGAAGGTGTGTCAGGGTTGGTATTGCCCGAATCTCCACCTGTAGGTGTGTCAGGATTTGTGTTGCCCGAATCTCCACCTGTAGGTGTATCGGGATCAGTGTTACCGGAATCTCCACCTGTGGGAGTGTCGGGGTTGGTGTTGCCTGAATCTCCACCAGTAGGAGTGTCGGGATCTGTGTTACCGGAATCTCCACCTGTAGGAGTGTCGGGATCAGTATTGCCCGAATCTCCACCTGTAGGTGTGTCAGGATCAGTATTGCCCGAATCTCCACCAGTAGGAGTGTCGGGATCTGTGTTACCCGAATCGCCGCCTGTTGGTGTGTCGGGATCAGTATTGCCCGAATCTCCACCTGTAGGTGTATCGGGATTTGTGTTGCCCGAATCGCCGCCCGAAGGTGTGTCGGGATCAGTATTGCCGGAATCACCGCCTGTAGGTGTATCGGGATCTGTGTTGCCCGAATCTCCGCCTGTAGGTGTATCGGGATTTGTGTTGCCCGAATCGCCGCCTGTTGGTGTATCGGGATTTGTGTTGCCCGAATCTCCACCTGTAGGTGTATCGGGATTTGTATTGCCTGAATCGCCACCTGTAGGTGTATCGGGATTTGTGTTGCCCGAATCGCCGCCTGTAGGAGTGTCAGGATCAGTATTGCCTGAATCGCCGCCTGCAGGAGTGTCAGGATCAGTGTTGCCCGAATCTCCACCTGTAGGAGTGTCAGGATTGGTATTGCCTGAATCTCCACCTGTAGGAGTGTCAGGATTTGTATTACCTGAATCCCCGCCTGTAGGTGTGTCAGGGTCAGTATTGCCTGAATCTCCACCGGAAGGTGTATCGGGATTTGTGTTGCCTGAATCTCCGCCTGTAGGTGTATCGGGATTGGTATTGCCTGAATCTCCACCTGTAGGAGTGTCGGGATTTGTGTTGCCTGAATCGCCGCCTGTGGGAGTGTCAGGGTTGGTATTGCCTGAATCTCCACCTGTGGGTGTATCGGGATTTGTGTTGCCCGAATCTCCACCTGTTGGTGTGTCAGGGTTGGTATTGCCTGAATCTCCGCCTGTGGGAGTGTCAGGATTTGTATTACCTGAATCTCCACCTGTAGGTGTATCAGGATTTGTGTTGCCCGAATCGCCGCCTGTAGGTGTATCGGGATTTGTGTTGCCTGAATCGCCGCCTGTGGGAGTGTCAGGGTTGGTATTGCCTGAATCTCCACCTGTGGGTGTATCGGGATTTGTGTTGCCCGAATCTCCACCTGTTGGTGTGTCAGGGTTGGTATTGCCTGAATCTCCGCCTGTGGGAGTGTCAGGATTTGTATTACCTGAATCTCCACCTGTAGGTGTATCAGGATTTGTGTTGCCCGAATCGCCGCCTGTAGGTGTATCGGGATTTGTGTTGCCCGAATCTCCACCTGTAGGTGTGTCAGGGTTGGTGTTGCCCGAATCTCCGCCTGTAGGAGTATCGGGATTTGTATTACCGGAATCTCCGCCGTCGGGATTATCGGGATCGGTATCGCCGTTATCGCCCTTATCGGGAGCAGTGGGGTCATCGGGGACAAACTGTGTGCCGCCGAACTCATTTACGCCCTCATAGTTCTTGCAGATAAGCTGACCCTCGAAGTGAGGATGACCGCCAATATCTATGGAAGTAACATCAGCGTTGGGAGCAAGGAGGTTGCCCATGCTTGTTCCGATAGAAACGCCGTATGCGTCGGGAACGTTGAAAAGGATATTTGCGTTGTTTGCAGTGCCGTTACTTACAGCCTGACCTGCATAATATGTACCGCAGTTGACAGCCATATTAAGGTAACCCTCGCCTGTGATGTTGACAATGGCAACAGAGCCTGCGGGAACATCAAAGGTGAATTTCAGCTGACCGTAGGAGTTTGCAAGAATGCTGTTATACTCGCTGACAGACATTGTAAAAACGTTGATATCGTCATTTGTGCCCACAAACTTCATCTCAGCGCCCCAGTCGCCGTTGGTAACATAGCCGTTGGGGACCATTGCCGCAAGCTTTGCGGAAGTAGCTCTAAGGTTTGCGAACTCTACAGCAAAGTCGATACCCTCAGCATCGGCTGTGGTATATCCGTTAAGGAAGCTTCCGCCGAGAATAGTGCCGCCTACAACAGTCTTATAAGCGGAATAGCTTTCGGGAACTGTAACGTTTCCGCCTACTGCGAAATTACCCGGGCAGTCTGCGCCGTTAACGGTAAAGTTATTCTCAACGAATACGTTGTACTCGGCTGCTTTGCCGAGGAATGCGGTAGTGCCTGCCTCGCTGCGAAGCTCTGTTTCAGCCTCATCATCTTCATCGGTATCGGAATCAACATCGGTGAAATCAGCGTCCTCAGACTGACCGTCATCGCCGTTTTCTTCTTCGTCATAGTTTGTGGAAATGTCATCTGCGTCATCGCCGTTGGCTTCGCTGTCAGTGGTCTTGCCCATAACACTGCCTTCGCCGCCCTCGTTGTCAGCGGACTCGATTGCTGCTGTTTTAACGATAAGACCGTTAGCTGCGGAATCAAGAGTCTCAGCGGAAGCGCTTCCCTGAGCATTTGCAGCAAAAACAGTAAGAGCAAATGCAAACGCACTCAGCGACTGCATTATCTTACGTTTTTTATCGGTATTGCCGTTCATATATTATCTCTCCTCTCAAAAAATTAAAAAGGATAAACTTCATAATTAAAGCATAGGGATATTATTCCACCTGCTTAGTGTAATTATATCACTGTTGCTATGATTTTTCAAGGTTTTTCACTAAAAATTGTATAAAAAGGCTAAATTGTTGTTTTGTACAACCGTAAACCTTTACGTTTTGGCGGTATTGCAATAAATATACAAATCTTTAATAAAAAGATACAATCATTACTGTTTTCCCCGTGACAATTCTATCTTTTTGCTCATCATTGCAGGGCTTGAAGCATACTCCACAGCCGTCTCTTCGGAGATGATGCCCTCGGAGAAAAGCTTGAAAACAGCGCTGTCCATGGTCTGCATACCCTGAGTGGTCTGCATCACGGTCTCTATCTGGTGGGTCTTGTTCTCACGTATCATGGTCCTGATAGCGTTGTTGACAACCATTACCTCAAAAACGGGGTAAAGAGTGCCGTTGGTATCGGGCAGGAGCTGCTGGGAAATTACAGCTTTAAGCACCATGGAAAGCTGCATTCTTATCTGCTGCTGCTGATTGGTGGGGAAGCCGTCGATTATTCGGTCAACGGTATTGGCAGCGCCCACGGTATGGAGCGTTGAAAGCACCAGCTGACCTGTTTCCGCCGCAGTCATGGCAATGCTCATAGTCTCATTGTCACGCATCTCGCCCAGCAGGATAACATTGGGCGACTGCCTGAGAGCCGCTCTCAGGGCATCGGAGTAGCTTTCCGTATCAATGCCTATCTCACGCTGGCTGATAATGCTCTTTTTGTGCTTGTGGAGGAACTCGATAGGGTCCTCAATGGTAACGATATGCCCCGGGCGCTCGCTGTTTATCTTGTCTATCATACAGGTAAGGGTGGTGGATTTTCCGCTGCCTGCCGCTCCCGTTACAAGTATAATGCCGTTCTGGTTCTCCGCCAGTGACAATATGCTGTCGGGGATATGAAGCTTTCCGCTGTCGGGAAGCTCAAAGGGCACGCTTCTCAGCACTGCCGCAAGTGTACCTCTCTGACGGTAGGCATTCACTCTGAATCGTCCCACGCCCGCAAAGGAGAAAGAAAAGTCCATCTCACGGCGCAGATCCTCCGCTTCGGTATCAAGCTCCGCCAGAAGAAAAAGCTCCTTCATAAGCTGTGCCGAGTCCGCAGGCGTTACCGTCTCGTCATCGCAGCGCATAACATTTCCGAACACCTTGAAGCTTACAGGCGTTCCCGTTACTATAAAAATGTCCGAAGCGTTCAGCGTTACCGCTTCTTTCAGTATCTCTCTTATGCTTCGCATATTATCAGCCCTTTCTATCCGAGCCATACGTTGATGTGCTCTTCTTCGCTGCTATCTTCAGGCTCAAGCACAACAGTGCGCCTTGCCGTGACCGTGTACCGCTCCCCCTTTGCCGATGCGTCAAGCGGCACCTTTATCTCCCAGTAAACAGCAGTGCTGCCGTCAACGGGCGTTGTGCAGGAAACAGTATAAAAGTCCTTTTCTATATGATATTCCGCATAGTCAAGCTCTGAGACCATTGCCTCAAAATTCATATCAAAAAGTCCGCTTTCCGCCGCCTGAGCAATGCAGCCGTCAACCTCTGCCAGCCGCTTTTCAGAAAGATTGTACGCACTGCGGTATCTGGTCAGATATTCTGCACTCCTGTCAGCCAGAGCCGAACCTCCTGCCGCTGCGGCGCAGGCAAGCCCTCCCAGAGATACAAGGCTCACTATCAGAAAAACGGTGATAAGGGTCATAAATCCCGGAATTGTGATGTTCTTTTTCATATTCCGCCCTCCATAAAGTCAGGCTCATATCTTGCGGCAGTTTCCGAGATCTCTCCGTCCTGCCATATGATATTTATGACCGAGGTTTTCATCTGTCCGTAGGCTGAGTCCTCGGTATCCTCGCTTATTATGATGCTTATATTCCCCTCAGGGTCGTATGTAAAGCTGCTGTCTGTGATAATGGCAGTCCCCGATATGCCGAAAAGCTCCTCCGCACACTGTTCGAACGATCTTCCCGCACTGTACAGCTCGCACCACGACTGGGCACAGGCAATGGCAGAAGCCTTTATCTGCCTGTTTTCCGCCGTCTTTGCGGCAATGGAGAACATCTGGAGCACCGCACAGCAGGATATGGCAAACACAGGGATTATCAGCACAAGCTCGGTAAAAAACGAATCAAGCAAAATGCCCCCGTCTGCACGCCTGATGCCGAAAATATTCTTTCTCACTCAATCGTCCTCCGCTGTCAGAAAAGTCATTTCAGCCCCCGCAGCGGTATAAACGGTGCAGGTGTTCCCGCTGCGGCTGGTAACGGTTATCTTTGCCGTGTCACCGCAGTCGGTAACGGTAAGCCCCTTTATCTCGAAAATGCCCTCACCTGCCGAAGCGCCGCTGCCCTCGGGGATAAGTGCCTCGCTGAGCAGTCCGTTTGAGAAGGTCATAACATTCTCGTAGCCGTCCCTGCGGGAAACGGTCATTTTCTCAAAATTCCCATTGCTGTCCGTATAAACGGTTATAGCCCCCTCTGCGCTGCGGATACGGTTGGCAGTGAGCTGAGCCGCCGCCAGTCCGTCAACAGCGTCCGAGCTGCTTTCGCTTATCCTGTCAAGGCAGCCCACCGCCGCCCACATAAGTGCAAATGCGCATACGGTGAATATGACCATCAGCAGCAGACTGACAGGGCGCACGCCGCCGGTATGCACCTTTGTTTGGGTAAATCTGTTCAAGCCGACGTGCCCCCTTTGCAATATCAGTATATCTCGGAGAAGTTGCCCAGGAATTTGAAGTAGCCCATGCCCGATTTAAGGTCATCAAGGAATGCAGCCACCTTGCGGTTTGCATATGAACCGTCAAAATCCAGGAAGATGATAGCCTCAAAATCCTTGCCCGCAAGGGTCTTGTTGACGATCTTTTTAAGGTTAAGGCCATAAACCGCAAACTTGGTAAGTATTCTGTAAAGTCCTCCGGGAGTATGGGGAACGGAGAAGGATACGGAAATGGTATTTGCCCCCTCGGGCGCCATGAACTTCTTGGAGAAGCAGATAAATCTTGTAAAGTTGGGATATGCGTCCGCAGCGTGCTCCTCAACTATTTTAAGTCCGTTCTTTTCTGCGCAGGACTTGGAGCATATGCAGCCGATAGTGTTGTCCGTGCTGTCACGCACCATCTCAGCGGCAAGAGCGGTGTTGGTGTATTCCGCAGGCTCATATCCGCAGTTTTTGATGTAGTTGGAGCACTGTGCCAGCGCTTCTTTCTTGGAATATACCTTTCTTACGTCGGCAGGGTCGGTGTCAGGCTTTACCGCAAAGCAGTGAGTTATCTCCACACGGACTATGTTTGTTATGTAAAAGTCGTGGTTTGCCATAAGGTTATAGGTCTCCTCAATAGAGCCTACAGTGGAGTTTTCCAGAGGCAGTATGCCGAAATCCGCACGTCCTCTTTCAACCAGGTCAACCACGTCCTTGAAGCCTGTCACAAAGCGGATAGGCTTGTTTTCGCCGAAAAGCTTGATGCAGGCAGCCTCGGCATATGCACCCGAAGTTCCCTGGCAGGCAATTACCTGCGCATTTTCGGGGTGGAATATCTCAGGCTTTTCGTATATCCTGCCCCATGTATATACCTCTGACTGGAGGCACTTGCTTATGTCCATTACCTCCGTGAACATTACCGCCGCAGCGTCCGCCATATGCTCGGGAGAAGCGGCTCTTACCTTGTCAATGACCTGCTGCTCTCTGCCCTCCTGCATAATGGGAAGGTCGTTTTCCTTTTTGTACAGAGCTATGCTTTTGCATATCTCCATTCTTTTCAGGAAAAGCTGGAGCATTTCCCCGTCTATATCGTTAATTTCTTTTCTGAGATCATCAAGCTTCATTTAAATAAATTTCCTTTCATTTTGCCTGCTTTGCAGCTGCTTACGAAATATCCGCCAGCTCCAGATATGCGCCGCCGTTTTCGGCAATATAATCCTTTCGTCCCTGAAGGTCGTCGCCCAGAAGCAGGTCAAACATCTTTGAGGTAGCCTCCGCATCTGCGGGAGTTACCTTGATGAGCCGCCTTGTTTCGGGGTTCATTGTGGTAAGTGACATCATCTCGGGGTCATTTTCGCCAAGTCCTTTTGATCTGTCTATCTTGTACTTTTCGTCGCCTATCTTTGCAAGTATCTCTGTTTTTTCCTTTTCGTCATAGGCAAAATATGTCATCTTTTTTGTGGTTATCTCAAACAGCGGCGACTCTGCGATATAAACGCAGCCCTCCTCGATAAGCGTGGGGGTGAGCCTGTAAAGCATGGTCAGAACCAGTGTTCTTATCTGGAAGCCGTCAACATCGGCATCGGTACAGATGATGACCTTGTTCCAGCGGAAATTCTCCATTGAAAAGCTTGAAAGCTCCTTGTTAGCCTTTGATTTTACCTCAACGCCGCAGCCCAGCACCTTGATAAGGTCGGTGATGATATCGTTCTTGAATATCTTGTCGTAATCCGCTTTAAGGCAGTTGAGTATCTTTCCTCTGATGGGGATAACAGCCTGAAATTCGGCGTTTCTTGCAGTCTTGCAGGAACCGAGAGCCGAGTCACCCTCCACGATATATACCTCCCTGCGTGATTTGTCACGGGTACGGCAGTCAACGAACTTTTCAACCATGTTCGCCAGGTCTATCTGCTTTGTAAGGGTGTTCTTGCTTGTCTGCCTGATGCGCTCCGCCGACTCTCTGCTGCGCTTGTTTACAAGCACCTGATCGGCTATCTTTGCGGCATCATCGGGATTTTCGATGAAATATACCTCCAGCTGATGCTTCAGGAAATCCACCATATTGTCATAGATAGACTTGTTGTTGATAGCCTTCTTGGTCTGGTTCTCGTAGGAGGTGTATGTGGAAAATGTAGATGAAACAAGCACAAGGCTGTCGCTCACATCATCGTCCTTGATAGACTTTTCATTCTTCTGGTACTTGTTGTTTGACTTGATATAATTATCAATAGAAGAGCGGAAAGCCTGGCGCACAGCCTTCTGGGGAGTGCCGTCATATTCAAGGAAGCTGGAATTGTGGTAATATTCCTGAAAGCTTACAGTCTTTGAGAATGTGAAAGCCACCGAAAGCTTCATCTTGTATTCGGGGCGGTCGGCAGCGTCCCTGCCCTTGCGCTCGCAGGAGCAGAACTGCATGGGAGTGAGCTTATCCTCCCCCACTATCTCCTCAAGATAATCTGTGATACCGTTCTCGTAGTAGTAGCTTACCTCGTCAAAGCCGCCCTCTTCCGTCTCACACCTGAAAACAAAGGTGACCTTGGGGTTTACCACCGCCTGCTTTTTAAGGATAGTCTCAAAATAATCACGGGGGATATCAATATCGGTAAACACCTCGGAATCAGGCTTCCAGCGGGTCTTTGTGCCCGTTGCCCTGCCCTTGTAAGGCTCCTTGGAAAGTCCGCCTATGTTCTCGCCCTTTTCAAAGTGGAGATTGTATTTATATCCGTCTCTGCGGACTTCGACATCCATATATTCGGAGGCATACTGGGTAGCGCAGGCACCCAGACCGTTAAGTCCCAGTGAATACTCATAGTCGCTGTTGTCATACTTGCCGCCTGCGTACAGCTCGCAGTAAACCAGCTCCCAGTTCCAGCGCTGCTCGGCATTGTTGAAGTCAACGGGGCAGCCTCGTCCGAAGTCCTCCACCTCGATGGACTTGTCAAGGAACTTGGTGACGATTATCCTGTCGCCGTGACCGTCTCTTGCCTCGTCAATGGAGTTGGAAACTATCTCAAAAACCGAGTGCTTGCAGCCCTCCAGATCGTCCGAGCCGAAAATGACCGCAGGACGCTTTCTTACTCTGTCCGCACCCTTTAATATGCTTATGCTTTCATTGCCGTAATTCTTCTTTGCCTGACTCATTAAAAAACAAAAATCCTTTCCTTATTTATGCTCTGTCTTTATGTTGGCGATGTTTTTCTCCCTTGAATCAAGGATATATTTGCAGCCCGCAAAGACTGCTCCGAAAAAGATGACAGGCCGCCAGTCAACTCTTGAGCGGCGTGACGACACATACACAGCCTTGGGTTTGTCATGCTCGCCAATGGTGTAAAGAGCCGCAGGGATACCGTCCTCCACAACTATCTTTGTGGGGCGTGAGCTTATGAGCGCCCTTAAAACAACATCGCTCAGGAATGCGGATATACAGGCAGCGGCAGCTGTCTTTCCGACAGTTTCAATGACCTCACGCAGGGTCTGTTCATCAACATAATATCCGTTGTAGCCGTTCATACGTCATTTCCTTTCTTTAATTATACGCTGCACTCCATAAAGTAGTCGTCCATAACGTAGCCGTTGCCGATATCGGTAACGCCGTCGCCTATGGTCTCAAATCCCATTTTCTTGTATGCAGCAATGGTGTTTGCGTTGTACTTGTTTACGGTGAGCCATATCGCCCTCATGCCGTGATCCCTTGCGAACTGCTTGTGGCAGTCCATTGCGGCACGGGCATATTTCTTTCCACGCTCCTCCTTGCAGATGTAGAGCTTGGAGAGAAAAAGCCTGTCCCCGTCGGGCTTAATGGCAGTGTAGCCGATGTCATCGGCACCTCTTTTGATGATATAGTAGATATATCCCTCACCTGCGATGTTTTCTTTCATTGCCTTGAATGAGCAGAATTTATCCACCATATAATCTATCTGACCCTCTGTAAGGATACAGGGGAAATACTCATGCCAGATGTGGTCGGCAATGGCTGCCACTCTTTCCAGCTGGTCGTCTGTTTTGGCTTCGACAAGCTTTATATCCATTTTGCTTCTCCTTCTGTTTTTGAAAAATTCCTTTAATATCCCTGCGCACTCTTCCTCCATAGATCCGCCGCACACCTGCGGGCGGTGATTATAGGAAAGCTCAAACAGGTTTGTAAGCGAGCCGCATGAGCCTGCCTTGTTGTCATATGCTCCGAATATCACTTTGTCTATCCGTGAATTTATGATGCCCCCTGCGCACATGGGGCAAGGCTCCAGCGTAACATACAGCTCGCAGCCGCAAAGCCGCCAGCCGCCAAGAAACCTGCTTGCCTGCTCAATGGCTTCAAGCTCCGCATGAGCTGTGGGGCAGCGGCGCTCCTCACGCCTGTTCCGACCCTCACCAACGATAAGCCCGTCCTTTTTTCTTACGACCACCGCTCCCACAGGGACTTCCCCCGCAGCGGCAGCCTCCTTTGCAAGCTCAATGGCACGGCGCATATATTCTTCGCTCATTGCACACCGCCCAGGTTTATCACCACCTGCATTACCGCAAAGGACACCCACATTATCATGGAAGGATTGGTAACGCAGCACATAAAGCGCTCCCTGCGGTTAAGATACATCTCATAAAGCGGAAGGCTTATCTTGTTGCTGTGGTTCTTCATAAACGCTATAAGTGAAAATACGCCGATAGTCAGGTATATTACGACAATAATAAGGGTGATGATGATATATGTGTCCGCAAACCTGCCCGAATCCCTCACCACAGTCATAAAGTAGGAGCTGGCGCTGATAGTCACACGCATTAGCACCGCCGTGATAAACGAGCCTGTACGAATGGAAAAGTAGCCTATCATCAGCGATGATACAAAGTGGAACAGATATGTTCCCGGATTTCCTATAGTGATAGCCGCAAATATGCTGGTAGCAACAAGGGCATATCCGTCGCCGAACTGCCTTAGCACCTGCATGATAAGCCCCCTGTGCATAAACTCGCTGAGAATGGGCACTATCAGCACGGACAGTATGCAGTACATCACTGACGGGACAGGCTCATCGGGGAGCCATATTCGGTTCATGCCGTCAACACCTATCATACCCACAAACAGGAACTCAAATTTCGAGAGCAGTATATTTATTCCCATAATGCACATTGCCATAGGGACTGCCATCAAAAACAGAGGCTTGTTGGATATTTTCACAGGCACAAGAACTCTCATGGGAATGCCTGTCTTGCTGACAATATAGAATATAGGTATAAGCCTGCGCAGTATGTTCACCACGTAGGTCATAACAATGGCAGGGCCTTCATCGCCCGTGAAAAAGCCCAGTGAATTATAAGAAAGGTCATGCACCGTTTTAAAGGGCGTAAAATAATCCACTGCGATGACAAGAATGTTTATTACTATATATATGATAAGTGCATTTGCCACAAGGGAATGTATCCCCGTTACGGCGCTGCGCTCGACAGCCTCGGGATACTCGGTGATAAAGCCCTCGCCGTCACGGTATGTAAGCTCGTCGGAGTTGTCGAAAAAGTAGAAGCCGTAGTCCTGCTTGTGTTCGATACGCCATTTGCGGTACATCTCGTTATACTCTTTATCCTGAGCTTTAAGCGAAGCTATCCTGCTGTCGCTGGTATCATGCTTATGATTTTTTGCCAAGCCCTCACTCCCCTTTTGCAAACTGATACAATTAAGATTATTATACCACGCAAATATTTCTTAACTATTAACTTTTTAACAGTTTTCTGCGGATATCGGGCTTACTATTATAAATGCAAATATAAATGCAAATAATATGAAGATATGAGTGCAATGCCCGTTCATTCACCGTTTCATCACAAAAATTCCGCTGTATCAGGCGGTTTGCGGGCATTTTAGCACTCAATGTGATAATTTGCTAAAAAATTTTGCAAAACCCCTTGACAAGTGGAAAAAATGGTGTATAATATAATTAGCACTCAGAGAGAAAGAGTGCTAACAGAGATAAATCCAAAGTGCTAATGAAAGCGGTGATAACCGATGGATGACAGAAAACTTAAGATCTTAGCTGCTGTCGTGAACGAATATATCGTCACGGGCGAGCCCGTCGGTTCCAAGACCATCGCCTCAATGCCCGATATCCGAGTTTCCCCCGCAACTATCAGAAACGATATGGCAATGCTTGAACAGCTGGGCTACCTTGAACAGCCCCACACCTCAGCAGGCCGTATCCCCACATACAAAGGCTACAAGCTTTATATCGACCAGCTGATGCCCGAAAAGGCACTCAGCGACAGCGAAAAGCAGATGCTTGACAATATGCTGGATTCCGATAATCCAGCCGAGGATGCTCTCATCGACAGTGCTTCAAAGGCTCTGGCAGAGATCACAAACTGCGTTACAGTGGTTTCAAGCATATCTCCCCAGTTCTCGGTAATAGCAAAGGTCGATGCGATACCCACAGGCAAGCGAATGTATGTGCTTCTGATGATAACCTCATCGGGCAGTATCCAGAACAAAATGTGCAGGCTGGAGTTTGATCTTACAAACGAACAGCTCCAGTTCTTCAACAACTATATGACTGAAAACCTCAGCGGAGTAAGCATTGACAGTCTTTCCGATGAAACCATCGAAAAGCTGGCGGAGGCTATGGGAACATACGCCGTAACGCTTACACCTCTGATGAACGGTATCAGGGAGCTTGCAAAGAGCTTTATGCAGAACGACGTTCATGTGAGCGGCGAGAAAAATCTCCTTGCAAGGAACGATATCGGTGCGGAAGATGTGATAAACTTCCTTGAACGTAAAAATGAATTCTCCAAGCTTCTGGACGACAGCTTCAGCGGTCTGAGGGTGATGTTCGGAGAGGACGGAGGATTTGTTATAAGCAATTCCAGCATGATCGTTTCGCCTATCAAAAAGGGCGGAAAGACAGCGGGTTCTCTGGGACTGATAGGTCCCATGAGGCTTGATTATGCAAAGATCATACCCTATATTGAATATCTGACGGATAAGATCAGCGATATCCTTACGGAGAGCGCCGATGAACCGCAGCAGCCCGCACTTACAACTGCTGCACTTCCCGATGACAAAAACGGAAAGGATGATTAGATAAATGACAGAAGAAGTTAAGGACCCTTCACAGCAGACATCCGAAGCTGAGGAGAGCATGAAAAATGCTGCCGAAGCTGCTGAGACCGATGCAGCTGCCGATGTTGCAACTGAAACGGAAGCCGCAGCTGCCGAAGCAGATAAAACAGCTGAGCTTCAGCAGAAGATAGAGGCCCTTGAAAAAGAGCTTGCCGATGAAAAGGAGAAATATCTCAGACTTGATGCGGAATATTACAATTACCGCACACGTTCCCTCAAAGAAAAGCAGGACGCATACGACAATGCCCTTACAAAGGCTGTCACCGAAGTTCTTTCGGTAATAGATAACTTTGAAAGAGCGCTCACCGCCGAATGTGCCGACGCTAACTTCAAAAAGGGCGTTGAGATGATCTTCAGGCAGTACACCGCTATCCTCGAAAAGCTTGGCGTAAAGGAAATAGAAGCAGAGGGCAAGCCCTTTGACCCCAATTTCCACAACGCCGTAAGCCAGATCACAGATGAGAACCTGGGAGAAAACACCGTAGCGGCAGTTCTCCGGAAGGGCTACATCATGGGCAACAAGGTCATCCGCCACGCAATGGTAACAGTTGCAAATCCGTGATGACCGAACGCAAAAAATGAAAATCACAGCCGCTTAAAGCGACATTTTGAAAGGAAGAATTTATATGTCAAAGATTATTGGTATTGACCTTGGTACAACTAACTCCTGCGTAGCAGTTATGGAAGGCGGCTCCGCAGTCGTAATCCCCAACTCTGAGGGTGCAAGAACCACGCCTTCCGTTGTAGGCTTCACAAAGACAGGTGAAAGACTTGTTGGTCAGGTTGCAAAGCGTCAGGCAGTTACCAACGCTGAAAGAACCATTTCCTCTATCAAGAGACACATGGGTACCGACTACAAGGTTGACATCGACGGCAAGAAGTACACTCCTCAGGAAATTTCCGCTATGATTCTCCAGAAGCTTAAGGCTGATGCTGAGGCATATCTCGGCGAACCCGTTACAGAAGCTGTAATCACCGTTCCCGCATACTTCACCGACGCACAGCGTCAGGCAACAAAGGATGCAGGTCAGATCGCAGGTCTTAACGTAAAGCGTATCATCAACGAGCCTACCGCTGCGGCTCTTTCCTACGGCATCGATAAGGAACAGGATCAGACCGTTATGGTTTACGACCTGGGCGGCGGTACATTCGATGTATCCATCATTGAGATGGGCGACGGCGTTCAGGAAGTTAAGGCTACCGCAGGTAACAACCACCTGGGCGGCGATGACTTCGACCAGAGAATAATCAACTGGATGATCGAGTCATTC
Source organism: Oscillospiraceae bacterium (assembly GCA_902363145.1). GTDB lineage: Bacteria > Bacillota > Clostridia > Oscillospirales > Ruminococcaceae > Huintestinicola > Huintestinicola butyrica. The sequence continues at coordinate 110,473 of CABIZB010000005.1, read as the reverse complement.
AAGGCTTCCGACGGAATCGACCTTACCAAGGATAAGATGGCTATGCAGAGACTCAAGGAAGCAGCAGAAAAGTCCAAGATTGAGCTTTCCTCCACTCCTTCCTCTATGATAAACCTCCCCTACATCACAGCTGATGCAACAGGTCCTAAGCACCTTGAGCTTACTCTTACAAAGGCTAAGTTCGATGAGCTTACCCACGACCTCGTTGAATCCACAATGGGCCCCGTAAAGCAGGCTCTTTCCGATGCAGGCCTCAAGCCCGCTGATATACACAAGGTACTCATGGTCGGCGGTTCTTCAAGAATCCCCGCTGTTCAGGAAGCTATCAAGAACTTCATGGGCAAGGATCCCTTCAAGGGCATCAACCCCGATGAGTGCGTTGCTCTCGGTGCAGCTCTCCAGGGCGGTGTATTCACAGGCGATGTAACAGGCATGGTTCTCCGTGATGTAACTCCCCTTTCTCTCGGTATCGAGACTATGGGCGGCGTTTGCACAAAGATGATCGAGAGAAACAAGGCTATTCCTATAAAGCACACAATGGTATTCTCCACTGCGGCTGATAACCAGACTGCCGTTGATATCAACGTCCTCCAGGGCGAGCGTGAATTCGCTAAGGATAACAAGCAGCTCGGTATGTTCCGTCTGGACGGCATCGCTCCCGCACCCAGAGGAATCCCTCAGATCGAAGTAACATTCGATATCGACTCCAACGGTATCGTTCATGTATCCGCTAAGGATCTTGGCACCGGCAAGGAGCAGAACATCACGATCCAGTCCTCCACCAATATGTCCAAGGAAGATATCGACAAGGCAGTTGAAGAGGCTGAGAGATACGCTGAGGAAGATAAGAAGCGTAAGGAAGAGGTAGATATCAAGAACCAGGCTGAAAGCCTCGTATTCCAGAGCGAAAAGGCTCTTGCAGATTTCGGCGACAAGGTAAGCGAGTCCGATAAGGCTCCTATCCAGGCTAAGATCGACGAGCTGAAGAAGGCTATGGAGGGCGGCAACACCGCTGATATCAAGGCTAAGACCGATGAGCTCCAGAAGGCAGTTTATGACCTTTCTTCCAAGGTATATCAGGCAGCAGGCGCAGCTCAGCAGGCAGCTCAGGGCGGAGATGCTCAGAGCAATGACAACAACAACGGCGGCGCTAATGGCGGCTCTGACAACAACGGCTTCGTTGACGCTCAGTTCACCGAGGAATAATCAAGAAAATCAACTGACATTCAGGGCGGAATCTCTCCGCCCTCTTGTCGGTTATGCGGCAGGGTCAAAAAACTGCTGCAAATGTACTGAAAACCTATTTGCAGGTCAAGTGCTTTTCGGTATAATATAAATGGGGACAAATGAGGAGTGTGTTCACCTATGGCAGATAAAAGAGATTATTACGAAGTCCTTGGCTTGCAGAAAGGAGCTACGGACGAAGAGATAAAAAAGGCATACCGTGCCTGTGTAAAAAAATATCACCCCGACCTCCATCCCGATGATAAGGAATGCGAGGAGAAGATGAAAGAGGTCAATGAAGCATATGAATGTCTCTCCGATGCCGATAAGAAGGCTAAGTATGACCAGTTCGGCTTTGCGGGCGTTGACCCCAACTACGGTGCAGGTGCAGGCGGAGGAGGCGGCTTCTCAGGCTTCTCAGGCTTCGGCGATATGGGCGATATAGGCGATATATTCAGCTCGTTCTTCGGCGGTGGCGGCTTCGGAGGAAGCTCCAGAAGCAACCCCAACGCACCCAGACGTGGTCAGGATATCCAGACCTATGTTACGATCGACTTTATGGACGCCTGCAACGGCAAAAAGGTCGATGTTAAGCTCAACCGCATGGAGCAGTGCCCCGACTGTCACGGCACAGGCTCGGCAGCAGGTTCAGGCACCGATACCTGCCCCGACTGTCACGGTACGGGCTATGTAAAGACCGCTCAGAGAACTCCTCTGGGTATGATATCTTCACAGCGTCCCTGCTCACGCTGCGGCGGTAAGGGCAAGATAATCACAAATCCCTGCTCCGCTTGTCACGGCGCAGGCAGAGTATCAGTGTCCAAGACAGTTAATGTAACTATCCCCGCAGGTATCGACGACGGTCAGACACTTCAGGTAAGAGGTCAGGGCCACAGCGGACTTAACGGAGGTCCCGCAGGCGATCTTCATGTAACAGTTCAGGTTCGTCCCGATCCTATCTTCGTAAGAGACGAATATGATATCCATACAGAGATACCCATTACCTACGGTCAGGCAGTTCTCGGCAGCGAGGTAACAGTTCCCTGCATCGACGGCAAGGTTAAGCTCACTATTCCCGAGGGCACTCAGTCGGGCACAGTATTCAGACTGAGAAACAAGGGCGTAAAGCGTCTTAACCGCACCGACAGAGGCGATCAGTTCGTTACGGTCAATGTAGAGGTCCCCAAGAACCTTAACAAGGCACAGAAGGATCTGCTCAGCAAGTTCGAGGCAAGCCTTGGCGAAAACAACTACAACAAGCGCAAAAGCTTTTTCGACAAGGTAAAGAAGATACTTAACAGTGATTTCTGACAATATTCGGATATATAATTCTTCCAAAAAAATTCCCGCCGGTCTCAGTTTGAGATCAGCGGGAATTTTTGTTATGTGCATTTATACTAATCACCAATAAAACTATAGACAAAAAACCATCGCATAATCCATATGTGCAAGATTATGCTCGATTTTTTGTATAGTTTTTAATTGGTGCTTAGTATAATTTGAAATGCAAGCTCACATATGGCAGTGAATCACCCTGAGCTTTGTATCAAGTATCTTTTCAAGCTCGATAATGTTCTCGTTGCCAAGCTCGCCTTCGGGATTTTCCACAACGAACTCCGCACACGCAAAGCCGCACGGAAAATGATATTTCAGGTCATTGAGTGAGCTGCTTTTTCCGCAGCACGGCATGGTTACATCAAGGCTCTCGAAATCATTTTCTATCGCCTTATCCACCTGCTCGCCCCACCACTCAAAGGAAATGTCCGCATTGCAGCAGGGACACTTGATGTATTCAAGATTGCTGCCGCAGTCGATGAACTCGGGGAAATCATAGCTGCGGTAATATATCTTGTCTGCCGTGATGTTGGCGTTCAGGAACTCCACAGTGCGCTGCACAGCCTCCTCATCGTGAACATGGTCATATTCAGCAGAAATTATCCTTATCTTGTTATCAGACATAGCTCTTACCTCTTTTTAAGAAATTTTACTTTATCTTCGGCTTCACGGGAAGAACTATCACTACGCTGGTTCCCACGCCCTGCTCGCTGAATACCTCCAGCGTGCCGCTGTGCATGGTGATTATCTCGTCCGCCACCGCAAGACCTATTCCCGAGCCTCTCTTTATGTGATTGGCACGGAAGAATTTAGTCTTGACCTTGGGCAGATCTTCGGGAGTGATGCCGCAGCCCGTGTCGCTGACTTCTATCTCAATGTGGTTTTCATCGGGCTGCACTGCCTGAACAGTGACCAGTCCGCCTTTTTCCGAATATTTGATGGCATTGTCTATAACGTTGATGAACACCTGCCGCAGGCGGTTTCTGTCGCCATATACGATAGGCAGATCCTCAGGCTCCGCATAAACAAGCTCTATGCCCTCTTTTTTTGCCTTTTCGGTGTATATCAGCACCGCATCGCCCAGCTCCGCCAGAATATCAACATTGCCCTTGTTAAGAGTGAACTTGCCGTTCTGTATCCTTGAAAAGTCCAGCAGCTCCTCAACCATTTGCGAAAGTCTCTCCGTTTCGGTGGTGATAACTCTCATTCCCTTGGAAACGGTCTCCCTGTCATCGGGCATGGAGCCGATAGTCTCCGCCCAGCCCTTTATGGCTGTAAGCGGCGTTCTCAGCTCGTGGGACACGCTGGAGATGAACTCGTTCTTCATAGCCTCCGACTGTGAAAGCTCGTCCGCCATTTTATTAAGTATCTCGCTAAGCTCGCCTATCTCATCGTCCGACTTCACAGGCATTCTTACGGAAAAATCGCCACGGGCATAGCGCCTTGCGGCAGCGCCTATCTGCCTTACGGGGATAACGATGGACTTTACAAAGTACATTCCCGAAAACATCATCAGCGCCAGAATTGCACCGCAGGTCACAGCCGCAATAATGATGTACAGCCCGATGTGGCTGTCAACACGCTTCATGGAGCTTACCAGCCTTATAACGCTGAACTCTCCCGTTGCGTCTGGGGTGACGATGCTCACAGCAATGACCTTTTCACCCGAGGGCAGCCTGCCCGTAAATGTGCCTGAGCTGCCGCTGTCAATGGCGTCGTAATAGTCCTGAGCGATGATATCCTTTGTAGGCGCAAAGCCCGAGGAGGTCATGGAAACTTCCCCTGCGCTGTTGATGGTCATAAGCTCCATTCGGTTCTTTTCCGACCAGTTCTCCACCATGGAGCGCACCTCAGAAGCAAAGGTTACAGGATTATCCGCATAATACTGGGAAAGCATTCCCGAAACCATGTTGAGCCTTGATGTGATGTACTGCCTTGCGGAATTGTAGTAATATACGTTCACAAACACCGAAAAAGCCATAAGCACGCTCATGAGCACAATAAAGATTGCGCCTAAGCTGTTGACAAGCCATCTTCTTGTAATGGTATTCTTGGATCTTTTTATTGTGCTCACCTCAAATGATGGTCAAGGACAAGGAAACAAACGCTTCCTTGTCCTGCTTGTGACTTATTTCTTGTCGTCGTCGGGATTGCCGTCATCCGACCACTTGTAGCCAAAGCCCCAGATAGTTGAGATATACTTGGGGTTTGAAGGCTCGTCCTCTATCTTCATTCTGATTCTTCTGATGTTTACATCGACTATCTTGTCGTCGCCGAAGTAGTTCTCGCCCCAGATGTGGGTGAGAATGCTGGAGCGGTCAAGAGCGGTGTTCTGGTTGTTCATGAAATACTCCAGTATCTGATACTCTACCTGAGTAAGATCAATAGGCACGCCGTTCTTGGAAACAGTCCTGCTCTTGAGGTTAAGCTCAAAGGGGCCTGAACGGATAACGGGAGTTTTCTCCTCCTTGATGAATGACATACTTACACGGCGATATACCGCATCAATGCGGGCAGTAAGCTCGGAGGGGGAGAATGGCTTTGTTATGTAGTCGTCAGCGCCCAGCATAAGGCCGCTTACCTTGTCCATCTCCTGAGTTTTTGCCGACAGCATGATAATGCCTATGGTGCTGCTCTTTCTTCTCAGCTCCTTGCACACCTGAAATCCGTCAATGCCCGGCATCATAATGTCAAGCAGAGCTATATCGAAATTGCCGTTTTCCTCGTTAAATACCCTGAGGGCTTCCTCGCCGCAGTCAACATCTACCACGTCATAGCCCGCACGCTTCAGGTTTATGACAACAAAATCCCTGATAACGCCCTCGTCCTCGCAGACAAGTATTCTTTTCATTGTTTTGACCTTCCTTTCGGAACAAGCATTACAGCTCGTTCAGTATTTCCCTGCGCTTCTGTTCATATTCTATCTTTGTAATAAGTCCGTCACGGTAAAGAGCTTCAAGCTTTTCCAGACGTTCACGGGTGTTGTCCTCAGGCTTGGGTCTTGGTCTGGTTTCTTCCTCTATCACAGTGCCAATGGATATGCCCTCATCGGTAAAAAGGTTTATGCCGTGAATAACAGTTATAACCGCAGCTATAAGCGTCCACAACACGCCGAATACTCCTGCTCCCGGTATTACCGCAACCAGTCCTATCAGAACAAACAATATGCCGACTATAAATCCCACAAGCGATTGATACTTTGGCGGACGGACGGAATATTTTTTCATTCAGCTGCCTCCTCCTCAGGCTGAGGATATGGTCTGCCCATTACCATTGTGGAATGGGGCTTGATGATATAATCGTCGCAGACGGTGTAAAGAGGCTTGTTGCCTGCATTGTCGCCGTCGATATAAACATTGTACTCGCCGAATGCGTGGAGAGTGATATCATCGTTTGTGGGGTTGAAGAACACGATTATCTCCTCCAGCTCGCAGTCCCCGTAAAGACCGAAGCCAACTATTCTCTGAGGAAGATGGTTGAAAAACTTCATGTTCCTGCCGATATCCTCAGCGGTAAACATTCTCAGTGCGGAATGAGCCTTTCTGAACTCAATAAGTCCCTTGTAGTAATCGAAAACATCTCTGAACTCGGACTTTCTGTCCCATTTAAGGCTGTTTACCGCATCGGGAGAATTGTAGCTGTTGTGGTCATATGCACCACCTGGGAGAGGCTTTGAGCGCAGAAAATCCTGACCTGCCTGAATAAATGGTATGCCCTGAGCAAGGAATACGCAGGCAGCAGCCATTTTATCCATTTTCTTTCGTGTGTCAAGGGAATCGGTGGGGTTGGTGTAAATAAGCTTATCCCAGAGGGTAAGGTTATCGTGAGCCTCAACGTAGTTTACGGTCTGGCAGGGACTGAGTGTCCATGCAAACTTGGTAAGGTTAGGTATCTGCGGGTGAGGTATTCTTCCGCACATTACCTCCTTGACATATTCCTCGCTGCCTGTAGCGCCGTTTACATATCCCCTGCTGCGGTTCTCAAAGTTGTTGCCCTTGATGGTATCACGGAAATCATCGCTGAAAAAAGCGATATTGGGGGTGTGGCGTGCGTTGAGCTTCATTGCACGCTTGCTGTCAGCCAGAGGTGAATCTCCGCCTATCCAGCCCTCGCCGTAAAGAATGATATCGGGATTGATAGCGTGAAGTGTCTTATCTATCTTGTTCATGGTCTCGATATCATAAAGACCCATAAGGTCAAAGCGGAAGCCGTCTATCTTATATTCGGTAGCCCAGTAAACAAGGCTGTCGATGATGTATTTTCTCACCATGAAGCGCTCGGTGGCGATCTCATTTCCGCAGCCTGAGCCGTTTGAGAAATACTCGCCGTTTTCGCCCCACAGGCGGTAGTAATACTTGTTGAATATCTTGTTGAAGGGTGAATCGGCAGTGGCATAGGTATGGTTATATACCACGTCCATGATGACCCTTATGCCCTGGCAGTGAAGAGCGTGAACAAGTCTCTTGAACTCTGCAACTCTCGCTCTGCCGTCATAGGGGTTGGTGGAGTATGAGCCTTCGGGACAGTTAAAGTTCTGCGGGTCATATCCCCAGTTGAACTGAGGAACATTGAGCCTTGTTTCGTCAACTGTCTGATAGTCAAAGGAGGGCATGAGATGAACGTGGGTAACACCCAGCTCTTTCAGATGGTCAATGCCTATCTTGTCGCCTGCGGCATTGATAACGCCCTTTTCCACAAAGGCAAGAAATCTGCCCTTGTAGCAGAAGTTTCCGCTTTTGTCGATGGAAAAGTCACGGACGTGCATCTCATAGATAACAGCGTCGGTGTAATGCTCCAGCGGCTCGGGGTGATAGTTGTGCCAGCCAGCGGGATTGGTCTCCTCCAGGTCGATCACCATTCCCATAGCGCCGTTCACGCCTGCGGTGCGGGCATATATGTCAATGGTTTCCTCAGTGATGTCATCGTGACGTATCTCATAGGTGTAATAAACGCCGTTAAGATCGCCGTGAGCGGTCTTTACCCAAACGCCCTTTTTGTCCTTTTCCATAGGAAGACGGCGGTATGGCTTTTCATCGGTACACGACTTATAAAGGAGCACTGTGGCATCGTTTGCCAGCGGAGACCACACCTTGAAAACGGTATTCTCCTTAGTATAATTTGCCCCCAGATCGCTGCCCGTGTAACCGTATTTTTCATCAACATCGGTAAACATTGCTCATAACCCTTTCTTGACCTTATTCCTTTTATTACAGTTAAATTTATTATACATCATTTTTCGTTATTTGTAAAGCAAATTTTGTCCACGCAGTCAAATTTATATTTATTTTGTAACCCGATAACAATAATTTGTTATTTTTGTAAAATGTATTGATTTTATATATGAATTGGCGTATAATAAGTGAGGATAAATAAATACGGCTATGCTTGTTTAATATGCACGATCATCATGTCATATTTTGTCGAAAATGCAGAATTATAAGTTTTTTTGAGAAAAGCTGTCCCATATGCACTGGTAAAAGGATTATATACTAATGAAGGAGGAAAATCATCGAATCAAAATAAATACACAAGTTAGATATCAACGTATTCCAAATTAACGTGAAAGGAAATAAATGTTATGACTGAAGAAAGACTAAACCTACTTTACCAAAGGCTATCTGTGGATTTCAGCACAATAAAAAATAAACCAACAATGTTTCGAAATGACTTCGCAGGAATGTATGTTGAAGATGAAGATTTACATATCATCCTTGTAAACAATGCCGATATCGAGCATTATAAACAAATATTAAATGATGATAATGTTATATACCACTATACTGATATTTCATACACAGACCTAATAGGAATAAGGAATATGTTCAGAGACTACTACGAAAGATTTAATATTGTCTCTGCTGCTGTAATGAATCATAATTCATCTATTGAACTCACTGTCACGGATGAAAAATCAATACCTGCAATAAAGTATTTCCTTAAAAGCAGAAACTTTACTGATTTATTTATTGAAAAACACTTTATTTTTATAAAGGGTGAACCAATAATATTTGAAAGTTCAAATACCGAATATATAATTGATACTAATGAAACTGCTTGTGACACACAAGATTTAAAATCAGGTAAATATAGCGCAAATCCTGGAAGAAAAATCATAGGAAAAAATACATATAAAAATTCTAATCAAAAATATGAAACATCATATGCCACTGTTGGGTTTCCTGCTAAATCTTCAATGTAACCGCATGGCATTTTGCAGTTCATACATCAAAATACTATTGGAATTATAATCAGACTACAAAAAAATTATATGCCAACATCGCAAGTAGTGCCGACACTACACACTCATCAAGCTATGATTCAACTTTTGTTTCTTTCAATTCTGACGATCAAACCGATAGCATTATTTCTAGGTACATCATGAACACCCAAAAGGTGGTTGAAAAGCCTGCTACAGACTCATTTATCAATACCATGACTGGAAGAACAGTACATTGCTATGGTCAAATACATTCTGATGTTACTGGAACAGTGGTTTCGCCATCACAAGATTTAAGAATCACATATCATTCTTATTCAGGAGTAGAAACTACTTATCTCATAAAAGATACGATAAAAATAAAGAATGCCTCTACACTAGATCACGGGGACAGTGGCGGAATAGTTACATATGAATATAATTCAAAAGTATATCTCATTGGAACCATAGCTGGGAAAAATAATAGCTATCAATATATAAATAAATACCCTAATATTAGAGATAGTCTCCAAATCACTTTTGCCGACTAATCATGTCTATAATCGGCTAATACACACATATATAATTAGGAGTGACATTTATGAAATTAAGAAAAACCGTACTTTTCATTTCCTGCTTTATGCTTATAAACACAGGCGCTGTCAATGTGTCTGCGGCTGAGCGGAACGATGTCGGCACACGCTATGAACAAAGCAGCAGAGAATATGCCGCACGGCTTAAAACCATAGACGGGCTTAAATACAGCTTTGACGAAAACGGAACGTCGAAAGGCTTATATACGGGCTGGGCGAGAGCCGTTCACAAATACAATTATTACAGAAACGGCAAGCGCTGTGCAGGCTGGCAGACCATAGACGGCAACAAATACTACTTTTATTACGAGGGCGGCTATGCTGTGGGCGATGTGCAGATAGAGGATAAGATATACACTTTTGACAGCAACGGAATTTATACTGGAAAATCAAAGAACGCCGTTGTATATGCAATGAATATCAAAGAGCCTTTTTATGCCGACAAGCTTCCCGACAGAATAGATGTGAGCTTGTACAGTACATACAATTATAACGCTCCCTATGAATATGAGACATCAGGCGGATATCAGAAAGAGGACGTAATTTACACACCGCAAAAGCTTTTTGCACGCATTGAAAGGTATAATGGCGGCAAATGGAATACAGTGAAGCAAAATCATGAAAGCGTCCTTGAGCATTACAGCATTGACAAAAGCGGAAACACCGACCTGACATACACACAGCTCTGCAGCGTTCGTGATATTCTCAATGCCAATTCCAATAAGCTGAATATCGCTTACCTTTTAGTCACAGACTATAAGCTTGAAACTTACATTTTATCTGATGCAAAGATATCAGACACCCAAGAGCTGTTAAAGAAAATGGGCTTCTCAGACAAGTTTATGAAAAAAAACTTTGTTTTCAAAGAGTGTGACGTGGCAGACAGTTTTGACACTGATGGGGGTGATGAGATTGACGACACTGATGATGTCGCTCCCGAGGATAACAATGCCCCTCTTTATACGAGCTGCACCTACATCGACACAACTAAAGAATATAAGGACATGATAATCCCGGGCAAATACAGATTTGTATTCCACCTCACTCCCAAGACAAATGATGACGGAAGCTCTGCTGACTTTGAGGAAACCACATTCTACTGCTATTTCACGGTCAAATAAATAAAAAATGGGAGCCATCTGACTCCCATTTTTTGTTTATTACTTTACCCCGCCTGCCTGTCTGATAGCAGCTTCAAGGCTTCTCAGACGGATCTTTACTGCGCCCAGATTGCTTATCTCGTCAATCTTCAGCTGGGTGTAGAACTTGTCCCTGCTCTCAAGAATGGAGCGCACCTCATCGGTGGTAACTGCGTCTATTCCGCAGCCGAAGGATACCAGCTGAACCAGCTGCATATCGGGCTGTGTGGTGACATATTCCGCCGCTCTGTACAGTCTGGAGTGGTATGTCCACTGGTTCAGAACGTGAAGCACAGGTGTCTCGGAACGCTTGCAGATGCTGTCCTCGGTGATAACAGCCATGCCCAGAGAGGTTATGAGCTTATGTATGCCGTGGTTTATCTCGGGGTCGATGTGATAAGGTCTGCCCGCAAGCACTATGATAGGCATATGCTTGCTGCGTGCATATTCGATTATCTCCTCGCCCTTTGCTTCAATATCGTGGTGGAAGCTGTCCATAGCCGCCATACCTGCCTCATATGCAGCCTTGACTTCCTTTTTGCTAAGGTCATACTTTCTGAACGCCTTGGGTATAGCCTCCGTGATGTGCTTTTCAAGGTTAAGATCAAGGTAAGGATAGAAGAAATTCTCCTCGGTAAGCTCGGGGATATTTGCCTTTAAAAGCTCGGGATAATATGCAACAACAGGGCAGTTGTAGTTGTTGTCGGAATGGCCCTCGTCAATGTTGTAGGTCTGGCAGGGATAGAAGATGATATCCGCCTTTTTCTCCAGCAGATCCACCACATGACCGTGTGCAAGCTTTGCGGGATAGCATACGGTGTCGGAAGGAATAGTGTGCTGACCCTTGAAATACATATCACGGGTGCTTTCATCGGAGATGATCACCTTGAAGCCCAGCGAGTTGAAGAATGTCTTCCAGAAGGGCAGCTGCTCGTACATATTAAGCACCAGAGGCAGACCGATAGTTGCCTTGGGACTTGCAGGGTCGCCCGACTTCATCACGCTGAGAAGTCTTTCGTATTTATACTGATAAAGGCATGGAGCAGTGTCCTTTTTGGTGATGCCTGCGCCCTTTTCGCAGCGATTTCCGCTGATGAACCTGTGTCCGTCGGAGAAAGTGATGATAGTAAGGGAACATTTTGCGGTACAGCCGCCGCAGTTTATCTGGCGGGACTTGTAGGAGAAGTCAGCCAGCTTGTCGGCAGTGATAACGCCGGACTTTTCTCTCTTGTCAGCCGCAGCCATTTCCTTGGCGTAAAGAGCAGCGCCGAATGCACCCATAAGTCCTGCGATTGCGGGACGGACAACATCCCTGCCGATCTCCTGCTCGAAAGCTCTCAGAACTGCGTCGTTAAGGAATGTACCGCCCTGAACAACGATATTCTTGCCCAGCTCGTCTGCGGAATTTGCACGAATTACCTTGTAAATAGCGTTCTTGATGATGGAAGAGGAAAGTCCTGCGGAGATATCCTCAACAGTTGCGCCGTCCTTCTGAGCCTGCTTTACGGAGCTGTTCATGAAAACGGTGCAGCGGGAGCCAAGGTCAACAGGGTGCTCGGCGAAAAGTCCCAGACGTGCAAACTCGGATATCTCGTAGCCCATTGCCTGAGCAAAGGTCTGGATAAAGGAGCCGCAGCCCGATGAACATGCCTCGTTGAGCATGATGCTGTCGATGGCGTGATTTTTTATCTTGAAGCACTTGATGTCCTGACCGCCGATATCAATGATAAAGTCAACATCGGGGCAGAAGTAGGAGGCAGCCTTATAGTGGGCAACAGTCTCTACCAGACCGTAGTCAATGCCGACGCCCGCCTTGATAAGGTCCTCACCGTAGCCTGTAACAGCGGAGGAAACAATGTTTATCCTGTCGCCGATAAGCGAATATATCTCTTTCAGTCTCTCGGTAATTACCGCAAGAGGTTGACCCTTGTTTGATGTGTAATGCTGATAAAGCAGCTTGCCGTCGGGAGTTATGAGCACAAGCTTTGTTGTGGTGGAGCCTGCGTCTATTCCCAGGTAAGCATCGCCTGTGTATGTCCTTATATCCTCAAAAGGCAGGTCATGCTTGCCGTGACGGGAAATGAACTCGTCATACTGAGCCTGATTTTCAAAAAGTCTCCTGCCTGTGATGATGTCGTCGTTCATCTTGGCAGCTCTCATCTTCTGAGCGATCTCTGCGGCGGTAAAGTCGCTGCCGTCAGTCTCAGTTGCGTAGAGGGCGCTTCCGTATGCCATGAAGCACTGAGCATTTTCGGGGAAAACAGCGTTCTCATCCGAAAGCTGGAGAGTATTAACGAAAGCCTTTCTAAGTCCCTTGATAAATGTGAGAGGGCCGCCGAGGAACAGCACCTTGCCCTTTATCTCACGGCCCTGAGCCAACCCCGAAACGGTCTGGTCAACAACTGCCTGGAAAATAGAAGCGGCAATGTCCTCACGCCTTGCGCCCTGATTTAAAAGGGGCTGGATATCCGACTTTGCAAAAACGCCGCAGCGTGAAGCTATAGGATATATCTTTTCAGCGTGGGAGGAAAGCTCGTCCATCTCGTCAACGGTAATGCCAAGGAGGGTAGCCATCTGGTCGATGAATGCACCCGTTCCGCCTGCGCAGGAACCGTTCATTCTCTGCTCGGTGCCGCCTGTAAGGAAGATGATCTTTGCGTCCTCACCGCCAAGCTCGATAACGCAGTCAGCATCGGGATAATCATGCTTTACGGAGATGAACGCACTGTGTACCTCCTGCACGAAAGGCAGAGAAGCGGCATTTGCAAGTCCCAGACCTGCGGAGCCTGTGATAGCAAGCTTGAAGCGTGCATCGGGGAACATCTTTCCTATCTCTTCTACCTGCTCTGCAGCGGTCTCACGCACCTTTGAAAAGTGGCGCTGATACTTTGACCAGATGATCTTTCCGTCATCAAGAATGACTGTCTTGACTGTGGTGGAGCCAATATCTACTCCCAGAGAATATACTTTATCCATTAGCAAAATTCCTATCCTTTATATTTTGTCCGCTTTCAGCGGGTAATGTTCACTTTTTTTATAAATTCTGCGATCTGCGCCGCAATTTGTGACGGCGACCCTGTTCCGTCTGCCCTGAACGCCGAGTGTGCGGTGTAAAGAGCCTTCCGCTTTTCATAAAGCTCCCCCAGCGACTCCTTTGTGTTTACCGCTACAATGGGGCGGTTTGCATCGTCCTTTATCCGCTCCCAGCAGATGTCATAAGGGGTGTCGATATATACAACAACGCCGTTTTTGGCGGCAAGATCTGCATTTTTCTCCCTGAGCATCGCACCGCCGCCGCAGGCAATGACTCCGCCGTTTTTGCCCATTTCCTCAACGGCTCTCGTCTCGGCATCACGGAAATATTCCTCGCCCTTGTCGGAAAAAATCTGCGGTATGCTCATTTTCTCGCTTTTTTCTATGTAAGCGTCCATATCGGCATAAGCCGTGCCCAGCAGGTCTGCCAGAACACGCCCCACGGTAGTCTTTCCGCAGCCCATAAAGCCGCAGAGATAAACTGCTCTGCTCATATCACAACTCCTATATCTCCATTCCGCCGCCGAAATCGTCAGCAGAAAGTGCTTTCAGCCTTTCAAAAAGCTTTTCCTCAATATGCGGCCAGTACAGCGGAAACAAAAGATCCGCAAAGCCGAAAAGGAAAACGTTTTTATTTGTAAGCTCCGCCAGCTGCGGAACATTTTTAAGCACATAAATCTTGAACCAGTCGGCACTGTAAGGAGGAAGCTCTTTTCCCTTTTTGGCAAGCGCTTTCATATCTTCATAGCTTTCGGGAACGGAATTCCTGTAGTTTTCCGCACCCATGGCCATAACAGCACTGTATATCTTATCCAGCTGACTGTCCGTCAAAGGGCCGCTTGCCCCTCTGAGACCTCTCAGCACAGGTATGCGCACCGCAAAGCTGTACGCCATAAGCACAAGCACCTTGTTGTACTCATCGCTTGCCATCTCAGCACAAACGCTTTTATCCGCAGAAAGCCCCAGCGACGGCAGCATATCCGTCCCGCTTTCAAAGATTATCCTGAAAGCGTCCCTGATATCAACGCTGTAAAAGCTGCTGTCAGCTATGGAATAGATGTATTTCACGCTGTTGAACAGCTCTGCGCTGCCCTTGACTATGATGTGTGCCAGCTCATTGACAGCGGCGCTTTCGTTTAAAAGATCCATATCTCTCCTTAGAACCTGTCTTCATAAGAAATGTGTGCGGATTTTCGAGCATAATTTTGTTGCAGAGTAGGCAAAAATCCGCAGGCGGGCTTTCGCCCGGCAAGGATTTTTAACGCAGTCTGCGGCAAAATTTGCCGAAAAGACGTGCGCATATGCTTGTGAAGACGGGTTCTTATAGCTTAAACGGCACATTCTCACGCTCCATAGCGTAAAGCTCCATATCCACCGCACCCTTGAAGCTGTCGGGGAAATAGATATTGTCGGGCAGCATGGAAAGCTCATCAGCCGCAAAGCCAAGCTCATTTTCCTCGGGAGGGGGCATATCACGCAGGTAGCTGAAAATATCCATTGCTACCTTGTCGCAGGTGCTTTCGTTCACCAGCCGAGGGCTGATATGCTCTGCCGAATCCAGCATAAAGGACAGCCGCCCCGCAATGCTTTTGGCAGTCCTGCCCATAAGCTGTGTCTGCACCGCAAGCTCCGAGGGGGAGCATATCCTGAACGAGCCTGAAAGCTCATTTCCGCAGCCCACATTATCCGCCGCAACGCCAAAGGCAAGGTCGAAATACTCCCGCTTGACATGGCGGTCGCCGCCTGTGCGGTAGATGAACTCCGCCTTTGTCATGGCATATTCACGTATGCGCAGCACGTTTATCCACTGGTTTGACGCTTTGCCTGTCCTGTATGCGCAAAGGCGGTCAAATATTGCCTTTTCGTAAGCCGTGACCGGTGAAATGCACCTGAGCCACAGCTCCTCGGCGCTTATATTTTCCGAAAAGCATATGCAGTCAATGATACAGTCTATGACCGCCTGAGAATATTCATTCCCCAGGCAGGCACGCACATATGGGTGGCATTTTGCCAGCTCAGTCCTTGCCATATCCTCCATTGAGGGTGACAATTCTCCCCTTTTGCGCCCGTCACGGCCCGCTTCGATACATCTTTCACGGAAGGTGGCAAAAT
This sequence comes from Oscillospiraceae bacterium, assembly GCA_902363145.1. Taxonomy (GTDB): domain Bacteria; phylum Bacillota; class Clostridia; order Oscillospirales; family Ruminococcaceae; genus Huintestinicola; species Huintestinicola butyrica. The sequence continues at coordinate 94,841 of CABIZB010000005.1, read as the reverse complement.
CGAAACCGATAAAGGTGCTGAGCGTTCTGCCCAGGGGAAGCTCATGCAGGCATCTGCCGTCCTTTACGGCAAATCTTATACTGTCCGTGCGCACTCCCCCCTCTGCATATAATCCGTCAATTTTATATTATAACACAGAAAAAAACTTTTTTCAACAATTTCTGAAAATTAGCGCAGGATATTTCCGTCAAAAAACCATTCTTTAACAGAAAAGCGGAACCGCAAAGCGATTCCGCAGATCACCGAAATTTTTCATTCATGCAATAATACATGATACAACCAGAATCACGGCCATAGAAAAAACCGCAGTAAACTCGATCACCGTAAATACCTTGTGTAAAATCTCTCTGATATTTGTTTTTCCCATAACCATTCCTCCTTACATTATCAGGTCATGCTTTTGATAACGGCAGCGACCCTGTCCGCAGCCTCCTGCTCAAAACCCCCGCTGTAGCCGTCTATCATACCGATGATACTGAAATCACGGTCGTCCTTGTTTTCCTTCTTCATCAGCTTTTTCTTCATGCCCGAAAGGCTCAGCTTCTGACCGAAGGAAACCTTGCTTTTATCTATCTGACCCTCAACTGCCAGGCAGCTGTCGGGAGATATTACGATATTTGCCAGATATTTGTTTTTAAGTGAATCCGATGGGATATTCTCGGGAGCATCGTCCCAGACAGCAAAAACGAAAACCGTCTTTCTGTTCTGAAGCACCGTGCGGCACTTCTTTACAAAATCCGCACACTCCCATTTATCGTTATACACTCCGCCGAAAACAGCGACTGTCTGATATCTTGTAAGCTTGTCGGCAGATACCTTATTCGCTTCGAAAATATCAGCGTTAAGCTGCTTTTTGACCTCTTCCGCATACCTGCGGCTTATGCCCATTGTGGATTTCCAGATAATTGCAGCAGCCATAAAACTGCCTCCCGTTCAAACCGAGAGCATCACACCGCCGTTTCGGCGTCAAAACTGCTCTCAAAATTAAGGCAGTTATCAAGCATCCTGTCAAGGCACCTGCAAAGCACAGCTTTTTCTTCGTCGGAAATACCGTCCATAAGCATCTTTTCATGCTCTCTTCTCAGCTCGCCCAGCCTGATAGCAAGCCTGCGTGACTTTTCGGTGGTATGTATCTCCTTATGACGGCTGTCCGAAAAAGCAACCTTTCTTTCGATAAGTCCCTTGCTTTCCAGCCGCTGCACTATTCCCGTAACTGCGGGATTTGAGAGCATCAGCACCCTTTCGATATCTTTCTGAAAGAGCCGTCCGCCGCCGTTCACTTCATTTTCGTAAATGCACAGCAGCACTCTCAGCTGCGACTGAGTAAGGTCCATATCTTCGAGAGCTTTATTTATGCAGCACTCAAAACGCCTTGAAAGCTGACTGATAACCAGCGCATATAAATATTCCCCGCTCATTCAAGTTCCCCCAAAGCTGCTATATGGTAACATACTGTCACAAAGTTCCAAATCGCTCAAAATCTACACATTTTTTAACAAGCAGGTTGCATATTTATCCAATTTGCTAAACTGCATAACCTGTTATGTATATTATACTACTCCGTTTCCCTTTTGTCAAGGCTGAAAAATACGGCAGATGATTTTCTCCGAAACGCACAAAGCATTCCCGTTTGTTCCGTCATTTTGCAGAATAACGTTGTTTTTTAATACATCATATCCATAAAACAAAGGGCTGCCGAAGCAGCCCCATTGCCATTATGATTTACTTATTCTCTTCCATGAACTTCAGGTTCTTCTCAATAAGCTCGCATCTCTGCTTTACGCAGTCAACGGAGCGGAGAGGATCGGAAGGAGTGTTGAAGGTGTAGTCCATGAGCTTGTCGATGGTGGTAGCCGCAACATGAACTCTTGTGTCGGAGGAGGCGTAGTAGATATATACATCGCCGTTTTCACGAACAACAGCGCCGTTTGTGAAGCATACGTTGGAAACATCGCCCACTCTCTCGCTGCCGTGGGGAGCAATGAACAGTCCCGAGGGAGATGCGATAAGCTTGGAGGGATCCTTCAGATCGGTAGCGAACACGTAGATAACGTATCTCAGACCTGCTGCGGTGTTTCTTACGCCGTGTGCAATGTGTATCCAGCCCTTGGGGGTCTTAATGGGCACAGCGCCTGCACCGTTCTTGACCTCGGTGATGGTGTGGTACTGTCTGGGAGAGATAACGACCTCATCTGTGCAGATAACAGGGTTTGTGATATCCTCGCAGAGGCCGAAGCATACTCCTCCGCCTGAGCCTGTCTGGATAAAGTCGTCCTGGGGACGGGTATAGAAAGCATACTTGCCGTCAACAAACTCAGGGTGAAGCACAACATTTCTCTGCTGAGGAGACTTGGACTTGAGGTTGGGAAGTCTCTCCCATGTTTTCAGGTCCTTTGTGCGGACGATTCCTGCCTGAGCGGTTGCGGCGGAAAGGTCGGAAGAGGTCTTGTCCTTGCTCTCGGAGCAGAACACGCCGTATATCCAGCCGTCCTCGTGCTGGGTAAGTCTCATATCGTAAACATTGGTCTCGTCAGGCTCGGTGTCGGGGAGACGCACGGGGAAATCCCAGAAGCGGAAGTTATCAACAGGGCTGTCGCTCTCTGCCACTGCAAAGAAGGACTTTCTGTCATTGCCCTCAACTCTTGCCACAAGGTAATACTTGCCGTTAAGGAAGATAGCACCCGAGTTCAGCACCGCATTGATGCCCAGCCTCTCCATAAAATGGGGATTGGTTGCGGGGTTCATATCGTATCTCCAGATAACAGGTGCGTGTGCAGCTGTAAGCACGGGGTTCTCATATCTGTCATAGATGCCGTTGTAGGTGTCGGAAACCACGTTCCTGCGTGTGATAAGCTCTTCGTACTTAGCTATCACTCTTGCCTTGTTCTTTTCAAATTCGTTCATCAGTCATACTCCTTTTAGTGGGAAATCAATAAAATCATTATACAATATAATTGTTCAAAAAGCAATAGTGAAAAAAGCGGTAAACGTTTACCAAAATCGATTAAGATAATTTTTTGCCATTTCGCACAAAAAAAAGCGGCCCCGCATATAACGAAGCCGCTCCGGATATCAGTTTTTGCGATAATTATGAAAGTGCAGTGAGCTGGTCATCAACTTCCTGTACCAGCATATCAACAACGTCAGCTATCTCTTCTCTGTTGGTAGCCCACTCAACGCCGTGGAATGCAGCTCTCAGACCGATCTGGCTGCCGCCGTCGGTGGTGAGGGAAGCAACGTCGGTGGAAACGCCTGTTGCCAGGTCAACAACGGGATACTTGCGTGCAAGCTCGTTTATCTCCTTGTTGATTGCGATAAGCTCGTCAGACCACTGGAAGTCCTCCTTTGCCTTCTTGTCGGCAATGGCAATGGCATCGTCGCTGGTATTTGCAAGACGTGTGCACTCGGAGAAGAGAGCAACGCCCTCAGGGTTAGCTGCGCCCTTGCATATTACCCAGCCGTCAAGGGTAGCTGCCTGATAAGGGTCGCTGCCCTCGGGAGAGGGAACGGGTGCAAGTCCCAGATTTTCAACGGGGATCTTGGTGTTCCATGTGTCGGGATTGGACTGAACTGCCCATGCGCCGATGATGTAGAACAGCTCCTTGCCCTCGCCCATGAACTGAGGCTGCTCTGACCAGTCATAAAGGGACATATCCATTACCAGACCCTTGTTGTAAAGGCCGTACATCCAGTTCATAGCCTTTTCAATGGTAGGATCGTTCAGGTTTGTTACAAGATGACCGTCAACAGCTTCAACGGAGGGAACGCCTGCGGAAAGCAGCAGAGCCTTCTCGTTCCAGTAACCGTCAAGCCCTACCTGATCCGCATCAGGGTCAACAAACTGCTCCAGCATCTTCTCAAAGCTGTCCCAGTTCCACTCCCCTGCCTGATAAAGCTCCCAGGGGTCGTCAAGACCCTGCTCGGAAATGGTCTGCTTGTTGTAGATAACAATGTTCTCGGCAGTTACGGAGTTAACAAGCTCATAGTGCTTGCCGTTGAAGTTGTATATCTCCATAGCCTCGCTTACATCCTGCCAGAGAGGAGAATTGAGGTCGATATAATCATCAACAGGCTGGAACATTCCGCTTACAACGCCCTTGGGAAGAGCAGCTGTATCGCAGGGGAAGAAGTCGATTCCCTCACCGCCCAGTACATATGTGGAAAGGTCGGAATATCTGGTGTTCCAGGTAGTGGAATACCACTGGATCTCTCCGCCGTATTTGCTCTTGAAGAGTGAGATATTTACAGCCTCGGAATCGCCCTTTGCGGTGGAAGGGTTGATGTCATAGTGAGCAAGCCACTTGATGGTCTTGTTCTCAAGCTCCACATCACGCAGCTCCTTGTCAGCCACTTCTTCGAGAGTTGCTGCGTCCTCTTCAGCGAGAGTAGCAGTGTTCAGCTCAACTGTAGCGGCTGTGGTTGTGGTAACGGTGGTGTCAGCGGTGGTATCGGCAGTGCTTCCGCCGTTATCTCCGCCGCAGGCAGTCATGCTCATTGTAAGAGTGAGCGCAGAGATACCTGCAAGAGTTTTCTTCATTTTTTTCATAGCCTTTTTTCTCCCCTAAAAATTTATAAATGAAAATCAGCCGCATGAAAACTTACCCATATTCATGCGGCTGAGATTTTCTTTTTATGAGCTTACGGGCAATTCACCCAAAGCTTTTTATCTGCTCGTAGATTATGCAAGAGCTGCGAGCTGATCGTCAACTTCCTGAACGAGCATATCAACAACATCGGAGATCTCTTCTCTGTTGGTAGCCCACTCAACGCCGTGGTATGCAGCTCTCAGACCGATCTGGTCGCCGCCGTCGGTGGTGAGGGAAGCAACGTCGGTAGAAACGCCTGTTGCAAGGTCAACTACAGGATACTGACGAGCAAGGTCGTTGATCTCCTTGTTGATAGCAATAAGCTCCTCGGTCCACTGATAGTCGTCCTTCATCTTCTGGTCAGCGATAGCGATAGCCTCATCGTTGGTGTTAGCAAGACGTGTGCAGTCAGCGAAGAGAGCAACACCCTCAGGGTTAGCTGCGCCCTTGCAGAGTACCCAACCATCGAGAGTTGCGCCCTGATAAGGATCGCTGCCCTCGGGAGAGGGAACAGGAGCAAGACCAAGGTTTTCAACGGGGATCTTAGTGTTCCATGTATCGGGATTGGACTGAACTGCCCATGCGCCGCAGATGTAAAAGAGCTCCTTGCCCTCGCCCATGAACTGAGGCTGCTCATTCCAGTCGAAGAGAGAACGGTCCATTACGAGGCCCTTGTTGTAGAGGTCATAACCGAAGTTCATAGCCTTTTCAACGGTAGCATCGTTAAGGTTGGTCTTAAGTCTTCCGTCAACAGACTGAACGGAGGGAACACCTGCGGAAAGGAACAGAGCCTTTTCTGCCCAGAATCCGTCAAGGCCCCACTGGTCAGCATCGGGATCGCAGTACTGCTCAAGCATCTTCTCGAATGTATCCCAGTTCCACTCGCCTGCCTGATAGAGCTCCCAGGGATCATCAAGGCCCTGCTCGGAAATGGTCTGCTTGTTGTAGATAACAACAGCCTCAGCAGATACGGAGTTAACGATCTCGTAGTGCTTGCCGTTGAAGTTGTAGATTTCCATAGCGTCCTTAACGTCAGTCCACAGAGGAGAATCCAGGTCAATATAATCATCAACAGGCTGGAACATTCCGCTTACAACGCCCTTGGGAAGAGCAGCTGTGTCGCAGGGGAAGAAGTCGATGCCTTCGCCGCCCAGAACATATGTAGAAAGGTCAGAGTATCTGGTGTTCCATGTAGTGGAATACCACTGGATCTCTCCGCCGTACTTATTCTTGAAAAGTGAGATGTTTACCGCTTCCGAGTCGCCCTTTGCGGTGGAAGGGTTGATGTCATAGTGAGCAAGCCACTTGATGGTCTTGTTCTCAAGCTCCACATCACGAAGCTCCTTGTCAGCCACTGCATCGAGAGTTGCTGCGTCCTCTTCTGCCAGAGTAGCAGTGTTAAGTTCAACGGTAGCTGCTGTAGTAGTGGTAGCAGTAGTAGTCTCTTCAGCGGGAGTATCGGAACCGCCGTTGGAAGAGCTGTCACCGCCGCAGGCTGTCATGCTCAGAGTAAGGGTAAGAGCAGAGATTCCTGCAAGTGTCTTCTTAAAATTCTTCATATTTACCTCCTGTTTTATATTTGACAAAACGAAAAAAACGCCTGCTGCAAAAGCGTTTTTTACACAGCGGACAAAATGCCCGCAAATCAAATAATTACATTATAATTTTATCATTTTTAGCTTATACTGTCAATGGCGTTTATATAAATTATTCTTATCACCGTTTGTACATATTGCACACTTAAACGTATTCGTAGCAGTCACATTTGCCGATATGCCACGAAATATAAGAACTTTTTTATAATAAAATAAAGACGGTATGAGAGCATTCTCATACCGTCTTTGAAATCAATATGCAATTATTCCTCGTCGGAAGCGCCGTTTTCCTCAAGAACTGCCTTGATGGAAAGGCTGATTCTCTTCTTCTCGGAGTCGATCTCGGTGATCTTTGCAGTTACCTCGTCGCCAACGGAGAGAACATCCTTAACGTTAGTTACTCTCTTGTCGGAGATCTGTGAAATGTGGATAAGGCCATCAATGCCGGGAATGATCTGTGCGAATGCACCGAAAGGAGTGATGGAAACGATCTTGCACTTAACATCGTCGCCTTCCTTGTACTCATTCTCGAACTTGACCCAAGGATTGTCCTCGTCCTTCTTGTAGCCGAGGGAGATTCTTCCTGCTTCCTTGTCGAGATCCTTTACATAAACCTCGAGAACGTCGCCAACGGAAACGACCTCAGAGGGGTGCTTGATCCTGTTCCAGCTCAGCTCGGAGATGTGAACCATTCCGTCGATGCCGCCGAGGTCAACGAATGCACCGTAGGAAGTAAGAGACTTAACTTCGCCCTTGAATACGTCGCCCACCTGAACGTTCTCCCAGAACTTAGCTCTTGCTGCGTCCTTCTCAGCGGTGAGAACAGCCCTGATAGAACCTACAGCCTTGCCTCTCTGCTCGTTTACTTCGATTACCTTGAACTTAACGGTCTTCTTGAGGAGCTCCTCGAGCTTCTCGTCACGGCGCATAGTAGCCTGAGATGCAGGGATAAATACTCTTACGCCGTTGGAAAGAACGATAACGCCGCCCTTTACAACGTTTGTTACAACGCCTTCAAGAACAGTGCCCTCTTCCTTAGCCTTTGCGATCTCGTCAAAGCGCTTAAGAGCGTCAACCTTCTTCTTGGAGAGCTGAACGATGCCCTCGCTGTCGTTGATCTTTGTAACGATGAACTCAACCTCGTCGCCGACCTTAACCACGTCGCAGGGCTTGAGAGAAGGATCGTCTGTAAGTTCAGACAATGCTACATAGCCTGTGTGCTTTGTGCCGACATCAACTACAGCTTCTGTGTTTGTTACAGCAGTTATGTATCCTTTCACCCTGTTACCGGTATATATTTTTTTGAAGGAAGCGTCAAGAGCCTCTTCAAAGTTAAAGTCCTCGTCCATGTTTGTCATTTTTTCACTCATCTGGTTTTTAACCTCCTTGATTATATGTGCCGGGGTGGACGCTCCGGCAGTGATACCTATTCTGATATCACTTTTATAAGAAAAGCCTTCCGGCATTTTCAGCAATGGGATCTCCTCAGGGCCTTCAACATGAAAGCATACGCCGCAAAGCCCGCTGCATATCCGAAAGAGCTTAACGGTATTGGAGCTGTGCCGCCCGCCGATGACGATCATGATATCGCTTTCGGCCGCCAGAAGCTCAGCTTCCTTCTGACGTTTCTCGGTAGCACTGCAAATAGTATCGAAGAGCACAGCCCCCTCATATAAGGAAGCTTCCTCCCTGCACTTCTGCCACATACTTATATTATACGTTGTCTGCGGCATAATTGCAACCTTTTTTTGAGGATTTTCAAAAAATTTTTTCAAAAATTCCGAAAGAGCCTTATCATCGGGCAGTATCACCGCATTTCCCGTGCAGTGCCCTGCTATCCCTATGACCTCAGGGTGAGTGCTGTCACCCATTATCACCACGGTCATGCCCTTTTGCGAGCAGTCCTCGGCGATCTTCTGGATACGCCTTACAAACGGACAGGTGCCGTCCGAATAGCCTATCCCCAGCTCTTCCAGCCTGCGGTAAACGTCAGCCCCCGCTCCGTGGGAGCGAATGACCACCCTTTCACCCTCCAAAGCCTCGTCGGGAGAGGATATCACTCTTACCCCACGCTCTTTCAGGTCGTTCACCACTGTGGGGTTGTGGATTATCTCACCCAGCGTGGCAGCCTTACAGCCGCTGTATATTTCATTATACACGAGTTTTACCGCTCTGTCAACACCAAAACAGAAACCTGCGGTCTTTGCAACGGTAATTGTGAATTTTTTCATAATTTTCAAGCTGCCTTTATGTATATTATTGCCATAAAAAGCAGGATTTATTCAGCTTTATCGGCAGAATTTTCAGTATTTCCCGCAATGGCACCCGCATTTTCGGAAGCTATCTCGGGCTTGGGACCCTCCACCAGCTCGGTGATGGAGTCCATTATTCTTTTCTTGATAAGCTTCAGCTGCTTTGGCGAGCCGTCGCCGATGTCCAGCTCCTCCGATTTTATGAGCTTGCCTATTTTAAGTGTTACCTTGCTCCTGAAATGGAGCTTGGGGCCTTCAAAAACAATGCCCATGGGAAGAACGTCCGCTCCCGACTTTGCGGCGATGAGTGCAACGCCCGTCTTTCCCCTGCCCACTTTGTTTTCCTTGGAGCGTGTGCCCTCGGGGAATATGACCACATTCCTGCCGCTTTCAAGGATATCAACGCAGTCGTCGATGACCTGCATATCACCTGCACCCCTTTTTACGGGGAATGCGCCCAGGAAGCGGATAAATGCGCCGAATATCTTGTTGTGGAAAAGCTCTTCCTTTGCCATGTAGGTAACGGGTCTTTTCATCGGCATGGTGAGGATAACGGGATCGGCGTAGCTTCTGTGGTTGGAAGCGATGATAACGCCCTCTTTTTCGGGAACATTCTCCCAGCCCTCTATCCTGAAGTTGTAAAACAGCTTGTAAATGCCCATTACGGTGTATCTTACAAAAGCGTTCATGTCATTCCTCCTCAGCCCACAGCCTTTTTCACAAGGTCCATAACAGCCTTTACAGACTGCTCCAGATCAAGGGAAGTGGTATCCAGCAGAACAGCGTCCTCTGCCTGCTTCAAAGGCGCAATGGCACGGGTGGAATCGTCATGGTCACGCTTGATGATATCAGCCAGCACCTGCTCATAGGAGGGTGCATTTTCCTTGTCTTTCAGCTCCGCAAAGCGCCTGTCAGCCCTTGCCTCGGGGGAAGCGGTGAGGAAGATTTTCAGCTGTGCATTGGGAAGCACCACTGTTCCGATGTCTCTGCCGTCCATGATGACGTTGTTTTCCGCAGCTATCTTTCTTTGCAGGTCAAAGAGGAATGCCCTTACCGCGGGATATGCGGAAACGGAGGATGCACCCAGCGACACCTCAGGTGTGCGGATATTGCCCGAAACATCTTCGCCGTTTACAAAAACGTGCTGAACACCGTCAATAAATCTCAGCTCGGGGGATATCTCGGGAAGCAAGGCCGCTATCTTCTCCCTGTCCTTCACATCTGCGCCCTTAGTGATGCAGTAATAGGCAACAGAGCGGTAAAGCGCTCCCGTATCAACATAAATAAAGCCCATCTCAGCCGCAGCCCTGCGTGCAATGGTGGATTTTCCCGCACCTGCAGGACCGTCTATAGCAATATTGAAGCTCATATGATTACCTCTTTTCAATAAGTTCCGTCAGAAGTATTTATATCGTCAAAAATGACAGGTATGCGCTTTTTCAGCTCATCAAGCAGAGCAACGGATATCTCCCTTATCTGGGGGTGAGCCCTTTCGGCAGTTCTCAACCTGAAAAAGTGGCGCCACTCACGAAGGTTCATGGTGCATACTATCTCTGTTTTAAGGGAGTTGGGGAGAATACTCCTTGCCTCCTCAGGCTTTGCGCCAAGGGAGATAAGCTTTACGTAGGTCTTTTCTATCTCCTCCATAGCCTGCTTCCATACAGCATATTCCTCGCTGTCATCAGCCCAGAAGCAGGGGCGGATAAAGGTAAGCTCATTGCCGAACTTGTCCTTGGAATAATTGCAGTAGCGTGTGCTTTCCTGGCTGTAGCTCGCTATCCTGTGGCGGACTATCTCGTGGGTAACTCCCCTGTCGCAGATGAACTTTACAGTCAGCTTTTCATGCTCCAGAACAGACTCATGGCCCGACTTGAGTATCATGCCGATGAATTTCTCCGCAGAGCCTTCGGTTATCTTGTCCTCGCTCTTGTAGCAGACACGTCCGCAGCGCTCCAGCTTCTGCAAAATTTTTGCACCGTCGATGTCGTCCATTATTTCAAAAGAAGGTCTTATCTCTTTCATTTACATTTCCTTTCTGCCTTGAAGCTCCACTTTAAGAATGGGATATCCCTGTTCGTAGGGCTTTATCATGGCAGGATCTTTGTCTGCCTCGGCAAATATCTTGTCGGCAAGGCCGTTTTCAAGCTCCCCCACCAGTTTGTTGAGAGGCTTTGCATACATATCGGGGCATATGGAAGCCACGGATATCACACGAACGCCGTTGAACTCCATTATGCGGTAGGGCCATATCTTGCAGTCAAAGGGCTTGTTGTCGCCCAGAGTGCAGCCCTTATCAGGGTCAAGAGCAGGGCAGATAAAAAGCTCACGCTCACTGTCCCATGTCTCCTCCATGTTAAATATATAAGCGCCCGAATCGCCCTTTGAAACGAATTTCAGCTCAGGGCGTGCGGCGTGTATCTTTTCATAAAGCTCTGCGGAAACCACAGGCGTCTCCCACACATCGTACTTGTCGAAAATGCAGCAGATACGGCATTTTGCGCAAGTCTCGGGTGAAAGTATATTTCTGAGCATATTATCACCTCATCTATAAATCATACCACATTTGCGGTGCTGATGTCAATGTGAAAATCTGTCTGAATAAATCCGCTCATATATGAAATAATAAATCCAAAAAGAAAGGAATGATATTATGCCTGTCTCACAAAAAGAATACGGCGAAATGGTAAAAAAAGCCTCGCCCAACTCCAAAAGCTGCATTGATATCCCCTGTGCCTTTGTCATAGGCGGACTGATATGCGTTATAGGTCAGGCTCTTACCGACTTTTACTCATACCTTGGCTTTGATGACCGCACCTCTGCCGCATGGTGTACCGTAACGCTGGTCTTTCTCTCCGCCCTGCTCACAGGTCTGGGCGTTTACGAGAAGATCGCAAAACACGGCGGAGCGGGAACTCTGGTGCCCGTAACCGGCTTTGCCAACGCCGTTGCCTCCCCTGCGGTGGAATTCAAGTCCGAGGGATTTATCCTTGGTCTGGGCGCAAAGATATTCATTATCGCAGGCCCTGTTATCCTTTACGGCACAGCAGCCTCAGTGCTGTACGGGCTTATCTACTATTTCTTATTAAGATAAGTCACACCATGGAAACTCCGACCACGGAAACGTTGTCGGGGCTTCCGTTTTTTATGGCAGCCTCCGCAAGCTTTGCAATGCGCCTGGGCAGCCTCATGGGCAGCGCCAGGATCTCTTCAAACTCGCCCTGAGTGATGTAGTCGGAAAGCCCGTCGGAGCAGATTATGATTATATCGCCCCTCTGCACTCCCCCGATTATCTCGGTGATGCAGGGCTGCGGCTCCTCGGAAGCATTGCCAAGAACCGGGAATATGACATTTTTCTGCGCATGGGTCTTTTTCTCGTCGGCGGTTATCCTGCCCTGCTCATAAAGCATCTGGACCAGCGACTGGTCAGTGGAAAGCTGACGTATGCAGCCCCCACGGCAGCGGTACATTCTGGAATCGCCCACATTCACCGCAAAAGCCCTTTCGTCCTCATCGACGGCAAGGGCGCAGAGTGTGGTCTGCATATTGGCATGACCGCTGTGGACAGCCGCATATCTGCGCAGCTTGGTGTGGATATTCATAAGCTTTGCGGAAAGGTCGGTCTTTTTACCGTATTTCAGCGCCGAAAGCTGCTCCAGCGCCATGTGGGAAGCCACTTCCCCCGCATTTTCCCCGCCGACGCCGTCGGCAACGGCAGCGATAAAGGGAGCTTCCAGCTCGCATTCCTCGTGATCATCTGTAAAAACTCTTTTGTTGATAAGAACGGCGTCCTCATTGCTATCGCAGACGGCGCCCTTATCGGAAATTCCGCAGCAATAATACAAAACGGACACCTCACAATTATGATAATACATATCCTGCATATCAGGACAGATAATATTATTATACACCCTTCATATGTCTTTTTCAATGCACATTTTCTATAGTTTTGCAGGCTGTTTTTTGTATCGGGAATTTACTCTCGGAAGGCGTTAAGAACCGGTAACCGTTATTTTATCCGTTATGCGCAAAATTATTTGGTCAAATTCAACGATAATTATTTCAAATTGTTTACAAGATGTAGATTTTTTGAAGCAAGTACAACGTTTTTTAAAAAAGATATTGCATTTAATATTTAAATTTGCTATAATTTTAACTAAGATATTTTATCGGCGGCTTTTTTGTTCGCAAAGCTGCCGAGTCATGAGGAGCGTACTTAAATGAACAATCTCATCGAAGTAATTAACGACAGATGCGTGGGCTGCAGCGCTTGTGTAAGAGTCTGTCCGTCGCCCGAGGCAAACATCGTAAAAATTACCGAGGACGGCAGGACCGTCGTGGAAATAAACAACGACAAGTGCATTGCCTGCGGCGAGTGCATCAAGGCGTGCAAGACCAGAGCAAGAGATTATAACGACGATACAGAAAGGTTCTTTAAGGACTTGAAGGACAGAAAGATAATGATAATCGCCCACCCTGCCATCAAGACCGCATTCCCGGGCACATGGCAGGCTGTTCTCAAGTGGTTCAAGCAGAACGGCGCTGACAGCATCTATGACGGCGCATACGGCGCAGATATCTGCACATGGGCATATATCCGTGCTATCGAGCAGGGCAACGCAAAGAACGTGGTATCCCAGCACTGCCCCTCTATCGTAAAATATATGGAGCTTTACCACCCAGATGAAACAAGGGATCTTTCCCCCGTTCACAGCCCCATTTCCTGCGAGGCTGTATATATCAGGGACTACATAAAGAAGAATTACGCAGTGGCAGTTCTTTCCCCCTGCCCCGCTATGAAGCTGGAGTTTGAGGCTACAGGCCATGCCGAGTACAACATCACCTTCAAGCGCCTCAAGGAATATTTCAGGCGCAAGAAGATAGACTTCAACAAGGCGGTTGGCAGCGATCTCCACTATGATTTTGACGATCAGGTACAGGGCTGCATGGGCGGCATTTTCCCCGCTCCCGGCGGTCTCAAGTACAACCTTTCCATAAATATGCCCAACATCACAGCTATCAGCTCTGACGGCGCAGGCGTGGTTTATAAGGAGCTTGATACATATGCAAAGCTTCCTCCCCACCGCTATCCTCAGGTGTTTGAGGTGCTCTCATGCAGCGGCGGCTGCGGCTGCGGCTGCGGCGTAAATGACGGCGACAGCGACCAGACAGTGATTGATGTAAAGAACATCATGCGTGATGTTGAGATAGACGCAAGAAACCGCAGAAAGACCACCATGAACGGCGTTGATAAGCAGTTCAAGGCGTTCGACGACAGAATTAACCCCAGAAGCCTTATGAGGAACTACAATTCCGGCGGAAAGCTTGCTCCCGAGCTTACAGTAAAGGATCTGGAAGAGGTTTACGCAAAGCTCGGCAAGGTGACTGCCTCCGACCGCAAGCTTGACTGCGGTGCCTGCGGATATGACAGCTGCTATGATATGGCAGTGGCTATCTACAACGGCAGAAATATCCCCGAAAACTGCATCATGTGCGCAAAGCATTCTTCCGGCAGCACTCCCGCAGCTCACGCCGACAACAGCAAGGCTTCCGAGATCGCAGAAAAGGTAAGCAGCTTTGCAACAGAGCTTCTTGCGGATATCGAGAACATCTATGCAAGCCTTTACAGCATCGACAAGTCCAATCAGCAGACCGCTTCCATGTCGGGTATCGTTGAGGATATCCTTTCCAAGGTAGTAGGCTTCTGCTCTTCCACCGACAGCATTGACGCTGAAAATCTTCCTCTGCTGGTATCCACCCTTGAAAAGCTCCAGACTGCAGTCGGAACCCTTAACGCAAACGTAAAGGAATCCGCAGCAGGCTCCAGCACTATCAGGGAAGCTATGCAGGCGGTTGCCGATGCCACAACTGAGCTTAATGTCATGACCCATGACATGGTATCCACACTTAACGACAAGTATTGATAAGCTAACACTTCATACTACAATTTGTTATAAAATTCAAATATCCCGCTTCCGTCTGGTATAATTATATCAGTAACCAATGGAGGTGGGATATTTTTATGACGTATTATATTATCTACTTTACAGAAAAGAAAATGTATCTCAGGAGCAGCAAGCTGCTTATCCACTCGGAGGAGGGTGCAAAGAAATATTTCTCCGCCTCCACAGCCCGCCGAGCCGCCAGAAACAGCAGCTTTTCGGAAGAGCCGTTTGAAATAATCGCTGTAGATATCAAAAGCCCCCGTTCAATATAATGAACGGGGGCTTTATTATGTACTCACCAGTACAGCTCCGAAAAAATAAGTTCAAACAGAGCAGGCAGCACAAACATAAGTATAATAAATATTATAATGGCCGTAACACAGCCGCTGTTCTTGGGCTTTACAGCCTGGGGCTGCTTCATGCCGCCCGCAGGGTTCTGGGTGTAGGGAGCGCTGTAGCTCTGCTTTTCGTGGGTATGACCCTGTTCATAAGCAGAGCAGTCGGGACCTGAAAAGTCCCCGTCATCGCCATATACCGCCGCTCCGCAGTGGGAGCAGAAATCATCGTCTTTACTGAGTTTGTTGCAGTTCGGGCATCTTGTCATAGCTATACCCCCTTTAAGCTATATCAGCTTATTCTCCTGTGTATTCAACTATTCTTACGGTCTCGATCTGTACCTGTGTCAAAGGCTTGTCATTGTCATCAGTCTCGACCTGACCTATCTTTCTTACAACGTCCATTCCGTCAAATACCTGTCCGAAAACGGTGTAGCCGCCGTCAAGGTAAGGAACGCCGCCCTTTTCCTTGTACATATCCTGAACGTTCCGGGGATATGAGGAAACGTCGCTGACGCACTCGCCCTCATCGGTGTTTACGATATAGAACTGGCTTCCGTTGGTGGAGGTGGAGCCTGAGTTTGCATATGCGATAGCTCCGCTGAAATGGTAAAGTCCTTCTGGAATGCCGCCGTCAAAGCTTCCGCCCCACATGGACTGACCGCCCATACCCGTTCCCTGAGGGTCGCCGCCCTGATCCATGAAATGAGGGATAACTCTGTGGAATATAAGCTCGTCATAGTAATTCATGTCCGCAAGACCGATAAAGTTCTCAACACCCTTGGACGCAGCCTCGGGGAAAAGCTTTATCTTTATCTCGCCGTAGTCCTTTACGGTCATTACAGCGATCTTCTCGCCCTTCTCGGGAGGGATAAAGTTCAGTATCTCAGCAGTCTCGGCAGCGTTTTCAGCCGCAGAGGTGCTTTCGGCAGCTGTATCGGTATTATCAGCGGCATTATCTGCACCGCAGGCTGCCATTGAAAGAGCCATTGCCATTACAGCCGCAAGAGCTGTTATCTTCTTGAAATTCTTCTTAAAATTCATTTATATTGCCTTCCTTTTATTTTATATGAGTTTCCGACTTGTTGCCCACAGTAGTTACCTTGAGCATATTTGTGTTGCCAGATACGCCCAGAGGGATACCTGCCGTAATAACAGTAACGTCGCCCTCCTTTAAGAGACCGTGCTCAACAGCTGCGTCTATAGCGCCGTCAAGAAGCTCGTCCGTGCTGGACTTTTCGTCCATCATAAGAGGGGTAACGCCCCATGAAAGGTTCATCTGGCGGCAAACCGTAGGATTGGGAGTGCAGCCGATTATAGGGCAGGAGGGACGGAATTTTGAGAGCATCTTTGCAGTTCCGCCTGTCTTTGTAACGGTAACTATAGCCTTTGCGCCAAGGTCATGAGCCGTGGTGCAGGCAGCGTGGGAAATAGCGTTTGTGATGTTCTTGTCCTTATCGTCGGGACGGCTCTTCAGGCGGTTTGCGTAGTTAATATCATTTTCGGTGGTCTCTGCAATAAGCGCCATGGTGCGTACAGCCTCAACAGGGTGCTTGCCTGCGGCAGTCTCGCCCGAGAGCATTATTGCGGAGGTGCCGTCATAAATAGCGTTTGCAACGTCGGTTATCTCCGCACGGGTGGGGCGCACATGGGTTATCATGGATTCCAGCATCTGTGTGGCAGTGATGACCTGCTTGCCTGCGTTGTAGCCCTTTCTGATAAGGCTCTTCTGGATAGAGGGGATAAGCTCAAAGGGTATCTCAACGCCCATATCGCCTCTTGCCACCATTATGCCGTCAGCCACTTCAAGGATCTCGTCGATATTATTAACACCGTCGGAATTTTCTATCTTTGCGATTATGCGGGGAGATGCCCAGCCAAGGCTCTTGGTGAATTTTTTCAGATATGCCACATCGGCAGCGCAGCGGACAAAGGAAGCGGCAATGAAATCAAAGCCTATCTTTGCGCCGAACTCCAGATCGTTCATATCACGCTCGGAAAGGTAGGGCATGGAAAGCTCCACGCCGGGAACGTTTATTCCCTTGTTGTCGGATATCTCGCCGCCGTGAACTACGGTGGTGTATATCTCGCCGCCCTTTACGCTTTCAACACGCAGCTCAACGGCTCCGTCGTTTATGAGAATGACTGTGCCCTTTCTCACGTCCCCGGGGAGACCCTTGAAAGAAATGCAGGCTATCTCCTTGTCGCATATTCTTTCCTCGGTGGTGAGCACAAAGCTGTCGCCGTCGTTCAGGGTAACGGGAGTGCTGTCTGCAAATTTGCCCAGTCTTATCTCAGGGCCTTTGGTATCAAGAAGTGCGGCTATGGGAAGCTTCAGCTCGTCCCTTATGCGGCACAGCTGATTATATCTTTTTTCGTGGACTGCATAGTCCCCGTGGGAAAAGTTGAATCGTGCAACGTTCATGCCCGAAAGCATCATTTCTCTGAGTATATCGTCATTGTCTGTAGCGGGACCGACGGTACACACTATCTTGGTTTTTCTCATAAATCCTACCCTCTTTTGTTAAAATAAAATCTTTCCGAATGCTTGGGATATATTGTATCATAACCGAAAAAGCCCGGTATCATACCGCAACATTAAGTATTTTCATGGCAATGGTAAAGTAAAGCAGAGTGGAGCAGCTGTCAACCAGAGTTGAAAGCAGGGGCGCAGACATTATTGCAGGGTCTATGTGTATCTTCTTTGCAAGCATGGGGAGCATACAGCCCAGCAGCTTTGAAAGAATTACCGTTCCGATAAGGGTTATGGAAACAATGGCAGCTATCTTCACGTTCTGATACATGATGATTATTCGCACAAAGTTTACCGCCGCAAGAATAACGCTGCATATGAGCGCAATGCGGAATTCCTTGAACATTACCCTGAAAAAGTCTTTCAGCCTTATCTCCTCCATCGCCATACCCTGAATTACCATGGTAGATGACTGGGAGCCGCAGTTACCGCCCGTACCCGTAAGCATGGACATAAATGAGACCAGCAGCGGAACGGTGGATATAAGCGGTTCAAAGTGATTTGTTATAGCGCCTGTAATGGTGGCGGAAAGCATCAGCACCAGAAGCCACACGATACGGCTCCTTGCGTGCTTCCACACGCTGGTCTTGAAGTAGCCGTCCTCATTGGGCATAACGGCGCTCATCATTGCCATATCCTCGTTGCTCTCTTCACGGATAACGTCCATTGCGTCATCGAATGTGATGATTCCGACGATACGATTCTCAGCGTCAACAACTGGCAAAGCCGCCAGGTCGTGCTTTGAGAAAAGGTTCGCAACGACCTCCTGGTCATCGTGAGTGCCTACGCTTACCACGGTGCAGTCCATGATATCCTCGATAATGGCGTTTTCGTCCGCAACAACTAAGTCAAGAAGCGAAACACGTCCCACAAGGCGGCGACAGTCGGTGACATAACAGGTATAAACCGTCTCCTTTACCACGCCGACGCTCCTTATGCGCTCAAAGGCTTCCTTTACCGTATCATCACGGCGGAAATACACAAACTCCGTTGTCATAATGGAGCCTGCGCTGTCCTCGGGGTAATTGAGCAGCTCGTTTATCTGCTTGCGCTTGGCAGGGTCGGTAGTCTTAAGGATACGTGAAACAACGTTGGCAGGCATTTCCTCGATGATATCAACTGTATCGTCAAGGAAAAGCTCGTCAAGCACTGCCTTAAGCTCACGGTCAGAGAATGCGTTGATAAGCAGCATCTGCAGATCGCTGCTCATATAAGTAAAAGTTTCGGCTGCAAGCTCCTTGGGAAGAACTCTGAAAATGAGGGTAAGCTCCTTTTCGCCGAATCCGTCCTGCTCCTCTATCATTTCGCTGAGGAGCTGAGCAATGTCCGCAGGCATCATCTTCTGGAGGGCGGTCTTGAGCTGCACGAATGCTCTGTGCTTTACAAGTACCACCGCTTCGTATTTTTCCATTTTATTCGACCTCCTAAACTTAATATACAGGAGGCATAATACCGCTGCGCCGAGCTCACGCATTACCGACAGGAGAGCTTTAAAAAGTTCAATTCCTTATATAAACCAAACGTGAGCATACAGAATATCCACGGCGCAGGCAAAACGCCCTCGTGGTATCACACCGCTACTTCGGGATTCCATATACTCACATCCTTTTGAACCAAACTATAACATCCATGTCAGCATAGATGTTCATTATCATTATACATTATTTGTCCACCCCTGTCAATCGGATATGAAAATTTAACTGCAAAATTGACGTAAAAAAATCACAGCCTGTATTCCCTGTCCATAACAGTGATAACAAGCTCGTCCCCCTCCTTTTCCACGTCAAACAGCACCATCTTGGAGCTGCTGACCCTGTTGTGGCAGTTGACGCTGACCACAGCGCTGCCCACGGCAAGTATCACCGCCGACAGCGCATATATGCTCATTATTTTCAGGATATAGACTGACTTGCTGTTCTTTTCAGATTTCATTTTACCGGTCATTTTTATTTATTCTCCTCAGTCCTTTTAATTTATTCTCCTATTGAAATAAGCGCTTCCGATATGCCCTGCGCCGTAAGCTCGCCTGCATACAGCGCCTGATCCAGACTGTTCGCATGACCGCCCACCTCGATAAGCAGCGAGCCTGTGGTCATGTCCTGGTTGTACTTGCGGTAATCGTACAGCACGGGGCGGGTAAGTCCGCTGAAACTGCTTTCCATATACTGCTGGAAAAGGGCAGCCGTGCGGAGATTTTTCATGCAGTCGGGCATTCCCATAGTGCCGTCATCGCAGCCGCAGATTATCATTACCTGTGCGCTGCTTTTTCCGTTGACGGTAACGGAAGGAGCAATGCGCTCGCCGTCCTCCCGCTCGATAGCGTCACGGTGAACGTCCAGCACTACTTTGATAGAGGGATATTTTTCAAGTATCCCCTCCACTGTCACACGGCTGCGGTCATATGAACCGTTGTATGAGGGATAGTCGTGGATAGTGGTGTCGTGATATGTCCTGATGCCGTTTTTCTCAAGCACCTCTGTCATAACGTCCCCCACCGCAGCCATGTTCTTGCTCATATCTGTGGTGCGGGAGGTAAAGGAATCATCATAATAATCCCGCTGATAAGGCTCATAGCTTTCTGTGGTATGGGTGTGCATTATCAGCACCTGCGGCTCATCTGCGGGAGCGTTCAGCTTAATTTTAAAGTCAGGGAGCAGTGCCGCATTTTCCGCAATCTCATCAGCCGAAAGCTTGGTCACATTTCTTATCTGACCGCCCATAGGCAGGTCGATGTAATTCTCCCCCTTGCCTGCCGTGTAGGTGGTCTGGGTTATCCTGCCGCTTTTGCTGCCGTCGGAGGAAGCTGCATACGGCAGAGGAGTTCCGCTGTCCGCAGGCTCGGGGAGAAAATCCTCCACCAGACTTTCCTCATCGGCGGAAGAGGGCATACGTCTGCTGCCCTTGGAAAGCATAAGTATATCGTCCTCATCTGAGGGCAATATCGTCTCAGATATATTATTGACATTTTTTTCGGCTTCATTCGCAATATTGGCATTGTCGGCAGGACTTGCGCCAGTGGAATTGCCACTGAAAATTCCGTCAAAGCACATAAGCTCCACCCCTGCACTTGCCTGAGCGGCAGTTCTCATCATATCGGTAAAGTGACCGTTATCCGGAGCCTCCCACAGTGCCAGCACCACTGCAGCCGCAGCGC
The DNA here is from genome assembly GCA_902363145.1 of Oscillospiraceae bacterium. Taxonomy (GTDB): domain Bacteria; phylum Bacillota; class Clostridia; order Oscillospirales; family Ruminococcaceae; genus Huintestinicola; species Huintestinicola butyrica. The sequence continues at coordinate 74,444 of CABIZB010000005.1, read as the reverse complement.
AGAACACGATACTCCGTGAGCGTTTTTTTCTGACAGGTGCAGGCCGTCCGACGTGATATATCCTTGCATTTTCGTTTAAAAACAGCTTTTCGTTCTCCGTCATAATATCAGTCCTTTGCAGTATTCTTTACTGACATTATATTAAAATGCTGTATGGTTTATGATAGATGAAAAAGGGGCTGTGGGAACCTTTATTTTTATGCAGATGGACTTTAATATTTGTCCGTACCTGCGGAGGACGACAAGGTGGCTCCGCCCACTTGACCTCTGCCACCTTTGAAAAGGTGGACTAATACTAATCACCAATAAAACTATAGACAAAAAATCATCGCATAATCCATATACGCAAGATTATGCTCAATTTTTTGTATAGTTTTTAATTGGTGCTTAGTATAAACTTTTTACCTTTGTGCTTATTTGTGCGGATTTTTTTGCTGTGTTGTTTAACAAAAAAAAGCTGCTGCAACTTGTGCAACAGCTCTATCTTGTTCCTCTGTATTCTCCAGGAGTAAGCTTTTCCTGCTTTTTAAAAACAACCGCAAAATACGAACTGTCGGGAAAGCCCGTATCGACAGCTATCTCGCCGATCGTCTTCGGCGAATAAATAAGCTGCTCCTTTGCGTGCTGGATACGCACCTTTGTAAGGTACTCCATTGGGCTCAGACCGAAATTCTTTTTGAATAGTCTGCACAGATGCTGCTCCGTGACCCCTGCCGTTTCCGCCAGGTCGCCGAGCTTTATCTGGGAAGCATATTTTTCCTCAATGTACTGCAGCACATACGCCAGAGCCGCAGTATTGCCCGAGCTGAATGATGATGGCCTGTTGTCGGCAATCATTCTGTACTCGATGAGCAGGTCGTACAGCTGGGCGGAGGCATAGTGATTTCCGTAAAGCTTGTCACTTTTGATCGTGTAATATATTTTTGACATTATTCGGTGCATACGCTCCGTATCGCAGCCTGCGCAGCACCTGTATCGGTTAAGGCTCCACTGTTCCAGCATATTCACAGCATAAGTTCCGCTGAAGCACACCCAATCCAGTATCCACGATTCGGAGGTGGAGTGATATTCGTGGGGGCAGCCTGCGGGGATAAAAAATGCAGTGCCGGGGGTTATCTTTGAGGTATCGCCGCCCACAGTGACCTCGCCCTCGCCCTCTCTTGCCACAAAAAGCTGAGGATATTCATATCCGCCTGTTCTGTTAACAGGGTACTGCCAGCACTCTATGCCGATTCCGACCACATAAAAAGGAAGCTCTTTTTCATTGCCGATAATAGGAAATATCTCTTTCTGCATACTGCGCCTCCATTGATTTATTGCTATTATCATAGCACTTTTGAGCGGGTATGTCAAGGCAGAGGCTCTTTCACGCCCCGCTCTCAGTCAAAAGATAAAAAGATTGCAGAATTATGTTGAAGCAGCACAGAATATATGATATAATTTACAATATATTAAACAGACTATAAAAAGGATATGGGTGCAAAATGGGATTTGTTGGATTTACTTATTTGATCATCTTCCTGGTAATACTGTATTATGTGATTTTATTAGCTATTCTCGCCGGTGGCTTCGCCCTGTTTTACTGGGGGCTCAGAAGTCATCGCAAGCCTGAAAACGAGAAAAAGGCATGGACCATAATACTGAAAATATCGGGTATCGCTATAATGGCATTCATGCTTGTAGCAATAGTTACAAACGCTGTTCAGATCGCCCGCAAAGTTAATGAACTTGTCTCTCCCGATCATTATGAGCTACCTGAATCGACAAACAGCATTGACACCGTTCAGCAGATGCTAAAGTTGGCAGATGAAAATGACCGTGACCAGTTCAGGTCAATGTTTTCGGAAAGCTACAGAAATTCCGATTTGTTTGATGATTCCGTTGAAGAATTTTTCACATATTATCCTCAGGGGCTTTCAGAGTGCCAGCTTCAGCAAACGTCCTCCGACGCCTACACCTGTGAGCTTGACGGAGAAACGTACTATATCAATATACGCATAAATCAGAATGACCATAACTCCGAAAACAACGGTGTCACGCTGTTCGGTATTGAAAATGATGAAGCAAAGCAAGCATCAACATTCAGCCACGGCTATATGAGCATATACTGCAACATCATTCCCGAGCCAGACACCCACAGGCTGATAGACGGCGAGACCATGGGATATATGTTCACCCCCGAAAGGGAGCTTACACAAGATGATTTCACCGAATTTCTCAGCGAAGGAATGACTGTTTCCGATATTACCGAACATTTCGGCAAGCCTAATTCCACAAAAATAATGAACGACAGCAGAAAAGCATTTTACTATTCCATTGACAATGATGAGCTTGGATACCCAAGATACGTCTGCCTTGAATGTGCCCGCGGAGGAAAGGTGTTTAATTGCCGTGTAGTCGGCGACCACACACGAAAAGATGAATATGTCATCTGGAGATATGACTTTAACAATATGCAGTAAAATTTACGCTGCTGCTTTTTCAAGCTGTGACCGTATTGCCTTTTTAAGAACTTGTCTTCACAAGATAAATGTGGTAAAATAAAAGAACAATGAGATATACAAGTGATATGACGGAAAGTCAATGGGAAATAATAAAACCAATATTACAGGAAGCAAAATACAGGAGCTTGGAAGAAAAGCGGGAACAGATAAATGCGGTATTTTACTTGTTCGTATGATTACAATTTATAGTGCTCCGAAAAAGCAGATTATGATTAAAGGAGGTTTATTGCCGGAACAATAAACCTCCTTTTCAGTATGTCAACAGAACATTGATCAGTACCTAAAACACATATTCAATCAAAAACGAATAAAATCAGAACTTTGGCAACTTGAACTTAACAGAATTGCTAAAGATAATTACAGGCATCATAAATACTGTATAAGTTCATTTCTTACTTTATCCATACGGCTGTCGGAAATACCAAAATCCATCTTTTTGTAGCTCCATACCGCACGGGATATTCCCAGCCTGTCAAAAGCTGTGTTTATCGCCTTGAACCATTTGAGAGCGTCCTCAGGCTCGGCAAGGTCGATAACGCCGTATTCGCCGCAGTATAAAACAGTTCCGTTCTCCTTTGCGGCATCATATGCCCTGCTGAACCTTTCAATGAAAAATTCAGGAGTGATCGGAGGCTCAACATCGTCAAATGGCAGCCTGAAATTTTTGTCCATATTTTCCACCCAGTATGCTCCCTGGTGAGTAAACATAAGCGGGTCATAGCAGTGGAAATTATAAATTACCTTGTCGTCATAGGGAACTTCAAGGTCGGGCACCGCATCGGGGCTGTTCTGCCAGTAGCCGCCTACAAGGATATATGTGTCAGGGGCAATTCTGCGGATACGTTCAATGCAGTTTTTTATAATACTGTTCCAGATGTCCTTATAGCTCTGTTCGGTAACTTCATTCAAAAGCTCGAATGCAATGCTTCCGTCGCTTACCGCATAACGCTTCGCAATATGCTCCCAAAGCTTATAAAAACGCTCCTGCAATGTGGGACTTTCAAAAAATCCCGACTCATTTTCACCCTTGTCAAAAGAAAATCCTGCGGTCTTGTGGAGGTCGATTATGATGTTCAGTCCATAGTTTTTAGCCCACTTAACGGCATTGTCTATGTAGCCGAAGCCCTCATCATTGAAATTTCCGTTTTCATCTTCAAGAAGATTGTAGTCAATAGGGAGACGGACGTGATCTGTCATCCATCCCGATATCACCTTGATGTCCTCCTCGGTGATAAAGCTGTCGTAATGCTCCTTTGTGTGGCAGCACTGAGAAAGCCAGCCGCCTAAGTTTACGCCTTTTCTGTAGCCTGTAAATTCAGTCATACGATATTTCCTTTCATCAATAGGTTTGCACGCATTCCTCTTATGAAGAATGCGTGCGTTTATTTGAAAATCAGAAGTTTTCTTCAATTTCCTTATTAAGTGCATCAATTTCATTCTGAACGGCACTGCTTATCTCATCACGTGTTGTTGACCACTCCTTGCCGTTGTAGGAAGCGTCCTTGATGGGATTGTGCACAAGGTCATATATGTCTGAAGATGTGCCTGCATAGAAGTCGATAACAGGATTTTCGTTGGTAAGCTCCTTTGTTGTGTGCCACATATCTATCATTTCGTCAGTCCAGCCGTAATCCTCTCTGTACTGCTTTTCAGCGATTTCCTGGGTTTTTTCATCGCCAACAGCCATAAGCTTGCACTTCATAAATGCCGCAGCTCCCTCGGGATTGGGTGCGCTCTTGCAGAGTGCATAAGCATCAACGCCTGAGGGGAGGTAGTATTCGTCAGCCTTGGGGTCTTTGGGCATGGGAACGAACATTATTTCGCCCTGCTCGCCGAATTTTGAAAGGTCAGCCTCATAAAGCGCCCATACACCACAAGGATAGAAAAGTGTTGTACCCTCTGCGATTCTTTGGGGCTGCTCTACCCAGTTGTACTCTGCCTTTGGAAGAGGAAGCTGCATCTTATTCATGTCAAGCATAAAGTTTTCAGCACGTTCCATTTCAGCGCTCATAAGGTTGCTGGTTATAACGCCGTCCTTCATGTCAATAACCGGCTTTCCTGTTGTAAGTAGGAGGTTTATCTCAAACCACCAGCCGTCAAAACCGTACTTTTTGTTTTCGGGATCGGTAAATTCCACGCACATATCCTTGAAAGTATCCCAGTTCCAGTTGCCCTCGGCAAGGAGCTCAGCAGGATCGGGCAGACCGTTTTCACTGATAGTTTTCTTGTTGTAGATACATACGCAGCCTGCATCTGTTGAAACCACGGCAACATAATGCTTGCCGCCCAGAGTATGCTCATCTGAAAGCTTTTTTGCACCGCTGCTCCAGAGGTCGCTGTCAAAATCGAGATAATCGTCAAAGGGTTCAAACATTCCCGCAATAGCCTTTCCCGGGAAGGTGTCAAGATCAGCGGCAGGGAAAAGGTCGGGAGACGTACCACCCAGTACCTGTGTGGAAAGGTCGCTGTAGCGGGTCTCATATGTAGTAGGTATATACTCTATCTTTCCGCCGTACTTTGTCTCAAAAAGCTCCAGCTCAACGGATTTGGGCTTGCCGTTTGCAGGGTTAAGATCCCAGAAGGACAGCCACTTTACAGTGCCGTTTTCAAGCTTTTCATCATCTCCCGTGTCCATTTCCGCAACCGCTGCCTTGTCCTCTTCATCAAGCTCCTTGGCAGGAGTAGTCTCGGTGGTGGCAGAGGTCTCGGCTGATGTTGATGATGTACCGCTGTCGGTGCTTCCACAGGCTGTCACTGTTCCCATCAGTGCCAGTGCAGAGATAAATGCTATCGCTTTATTGACATTTTTCATAATGAACAACTCCTTTTATGTTTGTGCCGTGATTTATTGTAATTTAATTTAAACATATTTCTTGCATAATAAATATCACATTTTTGCTTTTTTTATCAAAAGATTGTTGTAATTTTTATCGGTATGCTGTATAATAAAATGTGAGGTGGTAAGATGTCACAAACAGAAAAGGAACTTTCATATAAAGCTTTTCTTAACAGAGAATATGGGTTCAGACATTCGCCCTTTGAAAAGGAATTTGAATTTTACGAATGTGTAAAAAAAGGCGATGTCGATGGCGTTGAGCGGGTAATGACACCTCTCGGTGGAAGCGGAGCGGGAATTTTGTCAAACGACCCTCTGAGAAATCTCAGATATCATTTTATTGTCACAATAGCTCTGATAACCCGTTTCTGCGTTGAGGGCGGAATGGAAATGGAGACGGCTTATACTCTCAGCGATCTGTATATTCTGAAAGCAGACAAATGTATGACCGAAAAGGATATCCATGCTCTTCACAAGGAAGCCGTCCTTGAATTTACCCGACAGATGAACAGACTCGCCACGGCAGATGTGTATTCCAAGCCTGTCATAATGACAATGGACTATATTTATGATCATCTGCATTCAAAGATAAACGAGACGGAAATTGCGGAATATGTCTCCCTCAGCCCCTCATATATATCACGGCTTTTCAAAAAAGAAGTGGGAGTTTCACTTAGCACATATATTGCCGTGAAAAGAGTTGAAACGGCTCAGAATATGTTGAAATATTCCGATTATCCCCCTGCGGACATCGGGAATTATCTTGCATTTACATCTCACAGCCATTTTATAAGCGTTTTCAGAAAATACACGGGAATGACCCCCAACGAGTTCAGAAAGAAATATTACCGTGACAACTGGGGCGATATAAAGCAAAACAGTGCAAAAAAATGATATGATACGCAAAGTTGTGATATATTTTGAGCTGTAAGAAAAGTACAATATAACTATAAATCTTACGGAAAGGACTTTTTGAATATGAAAAAGAAAAATATACTTTGCATTATTGCCGCATTGATCTCCTGCACTGCAATATTCTGTTCCTGTGGAGCAACCTCCGAAAAATCCGAATCCTCAGAAACAGCAGCCGTTTCGGAGACATCTGCTGTCACAGAATCTGAGAGCATTTCAGATGTTGACCTGACAAAGGGTGCATCATCGCTTTTTGAGTGTGCCGACGGCTGGTGCAACGGAAGTATGTTCAACGTCACATGGCGCAAGGAAAACTGCACCTTTGAAAACGGAAGAATGCAGCTTATCATCGACAAGGACAAAAAGGACGGCAGTGTGCCTTATTCGGGTGCGGAATACCGTTCAAAGGATTTTTACGGCTATGGCAGATATGAAGTCAGAATGAAAGCAATAAAAAATGACGGTGTTGTTTCCTCTTTTTTCACCTATACAGGACCTTCAGATAATAATCCCTGGGACGAGATAGACATTGAAATTCTTGGCAAGGACACAACAAAGGTGCAGTTCAATTATTTCACCGACAGCAAGGGAAATCACGAGTATCTTTATGACCTTGGCTTTGATGCTTCCGAGGATTTTCACGATTATGCCTTTGAGTGGCATAAGGATAAGATAGTGTGGTTCGTTGACGGAAAGGAAGCCTATACCGCAACGGAAAATATACCCGTTACCCCGGGAAAAATAATGATGAATGCCTGGTGCGGAACCGGTGTGGACGGCTGGCTTAAAGCTTTTGATGACAGTCATATGCCTCTTACCGCAGAATACGAGTCAATTTCCTTCGTTCCTTTTGACGAATGAGATATGCTGAATAATTTGAAACCGCCGTTTTCCTATACATTGGGAACGGCGGTTTTGTTATGTAAAAAAATGAATAATAATTCGCATATACTATTTTGGATGTTGTGCATATTTTTTTATCAATATTACAAAACAATTTATTGCATATTCCAAAATACAACAAAATCCTGACAATGAAATCAAAATACTGATATTATTTTTCGTAAAATAAAGGTATATTAAAAATACAAACCCAAAGGCAGTGTGATCGAAAAAAATAAAACAGAGGGGGTGTAAAGTTGATGATGATATACCGCATCAATATTCTTGACAGCATTATCCTCAAGCTTTAAATCATAAGCAGACATACGATTATTTGGCGTAGTTTTATTTAAGAACCCGTCTTCACAAGCATATGCGCACGTCTTTTCGGCAAATTTTGCCGCAGACTGCGTTAAAAATCCTTGCCGGGCGAAAGCCCGCCTGCGGATTTTTGCCTACTCTGCAACAAAATTATGCTCGAAAATCCGCACACATTTCTTATGAAGACAGGTTCTAATAAGAAAGGTTGTATTAAAATGAAAAAGTTTTTCATCAGGCTCATTGCAGCGGCATCGGCTGCAGCAATATGTATCACATCTGTAAGTGCATACTCGGCTCAGTTTGACGGCGAATATTTCGGTGAAGGCTTTGATGCTTATGATACAGATAAAATGCAGATCGCAGACGGCTGGTCAAACGGCGGAATGTTTGACTGTACCTGGAGCTCTGCAAATGTCGGCTTTTCGGACGGCAAGCTGAACCTCTCAATTTACGGAAACGGTTGGAGCGGATATACAGGCGGTGAATGCCGAACCAATCAGACCTTCGGTTACGGAATGTATGATGTAAGTATGAAGCCTGCCAAAAACGATGGTATTGTAAGTTCATTTTTTACATATACAGGACCCACCGATGGCACGGTATGGGACGAGATAGATATTGAATTTCTCGGCAAGGATACCACAAAGGTACAGTTCAATTACTATACAAACGGCGTTGGAAATCACGAATATCTTTATGATCTGGGCTTTGATGCCTCGGAAGGTTTCCACCATTACGGTTTTTACTGGGGCGAGAGCAGTATTACCTGGTATGTTGATGAAAAGCCTGTATATACTGCCACGAAAGATATTCCCTCAACTCCCGGAAAAATCATGATGAATATATGGAACGGTACAGGCGTTGATAGCTGGCTGAACAGATACAACGGGGTCGCACCCCTTACTGCTCAGTATGACTGGATATCCTATACAAAGCCCTCCGCCGGCCCCGCTGAACCTTCTGTTCCCTCGGAGCCGTCTGCGCCTTCCTCCGATGGACAGTTTGACAGCAATCAACTTTATATGCTTCGTTCCAAGAACAGCGGCAAGGCACTGGACCTTTACTGGGGCTCACCCGATAACGGTGCAAATGTGCTTCAGTACACCTATAACGGATATAACAATCAGAAATGGTACCTTAAAAAGCTTGATAACGGATATTATGTGATTGAAAATTATGCCAGCGGAAAGGTGCTGGATGTTGAAGGAGTTTCCTGCAACAACGGAGCAAACGTTCAGCAGTGGCAGTACGGCGGCGGAGCAAATCAGGAATGGAGCATTATCCGTGTAGATGACTGCTGGAAGATCATTAACAGAAACAGCGGAAAGGCTCTTGATGTTTCCGGTATCTCCTCAGAAGATAACGCCAATATAATCCAGTGGGATTACAACGGACAGGCAAATCAGCTTTGGGAGATCATTCCCGTTTAACATTGTTCTATGCGATATCCCCCTGCAAGATCTGCGGGGGGATCCGTTATTTCACACCACCGTTTTCCGTCATTTATACGTTAAAGTTGATTGACACAATTTTAGGGATATGGTATAATAAAATAATATACCGATTTTAAAAATTCTTTTGCTTTTTAGAACCTGTCTTCATAAGAAATGTGTGCGGATTTTCGAGCATAATTTTGTTGCAGAGTAGGCAAAAATCCGCAGGCGGGCTTTCGCCCGGCAAGGATTTTTAACGCAGTCTGCGGCAAAATTTGCCGAAAAGACGTGCGCATATGCTTGTGAAGACGGGTTCTTATATCAGACCTGAATTATGAGGCGATTAACATGATAGGAAAATATAAGATAGCTGCCCTTTGTATCTGTCGTATCCAGGACAGAGAATGTTTTGAACTGATTCACGAACTGGACGGGCAGCTGGGTAATATCGGCTGCCGTTTATTTGTATATAACTGCATTTCAAGACCTGACAAAAACAGCAGCAGTGCAGAAACAGCTGTTTTTGATCTGATTGACCCCTCCTTCTGCGATGTGGTTATTATTCAGTCTGATCGTTTCGGGAATTATGACTTCTGCAAAGCTTTAGCGCAGAAATACAGAGAAATGGGGCTTCCGGTAATATCTCTGGGAGAAAATATCTCTGACTGTATCAATTTTGAGTATCGTCGAGGTGACGGTTTTGCTGATATCGTTTCCCATATGGTAAAGTACCACGGGTACACAAATATTCACATGATAGCGGGAGTCAAAGGTGAATATTATTCTGATGAACGTATCAAGGCTTTCAGGAATGTGCTTTCCGAAAATAATATCCCGTTTGACGACAGTATGGTAAGCTACGGCGATTACTGGTCGGTGCCTGCCATTGACGCTGTCAAAAAACTGATAAAAGAAAACAGGCTCCCGAGAGCTATTGTATGCGCCAACGATCATATGGCAGTTGCGGTTACAAACTATCTTCAGGATCAAGGCATTTCTGTACCGGACGATGTTGCGATTACGGGATTTGACGGAATTGAAACAATATACAGCGCAGACCCCACTGTTTCGTCCTCAGGCATCTATCCTCTGACCAATGCTAAAGAAATATGCCATGCAGTAAATACAATTTTTTCAGAAGGATATGCGGTAAAAAATATTCCTCTGTTTCCTGAACTGATAATCAACGAATCCTGCGGCTGCAAAAGTGAAAAACACAGAATGAAGTTCAATTCTTCAGTTTCGTATAACGAGCTTATGAATAAGTTTTACCGCTTTCAGGATGAAAATATCATTCTCTCGAACGTCAGCGAACGCATACAGCAATGTAAAAGCTTTGCGGATATCGCCGATGAAATGCGTAAAGACGATCTTATGTATGCAATGACCTGTGTTATCAAAAGTGAATGTATAGATGAATCGATAAATCCTGAGGAAAAGATCCAAATGCGCTTTAGAAACAAAATGTTCGTTCTCTATGACAGCGACGATATTGACCTGAAGAAGAGTGTTGGAGAAAAATTCATTCCTTATAATATGGACGGAAGAGATATTATCCCGAATATGAACGGCTTTATCGGACGCTGCTTAATTTTTACCGCACTCAGCTATCTGGGTGTACCGATGGGATACACCTGTTATCATTTTTCAAGCTATATACCCAGCAATTACTACAAGATTCCGCAGACAGTCAATATGCTGAACAATGCTCTTGTGGGACTGAGAAACCTTCGTCACCAGCATTATCTTCTTAACAAGGTCGATGAGATATCAAGGATCGACGCTCTGACAGGGCTTTTCAACCGACACGGCTTCCTTATCGAGTATGAAAACATACTTCGTGGTCTGGGCAGCAATTCACTGGCGGTGATTATGTGCGATCTTGACGGTTTGAAAGCCATAAACGACAAGTACGGTCACGATAACGGCGATTTTGCCATAAAAAATACGGCACAGGCTTTAAAAAGAGTTTGTCCGCCAAATGCTGCCTGCACACGCTTCGGCGGCGATGAGATAATGGCTGTATTTCCCTGCTGCGGTACTGAAAATAACATAAGAGGTATGCTATATAAAGAGCTTGACTGCGTAAACGAACGCTCGGAAAAGCCTTATAAAATAGCTGCAAGCGTTGGAATCTACATAACCCAAAACGGTGAAAAGCCGAGCTTTGATGAGCTTATCCGATATTCCGACAAGCTTATGTATGAAGAAAAAAAGCGTAGAAAAACACTTAGGACAAATTAAGGCAAAACCGCACAAATCCTTGAAAAGCAGCAAAAAAAAGGTATAATATAAGTATGAATAAACAACTGACATTCTCACTGATAAGCGATGAACTGGCGCAGGCCAAAACAAGCAAAAAAGAATTTCTTGAAAAGATAGAGCAGATAATACCATTTGATGAGTGGATAGAGATAATCAGACCGTGCTATTACAAAGGAGAGCGCGGAAATAAGCCCTACGACCTTGAGCTGATGCTTCGCATATTTATTGCTGCGCCGTCATCGACAAAGAACAAGGATAAAAAGCGTGATAAGGACGCTCATTCCGTGAAGAAAGGAAACTAATGGCACTTTGGATATAAGGCTCATATCGGAGTAGATAAGGACAGCGGACTAGTACATCATCTGAAAGTAACAGGTGCTAATGAACACGATGTAACAGCAACGCCTGATCTTATGCATGGAGAAGAGAAAGAATTATACGGTGACAGTGGATATATCGGTGCAAAAAAGCGAGAAAATGCAGTTGTTAAAAATAAAAATGGTCGAAAAATCAAATACAAGATAAACAGAAAACCGTCAACAATGAAAAAACTTTCAAAAAGCGGACAATATGCAGCAAAGAAAGCAGAACATAAAAAATCATCGGTCAGAGCAAAGGTAGAACACGTTTTTGCAGTCGTGAAGCGACTGTTTGGGTATCGGAAAACACGATACCGAGGTCTGCGAAAACAGACCGCCAAACTGAATATTATGTTTGCCCCGGCAAACCTTTATCCGGCTGACAGAAAATCTCTGACGGCTTGATAAAGTGCGCCTGCAAGCAGATTTACAGAGGCAATATGCCCGTTACAGAGCTTTATGCGTTTAACTTGATTTGTGAGAATTTATTGGCGGCATTGTACGGTGTTGCCTAAGATTGTTCGCCACCGTCTGTGGTAACAATATTCAGTTTTTCTATGTCATATTAACTTCCGATTTTCTTGACTAAGAGCGCTCTCCCTCAGACAAGGTTATTATACCATTGGGGCTTGGTTCGTTTTATTCAAGATATTACCATTCATTACTAGCCAGCCAACTATTATAGCTAAGATAACCTGACAGATATAGGAAACAACAGCTCCAGTACCATTACTGATCGATAGACCGTAACTTACAACTGCATTGCCGATGGCATGAAAGAGTATACACGGTACTATGCTTCCTTTCACCTTATGAAGTGCAGCCGCCGAAAATGCTGAACCCAATAAAGAGATCGCAAACCACAGATAACTTCCCGAGTACTGATAAGTACCTTTGATAAAGCAAAGGGGAATATGCCAAACGATCCAAATGGCACAGTTGATCGTTGTAGCTACTACAAATCCGAATCTCTTTTCCAGTATTGGCTGCAGGTAACCTCTCCATCCCACCTCTTCAAATCCGCCAAACAACAACATTACCGGAATGAACACCAGCACTTGCCACCAGTCACCTATGAACGTTACATCTCCAAATAAAAAGGGTATTCCGAAACGGATCATCAGAAAAGCAACAAGCAATGATAACTCTATAGCAGGCCGGTTAAATCCAAAAACAGTTTTCAGGAAATATCGCATTCCTTTTTTGTCGGGATCTTTCTGCCAAAGGATAAAAACCGCAATTGCAGGAGCACAGGCAGCTATTATGTAAAAGATGATTCCTATATTGTATGCCGGATGCTCATATAATCCCAAACAGCTTAGAACTATATCAAATCCCCAAAACAGATATGTTATTACAAAAGTAAGGATCAAATATCGAACTGCATTTTTATTCATTCAAACTAACCTTCTCAATCCTAATATAAACTGTTGATTTTCTATACTATAAAAATCAAACCTCTTGCTACATTTAACTGGAAGATAATAACCTTCCTAAGGCAACACCGTACAATGCTGCCAATAAATTCTCACAAATCAAGTTAAACGCATAAAGCTCTGTAACGGGCATATTGCCTCTGTAAATCTGCTTGCAGGTGCACTTTATCAAGCCGTCAGAGACTTTCTGTCAGCCAGATAAAGGTTTGCCGGGGCAAACATAATATTCAGTTTGGCGGTCTGTTTTTGCAGACCTCGGTATCGTGTTTTCCGATACCCGAACAGCCGTTTAACGACTGCAAAAACGTGTTCTACCTTTGCTCTGACCGATGACTTTTTATGTTCTGCTTTCTTTGCTGCATATTGTCCGCTTTTTGAAAGCTTTTTCATTGTTGACGGTTTTCTGTTTATCTTGTATTTGATTTTTCGACCATTTTTATTTTTAACAACTGCATTTTCTCGCTTTTCTGCACCGATATATCCACTGTCACCGTATAATTCTTCCTCTTCTCCATGCATAAGATCAGGCGTTGCTGTTACATCGTGTTCATTAGCACCTGTTACTTTCAGATGATGTACAAGTCCGCTGTCCTTATCTACTCCGATATGAGCTTTATAGCCAAAGTGCCATTGATTGCCTTTCTTCACAGAATGAGCGTCCTTATCACGCTTTTTATCCTTGTTTTTTGTCGATGAGGGTGCAGCAATAAGAGTGGAATCTACTATCGCTCCACGCTTTAATATCAAGCCTTTTTTGCTGAGAATATCTATTACCTGATGAAACAGCTTTTCCTGTAATCCGTTCTCAACAAGTATATTTCTGAATCTTCCGATAGTATCCCCGTCGGGAACCTGATTGGGTGAATCTACTCCGCAGAAATCTGAAAATGCACGGCTGTCTATTACCTCGTTCATTACTTTCATATCGGAAATGTCATAAAAATTCTGGAGAAGATATATACGAAGCATCAGTTCGAGGTCGTAGGGCTTGTTTCCGTGCTCTCCTTTGTAATAGCACGGTCTGATTATCCCTATCCACTCGTCAAATGGTATTATCCGCTCTATCTTTTCAAGAAATTCTTTTTTGCTTGTTTTGGCCTGCGCCAGTTCATCGCTTATAAGCGAGAATGTTAGTTGTTTATTCATAACTATATTATACCATTTTTCTTCCTGATTTTCAATGGTTTGTGCGGTATTGCCTATATTTAATGTATGTATCAGCCATTATTATTCCCCTTTGTACTGTATAGTAAGTTGATTGATTTCAGCTTGATCTTTTGTACTCATATAACTACATTGATTCAATATACCCTGCAAAAGAGTTATTGATTTGTATTGGTTTTTCACAGCCAGGAAAAGTTTTATAAACAGACCCATTTGAATCCTGCCAAATCACTATTCCATCAATGCCTGTTTCCTCAAGAACATAAAAATTCTCCGGTACAGAACAGAGTTCTCTATTCTTTTCTGTCACACTTCGAACATTTAGCCTTTGAACCGATGTAATTCCTGTCAATTCTATGCCATCAAATGCAGCAATACCATACACTAATAAGTACTGCTTATAATCTTCTGCAAATCTTAAATCCAGTTCGTTCTCAATATCGGAAATTGCACTTGGACTGCTGCCCTTACCTGATAAAAAGTCTTTTTGTATTTTAAGGATTGAAACAATATCTTCCATTTACACTCCTCCAACTGATTTGGCAAATGCTTTCCAGAATTCTCTTCTTACTCCATCAAACCCAGGTCGATCAATTTCAGATACTTTTCCGGCTGTATTAAGAATAGCTGCATTGCCTTGATGTTGTGCTTCATTTAATACAGCAAGGGTAGCATCTGCTTTCTGCCCAATATGGTGAAGCTGAAGTGTCTTACCGGTTGCCGGATCTATTGGGGCATAACCCAAAACCATACGTTCAAGATTTGTAGCCATTTCTCCGTTTGGAAGTTCTGACACAAAATCAAGGTTAATATCCTGAACGAGTGCAATTTTTCCGTTTATCATCTGTGCCTTCAATCCGGCATCCTGATATACTTTATACTCATCCATACTTTTCATCTGTGCAATAACGTCAAGTGGATATCCCGATTCCTTTTGAATTACTGCAGCTTCATCCATTGTAAGACCATTAAGCGTTAATCCATGAAGCGAGATTGCTTCCGACACTCCGCCTGCAACTGCACCGGTAACAGCACCCCACTTAAAAGCTTCACTTCCATCAAGAGCCGCCGCTTTTACAGCTTCATCAAAATCACCGGTTTCGATGCCTTTAATTACACCTGAAGCTACACCACTAATAACCCCGGAAGATAATGCAAATGTTGCAGCTGTTTTTGAAGAAGCCGCAAATATCATACTCACAGCAGGCGCTCCTGCTCCGCCGGTAACAGCCGAAACAGTAACACATATCAGAATAACGCCTGTGCCTATGGCAACATTCTTTATTACCTGTTCGTATGTATCATCATAATCTTCAAATGGCTTAACTATCGTTGTGCCATCTTCCCCAAGTGTAAATACAAATTTTTCACCTGAAAAAGTATTTTCAACATCTTCAAGAGTATATCCGAAGAAAATGTTGGCTCTTGAGTTATATTCCAGCTCTTCAAGATATTCTTTTGACACATAAACAGCACTTACTTCTTCAACAAAATAATCATCACTGTTCAGCTCATCAACTATTCCGGAATATATGTTATCTTCAACATACTTAAGGAGATTTTCATCGGATAGATCTGAAAATCCAGGTACAACATCAGTATATGTCAAGGGAACATTTTCTTCTTTGCTTTCTTCGGATACACTATAAGTTTCTGATGTTGTATCTGCTTCATCACTTTCCATTACTGCGGATGTTGTTTCAAGCGATGTTGCTTCTGTTACAGCTTCTGATAACTCCTGCTGTGACAATCCACATCCTGTCATTATCATCATGCAAGACAAAAATACAGCAAGGATCTTCGATGCTTTTTTCAAATCTGTCACCTCACTTTTTTATTTTTATGAATGCTACTGCTGCAATCACAACTGTACATACGGCAATGATCGGAACAGAAATATTTCTTGGCTGTTCAGTGATATCTGTTTCTGAAAAAGTATCAACACACTCTTCTTCCTGTGTCTCTTCTTCTGATTCAGCTTGTTCATCAGTATCTTCTGAATTTGTGGCTGTCAACGTTTCAGTTTCCATTCCTGTTGTTTCCACAATCTCTGTTTCAGTAACAGGCGGTTCTGTTTCGATTACAGGCTCAATAAGTTCACCATTTTCACCAATAGAATAACCTTCATCTAACTTTTGATTTATTGCATCGACAGAATTATTATTCATTTTAAGAAGCTTATATAGTTCATTTTTTCCCACATAAATTGTTTTTGTCATTTCTCGATTGGTATATTCATTTGATACAGTAAATGTGTATATACCCTCTTCGGTATATACATCAGTTTCATTTGCAGGTCTGTTAAATCTCTGATCAAGATTTATACGTCCATCTTTTTCACTGATTACTGATCTTGTAACATTGATTTTCAGATATCTTGACCGAGCCATATCGAGAGAAAAGCCATTCTCTGTGATTTCATAATCCAATAGTTCCTTGCCGGATTTATTGTCTTTCGGAAAAACCATACAGTTTCCGTTCCTGATTTGGAACTT
This sequence comes from Oscillospiraceae bacterium, assembly GCA_902363145.1. GTDB lineage: Bacteria > Bacillota > Clostridia > Oscillospirales > Ruminococcaceae > Huintestinicola > Huintestinicola butyrica. The sequence continues at coordinate 57,837 of CABIZB010000005.1, read as the reverse complement.
GAAAGGGATTTTATAATTAGTGATCTTTATTCCGCTTTTTATTTCATAATCAAGAGTAACCTCATAATCCCCTTCTTCATATAACCTTACTCTTGTTTCTGCTCCCGTGCGAGTATTAGCTTCCAGATAGTTTGTATATATTATAGGATCACTCTTCTTATTCTGATAATCAGTATGCCTGATAATCAATGTTCCTCTTCCAAAATTAGTTTGCGGAACATTCATCTCACTATCATACCCATTTTTATCTTCCGCAATAATCTTATTTTCATCACCATTAAGCCGATTGATATTCTGCGACAAACTAAACCACAGAGTTATATCATCACCAACTGTCTTTAAAAATATCACATTTCCGTCAGCAGAATTGATTCGTTGAGTATATCCATTAACTGCAAACTTTCCTATATCCCAACCCATATGTGGATCTTTATTATCAATCGGTTCATTGCCGGAATATCCATTATCTTTACCTGTTTTTATTTTGTCCTTGAATTCATAGCGAGGTTTCGTATCAAAAGTCAACGATGATTTCTCAGTATTAACATCAAGAATATAAAAATCATATACCTCAACTATATCTTTCGTATCATAATTTTTTGTATCAAAAAACAGAATTTTTCCGTCCTCTACACGTTTCTCCATCTTATATGCAGCAATTACCCTATAATAGCAGCCATTTTGAAGTTGAATGTCCTTGGTTGTATATATTGGATTATTCAACAATGATGATTCCGTAAAAACATTCGTATATATTTTTTCTGTTACCCAATTTATTCCGTCAAATGATGTCTGAACAACAATGGCACCACTTTCAACTTTAGCACCAAGCTGAATATCGCTGATTGCTTTCCGATTGTCACTTTTTATATGCCATTCAGTTTCATCATCAGTCAGCTTATTTGTATCAATCTGATATGATATAGAAATATCATTATCCGACAATGCAGAAAATGAAGTTAATCCGTTCTTTGTTTCATTATTAGTCCTTATATCACCAATCAATGATAATGTCCCCATAGACACTTCATTAGCTGCTGCTTCTTTGTTTTCAAAAGAATATTTTTCTTTTTCATCGAGTACATATATTTTTGACGAAGCAGAAATGGTATTTTCTTCTGCTGATACAAAAATACATCTACAGTTTACTAACATTACAAGACTAAAGATTGAGCATATGATATATGATAATACTTTCTTCATATTTTCCCCTACCTTTAAAGATATTTGATTCAAATTCCTTTTCTTAAAGTCATTATACCATATTTTACGCATTTATTCAATATATTTTGTACTTATATACCATTATATCACACAATGTGTGTCAAAATACGGACAGCACTAAAAAAGGCCGTGCATTCAAAAAATGCTGTCCAAATTACAAATACTAAAAAGTCTTTAGGTAAATATTACATAACTTAACCTGCCTGCAAAATCCAATTCTGTAAACTGTCTTACAGACCACGATAACGTCTGCCATAGTATCATATGTTGCCTTTTAAGTCAAATAAAAATTAAGCCGAGCAAAATGTTCCACCGGAACATCTTACTCGGCTCATTTCATAGTATCAGTAATTGAGCGTTTTAGCAACAATTCTATCCGCAGGCTCTCCGTCTTCACCCTTGTCGGTACGGTAAGCAAGAACCGATATCTTCATATCGGGAAACAGCCTTTTGTCAAGCTCACTCGCTTCGCACTCAACAGTAACCTCCGAACCGTCCGCTGTCCTTATCTTCACACCGTACCAATCAAGCATTCTGCCCGTTTTCTGAGCATAGTCACTTCAACTACTCTGCCCTGAACTATAACCTTGTTTTCCATATTGATTTACCTCCATTATACGTTTGTCTGCTCAAAATAAAGAGCAAGTGCCTTTTCGATGATCTCATTCGCCTGCTTTTTGGAATAACTGCTTAAATACCGATTATATGTTGCTGTCGAGAGAGTAATCTTCTCACCCTTGTCCTTTGGCTCATCGTCCCTGCCGTATTAGCCTGTAATAACTTCCGTTATCAGCTCTTCGGAAACAACAGCGTATGAGGACGATATTTCACGAAGCTGTTTCGCCGTTTTCATATCAATGCCATTCACATTCAGCTTCACCATAACCGAATAGGTAAGCTTCTGCTGTTCCTCGGTCATAAAAGATATATCGACAGCTGAACGGAGCTTGATGTTTTCTTTGTCCACAAGCTCCTTGAACTCATCAATGAGCCTGTTCACCCTCAAAAGCCTTGCCACCGTTGCCGAACTGATGCCGTACTGTTCAGCCGTGGCTTCTCTTGTAGTCGAATGTTCTACCGGAACATCTGCATTGGGATTTGGCTTTCCGTTTTCAATCAGATAAAGCTCGTCATTGATGCCTTTAAGCTTGCGTTCGTCAAAAAGCTTGCTGTACCGAAGCCCGACCGCAAAAGCCTGTTCGCTTATTTTCAAGTCCTTAAAGCCCCTCTGAATAAGATTGGTTTATACAACATAAATTTCCGCATCTTCATCGGACAGATCAGTCTTTACAACAGCAGGAACACTTGTTATTTCTGCCTGCCCTGCCGCATAAACTCTGTTGTGTCCCGAAAGTATCTCATATTTTCCATTGTCCATAGCTCTTACGATTATCGGCGTGATAACTCCGTTCTTCTTTATGCTCTGAATCATATCTTCCAGACGTTCACCCTTATATAAAGTGAACCTGTGATTGCGGTACGGAACAAGCTTGTCTATTGCAATGCTTGTTATTCCCTGTTCGGAAGAAAAGTCCAGACCGTCCGCAACTCCGAATTTGCTTGTAACATTCCTTGCCATAATATTCTCCCCTTTCAACTTGTAAGCTCATCGGCAAGCCTGTTGTAATCCTCTGCGGCAGTACAGTTCGGTGCATATTCTATCAATGTCCGCTTCTGTGCCTGTGCTTCCTTGACCTTGATGCACTCACGGATTGAGGTATCAAATATCTTGGTATTCATACTCTCCGCAACGGTTTCAAGCGAAGCTCTGACCTCTCTTGAAAGATTTGCCCTGCTGTTGTACTTTGTGAGAAGAAGTCCTGCAACCGTAAGCCTCGGATTCTGACGCTTCTTTATTGCCTTTATCGTTTCGTTGAGCTGTGAAAGTCCCTGCAAAGAATACCTGTCCGCCGTAACAGGGATAATGACTTCATCTGCGGCTATCAAACAATTATGCAGTATGGAATTCATCGCAGGAGCAGTGTCAATGATTATGTAGTCATACCCCTCGCACTTCTCCAAAGCGTCAGCCATGCGATAAAGCCCGTCAACGCTTCCTTTCAGCTTTTCATCCGCCTGCCTTAAAAGGCTGTCCCCTGCAAGTATCTCTCCGCACTCGGTATGCTGAACCGCTTCCGCCACACTTATCCTGCTGTCATCGAGAAGAACATCATAAACAGTCGCAGCACCCTCGGTTTCCGCGCGGTAGGTATCAGTGCTGTTGCACTGCTGATCGCAGTCGATAAGTAGCGTTCTGTATCCACGCTCGGTAAGTATCGCCGAGAGAGCTGTTGCGGAACTGGACTTGCCAACTCCGCCTTTCATATTCGCCAAAGTTATAACTTTCATATCGGTATCCTTTCTCACGCAAGCTCAAGCCTGTTCATTTTGTCTATCCACTTATCAACAGCATTGATAATCCCCTCAAAAGCTTCGTACCTTTCCATTTTTTCATTGTAAAGGTCAATATCGTCCTCGTCCGCATCTTCGGGAAGTTCGGGCTTGTCATAGTAGCCGTTAAATTCAAGGTAGTCACGGCGTTCTTTAAGATAGCCGAGAAATGCGGAGTGAATGCCCTTGGCGTAGTTCTTGTTCTCATCGTTAAGGTCAATGATTTTCTCCCTGATGGCTTCGCAGGTCATTTCATAGCGTTCCGCATCGAGGTCGTCTATAACACAGAACGATGATCTTGCAATGTCCTCCCAATCCTCATAATAATCGGAGGTTTCGCAGGCACAGCCTATATCCTCCAAAATGTCTGTCACTCTCTCATAGCTTTCATCGGAAATTCTTAACATAACAAATACCTCTTTTCATTTATTTACATATTTAAGCGTGTTCCAAACCGCCCTGCGCTCTTCGGCAGTCATCGGCTTACGCCGTGGCTTCGGCTTTCTGCGTTCGGCATAAGCCATTAACGCTTTTTCACGGATATTTCTGATCCTTTTCTCACGGCTGATAAGGATCTCTGCCTGTGCCGAAAGAATCGTCTTGGCAATGATAAGCTCATTCTTGGCATCAGTCATTTTCGTCCTCCTTTATGCGTCCCTGCCTGTCATATTCACAGTACATTCTGCCGATAACACCGCTTAAAAGCTCCTCCGCATAATCGTTAAAGGTCATATCGGTTTCGCTGTCTGCCTTTTTCAAAAGGCGGAGCTTGTTAAAGTCCTTATCCGAAAGACTGAATTCAAATTTAACTGCCATAGATCATTACCTCCGTTTGATGTTCCACCGGAACATTTTGTTGTTTCGTGTTTTCCTTACATTTATATTTTACTACTTGCGACAGTAGTTTCCAATAGTTATCCCAGCCAAAGTTTTCGGAAAATTCCGGTGCATTGCGCACATTGACTTCCGCGTATGGGTGTGATATAATAAGGTATTAAATACTTACGCAAGTAGAAAGAGTGATAATATGCCCGTATCGGAAAAGCAAAAGGGATATGCCCGCAAATGGGACAAAGAGAATATGCACACCATTTCCACCCGTGTCCGAATGGAAGAATTCAAGGACTACAAGGCTTGGTGTGAAATGCGTGGGGTTTCCGTCACCTCCGAAATAAAGCGTTTTGTTATGGAAGAGCTTGACAAGTATTATGCTGAGCTTGACCGTCTGCACGAGGAAGAACAGAAGAAGTGATACAAAATATTTTGTTCTTTTACATTGGATCACCGTCCTTTCTTGAAATTTATAATTGATTTTTCCGTTGGGATATGGTATAATGGGTTTAAGAATCAGTCGGGGCAAACTGCCCGACCAAATCGGAATTTGGCGGAGTGAGATAGTAAATGAAAATTGAGAACAACATTTTAAAACATTATCTCAAAAATGTTTATTTTATTACAGGTACAGCCTATGCAGGAAAATCAACCACAGTAAAAATGCTTGCTGACCGTTATGACATGGTTTTCTGCGGAGAAAACTATCACTTAAATGTATCGGACGTTGTAGCAACAGATGATGCACAACCCGATATTTGCTTTATGAAGAATCTAACCGATTGGAAAGAGTTTGTTACTCGTACTCCCGAAGAGTATGAACGATGGATTTATAGTGTTGGAAAAGAAACAGCAGAGTTCGAGGTGGCAGAACTCATTTCAATATCACAGAACAGGAAAGTCATTGTTGATACTAATATTCCTATTGATATACTAAAAGAAATATCAGATTATAATCATGTGGTTGTTATGCTTTCACCTCAGTCTATGAGTGTAGAGCGCTTCTTTGACAGAAGTGACCCCGAAAAACAATTTCTTCTCAATGTAATAGAGAGTTGTGAAGATTCCGAAGCGGTTATGGAAAATTACAGACAAGGACTGGCACTTATCAATAGCAAAAAGCACTATGATGAATATGCCAACAGCGGATTTTTCACAGTGGTTCGGCAAGATACAGAGAAAGATACGAAAGAGGAAGTCTGTGAGATAATCGCCAAGCACTTTGGTTTGTCTTGACAAATTCCAATTTGTCGAGCATACCACTCATCGCAGCACTCCCAACGGGTGCTGCGATTTTCTGTTTCACCGCATAAGCCAACACGTACCAAAATCAAATTGAAAATCCCGACTTGCCCCTGCTCTGCGGTTTGCTCTCCTGCTGAACCTCACCCCTTTCACGTTCCGACTTCTGTCGTTCTTCCACCCTGCGGATATTTTCCATTTCCGCCTTAGCCTGTTCAAGCAAAACCTGATAATCCGACTTCATCTGATTTTCATACAAGGCATAAAAATCGAAAACGGTCTTTTTCTCGGAAACAGCTTCACGGATCTTTCCGTCAGCATCTTTAAGCCGACTTTTCATATCTGCAAGCATCAGCCTGTGCTTTTCCGCATCTTCAAGCGAGGTTATACCTGCATCTTTCAGATAATTGTATTTCGCAAGCTCGGAAATATCCTTTGGAAGCAGGGACCTGCGTTTCAGAATTTCAAGATACTTCGGAATATCGCCGATGAGCCTTTCCTCATCGGCAATTTTCTTTGTAAGGCTGTCCTTTTCGGCTTTCAGATTTTTGAGTCTTGCTTCCGCATCGGAAACAGCTTTCCGAAAATCATCTGCCGAATGAATTTTGTTATCACGCAAATAGAACAGCAGACGGCTTGACCTTTCAACCTCTCTGTATGTGGCAAAGTGCAGGCGTTCGGCTTCGGGACGGCGGTAAAGCTGAATTTGGATCTGCCTGATACACAAAGCATACTCCCTCTGAATGCCCGAATACTTCAAAGCTTCGGACATCGGCATCTCCATATTTTTATGTTCAATGCGGAATTGCAGATGTTCAAGAGCATAACCGTCACCAAGCCGATAACTGCGGATAGGCTTTCGGTTCTGCCTGACCTTTATGGAAATGTACTTTCCTCGCCGAATGCCATAACCCTGCTTCTGCAATTCTTTCAGCAGGTCATCAACGCTCCCAACATTCTCTTTCATAATCGCATAGTCAATATCATCACACAATTTCTGTTTCCAAGACTTCCCCTCCTTTCGCATTTTGCACTCGCCGTACTTGTGGTTATATGATTTTTTCGGGTGTTCGATAATTTCAAGCCCGTGAGCAATAGCGATTTCATCGGAGATTGCTTTGCATCTCCGCAGACTTTCCTTGTTTGCGTGCCAGTGCTTTCCGTCAATATCGTAAGGGCATACGGCAAAATGATTATGGATATGCCCACGGTCGGTATGTGTCGCACACAGCACGACTGCCTTTTTCCCGAAAGCCCTTTCCGCCCATTCCACTCCGATTTGATGAGCTTCATCGGGAGTGACCTCTCCCGGTTTGAATGACTGTATGTAATGATGAAGCCGAATTTTCTGCTTTTCGGACTTTGCCGTTTCAGATTTTATCGACATTTTGAAAAATCTCTCACCGCTGAACATTTCAAAACCGAACTTCATATCCTCATAAGCTTCGGAAGCATTCGCCGAGCAGTTAAGCCCCGTCACAAGAGTTTTTTCCGTTTTCTTTTCGTTGGTCACATAGGAAAGCAGTCTTTTCATAGCTCACACTTTCGGCTTTTTTGCATTGCGGCGAATAATAAGAACCGTACCTGCCACAGCTGCACACACGGCGGAAATTACTGCGATAAGCTTGACTGTTTTCTTGAATTTCTTCCTGCCGCCGTTTTCACCGAAGAACAGAATATCAAAATCTTCGGGAAGCGGCATTTCAACTTTTTCGGGATTCTCATTTCTTCTGTAATAGATCATTTTGGGATTCTCCTTTTTTACATCTCAATGTTTTTTCTTCGTTTTTCATTTCTGCTCGAAAGGACAGCTTTCAGCCTTTCGTTCTCACATTTTAGCCTGCTCACCTCCTTTCGCAGCACTTCATTTTTAGCCGCAAGAATATTTATTTCATCGGCGGCAGAGGAAGCATAACTTCTGCCCTGCTTGGCTCTGTTCTCTTTGCGGAGAATTGCCCCTGCCGCCATTATTGCTTTTTCATCAAGCACACGTTCCCCTGCGGAATTGGCTTTCATTTTTCTTGCCAGCTCCGGGTGTCTGCTCAACATTTTGTAAAACTCCAGCGTTCGGAAATTGTTGTTCCTGCAAAATTCGGAGATGGAACAGGATTTCTTATTCTTTCTCATTGATTTGTTGTCCTTTCTTTTCAAGCGAGTGCTTGACAATTGAAAAAAAGGCTTGACAATTGAAAAAAAGCGTGTATAATATAATTAAACACGTTTAATAAGGTGAGGTGATACAATGTCAGATAAAATAAAGCGTGACCTTGAAGCAACAAGAAATGCTCTTTTAAATTCAACTGCAAAACTTATGACGGATTGCAGTGAACCTTCGGAAGTTACATCTCGAGCTATTGCAAAAGAAAGCGGAGTAAATCTTGCAATGATTAATTATTGCTTTGGTTCACGAGAGGGTTTGCTTTATGAGGTGTTTCGAAAGCTTTTGTCAGATGTTCAGAAACACGATACGGAATTTATAAAGATTATGTCATCGGGAATGTCGCCTAAACAGAAGCTTACTGAATTGCATTTTAAAATGATGAGGCTTATGATTGCAAATTACAACTATTCGCAAGCGGTGACAAAATATATATTGTTCAATCGCAATGATGATTTTGGTATGGAAAGCCTACCATTTATTGTAGAACATTTTAACGGAAGAAAAACCATAGAAGATTGCAGATTGATTGCGTTTGAGCTGACAAGTATACACGAACTTTCAGTTCTGCGTTATGAGACAATAAAAAGCTCCTGTAATATCGACCTCACCGATGATGAAACACTTAAATGGTATATTTGTCAGAATATAAACAGATTTTTAGATTAGGAGAAATTAATATGTCAAACAAGAAAGCGCTTATAGTTGTAGATATGCAGAACGATTATCTTTGGAATAGAAGAAAAAAGATGTTTTCCTATAACACTCCCGAACTTGTAAACGCTGTCAATAGTCTTATTAGCGAGTTCAGTGAACGGGGTGATGATGTGATTTATGTTGGGCAAGTATTCCCCAATATTATCACAAATAAATGGTTTATAGGCTTTTCTATAAAAGGTACATCTGGTGCTGAAATTTATCCTGATGTGGATATCGTATCTGATAATTACTTTGAAAAAAATCTGCCTAATAGTTTTACTTCGCGAAGCTTCAAAAGCTTTGTGACTACAAAAGAATATTCGGAAATCACAGTATGCGGACTTGACCTTTGCGGTTGTGTGGGAGCAACTGCAAAGGGGGCCATTAAAACAGGAATGGCTGTAAAGCTTTCAGAAGCAGCTACGGGGTGTCGCTTCGGAAAAGAAAAAGCAAATAGAATGAAAAAAGATTTGATTTCATTAGGTGTCAAAATTATTAAATAGATATAAAAGTGAGCCGTTTTAAGCCTGTGACGGGTCATTCTTCGGCAAATCTCAAATACAGCTGCCACAAGCAAAAGTTCAGCCACTTTCCTCATTCCTTTCAAAAATCCATATCATCATAGCAGCTTCATACCCATATTGTGTTCAAAGCCTGCAAAGGTGGAGTTCATCAGCGTATAAACAGAGTTGAACAGCGAAGTTGTCAGGAAGCGGTCTATCCTGCTTATCTTGTCGGGGTAATTCACAAGGCTGTGCAGGACATACTGAACGTGGTCAAAGGTTATCTTTCTGTAAGCAGCTTTCGCCGTTTTCTCGGACACACGTTTCCCCTCGGATATTACAGTCCGTTCTCCGCTTAGAACGTCCACCATCAAGTCCTTAATTTCCTCAACCATTTTTACAACCGAATCGTCCTTGAAAGACATAAGGCAGTCATAGTCAATCTGTGCCTTTACTTCTTCCTCTACTGCATTTCTGTCTATTCCGTCAATCAATCCATCATTACTTTCAACAGTTTCAACAGCTCCGGGTGAAAAATTTTGCAAGCCGCCGCCCGATTGAATGATTGATTGAGAATCAGTATAACTCATTTCAGTATTATTCTTTTCAGTATTATTCTCTTTAGTATTATTACATTCGGTTTTTCCGAATTCTAAAGTTCGGTTTTTCCGATTTCTTGAATTCTGCTCTATTTCAACGGGTATTTCCTGCGTTTCGGGAGCTTCTTCCGGGGTATCGGCTCCGGGCTGTTCATCATCTTCAACAATAAAGTTCATAACATAGATAATGGAAGTCATACCCTGACCTCTGCGTTTCTTTTTTATAAGGCCTATGCCGTTTTCATCATCAAGTTCCTTTAAGAGCTTGACCGCCGTTTCACCGCAAATGCCCAACTGTTCCTTAATATCCTCTATGGGAAACACGATATATACCCTGTTCTGATTATCAAACCAGTTATTTTTCCTGCTTAGGCTCATTCGGTCAAGCAGCAAGCCGTACATAAGCTTTGCTCCTATTGACAGCTTTCCAAAATGCTTCTTATCGCTGAATAGCACCTTTGGTATCTTGACAAAGGAAAATTGCTCGGCTTCTGCACCGTAATAGTAGTCAAATTCGGATTTCATAATATCACACCTTTGTTCTGCTATATGATTTGGAAAGCTCTGCTGATTTCCACCCAAAGCCTTTCTCCGATAACACGTCAATAAGGTCGGAGAAATTTTTCAGTCCCAGATTAGGCAGGCTGACAATCTTTTCTGCATCAGCATCAAGCAACTCCTTAACTGTCGAATATCCTGCCCTGTAAAGGATATTGAAAGTTCGTACCGACAAATCAAGCTCTGCTAAAGGGGCATTTTCAAGTTCGTTCTTTTCTTCTTCGTATTCGGTGTCAGTTAATTCGGCAATTTTCTTTTCAAGAGAAATGATTTCTTTCTTATACTCTCTCAAACGTTCATCTACTGCCGTATCTCTCAAATAGTTGATATAACCCTCCATACCCATAAGGATATATCTGCTCCTGCTTGGGTGCCGGAGCTTGCGAACAGCCTTTGCTTCAATCTGACGTATTCTTTCGGCTCTTAAACCATATTCCTCTCCGATAGCAGCCATTGTCATATATCTTTTATACCGCATATCAAGTACCCTACCCTCCCGTTCGGTCAAGGTCTTTTGAATAATATATTCAAGCACAAGAGCAACGTCATCGGGAAACTCGGTGGGTAGTCCGTTTACGAACACCTGCGATAACAGATTTTTGGGATATTCTTTCTTCTTCATCGTTGTTCTCCTTTCATCGGGCAACAAAAAAAGGGCTTCCGTACACTTACATTATCGTAAGCATACGGAAGCCCTGCTTCCATACATACATAAACTACTCTTAACTGTAAAAGCGATAAATGGCTCTATATAACGAATTAAGGCGACCTATCGCCGAGGATAAAGAGTTTAACAAACATTACTCTCTGACCTCTCGATTGGTTCGCCTTAAAACTAACTTGGCTCCCCAATTCGCATACAAGCCGAAGTATCGTCCAAAGGGAGGGCGAGTGTACTCGCCCCTTCCCTACAATTAAAGATGATGACAACCTTGTCATCGTAAAGATAAACTGAATTCACAAAAGAATCTACAAGTTTGCGTTTGCTGTCATCTGATGAAAGGTCAAGCCTTTTCATCTCTTTCAACCATTCCACTACCTGCTCTCTCGTAATTATCTCCTCTTGGATTTCCTGCTTGATTATATCTGTTTCAAGTTCCGTCCTCTGAGCTTCCATCTCTTCAAAACGCTGCTTGGTTTCTCTTGAAACAATACCCATCTCCATAGCCTTGACTAAATTATTTATGCTCTGATGAATTTCAGCCAACTGCTTCTGCATAAGAGGTATAGTAGTATTTTCTTTCTCCTGCAATCTCATTACACTGTCGGCAATATCGTTTATCAAATCTTCCTTGAACATCTTGTCCATAACATCATTCAGTACGATTTCTTCAATATCTGCCTTGCGTACAGTTTTCTTGTGACAACCCTTGTGCCTTTTTACACCGGTACATTTATAATAGTTGTACTTAATCTTTTGTCTGCTTGTACCACTCTCTCCTATCATAAACTCACCGCAGTATCCGCAAATCAGCTTGGTTGAAAGGAAATACTCAATCTTTGCCTTAAATCTTGAACGGGAGTATTTGTTTTTCTTCAATCGTTCCTGTACCTTATTAAATAGAGCGTCGGAAACAATTCTCGGAACACCGCCGTCAATAATTATATCACGGTATTTATACTGACCCTTGTATTTTACATTACTGAGCATTGATGTGACACTTGTCTTGGTTATAGGTTTTCCCTTACCGCTTCGCACCCCATTGTCATTCAGATATTTTACAATATCCTTTACCATCTTACAGCTTGAATACATTTCAAAGGCTTCCTTTATAAAAGGTGCAACCAATGTGTCAAGCTGATAATGTTTGTTCTCGTCAATTGTGTACCCTATTGTCAGAGAACCGCCGTTATACTGACATTTGAGTGCGTTATCCGTCATACCCCTTATAACTTTTTCTGAAAGTTCTGCGGAATAATATTCGGCGTAACCTTCAAGTACAGATTCAAGAATGATACCCTCTGCACCCTCCGATATAACCTCGGTTGCGGATATTACCTTAACTCCGTTCTTACGAAGCGTAGCCTTATAATGTGCCGAGTCATATCTGTTTCTTGCAAATCTGTCCAGTTTCCAAACAATGACCACATCGAAAAGCTCATTTGCACTTTCCTTAATCATTCTCTGGAACTCAGGGCGGTTGTCTGTTTTAGCGGACATCGCCCTGTCTATGTATGTACCAACTAGTTTAAAACCTTTGCGTTCCGCAAATGCCTTACATTCACGGAGCTGACCTTCGATACTCTCTTCACGTTGGTTATCACAAGAGTAACGAGCATAAATTACTGCCTTCATTGCTACCTCCTTATTGTCGTCGCGTTGTTGGTTTTCTTTATTTAATAGTATATCACTTTCAAAAGAATTTGTCGACGCTTTAAAGCACTAAACCGCATTTTTATTAAAATTTCAAGAGGATAGAATTCAGGCTGTTTTTTTGAGTCTCTTTCTCCTTTTTACGAAGATATTCTTCCCAAAAACGCTTACCACGTTCCGTTTTATAAAAGGCAGCTATCTCTGTCATCAAAACAGAAGCAAGCGATTCTATTTCTTCCTGAGAAAGATTTTCTTTATATTCTGTCTGGTGCGTCATAATCGTCACCTCCAAATCTTTTTTGTTCCACCCAGCCAAGCATTTCTTTGGCAATCCATATCAGGAAGATATTTTTATGAAAGGTTATGTATCTGTATCGAGTCTTGCCTATCCGCTTTTCTAAACGGTATCTGACCTCACCAGACTTGTGTTTGGTTGATTTTATAAATCTCCCCTTTGCAAGCTGCCTGAGAACTCTCTGCATATTTACCTTGCGTTCCTTTTCGGCAAATGAAACCATATCATTTGCGGCAATAACCACACTCGGAATAAAATAAACATATTTATCGTCATAATACCCGGCAAGGATTTTATAACGATTTACATCATCTTTTTTACTGACGTGCAGAAGATAATATCCATCGCTTCTCATAATGTAACTAATGGTGTTCATAAAGCTGCAAACCTCTTTATTCATCTTCATACTTGCCACCTCTCTTTTCTGCAACAAGCAATGCCATCGTCAGTATTCCGATGGTACCACCGAAAACAGCACTTAATATAAAATGTATCATAAAGGTATTCCTCCGTTAAATTGCTTTGCGTTTTACGGTTCGTCCATCTGCGGCGAGTTTGTCAAGACGTTCCCGTATATCCGAAATGCTTTTTCTATCCTCGTTAAAAAGCTCTCGCTTTTCTTTATCAGTACCAAACCTGAGATAATCTGAAAGGTATTCTATGTAACCCTGCTTCTTCAGGCTCTCCACAAAAAGCGGGTGCAGACTTTCAGCAGGATTTTTAGGAGCGTATGTTTTTCTCCATTCAATCAGCTTATTAAGATATTCATCTACAATGGCAGTTGCATTTTTAAGCCACGCCTTGTACTCATTTTCTGTCTGCATTACCTTGTTCACAGGAACGGCGATTTCCCCGTCGAAAAGGTGCAGACCAAAATCATAGCTGATTTTCTTTGCGGCTTCAATCTGTGTAAGCCCAAAGAGCTTTGCGGTAAAACCTGTGCAATCTCCAGTTTCCCCACAGCCGAAGCAATAGAAATGGTCATCATAGATTTTCAGGCTTGGTGTGCTGTCCTCGTGAAAAGGGCAGCAAGCCATACCCGAACGGTTCATCTGCAATCCATAGAACTTTGCAACGTCCTGCATTGATACCCTGTCCCTTATTTCACCAAAGACATTATTCAATAACATACCCCCTTTCATTTTCTCTGAATCTGAAAGGGGTAATATTTTGGCGAGGTACACAACAATGCGGCGAGTGATTGTCTGCGGAATTATCCCTTTCATATATTCCGGTCACTCATCCCCCTGTTTTATAACCCCAATCTATAAATTCCGCTATTTGCACAACAAAAACATATATTCAGCTTACTCTGATTGTAGCTTTATACAAAGTTGCAGGAACAGGTTATATTTTAGCGGTGCAACTGCCCTTAATTATTAGAGGGGATAAATCTTTTCGCTACTCGCCACAGCGAAATGAATTTATAGGTGCTGCCCATACGGGCAAAATCCTCTGAAAATGAGGAATACGGATTTTTTTGTTTTGTGTATGCGTAGCAAGCACAGAAAGAATACGTATTCTTTCACAAATCGCCGCATTTTCGAGGATTACCCCTAAAAAATGCACATTCAGGGAACCCTTACCCTGAATGTGGCTCTCTCATATTTTTAGGCTCCGCCTAAGACCGAAAACAATAGTGGAGGTGTGTTTTTGAGAAAAACAAAACAGATTAAACGCAAGGAAGTAATATACAGTATTGAAGAATGGGAAGAAATAAAAAGGCTTGCCGAAACCGCTTCACTCAAAACAGGTACATATATAAAGCGAATATCCCTCAACGGAAAAATCAACGTGATTGACCTGAATGAAGTCACTCCCGTAATGAACGCTTTGCGTATTATCGGCAACAACATCAATCAGATTGCTAAAAAGGCAAATGAAATCAACAGCATTTATGCAAGTGATATTGAAGATTTAAAGGAGAACTACGAAGATATATGCCATACGTTAAATCTATTCCTATCCACTCTACCGTCAACCGCAGCATAGCCTACATATTAAATCCCGAAAAGACGGAAGATATGGTTTATACTACCGCCCTGAACTGTATGGCAAATGCTAAAGACGCATATAACGATATGAAAATGGTATATGAATATTTTTCGGGCAAAAAATATAACGTCCCTCCGCCGATAGACGGCAAAGGCAGCGTTAAAGCTATTCATTATATCCAGTCCTTTGACCCTAATGAAAATATCACTCCCGAACAGGCTCACCGAATTGCAAAGGCTTTTGCAAGAAAGACTTTTGGTGATGATTGCCAGATAGTAATTGCCACACATCTTGACAAAGGACATCTGCACAACCACTTTATTCTGAACAGCTACTCCGTATCGGGCAAGAAATTTTATGATAATCAGACCACCTTGAAAAAGGTACGGGAATATTCCGACAGAGTGTGCCTTGCTTTTGACATTCAGCCTATAAAGGAAAACAGAGGGCAAAGCAAAAATATTGCTTACAACGAATGGGAGCATAAAAAGCGTGGTACATCGTGGAAACAGAAAATCCGTCTTGATATTGACAGGCTTATAGGTTCTGCAAAAAACATTGATGAACTGTTGTGTGAACTTGAACTTATGGGATACTCAATAAAACGAGGAAAATACATTTCAATAAAAGCAGAGGGACAACAGCGATTTGTCAGAACCAAAACGCTCGGAGAAGATTACACAGCAGAAAGTCTTATTTCCCGTATTCGTTGGCGTGACGTAGGGGCAGGTATTACCCTGAACGGAGAACCTGCTCCGATTCGTTCGGATTATATCAGAACTATTGATGAAGTGACGCAGCTTGCCGCTATGGGCAAAAAGGTTCAAAGGAAACGTGACCTCAATGCCCCACACTCCCCTGATAATGATATGGATATTTACAAGCTGTCCGCCCAGCTTACGATTATAAACCGTGACAATAT
Source organism: Oscillospiraceae bacterium (assembly GCA_902363145.1). Classification (GTDB taxonomy): domain Bacteria; phylum Bacillota; class Clostridia; order Oscillospirales; family Ruminococcaceae; genus Huintestinicola; species Huintestinicola butyrica. The sequence continues at coordinate 42,106 of CABIZB010000005.1, read as the reverse complement.
CCATTCTATTGGGGAGTTGGAGGGCAAGATTGAAAATCTGAAAGCGGAATATGAAAAGGCAAGGAAAGAGCTGAACCAACTTACAGTTAAACAGGACAGTATGGACAGCCTTATAGAACAGGCTGAACGCTACTTTGAGCTTGCGGACAGACCACAGCTTACTCTGTCAGAAAAGCTGAAACTGAATATTTGCAAGCAGGCTATAAATGGCAGCAACATTCAGAACCTTGCCGACCTTGAACGCATAAAATCTGTCAAGCAAGAAACGGACAAAAAAATTGCAGCTCTCAAATATAGCTTTGAGAACTGCAAACAGCTTTATGAGGTGTATGCCGACATTGCAAACACCTATTATCAGATTTCTAATAGGGATTATATTTCCAAGCTCGTTGAGGAAGAAAAACGCAGTATGGAACGGGAGGAGGATAAGAAAAAGATGAAATCTCTGTAAGCTTTACAAATAGGGGAACAGCAGGTATGCTTTGGGGCATATCTGCTGTTTTTCATTTTCGTGATGTTAATCATATCTCTAAGATATCACCATTTAAAATCATATCCAAATCAAAAATCTTTGGCTTAACGCTTAAATCAATATGAAACACTTGTGGTTCTTCAATCCTATTATCTGATAATACGATTCTATACTCCTGCTGATTTTTAAAAAACATATCTTTACAAAACAAAGAACGATATACATATTCCTCAAGAAAAACATATTTTTTTGCTCCATCAATTTCTTCAGGAGGCACATCTTGCGTAAGATATTCATAATACGATAAATCAAGATGAGGAACTTTTCCATCTTCTTTTATTCCCGATACTTGAAAATAATGAACTAAATCACTTTTTACAGTTTCGCCTAATGATTTATAAAAATCATTCATCAAACATTGAGGGTTAGCGAACACCACTACCGCATCAGCCTTTGCAAAGTGTTTTCTCATATCTTCTTTTTCATCATCTGACAAAATAACCCTTATGTGATTCTCATCGATTCGACAAATGTGGTCGTAATCACAAGCAAACATACAATACACAGGTATATTATTAGCTGGAGCATAATGAATTAATATATCCTGGTTTTCAATGGTTTTTAAAAGAGCCGTGTCATTATTATTGTAAATCTGTCCATCGACAGCATATACATAACTGCCACCCTCAAGAATATCCCCCTGACCTTTGTTTTTCTGTCCAACTTCAATATCTCTGAATTTCTTTGCGTTAGAAAAATAAAAATCTCCATTTATCAAATCTTGTATATATTTTCTTTCGCCAAATTTTAGTAAAACCTTTATATCCTTATTTACCATATTCACTCCTCTATCCACTCTAATGGAATGAGTTTTTCTCCATTTCTCCACACGCAAACTTCATTAACTCCTTGCACATCCCCATATATCGAATCATCAGCATGTTCCAATACAAGAATTTGCATATTGTTATGTACATTGGATATACTTTTGGCCATAGTTATAAAAATACTTCTTACAGCATTTCGATCCAAATCTTTTATTTTTTTATCATCTATAGAATCATGTGGGAAATAAACTTGACTTGGTTGATCAAACACTACAAAGTTTGGCACAGATGACTGAAAAGTTGCAAAAAACTCCTGCAACCCAAGTATAGTAGAAATGTGATATGCTAACCAATTCGAACCGCTGCCAATTTCCCATAAATAATCTTTTCTGCCGTCTTCTCCATCTACCTCGACAGTCAAATTCTTATAATCCAACCTAAATGGATCATCGGGACGTTCAGCATCCATTAACTTTAACAATTCCATTTGCTTTACAGATATCTTTGTAATTGCATTTTCTATTTTACGTTTAATTACAGACTCATCTGCAATTTTCTTTAATTCAGCAATTCTCAATCGAAGAGATTCTATTTCTGCCATTAATTCGCCATCTGCTTCTAATGAAGCAATCGTATCGCTAGCATATTCAATTTTCCCCAAAAACCTTGAAATGCCATCCAATGTATACCTATTAGGATTATTTACGTTATTTTCGTTCGATTGCTTAATTATATTTTCTTCGATTCTGATTCTTTTTTGAATCGACACTAATTCATCTGTCAGCTTTTGAATTTTATCTTGTACCATTTCATATTCTCTTTCAAAGGCTGCTGGTACTTCCTCTACTTTTTTTTCTTTTACTTATATTTTCCTCCAATCTATGTAAATATATATTCCGCTGAGTATCGTCTGAACACTTCTGCTGACACACAGGACAAATATGCTCTTTTTGAGCTTTTTCATTTAACCACTCTGTAATGCCTAATCGTTCCACTTGTATTGAAAGTGCCTCTCTATATTCAGAAACACTATTCATCAATCGAGACATTTCAACATAACGATTTTTATACTTTGTGAGTTTCAGAGCCAACTCATTTTCATTTTCTTTTAAAGATACCAATTCTTGTGAATTTTTGATAATATTATCGCCTTTTAAAATCTTTTCTTCAGTATTAGCTTTCGTAAGGTTTTGAAGATAAACCAACTTTGAATCAAAACTCATATTTCCTACATCTTCATTTAGCAGTCCTAATTCAATTGCAACAGATATCCATGCATTAATTTCATTTTCCCAACGAACAGTCAATTCACATAATTTTTCATAATCACGCTCTTTTCTATTCAATTTCCTTTGTAGCTCTAACAATTCTTGCCTAGCTGATAACACCTTTGGCGTTATTGCTCCCAACACATACGGAAATATATTAATCAATTTATTTCTATGATCCGTCTTATCGGTTTTGTAAAACAATATATTAGCATTTGCCACTACATTTTGTGGTTGAAAACAAAAAGACATTAAATCCCGAAATGCTGGTCTACTTCCATAATAGCTTTCATCAGTATCCAAAAAACTTAATCTAGCATATTCATCTAAAAATTGTTTTACCACTTGACAATTTGCATTTTTCTCTGGAACTTCAGGAATGTCTATTTCTTCGCCTTGAACAAACATCATATCACTTGTTGATTTTTGTATTCCCGGTTCCCTTCTAGCTAATAAAACTTTACTGTTTTCAAGATTTACAACTATTCCGAACCAACTACAAGCATTTCTTATTGTCTGAGTTGGTATATAGCACTCTCCACTCGCTAAACAATAATCAATAATAGGTATAATAGCCGATTTTCCAGTTCGTGAATCACCTGTAATCACATTAACTGAATTTGTATCAAAGTCTATTGCCTTATAATTATATTTTACTTTTTTAGGCCATAATATAAGTTTTTCTATTTGAAATTTCATTTTAAAACCTCACTTTTAAAATTTCTTCAATCTGTGTCAAATCCATATCTGCACACCATTTACCTAGTTTTTCTGCATTCTTTCCCATTTCCAAAACATTAACCGAAGCTTTATTAAATTTATTCAATTCCAGTGGGATAATAGTATTTGATTCTACGTCTATAGTAATCAGTCCAGCCTTTACTGCTTCTGCTAATGACAATGACGTTAGATTCATCATCTTCTGTATATCTATGTGAATACTACTAATCAAGTCGTTTTTCAGAACAGTAGAAGTCATAAATTTATTTGACATTATCCTCATTCCTGATGATTTCTGCGTAGATTTAATCTGCTCCGCAACGTCCGCTTTCATAATCATCGGTAGCACAATAAACAATTCTTCAATTGGAACAGCCTCGTTATTTTCGTTAAAATACCCCAACACGAAACTCCATAAAAGATATGCTCCTAACATAGGATTTCGCACATTATCATATTCTTTAAACATCTTTTTCATCTTCCTTTAGCTTTTCATTATAATTGGGGTGCCAACCTATTTGCCGTTGGTCAGCCAATTCATGATAACATCCATTCTTAAAGCTTTGAGGTGTGACTATTATATCCATATTTACATCCTCATCTTGACACTTATAATATAGCAATTTACCTCTTTTGACTTCTTGACATCCTTCTTGCTCTATTTCTATAATGTTCTTTTTGGCTTTCCAACGTTTTTTTAAGGTTTTATAGTACTTTTCCAGTATTTCTTCATTTATATCTCCATTTAACGCCCATATAGTTCTGTTGGCAGAAGCTTTTAAATAATCATTTATTGCTGATAACTGCTCATCATAATCCACGTCAATCAACTTAAGTTGTCTAATATATGTTTTGTATTCATCTTGCTGCAACTCAATTTCTGTAATAGTTGGATTAGGAGCTAATTCAATTAAGCATTTATTTTGATTTACCATTCTTTGTGTCAACGTCAGCTCGTTATTAAATAGCTTTTTTGAAATTTGCATAACTTGTCCGTTTTCTATTTGTAATGCTGTAATTTTATCAATCCATCCCAACATTTTATCGAAAACCAATCCTTGTATATCTACTGGCAAATAGGTCTTAGCTACGAATTCATCATATATCAGCTTTGTGTGCCCTTCACCAATTACAACTAATTTGAATTTTTCAATAATATACAATACATATTTTGTGTTTTCATCAGCCAAAAATGCTTCTATATAATCATTAATGGAATCACTTTGCTTTATATAATTACCGTCTTCATCCAAAAAATTCTTGCTTATTTTTTCATATACCTGTTCTGCCTCTTTTACATTATTTGCCGAATTAATCCACTCTACTATATTTCCGCTTTTATTGACATTGATAACTAGAACAAACAATGTACCCCCAAAAGACAACTCACCATCTTTAAGCGCTATTAACCAATTATACAAAGTTTTCCATAGATCAACCGCTTTATCCGAAACAGGATTTCTATCAGACAATGCACTCTTTGTCTGAATAGCAATCTTTTCTTCTCCACTTTCAACACCAACATCATCAAACTTTTCAATACTTACCACACTATCAATACTACAATTTAATAATTCATATAACATCTGACGAACTTGTAAGCCATATCCATACAATTTATCTGGAACATGTGTATTTGCTATATTAGTACCCATTTCACCAGCCACGTTGACCACCCCTCCTGTTAATACGAGTTTATAGTTGTTCTTTCATCATAAAAGAAATTGCATTACTTATGCATATTACTGAGATGTTTTCCAGCATATTAATTCTTTTGTATATTATACCACTTTTAACATCAAAAATCAACAAAAATTGGCGGTATCGCCAAAAAACGATACCGCCATAACTATTTATGCAATTTCATCATCTAATACCCCAACCGCCGACATCTCATAAGCATAATCTATCTTCTCTTTCTCCAGTTTTTCAGAAAGATGTACAACCTGCGAGAACAAATCGGAACGAACAGGGAGTATCATCTTCATTTCTCCAAGCACGGAGCGTGCCTGAGCCTTATCCTTGCAGCCGAGGGACTGCAACACATATCGTTCCTCGGCTGTAAGTACGCTGTTCATCATAATCATATTATCAATCCTCCAATCATAATTTCGGCTTTTTCTGCGGCTTTGGCTTATCAATTTCGGGTGTTTCTTCCGCAGGAGCGTTTTTTTCTGTGAATTTTTCTTCATAAGCATTTGCCATATTATCAAGGCTTTCGCCGCCCTTTACCATATCACAGGCTTCTCGGATAATTTCGGGCGGTATATTCAGCTCCAGAGCCTTATCTGAAACAGCTTCAAGCTCCGCCGCATTATCGGATATACCCTGCAAGGTCTGAGGGAGCGTATCAAGAAAACGGTTCTGCTGAATTTCAAGCGGTATAAAATCTTTCAACGGCTTAAATCCTACGCTGTCAACGTAATACGCTGTATCATCAAGCACTACCACATCGGAAACACTTAACGAGTGTCCTTTGAAATCTTCGGGACGTTCCTGATTGAAAACATAGAACGCTGACTCCAGCTTTTCGCCTGTGCTTTTGCCGCTTAACATTGAAACGTCAGCTTCGTACATCTTGTCATAGGTCTTGAAATCAGGCTTTATACCTGCCTTTAACAGCCTTTCATAAGGTTCAAACCTTACGTCACGGGTTTCGTCAACTCGTCTTATCTGATAGATTTCAAAGGTCTTGACAGGTGCTTCAAGTTTCGGAGCGTTAATGAGATTTGCAAGCTTGCTGTTGCATTTCTCATAATCTCCCTTTGCCATAACCTTTCCCACCGCATAGGTATCATCACTGTTTTTCACATACTCCTGCAAGATGTGCGTATCAGGCGATTTCTTATCAGGGTTCGGGGTAATGCGATAGGTTACGGCAGGAAGCTCCTTTGTCTGATTTCTGTAAATCTCCGCCGATTTCTCATCAAGGGTCTGCGGGTGAACAAACTCACATTTAACGGTACTTTGCTTGCTTTTATAAATATCAAGCAAAGCCTTTTTAGCTTCCGCAACAGTAGCAATACCAGACTTTGCAACTGTCACAAGTCCGTCTGCACTTATTGTCGCTACCGCAAATTTACAGTCAGAGGTCTGACGGACAGCATAATACTCAACAGGCTTCGGCTTTATCCCTGCTTCTTGTTTCCGCCTCTCCAGCTTGTCCTTTGCCGCCTTGTATGCTTCGCTGTTTTCCTTTGAATAGGTCTTTTCGGTCAGCAAGTCATAGTCCTTTTTTGAAATGTCAATCTGCCCTGTTCTTCCCTCTGTATCCACATAGGAACAATTTATCTGAGTAACCTTTGCATAAAAGTCCTTTGGACTTAATTCTGAAAATTTCTGCTCACGGTCATAGTCGGCATTGTCAAGCCAGCCTATACCGTCAACAAAGTATTCATTCACTGACGAATCGTAGTATTTCGTTTCAGGAATACCACGATGATCGTCACGAAGTTCTACACGTTCAACAGGCAACAGGAATTTATCCTTGCAAACGTCAGGCAATTCAGGCTGACTGACAGACTTTTCAAGTGCCTTTATCTGTGCTTGTGCTTCCGTGATGAAACCGTCCAGCACAACAGGGTGCGTATGAAATACGGGAGGATACCTGTTTTCGGGAATATCGAAGCTCTTTGCCCATTCCTTGTTCTTTTCAGAAATCCGTCCGTCATAATCGTGACGGACAATATATTCCGCAAGGGTTCTGCTTACCTTTTCCGCACCGTGTTCCTCAATAACCGTTGCAGCCGCCTGTTTCAAGTTATATCGGTACAACTCATAATTGCTATCTGAAATCGTCTTGTCAATATCAGCCGCTATGTTCACAGGCTTTTGGGGTGCAGGCTTTGGAACAGGAGCTTTGTCCGCAAGCGACTCGGCGGTCTGTTCCTTGCTCTTTGAATAGCTTTCCTTGACCTTTGCAACAGCCGCTTCATATTTCGCCTTATCAGCCTTGTTAATGGTAATTGCGGTAACAGTGCCTTTTTTAAGACCACTGAATTTCACACCGTCCTCGTCAAGCTGTTTTGCAATGTTCAGAGCGTGACGGGTTTTGAGTTTTGTAATATATTCAAGCTGACCCTTTTCACCAAGTTCCTTGTATGGTGTGTTTCCGATAACATTCGGATTTTTACTTACAGGTTCGGCTGTTCTGTCAACATTGCCACGCTGAGATTTTTCAAATTCAAGCTGTGCCGTGTACTGAAATTCAGACAAATACAGCTTTGCTGTTTCGGGAGCGTTTTCAATATCTTCTCGGCTTTCAGCACGAACACCGTCAACATATACATCCAAATCCTTATCCCACATTTCAAGGGCGATTTCCCTTGAAACAGGTATCAGCTCGCTGTTCTGCTCACGGATAACATCGGGATTCGGCTCTTTTTCGATACCGAAATATCCCTCAAAATTTTCAATTTCGGAGCGTGACTCTGCCATTCCCTCCGTATTATCGGGATAAAGAAGATATACCGCTTCACCTCTGTCATAGGCTTCAAGAGCAGCTTCCTTTGTGTCAATCGGCGTCATATATGTAAAATCATAGCCGTAGCTGTCACGCTGTCTTTGAATTTCTTCCATATCCGTTACAAGCTGTACCGTATCGGATATATTTTCGTGATTACCTGCAAAATCAAGAATTTTGTCGGTATCCTCCTTTGAGAAATTCACACCTCTGTCGGCACAATCTTCAATAAGAAACTCCGCTTTCTGAATATTGTTCAGCTCTGTATCAGCCAACTTTTCGTCCATTGTGAGATTGCGTTTCTGCAATTTCAGCAGTTCCGATTCAATTTCGGAAGAAATCTTCTTCGCCGCTTCCTGTATTTCCTGTAACGCACTTTTAGGCTGTTCAAGCTGTTTTCCGTCACTCCAAGAAGCTATGTACGGGAAAGAATATTCCGAGGTGTCAATGCCGAACCTTTCCGCTACCATAAAGGCAACAGATTCAGCCTGAACCTCTTTTTCATTTCGGGGAGATTTGTTCGTTACAATATCCTTTGCAGGGTCGTGCAAAAGATTATGTGCGGCTTCGTGAAAGGCGGTTTTCAAGGTCTGTGCGTCGCTCATACCGCTTTTGATTACAATTTCATTGTTAGTGGCACTGTAATATCCCTTTGCACCTCCCTTGATGTCCTTAAACTCAATGTCAATGCCAGTAACCTTTTTGAGAGCCGCAAAGACAGCTTCTTTTCTTGCACTGTCTATATCCCCTGTCAGTTCAGTAACAGGGTCGGGAAGCTCCTTGCCGCTTGTCTGCGAAACATCGAACACATAGACTTTCTTGAACGCAAGTCCTGTCATCGGCTTTTCAACCGTTTCCATTTTCTCTGTTCCGTCGGGGTTATATAACTGATTGCCGAACTCGTCAACGGCGGGACGTTCCGTTTCAAGCACCTGATTTGTTTTGTATGCAACAGGTGCAAGAATTTCAATGCCCGTCTGACCTCGTTCAACTTGTCTGCCAAGCTGTTTCCACTTACCGTATGCCGCTACAAGAGTAGCGTCGGGACGCTGTAAATTTATAAGGAGCGTATTTCGTGCGGAATAATCGGTAAACTTTGAAGCAAATTTCAGATATTCCTTGTACTTGTCGGATTGAAATACCGCTTTGACGCCCTCGTCGATACGCTTTATAATTTCGTCCATTTCCGCCTGTTTCTGTGCGTTGTAGGCGGCTCTTTCTTCGGGGGTGTATTCTTTTCTTGTGTATGCCATAGTTATACCTCCAATCATCGTTTCATTTTGTTATACACAGGCTTCGGAGTGTTATTCTGAGGAACAGACGGAGTCTGCGGCTTCGGATTTACCTTGTCCGCCGTATATGCGGAAACAGGCATAGCAACTACCACACTTGCGGCTTGCACAGGCTCGTTCTCTGTCGGAATATCCGAAACGGGAACAGGCTCGTCATCCTGCTTGTCGGTACTGAGCTGTGCATTTACATATTCAAGCCGCTTCAATTTCTCCGCAAGCTCCGCCGAACGTTCAAAAGGCTTTGCAACATTCGCCTTTGCTTCTTCAAGGTCACTTTTCGCCTTGTCAAGATTAGCGGAAAGCTGCTGAATTTTCTGATTTATCTGAATGCCTGCAAGATTTTCGATACGGCGTACATTGCCCATGTTATTTCCAAGTGATACCTCGGAGGTGTATTTCAGATTGCCCTGCAATACAGCAACACAAGGAGTACCGCTGTTGAAGAAATTGCTATTGGCAGGATTTTTCTCAATGGAAACGTCAAAGCCGAAATACTTGCCCAAATTTACACTTTCTCCTGTAGTTGAGCATTTTATGATTGCTTTTTCAATCTCCTCGCCCACCTTGGCTCTTTCATCAAAAGTCTTTCCGTCAATTTCCATTTTAAACTCTGCATTGTCGGGGTGCTGTTCTTGGAAAGCCTTTAAATCCCCGCTTGCCTTCTGAAGCAAATCCGCATAATTGTCAATAGTCTGCGGCAGCTTACGTTCCGCAAGCTCCTGCATTGAAAACACCATTTTCTTATGCTCTGCTTCAAGGTTTTTCAGATTTGCAACATCATTGTCAAGCTGAATTTTCTCCTTAATCATAGGATTTCCCGAAGCTATTGCCTGCATTTGCGAATATGTAAGCACCATTTCGTCCACATCCTCGGAAACACGCACAGGGTCTTTTGACGTCATAATCTGATTGATAAACTTTGCCTTGTTGGTGATAATACCCATCATATATGCGTCAAAGGTTTCCTCTGTCAGATAGTGATAAATACCAACCTCGTCAAAGCTATTGCCCTGCCTTATACCTCGTCCGTCCTGCTGTGTAAGGTCGGCAGGCTTCCACGGAATATCTAAATGGTGAATAGCACAAATCCTGTCCTGAACGTTAGCACCTGTTCCCAGCTTTGAGGTCGAAGCGATTATAAAACGCTTTTCACCCTTTCGGAGCTGTTCAAACATTTCAGCTCTCGCTTTATCTGTCTGTGCGTCACCAGCAAAGCAGATTTCCTCTTTCGGAATACCACGCTTCACAAGGTCAGCCTTGATTGCTTCATATACCGAGAAATGCTCCGAATCCTCGTTGATTGCAATATCGCAGAATACAATCTGGACGCCTTTTTGCTCCATAGTTTCACGGTAGTTCTGTTCAAGGTTGTCAAGCAGCTTCATAACCTTGCTATCGGGAGTAGGCTCTGCTTCTTTGAAAATACAGCGTGAATCAAGTCCCAAAAGCCTTGCTTCGTGCGTTATTTTTGGCATATTATCAACGGACGGGTCAATATTGCCGTTGTGGATAGCTTCGGAACGTGCCGCAAGCTCTTTCATATATGCCTTTTGTCTGTCATCGGGTTTTGCAGTAACAACAATCGGCTCTCCTGTTTTCAGCTTCGGCACAGGGAGCTTAATCATATCGGGTGTCTGAATATCCGCAAATTCCTTATACATCTGCATAAGCTCAGGGATATTCACAAACTTGCTGAAACGGTTCTTCATCTGAAAGCCGTTGCCCGCAGGCTTGATTTCAAGCTGTGATACCACCTCACCGAATGTACTCGCCCAATCGTCAAAGGTCTGGAGTCCTGCATTTTTAAGCAAATCAGGGCGGAGGTATCTCTGCATAACGTAAAACTCTACCATTGAATTGCTGACGGGCGTGCCCGTTGCAAAGAGGATATTGTTGCAACCGTACTTGTCATTGAGATACTGCGTTTTCATAAGTATATCCTCTGACTTCTGTGCGGCTGTTGTCTGCACACCTGCAACGTTAGACATTTTTGTTGTCACAAAGCAGTTTTTGTAGTTGTGAGCCTCGTCGCAGACAAGATAATCAAATCCCAGCTTTTCAAAGCAAAGGGAGCTATCTTTTTTGGAGGACAACAGCTTTTCCAAGCGTTCTTCAATCTGCCTTTTCTGACGTTCAAGAGCCTTTACGGAAACTCTGTCGGTATCATCTACTTCCTCAAGAGCGTCCATAATTTCGTTCAGCTCACGTTCCATAAATTGCTTGCGGTACTGGTCTGACATCGGTATTCTTTCAAACTGTGTGAAAGACATAATTACTGCGTCATAATCTCCTGTTACGCAACGGGCGATAAATTTCTGTCGGTTGTCCTTTGTGAAATCTTCGGGACGGGCAACCAGCAGCTTTGCATTTGGATACAATCTCATCCACTCGCTTGCCATCTGCAAGGTAAGGTGCTTCGGAACAACAACACAGCCTTTGTTGATAAGTCCGAGCCTTTTCTTTTCCATTGTTGTGGCAATCATCTCGAAGCTCTTTCCAGCACCTACGCAGTGAGCAAGAAGCGTATTGCCGCCCAGTTTTCCACGCAGTACAGCGTTCTCCTGATGTGGTCGCAGCTTTATAGCAGGGTTCATACCGGGAAAAGTTTGGTGTGAACCGTCATACTCCCTGCCACGAATTGCGTTGAAAAGCTCGTTGTACCTTTCAACATATTTTTCACGGCGGTCAATATCCTCCCATACCCAGCTTTTAAAGGCTTCCTTCATCTGTCTTGCCTTTTCTTTTGCAAGCTGGGTTTCCTTTGCATTGACCTCATAATATACCTTTCCGTCAACCTCTTTTCTGTCACGGATAACCACATCACGCTGATTGAGCAGATTTTCAAAAATATGATAACTGCTCATACGGCTTGTGCCGTAGGTTTGATATGCCGCAATAGAACGGTCTTGATACTTGCCCTCAATCTTGTATTCACCCATTTTGGTACGGGTTACGGGGTGTCCGAACATACTTGTATCAGCCTTTGCATATTCTTTCAGAAATCTGTTGTAATCCTCAACATCAATCCAGTTCGCACCGATACGGACGGAAATTTCGCTTGCTTCAAGGTTCTTCGGGATAACTTTTTCAAGAGCCGTAACGTTCTTTTCAAAACCGCTGTCAATATGCTTTGCATATTCCCTTGCAATTTTCAGCTTTTCTCTGACATTGCCCGAAAGATATTCGGAAGCCTCCTCATATCCCGACAGCGGTTCATCTTCCTTTATTGCGGCGGGGTTTCTGAAAATGTCATTGCCTAAATCGGCAATCAGCTTTTCAGGCTCACAGCCAACGAGCTGTGACATATATGCAATATCCACCCTACCTATACGGTCAAGAGATACCTGCAATGCTTCCTGCGGAGTATCAACCCTTGTTACAGTAACTTCGGGCTGAATGGTACGCTTTGAGAAAATCTCCGCTTTCTCTACTGTCTTTTTCTCTGTATCAACAATTTCAAGTGCCGCAAGGGTATTGAAATCATCGTCCTGTCTGAAACAACGTTCATTAACGCTGTCCGTTATATTTCCATAAGACTTTCTGAATTTGTCATACACGGCATTAAGCTCAGTCTGGAGCTCTTTCAGTTCCTCATCGGAACAGCCTGCCGCCTGTGCGTCGATTACCGCCATAGCCGCCTGACGTATTTTGTGCATACCCATCATTCTGTCAAGGGTCTTACCCGTTTCGGCAACCTGCGTCATAACCTCATTTTCACGGAAATATAGTTTTCCATCAACAACGGTATGTGTGAAATTTCGCACCGACGGGTCGGCAGGGATAATGTCGGCTTCATCACGCTGTTTTTCTTCGGCTCTGACAGTTTCAATGCTGCCTTCGATTTTTGCAATAGCCGCCTTGAGCTGTTCCGAAAGCGGAATACTTTCATCGGCAACACAGGTTGTCACTCTGCTGTCATCGCCGTATTTTCCCTTCATTCGCTCGTCCCAAGCCATAGTACCAAGCACCATATCGGGATTATCCACGAAATATTGATTGCAAGGGATACCGTCCGCCGTTTCACTCATATGAACCCAATCGGGAACCTCAACTGTCATTGTTTCTCTTTTCTTTAAAAAGATAATATCCGTAGTGACCTCTGTTCCTGCGTTCTGCTTAAAAGCAGTATTCGGAAGTCTGACTGCTCCAAGCAAGTCACAGCGTTCAGCAAGGTATCGTCTTGCCTTTTCATTCAACTTGTCCATAGTGAACTTGCTTGTGACAAGTGCAACGACACCGCCGGGCTTTACCTTGTCCACAGACTTTGCGGCAAAGTAATCGTGTATCTTGAAACCCAGCTTATCGTAGGCTTTATCGCTGACACGATAATCTCCGAAAGGAATATTACCCACAACAACATCAAAGCTGTTGTTATTGAAAGAGGTCTGCTCAAAGCCTTTAATCTGAATACGCTCCTTTGGATAGAGCTGCTGTGCAATTCTGCCCGAAATGCTGTCCAGTTCTACACCGTAAAGACGGGAATTGTCACGCATATTTTCAGGCATTTTAGAGAAGAAATTTCCTACGCCCATACTCGGTTCAAGAACATTACCGCCTTCAAAACCGAACTGCGAGAGCGCCTGATACACACCGTCGGTAACGACCGGAGGTGTGTAAAAACTTGTGAGTGTTGAAGCTCTCGCTGCCTTGTATTCTTCGGGTGTGAGAAGCTCACGGAGCTGTTTCTGCTCAGTTTCCCAGCCGTTTGGTGCGGCTTCACCTAAATTACCGCCTAAACTTTCGGCGGCTCTGTCTGTTGTAAATGCCTGCGGAATACCACCCCAGCCTACATACTTTGCCATAATCGACTGTTCTTCGGGAGTTGCGTAGCGATTCTCGGCTTCAATTTTCTGCAACACCTGTATTGCTTCAACATTCGCCTTGAACTTTGATTTTGCACCGCCAGTCACAACATCATTGACATTGAAATGGTAGGTGTACGGAACACCGCTTTTCGGCTCGTTTTTTATAGCAGTTATCTTTTCGGGATCATTTACTGTTGGAGTATCCGTCTGCTGTTCCTGCGTTGGATCTTTGACTTTCTGCACAGGTGCAGAAAAAGCCTCATTTTTCAGCTTTGCAAGCTCGGCAGGAACATCAAGCTCTGTATTTCTGTCTGCAATTTCAATAAATCTATCATAATCGGAAATTTCGGTAAGAGCATAGGTTGAAGTCTGCAAGAGTGCGGCGGCAGCTTCGTCAAGCTCCATTGCCTCCTCCATTTCCCATTCACCACCGTCAACGGGAGTAAGGTCGGGAGCATAAATTGTGTACTCCACACCGCCCTCGGTCTGCTGAACCTCGATATATGTTTCATCACGGTTATCCATAAAGACAGCACGTTCCTTTGCAGGCTCGTCTGTAATCTCTACGGGAATGCCCTCTGCTTCTGCCTTTGCAATGATTTTTTGAAGTGGTGATTGCTTCGGTTCTTTATCGGGAGAAACACCGTATTCTTCAAGAACCTTTTTAGCCTGTTCAATCATCGCCCTGTCATAATCATCATCGGGAGTTTTGTTTTTCAAAGTCCGCTTTGCGTCCTTGATACGCTCGTCAATATCCTTTTGTGTGACATATCTGCCCTCAGCAATTAGCCTGTCAATACGCTCTGCGACCTCGTTCCATTTCAGAAACGCTTCACAATCGGGAGTTGACAGCGAACCTTTTTTGTAGCTTATACCCTTTGCGTCGTGCCATTCGTTGAAGCCTGACCGTCCCTGTCCGCCTATGCCATATTCGTTTTTCAGAAAAGCAATCTTTTCTTTTTCGGTATGTTCCTCCTTGAAAAACTTTTCGATACGGAATTTTCCGTACTGCACACCGCTTCCACCTGTCAACAGCTTGTCCTTTTCGTCCTCTGTCACAAAGAATTTAGGCTCATAGCTGAAATCTGATTTTGTGATAAAATCACGCTTCGGAAGCTGTAAATCTTTCAGACGAGAAAGCAGCTCTTTCGGCTTATGGAAATGGAAACGCAGAACATTTCTATCCTGTTCGTACTGACGGATTAAATCATCAAGTCCGTCAATATATTTCTGCAAGGTTGCGGAATCGGTAAGACTTGCCTTAATTCTTTCTGTGCTGTCGGGAAAACCGCCCTTGAACATTTCATCGGGAATGAAATATTCTACCTCGCAATCCTGATGAAGATACCACAGCTTGCCTGCAATATCCTTCATATCGTTGTCAATCGCACGGTCAATAATGTCCTGTGAACAATATTCGCCGTTTTCAAGCATTTCACTGATACGCTCGGCGGCTTCGCTCCATTCAAGATGTGCGTTTTTGCCTTCGGGAAATGCAGTATTGCTTATAGCCACCGTAATTCCCGTGTTGTCCGTCCAGCTTGACACAAGTGCGGCACTGCTGAAATCGGGAAATGCATACTTGTATCCTCTGCCATCCTCGCCAAATTCCTTACGGAGAAATTCGGCATTTTCAGCTACGCTCTTGCCTTTCTGGAACTGTGCTACAATTCTTTCAAGGCTTCTCGGCTCGGCACTTCCTCCACGCAGGACGTGATTTATCATATCCGTTGTGGGAGCAGTATGGGATACTGCAATATTCACAGGCTTTGTTCTTGTTTTCTTTTCTGTCTGCTCTATGGGAACAGGCTCTCCGAAAAATGTGAGCTGTTCGCCCTGTGTGTAAAAGGGTTCAGGTTCAGCAAAAACAGGCTCGGAAATTTCAAGTGCCTTTTCGGGAACAAACTCAAAGCCTGCCTTTGTAATAGTTTCCTGCCACTTGCTTTCGGGAGAATTATATATATTCTTCTCACCGCTGTCATTTACAAGAGAAATGGAATATGTAGTCGCTGATTTTACCGTCCACAGCTCTCCGTCAAGTTTAACGGTATCACCCTCCGCCAAATCATCGGCGTAATAGCCATTGACATCGTGAGTAACAGGAGAACGGAATATCTCAAACTGCTCCAAATCGTAGTTCTGAATATCCGTCAGCTTATGAGGTTTACCGCCGATTTCGATATATGGAATATTCTCATCGGTACGCTTTACGGGAGCAACGGAGCTTTTTTCACCTTGCACAACCTCTGCGAATATCTGTCCGTCCTGTTCTGAAAAACTGCGGATATGCAAGTCGCTACTCGGCTTGACAGCTTCAACAGCCAGCTTCGGCTTTTCATCAAGGTATTTACCCTTGTCGATAAGGTCGGCAGTAAAGCTCTGCACCAAATCCCAGCTTAACTTTGACTCCTTTGTACGGGAAAGATAACTGCCCTCCCAAACGGTAAGACCGTCTGCTTCCGCCTTGTAGCCTGCACGGACATCATTTACATCAAGCTCTGTATATTCTTCCACACGGAAAACGGATTTCATAAACTCACAGCGTTTATCGTAATCCTCGTTTTCCTTGAAGAACTCTGCAATTTCATCACGCTTGACCTTAAAGAATCTGTCGTGCTTCATAATGCCGTTTATGATATTTTCATCAAGAAGCGGCGGCAGCTCTGTTGTTTTCACAACCTCGTTATTTACGATAACGGGTTCTTCCTCTGTCACAAGTTCGGGAACATACTCACGGCTCTCCATTGCCGCTTTGATAATGTTTCTGATTTCCTCTGCCTGCGTATCGGAAAATCTGTCGGAATGAAATCTGTCAAAGAACTGCACAGGGTCAAATGATGTATCTGCACAGTCCGTAAAGACCATACCAGCCGTTTCATAGCTGTCAAGACGGCGGTTGAAGTCAGCGTGAAAAAATCTATCAACGAGCTTATCTATGACTACATTCTGAGTCTGAACACGATTTCCTCCATTATCCTGTGTTCTATCGTCAGCACTCTTGTTTTCTCCCAAGTCTGTATCTCGCTGAACGCTGTCGGACGTGGGTTCTGCTGTCGGTACTGTTCGTCCAGCTCCTGAAAGCGTTTCTCCGCTTCTCTGTCGATTTCTCTCGGAATTATGCTCCAGCGACCCTCCATTATGAATATCTGAACCTCTGTGGGATACTCCGTTTTCACCCACTCCTGCCACATTCTGCCCCACCTGCCTATTGGCTTTTTCAGAAGTGCCTGCTCTCTGGGGTTCTGTGTGTACTGAATTTCGGGAAGATACTGTCCTGTCGGACTTAATCTGTATGTCATTGCTTCGTTCTCTCCTTTGTTTAAGAATATTTACAATTTCTCGCTCCATTTCCAAGAGAGCGTCCTTTGCCGATTGATTTACGATATTGCAGAAGCGGATAAGGTCACGGCTGTCTTTGAACATATCTGCGGCATTAAGATTTATACCGCCCGATATTTTCATATTGCTGTCAAGTTCACAGCGGTTTGCGATTACAAATCGTACTGCTGAAACAACCGACTGCTGATATGCTGTTATATCCTTTTCTGACAGCTTCATCTGTCTTACCGCATACTGCATATCAGGCAGACGGCTTTTGATATTGTCCACAGCAACAGCCGCAATAGTTTCCTGAATGTTCTTGCAATCCTTGCCGTACTTTTCATTGATAACAGCGGTAAGGTCTGCGGATAAATCCTCCGTCAGCTTCCAAAGCTCAGGAACACGCTTGCCGTTTGTTTGTGATATATCGAAAAGGTGCTTGCATTTGCTATCCTCACCGAACACGGCAATGCTGTGTTCACCCTTGTTTACAAGCCTGCCCAGCTTGTTCCAAGTTTCAAGAGTTGCGACCTTTGTGGCATTGGGGTTCTGCTGATATATGAGAACTGCGTCAGAAAAACTCTGCTTATACATCTTTGCGGAAAACCGCAGAAAATGTGCAAGCTCCTGTTTGTCCCGAAGCAACTTTGTTGTTATGTCCGTCCAGTTTTCACGGACGGTTTGTAGTCTTGACATTTAAGGACTCCTTTCATTTAAAAATCTTGAAATTTATAAGGGAATATGGTATAATATGTTATATGTATTTTTACTGGAGGTGTAGATATGTCTTACAAGTTTGATGAGGCTTCTTATAAAGACAACGGTGGTAATCTTATTGAACCACCGCTCAAATTGGAGTATTTGATTGGCGAAAAAAAGAATAATGAAAAGTTGTTTGAACAGAAATATTACCGAAGATTATTCTGTCCAGAATGTCATGCACCTCAACTTTCTCTTGTCCCTTCTAAAAACGGTACTGATTTCTTTTTAAGAGGATTTAGAAACCAACCACACATCCCTAATTGCAGCTATTCATTTGCCTCTGTTAATGAAGGAGCAATTACCGAATTGCTTAATAACACCGATTCACGTGAATTTATCAATAAAAAACTAAAGGGATTAGTCTGTAGCCTTTTAAAAAGACAAATC
This sequence comes from Oscillospiraceae bacterium, assembly GCA_902363145.1. GTDB lineage: Bacteria > Bacillota > Clostridia > Oscillospirales > Ruminococcaceae > Huintestinicola > Huintestinicola butyrica. The sequence goes on along the minus strand of CABIZB010000005.1, from coordinate 23,790 downwards.
CTAAAGCAAAATCCTTTATTGGTAAAAATGGAACTCGATAAAATCTCTACTGATGATATTGCGAAACACGATTTAAGAAACCAACAAAATATCAAACGTCTGCCTACAAAATCACTAACCTCACCTTTTGACGATGATGATTATGGAACACCAAAACTCTTCTATGGAAATGTTGACATACAGTTCAATAAAAGAACAAATAGTTCAAGCGGCTCTTTTTTCTATTCATTAGCTATTTTTTCAAGAAAAACAAACAACATTGTTTGTAGCATCAATATGTCAGAGGCTGTTTTTTCACACCTGAAAACGCCTTTTGCAGTTAAAGATGATGTAAAATACACCAATGTATTATTAGCTGTTGCAACCACGTTAAACAAAAATGGCTCTTATGTAGATGGCAAAATAAGTTATTCCGATTATTGTGTTATAGATGTGATATAACGTTACTACCGTTTATCTTATGCTTACCGTATTTACTGTCTTCACCAAACCGCATAATAAACCATTCATATTGAAAGAAATAATCTGCTAACAGTTGCTCATCATATTCTGGAAAACTTAAATCTATAAATATCTCGCCATTTGGTTTTATTATTTTCACTTGCTTTTCTATTGCGATCGTTTGCAAAGATTTCATATTAATCTGCATCTGTAGCATTTGTCCATAACAAATATGCTCACCTTCAATTTCCACAAAATATTGATTGCACATATCCCCGAAGGGACAAAGTTTTTTACAGGTATTATCTAATTCTACATTGCTATTCCATAATTTCTCTCCAAACTTTGCAGCAGCAATATCAAACAGCATTTTACCTTCTGTCATTAGAAGTTCATTCGTGAAATCATAATTCAATATATCGCTTTTATTCTTTATAATAGATTCAAGAATTTCTTCTTTTGTACATTCAGGATGATTTTTCAATACATGATTTATGCAGTTATCTATTACTTTATTTATCTCACCTTCACTTTCATATATTATTGTTCTGTATTTTTTCAACATACATATCATCTCCAATGACTAAATATTTAAGAATTACCCACACTGATAAAATAAACATTGATCTCCTCAAGTAACTTATATTAATGGAGGTATCTTTATGCATTTACATAAAACTACATCTGGCAGCTCTTTTGAGTTTTTTCATAAAGAAACACTGCAACAACTGCTTGATATACTTCATCAAAAAGAAGAATTTTGTGTGCAACTATCAGGAGTTACTGGCTGCGGAAAAACCGTTATATTAACAGAACTTTATAATGAAATTTGTTCTAAGGGTAAAAATGTTTTGTATTTTAATTGGTTACAGCAAGGCTATGACCACACTATATTAGAAAAAAATGACTCAAACTTAAATGATGTTATACTCATTGTAGATGGCATTGATTCTATGCGAAACTTAAAAATACAATTGCAGCACTTAAAGAATTTTAGAAAAATATATGTATCATCACAAGACCAGAACTTTTACAAAAGGGTTGATTTTTTACATTTTACAGACTTTATAAATATCACATCCAGCACCTCCAGTCCATTATTTACATCACTTGTATCACATTATTTACATTCCCTTAAAATCGAAGAATCAACTCAACTTTATATAGAAATACTGGAATCAATAAAAAACCTACCTGATAACTTTACAAAACACGAAATATTCAAAAGAATAAACCACTATATAGATAGCAATAATTTGCTTCGTGATACTATCGTTAACCTAGACTCTGAAAGCACGCAAGGCTATAAACTTGGCGAAGGTCTCATTTTAAACTCTCCTAAACTTTTCATACCAGACAAGCCTGATATTGTTTTACCTGAACCAATAGTAACCGACTTAAACACCATAAACACCTCATTATTATCTCGTGTTGCAAACAAGCCATCATTAATTCACGAATGCACCTCTAGAGAATTTGAAGAACTGGTTTGCGAAATGTTGGATAAGAAAGGGTATAAAGTAAATTTGACACAGCAAACCAGAGATGGCGGAAAAGACATCATTATAATAGAAGATAACCTTATAGGGTCTTTTCTTATATATGTTGAGTGCAAAAAATATGCTCCTGATCGTCCTGTTGGAGTTAACCTAGTTCGTGAATTATACGGAACCATCTCAGCAGACAAAGCAACTGCTGGACTTCTTATCACTACTTCGTATTTTTCACAAGACGCTATTAATTTTAAGAACCAAGTAAGTCATCAATTAAGCCTCATTGACTATGTTAAGTTAATTTCGGAAATCCAAAAGATATGCTGAATACGATTTTTATTTATGCAATCTTTTCTGCTAAAACACATATCCGCTTTTCTGCAATATTATAATGTTTCTCACAAAATTCAATTACGATAAAATTACGGTTAGATGTTTACGCAAGCAATACCCACTATTTTCATCTTCATACATTTGTCAAACACCATTTCATTTTAGTTTGCGTTTTGCCTTATTATTTATTACAAGCTCAAAATAGATTATATAGAATGTTAGAATATGATATAATTATCAAAGAGGTGATAGTTTATGACGCTTGATTTATTCGGAAACATTAATGGGGTTGATGAATCAAAATACCATCCAAAATTTGCTTTTCTAAAAAACGAATTACAAACAACAAATATTAAAGAAATGCTTATTAACTGGACTGATGGATTCGTTGACAGGGACGGGAAATTTATTCAAGAATTTCAAAAAACATTTCATTCGTCTTTTTGGGAAATATATTTATATAGATTATTTACAACTGCTGGATATACGTTAGACCAATCACACCCAATGCCTGATTTCATTATTAATACCCCATATGAAATATTTGTTGAAGCCGTCATTGCAAACATAAAATTAACAGGACGTAAAGAACAAGAGAGAACTTTTGATGACCAACTATCAATGTTTACACCTCCATATCTACAGAAGGATTTTTACAAACTCTTAGACAATGCAATAATAAGATATTCAAATGCTATAAGCTATAAACATAAAAAGCTTTCAAAAGAATATAGCAAGTTAGAATGGGTAAATCTACAAAAACCTTTTGTTTTGGCATTAGCTTCATATGATGATGTTAACTACGGTAGAGAGTATATATATCCTATATTAGCTTTGCTATACGGCTTATACTATAATGTTGATACAAATACATATATTCCCAAAGAATATATTATCAAACCTGAAAGCGATGCAAAAATACCAATCGGCTTATTTAATGATGAAAATTATAAAAATGTTTCTGCTATCATTTTTACTTGCTCATTAACATTGGGCAAGCTTACAGCACTATCTATTTCAGAGAATAAACTTTCATTTAATAAAGTTTACAGTCTTCACGAAAATATAATCACACACAAATATGTATTAAAAAGAGTAGGCATAGATGATACCGAAACGCTTTCCGAAGGAACTTTTGTTTTTCACAATCCAAATGCATCGCAAAAATTACCTGATGATTTTTTAAGCAAATTAAATATAACTAATTTCTATTACCAAAACAATAAATTGAGTTTCTCTGGTAATCCTCTCCCCCTTATATCACGTATAAACACAAACGTTTTGCTTTCCGCATATATTGAACCAATACTTTATGAGGATATAAGGAAATACAATATGCTGTCATTCAAAGAATTTTATGACATAATAGATAGTTGATTCTATATTTTTCAATAATGAAGGCAATCAAACTTCTATAATTGAATTTTTTCACTCTGCATTTTCTTACCGCCCACAAACTCCTCCATCTTGAGATTCACATACTTGCCTGTATCCTCCAGCAAGAACACCGCACTGTACTTATTCCCCTTTGATGAGGTGCAATTCTTCAGCGTAACCTTGCCCTTTGAAATCAGTTCCGCAATCTCGTCTGCCTTGTAGCTTCTGCCGATACGCTTGTCCTGCTTGAAGATAAAGAAACCGCACTTGTCACGCCCTGCGGAACAACTGAAAGCCTTGCTGTTTTCAATAACAGGACTTCCACAGCGAGGACAGTTGCCTACGCTTACCTTTCGTGTAACCCTGACACGGTTGTCTCTGCCCTTTTCAAAAGCGATGATTTCCAAAACGCTGTTCTTGATTTCATCAAGCAGCATATCCGCATTGCCGTTTCCGTTTTCAATATCGGAAAGTACCTGTTCCCAATGTGCGGTCAGCTCTGCCGATTTTACATTATCGGGAACAGAAACCGCAAACGCTCTGCCGTAATCGGTTGAAACAAGCTGTTTCTTCTTACGCTCGATATACCCTGCGGCAATAAGTTCTTCGATGATTGAAGCTCTTGTTGCAGGTGTACCGAGTCCACGTTCCTTGACAAAGCCTTTCAGCTCCTTATCATCAACCAGACGGTCGATGTTTTCCATAACCGCAAGCAATGTACTTTCTGATACGTTTTGTCAAGGGTGTTTAAGAACTTTTTTCGCTGTCATTCAAAATCAGACGCTTGATTTTGTCGCTCATGGTTTCTTTGCTCGTTTCGCTGAAATGGATTTTGACGCGGTAGGTGGTCTTTCCGATTTTCTTTATCATTACAGGTGGCGCGGCTTCCTTTACGGTCAGAGGGGAAGCGGTTGCGGGGGTGCTGCGGTTGCTGGTGTCGTTGTTCATAGGCTCTCCTTTCCATGAGAAAAGCCCCATGCGGTCATACATGGGGCGGTGGTTTTGAGGTTGAAGTGGCGAAGTGGCAAAGTGGCAAGGTATCTGGGTTTTGCCACTTGGATTTTGCCGTTTCACTTTTTAAGAGCGTGATACCATGCCGCGCCAATGCGCTTTGAGGTAATGCGCCCGTCAAGGTTTCTCTTTGCCGCCCGGACGGTACGGGCGGATATGCCCGCTTCTGTGGCGGCTTTCTCTATGTCCTCGCTGGCAAGCTCTTTCCCGTCTGCCAGTAAATCCAGTATCAGCCGTTCCGCCTGTTCGGTCTTGGTGGCGGTGTTCCCGCCCGCGCCGGACAGCAGCTCGTCGGCGGTTATATCATATTCGCCTATCCACGAAAAGCCCGTTTCCGGGTCAAGGCAAAAGGCAACGGGCTTGCCCTCCGGCGCAAGGGAAGATTTGTCATGGACGATAACGCGCACATTCGGTTCTCGCTTCACGCGCCCGATCAGCAGGACGCTCCTTGCTGCGGCGCGGAAGTCGATAGAACCTAAACCCCGGTATGCGCTCTGCCCTCCGGCAGCTTTGTTGAGATGTCCGATAAGGATAACGGCGCACCCGGTACGCTCGGCAACATCGGCAAGGCGGCGGAACATGGGGCGCACTTCGTTTGCCCGGTTCATGTCGGTTTTTTCGCCCATGTACGCCTGTATGGGGTCAAGGATAATCAGACGCGCTCCATTCTGCATGATTGCTTTCTCTATGCGCTCGTCGGACAGGGTAAGCTCCCGTTTGGCTTCATCAATCACAAGTACGCGGTCAAGGTCGGCTTCTGCTTCCATCAAGCGGGGCTTGACGGTATCGCCCAAACCGTCCTCGGCAGTCTGGTAAATCACTTGGAATGGCGGCAAGGGCTTCATTCCCGGCAGCGTTCCCCCGGTGGTGCAGGCGGCGGCAAGGCGTAGGGCAAAGGTGGTCTTGCCCTCGCCGGGATTGCCTTGCACAATGGTTACTTTCCCAAAGGGAATATACGGCTCCCATAGCCATTCAACGGTCTGCGTGTCAACCTCGCTCATGCGGATAATCTCAACGGTTTCTTCCTGCGGCGGCTCTTTCAAGCCGTAAATCGCTTCCCGGATATACTTCCCGTCCGCGATTTCTCCCCGGCGCGTCTGCACCTCGTTCCAATCTTTGAAAAGGGGAATAAGACGGTGGACGGTCAAGCCCTCCGGCATAAGCTCTGCAAGGCGGCTGCAAGCGTCGTTTCCGGCTTGGTCGCTGTCAAGGCAGAGGTACACGGTCTTGATGTTCGGACGGTCAGAAAGGAAACGCAGCAGGGCTTTTTCTCCCACGCCGCCCAGTGCAAGGTAGCTTTGTTTCTGCCATTCCTTTTTGAACAGGCAGAGGAAAGATAACAGGTCAATGGGGGCTTCAAAGACAAACAATCTTTCGCCCTCGCCCCGGTAGCAGAAGTTAAAGGCTTTGTCGCTGCCTTTCACATCAAGCCGGAAGTTCCCGGCTGTGCTGCGCTGGTGGGCGTATCGCGGTATGCCGCTTTCATCTCTGCCGACGAATACGGCGTTATGGTGGGCGGCTTCCTCGTAAATGTCGCCATTGGAAAGAAAAAAGCCCGTCACATCTTCATCAATGCGGCGGGCTGCTGTGAGGTAGTTCCTCGCTATGCGGTTGTCGGTGCTGCGGGGTGGCAGTCGGAAGTCGGATAGGGGCGCGGGGCAATGTCTGTCCGGCGGCGGGGCGGCTCCTTTTTCGCCTGTCAGCAGTTCAACGGCTTCGGTGAAGCTCTTGCCGAAAAACTCCATGACAAAATCAACGGGGCCGCCGCCCTTGCTCTGGCTGTGCCTGTACCATTTGTTTCCCCGGACGGTCAAGCTGTCGTGCCGTTTCCAACGGTATTCATTCCCGGCGCGGGTAAGCTGCTCGCCCTGTGATTGCAGGAAAGAAACAAGGTCGGCTTGGTTGGCGCGGTCTATCTGCTCTTGGGTGTAATACATGGTTAATACCTCTCTTTCTGTGGTTGAATTGTTCATAGTTTTGAAGTAAAATAAAGTCAACAAACTTGAATTTGACAAAGGAGTGTGATTGTATGAAAAGGCAACTGCAAGGTATAGCATTGATTTTAGTTAGTATCCTGCTGATGTTAGGATATGGCAATGTGGCTTTTTTTGATTTAAGTTTCAAATGGGCTTTAATCTTTTCAGTTATCGGCATTACTGGCGTTATAATGACATTTTTACCCGATAAGAAGTGAACACATTCCTTTGTCGGATGGGAATAGAGGACGGACAGGCAAATCAGCTTGCCCGTCCTTTTCTTTATCGCTCCTGTTCCTGCCGCTTGGTGTGGTTCTGTGTCTGCTCCGGCTGCTCGGCTTTCAGTGCAATATCAACGCACTTGCGTATCTTCTGAAGCTCGGCAACCTCGGCGCGGGTAGCTTTCAGTTTGGTGTAGTCGGTATCTCTCTGCTCTTTGAGGTCGGCGTATTCATGTTTCCATTTGGAGATAGGCAGCGTCTTTGTATCTGTCAGATTTGCATGGAGATAGCGGCTTGCTGCGTTCCATAGGGTCAGTTCGGCGCGGTGGGCTTCCTCATACTTATCCCGTTTGTTCGTCCAGCCGTTTTTCAGCTTTTTCAGTTCGGCATGAATGGGCTTATACTGCAAATAATTCTCGCCGTTCTCTATCAGCTTTTGCAGTTCTTTCATGCGCTGCTCGGCGGTTTTCATTCCCTCCCGGATTGAATAGGCTTTATCGCTGACAGAGGAAAGGGCTGCGTCCAGCTCATCAAGATTAGAGATACCATGCTCGGAGAGATAGTTGACCGCTGCCGCTATGGTTTTCAGTTCATCGGCTGTGTGCTGTTGTTGCCAACGCTGCGAATACTTCCGGCTCTTTTCTCTCTGAACGCTCAAATACTTCATCAGCAGATTTGCAAGGTTGGGAGATTGCGACGGTTGCTTCGGGGCGGTTTCCCGCGCTTTGAACAGGTCGGCAATCCATTCCTTGAGCTTGCCAATCTGCGCCCGGATTTCCCGGATAAGGCGGTTTGCCTTTTGAATACTGCGGTTCAGTTCGCCTTTCTCGGTGGCGATACCTTTCTTCTCCATCTGGCAAGCCGCCACGCCCATGTGGACGGTGGGTATCTCGTCAATTCCTCTCTCGGCGTTGCTGCGGTGGTCGATACGCTCCGGGCTTCCGTTCCTCTCCAAAAAGTCGTTGGTATAGTCAGCCCATGCCTTGCGCCAAACAAGCGCATTCTCTTGGCTGTTCCAGCCCGTGAGGTCAACCTTGTGCGTCTTATATCTGCCGCTTGGCAAGCGGATACGCTCACCGTTTTCATCAAGGTCATATTCCTTTTTAGACTTTGCCGCCCACGCGCCGCGCCCGTCAAGGGGGCGCATAGTCAGCATGATATGACAATGGGGGTTGCCGCTGTTGGTGTCGTGGATAACAAAATCCACACACATTCCTCTGGAAACAAATTGAGAGGAACAGTATTCCCGGACAAGCCGGATCTGTTCCTCTCTGGATAATTCTATGGGGAGCGCCGCGTCAATCTCTCTGGCAAGCTGGGCGTTCCCGGCTTTCTCGTAAAGCTCCACGCTGTTCCACAAGGTTGAACGGTCAGAGAATGAGGGTGGCGCGTGGGGCGGCAGCATGATCTCTGTATGGACAACGCCGCCTTTGCGGGTGTAGTCATGGGTCATTCCGTCCCATTCGTTTGTCAGCTTTTCGCCGCTTCGGTAGGCGGCTGCGGCAACGGCTGATTTGCCTTTTCCTCGGCTCACAATGCCGATGTTCCAATGGTAAATGGCTATGGGTATCACCTCCCGGATAGGATAATAAAACCCGCAAAAATGGTACAGACGCCAACGGCGGGTGTACTGTTTTTGTGGGTGTGCAGGGATAGCCGCGAAGCGGCGCAAGGGGTGCAGCCCCTTGTTGCGGCAAAGCCGCCATATCGGAGCGCGGGGAAATCTCCCTGTGCGGAGATAAGCCCTCGGCAGAGCGCACACGCCCGCAAGGGTGTATAAGTGCGCCCTTAGTTCCTAAGGGATTTTCAGCTTGTCGCTCCCTCGGCTCGTTTTTTCAGATATTCTCGCGCTGGTTCACTCGTCAAGGCAAGCCGGAGAAGCGCTGTGGCTTCCTCGTCGGTCATGTTCTTTGCTTCCGGCACAATGCTTTCAAAGACTGCGCCCCGGACGATAAGGCGGTGGCTGCGCGTTCTGCGTTCCTCTTTGGATAACTTCTGACGCAACATCTTTTCCCGGTTCTCAAACTGCCGGATTTTCTTCTTCCCGTCCTCGATCTCGGCTTGCAGTTCTTCGCGGGTTTTCTCTCTCGGTTTTGTCATGGTTGGTCGCTCCTTTCTGTCCGTAGACATAGAAAAAGGACAGTCGATTTGCTCGGCTGTCCTGATGGTAGTATTAAATTTTCATGGGGTTATCCGTTGAAAGAACTTAGGTCAAGCGCACCATTATTTATCAGCTCTTGGATAATGGTAGCCAAATCGTTTTTCACACTTTCGCTTTCAGTTTTTGCACCCGCATTTTCAACATATACGGTGCTATCTCCCAACTTAAAGGTCGCATAGTAAATTACATTCTGTTCTCCCACGCTGTTCCGGTCTGTTACAAAATATCCTGCCGTCACGCTTGTGCCATTTACTTCGCTACTTTCTTCACTTCCTACAATCTTCGTATCAAGTAGTGCTATATCCGTTGTAGATATTACCACTTTGGCATTTTCGATTTTTCCCTCAAAACCAATCAATTCTTTGTTGCTGTCGGAAACAGTATCATCAACACGAAAAACTGCATGAGCTGTAACGGTCAAGTTTGGAAAAAGAGATGCAGCTTCCGTTTCCGTAAGTTGCCTTGTTGTTATAGTCCCGTCAATGTCAATGCTTGAGCCAGCAGTTTCCGATTTTACAAAGATGATTTCATTTCCGTTGTCCAAAGTGGCAATGTCAGTTTTGTTCCCGAACAATCCACTTTGAAATACGCCTACGCCTAAAACAGCAATTACTGCAAAGCAAGCCGCCATAGCTCCCCACTTAACCCAACCGGGTTTCTTTGCTTTCTTTTTGTAGTTAAGGGCTTCATCAACATATTTCGTATCAAGTTCACTCATAGCGTCGGAAAACTTTTTTGCGTTCATACGAATACCTCTCTTTCAATCAAATATTGCTTCATCTTCTCGCGGATACGGGTCAGCCGGACAGAAATGTTTTTTTCTGAAAGCCCCATAAACTCGGCTATGTCCTTATAGCTGTCGGAAAACCAATAGCGGCGCATGAAAATAACGCGGTTTTCGGTAGTCAGCGTGTCTAAAAATGCTTCAATGATACGGGCTAACTCTTTGGCTTCGATTTCTGCTTCTACTGTATTCGGGGCTGCTATACAGGCTTCAATTTCTTCCAAAGCAATCGTGTAATGGCTGCTCCGTTTGGCTGCTTCCTTTCTCCAATAGATTTTGAGTGAAATGTTCCGAACGATTTTAACAAGATAAGATAGCAGCGGGTTAGGTCGTGCCGGGGGAATGGCGTTCCATGCGCCTAAATAAGCGTCGTTTACACATTCCTCCGCGTCTTGTCTGCTGCCTACGATATGGTAGGAAAGATTGTGGCAGACCTTTCCGTATTTTATATCCAGCTCTCGTATGCCTTGTTCTGAACGTCCAAAAAACATTTCTATGATTTTTTCGTCGTCTATCATCTCACCGCCTCCTTTCGGGCTTCACCTATGTACTACGGTTTCAGCGGCAAATACTACATCTAATCCGAAACTTTTTCAAAAAAATTATAGCACATCTTTTTGAATAGGGTGTGTCAAGTTGCCGGAATGTTTCTTTGCCGCTTTGCTGGCGGCGTTCCTCCGTTCCTCACTGTATGGGGCGGTCAGACGGAAAGAGAACCTCCCCTTGCGGATTTCAAACTCCATGCAGCCCGTGTCCGGGTCTGCGTCAGTCTGGCGGCACTGGTCGGGGGACTGTCCGGCGTAGGCGGCAAGCCGCTTCTTTAAGTCGGTGTTGTGGGTGCGGATATAGATCAGCGGGTCTTTCTCGTCAAACCATATATCGGTGGTCTTTTCCTGCTTCGTAAGCCCTGTTCTCATAAACTCTCCTTTCTGCGCCCCTGTTACGCAATAGGGGCATTTTTCGGGTGTTTTTCCCGGCTCTTGACTTGGGGAAAATGAGGATTTTCAAATAGAAAACGCTCCGGCGATACATTCCTCGTCCAGAGCGTTTCTATCGTGAAATATGGGATTTTTCCGGCTCTTGACGCTCATACATAGATAAGCTCAAACTTGACGATTTCCTCCGCTTGCGCCTTGCAGGTGTTCATCAGCCCCACCCATTGCATGGGGTCTGCGGCTTTCAGTTCCTCGGTTGCGCCCGCACCCTCGGCAAGCTGCGGGATAATGAGGTCAAGGCGGCGACGGACGGCGGCTTCAATCTCGGCGCAATGCTCATAGATGGTTTCGCTTGCGACAAGGGCGTTGTAGAGATCGGGGCGGTAGCCCTCAAGATAGGCTTTCCGCAAGTGTCCATAATGCCCGATATAGGGCGGTCTGGCGGGTGAAGTAGTACCGTTGTCAATCAATCTTCTCATGCGCTCTTTTCTCCTTTCTCGTCTGCGACAGGGGGAAGTTTATGGGGCTTTTGCTCCTGCTCCCGTTCCCGCTGTTCTCTCCATTCTCTGCGTTTTTTCTCCATATAGCGGCGGTTGTATTCGGCTTTTTTTGCTCTGCGCCGTTCCTGCTCTGCCAATGCCGCTTTTTCTTCCTCTGTCAGTACGATTTCCTCATGGGGGATTTCTACCTTGCCGACAAAGTTAAAGAAAATCTCAACCTCCTGTGTGCGGCTCGCCCCTTTTCCCTCGGCTTGGTGGACAAGGATTTTTTCAACAAATTCATTTATCATGGCGGGGGTAAGCTCGGAAAAATCCGTATATTTTTTGACAAGGGCAAGGAATTTTTCAGCGTTGACGGTTTCCCGGCTTATACGGTCAAGCTCCTGCTCGTCTTGGGTAACGCTCTCGGTTAAACTCTCTAACTCCGCTTCAAAATCATGCAGCATTTGTTCAAAGAGCTTATCAGAAAGTCTGCCGTTTACATTGTCCTCATAGAGCTTGCGGATTAAGCGGCTCAATTCGTCGGCTCGTTTCTCGCTGCGCTGTTTTCTCTGCCGGATTGCCTTTGCCGCTTTCACCTGCCGCTCGCTGGAAGCAGAGCAGACCTGCTCCATAAATGCCGCTTCATTGTTCAGCGCGTAGTCGCATACTTCCTTGATAGCTTCAAGCAGAAGCTCATTTACAACGGCTGTGCGGATAAGGTGCGTCGTGCAGTATCTATTATAGTGCTGGTTGCCTAAATCATAACGGGAACAGTTGTACTCGTCGCGTTCTGGACGCTTCCTGCCGTTGGGTCGCCCCGCCCAGTCCCGCGCCAGTCCAGCCCCGCCCCTGTGGTTATACATCTTAGCCCCGCAATCCGCGCAAAACATCAAGCCCGTTAAAGGATTTGCCGCGCCTATGGTGTCCGTCCGGCGTATCGTTTTCCGCAAGCTCTGGACGCGCTCCCATGTTTCCTTGTCAATAATAGCTTCCTGCGTATTTTCAAAAATGACTAAATCCTCTTTGGGTGTCATTCTGGAGCGTTTGTCTTTGTAGCTTTCTTTATAGGTGCGGAAGTTTACTGTATGCCCCATATACTCCGGCTTGGATAGAATATCGGCAACTGTGCCGCCACGCCATGTGTACCGTTCAGCGGGGTTAAAATTAGACTGATGTTTCCCCACGCCGCGCTGTGCAAGATAATAGGACGGTCTTTCAACCTTTTCCAAAGCAAGGATACGGGCAATTTCATACGGGCCTTTGCTCTCCAACGCCATGCGGTAAATCCGGCGTACTACCTCGGCGGCTTCCTCGTCGATAATCCAGTGGTCTTTGTCATTAGGGTCTTTCTTATAGCCATAAATACAATGGCTGTTTGTATGCTTGCCGGACATTCCTCTTGCGTGGAGAACGCTTGTTATTTTTCGGCTGCTATCACGCACATACCATTCGTTCATAATATTCAAAAACGGGGCAAACTCGCTGCTTTCGCGCTTGTCGCTGTCAACTCCGTTTGCTATGGCAATAAAACGGACGCCCCGCTCCTTGAACATGACTTCTGTGTAAAATCCCACTTGCAGATAATCTCTGCCGACACGACTTAAATCCTTTACCAGCACATGGGAAACCTCTCCGGCTTCTATGGCTGCAATCATGCGTTTCCAATTAGGGCGGTCAAAGTTTGCGCCAGACCAGCCGTCATCAGTAAAGTGGACACAATTCGTAAATCCATGCTCCTTTGCATAATCTTCAAGCAGCTTCTTTTGATTGATTATACTGTTACTGTCGCCTGTGAGGTCGTCGTCGCGGGAAAGACGCTCGTATAGTGCGGTTATCTTGCCGTTGTCCGTTTTCTTTGCTTTCATTGAAAAACTCTCCTTTCTATGGGCGATTTCTTATCCCCCTTTCACAGCATATAGCTTCCGTAAAATGCTTCGGCGGCTTTGTTTCGCCCTGCTTTACCTCAATATTATCTGCGGTAAAGGTTGCGTTTTCGGAATAGAGTACCGAAAGCACCTTGTCTGCATGGTCATCAAGCTCGGTAGGCTCTGACAGCTTGTACTGCTTCCAACCCCATTCAATCGGAGTTTTAACCGTCAGCTTGAAAATCTCGTCCTCAACAAGAAATTCATACTTTGTTTCGGAGTAGATGTACGGCTTGTCAACGGCACAAAGGAAACGATTGATTACCAGCTTTACGATACGCTGTTCGTTATCGTCCAGCTTCTCATCGTCAAGCCTGCCGATGAGATTTGTAGGAATAATAGCGTGGTGATCCGAAATCTTGCTGTTGTCAATGATACGCTTGTCAATTATAAGTCCCTGCTCCTGCAAACGCTGAACACGCTCACCGTCATATCTCGCAAGGCACTTTACGATACTTTCCACAAACGGTATCATATCGTCCGAAAGATAATTGCTGTCGGTACGGGGATATGTAAGGAGCTTCTTTTCGTAAAGGCACTGTGCATACTTTAACGTATCGGCAGCGGTCATTCCATACACATCGTTTGCCTCCTGCTGTAAAGAAGTCAGGCTGTGAAGCAAGGGACGGTTTTCCTTTTTCTGCTCTGTCTTTGAGAAAGATACAACGGCAATCTTGCCATTACATTTTGCTCTCACAGCTTCCGCCTGCTCTGCGGTATCAAAAACATTTTCACATTCAGCGCCGTTTTCAAGGACTACCTTGTAAAACGGTCTTTTTGTAAATGCTGCAATCACTTCATCACGGTTTGCAACAATGTTGAGGACAGGGGTCTTAACTCTGCCGACCTTGTGGCTGTCATCATTTACGATACTGTAAAGACGGGAAAGGCTCATACCGAGAATCCAATCCGCTTTTGCTCTTGTGAAGCCTGCCACAAAAAGGTTGTTCTTTTCCTTTCCGTCAAGCAGGTTCTTCATACCCTGCTTGATACTTTCATCGGTAAGGGAGGAAATCCAAAGGCGTTTTGTCGGCTTCGTACAGCAAAAGTAGTTGTATATGTAGCGGAAGATACATTCGCCCTCACGTCCTGCGTCACAGGCATTGATAATTTCCGTCACATCGTCACGGCAGATGAGCTTTTTAAGCAGCTTAATCTGACCGCTGTAACCCTTAAGTGGAAACAGCTTGAACTCCTGCGGAATGAGAGGAAGCGTTTCAATCTCCCACTTTCCCCAACCATAATCTTCCGGCATACCTATTCCGAACAGGTGCCCGAGAGCGTTAGTTACAATATAACCGTTGCCCTGCCAGTAAAATGTATCTCCATCGGAAATCTTTTCCGTTGCTCCTATGCAATAGGCAATGGAAGCGGAGACCGAGGGCTTTTCTGAAATAATAAGTTTGAACATATTAAACCGCCTCCTTTCCCTTGAATATAATTGTTGTGGGAAAAGCTATTTTTCGTCTGAGCGTATCCGAAATATCGGATGTTATATCAAACATAAACTGCCACACATCGAAATCCTCAAACAAATCCGTTTCAACTCTGTATAGATTTCTTACTCCCTTATCCATAACCTCAATTCTGTAAATCAGTGCTATTTCACGTTTATCAAGGTCATAAACAACATCATATCCACGCACAATCTTTTCGCCTGTATCGCAGGAATAGTGGTCAATAATGAATGTACCGAGGTTAATACCTCTCTCGATAATTACGCCGTTTTCCTTAATGCTGTTCGGAAGAATCTCATCCGCATAATTCCCTCTCATATAAAGAAGATAGCTAAAAACGGGCGTAACCTTAAACCATTTTTCGGGGATTCTATTGAATGTAGTGAAAGCTGAATCTACCAGTCTTTTTACTTCTTCAAATCCTACACAGGCGGACTGCTCCATACAAAATTTAAGCATAGCTTCTTTTAAATCCGCCGAAATAATTGCATATCTTATCATTCATCATCCTTCCTTTCATCCATGGTTGAGATAACAGCGGCGTTTTCTGCCGCTGTATCTTCTGTTTCTTCTGCATTATGTGTATCGAGTTCAGCTTCATCTTTGGAAAGAATACCGCTGAAATCTCCGATTTTCACAGCTTCACGCAGAGCGTCAATGTCATAACCGCCCTTGTTGATTATGTCGCAGAGAGAGGACATCTTGACCCTCTCCAGCTTTGACATAAGCTCACTTTCCTTACTCTCAAAGGCTTTGAGCATATTCTTATGATAATCAATCAGGCTCTTGGTTCTCTTGATGTTTTCTCTGCATTTAGCAAGCTCTTTGGTGTATTTTGTTTCTCTGTCCAGCATTATTTCCGCCCCTTTCGTATTTTGGTGATTATATATGCCAGTGTAAAACCGCCGAGGATAACTCCATCGGAAATGCTGAAACGGAAATTGAAATTCATATCCTGAGCCGCACCGCTTCCGATATTGCCTATGCCTGTTATGATGCTGACGGCAATAATTACTCCGAAAACTATGAGAATGGCGGTAAAAACCTTGTCATTCTTCGGCTTGCCCTGTTGCTTGTCAGCTTCCTTTTCAAACTCACTGTCTTTCATCTTCTTGAAAAAATCAAACATATCAACCACCACCCAACATTTTATTTATCTGTTCCAAGTACATATTGTACAGGTTCTTTTCTTCATCGCTGAAATTATACGAAGCCAATACTTCCTCCAGAGTGTGATTTGTAACCTCGCCGTTGAGCCATTGATGTTCAACGTCACAATAAAAGGTTGTAGTCACTACCACATACTCATCGGGAGTTCCTTGGTTATATACCGTCCTTGTAACTTTCTTCTTACAGTTACCGCCGCTGCAATGAGCGTATGTGTTGTAATAATCAAAGGTGAAGAACTTATCTACAACCGCCTGAATTTCCTCATCTGTAAAATTAAACTCAATTTCCGTAGCTTCGACCTCCAGCTCACGGTATCTCAAAACTGCAAGGATAGCGATAATCTCATTGTGCTTATCTACTATGATTTCATCGTTGCCGTACTGATTAAGCTCGCTGATTTCAGAATAGGGCGGATAGGAAATTCTATCGCAGACAAAGCCGTCAACGATTTCGTCAACCTCGTCCTGCCTTTCCTCCACATACTCCACAATAACCGTTTTATAATCGTTCAGCACCTCTATTTCGTCCTTTTTCTCCGTTTCGGGAGAGCTTAACCACGAAAACAGACTTGTCACCAACGCTAATATTACCGCCACAATTCCCGTAATAAGAACCACAAACAACAGGATTGCCGCAACGGCACCAAGAATTATCAAGCCTGTTTTTGATGTAAAAATCTTCTTGATAACCGCCGCTGTTTTCTTTGCGGCTTGTGCTGTTCGCTTTGCGTTCTTCTTTATATTTCTGACCTGAACACGGGTATCCTTCGGTATATTTTTTATAGCATAGCCACCCTTAACGGTTGTACGGGCAGTATTGAGAACGGCTTTGCGGGCATTGTCAACATAACGAATTTCCGTAAGTCCCTGCTTTATGGTTTCCGTTCCTGTATCGGTAATCTTTGATTTGTCAATCTTGGTTTTCAAAAGTTGCTGTCCCGTATCCTTTGCCACATTCACAACACTCCCTCTGACCGAGGTTGCTATTTTGGCAATGTCTTTCCTTGAACCCAGCTTCACACCGTTTTTAACCATAGTCTTTATACTGCCGATACCGTTTGAGGTGCTTTTCACGGCTGTTCGGAGCATACCGCCCGTCTGTGCAACCGTACTGCCTGCACTCTGAACGGTCTTGACCATTTCAATGGCTTCCGAACCCTCGCTGTCCGTTTCGGCTGTTGTGTATTTCTGATTTTCAAGTCCACGCTGTTTAATGCCGATAGCACGGGCTTTGACCCTTTTTCGCCACAGCTTATCCGCTTCAAGTACCTTTTCTTCAAGATTTTCCGAAACCTTAAAAACCTCCTTAACGCTGTCGGAATATGTAAGTCTTGAAGTGCGTATGTATTCCGTGCTTCTCTGCGTCTTTATGAAGCTGTTATCAACCGCCGTTTTTACAGACGGGGCGGAAACCTGTCCGCCCGTCTGTATAAGGCTCGGTTGTGAACTCATTTCCAGCTTTACAGATGAACTGTGCGTAACCTCATAAGCAACAGAACGATGTTCAGGTCTGCGATAGTGCTGTGCTGTCAGCTCCAACTGCATTTCACGGAGTATCGCTTTCTTGTGGTCGGTTGAAACCACAGCAGACTGAAGCTGAACAGCGTAGTGATTCATAACCTTGTTCTGTAAAGAAATCACACCATCGGAACGATTGATAGCTGTCTTTAATTCCGACATAACACCGCCCCTTTACTCTTTCTGTACTTCTTCCAGCTTTGTTGTCATAAGGTCGTACAGTTCGTTATGTGGGAACTTATCCTTGAACGGAATAATAGATCCGCCGCAGCAGATAAGACCGTGTCCGCTTTCACTGTTCGTTACATAGGCAAGAAGATTGTCCGAAATATTCAGAATTTTAGCAAGCTGAATACGGTCTGACGTTGCCTGATTCAGCATCATAACAAAGTCCGTGTTTGACAGCATTGAACGAGCTGTTTCAGATTTAAGCAAGTCCTCAACATTCTGCGTGATACCCGTTGGAACACCGCCCCACTTTCTTGCTCTCTTGTAAAGCTCAAAGAGGAAGTTTGCGGAGTATTCATTTGCAAAGAGCAGATAAATTTCGTCCAAGTAAATCCAAGTACGCTTGCCCTTTGCACGGTTCATAGTAATTCTGTTCCATACATAGTCAAGAACAATCAGCATACCCAGCGTTTTAAGCTGCTTGCCAAGGTCTTTAATATCGTAGGATACAACACGGTTTGTTGTGTTTACATTGGTCTTATGCGCAAACACATTAAGGTTGCCCTTGATATACAGCTCAAAGGAAAGTGCAAGACCCTGTGCTTCCTTTTCGGGCTGTGCTTTAAGATTATCGTAAAATTCCATAAGAGTAGGAATTCTTTCGGGGTTGAAGTCCTGCAAGTATTCCGCATAGGTGATATTAAGGCAGCGATCAATGATAGTCTTTTCCTTTGCCGTAAGTCCCTGTTTTCCTACAAGGCACTCACAGAATGAAAGAATAAAGTCGGACTTCATAATCAGAGGACTTTCATCATCAGAATAATCCTTTGTCATATCAAGGGGATTGATAAAGTTTGTTGAAGCAGGCGAAACATTGATGATTTCGCCGTTCAGAGCTTCCACAAGGTTTGTGTATTCTCGTTCAGGGTCGATGATGATAATGTCATCGTCCGTTGCAAGAAATACGTTAAGCATTTCTCGCTTCGCTGAAAAGCTCTTACCGGAACCGGGAGAGCCGAGAATAAAGCCGTTAGGATTCTTCAGCATAAGCCTATTGAAGATAATCATATTGTTGGAAAGTGCGTTCAGACCGTAATACATTCCGTTCTGCTGGGTTATTTCCTTTGCGGAAAACGGAAGAAACACCGCTGTACTTTCTGTTGTAAGGGTTCTGCGGATATTAAGAGTACAATTACCGAGAGGAAGAACGGATTGCAGACCCTTTTCCTGTTGAAAATTCAGCGTTGATACGGAACAGATATGCTTTCGTACAACAGCTTCAATAGTTTCGGTATTATTCTCCAGCTCGTCAAAGTCCTTTGCTGTAACCATAATGATTACATTATTAAGGAACATTTTCTGATTTTTGGAACGGAGGTCATCAAGAAGTTCCTCGGCTTCAATAAGGCTGTGCTTCAAATCTTCATTGATTACATCGGAGGTGTATCCCGACTGAATTGCCTTTTTCTCTGCCTGCAATTTATTCGCTCTCATAGAGGTAAGCTGATGATTTACGATTTTCAGAGCCTTGTAAGGGTCAACGGGAGCAATGTTCACTGACACCATAACATCAAGGTTTGTATTTGCAATATCCGTGAGAAGATTATCCTTCAGACATGCAGGCATATCCTTGATGAACATTGTACGGGCATACTTGTCGTTCCACATAAAGTAATCCTTTTTGAACTCAAAATAATCGGGACAACAATACGCTCTTTCTGCCTGACGCTTAAAGTCTTTATCATCGAACTCACGGATTTTTTCATCAACATTTCTGAAAATATCCTTGAGAAGATTTATTCTGTCATTGCTTGTGAGTGGTGTAATGATTGAACCGATTTTCTTGAAAGCGTTTGCAAGTTCCAAGTCGATAGTTACGAACTTCGCCTGCGCCGCTTCAAGGTCAGCCGCCTGAACTGTAACAGTCAGATACTTGTTACGGATAATACCGTTCTGTCCCTGTTCCATCTTCTCAACCAACATATCATTGTAAACGTCGATATAGTGGTCGAAGCTGTCACCCTTGTGGCGGAGCAGAACCATTTTATTGAAATCCTCCTTATTCACACGGTTGTTGTGAACCGTAATCTGAATGTCGGCGGAAGTGTCAAAGGTATTGATAACGGAACAGTATGCAAGGAAGATCGCTTCCTGTTCCTCCTGCTTTGCAATAGTATAGTTCACATCTTCAAAACGGTATGTCTTGCTGAACTTATTTTCATCGACCTTGAAAAGATACTTATCGCAAACACGCTTATATGGTAGCGTTTTCTGCGTTGTTTTCGGTACAACACGCTTATTCTTTGTACGCTTCTTTTTAGGCTTTTTACGCTTCTGCTTGTTAAGACGGATTGCGTCACGTTCCCTTGCGGAGAGCTGTGAAATGTCGCTCTCATCGGTCAGCTTTTTCTTTTTGTTTTTCATAAAGTAGACCGCCACCGCAACTGCTGCACCGAATACACCCGCAAGGAGCAGAAAAGCCGCTATGTTGTTGCTCTGATTAGGGGATTTTTCGCTAGCTTCGAGAACAACGGTAATTGCTGATGTTTCTGTGGATGTAACAGCTTCAAGAGTTGTAACCTCCGTGACCGTTTCGCTTACCCCTGTTTCCGACGGAACTGACGATACTGCTGTTTCTGTTCCCTCGGTTTCTGATTCTTCGGGAACTTCCGTAACTGCTGTAACTGCCATCTCTGTTTCTGTCTGCAAGGGTAATTCTTCTGTCTGTGTGAACTCATCACTATGTACCTCCGTTATAGTTGTAAGCTCCGTTTCGGGAGCAAGATATTCCGTTCTTGTATATACGGGAACAGACTTTTTTGTTGTCTGTACTTCCGTAGCTTTGGCGGTTGTTTCAGCCGCCGTTGTCTGCCAGACCTTCGTTGTTTCAGGTTCATCTGCAAATATTTCAATAGGAACTCCGTCCTCGTCAAGTATTTCCTCATAATCTTCTTCCAAGAGGATTTCTTCATCGTAAACAAAATTATCCACGTCTGATACCTGCCTTTCTTAAAAATCTCTTCAATGCCGATTTGCTTTCCTTTTCCTCAATTTCAGCCGCCAGCTCGTCCGATATGTATTCATTGCAAAGCTCCATAAAAATCGGCTCGTAGGAATACACTCGCTTCTGCGACGTGAAATTGTGATATATGAACTCAACAGCGAACTGTTCAAATGTCATATCATTGTAACGGAAAAAGCCTGCAAGCATAAGCGGTGCGGCAATAAGAATTACCAGCCACGACAACGCTTCCTGCGGCAAAAATTTATTGCCAAAGATATACAGTGGGACACAGATAAGGAGTGCCACGCCTGCACAAATACATTGCCGAAGCGTTAAACCGAAAAACAGCTTTTCACGGTAGTTTTTAATCTCTTTCGGAATACGGATTTCAATCATAATTGCCATCCCCCCAATCCTTTGTTGTCTGCCTGTCCTCGAACTTGGACAACGTGTACGCAAGGTACACACCGCTTACCAAGCCTATGATTATAAAAGCGACAATAATAATCTCAAACATCATCGGAATACCCTCCTTTGACAGTTATTCAGGTTCCCTTTCTCTTACGGCGGATAACACATACCGCCGTACAGATACCGCCTGTGATTACAGCAATTCCTACTGCAATCATTACAACAACACATTTCTTTTTCATCATAAAAGCTCCTTTCAGCTGACCCATTCCACGATTTTGCAGATTATATATATAATGGATACCGTTCCTGCAATAATCATCGTAATGGGATAAATATCTTCGTAGCGAATTTTCATAGTATTATCCTTTGCTATGCACCGACAACCTGCCTTGCCCATTGTCCGCTTTTAGCAACGCCCAATGCCAGAGCAAGTGCCGTTATTGTTATTCCCATTGAATCCGTTCCTCCCAGCAGTTCCGCAACCTGTGAAAAGGCGTAGAACATTACAATCACCACAAGCCCTTGCAAACAGACAGCCGCATAGCTTTTGATAAAAGCCTTTGCACTATCGTGCCAGCCTTCGCCTGCAAAGGTTGCAAGCGGAATAGGAGAAATTACGGTATATACGATAATTTCAAACAATCTGCCGATAAGGATAAGATTTATTACCCAACAAGCGCCCATAAGAATAAAAAACGTCGGCATTGCTTCAAGATATTTCATAAGATAATTAAGGTTCAGAAATCCTGCGTCCGCAGGCTGAGCAATTATAGCGTCGGTATTGAATGATGACAGAAAGCCATAATTCGTTTCACCCAGCGTTTCCGCTATGGAATTGAAGCCGTTAAACAGAATACCCATAATTCCTCTTGCATTCTGAACTATCACCTTAGCAAGAATAAACTTGAAAAACAGCTTGAACACCTGCTCATAGCTTTGTATTTTCAACAGCATAGCGTCATTACATAGCTGTATCGCAAAGAACATTGATACCAGTACGAGAGCCACACCCTCTACTGCTGTCATAGCTGTATCGATTACCGTAATACTGCTGTCAAATGGAGACATTGTCAGGGCATTTATAGCGTTGTCAAATGTGTAGTTTATTACGTCGAGCCAAGTTCTGACCCATTCTTCAATGGTTGACCATTCAATCATTGTCCCTGTCAGCTCCTTTCAGTAAATTTCGGAAAAGCCTCCGCCACTGCGGAAGCTTCTCCGAAAAGGCTTGCACTTACGCTGTGAACATATCGTAAGCCTTTGCAACAGCGAATACAATGAAGCCTGAAGCAAGGCACATAAGACCTCTTGTCTTACCGTCGGCGGAATCTCCTTGAAGCCCATTGCAAACTGAACAGCACCGATGAAGCCGATAACAAGACCGATTCTTGCTACCCAGTCAACGATAAACTCAACTACTGTGTTAAAGGTTTCAACACCCTCGGAAGAGGCTCCATCAGCCGCAAAACAGGTAATGCCCATACAGGACATCGCCATTGTTGCAGCCATAATACCTGTTGTAATTCTGCTGATTGAGCGCATTCTCTTTGCTTCACGCTGTTCGTCGGTAAGCTGATTATTAGGCGTGAAATCCTCCTTGAGATTGGTTTTCATCTTAATCTGCTTTCTCTTGATAGAAGCCTTGAAATCTGCGAACTTGTCCTTAATAAATGTAATAATTCTCCTCATATGTAAACTCCTCCATAAAATTAAATAACATCGAAATTGTCGAGATAGCTCTCGTCTGTTACCTCTGTAAAAGGCGGTTTCAAATTCGGCTCTGCCGTTACTACCATTTCGGTATCATCAAGATTTGCAGGTACAAAGCCGTGCTTCGGGTCTTTTGGGAACTCCTTTGCACCGATGAACGTATGCACCTGATTGCCGATTATATCTTCAATGGTGACAGACTGCTCATAATTTTGGTCGGGAGCTTCTTCACTTGAAGTTCTACGGTCTGATATTTCCGTTTTGATAACGAAATTGCCGCTTGTGCTTTCTGAATCCTCAACAGGTTCGGAATGTAAATCATCGTTTTCCTGCTCATCGTAATAGCCGTACTGCACCGTCTTTATGTCACTTATCAGGTAGGCATTATCCCTGTCCCAATCCTCCAACAGCTTGTAATTCAGGTATTTTTCAATCACGAATTTATTGCAGAAAAACGGATAGATACCACGAACAAACAGAATACACTCGTTATCCTTCATAACCTTCAGCTCGTCCACTGTCATAAGCTCACGTCCCAAGATACCGTCGTTTTCAGAGGTAGAACCGTTTCTGCCCCTTGTACGGTTATGGGAACGGGTATCAATAGTTTCCTTGCCCAACGTTTTGGAAACGTGTTCAAGCGTAGTCGGCTCCTGACCGCCCAAAAATAACAGGCTGTCGCAGTTACCGAGTACGTTTTCCCAGCTATCCTTATACATCTTTTTAAGCTGTGAAAGGTTCTGAATAATGACGTTTGCCGAAATTTCCATAGAACGCATTGTTGCCAGAAGTTCCTCGAATCGAGGGATAGTACCGACGTTTGCGAACTCGTCCAGCAGACAGCGGACGTGAAAAGGAAGTCTGCCGCCGTGCTTAAAATTTGCTCTGTCATACAGAACATCGAAAAGCTGTGTGTACATCATAGCCGCCAAAAAATTGAAAGTATCGTCTGAGGACGGAATAATGATATACATTACGGTCTTTTCATCACCTATCATTTCAAGGTGAATGTTGTCACAGCAGGTCAAGTCCATAACTTCGGGAATGTTGAACGCCTGCAATCTTACCGCAGTAGAAATAAGGATAGATTTTGCTGTATCGCCAGAGACGAAAAGTCAAGGACTTTTTCATCAAATTCAAAAAGAAGTCACATTTTGCGGACTTCCTCACGGAGCAGACGCTTGATTTTGTCCTCCATTGTCTCCTTGGCG
>CABIZB010000004.1 GCA_902363145.1 Oscillospiraceae bacterium | reverse complement strand
TTCGAGTCCCCGATGGCCCACCAATTTTACTTTTAGGGGTATAGCTCAGCTGGTAGAGCAGTGGTCTCCAAAACCACGTGCCGAGGGTTCGAATCCTTCTGCCCCTGCCATTCAAATTCTACAACATAAAAAATGTTGTATTAAAAATCTCCCACCCTCAACCGAGAGTGGGAGATTTTTAATGTAAGACGATTAAACTAATCATTCAACCTCGATAACAGGATCTATGCGTACAATGAAATTACATTTGGGATTTGAGCAGTAAAACGAATGAGCTTTATCAGCAGTTGTGTTAAAAGGAATAAAGTATCCGCTATGGCAAGCCTTACACTTGACCTTTTCACCTTTTATAAGTTTATCAATGAGATTTTCTTCTTTCATATATAGCGCCGCCTTTTCTTCTATTGTATTTGATTTAAAAGACTTACTATACAAGCATCTCCTTATTTGTGATACTTTGCGCAGTTAAAAAGCACACTACAAGTCATACCTTTAACTTTTGGAAGGCACATTTTTCATCGTGCTAAATTGATATAAAAATATAAAATGCCCATCTGAAGCCAATCAGATGGGCATTTTATATTATTACCTCTTACTTTTCAAATCCCTTTGGAGCTGCGATCTCGTAATCTCCGTCGGAGTTGATAGCTCTCATCATTGCTGCAATGAGGTCGGGCTGAGTTATCTCACGTGTGGAGCGGTTTATTACGCCGAAGCCCTTGTCGCCGTTCCAGCCGTTGTCCCAGTAAACGGGAATGCAGCCGTTGTCCTTGGCAGCCTTTACAACATATTCCGTCCAGTAGCATCTGAAGCCGCCGAAGGTGTCGCTTACGTGCTCCTTGTTCTGAACGCCCATCTCGCCGATGATAACGGGATAGCCCTTGCTTACAAATGCGTCGTTCAGCTTCTTCATGGTGCTGTCAACGTAGTCCTCCTGACCCCAGTTGTCGTAATTTTCAACTGCGTATTTGCCCCACTGAGTCTTTGCTGTTGCCATGTTCTCGTCGATAGTAAAGTTATAGGGGTCATAGTAGTGAACGGATATCATAAGCCTATTGCCGTCTGCCTTGCAGCCGCTGTCGGTTGGAATAACAAAGCCGTAGTTGCCTGCAGTGTATTCAATGTTGGTGTTCCAGCCGGGAATAAGCAGCCAGCGCTTTTCGTTGTTGGAGCCTGTCTTTCTTACGGTGTCAACAAAGATCTGATTGTAGGCGTTGATATTCTCATAGCCGGTTGCATTGGGCTTTCCGTAGGTGTTGTCGGACTCCTCGTTCATGGACTCGAAAATAAGGTGCTGGTCATAATCCTTGAAGCGGTCAGCGATTTGCGCCCATACCTTTTCGTACTTGTCCTTTATCTCGTCCTGGTTGTCGTCAACGCAGCGGAGCCAGCTCTTGTCAACAGTGTAGTAGCCGTCGCCGTGAATGTTGATGATGGCGTAAAGGTCGTTGCCTACCACATAATCAACAACTTCCTGAACTCTGTCAAGCCATGCGCTGTCGATGGTATAATCGGGTGCAGCGCCGATCTTATCCAGATATGATACGGGGATACGGATTGTCTTGAAACCCTGCTCCTTTACTGCCTTGATAAGATCCTCGGATATTGTGGGATTGCCCCAGGTTGTTTCTGACGGAATACCTGCGTTTGATGCTTCCAGCTGATTTCCCAGATTCCAGCCCATGCCCATTTCCTTGGTGATGGTTGTCTGGTCAAGCTCAGTCCATGCAGACTGTACCTCTGCGGTATCTGCCTGAGACTGTGCATCTGAACCGTTTGTGTCAGAGCTGCTTGCGCAGCCTGTAAGACCCAGCATAAGTGCGGCGGTGAGCACACACAGTCCTCTGAGCAATTTGTTTTCCTTCATTGGTTTTATCCTCCTTAAAATCGTGTTTTTTGCAACAGTCATTGGATTTGCATTTGCAAAAAAACAGTTCCCATTAAATTTATTCAATTATAACAGATTTTATCGGATAAAACAAGAAGTATTATCTATAATAATGAAATCGTTTTCTTGTTGCTTTAGTACAAAAATTATCGTAATATAAGTGGATTATCACACAAATGGGACAAGCTGAAAGCTTATTTGCTTTTAACAAAGAAAAAGCGTACCAGAGCATAGAATAATATGAAAAGTGCAATGCAGATGTAAATTGAAGCGTTGGTCAGCAGGAGCAAAGCCTGTTCCATTGCGCCTCCGAAAAGCTCGTGGCGGAATTTTTCAAGGAGAAGTCCCGCTGCAACAACTGCTGCGGAAATTATAAGTCCTATCATCAGCTTTGTTAAATTTTCCTTTGCTTTCAGCTCCGGCATCTGCTTTGTTCCTATTCGCTGCCTGTTGATGATAAGGCATAAAACGGCTGCGAGTATGGGAGGAAGTGCGAAAATAATCATATTTATAATGCTCCTTTGTATATTATTTCCGTCAGGCAATTTTTATTAGAAATTGCCTGACGGATTTTTGACTTAGGTTGTGATTCTGCTGAATGTATTACATATTACGGTACCTTTGTTGACTACGTTTATAGATGACTGGCATCTGAGTGTGTATCCAACATAACCCTCGTTTGATTCATAATAAACATCATTCAGCGAAGTGCTTTTGGTTGTGCTTTCTTTCCAAATTAAAGCCGCAGCGTCGGATACGCCGTAAGTTACGGTGCGGCTGTTAACAGCAACATTTCCTGTTTCCCATGAAGCTGCTGCGGCAACAAGTTCGTTGTTCGGACCCAAATTATCGATCCAATATACAAAAGCCCATGCTTTGATATCATACTGGAATTTTGGATCCCAGTTTTCCTTAACTGTTGCTGATACTACTGATGCTGTTACATACATATTTGATGCTTTGCCTGCTTTATTCTTGACTTCACCGATTTTTCTTACTGTGGAATTAACGTCCATTGTAAGAGTATCTTCGGAGATACCGCTTACAGGAATAAATTCTGCATTTGCGCCGATACCGTCTCTGATAGAGGCTGGAATGGAGTAATCAATGATACTGTTTTCGGTTGCCTCTTTTAAGGTGTCCATATTTACGGAATTCATCAGTCTGTTGGCTTGAAGCATAACGTATTGCTCATCGGATATGGCTTTCTCCGAATAAGCGTATATAGGTGTGCAGGTAACGGAAAGAGCTGTAACAACGGACATTGCTGAAGCAATAATTCTTTTAATACTAAGCACCAATTAAAAACTATACAAAAAATTGAGCATAATCTTGCGTATATGGATTATGCGATGATTTTTTTGTCTATAGTTTTATTGGTGATTAGTATAAAGCACTTATTCATAACATTCAATCCTTTCATTTTCAGCACTAAAGGCTGTTTTTACGTTCATAGAATTTGGCGGTCATATTTGCACTGAACGTGGTGCGGGACATAATCGGTAAGGCAATTATTTTTATGATTTTTAATATTTTTTGGAAATAGAATCTGTAACGTGTTCGCTTGAGCCGTTGCGGTTTACATAAGCGGATACGCTTAATGTGTATGTTTCACCTTTTGTAACGCTTGAAGATGACTTGTAAAAGTTTAAAACGTTTCCTCTTGAGGACAAATCACTCCATGACGACACAATATTTCCGTTGCTGTCGCTTAACGTTATTGTACAATCGGAGATGCTTTTTGTGTCTTTTTTTCCTATTATTGTTCCCGAGCAAATAGCCTTTCCTGATGAAAAAGACAATGTAATTTGCGTTCTGTTTGTATCACTGTAATATGGCTGAACAGGTGAGGCAAATATTCGTGCAGAAAAGCTAATTATAATGAGAAAAGATAACAATAACATGGGAATAAATTTACGGCTGTTTTTAATTATGATAAATATACCCTCCTTTTAAATTGCCTTACATTTATATAACGACAAATTTTTCTGTTTTACTGCAAAAAAACAAAAAGAATTTCAAAATTGAATGTTTTCAGCTATTTTAATAAATTCTGCCTGATTGATTTGTGCATCAATACTATATGCGTAGATGCCGTCAAACCAAATCAATGTGCTGTAGTCACTATCATCAGAACAATAGTAATAATATGTGATATGATTATTGGTAATTTCTGTATAGTCATGCTTTTCGTTATCAATAGTTATAGAGGAACCGTCAGCAAGCGAGTAGTTAAAATAAATATAGCCTGAGTCAGATTCATATGAAAGGAAAACAGAATTGCCCATGTAATGAGCTTCTCTTAATTCATATCCCTCAGGCACATAGCCGAGACGGATATTTTGGTTAAAATCAGTGTCGCTGCCTGCCGTGAAGCTGTAGCTGTCATGGGTAGAAAAAATGCTTCTGAATACATTCCCCACTGCGGCAGATACCTCAGGCTGTGTGAGCAGTCCGCCGAAAAGTATTCCCATTGCCGCCGCTGCCGTGACCGCCAGTCGGCTGAACACTCTGCCTGCCGCAGATATGCGCTCCTTTCTGCCTGCTGTGTTTTTTATTTGTCTGAGCCGCCTGTGAAATTCGGCAGGATAGGTATGCTCATCTGCCGAAAGCATGGCGGCTGATACTTCATTTTCATATCGTGTTATAAGTGCGCTTTTCAGCAGTATATCAAATATCTCATTGTTTGCCGCTTTTCTCCGTTCCATACAGTTCCTCCAGTTTTGTCATTAAAAGCTTTTTTCCACGGTATATGCGTGAGTCGGCTGTTTTCACGGGAATTTTCATAAGCTTGGAAATGCTTAATGTATCGTATCCGTACACAAGCTTCAGCATAAGTATATCGCTGTAAATGCTGTCAAGTTCACCGACGGCGTTCAGCAGGGCGCTGTAGCCATCACTGCTTATTATGTGGCTCAGAACATCGGAGGATATATCGGGTATTGCTTCATCAAGCGGCTCCGTGTCATTTATGTGCTCAGACTTCAACATATCAAGAGCAGTGTTCCTTACTATAATAACGATAAAAGCGGCAGTTTTACTGCAATTCGGGTCAGAAATTTTTGAAATATTTTTCGCTATTTTCAGAAAGCTTTCCTGAACCGCTTCTTCGGCAAGGGCGGTGTTGTGCAGCACAGACATTGCCTTTGAAAACATCATATTGCCGTAGCTTCTGAAAATCTCGGCAAATTTTTCCTTATCGTCGGGTTCGTCTATAAGCGAGAGATAAAAGCCTAACATAAGCAAAACCTTTCTAAAAAAAGCTGCCGCACGGTTCATCGTGGGCAGCTTTCGGGAAGCTATGAAATTATCTTATATTATGCCACACTGTCGTTATTCGTCTGAACTTTGCTGACTTTCCGTTGTTATCTTCTGTTATCTTCCGATGCAGATGTATCGCTTTCTGCCTGAGCGGTCTGTTCAGCTTTCTGCTCTTCAAGCTTATCGCTGAGCTTGCCCAGCTTATCCTTTACTTCCTCGATAGTATTGAAGATAGGATATTCGATGGAGAAATATGTGTAGCTCCATGTGCCGTCGTCAATGTCATACACCAGCTGACCGTCCTGCTCGGCAAGAGCGTCTGTTTCGTCGAAATAAACCTCGCCGTCGATTATCATTTTTGTGCCGCTCCACTCGCAGCTGAACTCGCAGGGCTTGGGAGCCTGCTTTACAAGCTTTTTGATGGTGGTATCAAGCTTTATAAAGCCCTTGTCAACGTCAAGTGTATTGGGCTGAACATACACGCACTTCTTGCCAGTGGATTTGTTCTGCACGTCAAGCACGTAGTATCTGAATGCGCCCGATGGTGAAACTCCCTGCTCGATAAGCGTATCTACCGTTGTTACCCTGAAAACGTTCATTATCAGGAAGAATGCGATGCCGCCGAGTATGTACATCAGCAGGAATATGGTGCCGAAGATCGTTTTTGCGGTTTCGTTCATATGGCAGCAGAAGAAGCCGAAAAGCGTTACCACTGCGGCAGGCAGAAGCAGCGGCCAGTTGCCCCAGTCAAGCAATAGCAGCGGGAAGAACAGCAGCATATTCACCATTCCGAAAATACAGGTGAACACCGATTTTCTTGTGTACATGAACAGCAGGCATATGACCAGAGAAAATACCGAGCCGATTATAGCAAATTCCTTTCGGCTGACATATTCTATATCGTAGAAGAAAACATTGTAGTCAAAGCACGCCAGCACGATGGAATAGGCAATGCCCAGCAGGCTGACTGCCATTCTGAACCATTTGTTTGTAACGACTGTCATGAATTTATTCATATGAAAACTCCAATCCTAAAGAATAAAATTACAGCTAATATAATTATACCAAAGCTGTCATAAAAGTCAACAAAAATTCCGTATCAATGCGGTTACAATAAAAAGACCCGAGACATTGTCCCGGGTCTTGGAAGATATTCAATGTTATCTGAATTTTCTTACTACCTTCAGCACGAAGAACGCGATGCCGCCTACGGCTGCGATTATCAGCACGATGAACAGGATCGTTGTTATAACTCTTGTAAATCCGCTGGGGCCTGTATAAACGGAAGTGTCGATGTCGCCGATATTTGCAAGGGTCTTGCCATAGTTATCGGTGATGTCGATATTATCCACGTAGCACACATTTCCTGTAAAGGTCTCGGTGATGGGAATGGAGATGCCCACCTTTGTGTTCTTGGAATCGGCGGGAACTATCATGGAAGCTGTTGCCCATGTGCCGTTGCTGCTGGTGGCAAAGGGAGTGGATGACCACTGGTCGCCGTCGGCAAATATCTCAAATCTGTCGGTAGCCTTTGCGGCTTCCTTTGTGGCATGGATGTTGAAAGTAACGGTATAGCCGCCGAAGTTTGCAAGGCCGAAGTCGGCAGCGTCAAGGTAAAATCCGCCGTAGCGGTTGCTAAGGCTTCCCTTGAAATCCTCACTCATAAGGAGCGATCTGCCCCAGATAACTTCCTTTTCGGATATCTCGGTCTTGAGGCCCGTATCGGAAGCATTTCCGAAAGTGTGGACATAATCCAGTGCCTTATCGGTATCAAAGGTTATTGTAGCGTCGGTTGACGAATTTGTTTTCTCAGTTTCAGCAAAAACGGCTGTACCCATTGTAAAAATGGAAGCAGCGGCGAGTATCAGTGATAAGAGTTTTTTCATATGCTTTGACCATCTTTCTCCGAATTATTTGCCATATGGATCTACTGCAATTTTTTCGTCCCCAGGGACGTACCCACTTGCATAAATAAGTTACAATATTATTAGTTTAATATAAAATCAGCGCTTTGTCAATAGGATTTTTTGATAAAAATATCATTTCGTTTAAATTTTCTGCAATTACCTGCAAATAAGCTGCCCCCTTCGTTTAGGAAAGGGGCAGGCTGTGTTTTTCTTATTCTCCTGTGCTGAGTGAGAGGATAACATCGCCCACAAGGTTTGCGGGGAGAAGTTCATATCTTACAAAATTGAACTCAAAGCTGCCCTTGCCTCTTGTTATCTGCCTGAGCTGAGTGGTGAAGTTCTGCATCTCTCTTTCGGGGACTTCCGCCTCGATGATGGTCATACCCTTTTCATCGGAGGGGTGCATACCCAGAACTCTGCCTCTGCGCTTGTTAAGGTCGCCCATAACATCGCCTGTGTTTTCGTTGGGGATAACTGCTCTTAGGGTTCCAACAGGTTCCAGTATAGCGGGGTCTGCCTGCTTGATGCCCTCCTTGAATGCCAGAGCTGCGGCGGTCTTGAACGCCATTTCGGAGCTGTCAACAGGGTGGTAGGAGCCGTCAACGAGGATAGCCTTTACGCCTGTTACGGGGCATCCTGCCAGCACGCCCTTGCCCATGCAGTCCCTGAGGCCCTTTTCAACAGCGGGGAAGAAATTCTTGGGAACTGCTCCGCCGAATACCTTTTCTTCAAATACCAGCTCGTCGGAAAGGCAAGGCTCGAACTCGATCCATACGTGACCGTACTGACCGTGACCGCCCGACTGCTTCTTGTGCTTGCCTTCTGCCTTGACCTTCTTGCGTATAGTTTCACGGTACGCTATCTTTGCGGGCGCAAGAGTAACTTCCGTGCCGAACTTGTTTTTGAGCTTTGCGCAGGCAACTTCAAGGTGCTGATCTCCCAGACCCTTGATGATGAACTCGCCTGTTTCCTTATCCTGACCAAAAGTAAGGGTGGGGTCTTCTTCCGTAAGGCGTGCGAATGCTGCGCTTATCTTGCTTTCATCGCCCTGTGTCTTGGGCTTAACAGCCATCTTGCAGCAGGGCTTGGGGAATACTATCTTGTCGTAGGACAGTATCTTTCCGCCGCAGAGGGTGTCGTTTGTGGCAGCGCTTATCTTTACGGCTGCGCAGATATCGCCTGCATTTGCGGAGTTTATCTCGGTCTGCTTCTTGCCGCAGAGGGAGTAGAGCTTGCCTATCTTTTCAGTCTCGCCGGTGGTGGCGTTCACATATTCGCTGTTAGCCTTGAATACGCCGCTCATTACACGGATAAAGGACATTTTGCCAACAAATGGGTCGGCAACTGTCTTGAACACGAATGCGCTTGCGGGAGCGGAATCGTCGCAGCTTACCTCTTCCATATCGTCAGCTGTGTATGCTATAGCGGGAGGGCAGTCTGCGGGGGAGGGGAGCAGCAGGCATATTTCCTTGAGCAGCATATCTATGCAGCCCATGGTAACATCGGAGCAGCATACAACAGGGGTTATCATACCCTTGTTCATGCCGTCGTGGAGGCCCTTTACCAGCTCCTTCTGAGTAAATGCCTCGCCCTCGAAGAACTTCTCCATAAGAGCGTCATCGGTCTCGGCAACTGCCTCGGAGAATGCTGCAACAAGGCCGTCGAGACGGTAGTCTATCTTTTCGGATATCTCGGCTGTGGGCATATCTGTTTCGGAAACGTTGCCCTTATCGTCGTACTTATAGCACTTCATTTCGATAAGGTTTATGTAGGATACCACCTGTCTGTCCTTGATAACAGGTACGATAACGGGGCACACTGTGGGGCCGAAAACTGTTTTCAGGTCAGTGAGCACGTTGTAGAAGTTTGCATCGGGGTCATCTACCTTGGTGATAACGAACATAGATGCCTTGTTCATCTTCTGTGCTGCGGCATATGCCTTTTCAGTGCCTACCTTTACGCCCGACTTGCCCGAAACGGTTATCATAACGGTGTCGGAAGCTCTTACGGCTTCAAGCATATCGCCCTCAAAATCGAAAAGGCCGGGAGCGTCAAGAAGATTGAGCTTCAGACCGTTGTATTCAAATGAAGCTATGGAAGCGCCCAGCGATGCCTTGCGCTTTATCTCTTCGGGGTCATAGTCGCATACTGTTGTGCCTTCGGCAGTCTTTCCAAGACGGTCGGAAGCGCCTGCTTTATATATCAGGGCTTCTGCAAGAGTGGTCTTGCCCGAGCCGCTGTGTCCTGCGATGGCGATGTTTCTTATATCTGCTGCGTGATAGTCTTTCATGACGATGCTCCTTTTCTTCGTATATTTATAATATTTTGTTGGAAATCCACAATTAGAAATCGCAACTATAGGGATATTATATATCATTTGCCAATATATTGCAATACTTTTACGGCAAATTATATATAAATTTTAAATTTGAGATATGCTCTTTGTTGATGTTGCACAACAAATGGCACCGAGACTGACCTTTGTGTGCGGTATATATCCGCACTTCAAAGCATTAAAATGTCATTATGGTAGGTCACGGAACTTTTTTCCTTGACTTTTATTGCCGTCAATGTTATAATATTGAATAGTATATTTTTTTATGTCATCTAATAATGACCTTGATGTGCGGCTATGCCGTATCAGGGCTTTTCAATGAAAGGAAGAATTTACAATGTCCAGAGTTTACAACTTCTCGGCAGGTCCCGCAATGCTGCCCGAAAAGGTACTCAGCACAGCTGCTGCTGAAATGCTTGATTACAACGGAACAGGCGAATCCGTTATGGAGATGTCCCACCGTTCAAAGGAGTATCAGGCAATAATCGACGAGACTGAGGCTCTCCTCAGAGAGATCATGTCCATTCCCGATAACTACAAGGTGCTTTTCCTTCAGGGCGGCGCTTCCACACAGTTTGCAATGATCCCTCTCAACCTTATGAACAAATCCGGCAAGGCTGATTTCGTTCTTACAGGTCAGTGGGCTACAAAGGCATTCCAGGAAGCTTCCCGTTACGGCGACTGCAAGGCTGTTGCTTCCTCCAAGGATAAGACCTTCTCTTATATCCCCGAGATTGACAAGAACGAGTGCAGAGCAGACGCTGACTATTTCCACATCTGCTTCAACAACACCATTTACGGTACAAAGTGGGCTGAGATCCCCGATGTAAGCGTTCCTCTGGTAGCTGATATGTCTTCCTGCATTCTTTCCGAACCTGTTGACGTAAGCAAGTTTGCTATGATCTATGCAGGCGCACAGAAGAATATGGGCCCTGCCGGTCTTACCGTTGTAATTATCCGTGAGGATCTTATCGGCAATGCAAAGGATATCACTCCTACAATGCTCAACTACAAGACCCACGCAGACAATGGTTCTATGTACAACACACCTCCTACATACTCCATCTATATCCTTGGTCTGGTACTCAAGTGGGTAAAGGAGCAGGGCGGTCTTGAGGCTATGAAGGCTCTCAACGAGAAGAAGGCTGCTGTTATCTATGATTTCCTCGACAGCTCCAAGATGTTCAAGGCTACCGTTCACGGCAAGGATCGTTCTCTTATGAACATTCCTTTCGTTACAGGCAATGACGAGCTTGATGCAAAATTCGTTGCAGAGGCTAAGAAGGCCGGCTTTATCAACCTGAAGGGTCACAGAACCGTCGGCGGCATGAGAGCTTCCGTTTACAACGCAATGCCTATGGAGGGCTGCGTAAAGCTGGTTGAATTCATGAAGAAGTTTGAAGAAGAAAATTCCTGATCGGAGGTTCTTTTACCATGTACGATATTCTTACACTCAATAAGATCGCCAAGTGCGGCACAGACGCATTTGACAAGGCAAAATATACAGTTGCCGATGCTGTGGAAAATCCCGACGCTATCATGGTACGTTCCGCAGCTATGCACGATATGCAGTTCGGCAATAAGCTCCTTGCTATCGCAAGAGCAGGCGCAGGCGTAAACAACATTCCCGTTGACCGCTGCGCAGAAGAGGGCATCGTTGTTTTCAACACTCCCGGTGCCAATGCAAACGCTGTTAAGGAGCTTGTTATCGCAGGTCTCCTCCTTTCCTCCAGAAAGGTAACTGACGCTATTGATTGGGTATCCACCCTCAAGGGTCAGGAAGATATCGGCAAGAAGGTAGAAAAGGGCAAGTCCAACTTCGCAGGTCCCGAGATCAGCGGAAAGACTCTGGGCGTTATCGGTCTGGGCGCTATCGGCGTTCTGGTCGCAAATGCTGCAATGAGCCTTGGCATGAAGGTGATCGGCTACGATCCTTTCCTCTCCGTAAAGGCTGCGCTTTCCCTTAAGCCCGGCGTAAAGACCGTTACCGATGTAAACGACCTCTATGCTGCTTCCGACTATATCACTATCCACGTTCCTTACAATGCTGATACCAAGGGCACTATCGGTGAAAAGTCCATCGCTGTTATGAAGGACGGCGTAAGAATACTCAACTTTGCAAGAGGCGAGCTGGCTGATACCGCTGCTGTTCTGGCTGCTGTTGAAAGCGGCAAGATCGCTTGCTACATCACTGACTTCCCCTCCGATGAGCTTATCGGCGTAAAGAACGTTATCTGCGTTCCTCACCTGGGCGCTTCCACTCCCGAGTCCGAGGACAACTGCGCAGTTATGGCTGCTTCCGAGCTTATCGACTACATTGAGAACGGAAACATCAGAAATTCCGTAAACTTCCCCAATGCAGAGATGAATGCCGCAGGCACAAAGATCTGCGTTCTGCATAAGAATGTTCCCGCAGTTATTTCCGAGATCACAACTATCCTCGGAAAGGCTTCCATCAACATCGACAACATGATAAATGCTTCCAAGAAGGATTACGCATACACACTCATTGACGCAGCAGGCAACATCAGCGAGGACATCGCTGCAAAGCTTTCCGCTGCAGAGAACGTAATCAAAGTAAGAGTTATCAAGTAACTCTTACTTTGGAATAAAACTTCATTGTTATCACGAAAGGGGTAAAAAAATGGCAAATTACAATTTCAGCCAGGAAGACGCAAACGCAAACAAGGGTATGGGTATCCTTATGTCGGTTTTCCCATTTCTGTTCTTCCTTCCTCTGGTAGTTGAGAGCCAGAAAAATTCCGAATATCTCAAGTTCCGTGCAAATCAGTCGCTGATTATTTTCGGCTGCTCTGTTGCCTGCTCGATCCTTAATTACATACCCATTATAAAGTATATCTCGGGTATCATCAGTCTTGTTGTATTTGTTTTTGCTATCATTAACCTTGTTAATGCGTGCCAGGCAAGCGATAAGCCCCTGCCCCTTATCGGCGACATCAAAATTCTTTGATAAAACCCTATAAAATCAAAAGCCGTCTCGTTTGAGGCGGCTTTTTCATAGCATATAAAAATACTCATTGTATATATAACTAAATATATACAATGAGTATTTGCTTGCTTACTTCTTTCTCATCATTTCAGCTTTGAGCTGTCTGGGGAGGAACATCTTTACGCCCTCCATGGTCTTTTCGTTGGGAGTGAAGATAAGGCGGACATTTCCTGCGCTCTGGTGCCTGAAATCGGCGTAATATGCGCCCTCGTTTGTGCCGTCGGTAACAAGGACGGTAGTTACCTTGTCGGCTGCCTCGGGAGCTTCCTCCAGCTTGCCGAAGGCGGTGAAGTCACCTATCTTTGTGCTGAGCAGACGCTTTCTCTTGCGCTTGCCTGTTATCTTGTCGATATCAAGGTCGCCGTTGGTGAGGATATATTCATACTCGGTGTCGATGCCTGTCATAAGATAATATCCGCCGTAAAACACCAGACCCACCAGCAGCAGGCTCAGCGGGAAAATAATTATAAGGAAAAGAAAGGCTGCCACAAGAGCGGTAAGCACGCCTATGAGTATTTTCTTGGCTGTTTCGGAGCCGCCTGACTTTTTTGCCACAAGCTGCTCGGAATAAAAATCGTTGTTCATTCTGATGATCCTTTCGTGTAATGAAATTCCCCTATTCAAATAATTATATCACACAATCACCAAGGTTGCAAGGATAAAATACAGTTTTTTTGTTTACAGTGTGTTGACGCAGGCGGTTTTATGCTGTCAAATTGTCTTGCAAAGCAGAGGGATATGTGCTAAAATACAGGTAAAGTAAAAATAAGGCACGGGTCAGCCCGTGAGAGGTGCAAAATGATATCTCAGATAAACGAAACTTTGAAAATTGCTGTTGAAAACGGCGACGTATCAGGCGCAAATGTGCTTGTGCTGCATAACGGCAGGGAGGTGTATTGCCAGTACGGTATGAGGGACATTGAAAACAGCCTGCCTGTTGAGCGTGATACTATCTTCCGACTGTATTCCCAGACAAAGCCAATAACTGCCGCAGCGGTGGTGCTGCTGGCTTCCGAGGGGAAGATAGACATGGGAGCGTGGCTGTCGGACTATATGCCCGAATTTGCCTGCTCATATGTAAATACCGACGGCGAAAGGCGTGGGGCGAAAAATCACATCACAGTCCGTGACCTGCTGAATATGACCTCGGGTATCCCATACCCTGACGGAGCCACTGAGGGCGGCAGACAAAGCGGAACGGTGTTCCGGACAGTAGAGCAGCGGCTGCGCTCCGACTCGCCTGTGACTACCCGGGAGTTTGCGGAGATGATGTCCCACGTTGACCTTTGCTTTGAGCCGGGGGAGCGGTTCATGTACGGCGCTTCCGCCGATATTCTAGGTGCGCTTGTGGAAAGGGTCAGCGGAATGTCATTCCGTGATTTCCTCAAAAAGCGCTTTTTCGAGCCGCTGGGCATGAATGACACGGATTTTTATGTGCCTGCGGAAAAATCCCCACGTCTTGCAAAGGTGTATGACTATTCGGAAAACGGTCTGTATGAGATGAAAACAAATCATCTTGGTCTTGCGTATGAGAGGGATAACATCCCTGCGTTCCAGTCAGGCGGAGCGGGTCTGTGCTCCACCCTTGATGATTATGCCAAGTTTGCCCAAATGCTTATGAACGGCGGAGAATATAACGGTACCCGCATAATGCCGCAGGCGGCGGTGAGATTCCTCACTCACGGAGGTCTGGCACCCCACCGGAAGCATCAGCTGGCAGAGGGCTGGGGCTGGATGACAGGCTATACATACGGTAATCTTATGCGTGTATGCGACGACGAGAGCATGACATCGCTGTTTTCAACCAAGGGAGAATACGGCTGGGACGGCTGGCTCGGCACGTTCTTTTCAAATGAGCCTGCCCATGGCATCACGCTGCTTTTCGGCACACAGCAGGCAGGCGTGGGCAGATCGGGCGTACTGGTGAGAAAGATAAAAAATATTGTAATGAGCAGTCTTGCTTAAAGGAGAAGCTATGATAATTGAGAATTTTAAGATAAAAGCAGAGGGCTCGGGGGATAATGCCACCCTGCGCACATATATCGTTGACAGCTCGGAATATTTTGAGCACAGCAGGAGACCTATGGTGTTCATCTGCCCGGGCGGAGGATATGAATTTGTGTCCCACAAGGAGGGGGAGCCTCTGGCGCTCCAGTTCACTGCTATGGGCTATCATGCGGCGGTGCTTACATATTCGGTAAAGCCTGCGGTATATCCCACACAGCTGCTGGAGATCGCTCAGGCGTGGAAGATAATCCGTGAAAATGCGGACAGGTGGAACGTTCTGGCGGACAAGATCATCATTATGGGCGGCTCTGCTGGAGGTCATCTGGCGGCAAGCTACGGCATTTTCAGCGGCGAGGACTTTATGTGCCGCTCTGTGGGGCTTACAGCACAGGAGCTTAGGCCTGCGGGAATGATACTGTGCTACCCTGTTATATCCTCGGGCGTGTATGCTCACCGTGGCTCCTTTGAGGCACTGCTGGGGGTACCATACGGCGAGAATAAGGAGATGCTTGAAAAAATGTCCCTTGAAAAGCAGGTGACGGAGAACACTCCCCCTGCCTTTATCTGGCACACCTTTACGGATAATGTGGTTCCCTCGGAAAATTCCATGCTTTTTGCCATGGCGCTGAAAGAAAAGGGCGTAAACTGCGAGCTGCACATTTTTCCCGACGGGGGACATGGGCTGGCGCTTGCCAATGAGTTCACCCAGGACAAGGGCGGATATGGCATTCAGCGTGAGTGTGTTGTGTGGATAGAGCTTGTAAAAACATGGCTTGGAAATAAATTTGGTTTCGGTGAAAGTCTGTAAAAATATTTTTCGGCATTTTATATCCGCAGCGGGATCTCTGCTGCGGATATTTTAAAAAAGTGCTGATTTTGATGTGCATAATATCTAACTGTATATGTGCAAAGCAGCATATCTGTCAGCAAATGTCACAAACTGAAATTTTTTTTGAAAAACCCCTTGACTTTTTCTGCTGAATGTAGTAGAATAAACAAGTCGGTTGAGGACAGCGGTTCTCAAAAGACAAGCGGAAGCCCAACAATATCGGGCGAATGGGAGCATAGCTCAGCTGGGAGAGCAT
Organism: Oscillospiraceae bacterium; assembly: GCA_902363145.1. Classification (GTDB taxonomy): domain Bacteria; phylum Bacillota; class Clostridia; order Oscillospirales; family Ruminococcaceae; genus Huintestinicola; species Huintestinicola butyrica. Next base: position 340,068 of record CABIZB010000004.1, on the reverse strand, counting down.
CTGCCTTACAAGCAGAGGGTCATAGGTTCGAGCCCTATTGTTCCCACCAAAATGATGCGGAATTGTTCGCAAAAACAATTCCGCACAATATTCGGCCTGGTAGTTCAGTTGGTTAGAACGCCGCCCTGTCACGGCGGAGGTCGTGGGTTCGAGTCCCATCCAGGTCGCCATTTTGCCTCTGTAGCTCAGTCGGTAGAGCAGGGGACTGAAAATCCCCGTGTCGATGGTTCGATTCCGTCCGGAGGCACCATATTGCGGATTTAGCTCATCTGGTAGAGCGCCACCTTGCCAAGGTGGAGGTAGCGAGTTCGAGCCTCGTAATCCGCTCCACGATTCGTCGAGACAATAGTCTCGGCGTTTTTTTTATCCTTTTATACTATTATAATGTATATCGGAGGAAGTTATATGAAAAGATTTGCGGCGGCGCTGGCTGCTGTTCTTATGCTTACCGCCTGCACTCAGGTGGAAGAAAATATACCCGTAATGGCAGAGACCTCTGCTGTGACCGAGGACACTGACGCATCTGTCGATGTCACCACTGCTGTTTCATCTGAAATTGTTTCGGAAGAAATAACATCGGAAACCGAGCCTGAAACATCGGAGGCAGTGTCCGAAAGCGAAACAACTGCTGCGGAGGAGGTACAGACCGAAGCACCTGCGGCTGCTGAAGCTTCGGCAGAAGAGACCTCAGCAGCTGAAACTACAACAACCGAGGCGGTTTATGAGGACGCTCAGGCAGAAAGTACGGGTGCTGTCACAGGTATTGAGCTTACGTTTTACGATGTGACGCTTTCTCAGGGCGAACACAAGATGCCCATTGTTACCATGTCACCCGAAAACGCTCCCGATAAATCCGAGATATGGACAAGCTCCGATGAAAGCATTGCAAAGGTAGATGGGCTTGGAAATATCACCGCTGTGGGTGAGGGTACGTGCGTTGTCACCGTGGCTTCCGCTGCCAGCCCCAACGTTACAGCAAAAGTGAACGTGACTGTCAAGGCGGCTCCGGGACTTACATACATAGGCGGTATTCTCATTGCAAACAAGACCTACGCTCTCCCTGCGGACTATAACCCGGGCGTTGACCCCGAGGCTCAGGCGGCTTTTGACGATATGCAGGCCGCAGCCGCAAAGGAGGGGCTGAACATATACGTATCATCGGGCTTTCGCTCCTATGAATATCAGTCGGGGCTTTACGACAGATATGTACAGCGCAGCGGCAAGGCGGAGGCTGACCGCTATTCCGCCCGCCCGGGCCATTCCGAGCATCAGACAGGGCTTGCCTTTGATATGAACACCATCGACATCTCCTTTGCCGATACCGACGAGTATGTGTGGGTCAAGGCACACTGCTGGGAATATGGCTTCATCATCAGATATCCCGAGGACGGCGAGGATGTAACGGGCTATATGTATGAGCCTTGGCACATCAGATACCTTGGTAAGGAGACTGCCAAAAAGGTCTATGACAGCGGCCTTACGCTGGAAGAATATCTGGGAATAGATTCAAAATACAGCGAATGATGCAACTGCATAAGCCGCTTACTTGCATTAAAATAAATAAAAAAGTCCGCATGGGTTTATATTTTCTGACTTAATTTGTTCGGAGGGTATTGACTTTTGCGGATTTTTTTGTTATTATAAATTTGTGCATTGCTTTGCAGGAAAATAACAGTCGGCTTGCATATGGGCGGCAGGGAAGTCCGCAGGTCGGTCATTTTGCTTTTCTGCGTTAATGAATATTATTATTTTATAGGGAGATTGATATTTATGATCCGTGTCGGTATTTTAGGCTACGGCAACCTTGGAAGAGGCGTTGAGTTCTCTATCCGTCAGAACAAAGATATGTGCCTCAAGGCAGTTTTTACACGCCGTGATCCCGCTTCTGTAAAGATAATGACAGAGGGCGTTCCCGTTTATTCCGTAAACGATGCAGCAGCTCACAAGGACGAGATCGACGTTCTTATCCTCTGCGGAGGAAGCGCAAATGACCTTCCCACCCAGACCCCTGAGTATGTAAAGTATTTCAACGTAGTTGACAGCTTCGATACTCACGCAAGGATCCCCGAGCATTTCGCAGATGTTGACAAGGCTGCTAAGGAGTCCGGCAAGATCGGTGTTATCTCCGTTGGTTGGGATCCGGGACTGTTCTCTCTTATGAGAATGTACGGCAACGCAGTTCTTCCCGAGGGAAGCGACTACACATTCTGGGGCAAGGGCGTAAGCCAGGGTCACTCCGATGCTATCAGACGTGTAAAGGGCGTTAAGAACGGCAAGCAGTACACCATTCCCGTTGAGTCCGCTCTTGAGAAGGTAAGAAACGGCGAAAATCCCGTTCTCACCACCCGTGAAAAGCACACAAGAGAGTGCTTCGTAGTTGCTGAGGAGGGTGCAGACCTGGCTCAGATCGAGCATGATATCAAGACCATGCCCAACTACTTCTCCGACTATGATACTACAGTTCATTTCATCACCGAGGAGGAGCTTGAAAAGAACCACAGCGGAATACCTCACGGTGGTTTTGTTATCAGAACCGGCAAGACAGGCAACGGCGATAATAAGCACGTTATGGAATTCAGCCTGAAGCTTGACTCCAACCCTGAGTTCACCGCAGGCGTGCTGGTTGCATTTGCAAGAGCAGCATACAAGCTTAACGCAGAGGGCGCAAGCGGCTGCAAGACCATTTTCGACGTAGCTCCCGCATACCTTTGCCACCAGACTCCCGACGAGCTGAGAGCACATATGCTTTAATTTTGCGGTAACAGAAAATCCCGATGCACTGCGGTGTGTCGGGATTTTTTTTCAGACGAACTGGTATAATAGGAGTATGACAATTACAGTATCCCGATGCGAGGAGGCATATCAAAATTATAACCTGTTTTGACGATATCAGCAAGCGCGCCGCAGAGTGCGGCAGAGATGCCAAAGCGTATATTTTTCTTTCGTGGCTGGGACTTACCGAGGGCGAGATGAAAAGCACAGGGGCAGATGATTATAACGCAGCAATGCGTATCCTTATGTGCGGCAGGCGAGAGCCTGCCGCTTTTGCGTGATAAGTGGACTGTTGGAAAAATCAGCACAAACAAAAGCAACAGGGACTTGCATTTTGTCTGCAAGTCCCTGTTAATATCGTTAATATATCTTATTTCCTCACAAAACTGTAATCACAGCAGCTTCCGCCGTTTCCTATCTGCTGGGTATAAACAAAATCTGCTCCGGGAAGCGAGTCGTAAATGATATCATCTACATGGCAGAACACAGCCGTAAGCTCGGGTATGCCGTATTTCCTGAACAGCTGGTCAAAAATACAGTCGTGGGTTATCATGGAAAATGTGTTCTTCGGTGCCTGCGGCAGCTCGATGTTCCAGCCGTAGCCTGCTGTTCTGCGGATCTTTATTGGCATATACACTTTCAGAAACGGCACGAACACAGGCAGACGTGACAGCTTTTTCATCGTATTTATCTGTGGCTTTACAAAGTCGTACATGGCGTTCCGCACTATTGCTATGCTTTCCTCTCTTGTTCTGCCCCGCTCTTCATACGAGAACACAAACGCCAGCGAGGTGAAAAGGTTGCACAAAAAGCCGTAGTTCTTATCATCGGCATATGGCCTGTTGTCTCTGACAAGCCTGCCTATGCGGCTCAGTACCTTTTCCTGCATGGCTTTGTCAGAATCTGCAAAAAGCACGGAAAATCTGCTGTCTGAGATCATTTTCTCAGGGTCATAGTCTTTCATTTCAAATCCCCTTTGTTTATATTAGCATATGCTAACTGAATTATACCATCAGTTCGAAAAAATGTCAATAGGGGAGCGGGATTTTTGGCGATATTTGGGCGCATCAGGCAGATGATTCATATTATCTATTGTAAAAACTGCGCTTGTGTGTTATAATGTGTGCAAATGTGATTTGAAAGGACGTTTTGATATGAATAAAAAGATCATTGCCGCTTTGTGCGCTCTGACGATATGCCTATCTGCTGCTGCCTGCGGACAGACTGACAGTGCAGAGGACGCTCCTGCCGAGACAACTGCTGCCCAGAGCGCTCCAGCTCCTGTTACCATGACGACCGAGGCTGTTCCCACTGAGCCTGTTGACCTCTCCAAGGGGCTTACGGACGCTATGTACGAGAGAGCTGTTGTCAGCGAGGGCAACAAGGCTCGCCTTGCAAAGGCTATGAAAAAGGCTGCAAACGGCGAGGACATCACTGTGGGCGTTATCGGCGGCTCCATTACTCAGGGAAGCAGTGCCACTGACCACAACAACTGCTATGCCGAGCTTTTTCACAAGTACTGGGTGGAAAAATTCCCTCAGAGCAATGTTAATTTTGTGAATGCGGGCATCGGCGGCACAAATTCCTATCTGGGCGTGCACAGAGTTGACACTCAGCTTCTTGACAGCAAGCCCGATGCAGTCATCGTGGAATTTTCCGTAAACGACACCGACAAGCTTATGAACAAGTATTCCTACGACAGCCTTGTAAGAAAGATACTTAACTGCGACAGCCAGCCTGCGGTAATGCTGCTGTTCACCACTCAGGAGGATGGCACCAGCCTGTGGGAGACCCACAAGGAGATAGGCGCTGCATATGACCTGCCCATGCTCAGCTACAGGGCTGTGGTTTATCCCGAGGTCTCTGCGGGCACTCTTGACTGGAAGGACATTTCCCCCGACAATATCCACCCCAATGACGAGGGCCACAAGCTTATCGGTCAGCTGGTAAGCAGATATCTTGACAGTGTTTATGACGACCTTGACAATATTGACGACAGCAGCGTTGCTTTTGATACTCCCGCTTACACTGCCGATTATTACAAGGAAGCAAAGATGCTCGGCGCATCGGATATCACTCCCCAGGAGATAAGTGGCTTTGAGCAGGGCGGAAACTCCGTTTATCCCGAGCTTTTCCCCGACAACTTCGTTACCGAGGGCGAGGGATATCTTAAATTCGAGACAGAGTGCAAGTGCCTTGGCTTCTTCTACCTGAAAAAGGTTGACGGCAAGGGCGGCAAGTATGATGTTTACGTTGACGGCGAAAGAAAGGGCACTCTTGACGCTGATTTCAAGGGCGGCTGGGGCAACTATGGCGAAACTCAGCAGATACTTATCTCCAAGGACAGCGAAAAGCACACGGTTGAGATAAAGCTTGCCGAGGGCAGCACCAACACTTCACTCACAATTTTAGGAATAATGGAAAGTTAAGTTGAATACAGCTGAAAAATTTTTGTGCAAACATACAAAAAACACACTTGGCTAATCTGTAAAAATGACAGTTGAAGATTTGGCAAAAATGTGTTAAAATTAGCTTGTGAATATTTATGGGGGAGATATCGGCATATGATGTTTCTTTCATAAACAAAGGATTTAATCAAATTTTTTCAAGGAGGAGACAAATATGAAGCTTAAAAGATGTATAGCTTCTGCAACAGCTCTTGCGATGACCGTAAGCGTTATGGCATTTGCACCTATGACTGCTGAAGCTGCTCCGGTCGATAGACCTAATGGCACTGAAAGTGTTATCAAAACCTTCAGCATTGACGGCAACTCCGTTATGTCTCAGTATGATTCTTGCTGGGTAAGCCTTTACGGAATCGACGAGTCAAGCTTTACTTCCGCAAATTATGTAAAGGTAACCATGGATTTTGACACTGCACCTGAGATCGGTGACGGCAAAAACAAAATGAGCGAGGTCGCAGGCTGGGGCTGGGGCTCCTACAGCGGCTGGTATAATGCAGGTCAGTTCTACGACGGAACCATCAAGAGCAGTAAAAATCTGGTTCCTGCTACCAGTTCAAAGGATAAAGAATATTACTGCTACCTTCCTGCTTCGGATTTTAAGGTCGATGACCATATAGCCGGAAATGTTCAGAACTATATTGCCGTTACTGCAACACTGAAATCTGTTGAGCTTGTTGAGATATCAAGCTTCTCTGCTCCCACACTTCCCGCTTATAAGTATGATTTCGACCAGTCCAGCGGAAGCTGCGGCGCTTGGGGTCAGGCTGCTTTCACCGAAGTAGGCACTGACAAGACCGTTACCCCCGAGGTACTGGCAGGCAATTCTGTAATTGCTGTCAAATATACAAGCTCAGATCGCCCTGACCTTGTTCTCAGCGACAGCAAGGGTGATACTTCTCCCCTTAACTGGATAAAGGTAAAGCCTGACGGCGTTGCCGACGGCGTTGCTTACTACATGATGGCTGATATGGCTGCAGCATGGACAGCAGCAGGCGGCAGCACAGATTTCTCTGATGTTGCCAAGCTCCTTGTTTCCGCAGGCGCCAATGATCTTACCGTATCTTCTGCTTCCGTTTACTCAAACTGCAGCAAGATAAAGACCATTACCCCCGTAGTAACACTTCCCGATTCCATCACAGTTTACACTACCGATACAGATGCTCAGGTAAAGCTTATCAAGGGTGCTGTCAAGGTAAGCGGCATTGATATGCTTACTTCCGATGACTACACTCTTACAGTTTCATCTGACGGAGCAGCAGGTGTTGCAGCATTTGCTCTTACCACTGTTGGAAAAGCAAAGTATGAGCTTTCTGCCGATGCGGTTACCACAGCTACCTGCGTTATCAACTTTGAGGCTTGGAAGCCTACCTTCTATGATGATTACACCGTAAGCGGTCCCATGACCATTGATGTTGATTACAACTCCGACGCTTCCGCTGTTTCTTCAGCGATCACAGCTGCTATCGGTTCTCAGACAATCACAATGGAGCTTATCGCTTCCGAGGGTGACCACGCTCCTCTCCCTGCAAAGGCTATTGAGGACGTTATGACCTCTATCGTTCTTCCCGATTCCTACGATGCTGACTCTACTGTTTCCGTTCCTGTTACCATCGGTCTCAGCAACGTAATGAACGAGGGCGACGTTTACTATCCCAATTACACACTGGGCGCTTCCGGCGAGGCTGCAAGCTCCGTAACTGTTACATATACAGTTAATATCGGTTCTGACAGCTCCAAGCCCGATCCTAATCCTAACCCCGATCCCGATCCTAAGCCCAATCCTGATCCCGAGCCTACTCCCGACCCTGTTCCCACAGGCTACAACGGAGACGGCACCGATCCTACAGCAAAGTATCCTTCCAACGGCAGCACAGATTGTGCAGCAAGCCGTTATGCAGGCGGCAATGCGTACAGCTCAGCAAGAGCAGGCTATGCTATCCGTCAGGCAGCTTCCGGTTCTGAGGTAGTTATCATCATGGAATCCGATGACATTATCCCCAGAAGAGTTCTTGAGCTTCTTGCTCAGAAGGACAATGTAAACGCAACATTCGTTTACAGCGGATATTCCGTAACCATCAACAGCGACGATATCGACGCTGACGAAGTAACAGATATCGACCTTTCCAACAAGGGCAAGTTCCTTACCGCTGATGAGCTGGCAATGTTTGACGGCGCTATCGAGGTAAGACAGCTTAACCTCAGCGCATTCAAGGGCATTGCAAAGGTACAGATCACCATGACAATGACCGGCGCTTCCAAGGGTGCAGACGGCACAGCTCTTGACAGAACCTCCGAGGGTCAGTTCAGATTCATTTCCGACGGTTCCGTTGGTGATGACAGAACATTCTCCTTCGAGATCACCGAGGGCGGCAAGTATGTCGTTTACACAGGCGACTGCGATGTTGAGGTTTACGAGGACGATGTTTGATCGTTCGGACTAAGCTGAATTCTTAAACAATGAAAGCACGTACTTAAAGGGGCACCCTTAGGTACGTGCTTTTTCTTGTATGCAGATTATATTTAATTTATATCTGTAGAATTTTTTATACCATTGCTGTATAATATAATCACATAATGCGAAAGGACGATAATATATGAAATTCAGACTTACAATAGATATTGACGAATTGAATTACGCTCAGGCCATAAGAGCTATCCTGCCCTTTGTGAAAAAGGAAGATATCCCGCTGCCCGAAATGGTGCTGAGTGCTGCCGAATCTCCGGGAGTATTGGAGAATTTTCTGAAATTTATCCCCCGGGAAAAGCAGGACGAGCTTATCCTGAAAACCTTTGACAAAAACAAGGTGAGGATAATCGCCAAGGCTCACAGGACTGCCGCAAAATACGGCGTGGATATGAAAATATCGGACGTTTCCCTTGAAGAGCGCACCGATGATGTTATAGTGTATTGATAAAAGGAAGGTAGAAGATCATGAACGAAACCATTCAGAACCTTATTACAAGAAGAAGCGTGCGCTCTTACAGCAACAAGAGCATTCCCGATGATGTGCTTGACCAGATACTTGATGCAGGCTCATATGCCCCCAGCGGAATGAACAAGCAGTCCGCCGTTATGGTGGTGCTCAGGGACAGAGACAGGATATCCGACATCTCTTTCCTTAACGCCAAGGTCATGGGAACAGACAGTGACCCGTTCTACGGCGCTCCCGTTGTTGTGGTTGTATTTGCCGACAGCCGTGTTCCCACCTACGTTGAGGACGGCAGCCTTGTTATGGGCAACCTTATGAATGCGGCTCATGCGCTGGGCGTTGATTCCTGCTGGATACACCGTGCCCGTGAGGTGTTCTCTACTCCCGTCGGAAAGGACATTATGAAAAAATGGGGACTTGATGAGAACTATGTGGGCATAGGAAACTGCATTCTCGGCTACTCCGACAAGCCTGTTCCCGAGGCAAAGCCCAGAAAGGACGGAAATGTTATTTTCGAGCATCACTAAGCCGAAAAGAATTTTCCCGCTCATATTGCTGCTTCTCTGCGGCTGCGGAGAGGTGCGGGACGGCAATGTTTCTGAGACTGTTCAGAACATTTCCGAGATTACTCAAAATATTTCTGAGCAAGCTCAGGAGACCGAGAGTGCTGAAACGGCGGAGATTTCTGCCATTCGCAATGACGGCGTGCTGATGTTCGGCTTCACTGCAGATGAGTTTGTGAACAGCTTCAATGCGGTTTACAGTGATGAATACGGGGAGGATTATCTCACTCCCGTTTCTCAGTGGAATTGCTATGAGGCGTGTTCCCCTTTAGTGGATAACGACGGCATGGCGTACTGCTTCACCGAGGACAGGGAGATATTATCCATGCCGAACATCACTTTGTTTACCGATGACAACGGCGGTGTATATGAGATAATGGCGACCTTTGATGACCACGGATATCAGGACTGGCTCAACAAGAAGTTCGGCATCATAAGCATGAACATGATAGAGACCGTTCTGCCCGATATGGCAGATACAGAGGCGTTTTACAGGGAGCTGTATGCACTTGCCGGAACAAATTTTTACGGTGACGATTACAAATTCCCGCCCTCGGACTTTTACCGCAGCGGAGATGTGGGGCTTTACTCCTATTACGGCGGCGGAACTATAAATATATGCGCTGTTCCTGCCGATGATGAGCTTGAAAATGAGCTTTCTCGGGCGGATTGTGTGATACATGGGATAGAATAATAAAAGAGCTGCTGCATTTTTTTGCAACAGCTCCTTTTATTATCCCTGCTCATTTTCAAACAGCTCGCCGTCAACTATGCGGACTATCCTGCCTGCACTTTTGGCAACGTTCAGGTCGTGGGTTATCATGACTATGGTATGACCCTTTTGGTTAAGCTCGCCGAAAAGCTTCAGAACTTCTTTGCCTGTGGCGCTGTCAAGAGCGCCTGTGGGCTCATCGGCGAGGAGCAGCTTTGGGTTGCCCACCAGTGCCCTTGCAATGGCTGCTCTTTGCTGCTGACCGCCCGAAAGCTCATGGGGCTTGTGATCCATTCTTTCGCCCATTCCCAGCTGAATAAGGCGCTCCCGTGCGGCAGCCTCCGCCTCCGACGAGGTAAGCCCACGGAGCAGCAGTGGCATCATCACATTGCGCAGCACGGTGTATTTCTGTATCAGGTGATATTTCTGGAAAATAAAGCCCACATAACGGTTTCGCAGGTCTGTAAGGCTTTTGTCGTTCATTTTATGCACGGCGTTGCCTGAGAGATAATATTCGCCGCTGTCAAAGCTGTCCATGCAGCCGATCATGTTCATAAGGGTGGATTTTCCCGAGCCTGAGGGTCCGAGTATGGCGAGAAATTCCCCCTCCTTTACTGTCAGGTCGATGCCCTTTAGCACGTTCAGAACGCTGTCGCCCATGGCATAGTTTTTTCTGATATCCTTCATGCTGATAACGTCCATATTGTCTCCTATTCTGCGCTTGCCGCACGGACTGTGCCGTCCTCGCTGACTGTAAGGGTGAGGAGCGTTCCGACGGTTATGCCGCTATAGTCGGAGGAACGTCCCGAAAGTCCGGCTATTGTCATTCCCACGGGGATCATGTAGCTGCTTTCCTCGCCACTTTTAGTGATAGAAGCGTTCTTCCTGCCGCCTCTTCCGAAGCCTGCGCCGTCGGGAGCGTTCATATCACCCGAGGGCATTTCAGGCATATCTCCTGACGGCATATTTCCGTCAGGCATTTCGGGCGGAGTGCCGTTGCCGTCATTGTTGGGAGCGTCGTGGAGATCCGACGGCATATCGTAATTACCGTCCGACTTATCATCGGAATTGCTGTTATCACTGTCATCTTTGTTTTCTTCCACCGTTCCCAGCGCCAGTGTAACATAGTTGCCTGCAATGGCTGTGACTTCGCCCGAAACCGTTGTATCTGTTGAAACTGCGGTGTAATTGTTGGGAGCGGCGGTGGTTATCTGCTGAGTTTCCTCTGCGCTGTCCGAGCAGGCAGTGAGGTTAAGGGTCAGCAGGGCAAGCAAAAGGAAAAAGCTTTTCTTATTCATATTATCTGCCTTTCTTATGTTCATATTTATTCTCCGCTGAGGGCTTCGATAGGTGTAAGGCGTGAAGCCTTGTATGCGGGGTAGAAGCCGAAAATAGTTCCCGTTGCCGCCGCAAATACCAGCGACAATACGCCTGCCGGCACCGACGGCTCTGCTCTTGTGCCCAGCAGCTCTGCCGCAGGGATAAGCGCATATCCTGCCGCCACGCCTGTGATACCGCCGAATATGGCTATCATTCCCGCTTCAAGGAGAAATTCGGAAAGTATCACCGATTTCTGGCTGCCAAGGGCTTTCAGCAGACCTATCTCGCCTGTGCGTTCCTTGACCGTTACGAAAAGCACGTTCATAATGCCAACGCCGCCAACGAAAAATACTATGGAAGCCACGGCGATAAGAAGCGTCTGGAGAGTGTCGGCGGATTTTGTTGCCGCTTCCATCTGGCTGCCTGCATCGGTTATGGTAAAGGTGGCTGAGGGATAGTTCTGGGTAAGCACCGCCTCGATATCCGCCATTACGTTTTCGACCTCCGATACATCGGAAGCTACGGCGGTTATCTTGGGGTCGCTGTCCGAGCCGAAAATGTACTTTGCGGCTGTGGAGTAGGGTACGTATATTGCTTCATCGGGAGAAATTCCCGAGGAGACTGTTCCCATTGATGAGAGAACGCCCACGACCTCGTAATTCTTGCCCTCTATCGAAATGCTTTCGCCCTGTGCCAGATAGGCAGCACCGAAAATGTTCTGCGCTGTTTTGTAGCCCAGTACGCAGACCTTTGCTTTGTCCTCTTCATCGTCCTCGGTGAAAAACTCGCCGTACTGCACGGAAAGGTTGCTTATCTGCGCATATTCGGGCATAACGCCTGCGGTGGTGAAATTTGTTTCTTCATCGAGGTCTCCGCCGTCAACTGCTGCGTCTCCGCTGGTGATAATAGATATGGACTCAATGTTCGGAACTACAGCGGCAATGTCCTCAACGTCCTCTTCTGTGAGGGTCACGGCTCCTGTTCGGGCTGCACCTGAAAATCCGCCTGAGGAACCCCCACCCGAGGGATCTCCGCCGCCTCCGAAGCTCGGCATACCGCCGCCTGACGGGAAGCTGCCGGAACCGCCAAAGTCGGGCATACCGCCGAAATCAGGCATTCCTCCGCTTGAAGGAGGGCCGCCCGAGCCGCCGAAGTTTTCCATCATGCCTTCCATCATGGTATCGGCGGTCTGACCTGCAGTGACTTCTATTGCGCCTGCGTTCAGGTTCTTGAACTGGTCGGCAACAACAGCCTTGCCGCCCTGTCCAATGGCGATCACCAGCACGATGGTCGCCGAGCCTGCGGCTATTCCGAGAGAGGTAAGGGCGCATTTTGATTTGTTTGAAAATATATTTATAAAAACTGTTTTTATCAGCTCGGAAATCCTCATTCAGATCATTCCTTTCCGCCGCTGAGAGTGATCTCCGCCAGCAGCTTATCGCCTGCGGATACGCCTGTTATCTCAACGCTTCTGCCGTCGGTAAAGCCTGTCTGAACTTCCTTTTCAACGATATTTCCGCTGTCGTCATATACCTTTACGTAGGAATGACCGTCACGGAAGGTAATGGCATTTACATTGACGGTGAGAACATCTGTTACCTGATGCTGTAAGAACGTAACATCGCCGCTCATGCCCTCCAGCACGTTAAGGCTGTTCCGGGTGTCAAGCTTTACGGTGACTGTGTAGCTTACTGAGCCTGAGGAACGGGCAGGCTCTGCGGAAATGGTGTCTATCTCGCCGCTGAAATTCTTATTGTCATAGGCGGTAAGGGAGACGGTGCATTCCTGACCTACCGTAAGAGCGGTTATATCCTCCTCGGATACGGATGTGCTGAGGTAAACGGAGCTTGTGTCCATAAGGGTAACGATAGTGGCATTCTGCATAATGCTGTCCCCCTCGGAAACGGAAACAGAGGAAACTATTCCGTCAATGGGGGCGTATATCACGCCGTCATCGCCTGCATTTTCGCAGAACTCGGCGTATTCCTCAACAAGAGAGTCATATTCGTCCTGCTTGGTCTCCACATCGCTTTCAAGGCTGCTTATGGTGCGTTCATAGGTAAGCTCTGCCAGCTCTGCGGCGGACTGTGCGGACTGGGCTTCCTGCTTGGCGTTAAGGCTGTCGGAGCTTTCGCTTACCGCACTGCTTTCGATGTTCAGCTGTGCGGAAGAAATGTCCGATTTAAGCTTTTCAATGCTGTCGCTGATGGAATCCGCATCGTTATTGCCGTAAATGTCGGTAAAGTCGGACTTGTAGTCCTCATATTCCTCACGGTAATCGGATATGTCGGAGTTAAAGTCGTCCATTTCGCTTTTGTATGCGTCGGTTATCTTCCGGTGAGCCTTGCAGACTTCCTCAGCAGCGGAGATTTTGTCCTCGTAGTCCTCTGTCTTGTCACTTATCTGCTCGCCTAAAGTGACATAATAGCCCGAGTATGCGGTCTTGGCGGCGCTGTAGGTGTTATATGCCTTGGTGAGTGCTGCGGAAGCGGCTTCATACTTGCTTTCGGCGGAGGTGTTTGAGTTCTGGGAGTTTTGAGTGGTCGAAGAGTTGTCGGAGGAAGAAGTCGATATATAAACGGAATCATTGTAGGCTTCCTTGGCATCTTCATATTCGCTCTGAGCCTGTTCATAAGCTGCCTTTGCTTCCTCGTAAGCCTGTTTCAGGGAGTTTATCTTTTCGCCGGTGTCGGAAATCTTTTCGGTGTATGCGCTGTACTCGTCCTTTATGGCTTCAAGGGCTTCGTTGTTGGCAGTGTCGGTTTTCTGATATTCCCTGTACTGCTTTTCCATTGCCTTGTGATCCGCTTCAAGCGCGCTGAGCTTATTCTCGTATGCGGTGAGCTTGGCGTAGTCATCGTCATAGGTGAGGGTCATATTCTCATATTCTTCAAGCTGCTTTTTCAAGTCGGCAAGATTTTTGGCAGAGGTCTCCTTTTCGTTTTCCTGCTTGCTGAGGTAAAGCTCATATTCGCTTTGCGCCGATGTGCCTTTGAGCTTGGCGCTTTCAAGCTCCTGCTCAGCTTTAAGGGAGCCTGAGGTGAGGTTGTCCTTTGCCTCATAAAGAGCGTTCTGAGCAGATCTAAGCTTCAGCTCATACTGCTTCTTGGCTTCCGCCACATGATCGGGGTCAACTTTAAGAAGAGCGTCGCCCTCCTTCACGCTTGTGCCTGTCTTTACATATACCTCTGTGACCTCGGCGGTGCAGGGGAATGAGACATATTCCCTGTCAAGGGAGAGGGTGCCGCTTTCCTCTGTTCCAACGGTGATGTTTCCCTTGGAAACGCTGTATTCTCTGTAGCTTACGTCTTCTTCCGCCTTGGCTGAGGAGGCGTTGGCGATTATAGCAGCCGCACCTCCTGCGGTAACAGCCACAGCAGCCGCTGCTGCGAATATCTTTTTGTTCATGTTCCGTGCTCCTTTCGATTTCTGTAATCAATGATAATTGCCAAAGCTTAATTTAAGCTTAAAGGAAGAATAAGGGAGCGGAATTTTCATTTGTTTATCACAATATACTAACTGTATAAAATTGTATAGATATACAAAAAGGCAAGGGCAACTGTATTAGAGAGAAAAAAGATCATAAAAAAATCAGCACAAATGAGTACAAAGCAAAGGGTTTGGGTCAAGCCTTTTTCCCGAAAGGCTTGCGGGTGTCCAGAGGGCAGAGCCATCTGGTCGCTGTCCGCAGACAGCGAAATCTTTTTGCTTGCGGCATAAATGATAAAATCGTTAGCCGACTGACTAACAAATCCTAAAGCCGCCTGCACCGTGAGTTCAAAAACGCTCAAACAAATATAATTTCTCAAATAAACCCGAAACTATTCCATGCAGGCGGCTTGAAACTGAGAGCAATTTCGCAGAAATTGCAATTCAGTTTCCGCCGTAAGGCGCAGGTACGGACTATTCTACATTTCAATTTAATATGTCCGTACCATGCAAAGGAGACACCTAAGGAGAGAGGGAGGAAACCAAAACCCAACAAAAGCGGGCATTCCCCCCTCTCTCCTACGGTTTCTCCATGCCTTGAAAAGGCAAGCACTCATCTTTTCCCTACCCTCTCACCCCCACTAAGCCCGCTTTTACAGTTTGTCTTTAACTTTTTGTTTATCTCCTGTATTGAATATTGTTTCGGACCTTTCACCGCCGCCCCTCTCATTTGTGGTCTGGCGTTTCGATATCAAGTATCTGCTGTTAGTTTTGCTTGGCTCTGCGGTGGGGATTGGGTATATTGTCCGCCATACTTTAATCAGTCGGCTAACGTTTTAATTGCTTTAACCGTCAGCAAAGGAATTTCGCAGGTAAACGTAGTTTACCACTGCGGCAACAGCGACCAGATGGCTCTGCCCTCAGTGGACTTCCTAAACCCTTTACCTTGCTCTCATTTGTGCTGACTTTTTTGAGAGCAATCAATCCTCTTTTACGCAAAATGAGGCAGCCGATATTATCAGCTGCCTCAAATAAGTATAAGAATTTACGGACCGATACGTGAGAGTATTGATATCCCAATATAAGTTACAGTATCCTGCCGTCAGTGGATATGGTAACACATCTGAACGGTACTCCGGCCGCTTGTGCAGCCTTTTTCGCCGCAAGCTCTATACCTCCGCAGCAGGGGACTTCCATTCTTACCACGGTAATGTCCGACACTCCGCCGCTTACTGCCACTGCGGTGAGCTTTTCAGTGTAATCGCAGCCGTCAAGCTTGGGGCAGCCTATAAGCGTGATTTTTCCGTTCATAAAATGACGGTGAAAATCGCCGTATGCGTAGGCGGAGCAGTCAGCTGCCACAAGCAGGCTTGAACCTGCAAAATAGGGCGCATTGACGGGGGCAAGCTTTATCTGTACGGGCCACTGGTTAAGTCTGCTCTCTATTTCGCCGAAATTCTCGGCTGTGCCAAGATCAGGCTTTTTATGCGCAAATGACTTTGCAGCCGTGCCGGGGCAGCCGCAGGGGAGAGGTTTGGGTGCTTTTGCTGCCATTACGGCGGCTTCGTTATACTCAGCGGCTTCCCTCATTTCAAAGGATATGGCGTTTGTGGGGCAGGCGGGGAGGCAGTTGCCCAGACCGTCGCAGAAATCGTCTCTCAGCAGCTTTGCTTTGCCGTTCACCATTCCTATTGCGCCCTCGTGACAGGCATTTGCGCAGGCGCCGCAGCCATTGCACTTTTCTTCGTCTATTCTTATTATTTTTCTTATCATAATATTGTTCCTTTCGATTATTATCGGGCTTATTGCTATGATGATATTATACATCACTCCCGCACAAATGTCTGTTGTTTTTACAACAAAATAAATTGCCAATGGTCGGACTGTATATAATTACATAAATATTACAATTAGTAATCAAAATGAATATTTTATTGCAAATGCCGTGGGGATATGATATACTTATGCTGATGTTTAATGATATTTTCCGAAAGGGTGTATTATATGTCGAAAAGAACTGCAAAAATTGCGGCTACTTATTTTATAACTATCTTTGTGGCGCTGCTTGTAATAGGCGGAACGGGATTTTTTCTGCTGAGGCCATACCTTACCGATTCGGGCGTTAAGGACGACCTGAGCGGCATAAAGCCCGACGGCAGCCAGACCGTTACCACGGCTTCGGAGGAATATGCTCCCAGCTATGCGGACAGCAAGACGGTACTTGCCATATATGACGCTGAAAAGCGCAGCTCGGCGGTGTGCTTTGTGCTTGCAAGGTTCGTGCCTGCGGAAAACAAGCTGGTCATTGTCCCTCTTCAGTCGGATATTAAGGCGGAGGCTGACGGCAAGGTGAACACTATATATGAGTTTTACCGCTTAGGCGGAGCTTCCGATGCCAAAAAGGCGATAACAGCCGCAACGGGCATAGAGATCGACAGATATATGAAGTTTTCCAAGGACAGCTTCACGCTTTTCTCAAACTTCATGGGCAACGTGGATTATGAAGTGCCATACAATCTGGTTTATGAAAACGAAACAACAGGGGAAAGCACCATTATCAAAAGCGGCAGACAGACCCTTGACTCGGGTACACTGAGAAAGGTGCTCACCTTCCCCAACTTCAAGGGCGGAGAGGAATACCGTGCCAAGGTAGTCGGAACCATTACCGTGGATCTTATCAACTCGGGTGCATCGGGTATGCTGAGAGACGGACTTGACTCCGTTTTTACCTCCGTAATAAACAGCGACCTTGAGACCGATATTACCAAGTACGATTATGACGAGGCAAAGCCCGCCATTGAATATGTGCTGGACGCAACAAGCACCCCTGCACAGGTGGTCATACCCTCTGGCGTGTATGATGACAGCAAGATGCATGTCCTTGACGACAGCTTTGTTCAGGCATTGCCCAGATGGTTCTCCATGGATATGGGCGATGACGTTGTCAGCACTGATGACACAGGTGCGGAAGAATAATAGATAAGAAAATGGCTGTTGCACAAGATGCAGCAGCCATTTTGCAATAAAGCAGGCAAATGAAAAAGTCAGCACAAATAAGCACAAGGCAAAGGGTTTGGGTCAAGCCTTTTTCCCGAAAGGCGCAGGTACGGTCAAAACGCATGATACTGCCATAGCCTTTTTGTTATATATTCACATATTTACCACCATACATTTGTTTATATTTATCTGATACGGAAAAATTATAATTATTTGCTCTGAAAAACTAAGCTTTTCACACTTTCTGCCGATATAATAAGTGATAATGATGTTATTAAACTGATGAAAGAGGCTGTGAAATGGATATGAAAAACCAGAGCGCTTGTAATTTCCTTTTCGGCTCGGATAAAAAATTTACGGCAGAAGATGTTTTCGGCGGCGAAAGGGAATTTGCTTCCGATGAACGCCTTAAAAAGCTTTCCCGTATCATTTCTGACGGGGAATACAGAATATCTGCCGAGGACGTGGCTTCGGCTATAATTGGTATATAAATAAATGGCTGCCGATCTAACACGGCAGCCATTTATTTATTGCGTCAGCGTGACAGTCAGACCCGACTGCATGGTATCATTTATAAGCGCACGGGTAAAGCCGTTTTCCGCATCGTTGTAGGTGATGTCTGCGCCGATCATTCGGTGGTCGTCAAAAAGCAGGTCCACAACAACATTTTCGGGATAGTCGGGGTAGTTCAGGACTGTGTAGGTGTATTTGGTCACTTCCTTTCCCGCATACGGCTCCAGATCAAAGCCCTGCTGCTTTTGCAGTTCGTTATATTCCGTGAAAGCGGCGTTGAATTCTGCGGGTATGGTTATTTTCTCACGCTGGGGGTCAGGCTCGACTATAAGCCCCTGCTTGTTGAGAAACTCCACACGCTCCGAATTGCATTCAAAGGTGAACAGCTTATCCGCTTCCGCTTTGTCTCCTGCGGCGAACACGAACAGTGCAAGTCCGCCCAGAATTATCAGCGCCGCCGACAGAAATATCCACTTGGCGCTCCTTTTCCGTTTTGCTCTTCCTGTTGACAGATCATTGCTCATATCTCAGCGCTCCATTTCCTTGTGTATTTACAGAATTAAGGTGTAGCTGATATAAGATATGCGGGCAAGCTCCCTTTAATGACCTGTTTTTCATAACGCTTTTTAAGTATTTTCAATGACATATCACATATTTTACACATTGAGCCATTATTATATAAGCATAGAAACAAAGATGAGCCGATGAGGCCCATAGAATAAAGAACAAAAGAATAAAATGATCTGGAAGGATGATTTATATGTACGAAAACAATTACAATTATATTGATGTCCCCGAGGATAACGGCGGCAAGAAGAACAGCGGCAAGGGCGCAGGAAAAACTATCGCCATGATACTTGCAGTTGCTATCGTAGGCGGCGCTTCGGGCTTCGGCGGTGCATATCTCCAGAATGCGGTTTCGGACAAGAGCATTGCGGCTGATACTTCCGTATCCTCCGAGACAGCTCCCGCAGAGACAACTTCCACAACGGCTTCCGAATATAAAACAGATGTTTCTGTCAAGGACGACACAAGCAGCATGGTAAGCAGCCTGCTTGGCACAACTTCTTCCGACGGCTCACTTACCACAAAGCAGATAGTTGAAAAGGTAACTCCTTCTGTTGTGGGCGTACATTCCACATTCTCCACACAGTCGGGCGGAAGCTCCGCAACAGGTACGGGTATTATCCTCAGCTCCGACGGATACATCATCACCAACGCACACGTTATCCAGACCGAGGTTCAGGAATATGTAAATAACAACTCCAACAACTTTGGCAACAACAGATACAACGACTACAACGACATTTTTGAATACTTCTTCGGCAACGGCAGAGGCGGTTCATACCAGACTTCCACCAAGAATGCCGACAAGGTGACTATCGTTCTTTCAAACGATGAGAACACCGAGTATGAGGCTGAGATAATCGGCGCAGATGAAAACAGCGACCTTGCCGTTCTGAAAATAGATGCAACAGGTCTTAACCTTACCGCCGCAGAGTTCGGCAGCTCCGATGAGCTTACCATGGGCGACAAGGCAGTGGCTATAGGCTATCCTCTCGGACTGGGCCTTTCCACCTCAGAGGGCATTATCTCCGGACTTAACAGAACTCTCAACGTAGAGCTTGCAAACGGCGGTTCCGCTGCCATGACTCTTATTCAGACAGATGCTGCCATCAACCCCGGCAACTCCGGCGGCCCTCTGGTAAATGACAGAGGGCAGGTCGTTGGCATTACTTCTTCAAAACTTGTTGATAGCTCCGTTGAAGGTCTTGGCTTTGCTATCCCCATTTCCGATGCAATGCCCCTTATCAGCGACCTTATGAACAAGGGCTATGTTACCAATACCACTCCTCAGATCGGCATTACAGGCACCGATATCAACAGCGCTATGATGAGATATTATAACCTCCCCGTTGACAAGGGCGTTATGGTAGTTTCTGTTGTTGAGGGCGGCGCAGCCGATGCTGCGGGCATCAGCGCAGGCGATGTTATCGTTGCGGCTGAAGGCAAGGATATCACCTCCATGGACGAACTTACCTCCGCAAAGAGCGGCAAGAAGATCGGCGACACTATGGTCCTCACCCTTGCAAGAGCTGACGGCAACATTGATGTTACACTCACCCTCACAGGCGAGGACGAAGCTGAGAACGCTCAGACCGAGGCTCCCGTTACCGACAGTACCGAGGCAAACTAAATTAAGCCTTCTTCATTTTCATATGATATCGTTTAGCGAAGCTAAACGATATCAATTATCCCCATCCTTAATATACTGCGAAAGCCGTCTCCGAAAAGGGGGCGGCTTTTGCAGTTGTATGGGTCGTGTTGTCAGCATCACACCGCCGACTTTACATTTTCTAACATAATATAAATTAAAATGACATAAATTTACGGTATAATGTATTTATATTTTATAGGATGCAGGAGGTCAATATTATGGCAGACAATGAAAAGAAAGGGCTTATAGCCGAATTCAAGGAGTTTATCTCCAAGGGAAATGTTATGAACCTGGCAGTCGGCGTTATTATCGGCGCTGCGTTCCAGAACATCGTTACAGCCCTTACCAACAGCTTTATCAATCCCCTTATCGCACTTCTCACAGGCGGATGTGAGCACGATGAGGCAGGCAACCTTATCCTTGTGGGCGGTCAGTTCACCATCAACGGCGTTTCCTTCGACTACGGCGCATTTATTTCAGCTGTACTTAATTTCCTCATCATGGCAGTTATCCTCTTCACAATGGTAAAGGCTGTAAACAAGGCAATGTCTATAGGCAATAAGCCCGAGGAAGAGCCTGAGCCTGAAGCTCCCGCTGAGCCAGAGCCTACCAAGGAAGAACTTCTCCTTACCGAGATAAGAGATCTTCTCAGCGAGCAGAACAAAAAGTGATTATGCACAAAAAAACATTGGTAAGCAGAGTATAATTTTTTATGCGATTTAACACTTTCTCTGTTGACTTGAAGGGCAAAGAGTAGTAAAATAAATAAAATACCTTAATGAAAGCAAAGTATTAACTGAGAACTGGAGGATGATTTTAAAATGCTGGATACGGATATGTCAAGCAAGTTCGGTAAGGAAGGACTTACTTTCGATGATGTTCTTCTTATCCCCGCAAAATCCGATGTAACACCCAATATGATCAACCTTAGAACAAGGCTTGCAAGGGATATTTACCTTAATACCCCTATCATCACTTCCGCAATGGATACTGTAACGGAAGCTAAGATGGCTATCGCCATTGCACGTGAAGGCGGCATTGGTATCATCCACAAGAATATGTCTATCGAAAAGCAGAGCGACGAGGTAGATAAGGTTAAGCGCTCCGAGAACGGCGTTATCGTTAACCCCTTCTCCCTGACCGCTGACAAGCTGGTTTCTGAGGCTGACAAGCTTATGGGCAAGTACAAGATCTCCGGTGTGCCCATTGTTGACGGCAAGGGTAAGCTGGTGGGTATCCTTACCAACCGTGACCTTCGTTTCCTCAAGAATTTCGATACTCCCATTTCCGAAGTAATGACCAAGGAAAATCTGATAACAGCTCCCGTAGGCACTGACCTCGAGGCTGCTCAGAAGATCCTTATGAACCACAAGATCGAAAAGCTTCCTATCGTTGACGATGAGGGCACTCTCAAGGGCCTTATCACCATCAAGGATATCGAGAAGGCTGTTCAGTACCCCAATTCCGCAAGAGATAAGAGCGGAAGACTTCTCTGCGGCGCCGCTATCGGTATCACCGCCGACGTTCTCGACAGAGCAAAGGCTCTGCTGGACGCTCAGGTCGATGTGCTTGTTCTCGACTCCGCACACGGTCACTCCAAGAATATCATGACCTGCATCGACAAGATAAAGAATGCGTTCCCCAACGCAGTTATCATCGCAGGCAACGTTGCTACAGCTGAGGCTACCGAGGACCTTATCAAGGCAGGCGCTGACTGCGTAAAGGTAGGTATAGGCCCCGGTTCTATCTGCACCACCCGTGTTGTTGCAGGTATCGGCGTTCCCCAGATCACAGCAGTATATGATGCAGCGTGCGTTGCAGCTAAGTATGATATCCCCATCATCGCAGACGGCGGTATCAAGTATTCCGGCGATATCGTAAAGGCTCTTGCAGCAGGCGCAAGCACCGTAATGCTCGGTTCTCTCCTTGCAGGCTGCGACGAGGCTCCCGGCGCTACCGAAATTTACCAGGGCAGAAGCTTCAAGGTTTACAGAGGCATGGGTTCACTGGGCGCTATGGCTTGCGGCTCCAAGGACAGATATTTCCAGGAGGGCGCAAAGAAGCTTGTTCCCGAGGGCGTTGAAGGACGTGTTCCTTACAAGGGACTTGTTTCCGATACTATCTTCCAGCTGGTCGGCGGTATCCGTTCAGGTATGGGCTACTGCGGCTGCCCCGATATCCCTACTCTTCACGAGAAGGCAAAGTTTGTACGTATCACAGGCGCAGGTCTCAAGGAGTCTCACCCTCACGATATCTACATCACAAAGGAAGCTCCCAACTACTCCGTTCACGATTGATCGCAGTTATAATAATCAAGGCGATGTTCTCTTCAAAAGAGTGCATCGCCTTTTTGTGTATAAGCGTGCTATTGAGAAAGTCAGTACAAATAAAAGCAAGGTAAAGGGTTTAGGAAGTCCACTGAGGGCAGAGCCATCTGGTCGCTGTTGCCGCAGTGGTAAACTACGTTTACCTGCGAAATCCGTTTGCGAGCGGTCAAAATGATTAAATCATTAGCCGACTGACTAACAAATCCTAAAGCCGCCTGCACTATGAGTTTAAAGTCCTACAAATGAGTATTTTCTATCAATATAAGTAAAAAACTATTAAAGTGCAGGCGGCTTGAAACTGAGAGCAATTTCGCAGAAATTGCGTTTCAGTTTCCGCCGTAAGGCGAAGGTACGGACAAACATACCCCTAAACAAAGTTCAAACTCATATAAAATTTCTGTACCCCCCAAATAGGTACAGCTTTTTTACTAATAAACATTTTGTGGGAATATAAAGACATCATACGGCAGAAAATATGATCATAAAAACAGGCTATCGTTAAAATGCCTTAATTTTACTTGTCAGAATAGCTTAAATTCTACACGCTTATTTAGTCATATTTCTGATTTTGTCTATTGAAAATGACCAACCGTTCAGTTATAATATTGTTTACAGGACAAAAAAATCCCGCACCTCGAAAGGTACGGGACCTGGTGGAAGAGGGTGGATTCGAACCACCGAAGCCGAAGCAACAGATTTACAGTCTGCCCCCTTTGGCCGCTCGGGAACTCTTCCTCAAACCGCATTGACCTTAGCGCCAATGCTTATTTTAAATCCGATGAGCTTCCTCATCAGGATACAAAACCCGTGCACACGGCACGGCATTTTATATAAACGCCATACGGGCGTCAATGGTCGGGGCGACAGGACTTGAACCTGCGGCATCTTGCTCCCAAAGCAAGCACTCTACCAAACTGAGTTACGCCCCGCTGTACACAGCTTGATTATAATATCATAAAAATGCACAAATGTCAAGCAATATTTTCGTCAACAACGTAAATTCGTCGTTTTTGACTATTACAAGCCTTTTGCGGCGGTGCTGCGTGGTCAGATTTAATAAGTTTTTTAGCTATAAAGGAAGTGTTAAGAAAAAGTTTCCACTTAATCGGCAAAAAAATTGCAAATTTGGCTGAGGATTGTTGTAATATTATTGTGTATAGCAGTGTCTTTACGAAGCGGTGCAAAGGAGCGTCGTACAAGCTATGAAGATAAAACTTTTCAGCAATATGATAAATGAGCAGCTCCGCTTCCTGCTTCCCAAGGCAATGCTGGCGGATCTGCTGATATTCGTGGCCGCACTGCCCTTTTACGGGCTTAATATACAGATCCCTCTGGGGCTTCTTCTGGGAACGGCGGCAATGACCGCAAACATTATCCTTCTGGGTATGTCCTCGGAAAGAGCCGTGGAGCGAGGAACGGCAAAAAGCGCCAAACGATATATGTTCAGCTTCTATCTTATCAGGCTGACTGTTATGGGGGCGGCGCTGGTGCTGGGCTTCAGATCTGACCTGTTTAATTCCGTCTGCACGTTTATCCCTCTGCTGTATCCGAAGACGTTTTATACAGGAAGTGCGATCATCAGGCAGAAACACTCATGAAATATGAAGGGAGGTTTGAAAATATATGGGAACCGCTCTGGCGGCTGAGGCCGTCTTGAAATTCTATGACACCGAGCTTCAGGTAGATGTGGTAGGCCCCAGAAAAATGATAACGCTGCTGGGCAGCGACGGAAATGAGATATTTTCTATCTCGGAAACCGTTGTTACAGGCTGGCTGCTCATTATTCTGCTGTATATACTTATAAGATGGCTCACAAAGGATCTTAAAGTAAAGCCCACATCAAAAAAGCAGGTCCTTGCGGAATGGTTCGTGACATTTTTCAATAACCTTGTCAAGGAAAATATGGGCAGCAGAATGGTAAAGCTTGCGCCCTACATTGCCACGATATTTACATTTGCGCTGACCGGCTCTCTGATAAGCGTTCTCGGTTTCAGGAGTATGACGGTTGACATTAACTGCACAGGAACGTGGGCGGCACTGACCTTTATAATGATCACCTATTACAAGATAAAGTCCAACGGAATAGGCGGTTATTTCAAGAGCTTTACCGAGCCTGTTTTTGTCATCACGCCGATCAATATACTCAGTGAAGTAGCAACACCTGTGGCTATGGCGCTGCGTATGTTCGGCAACATCTCAAGCGGTATGATAATCACAACGATAATCTACGCTTTCCTTACCATTCTGAGCAATGTGGTTTATAATGCACTGAGCCTGCATCTGGCTGCACTCAACTATTTCCACATTTTCCAGATCGGTGTTCCCGCTGCGCTGTCGATCTACTTCGATTTCTTCTCGGGCATTATCCAGTCTTATGTATTCATAATGCTGACAATGGCTTACGTAGGCGACGCCGCAGGCTGCAAGGACGAGTGATAACTCAGTCTCAAAATTCTTTTTTTGGAGGTATATAAAAATGGAAGGACAGACATATGAACAGACCCTGCTTCTTGCAAAGGCTATCGTTCTCGCAGGACAGGGCATAGGCGCAGGTCTTGCGCTTATCGCAGGTATCGGCCCCGGTATCGGTGAAGGCTACGCCGTAGGCAAGGCTATCGAGACCATCGGCAGACAGCCTGAGGCAAAATCCTCTGCCACAACAACAATGTTTATCGGCTGCGCAGTTGCAGAGTCCACAGGTATTTACGGCCTGCTGGTAGGTATTATTCTGTTGTTCGTTAATCCGTTCCTTAAGCATCTTGAGGGCTGATTTGCTTCAGCAGGAATGGGAGGATATCTGAATGGATATAAATTTTGAATTTTTCAGCATAGAACCCTCCACCATAATCGGCGTTCTGTGCAATACTCTTATCCTGTTTCTGATTTTCAAAAAGTTTCTTTTCGGCCCTGTTAACAAGATCATAGAGGAAAGAAAGGCTCAGGTCTCCAAGACCTATGACGAGGCTGACCGGGCTCTTAAAAAAGCAAAGGACATGGAAAGCGAATATGCTCAGAAGCTGGAGGGCGCAAAGGAAGAGTCTGCCGAGATGGTAAAGGCTGCTTCCAAGAGAGCTCAGCTCCGCTCCGACGAGATCATCGCCGAGGCGAGAAACGAAGCTGCGGGCATCGTTACCAAGGCCAATGCGGATATCGAAAGAGAACGCAAGCGTGCTGTCAATAAGATCAAGGATCAGATCTCCGATATGGCTGTGGATATCGCAGGCAAGGTCATCGGCAGGGAGGTTTCCACCGATGAGGAGCAGGATCGCCTGATAGATGAATTTATCGGCGAGCTTGATGATGACGGCGACAAGTAATTTTCAGGAAAGGTTGTGCAGCTATGGCAGGTTCGGTTGAAAATGTTTATGCGCAGGCTTTGCTGGAAATAGGCCGTGAGGACGGTAATCTTAAAGAGCTTCATGAGGAGATACAGGCGCTCAGCGGGATATTCGATGAAAATCGTGATTTTGCAAGGCTGTTGTCATCTCCGTCAATGACCCCCGATGAAAAGACCAAGCTTATAAAGTCTGTTTTTGAGGGAAGGATATCCGCCTCTGCTCTGAATTTTCTCTGCGTGCTCGCTGAGAAAAACAGATGTGCTTATCTGGGCAAGATAGCTGCTGAGCTGAAAAAGGGCTATTATGAGGACGCAGGCATTGCGGAAGTTACTGTTACCACCGCTGTTCCGCTGAAGGACGGCGCAAGGGAGCGGCTCATCGAGAAGCTCTCTAAGAAGTACGATAAGACTATCGACCTTGTGGAAAAGACCGACCCCGCAATTATCGGCGGAATGATAGTTGTCTGCGGCGATAATATGCTGGACGGCTCTGTCAGAACAAAGCTTGAAAATATGCAGAAACAGATCAGAGATATGGCTGCCGATTAAAAAACGGCAGGATTTCGTCAGCTGACGGAATATCATATAAACGAAAGGGTGAATCAGATGGATTTGCGCCCGGATGAAATTACCGGAATAATCAAAAGTCAGATAAGGAATTTCAGCTCCGAGATACAGCAGTCCGATACGGGTACTGTTATCACAGTAGGCGACGGTATCGTAAGGATACACGGCCTCGATAACTGTATGTCGGGCGAGCTGCTGGAATTTGACGGCGGCGTTTACGCTATGGCAATGAACCTGGAGCAGGATTTCGTTGCGGCTGTTATGCTGGGTTCCGACGTTGAGATCAAAGAGGGCGACACCGTCAAGAGAACAGGCAGCGTAGTTTCCGTGCCTGTTGGTGAGGAGCTTCTCGGCAGAGTTGTAAACTCTCTGGGACAGCCTATCGACGGCAAGGGACCCATTCTCACAAAAGAAAAGATGCCCATTGAGCAGCCCGCTTACGGCATCATCACCAGAAAGTCGGTAAGCCGTCCTTTACAGACAGGCATCAAGGCTATCGACTCCATGATACCCATAGGAAGAGGTCAGCGTGAGCTGATAATCGGCGACAGACAGACCGGTAAGACCGCTATCGCTCTCGATACAATCATAAACCAGAAGGACAAGAATGTTATCTGTATTTATGTTGCTATCGGTCAGAAGCGTTCTACCGTTGCAAACGTTGTTGAAACTCTGGAAAAGAACGGCGCTCTGGACTATACTATCGTAGTATCCGCTACAGCGTCCGAGCTTGCCCCCCTGCAGTATATTGCTCCCTACTCGGGCGTTGCAATGGGTGAGTATTTCCTTAAACAGGGCAAGGACGTGCTCTGCGTATATGACGACCTGTCAAAGCACGCAGTGGCTTACCGTACACTTTCCTTGCTGCTTAAAAGACCGCCCGGACGTGAGGCTTATCCCGGAGATGTATTCTATCTCCACTCCCGTCTGCTTGAACGTGCGTGCAGCCTGAACGAGAACTACGGCGGCGGTTCCATTACCGCACTGCCTATCATCGAAACACAGGCAGGCGACGTTTCCGCTTACATTCCCACAAACGTTATTTCCATTACCGACGGTCAGATATTCCTTGAGACTGACCTGTTCAATTCAGGTGTAAGACCTGCCGTTAACCCCGGTATCTCCGTTTCGAGAGTCGGCGGCGCTGCGCAGATCAAGGCAATGAAGAAGGTATCAGGCTCACTGAAGCTCACATACTCTCAGTACAGAGAGCTTCAGGCATTCTCCCAGTTCGGTTCTGACCTTGATAAGGACACTAAGGAGCGCCTTGCTCTGGGTGAGCGTGTTGTGGAAGTCCTCAAGCAGGACAGAAATTCTCCCGTTGCGGTTGAAAATCAGGTAGTTATCATCTACGCCGTAACTCACAATTATCTTAAAGATGTTCCCGTAGATAAGATCGGCGAATTTCAGACTGAGCTTTTCGATTACGTTGACAACAGCTATCCCGATATCATTTCCTCCATCAAGGAAACAAAGGATCTGACCAAGGAAAACGAAGAGGCTCTCAAGGCAGCTCTCGACGAGTTTGTAAAGAAATTCACTGCGGCGCTCTGATGAGCGCTGTGACTATTATGGCAAGGGAGGACTGTTGAATTGGCTTCCGGCAATATGAAGGACATCAAGCGGCGTATAAAAAGCGTCGAGTCCACTATGCAGATCACTAAGGCAATGGAGCTGGTTGCGTCTTCTAAGCTGAGGAAGGCAAAGGAAAAGGCGGATAAAGCCCGCCCCTACTTTGACGCCCTTTACGAAACAATGTGCGAGATACAGGCGGAAAATCCCAGCTTCCTTTCTCCCTTTACCCGCAAGGTGGGGGAGGGCAAGTCACTTCTGGTAGTTATAGCAGGCGACAGAGGACTGGCAGGAGGATTTAACTCCAACATCTTCAAGCTTGCTCAGGCAAGAATTGACGAGCTTGGCGGAAAGGATAAAACGGATATCATCGCCATAGGCAAAAAGGCTGTGGAATATTTCGGCAAGAGAGAGTTCAATATGCTTGGCTCTTACCCCGATTTTTCCGAAAATATAAGGATCCATCAGGCAAACGATATCGCAGGCGAGATCGTGGACAAGTATGTGAAAGGCATTTACGAGAGAGTAGAGCTTTTCTATACGGAATATGTTTCCTCCATAACTCAGCAGGCGGTAACAAAGAAAATGCTTCCCGTGGAGCTTGACGGACAGAAGAAGGTCTCAAAGGCGCTGCCTATTTATGAGCCTTCCGCAGGTCAGGTGTTCAACCACATCGTTCCCAGATATGTTACGGGAATGATATTCGGTGCGTGCGTTGAGAGCTTTGCTTCCGAGCAGGCTTCCAGACGAAACGCTATGGAGAACGCTTCCGACAACGCTTCCGAGATGATAAGCAGCCTTTCCCTTATGTATAACCGTGCACGACAGGCTTCCATTACTCAGGAGATCACTGAGATCGTCGGCGGTGCAAACAGCGCTGAGTGACGTTTTACTATAAGTATTATTACCGCTTTACAATTATACTGTCTGTAATATGCAGACGGAACTGAAAGGAGTGGTTATTTAAATGCCGCAGAACAATGTTGGAAAGGTTGTTCAGGTAATCGGAGCGGTCGTTGATATCCGCTTTGAAAAGGATAACCTGCCCAATCTTCTCAATGCGATAGAAATTGAGCTTAACGGCAAGAAGCTGGTGTGCGAGGTTGCGCAGCATATCGGTGACGACGTTGTAAGATGTATTGCAATGTCCTCCACTGACGGACTGGTAAGAGGCACTGATGCCATAAATACAGGCGCACCTATCACCGTTCCTGTCGGAAGAAATACTCTGGGAAGGATCTTCAATCTTCTCGGAGAACCCGTTGACAACAAGCCTGCTCCCGAAACAAAGGAGAGATGGGCTATCCACCGTGAAGCACCATCCTACGAGGAGCAGACAGCTTCCAATGAGGTGCTTGAAACAGGCATCAAGGTAATCGACCTTATCTGCCCTTACCTCAAGGGCGGTAAGATAGGTCTTTTCGGAGGCGCAGGTGTCGGTAAGACCGTTCTTATCCAGGAGCTTATCAACAACGTTGCAAACCAGCACGGCGGTATTTCCGTTTTCACAGGTGTTGGCGAGCGTACCCGTGAGGGCAACGACCTTTACAACGAAATGACCGAGTCGGGCGTTATTGACAAGACCGTTCTTGTTTACGGTCAGATGAATGAGCCTCCCGGAGCAAGAATGAGAGTAGGTCTTTCGGGACTTACCATGGCGGAATATTTCCGTGACGTTGAGGGACAGGACGTTCTTCTGTTCATCGACAACATCTTCCGTTTCACACAGGCAGGCTCCGAGGTTTCCGCTCTGCTGGGACGTATGCCCTCGGCAGTTGGTTATCAGCCTACACTGGCAACTGAAATGGGCGCTCTCCAGGAGCGTATCACATCTACACATAAGGGCTCTATCACATCGGTACAGGCAGTTTACGTTCCCGCCGATGACCTTACAGACCCTGCTCCTGCGACCACATTTGCTCACCTGGACGCAACAACAGTCCTTTCCAGAAGCATTTCTTCGCTGGGTATCTACCCCGCCGTTGACCCTCTGGATTCCACATCGAGAATACTTTCTCCCGATATCGTGGGCCGTGAGCATTATGAGACTGCAAGAGCCGTTCAGAACATTCTCCAGAGATATACAGAGCTTCAGGATATCATCGCCATCATGGGTATGGACGAGCTTTCCGACGAGGATAAGCTTATCGTTGCCAGAGCGAGAAAGATCCAGCGTTTCCTGTCCCAGCCGTTCAGCGTAGCCGAGCAGTTCACGGGCATGAAGGGCAAGTATGTTCCCATCAAGGAGACTATCAGAGGCTTCAAGGAGATCATCGAGGGTATGCACGACGATCTTCCCGAGTCTGCGTTCCTGTTCGTCGGAACCATTGACGAGGCTGTTGAAAAAGCAAAGCAGTCGGGCAACTGATAAGGAGGTTGACAGCAAATGGCAACACCCTTTCATCTTACGGTCATAACCCCTGAAAAGATCTTTTTTGACGGTGAGACCACGCAGATAATCGTCCGCACCACAGAGGGCGATATCGGTATTCTCGCAAACCACACAAGCCTTGTGGCAAGCCTTCCCTCGGGACCTTTAAAGGTAATGACGGAGGACGGCAGCTATCGTGTGGCGGCAGTTTCCGCAGGACTTATCAAGGTCGGCGGAAATAAGGTAAATATCTTTGCCGATGCCGTTGAGTGGGCTGACGAGATAGATATCGAGTGGGCAAAGCGTTCCCGTGAGGACGCAGAGCGCCGTATCGCCGCAAAGAAGAGCCAGCTTGACTTTGACATTGCGGAGCTTAAACTCCAGCGTGCTCTCAACAGAATCCATGTTCACGATATGATGAGATAATAAAAAGAGATGTTCCGTTTCGGAGCATCTCTTTTTTGTTGCTTAATATTTAAATATGCTTATACTAAGCACCAATTAAAAACTATACAAAAAATTGAGCATAATCTTGCGTATATGGATTATGCGATGATTTTTTTGTCTATAGTTTTATTGGTGATTAGTATTATTCGTAGTGCCTGAATTTTACGGAGGAGAGTATCTTTTCTATATCATTTGTATAGTCGTCGTACCATGGGGCGTTGTTTATTATCACGCAGTTGGTGTATTCGCCGTCAAGCATGATGAAGCTCCAGTTTTCGCTGCCGTCATAATAGCACTGTGTTGCGGAATATCCGTTAAAGTCAATAGGCTTTTGCACAAGCCCCGTGCCGCAGACAGCGAAGTTTTTGCTGTATTCTATGGTTATGGTGCCCTCGGCTTCATTGTCGGGGCTGAGATATGCGGAAATGCTGCTTGTTGGCTCGTCTTCTGTCTGGGCGGACGTGTATGACCAGCCTGCAGGAAGTTCAAAGGAAAAGCCTGTTGACGGGGCGCACTGGGGGACAACTTCTGTCTGAACGTTCTGAGTCTCAGCTTCCCAGCTCATTTCTTCAGGCTGTGTGCGTATGTCGGCTGGGATAGCGTCAATGCTGCCCTTCGACATCATTACAGGCTCATCTTCGCTTGCTTCAGTGGCTTCTGTGACCTTGACTTTTATTGTTGTTTCAGCGTTATCGGTCTGTGCTGTATCCGTGCAGGCAGTCAGGGCAATGAGAACTGCGATAAGAGATACGTATTTTTTCATATGATATCCTCCTTGTGTCTTATACTAATCACCTGTATAAAACACAATTCACCCTGCCCGAAAATTTCATGCCTGCCGTGATTTCGTCATTTGTACAGTCTGATGTTGGAATTTTTAAGCAATATTACCACGATTACTGCGCCTGAGAGGTAAAATGCTTTATCAGGCTTATCATGTCGTCCTTGTCTGTGCCGTCGGTGTTTGAGAAGCAGTAATAATATTTCTCGCCGTTCCAGCGGGATTTAAAATAGCCCTCGGATGTTGTATCAAGCACGGCGTTCTGCATAAAAATGTAGCATATCCTGTAAACGGCTTCAAAATGCCGCTTGTAAAATTCTGCAAAATCAGGCTTTGACGGCATATAATACCTCCTGTAATTATAACGATCGGGAAGTGATATTTGTCGGGTGCTTCAAAAAAAGGCGGTCAAGTTACCCTGACCGCCTGATATTTTATGGCAATATGGAAGTTATCTTCTGTTGATCATGTTAAAAAAGTCGCTGTATTCCTCATCGTAGGAAGACTTCTTGGGTGCTGCGGGCTGAGGTGCGGCTGTTGATGCAGCAGATGCTGCGGGAACCTTTTCAACCTCGGGAGCGGGTTCTTCCTGCTTGTCGATATCATCATTGAAAGCGGAAGCGATAACAGTGATGTTGATCTCGTCCTTGAGGTTCTCATCGAAGGAGGTACCGAAGATCATGTTTACATCGGGATCGGCAGCCTCGGAGATAAGTCTTGTAGCTGTGTTGATGTCGCTTGCAAGAACGTCCTCGCTCATTACGATGTTAACGAGAAGTCTTGTAGCGCCGGAAATGGAGGTCTCAAGCAGAGGACTGGAGATGACCTGCTTTGCAGCCTCGGCAGCCTTGTCCTTGCCTGAACCGTGACCGATAGCCATATGAGCATAGCCTGCGTCCTTCATAGTGGTCTTTACATCAGCGAAGTCAAGGTTGATGTCGCCCTCGACAGTGATAAGCTCTGCTATGGACTTTACGCCGACCTTGAGGATATCATCAGCAAGTGCGAAGGACTGCTTCATTGTAAGCTCCTTGTCAGCACTCTGGAGAAGACGCTCATTGGGGATAACGATAAGTGAATCAACGTGCTTTTTAAGCTCTGCGATACCAGCCTCAGCCTGTCTCATCTTAGCCTTCTGCTCAAACTCAAAGGGCTTTGTTACCACTGCAACAGTGAGTATTCCCAGCTCCTGAGCGATCTCTGCAACGATGGGAGCTGCGCCTGTACCTGTGCCGCCGCCCATACCTGCTGCGATGAATACCATATCTGAACCGCTGAGAGCGGCCTTGATCTCGTCTCTGTTTTCTTCGGCGCTGCTTGCACCGATCTCAGGCTTGGCGCCTGCGCCCTTGCCGTTTGTAAGCTTAACGCCTATCTGTACCTTTGTATCAGCCTTAGATGAGTTGAGAGCTCTTGCATCGGTATTGACAGTTATGTAGTCAACGCCCTTGATGCCCTCGTCAACCATGCGGTTAACAGCGTTTCCGCCGCCGCCGCCCACGCCGACAACTTTTATAATCTCATCATAGGTGTTTTTCTCGTTATCAACCATGATCGCCATTTTTCTTCCTCCTGTTTACTGTTTATATGTAAATACAGAAAAATCTGAATTATTCCTGATTATATTATACACAACATTTATTTTAACACACCTGCGGATTTTTTTCAAGTGATTTTTCTAAAAAAAACGCAGTTGCACAAAAAAATGATAATATAGTACCCTTTTTGTTCACATTTCACAACCGTGCTTCATGATTATTCCATTGCCACTGCGGCGGAGGTCGTCTCCGACGTTTCAGTTTCAATGGGGTTGCCGTTTTCATCGGTTTCCTGAGTATCGGCGGTGGTCATGGAAGCAATGTTGTCGTTATAGACCTTGGCGTTGTTTTCCAGGCTTTCCTTGTCAAGGAATGATGCGCTGTTTGCGTCGGAAAGAATGGTAAGAGTGCCCTCGGTCTTGTCGCCTATCTTTGTCTCGATTATCTCCTTGGCAAAGTTCATTTTGTATTCAAGGTCGTTTACCGAGCCGAGACTTACTGTGATACGGTTATCGAAAACGCATTTGATATCCGCACGGTCGGTAACATCTACCGAGGTAACGGTGCTGTAATTGCCCGTGTCCAGCATGGTCATCATCTGATAGACCACTGTGTCCTTGTGCTCATCGTTGGAAGCGTACTTGTCCCCGGGGAGAAGCTCCAGCTTGGGGTCAGTTCCCGTGAAATTGAAAAGGT
The DNA here is from genome assembly GCA_902363145.1 of Oscillospiraceae bacterium. GTDB lineage: Bacteria > Bacillota > Clostridia > Oscillospirales > Ruminococcaceae > Huintestinicola > Huintestinicola butyrica. Next base: position 306,513 of record CABIZB010000004.1, on the reverse strand, counting down.
TTGCCTTAGGCTCGTCTATCTTTTCAAGTATCTTGCCGCCCTTGCTTATGAGATATATGCCGTGGTCGGTGATGAAATTCGCCTCAGGCTCGCTGGCTTCCACGTTTATTATCAGCGTGGAGGGGAATGAGCGGCTAAGATGTGCTTTTTCTATGTAAACCAGTCTGGAGGTTATCTGACTGCTTACCTTATCGGTGCTGAGACGGACAAGATTATCGCCCGCCTCAACTCCGCTGGCGTCGATTATTTCCTGTGGGGTGTAGTTTGATGCACCCGTTACACGAATGTTTTCAACATTGAATATGACTGTTGTTGAAAGCAGCAGAAATATTCCTGCCACTATGATAAATACCACAATGCCCGTAAGCGTATGTCGCTGCTTGTGCCTGCGGCGGTAGGGCTGACTCTGACTGCTCAAAATAAAAACTCCTTGTTATACTAAACGCCAATTAAAAACTATACAAAAAATAGCGTATAGATCATTCGATGATTTTTGTATATAGTTTTATTGGTGATCAGTATTATATTATCCTGCTTATTTTTGCTCCTGCCGATGAAAGGATAGCTTCTATGCTGTCATACCCTCTGTCGATAAGTTCTGTCCTTGTTATCTCCGACCTGCCCGATGCGCCGAGAGCTGCGCAGACTATTGCTGCGCCTCCTCTCAGGTCAGGGGCTTCCGAAGCTGCTCCGTAAAGAGCGGGAACGCCTGTTACAACGGCGACCTTTCCCTCCGCACGGATATCTGCGCCCATTCGGCTAAGCGCTCCCGTGTGGCGGTAGCGGTTCTCGAAGATGTTCTCCACAAACACTGTGGTTCCCTCCGCCGTGCAGAGGGGAGCCATTATGATCGCCTGAGCGTCCGTGGGAAATCCCGGATAGACCATTGTGCGTATGGTATCGGCGGCTTTAAGACCGCCTGTTTTCTGTATGTATATATTTGAGCCGAAGCTGCGGACGTACATACCCATCTGCTCAAAAAGGGGAAGTATGGCTTCCATATGAGCGGGGCAGCAGTCGGTAAGCATAAGCTCTCCCCCTGCACAGGCGCAGCAGGAAAGATATGTGGCTGCGGCTATTCTGTCGGGGATTATTGCAAAACTTTCCCGGGGAGCCGAAAGGCGCTCAACGCCCTCAACGGTTATCCTGCTTCCACCTGCGCCGTTTATATGAGCGCCGCAGGCGATAAGGAAATCTGCAAGGCAGGTTATCTCAGGCTCTCTTGCGCAGTTGGAGATAACAGTTTCGCCCTTTGCGGTGACAGCCGCCAGCAGAATATTTTCCGTTGCTCCCACCGATGGGAATGAAAGGGATATCTTGCAGCCTGTCAGACCCTCGGGAGCGGAGCATTCTATAATTCCGTGCTCGTCTGTTATTACAGCCCCCATTTTCTTCATAGCCGAAAGGTGCATATCTATAGGCCTCGGGCCAAGATCGCAGCCGCCGGGATAGCACAATGTGCATTTGCCCGTTCTGCCCATCAGCGCCCCCATAAAGATTATAGAGCTGCGCATGGTGCGCATAAGCTCGCTGCTTATGGAAGAACTGTCGATGCCGGTGCAGTCAACGGTCATGTCTGTTCCGTCGGCACGGACCTTTCCGCCAAGGCTGGTAAGGATACGTGCAGCGCCGTATCGGTCGGAGATGCAGGGGCAGTTGCTGAGCCTTACCTCCCTGCTGCACAGTGTACAGGCGGCAAGGACGGGCAGCACTGCATTTTTTGCTCCCTGGACTTTTATTTCACCGCTGAGAGGGCGGCCTCCGTCGATCACCAGCTTCTGCATATCCGACGCTCCTTTATAAGTTGATTATAACTTATATTATGAGCGCTGCGGAAAAGTGTGAAAAAAGCTTATTTTTTCATTACGTCGGTTATTGCCTTGTATATCCTGTCGGGGGTGTCGGTGATGCACTGTTCGTGAGCCTTGCGTGCCAGATCGTCTAGCCTTGCGGGATCGGAGCAGAGCTTCTTTGCTTCATTTATGATAAGCTCGTCCGTAAGATCCTTCTGCTCGATAACGATGGCAGCGCCGGCTTTGCCGAGCACCATTGCGTTGTGATACTGATGATTTCCCGCAACCACGGGGGAGGGGATAAGAATGGAAGCACGTCCCATTGCTTCAAGCTCGCTTATGGCAGAAGCTCCGCTGCGGCAGATGATAAGGTCGGCTGCTGCGGTGCATACGTCCATGTTGTGGATGTACTCCTTGACCATGAGCTTGGGGTCTGTCTCGGGGTCGATGCCCATTTCTTTAAGGCTCTGTACAAAGGTACCGTGACCCATTTTGCCGTAGCTGTGGATATGGGAGATGTTCAGTCCGCTTTCCTTTTCCCACTTTATAAGGGCAAGGGCGCTGCTGTTGATAGCTCCCGCACCCAGGCTTCCGCCCCATGAGAAGATACAGATGCTGTTTTCGTCCAGCCCCAGCTCTTTTTTGGCTTCCGCACGGCTTATGCGTGAGGGGTCAAAGCCCTTTCTTACGGGCAGACCTGTTTTTATGTACTTTACGCTTTTATCGAAATACTCAGCCGCTTCTTCCATGGTGAGCATTACTATATCAGCCTTTTTGGAAAGTATCCTTGTGGTAACTCCGGGGTATGCGTTCTGCTCGTGGATAGCAGTGGGGATACCCATTTTTTCAGCTTCCAGAACTATAGGGCCGCTTACATATCCGCCTGTTCCGATGACGATATCGGGGCCGAAATCCTTGATTATCTTACGTGCGGTATGACCTGCGGTGGTAAGATATGCGGCTGCCTTTATGTTCCTGACGATGTTCTTGGGGGTGAGCTTTCGCTGAAATCCGCTGACCTTTATGGGCGCAAATGGGATATTCTCCATAGGCACAAGGCGGGATTCCATTCCGTTTGGTGTGCCGGCATAGAGGAATTCAGCGTCGGGACAATGATCCTTTATTATGGATATAATGGCGAGAGCAGGATTGATATGACCTGCCGTTCCGCCTCCTGCCAGTAAAACTTTCATAAGCTACTTCCTTTTCAGATGATAGGTACATTTTATTTTTTGCGTGAACGTGCATTTTGACCCAGCTGCTTTTTAGCCAGTTCGATCTCACGGGACTGTTCCGAGGGAGCGGCGTCAGGCTGTTCCTTGTCGGGCATGGATTGTCGTGACACGTTCAGTATCAGCCCCATTTCCAGGAGCTGGATTATAAGCGCCGTTCCGCCGTAGCTGAAGAACGGCAGCGATATTCCTGTGTTGGGGATAGCGTTTGACACAACGGCGATATTCAGCAGTGCCTGCAGTCCTATCTGTACGGTAAGACCTGTAACAAGCAGCATACCGAATTTATCGGGTGCGTTCTCGGCTATCTTGAAGCCTCTGAATATGAGCATAAGGAAAAGAATGATAACGACTGCTGCGCCAAGGAAGCCCAGCTCTTCGCACACGATGGCGAAAACAAAGTCGTTCTGCGACTCGGGGAGATACAAAAACTTCTGCCTGGAATTTCCCAGACCAAGACCGAACACTCCGCCCGAGCCTATGGCAATGAGGGAGTTTCGTGTCTGCCATGCGATATCACGGTTTGCGTCATCAAAGGTATAAAGCCAGCTGTCGATACGGTTTTTGATGTATGAGTAGTCGGCGTATTTGTACAGGATAAATGCAACAACAGTGATAAGGGCAATACCGCCGATTACCAGAGGAATGAACGATTTCATATTTGCGCCGCCCACATAAAGGAGTGTAACTGCAATGGCGCAGATGATTATGGTACCGGAAAGGTGGGGCTGAACGACTGTAAAGCCTGCGGCAATGGCGAGTATGGCGATATATGGCAAAAGTCCGCCCTTTTCCTTTAGCTTCTGATGATTTGCGGAGATCATTGCGGAAAAAATGATTATCACCGCAAGCTTCATAAGCTCGGAGGGCTGGAAGGTAAAGAACGTTTTGGATGCAGTACCGATTCTTATCCATCGGCTGGCACCGTTATCGGTAACGCCGAAGAATTTCGTGTGGACAAGTATCATCAGCAGTATGCAGATAACAAAAAGTCCGTTTGCCACCAGCGGTGACCTGAGGATATGATAGTCAAACTTTCGGCTGGAAAGATACATCATCACCACAAGGCCTATTGCTGCCATGAAGAGCTGCTTCTTGAAGTAAAAATCCTGGGGGTTGTTGTCATGAATCGCCCATGCGTAGGAGGCGGAATACATCATTATCATTCCGAATACCAACAGCACAAGCACCAGAAAAAGAAAGGGGAGGTCTATCTCGCCGATGCGGATATTTTCCAGATACCTGCTTTTGGGCATAAGTGCCTTGAACCAGGTCTTATTATTGGCAAGGCGCTTTTGCTTGGGTGCCTTTTGCTGCTTAGGCTGTTCTTTCTGAGCCTTGGCGTTTTGCTGAGACTGTTGTTTCGGCATGGCGGCTCTCCTTTCTTTAAATATTTTATATCCGATTATTTAAGGTAGATGTTGTAAAGAACGTTGCCCAGTATTCCGCAGATAAGACCTACAGCGGAGAAGGTGATAACTATTTTGTACTCGGAAAATCCGCACATCTCAAAGTGATGGTGGATAGGGGACATTTTGAAAATTCTCTTGCCTGTGGTCTTGAAGCTTATGACCTGGAGCACTACGGAAAGCGCCTCGCAGATATATACTATTGCGATGAGCGCCAGAAGCAGATGCTGGTGGGTTATAAAGCCCATTGCGCACACGCAGCCGCCCAGGAACATGGAGCCTGTATCGCCCATGAATACCTTTGCGGGGTTAAGGTTCCATACCAGGAAGCCCATGCAGCCGCCTGCCAGAGCAGAGGCGAATATGGAATACTCGTACATTCCCATGGTAAGGAAAATTGCCAGCCATGAGAGAGAGAATACTGTGGTAACTGTTCCGCACAGACCGTCAACGCCATCGGTAAGGTTAACGGAGTTTGTGAGGAATATAAGGTACAGGAGCATTATGATGTAGTAGAAGAAGCCGAAATCCACCTTGCCTGCAAAGGGAATGATTATCTCTGTGGAGGTATCGCCCAGCAGACGGAGAACTTCAAGGAACATAACGGAAGCCGCAAACTGCATTATCATCTTCTGCTTTGCGTCAAGACCCTTGTTCTGCTTTTTCACTGCCTTGATGTAGTCGTCGATAAATCCGATAACTCCGTTGAGGATAGCGTAGCCCAGTCCTGCAAGGAGCTTGTATAGACCGTTGTTATCGGGTACCACTGCGCTCTGAGGACATACAAAGCGCCATATGCAGTAGGCTGCGGCGGTGGCAAGAATGGTTCCGATGATGAACATGAAGCCGCCCATAAGAGGGGTTCCGTTCTTGCTCTTGTGCCATGCTGGGCCTTTTTCGTAAATAGTGGTTCCGAAGTGAAGCTTCTTGAGAAGCGGTATAAGGTATATTCCCAGTACGGCGGACACTGCAAAGGCAATGGCAGCCGCCATCAGATTTATCCAGTACGGCATATTATCTGCTCCTATCTGTAATTATATCATGATCGTTTTGTCATATCACGGCGATTTGCGTCACCCGCAGGTCACTCACCGTAATAATCCCTGATGATATCTTCCATTCGCATACTGCGGCTTGCCTTGTAAAGAACGGCATCGTTGTCTCTAAGGCTTGCTTTCAGGAAATCAAGCACTTCTGCCTTGTCGGAGGAGTAATAAGCCTCTGCTCCGTTTTCCTTTGCGCCCTCGGCAATGTACTTTGCGTTATTTCCGTAGCATACTGCCAAGTCAATGCCCTTCTGTGCGGCATATTCGCCAACTTCCTTATGAAGTTTTGCGGAAAGGTCGCCAAGCTCCAGCATATCGCCCAGAACGGCAATGTGCCTTGCTCCCTTTGTGTCGCAGAGAACATTCAGAGCCGCCTTCATGGAATCGGGAGCGGCGTTGTAGCAGTCGATTATGACCGTCTGTCCCTTTTTATATTCTTTGTGCTGACGGAGACCGTCCAGCCCGAAGCCCGAAAGCTTTTCCGCAATGCCTGCCATGTCGCAGCCTGCCGCTTCCGCTGCCGCCGTGGCAATGAGAGCGTCTGTGATATGGTGGCTGCCTATGCAGGGGAGGGTCATTCTTTCGCACCTGATGCCGTTTTTCACAACGGTAAAGGAAGTGCTTTCCTCGCCTGTTTCGATATCTGCCGCAAAATAGTCGCAGTTTTTATCAACTATGCCGCAGGTAATGACCTTGCGGTCGGTTATTGTGTTTTTCAGAGGTGCAAGGTGTGGGTCATCGCCGCAGACGATAAGGGGAGCGGCGGGTTTTGCACCCAAAAGCACTTCAAGCTTTGCCTTTAAAACGCCCTCCTGTGTGGAACCGAGATTTTCAGCGTGTGACCAGCCGATATTTGTTATTATGCAGATATCGGGGTTGCTTGATCTTGAAAGGCGTTCCAGCTCGCCGAAGTGGGACATTCCCATTTCGATAACAGCCGCTTCATATGCGGGGGTAAGTTCCAGCAATGCAAAGGGCATACCTATCTCATTGTTGCGGTTTGCAGGGGTCTTATAGGTGTTGTACTTTGACGAAAGGGCAAGTGCGACCATTTCCTTTGTGGTGGTCTTGCCCACGCTGCCAGTAACTCCAACAAGAACGGGGGAGAACTTTCTTCTGAAATGACCTGCAATGTCAAGCACTGCTCTTACGGTGTCCTTTGTGACTATGCAGGGGCAGCCCTCTATCTCATGGTCGGTCACATTGACAACAGCGCCCTTGTCGGTGCAGTCCTTAACGTAATCGTGACCGTCAAACTTTTCGCCTCTGTAGGCAACGAAAACATCGCCCGGTAATATCTTTCGGCTGTCGCTCTTTATTCTGTCGGCAGCGATCTTTATTGATGTGTCGGGGATATTTGCGCAGCTGCCTTTGCAGGCCTGAGCCATTTCCTCAACAGTCATGCTTATCTTGTCAAGAAAATCCAGCGCTTGGGCGCATATCTCACGCTCGTCAAAGTGAATGTGGACATTTCCTGCCAGCACCTGATAATCCTCGTGACCCTTGCCTGCCAGAACGATAACATCGCCCTTTCGTGCAATCCTTACCGCATGGAAGATAGCTTCCTTTCTGTCGGTGATGCGGTCGCAGGGAACTTCAGAACCCTCAAGCCCTGTCATTATCTCATCAATAATAGCGTCGGGGTCTTCATTTCTGGGGTTATCAGATGTTACTATGAGATAGTCTGCAAACTGAGCCGCAGCCTTTGCCATAAGGGGGCGCTTTGTGCGGTCACGGTCGCCGCCGCAGCCGAAGAGGCATATGAGCCTGCCCTCGGTGTTCTCCTTTATGCTGGGAAGCATATTTTCCAGCGCATCGGGGGAGTGGGCATAGTCGCAGACGATGAAGAAATCCTTTCCTGTGGGGATTATCTCGCACCTTCCCCTTACGCCCTTGAAGCAGCCCATGGCTTCGGTTATCTTTTCCATGGGGATTTTAAGCTGAGCGCACACGGCAATGGCCGCAGTGGCGTTCAGTATATTGTAGCCGCCCATCATTCTGAGAGTGAACGGGAAGCTCTTTCCGGGGCAGCAGAACCAGAACTTTGTCACGCCGCCCGAATGCTTGATATAGCTTGCGTAAATGCTTGTATCGCCCTTTAATCCGTATGAATACTTGGGGCAGGATATTTCATTGTAAAGCCTTTCGCCGTAGCTGTCCTCAGTGTTGATGAAAGCGCATTTGCAGTGGTCGGTGAACAGCTTTTTCTTTGCCTGATAATAGTTTTCCATAGTGCCGTGATAGTCCAGATGGTCACGGGTAAGGTTTGTGAAAACGGCACATTCATACACCGCAGGGCCAATTCTGTTCTGCTCCAGCGCAAAGGAGGATACCTCCATTACGCAGTATTTGCAGCCCTGGTCTGCCATCATTCGGAATATTTTGTAAAGCTCATATACCTTGGGAGTGGTGGGGGTGGAATCGTCCCTTTCAACAGGCTCGTTACCGATAAGCGCACCTGTGGTGCCGATAAGACCTGTCTTTTCGCCTGTGTATGAAAGAATATCATGTACCATGGTGGCAAGGGTGGTCTTTCCGTTGGTTCCCGTGATACCGATAAGAGTAAGCTGCTTTTCGGGGTGGTCAAACCATGCGGCGGTAAGGTGACCGTAGAATTTTCTGGTGTCGGATACAACGATCTGCCTGTCGCCGAGACCTAAGTCATGGTCGCACACAACGGCTGCTGCACCCTTTTCGAGCATTTCTGCCGCAGCGGTGTGACCGTCAAACCTTGCACCCTTTACGCATATGAAAATGCAGCCTTCCGATACGCTTCTTGTATCATCGGTAATGCCTGTGATATCGCAGTCGCCGCCGCTGTAAGCATATTCAGCGGACTTTCCCGCATCTGTCAGCAGAGCGGAAAGCTTCTTTCTGATTTCTTTCATAGATGACCATTTTTCTTCGGGTTTCCCTCGGAAAAATGTACTCCTTTCCTATATGATATCAGCCCTCGTCCTTTACACGGAAGGTTACTTCAACGACTGTTCCCACGGGAACTTCCGCACCCGGCAGATAGTTCTGGGAGTAGGCAATGGCACCCGAATGGGCGGTTGCGCCGTCGCCTGCCTTGAAGTTGATGTTTGCGGAGGTGAGCAGCTGATTAACCTCAGACGGAGTATGACCGATAACGTTGGGAACGGTGGCATACTGGGTCTCGTAATTTTCCTCGGTGTAAAGCACTACCTTGCCGTTTCTGGGAACGGAGGAGGAGCGGGAGGGGACCTGAGCCACGACCTTATCGCCCTCGCCTACCACATAATACTGAAGCTCGAGATTTGTAAGGGTCTGCTCTGCCGCCTCAACGGTCTGTCCCTCAACACTGGGAACGGTAACATCAAGAGCCGCAAGCTCTTCATCGGTATATTCGGGATAATAGCCCAGATAGGGAAGTGCGTCCTTGAAAACTGCCGATACAACGGGAGCGGCGACCATGCTGCCATAATATACCTGAGAACCGTTGTGGTCTCTGCCCTGAGGCTCATCGACCATTACAAGCATGATTATCTCGGGGTCGTCTGCGGGAGCAAAACCTACGTATGACGCTACATAAAGGTTTTCAACGCCCAGCTGATTGTTCTTCTGGAGCTTCTGGGAGGTTCCCGACTTTCCGCCTATGCGGTAGCCCTTGATGTATGCGTTGGAGCCGCCCTTGTTGTTTACAACGCTTTCCAGCACCTGTCTCATTTCGGCGGAAGTCTCTTCCGAGATGACCTGCCTGCGGACAGTCTTTTCAACGGTCTGGATAACGTTGCCGTTGTTATCGACTATCTTGCTTACAACGTGGGGCTGTAAAAGGTATCCGCCGTTTATTACAGCGGCGTATGCTGTTATCATCTGAATGGGTGTAACTGTGTTTGACTGACCGAAGGAGCAGGAAGCAAGCTCAACTATGCCCATGCTCTCCTCGGCAACGTACAGACCCGAAGCCTCACCCGGGAGGTCGATGCCTGTAGGTTCGGTAAAGCCGTAAGCCCTGAAATAGCTGCAGAACTTTTCGATTCCCAGTCTCTGACCTATCTGAATGAATGCGGGGTTGCAGGAGTTTGTCATGGCAGTGGTAAAGTCCTGAGTGCCGTGAGCGCCTGCTGTCCAGCAGTTGATGGTACGGTCAGCCACCTGAATGGAGTGGTTGCAGGTAAATGTGGAGTTAAGGTCGATGACCTTTTCTTCCAGTGCGGAGGAGCCTGTTACTACCTTGAAAACGGAGCCCGGCTCATAAAGCTCGGTGATAGCCTTGTTTTTCCACTGCTTTTCACGAAGCTCGGCATACTTTTCGTTGTAGCCTTCCTCATCGTCGGGATTTTCTTCCTTGTACTTTTCAAGGGTCAGCTGATCTTTTTTTGAATAGATGCTGTTTCTGTCGTTAAGATCATATCCCGGGGAAGTAGCCATGGCAAGGATATCGCCTGTCTTTGCGTTCATGATTATGGCGCAGGCACGGTTATCAACGTTATTCTGCTCAACGCAGTTTGCCAGCTCTCTCTCACAGTAATACTGGAGGGTGGAGTCGATTGTGAGATAAAGGGAGCTGCCGTCCTTTGCCGCATAGATCTTGTCGTTTTTGTAGGGCATCTCGTTGCCCAGACCGTCCGTTGCGGAGATGATTTTTCCGTCCACTCCCGCAAGATAGTCATTGTAATAGGCCTCAACGCCGTAAATTCCGTCGCCCTCGTAGTTTGTGAAGCCGATGACCGCAGCCGCCATGTCTCCCTGAGGATAATAACGCTTTGTGTCGTCCTCGGTGCTTACAAGGTTTCCCGCCAGACCCTCTTCATCTATGCGGGTGTATATCTGGGTAACAATGTCCTTTTCGATTTTGGAAGCGACCTTGTACCACTGCTTGTTCTTTGTTTTTTCGTCGCTGAATACGTTTACCAGCTTGGTGTAGTCAGCGCCCAGCTCCTCGCTGAGTATCTTTGCAACAGTTTTTATCTGGCGTTCCTTTTCGTCCGCATTCATCTTGCTTTCGTCCACGCCTGTGAGGGCGCTGGGGTTGAGTATAACGTTATAGACCGTGGCGGACTGGGCCAGTATTTTTCCGTTGGTATCATAAATGCTTCCACGGTTTGCCTCCACCGTGGTGCTTCCGAACTGACTGTCATTTGCCATGGCGGTAAAGCGGTCATGCTCGGTTACCGACACATGGTAAAGGTTTGCGATAAGCACGCCTGCCGCTGCCAGCACTGCAATGCTTACAGGCAGGTTAAGGCGGTTCTTCATCTGTTTTGTTGGCTGATAGGACGGCAATGGTAGTTCTCCTTTCTTTGGAAAGCCCCTTTCATTGTTTGTGCCTTTTTGTATTTTTTTTCAGGCAGATTCCTTTGTTCACATTCTTATAAGTGCAAGAACGCATGAGCCGTGAAAGCGGTCATGCGTTTCAATTCATGTATATTTATTCAGCCCTTGAGGTATTCCAGAAAGCTGTTGAAGCCGTTCTTTATTTTTGTGAAAATATTGTCGCTGCTGTCGCTTATTTCAGCCTTGTTTCCGCTTTCGATGCTTACATATTCTACCTGAGCGTTGTCAAGCTTCTGCATTCCCAGAACGTTTTCGGCGTAATCCTCAACTACCTTCTGGGAGCTTTTCTGCTCCAGACGGGTCATCATGCTGACATTTTCCTGCTCCAGCGAGCGTACTACCGCTTCCTGATCCACGATAGCTGCGTGAACGGAGGCGATATCAGCCTTTGATGTGATGCACAGCGAAATAAGTGCGCCTGTTGCGATGAGCAGCATCACCATAAATACAGGGTGAACTGCTGTCTGGGGCTTTGCTGCCTTGTGGCTCTTTATATTCTGCCGTGTGTTTTCACGGGCGTTTGATCTTTCTTCTCTTTCCTCGTACTGTGAAAGGCTATAGGCGAGATTTGTATTCCTTGCTGCCATAAATATCCTTCCTTTCTTCTTTCCCAAGTCTTTTTATTTATAAGTGTAAGTTCCTGTTTTTACAGCTTTTCGATTATCCTGAGCTTTGCGCTCCTGCTTCTGGGGTTAGCCTCAAGCTCCTCTTCGGAGGCTTCAAGGGGCTTTCTGCACACAAGCTTTCCCTTCGGCTTGTTGCCGCATACGCATACGGGAAAGTCAGGGGGACAGGTGCAGCCCTTGCACCAGCCTGCAAACCTCTGCTTAACTATCCTGTCCTCAAGGGAGTGGAAAGTGATGATACAGAAGCGTCCGCCGGGCTTTAAAAGCTCGAAGCCCTCATCAAGGGCACGGTCTAAGTGGTCAAATTCGCAGTTGACTGCGATACGTATTGCCTGAAATGTTTTTTTGCATGGGTTTTTGTCCCGCCTGAACTTTGCGGGAATGGAGTCCCTTACTATATCGGCAAGCTCCGTTGTGGTCTCAACAGGCTTTTCGGAGCGCCTTTTTATTATAGTTTCCGCAATCCTTGGAGCAAATTTCTCCTCGCCGTACTCGTAGAGTATCTTTGTGAGCTGCTCCTTTGAGTATTCATTGACGATATCCCTTGCAGATGTGCCTTCCTTTGACATTCTCATATCAAGGGGAGCGTCATTGTGGTAGGAAAAGCCTCTCTCGGCGTTATCCAGCTGATAGGAGGACACACCAAGGTCAAGGAGTATCCCGTCCGCACCGCAGATGCCAAGATCATCGGCTATCTGCTTTATCTCGGAGTAATTTCCCCTTACCACCTGTGCAGGCAGACCGCTGAGCCTTTCGGAAGCCACAGCTACAGCATCGGGGTCACGGTCGATGCCTATGAGCCTTCCCGTTGTGAGGCGCTTTGCTATCTCACGGGAATGGCCTGCACCGCCGCAGGTACCGTCAAAATAAATTCCGTCAGGTTTGATATCAAGACCGTCAAGGCACTGCTCCAGCAGCACCGGTATATGAGCAAATTCCATATATTTTCCTTTATTATCAGAATGCAAGAGAATCTATTGCCTCAGCAAGCTCTTCGTCAGTGAACTTGGAGTTGATCTCGTTATATCGTGCGGTATCCCATATCTCGGCACGGTTAAGGTTGCCGATAACGGTGATGTCGTGGTCAAGACCTGCGTGTTCCCTTAAATTCTGGGGAATGAGTATTCTGCCCTGCTTGTCAGCCTCGGCAACTACAGCGTTTGCCGCATACTTTCTTATAGCCTGCTTTGCAACGGGACCTGAAAGGGTGCGGAGCTGTTCGGTAAATTTTTCCCATTCCTCGTTGGAATATACGTAAAGGCAGCCTTCAAGGCCTATTGTGATGACAAAATTCACGCCAAGCTGTTCTCTGAGCTTGTTGGGGAATGCCATTCTGCCCTTAGCGTCCATATTATGGTAATATGTACCCATGAGAGGAGCGTGCATCGTCATCAGTCCTTTCCGTACAGAATTTGGGGCAGCCATTCAACACTGCTTTCAACAGGCTGTTGAAAATCACCACTTTTCACCACAAAATGGGGCTGCTTCACCACTATGATTTAATTATACACTATGTGTTACCAAATTGCAACTATTAAAGGCAAACTTAAACCCAAATAAATCAAGAATTTTGCCCTTTGCTTTTGAGCATTTTGACGAAAATATCATGTCAAATCGTATAATTTGCTGTGTTTTTATCTATTTGTATAATTTTAAAGCTATTATACGGCGGTGGTGAGAAGTGGTGAATATTTTAACCGCTTTGTAATCCCTGATACTAAATCGAAACCAATTTTTTCCTTGACAAAATATTTTTTTGAAAAATATTCTAACAATTTTCTTTAAAACTGTGCATAATATCTATTGCAATATGCTTTTTATGCTGATATAATAGAAAAGGATGATTTTAAAGTGTGTCAGCAGCGCCTGAAACGTTGCTGCGAGAAAAATAGAAAAAGTGTGTAAGAACGACCATATACAAACAAGGTAACTAAGGAAGGTAATACGATGTTAAAAGCTATCGGTTCCAAGCAGGATCTTTCATTGCCGGGCACTGAGTGCGGATACTACGAAGAGGTTGCGGATCTTCTCAAAAGCGAAGTTGTGCAGCAGATGAAGCAGTATATGCACCACGGTCATACGACCTGTTTTCAGCATTGCCTGAATGTTTCATACTACAACTACATTTTCTGCAAGCTCCTTTCGCTGGACGCTCGTGCAGGTGCAAGAGCGGGTCTTATCCATGACCTGTTCCTTTACGACTGGCACGATTATGTTCGTGAAAAAGGTCAGAGAATGCACGGTTGGACTCATGCGGCAACAGCTCTTGCCAATGCTCAGAAGTATTTTGATATCACTCCTATGGAGGCTGATATCATTGAAAAGCATATGTTCCCCATGAACATTGCGCTGCCCAAGTATAAGGAGACAGTTGTTATCATCATGGTGGATAAGATATGCGGAGCGTGGGAAGTAATTGCTCACTGGGGTCTGCTTGCTGCTCATGCGGCAATGTTGCCAAAGAGAATGATAACTCATCTCAAAGCACGCAGATCGGCATAATAACAATAACACTGTGCGGGGTAAAAGATATAACACAGAAACGGACGTCCTTCGGGGCGTCCGTTTTTGTATCTCTGTTCGCTTTCAGGCGGTAAAACTGTTTGCAAAACAAAAAGGACTGCGGCAGCTTTATACCACAGTCCTTTTAATTCTCGTGTTCATCGGAATTACTGATTGTCCTCGATGTACTTAACGATATCGCCTACAGTCTTGATATTTGCAACTGCTTCATCGGGGATCTCCATGTCGAACTCTTCTTCGAGGGACATAACGAGGTCAACAACGTCCAGGGAATCTGCGCCGAGATCGTCCTGAATGTTGGATGTAACGGTAACAGTATCAGCGTCAACGTCGAGCTGCTCTGCGATGAGTTCCTTAACCTTATCGAATACCATTTGAATTTCCTCCTTGTGTATTTTTATATAAAGACAAAATTGTCCTTACGGCTTGGTAAAAAATCAGTCCTCGGTAAAGGCGCCGATTTTTCTAAACTTATTATATCGTTCATTCAGCAAAAGGTCAATATCTTTATTGATTTTACTGTTCAGCGATTTTGCCAAAAATTCACTGATATTTTCGGCAGCTGTCTCGGGATCGGTGTGAGCGCCGCCCTGAGGCTCGGGGATTATCTCTTCTGCAACGCCCAGCTTAACGGCGTCCTCAGCGGTTATGCGCATGATATTGCAGGCTTCCTTTTCACGGGAGGAGTCCTTCCAGAGAATGGAAGCAAAGCCTCTTGGTGAAATTACCGAATAGATGGCGTTCTCCATCATTGCCAGCTCGTCGCACACGCCCAGAGCAAGTGCTCCGCCGCTGCCGCCCTCTCCCAGTATAACGGAGATAACGGGAGTTCTGAGGGTCATGAACTCGGCAAGGTTCCTTGCTATTGCTTCACCCTGACCACGCTTTTCAGCAGCCACGCCGCAGAATGCGCCTGAGGTATCTATGAAGCAGATAACGGGGCGGTGGAATTTCTCCGCCTGTCTTGCCAGTCTCAGTGCCTTTCTGTAGCCCTCGGGGTGGGGCATTGCAAAGTTTGAAGCCTTGTTTTCAAAAATGTCACGGCCCTTTACCTCTGAAATGACGGTAACGGGCATTCCCTGAAATCTTCCCACGCCTCCGAGAATGGCGCCATCGTCTCCGAAGAGTCTGTCGCCGTGCATCTCATAAAAGTCGGTGAAGATAAGAGGAAGATAGTCCCTGATAGTGGGGCGATTCTTGTGGCGGATTATTTCAAGGCGGTCATATGGGGTAAGCTCGTTTATGATATTTTCCTCAGCCATTGGTGACATCCTTTCCATCGGGAGTGTAGGGCTTATGGAGACGGATAAGGTGCGCTAAGGTGTGGCGCATATTCTTTCTTTCCGTTATCATATCCACAAAACCGTTTTCTAGCATGAACTCGGCGGACTGGAAGTCCTCGGGGAGCCGCTGCTTTATGGTGCCCTCGATAACTCTTCTGCCCGCAAAGCCTATAAGCACTTTTGGCTCGGCGATGATTATATCGCCCAGAGAAGCGAATGACGCAGTTACGCCGCCTGTGGTGGGGTCGGTGATCACTGTGATGTAAAGACCGCCTGCCTGTGACAGACGTGCGGCAGCACCGCTGGTCTTTGCCATCTGCATAAGAGAGACCAGACCCTCCTGCATTCTTGCGCCGCCCGAAGCGGTGAAGAGAATGAGGGGGAGCTTTTTCTCAGCAGCTCTTTCAAAGGCACGGGTTATCTTCTCGCCCACGACGCTTCCCATGGAAGCCATCATAAAGTGGGAGTCCATTATGCCGATGATGCAGCGCTCGCCCTTTATGGTGCATTCGCCTGTGATGACAGCCTCGTTCAGACCTGTCTTTTCACGCAGAGAGCTTATCTTCTCCTGATAATCGGGGAAATCTATTGGGTTAAGGCTTGTCATACCCTTGTCGTACTCAACAAAGCTGCCGCTGTCGGCGGTTATGGCAAGGCGGTCTGCGGCGTTCATTCTGCCGTGATATCCGCAGGAGGGGCATACCCACATATTCTTTTCAAGCTCATCGTAATCGCATGATGCGGAGCATCTGGGGCATTTGAAGAGCTTTTCCGCAGGGGTCTCTTCCTTGATCTTATCCCCGTCCTCGCTGTTGAAGCGGGCAGTGACGACCTTAAACAAATCCTCTAACAAGTTTTTCGCCTCAATTCAACTTTATTTTCCCGAAAGCTTTCTTCCGAGATATCCTATATCATAGGTTCCCTTTTCAAACAAGCTGTCTCTTATAAGGGAAAGCTGGAAATCAATATTTGTGTCAACGCCGTCAACGATGAACTCGGCAAGCGCCCATTTCATCTTGGCGATAGCCTCTTCTCTGGTAGGGGCGTGAACTATGAGCTTTGCTATCATGCTGTCATAGTAGGGGGGGATGGTGTAGCCCTGATATGCGGAGCTGTCCACTCTTATGCCGGGGCCTCCGGGAATATGGAGAGCGGTTATCTGACCGGGGCTGGGACGGAAGTTAAGTGCGGGATTTTCCGCATTTATTCTGCACTCTATTGCATGACCCCTGATGGTGATATCCTCCTGTGCAAAGGGCAGCTTTTCGCCGTTTGCGATAAGTATCTGCTGCTTTACAAGGTCGATGCCCGTAACAGCTTCGGTAATGGGGTGCTCTACCTGGATACGGGTGTTCATCTCCATGAAATAGAAATTCCTGTCAGCGTCAACGAGGAACTCGATGGTTCCTGCATTTGTATATCCGCAGGCCTTTGCTGCCGCAACGGCAGCCTTGCCCATTTTATCTCTCAGCTCGGGTGTCATGATAGGTGAGGGAGTTTCCTCCAGCACCTTCTGGTTGCGTCGCTGCATGGAGCAGTCACGCTCGCCCAGATAAACGGTGTTGCCGTAGCTGTCCGCCAGTATCTGCACCTCGATGTGCTTGGGGTTCACGATGAACTTTTCCATATAAACTTCATCGTTTCCGAAGAAGTTCAGGGCTTCCTGCTTTGCTGCGGTGATAGCCGCTTCAAGGTCTTCGGGGTGCTCTACCAGACGTATTCCACGTCCGCCGCCGCCTGCCGATGCCTTTACCATAAGGGGGCAGCCTATCTCTTTGCAGAGCTTCTTTGCGGCTTCCATATCGGGAACTGCTCCGTCGGAGCCCGGGATAACGGGAACGCCCGCAGCCTTCATGGTCTCCTTGGCGGCAGCCTTGTCGCCCAGCATTCTGATTGATTCGGGGCGGGGGCCGATGAAAACTATATTGTTTTTAAGGCACAGCTCGGCAAAATCGGCATTCTCGGACAAAAATCCGAAGCCGGGGTGAACTGCCTCTGCGCCTGTCATCTTGCACGCTTCGATTATTGCGGCAGCGTTAAGGTAGCTGTCCTTTGTGGCGGCAGGACCTATGCACACAGCCTCGTCGGCGATCTTTGCGTGAAGTGCGTGCTTATCTGCGGTGGAATAGACCGTGACGGTATGTATGCCCAGCTCTCGGCAGGCACGGATTATTCTTACGGCTATTTCGCCTCGGTTTGCTATAAGAACCTTTTTAAACATTTTATTCAGAGCCTTTCGGTTACTTTATTGCAAATGTGATCTCGGCGGATACGGCCTTTTCGCCGTTAACGGTGCACACGCCCTTGCCAACGCCGATGGGACCCTTTACCTTGATTATCTCGACCTCGATCTTCAGTCTGTCGCCCGGAACTACCTGGCGGCGGAACTTTGCTTCCTTGATGCCGCCGAAGAAGCCGATCTTTCCCTTGTTTTCGGGGAGGGTGAGCATTGCTGCGCAGCCTGCCTGAGCCATCATCTCGACCATGAGAACTCCGGGAACTACGGGATAATCGGGGAAGTGACCCTTGAACCAGAATTCATCGGGGGTCATATTCTTGTATGCCACCACACGCTTTCCCGGCTCCAGCTCCTCAATCTCGTCGATAAGCAGGAACGGGTCACGATGGGGGATTATTTCCATGATCTGTTCTTTGTTCATAAGCATATTATTTTCCTCCTCAGCCGATTATCATTACAGGCTCGTCATATTCCACAGCCTGACCGTTCTGAGCCATGATCTCCTTGACCTCGCCGTCGCAGGGGCTGGGAATCTCGTTCATTATCTTCATGGACTCGATTATCATGATAACGTCGCCTTTCTTTACCTTCTTGCCTACTGTTACGAAAGCTGGCTTGTCGGGTGAGGGGGAGGAGTAATATGTGCCCACGATAGGAGCCTTTACCACAGTGCCGTCTATCTTCTTCTCCTTCTTTTCGGGAGCGGCCTCAGGAGCGGGAGCGGGTGCACCCATAGGTGCTGCGAATGCGGGAGCGCCCATAGGCATGGGAGGGGGAGGGCACTTGCCCTTTATTACCAGCTTTGCGCCGTTTGTCTTGTCCTCAAGCAGGATCTCTCCCAGGTCCTTGTCGTTTATAAGATCCGCCAGTGCGGAGATGTCTTTTATTTCCAGGTCAAAGGGAAGCTTTCCCATTGTTATCAGTCCTTTCGCAGTTAGCCTGTGTATTTCTTCAGGCACAGAGTAGCATTGTGGCCGCCGAAGCCCAGGCTGTTTGTGAGAGCGGCATTGACAGTGGTATTTCTGTTGCCCTCAACACAGTAGTCAAGATCGCACTCGGGGTCGGGAACCTTGTAGCCCACTGTTGCGTGGATAAAGTCCTCGTGGCAGGAAAGAGCGGTAACGATGGCTTCAACGCTTCCTGCTGCGCCCAGAAGATGACCTGTCATGGACTTGGTGGAGTTGATAGCTACCTTTCTTGCGGCTTCCTCGCCCAGAGCAAGCTTTATAGCAGTGGTCTCGTACTTGTCGTTAAGACCTGTAGATGTTCCGTGAGCGTTGATATAGTCAATATCCTCAGGCTTCAGACCCGCTTCTTCATAAGCCAGTCTCATGCCTGCTGCTGCTGCCTCGCCTGTGGGGGAGGGGCTTGTCATATGATATGCGTCGCCTGTTGCGCCGTAGCCTGCTATCTCAGCATATATCTTTGCGCCTCTTGCCTTTGCGTGCTCAAGCTCTTCAAGCACCAGCATACCGCTGCCCTCGCCCAGGACAAAGCCGTTTCTTTCCTTGTCGAATGGAATGGAGCATCTGGTAAGGTCATCGGAACGGGTAAGAGCCTTCATATTGTTGAAGCCGCCCAGTGCAAATTCGCTTACGCACGCCTCAGCGCCGCCTGCGATGCAGACATCAAGGTAGCCGTCCTTTATCTTTCTGAAAGCCTCGCCGATGGCGTGGGTGGAAGATGCGCAGGCTGTGGTGGTGCAGAAGTTTGCGCCCTTGAAGCCTGTCTTCATGGAAATAGTACCTGCTGCCATATTTCCTATCATCATGGGAATGAAGAAAACGGAAATTCTGTCGGGGCCTTTTTCCAGATACTTGGAATGCTCCTGATTTGTAAGGTTAAGACCGCCGATGCCTACGCCGGCGATAACGCCTGCACGGAATGGGTCGATGTCCTCAAACTTTGTGCCTGCGTCATCAATAGCCTCGAGAGCTGCGGTGACTGCAAACTGAGTGAAGCGGTCCATTCTCTTTGCTTCCTTCTTGTCAAGGCGCTTTTCGGGAGAAAAGTCGTTGACGGTGGCAGCGATCTTTACATCAAAATTCTCGCTGGTGATGTCGTTTATATAGGAAAAACCAAGCTTGTTAGCCTTGATATTGTTCCAGAATTCTTCTACTGTGTTGCCCAGGGGGGAAACTATTCCCATTCCCGTAACTACTACTCTTTTCATATGATACCTGTCCTTTCTTACATTGAAAGTCCGCCTGAGATCTCAATGACCTGACCTGTTACATAAGAGGAATCCTCGGAAGCAAGGAAGGATACCACGCTTGCGATCTCCTCAGGCTCGCCGTAGCGCTTCATAGCGATCTGATTGAGCATAGCGTTCTTCTGCTCGTCGGTAAGCTTGTCGGTCATGGGGGTGTGGATAAAGCCGGGAGCTACTGCGTTGCAGGTGATCCCTCTGGAACCAAGCTCTTTGGCAACTGTCTTTGTCATGGAGATGATAGCGCCCTTGGAAGCGGCATAGTTTATCTGACCGGGATTTCCGTACAGTCCTGTTACGGAAGCAAGGCTGATGATATGACCGCTCTTCTGGCGGAGCATAACATTGCCCACAAGCTTCATCATGTTGAATACGCTCTTCTGATTAACTGCAATTACCATGTCGTACTGTTCTTCGGACATTCTTGCCATAAGACCGTCTCTTGTGATGCCTGCGTTGTTTACCAGAACGTCGATGGAGCCGAAGCGTGCCTTTACGTCCCTTACCATCTGCTCGCACTGGTCGTACTTGGAAACGTCTGCGCAGAATATCTCTGCCTCAACGCCCAGAGCCTTTACCTTGTCAACGATATCGTTGTTTTCAAACATGGTCATGTTAAGGTCGTTGAAAGCAATGTTCATGCCGTCCTTTGCAAGTCTCAGGGCAATGGCTGCGCCTATTCCTCTTGATGAGCCTGTTATCAAAGCTGTTTTTGCCATTATATTATCCTCCGTAATTATTCTATTGACATTTTTCAGGAAAATTATTCAGCTCAGAACTGAACGTTCAGAAGCTTGCCTGCCTGTGAAACGATGTCGTTCACTATTTCTGCGCAGGGCTTAACGTCATTTATCATACCTGCAATAAGGCCGCAGAGCATTGAGCCCTCGTCTGTGTTGCCGTCAACGACAGCCTTTCTGAGAGAGCCTACTGTAAGAGCTTCGAAGTCCTCGGGAGGAGCAGCCTTTTTCTCCATATCCTGAAGGACCTTGGTATATTTGCTCTTGATGCAGCGGCAGGGGCTTCCCGAATAGAAGCCTGTAATGGCATTGTCGGTGTCCTTTGCCTTTACGACTGCATTCTTGTAGTTTTCGTGTATCTTGCATTCCTCGGAAGCAAGGAAGCGTGTTCCTATCTGAACGCCCTCTGCGCCCAGCATAAAGGAAGCTGCCATTCCTCTGCCGTCGGCAATTCCGCCTGCTGCGATAACGGGTATCTGCACAGCGTCAACTACCTGGGGAACGAGACACATGGTAGTGTTCTGACCGATGTGTCCGCCTGACTCGGTGCCCTCTGCGATAACAGCGTCAGCGCCTATTCTTTCAAGTCTCTTAGCCAGTGCAACGGAGGGAACTACGGGAATTACCTTTATTCCTGCGGTTTTCCAGTCGGCAATGTACTTGCCGGGGTTGCCTGCGCCTGTGGTAACGAAAGAAACGCCCTCTTCAATTACCAGCTTTGCAAGGTCATCGGCATTGGGGGACATGAGCATGATGTTCACGCCGAAGGGCTTGTCGGTAAGCTCCTTGCACTTTCTTATCTCGCTTCTAAGGTAGTCGATGGGAGCGGAACCGCCTGCGATGATGCCTGCGCCTCCTGCGTTTGAAACAGCGGAAGCAAGGCTGCTTTCAGCTATCCATGCCATGCCGCCCTGAAGAAGGGGATACTTTATACCCAGAAGCTTTGTTACTCTGTTTTCCATTAGGTTTTCCTCCGTTTTTGAAGATGTATATATATCAGTATTCTGTGATTACCGAGCCCATTGTGAGACCTGCGCCGAAGCCTACCAGACAAAGCTTGTCCCCACGCTTGAGCACGCCTCTTTCAACTGCGTCGTTGAGAGCTATGGGGATAGATGCGCTGGAGGTATTGCCGTGGAGGTCGATGTCGGTGAAGAACTTGTCCATGCTTACGCCAAGGTTCTTTGCGGCAGTCTCGATTATTCTGATATTTGCCTGATGGGGGATAAACAGGTCGATGCTTGTAACATCAAGACCTATCTTGTCAGCTGCGTTCTTTGCAGCTGTGGGGAGCGCCTTTGTGGCGAATTTATATACTTCCTTGCCGTCCTGAACGATGCCTGTGTGAGTGATGGCAGGGTCAGTCTGGTCGTCAGCAGTAAATCTGTCCTCGGTCATGAAAGGATTATCGGGGTGAGATGCCTTTGCGTAAAGGAACTTTGCACCTGTACCGTCTGCGCCCAGCCAGCTGGTGAACATCTTGTCGGAGCGCTCAAGGAGCACTGCTGCTGCGCCGTCGCCGAAAAGAATGCAGGAGGAGCGGTCGCTGTAGTTTGTGATATAGGAAAGCTTCTCGTTTGATACTACCAGCACATATTTCAGGCTGTCGTCTGTAGCGAGGAACCTGTGCGCTGTGTCAACGGCATATACGAAGCCTGAGCAGGCAGCGTTAAGGTCAAATGCGGCAGCATTCACTGCGCCAATTTCTCTCTGGACCAGGCACGCCATGGAAGGTGTCACGAAATCGCCTGTGATTGTGCTGTCGATGATAAGACCGATATCCTTGGGGTCGATGCCTGCTCTTTCAACAGCCTGCTTTGCTGCCATGGAACCCATATACCATGTAGGCTCGCCGTTGGCGATGCGCCTGTGGCTTATTCCTGTGCGTGTTCTGATCCATTCGTCGTTTGTCTCGACGATCTTGGACATATCGTCGTTTGTGATGTCAAGCAGCGGAGTGTAGGCTCCTGTTGAAAGAATATTGATACCGCTCATTATATTGCTCATCCTTTCGGGAATTTGTTCTGCGGAAGCATACTTCCTCGGGAAAATTGTTAAAGATAGCCTTTTGCGTATTGTAATTTCGGAACAAATATGTTATTATAGATTTATGGCATTATTCCCGTGCAATACGATACACTATATATTGTAATATATTTTTACAGTGCTTGTCAACAGATATTTTGTCATTTTTGAAATTTTATAATCTTGGACTGTAAGGTGTGCCTAAGTTTGCCTGTGATTTTTTGTGTGTTACGGCGAAAGTTTGTACGATTGGGAATAATCAAGTCAAATATACGCTTTGTATAAAATATCGGAGGTTATTTTTATGTCACCTGAAAAAACAGCTTTCCTGTTCTCCGGACAGGGTTCACAGTACGCAGGCATGGGCGTTTCTCTTGTCGAGGCATATCCCGAGCTTAAAAAGATATTTGACGAGGCAAGCGAGATACTCGGCTTCGACCTTTACGACAAGTGCGCAAACGCTCCTGCTGAGGAGCTGGCTCAGACTGCAATTTCTCAGCCTGCTATCATGGCAGTTTCTCTCTGTGCTGCGGAGGCTCTCAGAATAAACGGCATCACAGCTACAGCTGCGGCAGGTCATTCTTTGGGCGAATATGCGGCTATGGTATATACGGGAATGGTATCACGCACCGACGGCTTCAAGCTCATCAAGGCAAGGAGCCTTGCAATGCAGAAGGCTGCGGAAAACAGCAGCGGAGCTATGTTTGCCATCATCGGCAGCACTCCCGCAGATATTGAAAAGGTATGCGCTGAGACCGAGGGCTACGTTGTTCCCGTAAACTACAACTCCTCCGTTCAGACAGTTATTGCAGGCGAAGAGGCTGCCGCTCAGGCTGCTGCCGATACACTTGCTGCGGCAGGCGCAAGGGCTGTCAGACTGAATGTTGCGGCTGCTTTCCATTCAAAGCTCATGCAGGGCGCAGCTGACGAGTTCAAGCCCGCAGCGGAGCAGATCTCCTTCAAAACTCCCGAGATAACTATGCTTTCCAACATTTCGGGCACAGTTCTTGGCAGCATCGACAATATGCCCGAAAGACTGGCGCTGCATATCGTATCTCCCGTAAAATTCACCTCGGAGCTTGCATATCTCAGCGAGAACGGCTATGATACTTTCGTCGAGTGCGGTCCCGGAAAGGTGCTTACAGGTCTTGTAAAGAAGACCCTCAAGGGCGTTAACGCAATGAACGTTCAGGACGCTGACACACTGGCAAAGGTCATAGGTTGATAATTGACTGTCAGAATATACTATATATAGTATATTCTGACAGTTTTGAGTGAAAATGGCATATACTATTATAATAGTGCGGAAAAACGAAAGGAAGATTTTCAGATGAAGCACTACGGTCTTTTGGGATATCCCCTGAAGCACACCATGTCCCCGCCCATTCACAAAAGGCTTTTTGAACTGGACGGGCTTGACGGAACGAATTATGAGCTGAAAGAATATTCATCGGAAGAGCTGCCTTGCAGGATAGATGAACTTATGGCGCTGGACGGCTTCAACGTGACCATTCCCCACAAGGTGGAGATAATAAAGTATCTGGACGAATTGGGAGATTCGGCAAAACGCTATGATTCCGTCAACTGCGTTGTGAAAAAGGACGGTAAGCACATTGGCTACAACACCGACTGCGACGGTTTCCTGCGCTCCCTTGAAGCGGCAGGCTCAGGGCTTCACGGCAGGGTATTGCAGATAGGCTGCGGCGGCGTTGGCAGAATGATAGCCATTGAAGCTGTGAGACATGGGGCAGAGCTGACGGTTGCAGTGCGAAACGGCTCCGAAAGCAAGGTTCAGCCTGTGTTTGACTGCGCAAAGGAAAACAATATTGATGCAAAAATAACGGTAGTCCACCCCGAGGACATCACAGGCAGCTATGATGTGTTGGTGAATGCTTCTCCCGTTGGAATGTTTCCTCACAACGATGACTGCCCTGTAAGTGAAGATGTTATCGCAAACTGCGGCTTTGTTTTTGACGTTATCTACAATCCCGAGCGCACAAAGATCATGCAGATCGCCGAAAAGTACGGCATAAAGACCTGCGGAGGCATGGCTATGCTGGTATGGCAGGCGGCTGTGGCACACGAGATATGGAACGGCGCTTCCTACAAAGATGATGATATAGCTGCGCTTATTGCCGATATGCACAGGCTCATGGAGGGAAAGTGATATGGGCAGGCAGTATTTCAAGGGCGGAACTCTCATGGCGCCTCTTCCTGCGGCTCTGGTGACCTGCGGCAGCGGCGACGGCAGAAATGTCCTTACGGCGGCGTGGACAGGTATCGTAAACACACGTCCCCCTATGGCGTATGTTTCCATACGTCCCGAGCGCCATTCCTATGCTATTATAAAGGAGACGGGGGAGTTTGTCATCAACCTCACCACCTCGAAAATGGCAAGAGAAACTGACCTGTGCGGCATGAAAAGCGGCGCAAAGCTTGATAAATTCACCAAATGTCACTTTGAGACCGAAAAGGCACAGACTGTTGACTGCCCCGTGATACTTCAGTGTCCCGTTTCGCTGGAATGCAAGGTGAGAATTGCCAATGACCTTGGCAGCCACACCATGTTTATTGCGGCTATCACGGGAATGAGCGTGGACGAGCGGTATGTTGACAGCAAGGGCAAGATAAATCTCCAGCAGGCGGGGCTTATGGCATATTCTCACGGCGAATATTTTGCTCTGGGACGAAAGCTGGGCGACTTCGGCTTCTCAGTGCGCAAAAAGGGGGCGGGGAAATGAGGATAATAGATTCTCACGCTCATTATGACGATGACGCTTTTGAAAGCGACCGCTATGAGCTGCTTGACAGGCTTTTTGCGGGCGATATCGACAAGATAGTGAACATCGGCTGCTCGGTGAAAAGCTCATACACCTCTGTGGCGCTGGCTGAAAAATATCCAAAAATATTTGCGGCTGTGGGACTTCACCCTGACAGTGCCGATGAAACGGACAGGCTTGACGAAATAAAAAAGCTTTGCGGCAATAAAAAAGTAGTGGCTGTGGGCGAGATAGGGCTTGACTACCACTATGAAAATCATGACCGTGAAGTTCAGAAATCCGCATTTGAAGAGCAGCTGAAGCTGGCGGCGGAGGCGGATCTCCCTGTGGTGATTCACACCCGTGACGCCTGGGAGGATACCATGGCGCTGCTGAGGAAATACCGTCCCAAGGGCGTTGTGCACTGCTTTTCCGGCTCAGCCGAGACTGCTCGTGAGATAATCTCGCTGGGTATGTACATCGGCTTTACGGGCGTTGTTACCTTTAAAAATTCCAAAAAGGCAAAAAATGCCCTTTCATCTATTCCCCATGACAGGCTCCTTGTTGAGACGGACTGCCCTTACATGGCTCCCGAGCCCAACAGGGGAAAACGCAATGACAGCGGAAATATCGTTTATACGCTGGGTACATTTGCGGAGCTTATGGGCATCACCCGTGAGGAAGCGGCTGAGATCACGGCGCAGAATGCGGAAAGATTATTTGGAATATGACCGAAAGGAATGATATAATGGCAGGTTTCCACGTGGCTGAGGCCACAAGCACAGTCAGCCTGAATATTGCTTTGGCTGACGCACTTTCACAGTATCCCGAGCTTTTCAGGGAAAATGTGAAAATAGCTTCATTTTTCGGCAGTATGCCCCTTATCTGGAACGGCGGAAGAATGATACTTGGCAGGTTTTATCCCGACAGGGCAAAGGCTGTCATCGACGCATATAACCAGAGGGGGATACCTTACAGATTTACCTTTACAAACCCTTTCATCACCGAGGAATATCTGGACGATCCCGACTGCAACACCGCTCTTGAAATTGCGGACAACGGCATGAACGAGGTCATAGTTTTCTCGCCTGTGCTGGAAAAATACATCAGGCAGACCCACCCCAATATGAAGGTCACAAGCTCTACCTGCAAGTGCATCAGGGATATGAATGACGTAAAGGCGGAGCTGGCAAAGGACTACAGCCTTGTAGTGCTGGACTACAACTTTAACAATAATTTTGAGGAGCTGGAGAAGCTCACACCCGAGGAAAGAAAACGCTGCGAGATACTTTCAAACCCTGTCTGTGTGGCAGGCTGTCCACGCAGAAAGGCGCATTACGAGTACATCGGAAAGATGCAGCTGGAAAAGCTCGGCATATCAAAGCAGTACCCTGCCCTTACTCCCGACATCTGCCGGAGATACGGCATAAAGGAGTGGGAGTGCGAGTGGAGAAAGTTTGACCCATACGGCGGAAAGGAATATCCCCTGAGAGTTACGCCCGACCTGCTTTACGGAAAATATGTTCCCATGGGCTTCGAAAATTTCAAGCTTGAGGGCAGAAGCGCCAACATGATGCTCCTGTGCGAGCAGATAGTCGATTATATGGCAAAGCCCGAATGTAAGGACAAGCTGAGATACGAGATAATGGTGGCAGCGCTTAACAACAGCGGACTGAACTATTGATCCGAAATGAAAAATATGGGCAGCTTTTAAATATTTTTTATAAAAGAGCTTTAAAAACAAATTTTAAATTTGTGCATTAAGGATATTGAAATTGCTTGTGAAATGATGTATAGTATTATACAGACCACGGAAGGGTCGGGTGAAAAGCCGGTGGGTTTCGGATGATAAAACCCGGAAACATTCGCAAAATCCGCTCTTTTTGGGCAAAAAGTGTGCATTAAAGATAAAAAGGCTTTGGCAATTTTGTTGTATATGTACATTGACATGAACGCCCGCAAGTGGTACAATAATAGCGTGATACAACGTGAGCAGAAGCACAGTATCACCATATATTTGATTTCCATACATATTTGGAAATAAATAAAGAAAACCAAAACAAAACAAGGAGGAATTTTTCATGAACATGAAAAAGTCAATTGCTGGCGTAATGGCTGGCGCAATGGCCGTATCTGCAATGGCTGCAACTGTATCCGCTGATCAGGATACTATTTCCCTTACTTATGACCTTAAGAAGTACGTACAGGACACTTCCGTTACCTCTAAGGTAACTGTTGTTGCTAACTACGCTGCTTCCAACACCAACGCTTACTATTCCGTATCTAAGGCTGTTAACGATGAGCTTAACTCTGCTGATGCTAAGTCCTACATCACTTTTGGCCTTGACAACGCAATCGTTTGCGCTCAGGTAGCTCAGTGCTACAAGGCATATCCTAACGACACTTCCGTAATCGGTGGTATGTCTGATTTCCAGGTAACTGCTACACCTATCAAGAACGTTGCTACCGGCGACCAGGGTGCTCCTGTTACCATTTCTTGGACTGCTGATGCTGCTAAGACCGATGGTTCTCACGTAACCAGCGATCTCGGCGATGGCAAGAAGTCCTTCAACATGCCTGTATCTCTTGGCAACGTTGCTGGTTCTCTCCCCATGGCTAACTACGAGCTCGGCTCCCTTGGCTACACTGCAAACGCTGGTGAGTATGGCTTCCAGGCTCTCACTGCTAAGATGACTTACAAGGTTCCTGCACAGGTAATCGTTAACGGTTCCAACGCTTGGAGCTGGGATGCAGCAGCTGTAATCGGCGCTCTCGGCGGCGATACATACGTTGAGAAGACCCTCACCGCTGAGATCTTCATCAACAACGGCAAGAGCCTCATCACTTCCGATCACCAGATCATGCAGGCTCCTACTTCCGTAGCTGTTTCCGCTTTCACACAGGGCGATCTTTCTGATAAGATCTACCCCATGAAGTCCACTCTTAACGCTCCCGCTAACGTAGTAAACGCTCTTACTGCTCGTAAGGCAGGCGGCAACTACTACACCAAGCCTGTAGCAGTTATCAACGACGCTATCGCTAACCACGAGAACGTAACCTTCACATTCACTTCTTACGATGGATATGTTACCACCGCTAAGTCTCACCTCTTCCAGCAGTGGGTTGAAGCTGACAGAGCTTACGGCTACCAGACTTCTTCTTATGACTGGTACAATCCTACCTTCGGTCAGCACCTCTACACCAACCTCGGTGATTCCTACAGCTCCTTCGGTACTGACGATTACGATATGTACGGTTCTTACTCCTCTGCTTGGGGCACCAACCTCTTCACCGGCGCTATCGTTGTAAACAGCGGCATCACAATGCAGCTCAACGACACCGATAAGTTCAACTGGGGCAACAACACTCTTACCTTTGACTGGGCAACAATCACCGACGAAGGCAAGATCACTGATGCTAAGACCTTCCTTACTTCTATGCTCCTCTACACTCCTGCTGACTGGTACTGGGATAACCTTACTGTAGTAGTAGGCGACGACGAGAACGTTGACGCTGGCGAGGGTATCGACGGCGAAGGCGACGAGATCTCTGACGACGAGGAAACTGTTGACGAGGAAGTTGTTGAGGACGAAGTAGTAGCTGATGATACTGCTGAGGACGAGGCTCCTGCTGAGGAAGTTCCCGCTCCTGCTCCTTCTCCTGCAACCGGTAACGCTTCTGTCGCTCTCGCAGTTATCCCTGTAGCTCTTGCTGCAGCTGCTGTAGTAGCTAAGAAGAGAGGCTAATCTCCATACGGAGTTTACTTCTTGAAGTTACTTAATAAGTAATCAGATTCCGCTCACAAGAAATTGTGAGCGGAATTTTTTTGTTGACCGGCAAATTTTTCATTGCTGCTTATGTTGTTTGTACATATTATCTGGTTTTTGACGATATAATATGTGCAGAAAATTATACAAATCGTAAAATGCACCAATTACTTAATCGTTTAATTGGAGCATTTAACCAAAAAAAGTCGGTCAAAATATACACAAAAAACAACAACATTACTTGACAACCATTAGTCAACTTGATATAATTATTATACGGGTCCATAGTTTTTCATTGTTCTCACTGAATTTTTTTGTCAAATTGCCATAAAGCTAACGCAATTTTCGCACAAGTATCACGAAAAGGGGAAGTTGCGCCTCAAAAGCTTGATAACAGCATTTGCTTCTCTCGGTGATAATATTGATAAAATAATATCAAAGCGTCCCTATTCTTATACGAAAGGTGGTCTATCTTTTGTCAAGGAAAACAAGTCTAAAAAGGCTCCTGTCGGGTGTAATGGCTGTGATGATCTGCATGACTTCTTTTTCGTTTACAGCATTTGCCGATTCAGAGTCAGCTGCTGACGAAATTCTGCAAACTGAGGCGGAAAAGTACGAACTCCCTGAGATCACATACGTCAAGCAAAAAACGTACAGCGATTATTACTCCGAAATTTCTGACAAAGTACGTCCGAGAGACGAAGTCTTTCTGCAGTATTCTTCATGTTCTGACGACGCTAAGGTTGAAGTCGGAAGATACGAGGGCAAAGACGATGTCGTTATCTGGTCAAACGAAGACGGCACACTTGACTTCACTGTTGACGTAACTACAGCAGGCGCATACAACATGGAGGTTTGCTATTATCCCATCACAGGCGGCAATACCACTTCCGAAATGTCTGTGCTCATCGACGGCGAAACTCCGTTCGATACTGCAATGCGTGTAAGCTTCCCAAGAACCTGGAAGTCTGCTTACGAGATCGCTCCCAACGAGCGTGGAAACGAAACCCGTCCTCCTCAGATCGAGGAACCTATGTGGGTAACAACCTCCTTCAAGGATTCTGACGGACTTTACAACGAGCCTCTTTATTTCTACTTTGACGAGGGTCAGCATACCGTAAGCCTTAATTCCGAAAAGGCTTCCGTTGCTATCGCTTACATCAAGCTTTATCAGTATGAGCCTGCTGAGGCTTATACCGCTCCTTCCGATGAAGAATTGAGAGCAAACGCAGGTGCTGAGACTGTTAAGGTACAGGGTGAAAATTACATTTACACCAATTCTCAGACAATTTTCCCCACATATGACAGAGGTACATACCTTACCGAAGACCATAACGGCGATCCTTCCGACCCCGTTAAGGAGCGCTATAATACCGTGGGCGACGGTACCTGGGATACATCAGGTCAGATCGTTACATGGGAAATGGAAATTCCTGAGGACGGATACTATAAAATAGGTATCAAGGGCCGTCAGGACGTTATGAGAGGTCTTTACTCCAACCGCCGTGTTTATATTGACGGCGAAGTTCCCTCCGAGCCTTTCGAGCAGGTAAAGTTCGATTACTCCAACGACTGGGTAATGTCCTATCCTACAGATGATGCAACAGGCGAGCCTGCTTATGTTTATCTTACAAAGGGCACTCATACAATAGCTCTTGAGGCTATCCCCGGTGAGATAGGCGAGTCCATGCAGCGTCTGGACGAGATCGTTTACGAGGCTAACCAGTATTATATGCAGATCCTTATGATCACCGGTCCCAGCCCCGATAAGTACACTGATTACTACGTTCACAAGGAGATCCCCGATCTGCTTGAAGCGTGCGCAAGACTTTCCGTAGAACTGAGAACCGAGCAGGCTAAGATCGAGGACCTTTCCCAGCAGTCCGGTTCGGAAGCTACCGCTCTTGCAAGACTTGCCGATGTTCTTGACAGATGCGTTGACAAGCCTAACAAGATCCCTACATACATCTCCAACTCTTCTCTGAAGGATAACATCACTTCCGTATCCTCCTGGATGCGTGAGTACAGAGATCAGCCTCTGGAAGTCGATTACATTGAAGTCGCACCCGCTTATGATGCAAGCGGCAAGACTGCCGAGTTCAGCAACGTTAAGGAAAACTTCTTCAAGGCTGCTGCTTTCGGAATCCGGGGCTTCGTCGGCTCCTTCTTTGAGGATTATACCGTTCTTTCGGATACAACTGCTGAGTCCGTTGTTGTTTGGGTTGGTCTCGGACGTGACCAGACAACCGTTGTAAAGCAGCTTACAGAATCTGAATTTACTCCCAACTATGGAATTGATGTTTCCATCAACCTGGTTCAGGGTACTATCATGGAAGCAGTTCTGGCAGGCAAGGGCCCTGACGTAGCAATGTTCGTCGGCGGTGAATTCCCTGTAAACCTTGCTATCAGAAATCTCCTTGTTCCTCTGGACGATTTGGACGGCTTTGATGAGGTAAAGGGCAGATTCCAGGATACCGCAATGGTTCATTATACATATGATAACCAGACCTACGGCATTCCCATTACCCGTACCTTCCCCATGATGTTCTACAGAAAGGACGTGCTTTCTGAAATAGGCATCACCGAGCCTCCCGAGACCTGGGACGACCTTATTGATATGCTTCCCGCTATCCAGAGAAAGTATATGCAGCCCGGTCTTATCCTTCCCGCAAACGTTAACGGTAACGCCGTTGCTCCTTCTACCGAAGTTGGTCACACATTTGCAATGCTCATGCTCCAGTCCGGTCTCAACTATTATAATGATGAGCAGACCGAAACTACCTTCGACTCCGTTGAGGCAGTTAACGCATTCGATACATGGACCAAGTTCTATACTACTTATAAGTTCGACCAGACCTACGATGCGTTCTCCCGTTTTAGAACAGGTGAGGCTCCCATCGTGATCCAGAACTATTGCACATTCTACAATCAGCTGAATGTTGCTGCTCCCGAGATCAAGGGTGCGTGGGATTTCTGCCCCGTTCCCGGTACACGCAGAGAGGACGGAACAATTTCTCATGCGGCTAACTCCTCAGGTTCAGGCTTCATTATCCTCAAGGACTGCAAGAATGTAGAGGGTGCATGGGAGTACATCAAGTGGTTCACTTCCACAGACACAATGATCACTTACGGTCAGAATGTTGAGGGCGTAATGGGTCCTCTCGGAAGATTTGAGTCCGCAAACGTTGAGGCTCTCCAGAAGCTCAACTGGTCCAAGTCTGATCTTACTAAGATCAACGCTCAGCTCAATGAGCTTGATGAAATTCCTATCATACCATCTTCCTATGTTGTTACCCGAAGCATTATGAACGCATTCCGTTCCGTTGTTAACGATAACGAAAATGCCCGTGAGACGCTCCGCTGGTATAACAAGGATATCAACGCCGAGATTACACGTAAGCGTAAGAACCTCGGTCTTGATGAATAAAAGAAGGAGGGCTTGACTTTGGCTGACAGTACCGTTAAAAAAGAAATCCTGCTCCCTTCGGAGAGAAAAATGAGCCGCAAGGAAAGACTCGATTACACATGGCACGATATGAAGCGCAACTATATGTGCTATCTGATGCTTCTTCCCTTTATGCTCCTGTTCCTTGTCTTTACCGTTATCCCAGTAATAATGTCGCTCCCTATGGGCTTTACCGATTTCGATATGGCAAGTGCGCCTAAGTTCGTAGGCTTGCAGAATTTCTACACCCTGTTCCTGGCGGACGATGTTTTCATTCAGTCCATCAGAACTACCCTCATTTTCGCCATCTTTACAGGACCTCTCAGCTATGCGATGAGCTTCCTGCTTGCATGGCTCATAAATGAGCTGCACCCCACCCTTAAAACACTTTTCACCCTGATATTCTATGCGCCTTCAATGGCAGGTAACATCTACTTCGTATGGCAGCTCATCTTCTCGGGCGACCAGTACGGTTACCTCAACGCATTCCTTATGGAGCTGGGCTTCACCTCCTCCGCTATCCAGTGGCTTACCGATGGTAACTACGTTCTGGGCTGCGTAATCGTAGTTCAGCTGTGGGTATCCATGGGCGCAGGCTTCCTTGCAATGCGTGCAGGTTTCCAGGGCATCGACAAATCCATGTATGAGGCCGGCGCTATCGAGGGCATCAAGAGCCGCTGGCAGGAACTTATCTACATAACTATCCCTTCAATGGGTCCTTCCCTTATGTTCGCAGCAGTTATGCAGATCGTATCCTCTTTCACTGTTGATATCGTTGGACGTACCCTCGCAGGCTTCCCTTCAACAGACTACAAGGTACATACTATCATGACCCACGCTTACGATTACGGCTGGGTAAGATACGAGATGGGCTATTCCGCCGCAATATGTTTTGTGCTGTTTATTGCAATGCTTGTCTGCAACAATCTCATAAGCAAGCTTCTCAGCAAGTATATGGACTGATAAAGGGGTGAGCTGTTAAATGAAGAAAAGAAGAAAAGATTTGAAACCTTCCGAGCTTGCCGCTTTGCAGGCGGAGGAAAATGCAGCCGCTCTTGAAGCTCTGAGAAAGCGCAGAGAAAAAGAGCACAAGAAAATGATGAGATCCAAGGGTTCCAACAAGCGTGTCGGAAAATCCTGGAAAAACGATGTTGGAATTTTCCTGCTCCTTACCATCACGGGTCTGTTTATGATCTTCCCCATTTATCTGGCAGTCGTAAACTCCATCAAGCCCGTACAGGAAGTATTCCTTATGCCTCCTAAGCTTTATGCTATGGATCCTACCTTTGATAACTTCAAGGATCTGTTCAAGATCGCAAACAATTCGTGGGTTCCTTTCTCCAGAAACATATTCAATAGTATATATGTTACTGTTGTTGCAACCATCTTCCACGTTCTGTTCGCATCGACCGCCGCTTTTGTACTTTCAAAGTGCAAATTCCCCGGAAATGCTCTTCTGAACCAGATCGTAGTTATCGCACTTCTCTTTAACTCTACCGTTCTGTACATCATGCAGTACATCGTAATGGCAACACTGGGCATGATTAACACCTACTCCGCACTTATCCTGCCTATCATTGCAACGTCTATGGGTCTTTACCTTATGAGACAGAGCATGACCTCCATCCCCGACGCTATGATCGAGGCTGCAAAGGTTGACGGCGCAGGTCTTATGCATATCTGCTGGGGAATCGTAATGCCCAACTGTAAGCCAGCTCTTATGACTATTATCATCTTTGAATTCCAGACTGCATGGAACACAGTGGGCGGCGGTCTTGTATATGACGAAGCGCTCAAGACCATTCCCGTTGTTGTTCAGCAGATTGCCGCTGCCGGTATTGCCCGTCAGGGTGCGATTGCGGCTTCCGCCGTTGTTCTGATGATTCCGCCTCTGCTGGTATTCGTTCTGGCTCAGAGAAACGTTATGGAAACAATGGCTCACGCAGGTATGAAGGATTAAGCTTTCATGAGACGTGATAATACTAAAGAAAAGGGTGATGATATGTCAGGCTTGAAAAAGCTGATTGCTGCCGCAGGAGCGGGAGCTATTCTCGTAAGCGGGCTTGCAGCTAACGTAAGCGCCGTTGAAAGCTATGACCCTTACAGCTACGACAGATGGGGCGATGCCGTCGCATCACAGGTCGGATATACTGCGGAATATTTTGTTGACGGACAGTCTATCAACGGGCTTGCCGAGGTCATCGAAGCAATGGACGGCTTTAATGCCGAAAAGGCTTCATGGCAGGAACTGCTTGGCCTCAAGGAACCTGCTGATATGTACGTATCCGCTGACGACCTTATGTATATTGCCGATAAGGGCAACAACAGAATACTGGTGACAGACCTTGATTTCAATCTCGTAAATTATATGGATACCTTCCATTACAATGGTGAGGAGCTTACCCTTAAAAAGCCCGAGGGCGTTTTCGTTGACCAGTACACAGGCTACATTTATGTGTGTGATACCGAAAACAGCCGTGTGCTCAAGTCCGATAAGGACGGAAACGTTGACAGGATATTTGAAAAGCCTGTTTCCGAGATCTATTCTCAGGACCTTACCTTCAACCCCAAAAAGGTTGCGGTCGATAAGGCAGGAAATGTTTACATTGTAGTAAAGTCTGTAACAAAGGGCTCTGTAATGTATGACATCAACGGCGAGTTCCTCGGCTTCTTCGGTGCGAACCGAGTTGAGGCTACCTCCGAGATCATTGCGAACGCTTTCTGGAACACCATTTCCACAGAATCCCAGAGAGCACGTTCCACAAAAACAACACCTGTAGGCTTCTCAAATTTTGATATCGACGACGACGGCTTCATCTACACCGTTACCGAGTCCTCCGATGTCAAGACCGATACTGTAAAGAAGCTCAACCCCAAGGGTCAGAACATTCTTTCCGCTATCACAGCAGATGATGTTACCTTCGGTGATATCTCTCCCGCTTACTACTCCATCTACACCAAGGAGTCCGCTCTTACCGATATCGACATCGGACCCAACGGTGAGATGAACATTCTGGATTTTGCTCACGGAAGAATTTTCCAGTATGACAAGCTTGCTAACCTGATGTTCGTTATGGGCGGCACAGGCGAGCAGCTGGGCACATTCAGAAGCGCAACTGCTATCGAAAGCCACGACAATATGCTTTATGTTCTCGATTCCCGTAAGAACAGCATCACCGTTTTCAAGCGCACTGCTTTCGGCGAGATCGTAACAAAGGCAACAAACCTCTACAACGACGGATACTACGAGGAATCCTATGAGCCTTGGCTCACAGTTATCAAGTACGACGGCAACTACAGACGTGCATATATCGGTATCGGTAATGCTCTTCTGAATGCCGAGCAGTACAAGGACGCTATGAAGTACTTCAAGATCTCCATCAGCCGTGTAAGATACAACAGAGCTTACGAAGGCTACAGAGGTCAGGTCCTTGAAAAGTACTTTACTCCCGCTATCCTGATAATCATTATCGTTTGCGTTGTTGTAAAGGTTCTCAAAACACTTAGCAGAAAGGGAATAATCACATTCCCGTGGCAGAGAAGGAGAGGTGCATAAGTTATGTTGGATCTTACACAGGGTCAGTTCGTCAAGCACGTTGTTATGCACCCCTTTGAGGGATTTGAAGACCTGAGATGGAAAAAGGCAGGATCTATGAAGATCGCCATCGGCATCGTTTGCCTGCTGTTCATTCAGGCTCTTGCGTACAGCAGAATGTACGGATTCCAGTATTACTCAAGCTACGACAAAATTTTCAACATAGTTCCTTTTATCTTCCAGAGCTTCGGCATATTCCTGCTGTACGTTGTGTGCAACTGGGCAATGTGTACGCTGTTTGACGGCGAAGGCTCAATGAAAAACATCTTCATCGTAACGGCGTATTCGCTGATACCGTACATATGCGGCAGACTCATCGGAACCCTTCTTTCCCATATCCTGATCCGTGACGAGTACATCTTCATTCAGGCGTTTGAGATAGTGGGTACGGCATGGACAGTTGTTCTGTTCATCTCGGCGATGAAAGCAGTCCATCAGTTCTCATTCGGCAAGACACTGGCGCTGATACTGCTCACACTGGGCGCAATGATACTGGTACTGTTCCTGCTCGTACTTCTTCTTACATTGTTCCAGCAGGTACTCATCTTCATATTCACGATCTATACGGAGCTTTCCTACAGATTAAGAGTATAGTTCTAAAAAGGAAAAGTGGTGAAAATAATGAATTCAAAGGTTAAAAAGACCCTTGCTTATATGCTGTGCTTTTCAATGATCGTTTCAGCAGGCATGACAGGCGTTCACTCTGAGGAAGCTCCCGCTGAGGAGGATACATCAGCTGCCGACAGCGCTGATGAGACCGAGGAGGAAGAGGACGATGCGGAAGAGGAGGAAACTCCCCGTACCGAGGAAGAAGCTATGGCTCTCATGACCGAGGTCGCTTCCAACTCCAACCTCAAGCTTTACAAGAATGAGGACGAGGGAACCATCGCTCTCGAGGACCTTAAAACAGGTAAGATCTGGTGGTCAAACCCCGTAGATCTGGAGACCTCCAACGCTAAGAAGAGCCAGAAGGACGAGCTTGCTTCCGGTATGACTCTTATCTATGGCGAGCCTGCCAGCCGTGCAACCACAGTCCAGACCAGCAAGGCAAAGGGCAAATTCAAGATGAAGGATATTCCCAACGGAATTGAGATCACATACACCTATGCAGGACCCGGTATCACGATACCCGTTCAGCTCACACTTGAGGAGGATTGCCTCAAGCTGTATGTAGATACCTCCGCTATCGAGGAGAAGAATCCTTCCACTGTTGATGGTCAGCTGGTAACAGATCTGGCTTTCATGACCACCTTCGGTGCCGCAGGACTTGATGAAGAAGGCTATTTCGTTGTACCTGACGGTTCGGGTGCGGTCATCAACTTCAACAACGGCAAGACAGGTCTTAAAACATACACAGGCAAGGTTTACGGCAGAGATATCACCGCCGTAAAGACCACCAAGCAGGCAGTTATCCAGAACGTAAATCTCCCCATGTACGGCATCGTCAAGGGAGACAGCGCAATGATGGTAGTTGCTTCAAAGGGCGATACCTGTGCTTCCATCAACAGCTACGTATCAAACCAGAACAACACCGACTACAACTCCACATATTTTGATTTCGAGCTGAGAACCTCAGACGAATATCTCATGGGCGGTGAATCCAACCCCCTGAAGGTATTTGAGAAGAGAGGAATCCTCATTCCCGAGATCGAAGTAAGATATTATCCCGTTTCCGACAACGGCGAGGAAGTTGATTACACCGATATCGCCGCTAAGTACAGAGATTACCTTATCAAGGAAAAGGGCGTTGAGGACAAGGATCTTACCGATTCCTCCTCACTGTATGTTGACCTTTACGGCGGAACCCTCAAGAAGGAATCCATCGCAGGTCTCCCCGTTACCGTTAAGGAATCTGTTACAAAGTTTGAGACAGCTCAGTACATTCTCGAAACTCTCAACTCCAACGGCGTTGACGATATGGTCGTTACTTATAACAAGTATTCAAGCACCAATATCGGCGAGAAGATCGCAGACTCCTTTGACCCCTGCTCCAAGCTGGGCGGAAAGAGCAAGTTCAAGGATCTTATGAGCTATGCTGAGTCCAATAACATCAAGCTTTATCCCTCTGTTGATAACCAGCAGTTCAAGACAGGCAACGGCTACTGGAATATGACCAATACTTCTATCAGAGTATCGAACGCATATTCCCAGATCTCCGTTTACGACTTGGCTCACGGTATCACAAACGAGTATTACAGCCCGCTTTCGCTGTTCACTCCCGCTTCCTATAACAAGGCGTTCACAAAGCTCATCAGCAGCTACAATAAGAACGGAGTTTCAAACTTCGCATTCGGAAGCCTTGCAAACACCATTTACGGCGACTACGGCAAGAAGGCTGTTTCCCGTGAGATGGCAAAGGGCATCGTTACCGATATCTACAGCAGCGCAAAGTCAAGCGGAAGCGTTCTTGCGGAAAATCCTGCGGAGTACGTTCTCCCTTATGCTGATTACCTCACAAACGTTCCCGTATCCTCCAGTAAGTTCGACCTGTTCGATTACGATATTCCCTTCTATCAGATGGTGCTCCACGGCGTAACTCCTTACGCTTCCACAGCAGTAAACAGCGAGGCGAATATCTCAAAGCAGATCCTTACTTCCCTTGCCGCAGGCAGCAACCTGAGCTTCGACTTCGTAGGAATCGAGGCAAGTGACCTGAAGGATACCAAGCTTGACTGCTACTACTACGCTTACTACGCAAACTGGGTAAATGAAGCTTCCGAGCTTTATCAGCTTGCTGACAAGGTGCTCACACCTGCGTCCGATGCAGTTATCGTTTCCTACAACATCTCCGAGGACGGAGACGAGATCGAGACTGTATATGACAACGGCTACACCACCGTGGTAAACTTCGCTGAAAACACAGTCAAGGCAGGCAATGAGACCTACAGCCTTGCTGATTACATTGGAGAGGAGGTCATCGGATTATGAGAGGACTGAACCTTTCCTATGAAAAGAAAAAAGGACTTTACGGCTATGGCTTCATCGCCCTCTGGTTCGTGGGAGCGCTCATATTCTTCATTATCCCCGTTGTCAAGTCCTTCATCTATTCCTTTTATGATGTAAAGCCCGATGTCGGACAGCTCATTATGAGCCCTCTTGGACTTGATAACTACAAGAGAGCGTTCATGACAGACCCTGATTTCAGAAAAAATCTGGTATCAGTGCTGGGTCAGACCCTCTGGCAGACACCTATCATCATTATCTTCTCACTGTTCGTTGCTATCATCATTAACCAGAAGTTCAAGGGCCGTACCTTTGCCAGAGCGGTTTTCTTCCTGCCCGTAATCATTGCGACAGGTCCCGTTTACGCTATCATCACCGGTAACCTTGACACCAGCGGAACAGCAGACGCAGACCAGTTCTCCACAATGTTCTCCGCTGACATGGTAGATGAGCTGCTGAAGTTCGTGGGAATCTACGGCTTCAACGACAAGCTCACGGAAATGCTTTCGACAATGACTTCGGACATCCTGAACCTGGTATGGAAGTGCGGTATCCAGATCATCATCTTCCTGTCAGCCCTCCAGGGTATCCCCACATCTGCTAAGGAAGCAGCTGCCATCGAGGGTGCTACCTCATGGGAGTTCTTCTGGAAGATCACTCTTCCCTATGTATCGCCTATGATCCTTGTAAACCTGGTTTACACCATCATTGATACATTCACCGACCCCACCAACGTCGTCATGGAGCAGGTGCTCACAGTTCAGGACGACTGGAAGTACGGTTTCTCGGCGGCGATGGCATGGAGCTACTTCGCAATAGTTCTTATTGCAGTCGGCATTATCTTTTCGATCATGAACAAGATCGTTTACTACGATGATTGATTAAGGAGTTGGAAAAAATGGCAGAAAAAACACTTAAGTCTAATCCCATTTCCGACTACCTTAAAAAGCGTCAGTCGGAAAAGCCTCCCAAGGAGGAGAAAAGATCCCGCAAGGAGGAGCGTGAGCGCTTTAAGAAGCGTCTCGCTTCCCTTACCCCCGCAGAGCAGAAGTACCTTAAGCGCAAAAGAGCATTCGATACCGTTTGGCCCGTGTGCCGTGCGCTGCTGGTAATCGGTCTTTGCTTCGTAATCATCTATCCCCTGCTGTATATGATCACAGCAGCGTTCCGTCCCAGATCCGAGATGAACGACCCCACGATCATCTGGATATCCAAGAGCTTTACTACCAGCAACATCAAGGACGTAGTAAGAGTTATGAACTTCTGGCATACTCTGGGCAACACACTGTTCATCAACATCGGCTGCTCCATCGTTCAGGTAATCACCTGTGCGATAACAGGCTACGGCTTCGGACGATTTAACTTCAAGGGTAAAAACATTCTCTTCGGCGTTGTAATCATGATGATCCTGGTTCCCTCACAGATCATACTTATTCCCCAGTATATGTTCTTCCGTTACTTCAATCCTCTGGGAATATGGCACATGATCGCAGGCGACTACATCAACCTCATCAACAGCCCTCTTACAATGTATATGCCCGCTATCACAGCAAACGGACTTCGTGCAGGCCTGTTCATCTTCCTTTTCAGACAGTCCTTCAGAAGCCTTCCCAAGGAGCTCGAGGACGCAGCTTATCTGGACGGATGCTCTCCTTTCAGAACCTTTATCAAGGTAATGGTCCCCAACGCAGGCTCCACATTCCTTACCGTTTTCCTGCTTTCGGTAGTATGGTACTGGAATGACTACTATGTAAGTACTTCGTTCTTCACAGATAACAGCACGATCGCCCTCCAGCTTAAGAATCTGGACGCTTCCCTTACACGTATCCTGTTCAACAACGGTACCGTTAAGGTAAATGCCCGTGAGCTTATCGTTTGGATGGAAGCAGGCTGCCTTATCTCCATCACACCCATCCTTGTAATGTACATCTTCCTCCAGAAGAACTTTACAGAGGGTATCGCAAGATCCGGTCTTACAGGTATGTAATTTAGCGACATTAAATATGAAGTGCTGCGGAACGGTCTTTCCGTTCCGCAGAGCTTTTATACTGCAAAAAGCAAGTGCTGATTTAACCGTTTTACAATTATATATTACGGTTGGATCAGCAGTTGTTTTTTATAAACAAAATAACCGAAAGGAACTAAAGATATGAACCCTTCAACCGAACTTTATTATAACAGTCCCGCAGCTGACTGGAATGACGCCCTTCCCGTGGGAAACGGCAGAATGGGAGGCATGGTTTTCGGAAAGCCTGCCGATGAGCTCATCCAGCTCAACGAGGATTCCCTCTGGTCAGGCGGCTTCAGAAACAGGAACAATCCCAAGGCGTATGATAATCTTGAAAAAATACGCACCCTTATAAGGGAGGAAAAGACCACCGAGGCGGAAGAGCTGTGCGCAGATGCGTTCTACGGCACCAATGAAAATCAGCGCCATTATCAGCCTCTGGGCGACCTGCACATCTGGCAGAGCGTAGGGGAGTATGAGGGATATGTCCGTTCCCTGAGCCTTGACACAGCTGTATGCGTGATAACGTTTACATCAGGCGGAGTAAAATACACCCGCACCGTTATCGCTTCCCACCCCGATGAGGTCATCATCGTCCATTTCTCTGCGGATAAAAAGGGCAGCATTTCCTTTGTCTCCGCCATTGACGGCAGGGACGACAACTATGACAAGAATGAAGCTTATGACGATAAGACAGTTCTTTTCACCGTTTCCGACGGTATTCCCTATGCCTGCGCCATAACGGTAAGGGCAAAGGGCGGTCAGTGCGGCACCGATGCCAACAGGCTTTTCTGCAAGGACGCTGACGAGGCGGATATCATTATCGCCGCCCAGTCTGCATGGAGAACAGGGGATTATGAGAAAAAGGCAGTTAATCAGGCTAAGACTGCCGCAAGAAAGCCCTATGAAAAGCTCCTTGACCGCCATATCTCCGACTACCGCTCACTTTTTGACAGATG
Source organism: Oscillospiraceae bacterium (assembly GCA_902363145.1). GTDB lineage: Bacteria > Bacillota > Clostridia > Oscillospirales > Ruminococcaceae > Huintestinicola > Huintestinicola butyrica. Next base: position 264,611 of record CABIZB010000004.1, on the reverse strand, counting down.
CAGCCTTACCCTCTCTCCTGTGGGCGAAAGCATTACCAAGCCCACAGATGAGCGCCTTGCGGACGTAAAGAACGGCGTGTATGACAATGAGTTGGCGGCTATGTACTTCAACTTCTCCCGCTACCTTATGATAGCAGGCTCCCGTGAGGGAACTCTTCCCCTTAATCTCCAGGGCATCTGGAACAAGGATATGTGGCCTGCGTGGGGCGGAAAATATACCATTAACATCAACACCGAGATGAACTACTGGGGCGCACTTATGCAGAATCTGCCCGAGTGCTGCACGCCCCTTTACGACCATATTGAGCGCATGAGGGAGAACGGCAGAGTTACCGCCCGCAGTATGTACAGATGCAGGGGAGCGGTGTGTCATCACAACACCGATATCTGGGGCGATACGGCACCCCAGGACAAGTGGCTTCCCGGAACCTTGTGGCCAATGGGTCTGGCGTGGCTTTGCACCCACATCTGGGAGCATTTCCTCTTCACCCGTGATGAGGATTTCCTTGCGGAAAAGTTTGATACTCTGGTGGAAAGCGCAGAGTTTTTCCTTGATTACCTTACGGAAAATGACGAGGGCTGCCTTGTGACAAACCCCTCCGTTTCCCCCGAAAACACCTATTACGCCACCAACGGCAGAACAGGAACGCTTTGCAGCGGCCCTTCCATGGACAGCCAGATACTTTACACCCTTTTCAGCGCAGTTATAGGCGCTTATGATATCCTGGGCGGCGACGAGTATGCCAAGACAGTAAGCGACATCAGGGCTGCAAGAGACCGCCTGCCCAAGCCTCAGATAGGCAAGTACGGTCAGATAATGGAGTGGGCAAGGGATTATGACGAGGTAGAGCCGGGACACAGGCATATTTCCCAGCTGTACGCCCTTTATCCTGCGGATATGATATCTCCCGTAAAGACACCTGAGCTGGCAGCTGCGGCAAGAGCCACTCTTGAACGCCGCCTTTCCCATGGCGGAGGACACACAGGCTGGTCAAGGGCATGGATAATCAATATGTGGGCAAGGCTTTTTGACGGCGAAAAGGTCGGCGAGAACATTCAGGCTCTGCTTGCACATTCCACCAGCATAAATATGTTCGATATGCACCCGCCTTTCCAGATAGACGGAAACTTCGGCGGAGGCGCAGGTATAGGAGAAGCTGTTTTTCAAAGCGAATGCGGCGAGCTGCATTTCCTCCCCGCACTGCCTCCCATGTGGAAAAGCGGCAGCGTAAAGGGACTTAGAGCACGAGGCGGATTTGAGGTAAGCTTTGACTGGGCTGAGGGCAGCCTTTCATCTGCAAAGATAATTTCCCTTGCAGGTCAGCCCGCAGTGATAAGGACAGATAAAAAGATAACCGTCACTGCGAGCAGTAAAAATATACCTCTTGCCGAAAATAACGGCACATATTTATTTGACACGGAGCAGGGAATGGTATATACTATAAGTGTAACTTGATTTACGTTATCTAAGGTAAGGACACAGCGAAAGGAGCATCACTATGAACGAATTTTACAGTCCTCGGCGTGAAAATAAAAATACAAATGAGACTGCCTATGCAGAGCCTGCCGATGAACTGAATATAGTGGTCGATGACAACGATACGGGAGCGGCATTCTGCTCCAAGTGCGGAAACCGCCTTGATGCGGGGGACGCATTCTGCAGCCGATGCGGAGCAAAGACCTTTGGCTCTTCGCAAAGCCGGACACAGCAGCAGTATTCCCAACCGACGGCACAGGCTCAGACCCAGACGGCTCAGCAGCCCCAGAATGTTTATAACTACAACTATAACTATTCAACTACCACCACCACAAACACCTCCGCAAACGTTAACAGCGGCAACGTAAATTCCTATGCCTATGGTCATGGAAAGCTCAAGGACAAGAGAGTTTCCCTTATCCTCTGCCTGCTGTTCGGCATTTTCGGTGCACACAGGTTCTATGAGGGCAAGATATTCACAGGTCTGCTTTATCTCTGCACCTGCGGACTTTTCGGTATCGGCTGGCTGGTCGATCTTATAATACTGCTCAGCAAGCCCAGATTTTATGAGCCGTGACCATATTTTTAAGCATCGGTAAACATGACGTAACCGAACATATATGCGGGTACATCTGCCAAGTGCAAAAATGAATATAGTTTTAATTCACTATAAAAATTGAAGGCTTATTTTATGAAATTTACAAATGGTTCATAATAGTTGCTGATAAAATTTATAAACTTTGGTGAAATATATTATATAATGAGTAATATAGCATATCCGAATAATTTTTAACAATTTTTTATCGGACAGCTTTGTAATTTATGATGTAAAATGACCCTGAGGTCAATAAAACAGGAGGAATAAGATATGTCACTTGGTAAGGTACTTGTAGTTGATGACGATAATAACATCTGCGAACTCCTTAAACTGTATCTGGAAAAAGAAGGCTACGGAGTAATGGTTTCTCACGACGGCGATGAGGCTGTTGTTAAGTTCAACGCTCTCAAGCCCGATATCGTGCTTCTTGATATCATGCTCCCCGGTCTGGACGGCTGGCAGGTTTGCCGTGAGATCAGAAAGAAGTCCAACGTGCCTATAATCATGATAACCGCCAAGAGCGAGACCTTTGATAAGGTACTGGGGCTTGAGCTGGGTGCCGATGACTACGTTGTTAAGCCCTTCGATACTAAGGAAGTTATCGCAAGAATAAAGGCCGTTTCCAGAAGAATCGGTCAGTCCTCTTCCGAGTCCGAGGTAAGAGAAGTTAAGTACGACAAGCTGGTAGTAAATATGACCAGATACGAGCTGAGAGTTGACGGCAAGGTAATGGATACTCCTCCCAAGGAGCTTGAGCTTCTGTTCTACCTCGCTTCCAACCCCAACAGAGTTTATACAAGAGACCAGCTCCTTGATGAGGTTTGGGGCTTTGAGTATTACGGTGACTCCCGTACCATCGACGTTCATATCAAGCGTCTTCGTGAGAAGCTCGAGGGCGTTTCCGACAAGTGGGCGCTCAAGACCGTATGGGGCGTAGGCTACAAGTTCGAGGCTGAGGAGGACAATGCGTAAAAGCATTGCTTCCGAGTATTTCAGCTTGTGCATAGCGCTTATCGCCGCATCACTCATATGTATGTCTGCGCTGCTCATAAGTTTCTCCTTTTCGACATATCTCAATGACAGAAGAACTGTTCTGAGCAATGTTTCCAATGAAGTCCTGTCAGAATACAGGGCGGTGTTGGCGGACGGCTTTGACAGCGGTAATGTCACAGAGATGGAAAACGGTCTCAGAAGCATGAGCAACTGGACAAACACTTTAATTATCCTATTTGACGGCAGCGGTGATGTTTTGGCTTGTTCCGAAGCATCACCTTGTTCGCATTATGGCAAAAAGCTGAACTCGGATGCAATAAAGTCTGCCACCTCAACAGGAAAATACTCCATGGGTACGCTGAACGGCTATTTTGACGGCGCACGCCTTAATCTGCTTTCAAGCTTTGAGGTGCGGGAAGGGCAGACGATGTATCTTTGCATCACTGCTCCGGGTGACCTGCTGGTGGAGTACCTAAAAAGGGCGATACTTGCGTTCCTGCTGATATTTGCAGTGATAATGATAGTTGTGTATCCGCTGCTCAAATACACCATAAGCAGGATACTCAGCCCCGTAAAGGAAATGACGCTGGCGGCAAAGCGTTTCGGCGAGGGTGATTTCTCCGAAAAGGTGAACATATCCGACCAGAACGAAATGGGGTACCTTGCCAATACCCTTAACGATATGGCAAGCTCCCTTGAAGCTATCGAGGAAAACAGAAAGAGCTTTATCTCCAACGTTTCCCACGAGCTGAGAACGCCCATGACCACCATCGGCGGATTTGTTGACGGAATCCTGGACGGCACCATTCCCGAAAGCCAGCATAAGCAGTACCTGAGAACGGTATCCGAGGAAATAAACCGCCTGGCGAGACTTGTCCGCTCCATGTTGAATATCTCAAAATATGAAGCAGGCGAGCTGGAGCTTCAGACAGAGGTGTTTGACCTTACGAGTCTGACTATCAGGACGGTGCTGTTTTTTGAAAAGCGCATCGAGGCAAAGCACATTGATATAAGAGGACTTGACGCAGGCAGATTTTTCGTCAATGCCGACGAGGATCTTGCTCAGCAGGTAATATACAACCTGACGGAAAACGCTGTAAAGTTTGTTGACGAGGGCGGATATATCTCCTACGATTTCCGCAAGGACGATAAATTTGTCTATGCAGTTATAAGAAACAGCGGCGAGGGTCTGAAAAAGAACGAGATAAACAAGGTCTTTGACAGATTTTACAAAACCGATGAATCCAGGGGTAAGGATAAAACAGGCGTTGGACTTGGTCTTTCCATAGTCCGCTCCATAATAAAGCTTCACGACGGCTCGATTCTTGTACGAAGTAAGCCCGGTGAATATACTGAGTTTGAATTTTCCCTGCCTGTGGGTAATCCCGGCTCGCATCGTTCGGAACAATAATAAGGGGGAATCTTTCCCCCTTTTCTTTTTATTATAATGTAAATTCTAAAAAGGAATGGTCAATAAAATGGATCAGTTTGAAAACAACACTCCCGTTCAGGGCGATACTCAGGGTGAGACTTCTCACAATGAGCCTGAACAGGCGCCAATTCAGGAAGCTCCTGTTCAGGAAACTTCGGCTCGGGAAACTTCCGCTCAGAAAAATGGGCAGGAAAAGCCCCATGACGATGTTTTTGCGGAGCAGAGCTTTGCGGAAACTCAATATCGGCAGACTTCCAACGGATATGCTCAAAACGGTTATGCACAGAGTGGATATGCACAGAATGGATATGCACAGAATGTGCAAGCGCAAAATGCGCAACAGCCATTTGACCCATATCAGCAGGGAGCCGATATGCAGTACCGCTCAATGTACAGTAACAACGGCTATGTTCCCCACAGCCCCTATGCGGCAAATCAGGGACAGCAGGGTCATGCACAGGCGCAGCAGCAGTATGCGCAGTATGCCCAGCAGGGCGGATATGTGGCTTATCCCACACAGGGCGGGGGAGTTCCTCCCGTGTCGGATATACCTCAGAAAGAGATGAAAAAGTCCTCCAAGGCATGGCTCATTATCGCCATTATCTGCCTTGTGGCGCTTCTGGCGACAGTTATGCTTCTGCTGGCGGCAGGTCATAAGAATGACGATAAGGAGATCGTCGGCACTCCATCCGGCAGCGGAGTTACCGTCAATATAAACGTGGCGCCCCACCCTGCGGACGATTCCCTTTACGCCGACAAGGAAACAGGGCTTTTCACCACCGTGGGAGCGGCTGAACAGGTGCTTCCCTCTATAGTAAATCTGTACGGCTATACCGATACTTCCATTGCCGCATACAACGAGGCTTCGGGCATAATCATTTCCGAGGACGGATACATCATCACCAACGCCCACGCTGTGGAGGATATCAAGCGCTTCAAGGCAAAGCTCCACGACGAGCGTGAGTTCGAGGCAACTGTTGTGGGCATCGACACAAGAACAGACCTTGCGGTGCTTAAAATAGAGGCAGATGACCTTGTGCCTGCCGTTATAGGCAGCTCCGACGATATGAAGCAGGGCGAGCAGGTCGTCGGCATAGGAAATGCAGGGGGCTTCAACGACACCGTTACCGTGGGATATGTTTCCTACGTGAACAGAGAGATACAGAGCTACACCAATTATCCCATTACCTGCATTCAGACAGATGCAGCCCTTAACTTCGGTAATTCGGGCGGAGCGCTGGTCAATCTGTACGGTCAGGTGGTCGGAATAGTTGTGAGCAAGTACAGCTCCACAGGCTCGGAAAATATCGGCTTTGCCATTGCTTCTGACTTTGCAGTGCCCATTGCGGAGGATCTTATCGAAAAGGGCTACGTGAGCGACAGACCCAGAATTGGTATAATGTACAGCCTTATCACACCCGAATATGCCGCACAGCTGGACGTAAAGCCCGGTATGCTCATTTCCGAGATATCTCCCGACTGCGATGTTGCAAACACCGACCTCCAGAAGGACGATATCATAACCGAGCTTAACGGCAAGCAGATACTCACCGCACAGGACGTTAAAAACTTCCAGAATACCGCCAAGGCGGGGGATAAGGTGACTGCAAAGGTCTATAGAAAGACTATCACAGGAGAAGTTACCGAGTTTGAGATAGAGTTCACTCTTGAACAGGATAAATAAAACAACAGCCCCACAGAGAACTGTGGGGCTGCAATTTTATACATTACTTCTTTTCGGAAATCAATAAATATAACCAAAGTTTTGGTTTGCTATCGTTAATTTAACATTGCCAAATATAACGGAGTTATACTAATCACCAATAAAACTATAGACAAAAAATCATCGCATAATCCATATACGCAAGATTATGCTCAATTTTTTGTATAGTTTTTAATTGGTGCTTAGTATTAGTCAAGCGTATCATCAGGCGGAATGTCTGCTGTCCGAGATAACGCACTCAAAGTTTAATATACATTAAATAAGAACAAAATGGCAATCTTTTTGCTCATATTTGTTTGTTTAACTATATTGACAAAATTGGGCCAAAATTGTATAATAATAATGAGTTGAATTGCATAAAAATCAGCTTTTAGGCTAAGAAATACATTGATATCTGCGTGACCTTACAATAAGAAGGGGGGGAGCATCAACGGATAATACAAGGCAGAAGCATATGCGTGATATTCTTATCGCATCTGTTATCATTGCGGCAACTGTTGTGTGCTGTGCATTTTTTATCATAAAGCTTATCAGGAAAAACTCGGAAAGTGCGGGCGATATAGTATCTATTCTCTGCATTGCGGGAGCGGGCGTGTGCATTATCACAGCTGCAATCGTGCTGCTGCTTACAAGGCTGAGGGCTTCACAGGAAAAGGAAAATCTGGAGCACGTTATAGATCACCTGAATGCTATGGCGGTTCTGTGGGATACTAATTTCAGCTATGTCCGTGTGAATAACTCTCTCGTGCGCATCACAGGCTACTCCGAGGAGGAACTTCGTGACCCTGCAAACCTTAAAAAGATACTCCCTGCGGACGCTTTCAGTGAAAATCTTCAGGCCATAGTAAACAACAAGGACGAGGAATTCTTCTTCAAGGCAAAGGACGGCTCTGTTGTGTGTACCGTCTGGAACACTTCCATCGTTTCAAGGATAGTTACCCATAACGAGACACAGACCATTATGATATCCATTGGCCCCGATCTTACCGAGGTCAACAAGATGAGGAACGAGATAATCTCCTACTCAAAGAAGCTGGGCGAGTCGGAAAGAAAATATGCCCTTACCACGGGCCTTTCCGAGATAGGTCTGCTGCTGAGAGAAGCAGATAATCCCAAGTATTACTGCTCCACACGTCTCCGTTCCATGCTGGGAATAGTTTCCGAGGACGGATACATTGAAGAAAGCGTGCTGAGAAAGGCTTTTCACCCTCAGGACAGGGTTATATTCGACAGCTTTGCATCGGGCATGAAGACTATCCATGACGATGTGCGTTCAGATGAAGTCCGCACCGTTGACTTCCGTGCCATGAGCGCAGACGGAATGTATCACTGGTACAACTTCCGTTACAAGGCTGTTTCGGACAGCGGCGAAAAGTGTATAGGCGGCGCAATAATCGACATCACCGCCGACAAGGAAAAGGATCTGGTAATCGAACGCATGGCGTATATCGACGAAGTTACCCAGATCTACAACAGAAACAAGTTCATGCTCATGGGCAATGAGATTCTGGAATGCACCCGTGATGACAGCAGCATTGATTACTGGATAATCGTATTCGATATTGATAATTTCCACATTATAAACGATACCTGCGGCTATGCCAACGGAAACCTGCTGCTGAGAAAGTTTGCTTCCGCACTTTCCGTAAACGTGAGCGAAAGCGGTTTTGCGGCAAGAATAGGCGGCGATAACTTCGCCCTCATCGTCCATACCGACGGCGACGATCAGCTGCCGGTGCGTATAATAAAGAGCGTTCAGGCGGATATTGCCGATATCGGCGGAATGGGCCTGGAGGCTCAGAACCTTACCTGCTCCGCGGGCTACTGCCTTATGTCAGACGGCGGCGGCTGCGAGTTTGCTCAGGTGCTTGACCGTGCCGAGTTCGCACTCAGCCTTTCCGACGGAACCAAGAACTCTATCCTCCGCTTTGATAATCACGCCCATGATGCAATCATTCAGGGCAACGAGATAGAAAGGGATCTTGCAAAGGCTATAGACAACAACGAGCTGGCGCTCTATTATCAGCCCAAGATAGACCTTGCAACAGGAAACGTTGTGGGCATGGAGGCTCTTATCCGCTGGATAAAGCCCGACGGCACTGTAGTTCCTCCCTGCAACTTTATCCCCGTGGCGGAAAAGTCCTTGCTTATCACAAAGATAAGCCATTTCGTACTTTACGAGGCTTGCCGCCAGAACAAGGCATGGCAGGATATGGGACTTGCACCCATTACCGTTTCCATAAACCTTACCGCTATCGACTTTTATCAGACAAACGTTACCGAGGTCATAAGCACAGCCCTCAGGGAAACAGGTCTTGCACCTCAGTGGCTTGACGTGGAGCTTACCGAGAGCCTTGCCCTCAAGGACATCGACCATGCGGTGGCTCAGATGAAGGAGATAAAGGAGCTGGGCGTAAAGCTCTCCATGGACGATTTCGGCACAGGCTATTCGTCACTGAGCTATATCCAGATACTGCCTATAACCGTGCTGAAGCTGGACCGTTCCTTTATAATGTATCTTGAGGACGACGCTATCTCCCGTGAGATAGTCTCCGCCGTTATCAGGATAGCCAAATCCAAGAAGATAGAGACCATTGCCGAAGGCATTGAAACTATAGGTCAGGCTGATATACTGAGAGAATCGGGCTGCGACCAGGCTCAGGGATATTTCTTCGGAAAGCCCATGCCCGCAGACAAGTTCGAGCAGTTCCTGCGTGAGCGTCAGCCTCAGAAAACAAAGGCATAATTTACAGGAGGATTGAAAATCATGGCAAAGAAAAGAATAGGTATCCTTACCAGCGGCGGCGACTGCCCCGGTCTTAATGCGACTATAAGAGGCGTTGCAAAGGCATGCTTCGAGACTATGGGCACCGATAATGTGCAGATAGTCGGAATACAGAACGGCTACTACGGACTTATCAATAACATTGCCAGAGAGATGGATCCCTCCGAATTTTCGGGAATACTTACTCAGGGCGGAACTATCCTGGGCACCAAGCGACAGCCATTCAAGATGATATCCAGTATCGGCGAGGATAATATCGACAAGGTAAAGCAGATGAAGGATACCTACAAGAAGCAGAAGCTTGACTGTCTGCTCACCCTTGGCGGAAACGGCACTCATAAAACCGCAAACCTGCTTTCTCAGGAGGGCCTTAATGTTATCGGACTGCCCAAGACCATTGATAACGATATTTACGGCACAGATGTTACCTTCGGCTTTCATACCGCAGTGGATATCGCAACCGATGTTATCGACCGTCTCCATACAACAGCAGCTTCCCACAGCAGAATACTCATGGTGGAGATAATGGGCAATAAGGCAGGCTGGCTCACACTTTATGCAGGTATCGCAGGCGGTGCGGACGCTATCATCATTCCCGAGATACCCTACGATATCAACAAGATATGCGAGGCAATGCAGAAGAGAGCCGATAACGGTCATTGCTTCTCCATCGTTGCAGTTGCAGAGGGAGCATACAGCAAGGAAGAGGCAAAGCTCAAGAAGAAAGAGCGTGCAAAGCAGAGACTTGACGCAGGCATCACCACAGCAACAAATACCATTGCTTCCCAGATACAGAAAACAACCGGGATCGAGACCAGAGTGTGCGTTCCCGGACATATGCTCAGAGGCGGAAGCCCCTCCGCATACGACAGAATACTTGCAACACGCTTCGGCGTAAGAGCAGCACAGCTCATTGCCGCTGATAAGTACGGCGTTTCCGTTGCAATGATAAATGCAAAGATAGGCGAAAATCCTCTCAGCGAGGTTGCGGGAAAGACAAAGTTTGTTGACCCTCAGGGCAACTACGTTATCACCGCAAGAGACCTGGGCGTTTCATTCGGAGACTGAGTTTCAGGACAGATATAGAAAAAGGGCTGTTGCATAAGATGCGGCAGCCCTTTTTTAGTAAGCGTTAGAGCATCTAAATAAAAGAATTTGCACAAATAAGCACAAAGGTAAAGGGTTTAGGTCAAGCCTTTTTCCCGAAAGGCTTGCGGGGGTCAAGGGGGCGGAGCCACATTGTCGCTGTCCGCAGACAGCGAAATCTTTTTGCTGACGGTAAATGTAATTAAAGCAAGAGCCAACAAATCAAAAATCCCTCAAAGCCGCCTGCACTGTGAGTTCAAAGCCCAGCAAATGAATATCCTCTCTCAATATAAAAAACTATTTCATGCAGGCGGCTTGAAATCAAGAGACGTTCCGTCAGGAACGGCGATTTTGATTTCTGCCGTAAGGCGCAGGTACGGACAAAACCATATTCAAAAATGCAGTATCTGCACTTGACAATTTCACTCCGCTTTGCTATAATAAATTATATATGTATATAAATCGGGCGATTTTGCCTTAAAAAGATTGGAGTCTTATAAATTATGGAATGGACAGGTCTTAACCAGCTCCGTGAAAAGTATCTTTCTTTTTTCGAGAGCAAGGGTCATACAAGATTACCCAGCGCTAATCTTATTCCTCAGGGAGACAACAGCCTTCTGCTCATCAACAGCGGTATGGCTCCTCTTAAAAAATTCTTCCTCGGCACAGAAACACCTCCCAATGTGCGTGTAACTACCTGCCAGAAGTGTATCCGTACCCCCGATATCGAGCGTGTAGGTAAGACTGCCCGCCACGGTACTTATTTTGAAATGCTCGGTAACTTCTCCTTCGGCGACTACTTCAAGAAGGAAGCTATCGCATGGGCTTGGGAGTTCCTCACAGGCGTGCTGGAGATCCCCGCTGACAGACTGTGGATAACCATTTTTGAGAGCGATGACGAGGCTGAGAGCATCTGGATGAACGACATCGGCATTCCCAAGGAGAGAATTATCCGTCTTGGCAAGGCTGATAACTTCTGGGAGCACGGCAGCGGCCCCTGCGGTCCCTGCTCCGAGATCCACTTCGACAGAGGCGAGGAATACGGCCCCTTTGAGAGCTTTGAGCAGGCAAGCGACTGCGACAGAGTTATCGAGATATGGAACCTGGTATTCTCCCAGTTCGACAGCGACGGAAACGGCCACTACGCTGAAATGGCTCACAAGAACATTGATACAGGTATGGGTCTTGAGCGTCTTGCCTGCGCTATGCAGGGCGTTGACAACCTCTTCGAGGTAGATACCGTTCAGAACATAATGAAGCACATCAGCCGCATTGCAGGCGTAAATTATAAGGAAAACGAAAAGTCCGACGTTTCCCTCCGTGTTATCACCGACCACATCAGAAGCACCACATTCATGGTAGGCGATGGCGTTACCGCTTCCAACACAGGCAGAGGATACGTTCTCCGCAGACTGCTCAGACGTGCAGCACGTCACGGCAGACTTCTGGGCATCAAGGAGCCTTTCCTCTACAAGGTTGCAGACACTGTTATCGACGAGAACAAGTGCGCATATCCCGAGCTTGAGGAAAAGAGAGAGTACATCAAGAAGCTTATCCTCAACGAGGAAGAGAGCTTTGCAAAGACCATTGACGCAGGTATGGACGTTCTTACCAAGATGCTGGACGGCATCGAAAAGGGCGGCGTTCTTTCCGGCGAGGATACATTCAAGCTTTCAGATACCTACGGCTTCCCCATTGACCTGACCAAGGAGATCGCCGAGGAAAAGGGCATTTCCGTTGACGAGGAGGGCTTCAGAGCCTGCGTTGACGAGTCCAGAAAGCGTTCAAGAGAGGACAGACTTGCAAAGGGCGGCTCTTCATGGGACGAGGACGCAATGAGCAATCTTGACCTCCCCAAGACTAAGTTCACAGGCTATGATTATTCTCAGCTTGAAATAAATGCAAAGGTTCTTGCCGTATTCAAGGACGGCGCAGAAGTTAGCGAGCTCAACGAGGGCGATGACGCAGTTGTTATCCTCGATGAAACTCCTTTCTACGCTGAGAGCGGCGGACAGGTAGGCGACACAGGCGTTATCACCATCGGTGAGAGCCGCTTTGCAGTTACCGATACCAAGAAGACCGCAAAGGGTCAGTACCTCCACTTCGGTACAGTTGAAATGGGCGGTCTCGGCAAGGGCGACAGTGTTACCGCTTCCGTTAACGTTGAAAAGCGTTACGCTATCATGAGAAACCACACCGCAGCTCATCTGCTCCAGGCAGCTCTGAGAAAGGTTCTGGGCGACCATGTTCATCAGGCAGGTTCTTATGTTGACGCTGAGAGATGTCGTTTCGACTTCTCCCACTTTGAGGCAGTTACACCCGAGCAGCTTTCCGAGATCGAAGCTATCGTAAATAAGGATATATTTGACGCTATCCCCGTTACCATGACCGAGATGCCCATTGAAGAGGCTAAGAAGCTTGGCGCAATGGCTCTGTTCGGCGAAAAGTACGGCAATATCGTAAGAGTTGTTGAGGCAAAGGGCGTTTCCGTTGAGTTCTGCGGCGGTACTCATATCGACAACACCGCTCGTCTGGGACTGTTCAAGATAATCGGCGAAAACTCCGTAGCTTCCGGTATCAGACGTATCGAGGCTGTTACAGGAAGCGGCGTTCTCAAGCTCCTGAACGAAGTTGAGAACAGAGTAAGAGAAGCGGCTCATATCCTCAAGGTCGGCGATATGTCACAGCTGGCTGAGAAGATAACCTCCGTTATCGAGACAAACAAGGGTCTTGAAAAGCTCAACGAAGCATTCAAGAAGCGCATTGCCGATGGCGTATTTGAGGAAGTTCTCAGGAACTGCCGTGAGGTAAACGGCGTTAAGGTAATGGCAAATATGCTCACCAACGTTGGTTCCGATATGTACGACAAGTTTGCTGACAGAGTTAAGGAAATTGAAGAGCCTTTCATTATCCTTATCGCTGGAACAGCAGATGAGAAGCCTAAGTTCCTCTGCGCTTGCTCCAAGGCAGCTGTTGCCAAGGGCGCTAATGCAGGCAAGATCGTAAGAGCTGCTGCTGAGATAACAGGCGGTAAGGGCGGCGGACGTCCCGATTCCGCAATGGCAGGTATCGGCGATAAGAACAAGATCGACGAAGCTATCAACGCATTTGACGGCATCGTTGCTCAGTTTGTAAAGTAAGGGAGAACTAAGATGGAAGATTGTCTTTTCTGCAAGATCATCAACGGCGATATCCCCTCCAAGAAAGTATATGAGGACGATATGTGCTATGCTTTCTACGATATAGCTCCCGCAGCACCCATTCATTTTCTGGTTATCCCCAAGGAGCATATCGCTTCCGCAGCTGAGGTAACTCACGATAATTCCGCTGTTGTGGCGCATATTTTCGAGATAATCGCTCAGCTTTCCAAGGAAATGGGCATGAAGGACGGCTTCAGAGTAGTTTCCAACTGCGGAGACTGCGCAGGTCAGACTGTTCATCACCTGCATTTCCATGTGCTTTCGGGCAGAGATTTTACCTGGCCCGCAGGCTGATAATACCGATAGTCAATAAAACGAACCGCCTGTCACTTGTAATAAGCGACAGGCGGTTTTTGCAAGTCTTACAAAAAAGGACTGCCGCACCCGCAGCAGTCCTTTTATACTAATCTTCAATCGTTCTATAGGCAAAGCCGACAGATGAAATAAGACCAGTCTAGGAAAGTGACCGCAGGCGGGCTTGCCGCCCGGCAAGGGAGCTTGACGAAGAATGGGCTTATTTCAGCCGAGGATTTGTCTGTAGGTTGATTGAAGATTAGTATTATCTTTGTATTCCGTAAGCATATCAGCTGAGCTGCTTTATGGTCTCCACAGCAGCCTCATAATCAGCCTTTAAGCGGCTGAGCATCTCTTCATTGGTGTTGTTGCTGCCGCCACGCAGAGCTTCCGTTACTTCAAAAGAGGAGCGGTAAAGGTTGTCCATTCCCAGATTCTGGCAGATGCCCTTTAAGGTGTGCGCCGCACGGAATGCCTCTTCCATATTTCCGCTTTCAAGATTTGTGAATATATTTCCGCAGCTGCCGTCCGATAAGAACTTTACAAGGAACTTGCGGATTATTGCATCATTGCTCAGCCTGCTCAGCACGTTGCTGTAATCTCCGCCGAGCTGTTTGTAGCATTCTTCAATAGTCATAGACCAATTACCTTCCTTTAATTCTTTTCTTCGCTGCCTGTGTCGATTATTCTTCCAAGTGCGCCTATGTATTTGGGCGGATTGTCCTTGGTCCACAGCGACCTTGCTATTATTTTATATCTGCTTGTTTTTCCGTTGTATGTGATATCCGTCTCATATGGAGTGATGTCGGGAGCGGCGGCTGTGGTGCTGCGGAGCTTGCTTATAAGCTCTGCTCCCTTATCGCCCAGAAATTCATTCTTTTCACGGTAAGGATATATCACGCTGCTTTCATAGCCCAGAAGCTTTGCGCCGTATTCGGAGAGAGATACCGTCTCCACCTGAGCATCATACTCGAACTGTATCTCCTTGATATCGGAGGTAAAGAACACTCTCTTTTCATGCTCCGCTTCAAGCAGCTTTGAGCTGTAGCTGGACTGGTCGGATATCTTGTCCTCGATTATCTCTTCGGTGACATTCATAAGCATCTGCTTGTCTATCTCGCCCTTGGAGTCCATGTCAAGCTCGTGGGCAATGTTTCCGCTGATGTCCTTGAGGCACTCCAGCAGCAGGGGATTGAACGCACCGCACTGACCGTCCATTATCATTTCCATGGACTTTTCGTGTGAGAATGCCTTTTTATAGCATCGCTCGCTGGTAAGAGCGTCGTAAACGTCCGCCAGAGCAACTACCTGAGCGGAAATGGGGATATCTTCGCCCTTTAATCCGTCGGGATAGCCCCTGCCGTCATATCGCTCGTGGTGCCACCTGCATATCTGATATGCCACATGGACAAGGCTCTTTTTCTCCTGATATATGGGCAGATCCCTGAGCATATTTGCGCCTGCTGCGGCATGGGTCTTCATTATGGCAAACTCCTCGTCTGTGAGCTTGCCGGGCTTGTTGAGTATCTTGTCGTCAATGGTTATCTTTCCGATATCGTGGAGAGATGAGGCTGTTATTATCTGGAGAATATCTTTCTCGGTAAGGTCATATTTATCTGTTTTCTGCACCAGCCTGCGGAGCAGCAGCCTTGTTATGGTCTGTATATGGTGGACGTGCATACCGCTTTCGCCGTTCCTGAACTCAACGATGTGGCCCAGAATGTTTATCATTGTGCGGTTGTCTTTTTCCTTTGCATATACCTGCTCTTCAACGATGTTCAGCAGACGCTTCTGCTTGTTGTAGAGCATAAGGGTGTTGTCTATCCTGCGGTGTATGGGGTAGCTCTGATAGGGACGCTGGATATAGTCCGTAACGCCCAGATCATATGCTTTCTTTATAAACGAAAAATCGCCCTCTGCGGATATCATTATAACGGGAATGGAGTCTATCCACTTGTACCTGTTCATAAGAGCAAGCACCTCAAAGCCGTCCATTTCGGGCATTACGATATCCAGCAGCACCAGATCTATCTCATTCTCATGAGCCTTGATAGCTGCGATGGCTTCCTTTCCGTCGGCAGCTTCTATGGTGTCATAATCGTCTTTGAGTATCTCAGCAAGCATTTCACGGTTCATTTCGGAATCGTCCACGATAAGTATAGTTGACCTGTTCTTTTGTTCTGTGTTCATGTTACCCTCCCAAATGTTTATTTAAAAAGGGATATCATACAGTCACATGAATATGTATCTGTATCACAGCCGTTATTCAAAATGTCTCAGTCTGACTGAATGTTCATAGACGAACACATTTGTAAAAATACGTATATCTCGGAACATTTTGATAAGGTTGCTTCATAATATTGTCAGCGGTCTGCGGCAAGCGTTAAACGTTTTCGTATATACACTTCGGCATAAAGTGACAACATCTCGATTGTGATTATACTACATTTTGCGGCAAACTTAATATCCTTTTAACGGGTTATTTGGTGAATTTTATGTTAATTCTTTGCGATTACTCATAGTCTCACAGTCTATACTGCATAATTTCGTGCTTATGCAGTCAATGTCAGAAAATTTTTTCAAGCAGAAGACAGCACTGGCTTTTTGTCGCCGGTGAGCTGGTAATAATTTTCCTGATATTATATATAATCTGCTTCACCAAGAGCCTTAATACTAATCACCAATAAAACTATAGACAAAAAATCATCGCATAATCCATATACGCAAGATTATGCTCAATTTTTTGTATAGTTTTTAATTGGTGCTTAGTATAAGAGGTTATTTGTGTCGGCTTTTTTATTAGCCACACAACCAAAAAGGACTGCTGCGATCGCAACAGTCCTTTTGATTTTTATTCAGCCTTTGCCTTTACCAGATCAGATGTGGTGAGGGTTGTCCATTTACCGTTAACATATGCCTTAACTCCGTAAATGCCCTCTTCCGAAGTGCTTATCCTTACGGAAAGCTTTGTGGTCTCGGTAAGCTTTACCGCTCTGCCGTCGTTTATCTTGTAAACCGCATACTTTTCTGCGCCCTCAACTGCTTCCCAGCTGAGCTTTACGCTTCCAAACCCTGCGGACACCTTTACAAAGGGTTTGTATATGATAGTCACCTTTGCTTCATCGGAGTAGTTGCTGAGATAGCTTCTTCCGCTGAGGGTGTATTTTACAACAAATCTGTATGTCTCGCCGTTGGTGAGCTTTTTGAATGTGATGGTTGTTTCGTCTGTCTTCTTAACGCTGATAAGTGCATCGTCCGAGTCATAGACATAAACCTTGTAGCCCTTTGCTCCGCCTATGCTGTTCCAGCTGAGTGTAACGGAGCTTTCGTCTGTCTCAACGCCGATGCGGAGCTTTTCGTAGGTTATGCCTGTTTCGATGTAAAGGGGAGCGAATGTGTAGTCGGGGATATCGTAGGTCTTATTATCCTTTATCCTCTCTGTGCCTGTTACGCTGCCGCATACTGTGCAGGTGTAGGTGAGAGTTCCTGTGTATATCCCGCCTGACTGAGCAGTTCTGCCGCCGTCGGGAGTGTGAGCCGATACATCGGTTCTTTCGCCGCAGTCACATTCATGCCAGTGGTATGTTCCGTCATGCTTCCATTCGCTGCCGAAGGAATGGACGTGAGCTTCCTTGGAGATAATTTCTGTCTCGGTGTATCCGCATTCTGTGCAGGTGTGCTGACGTTCGCCCTCATGCTCCTCTGTTGCGGGGATCGTAACAGTCCAGCCGCCGTAGGTGTGAGCGGACTTCTCGATTATCTCGCCGCACCATGGGTTTTCGCATATCTTCCAATGGTCGGTGCTGTCGTTAGACCAGCTTGCCGAGGGAGTATGACCTGTGGGAGCGACTGTTCCGCCGCATACGGAGCAGGTAGTGTTATTTGTGCAGGAGAGAGTATTTGTGTTGCCGCTGTGGTCACAGTCGGACCATTTTGCGTAGAGTGTAATATTGGCGGTAACAATGTCGCTGTCGAAATCCCACATGTTCTCGCAGGTGCTTTCCTTGAACCAGCCCTGGAAATAGTAGTTTTCAGCAGTGGGAGCGGCAGGCTCGGTTATCTTTCCGCCGTAGGTGGTTTTCTGCTGAGTGGGAGCGGTTCCGTGGCCGTTTGCGTCAAAGGTGACGGTATATTCGCCCATTACCAGCATTACGGTGTTGTTTTCGCCGTTGATTATTGCGTAGTCTGGGTTATCGGTGTGGAAATATCCGCTGTAATCAGCGTTGTTTGTGCCTGTGAGGCTTACGGGAGCGGTACTTGTGGGAGCGGGGATAGCAGATACGCTGATGTAGGAATTTGCTCCCGGTCCGTTTGCATCAACAGCCAGCTTGCTGCTGTTAAGGAGCATATCGGGGTATTTGCCTGCTGAGTTATCCCTGATGATGATATCGCCTGAAACAGTAACGTCGGGGGAGGCGTTAGTTCTTATTCCGCTGCCGTAATCTGCTGTGTTGCCTGTAACGGTAACATTGTTAAGAGTAAGCTTGCCGATAGTCGAGATTCCGCCGCCGTTCACAGCGTTGTTGCCTGTTATCTCTGTGTTTGTAACTGTCAGAGTGCCTGCATTGTTTATTCCGCCGCCGTCGCCGTTTGCGGAGTTATTGGTGATAGTGCAGTTTGTTATCTGCATATCGCCGTAGTTGCTGACAGCGCCGCCGTGGGGAGCTGAGTTTCCGTCCATTGTTATGCCGCTTATTGTTATTGTGCCGCTGTTGTAGATGCAGCCGCCTGCCTGTGTTGAAGTGCAGCCCTTGCCGCCCGAAAGCTTTCCTGCTGCCATGCAGTCGATGACATCAAGGGTTCCGTTGTTTGCGAATATGCCTGCGTTTGCGGTCTGGGTAATGCTGTGGCCGTTGAGGCATATCTTGACGGTGCTGTTTCTATCTACCCGAATTTCGCTTGTAAGGGTGAGATTTTCGGTGAGATAATAGTTGCCTGAAGCAAGAGTGCCGCCTGTGAATGTGCTGTCAAGTCGGTTGCTATAGGTAACGCCGTTGCAGATGTGGGCAACTGCGACCTTGTAAGGGTAATTTGTGTTGCCCGAAGCCGTTATTGCATATCCGTCAGCGATAAGGCTGTCATCGGGCTTGGTTTTGAAATAACCGCCCTTGATGAATTTGGTGTGGTTGTTTATACCCTCAACTGTTCCGCCAAAGTAGCCGCCTGTGACAGTGCTGTTACCATCAAATACAACTTTTTGATTAAAAGTACCGCCTGTTATCATTGAATTGGCGGTGCAGCGAACTTCATTGTCAAATACACAGCCGCTTACCTTGCCGTTATAAGATATATTTGATGCGTACGAACTGTTTATCACTGCATTTCCGTACAGTACAGAGTTGCTAAAGCCGTGATAGTAACGGCTAAGATTTAATTTTCCGTTTTTTGCATGGCAATTATTAAGGGTAAGTGTGCCGTAGTTAATCACATAATTTGATAATGCGCAATTTTTTCCGTTAAGGCATATCTTGACATCGGAACCTGCACTGATCTTAATGTCGTCTGTAAGTGTGATATCCTCTGTCAGATAATAATTGCCCGAAGTAAGAGTTTTGCCCGAGGAACTGCTGTCAAGAGGCTTATCATATGTAATGCCGTCGCAGATGTGGGCTAATACGACCTTGTAAGGGTAATTTGTGTTGCCCGAAGCTGTTATGATATATCCGTCAGCGATGAAATTGTCATTTGGCTTGGTTTTGAAATAACCGCCTTTGATGAATTTGTCGTCGACTGTTCCGCTCGCAACAGTTCCGCCAAAGTAGCCGCCTGTGATAACGCCATGATCGTAGACGGCTACTGTTTGATTAAAGGTACCTCCTGTTATCTCTGAATTTTCCATGCAGACAAATTTATGGTCAAATATACATCCGCTTATCTTGCTGGTACCTTCTGTACTTGAGAAGACTGTATTGTTTATCACAGCATTTCCGTACAGTACAGAGTTATTATAACCGTTATAATAGGTATTCACCTTTCCGTTTGCAGCATTGCAGTTATTAAGGGTCAGTGTGCCATAGTTGTTCACATAATATTCTGAAATGCTCTTTCCGTTAAGGCATATCTTGACATCGGAGCCTGCCGAAATTTCTATTGTGTTCGTAAGGTTGATATCCTCTGTCAGATAATAATTGCCCGAAGCAAGAGTGCCGCCCTTGAATGAACTGTCAAGGGGCTTATCATATGTAACGCCATCGCAGATGTGGGCTAATACGACCTTGTAAGGGTAATTGCTGTTGCCCGAAGCTGTTATTGCATACCCGTCAGCGATATAGCTGTCATCGGGCTTGGTTTTGAAATAACCGCCTTTGATAAATTTGCCAACTGTTCCGTTCGCAACAGTTCCGCCAAAGTAGCCGCCTGTGATAACGCCATGATCGTGGACGGCTACCATTTGATTAAAGGTACCTCCTGTTATCTCTGAATTTTCCGCGCAGACAAATTTATGGTCAAATATACAGCCGCTTATCTTGCTGGTACCTTCTGTACTCGAGAAGACTGTAGTGTTTATCACAGCATTTCCGTACAGTACAGAGTCATTATAACCGTGATAATAGTTATTAAGCTTTCCGTTTGCAGCATTGCAGTTATTAAGGGTCAGTGTGCCACGGTTTTCCACATTATATCCTGAAATATTTTTTCCATTAAGGCATATCTTGACATCGGAGCCTGCTGCAATTTTTATTGTGTCTGTAAGGTCGATATCCTCTGTCAGATAATAATTGCCTGAAGCAAGAGTGCCGCCTGTGAAGCTGCTGTCAAGAGGCTTATCATATGTAACTCCGTTACAGGTGTGGGGCATTACTACTCTGTAGGGGTAATTGGTATCGCCTGAATCTGTTATGACATATCCGTCATCAATATAGCTGTCATCGGGCTTTGTTTTGAAATAACCGCCCCTGATGAATTTTTCGTTATATGCGGATATTGCTTTGCTGAAGTAGCCGCCTGCTATAACGCTGGAATCAAATGTTTCAACCCTTTGATTAAAGGTGCCGCCTGTTATCAATGTGTTGTCCAGTAAGCGAATATAATTGTCAAATACACAGCCACTTATCCTGCTGTTGCCTTCTATAAGTGAGATGTTTGTGCTGCTTATCACAGCATTTCCGTAAAGTTCAGAGTTACCATAACCAAAATAATAGTTATTAAGCTTTCCGTTTGCAGCATTACAGTTATTAAGGGTCAGTGCACCATAGTTTTCCACATAATGTCCCGAAATGCTCTTTCCGTTAAGGCATATCTTGACATCGGAGCCTGCATTGATTTGAATTATGCTTGCAAGTGTGATATCCTCTGTCAGATAATAATTGCCCGAGGCAAGAGTTCCGCCTGTGAAGCTGCTGTCAAGAGGCTTATCATATGTAACTCCGTTACAGGTGTGGGGCATTACTACTCTGTAGGGGTAATTGGTATCGCCTGAATCTGTTATGACATATCCGTCAGCGATATAGCTGTCATCGGGCTTTGTTTTGAAATAACCGCCCTTGATGAAATTTCCGTTATATGAGGATATTGCTTTGCTGAAGTAGCCACCTGTGATAACGCCGGAATCAAAGACTTTAACCTCTTGGTTAAAGGTGCCGCCTGAGATAACCACAGAGTTATGGATGTATGTTCTATTTAAAAAAGTGCCGCCTGTTATCTCTGAATTAGCTGTGCATGAAATATCATTATTAAATGTACAGCCGCTTATTTTGCTTCTGCCCTTTACTTCCATCGGTGAGTAGATCGCTGCATTTCCATAAAGTACAGAGTTGTTATAACACAAAAAAGTGAATGAGTATGTATTTATTATACCATTTGCGGTGTCACAGTTATTAAGGGTCAGTGTGCCGTAGTTTCTTATTGTATAGTCGAATCCTGTAACATCTTCAGTATTGATACTTTTACCATTAAGGCATATCTTGACATCGGAGCCTGCATTGATCTCAATTTTTTTTGCTAGCGTAATACCCTCTGTCAGATAATAATTGCCCGAAGCAAGAGTGCCGCCTGTGAAGCTGCTGTCAAGGGGTATGTCATAAGTAACGCCGTCGCAGGTGTGCCCTGACGGCATTTCGCTTGCCGATACGCTTGCATTGCTGTTCGGTATCAGCACAAACGCCATACAGAACGCCAGCGCCAAAAAGGCAGTTCTCAAAAAAGCTGTTTTTTTCATAAAATTCCTCCCTTACATATTTATAGTTTATAAATGCTATTATACACATAATACCATAAAATTACATTTTTGAATATTGATAAATTACACAAAGTTATATCTTATATTTAATCATTTGTACAATATTAAATAACTGCTTTTACACTTTTTATCGGTAAAATTTCGTTAAGAAATCTTAATGCTTGCGATGATATCTGGGTTTGAGCGAATTTTTGGCGCTTTCGCCTGCTGCAAAATGCTCGTCGATTTTATTTACTTTGATTTAAAATATATTTATTATACACACGATATCGCCTTCCTTAAATATCCCACGCATTTCACCAAAAAACATTTGCAAATTCATATAAAATGTGGTATTATATTTTCAGCGGACTTTTGCAGTCCAAGTTTATCAATCGGAGGTTTTAAAGCTATGGGAAAAGCTCTTATTATCGGCTGCGGCGGCGTGGCAAGCGTTGTTATCCACAAGTGCTGCCAGAATTCCGACGTTTTTGAGGAAATTATGATCGCCTCCCGCACAAAATCCAAGTGCGACGCTGTTAAGGCAAAGCTTGAGGGAAAGACAAAGACAAAAATAAGCACAGCTCAGGTCAATGCGGACAATGTTCAGGAGCTGGTCGCTCTTATGAAGGATTTCAAGCCCGATATCTGCATAAATGTTGCGCTTCCTTATCAGGATCTTACCATAATGGACGCTTGCCTGGAGTGCCGTGTGGATTATGTTGACACCGCCAACTACGAGCCTGAGGACACTGCCAAGTTCGAGTATTCATGGCAGTGGGCATACCGTGAGAGATTTGAAAAGGCAGGCATCACCGCTCTGCTGGGCTGCGGCTTTGACCCGGGCGTTACAGGCGTTTTCTGCGCATATGCCCAGAAGCACTATTTTGACGAAATAAACTACATTGATATCCTTGACTGCAACGCAGGCGACCACGGATATCCCTTTGCCACAAACTTCAACCCCGAGATAAATATCCGTGAGGTAAGCGCCAAGGGCTCTTATATCGAGGACGGCAAGTGGGTTGAGACCGAGCCTATGGAGATAAAGCGTGTATATAACTTCCCCGAAATAGGCGAAAAGGATATGTACCTGCTTCACCACGAGGAGCTGGAGTCACTGGCGCTTAACATCAAGGGCATAAAGAGGATACGTTTCTTCATGACCTTCGGTCAGTCCTATCTTACACATCTCAAGTGCCTTGAGGACGTGGGCATGACCTCTATCGAGCCTATCAACTACAACGGCATGGAGATAGTTCCTCTCCAGTTCTTAAAGGCAGTGCTTCCCGACCCCGCAAGCCTCGGCCCCAGAACCAAGGGCAAGACCAACATCGGCTGCATAATGCAGGGCAAAAAGGACGGCAAGCCCGTCAAGTATTACGTTTACAACGTGTGCGTTCACGAGGAGTGCTATGCTGAGGTAGGCTCACAGGCTATCTCCTACACCACAGGCGTTCCCGCTATGATCGGCGCTATGATGGTAATGACCGGCAAGTGGAAGAAGCCCGGCGTTTATAACGTTGAGGAGTTCGATCCCGATCCCTTTATGGACGCTCTCAACAAGTGGGGCCTCCCCTGGAAGGAATCCTTCGACCCCGAGCTGGTTGACTGATATTCATTGCACCTTACAGCCACAACGAAATATAATGTAAAAATTCACATTAACATAACAATACGCTCTTGCATTGCAGGAGCGTTTGTTATATAATAATATACATTGAGATACGGGTGCCGAATGTTTTTCGGCTGAGATAGGGCAAATTGATGTTCTGACCGAACCTGATATGGGTAATGCCAACGTAGGGAAATATGCTCGGTTTTATGCGTATGCCTATTGGCGTGCGCTTTTTTTATGTTTTCATTTGTTTTATGAATACATATTGTTTGCTTGTGCATATCGTATCGCAAAATACATATCCGAAAGGAAAAAAGAAAAATGAAAAACTCAAAGGTACAGGTACTGGTCGAAGGTGCTGTAATGGTCGCTCTGGCGGCTGTTCTCAGCTTTATCCGTGTGTACAGACTTCCGTGGGGCGGCTCCATCACACTGCTCTCCATGCTCCCCATCGCTGTTTACAGCATCAAGAGAGGCTTAAAGGCAGGCTTTGCGGCTTCCTTCGTGTTCTCGCTGTTCCAGCTTTTCCAGGGCATCACCGACGGACTTTTCGGCTGGGGACTTACCCCTGTAATGCTCATTGCCTGCATTCTGCTTGACTATGTTCTCGCATACACCTCTCTCGGCATTGCGGGCATTTTCAGAAACAAGGGCGCAGCAGGCTGGCTGGGCGGAACTATTCTGGCAGTGTTCATCAGATTTGTGTTCCACTTCCTCAGCGGCGTTGTTATCTGGCACTCCTACGGCGATCTGTGGAACGGCTTCTCCACCGACAATACAGTTCTCTACAGCCTGCTTTACAACGGCTCATATATGCTCCCCGAGATGATCTTCACAGGCATCGGCGCATATGTGCTTTTCAAGGTCCCTCAGACAAGAAAGCTCCTCAAGGGAGATATTTCCGAGACTGAAAAGGCTGAATGAGCAAAGCGTTAGGAATACGCTGATCGGGTCTTTACAAAGCAAGCCCAAAGTGGTATAATTTTATTGCATATTATTATATCACAAAGGGGTTGGCAGGGTGAAAATTGACTTCCATAAAGAAATTAAAATCATTCCTTTGTATAAAGTCGTTTTGCCCAGCATAATTTCTTACATAATTGTGATAATAGCATATTTCGGCGGGGAGGACGGTTTGTTTTTCCTTGTATCATGGATGATCGATCCGTTTGTATTTCTCTATATCCCTTTTGTGCAAAGGGCTTGGTGCAACAAAGAAAAAAGCCATTGTAAAAACATACATTTATTGATCTGGTTTTTGATCCAGATTGCTTTTGGCATTATTGTACTTTCAGCGATGTACAATGGGACCCCTTATTGGGATTGTCTGGAATTGTATATGAGATGGACTTTCTGGGCTTCAA
The DNA here is from genome assembly GCA_902363145.1 of Oscillospiraceae bacterium. Classification (GTDB taxonomy): domain Bacteria; phylum Bacillota; class Clostridia; order Oscillospirales; family Ruminococcaceae; genus Huintestinicola; species Huintestinicola butyrica. The sequence continues at coordinate 239,883 of CABIZB010000004.1, read as the reverse complement.
TTTATAACATTATTTCAGGCATTATTTGCTTTGTGATTATAATTAAATGATACTGAACTTGCAAGATCCCTGCTTCGGCGGGGATCTTTTTCGTTTTCGGAAGAATATTTACATATATCCGGTGTGGGATAACTATATTTATAGAGGCGAAGTGTGAATAATCACCCTCACCCTATTGACATAAACGTTTAATTGGGTTAAAATTGTGATATGTTTACACAGAATTTTATTGCTGAGCTGATATGATCAGGGCAATACTGTAGAATGAGAGAGGTAAAGAAAATGGGCAGATATTTCGGAACAGACGGCTTCAGAGGAGAAGCAAACGAGAACCTTACGGCAGACCACGCCTACAAGGTAGGTCGTTTTCTGGGCTGGTATTACGGCGAGCTTAAAAGGCAGAAGGGCGATGATACCCCTGCAAAAATAGTTATCGGCAAGGACACACGCCGTTCAAGCTATATGTTTGAATATTCCATTGTCGGCGGACTTACCGCTTCGGGAGCGGACGCATATCTGCTCCATGTTACCACCACCCCATCTGTTGCATATATTGCAAGGGTTGATGAGTTTGACTGCGGCATTATGATATCCGCCAGCCACAACCCATACTATGACAATGGCATAAAGCTTATCAACGGAAACGGCGAGAAAATGGACGAGGAGACCATTTCTCTTGTTGAGGATTACATTGACGGCAAGCTTGAAGTGTTCGGACAGAAGTGGGAGGAAGTTCCCTTTGCCCACCGTGAGCACATCGGCTGCACTGTTGACTACATTTCGGGCAGAAACCGCTATGTGGGCTACCTTATTTCCCTCGGAATGTACTCTTTCAGGGGCATGAAGGTGGGACTTGACTGCGCAAACGGCAGCTCGTGGAACATTGCAAAATCCGTCTTTGACGCTCTGGGTGCAAAGACTTATGTTATAAACGCTTCCCCTGACGGCACCAATATCAACATGAACGCAGGCTCCACACACATTGAGGGACTTTGCAAATATGTGGTGGAAAACGGTCTTGACGTGGGCTTTGCTTACGACGGCGATGCTGACCGCTGCCTGTGCGTTGATGAAAAGGGAAATGTTATCTCGGGGGACCACATTCTTTACATATACGGCGCATACATGAAAGAGCGCGGCAAGCTGCTCAACAATACTGTCGTTACTACTGTAATGTCCAACTTCGGTCTGTACAAGGCATTTGACGAGCTGGGCATCGGATACGCAAAGACCGCCGTTGGCGACAAGTACGTGTATGAATATATGACCAAGAACAGCTGCCGAATAGGCGGCGAGCAGAGCGGACACATCATATTCTCTAAGTATGCTTCCACAGGTGACGGTATCCTTACCAGCCTCAAAATGATGGAAGTTATGATGGCAAAGAAGAAAAAGATGAGCGAGCTTGCTGAGCCTTTGAAGATATATCCCCAGGTGCTGGAAAATATCCGTGTTACCGATAAAAAGGCTGCCCAGCAGGACGGCGATGTTCAGGCTGCGGTCAAGGCTGTGGCGCAGGAGCTTGGCGAGAGCGGACGCATACTTGTCCGTGAATCGGGAACAGAGCCTCTGGTGCGTGTAATGGTGGAAGCCGCCGATGAGGACATCTGCCGCAGATATGTTGACAGTGTTATTAACGTTATCCGCAGCAAGGGCTACGAGGCGTAATGCAGTGACGGTGCGCTTGGCTTCCCAAAGGCAAAAGTTTGTGAAAAATGTCAACAGATGAATGCTAAGGAAACTTGACATTAAAGCTGTGATGTGCTATAATCATTGCGATAAGCGGCGTTATTAAATAAGAGCGTGTCTTTGAATGTCAACTTTCAATATGGAAGGCGGAGCTGTCTCGTTTCCGTTAAGCGGAATGGGGCAGAAGATCGGACGATAATGCTTCGTAAATGCTCTTTTGTTGAAAAAATATAGATTTTTTGTTGGTGTGACCTGAAAATCAGCAAAATTGCAGTCATTATTTTTGTCGATGTAGCTTGATTTTTTGTTAATAATATGTTATACTAAATCTGAACATTACGTGCAGACTGTATTGTGTGGACAGCATTATACGTCAATCAAAAGGAGAATTATAATTTCCATGACCGATAAAGCAACGGATAACGATTATTATGTGATCGACCTGCTGTACCTTGCAAAGTGCGTCTGGCACAGAGCTTGGTTAGTTGTGCTGGCAACTATTGCAGCGGCGGCTATAGGCTTTGCCTACTCGGCTTTCATAATCCAGCCCAAGTATTCTTCGTCAATACTTCTTTATGTAAACAACAGCTCCATCAGCGTGGGCAATACAAGCTTCAGCATCAGCTCCTCCGAGATAACTGCTGCCCAGAGCCTTGTAAAGACCTACACCATTATCCTCAACAACCGCACCACTCTTGAAGAGGTCATTGAAAGGTCTCAGGTGCCCTATACATATGAGGAGCTCAGTCAGATGATCGAGGCAGGCCCTGTAAACAACACCGAGATCATGAGCGTAAAGGTCACTTCCACTGACCCTTACGAGGCTGCAAAGATAGTCAACTGCATTGCAGAGGTGCTTCCCAAGAGAATTTCCGTTATTATCAACGGAACCTCAATGGAAGTTGTTGATGCAGGTGTTCCCGATCTTCAGAAGGTATCTCCCAGCATTACAAAATATACCGCAATGGGTATGTTCATAGGTGCTGCGGTCTCCATATTCATAATCGTTCTGCTTGCCATTATGGACAACACTATCCACGATGAGGATTATGTTCTCCAGACCTATGGCTTCCCCGTGCTTGCAAAGGTACCCGATCTGGTGGATTCTGGCTCGGGCAAGAGCAAATACGGCTACTATGCTTCTTACGGCAAGTAAGGCTTCGATGTGAAAATGAATGGATAAGGCGGGTAATATAAAATAATGGCGAAAACAAAAAAGCACCAGCTTGCTGTTACCGATAAAAAAACGCTGCACCAGAACCTTAGCTTTGTTGCCAAGGAACAGTACAAGATGCTGCGTACAAATCTTAACTTTGTCCTTCCCGATGACCTGAAATGCCCCATAATCGGCGTTACAAGCTCGGTAAGAGGCGAGGGAAAGAGCACGACTGCTATAAATCTTGCCTATGCTCTTGCAGAGGACGGAAAGACTGTACTGCTCATAGACGGCGACCTTCGTCTCCCCAGTATCGCAAAGAAGCTGGGATACAAGAATCAGCCGGGACTTACGGATTTCCTCCAGGGCGGCGATACCAAGGTGTATAAGACCAATATACACGAAAACTGGTACGTCATGATGTCGGGAAATATCCCTCCCAACCCCTCTGAGCTGCTTGGCTCCGCAAAGATGGAGAAAATGCTGCACATGATGGCAGACAGGTTCGACTTCATAATCATTGACCTGCCTCCCGTAAATGTGGTAACAGATGCTCTTGCAATATCAAAGCTTATATCGGGCATGATACTTGTTGTCCGTGAGGAATATGTTGAAAAGCGTGAGCTTGATAACTGCGTAAGGCAGCTGAAGCTCTCAAACGTAAACGTGCTTGGCTGCGTTATGAACAATGCCAAGGACGAAAAGGCAGCCTACGGTAAATACAGCAAATACGGCAAATATAAAACCTACTATTATCAGCAGCCTGAGAGCGAGGAGCTTCCCGGCGCTGAGACCGTTACTGAAAGCTGATAAGAATGATAGATATTCACAGTCATATACTTCCCGGCATTGACGACGGCAGCAAAAATCTCCGAATGAGCTTGGGGCTTATAGATATGCTCATAGATCAGGGCATTGATACCGTGGCGGCAACTCCCCATTTTTACGCCGACAGGGTGTCCGTGGAGAAGTTTTTGTCAAGGCGGCAGAGGGCTTACGAAAGTCTGGCGGAAGCGCTGGAAAATACGCCTAAAGCCCCAAAGATACTTCTGGGAGCAGAGGTTGCCTATTATTCGGGCATCAGCTCACTTGAAGGCCTTGACTCCCTTTGCATCGGGGACAGCAGCACATTGCTGCTGGAAATGCCCTTGTCAGCATGGAGCGAGTATATGATAAGCGAGGTCCTTAACATTTCCTGCTCGGGGATAACGGTGGTCATAGCTCACATCGAGCGCCCTCTCCCAAGGCAGAAAAAGGAAAATATATGGAGGCTCATTGAAAACGGAGTTGTGATACAGTCCAATGCTTCGTTTTTCAACAGCGTGGTAACAAGAGGAAAGGCAATGCGCCTGCTCCGCAGCGGTTTTATACATCTGCTGGGGTCGGATTGCCACAATCTTACCGACCGCCCTCCTGCTATCGGCAGCGCATATGAGCATATAGAGAAAAAGCTTGGCAGGTCTTATGTCGAGCGCATTACCGAAACGGGAAATGCCCTGCTTGGTCTCTGAGACTCTTAACTTACATAAAAATGAAATACAGAAAGGAAAATGAACGATGAAAACTAAAAAGATATTAGCATTTGTTATGGCTGTTGCCGCAACCTTCGTATGCTCCGCAAGCGCATTTGCCGCTAACGGCGAAATTGTTTACAGCCCTTCACATCACGGTCCCGAGGCTGATACTTCCACATCAGGCTCCGCAACCGCAGGCACAACTACTCCATCTACCTCCACAAAGGACGATGAGCAGGGCAGCACTGCTGCCAACACCGAGGAACATGACAAGTACAAGGCTTACGGTTATTCCAAGCGTTCCGCTCTTACTGCAAAGCAGAGGAGAGAGTTTATAAAGTGCTACAATGATGTAAAGAAGCACACCGACCTTACCGAGCTTACCGAGGATATTGCCGATATTGCTGAGGCGCAGGGTCTTGACGTTTCCGATCTCGCTGTAAGTGATATCTTCTATTCCGTACTTCCCAAGGACAAGAAGAGCGGCACAAGAGTAAGAGTAAAGGCTCCCAACCTTGACAAGTTCGTTGCACTTCTCTGCTACTCCAACGGCCAGTGGAGCGTTGTAAAGGACGCTAAGGTAAACGCTAACGGCAAGCTGGTATTCAAGACCAAGAAGGCTGCTGCTTACGCTATCGTTATCGACACTTCAGAGGAAGACGCTGAATAATTTCAGCCCGATAAATTATTATGAATAAAACAAGAGAATCCGATAAGTCACGCATACGGAAGTATGCGGTCGTGGTTCTCGTGTGTGTACTGATCTTTATTGCTGCCTTGGCGATCCTGAATTTATGGGAAAAGCGCCAAGGCACTTTTGTTGGGGAGAACACTGCGGGAACTACTGCAAATATCACCGTGGACGGGGAAAAATATGTTCTCAACAAGAATATCCAGACTTTCCTTATAATGGGTCTTGACAAGTTTGAGAGCGATATTGATGACACCTCATATGACAATGACCAGCAGGCGGATATGCTCCTGCTGCTGGTGCTGGACGATGAGCAAAAGACCTGCAACATAATCCAGATAAACCGTGACACTATGGTCAAGGTTGGTGTTCTGGGCGTTGCGGGACAAAGGATAAACACTGTTACCGAGCAGATAGCCCTTGCCCATACCTACGGCAACGGCAGGGAGCAGAGCTGTCTTAACACGTCAGAGGCTGTTTCGGGACTGCTGGACGGCATAAAGGTGGATCACTATATGTCCGTCACAATGGACGCTGTGCCTGTGCTGAACGATCTGGTGGGCGGTATTGAGGTAACTGTCCTTGATGATTTCGGCGACTATGACCCTACTCTCATAAAGGGCGAGACTGTTACGCTAAAAGGCGAGCAGGCTCTCCACTATGTCCGTGGAAGAATAGGCGTTGGCGACAACAGCAACCTGTCACGAATGGCAAGGCAGCGTGAATATATGGACGCTTTCTTTAGCAAGGCACGCCAGCTTTTAGACGGCGATGACAGCTTTTCCGCTGATGTTATGACAAGTCTTGCAGGCTATATGATCTCCGACTGCACCGTCAGCAAGCTCCAGGAGCTGTCGAAAAAGGCAGGGGAGTATGAGCTGGGCGAGATATATGCCATGGAGGGCGAAGCCGTGGTGGGAGAAGAATTTATGGAGTTTTATCCCGATGAAGCGGCGCTGAACTCGCTTATAGCAAAGCTTTTTTATGTAAAGGAAGAAGAATAAAAAAATGCTTTCATTCCGACCAGAATGAAAGCATTTTTTTCATATATGACGGCACATCAAAGCCGTATATCTGTGATATTTTATCGCTCCTGCAAATGTCCCGACAGCTGCCATCCGCTATCTTTTTTCCGCCGTCCATAAGCATCATTCTGTCCGATGCGGCAGCACAAAGGCTCAGGTCATGGAAAACTGCCACTGCTGCTCCTCCCGAGGCTGTCCAGTCACGCATAAGCGCTATAAGCTCAGGCTGGCCCGAAAGGTCGATATGGTTTGCAGGCTCGTCCAGCAATATTATTTTCGGCTGCTGGGCAAAGGTCTTTGCCAGAAACACCCTTTGGAGCTGACCGCCCGAAAGCTCGCCGATATACCGTGATGACAGGTTTGATATCCTGGTTTTCTCCATACATTCCTTTACTATCCGCACATCTTCCGCATCGGGAGAGGCGAATGCGCCTGTCATATAGGGGTATCGGCCCATCATCACCGTATCGAAAACGGTGTATGACCCGAATGCTCCCCCTGCGGAGGTCTGAGAGAAAAGAGCTATCTTTTTGGCAAGCTCACGCCTGTTTTTGCCCATAAGCGGTGAGATGTCCTCGCCCTCTATCTCGATATGCCCCGAAGAGGGCTTTATTATCCCGCACAGGCAGCGCAGCAGAGTTGTTTTTCCGCAGCCGTTTTTTCCCGCAACGGACAATATCTCGCCGCTTTTTAGTTCAAGAGAAACGCCGCTGACAATATCGCCGCTGCCGTATCCGCAGGATATATTTTCCGCTTTCAGTAGCGTCATTGGCTGTTCCTCCTTTTCTTGAAGAATACGTAGGCGAAAAACGGTGCGCCCACAAGCGCCGTGACCGTACCAACGGGCAGCTCGGAGGGAGCTGTTACCGTTCTTGCGGCAATGTCGCAGATGACCATGAACGTGCCGCCCACCACTGCGGACATGGGTATAACAACGCTGTGCTTTGCGCCGAATATGCGGCGGACTATCTGGGGAGCTATCATATCCACAAAGCCGATAACGCCCGAAAATGCCACTGCCGTTCCCGTAAGGACGGACATTATTATCAGCAGAAAGCGCCTTGTGCCTGCGGGGTCAATGCCTGCGGAAGCAGCCTGCTCATTGCCGAAGCTCATAAGGTCAAGCTCCTTGGAGCGGCGCATATAAATGAAAATGCAGATCACGGACACCACCGCCACCACTGCACAGCTGCTCCAGCCACGGCCCGAAAAGCTGCCTGTCTGCCATTTGAGTATCTGCTTGTATTTTTCCCCTGCCAGATTTGCCATAATGTTTACCATGGCGCTGATGAAAAGTGACAGTACCATTCCCGTAAGGACGATGGTGCTGCTTTCGAAATTCTTGTCGATGCGTGAGGTGAACGCCACCGCCGCAAACATGGTCAGAAGAGCAAACACAAGACCTGCCGCTGCAAGGGTGAACTGCCCCAGAAATGTAAATCCCGCTGCGATAACAAGCCCTGCGCCGAATGAAGCTCCGCTGGAAACGCCCAGGGTGTAGGGGGAGGCAAGGGGATTGCGCAGCACCGACTGCACCGCCGCACCGCTGGCGGATAGGGCTGCTCCCGTGAGAAATGCCAGCACAACTCTTGGCATTCTTATGTCTGTGATGATGTTCACGGTGGTGATCGGCATATCCTCGGGCAGCTGCGCCCCGAAGAAACGCACGCCTATAGCGGTGAAAATTTCACCCGGGGAGATGTTCACCGAGCCTATGCCGATACCCAGCACTATTGAAAAAACGGCGCAAAAAAGCGCACAGATTATAGGAAAATGCCTCTTGCGGTACATACACTCATTCCTTTCATCTGTGCGCTTTATATTATTATTGTTTTTAGGCAATATTATGCAGCAGCGTCAAGCTCAGTCTCAGCTTCTGCTTCAGCAGTTTCTTCACTGCCTGCCTCAACGATGTCGGACTCAAGGTCAGCACTGCCGAGATCGCTGTAAACATCGGGATAAATGATCTGAGCCATAATGCGGATACCCTCAACAACGTTCTGGGAAGGTCTGCTTACGGGGTTAGGCTCTACCTGATATACCTGATGATTCTTTATAGCAGAAATATTCTCCCAGCCCTCTCTGCTGTAGATCTCGTTGTAGTCATAACCATCATACTTAACGCTGGTGATGATAACATCGGGATCGGCAGCGATAACGCTTTCATCGGTGTTGTTTATCCAGCCGCTCTCGGAGCTGTAGATGTTCTCTGCGCCGATAAGGTCAAGGATATCATCTGCAAATGTGTCGGAGCCGCAGGTGTACATAGAGGGAGCTGCGGAAACCTCAAAATAAACCTTTTTCTTTTCTGTGATGTTCTGAGAAAGCTCAACCACCTCAGCAATGGCATCGGACATACCCATAAGCAGCTCGTCAGCCTTTTCATCAGTGCCTGTGCATTCAGCAATAAATCTGATATCGTCCATAACGCCCTGAACGGACTCGGAAGAGGGAACGTAAAGCACCTGAACGCCTGCGTCCTTGAGAGCGGAGTAAGGATCGTCCGCACCTGTCATGGAAATGCCGTTGATGATAACGGCATCGGGGTTCATGGCAGCAATGGCTTCAATATCAAGATTGTAGAAGTCAAGAGTGCATATGGAGGGGTCAATGCCCTCAACATCAGCGGAATAAGCGTCAGCAGCGATTATCTTGTCGCCAAGGCCAAGACCTACCAGTATCTCGGTAACGGAGGGAGCACCCGAAACGATGGTGTTTATCTCACCCTTGATCTCGACAGTTCCGCCCTCTCTGTCGTTTACCACCTTAACGCCGTCCTCGGCAGCTTCGGAGGTTTCTTCTGAAGTTTCGGCTGAAGTATCTTCAGCAGATGTCTCCTCAGCGGGAGTTTCCTCAGCAGCGGAGATCTCAGCAGTTGTTTCGCTTGTACTGTCGGAAGCGGTATTGCCGCAGGCAGTCATGGAAACAGCGGTCATTGCGGCAATAAGGAGCGCAGCAATTCTGTTCTTTTTCATTTTTTACCAATCCTCTCAATATCCGCCGACCTTTCCACTGACGGCGGGAAATCATATTGACATTATAGCATATTTTCAACAAATGTCAAGCACTGCGGCGTTTTGGTGATAAAAAGGGAGATCTTTCAGGGAGCGGAGCTTGAATGGACTTATATGCAAAAATGAATTTCTGAGATATAAAACTTGCAAAATTGCTGCCTTGCAATGACCTTTATCTATAAATCAAACCAAATGTTCATATATAGTCTTTGCAGAGTGCATAAACATTGAGACTTTTTTGCAGAATAAACAAGTATTTGGTGGAAATATACGGCTTTTTCTGTGGTATTCCGCATTGACAAGCTGTTAGCAGGGGGTATATAATAAAACCATCAAATCAAAATATAACGTTTTTCTTCTTCTGCCGCATTCGGCAGAACACGGAATTGAGTGAGCGGACGGCTTTCGTCGGCAAGTCTCAGCGAGTCGGTCACTGTGAAGCCCTTTGGGGATAAGTCAGATACGTGGAAGGAAAGCGGTGCCTCTGCCGTCACCGGAGGTCACGCCCGAACTTGCTCTTTCTCGGTTTTGCCGCACAGAGAAGCTTTCCTATGGGAATGCTTTGCCTGTTGGCAGATGCCGTTTGATATGGCTTTTCAAAGCGTGTCCCGATGTGCGGGGCACGCTTTTTTGATAATACCGAGAGGAGAGGTTTTTTATGGAAAAGAGAAGGATAAAGGCTGCGGCATCATTTGTGCTTGCACTGGGAATGGTATTGTCCGCAGCAGGCTGTTCATCTGAGAACACTGCCGCTTCCGGCACATCAGCAGCTTCGGAGGCTGTAACGGACGCATCTGCCGACACAACAGCCGCTGACACAACAGAATCGGACGCAGCTGCCGACACCGAAGCGGACACAGAGGCTTCCGAGGACAGCGCCGAGAGCGGCTTCCCTTTTGAGCTTGTTACAAAGGACGACCAGGTAGTTACCTTTACAAAGGTTCCCGAGACTGTGCTTTCCACAAACGTTAACGTCGGCGATGAGCTTATGGCTCTGGGTCTTGGCGACAAGATCGTTGGTACCTGCAGCAATAACTCCCGTGTAAATCCCCTTTACAGAGAGGAATACGAGGCTATCCCCGAATTTTCCGAGAAGCAGCCTTCCCTGGAAGCTATACTTGACCTTTCTCCCGACTTTGTTTACGGCAGAAGCAGCGCATTCAGCGAGAAGAACAACACCACTCACGACACCCTTTCAAGCTACGGCATAATGTCCCTTTCCTCTATTGAGGGCTACAAGCTGGGCGCTGACCTTGACGACGTTTATCAGGATTTCTACAACCTGGGCAGAATTTTTCAGGTAGAGGATCGTGCGGAAGAAGTTGTTAACGGCATGAAGGAAAAGGTTGCCGAGGTTGAAAAGAAGATCGAAGGCACTGAGCCTGTTAGAGTTTTCGTATTTGACTACCTTGCAGATGACGGCCCTTACACCTGCGGCAACAACTTCACCGCACAGCTTATCCGTCATGCAGGCGGCGAGAACATCTTCATTGATATGGACACCACATGGGCAACCGTAAGCTGGGAGTCCGTTATCGAGCGTGACCCCGAGGTCATTATCATCAACGACTACGGCTCTCATTCCCTTGAAGAGAAGCTTTCTCAGCTCAAGGACGACCCCGCTCTTGCTGATATCAGCGCTATCAAGAATGACAGAATTATCTCCGTTACACTCTGCGAGTCCTTTGCAAGCTCCATGACAGCCGATACCATCGAGAAGTTCGCCAAGGCTTGCCACCCCGAGTGCTTTGAAGAAGAATAATGAAAGGCTTCAGTAATTTTGTGCGCAAACACACAGGCCTTTGCTGTGTGATACTGGCAGTGCTGCTTGTGTTTTCCGTCATTGCAGGAATCAGTCTGGGCCCTGTAAATATCCCGTTCAGAGATGTGTGGCGGATAATATTCAACAAGCTTTTCGGCAGCGGAAATATCGATGACATCAAAACAGGAACGCAGAACATCGTGTGGTTCATAAGAATACCGAGAGTTCTGCTGGGACTGGCTGTAGGCGGCGGACTTACCCTTTCTGGCGTGGGAATGCAGGCGTTTACCAAAAACCCCCTGGCGGAGCCTTATGTGCTGGGTATTTCCAGCGGTGCCTCCGCAGGTGCGGTGCTTGCCATAATCGCCTCGGTAGTCCTCCCCTGGGGAAAGATGAGCATATCCTTCGGCTCATTCGTGGGAGCGCTCCTTTCCATAATCATCGTCTATACACTGTCAAGAAGCGGCGGCGATATTACACCTATCAGGCTGGTGCTTGTGGGCGTGGCTGTGTCTGCCATATTCCGTGCGCTGACAAACTTCATCGTCTATACCGCCCCCAGTGATGCGCAGGTGCGGCAGGCAACATTCTGGATGCTGGGCGGCCTCGGCAGTGCAGAATGGCCTGACCTTATAATCACATATGCGGTGCTGATACCGTCTGCTGTGGTAATGATGATATTCGCCCGCCCCCTGAACGCCATGATGATGGGCGACAGCTCGGCTATAACGCTGGGCGTAAACGTAAACGCAGTAAGAAAGCTGCTCATCTTCATCACCGCCGTGCTTACATCCTCTGCCGTTGCGGTCAGCGGCTGTATCGGATTTGTGGGACTTATCGTTCCCCACATCGTCCGTTCGGTAACGGGTGCGGATCATTCAAAGGTCATACCCCTTTCGCTCCTGTGCGGAAGCATCTTCATGATATGGGCGGACGTTGCCGCAAGGCTTGTCTGCGCCCCTGCGGAGCTTCCTGTGGGAATACTTACAGCGCTGTTCGGTGGCCCGCTTTTCCTGTGGATGGTCAGAAAGCGCAGATACGAATTCGGAAAGTGATAATATGCTTACAGTAAACGACCTGAAATATTCTGTCGGTAATTATAAGATACTGAACGGTGTGTCCTTCAATGTCAAAGACAAGGAGTTTGTGGGTATAATGGGCCCAAACGGCAGCGGAAAATCCACTGTACTCAAGAATATCTACAAGCTTGCTAAGCCCGACAGCGGCGAGATAACCCTTGACGGAGAAAATGTCCTTGCCATGAGCAACAAGGAGATGGCAAAGCGTGTCTCCGTAGTGGCACAGGAGCACGAAGCCTGCTTTGACTATACAGTCGAAGAGGTAGTGCTTATGGGACGCTATGCGGGCAAAAAGCTTACCGAAAGCTGCGGACAGGAGGACAGGGACGCTGTGGCAAAAGCCCTTGAGACCGTGGGTATGTCGGGGCTTTCCGAAAGAGGATACCTGAGCCTTTCGGGCGGTGAAAAGCAGCGTGTTATCCTTGCCCGTGCCATTGCCCAGAACACCGAGACAATGATACTGGACGAACCTACAAATCATCTGGATATAAAGCATCAGCTTTTCCTGCTGGATTATCTTAAAAACAGCGGAAAAACAGTGCTTACCGTGCTTCACGACCTGCGTCTGGCGGCGCATTACTGTGACAGGATATATCTTCTCCTTGACGGAAATATCGTTGCGGAGGGCAAGCCTGTAGATGTGCTGACCACGGAAAATATCCAAAGGGTCTTTGGAATAAACGGAAAGGCGATAGTAATGCCTGACGGTCAGACGGACTTTCAGATGTTCTGATACTAATCACCAATAAAACTATAGACAAAAAATCATCGCATAATCCATATACGCAAGATTATGCTCGATTTTTTGTATAGTTTTTAATTGGTTCTTAGTATGATATAATAGCCGATGTTCTGTTTCAATACTTCCTGATATAGAAACAGTTTATTGATTGCTCTGAGCAATCGGACAAAACTCCTGCCGTACAAAAGCACGGCAGGAGTTTTTTGCGTGTGAAAAGGCTACTAAAAGCAGTGATGCAGATAAATGCAAGAGGCGTTCCGTCAGGAACGACGATTTTGGTTTCTGTGGTAAGGCGAAGGTATGGACGAAATCAATTTCATTGTGTTCTTGTCTTTCAAATTCTTGTTTCATACCCACAAATCCTAAATAAATATTTGTAACATCTTACAAATCGTTATTTTGTCTCTTGACTTAGTAGTGAAAATATACTATCATATAACTATAGTAAGTTGCAAAATGATACTAACCCATAAGGATGTGATAATGTGGACTCCGAAAAGGAATTTTTAAGCTCGTACAATAAAAACGAATATGAAAAGCCGTCAGTGGCGGTTGACCTGCTGGTGTTTACCGTAGAGGACGACAGGCTGAAAATAGTTCTGGTAAGGCGAAGCGAGCACCCGTTCAAGGATATGCTTTCCCTCCCCGGCGTTTTCGTGGGTATAAACGAGACCCTTGACGAAGCGGCGGCAAGGGGCGCAAGGGAAGAAGCAGGGCTTGCGGATATTTACTTTGAGCAGCTATACACATGGGGCGATATTGACCGTGACCCTCGAATGAGGATAATCTCGGTTTCGTACCTGTCCCTTACTCCTGCTGAAAAGCTCACCTTATCCGCAGGAAGCCGAACCTCATCAGCAGAGCTTTATGACGTGGAGGAGCTTCTCTCTTCCGATGAAGAGCTTGCTTTCGACCACCGAAGGATCATCGAATACGGCAGGGAGCGGATAAGGAACAAGACAGAATATTCACGCATTGCTTTTGAATTCCTGCCAAAGGAATTTACTCTTCCACAGCTGCAAAGGGTGTATGAGATACTTCTGGGCAAGCCTCTCTACAAGGCAAACTTCCGCCGCAGGGTGGCTCCCCTTATCGAGGAGACCGAGCGCATGACCTCGGGGGACGCTCACCGCCCCAGCAGGATATACAGAGAAAAACCGGAATGATATTTATAGGAGCGTGACAATATGTACAACATAATCTGCTTCCACAAGCCCGAAGAGCCTAATGGCTTTCTCAGCAACTGGTACATGAGCAGCTTTTTCGATGATGAATACGGAGAATTTTCATCGGCAGAGCAGTACATGATGTACCGCAAGGCGGTGCTTTTCGGCGATGATGAAACTGCCCGACAGGTGATGGTGCTTTCCTCTCCTGCAGAGATAAAGGCGCTGGGCAGGCTTGTAAAGGGCTTTGACCAAAAGCTGTGGGACGAAAACAAATATGAGATAGTAAAGCGTGGGGTACAGCTTAAATTCTCGCAGAATAGGGAGCTGATGGAGCGCCTGCTGAGCTTCGGCGGCTGCGTTTTTGCGGAATGCTCAGTCAGCGACAGGGTGTGGGGGATAGGGCTTTCCATGAGCTCTCCCGACCGCTTCAGCGTAAAGAAATGGCGTGGGGAAAATCTTCTCGGCAGGGCGCTTACCGAGATAAGCGGCAACAGCTATCCGATCATATAAAGGCGAAGGGGGCAGTATCATGAAATACAGATGCGGAATGTACGGCGGCAGTTTCAATCCTATGCACATAGGTCATGTGCGGTGCATTATCAGGGCGGCAAATATGTGCGAAAGGCTCATTATCGTAATAAGCAACGGCAGAAAGCGCTGCGAGGCGGATATCCGTGTGCGCTACAGGTGGGTGTATGAGCTTACTCGCCACCTGCCCGATGTGAGGATATTCATTCTTGAGGACGACTGCGGCACAAAGGCTGAATACGGCGAGGCTCAGTGGTTTACGGATGCAGAAAAGGTGAAAGCCTTTGCGGGCGAAAAGATAGATGCGGTCTTCTGCGGCAGCGATTATGACGAAAACAGCTTCTGGAATGTGTGCTATCCCGATGCGGAGCTGGTCATATTCCCCCGTGACGGCATATCCTCCACGGAAATACGAAAGGATATCTACGGTCACTGGGACTGGCTGCCGACAAATGTGCGGCCTTATTACGTCAAAAAAGTCCTGCTTATCGGCAGCGAAAGCACAGGAAAATCCACGCTTACGCAAAATCTTGCCATGCACTTCAATACCAATTTCATGGAAGAGGCAGGGCGTGAGCTGTCTGAGCGGTCGGGTACAGATGAACTGATGATACCCTCGGATTTCCGAGATATACTCCTCACCCACAAGCAGCGTGAGATTGAACTGATAAGATCATCCAACAAGGTGCTTTTCGAGGATACGGACTGCCTTATCACAAAGTTTTTCATAGATTTTCTGGGGGATAAGGAAAATGAGAGAAATTCCGCACTGGCGGAGGCGATATCCCTTTTCAATGAATATGATCTGGTGCTTTTCTGCGAGGCGGATGTTAAGTTTGTGCAGGACGGCGACAGAAGCCCCATAATTGCCGCTGAGCGTGAAAAGTACAGCAATCTTATCAGGGAGATATATGTTTCCCATGGATATTATCCAATATCTCTCAGCGGAAATTATACTGAACGGTATGAAAAGGCGGTAAAGCTTGTGGAGGATATGCTCAGGTAAAGATTATAAGGGGGACAATATGATAAAGAAAATAATAAAATATTTCACGCCCTTTCAGTGGGCGGAGGTTCTGGCGGTAACGGGGTTCACGGTGTATTTTGCACTTACGGACGAAATCGGGCTGACATTGTACAATATCCTCAGCGCCTTTGCGGCGATATGCGGCATAAACTGCGTGGTGCTCTGCGCAGCGGGCAAAAAAGCGCAGTATTACTGGGGCTTTGTAAATATTGCGGCATATGTTGCGGTATCGTGGATAAGCAGATTTTACGGCGAGGTGATGCTCAACGCACTGTACTACCTCCCCAGCCAGTTTGTGGGCATATATATGTGGAAGAAGAACATGGAAAAGGACAGTGGCGATACAGTAAAGGGCAGGCGAATGAAGCCACTTCCCGCAGTGCTTCTGCTGATAGGAACGGCTGTGGCTATCGTTCTTTACAAGCTGCTTTTGTCGGCTCTGGGCGGAAGCTCCGCATGGCTCGACAGCGCAAGCACGGTGATATCCATTACCGCAAACCTGCTTATGATAATGCGCTACCGTGAGCAGTGGCTGCTGTGGATAATCGTTGACACGGTAACCGTGCTTATGTGGGCAGGCAAGGGCGACCCTATCATGACCACCATGTGGGCGGTGTACCTTATAAATGCGATATACGGATATATCAACTGGACAAAAATGAGCACGGCAGCGGAAAATACATAAAAAACAGCTGTTCATAAGGCTATGACCTTGTGAACAGCTGTTCGTTTATGTTATATAATTATAATGTGTCAGTGGCACTCAAACCAGCTTTTGCCCATTTCCACATCGGCGGTGAGGGGAATGTCAAGCTTTACTGCATTCCGCATTTCCTCGCCCAGCACCTGCGCCGCACGGGCAGAGTCCTTTTCGGAGGCTTCTATGATAAGCTCATCGTGTATCTGCAAAATAAGGTGAGCGTCCAGCTTTTCGTCTCTCAGCCTGCGGAACACCTTTACCATGGCTATCTTGATGATATCCGCCGCCGCACCCTGCACGGGGGCGTTCATTGCCGCACGCTTGCCGAAGGACTGAATGTTCTTGTTTTTCGCCGCAAGCTCGGGGATATATCTGCGCCTGCCGAATATGGTCTCGGAATAGCCCTTGCTTTCCGCATCGGCAACGGCTTTGTCCATAAATTCCTTTACCTTGGGGAAGTTTGAAAGGTAGCTTTTTATATATCTGTCCGCTTTGGCAACGGAAACGTCGATATCCTTTGCAAGCGAGAATGCGCTTATGCCATATACGATGCCGAAGTTTACCGCCTTTGCCGCACGTCTCATTTCGGGCGTTACCATATCCTCGGGCATTCCGAACACCTGTGCTGCCGTGGAGGTGTGGATATCCTTGCCGCTGATGAATGATTCCTGCATATTTTTGTCGCCGCTGAGGTGTGCAAGTATTCTTAGCTCGATCTGGCTGTAGTCCGCATCAATAAGCGTTCTGCCCTTTTCGCTGACGAAGAATTTTCTCATGTTCCGTCCAAGCTCCGTGCGGACGGGGATATTCTGCAAATTTGGTTCCGTGGAGGATATACGTCCCGTTCTGGTCTCGGTCTGCTTGAAAACGGAATGAATGCGGCCGTCTGCGGAGACTGCCTTTAAAAGCCCCTCAACATATGTGGACTGGAGCTTTGTGTACTGGCGGTACATGATTATCATATCTATAATGGGGTCTTTGTCACGGAGGTTTTCCAGCACGTCCGCATTGGTGGAGTAGCCTGTTTTGGTTTTCTTGCCCGACGGCAGCCCCAGATCTTCAAAAAGCACTGCGCCCAGCTGCTTCGGGGAAGCAATGTTGAACTGCTTGCCTGCACGGAAATATATCTGCTGCTCCAGTCCCTCTATCTCGCCGCAGAGGGTGTTGCCGAACTCCCTTATGCCGTCGGTATCTGCCTTTACGCCGTAAAATTCCATGGAAGCCAGCACCTCGGTGAGGGGCAGCTCCGTTTCGGTGTAAAGCTTTTCCATGCCAAGGTCGGATATTTCTTTGTCAAGACGTGTGCAAAGTCCGCTCAGGGCGGCAATGTCGGCATATTCGTCCAGCTTTTCGTAGGAGGGGCAGCTGTAAAGAGCGCACAGTCCGTTTATGGTGTATTCCGAGGCGGAGGCGTTCAGCAGGTAGCCGGCAATATCGCCGTCGGATACCACATTTTTCAGCTCCGTGCCGTGTTCAAGGCAATATCTGTAGGCAGGCTTTGCACCGAAGGTCTGCTTTTCAAAGCCGCTTGAAAGGAGAGAACAGATATCCTTTTCGTCCTCAAAGCAGCAAAGCTTTTCGTTGTATGATACATAAAGCTTTGGCTTTTCGCCTGTAACAAAGATGAAAGCAAAGCTGCCGCTTATGTCGTTGACGGACATTTCCGACAGGGTGTATTCTGTCTCGGGAAGCTTTTCTGCTTCTGACGGTGCCTCCGCAGAGGGCTTTATATTCAGCTTTTCCATAAGCTTTGTCATTTCAAGCTCGGTAAGGAGCTGTGAAAGGGCAGCTTCGTCCTTTTCCTTGTAGCTGTAGTCGGCAATGTTTCGGCTTATGGGTGCATCTGTAACAATGGTTGCCAGCCACTTGCTGTCCTTTGCGTCCTGAGCGCCCACTTCAAGCTTTGCAATGACGGACTTTGTGGCAGTGACCTCGCCCTTGCCCAGCTTTTCATACAGCCCCTCGACGGAGCCGTACTCGGATATGAGCGCCAGTGCGGTCTTTTCGCCTATGCCCTTTACTCCGCTGATGTTATCGGAGCTGTCGCCCATGAGACCTTTCAGGTCGATAAGCTGCTTTGGTTCAAGGCCGTTGTACATCTCGCCGAACTTTTCGGGAGTGCAGCGGATAAGCTCCTTTGTAGTGTGGAGCAGAACGGTCACGTTGTCGGTGATGAGCTGCAGGCTGTCACGGTCGCCCGTAAGGATATATGCACTGTCATTTTCGCCGCAGGAAGCCGCAAGTGTTCCCAGAATATCGTCCGCCTCGAAGCCGGGGCATTCGATAACGCTTATGCCCATATCACGGAGGATATTCTTGATAAGCGGCATCTGCATGGCAAGCTCATCGGGCATACCGTGGCGGTTTGCCTTGTATGCGGCGCTTGCCTTGTGGCGGAACGTAGGCTCTTTCAGGTCGAAAGCCACGGCACAGCAGTCGGGAGAGATATCCCCCGCAGTTTTAAGATAGATGTTCATAAATCCCGTAAGGGCGTTGGTGAACGTACCTTTTTTGTTGGAAAGCGCCTTTATGCCGTAAAATGCACGGTTCATAATGCTGTTTCCGTCAATAGCCAGCAGCTTCATAGAGTGACCGACCTTTCTTATTTAAAGTATTTGAAATCCTTGGTGAGCATAAGCAGAATGTCAAGGCGGACTTTGTCCCTGAGTTCGGGCTTGACCATATAATAAATGTAGTTTTCCAGAATATTCACGTCGGGAACGCTTCTGCCCTCGATCTTGAAATTGCCGTAGCCCATTGGTACATATTTATTGTAAATAGCATCGGGTGAAATATGCAGAGGGGAGTCAACAGTCTGATAAAGCGTCCTCTTCATGCACTGGCATTCAAACGGTTCGGGAATGTAGGGAGTGCCTGTGCGCTTCATCATGTGCTGGGTACAGGCGATCTGGCTCCTGCCGATAGAACGGTAATGGTCGCCTCTGCGCTTGCAGGCAGGGGTGCAGCAGGGATTGATGAGAAGTTCCGCCTTTTCCTTGTGGGGGAGCTTTTCAAGAACATCAAAATTGTTGTTGAAATTATAGTCCAGAACTACGAGGGAGTAGTCCTTTTCCATTTCTGCGGAAAGCTCGTCAAAGTCCTCTATCTGCTTGCAGGTGGAGCTGGTTATGGGCATATCGGGGAACTTGTCCCTGATGTAGTCCTCCAGCATGGGGGAGAACACGATAGCTTCGTTCATTCCGTTGTCCGCAGCCTTTAAAATGGCATTGCACAGCGGGTCGGAGAGGTGCTCCATTTTTATTTCGGGGTTTGTGAGAGTAAAACGGCAGGGAATGCCACGCTTGTTGAACTGGCTGAGTATCTCACGGATAATTCGTGGGTCCATGTTGCCCTGGATAAATCTGCCGCCGTTCCAGGTCATATTGGGAAAGCAGCCGTAAACCGAGCCGATCTTTACGCCGTCAACGAAAGCGTCGGGAAATCTTGACATATATTCCGCAAGTGTAAGGTTAAGTCTGAAATGCCTTACAAAATCCGGAAGATGAAATTTTATATCCATATTATAACCACCTTTGAATATTATCGCTCACATACTATTATAACTGAGGTGGGGGTGAATGTCAAGGAGAATAACGGCTGCCTTTTTAATGTGATTTTAATTTTACACAAGCGCAGATTTAATTTTATCGATGTAAAATACATTATGTTAAATCGGGTTCATATTGACATTTTTAGTAAAGGAGCGGTAATATGGATATTCTTGATATTATGAGAAAACGCCACAGCGTAAGGAGCTTCCGTTCACTGGAGATAGGCTCTGCCGCAGCTGATATTCTTGACGGATACATTGACGGAATAAATAAGAAGTACGGCGTTTCCCTGAGACTTGTTACGGGCGAACCGAAAGCCTTCGGCGGACTTATCTCAAAGATAGGCACTTTTAAAAATGTACACAGCTATTTTGTAGTTGCCGCCCCTAAAGATAAGGAGTTCGAGGCAGGCTACTGCGGCGAGCTTGCCCTGCTTAAAGCTGCGGAGCTTGGCATAAATTCCTGCTGGGTGGGCATGACCTACAGCAAAGGCTTCGTAAGGGCAGAGGGAGCGGATAAGATATTTGCGGTAATTGCCCTTGGATATGGCGATAACAACGGTATCCCACATAACTCAAAGCCCATTGAAAAGCTTTGCTCATGCAGGGGAGAGCCTCAGTGGTTCATGAGAGGCATGGAGGGCGCTATGCTTGCTCCAACCGCCATGAACAGGCAGAAGTTCTTCTTCAGGTGGGACGGCAGGCAGGTGACGGCACAGGCAGGCGCAGGTGTGGGAACTGTCCTTGACCTTGGCATTGCCGTGTGCCATTTTGAGCTTGCCTCGGGTCATAAGGTCGTAAGGGCATAAGCTGATTGTATTATTTGTATAATACAGCTAATATATCCCCCGAGCCAATGAAGACGATTGTTAAAAATTACGATTGACATATTTATCTGTGTGTTGTATTATTGTATTATATCAGTAATACAAGGGGAAGATAAGATGCACTGGAGCTTTTCGCCTGATATTCCTATTTATATTCAGATAATCGAACAGCTGGAGCAGATGATAGTATCGGGTATGCTGTCCCCCGGGGACAGACTGCTTTCCGTCCGTGAATTTGCGGCAGAGGCGGGGGTAAATCCCAACACCATGCAGAAGGCTCTTACGGAGCTTGAAAAAAAGGGCGTGGTATATTCCCAGCGTACACTTGGCAGATTTGTCACCGATGACCCAATGAAGCTCAGCGAGCTTCGTGAAGAGATGGCACAAAAGGAGATAACAAGCTTTCTCGGCGCTATGAAGCGCCTTGGATATACCCGTTCGGAGGTGGTTGCGCTTCTGAACGAAAATAAAGACGCCGCCCTGCGGCAAACAGAAAAAGGAGCAGATTTATGAGCAAAACAAACGCAGCGGGCAGGAAAGGCCCCAAGGTAAAGGTCATCATTCTTCTGATAGTGCTTGCTATCGTCATTGGCTTTGTGGCTATGATGATATACAGCGCATCTATGATGTCGGGAATGACCATGGCTGAGGTGACAGAGCTTCAGAAAAAGAATATCGAAAACACTATTTCGGTAAGCGGCATCGTTGAGAGCCGCACCTTTGAAAAGGTCAGCGCAAACCTCCAGTACAATGTTGAAACTGTCAATGTTGAGGTGGGAGACAAGGTAAAGAAGGGCGATATCCTTGCTACCCTTAATTCCGACGATCTCCAGAACCAGATAATCCAGCAGCAGGCTTCCATCGACAGCAGCAACATCAACACGGAATATTCCCTCACTACTGCCGAGAAGAACTATAACGAAGCTCTCCAGCAGATAAATGACGGTACATATCCCGAAATAAGAAACGCCAAGATGAACCTTGACAGCGCAGAGGACGCACTGAAAAAGGCTCAGGATAAGTATGACGAGCAGCTTGCGGTATCGGGTACCGACCGTGACAGCCAGCTCACCTCCGCAAAAAACAGCGTCGCTTCCGCAAAGGCAGAGCTTGACTATGCTTATGATGATTACACAGAAGCAAAGTCTGACGTTGAAAACGAGGACTACAGCGACATCAAGAACCTTAAAGACGCATATGACGACGCAAAGAAAGAATATGACAGCCGCTACAGCACCGACAAGAACGACGAGCTTACAAAGGCAAGAGAAGCTTACCAGACAGCATATGAAAATTACTCTTATCTTTCCACCATGCTCCAGTTCGAGTCAGGCTCCGTTACACAGAATGACGTTGCCCAGGCTCAGCAGGTATTGAACGAAGCTCAGACAAAGCTTTCCGAGCTTGAAGCAAAGTACAACGTAAAGACCACCGAAAAGACATATGAGAGCGCACTTGAAGCATACACCAAGGCAAAGGCAGACATTGATTCCTCCAACTCAGTAAGGCTCAAAAATGCCGAGCGTGCATATGAGCGTGCAAAGACCTCCTACGAGACTGCAAAGAGCAATCTTGCTTCCGTAGAGGACGGCAACGACACTTCCCTCAAGAGCTACAAGGACGCAGTTGACTCCGCACAGCAGGCTGTTGAAGACGCAAAGGAAAGCTACTCCATCGCACAGAAAAATGCCGAGTCCTCCCTTGCTTCTCTCAAAGCAGCAGCCGACAGGGAAAAGGTGCTTTCCGAAAATGACGTTAACCTTATCAATCTTGAAATTCTCAAGGATAAGCTGGCTGACTGCGTTATCACAGCTCCCTGCGACGGAACCATAACCGAGGTAAATGCAGTATCCGGTTCTGCTGCAGCAGGCGTGCTTTTCATCATCGAGGATCTTGACGACCTTAAAATGACAGCTTCCGTAAAGGAATATTCCATCAGCGAGATGAAAACAGGACTTGACGTAAAGGTAACTATCCCCTCACTCAACAACAAGGAATTTGACGGAACAGTCACAAAAATAGCCCCCACAGGCAACAAGGGCGTTGACGGCAAGAGCGACGGAACATCTTCCTTCGGCGTTGAGATAGCGATCCACGACACCAAGGATTCGGGTGTGCTTATCGGCATGACAAGCAAATGCACCGCAGTTACGGGCAGCGCCGAGAATGTTTATGCGGTAGGCTACGACAGCCTTATCGAGGACGCTGACGGCAACTGCTACATATATGCCGCAGATATGGTGGACGCTACCACTGCAACAGCAAGAAAGATACCCGTTACCACAGGCTTTGAGAGCGATGCGGAGATAGAGATAATCTCCGATGAGCTGACAGACGGCATGACTATCATCACCAACGCAGGCGACGTTACCGACGGCGGCGTTGTTATCATTGCAAGCGCACTGGGCGACGCTGTTCAGAGCGCTGCGGCAGCACAGTAAGGGGTGTTCGCAATGAAAAAAATAACCCCTGCGACCTACGGCTATGCGCCTCCCCCAAAGGAAGCCTCCGAGTACGTTATCTGTGCAAAGGATATCGTAAAGAGCTTCTATGTGGGAACGCCGAATGAGCTGGAGATACTTCACGGAATGACATTCAACGTCCCCAAGGGCGAGTTCGTTTCAATAGTTGGACAGTCGGGTTCGGGCAAGTCCACGCTGATGAACATTATCGGCGCACTTGACCGCCCTACCTCGGGACAGTATTATCTTGACGGAACAGACGTTTCAAAAGCCAGCGATAAGGAGCTTTCGGCGATAAGAAACAAGCAGATAGGCTTCGTTTTCCAGACCTTTAACCTTATCGCAAGAACATCTGCACTGAAAAACATCGAGCTGCCAATGCTTTATGCGGGAGTTCCCGCAAAGCAGCGCAAGGAAAGGGCAGAGGAGCTGCTTGAAATAGTCGAGATGACCGACCGTGCCAAGCATATGCCCAACGAGCTTTCAGGCGGTCAGAAGCAGCGTATCGCCATTGCGAGAGCCATGGCAAACGACCCTGCCATTATCCTTGCCGATGAGCCTACAGGTGCGCTGGACAGCAAAACAGGCCGCCTTGTAATGGACCTTTTCCACAAGCTCCACAAGGAGCAGGGAAAGACCATAGTGCTCATCACCCACAACAACGAGCTGGCAGCCGAGACGGACAGAATAATCACCATCTCTGACGGAAACATCATCGGCGACACGGGCGATATTGCAGAATACAAGCCCGTTCATTCCGAGCAGACCCCAAATGAGCTGACAGCAGAAAAGGAGGCAGGGGAATAATGGGCTTCTGGGAAAACATTGCCCTTGCCTTTGCAGGGCTTAAATCAAACAAGATGAGGTCATTCCTCACAATGCTCGGCATCATTATCGGCATAAGCTCGGTAATTGCCATAAGCACCCTTGGAAGCATAATGGAAGCCAGCGTTATGGATATCTTCAACTCCCAGGGCGGCTCCAATCTGGTAGGCTTCCAGCTGACCATGAAGCAGGACGCAGCCCGTGACTATATCATGAATGAGGATTTCATCACCGGTGACATGGTAAAAAGCGTGCAGGAAAAGTTCGGCGACGAGATCGACGCTATAATACTCAGCGCAGGCAGTTCAAGCGGAAAGCTCACACTCCACCGCAAGGATTATGACATCAACCTTTACGGCGTAAACTCGGGATATGTAAAGTCCAGCATGACAAAGGTCATCGCAGGCAGATATATTACCGAAAAGGACTGCGACCAGATGCGAAGCACCTGCGTTATCTCCGACAAGCAGGCACAGAAGATGTTCGGCTCCGTAAGAGGTGCTATAGGAAAAAGCGTTTCCGTTACGGTGAACGGTCAGATAATGGATCTTACAGTGGTTGGTGTTTATGAATATCAGCTTTCCAGTATGATGTCCGCCATGGTAAATATGTCGGGCGAGGACTGGAACGGCGAGATTTATATGCCCTACACCACATATAACCGCAATCTGGACTATGATGAGGACACATTCTATTACTTCAATCTCAACACAAAAACAGGCGTTGATGCAAAGACATTCTGCGACAAGGTGCAGAGCTTTATCAACAACACCTATTACCGTGACAATGATTCCATAGAGGTAATGTACCAGACGGCAGAGTCACAGATGGCAATGATAGATCAGGTGCTGGGAACACTTCAGGTGGCGATATCGGTTATCGCAGGCATATCTCTTCTCGTAGGCGGCATCGGCGTAATGAACATCATGCTGGTATCCGTAACGGAGAGAACCCGTGAAATAGGCGTAAGAAAGGCTATGGGCGCACCCAATTCCGCTATAAGAATGCAGTTCATAGTCGAGTCAATCATAATCTGCCTTATCGGCGGAGCAATAGGCATACTGCTCGGCATAGGTCTTGGAAACATAGCGGGAGCTATTGTCGGCACCATGGCACCACCTTCATTGGGTTCAATAGTGCTTGCGGTGGGCTTCTCCATGGGAATAGGCATATTTTTCGGCTATTACCCCGCAAACCGTGCAGCAAAGCTGGACCCCATCGAGGCTCTCAGATATGAATAATAACAAAAAGCCCTTTGAACAGACGTTCAGGGGGCTTTTTTGTGCAGAATCATTAATTTGACCGTGCCTGCGCCTTGCGGCGGAAGCAAAAAAATCGGAACATCTCTTTATTTTTTTGAATTTTCCCTCTGTCCTCTTGACAGAGGGTATTTTATATGCTATAATTTCACTGTAATCAATTACAGCGTAATTATAGCAAAGAGGTGAGCATATGGCACTCAGAGACCATTCGTTGGACGATAAAATAACTTCCGCCGCTATGGAGGAGTTTTCCGAAAAAGGCTATATGGGAGCGTCGCTCCGAAAGATAGCTCAGAAGTCGGGGGCTACGGTGGGCGCTATCCAGACACGCTACAGGTCAAAGGACGAGCTGTTTGCAAGCCTGCTGAAGCCCTTTCTGGACGATATTGAAGCGGCATTCCAAAATGTGAGGGCTGACTATTATTCTGACATCGGCGGAAATATATTGGAGCTGCTCAAGGCATCTATGCAGTACGAATCCCAGACCATTCTCCGCCTTATATTCGACCATTACAGTGAGGCGGTGCTGCTTTTATATCGCAGTGGGGGCAGCAGTCTTGAGCATTATTTCGATATGCTGGTGGAAAACAAGATAAAGGAAAGCGTGATGTTTTTCAACAATGCGGGTTATTCGGACGTTGATGAAAAGATGCTGGGGCTGCTGATATCCATGCAGTTCGACAGCTACCGCCGCATTGTGATGGGCTGCTCCGACAGAGCGGCTGCCGAAAAGTATATGCAGTCGCTTATGACCTATCATCTGGGCGGCTGGGTCACACTTTTTGATTCAATTTCCGAAAAAAACAAACAGGGGGATATGCGCAATGAAATATAACGGCTTTTATTTTTGGATGTTCAAAGGCTCTATGAAAAAGGTGATAGCGGAAAAATACGATGACCAATACGCCGCTGAGATAATAAAAAAGAGCAAAGCGGTCTATCGAAAACTGGTTGCGGAGGCTGATGACATCGGCGACGACAACCCTATGGCATACAACGAGCTGTTTGCGCTTGTGTTCGTTGCTCCCTATATTGCAAGCGAAAAGAAGATACCCCCTCAGACAGTGCAGGAAATGATGAGGCGCTCCCTTTATCATATCAAATGGTATTTCGGAAAGACCGATCTTAACACGGAAAAGGGCAAGGCGGAAAACAAAAAGAACATCGTAAAATACGTAAAATGGTACACGCCCGAAAAGGAAAAGCAGTATCCCACATCGTTCAAGGTGGATTTTGTGGGTCAGCCCCATGAGGGAGCTTGCTATTACCGTATCACACACTGTCCTATCTGCTCCTATGCGGAAAAGCTGGGCGTTAGGGAGCTTATGCCGCTGTTCTGCGAGCTGGACGAGGTAATGATAACGCTCCAGCATGGCGTACTGCACCGTCAGCATACCCTTGCCGCAGGCGGAGACTGCTGCGATTATTATATCACAGGCAATAAGGAGTAAGCCCTGCGGGCTGCAAATGAAATGATAAGACAGAACACACTCACGGGCGGTTGCAGGTTCAACCTGCTGACTTGATGTTTGGACAAATAATAGTTACCGAGCTGCAAATGAAATGATAAGACAAAACATTCCCACGGGCGGAAACAGGCACAGCCTGCTGACTTGATGTTTGGACAAATAATAGTTACCGAGCTGCAAATGAAATGATAAGACAAAACACTCCCACGGGCGGAAACAGGCACAGCCTGCTGTTAATAATAATTTTACAAATATCCGGCGGATAACTCCTGCCTGCGTGCTTGACAAAACAGGGGGAGAGTGGTATAATATCATTTGTTATCCTCGTCTGTATATAGAAGTGCAGGCGTAATCCAAGAGGAGGTGCTTATAAATGGCAAAGATCAACGAAACCTATGAAGCAATGGTAGTTTTCAGCCTGAAGCAGGGTGAGGACGGCATTAAGGCTCTTACTGAGAAGTTCAAGGGTATGATGGCAGAGGCAGGTACTGTTGAGTCTGTTGACGAGTGGGGCAAGAGAAAGCTTGCTTACGAGATCGACGATCAGACCGAGGGATACTACGTTCTCTACACATTCACATCTGCTCCCGATTTCCCCGCAGAGCTTGACCGTGTACTCAAGATCACCGAGGGCGTTATGCGTTCACTGATTACTGTTAAGTAATCCGATTTTGAAAGCAAATCTGAAGGAGGCTGAATTGTTATGCTGGGTGCGTGTTCTATAAATAAGGTGATCCTTATGGGCAGACTTACCTCTGACCCCGAGCTTCGCCAGACCCCGAACGGCGTTTCCACCTGCCAGTTTACCGTTGCGGTAACACGTGGATATACAAGTCAGAATGGCGAAAGACAGTCTGATTTCATCAACGTTGTGGCATGGAGACAGACTGCGGAATTTGTGTGCCGTTATTTCAATAAGGGCAGACTTATACTTGTCGAGGGCGAGCTTAGAACCAGAACCTATGATGACAAGCGTTACCCCGATGTACGTCACTATGTTACCGAAGTTTTTGCAGACAATGTTTCGTTCGGTGAAACAAAGGGTTCCGCAGGCGGAGGATATCAGCAGGGCGGCTACAGCGGCGGTCAGTCTCAGAACAACAATTACGGCAGCCAGGGCGGATATCAGCAGCAAGCTCCCCAGCAGCCTGCATATCAGCAGTCTGCACCTGCACCCTCAGTTTCGGTGGGAGATCTGAGCGACTTTGAAGAAGTCATCAGCGACAGCGATCTTCCGTTCTGATTGCAGAAAACGACCAATTTCTGAATAAGGAGGTTTCATTCATGGAAAAGGATAGAGAAAGAGCTCCCAGAGGCGCAAAGAGAACCCGCAAGAAGGTTTGCCAGTTCTGCGCTGACAGAGTGGAGAAGATAGATTACAAGGATACTGCTAAGCTCAGAAAGTGCATGACCGAGCGTTCCAAGATTCTTCCCAGAAGAGTTACCGGTACCTGCGCATACCACCAGAGAGAACTTACAGTTGCTATCAAGAGAGCAAGACACATCGCTCTTCTTCCTTACGTTTCCGACTGATTTTTTTCATAAGCAGTCCATGCCGTTCCTGAAAAGGGGCGGCATTTTTATTTTCTTGCGTAAATAACATTATTTGCCTCTTGACAAACATGGAAATATATGCTATTATAATGATATCAAAATGATATCGTCTGACAAAAGCAAAATAACAAGGAGGCACTTTTATGAAAGAGAAAAAAGAGATAATAAGTACAGTTGAGGAAAAGGAGCTGAATGCTCCCAACGGGCTTGCTGTGGGCATTCTTTCCGTGCTGGTGTATGTTGCTGCCGCTGTGGGAGTTATCCCTGCGGCTATGGCACTGGATAACGGCAGCACAGCTTTCGGCGCACCTCTTATGGTGATGTGCGTATTGTGGCTGTGCGTCGGTTGGATACCTTTTATGGGCGTAAAGGTAATACGTCCCAACGAGGCGCTTGTCCTCACACTCTTCGGAAAATATACGGGTACACTTAAAAAGAAGGGCATATTCTTCGTAAATCCATTTAGCATTGCCGTCAACCCTGCATCTGCCCAGAAGATCGCTTCCGGCAAAAACCCTCAGGAAGCGACTGCGCCTGTGGGCAAAAAGCTGTCCCTCAAGGCAATGACCCTTGACAACAAAAAGCAGAAAATAAACGACCGTGACGGCAATCCCATTGAGATAAGCATTGTTGTTATCTGGAAGATAGCAAACACCGCAAAGGCTGTTTTCAATGTGGACAACTACGAGGAATATGTTTCAATTCAGTCAGATTCCGCTCTCCGTGATGTGGCAGGGGCGTATCCTTACGACGGCGACGGGGAAAATGTCAAGTCCCTGAGAGGTTCTTCCGCCGAGATCGCAGGACATCTGCGTGATATGCTGCAGTCCAGGGTAGATGATGCGGGAATTGAGGTAATTGAAGCCCGCATAACCCACCTTGCCTATGCTCCCGAAATAGCTGCGGCTATGCTCCAGAGACAGCAGGCGGCTGCCATTATCGAAGCTCGCCAGAAGATAGTTGACGGCGCTGTGGGCATGGTGGAAATGGCTCTCGAAAGGCTTTCCGAAAACCATGTCTGCGAGCTTGACGAGGAACGCAAGGCACAGATGGTGTCAAATCTGCTGGTTGTACTCTGCGGCAACAAGGACGCGCAGCCTATAGTAAACAGCGGTTCGATATATTGATAAAAAGGAAAATTCATATGGATATCATATATGAAAAAGGCGATTTCCGCATGGGGCTTTTCATGCTTATGGAAAAGTATTTTTGACGGCTTACGGAAATGCTTGGCAGCATAATAACAACTGTAATGTATAAAGAAAAATAAGTTATGAGGTGAAGTGAATGGCTGAAAATGAAAATACCAAAGCGAAAAAGCAGGTGCCGCTCAGGCTGTCCGCTTCCCTTTATGATGAGCTGGCAAGGTGGGCGGAGGACGATTTCCGTTCCATCAACGGACAGATAGAATATCTGCTGACGGAATGCGTCAACAAGCGCAGAAAATCCAAGTCGAAGCTTGTTTTTCAGATGACTGCCGAGGAGCTGGCAAATTCGGGCTTTGAGATAGACCTCCCCGACGGCTCAAAGAAGCGCTACCGCAATTTCCGTGAGTTTCTGTGCGAGCTGGACGAAGAAAACGGCAGCGGAAAGGGTGACGGTGATGTTTGAGATAATTTTCAGCGTGGTATTGTCTGTTTTTCTGCCTGTGGTCATGATATCCTGCGGATATTGGTTCGTCACAAATCCGCCCGATAATATAAACGGAATAGTGGGCTACAGGTCAAAAAGATCAATGATAAACGGCAGCACATGGGCATATGCCCACAAGGTCAGCGGGATACACTGGCTTATCTGCGGAGCGATAGGACTTTTGTGCCCCATTGCCCTGGCAGTTCTTGGATTTACGGGAACTATCTATGGCAACGGCTGCCTTTATGGACTGCTTGCCGCAGAAGCCTTTCAGCAGATATTGCTGCTGTCCGTTATACCTGTTACCGAGCATAAGCTCAAAAACAAATTCAATGAGGACGGCACACTCAGGTAAATTAGAATATCATTAAAAAGTGCGAAACATTATTGAAATAAAATCGGGCCTATGCTATAATGACAAAAAGACATTCATGTTAAACATGAGAAAGGAAGAACAATATGGGTGAGATACTCAGGGTTGAAAACCTGACAAAGGAGTATAAAAAAGGCGTTGTTGCCGTAAACAGCGTGAACTTTTCCGTAAATGAGGGTGAGATATTTGCGCTTATCGGTCCCAACGGCGCAGGAAAAACATCTACCATACGAATGATATCCACGCTTATCACTCCCACCGGCGGAGATGCGTTTGTGGACGGTCACAGCATTATCAAGGAGCCTGACAAGGTGCGCCAGGCAATAACCTACCTCCCTGATGAGGCAGGCGCTTACAAGACCATGACAGGCATGGACTATCTTTACTTTATGGCAGGGCTTTTTTCCTCCGACAAGGACGAGATAGATACTTTTGT
The DNA here is from genome assembly GCA_902363145.1 of Oscillospiraceae bacterium. Lineage (GTDB taxonomy): Bacteria > Bacillota > Clostridia > Oscillospirales > Ruminococcaceae > Huintestinicola > Huintestinicola butyrica. The sequence goes on along the minus strand of CABIZB010000004.1, from coordinate 209,397 downwards.
TAACCGTGGCGTAAATATGTGCGGTCTGGGCGACAGGCTGGAAGAGAAGATAGGCGGCTATTCAAGAGGTATGATTAGAAAGCTGCTGCTCTCCCGTGCGGTAATGACCCGCCCCCGCCTTGCCATACTGGACGAGGCTACCTCGGGACTGGACGTTATAAACGCCCTTGATATCAGAAAAACTATAAGAAAGCTTTCCGCAGAGGACGGCATGAGCTTCCTGCTCTCCTCCCACAATATGCTGGAGATAGAATATGTCTCCGACAGAGTGGGCATAATGGCGCACGGCAAAATAATGGCTGTGGGAACTATCGACGAGCTGAAGCAGCGCTATGAAGCGGCTAACCTTGAAGAGGTATTTGAAAGGGTGGTGACTTCTGATGAAGTTAGGTAACCTTCTTAAAAAAGAGCTGAGAGAACTGCTCACCAAGCAGGCGATATTTGCCATGATATTCACCTGCGTGCTGCTTATCTGCCTGGGTCAGTTCATGGGCGGCGTTATGGACGATGCCATCAACAATTCCCAGGTGAATATCGCCGATCTGGACGGCTCCCGGTTCACGGCGGATATGATAACGGCTCTGCCCGATTACGGCGCAGACCCCGAGGTGGTAACGCTTCAGTCCGATGATTATTTCAGCGAGCTTAAAAGGCTGGGACTGGATAATCTTGTAATTATCCCCGCAGGCTTCGGTGAGACCGTTATGAACGGCGGTCAGGCATCGGTAAACTGCGTGAGCCTTATTGACAAGGGCGGTCTGGCATCTTCCATGAAGAGCATTTCCGCAGCAAGCCTTACATCGTCCATCAGTGCATATACCTCAAAGTATATCGAGACGGAGAAAATGGGGCTTACCGATGAGCAGATGCAGCTTATAAGCGAGCCTGTGCTGGCGGTTTCCTACACCGCAGCCAACGGAAAGACTGTTGAAGTCTCCTCCGAGGCGTTGAGCGCAATGCTTATGAACCAGTCCATGATAGCTCCCTTTGCGGTGTTCTTCCTCGTCCTCATGGCTTCCCAGATGATAATGACAGCCATTTCCACCGAGAAGATAGACAAGACCCTTGAAACACTGCTTTCCGCACCCGTTTCAAGATTTACAGTGCTTATGGCAAAGATGATAGCTGCGCTTATAGTGGCTCTCCTCAATGCGGCATCAATGGTCGTGGGCTTTGCGTTCTATATGAACGGCATGATGGGCAGTGCGGTAAACGAGATATCCTCCGATGCAAGCGGCAGTATCTCCATGGGCGACGCAATGAAAACTCTTGGACTTACCCTTTCGGGCGGTCAGATGGCGATTTTTGCAGTTCAGCTGTTCCTTACCATTGCCATAGGTCTTTCAGTGTCACTTATCCTCGGCGCAATGGCCACCGATACCAAGTCCGTCCAGACACTGGTGCTTCCCGTTATGATGATAACCATGATACCTTTCTTTGTCACCATGTTTGCGGACGTAAATTCCCTTTCTCCCATTCCCAGGATAATTCTTTACATCATTCCCTTTACCCACACTTATACGGCTATGAACAATATGCTGTTCGGTCATATGGGACTTGTCTGGGGCGGACTTATATATCAGCTGGTGTTCTTTGCGGTATGTATGTATCTGGCGGTGAAGATATTCACCACAGACCTGCTCTTTACAATGAGCCTGCCCGTAAAGTCAGCGGCAAAGGCTCCCAAAAAGAAATGATATTTTGAAAGGAAAGCTTTATGAAAAAAAGAGCGGTGGAGGCAGTGCTGATACTGGCGGCGCTTATCGGAGTGTTTGTGCTGGTGAATTTGTTCCAGTCAGGCATCAGCGGTGCTGTCAGGCAGATAGACGGACAATACTACAGCATAAGCGAGCGTGAGCTTTCACTCACACTTATGACGACCGACGGAACAGACAGCCTCAGCGACTTCACACGCCTTAAAAAGCTTAAAGTTACTCCCTATAAGGCACAGGTCAAGGACGCAATAAGAACGGATATCGACGCAGGTGTTTCCGACGCACTTAAACAGGAAGCGGAAAATGTTTACAGCGACTGCACCGATCTGGAGGATATTTCCTTTGTGAGCCTTGCCCCTGCTTTGCAGAAGCTGGACGTTTCCCTCTGTGCCGTAAGCAACATTTCCTGCCTTGAAAATATGAGCCTTACGGAGCTTAATATCTCCCACACAAAGGTCTCCGACCTTGCTCCGCTGACCGATATGGACAGCATACAGGTGCTGTATATCGAGGATATCCCTGCGGATAATTTTTCACCTCTCCTTGAGATGAAAGGGCTTAAAAAGGTCACTGGGGACAAAAAGCTCGAAACCGTGGCTGATGCGCTGAGAGATAAGGGCGTGGAGGTCATAATAACAGAATGAATATAAGCAGTCCGTGAAATATCGGGCTGCTTTTTTAGGTTGAAAAAGATAGTGAAAGGTTTGTGCTATTTAGTGCAAGGCAAAAAGTTTAGACCACCTTGTCGTCCTTGCCACAGTGGGGCAAGGCAATTAAAACAATATCCGACTGACTAAAATATGTCGGACAATATAAGCAATCTCCACCGCAGAGCTAAACAAAACGAACAGCAGATACTCGATATGTAAACGCCAGACCGCAAATGAGCGGGGCGGCGGTGAAAGGTACGAAACAATATTTAATATAGTAGACAAACAAAAAATTAAGCCAAACTGTAAAAGCGGGCTTAGTGGGGGTGAGAGGGTAGGGAAAAGATGAGTGCTTGCCTTTTCAAGGCATGGAGAAACCGTAGGAGAGAGGGGGGAATGCCCGCTTTTGTTGGGTTTGGGTTTCCTCCCTCTCTCCTTAGGTGTCTCCTTTGCATGGTACGGACATATTAAATTGAAACTGTAGTTTGACCGTACCTGCGCCTTACGGCGGAAACCAAAATCGCCATTCCTAACGGAATGTCTCTTGGTTTCAAGCCGCCTGCATGAAATAGTTTTTGGTTTGTTTGAGATAAAACTTACATTTTGCTAGCTTTTGAACTCAAAGTGCAGGCGGCTTTGGGGATTTGGGGGTCAGTTGGCTAACAGGTTAATCACATTAACCGCTTGCAAAGATTTCGCAGGTAAACGTAGTTTACCACTGCGGCAAGGACAACAAGGAGGCTCTGCCCCCTTGACCCCCGCAAGCCTTTCGGGAAAAGGCTTGACCTAAACCCTTTACCTTGACCTTATTTGTGTGGATTTTTTTATTTGCTTTCACTGCCTTGCGGTCGCAAAAAAAGTTTGAAAAACAGTGGAAAAATATTTTCCTGTGTGTTATAATAAAAAAGTACAATCTTTTTTATATCGGAGTTGATTACGTGGCGATAAAACGAGAAAGAAAAATCATCGGAAGCGCCGACAGAGGCATTGCCCTTACCGTGCTTACCGACAGCAAATTCAAAACCGACAGCTATATCATTCATTTCATAACAAGGCTCACCGAGGAGAACGCCTCTGCCAATGCGGCAATAGCCTTTATGCTTGAGGATACCTGCGCAAAGTATCCTACCATAACCGCTTTTAATACAAGACTTGCCGAGCTTTACGGTGCCAGCGTAAGAGGCGGTATCAGCCGCTTTGCCGACAGCCAGACCATTACTATGTCCGCCAGCTGCATAGGAGACAGATTTGCGCTGGAGGGTGAGGATATATCCGCCTCAGTGCTTGAACTGCTCTGCGGCTGTGTTTTCGACCCCGTGTCCGAAAACGGCGCATTCCCCGAAAAGCAGTTTGCCCTGAAAAAGCAGGAGCTTATTGACGATATTGACGCTGATATCAACGACAAACGCTCATATGCCCTTAAAAAGGCTGGCAAAGTGATATACGAGAACGAGCCTGCGGGCATACCTGTCAAGGGCGAGCGCTCCGATGCTGAGGCTCTTACATCAGAGCAGGTTTGGAAAGCATACAAGGAGCTGCTCCGTACTGCAAGGATCGAGATATTCTTTGTGGGCAGGGAGCTTCCCGAAAAGTGTGAAAAGCTCATAAACGACAGATTTTCCGCCATGGACAGGGGAACGGTATATTCCCCCTCTGAAAAGCTTTCACCCTTAAAGCCCGAGGTAAGATATGAGACCGAGCGCCTTGATGTGCTCCAGAGCAAGATGGTCATGGCGTACAAGACAAGCATAAAAAGCCCTGCTGTCCGCAGAGTATTCACCGCACTTTTCGGCGGACTGCCCGTATCCATGCTTTTCATGAACGTAAGAGAAAAGCTGAGCCTTTGCTATTACTGCGCCGCAAGCTTTGCGGAGAAATCGGGTGTTATGTTCGTTGACAGCGGCGTTGAGAGCGAGAACATCGAGCCTGCACGCAAGGAAATAGAAAATCAGCTGGCGCTTACCGCCAAGGGTGAGTTCTCCGATGAGCTGCTTGAGCAGGCAAAGCTTGCCATGGTGTGCGCCCTCAAGGGAGCAGACGATTCCCCACGCAACATTGCGGACTGGTATTTCAGCGACTGCACCAAGAGCGAGGAGGATATTCTTTCTCCCGAAAAGCTTTCGGAGCTTATTGAAAAGGTAACAAAGGAGCAGGTAATGGAATTTGCCGCTTCCCTTAAACTTGATACTGTTTACGTGCTTACGGGAAAGGAAAACTGATATGACTATTGTAGAAAAGATCAGAACAGGAAAGACATATCTGGGCATTGAGCTTGGCTCCACAAGAATAAAGGCGTGCCTTATCGACGACGAGATGAAGCCCATAGCTTCGGGCGCTCACGAGTGGAAGAACCGCTTTGAAAACGGCTACTGGACATATTCCCTTGATGATATCCATAACGGCATTCGCTCCTGCTATGCTTCGCTCCTGGCGGACGTAAAGGAGAAATACGGCGTTTGCCCCGAGACCTACGGCGCAATGGGCGTTTCCGCCATGATGCACGGTATCATGGCATTTGATGAAAACGGAACTCTTCTCACTCCTTTCAGGACATGGCGAAACACCACCTCCGAAAAGGCTGCGGCAGAGCTTACCGAGCTGCTTGATTTCAACATTCCCCAGCGCTGGAGCTGCGCACATTTCTATCAGTCGGTGCTCGACAAAGAGGAATATGTTCCCAGAACCAAGAAAGTAACGACCCTTGCAGGCTATATCCATTTCATGCTCAGCGGAGAAAATGCCGTTGGCATAGGCGAGGCTTCGGGAATTTTCCCCGTTGATATGACGGGCTATGACAAGAACAAGCTGAAAAAATATGCCGATAAAATAGCTTCCCATGGCTATGATAATGATATATACAGCCTTTTCCCCGCAGTTAAGAGCGCAGGTGAAAAGGGGGCATATCTTACTGAAGAGGGCGCAAGGTTCCTTGATCCCACAGGAAGCCTTAAAGCAGGCGTTCCCCTCTGCCCTCCCGAGGGAGACGCAGGCACGGGAATGGTTGCCACAAACTCCGTAAGAGCAGGCACAGGAAATATCTCCGCAGGTACTTCCGTATTTTCCATGCTGGTGCTCAGCGAGCCTCTTGCCGCTGTTCACAGGGAGATAGACATGGTAACTACCCCCGACGGATATCCCGTTGCCATGGTACACTGCAACAGCTGCTGCACCGAGCTTGACGCATGGGTGAATATGTTCGGCGAATTCGGCGCACTTATGGGCTGGGATATCGACAAGTCGGAGCTTTACGAAAAGCTTTACCGCAATGCCATGAACGCTGCCCCGGACTGCGGCGGAGCGGTGGCATACGGCTTTATGTCAGGCGAGCCTGCCGCAAATGTTGAAAAGGGCTATCCCGCATATTTCCGCTCGCCCGAGCACGCTCCCACACTGGGCGAATTTTTCAGAGCGCAGCTTTATTCATCTGTTGGTGCGCTTAAAATGGGTATGGATATCCTGTTTGATACCGAGAAAGTATCTGCACAGCTGTTCACCTGCCATGGCGGACTTTTCAAGGTAAAGAACGCCGCCGCACAGATAATTGCCGATGCTCTTGATACCCCTGCGGCTGTTATGACCACAGCAGGCGAGGGCGGCGCATGGGGCATTGCTCTCCTTGCGGCTTATATGATGACAGGCAACGGCAAAAAGCTTGCCGACTGGCTTGACAGCACAGTTTTCGGCGATATGGAAAAGACAGTCTCCTACCCTGAGGAAAAGGGCAGAGAGGGATATGAAAAGTACATAGCCGCTTTCAGAAAAGGCCTTGCAATGTACGGAAAGGAATGATAATATGCTGGAAAATCTCAAAAAAGAAGTTCTTGAAGCAAATCTTCTGCTTCCCAAATATAACCTTGTAACATTCACATGGGGCAATGCCTCCGCCGTTGACAGAGAAAGCGGAATGGTGGTAATAAAGCCCTCAGGCGTTTCCTATGAGGGAATGACCGCCGATGATATGGTAGTTGTGGAGCTTGCCACAGGCAAGGTTGCCGAGGGCAAGTACAAGCCCTCCAGCGATACACCCACACATCTTGAGCTTTACAGACGCTTTGAAAATATGGGAGGCATCGTCCACACCCACAGCAGATGGGCAGCGGCATTCGCACAGGCAGGCTGCGGCATCATACCCATGGGCACAACTCAGGGCGACTATTTCTACGGCGAGATACCCTGCACAAGGGACATGACCCCCGAAGAGATAGGCGGCGAATACGAAAAGGAAACAGGCGTTGTTATTGCAGAGGCATTTGAGGGCATCGACCCCATGACCATTCCTGCGGTGCTGGTAAAGAACCACGGTCCCTTTACATGGGGCAAGGACGCTATGGAAGCTGTTCACAATGCTGTTGTACTGGAAGAGGTGGCATTTATGAACTATCACGCCGCTTCCATAAATCCCTCTGCGGGAGCAATGTCTCAGGCTCTGCTTGACAGGCATTACCTGAGAAAGCACGGCAAGAATGCCTACTACGGTCAGAACTGAGGAGAAAAGTCATGACAAGAGAGATCATTTCCAATGACCGCACAGGCGAAAAATACACACGGATAAAGCACGACAGCGGTCTTGAGATACTTATCTGGAAGACCGAGGGCTACAGCATAAAGCACGCACTTTTCGGCACACGCTACGGCTCGGTGAACACCACCTTCAAGACCCGTGACGATGCTGATTTTGTCACCGTTCCCAACGGCATTGCCCATTATCTGGAGCACAAGCTTTTCGAGAACGAGGACTGCGGCGTGTTCGAGCTTTACGCAAAGACAGGCGCATTCGGCAACGCATACACTTCATTCGACAGGACCTGCTATCTTTTCTCCTGCACCGAGAACTTTATCCCCTCCCTGAAAATACTGCTGGATTTTGTCCAGAAGCCCTATTTCACCGAGGAGACCGTCCGCAAGGAGCAGGGCATCATCGGTCAGGAAATAAGAATGTACGAGGACGACCCCAACTGGCGTGTGTTCTTTAATATGCTGGGCGGAATCTATCACGAAAACCCCGTTAGGATAGACATTGCAGGTACAAAGGAGAGCATTGCTCAGATCAATGCCGACCTGCTTTACCGCTGCTATTACACTTTCTACAATCTCCACAACATGGTGCTTGCCATTGCAGGAGACGTTGACGAGGACGAGATAATGAAGCTCTGCGACGAGATGCTTATCCCCTCCGAAAACAAGGAGCTTATGACCATAGTTCCCGAGGAGCCTGTTACCGTGGCTTCAAAGTACGTGGAGCAGAAGCTTGAAGTGGCAGTGCCCATGTTCAACATCGGCTACAAGTCCGAGCCTGTGAGCAATGAGGACATAGTAAGGTGCGAGGTGCTTTCCGACATGGTTCTTGCCATGCTGGCAGACGAGACCTCCGACTTCTACAAGCGCCTTTACGATGAGGGACTTATCAACTCCACATTCTCTTCCGAGACATTCTCGGGCGACGGATTTTTCGTTCCCATTTTCGGCGGCGAGTCCAGAGAGCCTGAAAAGGTGGCACAGCTTATCGCCGAGGAAATAGAGCGCCGCAAGCAGGTCGGCTTTACAAAGGAAGAGTTCGAGACTGTAAGAAAGGCATATTACGGCAGCCTTATCCGCAACCTTGGCAATCCCGAAGCCATTGCAAGCGGACTTATCAAGGCAGGCCTCAGGAGCACAGGCAACGCATTCTCCACCATCGAAACTGTGGCAAGCGTTACCGCAGAGGACGCAGCGGAGTTCCTCCGTCAGCGCTTTGACCCCGAAAACTGCACGCTGTCCGTTATCCGCAGCGAAGAACAGGAGGCAAGGCTTAACTATGGAAGCACTTTCAAGGCTCCCTGTTGATAATGTGGTCTTTCCCAAGCTTGGGATAGACCTTACTATCAATTCGGAAGCTATATCAATATTCGGCTTTTCCGTAAAGTGGTACGGCGTTATGATAGCGCTGGGCATGCTTCTTGCCATGATGTACTGTTTCAGACGCGCAAAGGAGTACGGCATTGACGGCGACAGGCTCATTGATGCGGTCATTGCCGGCGTTATAGGCGCAGTTGTGGGCGCAAGGCTCTACTACGTGGTACTCCATTCAGCAAGTTATCACAGCATCAAGGACATACTTTCCATAAGGGACGGGGGACTTGCCATTTACGGCGGCATAATCGGCGGACTGCTTTTTGGCTGCATTATGGCAAAAATACGCAAGCTGAAGATCATGCCCACCCTTGATATTGTCGCCATGGGACTTTTCATCGGTCAGTGCCTTGGCAGATGGGGCAACTTCTTCAATCAGGAGGCATTCGGTACAAACACCGATCTTCCTTGGGGAATGTCAGGCGGCAGGATACAGAACTACCTTATAAATCATCAGGCGGAGCTGGCTGCAAAGGGAATAGAGATCGACCCCATGCTCCCCGTTCACCCCTGCTTTTTGTATGAATCCCTGTGGTGCCTTATCGGCTTCCTTATCCTGCATTTCTACCACAAGCACAGAAAATTTGACGGCGAGATCTTTGCGCTGTATATTTTCCTCTACGGGCTGGAAAGGTCTGTGGTGGAGGGTCTGAGAACGGACAGCCTTTACATCGGCAGCGTGAGGGCTTCGCAAATGCTGGCTGCAATAAGCGCCGCTGCGGCACTGGTGTATATCATTGTCATGCGTGTGAGACTTAAAAAGAACCCCGTTCCCCTCTACCGTGATACCGAGGAATCAAAGCGCCTTATCGCAGAATCCGAAAAGGCAGAGCAGGCTGAGGAGGACTGCCGCAAGGCAAAGAAAGAGCAGAAAAATCAGCTTACTGACGACCAGAAGATAGTTTCCGACGAGCCTGAGGACGGTTCTGAGGAAAATGGCGAAAAATAATTTCAGGGAGGAAAAATCATGGCAAATCTCATTGACGGCAAGGCAGTTTCCGCAAAGGTTAAGGCAGCTGTAAAGGCTGAGACCGAGGAGCTTAAAGCAAAGGGCATTTCCGTTGGACTGGCAGTTGTTATCGTAGGTGATAACCCTGCTTCCAGAGTATATGTGAACAACAAGAAAAAGGCGTGCGCAGAGGTGGGCTTTGAGTCCTTTGAGTATGCTCTTCCCGAAGAGACCTCTCAGGCAGAGCTTTTGGCACTGGTGGAAAAGCTCAACAATGACGACAGAGTAAACGGCATTCTGGTCCAGCTCCCTCTTCCCAAGCAGATAAACGAAAATGCCATTATAAACGCTATCCGCCCCGACAAGGACGTTGACGCATTCCACCCCGAGAATGTGGGTCATATTATGATAGGCGACTACAGCTTCCTGCCCTGCACTCCCGCAGGCGTTATGGAGCTTATTGCCGACACCGGCGTTGATGTGTGCGGCAAGAACTGCGTGGTGATCGGCAGAAGCAACATCGTCGGCAAGCCTATGGCAATGCTTTTGCTCCACAAGAACGGAACCGTTACCATCACCCACTCAAAGACACAGAACCTGAAAGAGATATGCGCAAATGCGGATATCCTTGTGGCAGCTGTTGGCAAGGCAAAGTTCGTTACCCCCGATATGGTCAAGGAGGGCGCTGTTGTCATCGACGTAGGCATGAACAGAAACGAGCAGGGCAAGCTCTGCGGAGACGTTGACTTTGATGCCTGCAAGGACAAGGCAGGATATATCACTCCCGTTCCCGGCGGCGTTGGCCCCATGACCATTGCAATGCTTATGAGAAACACCCTTACAGCTGCAAAGAAGAAAAACGGCATAGCATAAGAAATGAGGTGACGGTATGAAGATCATAAGAAGCATCATAACTATCCTGCTGACACTTTCCCTGTGCTTATGCACTTTCGGAGTCGAAGCGGCTGCAAAGTCTGCCGATAAGACTGCCGTAAGTGTTTCGGACAGCGCAAAGAACATCAGGGTATCGGACAAAAGCATAACCCTTGAAGAGGGGCAGTCCGTAAAGGTGACTGTCTATACGGGCGGCAAAAGTATAAAGTATCAGCGAAGCACCAAAGCTGTTTCCTGCAAGGCGGGAAAGACCAGAAAGGGTAAATTCACCCTTACGGTAACAGGCGTTAAAGAGGGCAGCTGCACCATTACCCTTTATGATAAGAACAATAAGTCTGACAAGTGCAAAATAAAGGTGACTGTCACTGAGGCGACCTACTACACTTTCAGGACGGAGGAGCTTTTCGAGTCTCACTTCCTGAAGCACGGCGCTGAGTTCGGGGACATTACCAAGCAGGAGTATCTTGACAAGGCAAATGCTTTGATAGACGATACCTCCGACGATGTTCTTACCAAGCGTGAGGAGGACGGCGACTATCTTTTCTTCAACACCGAAACGGGCGAGTTCCTTGTTCTCAGCGAGGACGGCTATATCAGAACGTTCTTTATCCCCGATGACGGCATAGACTACTGGAACCGCCAGTGAGGAGGACATATGAAAGGTAAATGCCAGTGCTGCGGATATTATACCGTGGAAAATGAATACGACATCTGCCCCGTATGCTTCTGGGAGCGGGACGATAATGTCAGCCCCGACTGCGCAGGGGGAGCAAACAGCATATGCCTCATAGAAGCGCAGAAAAACTACAGAAAATACGGCGCCTGCGAGGAAAAATGGGTCTCAAAGGTGCGTCTGCCCCGTGAGGACGAAAAACTTCCCTCGGCGGAAAAATGAATATATACACTTTTTGGTGCATATCCAATATAATATACGGTATAAAACACATGAATATTCATTATTTAAGCTTAAAAGATGAATATTTTGCGTAAATCGGATAAAATATGCAAATAAGTCTTGACATTTGCGCCAAAGGGTGTATAATAAATATCAGTAACCTGACATTGCACTTTGAGGAGTGCAATGCAAAAAAATAAACGGAGGTACACTAAAATGGCAGTTAATAAGGAAAACATCAAAAAGGTCGTTCTCGCTTATTCCGGCGGTCTCGACACTTCTATCATTATTCCCTGGCTCAAGGAAAACTACAACAACTGCGAGGTAATCGCTGTTTCCGCTGACGTTGGACAGGGCACCGAGCTTGACGGCCTCGAGGAAAAGGCTAAGAAGACAGGCGCTTCCAAGCTTTACATTGAGGATCTTAAGGAAGAATTCATTCAGGATTATATCTACCCCACCGTTCAGGCTGACGCTATCTACGAGGGCAAGTACCTCCTCGGTACCTCTTTTGCACGTCCCATCATCGCAAAGAGAATTGCTGAGATCGCTATTGCAGAGGGTGCTGACGCTATCTGCCACGGCTGCACCGGTAAGGGCAACGACCAGGTAAGATTTGAGCTTGCTATCAAGGCTTTTGCTCCCGATATGGCTATCATCGCTCCCTGGAGAGAATGGTCCATCAAGTCCCGTGACGAAGAGATCGACTACGCAGAGGCACACAACATTCCTCTTAAGATAACCCGTGAGACCAACTACTCCAAGGATAAGAACATCTGGCACCTTTCCCACGAGGGTCTTGACCTTGAGGATCCCGCAAACGAGCCTCAGTACAACAAGGAAGGCTTCCTTGAGCTGGGCGTATCTCCCGAAAAGGCTCCCGATAAGGCTACATATGTAACTATCCACTTTGAAAAGGGTATCCCCACCGCTGTTGACGGCAAGAAAATGAACGGTGTTGAGCTGGTTTCCACCCTCAATAAGCTCGGCGGCGAGAACGGCATCGGCCTTGTTGACCTGGTTGAGAACCGTCTCGTTGGTATGAAGTCCAGAGGCGTTTATGAAACACCCGGCGGAACTATCCTTTACAGAGCACACGAAGCTCTCGAGACTCTCTGCCTCGATAAGGAGACTGCAAGGATCAAGTCCTACCTTTCCATCAAGTTTGCTGATATCGTTTATAACGGTCAGTGGTTCTCTCCTCTCAGAGAGGCTATGTCCGCATTCGTTACCGAGACTCAGAAGACTGTTACAGGTGATGTTAAGCTCAAGCTCTACAAGGGCAACGTTATCAACGCTGGCGTTACATCTCCCTACACCCTTTACGATGAGGAAGTTGCTACATTTGATGAGGATCACGTTTACAACCAGGCTGATGCAGGCGGATTCATCAATATCTTCGGTCTTCCCACTCACGTTAAGGCAAAGCTTGACCAGAAGCGTGGCAAGTAATTAAAAATAACCCGTAATATATATGCTGTTTATGCCCGAAATCCACGTTTCGGGCATACGCAGTTATATTAGTTTTTTCAGGAATAAATTTCCACAGTAAAAATCGGCATATAAGGGAACAATATTATATGCAGGACGATACCTGATTTTTGTATTTAACTGGTATTAGAATAAAAAGAACAAAGAAAGTCGGTAACAATATGAATTTTAAAATACGAAATCTCCTTGCGGCGGCAATGGCATTTGTTATGATGATAAGCCTTACCGCCTGCAGTAGCGATAAACAGAAGAAATACGAGCAGCTGAAAACAGATATCGTAGGTGTTTGGTGCGATATCGACGGCCCCGAGTATTTCGAGAATGAGGGCAACCCCTATTACAAGCTTTACGAGTTCACCTCCGAGGGCGGACTTATCTATCACACACCCATGGCAATGGGCTCCGTTTATACGGAAGATACCTACGAGATAAGCGATGATTTCCTTACCGTAGGCAACGGCGCCAAGTGCCGTATCGAGATAGATAATGACGTTCTTACAATGATATATAACGGCGGCTCTTCCCAGTACAGAAAAATGAGCATGGAAGAGGTTTGCAACTTTGGTGTTTACTATATTGATGCCGATAATTATCAGAAGCAGCTGGATTATCTTGGTCTGCTTTACGGTACCGATTCAGAGGGGCACAAGCTCAATGAGGACGGCAGCATAAGAGAAGAAACATCGGCAAATGCTTCAGCTGCTTCAACATCAGAAGAAACTTCGGCAGCAGAATGATTTGAAAGGAATGAAATAAAATGGCTAAGATGTGGGCAGGACGATTTTCCAAGGAGGTCGATGAGAAGGTCAACGACTTCAACTCCTCCATTTCCTTTGATGCAAGAATGTACAGGCATGATATAAGAGGCTCTATGGCTCATGCGCAGATGCTGGGTGAGCAGGGCATTATTGAAAAGCACGAGAGCGAAAAGATAATCGAGGGACTTAAAGGCATACTTGCCGACCTTGACAGCGGTGCGCTCCACTTTGACCCCAATGCTGAGGATATCCATATGTTCGTTGAGCAGGTGCTCACCGAAAGACTGGGCGACACAGGCAAGAGACTTCACACCGCACGAAGCAGAAACGATCAGGTGGCACTTGATATAAAGTTCTACCTTAAAGACGAGTGTGACGAGATATCCAAGCTCACCTATGAGCTTATCGAGACCCTTATCGCCACAGCTCAGGAGCATTATGACACCGTAATGCCCGGATATACCCACCTCCAGAGAGCGCAGCCCGTCACCTTTGCACACCACATCATGGCATATGCACAGATGCTCACCCGTGACCTTGGCAGACTGGCTGATACCAAGAATAGAATGGACAGAATGCCTCTCGGCTCCTGTGCGCTGGCCGGCACTACATATCCCCTTAACAGAAAGCGCACAGCTGAGCTGCTGGGCTTTGAGGATATCACCTACAACAGCCTTGACGGCGTTTCCGACCGTGACTACTGCATAGAGCTGGCAAGTGCCGTTTCCATACTCATGATGCACCTTTCAAGATTTTCCGAGGAGATCGTTATGTGGTGCAGCTGGGAGTTCAAGTTCATCGAGCTGGACGACGCTTATTCCACAGGCTCCTCCATTATGCCCCAGAAGAAGAACCCCGATATCACCGAGCTTATCAGAGGAAAGACAGGAAGAGTTTACGGCGACCTTATGACCCTGCTTTCCATGATGAAGAACCTTCCACTTGCCTACAACAAGGATATGCAGGAGGATAAGGAAGCTATATTTGACGCAATCGACACCGTTAAGCTCTGCCTATCCACATTTATCCCCATGTTCAGAACTATGACCGTTCTCAAGGGCAATATGAGAAAGGCTGCCGCAAAGGGCTTTATCAATGCCACCGACTGCGCAGACTACCTTGTTAAGAAGGGTATGCCTTTCAGAGACGCTTACAAGATAACAGGCACACTTGTTGCAAGATGTATCGAGCTTGACACCACCCTTGAAGACCTTGACATCAAGGAGTACAGGAAGCTCACCGATGTATTTGACGAGGACGTTTACAAGGCTATCAACCTTGAGACCTGCGTAATGCAGAGAAATGTTGACGGCGGCCCTGCTCCCGAAGCTGTTGCGAGACAGATCGAGCAGCTGAAAGCGGAACTCAGAAATTATAATTTCTGAAAATCATAATTTCTGAAAACTACAGTTTCTGACTGCATTTTTGAAAGGAAATAAGAAAATGTCATACAAGATTTTTATAGACGGCAAAGAGGGAACCACAGGTCTGCGTATAGCTGACCGTTTCAAGGACCGCAGCGATATCGAGATACTTGAAATTCCCGAGGAAAAGCGCAAGGACACCGAGGAGAGAAAGAAGTATATAAACGCTTCCGATTACACATTTCTCTGCCTGCCCGATGCAGCGGCTGTTGAAGCCGTTTCACTGGTGGAAAACGACCACACCAAGATAATCGACGCTTCCACAGCTCACAGAACCAATCCTGACTGGGTATATGGTCTGCCCGAGCTTTCAAAGGAGCAGAGAAGCGCAGTTGCGGCATCAAAAAGAACTGCCGTTCCCGGCTGCTATGCCAGCGGCTTCAACTGCCTTATGTACCCCATGGTAAGATCGGGTATGCTGGCTCCCTATCACCCTGTTATCTGCCACGCAATTTCAGGCTACAGCGGCGGCGGCAAGAAGCTTATCGCAAGATATGAGGACGAGAACAGAGACTTCCAGCTTGCCAGCACAAGAGCGTATTCCCTTGGCAAGACCCACAAGCACGTCAAGGAAATGATGGCAGTTTCGGGACTTTCCTATCCCCCTGTTTTCTGCCCCATAGTAGGAGATTTCTATAACGGTATGCTGGTAAATATCCCCATTCAGCTGAGAACCATGGCAAGAAAGGTCACGGCTCACGATGTATGGAAAATGCTGTCCGAGCATTATGCAGGCGAGCATTTTGTACAGGTAATGCCTTTCGGCGCTGAGGGGATGCCCGAAGCTTCCGAGCTTTTCTCCAACACCGTTGCGGATACAAATATGCTGAGAATTTTTGTTTACGGCAATGACGACCACGTTCTTCTCTGCTCCCAGCTTGATAATCTGGGCAAGGGCGCATCGGGCGCAGCAGTTCAGTGCATGAACATTATGATGGGCATTGACGAGAGAACAGGACTGGAATAATTGATAAAATCATCAGTATTCAGCCTGATGGCTCAAAAGCAAAGCTTTATTCTTATAAGTAAAGCAGAGCAGGAATATAATTCTTAAATGCAGAATGTGAGGAAAATTTGATTCATAAATACGAAGTCATTTTGTACCGGAGCGAAGAAGACGGAAAATATATCGCAGAGGTTCCCGAGCTTGCAGGCTGCATGGCTGACGGTGGATCAATGCTTTCCGCTCTTGAAAATGTTCACATCGTTGTTGATGAGTGGATAGAAACTGCTGAGCTTCTTGGCAGGGAAATACCTAAGCCAAAGGAAAAGCTTGCTTTTGCATAAAATAATATGGGATATGCTTGAAAAAAATTCGGCAAAACAGATAATAACGAAATAAACTTATAAAAGAAGGTCACTGATATGGATTTTAAGATCATCGACGGCGGTGTTTGCGCCGCAAAGGGATTCAAGGCAAGCGGCGTTTACTGCGCCATAAAGGAAAATCCCACTAAGAAGAATGATATCGCACTTATCGTTTCGGACGTTATGTGCAATGCGGCAGGCGTTTATACCTCCAACAAGGTAAAGGGCGCTCCTGTTGTTGTTACAAAGAAAAATCTTGAAAAATCAGGCGGAAAGGCAAAGGCAGTTATCGTTAACTCCAAGAATGCCAACACCTGCAATGCCGACGGCGAGGAAAAGGCTGAGAAAATGTGCAGCCTTGCTGCCGATGCTCTGGGAATAAAGCCCGAAGAGGTCATTGTTGCTTCCACAGGCGTTATCGGTCAGGTGCTGCCCATTGAGCCTATCGTTAAGGCAGTTCCACAGCTGGTGGAGAAGCTTTCCTACACAGGCAATGTTGAAGCAGCTACCGCTATAATGACCACTGATACAGTCAAGAAAGAATATGCAGTTGAGTTCGATATCGGCGGCAAGGTTTGTCATCTGGGCGGCATGGCAAAGGGCAGCGGAATGATACACCCCAATATGGCTACCACCCTCAACTTTATCACCACCGACTGTGCCGTTTCCGCACCTATGCTGCAGAAAGCACTTTCCGAGATAGTTAAAATTACATACAACTGCCTTTCCGTTGATGGCGACCAGTCCACCAACGACACCTGTATGCTGATGTCAAACGGTCTGGCAGAAAATGCCGAAATAGCAGCAGAGGGCGCAGAGTTCGATACCTTCAAGGCTGCCCTTTATCAGGTAATGGCAAACCTTACAAGAATGCTTGCAAAGGACGGCGAGGGCGCAACAAAGCTCCTCACCTGCATATGCTCCTCCGCACCTGATCTTGACACTGCAATAATCGTTGCAAAGAGCGTTATCCGTTCTCCTCTGTTCAAGTGCGCAATGTTCGGCGCTGACGCAAACTGGGGACGTGTTCTCTGCGCAATAGGCTATGCCGAGGCTGATTTTGATATCAACAAGGTTGATGTTGACCTTGGCTCAAGAGCAGGACGCATTGCAGTGTGCCACAATGGCGCAGGCGTTGATTTCTCCGAGGACGAGGCAAAGAAGATCCTTACCGAGGACGAGATCGAGATATACATCGAGCTTAATGCAGGCAATGCAAAGGCTACTGCATGGGGCTGCGACCTTACATATGACTATGTTAAGATAAACGGAGATTACAGAAGCTGATAAGGATATTTATTATCAGTGTGCGGTGCAGGCTCATGTCCCGGGCAGCATAAATAAAGGAGAGTTATTCAATGGAGAACAGCATTTCAAATGAGATACGTTCGCAGGTGCTCATAGACGCCCTGCCATACATACAGAAGTACAACGACAAGATAGTCGTTATCAAGTACGGCGGAAACGCTATGACCAATGATGAGCTGAAGGATGCAGTAATGAGCGATATCGTGCTCCTTAATCTGGTCGGCATAAAGACAGTTCTCGTTCACGGCGGCGGCCCTGAGATAAACGATATGCTCAGACGTGTGGGTATCGAGAGCAAGTTCATAAACGGCCTCAGATACACCGACGAAGCTACCGTTGATATCGTCAAGATGGTGCTTGCGGGCAAGGTAAACAAGGAGCTTGTTTCTCACCTCATACAGCACGGCGGCAAGGCTCTCGGTATGTGCGGCATTGACGGACAGATGATACTCTGTCACAAGATAGAGGGCGATGTTGACCTTGGCTTTGTCGGCGAGATCGACAAGGTGAACACCACACCTATCCTTGACGCACTTGAAAAGGGCTATATCCCCGTTATCTCCACTGTTGCCTGCGATGAAAAGGGACAGACCTACAACATAAACGCAGATACCGCAGCTGCAAGAATTGCTGCAGAGCTCAGAGCGGAGAACCTTATCCTTATGACCGATATCGTGGGACTTCTCAAGGACAAGGACGACAGCTCCACCCTTATCCCCAGCGTTCAGGTCAGCGAGGTGCCTTTCATGAAGAGACAGGGCATCATCAGCGGCGGCATGATACCCAAGATCGACTGCTGTGTTGAAGCCGTAAGAAGAGGCGTTCACAAGACCTGCATCATCGACGGCAGAGTAAAGCACTCCATTCTCGTTGAGCTGCTTACCAGCCAGGGCATCGGTACACAGTTTATCTGATACGGCAACACACTGAAAGGAATGATATAAATGTCCGAAACAATAGAAAAATTCAACAAGCACGTTATGCAGACCTACGGCAGGCTGCCTATAGTTCTGGAAAAGGGTCACAATGACGATGCTGTTGACGAAAACGGCAAGAAATACATAGATTTCGGAAGCGGCATCGGCACCAACTCTCTGGGCTACTGCAACGATAAGTGGGCTGACGCTGTGTGCGCACAGGCAAGAGCTATCCAGCACACCTCCAACTATTTCTACACCAAGGTGCAGGCTGATTTTGCCGCAAAGCTCTGCGAGCTTACTGGCTATACCGATGTTTTCTTCGGAAACTCGGGCGCAGAAGCAAACGAGTGCGCTATCAAGCTTGCAAGAAAATATTCCTTTGATAAATACGGCAAGGGCAGACACACCATCGTTACCCTTGTGAACTCATTCCACGGCAGAACTCTTGCCACCCTTTCCGCAACAGGCCAGGACGTGTTCCACAACTACTTCTTCCCCTTTGTAGAGGGCTTTGTGAACGTTCCTGCCAACGATATCGACGCTCTCAGAAAGCTTATCGCCGAGGATAAGACGATCTGCGCAGTTATGTTTGAGTTCGTTCAGGGCGAGGGCGGAGTAAATCCCCTTGATAAAGCCTTTGTTGACGAGATATTCAAGCTCTGCGGAGAAAACGATATCCTTACAGTTGCCGACGAGGTTCAGACAGGCGTTGGCAGAACAGGTGCGATCCTCACCTCCATGAGATACGGCGTAAAGCCCGATATAACCACACTTGCAAAGGGAATCGCAGGCGGCGTGCCCATGGGTGCCTGCCTTGCCGATGAAAAGTGTGCGGGAGTGCTTGTAAAGGGCACTCACGGCTCCACATTCGGCGGAAATCCCCTTGCCTGCGCAGGCGGAAACGTGGTTCTTGATACAGTTTCCTCCGAGGGCTTCTGCGACGAGGTCATCGCCAAGGGCGAGTATTTCAGAAAGAAGCTGGCAGAGATACCCGAGGTCGAGGGCGTTGACGGCATGGGACTTATGCTGGGCGTTCGACTTAAAACCAAGAAAGCGGCAGATATTCTTTCCGCCGCAGCCGAAAACGGACTGCTTATCCTTACCGCAAAGGAAAAGCTCCGCTTCCTGCCCCCTCTCACCATCACCTATGAGGAGATAGACAAGGGCATGGAGATACTTAAAAAGCTGCTGGCGTAATGACTGTCAGGCTTCTTACCATATCCGACTATGACGATATCTACAGCCTGTGGCTCTCATGCAGCGGAATGGGGCTTAACGATATCGACGATTCCAGCCAAGGCGTAGAGAGATTTCTGAAAAGAAATCCCGAGACCTGCTTTGTTTCAGTTGAAAACGACGCAGACGGCGAAAGCGTCATCACAGGCGTTATCATGGCAGGAAACGACGGCCGCAGGGGATATATCTATCACACCGCAGTCCGTCCCGAATACAGGCATCGGGGAATCGCTTCGGAGCTTGTAAACAAGGCTGTAAGCGCTCTTGAAGCCCGGGGGATAGCCAAAGCGGCTCTGCTGGTGTTCGGCAGAAACACAGGCGCCAACGCTTTCTGGGAGAAAATGGGCTTTACCGAAAGAAATGATATAATCTACCGCAACAAATCCCTCACCGAAATAGTGAGGATCGATACGTAAATAAATTCAAAACCAATATACAGGAGGCATATAAAATGAAAAATCTTCTTAAAATGTCCGACCTTTCAAGGGAGGATATCATCGAGATCCTGAACCTTGCTGACCAGCTCAAGTACGAACTGAAGCACAACATTCCCCACCGCCACCTTGAGGGCAAAACTTTGGGTATGATCTTCCAGAAGTCCTCCACACGTACCCGTGTTTCCTTTGAAACAGGTATGTACCAGCTTGGCGGAAACGCACTCTTCCTTTCCTCCCGTGACCTCCAGATAGGCAGAGGCGAGCCTGTTCAGGATACCGCCCGTGTCCTCTCCCGCTACCTCAACGGCATAATGATCCGTACCTTCGAGCAGAAGGAAGTGGAGGACCTTGCAAACTACGGCAATATCCCCATAATCAACGGACTTACCGACTATTGCCACCCCTGCCAGGTGCTTGCCGACCTTATGACAGTAAGAGAGTATAAGGGTCAGTTCGACGGACTGAAAATGTGCTACATAGGCGACGGAAACAATATGGCAAACTCCCTTATCGTCGGCGGTCTTACCGTTGGCATGGAAGTTTCCGCAGCGTGCCCCGAGGGATATCACCCCGACAAGACCGTTCTTGACTTTGCAAAGAACTACGAGGGCAAGTTCACACTTACCGCCGATCCCGTTGAAGCAGCCGCAAATGCAGACGTTATCTTCACCGATGTCTGGGCTTCCATGGGTCAGGAGGGCGAAGCAGCTGAGCGCCGCAAGGTGTTTGAGGGCATTTATCAGATCAACGATAATGTTATGGCTGCCGCAAAGCGTGACGCAATGGTACAGCACTGCCTGCCTGCACACCGTGAGGAAGAGATCACCGCAAAGGTGTTCGAGGCTCATGCAGAGGAGATATTTGACGAAGCAGAGAACCGTCTCCATGCACAGAAGGCTGTTATGGTCAAGCTGATGAAGAACTGAGAAATATCATAATAACAATAAAAGGGACTGTTGCACATTGCAGCAGTCCCTTTTCGTTTAAGCGAGCATTCGATTTAAAAATCAGCACAAATAAGCACAAGGTAAATGGGTAGGTCAAGCCTTTTTAAAAAATTAACATTGTTATTTTGAGATCATACCCATTATTTCGCCTTGCGATGCTAAAATAGCGCTAAAAATTGTGGGCAAGTATGTAAATTGTGTGAACGCCACACTGATATGGGGGTAATAACGAATAAAGTTCTGCAAGTCAATATAATTTTTCTGATTAACGAAAAATAGTGCGGAATTACAGGGATAATTCCGTATCTGACAGAGAAAGTTCGGCTACATTTAAGTAACAATGTTCATATAATTGTTACGTGTCAAACAGGCGGTATCCGATGCTGAAGTATTTTTGTTCATAATTTCTGGGCACTCAATATTTCTGACAGGGTGGGTATTAAACGAGTTAATATAAAAAGTTGCATATATTCACAAAAAATTATCAAATACAAAATAAGAATTGTGTATAATAATATGAGCGGTGAGAAAACATTTAAATTTAGTTTAATCATATACGGTCAATACCTAAAGATTGAGTTTATATTATCACTGCAAGTATTATCAGCATTATCCCACCTATCCTGCCTGCAGGAAAGCCGAGGATACGGCGGTCGGACAGAAATTTGCCCGCAGCCGTTCCCAGAGCAATGGCGGCAAGCCCGAATAATAGTGACAATATGAATATGGGCAGGGGAGACATTCCCGCAATTCCCGCACTTATCCCCGTGAAAAACGAGTCGGCTGAAAGGGCTGTGCCCATGAAAGCTCCCTCGGCGGCGGATATCACCTTGGAATTGTCCTTGTCGGCGGCGGAGGGGTCTGTCATGACTTCGGCGCAGTCGGGAAAGCAGCTGCGGCGTTTGTCCTGCTTTTTTGCAAGGATATCGCCGAAAAGTGTGCGGATACCGATAAACAAAAGAACTGCTTTTGAGATATATACGGCTCCGTCAAGGGGCAGTATGCTGTCAGCAGCAGCAGATAATATCACCGACAGCCACAGAACGGCGGCTCCCGCAAATGCAGCTGTGAGCGCCGATATCAGAGAGAATTTTATCCCTGCGCTGCGAATGCCCATGGCGGCAGCGAATATGTCGGCGGAAGTTGCGGCGGCAAGAAGTATAAGCTCCGTATTATCACCTCCCGGATCATGTTATGCTGCGGGAGATGACTGTGTTACCGTGAAAACATTCGGCAGATATGCCGTTAAAAACATTATGATGATAAAGTTAGTGAAAGGAATGATTACGCAATGGCATTAAAAGACAAGGTACTTGAAATTCTTGAAGACAACCGTGGCAGAAGCGTATCAGGCAACAAGATAGCCGTATCGCTGGGAATGACAAGAAGTGCAGTTTGGAAGGCTGTAAAGCAGCTCCGTGAGGAGGGCTACACCATCAATGCCGTTACAAACAGAGGATACTGCCTTACCAGCGACAATGACATTCTCAACGAACCCTCTGTAATATCCTTCCTTGAAACAAAGGAACTGGGCAGAAAGATGGATATATTCAAGTCCATCGACTCCACAAACAATTTTGCCAAGAGCCTTGCACAGCTGGGCGCAGTGAACGGTCATACCATCATTGCCGAGCAGCAGACAGCAGGCAAGGGCAGAATGGGCAAGAAATTCTATGCTCCCAACAATCAGGGCATTTACCTCAGCGTTATCGTCCGTCCTCAGCTCTCGGTGGAGTATGCGCTGATGATAACCTCATGTGCGGCTGTGGCTGTTGCCGAGGCTATTGAAAAGGTAAGCGGACTCAGATGCGGCATCAAGTGGGTCAACGACCTTTATTCCAACGGTAAGAAGCTCTGCGGTATCCTTACCGAAGCGGCTATCGGCGTTGAGCAGGGCGGCCTTGAGTATGCGGTCATCGGTATCGGCATCAACGTTTCCAACACAAGCTTCCCCAAGGAGCTTGAGGACATTGCCACAAGTATCCGTGCCGAGACAGGCAAGAATGTCAACAGAAGCCAGCTGGTTGCTGAGATACTCAACAGACTGGAAGTACGTCTGGGCGACATCTGCACCAAGGAGTTCCTTGACGATTACCGCAAGCGCTCTATCATCATCGGCAAGCGCATAATCATCACCAGAAACGACGTTTCCGAGACTGTTCAGTGCGTTGACATCGACAATCTTGGCAAGCTTGTTGTTCGCAGGGACAACGGCGAGGAAGTGGCTCTTTCCACCGCCACTATCACTCTTCTCGACTGATATTCTTATCGCCTATCGTCGATAAGGAACATATAAAAAACGGCCTCCGCATAAGATATCATAAGATATTTTATGCGGAGGTTTTTTATGAATACAATTATTACTGCGGACAGCTCCCCCTATCCCCCCGTAAAGGTAACCAGGGAGAATGTGCGCTTTGCGGCGCAGCTGAGCAGCGCTTTCGGCGGCAGCGGGGGAGAGTTCGGCACTATTGCGGAGTATGTTTTCCAGAGCGTGATCTTCCGCAGCACCTATCCCGAATATGCGGATATATTCGGCAGGATAGCCATGGTCGAGATGCGACACCTTAATATGATAGGCGAGCTTATGAAGCTGCTGGGGCTTCCGCCTGTTTACGGCGAGTATGAAAACGGGGTGCCGTCTTACTGGAACGGCACATTCCCCGATTACACCGACGACCTTGCCTCCGCCATACTTCACGACCTTGACGGAGAGCAGAAAGCATATTCGGCGTATGTCTCATTGTCACGCCGCTCGGGGGACAGGTACGTCTTTGCAGTGCTTTCCCGCATTGCCCTCGATGAGATGATACACGTAAACCTGCTCAGAGGAATGCTTGCAAAGCTGAGGAAAGCCTGAGGCTTAACCCTCCATTATCTTCACAATGACCTCTCTGCTGCGGGGACCGTCGTACTCGGCAAAATATATGCCCTGCCATCTTCCCAGCAGGAGCTTTCCGCCGCTGATGATAACGGTGACGCTCGAACCTGTCATAAGCGCCTTCATATGTGCGTGGGAGTTGCCCTCAGCGTGACGGTATTCGGGGCGGTCGGGGCTGGTTATGTTCATGGCATAGGTAAGGTCACGGACAACATCGGGGTCGGCATTTTCGTTTATGGTGATGCCCGCCGTGGTGTGCGGGCAGAAAACAACGCATATGCCCTCCTTAACGCCGCTTTCGGCAACAAGACTTTCCACATCACGGGTGATCTTAATAAAGCCTTCTTTTGGTGTTGACAGCCTCAGTTTCGACAGCATTTTCAAAGTCCTCCTTATATAATTATATAGTAGCCTGATCTGTAATACTAATCTTTAATCGTTCTATAGGTTGATTGAGGATTAGTATAGGATAAGTATAGCATGATACCCTGTACTTTTCAATCGGGAATGGAAAATATTTTTCCGTGTTTTTCTCCCTGCTTTCATAATTTCAACACATTCGCCCTGTATAATAAAGGCATGGTAAGGGAAATGAGGCAGGCGGAGAACACCCCTCTCTCCGCAGATTGGCTTCAAACCTTTTTCATCTCTCTCCTTTTTATTATGTACCCGTTGTCGGCAGCCGCCGATAACGGACTACATTCCCCTAACAATGCAAGCGCTTTCCTGCAAAGTTTTCAACTATTATAACGCTTGCAAGTTTGATCTCTGAAACAATAGGATATCAAAATATTTTTTACAGCTGTCCGCAGCGGTGCGGATATGCAGGCATCTTCCACGATACTGCGGGCGGCACCCAATATCTCCTCCACCCTCCTTGTGGAGTAATATATATTATTTCATCTTATATCCCTCATTTCGGCGTCCTTGCAGCGGACGCCTTTTTTATTTATGGGAGCATATGACAACGATGAGGGAATTTCGACTAATTTAAAAATCAGCACAAATAAGCACAAAGGTAAAGGGTTTAGGAAGTCCACTGAGGGCAGAGCCATTTGTTCGCTGTTGCCGCAGTGGTAAACTACGTTTACCTGCCAAATCTTCTTTTCATTTTTATAAAGTCCGTACCATGCAAAGGAGACACCACCGGGTGGGAAGTATTAACCAAAGGTTAATTATACTAATCACCAATAAAACTATAGACAAAAAATCATCGCATAATCCATATACGCAAGATTATGCTCAATTTTTTGTATAGTTTTTAATTGGTGCTTAGTATTAAACTAAAGCAAGGGCAAAAAACGGCGTTCCCCTTCCCCCTGAGGGTTTCTCCATGGCTTTGTAAAAGGCAAGCGAACATCTCTTCCTTGAAACCCCATTCCCTACCGTTTTTTATCCCCCTACATTTTGCTTGCCGCCGGAGACCGGACCCCATTCATCTATTTGTACCTTTTTCTATAGCTGTGTTTACAGGTTTGGGTTTCACTCTGTTCTCTTTTATTTGGAGTACTTTTGTTTATTTGAGAGCAAATTTATAAGAATGTCCTCTCCCTTGTATTATCGGATTTTATGTGCTATATCGAGTATCTGCGGTTAGTTTTGCTTAGCCCTGCGTGATGATTTCCTATATCGTCCGCAAAAATCCAACCTCCAAGGCATATAAAAATATATATGAGCCATATAATATTTGTAACTATATGCAAAACTATTGACAAGAATGTCTTTATATGTTATCATATGAACAGATGAACATATGATAACATATAAAGGAGTGAAAGCAGTGAAAACATTCTGGGATAAAATAGCCTGTCTTTATGATCTGGCTGAATTTACAAATAAGTCGGTAAACGACCAGATGGCAAAGGCTGTAGAAAATGAAATACCCCAAGGGGCGCTTGTCCTGGACTGCGCCGCAGGCACGGGAGCGCTTTCAATGGCCGCCGCAAAAAATGCAAAGCACGTCACCTGCACCGATATGTCAAAGGAAATGCTCATCGAATCTATGAAAAAAGCCCGTCGGCTGGGAATATACAATATCAGCTTTGCAAAGCGTGATATGACCGCCCTGAAAGATCCCGACAACAGATATGACGCCGTTATCGCAGGCAATGTGATACATCTTCTTGATGACCCGCAGAAAGCTTTCAGCGAGCTGATACGTGTTACAAAGCCGGGAGGAAAAATAATTATCCCCACATATCTTCAGGCGGAGGCGGGAGCGTTCAGGCTCCTTATAAAGCTTTATGAGCTTATGGGATTTGATTGCAGCAAGGCGTTCACTGTTGACGAATACCTGAAATTCATCGCCGACAACGCCGAGGCAAACGGCTGTGCAGAGTATTCCACAAGGTATATCCACGGAAATGTTCCGCTGGGCTTTGCCGTGATAAAAAAATAAGGAGGGTCTGCAATGGCAGAACAGAACAGAGAAGAATTTCTCTGCGTCCATGAGGACGTGGTAAACAAGGTAATGGCGCAGATGCCCCCCGAGGAAACTCTTTACGATCTGGCAGAGCTTTACAAGGTATTCGGCGACACAACACGCATAAGAATACTGTATGCTTTGTTTGAATCGGAGCTTTGCGTAAACGACATGGCGCAGCTTCTGGGTCTTAGCCAGACGGCGGTGTCACATCAGCTGAGAGTGCTAAAAAACAACAAGCTGGTGACCTTCCGAAAGGAAGGAAAGATAGTGTTCTACTCACTTTCCGATGACCATGTAAGAAGCATCATCGAAACAGGTATGGAGCATATCGAAGAGCAGTGACGCTCATAAAACTACAGCCAAAATCCGCAAATCATCTGCGGTAAAAATAAAAATTATTTTAAAGGAGATATTATTATGAAAAAGGTATTTAAGCTTGAGGATCTTGACTGCGCAAACTGCGCTAAGAAAATGGAAAACGCTATCAACGAAATTGACGGCGTTGAGTCCGCAACCGTAAGCTTTATTTCTCAGAAGCTCACCATTACTGCAGATGACGCACGCTTCAACGATATCATGAAGGAAGCTGCCGCACGCTGCAAGAAGATCGAGCCTGACTGCACTATCGTAATGTAAGGGCGTGAAGCTATGACCAAAAAACAGAAGAAAATGCTTGTAAGGATAATAATCAGCTTTATTATCCTTGCAGGCGAAATGATATTCTTCCATGTTTCGGGTGTGGATATCGGCATATGGGAGCTTGTGGCATATCTTGTGCCCTATCTCATCATCGGATATGACATTCTGCGCAAGGCAATACTGGGCATAATCCATTTGCAGGTGTTCGACGAATGTTTTCTTATGACCATAGCCACTATCGGTGCATTTGCCACACGCGAATACTCCGAGGGAACTGCGGTAATGCTTTTCTATCAGGTAGGCGAGCTGTTCCAGTCCTATGCGGTCAATAAATCAAGAAAATCAATCACCGAGCTTATGGATATCCGCCCCGATTATGCCAATATTGAAAACGAGATCGGCGAGCTTGAAAAGGTTGACCCCGAGGAAGTGGAATGCGGCAGTGTTATCGTAATAAAGCCCGGCGAGAAAGTTCCTCTGGACGGCGTTGTTGTATCAGGCGCCTCCACTGTCGATACCTCGGCGCTCACAGGCGAATCTATCCCCAGAAACGTAAACGAGGGCAACGAGATAATAAGCGGCTCCGTGAACCTTTCGGGCATTATCCGTGTAAAGGTAACGAAGGCGTTCGGCGAATCCACAGTTTCAAAGATACTGGAGCTGGTGGAAAACTCCCAGGAAAAGAAGTCCAAGAGCGAGAACTTCATTACAAAGTTCTCCAGATATTATACCCCTGCCGTTGTGATCGGCGCACTGCTTCTGGCGGTCATTCCCTCGATAATCACAGGCGACCCCAGAACATGGATATACCGTGCAATGACATTCCTTGTGATCTCATGCCCCTGTGCGCTGGTAATTTCCATACCACTCAGCTTTTTCAGCGGTATCGGCGGAGCTTCCAAGGTAGGCGTGCTCATCAAGGGCGGCAACTATCTTGAAGCACTTGCAAGCGCAGGTATCGCAGTTTTTGACAAGACAGGAACCCTTACAAAAGGCTCCTTTGAGGTAACAGCAGTTCACCCCGACAGCATCGACGAAACAGCTCTGCTGGAGATCGCCTGTCTGGCTGAGTGCTATTCCGACCACCCCATTTCCCTTTCACTCAAGCGTGCCTGGGGCAAGGAATGTGATACATCACGCATAAGCGGCGTTACCGAGGTGGCAGGTCAGGGCGTTAAGGCTGTTATCGACGGCAAAAATGTTGCAGTCGGAAACCTGAAGCTCATGAATGCCGTAAATGCCGAGGGCGCTCACGATTGCCACAAGACAGGTACAGCCGTACACGTTGCCGTTGACGGCGTTTACAAGGGACACATCATTATCTCCGACTCCCTCAAGGACGGCGCAGCGGAGGCTATCAGAGACCTTAAACAGCTTGGCATCAGAAAGACTGTCATGCTCACAGGCGATGACCGCAGAGTCGGCGCTGATTGTGCAAAAACTCTGGGTATCGACGAATATCACGCAGAGCTTCTCCCCGCAGACAAGGTTGACTGCGTTGAAAAGCTCCTCAGCGAGAAGCAGGAAAAGGAAACTCTCGTATTCGTGGGCGACGGAATAAACGACGCTCCTGTTCTCACCAGAGCGGATATCGGCATCGCAATGGGCGCTATGGGTTCGGACGCTGCCATTGAGGCTGCGGACATCGTTCTCATGGACGATAACCCACATAAGATAGCCACAGCCATGAAGATAGCCCGCAAGACCATATCCATAGTTCACCAGAACATAGTATTTGCGCTTGGCGTAAAGGCACTGATACTTATTCTCGGCGCACTGGGAATGGCAGATATGTGGGGAGCTGTTTTTGCAGACGTTGGCGTATCTATAATAGCGATTCTCAACGCAATGAGGGCTATGAGAGTTGCCAAGGAAGCAAAGTGATTTTGAGAAATTTAAAGTGGCTGTTGCAATAAAATGCAGCAGCTACTTTTTTATTTACCGATAAAGGAATTTATAAAAAATCAGCACAAATGAGAGCAAAGTAAAGGGTTTAGGAAGTCCACTGAGGGCAGAGCCCTTTGGTCTGACCTTTTTATTATTTATTCTTATTATCCGCAATTATTCCCAGCAGGCAATTTACTATATCCTTTGACTGCTCTTCCGTAAGGGCAGTGTATTCAAGGGAAGTATCCGCCGTATCAGTATCGTCCTGTTCATCTGCATCGCTGAGAGTTATCTTGCTTCCGTTATCCGATACCTGCCAGCTGTAGGTAAGCTTCAGCGCATAGTTATCGTCGTAAAGACAAAGGTTATCCTTATCAATGCTCCAGATATAATCGGCAGTATCGGCGGAGCCGTCTGATTTTACGGTTATAAGCTCCAGTGAGACATCTGAAATATGGATAGCTTTTGCCGAGCCGTCATTATAAGCTGACCAATATGAATCCTGGAGCAGCTTTGCCGCCTCACACGCCTCCGATGTCTGCTCAAAAGCCTCCTGCACCTGATCGGGAGCAATATCCGTCTGGGTCATTACAGCAAATTCGTTGAGGATAAGCATATTTTTCTGGATATCATATGACAATGGTATCTCCAAAAGCTTTTCGGTATTGGCTTCATCACGGTATATGCGCAGGGTATCGTCATTTACCGCCCAATATCCCTCCGTGACAGAGGTATCGTTGTCGGCAAAATAAGCCTGATTGCCGTTAAATCCCACAGCATAACGGTTTGCTCTGTAGTCAGTTCCTGCCCAGAGGGTGCCGTCAAGGGCAGAAGATAGGCTTTTTTCTGCTGTATCGGAGCCTGAGGTGGCAGCGGAGGCCTTTTCGGTCTCGGAAACGGTTGTGTCCTGAGCAGATATATCAGATGCGGTATCAGCGGAGCTGTCGTTGCTGTCGCTGCCATTGCTGTTGTCGCTGCTGCCGTTGCTGCCGCAGGCGGTAAACATTATCATAGCTGAAATGACCGCAAGAAAGGTTATAAAAGCTTTTTTCATTTTAGCATCTCCTTGACAGATGTTTTATGTCACTATACATTATACTTGATTTTTTCGCAAATTCAATCGCTTTATAGGAAAAATTACGTCCTCTTAACAAAAATCCCAGATTGCGCCAAAAATAAGCCATGGCTGACGAAAATATTATTTATTTTGAACAAACCGCCAAAAGGCTGTTGAATGATTTTTTTATTTTACCTCTTGACAAACGCAGAAAAGTGTGTTATAACTGTATTAAGATAAATAATACAGCTGATACGGGATAAAGAAAGCGAAAGGAGCATTACAATGACATACGCATTTTATATCACAGGCGAAGCAGTGGGCGGGATATTTGCACTTGCTCTTCTGACAGCAACGCTCGTAATGCTGGCGGTCAGCGGCATTCATGAAAGCCTGAAACTGGAAAGGAGCACCGAGAATGTTCGATATAGACCTTCAAAGCAGAACTCCGATCTATGAGCAGCTCTACCGACGGGTCACAGAGCTGGTGGTAAAGCGTCAGCTTATGCCGGGAGATAAGCTGCCCTCAGTAAGAGAGCTGGCAAAATCACTGGGCGTTAACCCCAATACCGTCTCCAAAGCGTTCCAGAACCTTGAGCGGGACGGCGTTATATACTCCCTCCCGGGACGGGGCAGCTTCATATCCGAAAAAAAGTCGGATACCATTCGTGAGAACGCCATGGCGGATTTCAGAAAGGCTGCCACCGAAGCTGTGCTGTCGGGGCTGGAGGAGGACGTTATGATTTCGGCAGTAAAAGAGATATACAAGAAAGAAAGGGGCGGCAGCAATGATTAAGCTTGCAGGCGTAACAAAAAAATTCGGCGATTTTACCGCTCTCGACAACGTTGACCTTATGATTCCCACAGGAACGTCATTCGGACTTCTCGGCTCCAACGGTGCGGGAAAATCCACTATCCTGCGACTGCTCACGGGAATATACAAGGCAGAGTCGGGAAATGTTACCGTTGACGGTGACGAGGTGTTTGACAATACCGACATAAAGAGCCGTGTGTTTTTCATCAACGATGAAACAGTCCAGTTCGGTACATATACCGTCAAGGAGCTGAAAAACTATTACAAGGGCTTTTATCCCAAATTCTCCGAGGAGGTATATCAGGAGCTGCTGAAAACCGTAAAGCTCCCCGAGGATAAGCGCATTGACCGCTTTTCAAAGGGTATGAAGCGCCAGGCGATAGTTATAATCGGCCTTGCCTGCTGCACGGATTATCTTCTCCTTGATGAGGCGTTTGACGGCCTTGACCCCACCATGCGCATAATCGTAAAGCGTATGCTGGTTGACGCAATGCTTGACCGCAAGCTTACCACCGTCATTTCCTCCCACAACCTTAAAGAGATAAACGAGGTCTGCGACAGCGTGGCGCTGCTCCATCAGGGCAAGATACTTTTCAACCGTGATCTTGATACCATCAAGGGCAATATCCATAAGGTGCAGGCAGTGTTCAACGAGGAATATTCCCGTGAGGACTTTGAAAAGTACGGTATTCTCCACTATGACCGTTCCCAGAGCGTGCATTACATCATAATGAAAGGCTCGGAAAAGGAGATAAGGGAAAAGTTTGCGGAGAAATCTCCCGTGGTGCTTGACCTTATTCCCCTGACGCTGGAGGAAATATTTATTTACGAAATGGAGGGCTTGGGTTATGACGCAGGACAGCTCGGTTAAGACTGCCGATATCAGCATGAACACAGCAAAGAAGCCTTTTTTCAGCAAGGCAATGCTTCACAACGGCAGGCAGAACATCATCGCAAACTTCAAGCTGATGGTGGTAATTTTCATTCTTCACATAATGGCAATGCCCATGCTGATCATATCGGCAATGATACAGATGTTCGAAAACGGCAAAGCGTTTGATCTGGACATATATGCTGTTATAGCAGTTTTCACCACGGGAATGGGAGCGGCTGCGGGACTTATCTGCGCCCTCAGCGTTTTCAGCTACCTTTACAAAAAGACGGACGTTGATATGCGAATGGGGCTGCCCATGAGCACCTCACAGCGCTTTGTGTCCGATTTTCTCTCGGGACTGTTCATATACATAGTCCCCTTTGCAGCAGCCCAGATTATCACATGGATACTTATGCTCATAGGACACCTCGGCTTTGACGGAAAGACCTTTTACATCCATTCCAGCGATGACCCCATTGAGGTAACATCTTCATGGACCTGCGACCTGTTCAGCACAGCAGCGCCCTATCTCTGGAGAGGGATAATAGGCGGCATACTGCTTATGATAATGTTCTACACCGTGACCGTGTTTGTGGCTTCGCTGTGCGGAAATATTTTTGAGAGCATAGGCTACAACATTCTGCTTAACGTTCTCGTTCCCCTTGTGGCATATATGTTAATAAGCGCCGTAATTGACAACGCACCGGGAGTAAGCATTGACAGATATGCTTATAAGACAATCTCCCTCTGCGGTCCCTTCGGCGGCGTAGTCGGACTGGTAATGTCTCTGAACGCTATTTTTTATGAAGATGACATAGCCGTCTATTCGGCATATTATACCTACCCTCAGTGGTGCCTGCTTTTCCTGCTGATAACCGTGCTTCTCGGCGCAGGCACATATCTTATCTACCGCAAGCGCAAAGCAGAGGATACAGGAAAGCCCGTTGTTTTCGGAGTATTCTACCACGTTATCCTTACCATGGCAATGTTCTGCATCTGCTATTCATTTATGATAGATGACGGTGCAGAGGTAATTCCCATGCTCATAGTTACCGCAGTGGTTTACTTTGTGTTCCATGTGGTACGCAACAGAGGGTTCGGACATATTATTAAAGGCATTGTGATATATGTCCTCACAATGGGCGTGGCATCAGGCTCATATATGCTCATACGCAATACCGACGGCTTTGGCATAGGAAGCTATGTTCCCGCCCCATCTTCCGTAAAATGTGTTTATATCCCCTACACAGGCTTTAACGACCAGAGCCGGGGAGAGCTTGCTTATTTTGATATTTACGGCAGTGCTCCCACAAAGCTCACTCAGCCCGAAAATATACAGACTATCACCGAGCTGCACAGTGAATATATTGAGAAGCGTAATAACAATGAGCTTAACAATATCTACACACAGCAGCTGGAGGTCGTGTACAGGCTCAAATCGGGCAAAATGGTTTACAGATTTATAAGCCTTGATGAAGATGCTATGGCAAGGTTTATTAAAATGGATACCACCGATGACCTGCGCAATGCAAGGGCAGATGCTGTTGAAACAAAGCTGAAAGAGCTTGAAAAACAAATGGAATATGCAAAGCTCCATTCGCAGGAGTTTTCCGAAAAAAATAAATATGAGAATTATACCGCAGTGCTTTCACCTCAGTGGAAGTATAACGAAAACGGACAGGCGGCTGACGGTTCGGTTTCCGTACCTTACATCACACTCCCCGAAGATTTTACCGATAACCTTGCAAAGGCACTGAGAAATGACATCACAGACGAAACGGAAGAGGAGTATTTCACACCCGAAAAGCCCTCATATCAGCTTTCAGTCGATTATCTTACTCTTGATATCAGCGGCTCATATACCGCAGCACTTGAATATCTCCGTTCCTGCGGACTTGATGCCGAAAATATCACCGATATGACCGAAAGCGTGGCAATGGGATATGTCAATAACCATATGCTGAACTGTGTTTCCGACCTCGGTCTGGCAAGCTATGCGTCAGGCAGGGAGTTCAGAGGCAATGCCGATTTTGCAAGCAGCTCATATATCATGGATTACGTGGACGTCAATAACGACGGAATGTTTGTTTACAACGTAGGCAGCTACTCATTCATCAATGAATATTACGACGATATTGCAAAGCTTCTTGAAGTCAGCCGCAAAAGGTATAAATCCGATGATGTAAGATATACTATTAGCGTGGACGGAACTGTTGCCGCAATTCCTGCGAAGTATAACGAGCTTGCGGAAAGAGTATTCATTCGCTCAGCTGCCGATTGCTTCATTGAACAAGCTAAGGCAATGGACGATACGGGCAATATGTCAGGAACATATCAGCGTTTCCTCAGTAAATTCACTGAATATTACGGCAGGGACAAAATAGTTTCGGCTATTGGGTATTACTATGGCAAGGACGCAGCTTCCGCTATATACGATGCTATGAATGACTTTATCGGTATGAATTTAAATGACACGAATGAAGCTTACTATGATGACTATGAAAACTACGATGACTATGAATATGAAGTCACTGTAGCAGTATCCAATGATGTTGTATATTAAGCACCGTATAAAGGAAAAAACGGCTTGAAAGGGTTTGCGCAGTTCTGTCCACGCTTTTTGCAAAAAGCCAACGGATAAGAAAGGAACAGACCATATGAAGATTAAAAAGTTTGCTGCTCCTATTGCTCTTTGCTGTGCAGCGGTAATGCTTACCGCCTGCGGAGCAAACAACAATAACGGCAGCACCAATGGAACAACAAACGGCACAACAAACGGAACAACACAGAACGGCGTAATGGGCGACTCAGGAAACAACGATCCTCAGAACGGCGACGGAAATGCTATCGGAGAAAATGGCGCACGCAACGGAGCAGAAAATGCCCGTAACGGTGCAGACGGTGCCCGTACCGGGGACATTGACGGCGACGGCTTTATCGAGGACGTAGTTACAGGAGCAGAGGACATCGTTGACGACGCAGTAACAGGCGCAGAAGATATCATTGATGATATTCTTCCCGGCGAGCATGACAATAATACCATGACCACCACTCAGACAAGATAACATAGCATAAAAAGAGGGCTGTTGCACGGTGCGATTGCACAAGTGCGGCAGCCTTTTGTTTTTTGGGGCATATAATTCACCAATAAAACTATAGACAAAAAATCATCGCATAATCCATATACGCAAGATTATGCTCAATTTTTTGTATAGTTTTTAATTGGTGCTTAGTATAAAAAGATTTGTGCAAATAACAAAAAATGCTGCCGCATATCTGCAACAGCATTTGCTATTATTCATCAACAACACAGGTTCCCTTGTTGTCTATGTGCATTTCCTTGACTTCCCAGTTCTCAAGACCCATGTTGTCCAGCGCAAAACGCATCTTTCCGCCAAAGAACTTGTTCTCCGCATCAACTATTGTCATAAGTGTAGGACCTGCGCCGCTTATGTAGGAAGCATATGCACCGTTGGTGTAGGCAATGTCAAAAACGTCCCTTGCGTGAGGGATAAGCTCCATTCTGTATGGCTGGTGAAGCCTGTCGTGAACTGCAGTTCTCAGGTTCTCGTACTTTCCTGTCAGCAGGGAAGCGGAGAAAAGCGCCGCTCTGGAAAGGTTATACACTGCGTCCGAATGAGCCACTTCTTTTGGCAGGCAGGCTCTTGCCTTTTCGGTTTTAAGCTCAAAGTCGGGTATCACTGCAATGAATTTCAGCGTGGTGAAAACCTCCTGCTTTACCCAGTGAACGCACTTTCCGTCAAATACTGCGGTAACTATGCCGCCCAGCAGTGCGGGAGCGGTGTTGTCGGGGTGACCTTCTATCTGAGCGGAGAGATTTACCATTTCATCAAGTGAAAGTGGATTGCCCATAAGGTGGTTTGCACCCACAAGACCTGCAATAATGCAGGCGCTGGAGCTTCCCAGACCTCTTGCCATGGGGATATGGTTGGTCTGCTCGATGGTAAGTCCCTTGAAGTCCTTTCCGCATATCTCATAAACAGTTTTTGCGGTGTGGTAGATAAGGTTGGTTTCGTCGGTGGGGATTTCCGTGTCGTCCAGCGACTTTATGTGGCAGCCGTCGGCCTCTTCCATATTCACGTAGTTATAGTAGCTGAGAGCAAGTCCCAGCGCATCGAAGCCTGCGCCCAGGTTTGCACTGGTGGCAGGTATTTTAATTTTTATCATATTATCACTTCTTTTCAAATAGTTTTCCTCTAAAGCAAACGGACGGAATTATTCCGTCCGTGATCTTTTTACATATCAAGAAGTCTGATCTTTCCGAGAACGTTAAGCTTTTCTAACTTCTCGGTGATGTTCTTCTCCTTATCCTGTGCAGTGATGAATGCCAGCTCGTCATCAGGCTGACCTTCTCTTGAAAGATATTCCACATCGCCGAACAGAGCAGCCACAGCCGCCTTGTCTGCACCCTTTACACGAACATACATACGTACCTCAGCTTCCTTGTAGTCCTCGATGAAGCTGTTGTCGGTGCTGTCCTCCCACATCTGGGAAAGAATGGTGGTGTTGTGCTTTGCGCAGTCGATAACGTCGCCCAGCACTGCGCTTGCTGTAGGAAGCTTACCTGCGCCTCTGCCGTAGAACATTACCTTGTCAAAGCCGTCGCCGCATACCATGATGCCGTTGAATACGTCGTCAATGCTTGAAAGCAGGCAGTCGCCGCAAACAAATCTGGGAGCCACCATGGGGAGTATCCTGCCGTCGTCAAGCTTCTTTACGGAGCCGATGAGCTTTACAGCGCCGCCCCAGCTCTGAGCATATGCAACGTCCTCGAGAGTAAGCTCTGTGATGCCCTCGCAGTGTACCCAGTCGGGATAAACGTGCTTGCCGAAAGCGAGAGAGGAGAGAATGCAGATCTTTCTGCAAGCGTCAGCGCCCTCAACATCGGCAGCAGGGTTCTTCTCGGCGTAGCCCAGTCTCTGAGCCATTGCCAGAGCGTCCTCAAAGGACATCTTCTCGGTTATCATCTTTGTAAGGATAAAGTTTGTGGTGCCGTTGAGGATACCTGCTATCTCTGTTATCTCATTTGCCGCAAGGCAGCTTCTGAGGGGTCTGATAATGGGAATAGCGCCGCCTGTGGAAGCCTCGAACATAAAGTTGCAGTTGTGATCCTTTGCAGCCTTGAGCAGCTCAGCGCCCTTCTTTGCCACCAGCTCCTTGTTGGAGGTGCATACGCTCTTGCCCTTGTTGAGGCAGGCGAGAACGAAGTCATAAGCGGGGTGAACGCCGCCCATTACCTCTGCAACAACGGTAACTTCGTCATCGTTCAGGATATCGTTGATATCCTTGGTGAACTTGTCGGAATAGGGAAGTCCGGGGAAATCCCTGATATCAAGAATGTACTTGAGGTCAAGATCAATGTTGGATTTCTTGTTGATCTGCTCCTTGTTTTTCAGGAAAAGCTCAACTGTGCCCGAGCCAACAACGCCGTGTCCGAGAACTGCAAATTTAGCCATAATATAAACTCCTTAAAAATATTGTACTGTAGTTATGATGGAAGAATTTTATTCTTCACGGAAGAGGTCATTCTTCACGGAAGAGGTCACTCTTCCGATATGAGCCTTGCCTCCACAACGCCCTCAACGCCCAGAACAGCTCTGCGCAGCGAGGGACCGTCCATAGGGCCGCCCGAAAGCTTGACTGTTACCGTGACCGCAGCCGCACCGTCAATAGGCACGCTCTGGTTCAGCGTAAGCACGTTTGCGCTGCACTTGTGAAGACAGGCGAGCACCGATGAAAGCACGCCGGGCATATCACGCAGCACTGCGTAAAGGGAGATTATCCTGCCCGTCAGCTTTTCCTCGTAGGTGTAAACGCTGTCACGGTATTTATAAAAAGCGCTTCTGGAAATATCAGCCCTTTTGCAGGCGGAAGCGGAGCTTTTTTCCTCCCCGCAGGCAAGCAGGCGCTTGACTTCCATTACTTTAAGAAACACTTCGGGAAGCACGTCGCAGCTGACAACTGCATATTTAGCATCGCTCCCCGCAGCGGGAAGTGTCGATCCGGTTGATTTTTCAACTGTCATACCAATCAGCTCCATATATGTTATATGATGTACATAGCAAAGTCCGTGTTGGAAATACAAATGTACTCGACGTAACTACAATGATAACATTTTTTCCTTCCTTTGTCAAGTAAAATTTTAACCATTATTCCCACCGTACCCATACGCATATTTTGGAGGTATTGCCCACGCATGGGGGCTTCCCGCCGCATATTTTTACAATTTACGCAGAGTATAACCGTTTTTCAACAGCTTTCAACACTCTTTTTATATAAAAGACTGCTGATAGCAGGACTTTTCAACGGAGTTTTCAACAATACTTTGAAAACTCCGTTGAAATAGTCCTTATCTGCCATTACGTTCTGTATATTCTCCCTGCATCGGAACATAATAACATTAATAATACTAATCTTCGATCAACCTACAGACAGATCCTCGGCTGAAATAAGCCCATTCTTCGTCAAGCTCCTTTGCCGGGCGGCAAGCCCGCCTGCGGTCGCTTTCCTTGACTGGTCTTATTTCATCTGTCGGCTTTGCCTATAGAGCGATTGAAGATTAGTATAATACGCAAATTTAAGGAGCAGTAAATATGATAAAGGGCGTAAACAAGCGGATACTTGAAGTAAATTTCCCCGAAAGCGAGTATTTTGAAAAAGCCGTGGTCTTTCTGCGTACGGACAAGCTCCCCGGCGGCGTCGGCATGGAAGCGGAAATGAAAATGGCAGAGCTGGAGCGTGAGATATCCGACCCCGCATTTATGTACAGCACCAAAAAGCCTGCAAAAAAAGCGACGCATATCATCGGTCTGCTGTTCAGACTTTCGGTGATAATATGCGCCGCCGCAGTTATTGTAATGTGTTTGTATCAATAATATTCCACAACGTCGGAAATTTCATCTCCCTTGTAGATAACACGGGGGATACGCTTGGAAATGCCGCAGATGACCTCGTATCCGATAGTGCCGTACATTCCTGCCAGATCGTCCGCCGTGATGGTCTCGTTTCCGTCAGTGCCAATGAGAGTAACGGTCGTGCCTTCCTTTACATCGGGAATGCCGGTAACGTCAGCCATCAGCTGGTCCATGCACACACGTCCGATAATGGGAGCCTTTCTGCCGTTGATGATAACGTGCGCCTTGCCCGAAAGGTTGCGTGCATAGCCGTCCGCATAGCCTATGGGAATGGTTGCGGCGGTGATGTCATGGTCGGCACGGAATATTCTGCCGTAGCTTACATAGCTGCCCGCTTTGAGTTGCTTTACATACGATACAGCCGCCTTTAAGTCCATAACGGGCTTCAGCTCACAGGGCATATCAAGGCTTACGTCAGGCTTCAGACCATAGAGCATGATGCCGTAGCGCACAAGAGTGCTGCGGCTGTCGTAATGGAAAGCGCCGCCTGCGCTGTTGAGACAATGGGTGTGACGGAGGTTTACGCCCTTTTCCTTTATGTATCCGCAGGTCTTGAAGAACAGCTCGGTCTGCATCTCGGTGTATTTTTCATCGTCCTCAGCGTAGCTGTCAGCGGAAGCATAGTGGGTGAATACGCCGTCAAGGATAACACCCTCAAGGCGGCTCACACGCTCAGCCTGCTCGGCAGCCCTGCGGCAGGAGTCATCGTCATAAACGCATACGCCGATTCTGCCCATGCCCGTGTCAAGGGCAAGGTGGATCTTTACCTTAACGCCGCATTTAACAGCCTCTTCCGAAAGCTCACGGGCGTATTCCTCAGAAACAGCAGCCTGGATAATGTCATTTTCAGCCAGCTCGGCAGCATATTCCGCAGGAGTGTGACCGAGAATGAGGATCTCGCTTCCGCTTCCGCAGCGGCGGACTTTTTCAGCTTCCTTGATGTTGGAGACAAGGAAAAATTTTGCTCCCAGACCCTCCAGAAAAGGCACGATGTTTTCGTCGTCATGACCGTAAGCGTTAGCCTTTACAACACAAGCGACCTGAGTGTGGGTCTCATCGGTGAGCTTTTTCAGCTCGGTGAAATTATCCTTCAGCCTGTCGAGATGTATCTCAGCCCAGGCTCTTTTCAGAAAAGTTTTCATTATATGTTATCTCCTTTAAAGATGAGAATATTTTTTATAGTATTCGTTGGGAGCGGCTGATATGAATTGATAAGAAATCAACGGTGAGCCGCCGAAACGAAAGGTGTGTGCTTTTAAGTACAAAGGTAAAAAGTTTAGCAAGTCCACTGAGGGCGGAGCCATCTGGTCGCTGTCCGCAGACAGCGAAATCCGTTTGCTGACGGTAAACATAATTAAAACAATAGCCGACAGATTAAAAAGTCCTAAAGCCGCCTGCGCTTTAAGTTCAAAAACGTTCAAACAAATGTTATTTCTCAAATACGCCAAAAACTTTTTATTGCAGGCGGCTTGAAACTGAGAGCAATTTCGTAGAAATTGCGTTTCAGTTTTCGCCGTAAGGCGCAGGTACGGACAAATTACACTTTTCATTTTTATAAAGTCCGTACCGAATGCAAAGGAGACACCACCAGGGGGAAGAGGAAACTAAAGCAAGGGCAAAAAACGGCGTTCCCCTTCCCCCTGATGGTTTCTCCTCTGCACACCTCTTCCTTGAACCCCCATTCCCTACCGTTTTTTATCCCCCTACATTTTGCTTGCCGCCGGAGACCGAACCCCATTCATTTATTTGTACCTTTTTTTATAGCTATGTTTACGGGTTTTGGCTTCGCTCCGTTCTTTTATCTGTTATTCTTGTGTTAATAAGTGAGCTATTTTATACGAATGTGCATTAAATTGCTCTATCATATTGATTATTTTCAATAAAAAGATTTCGTCCTCTGCCCTCTGGACACCCGCAAGCCTTTCGGGAAAAAGGCTTGACCTAAACCCTTTACCTTGCTTTTAATAGCAGGGTTCTTTCCTTTTTATCTCCTATTTTCAGACTTTCCCTTGCCAATCCCTTTCTCATGTGATATAATAATTCCAATACATACGGAAAGGACAGCGCTATGGATATTATCAGAGAAAAAACAGCCTGCTTTACAGGTCACCGCCCCGAAAAACTCCCCGGAGGAAGCTCCGATTCACCCGAAGCAAAGGTCATAAAAAGTATGCTCTATACTGAAATAACCGCTGCCGTGAATGACGGCTATGATACTTTTATCACCGGTATGCAGCGTGGCATTGACCTCTGGGCAGGGGAGATAGTCCTTTCCCTTGCGGCGGATATGCCACTCAGACTGATAGCCGCCCTGCCATATCGTGACATTGGCAGCAGCTTCAAGGGTGCGGATAAATGGGCTTTCGGCAGGATAATCTCAGCCGCTTCCGAGACCGTGGTCATTTCCGAGGAATACACCAGAGCCTGTATGCAGCAGCGAAACCGCTTTATGGTGGATAACTCCTCCCGCCTTATCGCCGTTATCGCAAATGAAAAAAGCGGCACGGGGCAGACTCTGCGCTATGCCGTGAATCAGGGGATAGATGTTCGCCGCATAGACATAAACACCCTTTTCCCCGATAAGGATCAGTTGAGCTTGTTCTGATGAAAACACCAGCACGTACTATTATAAATCATTGCCGCAGATTTTTCAAGCCCTGCGGCAATATTTTTAGGTTAATTTAATTACGTTTCACACCTGCTGCTGCAAATTGCCCCGCCCCTCTTGAAAAGTAAAAGAAAAGATGATATAATGATTACACAAAAATATGAAAGGGTCGTGATTTATGGACTTGCTGTATGAGCTTAAAAGCTCCCTGCTCACAATTCTTCCCCCGTCGTTCTGGGATATTATAGATATCGCTGTTCTGTCTTACCTTATCTACAAGGTGATACAGTTCATGAAGGAGACCCGTGCAGGCGGTCTGGCAAAGGGTATCATCGTGCTGGTGCTCTGCTATATGCTGGCAAGGATAATGCAGATGAAAGCGCTGACCTTTATCCTCGACAAGACCTTTGATGTGGGACTTCTGGCGATAATCATAATCTTCCAGCCGGAGCTGCGGCGTTCCCTTGAAAAGGTGGGCCATTCCAAGCTGTCAAAGCTTCCCGTTTTCAGCAACAGCGCCTCCGAGGGCGAGCTTGCCTCAAAATGGGCATATGCCATTGACGTTATCTGCGAATCCTGCGAAGACCTTTCAGCCTCCACCACAGGTGCGCTCATCGTTATCGAGCGTGAGACAAAGCTTGGCGAGCAGATAAACACGGGTACTATCCTGAACGCCGTTCCCAGTAAAGAGCTTTTCGGAAATATCTTCTTCAAGAACACCCCTCTCCATGACGGAGCGGTCATCATGCGTGACGGCATTATCCTTGCCGCCGCCTGCTTCCTGCCCAAGCCCGAAAAGGAGGAGCTTATCAACAAGGCTCTCGGCTCCCGTCACAGAGCTGCCATAGGCATGAGCGAGAACTCGGACGCTATCATCATTGTGGTATCCGAGGAAACAGGAGCCATTTCCGTTGCGGAAAACGGCGAGCTTACCAGAGGATATTCCAAGGACACCCTTAAAAAGACTCTCCGTGCAAAGCTTCTTCCCGAAAAGACCCCCAAGGAAAAATCTCAGGACAAGCAGAGCAAGGAAGGCACAAAGTCCGAAAAGCTGGGACTTTTCAATAAAAACAAGAAAGGATAAGAGCTTATGCCTGATATTAACAAGATCATCGGAAAAGTTTCCGATTTTTTCAAAAAGCTTTTTGAAAAGGACAGCTCCCAGAAGATCCTTTCTATCCTCTGCGCAGTGATAATATGGGCTGTTGTTTCAATAAGCGTTTATCCCACAATGGAGCGCTCCATTTACAACGTTCCCGTTACCATTTCCCTTGAAGATACCTACGCTCAGGCAAATCAGCTTGATGTTATTTCCATGACCCCTAAGACTGTAAATGTTACCATTTCGGGCAAAAGAGGTCAGATAGGCGACCTTAAGACCGAGGATCTCACCGCCGTGCTTGATGCTTCCAACGTTATGATGGCAAGGGAGTATAACCTTTCCATGAACATCGAGTGCAGCACAGGCAAGACCTTTGACGTGGTGAGCATCGAGCCTTCCACAATCAGCGTCACTTTCGACAAGATAGTTTCCAAGGAGTTCGAGATAACTCCCCAGCTGGAAAATGTAAAGATAGCCTCGGGCTATATGAGCGGCGACCCCATAGTAACTCCCTCCACAGTCACCGTCACAGGCCCCCTTGATATGGTAAGCTCCATTACCAAGGTGTGCGCAAAGGTAGCTCCCGAGCAGGAGCTTAGCTCCACTTACGAGTTCACCACCAGCGACCTGGTGCTCTACAACAACAATGCGGTCATCTCCAATGACAATCAGCAGCTTACCTTTGATAAGTCCTCGTTTGCCATTCAGATACCTGTTTACGTCCGCCAGACATTGCCGCTGAACGTAAATATCATCAACGCTCCCGAGAATTTTGATATCGACTACTTCCGCAGTCAGCTGGTGTTCTCGGTCGATGAGCTGACCATTGCAGCTCCCAATGACAAGATAAAGGATCTGCCCGAGCTTAACATCGGCACCATAAATATGCGTGAGGTCGATGTGGGCAGCGTGTTCGAGTTCAAGGCGGAAAACTTCCTGCCCGAGGACTATGAGAACCTGACCCAGATAGATACCGTAACAGTCACCTGCCCCAGCGAGGGTATCTCCAAAAAGGCGATAGCCATTATGGGCAAGGATATCCAGTTCGTGAACAAGCCCGCACAGTTCGAGTTCGAGCCTGTAGCGTCGGGCATGACATTGTTCGTGGTGGGCGACTCCGACCAGATAGCCGCCATATCCAAGGAAGATCTTACCGCACAGATCGACCTTATCGACTTTGATATGCAGGAGGGCGACCACAAGATGTCGGTAGATTTCCTGATATCCTCCTATGACAAGGTTTGGCTCAACGGCGACGAGGGCGTAGCAACGCCGAAGATATACGTCACCGCAAAGCTTATATCGGACGAATAACTAAACCCCACCGCCCGTATTTCCGTTCGGAGATACGGGCGGTGGGGTTTTTATACATTACTTGCCGTCTCGTTGAGATATATTGCGAAAACACACTTATTTCTGCTTTTCGTCTGTCTCCTTAAAAATAGGATATTTTTCCTTGTCTGCATCTGTGATCTTGCGTATCACCTTGCAGGGAGTGCCGGCAGCTATCACGCCACCGGGGATATCCTTGTTGACAACACTGCCCGCACCAATGATGGTGTTGCTTCCTATGGTTACTCCGGGCAGTACCGATACGTTTGTGCCAAACCATACGCTGTCTCCCACGGTGATTGGCAAAGCTATTTCCAGTCTGCTGTCTCTCTGGGCGCTGTCTATTGCGTGTCCTGCTGTGGAAAATACACAGTTTGGAGCTATAAATACGTTGTCTCCGAAAGTTACCTTTGCGCCGTCAAGAATTGTAACATTGTGGTTTGTATAAAAGTTTTTGCCTATAGAGATGTTAAAGCCGTAATCACAGTAAAATGGTGCTGTAATGACAGGTGTTCCTTTTATGCTGCCAAGTATCTGTGCCAGCAGCTCCTGCTGTCTTTCGGTGTCTGACGGTCTGCAGTTATTATATTCATAGCACAGATCTGCACAGCGTGTTCTTGACTCCACTATTTCCTTATCATAGTTTGCATCGTATAAATAACTTTTTGAAGTATAATCAAGCTTTGTGTCGGTGTTCTCTTGCTCA
Organism: Oscillospiraceae bacterium; assembly: GCA_902363145.1. GTDB lineage: Bacteria > Bacillota > Clostridia > Oscillospirales > Ruminococcaceae > Huintestinicola > Huintestinicola butyrica. The sequence continues at coordinate 165,316 of CABIZB010000004.1, read as the reverse complement.
ACCAGTTGATTGTATTCGAGATCAGTAACAATATCCACAAGTTTTTTACTGTGACTATTGAGAGCATGGTATTTTTTTATATGCTTGATTTCATCAGAATTTAAAGCTGTAGGTTTTTGGCTGTAATTCAATAGATAATCGGTAGTAACGCCATATAACTCTGATAGAGTTATTAGCATATTCACTCCAGGCTCTCTTACACCTGTTTCATAACTGCGATATGTAGAAAGCGGTATATCAAGCTTTTGGGCGACCTGCATTTGTGTCATACCGTGATTTTCTCTTAGCTCTTTGATTTTTAAAATTGGCATATGTATCACCCCTTTTGCTATATTATACATCGTATATGCACCCAAGTCAACACGTTTTGTGCTATTCTTAAATACTACATATTGCTACAAAATGTGTTGCATATTATTTTAAGTTTCCTCTAATTAAGCATATTTCTCTTTGTATTATGGTTTATCCTAAAAAATGGGCAACCCCATAAAAGGATTGCCCATTTGCATTTCAGTATGTTCCTGACATTACTTGTCAAGTGTTTTCATTGTGGGGAACAGCAGAACATCTCTTATAGCGCTGCTGTCAGTGAGAAGCATAACAAGTCTGTCGATGCCGAAGCCGATGCCGCCTGTGGGAGGCATACCGATCTCCAGCGCACGGAGGAAATCCTCATCAATGCTGTTTGCTTCCTCGTCGCCCAGACGCTTCATCTCTTCCTGAGCCTCAAATCTCTGACGCTGGTCAACAGGGTCATTCAGCTCGGAATATGCGTTTGCCATCTCTCTGCCTGTGATGAACAGCTCGAAACGCTCGGTGTATTCGGGCTTGTCGGGCTTCTTCTTTGTAAGGGGAGAGATATCAACGGGGTGATCCATAATGAATGTGGGCTGAACAAGATGCTCCTCAACAAATTCATCAAAGAACAGGTTAAGGATATCGCCCTTCTTGTGCCTCTGCTCGTATTCGATGTGGTGAGCGTCAGCAGCCGCACGGGCTTCTTCGATAGTGTTAATAGCCTCAAAATCAACACCGGAATACTTCTTTACAGCCTCGACCATGGTAAGTCTTTCAAAGGGCTTGCCCAGGTCTATCTCAACGCCGCCGTATGTGATCTTTGTGGTGCCGCATACTTCAAGTGCGCAGTGACGGTAAAGGTTCTCGGCAAGGTCCATCATGCCGTGGTAATCGGTGTATGCCTGATAAAGCTCCATAAGAGTGAACTCGGGATTGTGCTTGGTGTCAACACCCTCGTTTCTGAAAACTCTGCCTATCTCGTAAACCCTGTCAAGACCGCCTACGATAAGACGCTTGAGGTACAGCTCCAGAGATATTCTCAGACGAACATCTTCATCAAGAGCATTGTAGTGTGTCTCGAAAGGTCTTGCGGAAGCTCCGCCTGCGTTTGCTACCAGCATTGGAGTTTCTACTTCGATAAAGCCCTGTGCGTCAAGATATCTTCTGATAGCAGCGATTATCTTTGAACGCTTTCTGAAGGTCTCGGCAACCTCGGGATTAACGATAAGGTCAACGTATCTCTGACGGTAACGGGTGTCCTGATCCTTGAGACCGTGCCACTTTTCGGGCAGGGGCAGCAGGGACTTGGAGAGCAGTGTTATCTTCTGAGCATGAACGGTTATCTCGCCTGTTCTGGTCTTGAAAACAAAGCCCTCAACACCAACGATATCGCCCATGTCCCAGGTCTTGAACTCCTTGAACTGCTCCTCGCCGATGTCGTTCATGCGCACATATACCTGCATACGGTCGGTGCTGTCACGAACGTCGATGAAGTTAGCCTTGCCCATGTTTCTCCAGGTCATGATACGGCCTGCGATCTTAACATTGATGCGGTTCTCGTCAAGAGCAGCCTTGAGAGCCTCGGCATCGTCGCCGTACTGAGCGGTGAGCTTTGCTTCAAGCTCGGAATACTGCTTTCTTATCTCCGCATTCTTTATATTGTAGTCAAAGCTTGTTATCTCAAAGGGGTTTTTGCCCTCAGCCTTGAGCTTTTCAAGCTTTTCCATTCTTATTCTCTTTAATTCGTGTACTTCTTCCTCGGTCTGTTCAGGCTCCTCGGGAGAAGTATTTTCCTTGAGCTGTTCCTCTGCCATTATTCACATTCCTTTGCAATAATATTACTTGCTGATCTCCAGAACTTCCATTCTGATAACGCCGATGGGAGCCTCTACCTCCAGGATATCGCCCACCTTTTTCTTGAGAGCGGCAATGCCGATGGGAGCGTCCTCGGAGATCTTGTTGTTCTCGGGGTCAGCCTCGGTGGAACCAACTATCTGAAGCTCCATTACCTCGTCCAGCTCCAGATCCTTGAGCTTAACATAAGAACCAACGCCGATCTCATCGGTGGAAAGGTCGGAATCACTTACGACCTCAGCGTTGTTGATCTTCATTTCAACGTCAACGATCTCAGCTTCCAGAATAGCCTGCTCGTTCTTTGCTTCATCGTACTCAGCGTTCTCGGAAAGGTCTCCGAAGGAACGTGCTTCCTTCAGCTTCTGAGCGACCTCTGCACGGCGTACATTCTTTAAATATTCAAGCTGTTTTTCCAGATCCTTGAGACCTTCGGCGGACATTCTAATCTTCTTGACTGCCATTTATATGACCATCCTTTCAATCGTACATATATATACAGATATAATTTCCTGAGTATATATTATATAATAAATTCGCCGCTGTGTCAAGGGATAAAAAATCAAAAAACACGGTATTTTCATTGCGTAAATGGCATGAACTGTTGAAACTCCCGCCGCCGTGTGCTATAATAGGGTAAATACCTTTAAGGAAGTGTGCATATGAGCGTAAGATTTCACCTGCCCAATTTTGTTGACAGATTCAACGGCAGCATGAATATGACCCTTATTTCAATGATAAAGCGTATGCCCCGGATGTTTTACGACGGCGTGGAGATAGCGAGCGTTTTCGACTGTTTCCCCATGATATGGAACGGCGGACGCATCATGGCAGGATATATGGATATGCAAACCGTGGATAAGCTTGTCCCCCAGTATCTCGGCAGATTCAATTCTCTGGGAGTGCCCTGCCGCCTGACGCTTACAAACCCTCTCCTTACCCGTGAGCATCTGAATGACCCTGTTTGCAACCGTGTGCTGGATATCGCCGACAACGGCATGAACGAGGCAATAGTCTTTTCGCCCCTGCTGGAGGAGCATATCAGGAAGCGTCACCCAAATATGAAGATGATCTCCTCCACCTGCAAGCAGATAAGAGATCTGCCAACGTTGGAAAGCGAGCTTGAAAAAGACTACAGCCTTGTGGTGCTGGACTATAACTATAACAATGACTTTGATACGCTTGCGAAAATACCACATAAGGATAAGTGCGAGATACTTGTGAACGCAGTCTGCACACCCAACTGTCAGAGAAGAGGGGAGCATTACCGCTATATAGGCAAATATCAGCTGGAGCACTGCGATCCTGCGGAGCTGGCGAAGATACAGGCGGGAACTGCAAAGATAGAGGAGTGGCAGTGTCCGCATATGAAAAACAACGCATTTACCCGCAGAAATTCGCCGCTTCATGTGTCACCCCAGGCGATATATACCAAATATGTGCCAATGGGATATAATAATTTCAAACTGGAGGGCAGGGGAAACAGCTTCCCCGATCTGGCGGAGCAGTATGTTTATTATATGGCAAAGCCTGAGTATAGGGATATTGTGAGATATAATCTGTTATGTGCGGCAGCAGCTGCCGCAGGATCGGGCAGAATGGGATAAGATAGCTAAAGACAAAGTAGAAGATAAAAAAGTCAGCACAAATGAGAGCAAGGTAAAGGGTTTAGGAGGTCAACTGGGCAGAGCCTCCTTGGCGCCCTCCGCAGAGGGCGAAATCCGTTCGTTGACGGTATGAATGATTAAACCGTTAGCCGACAAATAAAAAAATCCTAAAGCCGCCTGCACTGGAAATTCAAAGTCAGGCAAAGTAAAAAGTTTATCTCAAACAAGCCAAAATTTTTTTCATGCAGGCGGCTTGAAACTGAGAGCAATTTCGCAGAAATTGCGTTTCAGTTTCCGCCGTAAGGCGCAGGTACGGTCAAACTAACGTATCAATTTAATATGTCCGTACCATGCAAAGGAGACACCACCAGGTGGAAGGGGAAACTAAAGCAAGGGCAAAAAACGGCGTTCCCCTTCCCCCTGATGGTTTCTCCTTTGCAAACCTCTTCCTTGAACCCCTATTCCCTACCGTTTTTTATCCCCCTACATTTTGCTTGCCGCCGGAGACCGAACCCCATTCATCTGTTTGTACCTTTTTCTATAGCTATGTTTTCAGGCTGGGGCTTCAATCCATTCTCCATTCTTTTATTTGCTGTTCTTTGGTTAACTTGAGAGCTATTTTACAAGAATGTCCTTTGCCATTATGTTATCGGTTTTACGGGTGATATCGAGTATCTGCTGTTTGTTTTGTTTGGCTCTGAGGTGTTCTATCCGCACCCGTTTTTTATAGCTATATTTACGGATTTTATTTCGATCAGTCCTTGTATTTGCTGTAATTTGGCTAATTTAACAGCAAATTTATAAGTATGTGCATCAAATCGTGCTATTGCCTATTCATCCTGCTTTTGTAATGATTTCCCCCCACAACGTTAAGGTTTCAAAATAGTTGTTGACAGGGGATTTGTTTTGCGGTATAATGTATTATAAGTGCAAATTGTACGGCCCTGTCTGTCCCTGCATCGGCAGGGGAACATCCGTGTAAAAATAAATTTTTAAGGTGGAATAAAACGAATGGGAATTTTAGACGGACTTTTCGGAAACTATAGTAAAAGAGAACTGAAAAAGATCGACCCTATCAAGCAGAAGGTGCTTGATCTGGACGAAGAATACGGCAAGCTCACCGAGGCTGAGCTGAAAGCCAAGACACCTGAGTTCAAGAAAAGACTTGAAGACGGCGAAACTCTTGACGATATCCTCCCCGAGGCTCTTGCGACCGTAAGAGAGGGCGCATGGAGAGTTCTGGGCAAAAAGCCCTTCCCCGTGCAGATAATCGGTGCCATCGTTCTTCATCAGGGCAGAATCGCCGAGATGAGAACAGGTGAAGGTAAAACCCTCGTTGCCTGCTGCGCATCTTACCTCAACGCCCTTACAGGCAACGGCGTTCACGTCGTTACCGTTAACGACTACCTTGCAAAGTCCCAGTCCGAGGAAATGGGCAAGGTTTACAGATACTTAGGTCTTACTATCGGCTGTATCCTCCACGACATGAACAACGACCAGCGCCGTGAGGCTTACAACTGCGATATTACTTACGGAACCAACAACGAGTTCGGCTTCGACTACCTCCGTGACAACATGGTGATCTACAAGAACGAAAAGGTTCAGAGAGAATTCAACTTTGCTATCGTCGATGAGGTCGATTCTATCCTTATTGATGAAGCGAGAACTCCTCTTATCATTTCGGGCAGAGGCGACAAGTCCACCGAGATGTACACCATGGCAGACAAGTTTGCCAAGACCCTGAAGCCCTTTGTTGTTGCCGAAATGGACACAAAGACCGATCAGGAAGAGATCGCAGAGGACTGCGACTACATCATCGACGAAAAGGCAAAGACAGCCACTATCACCCGTCAGGGCGTTAAGAAGGCTGAGAAATACTTCAATATCGTGAACCTGTACGACGCTGAGAACTCCACACTTCTTCACCATATCAACCAGGCTATCAAGGCAAACGGCGTTATGAAGAAGGATATCGACTACGTTGTAAACGAGGGCGAGATCGTTATCGTTGACGAGTTCACAGGCCGTCTTATGATGGGCCGCCGCTATAATGACGGTCTCCACCAGGCTATCGAGGCAAAGGAAGGCGTAAAGGTAAATCACGAGTCCAAGACCCTTGCTTCCATCACATTCCAGAACTTCTTCCGTCTCTATCACAAGCTGTCCGGTATGACAGGTACAGCTATGACCGAGGAGGACGAGTTCAGGGAGATCTACAAGCTGGACGTTATCGAGATCCCCACAAACCGTCCCGTTCAGCGTATCGACCACCCCGATGTTGTTTATAAGACCGAGGCTGCAAAGTTCAGAGCAGCTATCGAGCAGATAAAGGAGTGCCACGCCAAGGGTCAGCCCGTTCTGGTTGGTACTATCTCCATCGAAAAGTCCGAGATACTCTCCAAGATGCTTTCCAAGGAGGGCATCAAGCACAATGTCCTCAACGCAAAGCAGCACGCAAAGGAAGCGGAGATCGTTGCACAGGCAGGTCAGCTGGGCGCAGTTACCATTGCGACCAACATGGCAGGTCGTGGTACCGATATCCTGCTTGGCGGTAACGCAGAGTTCCTTGCAAAGGCTGATATGAAGCGCATGGGCTACGAGGACGAGATCATCAGCGAGGCTATCAGCTACGCAGATACCGATGACGAGGCTATCCTCAGCGCCCGTGAGGAATACAAGAAGCTTTACGCAAAGCACGCCGACGAGATCAAGGGCAAGGCTGACGAGGTAAGAAAAGCAGGCGGTCTGTTTATCCTCGGCACCGAGCGCCACGAGTCCAGACGTATCGACAACCAGCTGAGAGGCCGTGCAGGCCGTCAGGGAGACGAGGGCGAGAGCCGCTTCTTCCTCTCACTGGAGGACGACCTTATGAGACTGTTCGGCGGCGACCGCCTCCAGATGATGATGAATAACATGAACGTGGACGAGGATATGCCTATCGAGTCCAAGATGCTCTCCAAGGTCATCGAATCCTCCCAGAAGAAGGTGGAGGGCAGAAACTTTGCTATCAGAAAGAACGTCCTCAACTACGACGACGTTATGTCCACACAGAGAGCTATCATCTATGAGCAGAGAGCAAAGGTTCTCAACGGCGAGGATATCCACGAGTATATCCTTAAGATGATTAAGGATTGGGTCGTTGACGGCGTAAATCTTTACATCATCGACGGCTCCGTTCACGATGAGTGGAACCTTTCCGGTCTGAAGGCTCATTTTGCAGGCCTGCTCACCACTCCCGATGATTTCAAATACACTCCCGAAGAGCTTGGCAAGATAACCAAGGACGATATTATCCAGCTCCTTACCGACAGAGCGCTTGCATACTATGACAAGCGTGAAAAGGAAATGGGCAGCGATATGCTCAGAGAGCTTGAGAGAGTTATCCTCCTCAAGGTGGTTGACCTTAAGTGGATGGCTCATATCGACGATATGGAAGAGCTGAGAAGAGGTATCGGTCTGCGTGCATTTGCTCAGAAGAACCCCGTTGTCGAGTATCGTTACGAGGGCTTCGAGATGTTCGACGCAATGATCGAGTCTATCCGTGAGGATACCGTAAGACTGCTCTTTACTATCCAGATAAAGAACAATGAGGAGCCTCAGAGAGAAAGAGTTGCTCAGCCTATGGAGACCCAGGGCGACGGCAGCTATCAGAGCGAACCCCGCCGTGTAAAGAAGGTCGGCAGAAATGATCCCTGCCCATGCGGAAGCGGCAAGAAGTACAAGAACTGCTGCGGCAGAGACTTAAAGTAAAAACTGTGTTCTCCGAAAATATGCTCTGCGTGTTTTCGGAGAAGCTGTTTATATGTCAGGAGGAGAAATAAAATGCTTATAAACGAAGTAAAAAATGAGCTTGAAAACCATATAATCCCTTTCTGGGACGCTCTCAGAGACGATGAGTTCGGCGGCTTTTACGGTCAGATGGACAACGACCTTAACCTTGACAAAAAGGGCGGCAAGGGCGTTATCCTCAATTCCAGAATACTCTGGTTCTATTCCTCTGTTTACCGCACCATCGGCGGCGAAAAGAACCTTGACAACGCAAAGCACGCATACGAGTTCCTGAAAAACCACTGCGTTGACCGTGAGAACGGCGGCGTTTACTGGATGATGAACTACGACGGCACAGTTATGGACAGCATGAAGCACACCTACAATCAGGCTTTTGCTATCTATGCCCTTTCCACATACTACCTTGCCTGCAAGGATAAGGAAGCTCTCGACCTTGCTTTTGAGCTTTTTGACACAGTTGAGGAAAAGTGCACCGATGATGTGGCTTATATGGAAGCTTTCGACAAGAACTGGAAGCTTATTGAAAACGACGCTCTCAGCGAAAACGGACTTATGGCAGACAAGACCATGAACACCGTTCTCCACCTTATTGAGGGCTACACAGTTCTGCTCCAGGCAAGCGGAGACGAGAGAGTAAAGGCAAGACTTAAATTTCTCCTCGATATCACCGAGAACAAGATATTTGACAGCGAGAACAACAAGCTGCTGGTATTCTTTGACCGTGAGCTGAACGTTATCGGCGATATCCATTCCTACGGCCATGATATCGAAGCAACATGGCTCCTTGACCGTGCCTGCGACGTAATGGGCGACAAGGACTACATTGAGAAGTGGAAGAACATTAACCTTAGAATTTCCAACAACATTTACAATATCGCATACGAGAACGGCTCCCTCAACAACGAGAGAGACAAGACCGAGATAGACAAGAAGCGTGTATGGTGGGTTCAGGCAGAGACTGTTGTAGGCTTCATCAACGCATATCAGCACGGCGGCGACAAGAAGTTCCTTGAAGCTGCGGGCAAGGTATGGGAATGGATAAGAGATGTCCAGATAGACAAGCGCAAGGGCAGCGAATGGTGGGCAGAAGTTGATTACAACGGCAAGCCCATGCTCAAATTCACCATGGTAAACGAGTGGAAGTGCCCTTATCACAACGGCAGAATGTGCATGGAAGTTATGACCAGAGGCATTGATGTCTGATAAATGATCAAATCCGAAAGCTGTCATGGGTCACATGGCAGCTTTTCTTTGTCTCCTTGTCGGCAAATTTATAAAATAACTATTGAATTAAGGGAAAATATGTGCTATAATTTAAAATATGTTTACTCATGAAGGGAGGTCGGCTTTGATGGAGACAAGCACCGCTGAAGCTATCGTTTCGGAAGCTCTTGCAGATGATACTGCGGCAGAGACCACCGTTGTCGAGACTACGGCTGCTGATACGACAGCTTCGGGTTCAACTATGCCGCTGGGGTCTGCGCTTATAACCGGCATTATCGCCATGGTGCTCATATATCTGCTCACCACATTTCTCCCCAAGATGGCTGCCGCCGTTGATAAGGCGTGGGACAGCATCTCAGGCAAGAAAAAGAAAAATATCCCCGATGACAAGGCCGAGCCGAGTCCCGCAAGGGTGGAGGATAATTATAAAGTCTATGACATTTACGAGGGCGAAATGAACCTCGACGATTATAAAGATGATGAAAAGGAGAATCCAAATGGCAAAGGATAACAAGAAAATGGTCGATGCGATAACCTCAATGGACGAGGATTTCGCAAAGTGGTACACCGATATATGCAAAAAGGCTGAGCTGGTAGAATACACAAGCGTAAAGGGCTGCATGGTGATCCGCCCCTACGCATATGCTATCTGGGAAAATATCCAGCATATCCTTGACGGTATGTTCAAGGCAACAGGTCATGAAAATGTTTGCATGCCTATGTTCATTCCCGAGAGCCTGCTCCAGAAGGAGAAAGACCACGTTGAGGGCTTTGCTCCCGAGGTTGCATGGGTAACAATGGGCGGCAACGAGAAGCTGGAGGACAGACTTTGCGTCCGCCCCACTTCCGAGACACTTTTCTGCGAGCATTACGCAAACATCGTTCATTCCTACCGTGACCTGCCCAAGCTCTACAACCAGTGGGTAAGCGTTGTAAGATGGGAAAAGACCACCCGCCCTTTCCTCCGTTCAAGAGAGTTCCTCTGGCAGGAGGGTCATACCATTCACGCAACAGCTGAGGAGGCTATCGAAGAGACCGAGCGTATGCTGAACGTATATGCTCAGTTCTGCGAGGAGTACCTTGCAATGCCCGTTGTAAAGGGAAGAAAGACCGAGAGCGATAAGTTTGCAGGCGCTGTTGCAACCTACGCAATAGAGGCTCTTATGCACGACGGCAAGGCTCTCCAGGCAGGAACCTCCCACTATTTCGGTGACGGTTTTGCAAAGGCATTCGATATCATGTTCACCGACAAGGACAATAAGAAGGTATATCCTCACCAGACTTCTTGGGGCGTGACCACCCGTCTTATCGGCGCAGTTATCATGACCCACGGCGACAACGACGGACTTGTTCTTCCTCCCGCAGTAGCACCCATTCAGGCAGTTATCGTTCCTATCCAGCAGTTCAAGGAGGGCGTTCTCGACAAGGCTAACGAGGTGGCAGATATCCTTAAGGCAGCAGGCATCAGAGTAAAGGTCGATGACAGCGACAACTCTCCCGGCTGGAAGTTTGCTCAGTACGAGATGAAGGGTGTTCCTCTCAGAATTGAGATAGGCCCCAAGGATATCGAGCAGAACCAGTGCGTAATAGTAACACGTCACAACCGTGAGAAGAGCTTTGTATCTCTGGACGGCATTGCAGATACCGTTAAGACCAAGCTTACCGAGGTACATGACGGACTTTACAAGGCAGCACTCGAGAACCGTGAGAGACGCACCTATTCCTGCGTGACCATGGACGAGATAACCGAAGCGCTTGAAAAGAACGGCGACGGCTTTATCAAGGCTATGTGGTGCGGCGACGAGGCTTGTGAGGATAAGGTAAAGGAAGTTACAGGTGTAGGTTCCAGATGTATCCCCTTTGAGCAGGAGAATCTTTCCGACAAGTGTGTATGCTGCGGCAAACCTGCAAAGTGCATGGTTTACTGGGGCAAGGCATATTGATCTTTTAATAAAAATATTAATGAGCTGTTGCACAGGTTGCAGCAGCTCCTTTTGTTATGGGGTGATTCGGAAAAATGAAAAATCCGCCCCTCATAGAGAGACGGATAATTTTTTATGCCTTAGGCTTTGCAGGTGCTTCCTCAACAGCCTTTACAGCCTCGGAAAGCCACTTGTCTTCAACTGCCTCAATATTTCCGCTGTCGCAGCTCTGCGCTATGGCAGGGTCAACAGGCAGACTGCCCAGCACCTTCAGACCATATTCCGCAGCAGCTTCCGCAGTGTGGCTCTCGCCGTACAGATTGATCTTCTTTCCGCAGTCGGGACATTCAACATAGCTCATGTTCTCTACAATGCCCAGAATGGGAATGTTCATGAGGTGTGCCATGCCCACAGCCTTGCCCACGATCATCTTTACCAGATCCTGAGGAGATGTTACTATGATAACGCCGTCAACAGGAATGGACTGGAAAACTGTCAGAGGAACATCACCTGTTCCCGGAGGCATATCAACGAACATATAGTCAACATCGTTCCAGATTACCTCGTTCCAGAACTGCTTTACAACACCTGCAATAACAGGGCCTCTCCAGATAACAGGATCGGAGGGGTTTTCCAGCAGCAGGTTGATGCTCATTACATCAACGCCGCCCTTGCTGCGTACAGGGATAAGTCCCTTGTCGGTACCTGTAGCCCTCTCGGTAATGCCGAACATCTTGGGGATAGAGGGGCCTGTGATATCAGCGTCCAGCACGGCGGTGTGCAGACCCTTCTTTGCAAAAGCGGAAGCCATAAGACCTGTTACCAGCGACTTTCCAACGCCGCCCTTTCCGCTTACGATGCCTATTACCTTTTTAACGCTGCTGCCCTCGCCCAGCTTTTCGATAAAGCTCTGGGGAGATTTTCTCTCGGCACATTCCGAGCCGCAGGAGGAGCAGTTATGCGTACATTCGCTCATTTGAAACATCCTTTCCCATACATATAAATCGAGACCGTTTTAGTCTTGTTTGTACTTATATATTATATGCCTTTTTTTTGCAAAAGTCAAATGGTATGTTTATCAGTATTTCAGCTCACTTCCCCCGATAAACTCACGTATCATCGAAGCAGACGGCACATATTTGGGGTCAATGGCGTTCAGTTCACCCAGAAACTGTAAGATCTGAGCGCAGCAGGGGAAATCAGCCAGCTCATCATGCGCCTGAGCAAGAATATTGTCATACAGAAAATTTTTATAGACCGAGGCTTCATATGCCATAAATGTGTCAATGTCATAATCCGAACGCTTTTTGTAGGGCGTGATGTACAGCTTTTCGCCACGGGAAACGCTGCCGAACATACGGAATATATCCGCATAGCTTCGCTTTCTGAAAAGACTGTCACGGCAGAGCCGCCTCATAAGACGGATCTGCGCAGGGTGCATAAGGCTGCCGTCAGCCGCTTTAAGATAGGTGCGGACGGATACATACATATGCAGTGCAAAGCCCTCGTCATTGCCCGTAACATCGGGGTTAAGGGCGTGAATGCCCTCGATTATGATTATCTCCCCATGCTTTCTCAAAAACGGAACAGGCTCTCTTCTTGACTGAGCCGCAAAATTAAAGCGGGGCATTTCAAATTCCTCGCAGGCGGCTATTTTTTTCAGATGCTCCGTAAAAAGCGGGATATCCAGCCTCATCGGCGATTCAAGGTCAATGTTCCCCTCCTCGTCATGGGGAAGCTCATGCCTGTTTTTATCGGATATGGGCAGAAAATAGTTATCCATGGAAAGGGTGTGGGCAGTCCTGCCAAGCTCCCTGAGACGGGCTTCTATGCGCAGTGCCGCTGTGGTCTTGCCCGAGCCTGAGGGGCCGGAGAGCAGAACAACGGGCTTTCCCGATGAGAGTATCATCTCAGCCGCCTCGTTTATATATGCGCTGTAATTGTCCTCAGCCAGCTCGATTATCTTTTCGGGACATTTAGCCTCCCTGTTGACAGACGAGACCCGTGCAAATTTTTCCATGACATATTTCCTTTCTGACGGATTATCAAGGTTTTATGATGTCCCCGTTGCTAAGCACTGCCTCGGATCTGCTTACAGATTCGTTGAAAAGCGCCGCACCCAGCTTTCGTGAAAGCTTCTTGCGTGCTTCCGAGTATCTCGGAGGATCATCAAGGCTGCATCTTCCGCTGCCAAGACCGCATATGCTTCCGCCCTTGATAAGGCGGGCCGCATACCTTATGCCTGCGGCGCTGAAAACGGAGTCGCAGTTTATCTGCCCCGAAGCGGAGGAGAAAAGCTCCGCCAGGGCTTCTTCATCGGCATAAGCCGCATATTTTTCAATGTGTGCAAGCAGCGGACGAACTCTTCCGCCGCATGCAAGCTTTTTGAAGCTGCCGATAAGCTCCTCCGTAGCGGGAACGGAGGGCAGCTCCACCAGCATATAATTTGTGTCGCTTATGCAAAGGCTCTCCAACTCAGGCTCATCAGCCATATTGTCGGTAAAGCTTACCAGCGCCCCCATTACAAGCTGGGGAACGTGGCTCATTCTGTTCTGAGAAAGATAAGCGCTGAACTTTGCCATAGCTTCCCCACGCCTTGTAATAAAGTGGGGGACAGATTCATCATATCTGTTAAAGCGAGGTGCGGCGACAACGTGAGTTACGCCCTGCTCGCCGAGTTTTACAAGTATCTGAGCCGCTTCAGAGCAGCTTTCGGGGCCGCAGCCCATATCGGGCAGGATCTGCGCATTCAGATCAACGATCATTTTCGGTGGGTTATACATTCCGAAAAGCTCCTTTCAGTTCGGCCTTTTCGGCTGAACTTTTATATTAAGCAGCGATATCCGCTGACTACTTTCCATAGTAATTATAACCCAATTTTTTGACACATTTTTGCTTTGTCTCCTAATGTTCTGTAAATTTATTGATTTGTTATGGCAATAAATTTTAAAATATTTTTATGCTGTTCATTTATTGTCTTTGTGATAACTCTTCGATTTCATCTGGCTTTTCCAAGAATAAGGCAGCCGTTTGAAACGGTGTGCTTGTTGCCGAAACGTACAGTACAGCCGCTTTCATCGGAAAGTCCCGCCGCCAGATAAGCTCCCTCGGGTATTTTGTCTGCATCTGTTGTAAAGGTATAGACCTTTGTTTTGCCTGCCTCAAAGCTGCCGCTTTTGATCAAAAAGCTTTTGCCGCATATCTTACGTGCATTCCTGCCCTTTTTATCCGTGGCCGCAATTTTCAGCCGCATATCGAAATGCTGGGTATCAAGCCCCTCGTTCTTTATTTTAAGCGTGATAACAGCCTTACCGTTATCATATGCCACAGAAGCGCTTTTTACAACAAAATTGTAGCCCAGTTCGTTCTGGAGCGTGGTTACAGCGGTTGTCCTTTCCTTGTACATTTCGTATCCGTCATATACTCCGCCCGCAAGAGCCATGTATGTAAGATGACCGCCCTTTACCGCCTTTGTGAGCTTATTGTCAGTCCATTTGCCGTTGTCACGCATATATGTGTAGCCGTAGCAGGTCTCGCCGATGGTGGGAAGCTTTGCTTCATATGCCGGAGCAAGATATTTTTCGCAGCCCTCTATGCCCACAAGCCCGTCACGTCTCAGTGTCATACCCAGTGAAACGGCATATTCCGCTGTCTCGCTGTAACGTTCATCGTTGACATTCAGCGCAAGCAAAGTGTGGTCAAATGCGTCTGCCCATATTTTGATGTACTGCTTCTGTACATCAACCGAGGGCATCTCGCTTCCCTCAAGCCCATAGGTGTGCCATTCGCCCCAGTTGCCAAGGCTGCGTATGTCGATGAACTCAATTCGATGGTCGCCGTCATATTTCTCAGCCACCGCCTGCGCCAGACGCTCCACTGCCGAGATGTATATTTCGTCCGACCACACAGGCACACGCTGAACGCCGTCCTCGCTGTAAAAGCTTGATGTCTTTGCAATGACATATTCGCAGCCCTCGTCATAAACATATTGTGGCACATATCCGTCTTTGCAGTCAGCGCCCGAATCGCAGGGGATAATGCCGAAAGCAAAGGTCTTGCCGTTTTCGGCGCAGAATTCAGCCCATTTCTCCACCTTTGACCAGTCATATACACCCTTTGATGTCTCGATATCGCTCCACGGGAATCGGGTATAAACAACGTTTGTAAATTTCCATGTGGGATTGCTTTTTATGCCTATCTCAGGGCTTGTGATGTCCCAGTCGGAATACACATACTGCACCCAGCCCTTGTGGGGATTTGCCACAGGAGCGGTCTCTTTCTCCACAGAGAAGCTTATAAGCTCTTCACCGTAAACAGCAGGCGAAAAGGATAACAGCATAACAGCCGCAGTGATGGTAGCTAATGTTCTTTTCATATTCATTTTTATTCTTCCTCCTGTTCTGCCAGATACAGCCCCATGCTCTTGAGCCTTTCAGGCAGGTCATATACGCTTATTCCGTCCAGCTCTATGCTTATGCACTCGCCTGCTGTGGTGTCGGAAAATGTTTCCCACGCAGTTTTGCAGCTTTCGACCTGAGGTGCATATTTTTTCATCAGCTTGTGATATTTCTGCGGTTCTGTTGTCCACACGGTGATCTCGTTATTCTTATTTTTCATTATCTCCGACTTATCGTCATGGCAGCCGAAGCCGCAGCAGCTCAGACCGTCGTTTATAAGCAGGTCGCCGTAGCAGTCCAGCAGCTCATTTGCTTCCTTTGCTGTAAGAAAATCCATGTAATAAACGTCCTTGTGCATAGGGTCGGAGGAATTTTGGCGGAGCTTTTTTTCATCGGCTTCACTTGCGGGGATCTCCAGTATAAAGAACACCTTGTCCTTCTGCATGGAGATGTATTCACGCATCAGCTTTTCTATTTTGTCCCCGTTTATGTTTGCGGTAAAGCAGCCGTCCTTTTCGCTGTACTGCTCGCAGAGCTTATCTGCAAGAGGCACGTAGCAGCCCTTTGTCATTTGCAGCATAATTACACCCTTTCTATCTTCATAAGCCTGTTGGATACGTCCGCAAACTGCTGAAGCGACAGCTGTTCGGGGCGGATATTTTCACTCAGTCCCGCTTCCCTTATGGCGTTTATGACCGTCGCCTTTTCCATTCCCATTGCCGAGGAAAGGGAGTTTGCAAGGTTCTTTCTCCTCTGGGAGAAGCTTCCACGGACTACCTTAAAGAAATATTTCTCGTCAGATACTTCCACAGGGGGAGTGTCCAGTATATCAAGCCTTATAACGCAGGAATCAACGTTTGGCGCGGGCATAAAGCTGCCCCTGGAAACGTTGAACAGCAGCGAGGGCTTGGCGTAATAGTTTACCGCCGCCGTTACAGCGCCGCATTCTCTGCTGCCCATTTTTGCGCAAAGCCTTGTGCCTGCTTCCTTCTGCACCATTACGGTGATAGATTTTATAGGCAGTCGGCTTTCCAGCAGATACATTATAATAGGCGAGGTGATGTAATAGGGGAGATTTGCGCACACAGCCACGTCAAGACCACTGAAATTTTCTTCTATCACTTTTTTCAGGTCAGTCTGCATAACGTCCGCATTGATGATCTTCACGTTGTTATGCTCCGACAGAGTTTCGTCCAGTATGGGGATAAGTCGGCTGTCTATCTCAACGGCTACCACCTTGTCCGCACGCTTAGCCAGTTCGTGAGTGAGAACGCCAACGCCCGTGCCTATCTCGATAACTCCGAAGCCTGCCTTTGCGTTGCCCATCTCGGCAATTTTGGGGCACACGGAGGGATTGACGATAAAGTTCTGACCCAGTGCCTTAGAAAAAGTAAAGCCGTGGCGCTCGAAAATATCCTTTATAACGCTTATATTTGTAAGATTTTCCATAAAAACTCCTGTTATAGTATTACTTTGCAGGGCTTGTCAATGACCATTTCCTCGGGTGAGACCTTGCAGGTGTAGGCAAGTATCTTAACGCCCTTTTCCGAAGCCGTTTTCAGTGCGTCAGCAAATTCGGGGTGAGTTTCTCTGTTGGGCGTGAAATATTCTGCCTTTTCCATCTGGATAACAAAGAAAATATACGCCTCATACCCGCTTTCGCACGCTTTTATCAGCTCATGCAGATGCTTCACTCCACGCTCCGTAGGAGCATCGGGAAATTTGCACACGCCCTCATTTTCCAGCGTGCAGCCCTTGACTTCCATGAAAATTTTCCGTCCATCCGCCTCAACGTAAAAGTCAATCCGAGAGCTGCCGAAAACTGTCTCGGGGCGGATAAGGGTCACATTTTCAAAAAGCAGTGGGATAAATTCGCCCACCGCCTTGTTGGGACTTTGGCTGTCCATATTTATGAGCATACCGTTCTTATAAACGGCTATAAGGTCATACTTTGTCTTGCGTGCAGGATTGTCGGAGCATTCAAGAATTACCTCTGCACCGTTCGTAAGCAGCTCCTTGCACCGCCCCGTGTTCTTCACATGAACGGTCTGAACCTCTCCGTCAATATCGACCCTTGCAATAAAGCGGTTGGGGCGGGAGATAAATTTTCCCCTGCATATTTTACCGTATCTGATGGCACATCACTCCATATCACATCTGATGCTTTACAACGCCGTATTCATCGTCCAGACGATAATAGGGACAGGCATAATTTGTGCCGTTGACAAAGCGGTACATTTCGTCCTCGTCCAGATTTACAAGGCAGGTGTAGCACTCGTAATCCTCGTCATAAACATAATTGACACAGCTCTCGCAGTTGGTCGCTTGCATATTATCACCTTTTTTCAATGTGTTCTGAGAATACCTGAACATATCTTGACATATATGTTATCAGCCTGATATCCGAAATTTTTATCCGCACAGGCTCGTACCATTCGCCACGGGCGTCAAACCATTCAAATAAAATGTGCTTTCCCGAGACCTGCGTCACCTTGCCGATGTAATAA
Organism: Oscillospiraceae bacterium; assembly: GCA_902363145.1. Classification (GTDB taxonomy): domain Bacteria; phylum Bacillota; class Clostridia; order Oscillospirales; family Ruminococcaceae; genus Huintestinicola; species Huintestinicola butyrica. Next base: position 147,722 of record CABIZB010000004.1, on the reverse strand, counting down.
TCATCGTCAGTCTCAACGGAAATGCATTCGCCGCTTTTTTCAAAATGCCTGCACACTTTTTTCATTGATGAAATGTCGATATCTGGAATGGCAAGATCATTGCATACACCCTCAGCACGCATTATTTCATTGTATTTTCTGCCCTTGCTTCTTATATCCTCCACAGCGGAGAGGGGGAAGATAAGGAAGCCGTCAAGCTGAAAATCATTGTCCCTTGCTGCAAATGCAGCTTTTTCACTGCGCTTTAAGGGGATAAGGTTATAGTAATAGCTGTCGTGGCTGAAAAATACATTTATGGAAGTCGGCTTCCGGGCAGCGGTTTTGTCCGCTGCTTTGTCAAACACTTTTAAAAGTTTTTCTTTCATTGCAGTTCCTCATCAGATGTAATCGGAAATGTACGGCATACTGTGGAGAAGCGTGTCATCAAGCCTCTTCACCGCCTCGGGAGCGGAGCTTATCCTGTTCATGCCGTACAGCTTTTCGGCAGTCTTGTAGCCCATAAGCATGGTGGTAAGCGTGCCTATGGTCATCTTCATGCTGTACTGCGGCACTTCATCGGTGATGCGGCACTTTCCGTTCTCGAACATTACCCTAAAGCTGCCGTTGTTCCATGGGAGCAGCTCGTCCGTTACCACAAATTCAAAGCACACCGCAGGCTTGTGGGTGCAGCAGCTGTAATGCCCGAAGAACTGCTCGATGTCGATTATCCTGCCCATGGCATAGGGACGGATAGTCTCCTTGATGTCGCTGTCCTCCAGCTCAAAGGCGATAGGCTCGCTGTAGTAGTTGTTGCCGTGAACTTCATCTATCATGGAATCGTGAGCATATATGTATTCCCACAGCCCCAGCTGAGCCTCACGGTTAAGATATATCATTTCCTTGATGTGCATGATGTCCGAGTTGATGAGATATACCATGTAGCCGTATGGGATATCATCATCGGAGTAATATACCGCAACGGCAGTGTCGTCATGATCCCAGCGCCAGTATTCCTCCCAGGCAAGGTCATTGCGGAAAAGGCAGCCGTGGGTTTTCTCGGCAAAGCGGGTGTGGAGCGCCATAAATTCGGGATTGTCCCATTCCACACGGCGGACATAGCCCGGCTCCTTGTTTTTGCGGGGAATCTGGGTGTCCTTCACCACATATGTCATCTTGTTGGAGATTATCTCCCACCCAAGGCGGCGGTAAAGTGGGATAGAATAGGGGTACAAAAGCGCAAAGGAGCGGTGCTTTTCCCTCATTCGTGTGAGGCTTTGTATCATAAGCCGCTTCATGATGCCGTGACCCGTGTATTCGGGATAGGTGCATACGCTGGTGACAAACCCCACGGAATACTCTGTGCCGTAGATGTTCATATCCAGCGGATATACCGCAAACTGGGCAACAAGGTCGTCCTCATTAAAGCAGCCCAGCACGTCTGCCCTTTGCAGCACGGGGAATTTTGACTGCTTTATCTCATCGTCCTTCCAGCCCGTTTCCTCCAGCTCCTGCTCCGTTACCTGAAAGGCATATCGAAGCAGAGCGTTGTACTGCTCTGCATCATCGGTGGTCAGGGGGCGTATATTGAAATTTTCTTCTTTATTGTGGCTCATGGTCATGTCCGATCCTTTGGATTTATTTTTGTAATGGCGTCACGATTTCCCATTTGCCGTTTCGTTTGCCGTTTTCACGGCGGATAATACCCTTGCTTTGCAGCTCGGCAGTTCGGCGTTTAACGGTACTTTCCGACTTTCCTGTTTCCTGTGCCATCTGCTTCTGAGTGGCATAGGGGTCTTTTTTTATAATGGCAAGTATTGCCATTTCTTCAAATGAACAGTTCAAAGTATCATTCAAAGTGTCATTTTGCCACTTTGAAATATTGCTATTGACACTTTGAAATTCTTCTGTACTTTTGTCAGGTTTATAATCAACGTGAAGATATCTGTTTTTCAGTTCATTATGATATCCGAGCAGAAGATTTTCAAAGAAAAGCTCCAGATATTTCACCGTTGCACTTATATTGCTTTTGAAGTCATTGTAATTTGCCCTTACAAGTGCATTCCTGAAATACCATGAATTTTCGGCAAAAACGTCATTGCTGACAGAGAAGCCGAAGGTGCGCAGATATTTAAGGATAAAAACAGCCGTGGTGCGGGTGTTGCCCTCACAGAACGGGTGTATCTGCCAGATGCCTGCTGTGAATTTTGCAATATGCGTTATAGCCTGAGCAGGAGCCAGCCCCTCATATGAAAAGGCTTTTTCCTGACCGAAATCATAGTCAAGAGTGTCCTTTATGCTGTCATATGAAGCGTAAAAAACGGTATTGCCGTTCAGAACCCATTCTTTTTTTGTTATATTGTAAGTCCTGAACTGACCTGCGTGCTTAAAAACTCCGCTGAAAAGCCGCCTGTGTATGGAGGCAAGCTCAGCAGGGGAGAACTGAAAGGTCTTTTCAGATAAAAGTTCGGCAATTCTGGCGGAAACTATGTCGGCTTCCTTGGTGTCAGCTTCGATGTTCCTGCGGTCCGAGCGCTCCTCATAGTAGCTTTCTATACGCTTCTGAGCCGATTTTATATCTATTTTTCCCTCAATATGCTCCTTGGCGGTTTCCAGCAAATAATCGGAGGTTTTCAGCCCGTCAACGTCCTGCAAACCGATAGCCGTTTTCCATGCGGCAGATCTGTCCGCCTGTCCGGGTTCACCCTGACGGATATATTCCTCAAGCTCAAGCATTGGTCTGTCCTGCATTTTTCGGCTCCTTCCTTTTTATATATTGTATCACTCTCTGAACTTATACTATGTCATACCACGCAAAATAAAATATTATCTTGCGTCAGATCCGACGTGTTGACCCAAGCATCGCAGAGCCTTGAATAAAGCTCACCGAAAACTATCTTTGTTTCAGTGATGTTCTTATTTTTCGCCTTTCACCAGCAGACAAACCGTCTCAACGTGCGAAGTAAAAGGAAACATATCCACAGGAGAAAGCTTCTTTATCTTATAACCGTTCTTGATAAGGAAGAACACGTCTCTTGACTGGGTTTCCGGATTGCAGGAAACATATACAATGCGCTTGGGAGCGATCTTCACCAGATTGGAGAGAAATCTCCTGTCCGCACCTGCTCTTGCGGGGTCCATTATAACAACGTCCGCACGAAGCTTTTCCTCGGTAAATTCTTCAAGAAATTCGCCGCTGTCCGCACAGATGAACTTCACGTTCTCTGCCTTGTTGAGCTTTGCGTTTATCACAGCGTCGTTTATGGCTGCACGGTTTATCTCGCAGCCGTAAACCGTCCTTGCCTTGTCAGCCGCAATAAGGCTCAGCGTGCCTATGCCGCAGTATGCGTCTATCACAGTCTCTTTTCCCGTGAGAGCGGCGTATTTTATGGCAAGAGAGTACAGCTTTTCCGTCTGCACGGGATTTATCTGCGCAAAGGACTTGGGGGATATCCTGAATTTCTTTCCGCAGATGATGTCCTCGATGTAGTCCTTGCCGTGAAGCGTTTCGTATTTTGTTCCCGGAGCTATCCTGTCGGGCTTGCATACCGTGAACACAAGAGAGGTTATCTCGGGACATTTTTTCATAAGCTCCGCAGTGAAATGCTTCTTTGAGGGAAAATCATTGTCAGTGCCGCCGATAACGCACATTATCTCCCCCGTGCCCTTGGCGATCCTTATCATGGCATAGCGCAGGAAGCCCTGACCGCCGTAGCTGCTCCATAAGGATATCTTCATTGCGTTTGCGGTTTTAAGTATCTGCCTTGCAATGCTGTCTGCCTTGGGATTATCCGCAGCACAGCTCTTAACGTCAATAACTCCGCCTGTTGCCGACTGATATACTCCGCACAGGGACTTTCCGCCCTTGAAGTCATATACCGCCGTGACCTTGTATCGGTAGCCAACAGGGTCGTCCATACCAACGATAAGCTCGGGGCGGCAGAGCTTGCCCATGAGCCTTTCTACCTTTATCTGCTTGAAGCGGAGCTGCTCCTCGTAGGTCATGTTCATAAGCTGGCAGCCGCTGCATTTTTTATATACGGGGCAAAGCTCCTTGTCCTTTTTTACATTTGGTTCGTTCATCTTTTTTCCTTTCGGCTTTGTATCATAAAGCACGCTTATCCGTTGATATCGCCCGCAGCGGGAAGTTCTGTTTCTCCACCTATATCGGGAACTTCCATATTGCCCACCGCACCGTCAACATAATCTGCAGCCTTTGACTCTATAGCGTCTCCTGCCGCATTCTGAGCGCTCTCCAGCGCACCGTTTGCCTTTTCCGTTATTTCGCCGCCGCAGCCTGTGAGAGCCATGGCAGCGGCGAGAACGGCAGCTATGATGATCTTTTTCATATATTACCTCTGATATCAAAGTCCCTTGTTCAGATATGCTTCCTGTTCGGCTGTGAGCTTGTCTATCTCAATGCCCCATGCGGAGAGCTTTCTGTGAGCGATCTCCATATCCACCTCACGGGGAACGTCGATTACCATGTCATCGAATCTGCCCTTGTTCTTTACCAGATAAAGTGCGCTCATTGCCTGAACCGCAAAGGACATATCCATTATCTCCGCAGGGTGACCGTCGCCTGCCGCAAGGTTAACAAGACGGCCCTCGGCGATGATGTAAACGCTTCTGCCGTTTTTCAGCTTGTAGCCCATGATGTTGTTGCGGGCAAGCCATGAGGTCTCGCAGTTGTCCCTGAGCCATGCCACATCTACCTCGCAGTCAAAATGACCTGCATTGCAGCAGATAGCTCCGTCCTTCATGTTCATAAAGCTCTTTTCGGTGATAACGCCGTCGCAGCCTGTTACGGTAACAAAGAAATCGCCCACCTTTGCGGCCTCTTCCATCTTCATTACCTTGAAGCCGTCCATAACAGCCTCCATTGCCTTTATGGGGTCTATCTCGGTGACGATAACGGAAGCGCCCAGACCCTTTGCACGCATGGCAACGCCCTTGCCGCACCAGCCGTAGCCTGCAACAACAACGTTCTTGCCGGCAACGATAAGGTTGGTAGTGCGGTTGATGCCGTCCCATACAGACTGACCTGTACCGTAGCGGTTATCGAAAAGATGCTTGCAGTCAGCGTTGTTTACAAGCACCATGGGGAATTTGAGCTCCTTTGCCCTGTTCATGGCGATAAGGCGGATAATGCCTGTGGTGGTCTCCTCGCAGCCGCCGATAACGTTGGGGATAAGCTCCTTGTATTCGGTGTGGATAAGGTGAACAAGGTCGCCGCCGTCGTCGATGATGATGTTGGGGCCTACTTCAATTACCCTTGTGATGTGGCGGTGATATTCCTCTTCGGTGGCATTGTACCATGCAAATACCTTGAGACCGTCATGTACCAGAGCCGCAGCCACATCGTCCTGAGTGGAGAGAGGGTTGGAGCCTGTAACATACATATCCGCACCGCCTGCTGCCAACACCTTGCAAAGGTATGCTGTCTTTGCCTCCAGATGAACGGAGAGGGCTATTTTAAGACCTGCAAAGGGCTTGGTCTCGGAAAATTCCTTTTCAATACCTCTCAGCAGGGGCATATTCTGCTTTACCCACTGAATTTTTCTTGCTCCGCTTTCCCAAAGCTCGGGATCTCTTATCTCGCTTGTGTTTGACATATTTTTATATTCCTTTCTGATTATTATTTTTAGTAAATACCGTTAGCATATCTGCTGTCGGTTTATTTATTAAGTGTTTATCTTTCTGATAGTTGGCGGCTCGTTGGAGATAACATCAATGATGTGATTTTCACCATAGATGCCGTAATGCTTTCGGCAGACCTTTTCATTGTCAGTATCCTTGTCGAAAATAACGCTTTCGTAATAGTCAAGAAAATGAGAGCGTTCAAATATGACAAGGTATTTGCCTTTCATCACTTCCGTCGGGTCATATGATGTGTAGCTTTCATTCCTGCATTGGTAAATGACATATGACCCGAAAGCTATTTCATAAAGCTGCTCTGTGTCCTCAATTACCCGAGTGCTGTGCGAAAGGATATCTTTCAGCCGTGGGTCGGAAATATCATCTGCTGCGGGACAGTTCTTTGGCAGGGCTATTACAATGCTCAGCCTGTTGTCAGGGTCATCTTTTATTGAAAGCACAAAAGGAGCAAGCCGACTGTGCTTGTTTATTTCGCTGTTTTCACTTCCGAATGTAAGCATATTTCACCTCCGGCATTTTATAGCTCAGCACCCCGCTAAATTAGAATTTTTGTTATTCTACGATACCTTCAATATAGCTGTAATCAATATTTCCCTTTGTAACAGAATAGAAAAATGGATCTTTTCTAATTGTATCATCTGAATTGATAATAAAATTATTCCAATCGCCTGCCTCGTTGCCATCAGACAAATAAATAGTAACTTTGAAACTATATCCCATATATCCCAAAGATGGTTTTGACCGCTTTACTTCGACGCCATTCAAATTTTCGACAATATGCTGAATCTGCTCTTTGTCGATAATATGTGTTGCTTTTCCGCTATTGCCATTGAAAACAACTATTTCCATGACCTCATTAGGGTCTAAGTCCATCAAGTCGAGTGGAATATTAAACCATACAACAATGCCTATCAAAAGAATTATCACAACAGACAGCAATATGATGATTTTCTTTTTCATATCAGCTCAACTCCTTTGTCAACTCCCGATTTATCTATTTGCATAATCAATCAAAATCTTCTTACAACTACTACAACGATAAGCTTCACAATGAGAGATTCCTGCTGAACCTTTACTCAATTCCAGATCGTCCGATTTTTTAATACGAAAAACTTTTGTCAGATTATCAACTGTAAAAGTAATGTCTCGTGAACTCATTAGGTATCCTCTTATCATTTCATCACCACAATATGGACATTTCATGAAGATTCACCTCCTATAAATTCCGATTTATATGCACAAACCAAACACGCCAAAACGTCATCGGTTGCAGCTCTACTCAGAATTTCTCTGCAACAGCCTTTGCGTGAGCATATATCTCTTCCTCGTCAAATTTTGTGAGCCTGCCGTGTTCAAGAACGACCTCACCGTCAATGATAACAGTATCGACCTCACTGCCGTTTGCGGAATATACAAGAGCGGAGGACAGGTCGTTGCGGGGGCAGAACTGGGGACGGTCAAGGTCAAGAATGGCAATATCAGCCTTTTTGCCTGCTTCTATCGAACCGATGTCGGGTATGCCCAGAGCCTTTGCGCCGTTTACAGTCGCAAAGTCCAGCACCTCTTTTGCGGTGCATACGGTGGGGCAGCCCGTTGCGCCCTTGTGGAGCAGAGCCGCAAAGTTCATGTCGGAGAACAGGTTCAGGTCGTTGTTAGATGCCTGGCTGTCCGTTCCCATGCAGACGTTTATGCCCTTTTCCATCATTCTCGGAACGGGAGCGGTGCCGTTTGCAAGCTTGAGATTGCTCTTGGGGTTGTGGATAACGCTTACGTGATTTTCCGCCAGAATATCCATGTCGCTGTCGGAAACGTGAACGCAGTGAGCGGCGCAGGTCTTTACGTCAAAAAATCCGATGTCGTTCAGATATTCCACAGGGGACTTGCTGCGTTCCTTGTAGCAGTTCTGTACCTCGGCAGTGGTCTCGGAAAGATGAATGTGGAACTCCTGTTCGGTCTCGTGAGCCTTTTCGATAAGCCACCTGAGATAATCCTCGCCGCAGGTGTAGATAGCGTGGGGGCCAAGCTTGAAGGTTATGCGGTCATTGTCCTTGAAGTGCTCACGCTCGTCCATGTGCTCATTGTAGCGCCTGATGCCGTCCTTGTCGTTCCTGTCGGAGCCTGTCAGACCTCTTGTCATAACAGCCCTCATGCCCAGCTTGTCCGCAGCGGAGGCGGTCATGGAGGGGAACATGTGCATATCCATAAAGCAGGTGGTTCCCGTCTTTATCATCTCGGCGCAGGAGAGCATAGCGCCCCAGTAAGCGTCTTCGGTGGAAAGGGCATCCTCACGGGGCATTATTGCGCCGAAAAGCCAGTCCTCAAAGGAAAGGTCGTCCGCCAGATTGCGGAAAAGCGACATATAGGTGTGGGTGTGGCAGTTGATAAGACCGGGTATCGCCAGCTTGTCCGAGCCGTCTATAACCTTGTCAGCCGCAAACCCCTCGGGAATTACTCCTGCGGAAAGGATCTTGTTCCCCGAAATACAGATATCCCCCTTGGGAGTGCCGCCGTTTATGAGCATTTTTATATTCTTTATCAGTATATTCATTGCGAGCATTCCTTTCATGTGCGCCGTCATGCGGCAATATATATTTTTATTATATCACAATATGCTCTCAAAAGCAATGATAATTTTGCATTTTGACCGCCAAATGGCGGCGCTTGATCCCTATTGACAAGCGGTGAAAATAATGCTATACTCAAATTAGTTAACACTGTTAAATATCTTGCGGGAGGTGCTATATGGACAAGGCAGACGCAGGTCTTTCCGACGAGCTGATAGAAGTGCTCCGACAGTACTATTATATGAAAATTCCCTTGGGGCTGGAAAACTTCATGCAGGGCGAAATGAAGGTGCTGTCCTATATCCATTACACCGCAGGCGGCGGAGAGATCGCCACAGGCGATATTGTTTCCGCCCTTGATATGACAGGCGGGCGTGTGGCAGGCATTCTCCGTTCCCTGGAGAAAAAAGGCTTTATCAGCCGCCGCACCGATGAGAACGACCGCCGCAGGATAATGGTAAGTCCCACTTATGCAGGTTCGGGTTATGTTGAAAACGGCAGAGAACTGCTCCGCAGCAGGCTTTCCGCTATAATAAACGCAATGGGCAGCGAAAGTGCAGAAAATTTTATCCGCTCCATGGAGGAGTTTGTAAATGCCTGCCGCAAGGCAGATTTCCCTTGATCTTAATAAAAAGGAATGATATATATGGATATGCACGAGTTTTACATGGGCAATGTTTTTGATGCTTACGAGTTTTTCGGCGCTCACCCCAACCCCGACGGCACTGTTTTCCGCACCTTTGCACCCTCAGCTGAGAGGATAACCATAATCGGCGAGTGGAACGACTGGCAGGAGGAAAATATGATAAAGGACGGTCATGTCTGGTCGTATTTTTCCGCCAAGGCAAAAAAGGGTCAGATGTATAAGTATGTCATCTATTCTTCACTGGGCAGAGTGGAGCACTGCGACCCCTACGGCTTTGCAATGGAGCTTCGCCCCAATTTTGCGTCCATTATAACCGACCTTGACGAGTACAAATTCACCGACAGTGAGTGGCTGGAAAAGCGCAGCAAGAACTATAATGAGCCTCTCAATATCTATGAGGTGCATCTCGGCTCATGGCATACCGACCCCGATAATGAAAACGGCTGGTATTCCTATTCCGACATTGCGGACAAGCTTATAAAATACGTCAAGAAGCACCATTATACACATATCGAGTTCATGCCCCTCAGCGAGCACCCTGCCGACTGCTCATGGGGATACCAGAATACAGGCTTTTTTGCCCCCACATCACGCTACGGCACTCCCGCCCAGCTTATGAAGCTCATCGACAAGTGCCACAAGAACGATATCGGCGTTATCATGGATTTCGTTCCCGTGCATTTTGCCATGGACGGCTATGCCCTTGCAAAATACGATGGCACCTGCCTTTATGAATACCCCGACAGCGATGTTACCATCAGCGAGTGGGGAACCTGCAACTTTATCCATTCAAGGCGTGAGGTCTGCTGCTTTTTGCAGTCCGCCGCCAACTACTGGCTTGAAAAATATCATTTCGACGGTCTGCGTATGGACGCAATAAGCCGTGCCATATACTGGCAGGGCGATCCCGAGCGCGGCGTTAACAAATGCACCGTCGATTTCCTTAAAAAGATGAACTCAGGGCTTCATGCCCTCCACCCCACCGCAATGCTTATTGCGGAGGATTCCACCGCATTCCCCAAGGTAACAGCTCCCGTTGAGTATGATGGCCTTGGCTTTGACTACAAGTGGGATCTGGGCTGGATGAACGACACTCTCGATTACTTCCGCACCCCACCTGCAGAGAGAAAATATCACCATGGCAAGATAACCTTTTCCATGCAGTATTTCTACAATGAGCTTTATCTGCTGCCGATCTCCCACGATGAAAACGTTCACGGCAAGGCGACCGTCATTCAGAAGATGTGGGGCGATTATGATGTGAAATTCCCTCAGGCAAGGGCATTTTATATGTATATGTATTCCCACCCGGGCAAAAAGCTGAACTTCATGGGCGGCGAGTTTGCCCAGTTCAGAGAGTGGGACGAAACAAGAGAGCAGGACTGGGATATACTCAAATATCCTCTCCACGATTCATTCCTCAGATATATGACCGACCTTGAAAAGCTCTACACCACACGTCCCTCCCTTTATAACGGCGAATATAACCCCGACTGCTTCAAGTGGATACTTCCCGATGAGTCGGAGCGCTCGGTATTTGCATATAAGCGCTGTGCGGAGAATGAAACGACAATCTGCCTGCTGAATTTCTCCGACAGGGAGCAGACCATAACCATTCCCACAGACGGACTTACAGATCTTAAAGAGCTTATCAATTCCGACAGCAACATCTACAGCGGCAAGACCGAGGTCAAGCGCAGCGTGAAGATAAAGCCCGCAGACGGAGAATTTTTCGTAAAGCTCAGCCCGTTCTCAGGCAGACTTTTTGACGGAGAAGTGTTTTCTAAACCGGCTGCAAAATAACATATAAAAGTAAAAGCGGAACTGTTTTGCTATGCAGTTCCGCTTTTGTACTATTTATTATTTTGTGCATGGAGCATTGCCGGGCGACAAGCCCGCCTGCAGTCGCTTTCCCAGACCGGTCTTATTTCATCTGTCGGCTTTGTCTATAGAACGATTAAAGATTAGTATTATGATACGTTTCATATAAAACATCCTTTCTTTATTTTATATGTTAATTATATCATATTTTGCGATTTGCTTCAAAGGTGATTTTGTACAAATTTCATAACTTTTTGTGCGTCTCAAAATCGGGATTTTGCCTACAGATACCTGTATTAAGCCGTCAGGACGCCGATATTACGCTATCTCCTGTCCGCCAGCCCCTCCAGAACTATCAGCCCCAGCGTAAGAGGCAGCGTGAAGCTTATGCTCCCTGAGACAAAGAAAAACACCGCCGCTGCGATCCCCATAACAATGCCAAAAGCGTTCTGCACCCCCGAGATGTCAGCGGCAGGGGATATTGCTTCCACGACCGTGCGCAGGATACGCCCCCCGTCAAGGCTTGGCAGAGGGAGCAGGTTAAAAAGCATCAGCGCCAGATTTATCCCCGTTAATATCCTGCTGCCCGTAAGCGTCCCTGCCAGCGCCAGAAGCAGATTTACCAGACACCCCGCCGACAATATGAATATCTCACGGGCAGGGGACAATATCGCTCCGCTTTTCATGCCTATGCCGCCGCTGTAAAATGTAAGGCTCCGTGGCTTTATCCCCATGACCGCCATGGCTGTTATATGCCCGCCTTCGTGGAGCAGGCAGGAAAGCAAAGCCAGCTCGCCTGCTTTTGAAACGGGGGACTGCATTATCAGCACCGACCATACCGCAAAAAATCCGAAAGTAATGCGTATCCTTGTCCCTTTAAAATAAAATTCAGCACCGCTTGTCAAAATATATTCCTCCATGGCAGATATGCGCATTTGGTGCGCTGTAAAAATTTCTGCTGCTTTCCGAGCATATGCGTATATTTTTTATCACTGCGCCCAAAAACTGCGGCGCATAATTACCCGTTCCGACGATTTGGATTCACAAATTATATGATGTAAAACCGCCTTTTATTCCAAAGGTTACACATTGGTTACAGCAATGTTCAGAAATTACAGAAAAGTAACAGCCTGTTGGAATTTATCTTTGCGCCTGATACCACAATAGTTAAATTTTGTTGATATTGACATTAAATTCTTTGTGTCAGCCGTAATTTCCGTCAAAATGTTCAGTTGAAAATACTTTTAATTTGGTTTCGTTTGTGATATAATAGTTAATACAAAAAATCAAAGGCGGTTTTGTCTGTTGCAATAATGTCAGGACAGCCGCACTTTTTCTGCGGACATTATCCGCAGTTTTACAGGAGAGTTGTGTTTTGGAAAAATTTATTATAAAGGGCGGCCGCCGTCTTGAGGGCGAGGTCACTATAAGCGGAGCAAAAAACGCCGTAGTTGCCATAATCCCTGCCGTTATCCTTGCGGACGGTCCCTGCATACTTGAAAATATACCGAACATAAGCGACGTTTCCATTTCTCTGCGTATCCTTTATGAAATGGGAGCTGACGTTCAGCGCATAGACAAGAGCGTTTACCGCATCGACGCAACAGGCATCAAGGACCCTGTTGTTCCCTATGAGCTGGCACGCCTTATGAGAGCTTCCTATTATTTCCTGGGAACACTGCTGGGCAAGTTCGGAAGAGCGCGTGTTTCAATGCCCGGCGGCTGCTATCTCGGCGACCGTCCCATTGACCAGCATCTAAAGGCATTTACATCACTGGGTGCTACCTGCACTCTCGATAACGGCATGATAGATATCTGTGCCGATAAGCTCATCGGTTCTCAGATCTATTTCGATAAGATAACCGTAGGCGCTACCATCAACGCAATGCTGGCAGCTGTTAAGGCAACAGGTCTTACAGTTATCGAAAATGCAGCTAAGGAGCCTCATATCGTTGACCTTGCAAACTTCCTCAATTCCATGGGCGCAGATATCATGGGCGCAGGAACAGATGTTATCAAGATAAGAGGAGTTAAAACTCTCAAGGGCACTACCTACGCAATTATCCCCGACCAGATCGAGGCAGGAACATATATGGTGGCAGCTGCCGCAACAAGAGGAAATGTGCTTGTAAAGAATGTTATCCCCAAGCACCTTGAATCTATCACCGCAAAGCTTGCAAAGATAGGCGTTAACGTTGAGGAATATGACGACAGCGTTAGGATCTCCGTTGACGGCCCTCTGGTAAAGACCAGCGTAAAGACTATGCCTCACCCCGGTTTCCCCACAGATATGCAGCCCCAGATATCCACACTTCTTTGTCTGGCGGAGGGTACCAGCATCGTTACCGATGAGATATTCAACAACCGTTTCAGATACGTGGACGAACTCAGGAGAATGGGCGCAGATATTTCCGTTGAGGGCCGTGTGGCAGTTATCGAGGGCGTGGGCAAGCTTATGGGTGCACCCGTTACCGCTCCCGACCTGAGAGCAGGCGCAGCCCTTGTTATAGCAGGTCTTGCAGCCAGCGGAGTTACCGAGATAGATGATATCTATCACATTGAGCGTGGCTATGAGGATATCGAGCAGAAGCTCAGAGCTTTGGGCGCAGATATTGTTAAAAAGACAGTTCCCGGGAATTCAGTCCGTCAGGTGTCATCGCTCTGATACAAACAGAACATAAAAAAAGCAGCACTTCCGAAAAATGGAAGTGCTGCTTTTTTCTTTGTAATGTTTAACGGCTCAGCATATAACGGCGATAAAAAGTATCACGTTGTTTTGTCCTTCCTGTGGGATATCATAATATCCCTTACGCAGCCCAGAATATGGGGCTTCAGCACCGAAATGTCCGCAGGCTCGCTGTAAAGAACGGCGCTGTAGCACGATGAGCTGATAACATTCGTTATCATAAAGAACATTATCTCAGGCTCATTGTATCCCTGCGCCCGGATTTTCAGCCTGTCATAAATATCCGTCAAAGCGTCATCATCGTCTTCGGGCTGGGTCACAGCGGAACGGAGAGAACCCCAGCTCAGATTTTTTGAGATGAATTTAAGCAGATTGGGATTTTCCGAAAGCTGGTTCAGGATACTGTCCGCAATGAAAACGATGCTGTCCTCAAAGTCGGAGATATTTGCAGTCATCAGTCGGGAAAGCGCATTTTTCAGCAGCTGGGCAGACTTGTGGCATATGAGCTTGTTGTGTATATCATACTTGTCCTTGAAATAAAGATAAAATGTGCCTTTTGCAACGCCTGCCTGGTCAACGATGTCAGAGATAGATGTCTTGCTTATACCCTGACTCATAAACAGCCTGAAAGCCGTATCAAGGAGGGAATCTCTTTTGATCTTTTTGTTGGTATCGAGTTTTCCCGTATTCCCGCTTCTTTCTGTGGGTGATCTATGCAATAATTATAACGCTAAAGAATAGGATTGTCAAGCGTGATGGCAGGGGACAAGGCTTGTCATTTGTTTATTTTCCTCTAAAAAAATTGACACTGCCTTTATCTTCTCTTATGCTCTTGCTACCTTGTGGTAAACCTTCTTGCCCTTCTTGATGATAACGCTCTCTGCTATCTCAACAGCTGCGTTGGGGTCTGTTACCTTTACATCATCAACGGATACGCCGCCCTGCTGTACAAGTCTCCTTGCCTCGCTCTTGGAGGGGCAGAGAGCTGTCTTTACCAGCAGGTCAAGAATGTTTATGCCGCCCTCCAGCTCTGCTGCGGGGATCTCGGTGGTGGGCATATCATCGGTGTTTCCTGCGCCGCCGAAAAGCTTCTTTGCTGCTTCAAGGCACTTGTCAGCCTCTTCCTTGCCGTGGATAAGGGAGGTAAGCTCGTATGCAAGTAGCTCCTTTGCCTTGTTGAGTTCTGCGCCTGTCATGGTGCGCTCCATTTCCTCTATCTGCTCAATGGGCAGGAATGTGAGGAGCTTCAGGCACTTGATAACATCGTTGTCGCCAACGTTTCTCCAGTACTGGAAGAAGTCGTAGGGAGAGGTCTTTTCGGGGTCGAGCCATACAGCGCCCTTTTCGGTCTTGCCCATCTTCTTGCCCTCGGAGTTGGTGAGCAGGGTGATAGTCATTGCGTGAGCGTCCTTAGCAAGCTTCTTTCTGATAAGCTCTGTGCCGCCCAGCATATTTGCCCACTGGTCATCGCCGCCGAACTGCATATTGCAGCCGTACTTCTGGAACAGCATATAGAAGTCGTAGGACTGCATTATCATGTAGTTGAACTCTAAGAATGTAAGACCTCTTTCCATTCTCTGCTTGTAGCACTCGAATGTGAGCATCTTGTTTACCGAGAAGCAGGCGCCGACTTCACGGAGCAGCTCGATGTAGTTCAGGTTCATGAGCCAGTCAGCGTTGTTTACCATGATAGCCTTGCCCTCGGAGAAGTCGATGAAGCGGCTCATCTGCTTCTTGAAGCAGTCGCAGTTGTGCTGAACTGTTTCCTGGGTCATCATCTTTCTCATGTCGGACTTGCCGGAGGGGTCACCGATCATACCTGTGCCGCCGCCGATAAGCACGATGGGCTTATTGCCTGCCATCTGGAGTCTCTTCATAAGGCACAGAGCCATGAAGTGACCAACGTGAAGGCTGTCGGCAGTGGGGTCGAAGCCGATGTAGAAGGTAGCCTTTCCGTTGTTTATCATCTCGCTTATCTCTTTTTCATCAGTTACCTGAGCGATAAGTCCTCTTCTGGTGAGTTCTTCGTATAAAGTCATTTTATTTTCCTCCATTTATATATTTGTTTGAATTGACATTTTTATCGGCTTCTGTATGAGACGGTAACGAACCGCCTCACTGATACCACCGCCTTTCAAGTTGATTTTTATCTTGATTTTTCGTTTATATATCTGCAAAGCTTCATAATAGGCTGATCGTTTATAAACCGCTTGTAGCCGTCGGGGTCGCACATGGGCTTGTCTTCGGGAATATTGAGGTCAACGCAAAGCTTTATTTTTTTTCTGCTTTTCATATGTATAATAAGCTCAAATACATAGCAGTAAAAGCCCAGCCTGCTGCGCTTCTGTGTCACATTATGATCGGCATATTCGATATCCTCATAGCTTATTCTTGAAACGAGTATCTTCCGGGAGGCAAGGCTGTGGGTGATAATAAGCTTATCGCTTTTGGCATATATCATTCCGCCTTTGATGATATACAAAACAAAAGCAGCCGCAGCAGAGACAGTAAAAATAATTGCCGAAACTGCCATGAGCGTTGAAAATTTGTAATAATACCCGATAGAGCTTATAAGTAAGCTTACGGACAAAGCTACAATAAGTATAGCTGAGCCAAGCAGATTTTCAAGCGTGCCTGTTGAATCAAAGCTGCATTTCATTATGTCACCCCAACAAAAAAGCCCTCTCAAAGCCTAAGCTTCAAGAGGGCGTGTTTCTTTTATAAGAAAGCGCTGTACCACCTCAGTTCGCCATACGATGTATGACCTCGGGGAGACTGTAACGTGCCTCACTTCGTACACGGCTACTCTGTTCGCCGCATCTGCTCGGGAATGTATCTTCAAAGCGCCGCTGCCTTCTCCCACCGACCGAAGGCTCTCTGAAAAAGCGGAAATGCTCTGCTTTTTTTCCGTCACCGCATTTAACAATATGGTTGAATTATAACACAGGCAATAGATTTTGTCAAGAGGGGAAATGAAAGAATTTCTGCGTGAAAAGCCCGTTTGAATTTATCAAAAAATCTTGCAAAAATCAAATGTCTGTGCTATACTGAATATTAAAGTAAAACAGATCGGGGGAGCAGAAAATGAACGCCGAAAGCATAATTTTTGATATGGACGGAACCTTGTGGGACAGCTCCGAAAATGTGGCCGCTTCATGGTCGGAGACAATAAGATCCAGCGGCGATCCCTTGCTCAGAAACAAGACAATAACAGGCAGCGACCTGCGCAGCGTAATGGGTATGACCATGGTGGAAATAGCGGCAAAGCTTTTCCCCGAGCTTACCGAGACCAGGCGTATAGACATACTTGAAAAATGCGGGGAAAACGAGAAAAACTATCTTGCCGCAAACGGCGGCGAGCTTTATCCTCAGCTGGAGGAGACTCTTTCCGCACTTTCGAAAAACCACAGGCTTTTTATCGTCAGCAACTGCCAGAACGGGTATATCGAGGCGTTTTTTGAATATTATTCTCTTGAGCGGTATTTCACCGATTATCTCTGCTGGGGCGATACCCATAAGCCCAAGAGCGAGACTTTGAAGCTCATTATGCAGAAAAATCATTGCACAAGCGCCGTTTATGTGGGCGATACCCAAGGGGATTTTGATGCCGCTTCCGCCGCAGGGATACCCTTTATCCACGCAGCATACGGCTTCGGCGAGCTGACCTCACCTCCCGCCGCTTCCGCCGCAAGCGTTTTCGAGCTTGTGAAAATATTTGAGTAAAGGAGCATTTTTATGGACCTGAACCCGATACCCAGAAGAGACAAGATAAACTACTACCTTGATATCGCCGAGACCGTTCTTGAAAGAGGCACCTGCCTGCGCAGGAATTTCGGCGCTATAATCGTAAAAAATGACGAGATAGTTTCCACAGGCTATGTGGGCGCTCCCAGAGGCCGCCTGAACTGCTGCGATCTGGGCTACTGCACCCGTGAAAAGCTGAATATCCCCAAGGGTCAGCGCTATGAACTGTGCAGAAGCGTTCATGCCGAGGCAAACGCCATCATTTCCGCCGCCAGAAGCGACACCATTGATGCTACCATTTACCTTGCCTGTCACGACGCAAAAACAGGTGAGCTTTACGGCGATGTTGAGCCATGCGCCATGTGCAAGCGAATGATAATCAACGCAGGCATTTCCACCGTTATAATCCGCAACACCCACGACAAATACACCACCATCAACGTCCAGAGCTGGATAGAGCATGATGATTCACTGGAAGGCACTGACGGATATTGATAAACGAAACTTTTGAGCTTTGCCGCAGGACTGTCGCAGTCCGTGGGGAGGAAAATGCGTATTTTCTGCTGATACAGCCCATGGGTGATTTTGAGATGAAGTCGTTCGGCACTGAATACGAACATATAAAAAAATGCGGCAGATGTATTTTTGCCGCATTTATAATTGATAACTGGAACGATGAGCTTTCCCCGTGGCAGGCAAAACCCGTGTGGGGGAATGAAGCCTTCGGCGGAAAGGCAGAGGACACTCTTTCCTTTGTTACGACCGAGCTGATACCAAAGCTGAAAGAAAAATACCGCCTTGATGATACCGTAAAAATAGTCATTGGCGGATATTCCCTTGCGGCGCTGTTTTCCCTCTGGGCAGTATATAAGTGTGATATTTTTTACGGAGCCGCCGCAGCTTCCCCCTCGGTGTGGTTCCCGAACTGGATAGATTTTATTTCACAGGTTCATCCTCATGCTGAGAAGATATATCTCAGCCTTGGCAAAAAAGAGGAAAAGACTAAAAACCAAGTCATGGCGTCGGTAGGGTATAATATCAGAAAAATGTATGAGCTGCTTTCGGGCAGCATGGATATCGTCCTTGAATGGAACGAGGGCGGTCATTTCAATGAGCCTGACATAAGAACAGCAAAAGCGTTTGAGCATATTCTGAGCAAATAAAAAAGCCGATGTGAAAACATCGGCTTTTTGCTTGCAGGTTATCAGTTGGAACCTGTGGGAATAAAGGGCTTGATTGTGTCAGCAAGAACATTTGCGGGCATAGTCTGGAGCCAGATCTTGCCGGGGCCTGTTACCTTTGTGTTGAAGAGACCTTCGCCGCCCATAAGAACATTTCCGATTCCCTTAACAGTCTCGATATCTATGGAGCAGGTTGCTTCCATAGCTGCAAGGTAGCCTGTGTCGATAAGCATGGACTGATCTGCTGCCAGTGTGTATTCGCACACGCTTCCGTCGATCTCAAGGAATACAACGCCGTTGCCGCTGAACTTCTGCATAATGAAGCCCTCGCCGCCGAAGAAGCCTGCACCCAGCTTCTTCTGGAAGAAGATCTCCATATTAACGCCCATGGTGTTTGCAAGGTAAGAGGACTTCTGTGCAACGATGGGGTTTGCTGATGTGTCAAAGCAGATGATGTCGCCGGGGAAGCTGGAAGCGAATGCGATCTCGCCTGCGCCGCCCTTAGCTATGTATGTATTTCTGAAAATGGACTCGCCTGTTACAGCGCTCTTAGCCATCTTGCCGAGTGCGCCCAGAAGTCCGCCTGCGCCGCTGCCGAGACCTGTCTGCATCTGCATGGTGGGGGTCATCCAGGACATAGCGCCCTTCTGGCACTCGATGGACTCGTTGGGGTCAAGCTTACAAATAAGCACGGGAAGGGGAGCGTTCTTTACTTCGTACTGCATATTTCATTCTCCTTGTTATGGTTGGTATTAGATGTCGTACATTGTGCTGAGTTCTGATCTCACAAGTAAATCATACTATATTATTTTAAAAATGTCAATATAATTGCATTAAAAATCTCATAAATTTTGGTAAGAAAATAAATTATAAGGTAATATTATATACTATATTAGTGGCATTATAAAAATTATGGCAACTTGCCTGCAGCTGACCTTTTGAAAAAATCCACAAGTGAAAAGTGTATAATTTCTTAGATGATGGTCGAAATGCCGAAAAGAAAAATCCACCCCTTATGCTATTGACGGCGGGGAAATTGTGGTTTATACTTAATATGTATAGCTGTCTTATGTGACGGCAATTACGCAGAATTTCGGAGGAATATAAAGTGAATACTATAGTTTCGGCTTCCATTCTCAGCGCCGATCTGTGCCGTCTGGGCGAAGAGCTTGACAGAGCAGAAAAATGCGGCTGCGATCATATCCATTTCGACGTTATGGACGGCGTTTTCGTAAATAACATCAGCTACGGCATTCCCGTGCTGGCATCTGTAAGAAAGCACACAAAAATGTTCATTGACGTTCATCTTATGATAACTGACCCTATCAGATATATTGATGCCTTTGCGGACAACGGTGCGGACATGATAAGCTTCCATCTGGAGGCGGCTCCCGATCCTGCCGCTGTTATCAGTGCCATCAAGGCTAAGGGCAAAAAGGCTGGCATTGCCATAAAGCCCGCTACTCCCGTAAGCGATGTGCTTCCCTATGCGGAAAGTGCGGACATGATACTCATTATGACTGTTGATCCCGGCTTCGGCGGTCAGGGCTTTATTTATGAGTCCCTTGACAAGATCCGTGAGCTTAAAGCATATCTGGACAGCCATTCCCTTTCCGCTCACATTCAGGTGGACGGCGGCATAAACGACAAGACCTCCGCTTCGGTTCGTGAGGCGGGGGCTGATATTCTGGTGGCAGGCTCATATCTTTTCAAGGCTGATGATATGGCTGCCGCTGCGGCTTCTATGCGTTAAAATTCAGGCTGAGAAGAGTGTTCAGGGCATTATGGGGAATGATAACTCTGCCGTGCTCTTTTATGCAGGCAAGTGAGATATCGTCGGCGAGGGTGACGCTGCCCTCGGGCAGTGCTGCGCTTTTGGGGATATCTGCCACGAGCCGCAGGCAGTGTTTTTCCCCTGTGAGCAGGGAATTTTCCGACATCACGCCCATTCGGGTAAGACTTCGGCAGATGCCGAAAAGCTCCTTTATCCCTCCTGCGGTGATTATTGCTCTGATATTTTCGCTGCTGCGCCGTTTTTTCGGCGAGATGTAGAAAACGCAGCCTGTGTCCTTTGCGGGAAAGACTTCTATGCTCAGCTCCCCCTCGGGAGGAGTGCGGTTTTTAAGCTCGGGGCAGGCTTTTTCTATCATTTCCGAGAGAAAAATGTCGGAAAGGATATTTTCCCCAAGATCCTCGTACCGCAGTCCCAGCCGCTCAAGCTCGCTGCCGCTGACGGTAACTTTAACTGTGCTTTTTCCGATGTGTTCAATACGCATAGCAGTCTCCCAATAAAAGCTTTAAAAGGCGGTTTACCCATGAAAAACAAAAATCAGCAGATGCTCACCACATTTGTGAGAAACGACGGCGCTGCTCTTGACGGCAGACCTGCCGATTTCGGTGCAATGGCATATATGCTGACGGTACTTATCGTCCTGAACCTTATGGCGGTATATTATTACGGCGTCCGTGCCCTGCTGGTGGCGCTTACTGCGGTGGGCACCTGTCTGGCGGCAGATATAGTCTGCCTGATATTCAGACGCAAGCCCCTGCATATCCATGATATTTCCGCTGCCATAACGGGGCTTACACTTTCGGCAATGCTTCCTGCCTCCGTGCCATATACGGTGGCGGCAGGTGCGGCGGTGTTTGCCGTCTGCATTGCAAAGCACCCCTTTGGCGGCCACGGGCATGAGATATTCAACTGTGCTGCTGCGGGATATATTTTTGCGGAGCTTTCCTATCCGTCGGCGGTGCTGTCATATCCCAAGCCGTTCAGCTCCCTTTCGCTTTTAAACATTGTTCCCGAAACGCTGACAAGCTCCTTTACAAAGTCCGCCATGGTGGCATCTTCTTCAAACTACTCGGACTTTGAGCTGCTCATCGGCAACTTTACGGGGCCTATGGGCTGCACCTTTACGGTGCTGGTGCTGGTCTGTGCGCTGGTGCTCATATCACGCAAGGCAATATCCTCGGCGGTGTTTGTGACGGCTCTGGGAACGGTATTGCTGTGGAGCCTTATAACTGACGGCGTTTACGGTCTCAAGACCGCTCTTTCGGGCGGAATGCTGGTGTTCGGCATTATGGCGCTTTGCTGCGATTATTCACTCGTTCCCCGGACCACGGGGCAGAGGATAATGTTCGGCTTTGCTTCGGCGGTGATGATAATTCTGGTTTCCGAGATATCGTCGCTTGAAAATCCTGTGGTGTATGCTTCCGTATTATCCGCACCTCTGGCACGGCTCACTGCCGCCCCCAAGGGCAGAAGCAGGCGCAGGAGGAGGCTCAACAGCATTTTCGGAAGAGCACACAATGAAGCAAGTGCTGCCAATGATATAGGCGAGACCATCGCCATGATCGGAGATAATTCTGATGACCACGGACAATAAGAAAAAATGGTCCTTTATGCAGGGGATAACCACCCACAACCCCGTATTTGCATCCGGACTTGCCATAGCGCCTGCGGTATTTGCGGGCAGCACCCTTTCGGGGGCGCTCACATATGCGGCGTTTTTCTCGGCGGTGACATTCACGGCGCTTTTTTTCTCGTCGCTGCTCCCCCGCAGAATACCATATGCGCTGCGTATAATATTATATACCGCTGCCGCCGCAGCTGTGTATATTCCCTTTTACATTTATTTTGACGGCAGGCTGCCCGCAGACGCTGCAAAGCTGGGAATGTTCCTGCCCATGATAGCCACGAGCCAGTTTGTGGTATCCGCTTCGGAGCTGAGATTTTTCAGAATGAGCAGATCGCAGATGATGGCTGACGTGATATCCCACATAATAGGGCTTGATATTGCAATAATTTTTATGGGCGCTGTGCGTGAGCTGTTCTCAACGGGCGGCATAAACGGCGCTCTTTACGGCATAACCCACGTAAATCCCCTGATAGGCGCTCCCTGCGGCGGATTTATAATGATAGGGCTTATGGGTGCGCTCATAAGGCTGTGCTCAAAGAAATGATATTTTTTGAAAAGGAGTGAGTGAAGTGGACAGCCATAATTTTTTCGGTGGGCTGATAATATCTGTTATTACGGCGCTGCTGGCGGAAAATTTTGTTTTTGCAAGGGCGCTGGGCGTAAGCACAATGATAATGGCGGCAAAAAACAAGAGAAATCTCCCGGGCATCTGCCTTGGCGTGCTTTACTTCACGCTGACCGCATCATGGGCGGCATGGCTCCTTTCCCACAGGGCGGCGGATATCCAAAAGCCCTTTGTGCCGCTGACATATGTGCTTACCATCGGTCTGATATATCTGATAACGCTTTTGCTGGCGTTTATTTTCTTCAAGGGAAGATTCGGCAGAATAAAAAAATATGTCCATATATCGGCGTTTAACAGCGTGATTATGGGTACAATATTCCTGAGCATGAACAGCTGCACCGCTTTGTATGAATATCTGCTGTTCGGGCTATGCTCGGGTGCGGGCTTTGCGGCGGCGGCATATATGCTGTCGGGCGTTTACGGTCAGCTTTATTCAAAGGACGTGCCCTCGGTGTTCAGAGGCTATCCTGCGGTAATGATATTCACAGGCATTATCGCCATGGCGCTTTACGGCATTCTGGGTCACATTCCGTCATATATGTAAATATAAAGAACAAAGATTCTCAGCGAAAGGAAACGATAGAAATGAGAAAAAGCAAAAGAATTTTCCGTCCCAAGAGACGTTACAGGATAAAGAAAAGAAACGACAACGCCATAAAGATAATCTCGGGTGTGGCGGCTCTGGCGGTGCTGGTATTTGTGGGCTACAGCGCAGCAGGCCCCATAAGCAGATATCTTGCCAACCGCTCCGTTCAGACTGAGACAGAGCCTTGGACTCCCGAAAACACCGACACTCAGGCGGCTTCGGAAAATGCTCCTGCTGAAAGCGAGGTTGCCGACGACGGTACTGGCGATTTCGCCGGCGAAAACGCCGGCGAAATCGCCGCCGAAAGCACCGCACAGCCTGCCGAAACTGCCATTACCGAAAGCACAGCTTCCACAGAGGTGACAGATATTTCACAGTCGCAGGAAGATGCGGCGGTAACTCTTCCTGCCGACGGCACAAAGCCCGTGAACATCGGCACTCCCGAAACAACAGCTGTAAATATCCCCGCTGACCTTGACATAAAAGAGGACGGCAACGCATATATGCTCTCCGCCTCCGATATGGCGGATATGCAGTCGCTGGAGGCTGCTTTGGGCAATCTTTCCGTGGAGGGCTACAGCGCAGTTATCTTCCCCATGAAGGAAGAGGGCGGCGCATTCAACTACGCAACCACTGCTCCCCTTGCCCTTACGGACTATGAGGAGGATATTATCCACTCCACACTTACCGCAAAGGACATCGCTTCGGCTGCATATTCCCACGGAATGAGACCCGTTGCACTGGTGTCCGTGCTCAACGACAACAACCGCTACGGTGATTACCGTGACGGCTCATACCACACTCTCGATGATGACGCATGGCTGGACGCTTCCCCCGACAAGGGCGGCAAGCCATGGCTCTCCCCCTTTGAGGACACCACAAAGGAATATATGAAGGACATTGTTACTGAGCTTGCCAACGCAGGCTTCAAGGAGATAATCGCAGATGACTTTATCTTCCCCGAGTTCCGTTCCTCCGATATCGAGCTGCTGGGCGAGCAGGCTGCTCCCTACGGCGACAGATATCTTGCCCTCACAAGCCTTGCAAAATATATGACCGAGGCAGGCAATGAGGCAGGGGCGCAGGTAATGCTCAGGATAACCGCAAACTCGATCATCAGGGGCTACAGCGAGCTTTTCCACCCCGAGGAGCTGGACGGCTGCACTATCATGGTGGATTACTCCGAATACAACATCTGCCGTACCATGACCAACGGCGACACCGAGACGGTGCTGGAGGGCATGGGAATATATGAAAAGACTTCCGCAATTTACGGCGGCATCAACGCACGCTGCGGCGACATTGCTACATATCCTATGATCGAAAAGAACTCCATGACCCCCGATGAATTTACCGAGTGTATCAAGGCTCTTGAGGCGCTGGGATACAAGAAGATATACATTTACTGATGAAAGGCGCTTTTTATGGAACTTAACTACACAGAGCTGGTAAAGGAAATTTTCAGCCGACGTGAGACTCCCCCTCTTTGCTGCGTACACAGCTACGGCTGCCAGCAGAATGTGAGCGACGGCGAAAAGATAACGGGTATGCTCTGCCGGATGGGCTGCGGCGTTACATATGACATGGAGCAGGCGGACGTTATCATACTCAACACCTGCGCTGTGCGTGAGAATGCGGAGCTGAAGGTTTACGGAAACGTGGGCGAGCTGAAGCATCTGAAAGAAAAAAAGCCCGATATGATTATCGGACTGTGCGGCTGCATGGCTCAGGAGCCCGCAACCGCCGAGAAGATAAAAAGGTCATACCGCCATGTGGATATGGTGTTCGGCACATTTGCTTCAAAGGAGCTGCCAAGGCTCATGTATGAGGTGCTGACGGAAAGAAAATTTGCCGTTGACACTGCCGAACGTGCGGAGGAATGCCCCGAGGATATCCCTGCGGTGAGAACGGAAAAATACAAGGCGGGCGTATCAATAATGTACGGCTGCAACAACTTCTGCTCATACTGCATCGTGCCTTACGTAAGGGGCAGGGAGCGCAGCAGAAAGCCCGAAAAGATACTTGAAGAGATCAGGGCACTGGCGGCGGACGGCTGCCGTGAGATAATGCTGCTGGGTCAGAACGTGAACTCCTACGGAAGAAATCTGGAGGAGGATATAAACTTTCCCGAGCTGCTCAGGCGCATCGACGCTCTGGACGGGGATTTCAGGGTAAGGTTCATGTCACCGCACCCCAAGGACGCTACGGAAGAGCTTTTTGACGTTATGGCAAACAGCAGGAAGATATGCCGCAGCATACATCTTCCTTTGCAGTCGGGCAGCAACAGGATACTTAAAGAAATGAACCGCAGATATACGGCGGAAAAATACATGGAAATAGTGGAATGCGCAAGGAAAAAGATGCCCGGGCTTTCCATTACCACCGATATCATAGTGGGATTTCCCAATGAGACATATGAGGATTTTCAGGAGACTATGAAAATAGTCAGGGCGGTAAAATACGACAACATTTTCTCGTTCATCTACTCAAAGCGCAGCGGCACAAAGGCGGCACTTATGGAGGACAAGACCTCGGAGGAGGACAAGGGAAAATGGTTCAGGGAGCTTCTGGCAGCTCAGAGGGAGATATCCGACGAGCATTACAAGCGTTTCCTGGGAGCAGAATTTGAGGTGCTTTTTGAGAGCGTTTACAAGGACGGGCTTATCAGCGGCAAGAGCGGTGAGTTCATCATCACGCTGGTAAATGGCGATGAGTCGCTTATCGGTACGATGCACAGGGTAAGGGTCACAAAGACGCATAACTGGGCTGTTGAGGGCGAAATAATAGACTGATAACAGAAACGGACTTTCGGGAAGTGAAAGTCCGTTTTATTTTTGAGGTTAAGCGACAAATGAGAAAGTCAGCACAAATGAGAGCAAGGTAAAGGGTTTAGGAAGTCCACTGAGGGCAGAGCCATATGGTCGCTGTGGCCGCAGGTACGGACAAATTTACCTTTCACCTGCACCACATATCCCGGTTCCCCACAAAAAATTATAAGCCGCCAATCCGCACAGAAAAAGTGCGGATATTTTTATGCACTTTTTTTGATTACAGAAGTTCTGCGCCATTGACAAGCCGCATATAATTAGGCTATAATTATATGTGTATATACCCCGAAGATGGAGGAACTATGGAAAGACACGACATAATAAAAGCGGCAAAAATCGCAAATATACTGCTCTGCGCCATGCTTGCAGGCTCCTGCTCCGCCCTTGCGGACGAGCTGCCCGACAGCTATTTTGAAACGGATAATGTTGTCTCCGCCGTGACGACAGCATCAAGCTCCGAAACCACATCGGTTTCCACTCCCCAGACGCAGGAAAATATAGTTTCTCTCGAAACAACGGCTGAAATATACAAAAACACCGTAACAGCCGCCGAATGCACTTTTGAAACAGCTGTTTCAAGAACTAACGTTCCGGAAACAACAATTCCGGAAACAACAGTTCCCGAAACGATCTCCGAAATAGCAGCTTTCGAAACAGCTGTCATCACATCGGAAGAGACAGCCTTTACGGAAGAAATCGCCGCTTCGGAGACTGCATCGCAGACTACCCGGACCGAAACAACCACAGGAGCAGCTACTTCCGAGAATACCACTGCCGCTCCCGAAAGCACAGGCACATATTATCCCCGGAACAGCTATTATGCCCTGAACTTTGACAGGCAGAAAGCCGTGTGGATATCATATCTGGAATACGACAGGATAATGAAAAACGCCGATGAAGCGTCCTTTACATCTTCGCTGGGCGAATGTTTTGACAACATAGCCGCCCTGGGCTGCAATACCGTTTATTTTCAGGTGCGTGCCTACGGCGACGCTTATTATGATTCATCGCTTTTCCCCAAGGGCGACCGCCTGACAGGGGACTATGACCCGCTTAAAATCGCCGTAAAGCTTGCCCACGACAGGGGGCTTTCCATTCACGCATGGATAAACCCAATGCGGCTCATGACCGACTCACAGATGTCAGGACTGGGTACAGACTGCGTTATCGGCAAGTGGTATAACGACAGCTCCAAAAAGGGCACATACATTGTTGAAAGCAGCGGCAGATGGTATCTCAGCCCCGCTTACAGCGATACTATCTCCCTTATCTGCGACGGAATAAGAGAGATTCTCACGGGATATGACGTTGACGGCATTCAGATAGACGACTACTTCTATCCCACCACCGATGAGAGCTTCGACAGGGAAGCTTACAGTGCAAGCGGCACAGCCCTTGCCCTGAGCGACTGGCGGCGTGAGACAGTCACAAAAATGGTGAGACAGCTGTATCTTACTGTCCACGGGGCAAATCCCACGGCAGTTTTCGGCATCTCGCCCCAAGGAAATATGAGCAGCGACTTTGATACCCTTTACGCCGACATCTATACATGGTGCGGCTCATCGGGCTACTGCGACTACATCTGCCCCCAGATATACTACGGCTTTGAAAATTCCACCCTGCCCTATGCGGAAACTGTGGATTCATGGGCAAAGCTCACAGGGGATAACATTTCCCTTGTGATAGGTCTTGCGGCGTACAAATCAGGCACTGAGGATACCTATGCGGGGCATGGCAAAAACGAGTGGCTGGATTCAAGCGATATCCTTTCCCGCCAGCGTGACCTTACGGAAATATACAGCGCAGGCTATGCCTTTTTCCGCTATGATTCGCTGTTTGAGCCTGCACAGTCTGTTTCGGTTCATGTGAATAAAGAGCTGGAAAACTTATACTGATAATTAGTATTAAAGAAATAAAACAAAAGAAAAAAAGAAAGAACAAGATGATAAAAATGAAAAAGAGAAAAATATTATCGGTGCTTGCCGCCATTGCTATGGCGGTGACGGCACTACCTGCGGATTTTTTGTCGGTTTATGCCGAAAGCAACGTTACGGAAGAATATGAGGAAATTATTCCCGATGTTCAGCGTGATGAGGAGCTGGACAGCTTCAGTCAGCCCGAATACAGCCCCATGTTTTCGTTTCCCGATGAGGTAAGGGGCGTTTATATCACCCCCGAAAAGGATTTTGACATTTATGATGAAAACGGCGATATGCTGTCGGAAGAAGATATCCTTTCAGGCATAAACTCCGCCCTTGACAGTGCGGAAAATATGAGCCTTAACACGGTGATAATAAATACCTCCTATAACGGAAACGTGTATTTCAGCACTGATATGAACGGCAGCACATCTCCCTCGGAGCTGTGCGCACAGGCGGCAAATGAGCGTGGAATGTTCGTGTATGTCACCTTTGATATCGGCACAGTGCTTTCGGGGATCACGGAGGAGACCGCAAAAGCAAGGATAGACAGGCTTGCCCTGACCGCACACGAGTTCACCGTAAAATATCCCGTGGACGGCATTATCCTTGACGGATATTATTCCTCCAAGGACAGCAGCAGCTTTGCGGACTATATGACCAACGGTTCGGGCATCGGATACGATAACTGGCTTATGGATAACGGCGCATATGTGTTCAGCCTGGTATCGGACGCAGTGCGGCGCACATCTAACTCCGTCCCCGTAGGCATTTCCATAAACGATGTCTGGGCAAACTACACTACAAACGACGAGGGCAGCGAGACCTCCGTAAGCTTTGAAGCCCTTACCGACGGCTATGCCGATACGCTGGGCTACATAAACAGCGGCTATGCGGATTTTATCATCGTCAAGGCAGACGGCTCCCTCAGCAGTCAGTCTATGCCCTTTGAAGAGGTGGCAGGCTGGTGGGACAGGCAGGCGCAGAGCGCAGGCGTTCCCATGATGATAGACCACATCAACGAAAAAATATGCACCGACAGCACAGGCTGGGGCTCTCCCGATGAGCTGGTAAAGCAGGTCATCAAGGCAGATGACTACAGCTCCTACATCGGCAGCATTTTCAACTCCCTTTCAGCGCTGGACGCAAATACTGAGGAATCCACCTCGGTGCTGGTTAAGCACTACAATGACCAGATAGACCGTGAGGGTCTTAACAACGAGCTGGAAATGACCCTCCCCCTTGCCACGACCTTCAAAACGGAAGAGCCTACCGTTATTTTCGCAGGCTCCTTTGACCCCAACTTCACCATCTATTTTCAGGGCAAGCCCATTGAGCTGAACGAAGCAGGGCGCTTCTATTTCAATATGGATCTTGATGTGGGTCTCAACACTTTTACATTCAAAAACAAGGGCAAAACTATCACGTACAAAATAACAAGAACCGTAAACGTCCTTAAAAGCGCAGAGCCCAGCGGCGGCGAGATGCGTATTGAGGAGCAGTCGGCAGTAAATCTCAGCGTAATTGCTTACAAAGGCTCCGATGTATCGGCGGAGATAAACGGCAGATCCGTCACCCTCAGCCCAGTGGAGGGTCAGACAGATGAGCTTGACCCCAACTCCAACTACACAAAATACGTTGGCACATATATTGCTCCCGCAGGCATAAAGGGCCAGGATATTGACCTTGGAAACGTGACCTTCTACGGCACATACCACACCAAAACAGGCGACTTCAACGAGAGCCGCACAGGCTGCCACATTATCGTAAACGCCCTTGCGGAAATACTCAACGACTACAGCGGCAATCTTTTGCAGGTGAAAAACGACAACACCATGGTGTATGACAGCAAGACCACCGGCACCGACCCCACCCCCGATATGGCACGTCTCCCTGCGGGCACATTGGATTATCAGGTAAAGACCGTCACCTACTCAGGCACGGAATATTACCTCACAAATTCGGGCAAGCGCATAAAGGTGAGCGACGTGAACGTGCTGGATAACTCGCCCTTAGGCTCAAATCCCGTAAGCGTGGTAAGCGCCGCAAAGGACGGCACGGACACGGTGCTGAAGCTCCACACCAACACAAAAATTCCTTTTGCCATGTCCTTCAATAACCTTAACTGCACAAGCGGCGGCAACGGAAATTACTACATATCCTCATTTAATTCTGACGCTCTTACCATTACCTTTGACTATATCACATCAGTTTCCGCAAGCGATATCACGTTCCCTGAAAGCTCCGTTTTCACCTACGGCAAGTGGGGCACATACGAATCGGGTGAGCTTACCAAGACTACCCTTACCCTGAGCTTCAGGCAGGCGGGAATTTTCGGCGGAGTTACATCATATTACGATGACAGCAATAACCTTACATTCCGCTTCAACGGCTGCAGAAATTCCCTTGATGGCGCAACTGTCGTGGTAGATCCCGGCCATGGCTACACAGGAGCCGATACCTTTGACCCCGGTGCCGTGGGACACATCAAGGAGCAGGAAGCAAACCTCGCCATCGCAAAGCTGGTAGAGGAAAAGCTGAAAGCTGCTGGTGCAAATGTCATAAGACTAAAGACCGAGAGCGAAACATATGTTACCGCCCAGCGAGCTTCCTACGCAAGGCAGTATAACCCCGACCTTTTCCTTGCTATCCACTGCAACTCCGCAGGAGAGGACGCAAAGGGCGCAGAGGCATATTATTTCACCCCATTCTCCCAGCCGCTGGCGGACAGCATCTCAAAGCGTGTGGGAGCATATCTGGGCAGCAGCGTCCACGGAACAGGCAGCCTTGACAGGGGAGAGAACTACAACTATTTCTTCGTCACCCAGCAGCAGGATTTTCCGTCAGTGCTCATCGAATGCGGCTTTGTGACAAACTATACCGAAGCAATGGCACTGGCAAATCCCACTCATCAGAACGGCATTGCCTCCGCCATAGTACAGGGCGCTTCCGATTTCCTTGCACGGTGCGATTATTCCTGCTACGGAGAGGGCAGCGGAAGCTTCACCAACAGCGGCTCTTACGACAGCACCCCGACCGAAAGCAGCACTTCCGAAAACACTGCGGAAGAAGTTCCCTCAGAAACAACGCCGTCCGAAACGCCCGAAGAGACTGCCTCAAATATCGGCTTTGAGTATAATCCATTCTCAGACCCTTATAACAGCTATTATTGAACAAAAGCTCCTCTGCAAACTGCGGAGGAGCTTTTTTATAAATAAACAAAGGGACTGCAGCCAATGCCGCAGTCCCTCATTTTATTATAAGTTATAAGTCAATTTACTCAGCAGTCACATAAACAATGTCGGAAGATGTTACGTCAGTGAACTGACCGTCAACATATGCCTTAACAGCAAAGCCGTACTTCTTGCCTGATGTAAGATTTCTTACATACATGCCAAGCTCGGTTCTTTCGCCTGCATATGTCCACTTGCCGTCAGCGAAGTAATATACACGGTACTTTTCAGCACCATTCACAGCAGACCAGTTGAGACCAACGGTTCCCTTTCCTGAAGTGAATGTCTTGGTGATGACAGGTTTAATGTTAGATACAGTCACATAAACAATGTCGGAAGATGTAACGTCTGTCCACTTGCCGTTTACCAGAGCCTTAACGGCAAAGCCGTACTTCTTGCCCTT
The DNA here is from genome assembly GCA_902363145.1 of Oscillospiraceae bacterium. GTDB lineage: Bacteria > Bacillota > Clostridia > Oscillospirales > Ruminococcaceae > Huintestinicola > Huintestinicola butyrica. The sequence continues at coordinate 116,433 of CABIZB010000004.1, read as the reverse complement.
AGTAAGACCCTTTACGAGCATATGCTCCTCAGTTCTTTCGCCTGCAAGTGCCCACTTGCCGTCAGTATAGTAATATACACGATACTTTTCAGCAGCATAGACCTCAGTCCAGTTGATGCCTATAACGCCCTCTTCGTCGTATGTCTCGATGATCCTGGGCTTAACGTCAAGAGTGGTTGCATAAACGATGTCGGAAGCGGTTACGTCAGTCCATTCACCGTTGAGCAGAGCCTTAACGGCAAAGCCGTATTTCTTGCCGGGTGTAAGGTTTCTTACATACATACCGGTCTCGGTTCTTTCGCCTGCAAGTGTCCACTTGCCGTCAGCGAAGTAATATACACGGTACTTTTCAGCGCCTCTTACCTCGGACCAGTTAACGCCTACAGTTTTTGCGGCAGGTGTTACCTTGGTTATCTCGGGCTTAGCGTAGTCATATATTACCTTGTATTTTGCGTTGAATATAAGAGTATTGACACTGTCCTCGGATAATTCATATCCATCAGGCACCCGGAGGATAAGCTCTGCATAGCCGCTGTCGATCTCTGCACGGCGTTCTATGCCTATTGAGTAGTCGCAGTCGGCATTTTCAACAGTGTAAGCATTGTCGATGTATTCCATAGCCTTTTGGAAGCGTGTATCAGCATCATCAGTCTCCTTTACCTCAATAACGGGGCTAAGTGTCATGCCGTCCTTGAGAGCAAGTGTAGCGCTTGAAACGCCGATGACCTTTGCATTGAAGCTAAGTGTTTCTATGCAGCCCGGCTTTGTGAGGTAGTAGTAATTGCTGCCGTCTTCGGGAAGTATCAGATTTACCTCTCCCTGTACTTGCTCGCCATCCATGGCAGTTGGCGTAATCCTAACACTGCAGCCTTCAAAGCCGTTGATAATGCTGAATGCGTTTTTCATATAGTTAACTAAAGCTTCAGTTACAGCCATGTTGTCGCTCAGATCAGCTGCGGGGATCCTTAATTCGGGAGTAAGCGTTGCGTCAGCCTGGAGGGCAAGGGTCGTATCTACTTTGATTCTCCATTTCGGAGTGAATGTCAGTGAATAATTGTATCCATCCTCAGCATAATCATCGGGGTGAAGCACTACCTTTGCCGTCATGCTTGCAGGGAGACCGTTGTCACTGTACTCGGTGGTGTATTCAATGTCGTCGAGATCATAGTCAGTGCACATTTCTTTGTCTGAAGCGGGAGCAGGTGCAATCGTTATGTTTTTCTTAATATATTCCTTAAGAATAGCTTCACGGTCTTTGTTTGTGTCGCTGATGTCAGTGGAGAATACAGGCGTAACCGACTCCTTTGAGATCAAGCTTACCATTGCGGGCTTCTTTTCAGTAAATATTATGGTCTTTGACTCAGCTGTATGTTCTTTTGATTTGAAGCAGTAGTCGTCATTTGTCAGGCTTATGGTTATAAGGAACATAGCCTGTCCATCGTCTGCGGCGTAAGGCTGAATGTTAACGATATAATCGTCCTCGCTAAGCTCTTCCGCACCTGTTACGGTGAACATTTCCTTCATACGCTCTGTACCAAGAGCAACTCTTGCGTTAAGGTCGTCATCGGGCATTACATAAACCACATTGTCGGTAACGTCTGTTGGTTCGAGATTAAGATCAACAACCTTTCTTTCCCGGTATGTAATGTTGAACTCTATGCTTGTTGTTTTTTCTGATGACAGAACCTCATTTCCGTTTGTCATCAAAGAAACAGCGATCGTTGACCCATTGGCGTCGGAACTAACGACCTTGACTTCTACTGAAGTACCCGGCTCTGTATCAATGCAGCGTAAGGCATAGTTTTTGGCAAGCCCAAGTCTTTTGTCTGTGTCATCATCAGGATTTACCTTGATAACAGCTTCGGTCGAAGCACCATCTGCAAGCTTCAGCTCCTTGTCGGAAACGGTGTATTCAGTGCCGTCGTCTGTATCTATAAAGGTGAAATTCTGTGTGCCCAGATGTAATGTCTTTGCTTCTCTGTTGCCGATAACAAATCTGTTGTCGGTAACATTAAAGGTTGAATCTGCGGTTCTGTTAAAGATGTCAATGTCATTATCGCCGAAGTTGAGTTTATATGTATATTTGTCAATGATCTCACCGGTGGTTATGTCACGGATATCGACAGCCTCTACAGCTTCCTTAACAGCCGCTATCTTTTCCGCATCTGTGGAAGTTTTGCTGATATTTACCTTGATGTCAGTATCTAAGAAAGAAGGGACGATATAAACATTGAAATCTACCAGCACATTGAAGTTTTGGCCTGTATATACCGTGCCGGCAACATCGCCCTCGTCAAGGTCATAAAAGTCAGCATATTTTCCCTTGAAGCCAAGTGTCAGCAGCATAGAATCACCTGCACCCGTTGTGATGATATAATATCCGCTGTCGCCGTCTTTGCCGCAGAAAGGTATCGCTATTTTCTTGCCGCTTCCATCGGTAAAGGAAACTGCGTCATCAGCCATTTTCTCTTCTATAGCTGCCATCATGCCGTCACGGTTGAAGGTGTTTAAATTTAATTTGAGCTTGCCGCCGTTCCAGTGAGCGGAGATCGTCTGCTTTTCAACATACTCAACGGGAACTGTTATCTCAGTGGTGGAAAGAGGCTTGTTGTAGTCCTCAGTTCTTGCGATACATATTTCGTCCTTCTGGCTGTCAGCCACCTCGATAACGGCTGTAGCTGTGCTGTCATTGTTTAAGGTCAAGGATTTTACGGTGTAATCAACATCTATAGCTTCGCCTGTGTAGGTAGTAAAGCTAAGGTTATCGAAATAGTCCTTTATATACTCATTTGCTTTCTCAGGATCCTTGGGAACAGTAAGAGTGTCAAGCACGGGGTGGGCATCACGCTTGGCATAAACTCTCAGCCTTTTTACAGAATCACTGCTGAGGCAGGTCGAGTTTTCTATCGGGCTAAAAGAGAAAAGCATACTATTGCCGGAGAAAAGTGCGCCTAAAGAGAATCCTCTTGTATCAAGATAATAATCCGTAAAGTCATATTCCTTTGCATTGCCTGTTACAACTGCATTATTTTTGACAATGTTATTATAGTATTTAAAGTCCTGATCAGTTTCATCACTGTCTGTTCTTTCATACTCTGTAACATAAAGATAATAAGCACTATTAATTTTTTCTGCATTGGGGAAGGAAATTGTTATCTCGTCCAGGACATTAACAGTGATGTAAGCCTTGGGACCCTGCTCGCCGCCGATAATTCCCCGGGCATATATCTTAGCGCTTCCGGGAGCCACGGGAGTAACAGCGCCTGTGCTTTCATCAACAGTTGCTATTTCGGGGGTATCGGAGTAATACTTTACGGAAGATGCGTCAGTGCCTGTGGGAGAAACTTCAAGATACCGGCTCAGATCAAGCTTTTCGCTTGCATTTTCGGATACGGAAACGCTTTCCTTACTGAAGCTGTAGCTTTCCATAGCTGCCTTTACATATACAGTTGCGGAAATGCCTGCATTGTCGGAAGCGGAAAGCTCGTAAGCCTCTTCGCCCTTTTCGGTGAGAACAAATGTAACGGTTACCTTTTGTAAGCCTGTCTTCTCATCGTATGTCATATCGCCCGCAATGATGTCGAAATCGTCGCTTGCGGGAGCATAAACTGTCTCGCCCTCAGGCTCTTCAACATTGGTCTTTTTGTAGCTTGTGTTGCCGTAAAGAAGCTCTGTGGGCATATTGCTGTAGTCCATGTTTTCGGTGGTAAAGGTGAGAGCGCTCTTTATCGCCTCGGACAGGCTTTCCCCGTTAGATGTGTCAATGGGGTTGTCCGCAGTGAATTTGCCGTCAAGCAGGGGCTTCAGGATTATCTTCTTCACATCATATCTGATGGGCAGGTTCATCATGAAGCCGTAATTTTCAACAGAGGGGTCATAGGTCGAGGCGGTCGGGTTAGTGTCGTTGTAGCCCTTGGGGAATATCCAGTTTGCGGCCTCGGGATAATACCCCTTGATGCCATATGCGTGAACATAATCCCTTGTGGCAAGGATCTCACTGTAGGTTTTGTCATATCTGTTCAGGGTGTGTGCCCTGCTGCTTGTTATGTAGGTGTCACCGTTGTAAATGCCGAATTTGTTGCTGAGTATGGCTGCGCTGCCTGCTCTTTCGTTGGCTCTCTTGTAAAGAGATTCGGTGTCCCTCTTGAAAACGGGGACTACCAGCTCCTCGGGAGCGTCCTTGAATATGGGGGATTCCACATCAAATGGGATTGTTGCAGAAGTATTTTCTGTATCAAAGCAGTAGGAGAGAGCGCCTTCTTCTGTAGGCACTATACTGACATCAACGGAATAAGGGTCAGCGTCGGATATCTTGGCATCAATGGTGTAATCCTCGCCGTGCACAGGGGTATAATAATAGTCTCTTACGCCCCGTACTATTTCAGAGCCAACGGTAATATCGCTCTGATACTTGCTGTTAAAGCCTACCTGTACAAGTTCGTTTTCGTCGATAACAGTGCCGATGTTATCAGCTGTAGTGCCGAAAGGTATAGATATGCTGTTCGTATATATTTTGGGTATCAGATACGCTGCTGCGGAAGTAAAAGTAAAGCTCTGTGAATACGCAACGTCGCCTACAGTTGCATTTACGGTTATCACAGCAGTGCCCCAGCAGTCAACGTCATAAGCGTACTTGCTCACACCGTTTACCTCTTCCAGCTTTATAAGACCATAAAGCTTGCTGGTGGCATCGGATTCATTGTAGGTCACGCTTGTTATTTCAAAGTCCTCAGCACCGTTGGAGTTAACATAGAACACCAGCTTCTGGCTGCCAACTGCTTCACTGCCCAGAGCATAGTAATGCTCAAGAGGCACAGCAGAATCAGCAGAGCCTGTGATAATAAAGGGGCAGTCGCTGACAGGATCACTGAGCAGATCGTAAGCATTGGTCTCCATGCCGATAGTGCTTATAGAGTTAAGGGTTATGTCATCATCTGTAATGAAAGAGATCTCGTCCGCCCATACAGGGGGGACAGATGAAAATGTGACAGCCAGTGCCATTATCGCAGCAAGCTGTCTTTTAAAATCCTGCTTTTTCAAAAATATTTCTCCTTTCAAAATAAATGCCATAAAATATTCTGAAATTACACACATCACACACTTGAAGTATAACATAATTTTGCCGAAATTGCAATAGACTTTACAAAAAAAATTAAAACTTTCTCTATGCTTATTACACTTTTGCGCATTAACACATCTAATTGACAAAATGAGACCTGCATTCAAAAAGTGCGTGTTTTTGCCCGATTTTGTACCAAAATGCAGAGAACTTTTTTTAGAAATGATATTTGCAAATTATAAAATCACTTGACAATCTATAAACGCCGTGATATAATTTTAGTAATGAGATGCAGGCGTTTACCTTTCATCTAACCTCTTTTGTATATCTCCGAACCTCTTTTTGACTTACCTAAAAAGTCCCATTCTTACAGCCGCATTCGGGAACGGACAGCCCCGAATATCGGTGGGACACTGTCCTCTGCATCTCATTTTTATTTGATAAAAAGCCCCTCGGGCATAATCTGCATACCTCCGTCAAACGGCGCATTGAAGCCGTTCGACGGCATCATACAAACGAAAAAGCGGCTCGGATATCCGAACCGCTTTTGCCTTGTAAGCACAAAAAAACACCGCTCAGAATCTGAACGGTGTTTGGTGCACCGAGTACGGATAAATCCGAACCCTCAACCTCCGCCAGTGTGATGGTCTTAGAACCGTCCTTATAGTTGAAAGTAAGGATTATCTTGTCCTCATAAAGATACACCGCATTTACAAAACTGTCAATCAGTCTTTGCCGCTGTTCCCGCTTTGTCACATCAAATTTGCGGAAACGGTAAATGAAAAATGCTATTTGTTCTCTTGTAAGTAAAGGCTTGTGCATTTCCTCCTGCAAAATGCTGACTTCAAGTTGGCTTTTTGTTTCCTCCAACTCGTCTAGTCTTTGCTTGGTAGACGGGGTAAAAATCCCTGCTTGAATGGCGTTGAGCATATTGTTAATACCTTTTTCCGTTTCTGCAAGCTGCTTTTTCAAAAGGGGCAGGTCGGTGCTTTCTTTCTTCTGCAACTCCATCAGCGTATCAATCAGCCGCTCCATAACTTCATCATTCATAATGGCTTTCATGGTATAGTTGACAACTAAATCTTCAATCCAGTCTTTCTTGACCGCTTTCTTGTCGCAGAGCTTCTTTTTCTTGGTATTTACACAACGATAATAACGGTGTACTTTCATTGTATGGCTTGTGCCGCTTTCTCCCACCATAAAGGAGCCGCATTTCCCACAGTACAGCTTCGTTGTCAAAAGGTAATCGTCCTCGGCTTTGTGACGAGCGGGAGCCTTTTTGTTCTTCGCCAGCCGTTCCTGTACCCGTTCAAATAATTCTTTCGGGACAATCGCTGGAATACCGTTCTCCTTGACTACATCACGATAACTGTACTCGCCCATATAGCGGCGGTTTTTCAAAAGGTGGTTCATAATATTCAGCGTGATTTTCCCGCCACGAATGGAACGCATACCCCGACTGTTCAATAGATTAACAAGCTCCTGCATGGTTGCACCCTCACTATATTTCGTGAACATTTCCAGCACCACCGGGGCGGTCTTAGGGTCGATTTGATAATACTGCTGTTCATCAATGTAATAGCCCATTGGAACAGTACCGCCGTTGTATTTGCATTTCAGGGCATTGTCGGTCAGTCCCCGGATAACCTTTTCAGAAAGCTCCGCAGAATAGTATTCTGCATACCCCTCCAACATAGCTTCCAGAATAATTCCCTCGCTGCCCTCGGAGATATTTTCCCTTGCGGAAATGACTTTTACACCGTTCTTTTTCAAAAGATTTTTATATCGTGCGCTGTCGTAACGGTTCCGGGCAAAGCGGTCTAATTTCCACACAAGGACAACATCAAATAAGCCTTTTGCGCTTTCCTTAATCATGTGCTGAAATTCGGGGCGGTTATCTGTTTTTGCTGACAATGCCCTGTCAATATAAGTTCCTAAAATTGTAATATCGTTGCGCTCTGCATACTCCTTACATTCCCGCAACTGTCCCTCGATACTTTCTTCTCGTTGGTTATCGGAAGAATAGCGGGCATAAATCACACCTTTCATTTTCTCTCCACCTCCATCATTTCAAGAAGCGTCTGTTTTAATTTTTCATTTAACGGAGATTGCGGATCAAAACACATTTCAATAAACTGTTTCATTTCCTCACTTCCCGGTGCAATCTTCGGACGGTGTTCATATAGCTTGCCTTGCGGATTGTCTGTCCGGGCAAGCAGGTAATCCAATGATACATCAAAATAATCCGCATACCTTACAAGCGTTTCCAAAGAGGGAGCCGACTGCCCCTGCTCATAGCGATTGATACTGGACTGCTTCACTCCCAAAAGTTCCGCCATCTTTACCTGCGACAGCTTCACACTTTCCCGCAATCTCCGCAGGCGTTCTCCTAATTCTTTCATGGGCTGTAACCTCCTTGTTTCCTCTATGTGTAGTATATCATTTTTAAGGTTTTATTTCAACCCGTATTGAGCATATTTTGAGAAATATACTCGTAAAGCGGATAAAGAAAACGGGGAGGGGTACAACAAAATAAGCGGTCAATCCGGCTGTGGTTTTGCAGCAGATTGCAACCGCTTATTTTGCATTTTGGAGGAAGTGTGGCTACACGCTCCGACAAAATAGGGTTTCCAAAGGGTATCCCTTTGGCACACGACTTTGCTTGCAAAGTGTAGTGTGTTATACGCTCTGTCGGCGTTGCTGCGAAAATGAGGTTGCCAACCGGAAGGGCAAGGGCATTTGAAGCAGCAGGAAAGCAGGGCTGTGATTGCGTGTCGTGGAGCCGCAAACACAGGGTTGGTTTCATCAGCAGACAGGGCGTATATGAAAGCCCCTCCCTCGTCCCACGCCGGACTTCGGGACAAAATGTCCCGAACCTGTGGACACACTCACAAAAAGCAGACAGATTTTTCTCTCAAAATTGAAATGGGCGGGAAGCCATTTTAGGGCTTTCCCGCCTTGATTGCCCATCAGCAAAGACGGGCGGGACTGTCAACGGCGGCACATGAAATGCGCCGTTCATCTTGACCGTTGACTGGCTCGGCTGGCTTTGCTATTTGTATCTCATAACCTTGTAGTTAGTTTGCTAATTCGCTTACTGGTTTTTGGCTGAAAAGGACAGTAATAGCATATACATATTCGTAATCATACTTTTCGTATTCCTCTGGTTGAAAAAAATAATCAACTACATAGGAATGTACTTCATTTTTAGAAGTTATTATCTGTATCACTAACGGAATTTCTTGGTCATAAACAATTTCCTGTTTATCACTCAAAACAGAAGTAGCATAGCCCATACCAGTAATATCATTTTCGCTTTCTTTGAAGTATGATGTTGAACCATTGTTATGTTCGCTTTGTATAGCAATCCTCAAACCGTCTGCGAGATTATCAAAGCCGAGAGCAAGCCGTCCTTCTGCATCCTCGAATGCTTGTCCACCACCTCCTGCGACTATGTGCCATTCTCCATCAATCAATTCATAGGTGTTTATTTGCATACTTTTCACCGTATCATCTAAGGAAAAATCATACAGACGATATTCTTGATTTAATCCCAATAGTTCGGCAATATTTTTTTCTTCTTCTGTCAACTGTGCTTCCTCAATATACATTTGGTCTAAATTATTTTCTGCACAAGCAGTCAATGAAACACTTAATACCACACCCAGTAACAATGCCCATATTCGTTTCATCATAAAACCTCCTCATTTTATTTCTTCCCCCGCTGTGGGTTTGGATTTTTCAGCAAGTCCGATTTCTGTGCAATCTTTTTCATCCACTTCTTTTCTTCCTCGGACAGCTTCTTCAAATTCAATTTGAGCCGCTTACAGATAAACGCCAGCGACGCTTGCTCCGGGTCGCTGCCCTCTTTGGCGGTTTCCTCGGCGGTCTGCAAAAAATCTTCCAATGGGTTATCCTCTGGTACACTGAAAAAATCGTCCTTATGTGTTTCCCGCAGGTCAAGAGCTATCTTGTTTATGTCCTGCTGTATTACATAGCGGCAAAAACTGTCATCATCAATATGGGCGGCGATAAGCTGTCTTAACTGCGGGTCGGTCAAGCCGGGATTGTACTGCTTCATAATGGTTGCGCTCATAGTGTTCACTATGGCGTTTACGGTTTGTACCTGCTTCACCGCCACACCGTTCACATAGATTTCAAGGTCAGCTATGAGCCGGGGGAAATCCGGATGCGCCGCCAGCTCACACAAGAGAGAATTATCCACCCGCCCGCTTTTCAACAGTTCAATCATATCATCACTCAAACGCAGGTCTGCAAGATCAGCGTTTGGGTGATTTCTTGTTTGGGACAGCCCCAGCAGATAATCGGCGGTCACACCGTAAAACTTCGCCAGCTTGATAATAGCATAGTGGCTGATGTCCTTGAAGTCCTTTGCTTCATAACTCCCCAGTGCAGACTTGGAGAGATTTACCTGTTCTTCAAGCTGTTCCAGCGTCAGCCCACGCTCCACACGCAGGTCTTTCAATCGTTCTTGTATGGATAGTTCCATGCTCTCCCTCCTCGTCTAAATAAAGATTGACTATACTGGCGGTTCACAATTTTTCAAGAAAAATCGCAATTCCATAACAGTAACAGCAATTTTGTACTTTGCTTCGATTTCAACTTTCCGGGGCGGATTAGACAGGAGTTTGTCAATGTCTTTTTCTTCGACACAAGCCATTTTTGCTATCGTCATTTTGGATATGTTGTGATAGGAAATAAGCACTTTCAAAAATCCGCTTAATTTCATATCCTTATCTTCAATCGCTCCAAAATACAAAAAACCTATCTTGCTGAGTATCTTATGTCGAAATTCAGGCTCTTTTGGCAAACATTCAACGTCCCCGCTTGCTACTTTTTCGATTTCTTTCTCGGTTATCTCTAAATATTTTGAAAGAGTATTTTTGTTAAAATCATACGTTTCAATCAAAGAAGTTAGCATCTCTGAAATATTCTTTGTCTCTATCATATTTGCCCCCTAACTTCTGACTTATCATTTCGTTTTCAGTATACCACAATTCCGAGAGAGTGGAAATAGAGAGTTTTCCGAGCTGATTTCCGACTTTATGGATATACGGGGCGGGCGGTCTTTTAGGTGTAGACTTATCTTAGTTCATCGATGAGCCGCACCTTGAAAACAGAATGACCATCCGAAAAGGAATACCTCGGCAGGGTAAGCACCGCAACGAGCCACTTCGGGACATTTTGTCCCGAAGTCCGGGGAGCGTGCCAATGTTGGAACACGCCGCAGGAATGGGGCAGGAAGCCTTTTCGGGAATAACGGCAAAGGAAAAAAGGAGGGAACACATGAGAGAGAACCCCTATAAAGACTTGCCGCCGCTGGAACGCAGGCAGGCCGGTTCCCTTTACCGCATGACACCGGCACAGAGGAAACAGGCAAACGCCCTGATCCGCCGGGAGTGCTGCTGTTATGAGGACGGGAACTGTATGCTCCTTGACAATGGGGACACCCACACCTGCCCCCAGACCATTTCTTTCTCGGTCTGCTGTAAGTGGTTCCGCTGGTCGGTCTTGCCGCAAATCGGGACGCTGGAAGCGGAGATTTTCCGGGATAAGGAGCTAAAACGCTGTGTGGTCTGCGGCAGAGTGTTCGTCCCAAAGTCCAACCGAGCGAAATACTGTCCCGACTGCGCCGCCAGAGTTCACAGGCGGCAGAAAACAGAAAGTGAACGGAAAAGGAGGTCTACTGTGGACAGTTAGGGGCTGAAAAGTCCTTGATTTACAAGGCTTTGCAAGCACAGAACAGGGGCAGGCAATAGAAACTACCGTCTGCCCCAGAAAACGGGCTTCTAACCGTCCACAAAACACGATATGACAAAAGCCATTTATATCCATCAGCCGGAAAAGGCGGTCAGCTTTACCCGGCTTCCCAATTTCCTTTTTGAAGCCCCCACATTCACGCCACTGTCCAACGAAGCAAAGGTATTGTATGCCTTTATCCTGCGCCGGACAGACCTGTCTCGGAAAAACGGCTGGGCAGATGAATACGGGCGGATTTACCTCTACTATCCCATCAATGAGGTAGTGGAGCTGCTCCGCTGTGGGCGGCAGAAAGCGGTCAATACCCTGCGGGAGCTGCAATATGCCGGACTGGTAGAAATCCAGAAACAGGGCTGTGGAAAACCCAACCGCATTTACCCAAAATCCTACGAAGCTGTTCCAAACACCGACTTCAAGAAATCCGGTTATGGAACGCCGGAGGACTGAAAACCGTACTCATAGAGTACGATAATCAATCCTCTTGAAGTACGAAAAACGGACGGTATATAGAAATACAAAGATAAAAATATTGATTTATATTCTATCCATTCCCTTCCTATCCGAGATATTTTCTGCGGGATTTTCCTGTGAAAAAGTCCCGGAAAGGAACGGAACGGGGAAAGGAGTTTCATGGCACAACACGCAATTTTGCGATTTGAAAAACACAAGGGCAATCCGGCAAGACCGCTGGAAGCCCATCACGAACGGCAAAAGGAACAGTACGCCAGCAATCCCGACATTGACACCAGCCGGAGCAAGTACAATTTCCACATCGTCAAGCCGGAGGGCAGGTACTACCACTTCATTCAAAACCGCATTGAACAGGCAGGCTGCCGCACCCGCAGGGACAGCACCCGGTTTGTGGATACGCTGATTACCGCCAGCCCGGAATTTTTTAAAAAGAAGTCCCCAAAGGAGATACAGGAATTTTTCCAGAGGGCGGCTGATTTCTTAATCGGGCGGGTAGGGAAAGAAAATATCGTGTCGGCGGTGGTACACATGGACGAGAAAACGCCCCACCTGCATTTGGTCTTTGTCCCGCTGACAGAGGACAACCGCCTGTGTGCAAAGGAGATTATAGGGAATAGAGCCAACCTCACAAAATGGCAGGACGATTTTCACGCCTATATGGTAGAGAAATATCCCGACTTGGAGCGTGGGGAAAGTGCCAGCAAGACAGGCAGGAAGCATATCCCAACCCGTCTGTTCAAGCAGGCGGTCAATCTCTCTAAACAGGCAAGGGCTATTGAAGCCACGCTGGACGGTATTACCCCGTTCAACGCCGGAAAAAAGAAAGAGGAAGCCCTCTCCCTGCTGAAAAAGTGGTTTCCGCAGATGGAGAACTTCTCCGGTCAGCTCAAAAAATACAAGGTCACGATAAACGACCTTTTGGCAGAGAATGAACAGTTGGAAGCCAGAGCCAAAGCCAGCGAAAAAGGCAAGATGAAAGATACGATGGAACGGGCAAAGCTGGAAAGCGAGCTGCACGACATTCAGCGGCTGGTTGACCGTATCCCACCGGAGGTACTGGCAGAACTGAAACACCAACAGCGGCACACAAGGGAACGGTGATTGATGGCAGAAAACATTTCACGCCGCACAGCGGTATTGTACCTTGACAACTGAATACAGAGAAAGGCGATATATGGCAAAAAAGCAACCGGATACAAATATCCCCCAGCATGAAATAGAAGCCCTTGCCCGGTGCTTACTTCCCGAAATCCAAAAATTCTTTGAAAGCCCGGAGGGGCAGAAAGAATTTGAAGAATGGAAAGCGCAGAGGGCAAAGGAAACAGAAAAGGAAAGGAGCGTATGACAAAAGCGGCGGTATCACTCGCGATACCGCCGCTTTTGCTTTAGCACTCAAGATATACTAAAAATCCGAAGCCGTCCCCGATTGGAACCGGGTTCGGATTATCATTATCTGGTGCGAGAGATGGGACTTGAACCCACACGTCAAAGACACACGCACCTCAAACGTGCCTGTCTGCCTATTCCAGCACTCTCGCATATTTTCTGACCTGTTTAATCAGTCAGCTTTTATATTATAGCACAGACTTTTGTACTTGTCAAGCACTTTTTTAGATTTTTTGCATTTTTCCTCTGCCATTTGCATTTTTTCTCATTATATGATACAATAAATATAGTGAAAAATCTCTTATTAAGGCTCAAAAAGGAGGCATGCCCATGTTTGAAAACTATCTCGATATGCTTATACCGTCGGCTGATGCCGCTTTTATGGTCAAGACCATTCTCAGGCTTGGCGTGGCGACCCTGCTGGGCAGCTTCATAGGCAACGAGCGTGAGCACATCAACCGTCCTGCGGGCATACGCACCCATGTGCTTGTCTGCATCGGCGCTGCCCTTATGACTATCACGTCGGAATATGTGTGCCGAAAATACATGGGCGTGATGAACGTTGACCCCACACGCCTTGGTGCGCAGGTGGTCAGCGGCATAGGCTTCCTGGGCGCAGGTACTATAATCAAAGAGGGCTTCAGCGTCAAGGGACTTACCACTGCCGCAAGCCTGTGGGCTGTATCCTGCGTGGGACTTACCTGCGGCACGGGCTTCTACGGGGCAGCTGTTATTGCGACGCTGCTCATATACTTCGCCCTCCAGTTCATAAAAAGGGCGGTCATGAAGCACAGCGAGACCCGTGTGATATGCCTGATGGTGAGCAGTGCGGACGTGGCTGCAAAGGAAGCCGAGACACTGTTCAGCAAGCTTTCCCTTGCCATAGTTTCATCGGAGATATCCGTGGCTGACGAGGGTCATCTGGAGCTGAAATATGCGGTCATCGTGAAAAAATCGGAGGAGCTTTTCGATTTCGCCATCAACAAGCTGAAAATGACCGACGGGATAATGAATGTACACGTTGAATAATCCCATAACAACGGAAAATAATAAGGAAGGACTGTTCAGATGCGCATAGATAAATTTGCTGCCGAGCAGACAGGCATATCCCGCAGCGATGCAAAGGAGCTTATAAAACGCAGGAAAATAACCGTTAACGGAGCGTCCGTTACCTCGGCGGATATGCACGTTGACCCCGAAAAGGACGAAATAATTATCGGCGGAAAGTCCATATTATACAGGCAGTATATGTACATTATGCTTAATAAGCCTGCGGGAGTTGTGTGCGCCACCAGAGACGAGCTTTCCGAAACCGTGCTGGAGCTTATCCCCCCTGAGCTGCGCCGAAAGGGGCTTTTCCCTGCGGGACGGCTGGACAAGGACACCGAAGGCTTTGTTTTCATAACCGACGACGGCGCCCTTGCACACAAGATGCTCTCGCCCAGGAGCCACGTTGAAAAGGAATACGAGGTCACTCTGGAACGCCCTGCGGAAGAGAGCTACAAGGAGCTTTTTGCCTCGGGAATGACCATTGACGGCGGTGAAAAGTGCATGCCTGCGCAGCTTTTCTTCACCGATGACGACCATGTGGTGCGGCTTATCCTCCACGAGGGAAAGTTCCACCAGGTCAAGCGCATGATGGAGGCTGCGGGCAACAAAGTCACCTTCCTCAGGCGCACAAGGATAGGGGGCATAGAGCTTGACCCCACACTGCCTCTCGGAGGGTGCAGGGAAATTTTGCACAAAGAAACCCTGAAACTTTATGCAAAATAGTAGCACGATTTCAACACATTTTTCCGAAAAAGTTTATTTTCGTCAAACTAAATAAATAACTTTTTGTAAGTTTGGGTAATAAGAGACTTGAAATTACTGTGCGTAATTTGGTATTATATAATCATAGCCGATATATGTATTGTAAGATAATATCCTCGGCAGCATTTTAATTAGGGAGGTCCACACTAAATGGCAAGCTTATCACTCAGAGGCATCTATAAGAAATATCCCGGTGGCGTTGTTGCCGTATCAGACGTAAACCTTGAAATCAAGGACAAGGAGTTCATTATCCTTGTTGGTCCTTCAGGCTGCGGTAAATCTACTACACTTCGTATGATTGCCGGACTCGAAGAGATTTCCGAGGGCGAGCTTTACATCGGCGACCGTCTTGTAAACGACGTTGCTCCTAAGGACAGAGATATCGCAATGGTATTCCAGAACTACGCTCTGTATCCTCATATGACCGTATTCGAGAACATGGCATTCGGTCTGAAGCTCAGAAAGGTTCCTAAGGACGAGATCGCAAGAAAGGTAGAAGAGGCTGCAAGAATCCTCGATATCTCTCACCTTCTCAGCAGAAAGCCTAAGGCTCTTTCCGGTGGTCAGAGACAGCGTGTTGCTCTTGGACGTGCAATCGTTCGTGAGCCTCAGGTATTCCTTCTCGATGAGCCTCTTTCCAACCTGGATGCGAAGCTCCGTGCTCAGATGAGAACCGAGATCTCCAAGCTCCACCAGAAGCTGGGTACCACATTTATTTACGTAACACATGACCAGACAGAGGCTATGACAATGGGTGACCGTATCGTAGTTATGAAGGATGGCTTTGTTCAGCAGGTTGATTCTCCTCAGAACCTTTACACCAACCCTGTAAACCAGTTCGTTGCAGGATTCATGGGATCTCCTCAGATGAACTTTATCGACGCTGTTCTCAGAAAGATCGAGGGCAAGTACACTGTAGAGTTCGGTTCCGAAGATACCAAGACCACCCGTGGAAAAAAGTACTATGTTGAAATTCCCGAGTCCAAGGTTGATGACCTTGCACTTTCCGAGCTTGTTGACAAGGAGATCATCATGGGTATCCGTCCCGAGAACATTCACGATGAAGAGATGTTCCTCTCCGCTGCTAAGACCGGCGTTATCGAGGCTGACGTTGAAATCACCGAAATGATGGGTGCTGAGACTTACCTGTATCTCACCTGCGAGGGTATTCCCCTTACTGCTCGTGTTGATCCTCGTTCCACAGCACGTCCTCAGGATACTATCAGAGTTGCTATCGATCCTAACAAGATCCACATCTTTGATAAGGAAACCGAGAAGACTGTTATCAACTGATAACATCACAATCGAATTTATTGAGCCGCACTCTTTTGGGTGCGGCTTTTTGTTTTATATGATAAAAATTTATCAAACTTTTTGTGCAGCTATACAAAAAAGTATGCTTTTATAATATTTTTGAAAGAAAAAGGTGCTTTAATGACGTTATATAATAAAAGCTTCCAAAAGTAGAAAACTCAAAGGGGCAAATATTTTTATGTATGATGAAATAGTAGATAAGTATTACAATGAAATATATAACTACTGCTGCACAAAGCTGAATTTCAACCGAACAGTGGCGGAAGATGTTACACAGGAAGTGTTCTTTGCATTGTATAAAAAGCTGGACCGTCTGAAACTGAGTGAAAATATCAGAATATGGCTTTACAGGGCAGCGGATCTGGAGATAAAAAATTATATAAGACACAATCCCTCATTTGTTTCTCTGGAGGAATGCTCTGATGAGATAAGCGCTGCTCCCATTGATTTCCCGTTCTTGTCAGATAATGATCTTGACTGCCTGTCAGATAAAGATAAGGCTATTATCTCTGATTATTACAACGGCGAGGATAAGGAAAGCATAGCAAAAGCCAACGAAATGACGCTTAACGCATTATATATCCACATACACAGGATAAGAAAAAAGCTTGCGGTCAGTGCGAGAAAAGCAAACAAACTAAGGCTGTAATTTTTGTGCACAGCTACAAATTAAAAAATTGTTTTGATGAAAGAAAAACTGTGCTTTCTGACGTTTATACATCAAAGGAGAATGAGTAATATGAAAGGGCTTGCACAAAAAATTATTTCCGATAAAGAGCTTGAAAAAAAGGCTTTTTTATATTTGAAGCGACAGCTTGATGAGGAAACAGCCAAGCCGTCAGGCAAGCGTGATTATGATAAAATTGCAGTCCTTACAAATGAACTGTGCGAACTGTCGGACGGACTTGATCAGTCAAGTGACATTGTGGAGCAGAAGCAAAGATTATACAGTAAAATATCCGAATACAATGCCGGGAAAAACAAAGCTTCCGTCAGGACGCTCAGAAAAATAATACCGATTATCTGCGCTGCTGCCATAGTATTTGCAGCAAACTGTATTTCAGTTTCAGCATGGAACATGAATATATTTTCTCTTGCTGTAGAGCTTACACAAGGCGGCGTGAAAATAGATTTCGGCAATAAAAGTGAAGAGATAGTTCTGCCTACATCTGAAAATGACCCTTACGGAATTATCGGAAAATGCGAGGAAATGGATATTACTGCCGAAACCCCACACTATCTCCCTGAAGGTTTTATGCTTGTATGTATGGAATCCGATAAAAATGATTATATGGATTATATTTTATTTACTTTTGAAAATGGTTCCGAAAAGATTTCCTTATCATATCAGTATTTCCATGACGGCGACCTGTCAAATATCTGTATTCCCAGCGATGAACACAATATTTCAGAAATAACCGTATGTGGTCATCAGGCGATAGTATCAAAGGAAGATAACCAAATGAATCTGATTTTCAACTCGGGTTATTGCGTTATCGATATTTTTACACAGAATGTTGACTATGCGGAATGCGATAAAATTGTTAATTCTATAAAATAACTGAGCAATTATGAAAAAATTCCCATTGTTAAGTTGTTTTATAAGTATAAAGCAGAAATCAGACCGAAAGGAAGGTTCATTATGAAGAAAAACAGAATATTATCAATCATCGCAGCAGCGGCAGTTGTGTCATCGCTTTCAGCATCGGTATTCGCCGATGACTACAGCAAAAGCAAGATTGAAAACAGCATTGCTCTGCTTACACAAAATGAGGAAGTGAAAACCTATTACGACAAGATAACCGCCGATATGTCGTGGCTGAGGACCAACACCGATTCTTTTGCCATATTTGACGTTACGGGCGACAACATTCCCGAGCTTATCGTTACAAGCACCGTAAAGAACAAAGCGGAAAAGGGCGGAGAATATGACAAGAAGCTCCACAAATTCTACAGTCTTAAAGGCGACAAGGCGGAATATATGTACTCAGCAAGTATGTCCTGCCCCACGATCGCACCAAGCATTGAGGGCAAAAAGCTTAAATGGGTATATGACGATCATATGCTGGCTCAGGACGACAGCGGTCTGACCATGAACAGCGAATACGGATATATGACCTTCACCGATGAAAAAATTATCCGTGAGCCTGTGTTCAAGGCCACAGAGTCGGTTGACCCCGACACCGATACGATGGAATATTCCTACAAAGGCAATGGCGACAGCTACGGCGCAAGGACGGTAAGAAACTACTCCAAGAAAAAGAAAGGCGCAGATTCATCGGCATCATCAAGATACAGCACATGGCAAAATGCCGCAGAAAGCTGGGAGGGAACTCAGTGCATAAGCAAAAAACTCTATCTGCTGGAGCCTGTTGATGACTGCTATCTGCTCATGGCTGACGGCAGCAAGGAATGCGTTTCGGCTTCCACACCCATTGATGTATATGGCTATTCCGCAGAGAACGGGGAGGCTCCCGTAAAAAAGACTAAGACCATGTTCAGGATGAATGTGGCAGAGCTGCTCAATTACTATTTCAATGAGGAACTGTGGGCCTTTACAGTGGAGGGCTATAATGTGTACGGCGACGAAGATAATGTGCCCGCCGCAAAGCCAGTTATATATCTTTATCCCGAAAAGGAACAGCAGGTGTCGGTAAAAATGGAGCTGAACGGCAAGTTCATGTGCACATATCCCGAATATAAGGACGGCTGGGACGTAACAGCCAAGCCCGACGGAACCATAATCGCCGACGGCAAGGAATATTCCTACCTTTTCTGGGACGCTTCCCTTAACGCAAAGTGGGACTTTTCCACAGGCTTTGTGGTAAAGGGCAGCGACACGGCGGATTTTCTCCGTGAGAAGCTTTCGTACATGGGACTTACTCCCAAGGAGTATAACGAGTTCATCGTATATTGGCTTCCTCAGATGGAGAAGAATCCTTACAACCTTATAAGCTTCCAGACAGAGGCATATGAGAATGCGGCAAAGCTGCACATCTCCCCCGAGCCTGACAGCATTCTGAGGATATTCATGGCATATAAACCGCTGGACGAATATACCGAGGTAGAGGAGCAGAAGCTTGATACCTTTGAACGCAAGGGATTTACGGTTGTAGAATGGGGCGGCGGTCAGTGCTGAGGAAATGGTAAAAGGCTGAGCCACGCTGAAGCCGCAGTGGTAAACTGCGGCTACCTACAAAATCCGCTTGCTGACAGATATCGTAATTAGGTTTATAACGGACAATTTAGCCAATCCCCCACCGCAGAGCCAAGCAAAACAAACAGCAGATACTCGATATAACACGTAAAATCCAATAATAAGGCAAAGGACATTCTTATAAAATTGCTCTCAAATTAACCAAAGAACAGCAAATAAAAGAACGGATTGAAGCCCAAACCTGAAAACATAGCTATAGAAAAAGGTACAAACAGATGAATGGGGTTCGGTCTCCGGCGGCAAGCAAAATGTAGGGGGATAAAAAACGGTAGGGAATAGGGGTTCAAGGAAGAGATGAGTGCTTGCCTTTTTCAAGGCATGGAGAAACCATCAGGGGGAAGGGGAATGCCGTTTTTTGCCCTTGCTTTAGTTTAATTAACCTTTGGTTAATACTTCCCACCTGGTGGTGTCTCCTTTGCATTCGGTACGGACATATCAAATTAAATCGTTAGTTTGTCCGTACCTGCGCCTTACGGCGGAAACTGAAACGCAATTTCTGCGAAATTGCTCTCAGTTTCAAGCCGCCTGCATGAAAATGTTTTTGCTTAAATTGAAATATTATATTCATTTGCAAGCTTTTAAATTTTCGGTGCAGGCGGCTTTGGGATTTTTAATCTGTCGGCTTTAGTATTACAAGACTTTACCGCAAGTGAAAAGATTTCGTCCTCTGCGGAGGACGACCAGATGGCTCTGCCCTCTGGACACCCGCAAGCCTTTCGGGAAAAAGGCTTGACCCAAACCCTTTACCTTGCTCTCATTTGTGCCGACTTTTAACTTTGCTTATCGCCCTATCATATGCCGACAGGCGCAGGTTTTTCCTGTGCCTGCTTTTTTTATGAATTTCTCCCCTCCGCTTATTGCAGAAGTTTCGGTTTGCCTCTGCAAACAGTTATTATAACTTGTCCGCCACAGAAAAACAGTAGTATTTCACAAAGAGACACGAAATTTGCATTAAAATTTGTCTTATATGTCGATTGATTTTTTTTCCAAGTTCGGATATAATTATTATATTGTGTCTCTGTATCATTTTGGAAGATGAACGGGCGCTTTTGAATGAGTATATTTTTTCTTAGCCGCTAAGCGGCGGAATGGAGTTCGTATATGGATACTAAGGTTGTAAAGTTCGGCGGAAGCTCTCTCGCCGACGCAGGACAGTTTAAGAAAGTTGCCGACATCGTTCTTGCAGACCCCGCAAGAAGATTCGTTGTCGCTTCCGCTCCCGGAAAGCGCTTCAGCGGCGATATCAAAGTCACCGATATGCTCTACGGCTGCTATGACCTGGCTGTAAAGGGCGAAAGCTTTGACAAGGAGTTTGCCGCTATCGAGGAGCGCTTCGACGGCATCATCTCCGAGCTGGGCATTGACCTTTCTCTCGAAACAGAATTTGCTAACATCAAGAACGCATTTGCCCACAGAGCAGGCCGTGACTACGCTGCAAGCCGTGGCGAATATCTTAACTCCATCGTTCTGGCAAAGTATCTGGGCTACGATTTCGTTGACCCCGCAGGCTATATCAGATTTGACGAAAAGGGCTCCTTTGACCTTGAGACAACACGCTCTCTGCTGGCTCCCAAGCTTGCTTCCCTTGAGCACGCCGTTATCCCCGGCTTCTACGGCTCAATGCCCAACGACACCATCAAGACCTTCTCCAGAGGCGGCTCCGATGTTACAGGTTCTATCGTTGCAAATGCTGTCAACGCTGTTCTTTATGAGAACTGGACTGACGTAAGCGGCTTCCTTATCTGCGACCCCAGGATCGTTGACCACCCCAAGCCTATCACAACTATCACCTACAGAGAGCTGAGAGAGCTTGCATACATGGGCGCTACCGTTCTCCACGAGGACGCTATCTTCCCTGTAAGACAGGCAGGCATTCCCATAAACATTAAGAACACCAACCACCCCGAGGACAGAGGCACTCTCATCGTTTCCGACACTGCCGAGACCAGCAAATACACCATCACAGGTATTGCGGGCAAGAAGGGCTTCTCCGTTATCCAGATTGAAAAGGATATGATGAACTCCGCAGTCGGCTTCGGAAAGAATGTTCTCCGTGCCCTTGAAAAGAGCAACGTATGCTTCGAGCATATGCCCTCAGGTATTGATACAATGAGCGTCGTTGTAAGCAGCGAGGCTATCATCGGCAAGGAAAAGACCATCATTGACGAGATAAACAACAGATGCCACCCCGACAGGATCGAGATTGAGAACAATCTTGCTCTTATTGCCGTTGTGGGAAGAGGCATGAGAAAGGCGAGAGGTACTGCGGGCAGACTGTTCAGCGCCCTTGCACACGCAAGAGTCAATGTTAAGATGATCGACCAGGGCTCCTCCGAGCTTAACATCATCATCGGCGTTGAGGAAGAGGATTTCGAGACAGCAACAAGAGCTATCTACGATATGTTCGTTCTTCCCCAGGAGTAATTTAAAAAGAAAGGCGGCTGAAAATATGGGCGATATAAACAGCCTGTATGAGGCATACACTGCCAACAACAGAATAGACCCCAAATATTACGAGAAGTTCAATGTAAAGAGGGGCCTCAGAAATCCTGACGGTTCAGGCGTTATGGCAGGCGTTACAAATATATGCAACGTTCACGGATACGTTATCAACGAGGGCGAAAAGTCCCCCGATGAGGGAAAGCTGGTTTTCAGAGGCTACAACATAAATGACCTGGTTTCAAATGTTGTTGCCGAGAACCGTTTCGGCTACGAGGAGATAGCTTATCTTCTCCTTGGCGGCAAGCTCCCCACAGAGCATCAGCTGGAAAATTTCAGAGAGCTGCTGGACAATAACCGTGAGCTTCCCGAGGGCTTTTTTGAGGATATGATACTCAAGGCTCCCTCCAAGAACATCATGAACAAGATGTCCCGTGCGGTGCTGGCGCTTTACTCATATGATGATGTGCCCGATAATACCGAGGTAAAGCACGAGGTAGATACAGCCGTCTCCATTATCGCAAAAATGCCTGTTATCATGGTATCAGCTTACCATGTAAAGCAGAGATATTATAACCACAAGTCAATGTTCATGCACCCCCTTATCCCCGGTCAGTCCACAGCGGAGACCATTCTTTCGATGCTCCGTCCCGACAGGCAGTTCACCGATGAGGAGGCAAAGCTCCTGGACGTTATGCTCATGCTCCACGCAGAGCACGGCGGAGGAAACAACTCCACCTTTACCTGCCGTGTGCTTACATCTTCGGGCACCGACCCCTATGCGGCATATTCCGCAGCTATCGGCTCACTGAAGGGCCCCCGTCACGGCGGCGCTAACCACAAGGTAATTCAGATGCACCAGTACATAAAGGACAACGTAAAGAACTGGGACGATGAGGGCGAGGTCGCAGATTTCCTGAGGAAGATCCTCCGCAAGGAAGCAGGCGACGGCACAGGACTTATCTACGGTATGGGTCATGCGGTATATACCCTTTCCGACCCCAGAGCCGTTATCCTGAAGCAGAACGCAGCAAAAATGGCTATCGGCAGCGAGTTCGAGGCAGAATACCGTCTGCTGGAGATGATCGAGCGCCTTACTCCCGAGCTTTTCAAGGAAGTAAAGGGCGACGAGAAGAAGATGTGTGCCAACGTGGATATGTACAGCGGCTTTGTTTACAAGATGCTGGGCATTCCCGAGGATCTGTTCACACCTCTCTTTGCCGTTTCCAGAATGGCAGGCTGGTGCGCTCACCGCTTTGAGGAGAGCATGACAGGCAAGAGGATAATCCGTCCTGCATACAAGAGTGTAAGCAAGGAAAAGGCTTATATTCCTCTTAACAACAGATAATATATAAATATATAGATTATTGGGCTTTTACGGCATTGAGCTGTAAAAGCCCTTTTTGTTTTTATAGGGGTGGTTTGCGGCTTGCCAGACTTATACTAATCCTCAATCAACCTATAGACAAATCCTCGGCTGAAATAATACTAATCACCAATAAAACTATAGACAAAAAATCATCGCATAATCCATATACGCAAGATTATGCTCAATTTTTTGTATAGTTTTTAATTGGTGCTTAGTATAAGCCCATTCTTCGTCAAGCTCCATTGCCGGGCGACAAGCCCGCCTGCAGTCGCTTTCCCAGACCGGTCTTATTTCATCTGTCGGCTTTGTCTATAGAACGATTAAAGATTAGTATAAACCCTTTGCCTTGCTCTCATTTGTGCTGACTTTTTTATTTCTCCCACATGGGAAAATCAGCCTTTGAAAGCTATGCTTTTTCTCCCATATCCACATTATTTCTATTGACTTGCCTGCCAATAAATGTTACAATTTCCTTATACCGATCCCTAAGCGTTCCGCAAGGCTTTGGATAATCAATGAAAGCGAGGAATTTTAATGATATACACCAACCCCGTTGTAAAAGGCTTTTACCCCGATCCCAGCGTTTGCTATGCCAATGGCAAATTTTATCTGGTATGCAGCTCATTCCAGTATTTCCCGGGAGTGCCCCTCTTTGAAAGCGATGACCTTGTTAACTGGACTCAGATAGGCCATGTTCTTACCCGCAAAAATCAGGTCGAGCTTGAAAAGGTCAACAGCTCAGGCGGAGTTTTTGCGCCCACTATCCGCTACAACAACGGCAGATTTTACATGGTAACGACCAACGACACCACTCACAGGAATTTCTACGTTTACACCGATGATATTCACGGCGAATGGTCCGACCCCATCACCATCGACCAGGACGGCATTGATCCCTCGCTTTACTTCGAGGACGGCAGAGCCTTCTTCATCAGCAACGGCACCGACTGCGAGGGCAAGGGCGGTGTTGTTCAGTGCGAGATAAACATTGAAACAGGCGAAAAGCTCACCGAAAGCAGATGTATATGGCAGGGCTCGGGCGGAAGATACCTTGAAAGCCCCCATATGTACAAGATCGGCAAGTATTATTATCTCATGGCAGCAGAGGGCGGCACTGAGTATGGTCATATGATAACCTATGCACGCAGCGAAAGCGTCTGGGGCAAGTTCGAGGGCTATCCCCACAATCCCGTGCTGACAAACCGCAACAAAGCGCCCTTTATCATTCAGGGCATCGGTCACGGCGACCTTATACAGGACAAAAACGGCGAGTGGCACATCATCTGTCTCGGTTTCCGCCAGATACATATGTGGATGACATATCACCACCTTGGAAGAGAGTGTTTCCTTATCCCCGTTACCTTCCACAAGGACGGCTGGTTCACCGCAGGAAAC
This sequence comes from Oscillospiraceae bacterium, assembly GCA_902363145.1. Classification (GTDB taxonomy): domain Bacteria; phylum Bacillota; class Clostridia; order Oscillospirales; family Ruminococcaceae; genus Huintestinicola; species Huintestinicola butyrica. Next base: position 92,190 of record CABIZB010000004.1, on the reverse strand, counting down.
GGCACCTGCGAGGAAAGCTACGAGCTGTCGGGCGACTTTGCGCAGCTGCCTCTCAAGACCTACACTCTTGAAAATATTGGTCACGACATCTGCCACCTGCGCCACCCCCACACCGAAAACTACAGCATAACAAAGGACAAGATAACTCTTAAAGGCACGGACGTTACCCTTGACGATGTGGCTTCTCCCACATTTGCAGGCGTGCGCCAGCGTGATTTTGATATGGACTGCTCCGTCAGCGTAAGCGTTTCCGACGGAGAGGGCGGACTTACCGTTTACTCCTGCGAGACAGAGCATTATGACCTGGCACTTAGAAAGAACGAGAGCGGCTATGAGGCTATCCTCAGGCTGAATATCGGCGGCATCAGGCACGTTGAAAAGGCTGTGCAGATACCCTCGGGCAGCGCAAAGCTCATTATCCGCTCCGACAGCCAGGTGTATAAATTCTTCGTGCAATCGCAGGGTGAGGAGATACCCATGGGCTTTGCAATGTCCAAGTATCTTTCCAGCGAGGTCTGCGGCGGATTTACGGGAACTGTCATCGGTATGTATGCAGTCAAGGGCAGCGCCGAGTTTACCGACCTGCGCATAAGCTATTGAAAGGGTGAGTAAAATGGCAAAATATATAGCTCTCACGTTTGATGACGGCCCCAACACCGTCACTACTCCAATGGTTCTGGACGTGCTTGAAAAGCACAGCGCCGTGGGCACATTTTTCCTTGAGGGCAACAACATCAACGAGGAAAGCGCAAAGGTGGTCAAAAGGGCTGTGGAAATGGGCTGCGAGATAGAAAACCATTCCCGCACACACACAGCGTTCCCCCAGCTTACCGCCGAGGAAATGACCGCTGAGATAGATTTCACCACAGAAAAGATAATCGGCATCACAGGCAGAGCGCCCAAGTTTTTCCGTCCCCCGTACATAGCTCTGAATGACCTGATGTACAGCACCATACCTCTCACATTCATATGCGGAAAGGGCTGCACAGACTGGGAGGACAGCGTTTCGGCAGAGCAGCGTTTTGACACCACCATGGCTCAGGCGCAGCACGGGGACGTGATACTTCTCCACGACATGGAGGGCAACATTAACACCGTAAAAGCGCTTGACAGGCTTATCCCTGCTCTGAGGGAAGAGGGCTATGAGCTTGTTACCGTTGAAGAGCTTTTTGAGAAATGCGGAGTTGTTCCCAAGAGCGGAGTTATTTACACCAATGTTTTAAGTGACGGAAAGTGATATTTCGGGCTGCTGCATTTTGCGGCAGCCTTTTTTGTTAGGCGGACAAATAAAAAAGTCAGCACAAATGAAAGCAAGGTAAAGGGTTTAGGAAGTCCACTGAGGGCAAAGCCATCCGGTCGCTGCTAGCAAGCAGCGAAATCCGTTTGCGAGCGGTCAATGCAATTAAGGCTAAAGCCGACAAATTATAAATCCACAAAGCCGCCTGCACCGAAAATAAAAAACAATTCAAGCTAGCATCTCATCTCAAACAAATTAAAAGCTTTTTATTGCAGGCGGCTTGAAACTGAGAGCTGTTTTGAAAAAATTGCATTTCTGCTTTCCGCCGTAAGGCGCAGGTACGGACAAATACACTTTTCATTTTTATAAAGTCCGTACCATGCAAAGGAGACACCTAATACTAATCACCAATAAAACTATAGACAAAAAATCATCACATAATCCATATACGCAAGATTATGCTCAATTTTTTGTATAGTTTTTAATTGGTGATTAGTATTAGCTCTGCGGTGGGGATTGGCTAAAATACCGGTTGTTTTAATCATTGTCCCCGAAAATATTTGCCTTTTCTCTTAAAAGATGATATAATGATATCAGTGTTATTTTGCAGAGAGATGGTTGTTTAAATGGATCAGAACCAAGTGCTGAAAAAATATTTCGGCTATGATAATTTCAGAGAGGGTCAGGCGGAGCTGGTGAGCAGCATTCTGTCGGGGCGTGATACCCTGGGAGTTATGCCTACGGGTGCGGGAAAATCCGTATGCTATCAAGTACCTGCGCTGATGTTCGGGGGCGTTACTATCGTTATCTCCCCACTTATTTCGCTGATGCAGGATCAGGTAAGCTCGCTGGTGCAGTCGGGCATTCCTGCGGCGTTTATCAACAGCAGCCTTACAATGAATCAGCTTTACACGGTGCTGAAAAATGCGGAGCGTGGGGCTTACAAGCTTATTTATGTCGCCCCCGAGCGCCTTGACAGCGAGGTGTTCATGAACTATGCCATACACGCCGAGATATCTATGATAACCGTTGACGAGGCGCACTGCATTTCTCAGTGGGGTCAGGACTTCCGTCCCTCTTATCTGAATATCCCACGGTTTGCCGCAGCGCTTCCAAAGAGACCTGTTATGACTGCGTTCACCGCCACCGCCACGGAAAGGGTGCGTGATGATATCGCCCGCCTGCTGGAGCTTAAAGATCCGTTTACTCTGGTCACGGGCTTTGACAGAAAAAATCTTTATTTTGAGGTGCGCCGTCCCTCCGACAAATATGCCGACCTGAAAAGACTGGTGAAAAAATACGACGAGGAGGGCAGGAGCGGCATCATCTACTGCTCCACCAGAAAAAACGTGGAGACCGTGTGCGAGCGGCTGTGCAGCCAGGGCTTTTCCGCTACCAGATATCACGCAGGGCTTGCGGAGGAGGAAAAACGCACAAATCAGGACGATTTCATTTACGACAGGCGCAAGGTAATGGTCGCAACCAACGCTTTCGGCATGGGCATCGACAAATCAAACGTTTCCTTTGTTATCCACTACAATATGCCCAAGGACGTGGAAAGCTATTATCAGGAGGCGGGACGTGCAGGCCGTGACGGCTCTCCTGCGGATTGCATACTGCTCTACAGCGGTCAGGACGTTAACACCGCAAAATTCCTTATAAACAAAAGCTATGACGAGTCGGAGCTGGAGCCTGAGGCTGCGGAAGAGGTGAGAAACCGTGACCTGAAGCGCCTCAAGGATATGACGATCTACTGCACCTGCGCCGAGTGCCTGAGAAGCTATATACTGAAATATTTCGGCGAGAAGTCGCCCTCGCAGTGCGGGAACTGCTCCTGCTGCTGTTCGGAGGAGGGCGCCCAGGACGTTACTGTGGAGGCTCAGAAGATAATGTCCTGCATTTTCCGTGCAGGTCAGCGCTATGGGCTTAAAATGATAACGGATATCCTTACGGGCAAGGAAAACGAGCGCATAACCGCCGCAGGGCTTGACAAGCTCAGTACCTACGGCATAATGAAGGACAGCACTGAGCGAAACATCAAGCAGATAACCGAAAAGCTTATCTATATGGGCTATGCTCAAAAGACAGAGGACGAATATCCCGTGCTGAAGCTGAATCCCTCCGCTCTGGACGTGCTTAGGGGGGACAAAAAGGTAATGGCACGACTGCCGAAGTCCGCCGGAGCAAAGAGAGCTCCCGTTTATGCCTGCGACCCTGTGCTGCTGGATAAGCTCAAAGCGCTGCGTGCAAAGCTTGCCTCCGTTCAGGGCGTGCCTGCGTACCTTATCTTCACCGATACGTCTCTCCGTGATATGTGCGAAAGGCTGCCGAGGACAGACAGCGAGTTTCTGAACGTATCGGGCGTGGGAGCGGCAAAGCTGGAACGCTACGGAAACGCATTCATCACGGTCATCAAGGAATATGCGGAGAAAAATCAGGTTGCCGCAGTCACCGAGGAAAAGGAGATAAAAAAGCTCCGTCGAAACATGATGAAAACGGCGGAGGATATAAGAGAAGCATTTGACGGCATATCGGCAGGGATAGGAAAGGTAACGCTGGGCAATGAATCGCTGTCACTTTCCGCATTTTCCGAAAAGATAATCACGGAAACGGATATGCACATGGCAACAGCACCGCTCAGGAAGTCAATAACAGGGTGGCTGAGGCAGTCGGGGCTGCTTACACAGGAGAGCGAATCAAGGGCTGCGGATATGGGTGAAGAGATAGGGATATACAATTTGAACGTAACATCTCCGCAAACGGGGAAGCAGTATATCAAGGTACTGTATAAGCCGTCAGCACAGCAGTTCATATTGGATAATATATCTGCTGTGGGGGAGTTTGCGGTAGAGAGCTTTATGAGTAAAAGCAAATAAACAAATAAATTTGCGGATATGAGAAGCATATATAAGAAAAAATGCTGAATAAAAAATTCAGCACAAATGAGAACAAGGTAAAGGGTTTAGGAGGTCAACTGGGGGGCAGAGCCTCCTTGTCGTCCTTGCCGCAGTGGTAAACTACGTTTACCTGCGAAATCCGTTTGCTGACGGCATAAATGACTGACCTGATAGCCGACTATCTAAAAATCCCCAAAGCCGCCAGCACAGAAAATTCAATGCCTTGCAAACGAACATAATATCTTAATTTAAGCCAAAAGTATTTTCATGCAGGCGGCTTGAAACCAAGAGATGTTCCGTCAGGAACGTCGAATTTGGTTTCCGCCGTAAGGCGCAGGTACGGACAAACTAACGTATCAATTTAATATGTCCGTACCATGCAAAGGAGACACCACCAGGGGGAAGAGGAAACTAAAGCTAGGGCAAAAAACGGCATTCCCCTTCCCCCTGATGGTTTCTCCTTTGCGAACCTCTTCCTTGAACCCCTATTCCCTACCGTTTTTTATCCCCCTACGTTTTGCTTGCCGCCAGAGACCGAACCCCATTCATCTGTTTGTACCTTTTTCTATAGCTATGTTTTCAGGCATGGCTTCACTCCGTTCTTTTATTTGGAGTTCTTTTGTTTATTTGAGAGCGATTTTATAAGAATGTGCTTTTCCTTGTGTTATCGGATTTTACGGGATTTTACGGGTGATATCGGGCGCTAAATATCCAATCACCAATATTTTTTCAGATCCGTCATAAGCCGCTGCTCGGCGGAAATCAGATCACGGGTGAGCTTTCTGCTGCCGCCGTCGGCTGCGGCGTATTTGTCCATGCTCTGGCGGAGCTTGTCTATGCCCATGGAGCAGCCCTTTGAGACCAGCTCCGCTGCGTCCTGCTCGGTGCCGTTCATAAGAGTAAGGTCAGTCTTGACTGTTGACATCGCCTTTGCCATGGCAGAGGGATTTTTGCCCGCCCTGCCCCATGAGTTAAGGAGCTGCTCCGCTTCGGAGCGCAGCTTTTCATGCTCTTTCACACTTTTTTTGAGAATATCCTCAAGGTCGGCGTCGCCTGCCTTGGGGATAACGTCGTTTATGGCACCTATCCCCATTTTTATGCCTGCATCGCACTGCCTCAGCAGCTTTACGGTGTCCTTTTCTTCCTTGTCGTTCATGACCATCATTCCTTTCATACTAATCTTTAATCGTTCTATAGACAAAGCCGACAGATGAAATAAGACCAGTCTAGGAAAGCGACTGCGGGCGGGCTTGTCGCCCGGCAAGGGAGCTTGACGAAGAATGGGCTTGTTTCAGCCGAGGATTTGTCTATAGGTTGATTGAGGATTAGTATCAGTGGTTTGTATTATTATGTGAAAGGAACGATGGGTTATTCATCTGACGGGATATTCTATGCCGCCTACATACAGATATTCCACATCATCGGGGTCAATGGGATATTCAAAGCCTGTGCGGAAATGGCCCTTGTCAAAGGTAAAATGTCCGCCGAAGCTGTCACGGAGGTTATATGCCTTGGAATATTCCGTACCGCAGCTGACGGTCTCGCCGTTTTTCAGCTTTATATATGCCTTGCCTGCCAGCAGACCGTTTTCGCTGTTCATCAGGCTGTCATAGCTGTAGCCCTCGGTGTCGGCTGCAACGCCGCAGGGGGTTATGGTAAATTCGATGCCGTCGCCGCCTGCATATCGGTTGACATAATCGGGTATCTCAACGGTGAAATCTGCGGAGAACAGGCTGCTGTCAATGATATTGTCATATGAGATGATGCGGCCGGAGTTAAGATATACGCCGGACATATTGAAGCAGATGAAATCTATGGGGATAGTGCCGCTCATCTCGCCGGTGCAGTTCACGGTGAAGATGCAGTAGAAAGTCCTGCTGTCCTCACGGACAAAGCGGATATCGGAATGTCCGCCGTTGGTGGAAAAACGTGCGTAGGTGTTTTCCATTTCAACGCCGTCGTGTCCCCAGCCGTCAATGTACTGCTCCTCGTAATAGTCATACATAGGGATATCATGGTCAAAATCCAGCTTAAATACACAGAATATGCTGTAGCTGTCCGCCGCATAGCCCATGGGAGTGACCGTAAGGCCGTCGCTTTCACATTCAAGTGAGGATATGTCCATCTCGCCCGTAAGGCCCTCAAAATTGCTGTAGTCCGCCTCTCTGCCGTATATGACGGAGAACAGACCGCTCTGAGCCGCATACACCACCGTGCCGAACATCAGCACCAGCACCGCCGCAGCGGGGAGCATGAGCTGACGGAGCTTTGGTCTCGCCTTTTTTCGCCTTTGGGGGATATCAAGTATTTTCTGCCTTGTGGCATCGTCTGCCTTTAACTTGTCAAGTGCGTTTTTATAATGCTGTACATTCATCGCCGTATTCCTTTCCGAGAGCAGCCCTAAGCCGCTCTCTGCCACGCTGGAGCCTTGTTCTCACTGTAGATTCCTTAACGCCCGTAAGCTGTGATATTTCCTTGACGGAGTATTCCTCGTAGTAATAGAGATGTATCGCCGTGCGGTATTTCAGCGGCAGGCTCATGACCGCTTCAAGGACAGCCTGCTCGCTGCCGCTCATTTCAACATGAGCAAACTCATCGGAGCCGACATTGCCGATTATGTCATTGCTGACTATATCATTGCTGACTATGTCAGCAATGTCCCTGTGGTCACGGCGGGAGAACCACGCCAGCCGTCTGCGATTGATGCAGTAGTTTGCCGTTACTCGAATAAGCCACGCCTTTTCCGCTTCCGCCGAATCGAAGGAGATATCCTCCTTAAACAGCCGAAGGAACACCTCCTGAGCGGCATCCTCCGCCTCGGCAAAGTTTTTCAGATAGGTGTATGCCAGCCGCACCACCATATCCAGCCGCCTGTTTACGGCGTTTTCATATTCTTCTTTGTTCAACACATCATCTCCCTGTCAGTGGAGTTTTATCGAAACGTTTCTGTATATAAAACACATCAGCGGGGCAAAAAGTCTCATTTTTATGCAATTATTTTAGGAAATATATTGTTTACAGATTATTGATGAATATAGATATCTGCTGTGCTATAATATAAAAGCTGACTGATTAAACAGGTCAGAAAATATGCGAGAGTGCTGGAATAGGCAGACAGGCACGTTTGAGGTGCGTGTGTCTTTGACGTGTGGGTTCAAGTCCCATCTCTCGCACCAAACACCGTTCAGATTTTGAACGGTGTTTTTTTTGTGCTTACAAGGCAAAAGCGGTTCGGATATCCGAACCGCTTTTTCGTTTGTATAGTGCCGTCGAACGGCTTCAATGCGTCGTTTGACGGAGGTATGCAGGTTATGCCCGAGGGCTTTTTATCAAATAAAAATGAGATGCAGAGGACAGTGTCCCACCGATATTCGGGGCTGATATGTCTATGGGTGTGAAAACAGGCTGTCTTTTCATATTTACCTCCTCGAAATCGCTTGTTTCGGTGCTGCCTGAAAGGAGCGATTCAAGGCTTACGGACAGTATTTCCGAAAGCTCGGTGACAAGGGTTATGTCGGGGCAGCCCAGACCTCTCTCCCATTTTGAGACTGCCTTGTCGATCAGCTAGTTGTTTCTGGGTCATATTCAGATCGGTGCGCAGTTTTCTTATAATACTAAGCACCAATTAAAAACTATACAAAAAATTGAGCATGATCTTGCGTATATGGATTATGCGATGATTTTTTGTATATAGTTTTATTGGTGATTAGTATAAGGTTGCCTACATCGGCGCAATTCATACGATCAGCTCCTTTCTTATATTATCATACCGCTTTTGGAGGGAAAATCAATAAACGAACCGTAGAGATATATTGGGGGATAGCGGTTTTTTTATGAGCCACGCTCGTTTTATCTCTGAATATCAAAATCAAAAGGGCTGCTGCATTGCTGCAACAGCCCTTGGCTTATTTATACGATTACTTTTCCTTTGCCTTGGTCTTTGCTCTCAGGGCGTTATCAAGGATACGCTTTCTGATACGTATGGACTTGGGTGTTACCTCCAGCAGCTCATCATCTGCGATGAACTCAAGGCTGTCCTCAAGGGAAAGTCTTCTGGGAGGTACAAGTCTCAGTGCATCATCGGAGCCGCTGGCACGGGTATTGGTCAGGTGCTTCTTCTTGCAGACGTTAACTACAAGATCCTCCACCTTGGGAGATGCGCCTACTACCATTCCCTCGTAAACGGGTGTGCCTGCACCGATAAACAGGGAACCTCTCTCCTGTGCGTTGTACAGACCGTAGGTAACTGCCTCGCCTGTTTCAAAGGAGATAAGGGAGCCGGTATTTCTTCTGGGGATATCGCCCTTGTATGGCTGATAGTTCTCGAAGATGCTGCTCATTACGCCCTCGCCCCTGGTATCGGTGAGAAATTCGCTCTTGTATCCGAAAAGTCCTCTTGCGGGGATTATAAATTCAAGTCTCATACGGCTGCCCTGGGGGTGCATGGACTGAAGCTCGCCCTTTCTTGTGCCCATCTTTTCCATTACGGGGCCTGTGCAGTCCTCGGGAACGTCGATTACAAGGCGCTCCATAGGCTCGCAGAGGACGCCGTCGATCTCCTTCATCAGTACCTTAGGAGTGGAAACGCCCAGCTCATAGCCCTCACGGCGCATATTTTCGATAAGGATAGAAAGGTGCATCTCACCTCTGCCGCATACTCTGAAAGCGTCGGTGCTCTCGGTCTCGGAGACACGGAGGGAAACGTCACGGAGGACTTCCTTGAACAGTCTTTCACGGAGCTGACGGGAGGTAACGAACTTGCCCTCTCTGCCTGCAAAGGGGCTGTCGTTTACGGAGAAGGTCATCTCAACGGTAGGCTCGGAAATTTTTACGAAAGGCAGGGGCTCGTAGTTATCTGCTGCGCAGAGTGTATCGCCGATGGTGATGTTCTCGATACCGGATATCCATACGATATCGCCCACCTTTGCCTCGTCAACGTTTGCCTTGCCCAGACCCTCGATCTGGCTTATGGTAACGATCTTGCTGTTATAAGGCTTCTTTGTTTCGTGGTAATCGCCGACGATAACGGGCTGATTTACCTTGATAACGCCTCTTTCAACACGGCCGATACCTGTTCTGCCCACATAATCGTTATAGTCGATAGAGGAGATGAGCATCTGCATGGGGCCGTTCTCGTCGCCCTCGGGTGCGGGGATATAGTCGAGGATAGTATCGAAAAGGGGCTTCAGGTCTGTGCCTGCCTCATACTGGCTGAGGGAGCAGGTGCCTGCACGGCCTGAGCAGAAGAGGATAGGGCTTTCGAGCTGCTCGTCGCTTGCGTCCAGGTCAAGGAGAAGCTCCAGCACCTCGTCGCCGATCTCGTCGAGACGTGCATCGGGACGGTCGATCTTATTTACGACGATGATTATTTTATGGCCAAGCTCCAGTGCCTTGGAAAGCACGAAACGGGTCTGAGGCATGGGGCCTTCGGCTGCATCTACCAGCAGGAGAACGCCGTCAACCATTTTGAGCACACGCTCTACCTCGCCGCCGAAATCGGCATGGCCCGGGGTGTCTATGATATTGATCTTAACGCCGTTATACTTAACGGAGGTATTCTTTGCGAGAATTGTGATTCCTCTTTCACGCTCGATGTCGTTGGAATCCATTACTCTGTCTTCAACTTCCTGATTTTCTCTGAATGCGCCGCCCTGCTTGAGCATTTCATCAACGAGGGTGGTCTTGCCGTGGTCAACGTGGGCGATGATGGCGATGTTGCGCAGATCGTTTCTTACCATAATAATCTTTCCTTTCAGTATGTCCTTTTTGAATTTCTTTTCCTGATATCCTGCAAATTGAACATACTCTGCAATAATTTAAAAATACTGCGTACAAAATAACTTAAACTGATATGGTCATAGTGCCAGATAAATTTGAACAGATTAACATTTTTATATTTAACCCATACAAATGCGTCACGGCATAAAAAAGCCTTGCAGGAAATCCTGCAAGGCAATTTTTACTGGTGGAAGAGGGTGGATTCGAACCACCGAAGCCGAAGCAACAGATTTACAGTCTGCCCCCTTTGGCCACTCGGGAACTCTTCCATATGGAGCTGGTGGACGGACTTGAACCCCCGACCTGCTGATTACAAATCAGCTGCTCTACCAACTGAGCTACACCAGCTTGAACTTTCGTTCGTGTTACTCATTCAAGCGACTATTACAGTATATCACCTTAGTCGGATTTTGTCAAGCACTTTTTTTATGATTTACAGAATGTTAATATTTGTGGGTTTGGGGCGGATATACTATATTGTTGAAAGAAAAGCTCGGAATATGCCGCTGATTGCAATATTTCATGCTGCACGCCTGATTTTCACAAAAATGTCACATTTATATGTTATTATGGTTATACCGACAACTTAAATACAGAAAGGAACGGTAATTATGGAGGGCAAAAAAATTCTTATTGTTGATGATGAAAAGAATATCCGCAATGTTATAAAAGAATACGCTAAGTTTGACGGCTTTGAGACCTTTGAGGCGGAGGACGGTATGCAGGCTGTGGAAATGTGCCGCACTCAGGACTTTGACCTTATAATCATGGACATCATGATGCCTAAGCTTGACGGCTACTCCGCTGTAAGAGAGATTCGCAAGACCAAGCAGATACCCGTTATCATGCTTTCCGCAAGGGGCGAGGAGTATGACAAGCTTTTCGGCTTTGAGCTGGGCGTTGATGACTATGTTACCAAGCCATTTTCTCCCAAGGAGCTGCTGGCACGTATCCGTGCGGTAATGAAGAGAAGCGCCGCTCCTGCGCCTGCGGGTGATAATAATGTGCTGAAATTCGAGGGGCTGGAGATAAATATGTCAGGCCGTGAGGTGTTCGTTGACGGCAAGCCCGTTTCCCTCACTCCCAAGGAGTATGACCTGCTGTTCTACCTTGTGCGCAACAAGGGCATTGCGCTTTCCCGTGAAAAGCTGCTGGAAGAGGTCTGGGGCTATGACTTTTACGGCGATGACCGCACCGTTGACACGCACATCAAGATGCTGAGAAACTCGCTGGGCGATTACCGCAAGTTCATCGTTACACTGAGAGGAATGGGTTACAAGTTCGATGCGGGACGTGAATAAGGAAAAAAAGGAAAGCCGCAGGGAAAAAGGGATGAACAGCCTGAGCAGGCTTTTCCGCAGTGTCAGATTTACGGTATGGATATATTTTGCCATATTCATCACAAGTATCCTGATGCTTATATGGATATCATTTACGGTATCGCTGGAGGCTACTTACCGCACTCAGAAGACCAATGATATCACCTCCATAGCAAACTACATTCTTACCCAGTGGAGCGAAGAGGGCTTTACCACAAGCACTCTTGACCGTATCGCCCATGACAATGATATGTGCGTGCTTATCCAGGACAGGTACGGGCTGAATGTGTATTCCTATGACACTATGGCGAAAAACTGCCTTGTGCATGGCTCGGTAAACTATCAGAACCTGTATAAGTACCGTGAAAAGGCGCTCAACAGCGCTACGGGCATTTATTATGCCGAGACCAAAAACAACCAGTTCAACACGGATATGCTCATCTTTGTGATGCTCATAGGTACAAAGGAGCAGCCGTCGGGCTACCTTTTCCTGAACACATCGCTGGAGCCGTTGGACTCCACCGTTTCGATCCTCAGGGTGCAGATGCTTCAGGTGAGCCTTGCAATGCTGGCGCTGGGTTTCGGCATATCAATATTCCTGTCAAGGCTCATTGCTACGCCTATCACAAGGATAACCCTTTCCGCCGAGAAGCTGGCGCAGGGCGACTATAACGTAAAGTTTAACGGCAGGGGATACACCGAGACGGAGCAGCTGGCGGACACGCTGAACTATGCTTCCAAGGAGATAACCAAGGTGGATACCATGCGCCGTGACCTTATGGCGAACATATCCCATGACCTGCGCACACCTCTTACAATGGTAAAGGCGTATGCGGAGATGATACGTGACCTTTCGGGCGATGACCCTGAGAAGAGAAACGAGCATCTGGAGATAATCATTGAGGAGAGCGACCGTCTGGCGGCGCTGGTAAACGACATAATGGATCTTACCAAGCTGGAGAACGGCACATCTGAGCTTCACAAGGAGCCTTTCTGTGTGGGTTCACGGCTCAGGGAGATAATGACACGCTACAAGCTGCTTTCCGAGAGGGACGGCTACAAGTTCTATATCTCGGTGAACGATGACGCATGGGCAGAGGCTGACCTTATCAAGTTCGATCAGGTAATATACAACCTTGTAAACAACGCTGTCAATTACTCGGGCGAGGAGAAGTCCATATACGTTATGGAGGTCGCAACGCCCAAGAAGATAACCATTTCCGTGACAGACACGGGAGACGGCATTGACAAAGAGCTTATGCCGCTTATATTTGACCGCTATTACCGTGCGGAAAAGCATAAGAGAGAGGTAATAGGCACGGGACTGGGACTTTCCATTGTAAAGCAGATATTCATTCTTCACGGCTTCCAGTTCGGAGTTAAGTCGGAAGAGGGGATAGGAAGTACGTTCTGGTTTGAGATGGATAGAGTTCAGCCGCCAAAGGACGAGGAGATCGAGGAAAAGGCGGAATAACGACCAAAATATCAGATAATAGGACAATATGAAAAAATCAGCACAAATGAGAGCAAGGCAAAAAGTTTAGTCCACCTTTTCAAAGGTGGCGGGTTTCCAAAGGGCAGAGCCATTTGGTCGCTGCTCGCAAGCAGCGAAATCCGTTTGCGAGCGGCTTGAATGATTGACCTGATAGCCGACTTAAAAATCCTAAAGCCGCCTGCACTGTAAGTTAAAAAACGCTCAAACAAATATAATTTCTAAAATAGTCTTAAAACTATTAAATGCAGGCGGCTTGAAACCAAGAGATGTTCCATTAGGAACGTCGAATTTGGTTTCCGCCGTAAGGCGCTGGTACGGACAAACTAACGTTTCAATTATATATGTCCGTACCGAATGCAAAGGAGACACCACCAGGGAAAAGGCGTTATTTTCGATTTTATAGGTTCCTTTTTCAACAAAAACAGGCAGATGTATTAAAATCATCTGCCTGTTTTTGTTTATATTGCCAAAATCTTATAATATCCCTTGACATTGTAGGAATTATGGTGTATTATATAGCCATAGTAATTCATACCATACAGCTATGATAAATATGATTAGAGTAAATTCCCGCAAATAAGGAGCAAACAGAACATGAAGATCAGGTATCTGGCGCTCAGATGTACCATACGAATGTGCAGCTGATATGCGCTTTAAATAAGAAAATTCGTACATTCAGTGTGATATACACAGAAACTTGATTTATAAGGAGATATTTAAAATGAGTAATTTTGCAGGAAGAGATCTTAAGTTTGAAACCAAGCAGCTTCATATCGGACAGGAGAACGCAGACCCCGTTACTGACGCAAGAGCAGTACCTATCTACGCTACTTCTTCCTATGTTTTCCATAACTCCCAGCACGCAGCAGACCGTTTCGGTCTCAAGGACGCAGGCAACATCTACGGCAGACTTACCAACCCCACTCAGGACATCTTCGAGCAGAGGATCGCTGCTCTTGAGGGCGGTGTTGCAGCTCTTGCAGTAGCTTCCGGCGCAGCTGCTATCGCTTACACTATCCAGAACCTGGCAAAGGCCGGCGAGCACATCGTTGCTGCCAAGACCATTTACGGCGGTACATACAACCTCCTCGAACACACTCTTCCCGAGTACGGCATCAGCACTACTTTCGTTGATCCCGATGAAGAGGGCGCATTCGAGAATGCTATCCGGGACAATACCAAGGCTATCTTCATTGAGACCCTCGGCAACCCCAACGCTAACCTTATCGACATCGAAAAGACCGCTGAGATCGCTCACAAGCACAAGATCCCTCTGGTAATAGACAACACCTTCGGTACTCCTTATCTTATCCGTCCCATTGAGCACGGCGCAGATATCGTAGTTCATTCCGCAACAAAGTTCATCGGCGGCCACGGCACTGCTATCGGCGGCGTTATCGTTGACAGCGGCAAGTTCGACTGGGAAGCGAGCGGAAAGTTCCCCTCTCTCACCGAACCCAACCCCAGCTACCACGGCATCAGCTTCACCAAGGCAGTAGGCGCTGCGGCTTTCGTTACAAAGATCAGAGCTATTCTCCTGAGAGATACAGGCGCAACCCTTTCTCCTTTCCACGCATTTATGTTCTTACAGGGTCTTGAGACACTCTCCCTGAGAGTTGAGAGACACGTTGAGAACGCTATCAAGGTAGTAAATTACCTGAACGCTCATCCTCAGGTAGCAAAGGTAAATCACCCCTCACTTGCAACAGGCAAGCAGAAGGAGCTTTATGACAAGTACTTCCCCAACGGCGGCGGCTCTATCTTCACCTTTGAGATCAAGGGCACTGAGGACGATGCTAAGAAGTTCATTGATAATCTTCAGGTATTCTCCCTCCTGGCAAACGTTGCCGATGTTAAGAGCCTTGCTATCCACCCCGCTTCCACCACACACTCTCAGCTCAACGAAGAAGAGCTTGCTGAGCAGGGTATCAAGCCTACCACTATCAGACTTTCCATTGGTACAGAGCACATTGATGATATCATCTTTGACCTTGAAGAAGCTTTCAAGGCTATCAAGTGAAATAAGTTATAATACTAATCCTCAATCAACCTATAGACAGATCCTCGGCTGAAATAAGCCCATTCTTCGTCAAGCTCCCTTGCCGGGCGACAAGCCCGCCTGCAGTCGCTTTCCTAGACTGGTCTTATTTCATCTGTCGGCTTTGTCTATAGAACGATTAAAGATTAGTATAAGCTGAAAAGCAGTGTCAGGAATGGCACTGCTTTTTTGTGCTTATATGGGCAATAATGGGTGAGATGCAAAAAAGCAGTGCGGCTTTGCTGGCTGCACTGCTTTCGGTTTTATACTAAGAACCAATTAAAAACTATACAAAAAATCGAGCATGATCTTGCGTATATGGATTATGCGATGATTTTTTGTCTATAGTTTTATTGGTGATTAGTATTATTCGCAAAGAAATTTTTCTATCTGCATTACATCATCACATACTGCACAGCAGGGAAACACTTTTGCATCTTCCACGGTTTTGAAGCCGAAGCCGTAGGTCACGGCTATGAAGTCGATGCCCGCTTCCTTTGCGCCTATGGCGTCGTATTTGCTGTCGCCTATGAGCACGGCTTGCGACTTATCGCAGCCGCTCTTTTCAAGGCAGTACTCCAGAAGCTGGGCTTTGGTTTTTGGAGCCTTGGTATCCACTCCCGTTACGATATCGAACTTATCGGAGAGACCGAATGTATCGAATATTTTCACTGCTGTCTGGTGGGCTTTCAGGGTGGCTACTGCGGTGAGCTTGCCCTGTGCCCTAAGCTTGTCCAGCAGGTCGGTGATGTGGGGGTACAGATCTATTTCCTTATAGCCTTGTTTTACGGCGTACTCCTTATGATATTCTACCGCCTGTCTGAGCCTGTCGCCGGAAAGTCCGAAATTGCGTGCGTAGGATTCGTCCATGGGTGGACCTACGTGGGAATACATCTGCTCCAAGGTTATCTCGGGCAGGTGCATCATCTTTTGGGCGTATCTTATGCTGTTGAGTATTCCGGGAGAGGTATCGGCAAGTGTGCCGTCAAGGTCGAATATGATGAGCTTATAGTTATTCATCCGGTGTCTCCTCTTCGTACAGCGAGGGGGTGATGAAGCTTATTTTCATTGAGCTGCGGAGCTTTGCAAGGTACTCCCTGATGGCTCTGTTCATGAGGACGTGCTTTTCGGCATCGTCCACGCTCATCATTTTTTCATCGAAATAGTTCTTTTCGGAGGTAACGTCAAATCCGTCATAGCCTGCAAGGGCGGCTTCGGTCACGCCTGCTTTTTTCAGGATATTCAGCAGCATGAGGCCTGAGTTATCGGAGATGATGTCGTTGTCGATAAGATATTCCGAGTAGTTAACGGTGCATACGCTGCCGCCTGCGGCGATGTTGGAAGTGAGGATAACACGTCCGTCCATGGCGGAAACTGCGTCATCAATGCCCTTGAAACGCTTCAGGTTGCTGACGAAGACCCTGTCGCAGCGGTGATATCTGGGAATATGGTTTATGCTGAAAATAATGGGGGAGTTATCATCGATATACTGCTGTATCTGTTCCTTATGGGTAAGCAGAGTTTTTCCGGGGGCAAGAATGAGTATCTTTTTGCCCTTGCAGAGGGCTGCTATTTCTTCTATCGCCTTGCTGTCGTCGATGTTGTGCTCCTGATAATCAAGGTACAGCTCGGTGATAAGCTCCTTATTGTAAAGGTGCTTTTTATCGGCGGGCAGTCTTTTGATTATGGCGCTGATATCACGAATGCAGAGGGACTGCTTGTTCATCAGGTATGAGGCGTAATTGGGGTGGCAGCCGTTTACTGCGGCAAGGTAATAGGGGGCGGAATAACCCCATGTTTTCCTTGAATAAACGGGCAGGATATGCTCGTCCATTATTTCCAGAATGGGTATGATATCATACTTTTCGCAGGTGTTTTCGTTGATATACTGGGTCAGCAGCTCGGTGCAGAGGTTTCCCGCACCTCTTCCCATGCCGAACACGGAGGAGTCGATGATAATATTTCGCTTGGAATTAAGTCCGATAAGCTCCTGTGCGTTTGAGAATGAAAGCTGGAGGTTATTATGGGAATGGAAGCCCACTCTTACATCGGGTGCAAGGTTATTATCCACCAGATAGAACATTCTCAGAAGGTTGTTCTTATACATGGTTCCCAGTGTATCCACCAGATAGAATGCGAAGGGGTGCATGGTGTTGACCTTTTCGATAAGGTCAAGGAGGGCTTTATCAGTATAGGTAGCGGTTCCAACGGGCTGAATGAACACCTTATAGCCCTTATCGGAGAGCCGGTTTGCAAAGTCAAAGGCTCTGTCGATATCCTGCTCGTGGAATGTGAGACGTATGCCTGAGATGGACGTGCCGTCATACGGTTCTATTTCCTCGATAGGGATATCGCCGTAGGCTATCATTGCCACGTACATTGTGCCGTCCTTATTATCCGGCAGGTGCATTGCAATGGCGCTGACGCTGCCGAAAAGGGACTTATCGGGGTCATTTGCTCCGCTTTTCAGGAAGCCGCACTCGATTATCTCTATCTTTGCCTGTGCAAGACTGGAGATTATCTCGGAGATACACTTCCTGCCAAAATTGAAATCATTGATGTAGCCTCCGTCACGGAGGGTGCAGTCAAGAATACTTATCATAAAACAATTTCTCCGTTATTTATCTTTTCGGCGATGATCTTGTTTACCTTGTCGAGATCCTTGTGGGTATCAACGGAAAGGGTCGTTGCTTCGGTAAGAATGAACTTTATCTTGTGGCCGTTTTCGAGGAAGCGGAACTCGTCGATATCCTCAATGCTCTCGATCTCGCCACGCTTGGTGTCGTTTACGAATTTAAGGGACTTTTTGGTGAAGCACTGAACGCCCACGAACTTTTTGAGCTGATAGGTAGATTTTGCTTTGGGGAAGGGGATAGGGCTTCTTGCCATGTACATTCCGTAGCCCATCATATCAACGGCTATTTTTATCTTGGAGCTGTCGATAGCGTCGATGGGGTCTCTGAGGATCATCATGCCGTTTGCAACATAGCTGGAGTCGGGGTCAACGTCGTGGGGGATAAGGTCCTCGATGCAGCTGGACTCGATAAGGGGTTCGTCGCCGTTTACGTTGATGTAGAAATCCGCATCTACCTTGGTGGAGAACTCATAAAGTCTTTCAAGGTGAGTGGGGCAGCTGTCGGAGGTCATGACCACCTTGATGCCCAGTGACTCGCAGGTCTCACGAATCTTGTCGTCATCGGTGGCAACATATACCTCGTCGATGCCCTTTGCCATGCTCAGCTGGCGGTGCACCCACCATATCATTGGCTTGCCGCATATATCGGCAAGGGGCTTGCCGGGGAAACGTGATGACTTATATCTTGCGGGAATTACGCCTACAACTTTCATTATTATACATTCCTTTCAACTTATACAATTATACCGCCGCAGGGCGGTTTTTCATCATATTTAAATTATACAGTGTTTATGGGGTTTTGTCAATCAATAAAAAATCGGATACCGTTTTGGACGGTATCCGATGATGGGGCTATGTTATCTTACGGTTGGAGCTACGTCAACGAAATCAATGCCGTTTTCTTCAAGAAAGCTGAAATCGTCAAAATCGGTATCCATAAGGTCGGACTTTGCGGCGGTGGGAGTTGCATAAACGATATCGGCGCTTGTGATGTTTGTCCAGGCACCGTTTACGTATGCCTTGACTGCGAAGCCATACTTTGTGCCGTTGGTAAGACCTGTTACGTACATACCTGTTGCTGTTCTGTAGCCTGCTACTGACCACTTGCCGTTAAGGTAGGTGTAAACTGCGTAATTTGTTGCGCCGTTTACGGCAGTCCAGTTCAGTGCTACACGACCGTTCTGACCCTGAGCCTTGGTGATAACGGGTTTTGCTGCTGCGCTGACGGGTGTGGCATAGATGATATCGGAAGAGGATACCGATGACCAGGTGCCGTTAACGTATGCCTTTACTGCGAAGCCGTACTTTGTGCCGTTGGTAAGGTTCCTTACATACATACCTGTGGCTGTTCTGTAGCCTGCGACTGACCATGTGCCGTTGAGATAAGTATAAACTGCGTAATTTGTTGCGCCCGAAACGGAAGTCCAGTTCAGGGCGACCTGACCGTCCTGACCCTCTGCCTTGGTTATCTTGGGCTTTTCAACGGCGGCTGTGGGTGTGGCATAGACGATATCCGAGGAGGAGACCGATGTCCATGTGCCGTTTAAATATGCCTTGACTGCGAAGCCGTATCTTGTGCCGCCTGTAAGTCCGCTGACGGTCATTTTAAGGGCGGTGGTGGTTCCTGCGTTATACCATTTTCCGTTTGCGGTGTAATAAACTGCGTAGTTTGCTGCGCCCGAAACGGAGCTCCAGCTGAGATCGACCTTGCCGCTGCCTGCGGTTATGCTTGTTATGGAGGGCGTCAGGCTGGGAGCGGTAGAGGTAAGGGTATCGGAAACGGAAAGGCTTCCCTTTTTGGTGGCTGCGGTGATAATGGCTGTTCCGCCGCCTGCTACGGTGACATTTCCTGCTGAATCCACCTTTGCGGCGGAGGAGCTTGATGAATAGTTGAATGAGGAGCTGTCAACGGTGGCGGTTATATATGTCCAGCCCACGTTATTGTTGCTGACGGTGAATATTGTGGTCTCGCCAGCGGAAGAGAAGGTGTTTTCTGCCAGCTTGCCGCTCATATTTATATAGTCCGTTGAAGCGCTGACGGCGGCTGTGGCGGACGCTGTTCCCGTTCTCACGGAGCCGTCGGCTGTGATATCGCTGAAGCACTGCACCCAGAAGTTGATGCCCTTATAATTGAAGCAGCCTACGCCCACGCTGGTGTAGTTTGCTTCGAGGATATTTTCACGGTGACCTGTGGAGTTCATCCAGCCTGTTATTACTTCGTCGGGGTCTGCCTGACCTGCGGCGATGTTCTCACCTCTCCAGCCGCCGTCAAAGGCGGTGAAGCAGCGGCTTCCGTTGGGACGGGTATGGCTGAAATATATGACAGTTTCGGCAGCTCTCTGCATTGCGGCAGCGGTAAGGGTGCTGTCGGCGGTGAGGGGGGAGAGGCCGTTATTCACACGCTGCTCGTTGAGCAGGGTAATTACCTGTGAGGCATATGTATAGTTCTGTGTGCCGCTGATGTTCAGTGTTCCTGTAGCCGAGGCATAGATATCGTCTGTCAATGCGCTGTCGTATGGGGATTCGGCTGCCTCGGTGGATATTGCTTCCCCGATAGTTGTTTGGATACCGTCAACATCTGCTTCGGCATACGCTGCTGCGCTCATTGACAGGCAGAGTGCGGCAGAAACCGTGCAGGCGAGGAGCTTCATCATTGATTTTATTTTGTCATATCCGCAGGTCTTATGATATGTCTGTGAGTTATGTTCCTTCATGTCAGGATCATTCCTTTCACAGCCCGATAAAAGAGCTAAAAAATTATACACATTTATTATAATATTTTTGGGCGCTTATGTCAATCGTCAGGGAAAATACGGGGGAGAAATTTTCGGGGGATTTATGGGGAATGTGTACAAAAGTGCAAAGCGGATAAACAGGTGGGTTGTTGACTGTGATATAAATCAAAGGTGTATAATGGGGTGCTGCATCTTTAACAGCGACCGTAAAGTTATAGGTCTCGGATTTAAAAATTCATTGACAAAGCGGTTGTAATGCTATATAATTATATTAACTTTATTTTACTAAAGAAATTACATAATGTTATTTTACGGAAATAAACGGTAATACAGTAAAGGGTGAATGATTTGAAGGTAATGTGCGTGTTCGGTACAAGGCCTGAGGCTATAAAGATGTGCCCCCTTGTAAATGAACTTAAATCAAGAAAAAATATTGAAACAGTGGTATGCGTTACGGGTCAGCACAAGGAAATGCTCCGGCAGGTGCTTGATATTTTCAAAATTACTCCCGAATATGACCTGGGGATAATGAAAAAGGGTCAGGACCTTTTTGATATAACCACTGCCGTGCTTACGTCCATCAAGGAAGTGCTTGCAAAGGAAAAGCCTGACCTTGTTCTTGTTCACGGCGATACTTCCACTGCTTTTGTAACTGCTCTTGCCTGCTTCTATTCGGGCATAAAGGTGGGTCATGTTGAAGCGGGACTGAGGACTTACAATATTTTCTCGCCATATCCCGAGGAGTTCAACCGTGAGGCTATAAGCCTTATATCCGAGCTGAACTTTGCTCCCACTGAGTTTGCACGTCAGAATCTTCTTAATGAGAAAAAGGATCCGGCCAACATCTTTGTTACGGGAAACACGGGCATTGATGCGCTGAAAACAACTGTAAGCTCCGATTACAGGCATGAGCTGCTGGACTGGGCAGGCGATTCAAGGATACTTCTTATCACTGCGCACAGACGTGAAAATATCGGCGAGCCTATGCGCAGGATATTCCGTGCCATTCTCAGGCTGGTGAACGAAAATCCCGATGTGAAGGCTATTTATCCCGTTCATCTTAATCCTGCGGTAAGGAGCATTGCCAGGGAAGAGCTGGGCAGCTGCGACAGGATAAAGCTGTGTGACCCTCTCAATGCCATAGATTTCCACAATATCATGGACAAGTCCTACATAATCCTTACGGACAGCGGTGGAATACAGGAGGAAGCACCCTCTCTCAACAAGCCCGTTCTTGTGCTGAGAGATACCACAGAGCGTCAGGAGGGCGTGGAGGCAGGAGTTCTGAAGCTTATCGGAACATCTGAGGAAAATATCTACAATGCCTGCACGGAGCTTCTTAACAACAGGGAAGAATATAATGATATGATAAACCGAAGCAATCCTTACGGCGACGGCTTTGCCTCCAAGAGAATAGCGGATATTATCTGCGAGCGTTTCGGGGCTGGGGAATGATATGGAAAAAATAAGATCGCTTATTGAAAAATATTTGCAGGTGATAAAGTATTTTATCATTTCCTGCGGAACGGCAGTTATTGAGCTGTGCATAGGGCTGCTGCTCATAAATCTGCTGCACCTGTCGGAAGTGGTATCAAACACGGCAGGTATCCTTATCGGCTCGGCTATACATTATGTATGTGTTACCAAAAAGGTTTTTAACAGGTCTGTGGATATAAGGACTGTTGTTATATATATTTCCACGTTCCTGCTGGGTATGTTCATTCAGAACGGTGTTGTATGGGGCGTATGCAGGCTTCTTGACGGCGTTGTGGGCAAGAGCATAGGCTACACGGTTTCAAAGGTTGCTTCGCTGGCGGTATCGTTTTTTGTGCTTTACGGAGTAAGAAAATTCCTGTATGCAAAGGTCACTCCCAGGGACAATAAGGATAACAAATAAAAGGAGATATACAGATGAATAAGATATATGCAATGCTTCCCTGCTACAATGAGTCGGAAAATATTGCCGCTCTTATCGAAAAGTGGCTTGGTCAGGCAGAGGTGCTCAGAGGTATGGGATATGAACTGACTGTTGTGGGCATTGATGACCGCAGCACAGACAATACATATGATATCATCAGCAGCTATGCCGAAAAGTACGATAATGTAAAGGTGATAAGGCACGAAAAGAACCTTAATCTTGGCGGCGGCGTAAACACTGCGTTCACTGCGTTCCAGAAGGAATGCTCCGAGGGCGATCTTTGTGTTCTTATGGACGGCGACAACACTCATGACCCTGTTTACATCAAGTCCATGGTGGAAAAGATAAAGGCAGGCGCTGATGTGGTCATTGCTTCAAGATACTGTCAAAGCTCTTCGGTAAAGGGCGTTCCGGGAATAAGACTTTTCCTCAGTGACGGTGCAAGAGTGTTCTATACTGCTGTGCTCCATGTTAAGAATGTAAAGGACTACACCTGCGGATACAGAGTATATACCTATGAGATAATCAAAAAAGCAAGAGGGGTTTACGGCGACAAGTTTGTTGAAATGAAAACATTCTCCTGCATGATGGAAGTGCTGTACAAGCTTTCTCTTGTAGGTGCAAAATTTGACGAAGTGCCCTTTGAGCTGAGATATGACAACAAGCTGGGCGAAAGCAAGATGAGAGTGCTCAGGACTGTAAAGGACAGCATCACCACTGCGTTCCGCCTCAGATTTTCCGCAAAAAAGAAAAGGTGAGGATATGGAAGAGACATTAAAGAAGCAGAAATTTTCGGTATATAACATAATCTTCATCATAGTTGTAATTGCACAGCTCATTTTTCTGTCGGTGAGCTTTGCGGTAAACAACACAGCTCACCATGAGGACGAATATTTTTCCTATGGACTGGCAAACAGCCAGAACAGGGTATATCTTTACGGAAGCGCTTTTCAGGTGCCTGATAACTACAATGTATGGATGACGGGCGATGACTTCAAGTATTATATTGAGACGAATGAAGAGTCAAGATTTTCGTATGATACTGTGTGGAAAAATCAGGCGGCAGACACTCATCCGCCGCTGTATTACGCTGTACTTCACACCATCTGCTCCTTTTTCCCCGATCAGTTCTCTTGGTGGTGGGCATTCGGGATAAACCTTTTCTGCTTTGCGGTGACACAGGTATTTTTGTACAAGTTTTTCTCAAGATTTGCAAAGTCACAGCTGGCGGGTGTCATTGTCTGCATTTACTGGGGGCTTTCGCTGGGCGGGCAGTCCAATGTGTATTTCCTGCGAATGTATATGATGCTCACCATGTTTGCGGTGATGTACGCATATTTCAGCCAGACCGTACTTACGGCTGAGGGAAAAATCCCGCTGAAGCAGTTTATTTTTGTGGGACTGACGACGTTCCTCGGAGCGCTTACTCAGCATAATTTCCTTGTGTTTGCGTTTATGTACACGCTCATTCAGTGCGTTGTACTGCTGATAAAAAAGCGTGTTAAGGACTGCTTTGCATACGGCGGTTCTGCGGCTGTGGGCGTGGGACTTTCCATTGCGGCATTCCCGGCGACCATTGCCCATATGTTCTCCACGGAAATGCACTGGTCAGGCGAGATAGACCCTGCTATACAGAGATATCAGTATCTCAGGGTAATTGTAAGGAACATGACCGGCTACATAATGAATTTCTTTGAAATGAATTATTATGCAGATGTCATTGCCATAATTCTGTGCGTACTGGTAGTATTGGCTGCGGCGTGCTTTGTGTGCAGAAAAGAAAAGTGGTTCATTCCCATTGCGGAAAAATGCAAAAATGCTCTGCGTACTTTATGGGCAAACTTTAAAAAGGCAGACCTCAGCCCCATAATGATATTTGCGGCATCTGTGCTGGTATTTGAGATAGTTGTCCACAAGGTATATATCTATGACCTGGAGCTGGACTCGGTACGTTATTTTTACATATTCCTGCCGCTGGTCATAGGCGTTTTTATCAGCTGGATATATGTCATCGGAACACATATCTCAAAGAAGATATGCACGCCTGTTATATGTGTTGCTCTGGCGGCGCTGCTGGTTTATCAGAATGTAAGGATCACGCCTACATATGTGTTGAGCGACTCACCTGAAAACGGCACTGTAAGCAGCTATGTAAAGGGGCAGAACTGTGCTGTTCTGGTAAGCTCCCCGATTTTCCTGCCCTGTTACTGCACTATGCTTGCAGATACGAACAATGATTATATAACCCCATATGTTCACTGCGAGTTTGAGGCTCATGCAGATGAATACAAAAAGCTTTATGAAAACGGCGAGGACTTTTATGTTCTGTTCGATACCAACAAGATCGCCGAAAAGAAAACAGATGAAAATTCCAATGCCCTTACCTACGATTATATCATAGACTATTTTGAGGATATCTCGGGATATAAGGCGACTTACTGCACACAGCAGAGAGAGCATTATATGGACGTTCGCCTCTACAAATTTGAAAAGCAGGCGGAAAATTAAAAAAATTGCTATTGCTTTTTAAAGATGGACGTGGTATAATAATATCAATATTTCAAAGGCTAAGCGTTCAGAGTAGTCGTTTTGTCACTTTTCAGAGAGCGTCCGTTCGGTGCGAGGGCGCAGGTGCAGGCGGTGAAGTGCGTTCGTCAGCTTGGCGGGGGAAGCGTTTGTTGTGTTATATCACAACAAATTATAGTGTGTATCCCGCTGCGGGTGTTCCCGTTACAGAATGGTATCGCTTCGGCGGTATATAAGGGCAGCTTGCTGCCGAATTGAAGTGGGACCGTGGCTTTTCGCCGCCTTCAGATATTTCTGAGGGCGGCTTTTTTGTTGCAGGCATATCATATGCCAGCTTGCTTTCATATAATAATATTATCCCTGCATTTTACAGGTTACAGGAGGAACGATATGAGCAGTTTTGATGAGCTTATAAAGCATTTTAAGGCGGACATCGAATCCGTCAAGCAGAGAGACCCTGCGGCTAAGAACACCGTGGAGATAATCCTCACTTACTCGGGACTTCATGCGGTGGCGGCTTACCGTGTATCCCATTATTTCTATAAGAAGAAAATGTTCCTTACCGCAAGAGTTATATCTCAGGCGGCAAGGTTTATCACAGGCATTGAGATCCACCCGGGCGCAAAGATAGGCAAGGGCCTGTTCATTGATCACGGCATGGGCGTTGTTATCGGCGAGACCACCGAGATAGGCGACAACTGCCTTATATACCAGGGTGTTACCCTTGGCGGTACGGGCAAGGACAGAGGAAAGCGTCACCCGACACTGGGCAACAATGTTATGGTCGGCGCAGGCGCAAGGGTGCTTGGCCCCTTTAAGGTGGGCAACAATGTAAAGATCGCCGCAAATGCTGTTGTGCTGGAAGCCATTCCCGACAACTGCACGGCTGTCGGCGTTCCCGCAAGGATAGCACGCTGCAACGGCAAACCCACCACCGATCTTGACCAGGTACACATTCCCGACCCTGTTGCTCAGGAACTGTGCAAGATGGACGTTCGTCTCAGCCAGCTGGAAAAGAAGGCGGGCATCACTCCCGCTCCAAAGGACGAACCCAATCTGGACTGCGGCTGCGGTTTCAGAAGCGATGATAATGACGATTATGTAATTTGAAAGGAAGAATAAAAATGCAGATCTATAATTCACTGAGCCATAAAAAAGAAGAATTTATCCCCAACACCCCGGGCAAGGTTTCCATGTACACCTGCGGCCCTACGGTATATCACTATGCGCACATAGGCAACCTGAGAAGCTACATCATGGAGGACGTTCTTGAAAAGTACCTCCGCTTCACAGGTCTGGACGTTAAGAGAGTTATGAACATCACCGATGTTGGCCATCTTACCAGTGACGGCGACACAGGCGATGACAAGATGCTCAAGGGCGCAAAGCGTGAGCACAAGACCGTTATGGAGATAGCTGATTTTTACACCAAGGCTTTCTTTGCGGACTGCGCAGAGCTTAACATCAAGACCCCTGATGTGGTTGAGCCTGCTACTCACTGCATTCCCGATTTTATAAAAGTAATTTCCGCTCTTATTGAAAAGGGCTACGCATATGAGGCAGGCGGAAACATTTATTTCGACACCTCAAAGCTGAAGGAATACTATGTTTTCGGCGACTTCAACGAGGAAGACCTGGCTGTTGCTGTCCGTGAGGGTGTTGACGAGGACGGCAACAAGAGAAACAAGGCTGACTTTGTTCTCTGGTTCACAAAGTCAAAGTTTGACGATCAGGAGCTTAAATGGGAAAGCCCCTGGGGTGTGGGATATCCCGGCTGGCACATTGAATGCTCCTGCATCAGCATGAAGCATCTTGGTGAATATCTTGACCTTCACTGCGGCGGTATCGACAACGCATTCCCTCACCACACCAACGAGATAGCTCAGAGTGAAGCTTATCTGGGTCACAAGTGGTGCAACTACTGGTTCCATGTTCATCACCTTAACACCAATCACGGCAAGATGAGCAAGTCCAAGGGTGAGTTTCTTACCGTTTCCCTGCTTAAAGAAAAGGGATATGACCCTATGGTTTACAGATTTTTCTGCCTTCAGTCCCATTACCGCAAGTCGCTGGTATTCTCTTACGAGAATCTTGACAATGCGGCAGGTGCATATGACAAGCTGATAGCAAGGGTGGCACGTCTTCTTGCCGAGACTCAGGGCGAGATCGACAAGGCGGCTTACGACGAGCTGATGAAGGGCTTTACTGCGGCTCTTGACAATGACCTAAATACTTCTCTGGCAGTTACTGCGGTCTATGATGTTCTCAAGGCTGACACCACAGCGGCTACAAAGCTTGCGCTTATCGGCGAGTTTGACAAGGTACTTTCCCTTGGAATTATCGACCATGCAAAGAATCTCAGCGCAAAGAATGAGTCTGCCGATGATGATATCCCCGAGGAGATAAAGGCGCTTGCAGAGCAGAGAAAGGAAGCAAGAAAGGCAAAGGATTTTGCTCTTGCGGATTCTCTCAGAGACAAGATAGCTGAGCTGGGCTATGTTATCGAGGAGACCCGTCAGGGCACTAAGATAACCAAGAAGTAATGGTGTGATATGCAGACAAAGACCATAAAGATAAGAAAAAAATATGTTTTCGGGTTCTTTTTCTTCGTGATCGCAGCTATTACCATATTTATGCTGATAAACGCATTCACGGAGATGAACAAGGCGGCTCCCGACCCTGTGGAGAATTACGACAACATTGAGCTTATCCAGTTTGAGCCTGTGGGCGACGGGGCGCAGGTGGCTCTCATATCCACCGACGTGGGGGATATGAAGGCGGTGTTGTACCCCGATGAAGCGCCCAATGCGGTGAGCCTTTTTGTCAGCACTGCCGAGAGCGGCGGATATAATGGGCTTACAGCGGGGCTTTACGAGCAGAAGAGCGTATTCACTCTTGACGCTCCCGAGATAGACGGCACATACAAGGCGGAGCTTCACAAGAATCTATGGCCCTTTAAGGGTGCGCTGTGCATGACTGACGGGGGAGACATTGTTTTCATAAACACGGTGCAGTACACCGATGAGGACAAGGAGTATCTTTCCGCAGAGGAGGGCGAGATGCCCGAGGTGCGTCATGCTTTTTATGAGCATGGCGGTGTTCCCAACTATGCGGGTCAATATGCTGTTTTCGGACAGGTTTTCGAGGGCATTGATGTTCTTGAAAAGATAGCCGACAGCGAGATGGGGACGGAAATTGCGGTGAAGAGTGTGGAGATTTTGACGGAAAAATAGTACATAAGCCGACAGAGCTTTTAAAAGCATAACTGTCGGCTTATTTGCAAGTTAAACATGATTTATGGGAATGGAGCGCTAATGTACACCCCAAACGAAAAAAGATACGATAAAGCAGAATATCGCCGATGCGGGAAGAGCGGGCTGAAAATGTCCGCTTTGTCACTGGGGCTGTGGAAGAATTTCGGCTCGAAAAGCCCCTTTGACAACATGGAGAAGATGGTTCACACCGCTTTTGACTGCGGCATATGCTGTTTTGACCTTGCCAACTGCTACGGAAGCCCTGACAACGGGGCTGCTGAGGAGAATTTCGGCAGGATACTTGACAATGGGCTGAGAGCCTATCGTGATGAGCTGTGTATTTCCACCAAGGCGGGCTTTTATATGTGGAGCGGCCCTTACGGCGACAAGAACGGTTCGGCGAAAAATCTCACTGCGTCCCTGGACGGCAGCCTTAAAAGAATGGGGCTTGAATATGTGGATATTTTCTATCACCACATTGCCGACCCTGACACTCCCGCAGAGGAGACGGCGCTGGCTCTTGACAAAGCGGTAAAGGACGGCAAGGCGCTTTATGTGGGGATATCAAACTATGACGGCAGGCAGACTGAGGAGATCGCTTCCATATTCCGTGAGCTTCACACGCCGTTTATTGTAAATCAGCTGCCATTTTCCGTTCTTGACAGGGAATCGGAAGAAGTGCTGAGGGTCAATGATGATATCGGCATTGGCACGGCTGTTTTTTCGCCCCTTTATCAAGGCTTCCTTTCCGACAGGTATCTGAACGGCATTCCTGCTGATTCAAGGGTGGGCAAGGGTGAGACATGGGTAGGCGAGGAGCTTGATGACAAGATGATATCAAAGCTCAGGCAGCTGAACTGCATTGCTCAGGCAAGGGGACAGTCCCTTTCGCAGATGGCGCTGGCGTGGATACTCTCTCACAAAGAGGTCACGACGGTGATAATCGGCGCAAGCTGTCCCGAGCAGATAACCGAAAATGCCCGCTGCACCGAAAAGCCTGATTTTTCGGAAGAAGAGCTTTTGCAGATAGACATGATAATATGTAAATAAAAACGTCCGCATCATTTGGTGCGGACGTTTTGCGTTATATCGTTATATATCGTGTTTTTTCGGATCAGACATTGATCTCAGCGGACTCGTGGGTCATGGAGCTGTACTTGTCAAGTACGGGCTTTACGCACTCAGCAAGGAACTCTGTAACCTGCTCGGAGCTTCTGCCTGTGTAGTTCTCGGGAACCAGAACAGCCTCGATATCCTCTCTCTTGAGACCAAAGGAAGGATCTGCAAGGATACGCTCGATAAGGTCGTTTTCCAGGCCCTCTTCCTTTACCTGCTTGCCGGCTTCCATAGCGTAGGTACGGATCTTCTCGTGAAGCTCCTGACGGTTTCCGCCTCTCTTTACAGCGTCCATCATAATGTTCTCGGAAGCCATGAAAGGAAGCTCTCTCATGATTCTCTGGCGGATTACCTTGGGGTAAACTACCAGCTCGGAGGTTACGTTTATCATAATGTTCAGGATAGCATCTGCTGCAAGGAATCCCTCTGCAACGGAGATTCTCTTGTTTGCGGAGTCATCGAGAGTTCTCTCGAACCACTGTGTACCTGCGGTGAATGCAGGGTTAAGGGTGTCTATCATAAGATATCTTGCAAGCGCAGTGATTCTCTCGCAGCGCATGGGGTTTCTCTTATAAGGCATTGCGGAGGAACCGATCTGGTTCTTCTCGAAAGGCTCTTCCATCTCCTTGAAGTTCTGGAGTATTCTCATATCGTTTGCGAACTTCATTGCAGACTGTGCAATGTTGCCCAGTGTGCTGATTATCTGGGAGTCTATCTTTCTGGAATAGGTCTGACCGGAAACGGGAACTACAGCGTCAAAGCCCATTTCCTCAGCGATCATTCTTTCAAGCTCCTTGACTTTGGTGCTGTCACCCTCGAAAAGCTCCTTGAAGGAAGCCTGTGTGCCTGTGGTTCCCTTGGAACCGAGAAGCTTCAGGTTCTTAAGTCTGTATTCAAGCTCGTCAAGGTCCATGAGCAGCTCATTTATCCAAAGAGTAGCTCTCTTGCCCACAGTGGTGAGCTGTGCGGGCTGGAGGTGGGTGTATGCCAGAGCGGGCATATCCTTGTACTTATCTGCAAATGCGGAAAGCTGGGAGATAACGGTAACAAGCTTCTTGAGGACGATGTTCATAGCGTCTCTCATAACGATGATATCGGTGTTGTCACCAACATAGCAGGAGGTAGCGCCTAAGTGAATGATGCCTGCTGCCTTGGGGCAAACCTTTCCGTAGGTGTAAACATGAGCCATAACGTCGTGGCGGACAAGCTTCTCACGCTCTGCTGCGCACTCATAGTCGATGTTATCAACATTTGCTTCCAGCTCATCTACCTGCTCCTGAGTAACATTCAGACCCAGCTTCATTTCAGCCCTTGCCAGAGCCACCCAAAGACGTCTCCATGTGGTGAATTTTTTATCTGCTGAAAATACATACTGCATTTCCTTGCTTGCGTATCTGGTGCAGAAGGGGGATTCGTAGGTGCTTGTATCCTGCATTGTAATAACTTCCTTTCGTTTCTTTCCTGACGGCATAATAATATAGTTTATTATACCATGGTGCGCAGGATTTGTCAATAACGAATGAAAAGGGCGGGGACTTGCTTTTTGCGGCCGTTTGGGGTATAATGGTTCTTATCAACTTGGAGGTGAGCTTATGGCTGAGGATAGCCTTATATCAAAAAACACCAAACAGACTGTCACTTTTGCGTCGGCGCTGTTTTTTTCGTTTAATATTCTGTTTTTCGCCCCATTGGAGATATATCTGGGCAATATGAATGATATTTCCGTTCCGCTGAAATATGTGCTGTGGGGCATTGCTCCGCTGACCGTTGCGGTCACTGCAATTCTGTTTTTCCTGCTTTACAAGACTAAGGAAAAATATTTTTACACGGCGGTAAGCGTAGTCTGGGGACTGGGACTGGCATTTTACATACAGGGAAATTTCCTGCAGATAAATTCCGCTCAGCTTGACGGCACCGAGCAGCGGGCGGGAGCGGTGAGCTGCATAATAAACCTGCTCATCTGGTTCGTGATACTCGCAGTGCCGCACCTGATACAAAAATTTAAGCGTGATATTTTCCCCAATGCTGTGAATATATCGTCGCTGGCTATTATGGCGATAGAAGTGCTGGTACTTATCCTGGGCTGCTGGCAGGCGGCTGAAAATGACGTTGACGGCAGAGTTATCGAGATGCTTTCGGGGGATAATTACGACTACTATCTTTCTCAGGATGACCAGTACGAGTTTTCAACAGACCATAACATTATCCTGATACTCACCGATGAATATGATTCTTTCTGCTTTGAGAAAGCGGTGAAAAATGACCCGCAGGCTGCGGAGGGCTTTAAGGATTTCACCTTTTACAGCAATACCATCGGAGTATTCGGCGGTTCCTCGCCGTCCATAACCAACATATTCACAGGCAGTCATACAGATCTGGATTTCAGCAACGACACTTTGTTTAGAACCCTTGATTCAAACGGCTACATAACGCAGCTCTTTACTTCCAAGGAGATATTCTCCCATGATATATTTATGAAATATGCGGATAACTGCGTTGAATACAGCTTTGGTGCAAAGAATCTTATGAATCTGGACAAGTGCATATACAGCCTTGCTTTTTACAAATATATGCCTGTGATACTGAAAGAGCCTTTCCATCTTGGCGGCGCAGACATCAACAGAATGACATCTTCCTCCGACGCATATTACCGTGTTTATGACTATAACAATCTGGCTTTTTACAACACCATCGGAACTGATGTCACTTACACCGACAGTAAATGCTTCAAGTACATATATCTGTTCGGACTTCACCCCATAAGAACTACATCAAAGGACCTTATCGACCACGGCGATGAACAGGTATCGGAGGAAGAGTGTGCGGAAGCTGTCAACAAGATACTTTGTGTATATCTTGAAAAGCTTCGTGAGAACGGCGTTTATGACAATTCGGACATAATCATCATGGCTGACCACGGCTTTAAAAACAACGACTGGGGTAAATATCCCACCCTGCTGATAAAGCGCAGCGGAGAGAGCTTTGACAAAATGAATGTTTCGGATGTTCCCGTATCATATGATGATATGTATCCCACTCTGCTGTATCTTGCGGGAGACGAAAGCTCCGAAGGCACTGTATTTGATCTTAAAGAGGGGGAGCGGACAAGGTATTTTGCTCAGACTGATGAATACATCACAGGCTCGGTGACACGATAAAATAATATGAGAGGTGCTTTATGATAAAAGAACTTATGCACGACCCCATATTTCTGGCTCAGAAGTCGGAAACGGCGGACAGGAACGATATACAGACAGCAAATGACCTGCGTGACACGCTGGAAGCCAACAGGGAGCGGTGCGTGGGCATGGCTGCCAATATGATAGGCGTGAAAAAGCGCATGATCTGCTTTGTTAGTGACGGGGAATATATGATAATGTTCAACCCCGAAATAATAAAGCAGTCCGACCCTTACGACACTGAGGAGGGCTGCCTTTCTCTGCTTGGCGGCCCCAGAAAATGCAAAAGGTACAAGAAAATAAAGGTGAAATATCAGAACGAGGATATGCAGGTGCGGATAAAGACCTTTTCCGATTTTACCGCCCAGATAATCCAGCACGAGACAGACCACTGCAACGGCATACTTATATAAATTTATATAATTATAAATAAAAAGGCGTGACAGCTCATATGAACTGCCACGCTTTTTTTGATAGTGTTTTTACTTGCTTTCGGGCTTCTGATCTGTTACCACAAGCTCCTTGAGAGAGGTTGCAAGACCTGCAAGTCCCTGTATCTCGGAGGGGATAATGATCTTTGTTGCCTTGCCGTCGGCTGCCTTCTGGAAGGCTTCCAGGCTCTTGATAGCGATAACGCCCTGGGAAGGATTTGCTTCATTGAGCTGACGGATAGTATCAGCCAGAGCCTGCTGAACGTTTCTGATAGATTCAGCTTCACCCTCTGCTTCGAGTATCTTCTGCTGTCTTACAGCGTCTGCACGGAGTATCATAGCCTGCTTCTGAGCCTCTGCCTGGAGGATAGCTGCCTGCTTTTCAGCCTCTGCACGGAGTATCTTGGACTCCTTTTCACCCTCTGCAACAAGCACCTGAGACTTCTTTTCACCCTCTGCCTGGAGGATCTTCTCACGGCGCTCACGCTCTGCCTTCATCTGCTTCTCCATTGCGTCCTGTATCTCACGGGGAGGAAGGATATTCTTCAGCTCTACTCTGTTTACCTTGATGCCCCAGCGGTCGGTAGCCTGGTCGAGGATAGCGGTTATCTTGGTGTTGATAACATCTCTGGAGGTAAGTGTAGCATCAAGCTCCATCTCGCCGATGATGTTACGGAGTGTGGTTGCGGAAAGGTTCTCGATAGCGGAAAGAGGTCTTTCAACGCCGTAGGTGTAAAGCTTTGCGTCGGTAACGGTGAAGAACACGACGGTGTCAATCTGCATTGTAACGTTATCCTTGGTGATAACGGGCTGAGGCTTGAAGTCAACTACCTGCTCCTTGATGGAGACCTTCTTTACCACCTTGTCGATGATGGGGATAACGTAGTGGGGGCCTGTGTGAAGTGCTCCCGAGAATGCGCCCAGACGCTCAACCACGTACACCTGAGCCTGGGGAACAATCTTTATTCCCGAGATGATGATAACTACAACGATAAAAATTATTATGGCAATTAAATATTCCATATCTGCTCTCCTTTTGGTTTGGGTTATTCTTTTGCGACTGTGACGAATGCGGCGCCCTTGGCTTTTACCACCACGGTCTCGCCCTTTTCGATCACTGAGCTGTCGGCTGTTTTTGCACCCCAGTCAACGCCCTCGATGCGTACTCTGCCCGTACCTGCTTCGGGGTCTATCTTTTCGATGACTATTGCTTTTTTGCCGATGTCAAGCTCGCCGTTTGTGGGTGTGTTTTTAGGCATGATCTTTTTAACAACAGGCCTTGTGACCGCCAGCGTGATAACAGAAACGGCAAGGAATACCGCCAGCTGTACTGCGAAGCCTGCTCCGAGGACAACTGCGATCAGGGCTGCCAGTGCACCCAGTGCGAACCATACTGAGACCAAGGCACAGGTTGCAGCTTCCGCCAGAACTGCTGTTATCAGCACGATGATCCATAAGATGTACATTACTCTGCTCACTCCTTTCGTTGTCGGTACCGGTGTTTATGTCGGCTGACTTTTGCCTTAATACTATATTATCATAGTTTTATGCTAAAATCAATGATTTTATTAAATTTTAATCTTTTTCACAGGAAAATCATAATAATATTACATTGGAAGAGGGCGTTTTGTGGGATCGGTAAAACAGAATTATAGTTTGCCCGTGCCTGCGGCTGCGACGACCGGATGGCTCTGCCCTCATGTGGACTTCATAAAACCTTTTCCTTTGTGCTTATTTGTGCTGATTTTTTTATTTGTACCACTGCAAATAAAAAAAGACTGCCACGATTGCAGCAGTCCTTTCAAATATCTTATGATACTATTAAAGAATAACAGTATTTCTTCCGCTTTCCTTTGCCTTATACAGCTTTTCGTCAGCGGTCTTGATATTGTCCTCAATGGACTTCATGGGGTCAAGCTGAGTTACGCCGAAGCTCATGGTCACCTTTATGTCCATGCCCTCAAAGTGACAGACAGAACCCATTATTGCCTGACGCACCCTCTCGGCAGCCTCTGCCGCCTCTTCGTCTCCTGTATCGGGCAGTATAACGATGAACTCCTCGCCGCCCCAGCGGTAAACGCCGTCGCATATGCGCACGTTCCTTCTGAGATATCCTGCCACATGGCGCAGAACCTCATCGCCTGCGTTATGACCGTATGTATCGTTTACTTTCTTAAAGAAATCTATGTCGCAGATGAAAAGGGAAACGCATCTTACGGCTTCGGGGTCGGTAAGTATCTTCACATAATTCTTGTTATAGTCATTATAGAAGCCCATACGGTTTTTAAGCTCGGTAAGCTTATCGTGCTGGGAATCGTCAAGGAACGTTTCCGATTCAAGTGTGATGCCGCAGATGAATGCTGCCAGCGAAAGGCGCTTTGTATCCGCCTGAACATCGAACTTGCCGTCATTATCCAGCTTGTTTATAGCCTGATATGCGCCGATGAACTCTCCCTTGCAGTCGGAGATAGGCATTACCAGTATGGATTTTGTAACATATCCTGTTTTCTTATCAACATCTGAGTTGAAATCAGGGTGATTGTAAGGGTCGTTGGTCACTATAGTGCGCTTTTCTGCGAGAGCCTTGCCTACAAGGCCTGTGCCCTCGGGAATGGTTATCCTGCCTGTACCCACAGCGGCAGTTGTCCATAACTCATGGGAACGCTTATCCCATTTCCAGAAGCTTGCTCTGTCGGCATTGACGAGAGTTCTGCCCAGATCCGTCAGCAGGCGGAAAATAGCGGAATGGTCATTTGAAGCGTCGTCATCGGGGTGGGACATCTCGGTGTAAAGGCTCTGTGTGATGGAAAAGATCTGCTCCAGCAGCTTATCCGAAGATACAGCTTCATTTACGTTATCCATATTATCACTTCCAATATCTGATTTTTATGTTATTATAACACATTCAATACAGCTTGTAAATAGGAAAATATTTTTTTAGTCAATTTTTTTAAAATATAGTGACAAATCGCATTTAATGTGTTATAATATTATTAAATTTTATCTATTATGAAGAAAGGGTGGCAGACTTTGAAGAACCGCAGCAAGGTATCGGCAGTCATTGAAGCCGCAGTAGTTTTCGCTCTGGTGTTCGTCACCTCATTTTACGATGTTTTCTATTCCTTTGACAGCCTGCTGAGAGACAAGCTGTACCAGACCCCCAGGGGCATAAACAACAAAATAAAGATAATCGCCATTGATGATGAAACTCTCCGTGAATACGGCCCTTTCGGCACATGGTCGAGGAGCGTTTATGCAGATATCATCAACACTTTGGGGGAATATCCCGCTGCGGTGGCAATGGATATCATGGTATTCGGCGATATGGACAGCGATGGTGACAAGGCTCTTTCGGAAGCCTGCCGTAACAGCGGCCGTGTGGTGGCAGGCTCATACATAAGCTACACCAGCGCATACAAGACAGACGAAAACGGCAAGCCATGCATCGACCGCTTCCATATTGAGCAGATAGAGCAGCCCATTGTGGCGGCTGACTGCATCACAGGCTTTGTGAACGCTTCCCCCGATGATGACGGAATAGTCCGCTCCGCATTCCTCACCGTGTCCGCTCCCGAGCTGTACGGCGATGAAAGCTTCGGCAGTCTTGCGGCGGAGACCTACTATCTTTACTGCAAAAACACAGGCACTGCGGCAAATAACCCCACCCTTGACGATAACGGCAGAATGTGGATAAGCTACGCAGGCCGCCCGGGAGATTATGAGCATATCTCCATGTCCTCCCTCCTTGACGGAAGCGTTGACCCACGCATATTCACCGACTGCATAGTTCTCGTGGGAGCATATGCTTCGGGACTTCAGGATCAGTTCTCCGTCCCCAACAGCTCCGACCAGATGTTCGGAGTGGAGATACACGCAAATATCATACAAGGCCTTCTGGACGGCAAATGCCCCGTTCCCGCAAACCGTGTATTATCCGCACTGGCAGCGGCAGCAGCGGCGGTGCTGGCATATCTTATCTCAAAGTATTCAAAGGTGAAAATATCCACACCTATTATAATAGTAATGACGGCCGCCTATATCGCAGCTGGAGTTATGCTGAACGGTTCGGGTCTTACCATACCCATACTTTATGCACCTTTGTTCATGGTAATATGCTACCTTGTAAATCTTGGCAGAAAATATGCGGAGGAAGCCATTGAAAAGCGCAAGATAACCGCCGCATTTAAGAAATACGTTGCTCCGCAGGTGGTTGAGGAGATAGCAAAGTCAGGCTCATACCACATAAAGCTGGGCGGAGAAAACAGGCACATCGCAGTGCTTTTCGTTGATATCAGAGGCTTCACACCCATGTCAGAAAGCCTTGAGCCTGAGCAGGTGGTGGATATCCTGAACAGCTACCTTAACCTTACCACAAATTCAATTTTTGCCAACGGCGGCACGCTGGATAAGTTCATCGGCGATGCCACCATGGCAGTGTTCAACGCTCCTTTTGACCTTGACGACTATATCTTCCGTGCCGTAAAGACCGCATGGGATATCGTCAGTGGAGGAAATGCCATAGAAAGCACATTTATGGAAAAGTACGGCAAATCCGTAAGCTTCGGCGTGGGCGTCAACTGCGGAAACGCCGTTGTGGGCAATATCGGCTGCGATTTCCGTATGGACTACACCGCCATCGGCGACACCGTAAACACCGCCGCCCGTCTGGAATCAAACGCCAAGCGTGGTCAGGTGCTTATCAGTCAGGCGGTATATGACGAGGTAAAGGACAGGATAACCGCAGAGCCTATCGGCGAGATACCCTTGAAGGGCAAATCAAAGGGCGTGTTCGTATATTCGCTGACAGGCATAACAGGTGAGATCAAGGCCGACAAGCAGAAAGGAATGTCCGCACAATGAGCAGATTTATGATAATCCCACGGATAGACAAACTGGACGAGAGCCTTGCCCTTGCCCATGAATACGGCTTCGGCTTTGAGTTCAACGACTTTTACTCGCCCAAGGTGCTTGATGATACTGAGCTTACGGAAAGCATCATCGAAAAATACAAAGCGGCGGGGCTTCCCGACTACTGCACTTCCCACGGCGACTTTTTTGACGTGCTGGTGTTCAGCGAGGATAAATACATCAGGGAGATATCCCGAAAGCGCATTATCCAGAGCCTTGAAACCGCTTTGAAGATAGGCGCAAGAGGCGTGGTGTTTCACACAAACCACAACCCCTATTTTATAGCCGATGCTTATGTGAACAGCTGGCACAGGTATAACGAGGAGTTCTGGAACGAGATACTTCCCATGTACCCGCAGCTGAACATCTATCTTGAAAATATGTGCGACAGTTCCCCGAAAATGCTTGCCGACCTTGCCAAAAGCCTCTGCCATCACAAAAATTTCAGCGTATGCTTTGACTATGCTCACGCCAGCGTTTTCGGCAGATGCGATATAGGGCAGTGGGTAACGGAGCTGGCTCCATACGTAAAGCACCTGCACATAAATGACAATGACCTTGAAAGCGACCTGCACCTTGCAGTGGGCGATGGCAAGATAGACTGGCAAAGGTTCAAAGAATACTATTTTAGGTATTTTTCCGATAAGACCGTGCTTATCGAGACCTCATATCCCGAGACACAAAGGCGTTCCGCCGAATACCTGAAAAAGCTTGGAGTGCTGTGATACAGGCATGCTGCACAATATTTGCGTTAAGAATTGGTTAAAAGTGAGTTTTTTGAACAATTTTGGCAAACCCACTTGATTTTATGTAAATAATATGTTATAATTCACATAAGCAAATAAAAGGCAAAACCGATGAAAATCGGTGGCGCAAAGCACGAGCCTAAGCTATGAATTTTCAAGGTACGGCGGTCGGGCTGCATTTGCAGGAATTCCTGTTTTGCGGCTTGCCTGCGTACCTTTTTTATTTTGCGGTAAGCTGATATTTAATTAACGAGGTGATCATATGAAAACACTTACATCTAAAGCCAAAGTGATAATTACAGCCGTTGCGGCGGCAGTTGTTGCTGCGGGCATTGTTGCAGGTGTGCTTCTCACAAGGCAGGACTCATACAGAGTGCTTAAAGTATTCGAGCTTATGGGTACTGCATCGGTAACAAGAGAAAGCGCAGGCGACCTTGACGCTTATGTGGGAATGAACCTGGAAAGCGGCGACGTTGTTTCGGTAGATGACAACAGCAATATGCGCATTTCACTTGACAGCGATAAATATGTGCTCCTTGATGCGGGAACAGTGCTGGAGCTTGTTGCCGCAGGCAATGAGAAGGACAGCAGAACTACCCTTAATCTCAGAGAGGGCGCAATACTTAACGAGATAACCTCCGCTCTGTCGGAAAATTCCTCCTATGATGTAAACGCCCCCAAGGCGACCATGGCAGTAAGAGGAACCAGCTACAGTGTTACCGTCACCAAGGACGGCGACAGGTATATCATCGAGCTTGATACATTCCACGGCAAGGTGGCTGTCCGCCTGATAAGCGAGGACGGCACTCCCGGGGAAGAGGTAATGGTAGGCGAGGGCAAAAGCGTGCTTATCATAACCGAGCCGAACGAGAATACCCATAACTCTCCCGATATTGACGGTCACTCATATTTCGTTATCCGTGACCCCGAGGCTGAGGGCGGCTACAGAAAGGTGGATATCTCCGAAGCTGTATTTGACTCGGAATACGATTTCCTTGCCGCTTCCATCAAGGAGCGTGTGGTAAGCTCCAACAACAGCGGACTTTTCCGGATAAAGGACGCTATAATCGAAAAGCTCACAGGCGCAGAGACAGAAAATGACGTAACTACTGCTGCCACCTCCTATAAGGTAATGGCAGGCGGCTCGGGCACAAGTGCAGCCCAGACAGCTGCTCCCGCTCAGACTGCAAAGCCTGCACAGACTTCAGCATCTACAGCTCCAAGGGAGCCTATAAATTCCGACAACTACACTGCTCCGGCATTTACCGAAAGCACCACAGCAGGCACAACAGCCACTTCGGCGGAAGTTCCCGCTCAGGCATCGGCAGCTGAAAGCACATTCGGTACAGGCGATTCTTCAAACGGAGCAAACGGAACGGGAACAAATGCCTCGGGTACAAGCGCTTCAAACTTTGTATCGGGCACAGGAGTGACCGCTCCCGCAAATTCCGATACATCGGGAACAAGCAGAAGAGAGACCTCGCCCCGCACCACAGGTCAGGGTACACAGACCTCTCCTGATGTGACAAATCCCAACGTTACCGCTCCCACAGACCCCACAGGTTCGGGATTTTCTCCTCTGGTAACAACACGTCCCACAGGCACAGCCTCTCAGACTTCGGCAACCACAAGACCTTATGTTACCACAAATCCCACCACAACTACCACCGCAGTCACCGATAAGGAGCCTGAGGTATTTACTGTAACATTCCTTTCCGACAATGGCACAGTCCTTTACACCCGTGACGTTGAGTCGGGCGATACAGTTTCAAACTTCCCGCAGGTGCCTGCAAAAACAGGCTACACAGGCGTATGGCTGGTATCGGGCAAGAACACTCGGTTCACAGCAGCCACTGTGGTTACATCTGATATGTCCGTATATGCTTCCTACACCGCAAAGGAATATACCATTACAATGAACGTTGAGGGAACCACAACCACAATGACCGCAAAGTACGGTGATTCCCTTTCCGATGTTCTCCCCGCTGTACCTGCTAAAACAGGCCATGACGGCATATGGACAATAAACGGAGCGGCAATATCTTCCACAGCAAAGGTTACGGGCAATATGACCGTTACAGCAAAATACACTCCCAAGACCTACACCGTTACCATAATCGTCGGAACTGAGCGAGACACAAAGACCGCCAAGTACGGCACTCTTCTCAGTGACATTCTCCCCACTATCCCCGAAAAGAAGGGCTACCACGCAGCATGGACAGTTGACGGTTCACCCCTTTCCGATACTGCCGCAGTAACAGACGATATCACCGTTACCGCAGAATATGCTCAGAAGGAATTTACCGTAAACTATATGGATAAGGAAAGAACCTATTCCGAGACCTATGCGGACAGCGGCGAAAAGCTCCTTGACGTTCTGGACGATCCCGATGTGGGCAATGAGCTTGACCTTAAATACACATGGATCACCCGCTACAACGCATGGACTGCATCGTCAAACAGCGGTATGGTAAAGGTAAACGACAGCCATGTTGTAACTAAGGATATTGACAGCAGTTACGAGGTTCAGGCAGTCGAAAAGCAGCAGATAACCTATTTCATCGGCGATGATATCAATGGCTACACCGCAGGCGGCAGCTTCTATCTGCTGACAAATATGACTACCGAAACTATTTCGGAAGTTCAGCCCGGATATTTGGAAACTATCCTTCCTGCAAGCTACAGCGGATTTGCTTATGACTACTATGGAGATGCTGTTACATTTACCGAAAATGATGCCGCATATAATGTTGATGCTATATACACCTATAACTATCTCGTGACATTCAAAAGCGCCGACGACACAATAGTCACCAAACGATTCCCGACGGGCAAAACCATAGGCGACCTGCCTCAGCTCCCACAGCTTTCCGACCCGACAAACAACGTGTGGGCATATTATGAGGGCGATGTTCCTACGGAAGTCACATCGGCAACTCAGGTAAACTCGGATATGAATATCATCGAAATGCCCAAGAGCGAGGTCATCTTCCATACCGTCACCTATACCCGTGCCGACGGCACAACGGGCACCATAAGGGTAGGCGAGGGCGCAAGCATTTATGGCTCGCTGACATCAGGCGGACTTACTCCTGCCGAGGGATACAGCTGGATAGACGAAAGCGGCAATGAGATTTCAAGCGATACGGTCTGCACAGGAGATATGACCATAACCGAAAAGGGCGACCTTGTAACGCTGGAATTTTATTACGGCGGCACCCTTTACAGGACAGAAAATGTCCGCATAGGTGAAGAATTTATCTTTTCTTCCGAGATGCTCATAGGAACCACAGGCGCACCGTTCTCGACCATTGAAGCGCTGCAAAACGACTCCCATGTGTGGAAATTCACTGTTGACGGCGTTGAATACACTGTAAGCAGCACATTCACCGTAACAGGCGCAGCAACTGTTTATGTAACAATGGAATGATTTTCCGTAAGCAAAAGTATAAAAATGTTGATCTGTCAAGACCTTTTATGAGGTCTTGACAGATTTTTTTATATGGGATATAATTATAATATCTATTTTTATCAGAAGGAAGAACGGCTATGATGATGCTTTCCGAAAAAACAGCATACAAAGCTGTGGCTTTTGCCGCACGCCATAAGTGGGCAAAGCCATTCTGCTTCGGAGTGTATTCTGCCGTTTACGCAGCAGAGAAGCTGAAAGCAGATGAAAAGCCGTTTTCAAGGCGGCTCATTGCATTTGCCACAGCCTCTGCATTTGTTTTTATGACCGTTCCCACGTCATATGCCGCCGCACTTGTTCAGTCGGAGACTTCCGTTGTCACGGAGCAGATGAACACCATGGAGCCTGTTGCCATGTCCCCCGAGGATATCGCCGCAAGAGTTACACTGGAGGGTCTGGCGGAAAATGAGGCTTCCTACGGACTTACGCTGAATATCCGCTCGCTCAGAACAGATGTTACCGCAAGATTTACAAGCTCCGACCAAATGGAAAGCGATATAAAAGCTGCCTTTGAAAGCTACGGCATAAATTCCGACGAGCTGTGCATATCCCCCGTAAAAATACAGCTTTACAGGAACGATACAAGGGAAAAGCTGCAGATATCAGAGGGGTATTCCTCCGATGTCACCCTGCCCGTGCCCGAGGAAATGCTCGGCCGCATTGACGAGCTGAGAGGTGTCCGCCTTGAGGATAACGGTACACTCACCGTCATCGAGGGCGAGACAGATGAAAATACATTTTCATTCCGTACAAATAAGCTGGGCAGCTTTGCACTGGTCACATATAAGGACACGGCGGAGGATATCGGCAGCGGAGCGGGAGTATCCGACACGGGTATCGTTACGGATATATCCATATCCGTTCCCCAGCCCATAACAGACGAGGATAAGTGCCGCTTCCGCAGGAACAGGGGAAAGAAGTGCATTTACAGAATAAAGCGTATAGTCAAGGAAAACGAGCGCTTGATATAATAGTGATACTGCACAAAAATCACATCAAAATACTACCATTCTGCTGTTGAAGTTTTGGACTCAAAGTGGTATAATATGTGTAAAATTTATATCCGTTAAGGAGCAACGCATATGGACCCGTTTATCGCCAGACAAATTATTACCGATAAGCTCCAGCACACCGTGGGCTGTGAGATAATACTTGCCGATCCCAAAGCCAATGCAGAAAGGAACGAGCTTTACGAAAGCGCCGCCGCTGATAATATATCACGGCTGAACTTGGATAAATTCACCGACGGCAGGACTGCCTACATCACCTTTACCCGCAGTATGCTGACCGCAAATATCCCCGCACGCTTCGGAAAAGACAAGCTTGTGATACAGATAGACGGCTCACTCATCAACGACCGCTCCGCTCACAATCTTATCAGGAAGTACCGCCAGGCAGGGTATAAGATAGCTGTCATCGGCTTTAAGGTTGATTCGGGTTATTTCGGTATTATGGACAGCTTTGACTACATCAAGGTGGATTTCAGGGATTTTACATCTCCAGAGCTGGAAAATATCCTGCGAATGGCACGAACCTTCAACAAAAAAATAATCGCATACAATATAGAATGCGCTGAGGCATATGCCAAGGCAAAGCTCTGCGGCTGCACATATTACCAGGGAATGTACATCTATGGCAAGATACCTACGGCTGTGCGCAGAAAGGGCATCATGCGTGAGGGCTTCAACGAGCTTTTCAATGAGCTTTACAGCGGCAGGTCGGATATTGTCAGCATTACAAATATCATAGGCAGATATCCCGAGATATCGGAAGCGGTACAGGCTCTGGCAAATTCGCTTTACTTTGCCTCCGACGTGCGCACCGTTGGCACTGACAAGGCAGCGGCAAAGCTGGGCGAGGAAAATCTGAGAAAATACGTTTATATCATTGGCTTCAAGGCTGAGGACGGTTCCATGCCCGGCGAGCTGATAAAATTCGCACTTCTCAGGGGAATGCTCTGCTCGGAGCTGGCGGGATTTGCAGACAGTATGCCGATAACATCGTCAGAAGCATTTTCGATGGGAACGGTCTCAATGCTCGGCAGACTTCTTCACAAGCCGTTGGCTGAGGTAATGCCCGATACTGTGTGCGCCTCCCTTATTTCG
Organism: Oscillospiraceae bacterium; assembly: GCA_902363145.1. GTDB lineage: Bacteria > Bacillota > Clostridia > Oscillospirales > Ruminococcaceae > Huintestinicola > Huintestinicola butyrica. Next base: position 48,404 of record CABIZB010000004.1, on the reverse strand, counting down.
GGTCAGGGCAGAGCGGGAATGCTTTACAAGATGATATGCGCATATGAAAAAGCCGATATGAAGACTGCAGCGGAATTTGCCGCAGCTCTCGGCATACCGCCTGCCATACTGCCGCAGAAATACCGTGAATGTGTATCCGCAGCGGATGAAATGTGGCATAAGCTCATAACTCCCGCTGAGTTCAGGGAATGATAAGTACATTTAAAAGCCTTCCGTTTCGGGAGGCTTTTTTTTCATTTTGTATAAAATGATTTTATTTGACGAATATTATTGTAAAGGTTTACATAACCGCTTGATTTTATTTGTGTAAAATAGTAATTGACACTTTTGTCATTTTGTATTAAAATTAAAAGTACCAATATATTCTCTTTTGTGTATAACCACATGAGAATGGGGAAATTATGGGAGAAATTACGTCCGTAAACGATAACATTACGGACAGGGGCAGCTGCTTTAAGGAGAGAGCTGTTCAGAGGGCTTTGTCAGCAAAGCCCGGAAAGGAAGGTTATTATGAAGAAATCAAAACTCATCGGAGCCTTAACGGCTGCGGCACTGGCTGCTGTCAATATGACAGCTTTTGCAGCACTGCCCGTTTCTGCGGCAGAGGTTGACCTTGACGGCACATATCACGCATATATCGGCGTGCAGTCCGCAAGCTACACCTTCAGAAACGCTTATGACGATGCGACCTACGGCTACGGCGTAACTGCCGATGACGGAACTGTATGGTTTGATCAGCTCACAGGCTGGGACGGCCCCACAGCTCTCAACAAGGGCGGCAATTTCACTGATGCCGAGATAGCCGGAAACGGTACTTATTCTGTGTCTGTAAACGATTTCGATTTCGGCGATGACGAGTCCCTTAATCTGCTGTTCGTTTCCACCGATATCCCTCTCAACGATCAGATCAAGATCACTGACGTTAAGGTGATCATGGACGGTCAGACAAAGTACACCTTTGATGACGCTTTCATGGATCCCGATGCTGCTGAGTATATGAAGTGGCTCGCAATCAACATCTGGAATGACGAGCTGGGCGGTGCTGAGGGAATGTTCGGTTATGTAATGCCCTCCGATTCCATCGAGCTTCAGTTCACAGTTTCAGGCTTCAACTATGACAAGGCTGAGGACGCTGTTGAGGGTGCTTCCGACGGCGCATTTGACCCCGACGGCGAGTATGACGCTTACCTTGGCGTTCAGTCCGCAAGCTACACCTTCAGAAACGCATATGACGACGCTACCTACGGCTACGGCGTAACTGCCGATGACGGAACTGTATGGTTCGATCAGCTCACAGGCTGGGACGGCCCCACAGCTCTCAACAAGGGCGGCAAGTTCACCGATGCCAAGATAAAGGGCAACGGCACATACTCCGTTTCCGTTACCGATTTTGATTTCGGCGACGACGAGACCTTTAACCTCCTCTTCGTTTCCACCAATATCCCCCTCAACGATCAGGTAAAGATCACTGACTTCAAGGTAATCCTTGACGGTCAGACCAAGTACACCTTTGACGAAGCTTTCATGGATCCCGATGCTGTATCCTACATGAAGTGGCTTGCTATCAACATCTGGAATGACGAGCTGGGCGGTGCTGAGGGAATGTTCGGTTATGTAATGCCTACAGATTCCATCGAGCTCCAGTTCACAGTTTCCGGCTTTAACTATGACAACCCCGATGCAGCAGCTCCCGAGGAGACTGAGGCAGTTACCGAAGCTGAGACCGAGGCTGAAACAGAAGCCGAGACCGAGGCAGAGACCACTGCTGAGGAAACAACAGCTGCCGAGACCGAGGCTGTTCAGGCAGAGGCTCCCGCTGAGTCCGGCGGCAGCAGCGCAGTCGTTATCGTAATTGTTATCGTAGCAGTTGTAGTTATCGGTGCAGTTGTATTCGTAGTTATCAAGAAGAAGCAGTCCTGATAAAGAACCTGCGGAATAAACGAAAACATACTGCCGCTCCGCAGGTGCGGCAGTATGTTTTTGAGCGTTAAATTAAAGGAAAGGACTGATAAACAAATGGCGGACGGCACAACCGATACCATCGTCAGCACCGAAACTCGTGACATTCCCGTTCACCCAAAGAAAAAAGAAGCTCCAAAGACGCTGGCAGAAAAGATCTCAGACAAAATATACTGGATACTGCGATGCGCCGTTGTTATTAACATAATCGCACTGTTTTTCCCCTCGTTCAACCCTGCACGCCTCAGCGGAATGATAAACAAGAATCTTTCACTGTTCTCCTGCGGTATATCCTATAAGTCAATAGTTGCAAACTTCGGCCGTGCGTTCAGACAGGGCTGGGTGCAGGAATCCACATTCCATGCACTTAATGTCTGCGCAATGATAGTCATTGTGGCTGCGGTGCTTGCGGCAGCAGGCGGCTGTATGTCCCTCGGAAACAGAAAGCTCAAGAGAACAGGCGCATTTGTCACCATTGCGGCAGGTATCCTGGAGCTTGGAGCTGTTTTCCAGTTCAAGAACCTCTACAATCAGATCGCCGATCAGGCAATAAGCGCCAACAAGCTTGACAGAGTGCTGCCCATGTTCCCCTACAATAACTACATCTTCATGGGTCTGGGAATCGCACTTGTCGTATGCTCTGCAGTTAACCTGTTCCTTGTTCCCGCTGCGGAAAAGGGCGAGCACTATGATATGGAACCTAAGTTCAGGCTTTTCCTTATGATGCTCCCCATCATCGCACTGGCATTCGTATTCAGCTATCTCCCTCTCTACGGCTGGAGATACGCATTCTTCAACTACAATGCAGGTGAGGACCTGACCATGGATAAGTTCGTGGGCTTCAAGTGGTTCACCTCGCTTTTCCAGAACAGCGCCACAAGAAACGATATCGTGAACGTTCTCAAGAACACTCTTGCAATGAGCGGCCTCGGAATTGCCACCAGCTGGGTGCCTATGGTATTCGCAGTGTTCCTTTCCGAGATAAAGAACAACCGTTTCAGAAGACTTGTCCAGACCTTTACCACCATACCCAACTTCATCAGCTGGGTAATCGTTTACGCTATCGCACTGGCTATCTTCTCCACCGACGGCTTTATCAACACAATGATAAACAGCGTTTCAGGCTCCGATCAGCTTGTTACCACAAATTACCTTATGTCCTCCGGCCATATGTGGCTGAAAATGCTTGCATGGGGCATCTGGAAGGGCACCGGCTGGAGTGCGATCATCTACATCGCAGCCATTTCGGGCATCGACCAGGGCCTTTACGAGGCTGCCACCGTTGACGGCGCAGGCCGATTTGCAAAGATGTGGTACATAACTATCCCAGAGCTTATCCCTACTTTCTGCGTTCTCCTGCTTATGTCCATCGCAAATATCCTTTCAAACGGCATGGAGCAGTATATGGTATTCTCCAACGCAATGAACTGGGAAAAGATCCAGGTGCTTGACCTTTACGTTTATAACCTTGGTATCGGCAAGGGACTTATCCCTCTGTCAACAGTTATCGGTATGGTCAAGTCCATCGTCAGCGTAATTCTTCTCTTCGCCGCAAACGGAGTTTCAAAGCTTATCCGTGGCGAGAGCATTGTGTAAAGGAGGGAAAGTCATGGCAGAAAATACCACTGTTAACAGCAGCTTCCCCAACGACAGCAAGGGTATCCGTGAGGTGGGCGAGCATTCCCACATCAAGCTCACCGCAGGCGACATCATATTCAACATTCTGAACTATCTGTTCTTCGGACTTTTCACACTGAGCTGCATATTCCCCTTTTACTACATTTTCATCAACACCATCTCCAACCCCGAGCTTGTAACCAGAGGGGCAATCACCCTTATCCCCAAGGAGCTTACCATTCAGAACTACATCTCCATGGGCGCTGTAGGCGACCTGTGGAAATCAGTTTTGGTAACAGTTCTCAGAACCGTTATCGGTACTGCGCTGATGGTATTCGTATCCTCACTGGCAGGCTACCTTGTTACCAAAAAGGAAATGTGGCACAGACAGTTCTGGTACCGCTTCCTTGTTGTAACAATGTACTTTAACGCAGGTCTTATCCCCTGGTATCTGAATATGTCCATGCTTGGTCTTACCGATACCTTTGCGGCTTACATAATCCCCGGTATCGTTTCACCCTACAACATCATTCTTGTAAAGACCTACATCGAGTCCATACCCGCAGAGATAGAGGAAAGCGCATTTATGGACGGCGCAAGCTACTGGATGATCTATCGGAAGATAATCTGGCCGCTTAGCAAGCCCATACTTGCAACTATTGCCATATTCGGCGCAGTAGGCCACTGGAACTCTTTCCAGGATTCGCTTATCCTCAACGCAAACTCTCCTGCACTCTACACCCTCCAGCACAGACTGTACATCTACCTGAACCAAAGCTCCAACCTCGGTGCGGTGGTCGCATCGGGTACCAGCAGCTCCGACGCATCGGCGCTGGCAAGCTCCTTCAACACGAAGATACTGCAGTACACCATTTCAATGGTAACGATAATCCCTATCCTGTGCGTATATCCGTTCATGCAGAGATACTTTGAAAAGGGTCTTATGCTTGGCGCAGTAAAGGGTTAACAGCAAACATAATCAGTTTCAATAAAAAAATTATTCAGAAAGGATCGATCTCCCAAAATGAAGATGAAAAAATTCCTGGCAGGAGTTCTCGCTCTTGCAATGGCAGGCTCACTTACAGCCTGCGGCGGTGCAGCCACACCCGAAATGCCCGATGCAACATCAGTAGCTGCTGACGGCGCCGATACCGATGCAGCAGACGGTTCCGACGACAGCGCAGATACCTCAGCTGACAGCTCCGAGGGCGGAAACAGTCTCTCCGACCTGTATGGCGATGAGACTATCCAGCTCACCGTTTACAGCCAGCTGGCAAACTACTCAGGCAAGCTCACAGGCTGGTTTGCCGAGGTAATGAAGCGTGAATTCAATGTTGAGATGACCATTATCCCCGAGTCCGACGGTATGTTCGATACCAGAATGGAATCAGGCAATCTGGGAGACATCGTTATCTTCGGTTCCAACGGCGATAACTACCAGAGAGCTGCAAAGGGCGGCCTCCTCTTCGACTGGAACGAGGACGATATCCTCACCGACTACGGCTCCTACATCAAGGAGAATATGCCCTACGCTATCGAGAACAATATGCAGTTCAATGATTCATTCGGCGCAGGCAACAAGCTCTTCGGCTTCGGCCACAACGTTGCAACCTCTCCCGAGGATCATGAAGCATTCTTCTACACCATGGACCTCCGCTGGGATCTTTACAAGCAGCTGGGATATCCCGAGCTTAACAATATGGACGATCTCTACAACCTGTTCGTAAGCATGAAGGAGATCTGCCCCAAGGACGAGAACGGCAACGAGACATATGCAATGTCCCTCTGGCCCGACTGGGACGGCAACATGGTAATGTACATCAAGGCATTTGCTACCTGCTACTGGGGCTATGACGAGATGGGCTTCGGTCTCTACGATGTTGAGAACGGCACATATCATGACGCTCTCGAGGAGAACGGCCCTTACCTCACCGCCCTCAAGTTCTTCAACAAGCTTTATCAGGCAGGTCTTATCGACCCCAACTCCATGACCCAGACCTATAACGAGATGAGCGAAAAGGTTCAGGCAGGCGGCGTATTCTACTCTATCTTCGACTACGCAGGCTCCGCTCTTTACAACATCGAAGAGCACCTCCAGTCCGATTCCGCTATGTACCCCGTAGTTCCCGCTGATGCAACTCCTCTCTGCTACGGCATGAACGTACTGGGCGGCAACAGAATCTGGACTATCGGCGCTAACACCGAGTATCCCGAGCTTTGCATGGCTATCATCAACTACCTCTGCACTCCCGAGGGCTATATGACCTACTGGTGGGGCCCCAAGGATCTCTGCTGGTACTATGACGATGAGGGCAACACCTGCTTCACCGAGCTTGGCGAAGCTGCTTACAAGGACAGAAAGGGTACTATGATGCCCGATGAATGGGGCGGCGGAAGCTTCAACGACGGCACATTCCAGGCTAACAACACCACCTGGTCAAAGGACGCTTCCAACCCTGACTCCAACGGCGAGACCTACAACTGCGAGAACTGGAAGAGCAGACGTACCGATGCCAAGTACGGCATTCTCCAGGATTGGAGAGACTTCACAGGCAAGTACAATACTCAGGAATACATGGACAGCATCAACCACAAGGTTTCCCTTGCAACTTCCTACACCGAGTCCAGCAAGAGCGATGAGCTCAAGATCATCTGGGAGCAGGTAGCTAAGTGCGTCGTAAACTACTCATGGCAGGCTGTTTACGCTAAGGACGACGCTGAGTATGACAAGATCGTTGCCGAGATGACTCAGAAGTGCAAGGAGTACGACCCCAACGGTGAGTGCCTTGCATGGTGCGAGAACGAAGCATCTATCAGATGCGGTCTTGAAGATGCAGTAAGATGATCATTTACAGAATCAAGTATTAAGTGATGCGGGGCGCAGATATCCTGCGCCCCGCATTATGGTATTGAAACATAAGTTTCAAGGAGAATTTCAATGGCAGGTTTTTTCAGTCCCGACAGCAAGCTGTACAAGTTCATGACACGACTTACGGACGTTTTCGTCCTTAACGTGATGTGGCTGGTGTTCAGCCTGCCCATAGTGACCATAGGCGCTTCCACCATAGCAGCGTGCTCCGTAACGCTCCATATGGCAGAGGATACCGAGGGTCACGCAGCAAAGGACTTTCTCAAAGCGTTCAAAGCGAATATCAAGCAGGGCATACCGATGACGTTCATTACCCTCATATGCGTGTGGGCAGTGTATCTTGACTTTCAGATATACGGCGCAGAAGCGGATATGGGTCACAGCGGCGCACTTATCTTCCTGATAATAGGCATCGTGGCGGCATATATCTTTGCATTTTCCCTGCTGTATGTGTATCCGTTGCTGGCAAGATATGAAAACACCATTATCAACAGCCTGAAAAACTCGTTCAGGATAAGCATGAAATTCTTCCTCCGCTCGCTTCTCCTGCTGATACTTGTGGCGTTTGAGGCCGCAGTGATAATGTGGAACACCACAACATTGTTTGTGGGACTTCTCATAGGCCCTGTGTTCATACTTTTCACCATAAGCTCATTTGCCATAAGGATATTCAGAGAGCTGGAGAAAACTCCGGGAACTATATCAAATCCCGATAATAAATATTGATATCAAGCGGCTTTGCACAATGCGGAGCCGTTTTTTTGTATGTGTTATTTAAAAAATACTTGAAATTTCTCCGCTGTATGATATAATAGGTATATCGGATCTGTTGTGCAATATGAACATATGGGAGTGAGATCCATGAAAAGAAAAACCATCGCTTTGTGCGTTACAGGCTACGATAAGGAATATGAGACTCGCATTGCGGAGGGTATCGCCCGCAGATGTGCGGCGCTTGATATCAATCTGCTTGTGTTCGCAAGCCTTATCAGAAAGCCTGACCTTAATTCGGGGCTTACTCTGCCCGAAAGTGTCATCAAGGGCGAAACTGCTGTATTTGACCTTATAAATTACAATATGCTTGACGGCATCATCATTCTGGGCGATTCCATAATTGATGAAAGCGTTATCGAAAAGGTACACAGGCTGGCAAAGAAAAATAATGTGCCCGTTATCAACATAAACGACCCCACTCATGTGCTTGATAAGAACATCACCCTCAGCGACAAGTGCGCTATGGAGTTTGTGATGAAGCATCTGATGGAGGATCATGGGCTTACGAGAATAAACTTCATCGGCGGCTTCCCCGGAAACCTCCAGACGGAGGAAAGGCTGGCAGGCTACAAAAAGGTACTTACCGAGCATAATATCCCTGTGGAGGAGCGGCGTATCGCTTACGGTCAGTTCTGGACAAAGGCGGCGGACTGCACAAGGGAATTTTTAAAAGATGAGCTGCCCCAGGCCATTGTTTGCGCCAGCGACACCATGGCTATCTTCTGCATGGACGAGCTGAAAAATCAGGGCTACAGCATACCCGAGGATATTATTGTAACAGGCTTTGACGGCATTGCCGACTGCGAGCTGTATTCGCCCACTGTCACCACTGTAAGGCGGAGCTTTGCCGAGGCGGGCGAAAAGGCTGTGGATATGCTCAGCGGTATGTGGCAGGGCAAAGAAGTCCCCGACTGGGTAGATGTGGTGTCGGTGCTTGAAAAGGCTGAGTCCTGCGGCTGTGTGAAGAAAGAGCCTCAGGAAGAAAGCTACTACAACTCAACATATCAGACCAAGGACACATTTATGGAGTTTACCGCCAAGCTTACGGAGATGAACACGGCTTTTGCGGGCTGTCGGACCTCGGAAGAGGTATATGAGGCGCTTAAAAACGGTGCGGCATTTTTCCGCTTCAACAGGCTTTTCGTGTGCATACGCTCCAGCGTGGAGGGCGGCGGAAGCTTTGTGGGCAGCGGCAGCATGAAATCCGAGGGCTCGGCGTACAGCATGATGTCCATGCTCCAATACGGGCATGATGTTCCTGTGGGAACAAAGTTTTCCTCCGAGCAGCTTCTGCCCATAGATTTTCCGGACGGGGAAAAGGCGGTGTTCTTCGGATTTTCTCCCCTGTATTTCAGCGGAAAGTTTATGGGATATCTTGCATATGAGCCCACAAGAATGGGCGGCGCAGGGGACTTTTTCAGCACATGGGTCACTGCCATAAACAACAATGCGGGCAATTTCTACATGAAAAAGGACCTGGAGCTTGTTGTAAAGGAGCTTGAGAACCTTAATGTCCGTGACCCTCTTACTGAGCTTTTCAACCGCCGTGGAATGGAGAAATTCGGCGGCAGGCTGGTGGAGCGGGCAAGGAAGGAAAAGCTTGTGCTCACAGTTATCTGTGCGGATATTGACGGGCTGAAGCTCATAAACGACCGCTGGGGACATGAGGCGGGGGACAATGCCATCAGGCAGACTGCAAATGCGATGTTTTACGCAATGCCCTCGGACAGCGTATGCACCAGAACAGGCGGAGATGAGTTCAGCGTTATCCTCTGCGGTGCGGACGATTCGGGCATTGAGGGATATATCAGCCGTGTATCGGATTATCTTGCAGATTACAACAGCCGCAGCGGACTGCCATACAAGGTGGACTGCAGCTGCGGATACTGCTCGGTGAACGGGGGAGAGATATGCTCCATGGAAGCGGTAACGAGAATGGCTGACGACAATATGTACAGGCTGAAGGCTGCAAAAAAGAAGTCACGATAAATTTTTTTGTAAGGTATTTACTATAAGTTTACAGCTGCGCCTGAGATATGGTGTGTGAAATATACAAACAATTTATGGAAAAACACAGCTGATATAACTTTGATATTATGAATATCTTGCATATAGCATATTTGACATTATATTATCATGTGGTATAATAAGAGCTGACAAAGGACATACGCAGTGCACAGCGTTATCCCGAGTTACGAGAAGAGAAAAAGCAGAGAAGAGGTCGTGCGCGCAGATTTCTTTCCGTTCTTTTCGTATTGTGTCTTTTCAGGCTCTTAATATAATACAGAACCTTGAAAGGAAGTCTTTTTATGAAAAACTATTACTCCGTACTTAATGAATGTGCCGTTAAAAATCAGGTGCTTTTTGCAGGCTCCACATTTGCTCATGATTTCCCTATCAATGAGCTGATGCAGGATTTTGATGTTGACGCAAGGGTGTATAACCGCAGCGAAAAGGGCGCAAAGCTTGCCGATGCCCGTGATTTTGTTATGGAGCAGGCGGAGGCTCTTGAACCTTCAAAGATATTCCTTTGCTTCGGCGATGAGGATATCAAGGCTGAGGGCTTTCTTGCAGGCGAGTTTTCATATGAGTACAAGGAGCTTGTTTCCGATATAAAGAAGAAATTCCCCGACTGTCAGATTTATATTCTCCCTGTTATGGCTGATGGTGCTGAGGAGGCTGACAATGCTCTGAAAAATATCTGCGGCGATATAGCAGAGTTTATTCCCCTTTCTGCTGAGGCAAAGCATGACGCAGGAAAGATATTCAGAGAGCTTAAAACCTTCCTCCACGGCAGAAATGTTATTTTCGGCCAGGCTTGGAACTGATAAAAGCCGTACAGTCATTGGGCTGTACGGCTTTTTTATGGCTTATAGGTTATTGTATTCTTCGTCGGTGACAGGTTCGCACCATTCGTTGGAGGTGTTCTCTCCCGGAACTTCAACGGCTATGTGACTGAACCAGCTGTCCTTCTTTGCACCGTGCCAGTGCTTTACATTGGGAGGGATAACGACTACATCGCCGGGTTCAAGGCTTCTGGGGGCTTTGCCCTCTTCAACATACCAGCCGCTGCCTGCGGTGCAGATAAGTATCTGTCCGCCGCCCTTGGTGGAGTGATGGATATGCCAGTTGTTGCGGCAAGACGGCTCAAAGGTCACATTTGCCAGAAATACGGCTGACTCGCCCGGCTTTGTAAGGGGATTGAGGAATGACTCACCTGTGAAATACTGTGCAAAGCCTGTATTGGGTGTGCCTTTGCCGAAAATGTTCTGTGCATCAAAATCCTTATTCATATATATCGTCCTTTCTTATTTGTTTACGAAGCTCTTGACTTCGTTTATCCACTGTTCCAGCTCCGCCTGAGAGGTCTGCATATTGCTGCCGCCGTCGGAATCGAACAGAAATTCCTTTGCAAATGCGGTCTGGGCTTTGCTTTCCTTGGTCATATCCTTTATGACTGTTCCTGTCCAGCCTGCGTTGGTCATAAATGGGATAACGGTCTTGCCCGAAAAATCATTGCCGCTCAAAAATGTAAGGACGGCAGGCGCCATGGTGTACCACCATGTGGGAGTTCCTACGGCAATAACGTCATAATCCGAAATATCAACGCCCAAAGGCTTTATTTCGGGGCGGAAGTGCTTTTCGACTTCACGCTTGCCCTGTGCCACTACAGCGTCATAATCATCGGAGTAGGGAACCTTGGTGTCGATACGTATAATATCCGCACCTGTGGCTTTCTGCAGTGCTTCGGCAATGGCTTTTGTGTTGCCGTTTGACCACGAGTAATAGGCTATGAGCATCTTTTTCATCTGTATCGTTCCTTTCTGTTATGATAGTATTACAGCCACTTTTTCAGGGCTTTTTCAGAGTTGGCTGCCTTGCTGCCCCAGATGGAAAGACCCTTTTCAATAGTTGACTCGGGGCAAAGGACTTTGATAACCTTTTCGCTTTCGCCCATTCCGCTGCCCTCGTTGGTGCAGAATGGCTTTATGGTCTTGCCTTTAAGGTCGGAGCGTTCAAGAAAAGTAAATACCGCCATTGGCATTGTGCCCCAGTAGTTGGGGAAGCCGAGGTAGATGATATCGTACTTATCAAGGCTCTCGGGCATGGCTTTAAGCTCGGGACGGGCATTTCTGCGCAGGTCGGAGCGTGCTTCCTCGATGCAGCTGTTGTAGTCCTTTGAATAGGGTGTGAGCTGTTCGATCCTGAACATATCCGCACCTGTGAGAGCTTGCAGTATCTCTGCGGCGATCTGGGTGTTGCCCTTGTCGATATATCTGAGTGTTCCGCCGAAATAGTTTTCATCGGCTCTTGAATAATATGCTATAAGTGCCGGCGTACAATATCCTCCTTTGCTTGTTCTGCTTTTTACTTTAGCTATATTATATATAATACTAATCTTCAATCAACCTACAGACAAATCCTCGGCTGAAATAAGCCCATTCTTCGTCAAGCTCCCTTGCCGGGCGGCAAGCCCGCCTGCGGTCGCTTTCCTTGACTGGTCTTATTTCATCTGTCGGCTTTGCCTATAGAGCGATTGAAGATTAGTATCAAATTGGCTTGACAGTGAATTACAAATAAGCTATAATAGCATTAACTTAAAGTAAATGCTGATCTGAGGTGTTAACATGATAAGCAGCAGACTTTCGGTATTCTTATGCACGGCTGACTGCGGCAGCTTCAACAAGGCTGCGGAAAAGCTGTTCGTGACCCCTGCGGCGGTGATGAAGCAGTTCAATGCTCTGGAGGACCAGCTGGGTGTGAAGCTGGCGGAGCGCACTTACCGTGGGATAAAGCTCACCGAGGCGGGGGAGGTCATCTACCGCCAAGGAAAAATAATGTCCGAGCTTGCCCGTGAGGCTGCGGAGGAGGCTCGCCGTGCTGCGGCGGAAAGCTCCTGTATTCTGCGTGTGGGAAGCTCTCTTTTTAACCCATGCAAGCCGTTCATGGACCTGTGGAACGAGGTCAGCAGGGATTTCCCCGAGTTCAAGATATCCGTGGTGCCCTTTGACGATGAGCACAGCGGCATATTGTCGGTGATAGAGCGGATAGGCACGGATTTTGACATTATAGTTGGCGTATGCGACTCGGCAAAATGGCTGGAAAGATGCAATATGCTGAAGCTCGGTGCATATAAAAAGTGTATAGCCGTTCCTGCGGGTCACAGGCTGGCGGGAAAGAAAAAGCTGAAAATATCCGATCTGTTCGGCGAGACACTTATGATGGTAAAGGCAGGGGACTCCCCCATAAATGACGGTATTCGGGCGGAGCTTGAAAAATATCCGCAGATAAAAATTGAGGACACGGATCATTACTATGACATTTCGGTGTATAACAAATGCGTCCGCACGGGCAGACTGCTATTGAATCTCGAGTGCTGGAGCAATATCCACCCTTCGCTTGTGACTATCCCTGTGGAGTGGGAATATGAGATGCCGTATGGTCTGCTTTACGGAAAAAATCCATCGGAGGAAGTTCTGAGATTCATAAAAGCAGTGGAGGCTGTGAAAAAAGCGACAATAAAGTGACATTTTTTATGCCAAGTATAAATGATTTTTCAATAGATACCAGAAAAATGTTTATTTGTTAATATTTTTGTGATATAATACTATCACATTAAAGGCGCCGCAAAGGCACTGCCGCTTTGGTATTTGCGGGATAGCCCACAGAATATTTCGCTGCGAAGCTCGGCTTTGCACGGAAAGGATGGTTTTTTATGAAAGCAGTTATTACCGTTATCGGCAAAGACGCCGTTGGCATTCTTGCAAAGGTAAGCAGCATCTGCGCTGAGAGCAACGCCAACGTTATTGAGGTAACTCAGAGCGTTATGCAGGATATGTTCGCAATGATAATGCTGGTGGACATCACCAAGCTCAGCGGGGATTTCTCCGTACTCCAGGATAAGCTTTCCGCTCTGGGAGACAGCCTTGGTCTTAAGATCCACACAATGCATGAGGATATTTTCAATTCCATGCACAGTATATAACTTTTCGGGAGATTTGTACTTATGATAAATGTATATGACATTCTCGAAACCATTCGCATGATACAGGACGAATGCCTGGATATCAGAACCATCACAATGGGTATCTCCCTGATGGACTGCATCGACAGCGACATCGACAAGGCGTGTGACAAGGTTTACGATAAGATCACCCGCTGTGCCGCAAATCTTGTCAAGGCAGGCGAGGAGATCGAAAAGGAATACGGTATCCCCATCATAAACAAGAGAATTTCGGTAACGCCTATCGCAATCGTTTCGGCGGCGTGCGATGCAAGCCCCGTTAAGTTCGCTCTTACTATGGAAAGAGCTGCCAAGACCTGCGGCGTTAACCTTATCGGCGGATATTCCGCACTTGTTCAGAAGGGCTTCTCCGCAGGAGATGAGAGGCTTATCCGCTCTATCCCCGAGGCTCTGGCTTCCACAAGCTGCGTATGCTCTTCCGTAAACATCGGCTCCACAAAGACCGGTATCAATATGGACGCAGTAAAGATAATGGGCAGTATTGTAAGAGAGGCTGCCGAGCTTACTGTTGACCAGCAGTGCTTCGGTGCGGCAAAGCTCGTTGTTTTCTGCAACGCTGTTGACGACAATCCCTTTATGGCAGGCGCATTCCACGGCGTGGGCGAGCCTGACTGCATCATAAACGTAGGCGTTTCGGGCCCCGGTGTTGTAAGATCGGCGCTGAAAAAGTATCCCGACGCTGATATCAACGGTCTGGCTGATATCATCAAGAAAACTGCTTACAAGATCACAAGAGTAGGTCAGCTGGTAGGCGTAAGAGCCTCCGAAAAGCTGGGCGTTCCCTTTGGCATAGTTGACCTTTCCCTTGCTCCCACTCCCGCAGTAGGCGACAGCGTTGCTTACATTCTTGAGGAAATGGGTCTGGAGAAGTGCGGCTGCGCAGGAACCACTGCCTGCCTTGCTATGCTCAACGACGCTGTTAAGAAGGGCGGCGTAATGGCTTGCTCCAGAATAGGCGGACTTTCGGGCGCATTTATCCCTGTTTCCGAGGACGCAGGAATGATCGCTGCGGCTGAGAGTGGCTCACTTCTTATCGAAAAGCTGGAGGCTATGACCGCTGTTTGCTCCGTAGGACTTGATATGATAGTTATACCCGGCGACACCACTGCGGACGTTATTTCGGGAATAATCGCTGATGAAGCTGCTATAGGCATGGTAAACTGCAAGACCACTGCGGTAAGAGTTATCCCTGCCATTGGCTGCAAGGAAGGCGATGTGCTTGACTGGGGCGGACTTTTCGGAAAGGGTCCCGTTATGAAGGTAAACACCTTCTCACCCTCCAAGTTCATCAACAGAGGCGGACAGATACCTGCTCCTCTTCACAGTCTTAAAAACTAAAATGCTGACCAAAGAGGGGCAATATGTATGTGATCTGCGCAGGCATATTGCCCCTTTTGATTATAGCTGCAATTATACGAAAGGAGAATGGCAATGGACGACGTTATCCAGTCCATACTGGACATTGACAAAAAGGCGTCCGACAAGCTGGCGGAGGCTGAAAAAAACAAGCTGGACGCTATCAAAAAGGCTACTACCGAAAAAAATCAGATGATACTTGATGCTGAAAAAAGCGCCGAGGACGAGATAAGGCAGATAGAAAAAAGCGAAGCCGACAAGGCAGACGCCCGCATCAGGGAGTTTAAAGAGGAAGAAGTCAGACGTGTTTCCGAAATGAAGAAGAGCTTTGAGAAGAATTCCGCCGCATGGCAGGAGGAGATCTTCAGAAAGGTCATCTCGGGAAACGACGAATGATGTTATCACCATGACGGGAAAGGAGGGGAGACAAGTTGAAAACAGAAGGCAGATCAAGCGGCAGAAGAAATCTTAATGCTACGGTGGCGAAGATGCACGCCGTTTACGGAAAAAGGCTCAAGCCCGAGGATTATTCGGCGCTGCTGAGCTGCACCTCCGTATCGGACGCTGCGGATTATCTGAAGCGCAACACCTATTTCAGCAGGTGGCTGGACGGCGTTGACACAGAGAATATCCACAGAGGAAACCTGGAAAATATCCTGCGCCGAAGCCTTATGGAGAATTATTTCCGAATAGTCGGCTTTGAAAAACTGGGCGGTGATGAGTTTTATAACTACATCATCATCAAGACGGAGATAGATGAGATACTTATATGTATCCTTCACCTTAACGCAGGCACGGGCGACCACATCACCACGCTGCCCATTTACATGAACAAATACACGTCCTTCAACCTGATGGACCTGGCTCATGTAAAGAGCTATGATGAGCTTCTTGACCTTACGGCAAAGACCCCTTATCACGATATCCTGAAAAAGTACAAGCCTGAGGTAGCGGACGGTCACATCGACTATGCTGCCTGCGAGCTGAGCCTGAGGACATATTATTCGGGACGACTGGTGGCATCGCTGCACAAGTTCGGCGGTGAGACGGAAAAACGCCTGAAGAGCTATCTGGGAACTCAGATAGACACCATCAACATCGCAAATGCCTACAGAATGATACACTTCTTCAATGCGGATCAGCAAACGGTAAAGTCCAGAATGATCCCCGTGTATCTGAAAATTCCCGAGAGGAAAATGGACGAGCTTTACTCCGCCCAGAACGATCAGGAATTCCTGAAAACACTGGCTGCAGGTTATTACGGCAGAGAAATGGCGGAGCAGGGCATTGATATGGCCGAACCCGATACGGCTCTGGCAAGGCTCAGGTTCAAGCAGACCAAGCGTGCTTTCAGCAGCGCAAGGTCGGCTCCCGAGTGCTTCTTTACCTTTAACTCCCTTGCTGAAGTTGAGGTAAAGAACATTATAAGGATAATCGAGGGTATCCGCTACGATCTTCCCGCAAAGGAGATCAGTGAGCTTTTAATTACTTAAAGTAAGGGACGGTGTATAAGAAAAATGTCATCCATCGAAAAAATGATGTTCGCAGATATTGCGGGCGTGGACAGCGACCTTGACGCAGTGCTGGATATAATCAGCTCATGCGGCTGCTTCCATATGGAGAATGCCGCAGTTGCTCATTCGTCCCAGTCAAAGGCTGCGCCGAAGCGTGAAAATCCCTACACGTCAACGCTGAAAATGATGTCTGAGATATTCGGCATAACGGGCATTAAGCCTCATCAGGCCGACTGCTCCGATATCCATGACAGCGATGCGGATAAGATAAGGGACGAAGTCCACACAATGCGCAACAACCTGCAGAAGCTGCGTGCGGAACAGAAAAAGGCGGAGGAGGAGTACAGCTCCCACACTATGGCGCTGGAGCAGGTAATGCACCTGAGCGGCGGCGAGGGAGTAGGCTCTATGAATATCGACTTCCAGAAGATATTCGCCTGCCAGCACATCAAGGTGCGTTTCGGACGGCTTCCCGTGGACAGCTACGACAAGCTGCCCTATTATAACGACAAGAACTTCTACTTCCTGGCATACGGACGGGACAAGGAATACTGCTACGGCTTCTGCTTTGCTCCCGCTTCCGATATCGAGGAGATAGACAAGATCCTGGAGTCACTGTATTTTGACCGTATCCATCTGCCCGACTTCGTTCACGGCAATGCGGGCGAGGCTTCACAGGCGCTCAAGGACGATATTGAGCTGGACAAGAAAAATGTGGAGGACTGCAGGAAGAAGATACAGGATTTTGCGGAAGAGAACCGTGAAAAACTCTGCAAGTATTACTCCAAATTCAAGGCAATGCACGACACCTTTGAGCTTCGTGAAAAGGTGCTTCTCATAAGAGACAAGTTCTACATCGTAGGCTTTGTTCCGGCAGCCGACGCAGAGCGGTTCAAGAAGTATTTTGAGGACTTAAAGAGCGTTTCGCTCATCATAAAGCCCTGCACGGAAAGCGGCGATATCGAGCCTCCCGTAAAGCTCAAAAACAACAAGTTCGCAGAGCCTTTCTCAATGTTCGTTGATCTGTACGGACTTCCCGCATACAACGACATCAACCCCACAAACTTCGTGGCTATTACGTACACGCTGCTGTTCGGTATAATGTTCGGCGATGTGGGTCAGGGTCTGCTGGTGCTGATACTGGGTATAATCCTCTGGAAAACCAAGAAGATGACCCTGGGCCGCATCATGGAGCGACTGGGCGTATCGAGTATGATCTTCGGTGCGATTTACGGAAGTGTATTCGGTTATGAAGACCTGATGGATCCCCTTTATGCTTCAATGGGAATAAGCTTTCTGCCCTTCAAGGCTATCCACAACATTAACACTGTGCTTTATGCCGCTATCGGCATCGGTATTGCCATCATCATAATCTCGGTCATCGTGAATATGATAATGGGCTTCAAGGACAAGAATCTGGAACGGGCGCTGTTCTCCAATAACGGTCTGGCGGGACTTGTGTTCTACTGCTCGCTGCTGGGACTGCTTCTCGGCTCAATGCTGGGCTTCAAGGTAGGCGGACCTGTTTACGTTATCTGCCTTATTGTTCTTCCCCTCTTTGTTATGTTCCTGAGAGAGCCTCTGGGCGATCTTGTAAAGGGCAAGGGCTTCCACCTTCACGAAAGCGTGGGCGACTTTATTGCGGCAAACTTCTTCGAGTGCTTTGAGTATCTCTTGGGCTATGCCACAAACACCCTTTCCTTTGTCAGAGTCGGCGGCTTCGTCCTCTCACACGCAGGCATGATGAGCGTTGTTCTTTCACTGGCGGATATGTCAGGCAAATTCTCTCCGTTGGTAATGGTACTGGGCAACCTGTTCGTTATATGCCTTGAGGGACTTCTGGTAGGTATCCAGGTGCTGAGACTTGAATTCTACGAGATGTTCTCCCGTTACTATGCAGGCGGCGGCAAGGCGTTCAAGCCCGTTACCGTCAATTACGATGAGATCATTGAATAATAAAATAATTTTTAGGAGGATACTAAAATGTATATTTTCTTACTTCCCCTCGTTATCGTTACACTTCTCACTCTCCCCGTTCTTTCCAGAATAAAGCGCTTCTCTGACGGCAAAAAGGCTCAGAGAGCTATCATCGGCAACCTTTGCACATTCTTTGGCATCATGATCCTTGCAGTTGCACTTCCTATCGGCGGCTTCGTTTCCGCTGAGGCTACAGCTGAGGCTGCAGACGTTCTTACAAATGCAGCAGGTCTCGGCTACCTTGCAGCAGGCCTTGCAGTAGGTCTTGGCTCCATCGGCTGCGGTATCGCAGTTGCAAACGCTGCTCCCGCTGCTATCGGCGCAGTCGCTGAAGAGCCTTCCAGCTTCGGTAAGGCTATGATCTTCGTTGCACTTGGCGAAGGTGTTGCTCTTTACGGATTCCTTATCGCATTCCTTATCATTCAGGCTCTGGCGTAATTTCCGAACGGAGGCTGAAATGAAGTTCTTTCTTATCAGCGACAATGTCGATACCGTTACGGGAATGAGGCTTGCGGGAATTGAAGGCGTTGTTGTCCATGAGGCTCAGGAGACCGAAAGAGTTCTTATGAAAGCCATGGACGACAAGGACATTGCCGTTATACTTATGACGGAGAAGCTTATCGACCTGATAGAGGACAAGGTAAACGAGCTGAAGCTCACAAGGCCGTCGCCTATCATCTCCGAGATCCCCGACCGTCATGCCGACATGGACGTTACGGCGTCCATCTCCCGATATGTTCAGGAGGCTATCGGCATAAAGCTGTGATCCACAAAATTCAAGAAGAGAAAGGAATGATACCTTGGAACAGGAAAAGGAAAAGCTTGAACGCTTTATCAGCGCTGTTGAGGCCACCACTAACCAGCAGGTAAGGGCTATCGAGAACGACGCTGAAAATGAATGCGCAAATATACTTGCCGAAGCTCAGAAAAATGCTGAGGAGGCTAAGCAGCGCAAGCTCAGCGATACCAAGAAAATGCTTTCCGGAAAATATGTGCGTATGATTTCCAAGGCAGAGCTGGATATGAAAAAGCAGGTCCTTCTTTGCAGGGAGGAGCTTACCAAGACGCTTTTTGACAATATCAGGAAGCAGATCGCAGAGTACCGCACTTCGGAGCAGTATGCAGACAGTATGTGCGCCATGATCGCCAAGGAAGGCGATATGAAGGGCGCTCAGATATGTATCGCTACCGAAGATATGGGGCTTAGCGACAAGCTCCTTGCCGCAGCAGGCGAGGGCGCTTCCGTTGCTGCGGACGATTCCGTCAAGCTGGGCGGATATCTTGTTCTTCGCAGAGAGCAGGGAACTGTTACCGACAGGACATATGACTGCGCTCTCAAGGAACAGCAGAGCCTGTTTGCGTCAAGAAATCTTATGACTGCACAGGAGGGAGACAGCAAGTGAATACCGTATATTCAATAAACGGCCCTGTCGTAAAGGTTCGTGACACTGCGGACTTTTCCATGATGGAAATGGTCTATGTGGGTGCAAAGCACCTTATGGGCGAGGTCATAAGCGTAAATTCCGAGGAGACCACCATTCAGGTCTATGAGGTAACAACAGGACTCCGCCCCGGCGAGCCTGTTATCGGAACGGGCGCTCCCGTTTCGGCAGTCCTCGGCCCCGGCATTATCTCAAATATATTTGACGGCATCGAGCGCCCTCTTAAAAAGATGGAGGAGCTTTCAGGTGCATATATCGACACTGGCTCAAACGTTGACAGCCTTGACGGCGAAAGACTTTGGAAGGTAACTGTCAAGTCCTCCGTGGGTGATATGGTAACAGGCGGCACTATATATGCCACCTGCCCCGAAACTCCCGTTGTTGAGCACCGCTGCATGGTGCCTCCCAATATTTCGGGCGAGGTAACATATGCTGCTCCCGACGGAGAATATCATCTGAATGATGTTATCCTTCGTGTGGAGGACGCTGAGGGCAATGAGCATGAGCTTACCCTCTGCCAGAAGTGGCCCATCAAGCAGCCCAGACCCTTTACAAAGAGACTGCCTATCGACCGCCCCCTTATCACAGGTCAGCGTGTCATTGATACCATTCTCCCCATTGCAAAGGGCGGTACAGCTGCCGTTCCCGGCGGTTTCGGTACAGGAAAGACCATGACCCAGCACCAGCTGGCTAAGTGGTGTGACGCAGATATCATCGTTTATATCGGCTGCGGAGAGCGTGGAAACGAGATGACACAGGTTCTGGAGGAATTCTCGGGACTTATCGACCCCAAGACCAACCGTCCCCTTACCGACAGAACTGTGCTTATCGCAAACACATCAAATATGCCCGTTGCTGCCCGTGAGGCTTCCATTTACACAGGCATCACCATTGCGGAATATTACCGTGATATGGGCTATCATATCGCTATCATGGCGGACTCCACCTCAAGATGGGCGGAGGCTCTCCGTGAGATAAGCGGACGACTGGAGGAAATGCCCGCAGAGGAAGGCTTCCCTGCATATCTTCCTTCACGTCTTTCCGAGTTCTACGAGCGTGCAGGCTATGTTGAGAGCCTTAACGGAGAAGAGGGAAGCGTTACCATCATCGGTGCGGTATCACCTCAGGGTTCTGACTTCTCTGAGCCTGTTACACAGAACACAAAGCGTTTCGTCCGCTGCTTCTGGGCGCTGGACAAGGCTCTTGCGTATGCAAGACACTATCCCGCTATCAACTGGAACAACAGCTACTCCGAATATACTGACGATCTGGGCGAGTATTACTACAAGAACGTATCACCCGACTTCCTGCCCTGCCGTCAGAAGATATCCTCGCTGCTCAGTGAGGAAAACAAGCTGATGGAGATAGTAAAGCTTATCGGTGCGGACGTTCTTCCCGATGACCAGAAGCTGGTCATCGAGACTGCCCGTGTTATAAGAGTAGGTTTCCTGCAGCAGAACGCTTATCATAAGGACGATACCTATGTTCCCCTTGACAAGCAGTTCAAGATGATGAAGATCATCATTCAGCTTTACGATAACTGCCGTGAGGCTGTAAATCAGGGCGTTCCGTTCAGCAAGCTCCTTGAAACGGGTATGTTCGAGCGTGTTATCAAGATGAAATACGACATTCCCAACGACAAGTCCGTTATGGACGATAAGTTCACAGACCTGAGCGTTGATATCGACCAGGCGGTAAAGAATGTTGTAAAGCAGTGCACTGAGGAGGGAAGATAATGGCTGTACAGTATCTCGGACTGAAAGAAATCAACGGTCCTCTTGTCGCCCTCGATAACGTTACGGGCGTTTCCTACGATGAAGTTGCGGAGATAACCCTTTCCGACGGCTCCACACGTACAGGCCGTGTTGTTCAGATAGACGGCACAAGAGCCATACTTCAGGTGTTCGAGGGAACAAAGGGACTTTCCCTTACCAATACAAGAACAAAGTTTTCGGGCAAGCCCATGGAGATGCCTCTTTCCGAGGAACTTCTGGGGCGTGTGTTCAACGGCGCAGGCAGACCTATTGACGGTCTGGGCGATATCTATGCGGAAAAGTATGAGGATATCAACGGCCGTCCCCTTAACCCCGTTGCACGTTCCTACCCCAGAAACTACATCAACACAGGTATTTCCTCCATTGATGCGCTGATGACCCTTATCAGAGGTCAGAAGCTGCCTATATTCTCAGGTTCGGGTCTTTCCCACAACAAGCTTGCGGTGCAGATAGTAAGACAGGCTAAGATCGCTGAGGACAGCGGTCAGGGCTTTGCGGTGGTATTTGCGGCAATGGGCGTTAAGAACGATATCGCCGATTACTTCCGCAGAAGCTTCGAGGAAAGCGGCGTTCTCCAGAAGGTCGTTATGTTCCTGAACCTTTCAAATGACCCTATCATCGAAAGAATACTTACACCTAAGTGTGCGCTTACCGCTGCCGAATATCTGGCATTCGAGAAGAATATGCACATTCTGGTTATCCTTACGGATATGACGAGCTATGCCGAGGCTCTACGTGAGTTCTCCTCCTCCAAGGGCGAGATCCCCGGAAGAAAGGGCTACCCCGGATATCTGTACTCCGACCTTGCTTCCCTTTATGAGAGAGCAGGCGTTGTTGAAGGCTCCGAAGGCTCTGTTACACAGATACCCATTCTTACAATGCCCAACGATGATATCACTCACCCTATCCCCGACCTTACAGGTTATATCACCGAGGGTCAGATAGTTCTGGACAGAAGCCTTGACCAGAACGGCATTTATCCTCCCGTATCCGTACTTCCCAGCCTTTCAAGACTTATGAAGGACGGCATCGGCGAGGGCTATACCAGAGGAGACCACTCCGACTGCGCAAACCAGCTTTTTGCGGCATATGCAAAGGTGCAGGACGCACGTTCGCTGGCTTCCGTTATCGGTGAGGACGAGCTTTCATCGCTGGATAAGGCTTATCTGCGATTCGGCCGCCTTTTTGAAAAGCACTTCCTGAACCAGAGGTTTGATGAGAACCGTTCCATTGACGAGACTCTTGACCTGGGCTGGGCACTGCTTTCAACTCTGCCCCGTTCCGCTCTTGACCGTGTTGATGAAAAGCTTCTGGATCAGAAGTACGATCCCGATGCTGCGGCTCAGTTTGAAGAATAACAGCTTCAATTATTATAAGAAAGGAAACGGAGGCGGGATAATTGGCCGATCAGGTTTTTCCTACCAAAGGAAATCTGCTTAATGTAAAAAAATCGCTGTCGCTGGCTAAGGTGGGCTATGAGCTGCTGGACAGAAAGCGCAACGTTCTTATCAGAGAGCTTATGATGATGGTAGATGCCGCAAAGGCACTGAGATCTTCCATTTCCGAGACCTACAAGGACGCTTACAATGCGCTTCAGAAGGCCAATATCACCATGGGACTTATCAGCCGTGTTGCTGAGGGTATGCCTGTGGAGAAAAGCGTAAACGTAACCTACAGAAGCGTTATGGGCTGCGAGCTGCCTAAGGTAACACTGGACCCGCCTGACAGCTCCATACCATACGGCTTTGAGAATACAGACGGCAATGTAGATGTGGCGTACATCTCATTCGGACGTGTAAAGCAGATGACCGCCATGCTTGCAGAGGTGGATAACAGCGTGTTCCGCCTTGCAAATGCCATAAAAAAGACCCAGACCAGAGCAAACGCCCTGAAAAACATCGTTATCCCCCGATATGAGACCACGGCTAAGTTCATTGAGAACAGCCTGGAGGAAAAGGAGAGAGAAGAGTTTTCAAGGCAGAAGGTCATCAAGAACCAGAAGGAGCGGAAGAAGTACAAGGGCAGGGCAGTTCCTGCGGAAAAGTTCACTGTTCCCGATGTGTCTGAGTTTGTAAAGTAATACTAATCTTCAATCAACCTACAGACAAATCCTCGGCTGAAATAAGCCCATTCTTCGTCAAGCTCCCTTGCCGGGCGGCAAGCCCGCCTTCGGTCGCTTTCCTTGACTGGTCTTATTTCATCTGTCGGCTTTGCCTATAGAGCGATTGAAGATTAGTATAAAATATAATAAATCTCCGCATCGAAAGAAAAATTTTTCTCCGATGCGGAATTTTTTTGAGTATAAGCGTATATAATATACCATGAACTGCGTAACAGAGCCATTTGCGGGCTTTCAAAAATTTTTTTGGGAATTTTGAAAAAACACTTGACAAATCCAAAGTATTAGTGTATAATATAAAAGTCGGTTGGAGAGATACACAAAACGAAATCTCAAAAGCCTGAAAAATGTGGGAGCATAGCTCAGCTGGGAGAGCATCTGCCTTACAAGCAGAGGGTCATAGGTTCGAGCCCTATTGTTCCCACCACATGGCCTGGTAGTTCAGTTGGTTAGAACGCCGCCCTGTCACGGCGGAGGTCGTGGGTTCGAGTCCCATCCAGGTCGCCATTATGCGGATTTAGCTCATCTGGTAGAGCGCCACCTTGCCAAGGTGGAGGTAGCGAGTTCGAGCCTCGTAATCCGCTCCATTTTTTCTCTGTACATTTTGGTTGTGTCGGCAAAAGTCGGCGCATGTGCTTCTTCCGATTGCAGAGAAAAACATCCACGGCGCTATAGCCAAGTGGTAAGGCAAAGGACTGCAACTCCTTGACCCCCGGTCCGAATCCGGGTGGCGCCTCCAGGATCTCCGAACAATAGTTCGGAGATTTTTTTATGTCTATTTTTATATTTCTGCTCATAGTATTAAGTATTATCATGAGTATGGAGCTGATAGGCATGGAAAAAAACGAACATTCCCTGAAGCTTGAAAACAGAAGCAGACTGACCGTCACAGGTGTGACCGATACGGATAAATTCAACGAGAACTCCGTTCTGCTATATACCTGCATGGGCGAGCTTACGGTAAAGGGCAAGGATCTCAGAGTGGGACTTCTTTCGGTGGAAACGGGGGATATGGTCATCGAGGGGGAGATAAACGCTGTTATCTACGGCGACAGCCAGGTGAAAGGCCCTCTGGGGTTTGTGGGCAGGCTGCTTAAATGATGCTGCTTACAAAAATTGAGCCTGAGGCGTTTTTCACAGTAAGCGAGCAGACGGAGCTTTTTCTGCTGTCGGTGCTGGCAGGCGTGACATTCGGGGTGCTGTGGGACGTGTTCCGTGCCCTGCGTGTGATGCTTCCCCCTATGCGCAGCACGGCGCTTACCGCTGTGTGCGACGCCCTTTATATGATAATATGCGGGCTGGGGCTGTACATATTTTCCCTGCTGTTCGCCAGGGGAGAGATAAGGGCGTTTTACTGGCTGGGTGCGCTGCTGGGGGCGGTAATATATATCCTGACGGCAGGCACGGTGATAATGGGGTTCCTCAGGTGGCTTTTCGGCGGCATATATGGCTTTTTACACAAAGTATATTTATTTGCCGCTAAACCGTTTGTATTTTTTAGGCAAAAAATGTTAACAAAAATGAACTCCAAATTTGTATCAAACGCCAAAAAAATCAGGGCAAAATCTAAAAATTATAAAAAACACTTGAAAAATATACCTGAAATGTTGTATAATAAATCAGCTAAGATGAAGTAGAAGCGTCGGGAAAGGACGGTGGGAATATGTCCGCAAAAGGTAAAGACAGCAAGGAGAAAAAAGCGGCTATGGCTGCTGTCAGAAAGGCTTACCGCAAAAAGCAGGGCAGAAGCAATGCACTTGCAAGCATAATCGCTGTTCCCGTTTTTATTGTTCTTATAGGTGCCTGCGCTGTTTCAATCATCGGCGACAAAGTAGAGCTGAGCGAAAAGCAGCAGGAGCTTGAAGTCCTGAAGGCTCAGGCAGAGGCTCTTGAGGCTGAGAATGCAAGCTATGAAAGTATTCTCAATGAGGACGATGAACGTACCTATATGGAGCGTATCGCTATGGAAAAGCTGGGGTATGCTTATCCCGACGAACGCAGATTCTACGACACTACTCGAAACTGATAAGGCGGTTTTCCGCTTTTTCATAAACTGGCGCAAGCCAAAAAATAAGGAAGGGTATATTTTAGTTTATGCAGCCGGATGTAGGAAAAATTTATGAGGGCAAGGTTACAGGCATTACCAAGTTCGGAGCTTTTGTGGAGCTTGAACCCGGTGTTACGGGAATGGTTCACATCTCCGAGGTGGCGAATACCTTTGTAAATGAGATTAGAGATCATCTGACCGAGGGACAGCAGGTAAAGGTAAAGGTTCTCGCAGTTTCCGAGGACGGAAAAATATCTTTATCTATCAAAAAGGCTCTTCCTCCTCAGCCTAAGAAGGAATTCAGAGGCAGACCCGACGGCGGAAACCGTCAGGGCGGTGACAGGAGACCAAGGCAGGACAAGTTCGCTCCCAAGGAGCCGCAGACTCCCGAGTCCGCTTTTGAGGATATGCTCAACAAGTTCAAGGCAAGCTCCGATGAGCGCATGGGCGATATAAAGAAAAATATTGATAACAAGCGCAGGAATACTTCCCGCCGCAGAGGCTGATAAAATTTCAAGCCGCATTTCTTGCTATAAGAAATGCGGCTTTTTTGTGCAAACCGGTCGCAGATGAAATAATATTATGCAGTGCCCTTGACCTTTTTTCTTCCGCAGCGAAACTTTTCGGGAATGTCCTCCTCGGAAAGGTTGTCGTGTATCTTGCAGGTGCCTGCTTTTTCGGCGGTCTCGTAGTACCACTGCTTGTAGTCAAGAACGTCAAGGGTCTCGTTCAGCTGGCGTATCTGCTCCTCAACGGCACGGCGCTGCTTTTTGATAAGCTCCTTGCGCAGGGAAATGGTGCTGTCGCCCTGGTGGCACCAGTCCATGAACTGCTTTATGTCCTTGATGGACATTCCTGCTTTTTTCAGGCAGCCTATCATGGAAAGGGTCTCCATATCGGCGGCGGTGAACATTCTTATGCCGCCCTCTGTTCTGCTGACGGCTGGGAGCAGACCCTCCTTGTCGTAATATCTCAGAGTTGAGGGGGCTACGTTCAGCCTTCTGGCAGCTTCTCCTACAGTATAGCTCATATTATCACCCGTTCATAAAATTTATAAAAAATAACTATTGACTTAAAGTCAGCTTTAAGGCTTATAATATAAGCATATCACAAAAACTTTTCCGTGTCAACAGGAGGTAATTATTATGGTAAAGCAGACAGCAGGAAGAAATGCACTGGGCGAATTTGCTCCCAAGTTTGCGGAGCTTAACGATGATGTGCTTTTCGGAGAGGTATGGAGCCGTGAGGAGCAGCTTTCGCTCCGTGACCGCAGTATTGTGACCGTTGTGGCACTTATGTCCCAGGGACTTACGGACAGCTCATTCCGCTATCATCTGGAAAATGCGAAAAAGAACGGGGTTACAGCCGAGGAAATGGCTGAGATCCTTACCCACGCCGCATTTTACGCAGGCTGGCCCAAAGCATGGGCGGCTTTCAATATGGCAAAGGAAGTTTACGCAGAATAATTTAAAGGTAATATCACGAGCCGACGGCATATGCTGTCGGCTCGATTTGTTTATGGGAGATAGGCGGATAATATAACCAATCCACACCGCAGAACCAAACAAAACGAACAGCTGTTTCCTTGCATATTTGCCAAAAATCCGCACAGAATAAATATCATTAAAGATGAAAGGACGTGCGTTCTTGACAGTTGTATTTATTCGTGCGGTGATCTTGTACTGCGTACTGATATTTGCGGTGCGCCTCATGGGAAAACGCCAGATAGGAGAGCTTCAGCCCTCGGAGCTGGCTATTACCATACTTATCTCCAACATCGCCACTCTGCCTGTGGAGGATCTGAGCATTCCTCTGGTGACGGGTCTGCTGCCTGTGCTGACACTTGTATGCCTTGATGTGCTCATGTCATGGGTGACGATGAAGTCCAAACGCCTCAGAAGCGTTATATCAGGCGAGCCTGTTGTTATTGTCAGTGACGGAAAGGTAGATCAGCAGAAGCTTTTCAATCTGAGATTTACCACTGACGACCTGATGGAAGCGGTACGTTCTCAGGGTATTTTTGACATTGAACAGGTCCAGTTTGCTGTGGTGGAGACTACGGGCAAGGTGAGCGTTTACCCCAAATTCAAGAACCGCCCTGTTACCAACGAGGATATGAATATAAAAAACAGCTCCCCCGACCCGCCTGCGGTGGTGGTGCAGGACGGCGTGGTCATGGACTCGTCGCTGAAAAGACTGGGGCTTGGCAGGCAGTGGCTTGACAAGATACTGTCGGAAAACAGCGTTGACCCCACCGACATTTTCATGATGACGGCGGAAACTGCGGCAAAGTACCGCATTATCAAAAAGGAGCTTTCCACTGAATGCAGGGAGGATAAGATAATTGAAAAGGGTTAAGATAGCGGTCACGCTTATTGTGCTGATAATAATTTACTCGGTAACATCGCTTTTTATACTGGACAATCAGAATGATCTGCTGAAAGGGCGGATAGAAAAGATACAGCAGGTATATGAAAGCGGAGACGTTGAGGGTGCGCTGGCGTTGTCCAACGAGCTTAACGACTTCTGGCACAGCTACGAGCGGAAAGTTACCATGATAATCCATGATGATGCGCTGGCGAACCTGAACATTTCCATTGCAAAGGTAACTCCGTTCATCTCCAACGAAAATGACGAGCTTATTGCGGAGATCCAGGCGATATATCATCAGATAGACCAGATATATGAGGAGGAATTTCCCAGCTGGTACAACATTCTGTAGCATATCACACGACATTAAATGTGTTCTGTCTGTTGACATCTTCCTTGATTTATTGTATAATATTTAAAAACTATATGACTGTATGCGATTTTGAAAGGAATGATTTTTCTATGAAAAACAGTGGTATGAAGCGGTATTCGGCTATATGTGCTGCCGCTCTCATTACTCTCTCAATGGCAGGCACCTGCTTTGCAGGCGAATGGAAGGACACCGACAATGGTAAAATGTACGTGGATAACGGCAAGGCTGTTACGGGCATGGAAGAAATTGACGGTGAGACTTATTATTTCAACAGCAAGGGCATTATGAAAACAGGCTGGCTGAAAACAAAGTCAGGCAAGAAATATTACTTCGGCAGTGACGGAGTTATGAAAAAGGGTTGGCTCAAAGCCAAGTCCGGCAAATATTATTTCGGCAAGAACGGCGCTGCTGTTACAGGCGTTAACAAGATAGGCGGCTGCTATTACTTCTTTGACGATGAGGGCGTTATGCTCACAGGCTGGCAGGAGAGCGACGGCGAGACCTATTATTACTGCACCAGCGGCAAGCGTGCGGTGAGCAGGACTGTCAGCATTGACGGCGAGAAAGTGAAGTTCAACAAGGACGGCAAGGTAGTCAAGAAGCCTGCAAAGAAAGATACGGCCGATACTTCGGACAAGGAAGAGATATATCCTACAGAGTTGACCGTTATCAAAAAGGAGATACCTCTGGCTTACCACACCACAGCTAACATAACATTCAGCTTCAAGCCTATCAACACCACTTTCAGGGAGGTAACATACAAGTCTTCCAATCCCGATATAGTTTCCATTGATGATAACGGCAAAATGACTGCACACAAGTCAGGCAGCTGTTACATCACCATTACCTCGACTCATGATAAGTCCGTCAGCGTTACTGTTAAGGTAACTGTTTCATAAAAAGATAAAGTGGTTGCCGCAAAATGTGGCAACCACTTATTTTTATGCGTGTTCTTCCGCTTGGTCAAGGCTCTCATAGCCGTACATCTTAACTGACTGCTCCATTATCATATAGGCAAGATTTTTCCCCTCTGTACAGAGGCGGGCGATAAAGCTGCCGTAAAGCTTCAATGTGATATCCGAATAGGTATAAAGCTCCCCACGGAGATATGTTTCATAAGATGTGAGCCAGGGTGTGTCCTCATAGGTGTGTATTGTTCTTGCTCTGCCTGCAAGCTTGGGATAATTGGCGGCAAATTCCTCCATCATGCCTGTTTGTATCTGGCAGATAGCGGAGCACAGCTCCTTTTTCTGCTGCGGTATCTCGGGGAGAGAGGAGCGTATCTCAGCAAAGCGGGCGGGGACGGTGGTCTCCATCATATAGCCGTATTTTTCGGTTATGGGGTTGCGGTCGTCTGCTTTGGCTGCCTTGAAATCCTCATACAGCGAGCAGAGCATGGGCAGCTCCCAGCAATAATACTGGCTGCGGCGCATTATGGAAAAGGTGTAGTAATCGTCCTGGCAGTCGGCTCTTCCGCCCTCGTTCTGCACCTTATCGAAAAAATCCCACTCCATGGCAATTATTTCTTCGGCGGTGTAGATGATGTCCGCACGGTGCTTGGCATCATCGGCGCACACTGACATATAATCGTCGGAGTTTGATATCTGCTGAGCCTTTAGCTCGGCTCTGACAGCTGCGCAGGCTATTTCTATATTTTCGGTGATATTTTTTCCCTCGGCGATATTGCGGACAGCTATTGCCAGCTCATCAAATTTTGGAAGAGCTTCCGTGCTTCTGAACAGCCATTTTGAATAGGGAGCATATTTTTGGGAAAGGATATGGGCTGCTTTCATGGAGCTTTCCATAAATGCGGAAAGGGTGAAAAATGCGGCGGCGGGGTCGGTTCTCTTCATTGCTCGGGGGTAGTTGTACTGACCGCTCTGGGCCATTTTTTCAAGCTCTGCGGCAAGCTTCCTCAGCCTGATATCCTCGGGCTGGACTTGGAGCCGCTGACGGATATCGGTGAAAAAGCCTGAATTATCCATGAAAATGCTGCCGTTCACGGCGCAGGCAAGGTTTTCGTCAACGGTGTACTGCCATTCCTCGGAGCTGTTTGGAACGTGGTCAAAGCCTGTGAATTTTCTCAGGAAGTCCGTGACTTTTATCACGCCTGTGCGGTCGGTCCCATTTGGGGTGACTATTCGTTTCATGCCCATGAATTCTTTTGGCAGCAGGTCATATGCCTTTTGGAGCTTGGCGCACATATCGTCGGGTAGGTCTGTCCAGATGCAGAATGAGGGCCCAAAGTCGTGGTCGGGGGAGATATGGTCGTCAAAGCCCAGACACTCGGAGCCTTCTCCTGCCAGTCCGCAGGCGATATGGTCAAGGTAGAGGGCAAAATTCCTTTGGAGCATGGGTCTGCCGAAGACCTCGAAATATTGTCTGCACAGCTCCATGCCTTTGAGTGCCGGCTTGCCGCCTAAGTTTTCATAAGCTTCCGAGAGGTTGTGGGACACTATATCATAGAAGTTGTTTCTGCCCATATGAAGCTCTATTTCGGACAGAGATGCTTCATAATAGTATGCGGCTTTGGAAAGATCCTTTTCAGCAAAGCATATATCACCCATGGCGGCGAGGGCTGCGCTGTAATGGAAATCAGAGGGGGACAGCCCCGAGAATGTTTCCATAGCGGGAGCGAGTGTCTCTTTTGCGGCACTGTTGTCCCCAAGCTTTGTGAGACAGACGGCAAGATTTGAGCGTGTGATCGCCCTGCGGATATCGTCATCTGCAAGGGAGAGGGCTTTTTTCAGGCAGTCTGCGGCTTCCTGCCAGTTATTTGTTTCCTGATAAAGCAGGGCAAGATTATTATAATAGCTTGCGTAGAGTGGCTTTTCTGCGCCGATATTCTCCAGAATTGCATATATTCTGCGGTAATAGTCAAAGCTTTCATCATACAGCCCTGCGGCACGGCAGGCGTTGGCGGAGTTGAGCAGAGCGGAGGCAAGCTGAGCGCCGCCGATGTTCATTTTTTCAAGAAGCACTTCCGAGCGGCGGCAGCTTTCCAGCGCTTCGGCAAATCTGCCGCAGTCACGGTAAAAGCCTGCAAGCTCATTGTAAAGGGTGAGCATTATATCGGGGCGGTCCGATTTTTCCGCATCGGAAAGAGTGGCTTTCATATATTTTTCCGCTTCATCAAGGCGGCTTTCTTTTAGCAGGCTGTCTATGTGAGAAAGAATTTCATTGGTATTCATATTATCGTCCTTTCTGAATTATACTTGATAGGTATATTATAACATATATTTTTATGAAAATCAACTGTTTTTTAGGGTATTGCAAGGGGAAGATCCGTACTTTTTGTCAGAAGTTTATTATTAAAAATAATTTGTATAAATTATACAAATATTATGATTTGAATAATTACACTATAACGAAATTGTGCAAAGTGGGCAAAAAGCCTTTGACTTTTTGCGATTTTATGGTACAATAATAGTAACCGGTTGTGTGCCTTTAATCAGGTAATCGTCCGTGCCGTGTGAGACTTTGAGGAGCTGGGGAGAAATATTATCCCATTTTGTGGGTGAAGCTCCGAAGTACATATCAGGCAGGAATGGCAGATGCTTGCGGGAATTTTTCTCACAGGCATATATTGCGTTATGAAGTCCGTCGGTCTGTCCGCATCATTCAGTCGGGCGGCACACAGCTATTATTATATCAGAAATGCGGAGAATGGAGCTATTATGTCCAAGATCATTGCTGTTACTTCCGGTAAAGGCGGTACCGGAAAATCCTCAATCTGCTCCGAGCTGGGCTTTGCTCTTGCAAAGCAGGGACACCGTACACTTATTATAGAACTTGACTTCGGACTCAGATGCCTTGATATCATGCTGGGAGTCAAGAATGACATAAAGTATGACCTGGGCAACGTTCTCAAGGGAGAATGTGACATTTACCAGGCTACTACTCAGGTGAAGATCGCAACAAACCTCAGCATTGTCTGTGCTCCTGAGGATCCTTTCGCAAGAGTTGACGCTGAGACTATCAAGAACATCTGCCAGGAAATGAGAAAGTACTATGAGTACATCATCGTTGATACCTCCGCAGGTACCAATGCCAGCGTTTTCGATGTTGTTGAGCAGTCTGACCTTATCCTTATCAACACCACTCCCGACCCTGTATGCGTAAGAGACGCAAGAACAATGTCGGATGAGTTCTATAAGAGAGGCAACAAGAAGCAGCGCCTTATCATAAACAAGGTAAATCCCGACCTCTTCAAGGCTGACCTGGTAGTCGATCTTGATGAGATCATTGATACAGTCGGCGTTCAGCTCATCGGTGTTATCCCCGATGATGATGCTGTTATTATCGCAACCTCCAAGGGAGAACCTCTTCCCTCCAGCTCACTGGCATTCAAGGCATTTGACGCTATTTCAAAGAGGATCAAGGGTGAGGACGTTCCTCTCAGCTTCAAGGTTCTTCTTCAGTAATGATGGCTTCTGTTATCTCACGGGGAAAGGAATGATAGAAAATGAATATTGCACTTATTGCGCATGACTCCAAAAAGGAGCTGATGGTCCAGTTCTGTATCGCCTACTGCGGTGTGCTGTCACGTCATAACCTATGCGCAACAGGCACAACGGGCAAAATGGTAGCTCAGGCTACGGGACTTAATATTCAGAGGTATCTGAGCGGCGCACAGGGAGGAGATCAGCAGATAAGCGCACGTATTTCGTGCAACGAGATCGACCTGCTCCTTTTTTTCAGAGACCCGCTTTCTCCAAAGCCCCACGAGCCGAATGAAATGAACCTGCTGAGACTCTGCGATGTTCATAACATTCCCGTTGCGACCAATATCGCTACTGCCGAGGCTCTTATCCATGCGCTTGAAAGAGGAGATCTTGACTGGCGCCAGATCGTTAATCCCATTGATTGATATAAATGTTGATTTGCCCTTGACAAATGGGGAAATCAAGTGTATAATGATATCAATATCACAACGGCTTTGAGTCGGGAGAGTAATATTATGTGCTTTTTCAGAGACAGGCGGATTTGCTGGAACTGCCTGACTGCACCTGATATGAAGGACACTCGGTGAGCCGGCGGGTGAATAAAAGCCCGTCCGCATATCTGCGTTAAAGATGTATGAGGCCGCACTGCGGCAAATACGGGTGGTACCACGGTTTTACAGTCGTCCCGAATGTGTTTATACACATTTGGAGACGGCTTTTTTGTTTAAAGAAAGGAACAGATATTATGGAGCTTATTACCACAAGGATAAAGGGAATGGAGGACGTTGTCCCCGCTGAGAGCCACAAGTGGCAGACTGTTGAGAAGATTGCTGCGGATACTGCCGCTTCTTACGGTTTCAGGGAGATACGCATTCCTACTTTTGAAAATACCGAGCTTTTTGTGCGCTCGGTGGGCGAGACTACCGACGTTGTTCAGAAGGAAATGTTCAGCGTTATGGGCAGGGAGAGCAAGTTCACTCTCCGTCCCGAGGGCACTGCGGGCACTATCAGAGCTGTGCTCCAGAACGGACTTTTAAATGACGCACTTCCTCAGAAGGTGTTCTATATCCTCTCCTGCTTCCGCCACGAGAAGCCTCAGGCAGGCAGACTGTGGGAGTTCCACCAGTTCGGCGCTGAAATGGTGGGAAGCTCTTCACCTGCTGCTGACGCTGAGATGATATGCCTTGTGGGAAGCGTTATCGAGAGACTGGGACTTAAAGATATCGAGCTGCACATCAACTCCATCGGCTGCCCTCACTGCCGTGCAAAGTATTACGAGAAGCTGAGAGAGTTCTTTGCTCCCCACAAGGAGGAGCTTTGCGGCACCTGCCAGTCAAGATTTGAAAAGAACCCTATGAGAATACTGGACTGCAAGAGCGAGATCTGCCGTGAAATAGGCAAGGACGCTCCCCTTATGATAGATTACCTCTGCGACGAGTGCAGAGAGCATTTTGAGACCCTCAAGGGCTACCTTGACGAAATGGGCATCAAGTACACAGTTGACCCCAAGATAGTAAGAGGCCTTGACTACTACACCAAGACCGTTTTTGAGTTCATCACCACATCTATCGGCGCACAGGGAACTGTATGCGGCGGCGGACGCTATGACGGACT
The DNA here is from genome assembly GCA_902363145.1 of Oscillospiraceae bacterium. Classification (GTDB taxonomy): domain Bacteria; phylum Bacillota; class Clostridia; order Oscillospirales; family Ruminococcaceae; genus Huintestinicola; species Huintestinicola butyrica. The sequence continues at coordinate 14,128 of CABIZB010000004.1, read as the reverse complement.
TATTGAGGAGATGGGCGGCAACCCCACTCCTGCGCTGGGCTTTGCCATGGGCCTGGAAAGAATAATCATGACCATGGAAAAGCAGGGCTGCGAGTTTGATATGCCCCGTGGCTGCGATATCTACATCGGCGCAATGGGCGCTGCGGCTCAGAAAAAGGCTGTTTCTCTGGTCAAGGCTCTCCGTGACGAGGGCTACCACGCTGAATGCGATGTTATGGGCAGAGGCGTAAAGGCTCAGATGAAGTATGCCAACAAGATAGGTTCCGCTTTCTCCATGATAATCGGCGACAACGAGCTTGAAGCAGGCAGCGCAAAGCTTAAGAACATGACCACAGGTGAGGAGACCGAGATAACTCTGGGCGACAAGTTCCTTGATGTTTTCTCCGATATCCACATGGCTGATATGTTCGCTTCCGAGGAATGATATGGCGGTCATAAGGATATACGACGGTAAAAGCTTTATAGGCGAAGTGACCGAGGAGCAGATAATTGTTACCATGGGCGGCGAGGTTGCCATGGCAAATGAGCATATGAAAAAGGACTTTGAGGGGCTGATGGCATTTGTCCGCAGCCGTTCATCGGAGGGAAACGGCGTTATCACGGCTGATATGAGAGAGCTTCTGAAAGGAAACGGACTTGATGCCGCAAAGACCACGTCCCTTTTCTGGCTGGCGGCGGTCATGGGTCAGAAGAAGATACTGAACAAGCTTTCGCCCGTTACGGTCATGAAGCTGCTACCTCTTATTGCTGCAAAGACCAAGGTGGCGGAGCTTAACAAGAAGAGCATGGGCAATGACCTGGAGCGGCTGCTGGAGTTTTCACGGGCATACACCGAATGCACAAAGAAAATTGCGGCAGGGGAGATGACTGCGGATACGGCGGCGGAAAGACTGCTCACCGTTCTCCCGTCGGAAAGGCTTGCAAGAAGCGAAGCCAAGGAGCGCCCTCAGATAATCGGCGTTCTGAAAGGGGTAAGGGACATCGGCAATGCCTGTGCCGACCCCGAAACAAAAGAAAAAATGTCGGAATATTTCGATAAGATAAATGATATTCTGTAATACTGAAAGGAAGTTTTTAAAATGGCAGATAATATGAAAGGCCTGAAGCGCACCTGCTACTGCGGCGAGGTAGAGGGCGTTGGCAAGGAAGTTGTTGTAGGCGGTTATGTTCAGAAAATAAGAGACCTGGGCAACCTTATCTTCATCGACCTGAGAGACAGAACAGGAATTGTTCAGCTGGCTTTTGACGACGGCACCGACAGGGCTATATTTGAAAAGGCATCTTCCTGCCGCTCCGAATATGTTCTTCTGGTAAAGGGTACCGTAAGAGAAAGAGAAAGCAAGAATAACGACATCAAGACAGGTAATATCGAGGTATATGTAAACGACCTGAGAATACTTGCAAAGGCTCAGACCACTCCTTTTGAGATAGTTGACAACTCCAACACCAACGAGGAGCTTCGCCTCAAATACCGTTATCTTGACCTGAGAAGAAAGCCTCTCCAGCAGAATATCATTATGAGAAGCAAGATTGCAAAGGTTGCAAGAGACTATTTCTATGAGAACGGCTTCATTGAGATAGAAACTCCTATGATGATAAAATCCACTCCCGAGGGCGCAAGAGACTACCTTGTTCCTTCAAGAGTTCACCCCGGCAAGTTCTATGCTCTGCCCCAGTCCCCTCAGATATACAAGCAGCTGCTTATGATAGCAGGCTTTGACCGCTATATCCAGCTGGCAAGATGCTTCCGTGATGAGGACCTCCGTGCGGACAGACAGCCCGAATTTACTCAGATAGACCTTGAAATGTCCTTTGCTGAGACCGAGGACATTATGGAAATGGCTGAGGGCTTTATCAGCAGACTGTTCAGCGAGATACTTGGCAGAGATATCCCTGTGCCTCTGCCCAGAATGAAATATACCGAGGCTCTCGAGCGTTTCGGTTCCGATAAGCCCGATACACGTTTCGGCATGGAGATAACCGACCTTACCGATGTTGTTAAGGACTGCGGCTTCGGAGTATTCACCTCCGCTATCGCAAACGGCGGCACTGTTCGCTGCATCACTGCAAAGAACGGAGCTTCCACATTCACAAGAAAAGAGATCGACAAGCTGACCGAATATGTCAAGGGCATCGGCGTAAAGGGCCTTGCTTATATCCGTTGGGTCGAGGATGCTCCCAACTGCTCTTTCGGCAAGTTCCTCGGCGAGGGCGAGCTTGATAAGATACTTGCTGCGGCAGGCGCTGAAAAGGGCGACGTTGTGTTCATCATCGCCGACAAGAAGAATACAGCTCTTACATCTCTCGGCGCTCTGAGACTTAAGTGTGCACGCCAGCTGAATATTATCCCCGAGGGCAAGTTCAACTTCCTGTGGATAACCGAGTTCCCCTTCTTTGAATGGAACGAGGAAACTCAGCATTGGGACGCTATGCACCACCCCTTCACAATGCCTATGGACGAGTGCTTACAGTATCTTGACACTGCTCCCGAAAAGGTATTTGCAAAGGCATATGACCTGGTGCTCAACGGCACTGAGCTTTCCAGCGGTTCTATCAGAATCACCGACTATGAGCTTCAGCAGAAGATGTTCGAGTCACTGGGACTTACCGATGAAGAGATCGAGGCTAAGTTCGGCTTCCTGGTAGAGGCGTACAAGTACGGCGCAGCTCCCCACGGCGGCATGGGCATAGGTCTTGACAGACTGGCTATGATAATGTGCGGCGCTGACAGTCTCCGTGATGTTACCGCATTCCCCAAGGTGCAGAACGCTTCCGAGCTTATGAGCAACTGCCCTGCGGCTGTTGACAAGGACAGCCTTGATATCCTGGGAATTGAAGTTACAAAGTCAGAGGACGAATAATTTTTCAGAGCCAAAGGCGGCTTGCTAAAAACTGCCTTTGGCTCAATTTATACTGATCTTCAATCGTTCTATAGGCAAAGCCGACAGATGAAATAAGACCAGTCTGGGAAAGCGACCGCAGGCGGGCTTGCCGCCCGGCAAGGAGCTTGACGAAGAATGGGCTTATTTCAGCCGAGGATTTGTCTGTAGGTTGATTGAAGATTAGTAATATACGCTGAGGTGGAATATGGATAAATACGAGCACGGGGGCACTGATGCCCGCATTGATTTTTCTGCCAACATAAATCCGCTGGGAATGCCTGAGGGGGCATATAAAGCTCTTTCGGGAGCTATACGCAGCTGCGGCACATATCCCGACCCCGAGTGTACCGTGCTGAGAGAGAAAATAGGGCAGCGGGAGAACATTCAGCCTGAGCATATCATATGCGGCAACGGTGCGGCTGACCTTATTTTCCGCACGGTATTTGCCGCAAAGCCGAAAAAGGCGCTGTTATTGGCTCCCACATTTTCCGAGTATGAAAAGGCGCTTTCGGCGGCAGGATGTGAGATCAATTTTTATGCGCTCAAAGAGGAAAATGACTTTGCTTTGGGCGATGATTACATAAACGTTCTCGAGGGCGGATATGACATTGTGTTTTTGTGCAGCCCCAATAATCCCACGGGAGGGGAGCTGTCGGAACAATGCCTACTGGAAATTGTCACACGGTGCAAAAGACTTGGGATACTGCCCGTGATAGATATGTCCTTTGCCGATTTTTCCGAAAATACCGTCAGTGCCAATGTACTTGCCGAGGCGGGAGCGGCAGTTATAAAGGCGTTTACAAAGATATATGCCATGCCTGCTCTTAGGCTGGGATATATGCTGTGCTGTGATGAGGAGCTTCTCGGAAAAGTCAGCCTTGCGGGACAGAGCTGGAGCGTGAACAGCCTTGCTCAGGCGGCAGGAGCGGCGGCGCTTGATGATAGTGATTTCATCGGGCGGACGGTGGAATATATCTCCCGTGAGCGGAGATTTTTGACGGAAAAATTTGGTGCAATGGGTATAAAGACATATCCTGCGGCAGCAAACTTTATACTGCTTAAAAGTGAGCATGATCTGGCGGACATTGCCATGGAAAGCGGCATTGCCCTGCGCAGGTGCGAGAATTTCTGCGGGCTGGACGGCAGTTTTTTCAGGACGGCGGTAAGGTCACATGAGGACAACATTGAGCTTGTTATGGCGCTTGAAAGGGGGCTTTTGAATGGCTAAGGCGATAATGGTGCAGGGAACTATGTCCAACGCAGGCAAGAGCTTTTTTGCGGCGGCGCTGTGCAGGATATTCCACGAGGACGGTTACTCCTGTGCGCCCTTTAAATCACAGAACATGGCGCTGAATTCATACATCACCTCCGAGGGGCTGGAAATGGGCAGGGCGCAGGTCATGCAGGCGGAGGCAGCCTGCACGGAACCGTCCGTGCTGATGAACCCTATCCTTTTGAAGCCCACAACTGACATCGGCTCCCAGGTGATAGTCAACGGCGAGGTGGTGGGCAACATGACCGCTTCGGCGTATTTCAAGCGGAAAAAGGAGTTTATCCCCGACATAATGAGGGCGTACAATGCTTTGGCGGAGAAGTATGACATCATTGTGATAGAGGGGGCGGGCAGTCCTGTGGAGCTTAATCTTAAAAGCGATGACATTGTGAATATGGGCATGGCAAGGCTGGCGGACGCACCTGTTCTGCTGGTGGGGGACATTGACCGTGGCGGCGTTTTTGCCCAGCTTATCGGCACTCTAATGCTCCTTGAAGAAGAGGAGCGGCAGAGGGTGAAGGGGATTGTGGTCAACAAGTTCCGTGGGGACAAGCGGCTTTTTGACAGCGGCTGCGATATCCTCCGTGAAAAGGGCGGCGTGCCTGTGGCGGGGGTCATTCCCTATATTCACTGCGACATTGACGATGAGGACAGCTTGGCGGAAAAAATTGAAAACAAGGAAAAGGGGCTTATCAATATTGCTGTTGTACGTCTGCCCAGGATATCCAATTTCACGGACTTTGATGTGTTCAGCCAGTACGAGGGCGTTTCGGTGAGATATGCTTCCAAGCCAGGTGAGCTGGAGGGAGCGGACATGATGATCCTCCCCGGAACGAAAAGCACTCTGGGGGACATGAGGTGGCTTCGTGAAAGCGGCATGGAAGCGATGATAAAGAAGCTGAACTTCGGCGGAGTTCCTGTTTTCGGCGTTTGCGGAGGGTATCAGATGCTTGGCAGGCGCATATCCGACCCTGAAAACACCGAGGGCGGCGGCGAGGCTGCGGGAATGGGTCTGCTGGACTGCGAGACGGTATTCAGAAGCGAAAAGACACGGACAAGGATATCGGGAAAGATACAGAGCATAGGCGGATTTTTCTCGTTCCTATCGGACAGGGATTTTTCGGGCTATGAAATTCACATGGGTGAAACGAGCATCGGCGGAAATGTGCTGTCTGAGCTTGACAATGGCAGGGCGGACGGCTCATGGAAAGGAAATGTCTGTGGCAGCTATGTTCATGGAATTTTTGACAGCGCTGACATCTCCGGTGAGATAGTAAAGGCTCTTTTTAGATCAAAGGGGCTTGAATACGGTGCGGAACGCACTGACAGGAAAAGCTACAAGGAACGGCAGTATAAGCTTCTGGCGGATAATGTACGTGCAAATCTGGATATGGAGCTTATTTATAAGATATTGAGAAAAGAGGTATAATTATGGGACTTATTCACATTTACTGCGGCGACGGCAAGGGCAAGACTACGGCTTCAATTGGGCTGGCTGTGCGTGCGGCGGGTGCAGGCATGAGAGTGCACATTGTTCAGCTTTTAAAGGGCAGCAAGACTGCGGAGCTTGAAAGTCTGGCGCTTATACCAAATATCAGAGTGACCCGTCCCGATAGAAATTACGGCTTCACTTTTTCCATGACCGACGAGGACAAGGCGGCTATAACCAAGTGCCACAATGCTCTGCTGGAAGAGGCGCTCAGAGAGATGAAAAATGACGAGATAGATATGCTTGTTATTGATGAATTCTGTGCAGGCTACAACTGCGGTCTGGTAGATAAGGCTCTGGCTGACGAGATAATTTTGCACAAGCCCGAAAAGTGCGAGCTGGTGCTTACGGGCAGAGACCCCGAGCAGAAATATGTTGACGCTGCCGATTATGTCAGCGAGATAAGGGCGGTAAAGCACCCTTATGAAAAGGGCATTGACGCACGCAGGGGAATTGAGTTCTGATTTACAGCAAATCTTACACCGAAAGAAGAATTTTATGCAGGAACAGAAATTTTTTGCCATAATCTCCCGAATGAAATACATCAACCGCTGGGGGCTTATGCGCAACACGATAAATGAAAACATCAGCGAGCACAGCCTTGAAACGGCGTTCATAGCCCATGTGCTGGCGCTGTACAGGAATGTGCGGTTCGGCGGGAACGTTGACCCTGAGCGGGCGGCTCTGCTTGCTATGTATCACGACGCCACGGAGATAATCACTGGCGATCTGCCGACCCCTGTGAAATATTACAATGCAGATATAAAGGCGGAATATGACAAGGTGGAGAAAATGGCGGAGGAAAAGCTGCTGTCCTATCTGCCTGAGGATCTGAGGGAATATTATGCTCCGCTTTTCTCGAAAACCGAGGAGGACAAGGAGCTTTGGGTGCTGGTAAAGGCGGCGGACAAGCTTTCTGCGCTGATAAAGTGCATCGAGGAGCGGCAGATGGGCAACTCCGATTTTACCGAGGCGGAGAAAAGCACCCTGCAGGCGGTGCATGACATGGCACTTCCCGAGGCGGAGGAGTTTATATCAGAGTTTTTGTCGGCATATCATCTGACCCTTGACGGACAGGCGAAGTGAGGGCAAATAGGATAAATGGCTGTGGCTTTAGGGTGACAGCCATTTTTATATGGAAAGGCGGACTAATACTAATCACCAATAAAACTATAGACAAAAAATCATCGCATAATCCATATACGCAAGATTATGCTCAATTTTTTGTATAGTTTTTAATTGGTGCTTAGTATAAACCCTTTCCTTTGTGCTTTTTTGTGCTGACTTTTAAATTTGACGGTTTATTTTCTAATCCCTTTCTAATGCCCTTTAAAGTACACCTTAATTTGCGTGAGGTATTATATATACATCAAATAAAACATCACACAAAAGGAGTGCTTGATAATGAATGAAAATAATAATCTGCCTGCTGTGGTAAACGGCAGCTTCTTTGACAAGGTGAAAAGATTCTTCTCAATGCTTTGCAGAAATGACGTTACCGTGTCACGTACAAGCGAAATATTCCATATGCCTGTGCTGGCGTTTATAATTGTTGCTCTGCTGCTGTGGAAGATATCTTTTATCGCTATACTCGTTTCCCTCTTCTGCAGCGTGGAATACACCATCAGCGGAGAGGACTTCCCGCAGGAAAAGAGAATATCTTTTAAGAAATAGTTCTAATGAAATTCTAATCTTTCCTGAAAAATGCTTTAATTATCGCAGGATATAATAGTAAACAGAACGAGAGAAATAAAACTACCCGAAAGGACGACTGTTATGGATGATTTTGAAAATGTAAGCAAACTGGTAAGTCAGACAGGCTCTACTTTTGAAGAAGCCCGCTATGCTTATGAGGCTTGCGGAAAGGATATGCTGGCTGCGGCTGTTATGCTTGAAAAGGCTAAGAAAAAGAACTGCTCATCGACCACAGGCGCCAGCGGACAGTGCGCAAGCTACAGCGACTATCAGTGGGATAAGGATAAGTTCAGGCAGGAGTTCCGCCGTGGCGCACGCACTGCTTTTGACTGCACAGGCGGATTTATCTCCAAGCTGGCAAGAAACACGCTGACCGTCAGCGGCAGCAGGGACTATTTCACGGTGCCCATTATTGCTGCTGTGATATGCCTTATACTCTTATGGGGCGGGGCGATCCCAGTGGTGCTCATCTCGCTGCTGTTCGGCATAAGATACACATTCTCAGGCCCCGATTTTTCAAAGGAATTTGTATTTGGCTTCAGCAGACCTGCGGGCAGCAATGTAAATGTAAAGACTGACAGCCCGTCATATGACGCTCACGCTGCCAATCAGTCCTACAGACAGAATTATGAGACATATGAAAATCAGGACAAGGGCTTTTTTAACGACAACAAATAAGCATTTATCTCATGCCGCATTTCCCATATCTGCCCACAGGAAATGCGGCTTTACTGCATTACGGAAATTTGACGGACGATATCAATCAGCTATTGTCAAACAAATAAATTTGTGTTATAATATGCTAAGATAAATCTGCCTGAGAAAGGAGTCTGCGCTGTGGAGCATCATGAAATGGCTGAAAAGCTTGTGGAAAAATGCGGGATAACCTATGAAGAAGCGGGTGAAGTGCTGAAGGAAGCGGACTACGATCTTCTTGAGGCTATGATAATACTGGAACGCAGGGGACGGCTCGGAAACGGCGTGAACAAGTATTCTACGGGCATTATGCAGAATAACTACACATCTACAAGATACGAATCCGCTGCGGACGCAGAAAGTCTGGGCGAGTTTATAAAGATAGCTTGGAGAAAGCTTTGCGAGTTCTGCCGTGACCTGCTGAAATATCAGGTGGTCATATCCAAAAACGGCAGGGAAATGATAAACTTTCCCCTTATACTGGCGATAATTTTGGTTTGCTGCACGGCGGGTGTGGTTTTTGCCGCTGTTGTTATCTCGCTGATGAGCGGATGCAGCTATTCGATACGCAAAAAGTAAAATCGGACGGAGTGTGTTTTATGCCAAAAATTCTTATTGTTGAAGATGAACCTCAGCTTGCAAGATTTGTTCAGCTGGAGATGGAGCACGAGGAGTATGAGACTGTTATTTCGGGCGACGGCAGAGAGGGACTTACTCTTGCCGAGGGCGGGGGATTTGACCTTATACTGCTGGATATCATGCTCCCGGGGCTTAACGGTCTTGAAGTGCTGAGGCGGCTCAGAAAGGCGGAAAATCACACTCCCGTTATTATGCTCACTGCCCGTGACTCGGTAACGGATAAGGTATCGGGGCTTGACATGGGCGCTGATGACTACATCACCAAGCCTTTTGCCATTGAAGAGCTTCTGGCAAGGATAAGGGTAACTCTCCGCCAGCACAAGCCTGCGGAGAAGGAAAAGTACGAGGGCGGAAACCTGACCTTCGGCGAGCTTTCCATGGATACGGCACGGCACACTGTCACCTGCGGCGGAAAGCTCTTGGAGCTGACGGTGAAAGAGTTCGGACTTTTGCAGGCTTTGCTTGAAAATGTGTCTATCGTCCTCACCCGTGAGCAGCTTCTGGAACGGGTATGGGGATATGATTATTTCGGCGAGACCAATGTTGTTGACGTATATATAAGATACCTCAGAAGCAAGCTGGAAGAGGTATCGGACGTGAAATATATCCAGACGGTACGTGGCGTGGGATATGTTATAAAATGATTTTTCGGTAATATCTGACGGCGTGGGTGATGATATGGAAAAACTTAAATATCCGCTGCTGATGGTACATGGCATGGGATTTCGGGACAACAGGGTGATCGGTTACTGGGGACGCATTCCGAAAGCGCTGGAAAAATGCGGTGCGGAGGTTTTTTTCGGCGGTCAGGACAGCAACGGTAGCATTGAGGGCAATGCGGCTCAGCTGAAAAAGACCATTGAAGCTGTTCTAAGGCAGACAGGTGCGGAAAAGGTAAACATTATCGCCCATTCAAAGGGCGGACTGGAGGCGAGATATCTTATCTCGACCATGGGAATGGCGGATAAGGTGGCGTCTCTGACCACCATATCCACGCCCCACAACGGCTCTGTCACGGTGGATAGGCTGATGGACATTGTTCCGCAGCCACTGGTTAAGCTGGGCTGCGGCGTGACTGACCTGTGGTTCAGGATACTGGGCGACAAATCGCCTGACACCTACAGCGCCGTAAACTCATTCAAGACAAATTCGGCGGACATTTTTAACATAAAAAATCCCGACAGCCCCGACGTATATTATCAGAGCTGCGCTTTTGCCATGAAAAAGCCCACCTCGGACATTTTTATGAGCTGGACGTGGCTTGCGGTGAACAGGTTCGAGGGCGAAAATGACGGTCTGCTTGCGCCGAGAGCCGCAAAATGGACTAATTTTATGGGCACGTTCTACGGCAGTGACGGCAGAGGAATATCCCACTGCGATGAGGTGGATATGCGCAGGGCTGCTTTTTCAAAGAAAAAGGACGGCGCAGAGGCGGACATTGACGACATTACCGAGTTTTACTCGGATATTGTACGTGGACTTATAAGCAAGGGCTTTTGATACAGATCATTGAAGGGCGGTGAGAATATGTCCAAACGGCCTGCGGACAGCAGCTCCATTGCGGGGCAGATAGCTTCGCACCGACAGCTTGACAGGCTGGCGTGGAACCTTTGCACCGACCTGCTGCTGGTGGTCTTTTCCGTTATCAGCTGGTGTGCTGCCACGGAAGCAAGATTTTATGACTCCTTTGACCCGTCCCTCAGCCGTGAGCTGCTTTTTGACGACACGGCGGGGAACTTCTGGGATATTCTTGCCACGGGCGTTTATAACGTTGGGGGGCATTCGGTAAGCTGCGGGGGCTTTGCTTCCGTTCTTATGTTTGCGGTGTGCGGTCTGGGAATACTCCAGGCGGTGGTATGGCTCATCGGCTTCCTGCCCGAATATTTCAGGGCAAAAAAAATGCTCAGTCCTCTTAACAAAATGGCTGTTACCGCTACGGAGCTTACTGAGGCGGCGCATCAGAATCCTTATAATTTCGATGATATTGAGTCTGCTATCGGCAGCATTGATGACCCTATGGAGTCAAATGTACACATTTCCACGGGCAACCGTGACCTGAAAAGGCTTGAAAATGCGGTCAATGACCTGCTGGACAGAATGAGGGCTGCGTATAAGAGCCAGTCAAGGTTCGTATCGGACGCATCTCATGAGCTTCGCACGCCCATTGCCGTTATCAAGGGCTATGCTGATATGCTGGCAAGGTGGGGAAAATCCGACGAAAAGATCCTTGACGAGAGCATCACTGCCATAAAAAATGAATCGGAGAACATGAACAAGCTGGTGGAGCAGCTGCTGTTCCTTGCGAGGGGCGACAACGGCAGGCAGCCTGTGAATATGACTGTGTTCTCGCTGTCGGATATGATACGTGAGGTTCACACCGAGGCGGAGATGATAGACCCCGACCATGAATATATCCTTGACATTAAGGAAAACATAAATATAAACGCCGATGTTTCGATGATGAAGCAGACTGCCCGCATTCTCTGCGATAATGCGAAGAAATACACTCCCAAGGGCAACACAATTACCCTGAGGGTGCTGCACAACGAGGAGGGCGAGTGCTGCTTTGAGGTGCAGGACACAGGCATCGGCATTGACGAAAAGGATATACCCAGAATATTTGACAGATTTTACCGCTCCGACCCTGCAAGAAGCCGTGAAACAGGCGGCACGGGTCTGGGGCTTTCCATTGCGAAGTGGATAGTCGAGCGGCACAGCGGACATTTTGAGGTAATATCGTACAAGGACATCGGTACGAGAATAACGGTCTGTCTCCCTGCGGCTTCTGAAGTGAAAAGGCTGGATATGCCCGCTCAGAGCAGGGAAACGGTAAAATGAAAGGAATGATAATATGCGCAAGCTGGATATTACAAGCTTTGAGGACTTTAAGGAGAAGATCGCAGAAAATGAGACTGTACTGGTGGACTTTTATGCGGTCTGGTGCGGCCCCTGCAAGATGACTGCGCCCATTATCGAGGAGATTGCTTCCGAGGCGAAGGATTTCAAGGTATATAAGGTAGATGTTGACAATGTGCCTGATGCTGCCGTTGCCTATGGGGTAAGCAGCATACCTACCATTATATCCTTCAAGGGCGGAAAAGAGCACGCACGACACATCGGATACGGTGATAAAAACACGCTTCTTGCGCTGTTAAAATAAATTTAAGGAGAATTACCATGGAAGGAAGAACCGCCGAAGAAAAGCAGGGCATAACTCTGCTTGGCAATCAGAAGACAAAATACCCCGACGACTACGCTCCCCAGATGCTGGAGACATTCATAAACAAGCACCAGGATAACGACTATTTTGTAAAATTTAACTGCCCTGAGTTTACAAGTCTCTGCCCCATCACAGGGCAGCCTGACTTTGCGACTATCTACATTTCCTACATACCCGATGTGCGCATGGTGGAGTCAAAGTCGCTGAAACTTTATCTGTACAGCTTCAGAAATCACGGCGATTTCCACGAGGATTGCGTTAATATCATTATGAAGGACCTTATCAAGCTTATGGACCCCAAGTACATTGAGGTGTGGGGCAAGTTTACTCCCAGAGGGGGCATTTCCATTGACCCGTACTGCAACTATGGCAGAAAGGGCACCAAGTTTGAAGAGATGGCTATGCACCGCCTGATGGAGCATGATATGTATCCCGAAAAGGTGGATAACAGATAAATTTATTTATCGGATACAGTTTTCTGTATCCGATATTTTTATATACATATAATGATAAAGACGGGGAAGAATATAAAATGACTATTCCTTTGTGCACCCTGTCGCTAAAACTCGACAAGAAATGCTATCTTGCTGTGCAGTTAACCAAAAGCAAAAAAAAGGCTTGACAAGAGCAGTTGTATGTGATATGATATAAAAGCTCTCTCCGAGAGAGACAAACAAACCGAGAGCTAAAAAGCTTGAGGGACACATCGAAAAGAATTTGAAAAAAGTTGGAAAAAGCACTTGACAAACTCAAAAAGATGTGATATAATAAATAAGCTGTCTCGCAAGAGAGGCTTGACTCAAAAGAAAACTTTTGAGTGAAACGGAATCTTGAAAATTGAACAATGAACGACCAAAAGAAACCCTTGAAAATTCCGAGCAGAGCTTGAATAAAGCAAAGCTGAGAATAATTAAAGAAGTCAAGAAAAGACTAAAAAATTGAAAGTCAGTTTTTAGAAAACTGAACAGGATAGATTTTAAATACTGTAACAGGTATTAAAATACAAACTTACTAAAGAGTTTGATCCTGGCTCAGGACGAACGCTGGCGGCACGCTTAACACATGCAAGTCGAACGGTGAAGAGAAGCTTGCTTCTCGGATCAGTGGCGGACGGGTGAGTAACACGTGAGCAACCTGCCTTTAAGAGGGGGATAACGTTTGGAAACGAACGCTAATACCGCATAACATAGAAGATTCGCATGTTTCTTCTATCAAAGATTTATCGCTTAAAGATGGGCTCGCGTCTGATTAGCTGGTTGGTGAGGTAACGGCTCACCAAGGCGACGATCAGTAGCCGTACTGAGAGGTAGAACGGCCACATTGGGACTGAGACACGGCCCAGACTCCTACGGGAGGCAGCAGTGGGGAATATTGCACAATGGAGGAAACTCTGATGCAGCGATGCCGCGTGAGGGAAGAAGGTTTTCGGATTGTAAACCTCTGTCTTCAGGGACGATAATGACGGTACCTGAGGAGGAAGCTCCGGCTAACTACGTGCCAGCAGCCGCGGTAATACGTAGGGAGCGAGCGTTGTCCGGAATTACTGGGTGTAAAGGGAGCGTAGGCGGGATCTTAAGTCAGGTGTGAAAACTATGGGCTCAACCCATAGACTGCACTTGAAACTGAGGTTCTTGAGTGAAGTAGAGGCAGGCGGAATTCCTAGTGTAGCGGTGAAATGCGTAGATATTAGGAGGAACATCAGTGGCGAAGGCGGCCTGCTGGGCTTTTACTGACGCTGAGGCTCGAAAGCGTGGGGAGCAAACAGGATTAGATACCCTGGTAGTCCACGCTGTAAACGATGATTACTAGGTGTGGGGGGACTGACCCCTTCCGTGCCGCAGTTAACACAATAAGTAATCCACCTGGGGAGTACGGCCGCAAGGTTGAAACTCAAAGGAATTGACGGGGGCCCGCACAAGCAGTGGAGTATGTGGTTTAATTCGAAGCAACGCGAAGAACCTTACCGGGTCTTGACATCTACAGAATCCTTTAGAGATAAGGGAGTGCCCTTCGGGGAACTGTAAGACAGGTGGTGCATGGTTGTCGTCAGCTCGTGTCGTGAGATGTTGGGTTAAGTCCCGCAACGAGCGCAACCCCTATCATTAGTTGCTACGCAAGAGCACTCTAATGAGACTGCCGTTGACAAAACGGAGGAAGGTGGGGATGACGTCAAATCATCATGCCCCTTATGACCCGGGCTACACACGTACTACAATGGCGTAACAGAGGGAAGC
>CABIZB010000003.1 GCA_902363145.1 Oscillospiraceae bacterium | reverse complement strand
CACATATTGCTCCTCCTGTTTATGGTTGTGTGGTTACTCCCATTATAACACGAGTTGCTTTATGTGTCATTATTTTTTCCATGTGTTGCACTTATATTGTAAATCTATCAAGATAAGACAACACTTATATATTATCCACTCGGGAAAAACGACAGCAGTTACACTATCCCGGACGGGGTTACTGTCATTGAACAATATGCTTTTTATTGCAATTCAAAACTTACAAGCGTAACTATCCCGAGCGGGGTTACTTCCATCGGAGAAATGGCTTTTAGGGAGTGTTCCGGACTTACAAGCGTAATTGTCCCGAGTAGCGTTACTTCCATTGAATATAATGCTTTTTGGTGTTGTTTCAATCTTATAATTTATATTCCGGGCGGAATAACCATTGGAATAGATGCTTTTTACTCAACAGCCGCAAAGATAACCTATACCGTTGATAGCAGCAATAATGTCACAATAACAGACATTAGTCTTTCCTCAGGGAATACGGTTGATATTCCTCTAACAATCGACGGCAAAACGGTAATAGCCGTTGATGAGGATCATCGGCACAAAGTCGGTAATCATACTTGTGTAACCAACACCACACCTACTTGTATAAAAAAGGCAACTTGCGGTATTTGCGGACAAGATTATTATGGTGACCACGACCTTTCCCATCACAATGCAGTGCCTCATACCTGTACAGCAGACGGAACCGTAGAATATTGGGACTGTTCCGTATGCGGAAAGAAGTTCTCCGATCCTAACGGGACTGCTGAAATAACAAATATTTCTGATCCCAATGATCCTGCAAGGCATTCGCTCGTTAAGACAGATGAAAAGGTTCCCACCTGCACCGATAACGGAAACAGAGCATATTGGACTTGCACGGAATGCAGAAATATATTCTCTGATGACGCAGGTTTAAATCCAACCACACTTGCCGATGTGACTGTCTCCGCCACAAACCACAACTGGTCAAGCGATTGGAGTTCTGATGGAACAGGACACTGGCATGACTGCACTAACGCAAATTGTCCCATTACCGAAAATAATCAGAAAGACGGTTATGCTGTCCACACTCCCGGAGCCGATGCAACAGAAACAACACCTCAGACCTGTGACGTATGCGGATATGAGTTAGCTCCTGCGCTCGGACATATTCACGCAAACCACCTTACATTTATTGCAGAGGTTCCCGAGACCTGCACCGCAGACGGCGTTAAGGCACATTATGAGTGCGAATGCGGAAAGCTTTTCGCAGACGATCAGGCGGCAACAGAAGTTACTCTTGAAAGTCTGAAAATTGCAGCTCACCACACTTACGGAACGGACTGGGAAAGCGATAATGACGATGATCACTATCACGTTTGCTCCGTGTGCAGTGATAAAGCAGATGTTACTCCTCATAGCTATGATAACGGAGTGATAACCACTCCTGCAACAGAAACCACAGAGGGCGTAAAGACCTACACTTGCTCCGTATGCCATCATACAAAGACGGAAACTGTTCCAAAGCTCAGCCACACTCACAGCCTTTCCGTGGATTATTCCAAGGACGAAACAGGACATTGGCACACCTGCTCGGGCTGTACCGAAAAGGTGGATTTTGAAGCACATACAGAGGACAGCGGTACAGTGACCGTTCAGCCTACAGAAACCACAGAGGGCATAAGAGTATATTCCTGCACCGTATGCGGATATGTTATCAGAACGGAAACCGTTCCTGCACTTAATTCCGAACATACCCACAGCTACGGTACAGCTTGGAAATATGACAGCACAAACCATTGGCACGAATGCTCCTGCGGAGAAAAGACTGATATTTCACAGCACATCTCCAACGGCGGAGTAATTACCGTTCCGCCTACTGCAACCACAGCGGGCGTAAGAGTATATTCCTGCTACATATGCGGATATGCTTTCAGAACAGAAACCATTCCTGCAACGGGATATGATTACTATCCCACATATCCAAGCTATCCTGCATATCCGACTTACCCCACATATCCCGTATTTTTAACACCCAGTGTATTCACCGAAGAGCTGACTGTCAATGCAGAAGCGGACGGAAGTATGGTAACGCTAAACTGGGACAAGATAGAAAATGCCGACAAATACTATGTATATCAGTATAAGGACGGCAAGTATGTCAAGGTCAAGACCACCACGGATACATCGGTAACGCTTAAAGGTCTGAAAAACGGTGAGACCTACAAATTCCTTGTAAGATACTCTATCGGCAGAAAGCTCTCGCCTATGACTTATTCGTACAAGATAACGGTTAAGGTTTACTACAAGCCGATCGCAAAGGCAGCATCGACCGAAAACAGCATAAAGCTTACCTGGCAGGCAGTTCCCAATGCTGAAAAGTATGCGATCTGCAAGTATGTGGACGGAAAGGCTGTAAAGCTTTGCGAAACCGAGAAGCTTGCAGTAAGGATAAACAAGCTCACTCCCGATACCGAGTATCAGTACATCGTCCGTGCTTATGTTGACGGAAAGTGGACTACTATGACAAAATCGGATATTGTAACGGTCAATACAGATGCAGAATAATTCCACATAAACCAAAACAAGGCGTACATCATACCGAAATGGCAGGGTGTACGCCTTGTGTCTATAGAACGATAAAGATCAGTATAAAACCGCCCCGCCGTATCTGATATATCCCAAAAGCCGCTTAACTTTTGGGCATATCAATACAGCGGGGCGGTGTCATATCATCTTTTAGTCGTAAATATCCTTAAGGAAATCGTAGTTGTAGCTTTGTGTCTTTCTGTTGAACCAGTCACTGCAGTCCCAGATCATTGCGCAGTAGCCCATTTCGCTTGAAAGATCCTTAACAGACCGTAAGAACTTGTCGGTGCCCTTTTTCATAACGTGTTTTCCGCCGTCTGTGTTGTGGCAGACACCGTATTCGCCGATGATAACGCCGTAGCCTGCGTCGGTGAATTTCCTCATTTTTTCAAAATCCCTGCGCATTGTATTGTAGTCGTCCTCGGTGCCCCAGCTGTCGCTGTAGCCCCATGAGTTGCTCTTCTTGTCGGCAATGCAGAATGTGGAGGGCGAATAGTAATGTACCGATACCAGCAGACGATCCTTTGCGGTGTCGTCGGGCATTTTGAACCTGTTGTCTGCGGTCTTGGAAATGTCGGTATCGTAGCCTGCGATGAGCAGGAATCTGGACTTGTTTTTGCCGCCTGTGCTTCTTACTATGTCAACGAATTTCTGGTTGATGCCGTTTACTCTTTCGTAGCTCTCGTTCATGCTGGAGCTGCCCTTTGTCTTGCTGCCAAGCTCCTCGTTTGCGGACTCGAATATCAGCTTGTCGGAGTAGGACTTGTAATGCTTTGCGATCTGCTTCCACATGGCGGTGTATTTGTCCATGGCTGCCTGAGCGACCTTTTCATCGGAGGAGCCGAAGTCCTCCCACCAGCCGCCGTCCCAGTGAATGTTGATGATGCAGTACATATCATTGTCAAGGATATAGCCCACGATCTCGTCGATTCGGTCGAAATACTCGGGGGAGATGGTGTATTTGCCGTCCTTTGACATCATGTTTGACCATGCCACGGGGACACGGACAGACTCAAATCCGCCGGCTTTCAGGGACTTTATCATGGCAGCAGTGGTCTCGGGCTGGCCCCATGCCTTTTCGTAGTCCTTGGGGGTTGCATCTGCGCCCAGCCATGTTGCAACGGATTCCATGGTGTTGCCTAAATTACAGCCGTCGCCCATTTTCTTTGCCAGAGCCACCGCAGCGGAATTTTTGCCTGATGTTTTTGCGCTGCTCTCAGCGGCGGAGGCAACGGTTACGGTTATCTTTTCGGAGATATTTCCCGTGATGTACTTGCTGCCCGACTTTGTAAGAGCTGCGACCTTGAAATAGTTCTTGCCCTCAGCCAGACCTTTTACCGAGGTCTTGGTGGAGGTGACGGTTTTAAGGTTCACGAACTTCTTTGCGCTCTTGTCATACTGATAGATGCGGTATGCGTCTGCGCCCTTTACAGCCGACCACGACAGCACGGCAGCCGTACCGTTCACTGCGGCTGTAAAGTCCTTGGGGGCATTAAGCTTTTCAGCGGCATAAGCCACTGTGGAAAGGCTGAGCCCGGTCTTAGGGGGAACTATTGGCATTGTGCCCAGCATTGCTGCTGCAAGAATTATGGCAGGTATTCTTTTTATTTTCATTATCAGCGCTCCTATAGTTTATTATATGGTAATTATACATCTTTTTATAGCAAAAGTAAATAGCTTTTTTCGTGATGCGGGATATCTTTTTGTGCAGTATGGCTTCTGCATTGTTAAAAAAGTTGTTTGTTATATTTATAAATCTGAGCTATAATATAATTATACTACAGTAATCCACAAAAATATCTATGTGGCTTTATGCAAAACCGAAAGGCAGATAATATGAAAGAGATAAAACAGGAATTTCTTACGGGAGAGCGGGCATTGTTTCAGGGACATGACCCGCGCATAACCGATACTATATTTGATGACGGCGAATCACCGTGAAAAATTGCACATGGTTCGAGATGGCACGGGCAGGCGTGTGGTACACCGGAAATATGACCGTTACCGACCTGACCCTTTACGGCAATTATTCCTTTGACAGTGCCAAAAAACGTGGAGGTACATAACTCCGGACTTCTTTCCAATTTTGGTTTATATTTGTTTATGATCTTACCAATGATTTGCTCTTCCACTTTCCGCCCTTATATCTGAGCAGACTTACTGCCGCTGTGACAAACCATGTACAGCAGGTGGTGAGCCATATTCCCCAGTGACCTATCACGGGGATAGCCGTCAGCACCAGTGACAGTCCTATTCGGCAGATGACTTCCGCTGTGCCGTTCACAAGTGCATAGCCTGTGTCGCCTGCACCGTTCAGAAAGCCTCGGACGGTATGTATTATTCCCAGCGCCCAGTAGAAGCCGGCGGTCATCACTATTGCTTTTGATGCAATGCTGATAACGTCCGTGCCCTTTACGAAAAAGCCTGTGATATTTCTTCCGAACAGTATGAATATCACCAGCACCGCAAAGGCGAATACGGTCGATATCTTCACTGCCGCTTTAAGTCCGTTCCTTGCTCTGTCCTCCTTGCCTGCGCCGATGTTCTGTCCTGTAAAGGTGGAAACGGCGGCGTTCAGCGATGAAAAGGGCTGCTGGACGAACTGTTCTATTCTCATGGAAACGGTATATGCCGCCATGACGGTCTCGCCGAAGCCGTTTGTTACTCTCTGAAGCGCCACCATGGAAACGGATATAAGTCCGTTCTGGGCAGCTATGGGCAGACCCGCTTTTATGCACTGCAACATCATCTTTTTATCCGCACGCATATCCTCATGGGAAAGGTGCAGGCTGCTGTTGCATTTGAAGCAGAATATTATGCACACCACTGCCGAAAGTCCCTGTGCAAGCACTGTGGCAAATGCCGCTCCGCCTGCGCCAAGCTTCAGGACTAACACGAAAAACAGATCCAGCAGGACATTGAGTATGCTTGCCGCACCCAAAAATATCAGCGGCGTCTTTGAGTCGCCCAGGGCACGCATTACCGCATTTATCCAGTTATATGCCGCTACGGCAACCGTTCCGCCGCAGGCTATGCGCATATAAAGTGCAGATGTGCCAATAAGCTCATCGGGGACGTTCAGCAGCCTCAGCACAGGCTCTGCCAGCAGCACGGAAATTATGCTTACCGCTATGCCGAATATGGCAGTTACCACTGCCGAGCTGAAAATGGCGCTTTTCATGCGCTTATGGTCGCCCATGCCGAAAAGCTGTGCGATTATTACGCCTGCGCCTATGGAAAGACCAATGCATAGGGTGTAGAAAAGGTATGTTATTGAGCCTGTTGCGCCCACTGCCGCCAGTGCGCTGTCTCCCAAAAAGGTTCCCACTATTACCGTGTCAACGATGTTATAGGTCTGTTGGAGCAGATTGCCGCCCAGCAGGGGCAGGGCAAATCTTACGATGTGCCCAGCTTCGCTGCCCTCGGTCATATTTCTTGATGTATCCATATTACTTCTTCTTTTTCTTTACTGTTACTGCTATTGCGGCAGCAGCAGCGGCAGCTGCTGCAATTCCCCCTGCAACGCCTGCCACAGCCGCAGGGGATATCTTTTTGCTGCTTGCATTTTCTGCGGTGGTTTCATCGGTTGCCGATGCCTCGGTCTCTTCGGGTATCTCCTCCACAGGTTCTTCCTCGGGGAGAAGCACTTCGCCGCCGATGACCTCCATGCCGTCAACGCTGTAGTCGCCCATGGCAACGGTTATCTTTGCAGTGTGATGAGTGTTTTCCAGACCGCTGCAAAGGTATGATGTTCCTCTGGAGCCTGTTTTGTAAACACCCTTTATCTCAGCCTCGCCGCCGTCTATGGAAACGGAGAGGACTGTCTCGCCGCCTGTTTCGCCTGTAAGTGCAAAGCCTGTGCCGTCAAAGCTTACGGTAAGAACGGAATCAATCTTGCCCTTGGAAATGGTTCGCTTGTAGTTCTTGAAGCTGCTCATGGTGTTGTGTTCCCACTCGCCCTCATACTCAAAGCAGGCATCGGTGTTGTCATAGCGGGTGATGTATGTGTTGTCGCCCACAGGCTCGATTGTCAGGTCGCCAAAGCGGTTCTTGTTGTATGAGCTGTAAAGTGCTGCCCTGCCTGCGCCGATAAGTGCGTCGGAGCTGTCATATTCCGTTACCTGTGCGCCGTCGATATATGCACGGATAACCACGCCCTCAGCTTCGATCTTCAGGCTGTGGGAAGCGGAGCCGTCAAAGCCCTCGATCTTGCCTGAAGCCCTGTCGGTGTTGTCTGACTTGAGCTTCCAGCTGCCGTCCTCATAAAGCTGGAGCCAGTAGCCGCTGTATGCGTTGCAGGCAAGAGTGTATCTGAGACCTGCGCCCACGTAGTTTGCGGACTTATCCTCCGCAGGGTCAAAGGAAACATTCACAGCCACGCTGTAGTTGTACCATCTGTCATCGCCCAGAGTGGTCACAGGGTCGGGAGTCCAGCCCCAGTCCTTTGCTCTGATATCCTGAGTTATCTGCTGAACGAGATAGTTTCCGCTGTCGGATACCTCTACCTCAAATGCGCCGCCCTCGTCGGTGGTGTATCTGGGAGCATAGCCTCTTGATGAGAGGTAGTCCTCGGGATAGTCTGCATACTCAAAGTCATCGGAATAGGGGAGACTGAGCAGAGTTTTTTCGGAAGTATCCATATTAACATACTCTGTTCTCTCGGGAGAAACTGTGGAAACGGTCACGATTGAATCGGGCTTTACGGAAACTGTATATGTGTATGCTCCGTTCTTTTCCACTGGAGTTATATCGGCTATCTTTTTGAAATAGTTTTCATCATATTCGCCGCTTTCGGGACTGTCAGGACCTCTTGTTTCCCACACGCTAACATCGGCGGAAGCCTTATCCAGTGCGGAAACGGTAAAGGTGTAGTCCATGGTCTCGGCGGTGGTGTTGGTGATGATCGTGCTGTAGTCGCCTGTTTCGGGGTCTGCGGCGGTCATGTAGCTGTAAACTGCGTCAACGATTGCATGACCGTCACCGCCGGGTTTGCCGTCGCTGTAGCAGGCGCTGTCGATAAATGCCCAGCCCTTTTCGATAAACCGGGAGAAGTGCAGCGAAGTGTAAAAGCCGCTGTCCAACAGATAATATCCGCTCCATGGATCGCAGGCAGTGATGAGCTGCTTCTGGCAGTAGCAGGCGCCGTCATAATAAGCGGATACCACTGGCTGATACTCGTAGAGGGTCATTTTGCCGTTGGGGTACATCCCGATGATACGGTTTGCGATGTCAAGAGCTCCGTTTATGCCTGCAAGGCCTGAGCCGTCAAACCTGTATGCGCCCTGAGCATAGCCCATGGGGGAGCTTGCCTCGCTGAACCACAGCTCCTTGCCGTTATCCTCGGCGATCTTCTTTGCAACGTTTGTGGAGCTGCTGGTGTAGTGGCTGCCCACCACATCTACCGCATTCATAAGCTCCTCGTCCTGATACATTCTGTCAGCAAAGCCCCAGGTGCAGACCTCTTCTCCGCCGACTATCATTATCTTGGAGTAATCATATGGGCAGTCTGTTTCGCTTTTCAGGTGTTCGGAAAGATATTTTACCCAGTCAAAGTCGGCAGCTCTTTCGTTTTGAACGGCGCTTACGTAATCAAACTTTATGCCGTAGGTCTCATAAGCTGCGTCAAGGGTCTCCTTGTACCACTTGTATCTTGCGGCGTAGGTGTCGTCAGCTTCGCTTATCCAGCGTGGCTCGCTCCACCATAGCATATCAAGGGTAAGGTCGGGATTTATCTGCTTTGCGTCCGCCGCCAGCTGATAGCCTGCGCCTCTTGTTACGTCAGCCTTTTCGTCAGCGCTGCGCATTACCGAGGGCTCTGTTCCCGATGATGAGTTTACATCGGAGCCCATTTCCAGCTTCAGGTGAGTTATACCGATGCCCTCCTTGCCGAACATATACTCCATTATCTGCCAATATGCTTCGGGATCTTCTGCCTTGTAGTCCAGCAGGAGACGGGAGGAGTTGTTGCCGCTGACCATTCCCGCACCTCTGTAGCGCATATTTTCCTTTAGATTTGCAGTAGTTCCGTCAATGATTATGTTGTTTCTATCCACAGTTTCTTCCTCCGCTTCGCAGACGGGCGCAGCAGTGAGCATAACTGCCGCAGCAGCTCCGCAGGCCGTGAGCCTTTTCATATTTTTCAAAGAAATTTCTCCCCTCATTATGAGCATTTATAAGATTATTATAATAAAATGCTTATTCATGAAAAAGAGGACCGTGCACAATTATCCTTTTCCTGTAAATAATTATAGCGCCTTTGTGCCTGTACGTCAATCTGAAATATTTTGCATATTATTACGATTTTAGCATCACATCAGTACCGTGCCCCTTGAACGCCTGTACTCTCTGGGGGAAACGCCCTCTATCCTGCGGAAAACTATGCTGAAATAGTTCCTGTCCTCATAGCCCACAGCTTTGCCGATGTCGCCTATCTCACGGTCGGTGTTCACAAGCAGGGACTTGGCTTCCGATATCCGCCGCCTTGCAAGATATTCCAGCGGCCGCATAGAGGTCTCCGCCCTGAACACACGGCAGAAGTGCTGGACGGACACTCCCGACAGTGCCGCAAGGGTTTCCGCACGGATATCCTCCGCATAATTGCTGTCGATGTACCTTACCGCCAGGGAGGATATGTCATTTCCCGACCGCTTTTCCTCATCACGGGAGAACATGGAGCTTCGCATGGCAAGGATATATTCATATAAAAGTGCGGAGGAATTTTCGCCGCCGTTTACGGGGTCAGCCGCAGCGGAAAATATCCTGCTGAATATCCTGCCGCATTTGTCCTCGTCAAAATGCTCGGAGTAAGCAAAGCCCTGAAAGCCCATGGCTTCCATAAGCTCGCCTGCGTGCTCACCTCGGAACACCAGCCAGTTTGTGACCCATTCTCCCGCAAGAGGGTGATATTCGTGGGGCTTTGCGGGGGCGATGTAGAATACCGAGCCTGCACGGAGTATGTATTTTTTGTCATCGACCGTAAGCACACCTGCCCCCGATGATGTGAACAAAAACTGGTGGGAGACAAGTCCCTTTTCCCTTGCCACACGGTACTCGGGGTCGGATATTCCTATGCCTGTAAGATAAAAGGGCAGCCTGTCCTGCCTGCCTATAACGGGATATACTGCCTGAGTCATATGATGCCTCCTTTTGCATTGTTTTTATATTATTATACTATAATTATGATGAGCAGGCAAGATAAAAACAGCTGCTGCATTTTATAACATTTCATAAAATGCAGCAGCTATTGTATTATATCAGAATTTTATCTCAGTCACCGCACACTCTGTACTGCTGAGAACTGCGCTCAGCTTATCTGGCTGGTGAGTGCCTGCATACAGCGTAAAGCTGTCGGAAAAGCGCTTTCTTGTGCCGCTTTCATCTACCGAGGTGAACGCCCTTTCGGGAATGGAAACGGTCACGCTCCTGCTTTCGCCTGCCCTGAGCTTTATGCGCTCAGATGGTAAGACCCTTGTAAATATCTCTGTCGCCGTGCTTTGCGTACTGAGCGTATTTTGCTCGGGTCTCCTCGGAGGTTATCTCGCCTGCCTTTTCCACAAGCTTTGTGTCAAACATGGCGGCAAGTCCGATCGCCTGGGGGAACATGGTGGCTGTGCCTGAGCGGGCAAGTCCGTGAAGTCCCTCGTTCCACCAGTTATAGGCGGGAATGCCCAGCCTTTTTATCTCGGGAGCATCGTATCTGAGCTGGCTTGCTTGCTCTTCAACGGTCATGGCATCTGTCAGCGCTTCCGCATGTTCCTGCACGCTGAGAGTTTCATCAAGATATTTTTCCATATTATCAACCTTTCGGAATATCGCTGGGATCATACTGATATTATACATCATAAATCTTTGCTATTCAAGGCAATGTGATGCTTTGGCGGTGAATATTCTGCGATTTTGCGCCTGATGAAATGAGCATTCGGGATTTTTTCAAAAAAGGTATTGCAATTTTTCATCGGGTGTGATATAATATTACAGTCACACGGAGACGTATCGAAGTGGTCATAACGGACATGACTCGAAATCATGATGCCCCCTGAGGGACGAGGGTTCGAATCCCTCCGTCTCCGCCAGAATAAACGGCTTGGATAAATAATCTGAGCCGTTTTGTTTTTGACTTGCCCGCACTCTGTAATTTTACCTATAAAGTAAAAAATCTCCCCCTCAATCGAGAAGCGGGAGATTTTTTTATACTAAGCACCAATTAAAAACTACACAAAAAATCAAGCATAATCCTGCATATATGGATTATGCGATGATTTTTTGTCTGTAGTTTTATTGGGGATTAGTATTATATTATCTCTATTCCAAAATGCGCCGACAGTTTATTTTCCTTTTCGGGAAGTACACGGTATTTGTCCGCCAGAGCAGGGCCGCAGGAATTTGAACCCACGCCTGCCATTCTGCTGTCGATGCAGATAACGGAGCTGCCGCATTTTTCAAGCTCGTAGTTGTGGCGCTTCTGTGCCAGCTCCTCCTGGGTGTATTCGGAGGCATTAAAGGAGAAATCATTGTCGGAGGTAAACTTCACGCAGATATCGCCGTTGCTTACATTCACGTATCGGCAGCCGTAATGCGAGGAGTTTTCCTGAGGTCTTACATAGTCCTCAAACATATCTGCGATATTTGCGGAGAAGTGACCCATATAGCTTGAAAGGTGCTTGTCAATATAGCTTTCATGTGGGCCGTATCCGAAGTAATCTACAGCTTCAAAGCTTCTCGGCATGAAAAGACGTATGCCGAAGCGTGGTAGATTTTCCACCTTGTTGGAAAATTCTGCGGTGCAGCTGATGTTCAGTTTGCAGCCGACAGAATATGTTACATTAAGCTTTGCAAAAGGCTGATGAATGCTCCAGCCCATAGACTGGCTCACGGTGATGATAACTTCCGAGCCATTGCTTGTAACAGCCGTGTCATAGCATTTTACGGTGAAGTCGTTAAGGTGCGCCCTGTACCAGCTGTCCTTCATAACATCGTTGTCGGTGGGAGCACGGAAGAAATTGAACTGCATGGGCTTTTGGAGCAGCTCTGTTCCGTTGTGGCTGATGCTGTCAAAAACGGCGTGGCGCTTGTCAAAATGATATATCGTGCTGCCCGATGTTATTGTTATATCAAGGGTGGTTTCTTTAAAAGAAGTGACACTGCTGCCGGTCGTCTGCTTATCCGTGCCGCCGCATATTTTCAGCTGGTCAAAGCAAATTTCATAGCCCTTGGAGCAGAAAAGTGTATCTTCCTTTGCGGTGAAAATGAACCTGATATATGTCTCGTTTTCATATTCCTTTGCCGCATTCGGAATAATCACCTCGGTGCTGCCCATAGGCGGTATTGCAATATCTGCACAGCCTGTGGATATAATTCCGCTGTCATCGGTTATCTCATATCGGCAGTCCAGGATATCGACCGCATTTGCAAATTCAAGGGTGCTGTTAAAGATGAAATGTCCCTTTTCACTGCCGGCCAAAACTCTCACAGGGCGGTATGCCTGCTTTAGTTCAAGCAGACCCGTGTGAGGTGTGCGGTCGGGATAAACAAGACCGTCCATGCAGAAATTGCCGTCGTTATGCTTTTCGCCGAAGTCGCCGCCGTAGCCGTATTTTACCCTGCCGTCAGCCACGCCCTGAGGAACGGTGTGGTCGCACCATTCCCACACAAAGCCGCCGCAGAACCGTGGGCTTGAATAAAATGCGTTGTGGTAATTCTCCAGGTCGCCTGGACCGTTGCCCATGGCGTGGCAGTATTCGCAGAGCACAAAGGGTCGGTGCTCGTCCTGCTTTTCAAGGAAGCCTGCCATTTCCTTGGTGTCCCAGTACATTCCCGATACCACGTCAAGGATATCGGTGGGCGTATCGTCCAGTCTGTGGGTGCTTTCGTAGTGGAGCAGCCTTGTTTCGTCCAGCGATTTTACCAGCCTGCCTGCCGCCAGCATATTCTCGCCCCAGCCGCTTTCATTTCCCAGTGACCAGAACACAACGCAGGGGCGGTTTATATCCCGCTTCACAAGAGCTTCCGCACGGTCGGTAATGGCTTTCTCAAACTGCTTGTCGCAGGCGATAAGGGCAATGCCGTTGTATGGCTCGGGAGCGTCCCACTTGAAATTGTTATAGACCTCCACGCATCCGTGGGACTCCATATCCGCTTCGTCGATAACGTAAAAGCCCATTTGGTCGCACAGCTGATAAAACAGGGGCGAGTTGGGATAATGTGAGGTTCTTACGGCGTTGATATTGTGCTTTTTCATCAAGATAAGGTCTGCCTTCATCTGAGATACCGAAGCATAATAGCCCGTGTCGGGATAGCTGTCGTGGCGGTTCACGCCCTTGAATTTTACAGCCTGACCGTTTACCTTGAACACGCCGTTCTCCACGGATATTTTCCTGAAGCCTACCTTTTCGCCTATGGTCTCATCGCCTGCAAATACAGTCAGGTCATAAAGATATGGCTTTTCAGCCGACCACAGCTTTGGGACTTGTATGTTGATAACAGTTTTTTCACCGTCAGTCGCACTGAAATTTGTTACAGTGTTTCCGTCTCTGTCGGTAAGGGTCGCCGTAACGTCACAGCCAAAGGGGGTAAATTCAAGCTTTGCGGAAGCATCATCGGAGATGAGCGTTTTCACGATATAGTTTTCAAGCCGAACTTTTGGTCGGGACAATACATAAACATCACGGAAAATTCCCGAAAGTCTTATCTTGTCCTGATCTTCAAGATAAGTGCCGTCGCACCATTTCAGCACCGCTGCGGTTATTTTGTTTTCGCCCTCACGGAGCAGTGGAGTAATATCAAATTCCGATGTGCTGTGGGACACCTGGGAATAGCCTGCAAATTCGCCGTTTATGTACAGATATACGCAGCTGTCTATGCCCTCGAAAACAAGTATCCTGTCGTTTCCGTCGGTGGAATAGTTATAGCTCCTCTGATGGATGCCCACGGGGATATCATCGGGCACATACGGCGGGTCATAGGGGATAGGGTAGCAGACGTTTGTGTACTGGGGCTTGTCATAGCCGTGAAGCTGCCAGTTTGAGGGGACGGGGATTTTTTTATCAAAGCCAGATGATATAAAATCGTCCTCTATATCAATAATGCTGCCGTAAAATTTAAAATCCCAGTCGCCGTTCAAAAGCTCAAATCGGGTTGAGTTTTCTCTGCTTTCAAACGGGTCTTGTCCTTTTGAAAAGGGGATAAAATAGCAGTGCTTATCAAGGGTGCCGATGTGAAGAGCTTCCGTATTTTCATGGTATATCATTTTGCTTTTGGGTGATCCCACGGAAGATATTTTTGAAATGTCCATAGCCGACCTCCTGTAATTTCATATTCGTTGAATGTATTGTAACACCTATTGACAGGCAAGTCAATAGATGATATTATGAATTTATAACAATATGAATATGGAGAGTGATTTTTTTGTTCTTCTGTGACTATCCTATCATACGCAGTGAAAAACAGCTGCCTGTTTATCTTGTGAATATGGGTCAGCAGCATTGCCAGGATCATATTATCCGCCCCGAGGGATATCCACATCATCAGATACTTTACTGCACAAAGGGCAGCGGAACGCTTATATGCGACGGGCGAAAAACTCACATTCCGCCCAACACCGCTGTATTCATGCCTGCAAACTATCCCCATGAATATTACGCTGAGGAAGATGTGTGGGATATCCACTGGGTAGTGCCGTCGGGCTATGGCATTGACGATATGCTCAGGCAGTTCGGACTTGCCGAGCCGAGAGTGTGCAGCTTTGGAAATGTTAAAATGCTGGAGCATATTTTCAGGAAAATGCACGATGCCATAAGAGCGGACAGCCTTTTCGGCAATTACAGGGCATCGGGTTATTTGTACGATTTTCTTATCGAGTTTTACCGCCTTATCTCCGCAGAGGATACCTCTCTTTCCGTGTCTCCTGCGCTGATGAAAGCGGTGGATCACATCAATTACAATTATGCGTCGCCCATAACCATGGACGACCTTTGCGGCGCAGCGGGAGTATCAAAGCAGCATTTGTGCCTGCTTTTCAGGAACACGCTGAATATGCGCCCCATGGAATATGCGGCAAAGCGGCGTATCCAGGAGGCCAAGGCGCTGCTTATGGGCACGGACAAAAGCATTGAAGAGATATCTGAGGAAGTGGGCTTTGGGTCGGAAAGTTATTTCTGCAAGCTTTTCAAACGCTACGAGGGAATGACGCCCACGGATTTCAGAAACGCATAAAATATAACTATACCCTTGATTTTTGCCTGTACTGTGTGGTAAAATAATTACGGTGATAAACTTTGATAATACGAAACGATATGGAACTGGCGGCGGCAAAACAGCTGAGTCTTGATTTCAGCTGCACCCCGCAGGACTTTTTTAAAAATGAAAACACTGTCACTGTGCCTGCGATTCGCAGGGGCAGGCGTGTATTTTCCGATGAGCCGCCTTTTTTTCGTGCGGCTACCATGGGCATGGGCACTGTTATATGCGCAAGCGCCGATATTGCCGAATACACAAGGGTGCTGGCTAAAAACACAGCGGGAACGGAGATATTCACCGCTTCCGTAATGTCGGCGCTGAACCGTGAGCTTTTCAGTCACGGCTGCTGCATCGGGCTGCTCAATCAGTATTATGTCCCTGCTGTGCCATACCGCCCTGCGGTAAGGAGTGAGGGCTTTACTCTGAGGGTGTTCGATGAAAATAACATTGCCGAGCTTTTTGAATACAAGGGCTTTGACAATGCCCTGCTGTACCGCACCGAGGGGGAGCGGCGTGATATCATTGCCGTCTGCGCCTTTAACGGCAGGAGCATCATGGGCATGGCGGGGGCATCATCGGACAGCCCCACCATGGCGCAGATAGGCATTGACGTTCTGCCCGAGTTCCGTGGAATGGGCGTGGGAGCGGCTCTTGTTGCTTCCTGCACCGCCGAGGTGCTGAGGAGCGGATATGTGCCATACTACGGCACATGGAGCGGAAATATCATTTCCCAGCGCATTGCCGCAAAGTGCGGCTATCGCCCCGCATGGTGCGAGATGACTTCGACTGAATTATAAGATTGGCATAATTTCTCCGCAGGCTATTTTCTCCCCTGAATTGCCCGAGGGCTGGGTGTGCAGGTCGTCAAAATTCCTGTGAATGATTATTGTGTGCCCGATAACGTCCTCCGAGGTAAAGCGTGTGGTGATGAAAGCAAAATATGCCGTGCCGTTATCGGCAAAAAGCGGCGGCATATCGCCCTTGTGGCAGGGGTGAAGACAGCCGTTGGGGTTGTAATGCCCCTTGACATCTGCAAAGGGGTCTTCCGCATTGCCTGTGCAGGTCATGCCTTCGTGAATGTGCATTGCGAAAACGCCGCATTGGCACTCGCCCTCCGACTTGGGCAGCCCGTAAACCGAGACAGATACCATTGTCCCAAGCTCCGTGGGAACGAACACCGCAAGCCCTCTGATATCTGGATATTTCTCCGAGCCTGTTATCACTGCGCTTGCTGCCTGATAAGAAGTGTTATACATAAAAAATCGCCTCCTGTTGCCATAAATATGCAGCAGGGGGCGATTTTATTATTACATTGAAATTTACTGATTAAGTCTGAAATGAACAGGTATGCCGTTTCTGTACTCGGTCTGTACCTCGCCCTGGATAAGGGGCAGGAAGTAGTTGAGAGCGTCGGTGGTAACATCGCTCTTGTCGGCGGATATCCAGTTTGCGGGGAAATATTTTTCCTTGTTTGCGGTTTCGCTTACGTCAAAGGAAACTATCTCGATGCGGTAAGGCTCGCTGCTTATCCTGCGGAAGCCCATCATTCTGCCGCTGTTGCCGTTAAGGGCACATTCCACAGCGGCTGCACCTATCTGCTCGGCTTCGTTCAGGTCGGTAAGGGAGGCAATGTGTGCGCTGCATCTTTGCATAACGTTCAGCTCAATGGAACGTACCTTGCAGCCGAAACGCTCTGCGCAGCGGTGCTCAAGATACTTGGCAACGCCCGAATTGTCCGTATGACCGAATGCGTCCGCACCTGTTTTCACATACTGTCTTTCATTGGGCACGATGCCCTCGGAAACGGCGATGATAACAGCCCTGTAGCGCTTCATCATTCTGCCCACATCAGCGAGAAATTCTTCCATATCAAAGCCGTTGGGGAAGGCTTCGGGAACATAGATAAGGTGGGGAGCAGGCTCTCCGTTGGCTCTGAGTACGCAGGAGGAAGCGGTGAGCCAGCCTGCGTTTCTGCCCATTATCTCAACGATGGTGATGGACTGGATACTGTAAACACGGCTGTCACGGATTATCTCCTGGAGAGTGGTGGCAACGTACTTTGCGGCGGAGCCGAAGCCGGGGGTATGGTCTGTTCCGGGCAGGTCATTGTCGATGGTCTTGGGCACGCCGATTATCTTTACGTCGCAGCCCACTGCCTTGCAGTAGCGGTCAAGCTTTAAAACGGTGTCCATGGAGTCATTGCCGCCGATATAGAAAAATGCCTTTATGTCATATTCCTTGAAGGTCTCGATGATCTTCATATATTCGGCTTCGGTCTTGCTGTCCTTGGGGTCATATTCAGCCAGCTTATAGCGGCATGAGCCGAGGACTGTGGAGGGGGTCTTTTTCATAAGCTCCACATCATAATCAGATGTAAGTATGCTGTCGAGAGGAACAAGGTCGCCGTTTATCATTCCCTCGATACCGTTGATGGAGCCGTATATCCTGCCTATTTCGGGACATTGTGCCGCTCTTCTGAAAACGCCTGCCAATGAAGCGTTGATAGCAGCTGTGGGACCGCCTGACTGTGCTGCTGCTATATTGAATTTAC
This sequence comes from Oscillospiraceae bacterium, assembly GCA_902363145.1. Taxonomy (GTDB): domain Bacteria; phylum Bacillota; class Clostridia; order Oscillospirales; family Ruminococcaceae; genus Huintestinicola; species Huintestinicola butyrica. The sequence goes on along the minus strand of CABIZB010000003.1, from coordinate 406,917 downwards.
CGCTGTCCGATAACATAAAAAAACCATCCTTTTCAAATTTATCCGACGTTATCGCAATATTTGCTATAATTATTTTATCACATACCCGTCTTATAATGCTATATGCAGACTAAACGATATTTTTTGTTGATATTGCCGAAAAGTAGTTGTTTTTCACAGAAAAATTGGTGAAAACCATTACATTTTTCTGCGCTGCTTTATACTAATCTTCAATCGTTCTATAGGTTGATTGAAGATTAGTATTAAATCAATTTGTGCTCTGTGATATGAAAAAGGCTGCCGAAATTGCTTCGGCAGCCGGGATTGGTAATATCAATAATATTTGCCCTTATTCTTCTTTATCATCATGATAATGATAACTATAGCCGCAGCTGCAACTACAACAACTACCACGATTATGATAATGATGGGAGCTATGCTGTCGCCATTGGGTGCGTTTGCTGCGATCTCTGCCGCATTGGGTCGGGTAAGCTCGGTAGCGGAGGTCTCCTCTGCTGTGGTCTCCTTGACAGTGGTTTCGGCAGCTGTGGTTGCCTCTGTCTCGGTAGTTTCCTCAGTTTCGGCCTCGTTCTCTTCCTCGACTGCAGCTTCTTCGATCTCAGCCTCGTCCTCTTCCTGAGTTTCGGCTTCGGTCTCAGCTTCGGTTGCTTCCTCGGTCTGAGCTTCTGTTTCAGCCTCGGCAGCAGTCTCCTCAGTCTGAACGGGAGCGGTGATATTGCAGTTTGTTACCTTCATGCCTGTAACGGTAAGGTTTACGCCTGTATCGCCCACGCAAATGGCATAAACGGTGTCGAAATTATCCGAGCCGTATGATGCTGCGATATCGCTGAATGAGAACTTTGCCTCAGTGTCGGTGTACTCATAGGGAGCTATCTTGTTCCAGTCCTTGGTAACATCGGGGTTAGGCTTTACTGGACCGTCGCCCCATGTCTGCCAGATAAGCTCAACGGGAGATCCGTTTGCTTCGCCCGTGTATGTATAATCAACGATGACTTCAGAATCGGAGGTCATCCACATGGGGTTGAAGTTCTCGCTGTACTCCTCGTTTCCCAAAGCGGTGTAGCAGATAAAGGACTGACCCCATTTTCCGCCTGATTCGGAAGCGCCCGAAACATCAAACGTATAATCTTCCGCATAAGCGGTGGCAGCCAGTATTGCGCAGGAGAGGATACCCACTGCGGCAGCGGACATTGTCTTGAAAAGTTTCTTCATTTTTAAATATTCCTTTCCTAAAATATATACATACATATTTTAGTACATTTGTAAGAAAAAGTCAACAGCTTTTTATGCGATTTGAAAAATGACATTGTAAAGTGCTGGATTTTATCCGCAGATAAATTCGTTGAGACCCGTAAAAAGGGTATATGCCACTTGCCGCTGATAGTCACGGTCGGTGAGCTTTGCGGCCTCGTCGGGATTGGAAAGAAAGCCGCATTCAGCCATTACGGCGGGATTATTGCAGTAATAGCACAGGTAAAGCTCCTTGCCGCACAGCTTTGTTTCTCGCATATTGTCGGGCTGGAGATTTTTCACGAACAGATTTTGCAGTATTGAAGCAAACCTCTCGCTGTCGGCATTGGCAGGGGAGTAGAACATCTGTGCGCCGCTGTATTTTGGGTCGGTGTAGGTGTTCTGGTGGACGGAAAGGCAGACTGCGTTGGGAAATTTGTTGAAAAGCTCCAGCCTGTTTTCCATGTCCGAGACCTTCTGGTTGCGTATGCCCGTGGTGCCGCTGTCGTGAATGGAAATGTCCCTGTCACGGGTGACGGCGGTGTCAAAGCCGTAAAGGCGGCACATATCACGCACCGACAGCATTATGCTCAGGTTGATGCCCTTTTCGGTCACGCCGTCGGCAGTGGAGCAGCCTCCGTCCATGCCGCCGTGGCCGCTGTCAAGGACGATGACCCTGGCGTTGGGGTCGCTTTCGGCGGTGTTGGTGTAAACGGCGCTGTCTATCTGCCCCATGGCGTAGTGTATCATCGCCGCAGACGCCATTACCGCAAGGGCGGAGAATATTGCTGTTCTGTACTTTCTCAGTTTTATCTTCATAAAAAAGCCCTGTCCTTTCGTTTTGAATTGCTCTGATTCAATTCATATGAAAGAACAGGATGGATTATGTTATTGATAGGGATTTTTGCATCTATCTTTCGGCAAGGGCGCTGACAGTCCTTTTAAAGCCTATCTGTCATTTGTTTTTCTTGCCGTAAAGCAGCAGTGACTTTACATCAATATCACGGATAGTGCATTCATAGGTGACGATTATAACTGCGGGAGCGATGAGAACCAGCACAAGGAGACCGAAAAGTCCGCCCCAGCTGAGAGCGTCAATAGTCCTGCCCGAGGTGAACAGGTCTATCCATGCAAGGCTCTGCATATTTGCCCAGATATAGTAGTTGAACACATCTCCGATAACGCCCAGCTTTGACAGCAGCAGGACTATCCACATCACATACTGGGGCAGGGGAGCGGTGAGAGCCATTTTCAGGCTCATTTTCTTATCCTGCTGCCAGCCGTGATATTTTACCAGATTTCTGTCACGGACAGCGGTGTTGTAGGTGAAGTTAAAATAAAGTCCGTTTGCGATAAGCACCGAGGCAATGGCGGTGAACAGCTTCATCACCATGAATTTCGTCATAAAGATTATCATGCACAGATTGAATATCGCACAAATGAACTCGCCTGCCAGCCACCAGAGCATTCCCTTTGCGGCTCTTTTGGCGAATTTTTCCTGAGTATCAGCAACCATGTTCGGGTAATTCCTTTCGATCAGCGTGTATCATACAATATTAGTATTATACATCACACAGTCCATGATTTCAAGACCTTTTATGTGATGATACGGGGAAATTTTCATTTGTGACCCTGAATGTCGAAATGTTTTTATTGACAAATTCAGCTGCCCTGTGATATGATTTGATTGTCTCACAGTGAGACGCAAAACGCCTGCCGCCACAGCTTTTGAATCCGTTTCATCAGCCGGGGCGGCTTGATTTTTATGTCTTGACATTTGTTAAGGAAATGTTATATAATATATCCGAGGTGTGATTTTGTGCTTGGATTTTATCTTGCTCTTCTGGACACTGCGGAGGACAAAAGCAGATTTGAAGAGCTTTATCTCACATACCGTCAGGATATGTACAAGACAGCGTTTGCTATCCTGCGAAGTCCTCAGTCAGCGGAGGACGCTGTACACGAAGCATTTATGATCGTTATCGGAAAATTAAATAAAATTTCAGAAATAAACTGTCCCCAAACCCGTGCTTATCTGATTATTATAGTAAAGAACCTTGCACTTAAAATGTACAATGAAAGTAAAAAAGTTATCATTGAAAATATTGATGAGACTGAGATATCTGACGGCACCGATCTTGAAGCCGATATTGTTTCAAAGCTCAGTGCGGAAGAGCTTAAAGAGCTGCTTTTAAAGCTGCCCGAGCAGTATTATCAGGTGCTTTTTCTGGAAATGTACATGGAGCTGAGCATATCCGAGACTGCGGAAAGTCTTGGAATAAGCTATGATAATGCCAAAAAGCGTTTGCAGCGTGCAAAAAGGTGCTTTGTTAAAATGATAAAGGAGCATTGCGGCAGTGGATACACAACTTAAAAAAGCCTTTGAGGAAACGCTGGAAGCCCGCATAATCAGCACTGTGCCGGATATGCCTGAGCATCGGTTCTCACCGCAGTTTGAGCGGAATATGAAACGGCTTGCAGGCGGAGGTGCGCCAAAAAAGCTTACGGTAAGGCGGCTTTTTATATGCGTGACGGCGGCGCTTATTGCAGCGGCGTTGGCGGCATCGTCCGTAAGTGCTGTGCGTGACTTTTTCAAAAGATTTTTCACTGAGACTTTCAGCACCCACACTGCCGTTCAGTCTGCCGATACTGCAGAGGCTCCCGAGACTATTGAGGCGGTTTACACTATTGATGTGCCTGAGGGGTTTGAGACAGAAGATGAGTTTGTGAGCGATATATTCTGTAACACAACGTATGTAAATAATAACAAGCATATTTATTTCAGTCAAAATGTAAAGTCCGCATTTGATGTAAATGTGAATACTGAGGATCACACTATGGAATATATTGAAATAAACGGCTGTGATGGATTTATAGTTGATATCAGTAATGAGGTATCATATATTTCATGGGACAATGGTGAATATATTTTTGAAATATCAGGCAGCATTGGTAAAAATGAACTGATAAGTGTTGCCGAAACTGTGCAAAAGGCAGAACAATAAATTTTTTGTCGATTTAGTGTCCCCAAAAGGATTGTTTCAAGATTATAGATACAGATGGTAAGACATCTGAATTTATGAGAAAGGGGGTATTTGAAATGAAAAAGGGTCTGTCATTTTTTATGGTTGTAGTCATAGCACTTTCTTCTCTTTGCGGCATTACTGTGTGCGGTGCTGAAATGAGATACGCTTATACTGTTTCGGCTTCAAGCAGGCTGTCTATTTCCAACCAGAAAGCAACTTGTATAGGCATCGCAGTAGGAGACAACACTGTGACCAAAATTACTGCTGTTCAGTATCTGGAAAAGAAAAGCGGCAGTAAGTGGTATTCTGTTAACGATGAACCATGGAGTGCATCGTCAAGCAACAATACACTGACATTCAGCAACAGCCAAAGCAGCCTCAGCAGCGGTACATACCGTGTGAAAACTGTATTTACAGTTTACAGCGGCAGCGATAGCGAAAAAGTTACTGCGATCAGCAAGGAAGTAACGATTTGACGCAAATTTTTTCCCAAGGCAGACCGAGACAGATGCGCTGTGTGTCTGTTTCGGGTTTGTCACATTAAGTATGAAAGGAAGAAATATATGAAAAAATTAACTGATTTATTATTTTCAACAGTCATTGCGGTTGCAATGGTAAGCAGTGCAGCTTCAGCATACAGTGCTGAAAACTTTGAATATGATTCTGTTACTCTTGGTGAATCATATTCAGTGCAAAATGATGATGTAGCTGTGTATTCGATGTTGCCTGTCGGAGCATATTATTGTCAGTCAAGCAGATTTGCATATATTCAGATAAATTCAACTACATCAGCTACAACTACGTGCACGGTATATAATATTTATTGCCCTGAACTTGGAAAATATATATGTGGTACAGGTGGCTATGTGTATAATTTAAATCACGATTTCTATTTTTCGATAAGTTCGTGGTATGAATATGGAACTCATAATGTTTCCAAAGATGAGCTGTACATAAGTGCTGAATATTCAGGAGGCAATATAATTCTTGGTAATGAGACGTATGCAATGGACTAAACACAAGAGCATTACAGCTGTTTTTGCAATATCGGCTGCTGCCGCTGCGGCGTGGTTTGCGTTTGTATCTTTTGACAGGGCGGGGACTTTCGATGAAAAGCCCGAAAGCGGCTGGATACATGAGGAGTGCGATTATACCGATTATTACTTTAATCAGCACCTGAATGACGGCGGCGTATGCACACATGACCTGAGCTATACGGAGCCTGCCATACCTGTGGGCAGCTATTATCCCGACGGTGATGCTTCGGCGGATCATTATATGGAGGTCTCGTTCGAGGACGGAAAGTATTACATGACATACAAAAGTCCCGACGGCAGCCTTTACGGTGATGAAGCATCGGAATATTACGGAAAAAAGCAGTTTATCGTTCATACCATTCATTCAAACGACAGTGTGGTCATATGCACTCAGTGGCATGACAGGACATCAGCTGATGATGGATTTTCTGAGGGACTGTGGCCGGGCGAAAAGATCATTGTGGACGGCACTCTCAAAGGCGTTGTTTTTAACGATGACGGCTCAGTCGATATCCAGCCCTATGATCTGGGCGCAGGATATAATCAGTCGGATGTTCGGAATGGGATATATATGAAAATGGCTGAAAGCAGATGATGTTTTGCATGAAGCCGATATGCTTCAGAACGTATCGGCTTCATAAGCTTATTTATCGGAGGACATCATGAAAAGTAAAATAACGAAAATTATCTTTTGGATTTATAATATAATAATGCTCCTGTTCTATTTCAGGATACTGCCCAAGCCGGTAAATCTGGCAATGTCAAGAGAACTGGTGCGTGATATGCGTGAGGGCGGCTGGCAGGTTTATAATCTTGTTCCGTTCAGCTCCTACGGTGAGATATGGATAGATCCTGCGGGAAATGTCATGCGTATAATCTGGCATATAGCTATGTTTGCGGTACTTGCATTTCTGCTTTCGGCAGCCTTTGAAGATATGCCGATGAAAAAGCGATGCGCACTGCTTTTGGTATATGCGCTTCTGCCTGAGGTTGTGCAGTTTGTGCTTTCCATAGGACTTTTTGACATTGATTCAGTGATACAGAATATTTTCGGTGCGGCTTTGGGACTGCTGGCGGCGTGGGCTTTCGTGAGACTTTTCGGCAGGAGAAAAGCTCAGTGATGTACACAAGTACCTGATATTCGGAAGGAATGAGACGTACTTGACGGCACGGAAGTGACATATGATTCGGGACTGAGAATAGCATCATATACTACATAGATCTCGGAAAGCAGGGCGGCATATGAGCGGAACAGCATTAAAAATCATTGCACTCATACTTATGACAGCCGACCATATCGGGGACTATATCCCCGATATGCCCCTGTGGCTCAGGTGGATAGGGCGGATATCCTCGCCACTGTTTTTCTTCTGTGCCGCAGAGGGAGCGGTGCATACAAGCGACAGGCGCAGATATCTTAAACGGCTCTGGCAGGCAAGCGCTGCCATGGCCATGCTGGAAGCTGTACTGCCTGCGGTTTTGTCCATGTATTTCAGGATAACCTTGTACGATTTCGATAATAATATTTTTCTTTCCATATTTCAGGGCGTGCTTATTATCTCCATACTTGAAAGCACGAAAAACGACAGTCGGAAAAGGACAAAATATCTTCTGTGCTATGGTGGATATCAGTTTATACTGGCAGTGCTTTCATATACTGTTGAGGTCAATGACCCAATCATGGCGGCAGGCATAGATATAAACCTTATCCCCATACTAAGGGACTGGGACAGTATAGTGTTCACCCTGCTCGGCTCTTTGTGGCACAGTGAGGGACCTGCTGTTCTTACAGCTTCCATAGTTCTGTTTTATTTCTGCCGTGAAAATAAAAAGCGGCTGGCGGTGTGGTATTCGGCATACTGCGCTCTGTATTTCCTTATATTTGTGCCGCAGATCGGAATACATTTTTCAATTTCCTGCAAAGGTGCGGGCTGCCAAGCAAGCTGGTTTATCTGCTTGCGCTGCCGATAAATGCGCTGGGCATTCCCACTATGCGGGTGTATTCGGCAGGAAGCTTTGCCGATTCTCTTCTGCGGATAAATTTTCAGTGGATGATGATATTTGCGCTCCCGTTTATGCTTATGTACAACGGCAAAAAGGGAAAGGGCTTTGGCAGGCTGTTTTACATATATTACCCTGTTCATCTTGTTATCATTCACATTATATCGGCGATAATATGACCCATAATAATCTCAGGCTGACGGACATTAGTATTTCGTCAGCCTGAGCTTTATTTTACCCTGACCGATACTTATAAAACGGTTGCAATTTCCGCAGCGCTATGATATAATGATAAAATACGATATTATGCAAAATTCAATGAAACCGTTAAAACAGAGGAATTTTTATGCCGAACACCGAAAATGAGCTTATCCATATTGAGGGCACTGTGGAGACCGTTTTGTTCTGCAATGAACAGAACGGCTATATCGTCCTCGACCTTGACACTGGCGGCGACTATGTTACCGTGGTGGGTGAGCTGGGAACTATCGAAGAGGGCGAGGAGCTGCGGCTCACGGGAAAATATGTCACTCACCCCAAATTCGGCGCTCAGTTCAGGGCAGAGGCCTGCGAGCGGAAGCTGCCTGCCACTGAGACCGCCATACTGAAATATCTTTCCTCGGGAGTTATAAAGGGTATCGGCCCCACCCTTGCAAAGCGCATGGTGGAGGAGTTCGGCGACAAAACTCTGGAGGTCATTGAAAACACCCCCGAGGATCTTATAAAGGTCAAGGGTATGTCCGCCAAAAAGGCTGACGAGATATCACAGGAATTCAGGCGCATTTTCGGCATACGTGCGCTGATGATATTCCTTGCGGGCTACGGAGTTTCCCCCTCTGTGGCGGTGTCCGCATGGAAGCGGTGGGGACAGTTTGCGGTGGAGCAGATAAAAGCGAACCCCTACATTCTCTGCTCCCAGGGCATTGAGCTGGAATTTTCCAAGGCTGAGGAAATGGCAGCAAAGCTGGAGATACCCAAGGACAGCCCGGGACGCATAAGGGCGGGCATTTGCTATATCCTTACCCACAATGCTTTTAACGGTCACACCTGTCTGCCGGAGGACAGGCTGAAAGAAACTGCCGTAAAGCTGCTGGACGTGGGCGAAGAGGTGTTTGACGATAATCTTTCCGCTGCCTGCGATGATGACGAGCTGTGCGTTTATGACAAGGACGGCAGGAGCTTTGTATTTTTGCAGGACTTTTTCCGTGCGGAGCAGTACATAAGCACCCGACTTTCCGTGATGAACGACTGCTTCAAGGACACGGGAACGGATTACAGCAAGCTTATCGACATTGAAGAGAAAACAAAGATAATCACCTATGCGGACAAGCAGAGAGAGGCTATATCTCTTGCACTTTCAAAGGGCTTTCTTATCCTGACGGGCGGCCCCGGTACAGGTAAGACCACTACCCTCAAAGCCATAATCTCCCTTTATGAGCAGAGGGGTATGAAGGTGATGATAACTGCTCCTACAGGCCGTGCGGCGAAGCGTATCGCCGACCTGACGGGATATCCCGCCAAGACCATTCACCGCCTGCTGGAAGTGATGTACGACAAGTCGGGGCAGCTTAAATTCAAGCACAACGAGCAGGATCCCGTTTCCTGTGATGTTATGATAATAGATGAGATGTCCATGGTGGATACTCTGCTTTTTGAGTCGCTGCTCAGGGCTTTGAAGCTTTCGTGCAGGCTCATAATGGTAGGTGACAGCGACCAGCTTCCCTCGGTGGGGGCGGGAAATATCCTGAAAGACATGATAGACAGCGGCAGGCTGACTGTTGTTGCCCTTAACGAGATATTCCGACAGGCTCAGCAGAGCTGTATCATCACCAATGCCCACAAGATAGTGAACGGCGAGGAGCCTGACCTTTCCCGCAAGGACAGCGACTTTTTCTTTATGCAGCGCCTTGATGCGGAGGGGGCGGCAGTGACTGTAACCGAGCTTTGCAGCAGGCGGCTTCCCGATGCTTACGGCTATTCTCCGCTGGATGATATTCAGGTGCTGTGCCCCTCACGAAAGGGCATACTGGGTTCGGTGGAGATGAACAAGATGCTCCAGAGGGTGCTCAATCCCCCGAAAAAGGAGCTTTCCGAGGTAAAGGGCATACTTTTCACCTTCCGTGACGGCGATAAGGTGATGCAGACCAAAAATAACTACGATATTGTCTGGAAAAAGGACGGCGAGAACGGCACGGGAATTTTCAACGGCGATATCGGCACTATAGTAAAGGTAAAGCGTGGCGAGGGCACTGTGGTCATCGACTTCGAGGGGCGCATTGCGGAATACTCCCTTGAAATGCTGGAACAGCTGGAGCTTGCCTATGCCATTACCGTTCACAAGAGCCAGGGCAGCGAGTTCACGGCAGTGATAATCCCGCTGCTTGGCGGATTTGACAAGCTTTATTACAGAAATCTCCTTTACACGGCGGTAACGAGAGCCAAAAAGATGCTTATAATCGTCGGCTCCAAATCCATTGTGGAGAAGATGGTGCATAACGACAGGCGCACGCTCCGCTACACCTGCCTGCGGCATATGATAGAAAGCGAGCTGGGCTGATATGGACAGGCGCATTATTGCGGGGGACGATGTTTTTTCAAATGGGTTTTCAAGCGGCTTGAAAAGCAACTTTAAAAGCAATTTGAAAGCCTATCTGCTTGACCTTGCCTTTCCAAACCGCTGTCCTTTCTGCGGTGAGTTCATTGCCTATGATATTCTGTGCTGCGAAAAGTGCTTTCATGAGGCTTTGTGGGCTGATGAAAATATATGCACAGGCTGCGGGAAATCGCTCCTCAAAGGCTGCATATGCGGAAATGTGAGCTATGACGGCTGCTATGCGGCGGCATATTATGCGGATAGCGTAAGGGACTGTATCCACAACCTTAAATTCCACGGCAACACAAACGGTGCCGACATATTCGGCAGGGTGCTGCGTGACAGACTGGAAACGGCCGGCGTTTTGAGCGGTATTGACCTTATAGTCCCCGTTCCCATGACATCAAAGCAGAAGCGTGAGCGTGGATATAATCAGGCGGAGCTTATTGCAAGGGCGATATCGGCAGGCGAGGTGCCTGTGGAAGATGTGCTTTGCAGAAAGCATGTTAAGACATCGCAGCATCTTCTCGGCGCTGAGGAGCGCAGGAGTGCGGTGGGAAAACAGTATTCGGCGACAGAACGTGACCTTTCGGGCATGACGGTACTTCTTGCAGACGATGTTATCACAACAGGCTCGACCCTCAGCTGCTGCGCATCGCTCCTTAAACAGATGGGGGCGGCAAGGGTGATATGCGCCGCTGCGGCAACTGTATAAATATAGTAATAAGGTGGTTTTTTATTTGAAAAGCAATACAAAGGTGGCAGCTATCCATGACCTTTCGGGCGTGGGACGCTGTTCGCTGACGGTGATACTGCCTACCCTTTCGGCCATGGGCATTCAGGTATGTCCCGTTCCCACGGCGATACTTTCCACGCATACGGGCGGTTTCGGTGATGTGGTCATGCGTGATCTTACCGATTATATGTCCCCTGCACTGGAGCATTATAAGCGGTTCGATATGGATTTTGACTGCATTTACAGCGGATTTCTTGCTTCTACCGACCAGATAGATCACTGCCTGGAGTTTTTTGCGGACTATCCCAAGGCGCTCAAAGTGGTGGATCCCGTTATGGCAGACCACGGAAAGCCCTATAAGACCTGCACCGCCGAGCTGCGCCGCAGAATGGGCGAGCTTGTGGCTGTGGCGGATATCATCACGCCCAACATGACCGAGGCAGCCATACTTCTGGGCGAGGATCCCAATCTGCTTCCCCGCTCCGCTTCGGAGATGAAAAGCATTCTGGTGAGACTTTCAAAGCTTGGCCCCAAGATAGTCGTCATCACCAGCGCATTTATCTGCGGAGAATGCTGTAACGTGGGCTATGACAGTGAGCACAACAAGTTCTGGAAGGTGCCCTATGTGCAGGTGAACGCAAGCTATCCCGGCACGGGAGATGTGTTTGCTTCCGTACTTACGGGAGCGGTTCTGAGAGGGGACAGCCTGCCCATTGCCATGAACAGGGCAGCGTCATTCCTGGAGCTTGCGATCAAGACCACATACAGCTACTGCACCGACCCCAGAGAGGGCATCATGCTTGAAAGATGCCTGGGCTTTCTTATTGATAACCCCAATCTCTGCGATTACGAAACACTGTGAGAAAGGATATGCTATGCCTTCTTTGAATATAGTTCTTGTGGAGCCGCAGATACCCCAGAACACGGGAAATATCGCACGCACCTGTGCCGTTACGGGAGCAAGGCTCCATCTTGTCCGTCCCATGGGCTTTCAGATAGATGACAAAAAGCTGAAGCGTGCTGGACTTGACTACTGGGACAAGCTTGACATAAGCTACTATGACAATACAGATGATTTCTTTGAGAAAAACAGCGGCGGGAATTATTTCTTCTTCACCACCAAGGGCAGGAAGATACATTCCGATGCAGAATATCCCGACAACAGCTTTCTTATTTTCGGACGTGAGGACGCTGGGCTTCCCGAAGAGCTTTTGTATGCCCACCCCGATGAATGTGTAAGAATACCCATGAGAAGCACGCTGAGAAGCCTTAATCTGTCAAACTCCGCTGCCATTGCAGTTTATGAGGTGCTGAGGCAGTGGGGCTATCCCGACCTTGAAACAAAGGGTCAGCTCACAAAATTTTCATGGTAAAATATAATCATAATTATGCCGCAAAAGCGGCGGAATGGAGAAAATCATGGCAAAAATAAAGATCATCACAGACTCGGCAGCCGATATCGCCAAGGCTGACAGCGCAAAGTACGGCATTGACGTTCAGGGCTTCCCCATCACCGTAGGCGACAAGAGCTTCCGTGACGGCGATATTTCCAACGACGAATATTACGACCTTATCGACGCTTCCGCTGAGCTTCCCGTTCATTCTCAGCTCACAGCATTTGAGTTCGAGGAGCTTTATGAAAAATATGCGGAAGAGGGTTACGAGGACATCTTCTATGTTTCCATAAATGCCCACGGTTCCGCTACATATCAGAATGCCTGCATGGCAAGGGATAATTTCTTTGAGGCTCACCCCGAAAAGAAGGGCTCCCTGAGGATACGTGTGCTTGATTCCACCAGCTATTCGGGCGCATACGGCTATCCCGTTATCCGTGCGGCGCAGATGGCAGAAGAGGGCAGCTCTGCCGATAATATCGAAAAGTATCTTACAGACTGGTTCGAGGTGAACGAAGTTTATCTTGCCACCTATACCCTCAGATTTGTAAAGAAGTCGGGACGTATCAGCGCTGCTGCCGCATTTGCGGGAGAGGTGCTTGGTCTCAAACCCATTATCCTGCTCAAGGGTGCCGGCACAAAGGTAGTGGCAAAGCCCAGAGGAGAGCAGAATGTTGTTCCCAAGCTTGCCGACGTTGCCTGCAGCAGGATAGAAAAGGATTCGCCTTACATCATTATCTGCGGCAGAGACCTGAGCCGTGCAAAGGAGCTTTCGGAGCTGCTTACAAAGCGCCTGGGATATCCTCCCGTTGATTTTTCGTTCAGAGTAGGCGGAGCAGTTGCGGCAAACAGCGGCCCCGATGTTGTAGCTGTGGCATTTAAGGCTAAGCAGGAGTGAAAAATTTCAAAAAACACTTTACAAATGCAAAAATGTATGATATAATAATTCCGTTGTGCTGTATGTGCATGACACAGCCCTCCACTAAGCTTACGGGTAAAGCCCGATAGGGAACATACCTGCCGTATGCCCGGTGAGGGGAAATATTTTAAAGAGGTGTATTTATTATGATGCTCAAGGAAGAAAAGAACGCTATTATCGAAGCTAACAAGATGAGCGAGAACGATACCGGTTCTCCCGAGGTTCAGATCGCAATTCTCACTAAGAGAATCAACGACCTTAACGCTCACCTCAAGGCTCACAACAACGACCACCACTCCAGAAGAGGTCTTCTTAAGATGGTAGGTCACAGACGTAATCTGCTTGCTTACCTTCAGAAGAAGGATATCAACAGATATCGTGCAATCGTTGAGAAGCTCGGTCTTCGTAAGTAATTCTTTCTTAAAGGCAGAATGTAAAGGCCTTGCCTTTACTCTGCCTTTAATACTAATTTCAAACCGAACTATAGACAGATACGACAGCTTGCCGTAATTGTCTATAGAACATTTTGAAATCGGTATAACTTGTTTTTCACTCGTTATCTAAGGCGGTCGTTTAGCATTAAATCGGGAGCATGAAGCCATTTCCTGCTTCGGATTTATTGCTAAAGCCGCCGGAAAATAAAATGTACGGAGGTAAATTAAATGAATCAGATGAAAACATTTGACAACTACAGAGTTTTCAAGACCATGTTCGCAGGCAGAGAGCTCGTTGTTGAAACAGGCAAGACCTGTGAGCTTTCCAACGGTTCCTGCTGGGTAAGATACGGCGAAACTGTAGTTATGGCAAACGTTACCGCAAGCGTTAAGCCCAGAGAGGGCGTTGACTTCTTCCCTCTTTCCGTTGACTACGAGGAAAGACTTTATTCCGTAGGCAGGATCCCCGGTTCCTTCATGAAGAGAGAGGGCAAGCCTTCCGAAAAGGCTATCCTTACTTCCCGTGTTGTTGACCGTCCTATCCGTCCTCTTTTCCCCAAGGATATGAGAAACGACGTTTCCGTTGTTATGACTGTTCTTGCTGTTGATCCCGACAACTCCCCCGAGATCGTGGGCATGATAGCAACATCTATCGCTATTTCAATTTCCGATATTCCCTGGAACGGCCCTATCGGCGGCATAAGCGTTGGTCTGGTTGACGGCGAGATCGTTCTTAACCCCACTCTCGAGCAGAGAGCAAGAAATGACCTTAACCTTACCGTTGCAGGTACCAAGGACAAGGTCGTTATGATCGAAGCAGGCGCTAACGAGGTTGACGATGACACTATGCTCAACGCCATCATTGCAGGCCACACCGAGATCAAGAAGCTGGTCGCTTTCATCAGCGATATCCAGGCTCAGATCGGCAAGAAGAAGTTCGAGTTCGAGTCCATGGAAGTTGACCACGATATGTTCGATGCCATCGAGGAATTTGCTGCTGACAGAGTAAAGGTTGCTCTCGATACAGATGACAAGAACAAGCGTGAGGAAATGCTCAATCCTATCAAGGACGATATCCACGCTAAGTTTGATGAGCTTTATCCCGAAAAGACCGCTATGATCGACGAGTGCATCTACAAGCTCCAGAAGAAGATCGTAAGAAACTGGCTCTACGAGGGCAAGCGTGTTGACGGCCGTGGAATCGATGATATCCGTCCTCTGGCTGCCGAGGTAGGCGTTCTTCCCAGAGTACATGGTTCGGGTCTGTTTACAAGAGGTCAGACTCAGGTTCTTACAGTTGCAACTCTCGGCCCTGTAAGCGACGCTCAGAAGATCGACGGTCTTGATGAAGAAGATACCAAGAGATATATGCACCACTACAACTTCCCCTCCTACTCCGTAGGTGAGACAAAGCCCTCCAGAGGCCCCGGAAGACGTGAGATCGGTCACGGCGCACTTGCTGAAAGAGCACTTGAGCCTGTTATCCCTCCTGTTGAGGAATTCCCCTATGCACTGAGACTTGTTTCCGAAGTTCTTTCCTCCAACGGTTCCACATCTCAGGGTTCTATCTGCGGCTCCACACTGGCTCTTATGGACGCAGGCGTGCCCATCAAGGCTCCCGTTGCAGGTATCTCCTGCGGACTTATCACCCGTGACGACGGAAGCTTCCAGACTATGGTAGATATCCAGGGTCTTGAGGACTTCTTCGGCGACATGGACTTCAAGGTAGGCGGTACCAAGAAGGGTATCACCGCTATCCAGGTAGATATCAAGGTTGACGGACTTACCTACGATATCATCAAGGAAGCATTTGCAAAGACTCACAAGGCAAGAGATTATATCCTTGATGAGGTTATGCTCAAGGCTATCCCCGAGCCCCGTCCTGAGGTTGGCAAGTATGCTCCCAAGATGCTCCAGACCAAGGTTCCCGTTGACAAGATAAGAGAAGTTATCGGTCAGGGCGGAAAGGTTATCCAGAAGATCTCCGCTGACTGCCAGGTAAAGATAGATATCAATGACGACGGCAACGTATTCATCAGCGGTGTTGATATCAACAACGCACGCAAGGCTCTCCAGATCGTTAACACCATTGCAAACGATCCCGAGATCGGCGCTATCTACCGTGGTAAGGTAGTAAAGCTCATGAACTTCGGTGCATTTGTCGAGATTGCTCCCGGCAAGGACGGACTTGTTCACATCTCCAAGCTTGACAAGCAGAGAGTTGAAAAGGTCGAGGACATCGTTTCCGTTGGCGACGAGATCGTTGTTAAGGTAATGGAGATCGACAACCAGGGCAGAATAAATCTTTCCCGCAAGGACGCTCTTGCTGACCTTGAGGCAAAGAAGAATTCTCAGGCTTGAGTTTAATACGATATTTTCAGAGGCGCACTCCAAGGCTTTCTTGGGGTGCGCTTTTTGTGTGTATGATAAAAATTCGACAATTTTCGACATACAGTTTGACAATATGAGCGCTGCGCATTTGTGCAAATATACGATTTTAATAGGAATGATTGACAATTGTAAATTTGAATTGTATAATAGAAATGATGAAATGTTCATCAAATATGACATGTTTAGGAGGTCGCTTTATGAAGTCAAAAAAAATGTTAAAAAGAATGATTGCAGCAGCACTATCAACTGCTGTGATACTGACAGCTGTTGCACCTGTGACTAATGCTTAAACGGTTTATAAAATGAAAAAAGAAACTTTAGGAATCACTTAAGTGTCTGTGACTATGGAGGTTATTATTATGAAAAAAAGAGGAACAAGTAGAATTATTGCCGTACTTTTGTCTGTAATAGGAACTATATCATTGTTTTCAAATACAGTTTCAGCTCAGACAATTGAGAGTATTCCTGCTGGCTTATCACAGAAAGAAGTTACACCCAGAGGCTTGGTGTCACTGCCTGCGGGTACCTATTATTGTCTGTCGACAGGTCGCTCTGATTCATATATTAACATTTCAACTGATGGAATATCATGTACTTTCAATAATGTATATTCGACTGAAAAAAATTCATTTGTGTCAGGAAGTGGTAAACATACATATTCAGCAAGTCCATCGTTTACGTTTTATTTAACAAGCTGGACGTATTATGGACAATCAACGGTTCATACGGGACCTTCAAACTGGATATATATTGAAACAACATATAGTGGAGGAGATTTTATTTTAGCGAATGGCGAAATATATGTAAGAAGCTAATGAAAAATTTTTCTTTTGTTTAGTGAAGTGCTTTTTATGCTGATATTGCGTATTCTACCATTAAGTGATTTAAGAAGGATAGTATGCAGGAGAAATTTTTATGAAAAAGGGATTTATTATCGGCGCTGCGGTATTGCTTTGCTCTGCATTGGGCGCAAGCATTTATCTCAGAACAGCCTTTGACCCGAAGCCTGCCGAGGGGCTTGATTATGATGACCCGCCGACACGTACAGAACTGCTGGCTGACCCTGCGCTTCGTGAAAAGTGGCTTGTGGAGCCTGATTCCATATATGACCTGTATTTGGGACAGACAGAGGGCGGCGTCTGCACTCATGACGAAAGCTTCACCGAGCCTGTTATCCCCGAGGGAAAATATTATCCCAACGGTGACAGGAACGCCGATTATTACATGGAGATAAAGAACGGCACATTCTGCCTGAGATGGCAGGACGGCAGTGTTGCTTCCGATGACCGTGTATGGGGCGGCGAAAGGGAATACAAGGTCGTGACCTTTCATTATGCTGATAGTGTCATACTGTGCAGCGAGTGGCATGAATACACCGACGAGGAACGGGAGCAGAACGGAACGCTGGACAGATACAGCGTTATCCACGGCGTTTCGGTAACATTCCGTGACGGCAAGGCATATATAATGCCCCCTGCGTTCAGAGCGGGGGAGGGCAATGTTATCCGCACCGACCCGTCGATGCAGCTTTCTATCCCCGATGAAAATATCTGATACAAAACGGCTTGTGCGTTGGCATGAGCCGTTTTTTATTACAAAACGAATACATATCTGTTAAGATATTGTCAAGCCGATGCGGAAATGATATAATGAAATTACATGAATACTGACCGATTTATTAAGGGGCTGACAATATGAAAAAGAGAATTATTATAGCAGCGGTGCTTGTTATGCTCTGCGGCTGTTCCGATGCTGAGACGGAAAATGGGACGGAGACATTAAATGCAACAAGTATAAGCACATCGGTGACAGCAGAAACGGAAGATGATATTGAAGAGGATTATGACTATGTTATCGAAAACGGCGAGGCGCATATCTTCAAGTACAGGGGTTCGGAAAATGATGTGGTTATTCCCGAGAGCCTTGACGGCAGCCCTGTTACATATGTGAGCCGTCGTGCATTTGCGGGAAAAACTGTAGTTTCTCTGACTCTGCCCGAAACGGTGAAAAGCATCGAAAATTTCATGATCAACAATACGCTGGAACGCATTGACCTGTCCTCGGGCATAACCGAGTTGTCCGCTGATTGTTTCAGGGACTGCATGGCTCTGCGTGAGGTGAATATCGCAGATGGCGGAAAATATAAGTCCGTGAACGGGGCGGTCTATACAGCTGACGGAAAAGAACTGATCTTTATGCCAAGATATTCCGATGAGAAGAAGCTTGTTATTCCCGACGGTGTGGAGAGGATAGGTGATCGTGCCTGCGAAAGCTGTAAAATAACTGAGCTGGTATGCCCGAATTCACTGAAAGAGATAGGTAAATATGCTTTTGCTTACGCTGACCTAAGGATCGTTTCACTCAATGATGGGCTTGATGCCGTTGATGATTATGCTTTTACGAATTTTTCGGGTGAGGGTATAAAGGAGCTGTATCTGCCCGACAGTGTAAAAACCGTGGGAACGTATTTTGTGAATCCCGAGGTTGCCGTAGATGCAAAGGCAGAGGCGGAGGGACTTGCTTATCTTGATGATTTAGATGATGTTACATACAGGGACGACACGCTGCTCCAGCACGCCATACGCAAGGCATTGCAAATGGTGAAGGTCAACAAGCAGTATTGGTACCGCATTGTCTTTGTTGATATCAGTGGTGATGATTTTCCTGAAATGGTTTATTACCCGCAGGGTGTGGCCAGTCTGTATTTTTCAATCTATTATTATTCTGCGGATTCCGACAGCTGGTGTCAGTATAATGTGGCTGATATGGGTGACGAACTGTGCTATTATTCGGCACTTTACCGTGACAAAGATGGTGTCTGCTTTAATGTTATGCTTGAAGAAAGCACCTATACTATGTCTGAATATGCCCAAATTATATGGGATGAAAGCGGAGAACTTTCGGAATATATAGGTGAAAGCAGTTTCTTTTATCCCACTGAATATTATTCCGACAGCGGTGCTGTTACATATTATCACATTGGCGGCAGATTTGAAACAAAAGTGTACAGCTATGAAGAACTCTTCAGCACAAAAAGATTTGCCGATTTCAGAAACATGACAAAGGAGTATTTTTCCGACTGCGAATTGATAAAGGAGATCGACTTTATCAGCTTTTTGGATAGGCTCAAAGAGACAGACGACAGGGCAATATATATTGGCGAGTTTGCGGCTGAGCCCCAATCATCGCCAAAGTCATCGGAATATGACATTACCCAACCGGAAAGAAGAGCAATAGGTCAGATAGGCGGCCACACCTTATATGAAGATACCTCTGAATTGTATATAGATGCCAAAGACCTTTCCTATGAGAATTTTCAACTTGTGTCACAGCTGCCGAAGCTCACTATACTGCATATATCAGGATATGAAGCTGCCGATCTTTCAGGTATCGAGCTGCTGCAGGGACTTAAAGCCCTGTATCTGAGCGGAAGCTATGTGAATGCGGACAGCCTTTTAAAGCTTAAAGACCTTGAATGGCTGATAATGAACGGTATGTCGGATATCAGCTTTATTTCAGGCATGGACAGTGTGCGTGTGCTTGAAATATATGATGCTGCCGATAAGCCCGCCGATTATTTTTCTCCCGCTTATGATATGAAAGGACTTGAATATCTGCTGGTAAGCTGCTTTGAGCTTACCATGACTGATGAACAGGAAGCAGATTTCAGGACGCACCGTCCTGATGTGGGGATATGTTTTTATAAGGTGGGATAAATTCTGCCTGTGCAAAAGCAGCGACACGCCGATAAATTTAAATGTTTGTGCCAAACTTTAGTTACCGGGCTGCAAATGAAATGTTCAGCACAAAAATACTAACGAGGTGGCAGCAGCGACACGCCGACAAATTTAAATGTTTGAGCCAACCTTTAGTTACCGGGCTGCCAATGAAATATTCAGCACAAAAATACTAACGAGGTGGCAGCAGCGACACGCTGCTTGACATAAAAGGTCAGGTATGTTAAAATTATATAAAAACAATGAAGAGGTGAAATGCTGTGGCTGTGGATATGAAGGACTGCCCTCCCTATCTTAAAGAGTATATTTTTTACCTGAGGGTCATAAGAAACCGTTCGGAAAAAACTATCGAATCGTATTATATCGACCTGCGGCTTTTTCTCAGATATATCAAGGAAAATATAATATCCGCCGAAAACTGCGACATAATAGCAGATGTACCCTTTTCTGCTGTGGCAGGGATAACTCTGGCGGACGTTTACGAGTATCTTAACTTCTCCGCCGAGGAGAGGGGCAACAACGACAAGACCAGGGCAAGAAAGATATCTGCCATAAAGGGATTTTACAAGGCGCTGTGCAACAACAAGCTCACAAGCTTTCATCTGGAAAACAATCCTGTGGAACAGCTGGACGTTCCTTCTCCCAAAAAGGCTCAACCCAAATATCTGGGTCTGGACGAGAGCAGAAAGCTGCTGGAAAACGTAAGCCCCGCATCAGATTTCTACGAGCGTGATTTTTGTATCCTTATGCTTTTCCTTAACTGCGGCATGAGGCTTTCCGAGCTTGTGGGACTGAACATCACCGACATAGACCTGGACGACCGCAGCATGAGACTGCTGGGAAAGGGCAACAAGGAAAGGATAATCCACATAAACAACGGCTGTGCAGAGGCTATACGCCAGTATCTTGCAGCCCGCCCTGAGGCTCCCACAGATGCGCTTTTCCTCTCAAAGCGAAAGACACGCATCAGCAACAGGCGTGTGGAGCAGATAGTTACGAACGCTATCGACCGCATAGGCATGGGCAACAGGGGACTTTCCACCCATAAGCTCAGGCACACGGCGGCTACACTTATGTATCAGTACGGCAACGTTGACCCTATGGTGCTCAAAGAAATACTGGGTCACGCCAGCGTTTCCACCACGGAGATATACACCCACCTTACCAACGATAACGTGCGCACTGCCATGGAATCAAACCCTCTTTCGGACGAGGGCTTTAAAATGAAAAAATAGAAAGGGCGGATCGGTATGAACTTTAATAAATCAGAACACTTTTTCAAAAGCTCCAACGGAGTTGACAGGATAGCTTATTACATCTACACCCCCGAGCCTGCACGGAAGCCCAAGGCGCTTATCCAGATCTGTCACGGAATGTGCGAGTACATCGGCAGATACGAGCATTTTATCGACTACCTTTGCGGACTGGGCTATGCGGTTATCGCAAACGACCATCTGGGTCACGGCAATTCCGTTTCGGACAATGACGATCTGGGCTATTTTGCTTTGGAGGACGGCTGGATATATCTGCTAAAGGACGTAAGAAAGGTACAGCTTATCGGAAAGTCTATATTCGGCGATGTACCTCACTATTTCCTCGGTCACTCCATGGGTTCTATCATTGTCCGCTGCGTTCTGGGCAAGTACAGCGGTGATACGGACGGAGCAATTCTGCTGGGAACTGTGGGCATTCACCCTGCCCTGCCTTTCGGCATCGCTCTGGCTGATTCGGAGATAATGCTCCACGGTGTAAAGAGCCGTTCGAGAAAGATAAATCATCTGCTTTTCGGCATGAGCAACGTTATGGTCGATGACAAGCGGACTGAATTTGACTGGATATCCCGTGATGAAAACGTTGTGGCAAGCTATGTTGCGGACAAGAAGTGCAACTTTATCTTTACATCTTCTGCTTTCAGGGATCTTTTCATGCTGGTGCAGTACTGCTCCGACCGTTCATGGTACAACAAGGTGCGCCATGACCTGCCTGTGCTTATCATGGGCGGAACAGACGACCCTGTGGGAACCTTCGGCAGGGGAGTTATGCAGATATTCAGGCGCATGGAACGCCACGGCTTCGATGATGTTGAGCTGAAGCTCTGGGACGGCTGCCGCCATGAGCTGCTCAACGAGACAAACCGCCTGGAGGTTTATAAAAACATTTCCGACTGGCTGGAAGAAAAGCTGGGTTAACGGAGGGATAATATGTTTGCCAAGGTAAACAGTCTGGGGCTTTTCGGTCTGAACGCCTTTCCCGTTGAGGTCGAAACGGAGGTCAGCAGGGGAACGCCATGCTTTGATATAGTAGGTCTGGCGGATACTTCCGTCAAGGAGAGCCGTGAAAGAATAAGAGCGGCTTTCAGGAGTGCGGGCATTTCCTTTCCTCTGGCAAGGGTGATAGTGAACCTTGCTCCTGCGGACACTAAAAAGACGGGAAGTATGCACGACCTTGCCATTTTTGCGGCGCTGCTCAAAATAACGGGCAATATAGAGGAAAATATCGACAAGACCGCTTTTATCGGAGAGGTTTCGCTGAACGGTGACGTGCGCCATGTGAACGGCGTTCTGCCTATGGTGCTGTGCGCTGAAAGATCGGGCTTTGACACGGTTTTCGTTCCCTCTGCCAATGCCTATGAGGCAAGCGTTGTGGAGGGCGTGACTGTTTACGGCATCGACAATGTTTCCGAGCTTATCGGGCATTTCAACAGGGAAGCGGTGCTTATTCCCCAGAGAAAATATGAGGTGCTGCCCGAAAAACGCTTTGATACGGTGGATTTTGCCGATGTAAAGGGTCAGCAGACGGCTAAAAAGGCAATGGAATATGCGGCTGCCGGCGGTCATAATTTGATTATGATCGGGCCGCCGGGAAGCGGAAAGTCCATGCTGGCAAAAAGGCTTTCCACCATAATGCCTGCAATGACTTTTAAGGAGTCCATCGAGACGACGAACATACATTCTGTCTGCGGGCTTGTTTCAAAGGAAAACCCGCTGGTGACAAAAAGGCCTTTCCGCTCGCCTCACCACACCATTTCGGGTGCGGGACTTTCAGGCGGCGGAACCATACCACGCCCGGGTGAGATATCCCTTGCGCACAACGGCATACTTTTTCTTGATGAGCTGCCCGAGTTTTCACGTCAGGCGTTGGAGATACTCCGCCAGCCTCTGGAGGACAAGCAGGTTACTATTTCAAGGGCATCGGGCACGGTGACATATCCATGCTCGTTCATGCTGGTGGCTGCCATGAATCCCTGTCCCTGCGGATATTTCGGACACCCCACACGCAAGTGCATCTGCGGCAAAAAGCAGGCTCACGCTTACATAAACCGCATAAGCGGCCCCTTGCTCGATCGGTTCGATATTCAGGTTGAAGTGGCTCCTGTTGAGTATGAGCATCTGTCCTCGGGGGCGAAAGAAGAATCCTCTGAAGCCATAAGAGAGCGTGTTCAGGCGGCAAGAGAGATCCAGCAGAAGCGTTTTGCGGGAACAGACATCACCTGCAATGCAATGATCACTCCCGATATCCTGCACGATGTCTGCCCCATGACAGATGAGGCAAGCGTTATGCTCAAAAATGTTTTTGAGAAAATGGGACTTTCCGCCAGGGCATATGACCGCATTTTAAAGGTGGCAAGAACTGTTGCGGACATGGAGGGCGAAGAGGTCATCGGCAAGAGCCATATCGCCCGTGCCGTTCAGTTCAGGAGCCTTGACAGGAAATACTGGAGTGAATGACTGGAGGTGCTCTTGTGGTAGTTGAAAAGAAAGCGGCGACCAATGATGAAAAAAGGAAGCTGCTGGATAATGCGGTGGCTATAGTTGAAATGGAAGGGTATTGCTTTTCCGAAAAGGACAAGGATATATGTATGCGGCTTTTTGACGGCAGACTTAAAAAGTCGGAACTGGCAGAAAGCCTAAAAAAGATGTCTGAGGAAAGGATAAGAAAAGCCAATGCCTTATGACCCTACAACTGCAAATTGTTACCCGAATTCAGCTGTTCTTATAAATAAACTTGGCATACGTGATGACCGGACGTTAATGCAGGCGGAAAGCTACTATTCGGCAATGCGGCTAATGGAATTAGAGAATGGTATAAAGTTTGAAAATGTGGATTTTGACTTTTATTTATCCATTCACAAATATTTGTTTCAGGATATATATGATTGGGCAGGTCAGATACGTACCACAAATATTTCCAAAAAGGGGACTTGTTTCTGCCCTTATGAATTTATCCGTGAAACAGGGGAAGCTATTTTTCATAAGCTTAAACATAATAATTATTATAAAGATGTTTCAGAGCGGGAGCTTCCAAGCTGTATTGCTGAGCTTTTTGATAGTCTCAATATTCTTCACCCTTTCAGAGAAGGCAATGGAAGGACTGAAAAAGCTTTTATATCCGCATTACTTAAAAACATTGGATATAGTATTGACTTTTATAATTGCGACAAGGATTATTTGACCATAGCAACTATATTTGCAGCTCAGGGGGTAATGGATCACCTTGTTGATTTCTTTGCAGAGAATATAGAGTTGATTGGAAAAATTGACAGGTGAATTTATAGATCATATAAATTCAAGAGGATTTCGGAACAAATTGTCCGAAGTCCTCTTATTGTTTATGTGTAATTGCGCAATGGTGTTAATATTTATACCAACGGAATTGTACAAAATGTAAAATCTGAGGAAATGAGAAAGAAATCCCTTGACAAGGGCTGACAGATGTTATATAATAATATACTGTATCATAATGTAAACTTATGCCTGTTTTACTAAAGTTAATTGCGGCTTATGCTTATCATGGCTTGTTTTGCCGACACTGCGGCAGCTGCGTAAAAACGTTATGCGGCGCAGTTTCAGAATCGTTTTTTAAGCCAATAATCTTTGTAAGGGCAAAGATAGACATTATTTCTTCTAAAATTATGAGGAGGAGTCCGCCTATGGTGAATGTAAAGCCGGTGCAGCTCGGCAAGACCACTCGTATGAGCTTCGGTAAGATCAACGAAGCTCTGGAGATGCCAAACCTTATCGAGGTGCAGAAAAATTCCTACAAATGGTTTCTTGAGGAGGGACTTAAAGAAGTATTCCGTGACGTTGCCGCTATCACGGATTATAACGGCAACTTAGTTCTTAACTTTGTCGATTATCATCTTGATGAAACACCTAAGTATTCCGTTGCGGAGTGTAAAGAAAGAGACGTTACCTACGCCGCTCCGCTCAGAGTAAAGGCTACCCTTTGGAACAAGGAGACCGGCGACGTTAAGGAAAACGAAGTGTTCATGGGCGATTTCCCGCTTATGACCGAAAGCGGCACCTTTGTTATCAACGGCGCCGAGCGTGTTATCGTATCACAGCTGGTCCGTTCACCCGGCGTTTACTATTCCTTTGAAAAGGATAAGACCGGTAAGGACCTTTTTAAGACTACAGTTATCCCCAACAGAGGCGCATGGCTCGAATACGAGATGGACTCCGCCGATGTTATTTATGTTCGTATCGATAAGAACAGAAAGATACCTCTTACCACATTTATCCGTGCTCTCGGCGTCGGAACTGACCCTGAGATCGAGGAAATGTTCGGCCACGATGAGAGACTTAGCCAGACTATCCTCCAGAAGGACGCTACCAAGAACACCGAGGAAGCTCTTCTTGAGGTTTATAAGAAGCTCCGCCCCGGCGAGCCTCCTACAGTTGACAGCGCTATCTCTCACCTGAATATGCTGTTCTTCGATGCAAAGAGATATGATCTTTCCCGTTTCGGAAGATATAAGTACAACAAGAAGCTGGGCGTTGGCTCCAGAATCGCAGGTCACTACGTTGCAAGACCTATCGCTAACCCCCTGACAGGTGAGATCATGGCTGACGAGGGAGAGCTTCTCTCCTACGACAAGGCTATGGAGATCCAGCAGGCAGGCGTAAGCGAGGTATGGCTGAAGGTCGTTCACAAGGAGATCTATTCCAATCCCGCAGGCGGCGAGCCTATGAGCCGTGTTGAGGAAAAGGAAGTCAAGGTCATCGGCAACGGCATGGTAGATATCAACGGCTATGTTGATTTCGATACCGCTCAGTACGGCATCAACGAGCTTGTTTCCTTCAAGGTCCTGAAGGATATCCTTGAAAGCGCTGCCGACAAGGACGAGCTGGAGGAAATGGTAAAGAAGCGTGTTGACGAGCTTGTTCCCAAGCACATCACACTTGACGATATCTTCTCCACGATCAGCTACTTCATCAACCTCTGCGAGGGCGTTGGTACTGTTGACGATATCGACCACCTTGGCAACAGACGTATCCGTTCCGTTGGTGAGCTGCTCCAGAACCAGTTCAGGATCGGTTTTGCCCGTATGGAGCGCAGCATTCGTGAAAGAATGAACACACAGGCTCAGGACGTTGAGACCATTACACCTCAGAGCCTTATCAATATCCGTCCCATAACTGCGGCTATCAAGGAGTTCTTCGGCTCCTCGCCTCTGTCACAGTTCATGGATCAGAACAACCCTCTTGCTGAGCTTACTCATAAGAGACGTCTTTCCGCACTGGGCCCCGGCGGTCTTTCCAGAGACCGTGCAGGATTCGAGGTTCGAGATGTTCACTACTCCCACTACGGAAGAATGTGCCCCATCGAGACTCCTGAAGGACCTAACATCGGTCTGATCTCCTACCTTGCATCTTTCGCAAGGATAAATGAGTACGGCTTCATCGAAGCACCTTACAGAAAGGTGGATAAGGCTACAGGTATTGTAACCGATGAAGTTGTATATATGACTGCCGATGTAGAGGATAATTATACCGTTGCTCAGGCTAACGAGCCTCTTACCGAGGAAGGCAAGTTTGCACGTCCCAGAGTAAATGCCCGTTACAGAGACCAGATCCTCGAGTGCGAGAGAGAACGTATCGACTACATGGACGTTTCTCCTAAGATGGTCGTTTCCATTGCGACTGCAATGATCCCCTTCTTGGAAAACGATGATGCTAACCGTGCCCTCATGGGTGCGAACATGCAGCGTCAGGCTGTGCCTCTTCTCAAGACCGAAGCTCCTATCGTTGGAACAGGTATGGAGTACAAGGCTGCTGTTGACTCAGGCGTGTGCATCGTTTCCAAGCATGACGGTGTTGTTGAGCGTGTTTCCGCTGACGAGGTCGTTGTCAAGGAAGGCACAGGCGCAACTCATACCTATAAGCTCACCAAGTTCAAGCGCTCCAACCAGGGTACCTGCGTAAACCAGAGACCTATCGTTGACAAGGGCGAGGAAGTTCACGTTGGTCAGGTCCTTGCGGACGGTCCCGCAACCAGCAACGGCGAGCTTGCTATCGGTAAGAATGCTCTTATCGGCTTCATGACCTGGGAAGGCTACAACTACGAGGACGCCGTTCTTCTTAACGAGCGTGTTGTCCGTGAAGATATTTACACCTCTATCCATATTGAAGAGTATGAGATCGAGGAAAGAGATACAAAGCTCGGTGCCGAGACCATCACAAGAGATATCCCCAACGTTGGTGAGGACGCTCTTAAGGACCTCGATGACCGTGGTATCATTCGTATCGGTGCAGAGGTAAGAGCCGGCGATATCCTCGTCGGAAAGGTAACTCCTAAGGGAGAGACCGAGCTTACCGCTGAAGAAAGACTTCTGAGAGCTATTTTCGGTGAAAAGGCCAAGGAAGTAAGAGACAACTCCCTGAAGGTCCCCCACGGCGAATCGGGCGTTGTTGTCGATGTCAAGATATTCACCCGTGAGAACTGCGATGAGCTTTCTCCAGGAGTTAACAAGCTGGTAAGATGCTATATCGCACAGAAGCGTAAGATCTCCGTCGGCGATAAGATGGCGGGCCGTCACGGTAACAAGGGTGTCGTTTCACGTATCCTTAAGTCCGAAGATATGCCTTTCCTTCCCGATGGTACTCCTCTGGATATCGTTCTTAACCCTCTGGGTGTACCTTCACGTATGAACATCGGTCAGGTGCTTGAAGTTCATCTCGGTATGGCTGCAAGAAAGCTTGGCTGGAAGGTAATGACCCCTGTATTCGACGGCGCACACGAGGAGGATATCCGTGAGTGCTTCAAGGAAGCAGGCATGGACGAGGACGGCAAGATCGTTCTTCGTGACGGACGTACAGGTGAGCCTTTCGATAACAGAGTTACCGTTGGTATCATGTACTACCTGAAGCTCCACCACCTTGTTGATGATAAGATCCACGCACGTTCTGTAGGTCCTTACGCTCTCGTAACACAGCAGCCTCTGGGCGGTAAAGCTCAGTTCGGCGGTCAGCGTTTCGGAGAGATGGAAGTTTGGGCGCTGGAGGCTTACGGCGCAGCTTATACTCTTCAGGAGATCCTTACCGTTAAGTCCGATGATACCGTCGGCCGTGTAAAGACCTATGAGGCTATCGTTAAGGGACAGAACGTTCCCAAGCCCGGTATCCCCGAGGCATTCAAGGTTATTATCAAGGAATTCCAGTCACTCTGCCTTGATATCCGTGTTCTTGATGAAAACAACGAGGAGATCGATCTTAAGTCCACATTTGAGGACGACGACGATGTTATCCCACAGCCTGTTTCAGATGCTGACGATTACGAGGATCTTTCTTCCTCAGACGACAGCCACTACACCGAGGACGATCTCAACGACGGCGATCTGGACGAGGGCTTCTCGCTGGTTGACGACGATGAAGAGGATTTCGGAAGTCTGGACGATGACGATGATTCCGACTTCATGCACGACGATTCAGACGATCTTATCTGATAAACCGGTTTAAAGCACAATTTTGAGTTTCTTTCCCGCTTTATGCGGGAAAGAAATATTAGATATCCAAAACTCTATTGATAAGGAGTGTAAGCTTTTGGAATTAAAAACTTTTGAGTCTATTAAGATAGGTCTTGCTTCCCCCGAAAAAATCAGAAGCTGGTCATACGGCGCTGTTGAAAAGCCTGAAACCATCAACTACAGAACACAGAAGCCCGAAAGAGACGGTCTTTACTGCGAAAGGATCTTTGGTCCTACCAAGGACTGGGAGTGCCACTGCGGTAAGTATAAGAAGATCCGCTTTAAGGGCAAGGTCTGCGAGCGCTGCGGCGTTGAAGTTACCCGTGCAAAGGTAAGACGTGAGCGTATGGGTCACATTGCTCTTGCTGCTCCCTGCTCCCACATCTGGTACTTCAAGGGCACACCTTCCAGAATCGGTCAGGTGCTTGAGGTTTCCCAGAAGCGTCTTGAAGAGGTCCTTTACTTTACAAAATATATCGTTGTTGACGCTGGTAACACCGAGCTTGTCAAGAAGCAGCTTCTCACAGAAAAGGAATATTCCGATATGTGCGAGAAGTACGAGGACGATTTCTATGCTGCAATGGGTGCAGAGGCTATTAAGGATCTCCTTGAGGACTATGACCCTGAGAGATACAATCAGTACATCGTCAAGTACATTGACCAGTTCGCTGCTGTAACAGGTCTTACCGAGCAGCAGATCAGAGACACTCTTGCAAAGAGATTTCTCGTTATCACCGACAACGGCAACAATGAGAAATATGAAGTTGGTCAGTTCGTTTCCAGAGATGAGTATAACTACGCCATCACCAGATACAACTGGATGGAAGAGGAAAAGAGAAGCGACAACTGCATCAAGGTAATCTACGGCTCCAAGTACATCGAGAAGCTGTTTGATGAAAAGATCGCTGAGGCTAACAAGAACGGCGAGTATGATGAGATCGCTGACAAGTCCAAGTGGATCAACTGCCTTGAATGGGTATCCGACGAGCTGAAAGACGAGCTGAAGGATCTGCCCGCAGGTCAGAAGAGAATAAAGCTCCTCAAGAGACTGGACATCATCGAGTCCTTCCGTCTCTCCGAGAACAAGCCCGAGTGGATGGTACTGGACGTTGTTCCCGTAATCCCTCCCGATCTTCGTCCTATGGTAATGCTGGACGGCGGCAGATATGCTACCTCCGACCTGAACGACCTTTACAGACGTGTTATCAACCGTAACAACCGTCTTAAAAAGATGCTGGAGTTGGAAGCTCCCGACATCATCATCAGAAACGAAAAGAGAATGCTCCAGGAAGCTGTCGATGCACTTATCGACAACGGCCGTCACGGCAGACCTGTAACAGGCCCCAACAACCGTGCGCTGAAATCTCTTTCCGATATGCTTAAGGGTAAGCAGGGACGTTTCCGTCAGAACCTCCTCGGTAAGCGTGTTGACTACTCAGGACGTTCCGTTATTGTCGTTGGCCCTGAGCTGAAAATGTATCAGTGCGGTCTCCCCAAGGAGATGGCTCTCGAGCTTTTCAAGCCTTTCGTTATGAAGAGACTTGTTGATACAGGCAAGTCCACCAATATAAAGTCCGCCCGCAAGAAGGTTGACAGAGCGGAGAACGATGTATGGGATGCACTGGAGAATGTTATCAAGTCTCACCCCGTACTTCTGAACCGTGCGCCTACACTTCACCGTCTGGGTATCCAGGCATTCGAGCCTATACTCGTTGAAGGTCGTGCTATCAAGCTTCACCCTCTGGTTTGTACTGCGTTCAACGCCGACTTCGATGGTGACCAGATGGCTGTTCACCTTCCCCTTTCCGCAGAGGCTCAGACTGAGGCAAGATTCCTCATGCTGGCTGCAAACAACCTGTTGAAGCCTTCTGATGGCCGTCCCGTTGCCGTTCCTTCACAGGATATGGTACTGGGTTCCTACTACCTTACCATGAAGAAAGAGGGAGAAAAGGGCGAAGGCAAGGTATTCCGTGACGTTAACGAGGCTCTCATGGCTTATCAGGAGGGCGTAGTGACACTTCACGCTGCTATCAAGGTTCGTATCTCCAAGGATATCGGCGACAGAAAGGTATCCAAGATAATCGACTGCACCGTCGGCCGTCTTATCTTCAACGAGAACATTCCCCAGAACCTGGGCTATGTTGACAGAACCAACTCCGATAAGCAGTTTGATCTTGAGATCGACTTCCTTGTTAAGAAGGGTCAGCTCTCCGATATCATCGAGCGCTGCATAAGAACTCACGGCACAACCACTACTTCCGAAGTTCTTGATAAGATCAAGGCTCTCGGATTCAAATACTCCACCAAGGCTGCTATCACCGTTGCAGTATGCGATGCCGAAATTCCTAAGGAAAAGGCTGAGATCCTCGCAAATGCCGACAAGCAGGTCGAGAAGATCAACGCAATGTACCGCAGAGGCTTCATCTCCGCAGCTGAAAAGTCCAAGCGCTTCATTCAGATCTGGAACGGCGCTACAGATGATGTAACGACTGCTCTGAAGAATGACCTTGGCAAGTACAACCCCATCTTCATGATGGCTGACTCAGGTGCCCGTGGATCTATCAACCAGATCCGTCAGCTGGCAGGTATGAGAGGTCTGATCGCCAATACATCGGGTTCGACCATCGAGATGCCTATCAGAGCTAACTACCGTGAAGGTCTTAACATTCTGGAATACTTCATCTCCTCCCGAGGCGCCCGTAAGGGTCTGGCAGATACGGCTCTTCGTACCGCTGACTCCGGTTACCTCACACGTCGTCTGGTTGACGTTTCTCAGGACGTTATCATTCACGAGGAGGACTGCGGCACTGATGAGGGTATTGAGATCTACACCATCAAGAACGGCAACGAGATGATCGAGCCTCTCCAGGAAAGACTTCTTGGCCGTTACCTTATGGACGATCTTTACGATCCCAAGACAGGCAACCTTATCGTAAGCAAGAACAAGCTCATCAACGAGAACGATGCCAAGAAGATCGTTGACGCAGGCGTTGAGAGAGTTACTATCCGTTCCGTTCTCAACTGCCACGCTAAGCACGGCGTTTGCGCTAAGTGCTACGGCGCTAATATGTCCAACAACAATCTTGTTGCTGTCGGCGAGGCTGTCGGCGTAATCGCTGCTCAGTCCATCGGTGAGCCCGGTACACAGCTTACAATGAGAACCTTCCATACAGGCGGTATCGCTTCCGCAGAAGATATCACACAGGGTCTTCCCCGTGTCGAGGAACTTTTCGAGAGCAGACGTCCCAAGAATGCGGCTATCATTGCCAAGTTCGGCGGCAAGGTTCGTATGGAAGAAATCAAGAAGACAAGAAACGTTATCATCACCGATGAGGAAACAGGCGCTGAAGAGTACTATCCCGTTCCTTACGGCTACAAGATCAAGGTGCGTGAGGGCGATGTGGTTGAAAAGGGTGAGTCCCTTACCGAAGGCTCCGTTAATCCTTCCGATATCCTCGAGGTTCTCGGTCAGCAGGCTGTTCAGAACTACATCATCACCGAGGTTCAGAAGGTTTACCGTCTCCAGGGTGTTGATATCAACGATAAGCACATCGAGGTAATCGTTCGCCAGATGCTCAAGAAGGTTCGTGTTGAGGAGGCAGGTTCCAGCTTCATGCTTCCCGGCTCCGTAGTTGACCGCAAGGAGATCTACGAGGAGAACCTGAAGATCAAGGCAAGAATGGAAGCAGGAGAAGAAGGTCTCAAGTTCGTTACCTTCAAGCCTATTATCCAGGGTATCACAAAGGCTTCCTCCAATTCCGACAGCTTCCTGTCCGCAGCTTCCTTCCAGGAGACCACCCGTGCTCTTACAGATGCTGCTATCAAGGGCAAGAGCGACCATCTTCTCGGTCTTAAGGAAAATGTTATCATCGGTAAGCTTATCCCCGC
Organism: Oscillospiraceae bacterium; assembly: GCA_902363145.1. Lineage (GTDB taxonomy): Bacteria > Bacillota > Clostridia > Oscillospirales > Ruminococcaceae > Huintestinicola > Huintestinicola butyrica. Next base: position 374,785 of record CABIZB010000003.1, on the reverse strand, counting down.
AGGTACCGGTATGGACGTTTACAACAACGTTCAGATCGTCAAGTCCGAAAATGCGGATCATACAGCGGTTCACTGATAACATCAATAACAAACGTTCAAGGTTCGGAGCGGCAGAGATGCTGCTCCGAATTTTCGTTATTTTACCCTCATTTGCGTGCTTTGCGGGTTTTTCGGTTGTATAAAACCACAAAAACAAATTTTTAAAGTGAAATTTGTATAAAGTGCTTGACAATGGGGGAAAATGCGTGTATAATATTTAATTGTGTGATGGTATGTTTTTGTAAGCATATTTATATCACGAAAATCTATGAAAGGAGATGTATCAATGCCTACCTTTAATCAGCTGGTTCGTAAGGGAAGAGACGTTATCGAAAAGAAGTCCACAGCACCTGCACTTCAGAAGGGTTATAACTCCAAGAAGAAGATCGCTATCGATCTGAGCTCACCTCAGAAGAGAGGCGTATGCACCGCTGTAAGAACTGCTACACCTAAGAAGCCTAACTCCGCTATGAGAAAGATCGCCAGAGTAAAGCTTACCAACGGTAATGAAGTAACAGCTTACATTCCCGGTATCGGACATAACCTTCAGGAGCACTCTGTCGTACTCATCAGAGGCGGAAGAGTTAAGGACCTCCCCGGTGTTCGTTACCACATCATCAGAGGTACACTCGATGCTCAGGGTGTTGCCAAGAGAAATCAGGCTCGTTCCAAGTACGGTGCGAAGAAGCCTAAGGCCGGTGCTAAGTAATTAAAAGCGCTGCCGATCAATTATGAGACTCAATGAAACCACACAGCGATTAAATTGTGGAGTTATTCATTTTAATATAGATGATACCTCTGCATTGGACGACGTGTCGTGGAAGAAACGAGTACCTATGATATCATTATTATGAAGGAGGGAAGTATTGTGCCAAGAAGAGGTAAAATAGCTAAGCGTGAGGTTCTCTGTGATCCTGTTTACAATTCCGAGATCGTTACACGTCTTATCAACAATATCATGCTCGACGGTAAGAAGGGCGTAGCTCAGAAGATCGTTTACGGCGCATTTGAGATCGTTGCTGAAAAGACAGGAAAGGATGCTCTTGAAGCATTCAACGAGGCTATGGAAAACATCATGCCTCTCCTGGAAGTAAAGGCTCGCCGTGTAGGCGGTGCTACCTACCAGGTTCCTATGGAGGTTAGACCCGAGAGAAAGCAGACTCTTGGACTCAGATGGCTTACAACTTACGCAAGAGCAAGAAGCGAGAGAACCATGAAGGAGAGACTCGCAGCTGAGATCATGGACGCTATGAATGGTCTGGGCGGAGCTTGCAAGAAGCGTGAGGATACTCACAAGATGGCTGAGGCTAACAAGGCATTTGCTCACTACAGATGGTGATCAGGCCGCAAAGCCGAAGCAAAACGTTATAAACGTGACGGCTGCGGTTATCACAGCCGCAGCAGATTTTTGGAGGAAAAGCTATGCCAAGAGATTGTTCACTTGAAAAAACAAGAAATATTGGTATCATGGCTCACATCGATGCAGGTAAAACAACTACCACCGAGCGTATCCTTTTCTATACCGGTGTAAACCATAAGATAGGTGAAACTCACGATGGTTCTGCAACAATGGACTGGATGGCTCAGGAGCAGGAGAGAGGTATCACAATTACCTCCGCTGCTACTACTTGCCACTGGGCAGGCCATAGAATCAATATCATCGACACCCCCGGCCACGTTGACTTTACAGTAGAGGTTGAGCGTTCGCTTCGAGTTCTTGACGGTTCTGTAACTGTTTTCTGCGCAAAGGGCGGCGTTGAGCCCCAGTCTGAGACCGTATGGCGTCAGGCTGATAAATATCAGGTACCCAGAATGGCTTATGTAAATAAGATGGATATTATGGGTGCCAACTTCTTCCGTGTTGTTGAAATGATGCACGAGCGTCTCAAGTGTAACGCAGTGCCCATTCAGCTTCCTATCGGTGCGGAAGATGACTTTAAGGGTATCATTGACCTGGTTGAAATGAAGGCAGACGTGTATTACGATGACCTTGGCAAGGATGTCAGAGTAGAGGATATTCCCGCTGACATGGTTGACATGGCTAACGAATACCGTGAGAAGCTTGTTGAAGCTGCTGCTGAAATGGACGACGAGCTCATGGAAAAATACCTTGAGGGTGAAGAGCTTACCACAGAAGAACTTAAGAAGTGCATCCGTGAAGGCTGCATCGCCAATAAGTTCGTTCCCGTAACCTGCGGTACCTCTTATAAGAACAAGGGCGTTCAGAAGCTTCTTGACGCTGTTGTTGATTATATGCCCTCTCCTCTCGATATTCCTCCTATCAAGGGTGTTGACCCCGATACAGGTGAGGAGACCGAGAGAATCACATCCGATACTGAACCTTTCGCTGCACTTGCATTCAAGATTGCAACTGACCCCTTCGTTGGTAAGCTCTGCTACTTCAGAGTTTATTCGGGTACTGTTGACGCAGGTGCTACTGTGCTCAATGCAACTAAGGATAACTCTGAAAGAATGGGTCGTATCCTTCAGATGCACTCCAACCACAGAAAGGATATCGAGACCTGCTACGCCGGCGATATCGCTGCTTGCGTAGGTCTTAAGAATACAACTACCGGTGATACACTCTGCGATCCTAAGCACCCTGTAATCCTCGAGTCCATGGAATTCCCCGAGCCTGTTATCCAGCTCGCTATCGAGCCTAAGACTAAGGCCGGTCAGGAAAAGATGGGCATCGGCCTTGCAAAGCTTGCTGAAGAGGATCCTACCTTCAGAACATGGACTGACGAAGAAACAGGTCAGACCATTATCGCAGGTATGGGTGAGCTTCACCTGGATATCATCGTTGACCGTCTCCTCAGAGAGTTCAAGGTTGAGGCTAACGTAGGTGCACCTCAGGTTGCTTACAAGGAAACAATCAAGAAGCTTGCTGATGTTGACCACAAGTATGCTCGTCAGTCCGGTGGTAAGGGTCAGTACGGTCACGTTAAGATCAAGGTTGAACCCAACGAGTCCGGTAAGGGTTACGAGTTTATTAATGCCGTTGTCGGCGGTGCTATTCCTAAGGAATACATCCCCGCTGTTGACAAGGGTATTCAGGGCGCTATGAAGGCAGGCGTTCTCGCCGGTTATCAGGTTGTTGACGTTAAGGTTACTCTTTACGACGGCTCCTACCACGAGGTCGACTCCTCCGAAATGGCATTCTCCATCGCCGGTTCTATGGCTTTCAAGGAAGCTATGAAGAAGGCTGATCCCTGCATTCTCGAGCCTATCATGAAGGTTTCCGTATTTGTTCCCGAGGACTTCATGGGTACCGTTATCGGTGACCTTAACTCCCGTCGTGGACAGATCCTCGGCCAGGAGATCAACAACGGCACAGCTCAGGTTGATGCACTTGTTCCTCTTTCCGAGATGTTTGGTTACTCCAACGACCTCCGTTCCAAGACTCAGGGCCGTGGTAACTACACAATGGAGCCCGACAGCTATACAGAGGTTCCTCGTTCCGTTGCAGAGAAGATCATGTCTGCAAGAAACAAGGCAAACGGCTGATAATTTTAGCTGAAAATTTACAAAAAACGCTTGCAATCCGCTTAATAATCTGTTAAAATGGTTGCATAGGCTTATAACTTTACTAATTAAAGGAGGAAATTTCCAATGGCAAAGGCACATTTCGAAAGAACCAAACCCCACGTAAACATTGGTACTATCGGTCACGTTGACCATGGTAAGACCACTCTTACCGCTGCTATCACCAAGTATCTTTCCCTTAAGGGTCAGGCTCAGTTTGAGGGCTATGCTGATATCGATAAGGCTCCCGAGGAGAGAGAAAGAGGTATTACAATCAATACCGCTCACGTTGAGTACGAGACTGACAAGCGTCACTATGCTCACGTTGACTGCCCGGGCCACGCTGACTATGTTAAGAACATGATCACCGGTGCTGCTCAGATGGACGGTGCTATCCTCGTAGTTGCTGCTACTGATGGACCTATGGCTCAGACCAAGGAGCACCTTCTTCTCGCTCGTCAGGTTGGCGTTCCTTACATCGTTGTATTCATGAACAAGGCTGACCAGGTTGACGATCCTGAGCTTCTCGAGCTTGTTGAGATGGATATCCGTGAGACCCTCGATAAGTACGATTTCCCCGGCGACGATACTCCTATCATCATCGGTTCTGCTTACCAGGCTCTTAACTCCACTTCTACCGATCCTAACGCTCCTGAGTACAAGTGCATTCAGGAACTCATGGACGCTGTTGACGAGTACATTCCTACTCCCGACAGAAAGGCAGACCAGCCCTTCCTTATGCCTGTTGAGGACGTATTCACCATTACCGGTCGTGGTACTGTTGCTACAGGTAGAGTTGAAAGAGGTCAGCTCAGAACTGGTGACGAAGTTGAGATCATCGGTCTTACTACCGAGAGAGCTAAGACTGTTGTTACCGGTATCGAAATGTTCAGAAAGATCCTTGACTACGCTGAGGCAGGCGATAACATCGGTGCTCTTCTCCGTGGTATCCAGAGAACTGACATCGAAAGAGGCCAGGTTCTTTGCAAGCCCGGTTCTATTCACCCCCACACCAAGTTCAGCGGTCAGGTTTACGTACTGAAGAAGGAAGAGGGCGGACGTCATACTCCTTTCTTCAACAACTACAGACCTCAGTTCTACTTCAGAACAACTGACGTTACCGGCGTTATCACACTTCCTGCTGATAAGGAAATGTGCATGCCCGGCGATAACGTTGAGATCGCAGTTGAGCTCATCACTCCTATCGCTATTGAAGAGGGACTTCGTTTCGCTATCCGTGAGGGTGGACGTACCGTTGGTTCCGGCGTTGTTACTAAGATCAACGAATAATCTCAATACGCACTTGAATTTCCGAAAAGACCTTTTCCTTGCGAAAAGGTCTTTTCTTTTATCAGCTCACTTAATAAATTGTTTACAAATAAACGCCATAAAGTTGTTCCAATTCAGACGTATATACATATGAAAACGGTCAGACGGGGTGAAAATAATGACTGAAAGCAATTTTACAAGCTGTATGACGATGCTTGCGGGCGGAGATATGCAGGGACTTAAACAGGTCTATGAGGAGTACGGGCGAATGATATATTCTTCCGTACTTAGCCTGTGCAGAAGTCCGCATCTTGCGGAGGATATTACCTCAGAATTTTTCCTGAGGCTCAGAAAGGCTGCTCATATTTACAGGGCAGGCACGGGGCACAAGAAATGGCTGCTTGTTTCAGCCAGAAATCTTGCGCTGGATATTATCCGCAGGCAAAGCAGAGAGGTTCCGTCCACATCATCAGCCGATGATGACGACAGCAGTACGCTTTCCGATGTGGCTGATACAGCCGATACTGAGGAAAACGTATCGTCAGACATGGCAGTGCAGCAGATGCTTGATGCCCTGAGTGCCGACCAGCGGGAGATCGTCCATCTGAAAATTTACTGCGAGCTTACGTTTGCGGAAATTTCGGACGTGCTGCAAATTCCCATCGGTACCGCTGCCTGGCGGTATCAGTCGGCAGTGAAAAAACTCAGAAAGCTTTACGGGGAGGTGTTATGATGAAAAAATTTGAACAGGACTACATAAAACATATTGATTCATCTGCACCCGATATGGATAAGCTTTGGGAGAAGATCGCAGGCGCTCCTGACGAGGAAAAGGATATCACCCCTTTCGTTTCAGCGTCAAGGCAGTGTGCGCATAAATCAGGCAAAACAGTCAGGATTTTCGTCTCCGCCGCAGCCGTTTTAGCGGCAGTTTTCTGCGCAGGCAGGCTCATTATAAGCGACAGTGAGATATCAAACGAAACATCTCAGGCGGATATGGCTCCCGAAATAAGCGACGAATATGCCGCAGATGAAGCTGAAATGCCGTCAGTTGCCGCAGAAATGGGCTGGGATTATTCCACGGAAACTCAGTCAACCGACAATTATTATACCCTTGACCTTGCCGAGACCGACAGCGGCATCTACAATGCCCTTTCCCACAGCGAGGCGGAGCAGGAGTATTTTGTGGAGGCTCAGGTGCTTTCTGAGACGGACTTTTTCATCGACGGCAAGGTGCTGTATTCCGACAATGAGGGCGATATGACCGCATACACCCTTGAAGTGGTGCATCTTATCTCCGACAGCGAGACTTCTCTCCCCGAAAAAGTCACCGTTTATTCCGACTCGCCCTATGCTCTCCGTGACAACCGTGAGTATCTGCTGCCGATCAGCGCCTGTGACGGAATGTACAGAGTTGTTTTCGACAATGCCCCTCAGATAGAGATAACCCTTGACAGGGAAGTGGTCTATCACAACGGCTGGCAGTCCCTTGCAGCGGACGGCAGCACCATTACCTACCCACAGGTCTATAAGGACGACTATTTTTACGACCGAATGAACATAACAGCGGAATGCTCGCTTGAAAAGCTTTTCGAGAGCTGGGAAAAGCTGCGGGCGTGAATATGCTTGAAAGGAACGATCTTATGAACACAAAAATGAACTCAATGAAAAAGCTTGCTGCCCTTATGGCAGTTATAACATCAGTATCCACCCTTACCGCCTGCGGTGATGCCATGGACACAAGCGGCAGTGATTATGCCGTGAATAACGAAAAGGGAGCGCAGCATTACACCGAGGCGGCTATAGCAGAGGATTATGCCAATGATGCTGCACCTGCCGATGATGAAGCAATGCCTCCTGAGATGAACAGCGTTGATGACTCCGATATTCAGCAAAATGACGAGGAGTATAATTACATCAAGGAAAACGGCTATACAGCAGTATCTTCCGCACCTCTTTCCACATTCTCCGCCGATGTTGACACAGCTTCATACACAAATGTCCGCCGAATGATAGATGACGGCATGGACGTTCCCCCCGATGCTGTGCGTATCGAGGAGTTTATCAACTACTTTGACTATGATTATACCGATCCTGCCGACGGCGAGCCGTTTGCAGTTCATACAGAGCTTTCCGACTGCCCGTGGAACGATGAAACTGAGCTTTTAATGGTCGGCATAAATACCAAGGGCTTTGATGCTGTGCTTGATGAGCGCCCTGCCATGAATCTGGTTTTCCTTATTGACGTGAGCGGCTCCATGTATGATGACAACAAGCTGCCGCTGGTACAGAAGTCTTTCTCAATGCTTACCGATAATCTAACTGCCGCTGACCGTGTTTCAATCGTTACCTATGCCGGCTCGGACGAGGTGGTGCTTGAAGGCGCTGACGGAAACGACAGGAAAAAGATACTCCGTGCCATCAACGACCTTGAAGCAGGCGGCTCAACAGCAGGTGCGGCAGGCATCAATACCGCTTACGATATTGCTCAGAAATATTTTATCGACGGCGGCAACAACAGAGTTATCCTTGCCACCGACGGCGACCTTAATGTGGGACTTTCCTCCGAGTCGGAGCTTACAAGGCTCATTGAGGAAAAGCGTGAAAGCGGCGTGTTCCTCTCCGTTCTGGGTTTCGGCACAGGCAATTACAAGGACAATCGCCTTGAAGCGCTGGCTGATTATGGCAACGGAAACTACTCCTACATCGACAGCGAAAAGGAAGCAAAAAAGGTGCTGGTCGATGAAATGAGCGGCACGCTTTTCACTGTTGCAAAGGACGTCAAGTTCCAGCTGGAATTTAATCCCACAAATGTTAAGGGATATCGCCTTATCGGCTATGAGAACAGGGTCATGGCTGCCGAGGACTTTAACGATGACACCAAGGACGCAGGCGAGATAGGCGCAGGCCACAGCGTTACCGTGCTTTATGAGATAGTTCCTGCTGACAGCAAAATGGAGCTGGGCGAAAGCGAGCTGAAATATGCTTCTGACAGCGAGGGCGTTATGGGCGACGAGCTTCTCACCGTGAATATCCGCTACAAGGAGCCTGAGGGCAGCGAAAGCAAGCTGCTAACATATCCCGTTAACAAGTCACTTTATTCCGACAAAATGTCCGCAGATATGAATTTTGCCTCCTGCGTGGCAGAGTTCGGCATGCTCCTGAGAAACAGCAGATACATCGGCGATGTTACCTATAAGGACGTTTCCGCACAGCTTTCCAAGTACGATTATTCCGATGATGATTATAAGGACGAGTTCATTTATCTTGTTAACACTATGAAGAGACGTGATACTAATTTCCAATAAAACTATAGATATATAGTTTTTGATTGGCGCTTAGTATCAAATTATCAAACATATCATGCCGAGGCGGTTAATTTAAAAAAGCCTCGGCAATATACCCAATTATTTTCTTGTCAAAATGTACAATGTAAACGTTGACAGAAATGCAGCTTTATGTTATAATTATAAAAAGTTTATCATGCACATTTTCTCTTGAAATGAAAGGAGTACTATTATGAAGAATTTTAAAAGATATGCAGCAGGTCTTGCAGCTGTTATGATGGCTTCGAGCTTTGCAGCCTGCGGCAGTTCATCCGGTACAGCAGAGGATACTACCACCTCCGCAACCACCACAACAGGGGTAACTGTTGAGATCAATACCGAGACACTTGCTTCCGAGGAGCAGGTTACCATGGACGATGTTTCTAAGCTGCTTCCCGATGTTGAGCTTGAAAACAAGAACATCAAGTGGTTCTCTTTCTATGATCCTTTCCACGCTACCACATCAGGCAACACCAAGGCGCTTTCTCTCGAGCTTTTCGAGAAGAAGTACGGCGGAACCATTGAATATATCCCCACCACATGGAGCCAGCGCTTTACCGACCTTTCCACAAACATTCTGGGCGGTACAGGCATCGACTTCATCGCAGGCGGCGACCTTGACTCTTTCCCCAAGGGTATCCCCAACGGTCAGTTTGAGTCCTACGACAGCTATGTTGATTTCGATTCCGACCTTTGGAACCCAGTAAAGGAGCTTAACGACAAGTTCAGCCTCAAGGGCAAGCATTACCTTATGGCTACCCAGGCAACAGCAGGCGAGGTCGTTATCTACAACAAGAAGACCATCGAGTCCCAGGGCTTTGAGGATCCCGTTGAGCTGCTTGACAAGGGCGAATGGACATGGTCCACATTCAAGAATATGCTTCTTGAATATGTTGATCCCGAGGCTGACCAGTACGGTCTGGACGGCTGGTTCAATGAAAAGCCCCTTATGCTCACCTGCGGCGTTGCTCCCGTTGAACTGAGAGACGGTCAGTTGGTTTCCAACCTTTATGATGAGCGCCTTGAAAAGTCCATGAACTTTATGTATGAGCTGAGCCAGAACGGTCTTGTTCTCGATAAGTCTCTCTTTGACTGGAGCGAGCACCCCGAGTTCATCGGCGAAGGCAAGGAGCTGTTCTACATTTGCGGCGCATACACTCTTGAAGGCTCTCCCGATATCTGGAACCCCAAATTCGGTAACTCCGAGGACGTTATGTTCGTACCCGTTCCCAAGATGGACGACGCTGACGAGTATTATCTCCCCGCAGGTCTGGAAGCTTATATGCTCTGCAAGGGCGCACAGAACCCCGAGGGCGTTGCAAGATTTATGGAGTGCATACTTGCTGCAAACTCCGACACAGGCTCTCTCGAGATCGCAGACAGAAAGCGTAAGGACGATTACGGCTGGACTGACGATATGATCCAGATGAGATACAGGATCAACGAAATGACCGCTGAGCACCCCATGTATTCTATCCACACAGGCTGCCCCACAGATATGTACAACATTCTGGACAGCGGCGAGTATGGTATCAGAGCTGCATTTTACGGTCACGACTGGCCTTCTGTAAGAGATTCGCTGGCTGACGCTGTAAATGTTCTCATTGACGAGTTCAATGAGTCTCTTGATTCGGTTGAATAAAAACAAGCAATAAAAAAGGAGCTGTTGCAGCATTGCAGCGGCTCCTTTGTGTTTGTGTGTAAAAAATGGGGCTGCTGCAATACGTGCAGCAGCCCACTCTATTTTCAGACTGTCACAGGCTGATTTTCCGCAGCTGCGGCAGGGGAGTTCTGAGAAGTTTCAATGGTGGTTTCAATGCCGTTGATGGTAACACTGGGGTCGTCAAGGTCGATGATAAGGCACTTTCTGCCCTGGATAACGGTTGTGCGCACCTTGTCGGTGGCTTCCTTGCTGATGTTTACGGTTATTTCGGGAACGGAAAGAACGGTCTTGTTCTCCACAAGATTAGACGCCTTCAGAGCGGTGTCGCCCACAGTAGTCTTGTAAACTGCGTCAAGGGCTTCAAGCTTTTCATCGCTTACGCCCGCATCGGAAAGAATGGTCTTCATTCTGTTTGCGTCAATTACGGGAGGCTCGGTCTCGTTCTTGTTCTGGTCGATGACTTCCTTGATAATGTCGTTTACACGGGTGATAACTGTGTAATCCAGCTCGTCACGGCACACATCGGTGAGAACTGCACGGAAGCGTTCCTTTTCACCGTCGGGAGTGAAATCAAAGCGGCACTCCAATACGTCCTCCACAATGGAGAGATTGGGCTTCTTGGGTGAGCGGGTGTAGTACATAACACGGTTAACGTCAGGGGAACGGTCACTGAAAATGGGGTAGAAGAAGCCGTCCTGAGGCGCTCTTGCAATTATCATCTCGGTGTTGGACTTCTTTGCGATAGTCTCCAGAGACTCATCGTAGAAAAGGCCGTCATCTCCTGTGTTTACGGGGCAGATGGCAGTTACGATGAAGTTGTACTCGGAGTCGCCCTCGCCGATGCACTCATCGTTCTTGTCCTTTACAAGAATGCTGTATGTACAGTGACCCGATATAATAGTATATGCGCTGGACATGGCGGTATTTTCAACAATGCGGTCGATGAACGCCTTGTTTGCCTCTTCGTCCTCCAGCTTTCCCTTTACTGCGGCGTAAAGGATATTCTGAGCGCCGCCCTCTTCATATGACTCGTTGGGAAAGCCGTACTCGTTGAGATTTTTGCCGAGAGTGCCGCTGAAAACCTTTTTAAGCGTCTCCATGACCACAGCGCCCTCGTCCTCGGGAATAGTTGCCCAGCTGCGAACATCACTGTACTTTATGTTCTTTTCGGCGTCCGCATAGGCGTAAAGCACACGGTTAAGGGTAAAAAATCCGCAGCCCTCGGCAAAGCTTCTTTTTATTTCAGCCACTTCTTTTTTGTTCATTTTGTTTCCACCTTTTCTTTGTTATTGGTAACTTTTATTTTACTCCAAAATGAGTGGGATTGTCAAGGGGAAAATAAAGAGGCTGTCAGTTCATCTCTGCAAGGGCTTTCCTGTTCTCCGCCTTATGGGCGGCACGGTCATAGCCCTTTGTGCCACCGCAGCGGGTGACAGGGGAAAGCCCGCCCCAGTCTCTGCGCTGTTTGTTAAAATATTCACGTTTTGCTTTCTTGCTCATCTTTTCCAAAGGAACATAGCTTTTCATTTTACTCACCTGCCTTGAAGTTGTAAATGGGCTTGATTATCTCGTTTACCTCCGCAGTGTCGCCGATGTTGTCAAGGATATCGTTCATGCCCTTGTATGCCATGGGGCATTCATCCAGTGTGCCCTGACTCACAGATGTGGTATAGATGCCCTCCATCTGCTTTTTGAACTCGCTTACGGTAAAGCTCTGCTTGGCTTCGCCTCGGCTCATGAGACGTCCCGCACCGTGGGGAGCGGAGAAATTCCAGTCAGGATTGCCCTTGCCTGTGCAGATAAGGCTGCCGTCACGCATATTTATGGGGATAATCAGCTTTTCCCCCGCCTGTGCGGACACAGAGCCTTTGCGGAGTATCATGTTTTCAGTGTCGATGTAGTTGTGGATAGTGGTGAACTGCTCAACGGGCGTGAGCTTCATTCCCCTGATTATCTCGGTCATCATGGCACGGCGGTTGAGCACGGCAAAGTGCTGGACTATTTTCATATCGTGAATGTAGTCCTCAAAAAGCTGTCCGCTTACGTAAGCAAGATTTTTGGGCACGGTGATGCGCTTGGTGCTTTCAAGCTTTTTAAGCTCACGGCTGATATCTTTCTCCCTGCCCTGAGCCTTGAGACTGTCGATAAGCTCATGGATCTTGCCGTCGCCCGAATGTTCAAGCTGCTTTACCGCCTGCTGCTGATAATACTTTGCCACCTCTGCACCCAGATGACGGGAGCCGCTGTGGATAACGATGTAGATGCCCTTTTCGCCCCTGTCCGCTTCGATAAAGTGGTTGCCGCCGCCAAGAGTGCCCACAGAGCGCTCCGCACGGCGCAGGTCTATTTTGTCGGCACATCTGAGGGCGCAGATGTACGCCTCTTCCGCCAGCTTGTGGGGAGTGCTTCTTATGGCAAAGCCCGAGGGGATAGTCCGCCTGATAAGCTTGTCGAGCTGCATAAGCTCCATGTGCTTTTCCCTGATAAGCACAGTCTCCATGCCGCAGCCGATGTCAACGCCCACAAGGTTGGGGACAATTTTGTCGGTGATGGTCATGGTGGTGCCGATAACGCAGCCAACGCCTGCATGGACATCGGGCATCATTCTTATTTTCTCGCCGATAGTGAATTCCTGGCTGCAAAGCTCGATTATCTGGGAGACCGAGGCGCTGTCGATATTATCGGTAAAAACCTTTGCTGTATTGTATTTTCCGTTTAATTCTATCATGTAAATTCTCCTTGAAAGTGGGTCACAAATGCGCAAAAAAAAGGGCGCTCCGACCCGGAAGCGCCCTTATGTATGACTATATCTGCCCCTGATTTTATTGCAGAGGACCTCTGAAAGGTGCGGATATGCCAATGCGCTGCCGAATGTTATTATATGTACCTGTAAGTTTAAGTGATATTTTAAGCATTGTCATTGTTTCCGCCTCCTTCTTAATATTTTGATAATAAGCTTATTGCCGAAAAGCATAGCACACTTTTTATGATTTGTCAAGAGCTTTTCAGAAAAATCAGAAAAATTTTAAAAAACAGTGGAAATCCTTAAAAAAGTGTGCTATAATAAATTTATGTGCAGACGCAAGAGCTTGAAAGGATTGATTATTATGGCAATTACCGAAAATACCGCCCTGCTCAAGGAATGGATAGATTCATCGGATAATATTGTCTTTTTCGGCGGAGCAGGTGTTTCCACGGAAAGCGGTATTCCGGATTTCAGAAGCGTGGACGGAATTTATAACATGAAATATAAATATCCCCCTGAGACTATTCTGAGCCGTACCTTTTTCTGCAACCATATAAGCGAGTTTTACGAGTTCTATAAGGATAAGATGCTCTATCTTGACGCTAAGCCCAACAAAGCTCACCTTGCTCTTGCGGAGCTTGAAAGAAGAGGCAAGCTCAAAGCAGTTATCACCCAGAACATCGACGGCCTTCATCAGGCTGCGGGCAGCAAGACCGTGTATGAGCTTCACGGCTCGGTACACCGCAATTACTGCGTCCGCTGCGGTGCTATGTTTGATGCTGAGTACATAAAAAATTCTCCCTTTATCCCTGAGTGCGCACAGTGCGGCGGTCTTATCAAGCCCGATGTGGTGCTTTATCAGGAGAGCCTTAACCAGCACACTGTTGACTGCGCTATCGAGGCTATCGAAAACTGCGATGTTCTTATCATCGGCGGCACATCGCTTTCCGTATATCCTGCCAGCGGTCTTATCGAATATTATAAGGGCAACAAGCTTGTTCTTATAAACAAGAGCACTACCCAGTACGATGACAGAGCCGACCTGCTCATATCCGAGAGCATCGGCGAAACTCTGGACTACTGCATCAACTGATAAATTATCCACGGAGGAAATAAAATGCTTTTACCCGAATTTTATGTTGACGATGTTATCAAGAGAGCATTGTCAGAAGATATAAATTACATTGACCTTGCCACCGACCTGCTTATCCCTGAGGACGAAATATCCACTGCGGAGTTTGTCTCCAAGGCTGAGGGCGTTCTGGCAGGAATCGACTGCGCACTGAGGACATTTACTTTCATCGACAGCGGCGTTAAGTGCGAGGTGTTCATTCACGACGGCGAAAAAGTGAAAAAGGGCGATATCATCGCCAGAGTTCAGGGAAAGACACGTTCTATCCTTAAAGCGGAGCGTACCTCTCTTAACATTCTCCAGCATATGTCGGGCGTTGCTACAGCTACAAACAAGCTGGTGGAAGCCTGTGCCGGCACAAAGGCTTCAATCGTTGATACAAGAAAGACTCTCCCCGGTCTGAGAGCTTTGGAAAAGTACGCTGTCACCGCAGGCGGCGGACGCAACCACCGCTACAATCTTTCCGATGCGGCTATGCTCAAGGACAATCACATTGACGCATACGGCGGCATCACAGGCGCAGTTACCGCCCTTAAAAAGAAGATAGGCCATATGGCTAAGATTGAGGTCGAGGTAAGAAACAAGGAAGAGCTTATCGAGGCTCTTGGCTGCAATGTTGATGTTATCATGCTTGACAACATGACCCCGGAGGAAATGACCGAGTGCGTAAAGATCGCAGACGGCAAGGCTGTTCTGGAGGCTTCGGGCAACATCAATATCGACACCGTTGCGGCTGCTGCGGCTACAGGCGTTGACATTATTTCTGTAGGCGCTATCACCCATTCGGTAAAGGCGTTCGATATTTCACTTAAAATCAGAAAGTAACATAGGAAGTGTTATTTTGAAAGGTCTTACCTTTGTTTATAATGTTCACGGCAATCTTTATATAAATCTGACAAACCGATGCCCCTGCAACTGCACGTTCTGCATACGCCACAACGGCGACAGCGCATACGGCAGCGACAGCCTGTGGCTTGAAAGAGAACCCACAAACGAGGAAGTTCTGGCAGAGTTTGACAAATACTCTCCCGATGAGTTTGATGAGATAGTTTTCTGCGGCTACGGCGAGCCTATGGAAAGGGCGGAGGACGTTGTTTTTATCGGCAAAGAGCTGAAAAAGCGATATCCCCATAAGATAATACGCCTGAACACCAACGGGCTTTCGGACAAAATTCACGGCAGACCCACCGCAGCAATGCTGGAGGGGGCTGTGGATATCGTTTCCATAAGCCTTAATTCGGGCAATGAAAAGGACTACAACGCTGTTACCCGTCCTAAGTGGGAGGACAGTTTCAGCGCTTTGCTCAACTTTGCGCAGGACTGCAAAAAGTATGTTCCTCAGGTGATGTTCACCGTTGTAGATGTTATCTCCGAGCGTGAGATCGAGGAAAGCAAGGAGATATCCGAAAGGCTGGGCATACCTCTCAGAATAAGAAAATACGATACCTGATCGTTACATATAAGGAGAAATAGAATATGGAAACTTATGCAAGAAAAGCGATCCACAAGGGCACAGAGGTTTGTGAGCTTTCCGCAGGCGGATATTATGCCATAGTTGCTCACGGTCTGGGCTCCAACGTACTCCGTTTCAGAGACGAGAAAAGGGGAATGGAGATATTCCGCTACAACGGAAGCGTTTCTATCGGCGAGATAATGAACGCTCCCGAGATATGGGGTCTTCCCACCCTGTACCTGCCCAACCGCTTTGAAAAGGGCGTGCTGCACACATCTGATGCGACTTATCGCCTGCCCGTAAATGAGGAGCGCTTCGGCAACCATCTCCACGGCTTTATCCAGAAGAGAGCGTACACCGTAAAGGAGCTTGGCACAAAGGGCAATACCGCTTTTGTGGAGAACGAGTATGTTTACGATGAAAAGGACTTTTTCTTCAACTGCTTCCCCGTAAAGTTCACCGTAAGAATAAGAATAGAGCTTTCCGACAAGGGCCTTTCCCATAAGATAACCCTTATCAATCAGTCGGACAAGATGATGCCCATATCTATCGCAACACACACCACCATCAACGCTCCCTTTGTTGACGGCGCTGTTCAGGAGGATATCAGGCTGAAGGTTCCCGCTGTGGAGCATATTCTCTTCAACAAGTCCAAGTGGCTGCCCACAGGCAAGCGTGCAAAGCTCACCGATTATGACAAGAAGTACATAAACGGAACCTGCCCCGTTCTCAGGGACATCTGCAACGATATGTATTCAGGCGGAACTCTTGAGCTGGACGGCAAGCCTTTCCACGGCACTATCATGACCGATACTGCCAGCGGCAAGACCATCTGCAACGAGGTAGATGAAAAGTACAAGTTCTGGATAGTATGGAACCACGAGGGCTTTATGAACTATTTCTGCCCCGAGCCTATGACCGCTCAGGTAAATGCCCCCAACCTTGATATGCCCGCAGAACTCAGCGGATATGAGGAGCTTGCTCCCGGCAAGACCTACACAGCCACACAGAGATTTTTTACAATGGGATAACTCCGCTGAATTGATATATTAACAAATTATGCCGTATAATATACATTGCGATATTATGCGGCATTTTATTATACGGAGGTAAGATCAATATGGCAATATGCTCAAAATGCGGCGCACAGCTGTTTGAGACCAGCAAATTCTGCCCCGAGTGCGGCACTCCCGTGCTTGAGGTTTCTGCAGATACAAATAAAACAGGTGACATTTATTCCGCTTCCGAAAATGCGGACGACGAAAACAGCATGGCTGTTTTTCAGGGCATAGACCCCTCCGAGATATCTCCCGATGAAACTGCTGAGATACTTGAAGCGGCTGCCGAAAAGGCTCTTGAGGACATACCCGAGATAGTTAAGATAGAGGGCGTTGATATACATACCGAAAAGCCCGGGGAGATTGCTTCGGAAGTCTCTGAAGCAGCGGAAGCACCCGAAGCGCCCAAGACCCCGGAAGCACCAAAAGCAGAGACTTCCGAGGCGGAAGCTCCAAAGGCTGAAAAGCAGGAAGAGAAAAATGAGCCTGAAAAGAAGCCCGAAAAGGAAGCTCCAGCAAAGGACGATTTTTCCGATATGGGCGCATATGTTGCCGATTCCTCCGAATTTAAGAAAATGGCTGAGAAAGTTTCTCAGAAGAAAAAGGGCGGCAAGACTGCAGCTATTATAATTGCGGCAGTGGTCATTGTTGCTGCGGTGGGAGCAGGCGTTTATTTTATGGGCGGACATAATTCGTCCCAGCCTGCTGTTGATACCACAGTTACCGTTACCGAGGCAGCTGATGAAGCTGTTACGGAAGTTTCTGTTGATAACGAAATCACCTCCGACAGCGAGATATCCGATACAGAAGTTACCACAGTTACCGAGGCCGAAACCGAGGAAACTACAGAAAGCGAGACCACCGAAGCAGTGACCGAGGCTGTTTCCATGAAAACTGCGGAAGAGTTTGCGGCAGGCATCGAGATAACTCCCGAGCATAAGGCTGCTGCCGAGAATGAGGCTTCCTGCACTGTAAGCCTTGCTGCCGAGGGACTTTCTGCCGATATGCTCTCCGACGGCGGACTTCTGGTAGTAAGCTACACCGCCGAGACCGCTCAGACAGGCACTATCCCCGTGACCGTTTATATGACCGTAACCGTGGGCGGCACCGATATTGATGTTGTGGCTTCTTCTTCGGGTGACGGCGTTGCGGTGTTTGAGTTTGCAAATATGGCTTCTGCCGTCGCAGAAAACGGCTTCTCCGCTGCCGATATCGACTGCATAAGCTTCAAGGGCACGGGCGCAGGCGTTGATGTAAC
This sequence comes from Oscillospiraceae bacterium, assembly GCA_902363145.1. Taxonomy (GTDB): domain Bacteria; phylum Bacillota; class Clostridia; order Oscillospirales; family Ruminococcaceae; genus Huintestinicola; species Huintestinicola butyrica. The sequence goes on along the minus strand of CABIZB010000003.1, from coordinate 357,316 downwards.
TTCAATAACCGTAATGAAGGGATAATTCCCTGTAAATTTATATGATAATGCAATAAAAGCCCCTTTAAGTTCTTCCGAAATATATGTAAAGTTCCAAAATATCACGGTAACACTTTACTTTACAAAAGAATTGTGTTATATTTATTCAGTGAGAGTTCTGCGTGGGCGGAACATATTGAAGATTTAAAGGAGAAGATACCATGAAAAAGATCAAGCTTATCTCTGCTGTAACAGCTTTTGCCGCTGCTGCATCTATGATGCTGGCAGGCTGCGGAACTACAGCTGATACCAATGATACCACTACAGCTGACAATGCTGACACCACAGCTGCCGCTTCCGAGGCTGCTTCCGAGGAGACATCCGAAGATACTGCCGCTGAGGACACTGCAGCCGATACTGCTGCTGAGGGTGATGACACCGCAGCTGACGGCGACCAGTCCCTCCAGAAAGTGCTTGACAGCGGAAAGTTCGTTCTCGGTCTTGACGCTACCTTCAAGCCCATGGGCTATACCGATGAAAACGATGAGATCGTAGGCTTTGATATTGATGTTGCAGAGGAAGTTTGCAGCAGAATGGGCGTTGAGCTTGTTAAGGAGCCTATCGACTGGGATACCAAGGAGCAGGATCTTGCAGTCGGCAGAATCGACTGCATCTGGAACGGCATGAGCATCAACGCTTCCAGACAGGAGCAGATGAACCTTTCCGACCCTTACATGAAGAACGAGATGGTATTCGTTGTTCCCGCTTCCTCCGACGCAGCTTCCATGACTGACCTTACAGGCATGAACATCGGCGTTCAGAACGGTTCTTCCGCACAGGAGATACTCGAAGCTTCCGAGCTTTACACCAACGATACTCCTATCACCGTTACCGCTATGGCAACAAACGTTGAGGCTCTCCAGCAGATGGAGCTTGGCCTTGTTGACGCAGTTTTCCTTGACAGCGTTGTTGCAAACTATGAGATCTCCTCTTCCGGCAAGGATTACAGAGTTCTTCCCGACGGCCTTGAGGAAGAAGAGTATGCTATCGGCTTCCGCAAGGAAGATCAGGCTCTTCGTGACGAGGTACAGAAGATCCTCGGCGAAATGAAGGCTGACGGCAAGCTCGGCGAGATCTCCACAAAGTGGTTCGGCAGCGATATCACCACTGTTGAGGCTGCTCAGTAAAATATAATCCTAAAATTACCAAAGACGCATCAGGCACTTGCTTGATGCGTCTTTCTTGATGCGTCTTTTTTGTTAATAAAAAAGGACATTATACTAATCACCAATAAAACTATAGACAAAAAATCTTCACATAACCCATACACGCAAGATCATGCTCAATTTTTTGTATAGTTTTTAGTATTAAACTAAAGCAAGGGCAAAAAACGGCATTCCCCTTGATGGTTTCTCCGTGGCTTTGCAAAAGGCAAGCGAACATCTCTTCCTTGAACCCCATACACAACAAAAAAACTCCCGAACATTTCACATCGAAATGTTCGGGAGTTTTCGTATCATCAAGCGTTACAGCTCAGCAATTACCTCGACCTCAGCAAGAACGCCCTTGGGAAGCTTTGCAACTTCTACGCAGGAGCGTGCGGGCTTGTTGGTGAAATATTCGCCGTAAACTGCGTTGAATGCGGCAAAATCGTTCATGTTGTCAAGGAAGCAGGTGGTCTTGATAACATTGTCAAGAGTGCAGCCTGCCTCTGCCAGAACTGCTTTAAGGTTCTCGCAGATCTGACGGGTCTGAGCCTCGATGCCCTGAGCGTCAACATTGCCTGTTGCGGGGTTGATAGCTATCTGACCCGAGGTAAAAAGCAGATTGCCGCTCTTTACTGCCTGAGAATAGGGGCCTATTGCATCGGGTGCGTTTTTGGTGTAGATCTTTTCTGACATAATAAATTCCTCCTGATCTGATTTAGTTTTTATCATAAAGCTTGAAGCCTGCTTTTGTGAGTGCGTTCTTTATTTCCTCAATGTGTGCGTGATTTCTTGTTTCAAGGGTAATTCTCAGGTAGCAGCCGTTGATGTCGCTGCCCTCGTTTGCACGCTCATGATGAACGGAGATAACATTTCCGCCCAGAGCTGCGATGATATCGGAAACACCCTTCAGCTGACCCGGCTTGTCAATAAGCTCGATATTCAGCAGGCAGGTCCTTCCCGACTTCTGGAGACCTCTTTCAATAACACGGCTGAGGATAGTAACGTCGATATTACCGCCTGATACTAAGCATACAACGTTCTTGCCTTCAAGGTCGGGTATCTTATCAAACATAACTGCTGCAACGGGAACTGCGCCTGCGCCCTCGGCGATGAGCTTGTGCTGCTCGATAAGGGTGAGGATAGCAGAGGATATCTCGTCATCTGTAACGGTGACAATGCCGTCAACATACTCCTTGCAGAGCTGGAATGTGTGCTCGCCGGGCTCCATTACCTTGATGCCGTCTGCAATGGTGGAAACGGAGTGGAGCTTTTCGACCTTGCCGTCAGCCAGAGACTGTACCATGCTGGGTGCGCCTGCTGCCTGAACGCCGTAAACCTTTATTTCGGGCCTGAGCTTTTTAAGAGTGAATGCAACGCCTGAGATAAGTCCGCCGCCGCCTACGGGAACAACGACAGCATCTACCTGAGGAAGCTGCTCCAGAAGCTCCAGACCGATAGTTCCCTGACCTGCGATAACGTACTCGTCATCAAAGGGGTGAATGAATGTGTAGCCCTTTTCGTCACGGAGGCTTATTGCCTTTGCGTAAGCGTCATCATAAACGCCGTCAACCAGGCAGATGTCAGCACCGTAGGAACGTGTTGCCTCTATCTTGGAGATAGGAGCGGAGTCGGGCAGGCAGATAAGGGACTTGATGCCGTTCTTTGCAGCTGCCAGAGCAACGCCCTGAGCGTGGTTTCCTGCGCTGCAGGCGATAACGCCCCTTGCCTTTTCCTCGTCGGAAAGCTGGGATATCTTGTAATATGCGCCACGAACCTTGAATGAACCTGTTACCTGGAGGTTCTCTGTTTTAAGGAACACGTTGCATTTGTCAGAAATTTTATTTGAGGGGATAAGGTCAGTTCTGCGGATAACCTCTTTGAGCTTGTAAGATGCGCTGTAAACCATATCAAGTGTCAGCATAAAATATTCTCCTTTAAAATGATATTTTTCGGAAAAAATAAAAAACCTCACCCCTTTTTCAAGAGGTGAGGACAAATGTACCCACGTTACCACTCTTGTTGCGAATGTACTTACACAGTAAATACACAACGCCGCTCGTTTTCCCGTCAATCAACGGAAACTCTCTGTAACGGGAGAATCCCGCTGCTGCTTACTTGGACAAGCTGTTGGGCAGCAAAGCTCAGGGGTGATAGGAGCATATCCGAAAAGCCGCCTGCTTTCACCGTATGCAGGCTCTCTGAGGGCTTCCCTGCGGACATTCCGTCCCCGTCAGCGCATTTGTAAACTATCCGATTACTTATTATTATAGTCCATTTATTTTATTTGTCAAGGGCTTTTGGAAAATTCGGCATATTTTCATAAGTGCATTATATCTCCGTACATTTCAGCTATATATTTCGAACAGATAGTTCATTGACATAATACGACAAAAGTGATATCATCATATTTTAGTTGGATTGTTGGAGGTCAGATGAATGAGCGGAAAAGGTAAAAATGCTATAGATATGACAGGCGGCTCCCTCTGGAAAAATATCCTTGTGTTCAGCCTGCCACTTATGATGACCCAGATGCTGGAGGTGCTTTTTAACCTCAGTGATGTTGCCATTGCGGGAAAATATGCGGACTATATCGCTCTGGGAGCGGTAGGCTCCACGGCGCTGCTGGTGTCGCTTTTTACGGGCATACTTATCGGCATGGGCGCAGGAGTTAATGTAAGAACGGCTCATCAGCTGGGAGCGGAAAAGACTTCGGGCAGCAGCGAGACTGTGGCAAGGACAGTGTATTCGGGGCTTATCGTTTGCCTTATTATCGGAATTATCCTCTGCCTTGTGTGCAATATTTTTGCCCGCCCCATGCTTGAGACTCTGAAAACCAAGGACGAGCTTATCGAAAGCGCTGTGCTTTACCTTAAAATATACGCACTGGGAATGCCTGCCATGGCGGTGTATAACTTCGGCAACGGCGTTCTCAGCGCCTGCGGAGAGACAAAAAAGCCGTTGGTATATCTTTCTATAGCGGGCGTGCTGAATGTTATCCTGAACATTTTCTTTGTGGTCGTGTGCAAAAAGGCGGCGGACGGCGTTGCTATCGCCAGTGTTATCGCCCAGTATCTTTCCGCTTCAATGATAATGTGCCACCTGCTGAGGCGAAAGGACAGCTGTAAGCTGCGGCTGTCAAACAAATATTTTGACACAAGCGCCTGCGGGGGAGTGCTTATGATAGGCATACCCACGGGAATGCAGAACGCCATATTTGCCGTGGCGAACCTTTTTGTGCAGACAGGCGTAAACCATTTTGACGCTGTTATGGTTTCGGGCAATTCTGCGGCGCAGAATGCAGATACACTTATCTTCAACGTTATGGCGGCGATCTACACCGCCTGCGCAAGCTTTATCAGCCGAAATCACGGCGAGGGAAAGAATGACCGCATACTAAAAAGCTATTTTATCAGCCTGTTCTATTCCTTTGCGGCAGGCGGGATTTTCGGCGGAGCGCTGCTTTTATTCGGCAGAGAGTTTTTGTCCCTGTTTACCAACGAGCCTGCCGTTGCGGAGGCAGGTATGGAAAGACTGACGATAATGGGCTGGTCATATGCCATTAGCGCCTTTATGGACTGCACCATTGCCGCTTCAAGAGGACTGGGCAAAAGCGTTGTGCCCACGATCATCGTCATCATGGGTTCCTGCGTGTTCAGGGTAATATGGGTATATACCATTTTTGCACACTATCAGACCATAACCTCCCTTTACCTGCTGTACAGTTTTTCATGGTCAATAACCGCAGTTGCGGAGATAATATACTTTATGCGCATCTACAAAAAGTGCATGAAAGGGTGCCTTAACTGATACATCATACAAACCCGAAAAAAAACAGACACAAAATATACCATAATGCCGTACTAAAGTGTGGTATAATATTATAATAAGAATAATGAGTATAACAAAGGAGTTTGTTTAAATATGAGGATATCAGAATTATTTGGCAAGGGCAAGTGCGTTTTTTCCTTTGAGGTGTTCCCTCCCAAGAAAAATATGCCCTGCGACACTATTTACAGCACCCTTGACAGCCTGAAAAAGCTTGACCCCGCTTTCATAAGCGTTACATACGGCGCAGGCGGTTCTGACGGAAACAATATCACAGGAAAGATAGCTGCGCATATCAAAAATGACCTTGGCATTGAGTCTGCGGCTCACCTTACCTGCGTCAGCAACACAAAGCAGGATATAGACATTATCCTTGAAGGACTTAAAGCTGACGGCATCGAGAATATCCTTGCCCTCAGAGGAGATATCAACCCTGAGCGCCCTCCCAAGAATGATTTCCGCTATGCAAGCGACCTTATCAGATATATTAAATCTAAGGGGGATTTCCACATTTCCGCTGCCTGCTACCCCGAGTGTCATGTGGAAGCGCCCGATATGATAACCGATATCAAATATCTCAAGGAAAAAGTTGATGCAGGCGCAGAGCACCTTATGTCCCAGCTTTTCTTTGATAACAGCCATTTCTACAACTTCCTTGAAAAGGCAAGGATAGCAGGCATAGACGTGCCTATCGAGGCAGGTATTATGCCCGTTGTCAACAAGAAGCAGATAGAGCGCATGGTATCCATGTGCGGCGCAAGCCTTCCCGTGAAGTTCACAAGAATGATGGCAAGATACGAGAACAATCCCGAGGCTCTCAGAGATGCGGGCATCGCATACGCCATTGACCAGATAGTTGACCTTATTTCAAGCGGTGCGGACGGTATCCACCTTTACACCATGAACAATCCTTACGTGGCTGAAAAGATATCTTCTGCCGTTTCGGGACTGCTGTAATGGTTGAAATAACGGAGATAGACAGGGACGAGGCGCTTAGATACCTTTGCTGCCACGATGAGAACAACATCGGCGAGACGGCAGGAAAGTATCTGGACGAGTGCGAGAGCAGGCTTCTGGGTGTGATCTCGCCCAAGTTCCTTTACAGATATTTTCCCCTGAGCTTCAAGGACGGCGTGCCTGTGATAAGCGGCTGTACTCTGGCGCTTAACGGCAGCGACATTGCGGCTCATCTTGAAGGCTGCTCGGGGGTAATCGTTATGTGCGCCACCGTGGGCGGCGGTGCGGACAGGCTTATACGCCGGCTTCAGGTGGAGGACATGGCAAAGGCTGTCATTGCCGACGCATTTGCGGGGGCTGCCGTTGAGCAGGTCTGCGCTAAGGCGGAAGAGATAATTAAAAAAGAATTTGACGGGAAATATTTTACCTGGCGGTATTCGCCCGGGTACGGCGATTTCCCCATAAATATGCAGAAGCAGCTGCTTGATGTGCTTGATGCCCCCAGAAAGATAGGTCTGTGCGCATCGGGCAGCAGTATGCTTACGCCGGTAAAGTCCGTTACGGCGGTAATGGGCGTTTCCGATAAGCCTCTTCCCTCAAAGAAGAGGGGCTGCGTCACCTGCAATATGCGTGACGTTTGCCGTTTCAGAAAGAGAGGTACACACTGTGGATTTTAAAAAGCTGTTGTCACAGAATGAATTTATATTCCTTGACGGAGCCATGGGAACCATGCTCCAGAAAAGCGGACTTGAAGCAGGGGAGATCCCCGAGCTGCTCAATCTTACTCACCCGGATATGATAAAAAATATCCACAGAATGTATATCGACGCAGGCTCTCAGATAGTGTATGCCAACACCTTCGGCGCAAACCGCTATAAGCTGGAGGACTGCGGTCATTCCGTTGATGAGGTAATAGGCACAGGCATCGCCATTGCAAAAAAGGCGTGTGCTGAAAGCGGCAAAGAAGCATATGCGGCTCTTGATATCGGGCCTATCGGTCAGCTGCTGGAGCCTACGGGAAGCCTTACCTTTGAGGAAGCATACGACATTTTCAAGGAGCAGATGCTGGCAGGAAAGGACGCTGACGTTATCGTCCTCGAGACCATGACAGACCTTTACGAGGTCAAGGCAGCTCTCCTTGCGGCAAAGGAAAATACCGACAAGCCCGTTATCTGCACCATGACCTTTGAGAGAAACGGACGAACCTTTACAGGCTGCTCATGCTCAGCCATGGCGCTTACCCTTGAAGGACTGGGAGCGGACGCTATCGGCGTAAACTGCTCTCTCGGCCCCAAGGACCTTATGCCGGTTGTGAGCGAGATCTGCAAGTGGACAACTCTGCCTGTGGCTGTAAAGCCCAACGCAGGTCTGCCCGACCCCAACACCAACCTTTATGACGTGCTTCCCGATGAATTTGCGGAGGCTGCTTCTGAATTTGCGGCTATGGGCGTAAAGATATTCGGCGGCTGCTGCGGAACAACCCCCGACTATATCTCGGAGCTGTCCGCACGTCTTTCAAAGGAGAAATATACCGAAAGAGAATCTGTGCGCACAAAGGGCGCAAGCATTCCTGCGGCAGTATGCTCATATTCCAACACGGCTGTTATCGACCAGCCCAGAATTATCGGCGAGCGTATCAACCCCACAGGAAAGAAGCGCTTTAAGGAAGCGCTGAAAAGCGGCGATATCGACTATATTCTCGGTCAGGCTATCGAGCAGGCAGGCGCAGGTGCGGATATCCTGGACGTAAACGTGGGGCTCCCCGATATTGACGAAAAGGCTATGATGGTAAGGACAGTCAAGGCTCTCCAAAGCGTTACCGACCTGCCTCTGCAGGTGGATTCCACTATCCCCGAGGTGCTGGAAGCGGCTCTTCGTGTGTATAACGGCAAGGCAATAGTAAACTCGGTAAACGGCGAGGAAAAGTCACTTGAACGCATACTTCCCATCGTAAAGAAGTACGGCGCCGCCGTTGTAGGACTTGCCCTTGACGAGAACGGTATCCCACCCAAGGCGGAGCAGCGCTTTGCCATTGCGGAGAAGATAATGAACAGAGCGGTTGCAATGGGTATCCCCAAGCGTGATGTTTTCATCGACTGCCTTACCCTTACCGCATCGGCTCAGCAGGAGGGCGTTATGGAGACCGTAAAGGCTCTCCATAGGGTAAAGACCGAGCTGGGACTTAAAACAGTCCTGGGTGTATCGAATATCTCTTTCGGTCTGCCAAACCGTGAGCTTATCAACAGCAACTTTTTGCAGATATGCCTGGTAAGCGGTCTTGATCTGCCTATCATCAACCCCAATGTGGCGGCTATGACGGGCGCTGTAAGAGCATACAAGCTCCTTGCAAATATCGACAAGGACTCCATGGAGTTCATTGCCACATATAATAACGCCGCCCCTGCTCCTGCCGCAAATGCAGGCACAGCAAGAACGGAAAATGCCACTGCCGAGGGACTTCTCTTTGCAGTACAGAACGGACTTAAAAGCGAGGGAGCGGCTATTACCGAAAAGCTCCTTGAGACCACCGACCCGATGATAATAGTTGACGATATGCTTATCCCTGCCCTTGACAAGGCGGGAGCGGATTTCGAGAGCGGAAAGATATTCCTTCCCCAGCTCATATTGTCCGCAGGCGTTGCACAGGCAGCGTTTGAGGTGATAAAGTCAAAGATAAGCACAGGCGACAGCAGCGTATCAAAGGGAAAGGTCGTACTTGCAACAGTAAAGGGCGATATCCACGATATCGGCAAGAACATCGTAAAGGTGCTGCTTGAAAACTACGGCTATGAGGTCATCGACCTTGGAAGAGACGTGGAGTATCAGGCAGTGGTCGATGCCGCAAAGATCGACGGCGTAAAGCTTGTGGGACTTTCGGCACTTATGACAACCACGCTCAAATCAATGGCGGATACCATTGAGCTTGTTAAAAAGGAAAGACCTGACTGCAAGATAGTCGTAGGCGGAGCAGTCCTTACTCCCGAATATGCCGAAAAGATCGGCGCAGATTATTATGCAAGGGACGCAAAGGCAACTGTTGACGCAGCAAAAGAGGTTTACGGAAACTGATATGATAAATAACAACGCCCCCGTTTCGGCTGAAGCGGGGGCGTTGTTTCGTTCATCTGCTATTAAAAAAGCGCCCCCACTTCATTGAAGTGAGGGCGCTTGGGTCAATGCTGTTATTCGGCTTCCTCCTCAGTCTCACGGGGAGGTATCTCTATCTGAAGCTGATCTTTAAGAAAATCTATCTCATACTGAAGATCATCTATCTGCTGCTGATATGCAGCTTCCTTTTCAGCTTCCTGCTTCTTAACCTTATTGGTATTTGCAAGGTCAATGGTATAAAGTGCTGTAACGATAACCGCAAATGCAGTAAGTCCTGCGGTGAGAGGATTGAGCCAGCCCTTGTTTTCTTCCTTTTCGGTGATAAGCTCCGCAATTCCTGTATGAGCAAGCGCCTTGGAAAGTGCAAAGTAAAGAGGTACTGCGATAACGCACGCAAGAACTCCGTTTATTGTCGAGGTTATTGCATTCACGCCTGTGAGCTTGAGTGCAACGGAAACAGGCTCGCCGAGAAGTATCTGGCTGATGAATGTCTTGAGCAGGTAAAGCACGATATATACCAGCTGACCTGCAACTGCCGCCCAGATAACTGCGCTCTTTTCATTTTTTGAGTGCTTTCTGATATGGCCTGCGGTAAAGCCCATTGCAAACTTTGAGAAGAATGTGTAGGGTGCGGAAACGATGTACACGGGGTCGAACAGGTCATAAAGCGCTGCGCCGATACCTGATGAAAGACCGCCTCTCAGTCGTCCGAAAAGCAGACCTGCCAGCAGGCACATGGAGTTGCCCAAATGTATTCTTGTTACCAGACCGCCGTTAGGTATTTTTATCTGGAGATAGTTGCCTACATAAACCAGCGCCGCCATAAGACCTACGGTAACGATGGAATAAAGACGTTTGTTTTTTACTGTTGTTGCCATTGGTAATTCCCCCTTGGATCATATCCATATACTCATATCATATATTCCTATATGTTATATATGATATAATACCCATTTTTGCGGCTTATGCAAGCTGTACACAAAAAATGCATATTATGGCGCTTTTGTGCATTATGATATATCTTATTATCATATCATCTGCCTAAATTGGCAGATATATACATTGAATAAAGGGGAAAATCAGCCCATATCCCACTTTATAAAAATGATGCACATTTTACGGGTGGGGATATGAGCTGATATTGTATATTTGTTACAAACTGCGTATGTTACATTTATTTAACATTTGCTGAGCGTATCATATCAAGGAAATACTCATGCACTGTTGTATCCTCCGAAAGCTCGGGGTGGAATGCGCAGGCAAGCATATTTCTGTCCCTTGCGGCGGTTATCTTGCCGTCTGTGACGGAAAGCACCTTTGTTTCACCGTAAACCTCGGGGATATATGGGGCACGGATAAATACCATGGGTATCTCTCTGCCGGCAAAGTCGCCCTTTGCCGCAAAGCTGCCCAGCTGCCTGCCATAGGCGTTGCGCTTTGCTTCGATATCCATTACCGCCAGATGAGGCTCCTCGCCGTCTATCTTTTTGGCAAGGAGGATAAGACCTGCGCAGGTGCCGAAAACGGGCAGACCCTTTGTTATCATAGCTTTAAGCTCGTCATATATATCAAGCTCACGGAGCAGCTTGCCCATAACGGTGCTTTCGCCGCCCGGGATTATGATGCCGTCCATGCTCTTTTGTATATCGCTTTTCTGACGTATCTCAAAAGACTGCACGCCAAGCTTTGACAGCATTTTTTCATGCTCTATGAATGCTCCCTGCAAAGCAAGAACGCCGATATTCATATTACTTTCCTCTTTCTGCCATGAGCAGCTCTATTTCCTGCTCGTTGATGCCTACCATTGCCTCGCCGAGGTCTTCGGAAAGCTCAGCGATAAGCTTTGCATCGGTGTAGTTGGTAACAGCCTTTACGATAGCTGCGGCACGCTTTTCGGGATTGCCCGACTTGAAGATACCGCTTCCCACGAACACGCCCTCTGCGCCCAGCTGCATCATAAGGGAAGCGTCTGCGGGAGTTGCAACGCCGCCTGCTGCGAAGTTTACTACGGGCAGCTTGCCGTTCTCGTGAACGTACAGCACCAGGTCATAGGGAACACGCAGCTCCTTTGCAGCGTCGAAAAGCTCGTCGGCACTCATGGAGACAAGACGTCTTATCTCGCTCTGCATCATTCTCATGTGGCGTACAGCCTGAACAACGTCGCCTGTGCCGGGTTCGCCCTTAGTCCTTATCATGGAAGCGCCCTCGTTGATCCTGCGGAGAGCCTCGCCCAAGTCCTTTGCGCCGCATACGAAGGGAACGTCAAAGGCGGTCTTGTCGATGTGGTACTTGTCATCGGCGGGGGAGAGAACTTCGCTCTCGTCGATGTAGTCTATTTCAATGGCCTGGAGTATCTGAGCCTCAGCAAAATGACCGATACGGCATTTTGCCATTACGGGGATAGAAACAGCTTCCTGAATGCCCTTTATCATCTTGGGGTCGCTCATTCTGGAAACGCCGCCTGCTGCACGGATATCGGCAGGTATTCTTTCCAGCGCCATAACTGCGCAGGCACCTGCTGCCTCGGCGATCTTTGCCTGCTCGGGAGTGGTAACGTCCATTATAACTCCGCCCTTGAGCATCTGGGCAAGGTTCTTATTAAGCTCGTATCTTTCGTTTTTCATATCATTTCCTCCTTGGACCGTATCTGTTGTGGTGAGACCATAATAACGCCCGTGGGGAAAATAATCAAACACGATGAAAAAAATACATATTTACTATCTTTTGTGAATATATGCCAAATCACTCTGCTGTAATCATCGCCATATTGTGATATGTTCATATGATAGTATTTGCCTATGAAAAATATAAAAGAGTGCCACGTGAAAATGCTGCATAATTTCACGTGGCACTTTATATTGATGTTTGTGCAATTTGCAGATAAGTTGAATTAACTTTCGGTTCATATTATCACTGCCCGGAGGTTTCGTGTATTTCCGCATATCCGCCTGTAAATTCGGTGGTCTCCGCATTTGTGCCGGTCATGACCTCCGATACGGAGCGGATAGTTTCCGCCAGCCTTGCGGTGGGACGTTCGGTGAGGGAAGCGTCTATGGAGAAAACGTGATCTTCGGAAAATGCGGAGAGCTGTTCTGCCAGCTCGCTGTCAAAATCAGATGCGGAAAGGGGACGGGCAAGGAAAATATACTGTGGGTCAGCCTTGATAAGCTCCTCGGCAGTGATGGTATAGTCCGTGTCGTTTTCCGCTATGTTCCTGCCGAAAACGGAGAAAAGGTCGCCTGCAAAGCTGTCGCCTGTGCCTGCGGTTATCTCGTCGCCGTCTATATTCATGATAAAAACAATGCTTTCGCAGGAGTTTTTGGCTTCATTTACCGCAGATTTCATATCCGCAAGGGTATTTTCCGCCAGAGAATTACCCTCAATGCTTCCCGCAAATATGTCCGCAAGGGCGGCGTAATTATCATACAGCTCTTCAAGCGATGATGGTGCGGGCAGTGTCAGCAGAGATATCCCCGCTTCACTTAGGCGCACGGTGTCCTTGTTTGCGATAGGGCTTTGGGTGATAAGCAGCTCGGGAGCATATGAGATTATCTTTTCGATATCTGGGTTTGCGGCGCTTCCAGTTTCGGGAAGAGACAAGACCTCTTCGGGAGTATCGCAGTAGCTGCTGCGGCATATGAGCCTGTCGCCGTAGCCCAGCTCATATATCATTTCGGTCACGGCAGGGGAGAGGGAGCCTACCGTCACGGGGGAAGAATTGAAGATAAGGTTCCCCGCTTCCACAGGGTAGGGCTGCGGCTCTGCCACGGTGGCTGCGGCTGGCAGGGCATCTTCATTCTCACTTATGGCTGTGCATGAGCACAGAAGCAGCATCAGGGCTGCCGTAAATGCTGATAATATTTTTTTCAACTCGGTATCCTCTTAAATATCCTTGTAAGCGTCACCTATGAGCTTGTCCATGAATATCTCAAAGCTGTCGGCAAGGCATTTTTCGCCTGCATACACCTTTCCCTGCTCATCAAGGGACATTATTTCCGAAAATGCGTTTCCCACGGGGAAGAGGTTTTTCTCGGAATATCTTCTCAGCAGCACAAATTCATCGTGAAGGTTATCCTGCTCGTTCAGCATATGCTCCAGGGAGAAGTGAAATCCGCCGTGAAAATCATATTCCTTCATGCTCTTGCGTATTGCCTGTGCTGCGTCAACTATAAGTCCGTTGTATTTTAATATCGTGTTGGCAGCGCTTGATAGGTCAAAATCCCACACCTTATATGCGCAGGAGACCTTTATTATAAGCTCAGCCATGGCTTCCTTTTCGTTGTGCAGTGAGTCAAAGCCGCAGGCGGTAAGTACCTCCCTTACGGCAGGCTTGTGTTCAAAAGAATTGTTGGGCATAATGTCACGTCCTTTGTAATTCAAAAATCCTTGATATCAATTATATCATATTTTAGCACGGTAATGTGAACAAAAGGTTAAATTCAGCGTTTGGAAAATTTTATTTCAATAACTGCTTGACGAAAAAAGAGGTTTGTAATATAATATACCTATATGCGAACTGTAAAGCGGTGTTATACCCATGTTCGCTTTAGGATAGTAATTTATTAAAATTTTGAAAGGTCGTGAAAAGGAATGATACGTGCTGCTCAGGCAATGGTTAAATGTCTTGAAATGGAGGGTATCAAGGTCGTCTTCGGCTACCCCGGAGCTGCCATTTGTCCTTTTTATGACGAGCTTTACCGCTCGGATATAAAGCACGTTCTGGTGCGCCATGAAGCCAACGCAGGCCATGCGGCAAGCGGATATGCAAGGATAACCAACAAGCCTGCTGTCTGCATAGCCACATCGGGACCGGGCGCTACGAACCTGCTTACTGCCATAGCTACCGCTTATGCCGACAGTATCCCACTTATCTGCATCACAGGTCAGGTCTCCACAGACCAGATAGGCTGCGATGTTTTCCAGGAAGTGGATATCACAGGTGCTGCGGAGCCTTTTGTAAAGTACAGCTATCTCATAAAGGACGCTGCCGAGCTTCCCAGGATTTTCAAGGAAGCGTTCCACCTCGCAGGCACAGGCAGAAAGGGCCCCGTTCTTATAGATGTCCCCGTGGACGTTCAGAACACTCTTATTGATTTTACATATCCCGAGACCGTAAAGATGCGCACCTACAAGCCCACCGTAAAGGGCAACCCCATGCAGATAAAAAAGCTGTGCGAGGCTATTGAGGGCGCTGAAAGACCCCTTATCTGCGCAGGCGGAGGAGTTTTCCTTGCAGGTGCGGAGCATGAGCTTGCAGCCTTTGCCGAAAAGGCACAGATACCTGCGGTTTCAACAATGATGGGCCTCAGCCTCTTCCCCACAGATCACCCCCTTTATCTGGGAATGCTGGGTATGCACGGAGTAAAGTCCGCAAACCGTGCGGTCAACGAGTGCGATACCATGATACTCATAGGCGCAAGAGTGGGCGACAGAGCAGTAAAATCCCCCACATTCCTTGCCGAAAACAAGAAAATAATCCATATTGATATAGACCCTGCCGAGATAGGCAAGAATATCCCCGTTGATATCCCTCTGGTAGGCGACTGCAAGGCTATCCTTTCCGAGCTTACCGAGATGATAACCCCATGCAGGCGTGACAGCTGGCTGGAAGAACTGGCGGAGATAAAGAATGCTGTTCCCGAAAATGAGGAGACAAACGGCTACATCAACCCCAAAATGTTCCTCAGAAAGCTTTCGGACAAGCTTCCCGCAAACACAGTCTGCGTTGCCGATGTTGGTCAGAACCAGATCTGGTGCTGCAACAACTTTGCAATCAAGGAGGGCGGACGTTTCCTTACCACAGGCGGCATGGGAACCATGGGCTACTCAGTTCCCTGCGGAGTGGGCGCAAAAATGGCAGCTCCCGATCGTGAGGTTGTGGTTGTCTGCGGCGACGGCTCGTTCCAGATGCAGATGATGGAGCTTGCTACCATCATGCAGGAGGGCATTGCAGTTAAGATGATCATCATGAGAAACAACCGCCTCGGAATGGTAAGAGAGCTTCAGACCAAGAACTATGAAGATCATCAGATAGCCGTTCATCTGGACGGAAGCCCCGATTTTGTGGCTCTTGCCCGTTCCTACGGCATTGAGGCTGACAGAGTTGTTACCATGGCAGAGGCTGAGGAGAAGATAGACAAGCTGGTTAATTCCGACAAGCCCTATCTCCTTGAATGCAATGTCTATAAGCTTGAATCCACACTTTAATTTTTGATAGATCAGAAAGGTGTCCGTGCATATGAAGCATACAATTTCCATTCTCGTTGAAAACCATGCAGGCGTGCTTTCACGCGTTTCGGGACTTTTCTCACGCAGAGGCTTCAATATCGACAGCCTTGCAGTGGGTGTTACCGATGATCCCGAGGTTTCCAGAATCACCATCGTTGCCGACGGCGACGAGCATACAGCTCAGCAGCTTGAAAAGCAGCTCAACAAGCTTGTTGATACCATCAAGGTACGCACTCTTGAGCCTGAGGAGCTTCTTGCAAGAGAGCTTCAGCTCATCAAGGTCTGCGCAACTCCCGCTCAGAGAGGCGAGATACTCACTATCTGCGAGATAATGGGCGCAAGAATAGTTGATATGACCGCAAATACCCTTACCATTGAGATCTCCGACTCTCCCGTTCATCTCAAGAGAATGCACGACCTTATCGCAGGCTACGGCATCAAGGAGATCGTCCGTACAGGTGTTATCGCTATCCAGAAGGGCAGCGTTACCATCAAGTAATCACGTTTTTGAAGCATTGCGCTTTGAAATATATACTTATATATCCATTATTTCTATAGGAGGAATTTTAAAATGGCTAATAAGATTTTCTATCAGTCTGACTGTGACCTGGGCAGACTCGACGGCAAGACCGTTGCTATCATTGGTTACGGCTCTCAGGGACATGCTCATGCCCTTAACCTCAAGGACAGCGGCGTAAACGTTGTTGTAGGTCTTTACGAAGGCTCCAAGAGCAAGGCTAAGGCTGAGGCTCAGGGACTTAAGGTACTTTCCGTAAGCGAGGCTGCTAAGGTTGCCGACATCGTTATGATCCTTATCCCCGATGAGAAGCAGGCTGATGTTTATAAGAGCGACATCGCTCCTTATATGACTGCAGGCAAGACACTTGCTTTTGCACACGGCTTCAACATTCACTTCGGCTGCATCGTTCCCCCCAAGGACGTTAACGTTATCATGATCGCTCCCAAGGGCCCCGGACACACTGTAAGAAGTGAGTACCAGGCAGGCAAGGGTGTTCCCTGCCTTATCGCTGTTGAGCAGGACGCTACAGGCGACGCTCAGGATATCGGTCTTGCATACGCTCTCGGTATCGGCGGCGCAAGAGCAGGCGTTCTCGAGACTACATTCAGAACTGAGACCGAGACTGACCTCTTCGGTGAGCAGGCTGTTCTCTGCGGCGGCGTTTGCGCTCTTATGCAGGCAGGCTTCGAGACCCTCGTTGAGGCCGGCTACGATCCCAGAAACGCTTACTTTGAGTGCATCCACGAGATGAAGCTCATCGTTGACCTTATCTATCAGTCCGGTTTTGCAGGTATGAGATACTCCATCTCCAACACTGCTGAGTACGGCGACTATGTAACTGGTCCCAAGCTCGTAACAGAAGAGACCAAGAAGACCATGAAGAAGATCCTTTCCGATATCCAGGACGGTACCTTCGCAAAGGAATTCCTCCTCGATATGTCTCCCGCAGGCAGACAGGTTCACTTCAAGGCTATGCGTAAGCTTCACGCTGAGCACCCCTCCGAGAAGATCGGTGAGGAGATCCGTAAGCTTTACAGCTGGAACGGTGAGGACAAGCTCATCAACAACTGATTTTATCAGTAATAACACAAATGCCGCAGAGCTTTCTGCGGCATTTTTTTATAGGTGATGTTATCGGCAAGAATGATTAAGTCAATAGACAACCAATAATTTAGCCGATCCCACTGCAAGCCTTTCGGTAAAAATAACACCTTTGCCTTGATTTTATTTGTGCTGATTTTTTTATTTTGCTGTTTTGCCTCTTGGCTTATTGCTGTCTTATCAATAATTCAGCGACATTACCGAGTCCTTGAAAATTATCTTTCCCTTGATCTGTATCATTCCTATGGAAAATGAGGGCGAGTCTATCTTTTCAAGCAATGCCTCCACTGCGACATTCGCCATCTGTGCGGTATTTACTTCTATGGTGGTTATGTTCGGAACGCTTATGCTGCTGTAAACCGAGTTATCAAACCCCGTGACTGATATATCCTCGGGAACCCTGTATCCGCTTTCTTTCAGCTGTGTGATAAGGTGGCAGGCGGTCTCGTCACAGTTGCACACAAAGGCTGTGGGCATTATCAGCGGCAATGATATCGGCATCATCTTTCCTGTGGCTGTGTCACGGTCGCTTATAAGGAAATAGTCCCTCAGTGGAAGATCATGCTCTATAAGCGACTTTACATATCCCAGATATCTGTCCTGAATACTGCTGGTGGTGTGGATATTCCCCACAAATGCAATGTTCTTGTGACCGTTATGTATAAGGTGGTTGGTCATTTCGTAGCTTGCGTAAAAGCTGTCGCAGACGATACAGCTGCCCGATGTAAGCTCGTCATAGAAATCAAGGAACACCACGGGTATCTTCGTATCAGTGACCGCACGGATATATGCTGCGGATATCTGACCCAGCACGATTATCCCGTCAACACGCTGATGAAAAAATATATCGGGGAGGATAACGTTCTCCTCATTTTTGGCCGTAAGAGTATGGAAAAGGGCGTAGTTTCCGTGCTGCTGGAGTGCTTTTGATATGCCGTGAATGAATTTGAAATAGAATGAATTGTCAGAAATAAATCTTTCCGCCACGATGATGCCGATGTTGCTGCTGCGGGAGGATTTCTTTTTTGTCTCTACGTCAAATTTGTAGCCCATTTCATCGGCAGTGCGCTTTACCTTGCTTCTAAGCTCTGCGCTGACGCCGCTTTTGCCTGTCAATGCTTTTGATACGGCGGCGACGCTTATTTCCAGCTTATCTGCAATGTCACGCATGGTTACGCTTTTGCTCATTTCAGTGACCACCTTCCTGGTATTTCATATTACTATAATATCATATTTTTAACCTGATTTCAACCCGTTTTGACGATAAAAAATCAAAGAAAATAAAGTTAACAAAACAAGCCTAAACGTTTTTATTAACACGATATACAGATTAACTTAACTTGACATATTAAACTTATTATGAATAAATGGTTATACAAATGTCTCTGAAACGATTTAGCGAATGTGATGAAAAGGTGAAAACGATTTCTCGAAGCGGTGAAATAGTGTGCAGTTTCCACAATATGGAACCGAAATGATGTGCATATTATACTGTAATCAGCTAAAAATAAGTCAAGGTTGTGGAATATGCAATATGTTAACAAAATCAGGTTGGTAAAAACGCCGCTTCTTGCCTTTTAGTCTTGACATATATGTTCATATTGCTATAATTAAGACATCGCAAACACCTACGGCACTGTTAATTTTATTAGGAGGTTTTACAATGAATATGAAATTCAAGAGAGCAGCTGCTGCTTGTGCAGCTGTAATGATGGCAGGCACATTCTTCACCGCCTGCGGCGACAACGCATCTACAGGTGACACAACCACTACCGCAGCTAATTCCGCTGAGACCACTGCTGCTGCAAACGGCGCTTCCGATGACACTCAGGCTGACACACAGGCAGCTGAGGGCAACTCCGAGATCTCCGGCACAATCAAGGTTCTTCACCACCGTACCGACCGTGACCAGGACGGCACAATGGCAAAGCTTACCGAGGGCTTCAACGCTCTTTATCCTAACGTAACAGTTGAGTATCAGTCCTTCACCAACTACGCTGACGACATTGCAACAATGATGCAGTCCGACAACTACGGCGACGTACTTATGACTCCTCAGGCACTCAAGCAGGCTGATCTCCCCAACTTCTTCGCTTCCTTCGGTTCCTACGATGACCTTTCCCAGAAGTACTACTGGCTGGAAAACTACAGCGTTGACGGAAGCGTATATGCGCTTCCTACAGGCGGTACAGCATCCGGCGTTCTTTACAACAAGAAGGTCTGGGCAGACGCAGGAATCACCGAACTTCCCAAGACAACAGAGGAATTCGTTCAGTGCCTCGGCAAGATCGCTGAAAACACCGACGCTATTCCTTACTATACAAACTACAATGCAAGCTGGTGCATTACCCAGTGGCAGTCACTGGTAGTAGGCGCTTCCGGAAATCCCTCCTACAACATCGACCTCCTTACAAACAAGGAAGAGCTTTTCTCCAAGGGCAGCCCCTATGATGCAGTTTACGGCACACTCTTTGACATCTACGCTGATCCCAAGCTCCACGAAGAAGATCCTATGACCACTGACTGGGAAGGCTGCAAGCCTGCATTCGCTCAGGGCAAGATCGGCACAATGGTTCTCGGTTCATGGGCTATCAGCCAGTTCCAGGAAGCTGCTGAGCAGGTAGGCGCTGATCCCGCAGATGTTGGATATATGCCTTTCCCCAACAGCGTTGACGGACAGATCTACTCCGTTTCCCAGAACGACTACATGATGAGCGTTAACAAGAACTCCTCCAACATAGACGCTGCTATGGCATACGCTACATGGTTCTGCACCGATTCCGGATTTGCACAGAACGAGGGCGAGATCTCCGGTCTTAAGGGCGCTGCAATGCCTGAGACACTTGCTTCCTTCGATGAGCTTGGCGTACAGCTGTTCGTTGAGACCGCTGCTCCCGAGAACCTCATGGGCAAGTGGGACGAGATCGCAAAGGCTTCCGAGGTAGATCCTTGGGGTGACGCTTCCACCAACTACAAGTTCAGAATGGCTGAGGCAGCATTCAAGGGCGAGGGCAGAGATTCCTATGACAAGATCTGCGCTGACGTAAACGCTGCTTGGGACAAGACAAGAGACGAGATCCTCGGCTAATAGCTTTCCATTCATAGATCCCCGTGCGGCTCGCATATGCGATATGCGGGCTGCACACAAGGGAACTTAATACTGGCATTTTCTCCAATTTGATTTTTTTCATATGCCTCCGGGTAAAACCGGAATCTTTTCTCCTTACGCAGTAAACGGCGCATGGCGATACATTTGTATCAGGACCCACAAGCCATGCGCAGGTTTACCGCTCCGAGCAAAACTCTGTAAAGAATGAGGGCTGACCAATGGATCAGGTACGTGTTAAGAACGGCAGGCTCAGCAGATCTTACATCGAAAAAATGGTGACAGTTTGCCTTTTTCTGCTGATACCTACTGTTCTTTTGATTGTTTTCACATACATTCCCGCCGCAGAAATGATAAAGTTCAGCTTTGAACAGCGTGATGAATTCGGCGTAAATGTTCAGAACGTGGGACTTAAGAACTATAAAACGGTTTTCAGTACCCCTGAATATTTCGACGCATTCAAGAACAGCATCTACTATCTTGTAGGTTCGTTTATCCAGCTGGGTCTGGCGCTGTTCCTTGCAACTATCCTCTGCTCGAAGATACGTTTCTCCAACTTCTTCAAGGGAGTGCTTTTCTTCCCCTACATGATAAACACCGTTGCGGTCGCTCTTATTTTCCGCAGATTTTTCCAGAAGGGCGACGGCGTAACAAACACCGACGGAACACTCAACTCAATAATCACCCTCTTCGGCGGAGACCCCGTAAAATTTCTCTCCACTGAGGGACTTGTAAACATCTGCCTGGTATTCGTATCCATCTGGCGATACATCGGATTTGACCTTGTAATGTTCATAGGCGCTATCCAGTCCGTATCTCCCGACATATATGAAGCGGCAGAGCTTGACGGTGCAAACCGTTTCCAGGTATTCAGGTACATCATTGCGCCCAGCATCAGACCCATTATCCTGCTGCAAATGATACTGGCTGTAAAGGGTGCCATCAGCGTGTACGAAATACCTTTCATCATCACAGGCGGACGTTTTGGTTCAAGCACCTTCGTTATCCAGACAACAGAGACGGCATTCAAGTTCCACAAGGTCGGACTTGCCTCGGCGATGGCTGTAGTGTTGTTCCTGATAATCGTGGTGGTAACAATAATCCAGAAGCTTGTTTTCAAGGAGGATAAGTAAATGAGTACAAACGCAGTATCCTCCAAGGAAACATATTCCAACGGCAAATTTGTTGCAGGACTGTTCAAATTCCTTAAATACGCAGTTCTGGTATTTGCCTGCCTGATAGTCTTTATCCCTCTTATAGTAGTATTCTTAGGCTCGCTCAAAAGCAATACGGAGTTCCTTTCCTCCAATGTATTTGCCCTCCCCACAAAGGTCGAGTGGAATAACTACAAGACAGCTTTTATCGACGGAAAGGTCCTGCTTGGACTTAAAAACACAGCTATCATCATTATGATCTCCTGCACAGGTACTATCATCACAGGTACAATGACAGCATACGTGCTCCAGCGCTTCCATACACTTTTCGGAAAGGTGCTCAAAACCGCATTCCTGCTGGCGACTCTTTTCCCCGCTATCTCCATGCAGGTAACGGTTTACCGCATCATGAACTCCTTCCACCTTGTGGGAACAATGGCTGCACCCATTATCCTTTACATTGGTACAGACATCATCTCAATATACATTTTCATTCAGTTCCTTAACAACATCTCCTATTCGCTGGACGAAAGTGCTATCATTGACGGCGCCAACTACTTCACAGTTTTCTTCAAAATAATTCTTCCCCTTCTTAAACCCGCTATCGCAACAGTGCTCATCATCAAGGTCATCTCGATATACAATGACTTCTACACTCCCCAGCTTTATATGCCCTCCGAAAATCTTTCCGTTGTGTCCACGTCTCTGTACCGCTTCATGGGCCCCTACGGCGCAAAGTGGGAGATAATCTTCGCAGGCATCGTTATCTGCATAATCCCTGCACTTGTGATCTTCCTTGCATTGCAGAAGCAGATATATGCCGGACTTGTAAACGGATCAGTCAAGGAATGACATAATTGCGAAATCCCCTTTGCCGCAGGCAATTTTCCTGCGGCAAAGGGGATTTTTGGGTTATATTGCCACCGCACGCATCAGATATCAGGGACAGTGAAGCTTTAGTGAACAGCCTAAAAAAGCAGCCTTGTCAACGCCTTTAGGTGTGGCAGGTAAATGATACTATGCCCGTTAGAAAAGACAGCTGCGCCGACCTTATATTTTTCCCCGCAAATAGGCTCGCCGCTTCACTACGCTATTGACATGAGCCGTTCTAAAGGTTATAATATTTTAAGGTACTGCATTAAATAAGGACATTTTTTCGGCATGGCACAAAGGACGGTATTATATGGAGATATTGGTTTTATTCATACTTATATGGCTCATTTCGCCGCTGATACTGGGAGTGGTCTGCATCTGTCAGGCTTCCGAGCTTAAAAGGCTCAGAAAGCAGCTTTCCGACAGGCAGGAGGGCATTCACAGTGATGTTTCTCATAAGCAGGATATACATGGGCCTGAAAAGCCGGCAGTTCCTCAGGGCGAGAAATCTTCTTTGAATACTTCAAATCATTCAAAGTCGGAAAATGAAAATAAATCCGAAAATACATATGCAAATATGTATGCCGTCCCACAAGCGCCTGTGCATGAAGAAATGGCTCAGCCATATATACCTCACGAAAGCCATGCCGAGACTCCCAAGAACGGCACCAATGCTTCCGTTGTTATAATGGTTCTGGGTGCAATGTTCATCACGCTGGCAGGCTTTGTTTTTGCGGCTGCCGCATGGGGAAATCTGAATAATTTCTTTAAATCGGCGGTGCTTATAAGCTTTTCGGCTGTGTTTTTTGCCATGCACCTTATTGCGGCAAGAAAGCTGAAGCTTGAAGCAGCGGGAAAGGTGTTTTTCGTGCTGGGAAGCGTGCTTCTGCCTGCGGCTGCGGCGGCAGGGGGAATGCTGGGCGTTTTCGGCAGATGGTTCTCATTTTTCGGCGGAGGCTGCGCACTGGTCTTTATGACCATGTTCCTGCTGCTTTCGGGCTGCTTTTTCGTGGGCACACATATTTATAAAAGTACGTCCTTTTCAAGGATAGCATATGCTTCTCTCAGCGCAGCCTTTGTGGCGTTGATGATACAGTTCAGGGAATACGCAGACTTTGCAGCTGTACTTGCAGGCATAGTCCTGCTTGCCATGACCTTGTTTGAGCCGCAGATAAAATGTCACATGGGCGCAGTGGGTGAGGAATTTCACTTTTTTACCACCGTTTGCACATGGTCTCTTGCGGCTGTTTCGCTTATAATATCTGACGGAAGCCTGTGGTTCCTGCTTCCTGCGGTGCTTATCTCCGCATCTTTCATGGCGGGAGCGGCAAGGTCACGGCAGCCCTCCGCAGGGGTGGTTGCCTTTGGCGTGTATCTGCTGGCAGGCGTGATAAGGGGAATTTCCCCCTCATCGGCGGACGGCTGGATAATATGCGCTTCTGCGGTAATAGCGGCAATTACCATGCTTTGCATGATGAACTTTTTCAGCGAAGATGTGCGGGCAGTGCTGAGTGGCTTTTCAAGGGTAATATCAACAATCATCATCATCGGTGCGGTGCTTTGTGAGATAATAGGCGGCGGATTTAATGGCTTTGAGCTTACCATGCTCATATCTGCGGCGGTCATGTTTGCGCAGTCCGCCTTTGTGAACGTGAGAAACGGCGGATATGCAAGGGTACAGTCGGCAGTGACATTCGGCTGGCTGGCGTATGAAACAGCTTCATTTGTGCATACATTAACCCCTTACGGAGCGGCTTTCTGCGTTCTCGGCGCACTTATGCTGGCTTATTATGCGTTATCGGAGCTTTCGCCGCTCAAAAAGTATTTTTATGTCAATAACCTTGGTATAGCCGTGTTTGCGGCGGAGCTTATCTGTATGTTTGCCGTGAATATCAGCCGATACAGTGCGGCGGTGATATTTGTCATGTGGCTCATGACAGCGGCTGCGGCGGTCATTGGCGGCAGAAATGGCGGAAAGGCTTCCGTAATGCTTCCAATAGCTTTTCTGGCGCTGGCGTACCCCATATATGCCTATGACCCGTTCAAGGTGCTGGGCGAGTTCAGATATTATGACGCTTACGCTGTAACGGCTGTTATCTACTGCATTGCTGCCTGCGCAGCGGTGCTGATAAAGCCACTCAGGCGGTTTTCAAAGGCATTTTCTCTGGGGATACCCGTGATATGCCTGCTTTATCCCTTTGCGGCGCATAAACCGATAATTGCAGCGGCGGCAGCGGTGACGGTATATGCGGTCATCGGCTGGGCTTATGATGTGAAAAGAAAATATTCGGGCGCCTACGGCTTTTTTGCCCTGTTTATGATATGTGCGCTGGGCTATGAGCTTGGCAGAACAAACGGCGGTACTGCCGCTTATATTGCTGCGGCGGTGCTGATGATACTTATGTTCGGCGTGTATATTTTCCCCAAAAACGGTGAAAGCGCTTTCGGCGAAAGCACTTTCCTTTCTGCCGCTGACAGCTGTGGGGGAAGCTTCCTTGCGGCTGCCATGCCCCTTTATTCGGTGCTGCTGATGTATGAGGGCTGCGAGGGCGACCGCCTGCTTTATCCCTGCGGAGTGCTGTTGATGCTTTTCGGCTGCGGGGCGGCTGTTATGCGGAAAAATTCCGCTTTTGCGGCAATAGATATGCTGGCATGGTACTTCCTCACCTACTCGTATTTCAGCGATATGAACACAAGCTATAGCGAAATGCCGTGGATATATGTTCTCATAGGTGCGGTCATCGCTTCTGTTATCGGCAGGATCGTTTTCAGAAAAAAGCTGTGGAACGGTAAGTCCTTTGACTTCTTTTCCATGACCGCAGCGGTCGAGCTGATAGTTCTTCTGAGCGACGGCGGACAATACGCCGTATGGCTCGGCATAGGAATGGTGGGGCTTATACTGCTGAACCTTGTAAGGAAAGAAAACTCTGCTTCCGTCAATAAGCTTTTCCTTACGCTGGCGGCACTGGTCATAATGCCCTTCTGGTGGACGCAGCCTGTGCTCACTCTTCCCGAGATAATTGTGACAGAGTGGAACATTATTCCTGCGGCGGCGTTTGCAGTGCTTATCAGGCTTATTTACAAGGGCAGCGACGTGGCAGACCTGGTCTCCTTTGCAGATGCGGTGATATGCGTGATCGTGCTGTTCGTCGCTGCGATGAAGTCGGGTTATGCGGCTGACGCAGTGATACTCGGAGCGGCAATAGTGCTGATACTTTTTATCTCCTTTGCACTGCGGCAGAAAAGGTGGTTTGCGCTGGCTGCGGTCTCCGCTGTTGTGGAGGCACTTTTCCTTACGGCAAGGCTGTGGAACAGCAGGACATGGTGGATATATCTTCTGGCGGCAGGCGTTATCCTTACCGCTGCGGGAGTATCGGGCGAGGCGCTCAAGCGAAAGAGCGGCGGAGAAAAGTCAAAGCTTGCGAAAATGATGTCCGAATGGCGCTGGTGATATCATTGCTAAATTATTTGAAAGATGGTCGGTCATATGGATATTGGAATAGATCTTGGCACTGCCAACATTATGATAAGCATCAGGGGCAAGGGCGTGGTTTTCTACGAGCCTGCCGTGGTGGCGTACAATAAAAAGACAGAGGACATTATGGCGGTGGGAACGGAAGCCTATAAGATGATAGGCAAGGCTCCCGATTATATTGCCGTTATCCGCCCTTTGTGCGACGGCGTTATCTCCGACTATGACATGACCGAAACGCTTGTCCGTGAGTGTATCCGCCGTGTTACAGGCAGGCAGATGCTCATGCCACGCATAGTTATGTGTGTGCCCTCACTTATCACCGATGTTGAGAGCAGGGCGGTCATAGAAGCTGCCCGTCAGGCGGGAGCGCAGAAGGTATATCTTATCGAGGAGCCTGTGGCGGCACTTATGGGCGCAGGTGCGGATATCTCGGAAGCAAGGGGACGAATGGTAGTGGATATCGGCGGCGGAACTACCGATATCGCCGTGCTTTCCATGAACGGCATAGTTGCCAAGAATTCCGTAAAGCTTGCGGGCAACAAGATAGACGCTGCCATCATCAAATACGTGCAGAACAAGTACCGTATCCTTATCGGAGAGCGCACGGCGGAAAATGCAAAGATAACGCTGGCAAATGTGTTTTCCCCCGACGGCAGCAGGGAGATGGACGTTAAGGGCAGGAACCTTGTAACAGGGCTTCCCGCAAGGCTGAAGCTCAATGATTATGACATATACAAGGCGATAATCGACATAGCGGACGAGCTTGTGGATGCCATAAAAGGCGTTCTGGAGCAGACTCCTCCCGAGCTTGCGGGAGATATACATTCAGGCGGAATAATCCTTACAGGCGGAGGTGCCTTGATAGGCGGGCTGGACAAGCTCATCGAAAGCGAGACAAAGATACACACATATGCCGCCGATGACCCGCTGAGATGTGTGGCAAGGGGAACGAGTCTTGCCTTTGACCACCTTGACACTCTGCTGGACGGCTTTGAGAAGATATCCCTTTACGGCTACAGCGAGATATGATAATAGGACATCTAAGAACCCGTCTTCACAAGCATATGCGCACGTCTTTTCGGCAAATTTTGCCGCAGACTGCGTTAAAAATCCTTGCCGGGCGAAAGCCCGCCTGCGGATTTTTGCCTACTCTGCAACAAAATTATGCTCGAAAATCCGCACACATTTCTTATGAAGACAGGTTCTAAAAATCACGGGGTAAGAAACGGAGAATCATTATGAATACAGCAATGCTTTTAAAGCCCAAGAGTATGGTGGCTTATATATACGGCGACCTTTCCGCAAAGGAAGGCCTGAAAGAGTTTATCGCTCACGGCTTTACCGCCGTTCCCGTTATCGACAGGGAGGGAATGTACCTGGGAGTAGTCAGCGAACGTGATTTCCTTTACCGTCTGCTGGACGCAGGCAGTGTTGAGGCCGCTGACGCAAACGGTCACACGGTTGCTGACCTGGTAAGCGACACCCGCTTTGAGGCTGTGACCATTGATGCGGATATGGACATTCTCTTCAACAGGATAATCGAGCAGAACTTCGTGCCCGTTATCGACAGCCGAGGAATGTTTTCGGGCATCGTTACCCGAAAGGACGTGCTCATGCACATGAAGCACAGGCTGACAGACGGCATAAACGGCGCAAAATAACTCAGCCATTGTCCCTCAGCGAAAGGATATGATATTTTGAACTACATTTTTCTTGACATGGAGTGGAACCAGCCCAACGGCAAGGCAAATACCGTAATGAGCACCGTGCCTCTCCACGGCGAGATAATACGCATAGGAGCCGTAAAATCAGCTGACGGAACAACGCTTAGCGATAAGTTCTATTCCTGCGTTATACCACGGTATTACAAGAAGATGAACCACGCTGTGGGCAGGGTGACAGGGCTGGGAACAGCCGCCATGACCTACGGCGTAAAGTTCACGCTGGCATATGAGCAGTTTCTTGAATGGTGCGGTGAGGACTGCATAATCCTCACATGGGGCGGCGAGGACGAAAAAATTCTTGAAGCCAATCTTGCAGTCCACGGCATGGATATGAAAGCGCACCCTAAGTTCTGCGACCTCCAGATCATATTTGCCCGCAGGATACTCTGCGACGGCAGGCAGCATAGCTTACAGTCGGCGGTGGAGCATTACGGTATAGAAATGAATCTCAGGGCGCACGATGCCCTGAACGACGCATATTATGCCGCCTGCGTGGGGCTGAAAATGGGCTTTGCCGACTATCTTACCCAGTATGACGACATGATTGCTGAAGCGGAAAGAATAAGGAACGAGAAGTATTTCCGCACCTATCAGAATATCCGCAGCGCCTCAGAAGCCATGTACGGCAGGCGCATAAGGACCTGCCGCTGCCCTGTTTGCAGGCGGCTGATGAAAACAGGCAAATGGATACGCACGGCGCAGAATATAGCCATAAACTGCGCAGAATGCGGCGAGCACGGCGAATATTCCGCAAGGATAAAGGTCACACCATGTCCCGACGGCAGCTTTTCCGCCACAAGGCGCTTTGTGCGGCTTACCGCAGAATTCAGGGAAAGCTATGAAAAAGCTCTGGCTGAAAATGTGTCTGATATCAGCTCTGAAAATTAAGGAAATTTAACTTGAAAAAATCGGGCATATATGTTATAATATGTTGCAATTTGTTTTAGAAGTGTTTTTTATAATAATAACGCAATGATACAAGGCTGTTTTTAGCCGCATTCCTTTGCGGGAGAACGGCAAAACTGAACATGAAACGGGGTTAATTATGTTTAAAAAGCTGAAAAACACATTCAAGGAGAGCTTTATCAAGAGAATAATCGCCTTGATATTCGTTTTTAATGTTATATTCATAGTGCTGTTTGCCTGTATGACCTCTATCATCACAAGGAGCAATATCAACACCGATGTTACCCGTGAGATAATGAACTCGTCGGACGCAGCGGCAAACAAGTTCAACGATTTCATAACGGCTGCCAATATGCCGCTGGAGATAATGGCAAGGGACAATGAGATATGCAGATACCTTGCTTCCCCCGATGAAAGCGGCGAAAAGTATGCGGTGGATTCCATAAACGGCATTTTTGCTGCGTCAAGCGGCTCAAAGGTAATATGGTGCGTTTCCGCAAATGACGGCTCTGCCGTTTCAAGCTCTGGAGTAAGGACAAAGATAAATACCGAGGATTACGGCTGGTTCTCAAATGCGGCAAGCGCTGTTTCACAGAATTCGTACTTATATACCATTTCCGATGAAAACGGAAGCTTCCTTTCAGAGGATTCCCAGATACTTATTGTAAAGCCCGTAAACTTCAACGGTGAGTTCGCAGGCTGCGTGGGAGCGGAGATATCTTCCGCTGACCTTGCAGCAGAGCTCAAAAACAGCCTTTTCTTTGACGGTGCATATGCTGTTGTGCTGGACAGCGATAACAATATCGTTTGTATGCCCCAGGATATCAACGGCTTCCTTTCCATTTCCCCCGACAGGAGCATTGATTTCAAGAGCCTTATAACCAACAACGAAAGCGGCTCGCTCATGGGCTTCAGAAGCGGCAACACCACAAGCTACGTTCTCAGCAGAACCGTCCTCATGGGCTGGCGCACGGTCATCGTTTTTGACGGTCATGTGGCTGACGGCAATTTCAGCAAGATGTATCTCCAGCAGATAATCATTCTTGCCTGCCTTTTCGTGATAGAGCTTATCGCAACGCTGAACGTTATCCGCCACGAGGCAAAGGATATCCCCGAGATATCCAGCTCCATTGCCGAGATATCCGCAGGAAACTACAATTTCAGGATAAATTCCAAGTCGGAAAATGAGATAGGTCTTATTGCAAAGTCTGTTGATAATCTGGCGCAGACATTGCAGGACAAGAACGCTGTTATCGACGATTACACAAACCTTGACCCCACCACAGGCCTCCAGAACAGATACAAGATGTACGAGTATATCGATGATCTGGCAGTGAGCAGGGACGAGTCCCGAAAGCGCTTTGCACTTCTTTTCATTGATATCGACAACTTCAAGTGGATCACCGAGACCCTTGGCCACAGGCAGGGCGATGAGTTCCTGAAAATATTCGGTCAGAGGCTCAGGACTGTTGTGAACAGGGTGTTCAGATTCAGCGGCGACGAGTTTGTTATCCTTACTGAATTCAACGACGATTACGGCATTATCGACGAACTGGTGGCTAACCTGAGATATGCTTTCAGGGAGCCTATCGAGATACTCAACGACAAGATGTATGCGCAGTTCTCAGTAGGTATCTCCGTTTATCCCGATGATGATACCAACGCAGATATGCTCCTGCGTGACGCTGATATCGCTATGAGCCGTGCCAAGGAGAGAGGAAAGGGCAGAACTGCTTATTACAATGCTTCCCTCCACCAGAAGGTGCTCAGCAAAGCAACTATCGCACAGAAGCTCAACAGCGCTCTGGCAAATAACGAGATGTTCCTTAACTTCCAGCCCATCATTTCCGTTCAGAACGGCGATATCCACGGCTTTGAGGTGCTTATCCGCTGGGAATCCGAGGAGCTGGGCTTCGTTCCTCCCTTTACTTTTGTACAGGTGGCTGAGGAAACAGGCGCTATCGTTGAGATAGGCACATGGATATTCGAGACTGCCTGCCGATATCTCAAGAAAATGAACGAGTACAACAAGGACATTATCATGTCCATAAACGTGTCCGCAGTTCAGCTCAAAAAGAGCGACTTCCTGGACAAGGTGGCAAGAACCATTGATGTGTTCGGCATCAATCCCGCAAATATCCAGGTAGAGCTTACCGAGACCTGTCTGGTTGATTTCATGGACGGCAACGACAAGGTGATCCAGAAGATCGCAGATATGGGCATTGCCATTGCACTTGATGATTTTGGAACAGGCTATTCTTCCTTCGGATATCTTAAAGATATGCCAATCAAGTGCCTGAAGGTCGATAAGTCCTTTGTTGATGAGATATGCAGCAAGCACAAGGATTATCAGATAACAGGCTCTATCATCGACATGGTAAAGCACCTTGGAATTGCAACTGTTGTAGAGGGCGTTGAGACTATCGAGCAGTACAATATCCTCAGCGAGATGAAGTGCGACTACATTCAGGGCTTCCTTATGAGCAAGCCACTTAATGCGGAGGACGCACTGGAGTTTGTAAAGCAGTATGATGAGCTTCACAAGCCCAGCAGGCAGTCACTGGAAGAAAACTCCAACAAGCTTGCGGCAGAGCGCATGGAACGTGAAAAGGGAAATGCCGACAGCTCCGCAAATGTATAAATTATGGAAAGCGTTCTCTTGAAAAAGGGGGCGCTTTTCTGTTTACAAATTAACACCAAATTATTACAAAACGCCTCGGACAGTTGAAATTCACACGAATATATGGTATTATATAGGTACAGGATAAACACACTATGATCCGTGACGAAAGGATGGTTATTATGAAATATACTTATAAGATCACCGCTTCACTGCTTGCAGCTCTTATGATGGCAGGAACCGCCGTTGCTGTTCCCGCTGCTGATTTCGGCTTCGGCACTTCGGTAAGCGCTGCATATAATACCTACGCTTATGCCACAAACATCAGCTACAAGCTCTACAACAGCTGCGTAAAGGCTACATGGAAGGCTGTTACACCCTGCACATACTATCTCATTCAGGTGTGCGATGAAAACGCCAACATAATCTCTACCAGCTACGCAAACGCAAGCGAAACTTCTATCGTAATTCCCTACACTCAGCTTCCTCTTAATGCCGATGTAAACGGCAGACTGCTTGATACCCGATACACTCTCAGCGTTATCGGAATTTACGGCAACGACATCAACGAAGGCGACCTGGTTCCCTTTGTGGATTCCACAGCAATGTTCACCGTAAAGCCTGATATGAGCAGCTACGAAGCATACGGCAAGCCCGAAAATCTTACCGCTTCCTGCACTAATTCCTCTATCACCCTTACGTGGACAAATCCCGTGGCTTCCTCCAACAAGGCTTATGTGGATACCTTCCGTGTAAGACTTACCGACAGCAGAGGAAACGTTGTGGCTCTCTCCGATACCACAAAGAACACTATAACTATCAACAAGCTGCTTTACAACAACACCTACACAGCTACCGTTACCAACACTACCTACTCGGCAGCTGCTTCCATAACCGTTAATGTAAAGGCTGCCGCAAATGCTGCCAATAACAATGACTCCAACTACGAAACCATGAAGCCTGCAAACAAGCCCAACAAGCCAAGCTCCAAGCCCTCTACCTCCACTTCCACCGACACCATTGCTTCTCAGGCAAAGCTTGCTGCGCCCAAGAACGTAAAGGCAAAGTCCGGAACCAACAAGATAATCCTTTCATGGAGCAAGGTCAAGGGTGCTGATGGCTACAGGATCTATATGTACGATGAAGCCAAGGGCAAGTATGTCCGTTACAAGACCGTTAAAGGCACAAAGTGCACCGTAACAGGCATCATCGGCGACAAGGACTACAAGTTCCGTGTTGCAGCAGTTGTCTATAACTCTTCCACAAGAAAGTATGACGCCGGCAAGGCAAGCTCTCCTGTTACCGCAAGATGCGCAAGCCAGGAAAAGGCGCCTACCATAAGATAACAAAATATCCGATAAATAATTCAGGGCTGTCGCAGAAATGCGGCAGCCCCGTTTTGTTAAGATATCATCAAAAAAATCTGTTTGCTTTGTTCTTTTCATGGTAGTAATACTAATCCTCAATCAACCTATAGACAAATCCTCGGCTGAAATAAGCCCATTCTTCGTCAAGCTCCCTTGCCGGGCGACAAGCCCGCCTGCAGTCGCTTTCCTAGACTGGTCTTATTTCATCTGTCGGCTTTGTCTATAGAACGATTAAAGATTAGTATAAAATATAATGCGGAATTTATTATGGAGAGATCATGCCAAATGATAGAAACAAACGGAAAAAAGCTTTTCAGAGGTGAAGCTGCGCTGGCTCTTGTTGTGCTGATAAACAGCTTCGGCGTGGTGCTTATGCTGTATTCGGGAGCAGGCATACTGAGCCTTATGATAATGCGAAAGAAGTTCGTCACCTCGTATCTGTTCAGCTTTGCGGTGGGCTTTGTGTTCAGCGAGCTGCTGGACGTTCATGAGCTGTGGATAAACGTTCTGCCATCTTCTCTTGCGTGGAGAATAGTATATTTCATAATAAGCTACGTGCTTATCTGCATAGGAATAGCGCTGTCAAACCGCTGTCAGCTGCCCATTGTCCCTACGGACCTGTTCCCCCGAGAGCTGGCGGATATAACAAAAATAGCCTATCCCAAAATAAAGATAGGCTTTGATGTTACCTGCCTTGCCGTCACCGCAGGACTTACATTCTTCTGCCTCGGCCGCATTGACGGACTGGGAATAGGTACTATTCTTGGCATAGCAGGGGATATTATCGACAAGCAGTCTTATTTCAAAAGCTTTATGTCAAAAAAGCAGCAAGCTTAACGGCGGCTGTGATGAATGCGAGAGATGTAAGCTCGCATATCTGCAAAAACCAGCCTTCAATGTCGCCTGTGATGCCGCCGAAGCGCTTGTATGAAAAGCTGCGGTAATATGCAAATGACAGTATCCCACCCACAGCGGCGGATATTCCCACGGCAGGGGAGGCAAGCACCATCAAAACGGCGGACAACACAGCCGTGCATGAAAGCACGGTAACAGTTATCTTTTTATGGGCAGGCAGGGAGAAATCCTGGAGCGTGCCCGTTTTTTTTGCGCATTTAAGGGTCACTGCCGCAAGCCCGCTGAAAGAGCGTGAGAGCACGAAAACCGGCGCTGCGCACAGCATGGCAGAGGTGTTCCTAAGCTCCGCAAAAAGTGCCGTCTGGATAAGCAGATATATTGCCAGATCTATCACCGCAAAGGCTCCCACACGGGAGTCTTTCATTATTTCAAGAGCTTTTTCCTTTTCGGCGCAGGAAGCCTTTGCGTCGCTTACGTCGCAGAAGCCGTCCAGATGAATGCCGCCTGTGATGGCTATGGGTATGACCGTGCAGCCGACTGCAAAAAGCATATCGCCTGCTCCAAGCACGTTACAAAGCCATTGCCAGCCCAGCATTACCGTCCCGATGACCGCACCTATCAGCGGAAAAAAGCACAAAGCATACCGCCTGTTTTCCTCTTTCCACTCAATGGGCGGCATGGGGATACGTGAGTACATGGCAAATGCCGATATAAGCGATCTCATTTTGCAACTCCTTTCAGATACACAGGCACGCCGTAAACAGCCTCGATAACAACGTCTGCCGCCTGTGCTATTGCGGCATTCAGCAGACCCATTTGCCTGATGTATTCCATAGTCTCATCAGGGTACTCGATGCCGTCATCGCCCACCTGATTTGTAACGATTATAAAGCGGTCGGCACGACCTGAAAGCTTTGATATTCCTGTTATTATCTTCTGCGCAGGGGATCTCTCGCCCTTTGAGAATATCTCGTTTGCCATAAGATTGCAGGCACATTCAAGAAGCACGGCACAGCCGTCGGGCAGGTCTATATCCTGAATGTCCGTGTATTTTTCCACAGTCTCAAAGCCCTTGCCGCTCCGCATTATGCGGTGTCGGCTGATGGCAGCGTGAGCTTCCTCGCCGAAAGGCTCCATTGTGGCTATGTATATCTTTCTGCCGCAGAAGTCGGAAAGAATATCCTCGGCAATGGAGGATTTTCCGCATTTGCAGCCGCCTGTTATAAGTGTAAGCATTACAGCTCCTTGTACTGCTCTATTGAGAGCGCTTCAAAAAGATGAGATGAGTTATATACCGCCATGGCAGCGTCAATAAGGGGGAGCAGCAGAACACCGCCTGTGCCCTCACCCAGATGAAGCCCTGCGCATATGGGTGCTTTAAGCCCGATATATTCCAGAAGCATTGCCGCTGCAGGCTCGGAGGAGGTGTGGGAGCAGAGCATATATTCCCGTGACAGCTTGTTGAATTTTATTGCCAGAGCTGCAGCAGCGGCGGATATCATTCCGTCCGCAACGATGGGAACATGATAATATGCGCCCCCAAGGAAAAGACCTGTCATTGCGCCAATGTCATAGCCCCCAATCTTTGAAAGGATATCAAGGGCATTGTCAGGGTCAGGACGGTTTATATCCAAAGCACGCTTTACGGCGGATATTTTCCGTTCAAGCCCCTTGCTGTCAAGACCTGCGCCCTTTCCCGTAACGACCTCGGGCAGGGCATTTGTTATCACTGAGGTGACGGCGGCGGCGGGGGTGGTGTTTCCTATGCCCATTTCGCCCGTGACTATTATTTTGCAGCCCTTTTCTTTAAGGTCACGCACTGCGTCCATTCCCACGGAAAGAGCTGCCTGCGCCTGAGAATAAGTCATTGCGGCGCCCTTTGCAATGTTTTCCGAGCCGTATGATATCTTGAGGCGGATAAGCCCATTAGCTTCCACATCACGGTTCATGCCCACGTCATAGGCGAACACATCTGCATTGCAGGAGCGGGCCATAAGATTTATGTTGGAGCTGCCCTCTGCAACGGACTTTGCAACTATGGCAGTAACGCTGCTGTCGCTCTGGGTCACGCCCTCCTCAACAACACCGTGGTCGGCGCACATCACCGCTACGCAGCGCTTGTCGAGAGAAAAGCTTTCGCTGCCTGTTATGCCCGCAATTTTTATGATGATATCCTCCAGCTGACCCAGACTGTGCAGGGGCTTTGCAACGCTGTTCCATTTATCCTGCGCACGCTTCATCGCAGCGCTGTCAGGCGGAGTTATGGCTTTTATCCTTTCCATAGGGAGATCCTTTCGAGGTTTGATATACAGGGGGGTACGAGAAGCATATGTGCTTATATAAAATCCGCAGGTACGGACAAAGTATCAAAGTTTGTCTGCATAGAATTAAGGGCTGTCACAGTATGATACTGCAGCAGCCCCGTTTTGATTATCAGAAAAGTCCGCTTATCTTTCCGTTGTTGTCGCAGTCGATCTTCATTGCGGCGGGTGCCTTGGGCAGACCGGGCATTATCATGATATCGCCTGTGAGAGCGACTACAAAGCCTGCGCCTGCGGAAAGCTTCACATCTCTTACGGTAATGGTGAAGTTCTCGGGCTTGCCAAGCTTTGTGGGGTCATCGGAAAGGCTGTACTGTGTCTTTGCCACGCAGATAGGAGTATCGGTGAAGCCCAGACGCTCTATTTCGGCGATAGCCTTGTTTGCCTGAGTGGTGTAGTTTACGCCGTCGGCACGGTAAATTTCCTTTGCGATAATTTCTATCTTTTCCCTGATAGGAAGCTTTTCATCATAAAGGAACCTGAAATCAGCCTTGTTGTTTTCAATGGTGCGGCAAACCTTTTCGGCAAGGTCTGTTCCGCCCTCGCCGCCCTTTGCGAATATCTCTGCAAGGGAGACTTCAACGCCCAGCTCATGGCAGAACTTTTCAACTACTGCAATTTCAGCGTCGGTGTCGGTTCCGAAGCGGTTGATAGCAACAACAACGGGGATACCGAACTTCTTCATATTTTCAATGTGAGTGAGCAGGTTAACGATGCCCTTTTCAAGAGCTTCAACATTTTCCTCTGCAAGCTCTGCCTTAGGCACGCCGCCGTTGTACTTGAGGGCACGGATAGTTGCAACGATAACAGCGCAGTCGGGGGAGATACCGCCGAAACGGCACTTGATGTCGCAGAACTTTTCAGCGCCAAGGTCAGCGCCGAAGCCTGCCTCGGTGATGCAGTAATCGCCAAGCTTAAGAGCAAGCTTTGTTGCTCTTACGGAGTTGCAGCCGTGGGCAATGTTTGCGAAAGGACCGCCGTGCATAAGTACGGGGTTATTTTCAAGGGTCTGAACCATATTGGGCTTGAGAGCGTCCTTTAACAGAGCGGTCATAGAGCCCTCAGCGCCGATATCCCTTGCATAAACAGGCTCGCCGCTGTAGTTATAGGCAACGAGAATGCTGCCCAGTCTCTTTTTAAGGTCTGCAAGGTCGGTAGCAAGGCAGAGAATAGCCATTACTTCGCTGGCAACGGTAATTCTGAAGCTGTCCTGACGGGGAATGCCGTTTACCTTGCCGCCCAGACCTACGATGATGTTTCTGAGGGCACGGTCGTTCATATCCATGCAGCGGTCGATCATTATTCTGCGCTGGTCGATGCCCAGAGCGTTGCCCTGCTGCATATGGTTAT
The DNA here is from genome assembly GCA_902363145.1 of Oscillospiraceae bacterium. GTDB lineage: Bacteria > Bacillota > Clostridia > Oscillospirales > Ruminococcaceae > Huintestinicola > Huintestinicola butyrica. Next base: position 320,639 of record CABIZB010000003.1, on the reverse strand, counting down.
CGAGCAGTGCGCAGAGAAGATTGTTTGCAGATGTGATGGCGTGCATATCGCCTGTGAAGTGCAGGTTGATGTCCTCCATAGGGACTACCTGAGCATATCCGCCGCCTGCTGCGCCGCCCTTGATGCCGAACACGGGACCGAGAGAAGGCTCACGGAGAGCGAGTACAGCCCTTTTGCCTATCTTTGCCATAGCCTCGGTAAGACCTACGGAAATGGTGGTCTTGCCCTCGCCTGCGGGGGTGGGGTTGATGGCGGTAACGAGTATCAGCTTGCCGTCGGGCTTATTTGCAGTCTCAGCAAAAAGCTTTTCGGAAAGCTTTGCCTTGTAATGACCGTAAGGCTCTATATCGTCCTCAGAAATACCGAGTGAAGCCGCTACCTCGGTAATTTTTTTCATATTCGCCTGCTGTGCTATCTCAATATCAGAAAGCATGGTGTATCCTCCCTATATCATTCTTGGGTTTTCCAAATATACCGATAACTCCAAATCGGTATGGCTCATATAAAATAGTATATCATAATAATTCGCTTTTGGAAACCGTAATTGATAAATAATATTTGAATTTCCTGTTTTTCTATTGCTGTGACCATAATAAACGTTTGAAAATTTGGTGATTTTGTGCAGTATGCAGAAAATTTTTTGTTCAAAATACTGACCAAAATTGTCATTGTATTTTGCAAAACAAAGCATTATAATATAAAAATTGCCGAGAAGATATCGGCTCTATAATGAAAGGACGTGCTTATATGGCTTCTGTTACTCGTGACCTTACAGAGGGCAAACCTATGAAGCTTATCTTAAGCTTTGGAATACCTCTGCTGTTCGGTTTTCTCTTCCAGCAGTTTTACAATGTGGCTGACACTGCAATAGTCGGCAGATTTCTGGGTGGTGACGCTCTTGCCGCCGTGGGAAGCACCGGTTCGGTGAATTTCCTTGTCATAGGCTTTGTAATGGGCATATGCAACGGCTTCGGAATACCCGTTTCCCAGATGTTCGGCGCAGGGGACTACAAGCAGCTGAGAAAATATGTTTCAGGCTCGCTTTGGCTTTGCATAATCTTCGGTGCTGTCATTACCGCAGCAACTGTCATCTTCTGCACACAGATACTTGAAATGACCAGTACCCCCGAGGATATCTTTGAGCGTGCATACATTTATATCCTGACTATATTTGCAGGCATCCCCGCATATTTTCTTTACAATATGACCGCCGCAATACTCCGTTCCCTGGGCGACAGCCGTACACCTGTTGTATGGCTGGTTATCGCCTCCATAATCAACATCATTCTCGATATCGTGTTCATCGTTGCATTTAAGTGGGACGTTTTCGGCGCTGCCATTGCAACAGTCATCGCACAGTTTGTGTCGGGCTTCGGCTGCCTTTTCAAGGTCTGCAGAGACTTCCCCGTGCTGAAAATGGATAAGGACGACTGGAAGCCCTCGGGCAAAAACATAGGAATGCTCCTTGCAATGGGACTTCCCATGGGTCTCCAGTATTCCATCACCGCCATCGGAAGCGTTGTGCTCCAGACAGCCGTAAATCAGCTGGGAACCATGTACGTTACCGCAGTTACCGCCGCAAACAAGCTCTCCATGTTCTTCTGCTGCCCCTTTGACGCAATGGGAAGCACCATGGCTACATATGCGGGTCAGAACGTGGGCGCAAGAAAGTGGGACAGGCTCAACAAGGGCATGGGCTCATGCGTTCTGCTGGGACTTATCTACTCAGTGGCAAGCTTCCTGTTCCTGCTGCTCACAGGCGACTATCTGGCAATGATATTCCTTGATGAAAAGAGCGCACATCTTATCCCGCTGGTAAAGCAGTTCCTGCTCATACTGGCATCGTTCTATTTCCCTCTTGCGCTGGTAAATATCGTCCGCTTCACCATTCAGGGAATGGGATTTTCTCCCACAGCCACCTTTGCAGGCGTGCTTGAAATGGTTGGAAGAGGAACCATTGCATATTTTGTTGGCATTTTCGGATTTGACGCAGCCTGCTTTGCATCTCCCGCAGCGTGGATACTGGCTGACAGCTTCCTTATCCCCGCGTATTTTCTCTGCCGCAGGCGGCTCCTTAAAAAGTACGGAGCGGAAACGCCACAGGTTCAACAGGCATAACAACACCCCGTATCTGATTAGGATACGGGGTGTTTTATTTTCATGTCGCCCTCCGGACTCCCGCAAGCCTTTCGGGAAAAAGGCTTGACCTAATACTAATCTTCTATCAACCTACAGACAAATCCTCGGCTGAAATAAGCCCATTCTTCGTCAAGCTCCCTTGCCGGGCGGCAGCCCGCCTGCGGTCGCTTTCCCAGACTGGTCTTATTTCATCTGTCGGCTTTGCCTATAGAACGATTGAAGATTAGTATAAACCCTTTACCTTGCTCTTATTTGTGCAGGCATTTTTATTTGTCCGTTGTTTGCTGTCCGTTGCCCGCTTTTGGGCAAATAAAAATCGCCCCGCATTTCTGCGGGGCGAAAATATTATCAGCTGTTTTTCGGTATTAGTACATACCGCCCATGCCGCCCATTCCTGCGCCTGCGGGAGCAGCGGGGGTCTCTTCCTTGATATCAGCAACGAGAGACTCGGTTGTGAGTACCATTGCTGCTACGGAAGCTGCGTTCTGGAGTGCGGAACGTGTTACCTTGGTAGGATCAACGATACCGGCGGGGATCATATCAACATAAGTCTCATTGTAAGCATCAAAGCCGTAGCCGACCTTTCTGGAACGAATGATCTTGTCGATGATAACGGAGCCTTCAAGACCTGCGTTCTTAGCGATCTGACGAACAGGCTCTTCAAGTGCCTTGAGTACGATCTGAGCACCTGTCTTTTCATCACCCTGGAGAGAAGAAGTGAGCTTGGAAACTGCGGGCATTGCGTTGATAAGTGCTGTTCCGCCGCCTGCTACGATACCCTCTTCAACTGCTGCCTTGGTAGCTGCAAGAGCGTCCTCGATACGGAGCTTCTTTTCCTTCATCTCGACCTCGGTAGCTGCGCCGACCTTGATAACTGCTACGCCGCCGGAGAGCTTTGCAAGTCTTTCCTGGAGCTTTTCCTTATCAAATTCGGAAGTAGTGACCTCGATCTGAGCCTTGATCTGGTTAATTCTGTCCTTGATATCGTCCTTGTTGCCCTGACCGTCAACGATGATGGTGTTTTCCTTGGTGATCTTTACCTGCTTAGCACGGCCGAGCTGTGCTACCTGAGTATCCTTAAGCTCAAGACCGATCTCCTCGGAGATTACCTGACCGCCGGTAAGGATTGCGATATCCTGGAGCATTTCCTTTCTTCTGTCGCCGAAGCCGGGAGCCTTTACTGCAACGCAGGTGAATGTGCCTCTGAGCTTATTGACGATAAGTGTGGAGAGAGCCTCGCCCTCGATATCCTCAGCGATGATAACGAGCTTCTTGCCGCTCTGAACGATCTGCTCGAGGAGGGGAAGAATTTCCTGGATAGAAGAGATCTTCTTATCTGTGATAAGAATGTATGCGTCGTCGATAACTGCTTCCATCTTATCGGTATCTGTTACCATGTAAGGAGTGATATAGCCTCTGTCGAACTGCATACCTTCAACAACGTCGGAGTATGTCTCGGCAGTCTTGGATTCTTCAATGGTGATAACGCCGTCGGAAGTAACCTTCTCCATAGCCTCAGCAATGAGCTTGCCAACTTCCTCATCAGCGGAAGAAACGGTAGCAACTCTTGCGATATCAGCGGAGCCTTCAACCTCCTTGGAGTTTGCCTTGATAGCATCAACAGCAGCTGCAACAGCCTTGCTCATGCCCTTCTTTACTACCATGGGGTTAGCGCCTGCTGCGATGTTCTTCATACCCTCTCTAATAAGAGCCTGAGCAAGAAGAGTAGCGGTTGTGGTACCGTCGCCTGCTGCATCATTGGTCTTGGTAGCAACTTCCTTAACGAGCTGTGCGCCCATGTTCTCGAAAGCGTTGTCAAGCTCGATCTCCTTGGCGATTGTAACACCGTCGTTTGTGATAAGGGGAGCGCCGAACTTTCTGTCCAGAACTACGTTTCTGCCCTTAGGGCCGAGTGTGATCTTAACTGTATCGGCAAGCTTATCAATACCTGCCTGTAAAGACTTGCGGGCTTCTTCGCCGTAAATAATATCCTTAGCCATTATAATTACCTCCAAAAATTGAAATGGGATTTGTTCAGATCATGCCCATCACTCAACAACTGCGAGAATATCGGACTGACGGAGAATAGTGTACTCCTGACCATCGAGCTTGACCTCGGTGCCTGCGTACTTGGAAGCGAGAACCTTCTGACCAACCTTAAGAGTCATCTTGACCTCATTGCCGTCAACCATTCCGCCGGGGCCAACCTCGACGATCTCAGCGATCTGGGGCTTTTCCTTGGCATTGCCTGTAAGGATGATACCGCTCTTTGTGGTTTCCTCAGCCTCAACCATCTTAATAACAACTCTGTCTGCAAGTGGCTTGATTTTCATTATAAAAAACTCCTTCCTATAATAGCCGCCTACCTTTTTATTGGTTAGCAGTCAATCAATTCATGTGTTAGCACTCTTATTTCTTGAGTGCTAAATATATTTTACCATGTTCTGCGAAAAAATCAAGTGTTTTTATGCAATTACCTGCATTTTCGTCACTATGCACAATCAATGCAGAATAATTTAAAAACCGATTATGCAATTTACATCTGTCCGCAGCTCATGGGGATCTTTTCAGAAAACATGAGGCTGCGCAGAACTGACTGTGCAGCCTCATGCAAAACAAGGTTATCCAACTGTAAGACGCCGTGTCTCAGGCTTGGTTGTCTGAGTCTTAGGGAGGATCATTTCGAGAACGCCGTTCTTATATTCGGCGGAGATATGGTCAGCGTCCACGTCCGAGATGTCAAAGGAACGGCTGAATGAACCGTAGGAGCGTTCACGGCGGATATAATTGCCCTTGTCGTCCTTATCCTCGTTCTCGGTGCTGTGCTCGGCGCTGACGGTCATATAGCCGTCGGAGATATCAACGGAGATATCCTCTTTGTTGAATCCGGGAAGCTCAGACTCGATAATATATCTGTCACCCTCGTCCCTTATATCGGTGCGGCAGCTGTTTTCGGACATATCATCGGAAAAAAGTCCGCCGAAGAAATCCTTGAAGGGGTCGAAGATACTGTTTTCATTGTTTCTGTAATTTGTTAAGCCATACATATAAATTCCTCCATTCGTAGTATATTGCTGTGTGACCTGCTTTAACGGGTCACTGTCATTATATCTACAGCTTAAACATGGAAGTGTCCTCCGTGATGATATATATGATATCAGTTAATGGTAAGCTTCTTGGAAGCGGGAGCCTCAGGCTGCTTCTTGGGGAGCACCATTATCAGGATACCGTTCTTGTAGTCGGCAGTGATCTTGTCGCTGTCGATGCCTGTGATATCAAAGGAACGCTCATATGAGCCGTAAGAACGCTCACGGCGGATATACTTGCCCTCCTTTTTCTCCTCGTTCTCAGCCTTGTGCTCGGCTTTGAGAGTAAGAGAATTGCCGCTGATATCAACTGAGATATCCTCTTTGTTGAAACCGGGAAGCTCGGACTCCATTATGAAGCGGTCTCCCTCGTCCCTGATGTCCGTGCGGCAAGGGTCAGCGGACATATTGTCGAAAAATCCCTTGAAGGGGTCAAAGATATCAAAATCGCCTTTTCTGTAATTAGTTAAACCGTACATATAGATTCCTCCGATCGTTATATATTGTAAGCTGATGTTTATGATATCAGTTTATTGTAAGCTTTCTTGAAGCGGGAGCCTGAGGCTTCTTCTTGGGAAGCACCATGGTAAGGATACCGTTCTTGTAATCTGCTGTGATGTTTTCGGTATCAATGCCCGCAATATCGAATGTTCTTTCGTAAGAGCCATAGGAGCGCTCACGGCGGATATACTTGCCTTTCTTGCTCTCCTCGGTCTCGGCCTTGTGCTCTGCTTTCAGTGTAAGTGAGTTGCCGTTGAGGTCAACGGTGATATCTTCCTTGTCAAAGCCGGGAAGCTCGGACTCCATGATGAACTTGTCATCGTCCTCTCTGATATCTGTGCGGCAGGCACGAACGCCGCTCTTTGCAAATGCCTTGTCAAAGTCATTGACTGAATCAAAGAAATTTCTTTCAAAAGGTGTTAATCCGTACATATAAAACGCTCCTTTAAAATCAAATTATTATCATTGAGATAAGCATTGCATAGGAACCATCTTCTTTCATCTTTCCTTTGCTCTCTTTCTTATCTCCTTTTGATGTCTATATAATACAGCCCTATTATGATAGAAAAATCATGCTTTTGTGATAGAATGATGAAACTTAGCACTCACATAAAAAGAGTGCTAACAGATGAGATGCCAGAGTGCTAACAGCAGACAAAAAAATTCCTCGGATCACAGACCCGAGGAAAATATCAGTCGTGGAATTTATGTTCAGCGGTAAATTCTTTCAGCTTCTGATAGCTTTCGTCGCTGATAATGTGTTCTATCTTGCAGGCATCGTGAGCGGCTATCTCATGATCTACGCCCAGCACCTTTTCAAAGAACTCGGTTATGATAACATGGCGCTCGTAAATGGATTCAGCCTTTGCCTTGCCCTTTTCGGTAAGCATTATCTGACCGCCTGATTCAACGGTGATGAAGCCATCGTCCTTGAGGATATTCATAGCACGGCTGATGCTTGGCTTTGAGTAATTGAGCTCAGCGGCAATATCCACCGAACGGACAAAGCCTGTTTTTCTGTGAAGGAGAAGTATAGTCTCCAGATAATCTTCGCCCGATTCGTAAATTGGCATATGATCGCTCCCTTAAAAATATAAATTATTTATATTGTAGCATATATTTTCGGGCTTGGCAAGGGGTTTGGAAAAGTTTTGCGGAAATTCGGTGCAGGCGCATATGATATGACGGTTTATATCTGTATCTGCCATAAAATTTTCCCGTTCTTTTCCGCACCTGCTTTTCATATTATTATATGTGAATAATACTAATCACCAATAAAACTATAGAAAAAAATCATCGCATAATCCATATATGCAAGATTATGCTCAATTTTTGTATAGTTTTTAATTGGTGCTTAGTATAACAAGAAAAAATCGGTCAAGAATAAAACCGTGTCAGAAAATTCTGTAATACTGATCTTCAATCGCTCTATAGGCAAAGCCGACAGATGAAATAAGACCAGTCAAGGAAAGCGACCGCAGGCGGGCTTGCCGCCCAGCAAGGGAGCTTGACGAAGAATGGGCTTATTTCAGCTGAGGATTTGTCTGTAGGTTGATTGAAGATTAGTATAAATGTGGAAGGAATGTAACCTATGAAAAAGATGACCGCTGCCGTATTATCCGCCGCACTGCTGGCTGCCGTGGGTTCGAATGCCTGCGCATATGACAAGTCCCTGCCACTGCCCGATGTGAACACCGAGTTCAAAACATATATGGATTACCGCACCATAACCGATACATCGTCCGCTCAGTACGACCTCCAGCAGCACGCATACACCGACAGTCAGGGCATAAGGCGTGTTGACGGAGATGTGTGCGTTGCCCTTGGCACAGCCTATGCCGACAGCTGCGGGGAGCGGTTTGAGATAACCCTTGATTCGGGCAACTCCTTTACCGCCGTTGTGGGAGACATCAAGGCAGACTGCCACACCGACCCCTCCAACCGCTATGTTGAGCTGTGGGAGGGGCACGGAGACATGGTGGAGTTTATCGTCGAGACCGAAGAGCTTGACGATGACATCAGGCTCATGGGCAGCATCGGCGAATATGATGACTACAGCGGCAGCGTTGTGTCTATTGTAAGGCTTGAGGAATGATATGATGCTCTGCACCGTTTTTGCGGTGCAGGGCTTTATTATTTGTTTCTCGGCTTCACATTACAAAAAATCTCCCTGCACCTTTGTGATGCAGGGAGATCATATTACATATTAAACTTTTCGTATTGCATTGAATATTGCAAATATCGCCACAAATATCAGATTGTACAGCAGAATATTTGTTACCGTAAGCTCTGCCATTGAATGGAGAAGCACCAGCGTCAGCGTCAGCAGAATACCCAGCAGTATTTCTGCCGCCTGCATTGCTATTCCTGCGGAGATCGTTCCTCTCAGTCGGTTTGCTCCGATTATCAGCTGAGCAAAGGAAGCAAATCTTCCCGAGCAGGCAAGTGTTGCGGGACGCTTTGCTGCATACTCGGTGGTTTGCTCGAAATCTGTGTGAAGTCTGAAAGGTATCAGCCTGAACAGTGCGGGTGTTACTTCAAAAAGCTCTGACAGCCTGTGCACCGACAGCATGGAATCCACTGAGCGGAGCATTACTGCAATTCCGCTGCGCTCCAGCTCTTTAAGTGCGTTCTTTATCTGGTGCGATGGCATAAGCTCGATTATGAACATTGCCGACAGTTGACCCGATATTGAAAGGTAAACGGCGATCTTGTCCTCGCCCGTATATTCCTTTTCCTTTGCCACTGAGGGGAGACCCTCGATGCTGTGGTTCTGCATAAGCTCTCTGTTTCCGAGGAGCACACGCTTGTTGTTTATCCAGCCGCACAGACCCATTGAATCCTCGTAAATGTAGCTTTCAACGGGGTTGAGCATTTCAGTCTTGCCCACGATTATGTCGTAGAACATATTTTTCAGCACGCTGCCTGCCTGGCTTGTAAGGCTTGCCGCCTCGACAATGGCTTCGTCAATGCTTGTATCGGGGAAGGACTTTATGTTCCTGAGGATAATGCTTCCGGGAGGGAACAGCTGTGAAGCGTCTATCATAATGCTGTTGGTATCGGCAAATTCGTCGATGCTGTCAAAGCCGATGATAGCGCCCTGCTTTGCGTTATACTTTACAGATGCCTTTTCCATCGGCATATTTATCACCAACATCATTGAGAAGCATGAGCAGATAGATGCGCAGGCTGAGAATGTGGAAAGACCCATGCAGACAGCGCCTATCGTTCCGTGCTCGCTTATGCCCAGCAGTGCCGAGATCATGCCCAGCAGCAGACCTGCGCCTGCGATTATGGGGGAAACTATACGGCAGAACCTGTCGGTGCTGTCGTTGGCGTATGATGTTTTAAGGAAATCGGTGATGACCTCTGTTTTCTGCATTCCCGCAAGAATGGGGAAGTCAGTGAGAGCGCCTCTTGTGAAGTTCTGCGCCTTGTCCTCGTCCTCCACGATAAAGAGGGCGTAGCGGTCATTGTCTCCCGAAATGTAGGAGAAGCTGCGCTGTGTTCTGCTGATGATGAGCAGCTTGCCTATGGTGTTGAAGATAAGTGCGCCCACCGCAACGGGGATATAGATGTAAACGAAGCTGCCACGAACCATATTGGAATCCGCCAGGGATACCATTGAGGTCAGCAGTCCCGAAATAAGCGCCATTGCCGAAAGGGTGTCGCAGTCGGCTTTCATGGAAAAGAGCTTTGAAATGCCGCTGGATATGGTCTGCGATGCCACAAATCCCGCAACAACGCCGATAACGCTGTTGATGAACAGGAAAACGTCGGGCTGGCTGCGCTTGTTTATCAGTGTGAATGTTTCAAGTACGGGGAGGTTGAAGTCGTTTGCTATCGCCATATAGGTAGAGGCTATGAAGCAGATGAACAGCACAACCAGTCTGCCTGCCAGACGGCCTTTCTGCTCGGCGATATGCTTTTCAATATCGGGAGCATCTTCAAGGCTCTTGAAGTCGTCTATCTCTTCATTTTCCTTTTCCTCGGCTACCTCCGCCTCGGTGTTTTCCTCTTCGTCGCCCACAAGGACGAAATCCTTTATCTTCTTGCTTCTGCGCTCTTTAAGGGCGCTCATTTTTTCCAGCTCGGTGTCAGCCTTGCTGCGGCTTATCTGGGCTGTGTCCTGAATGAGCTTGTCCGAAAGGTCAAGGTCGATATCGGATATCTTCTTTCTTTCAATAGCTGAGGGATTGTTCTGATGCTTTATCTTCTTGCTCTCTTCCAGCAGCTCGGAGCCTTCGCCGTCCGACTCTTCCTTGGCAAGGAGCTTGTTGAAGATGTCGGTAAAGCCCTTGAGATGCGATGTATCGCTTCGTGCCAGCGTCTTGGGACGCTCGGTCTTTTCGTACTGGCTCAGGATACTGTCAAGGTCGTTATCATCGGCATATTTGTCGAATGGGTCACGCTCACGGACAGCCTTCTTGGGAGTTACCTTTTCGGGCTTGACCTTATTGTGTTCACGCTTTGGCTCGGCAGAGGCATATTTTTCCTCGTACTCGTCCTGACGCTCCATCTTTTCCGAAAGGCTCATGCCCTCGGGCTGTTCGATCTCAAAGGGAATCTCACGCTTTTCACGTTTGGGGATAAGGTCGGTGTCCGTCAGCAGAGGAGAAGAACCGTATTTCTTGTCAAAATCATCCTCTTCCTCGTCGTAGATATCCCTCAGGCCCTTTATGCCCTCTGTGATATCAACATCAAAACGCTTTTTGACGGGCTTTACCTTGGTTTTCTTCGTCTTTTTCTCGGCAGCTTCCTTTTCCTCACGCTCCGCCCGCAGCTCTGCGTCGGTTTTCAGCTCATCGGGCATATACTTGCGGTCATAGTCGCCGCTCATTATCTCATATTTTATCTGCTTGTCCTTTTTGATGCGTTCCTCTTCGGTAAGCTGATCCTCGGGAATGTCATGCACCGACTTGGGACGGCTGTTGCGTATCTCCTCGGGAGAGGGATAATCCTGCTCCAGCGAGATATTTATGCCGCTGAGACTGATATCGTTAGTGGGGTTTCTGCTGTCAAATATCTCCGCAAGACCCGAATCCTCGTAATTCTTTGTGGCGGGATAGCTGCTCAGAATATCGTCCAGAGCGGCTTCATCGGGAGATTCACCGTCTGACGGATATTCGCTCAGTATATCTTCAAGAGAAAATTTATTTTCAGCCAATATCTATTTCCTCCTTGCATACAATTTCAAGACTTATCACTTTACAGCCGCTCTCTGTCTTACAGCCTCATACATGAATATGCCTGCTGCAACGGAAGCGTTGAGTGAGGTGATCTTTCCGTACATGGGGAGCTTTACAAGAAAATCGCACTTGTCACGGATAAGCCTGCCCATGCCGAAGCCCTCGGAGCCTATTACCAGACCGATAGGTCCTGTAAAGGAGGTGTCGGAGTAGTTTTCACCGCCGGCATCTGTGCCGTATATCCAAATGCCGTTCTTTTTCAGCTCGTCAATGGCAGTACCAAGATTTGCCACCCTTGCAACGGGGAGCCAGCTTGCCGCACCTGCGGAGGTCTTGAAAACAGTGGCATTCAGCGATGCGCTTCTGCGCTTGGGGATTATGATGCCGTCAGCGCCTGCAGCCTCGGCTGTACGGATTATTGCGCCAAGATTGTGGGGGTCTTCTATCTCATCGCATATGATGATGAAAGGCGCAGTGCCTTTCTTTTTTGAAATAGCCAGAATATCCTCTACGGAAACATATTCCGCACAGGCACCCGAAGCGATTATTCCCTGATGGGAAGCGCCGCCGCACATCTGAGTAAGCTTCTGATCGCTTACGTTCTTGATGACGATGCCACGCTCACGGGCAATTCTGGTAATGGCACCGATGCTGCCTCCTGCATTTTCGTTTACATAAATAGTATCGAGCGCCTTGCCTGATTTAAGTGCTTCCATAACGGGATTTCTGCCGACGATGAGACCTGTTACCTCGTCGCTGTCAGCAAAATCCGCAGGTCTTTCATCACGGTCATAGTCGCTGCGCTCGTTGCGGGGAGAACCGCCGTAGGGACGCTTATAATCGCCCTTGGGCTTTCCGTATCCGCCGAAGCTCTTTTTCCTGTCTTTATCAAAACGCTGCTGCGCCATAATTATCTCCAATCCGTCCTTATCCTGCGTGTGCGGTAAGGACAAGTAATTTCATTTGAGCATAAATAGCTATACTAATATATTATACAACATAATATCCGCTTTTGCAATAGCTATATCTACAAAATTCGATATGTTTTAACAAATGAATATCTATATCAGCGAAAACGTGATATGAAAAATTTTTTGTTTGACCTTGCAAAATCCTTCCGATATGGTATAATAAAGTAAATGTTTATTTTGTGAGGATAATTTTATGGATAATAACTTTAAAGCATCCACCGCATTCGGCACGGCGGATATTTTGCTTCCTGCCGAAAATACGGATATGTCCAAGTGGGCAGTTGTTGCCTGCGACCAGTTCACCTCCCAGCCCGAATACTGGAAGGACGCTGCACGCATTGCAGAGGGCGCTCCCTCCGCTCTTGACCTTATTCTTCCCGAAGCATATCTTGAAAGCCCCGATTCGGAGCAGATGATATCCGATATCAGAAAGAATATGGAAAAATACATCTCCGACGGTATTTTCAAAGAGTATAAGAACGCAATGATATACATTGAGCGCACCGACAGCACAGGCAAGGTTCGCTGCGGTATCGTAGGAGCTGTTGACCTGGAGCAGTACGATTACCGCAAGGGCAGCGGCTCTGCCGTGAGAGCTACCGAAGCTACAGTTGCGGAGAGGATCCCTCCCCGTCTTAAAGTCCGCAGAGGTGCGCCCCTGGAGCTTCCCCACATTATGATACTTATTGACGACCCCGAAAAGACCGTCATTGAAAAGGTGAGCGCAAAGAAAGCTTCCCTCAAAAAGCTTTATGACTTTACGCTTATGAAAAACGGCGGCAGCATAAAGGGCTATCTTATGGACGGTGAAACTGTTGCCGAGACAGATTCTGCTCTTGCGGCTCTGGGAAACAGCGAGGAGTTCGAGAAAAAGTACGGCAAGGGCACTCCCGTTCTGTTGTATGCAATGGGCGACGGAAACCATTCCCTTGCCACTGCCAAGGAATATTACGAGGAGCTGAAGCGAGAAAATCCCGATAAGGACTTTTCAAACCACCCTGCCCGCTATGCACTGGCGGAGATAGTAAATCTCCACAGCGACGCTCTGGAGTTTGAGGCTATTCACCGCATTATCGAGGGTGTTGACACCGAAGATATGCTTGCCGAGATGACTGACGAACTGGGCCTTTCCGAAAACGGAACGGCTTCTCAGAGCTTTGTATGGGTATGCGGAAGCACCGAAAAGAAATATTACATCACCAAGCCCACTTCTAACCTTACCGTTGGCAGTGTGCAGAATTTCATAGACAAGTACCTTTCCGCAAAGGGCGGCAAGGTAGATTATATCCACGGCGCCGATATTGTAAGGCAGCTTGCTTCCAGGGAGGGCTGCGCAGGAGTGCTGCTCCCCGACATGGGCAAGGACGAGCTTTTCCCCACAGTCATCAAGGACGGCGCACTGCCCAGAAAGACCTTCTCCATGGGTCATGCGGAGGATAAGCGCTATTATGTGGAAGCAAGAAAGATAAAATAAGAGGGTAATGAAATGATTAACTACAGAAAAGCAAAGCCCGCAGATATCCCTACTCTTATTCAGATGAGACTGGGATATATGCACGAGACCCACACCGACCTTGAAGAGCCTGTTTTTGAAACCATTGCCGATAAGACCAAGGGCTATTTTCAGGAGCATCTTAACCGTGACTGCGTGGTATATCTTGCGGAAGAGGACGGCAAAGCCGCAGGCTGCGTGTTCTTTCTGCTGATAAACAAGCCCGCCAGTCCGCTGTTCATCACAGGCAAGACAGGTACGCTGATGAACGTTTACACTCTCCCCGAGTACAGGAGACGTGGCATAGGCAAAAAGCTTGTGAGCATGGCAATAGAGGACGGCAAGGCGTGGGATCTTTCCTACATCGAGCTGAGAGCCACAAAGTGCGGATATCCCTTGTACAAGCAGCTTGACTTTATTGAGGACAAGTCAATTTATATGTCCATGAAGCTGAGCTTTACAGAAGAATAACAAAACGGGAACCTTTTGCTGAAAAGGTTCCCGTTCTGTTTGTTAAGGAGAAGATTGAAGATATATAAAGATGTATGGGAATGTATGGGATAAGCGGTATTTTAAACGGCTGCACGCTCCATTTTGTAGCCCACGCCGAAAACTACCTTGATGTAGCTGGGATTGTGGGGGTCAGGCTCTATCTTGCTGCGTATGCGCCTGATGTGCTCCACTACGGTCTTGCGGACTGAGTAGGGATTTTCACGCCATACACGGCGGTAGATATCGTCAACAGTGCATACATCGCCGCAGTTTTCCATAAGGTACTCGACGATGCCGTACTCAATGGCTGTGAGCTTGACGGGATTTCCGCCCGAGAACACCTTACGTCTCCTGCGGTCAACGGATATTGCGCCGTTTACGAGGGTGTCTGTGCCGCCTGCCGCAAGAAAGCTCCTGCTCTCGGCGGATTCGCCCAGATATCTTCTGAGCATGGATATAACACGGGCTTTGAACTCGTACTTGCCGAAATCATCTGCGTCCATGCAGGCATCTGCGCCCTTGGCGAGAGCCATTGTCCTGTATATCTCGTCGCAGCTGTCGGAAACGGTGAGCAGCGGGATATCGGAAATTTTTCTCACATTTCCTATAATATCAAAAGAGGGGGCGGCAAGTCCGCCGTCACGCACTATCATCATGTGCCAGCTGCCGTTGGGGCAAAGCTCTCTGAGCTTTTTGTCGCCGCAGTCTGTGGTGTAAACGTTGATCTCCTCTCTCATAAGGAGCTTTGCGATATCATCAGTTTTGGAAGCGTTTGCCCCCGTGTATGTAAGGATAACATTTGGGCGGCTTTCGATATTCGTAATGCCGCTTTTTGCTGCCAGTATGTTGTTAAGTGACATAAGCTTTCCTCCTGTTCGTTTTATCAGAAATTTTGAGAATGATCTTCCTGCGCTTTTCATGCGCTTCTGATATATAAACGATTCAGAGGGGCAAAAAATTTCACCGATTTCCTTAGATTTACAAAAAGTTCATATATGCTGTATGAATCAACATATATGAACCTGATATAATGTGTATGATTTGTGCATATTTACAATAAAAGCCTTTGCGCTGCATGAGCACAAAGGCTTGGTTTATTCGTCCTTATCCTGCACGGCGTTTATCTCGTCCTCGCACTGCTTTACCTGATTGAAAAGCGATGAGGCGTGTTCGGGATATGTTCCTGTGAGGGTGTTTGTGGTGATAGGCGTGCTTTGCATCTCGCCGCTTACGGCAATGGCTTCGGCACGGGCTTTTTTCAGCTCCATTGCGGAGAGGGTGAAACCGTCTGCGGCAGGTGAGCTGAGGGTAAAGAACCTGCGGTCGTTCTTGGGATTGGCGGAGAATATCACTCGGAATATCCTATATACCGCAAGGCTCAGATAGCTGCGGACAGCCTTTTCCAGTTTTCCTTCGTCCTTTTCGGACACCATGGAGAATATGAGCTTCTGGGAATCCAGCAGCATTTTCTGCTCCTCGGTGAGCTTGTCCTTATCCTCTCCCGAAGCAGCGGGAGCTTCCTTTGCGGCCTTGCCCATAGGCTCGGCACATCTTCCGAGAAGATAATCGCAGGATACATTATAATAATCGGCAGTCTTGACAAGAAAATCAAGTCCGCACTCTCTTATACCCTTTTCATAATGTGAAAGCAGAGCCTGAGAAACGCCCAGATCGGTAGCGGCCTGCTTTTGACTTATGTTGCGCTCTTTGCGCAAAAGGGTAATTATACGGGGAAAATCCGTATTCACAAAAGCACCTCCGACCGTTATAGTTTACACAGATGTGTCTATAGGCATACTCTACATACTGTAAATTATATAACATAACGTACAATTTGTAAAGAGCTATTTCGGCAAAATGCCATAGAAAAATGTAACTTTTTTATGAATTGCTGTAATTGCTGAAAATCTGCGCAAAAAAATGAAAAATTTCCCTGTTATGAGTTGTTTTATTGTCAGAGAATGATTTCTGATCAGTTGCCTTTGGCAGAAAGGAATGTACTATATGAAAAGACATACTGTTATTGGAGCAATAGCTCTTATAATTGTTTTGACCGCTTGCGGAGCATTTACCGCCTGCGGTACAAATGACATGGCAGTTTCCGGGCAGGGCGTTACGGAGCAGACAGCCGAGGCTTCCGATATCACTCAGGCGGAGACTGTCGCAAGCAACGCAGCCGAAACATCAGCCGCTGTTTCAGCACCTGCTGAGGAAGAAAGTGCCGGCGAAATCGCTGACAGCGCCGGTACCACTGACATCGCTGAAACCGAATTGGCGGAGGAGGCTGAAAATGAAGAAGCCTCTCCCGAAGCTGCGGAAGAGGCTGACGGTGAAGTTCAGAAGGCTGACGGCGGTTATATCGGTATCCCCGCAGACAGCACAGCAGATGGGGATATCATTTCCATATCCGTGGGCAGCGATTACCTTGACTGCTCAGTAAAGTACGGAAATGTTAAATTCCTTGAAGATGAATCCACCTCCGACACCCTTTATTTTCAGGGCGTAAGCGCAGGCAAGGACAACATCGTCATTTCCGAAAACGGCAGCGACGGAGTTATCTTCCGTGAGTATGCGGTCATCGTCAATGATGACCTTACCGTAGATCTGTACCCCGAAAGCAACGGTATCGCACTGCTTGACGGCGGATACGGCATCAACTACTAATCGCCGTCGTAGAATACCCTGTATTTCTTTTCCGAGTGGGAATAGGTGCTCATTACCAGACCTATGCCGATGTACATGGTGAGGACTGAGGTCCCGCCCTGGCTCAGCAGGGGCAGGGGAACGCCTATAACCGGTGTAAGTCCGAAAACCATTCCCAGATTTAGAATGCAGTGGGTGGAGAACATGGCGTATATTCCCACGCAGATGTATTTGCCCAGATCGTCCTTGGCAATTTTCGAGTCTGCCATTATTTTAAGGCACACATAGGTCAGCACGGCGATAACGGCGATACAGCCTATAAATCCGAAGCACTGACCCACGTAGGTGAAGATAAAGTCGTTGGCGGCCTCGGGCACTTTAAGATAGTCGCCGCCGAAAAGCCCCTTGCCGAATATCTGACCCGAGCCGAGAGCGGTCTTGCTCACACGCTGGTGATAGCCAATGCCCTGAGGGTCAAGCTCGTCATCGAAAAGGACAAGAAAGCGCATTTTCTGATAGGGCTGCATCACCTTTACCCACACGAACCACAGGGCAAAGGGCAGAGCCACAATGCAGGGCAGGATATATTTCCACGAGATGCCTGCGGAAAACATCATTATCACGAATATCATGGCAAAAACGCAGGCTGTTCCGTCGTCTCCCTGCAAAATTACCAGCAGAATGGGTATGGAGACATGTGCGCACAGCAGGAGAACATTGGAGAACCTGTTTATTTTGTCTCCCACCTTGGAAAGGTGCAGGGCAAAAGTGGTTATAAAGGCGACTTTGAGCAGCTCCGAGGGCTGCAGGGTCATAAAGCCGAGGTCGAGCCACGCCCTGTTCCCCGAGACCTCGATGCCCATGCCCGTGAATACAAGCATGGACAGTATTATTGCCAGCGGGGCATATATCACCCACAGCTTGATTATCTTGTTGTAGTCCACGGCGGAAAGTATAAGGGCTGCGATCCAGCCGGCTATGACTGCGGCTGCCTGAGTCTTGTAGAGTGATGAGCTTACGCTGATGGTGGCAGCTCCGTTCACTACTATTGAATAAAGAAGCACAAGGCTGAAAACGGACAGCGCCGCAACAGTGATGAACAGCAGCTTATCCAGCTTCCTGAAATACTGCCAGATGTATTTGAAAACGGTTTTCATATTCTGATTTCCTTATGTTGATATGATTTTTACGATATTATTATTATAACACGCCGCAGGTGCATATTTCAACAAAAATTTCCGTGTCAATTTGACTACAGATTTATTACACTGCTGCGGGCGCTTGTATATGACGTGCGTTCACAAAAAATTTATTTTTATAATCAGCCCCGACCCCTTGACAAAAGAGTGCGGGGCTGATATAATGTAAAGGTCGTGAACTTTACAAAGGCTTGCGCCTTTACAGCTTATAGTGAGGTGTGTGCTTTGAACAGCGGAAAAAACCTTAAAGTGGCATTGCTGCTGGATTATTATTCTGCCATGCTTACCGATAAGCAGAGAGATCTCATTGATCTTTATTATAATGAGGACCTTTCTCTGGCGGAGATAGCCGAGCACGAAAGCATCACAAGGCAGGGTGTAAGGGACGGCATAAAGCGTGGAGAGCAGACCTTGTTCGAGCTGGAAGAGGCTCTGGGTCTTGCGGAAAAATCGGAAAAGCTTATGAAAATTGCGGAGGAGCTTGAAAGTAAAGCCGATGAATACGGCGTTCCCGAGCTGAAAAACACCGCAGATAAGATAAAAAACATTCTATAACTTGCAACAGGAGGGTTTGCCGTGGCGTTCGAGGGACTTTCTGAAAAATTAAACGCAGTATTCAAACGCCTGAAGGGCAGGGGCGTTCTCACCGAGGCTGACGTTAAGGAAGCTATGCGTGAGGTCAAAATGGCTCTGCTTGAGGCTGACGTAAGCTACAAGGTCGTTAAGGACTTTATCGGTAAGGTTACCGAAAGAGCTGTGGGAACTGATGTTCTTGCAAGTCTCACACCTGCACAGCAGGTAATAAAAATAGTTAACGAAGAGCTTATCGCTCTCATGGGCAACGAAAATGCCCGCATAAATTACCCCAGCAAGCCTCCCTGCATCATTATGATGGTAGGTCTCCAGGGCTCGGGTAAAACAACTCATGCCGCAAAGCTTGCCAAGTATTTCAAGGATCAGGGCAAGCGTCCATTGCTTGCAGCCTGCGACGTTTACCGTCCCGCAGCTATCAATCAGCTGCAGGTTGTGGGAGAAAAGGCTGGAGTAAAGGTCTTTGAGATGGGTCAGATAAATCCTGTGACCATCGCAAAGGAAGCTGTAAAGCATGCAGCTGACCACGGCAACGAGGTGGTTATCCTCGATACCGCAGGCCGTCTCCATATAGACGAGCAGCTCATGGATGAGCTGAAAAGCATTAAGGAGGAGACAAATCCTCACGAGATAATGCTGGTAGTCGATGCGATGACAGGTCAGGACGCTGTAAATGTTGCAAAGGCGTTTGATGACGCGCTGGGCATCACAGGCGTGCTTATGTCCAAGCTTGATTCGGATACCAGAGGCGGTGCGGCGCTTTCCGTACTGGCTGTAACGGGTAAGCCTATCAAGTTTGTGGGTACAGGCGAAAAGCTTGACGATTTCGAGCAGTTCCACCCCCAGAGAATGGCTTCACGTATCCTGGGAATGGGCGATATGCTCACACTTATAGAAAGAGCTCAGAGCACCATTGATGAGGATGAGGCTCAGAGACTTGCCAACAAGCTGAAAGAGGAAAAGGGCTTCGATATGAACGACCTCCTCGAGCAGATGAAGCAGATCAAGAAGATGGGCCCCATCAAGCAGATCGTGGGAATGCTCCCCGGTGTGGGCGACAAGCTCAAAGATGTGGATATCGACGACAGGCAGCTTCTCAGAATAGAGGCTATGATAACCTCCATGACCCCTGCGGAGAGGGCAAAGCCCTCCATCATCAACCCCAACCGCAAGAAGCGTATCGCAGCAGGAAGCGGAAATACCGTTGCCGATGTGAACAGGCTTCTCAGGCAGTTTGAGGAAATGCAGAAGATGATGAAGCAGCTGGGCGTTATGGGCAAAAACGGCAAGGGCAAGAAGAACAGACTGAGAATGCCCGGAATGTTCCGCTAAGCTTTCAATGTGTTTTTAACACTTTGATATAAAAACTTTTTAAATTTTTCGAGAGGTGAAAGAAATGGCAGTTAAAATCAGACTCAGAAGAATGGGCGCTACCAAGAACCCTTTCTACAGAATCGTTGTTGCTGACTCCAGATATCCCAGAGACGGCAGATTCATCGAAGAGATCGGTTACTATGATTCCACAACCGAGCCCAGCACCGTAAAGGTTGATGCTGAAAAGGCTAAGCAGTGGATGGCAAACGGCGCACAGCCTACCGAGACCGTTAAGAAGCTTTTTGAGAAGAACGGTATCACTAAGTAATTGCGCTCTTAAAGTCAGATAATCGTGACACCTCGGCGAGAGGTGTCCGAATATACTGATGTTAAAATGAAAATTATTCTATTTGATATATAATGTTTTGTTTATACGAGCAAATATTGTCTGATAAGTCAGACATGAGAAAGGATGAGCTTGCTGATGGAAAAGCTTCTTATTGCTATTGCGTCAGGTCTGGTCGAGGATAAGTCCGCCGTTAAGGTTGACCGTGACGAGCCCAATGACGAAGGCGTAGTTGTTTATCATCTCCATGTTGCTCCCGATGATATGGGCAGAGTGATCGGTAAGCAGGGAAAGATCGCCAAGGCGATCAGAACTGTAATGCGTGCAGGCGCAGGCAGGATCAACGAAAAGATCATGGTTGAGATAGACTGACATTTGCTTTATGGAAATGTGTTCATTATCGGCATAACTAATATAGTTCTGCCGATTTTTTTATGAAAGGATGTAAAGGTTGAAAAGATATCTTGAAATAGGCAAGATAGTTGCCGTTCAGGGACTTAAGGGCGAAGTGAGAGTGGAGCCGTGGTGCGACAGTCCCGAATTTCTCTGCGAGTTTGATACCTTGTATTTCGGCAAGGAGAAAACTCCCGTTGAAATTGTCCGTTCACGTCCACATAAAAATATCGTGCTTATGAAGATCGAGGGTATAGATACTCCCGAACAGGCGCAAACTCTCAGAGGAAGAGTGCTTTACATGGACAGGAACGATGTGGAGCTTGAAGAGGGCACATATTTCGTTCAGGACCTTATCGGGCTGGAAGTGTCCGACGCTGACAGCGGAGAGGTCTATGGCACTCTTACAAACGTCACTGCCACAGGCGCAAATGACGTTTACCAGATAAAGAACGGGGACAAGGAATATCTTATCCCTGCAATTCCCGATGTAGTCGTAAAGACCGATATCGAGGGCGGAAAAATGCTTATCCGTCCCATTGAGGGGCTTTTCGACTGATCGGATATCCCTTTGAGGGAGAAGGACAGGTCATATGATTGATTTTCCCGCTTGTGCCGTGGGCACATGGGCTTGGGGCAGAGGTATGCTTGGCTCAAAAATGATTTTCGGACAGAAAAATGACAGCGAGACCTTGAGACAGACTTTCAGGACTGCGTGTGATCTGGGCTTTACCCTCTGGGATACTGCCGAGGTCTATGGCATGGGAGAATCGGAAAAAATACTGTCCCGATTCGTTGCCGAGGCAAGGGCTGAGGGCAGAAACATAATGATATCCACAAAGCATATGCCCAAAAAGGAATATACCGACGGTTCAGTTAGGGAAGCACTGGAGGGCAGTTTATCCCGTATGGGCATCGATTGCGCAGATATTTACTGGCTCCATCTGCCAAACAATACCGAGCAGAATATGCGTGAATTTGCGCAGCTCATGCGTGAGGGAAAAATAAGGGCGGCAGGCGTTTCAAATCATGAGCCGGAGCAGATAAAGCTTGCCGACAGGGTGCTCCGTGAAGAGGGCTTTGAGCTGGCTGCCGTGCAGAACCATTTCAGTCTGATACGCAACGATGCGGAGCAGCAGCGTATAATAGAATGGTGCCATGAAAATAACAAGACGTACTTTTCCTATATGGTGCTGGAGCAGGGGGCTCTGGGCGGCAAATATGACGATGAGCACAAATTCCCCGTCATGTCATTGCGTGGCATCGAATATAACGGCAAGCTGAAAAAGCTCCGTCCGCTTATTGACCTGCTGAGGGAGCTTGGCGAAAAGTACGGAGTTGCTCCTGCGCAGATATCCGTTGCATGGGCGGTGTCCAAGGGTACGGTGCCTATAGTCGGACTCACAAAGCCAAAGTATGCCGAGGAGCTTGCCGGAGGCGCAGTGCTGAAGCTTACCGATGATGAGATATCACAGCTTGAAAGGCTTGCCGACAGCTTCGGCATCGTAAGCAAGGGCGTATGGGAACCCAAAGTTGAAAGGAAATGATCTTTTGCGAATTGATATTGCCACGCTTTTCCCCGATATGTGCGAGGCTGTGCTGGGGGAGAGCATTATCGGCAGGGCACGCAAGGCGGGTAAGATAGAGCTGCACTGCCACCAGATACGTGACTATACCCTTGATAAGCACAACCGTGTAGATGATTCACCCTACGGCGGCGGAATGGGCATGGTAATGCAGGCGGAGCCTATCTACAGGTGCTTCAATATAGTTACCGAGGGCTTTACCGAGAGACCGCATGTTATATATATGTCCCCCAAGGGAAGCGTTTTTACCCAGCAGAAAGCAGTGGAGCTTTCAAAGCGGGAGAATATTTTCGTTATCTGCGGGCATTATGAGGGTGTGGACCAGCGGCTGCTCGACAAGATAGTTGATGAGGAGATATCCATAGGCGACTATGTGCTTACAGGCGGTGAGCTGCCTGCCATGGTAATGTGCGACGCTATTGCCAGAATGTGCCCCGGAGTGCTTGCTTCCGACGAGTGCTTTACCGAGGAGAGCCACTTTGACGGCCTGCTGGAATATCCCCACTACACACGTCCCGAGGTGTGGGAGGGAATGGAAGTTCCCCCCGTTCTGCTTACGGGACACCACAAGAATATTGCGGCGTGGAGGCATGAGCAGGCGCTTAAAATAACTGCCGAAAGGCGTCCCGATATGCTGGAAAAGCTTGGAAAATAATGTGAAGATGTTCTTAAAAAGTTAATATATAAATATACTGTTATAATATGCAGGAGATTTAGTGAACAAATTCCTGTTGATTTGCATATAAAACACTGTTGAAAATTGTACATCACTCATAAAATTAGTGAAAAGTAACAAATTGGAAACCTAAAAAATAGGCTATGTAATTCAAAAAGCAGAATTTACACCTATGAGAACATTTAATCATAAATTTGTGTTGACTAAGCTCCGATTGCATTGTATAATTTAATTATTAGCTAAATCTCAAAACTGTATTGATAAAGCTACTTACGAATAGGAGAGAGTATTATGTTTGTTAAAGATGTAATGGTTCAGAATCAGGTTGGTTTGCATGCACGCCCCGCTACATTTTTTATCCAGAAAGCAAACGAATTCAAGTCCTCTATCTGGATCGAAAAGGAAGAGAGAAGAGTAAATGCAAAGAGCCTTCTCGGTATCCTCTCACTTGGTATTGTCGGCGGTACACAGATCAGAATTATTGCTGACGGCGCTGACGAGCAGGAAGCTGTAACAGCACTTACCGAGCTCGTTGACAGCGGTTTTGCTGAGGAATCCAGATAATCGATGCTTTTGTAATTTTAGGAGTGTGTTCGCTGAACATACTCCTTTTGTTTTTCTGCCCGTTTTATTCTTTTGTGCAATATTTTACAGTGAATATGACAAACTACATTTTTTTTGTGATTTTCACCAAAGTTCATAAAAAATTAACACAAAAAGCCGCACAGTATGATAAAATTAAACTATATAAGATTGTTTCAGCGGCAGGAGCTGTCTTCCAAGCCTGCGTAATGTCTGCCGAATAGATCTTCGTATCGGATCCTGCGCATGGCTCATGGCGAAGCATGGGTTTGCAGGCGTTTATTCGGCGTATTATAGGATCAGGATTTCATGTGAAAGGATGACCAAACTAATGTCAAACAGACTTTTTCAGGGTTTAATACATCAGATGAGAGATACTATGGACTGTGTTATCGGCGTTGTTGATTCCACAGCTACCATTATCGCCTGCAGCGAGCTTACAAAGATCGGCACAACAAACGAGTTCGTTTCTCTTGACCTCAGCGATTCCCATGATATATTTGTAAGGGACGGTTACACCTACAAGCCTTTCGGCTCCCATATAAAGCCCGATTATGCTGTTTTTGTTGAGGGCACCGATGATAATGCGGCAAAGTACGCAAATATCATGGCTATCACCCTTTCAAGCATCAAGCAGTATTACGATGAAAAGTATGACAGGAACAATTTTATAAAGAATGTTGTCCTCGATAACGTGCTTCCCGGAGATATCGTTGTCAAGGCAAGAGAGCTTCACTTCAATTCCGACGTGAGCAGAGTTGTTTTCCTTATCAGGATCATCTCCGCAAACGACGTTTCCGCTTACGATGTTATCCAGAACCTGTTCCCCGACAAGACCAAGGATTTCGTTTTCAACATTACCGAGAGCGATATCGTGCTTGTCAAGGAAATAAAGAACAATGTTGAGTCCAAGGATCTGGAAAAGCTGGCACGCTCCATCTCCGATACACTTTCTGGCGAGTTCTATACAAGAGTAAATGTGGGCATCGGTACTGCCGTTGTTGGCATCAAGGATCTGGCACGTTCCTTTAAGGAAGCTCAGATAGCTCTTGAAGTCGGCAAGGTGTTCGATACCGATAAGGTCATCGTTTCCTATGATAACCTTGGTATCGCAAGACTTATCTATCACCTTCCCACTACCCTCTGCGAGACATTTTTACAGGAAGTGTTCAAGAAGGGCTCTATCGAGTCTCTCGACCACGAAACACTCTTCACCATTCAGAAGTTCTTTGAGAACAACCTGAACGTTTCCGAGACCTCACGTAAGCTGTTCGTTCACAGGAACACTCTGGTTTACCGTCTCGAAAAGATCAAGAAGCTCACAGGTCTGGATCTTCGTGAATTTGACCACGCTATCATCTTCAAGATAGCTCTTATGGTAAAGAAATACCTTTCTGCCAACCCCACAAAGTTCTGATAAGGGTTCGGCGAACAAAGCGGCAAAAAGATAAATATAAGCTGCTGAGGGAAAAAGAGATAAAAGCGGATAATCCGCATAAGGGGCAGTGGGAACACTACTGCCCTTTTGATGTCTGTATTATTTAGGCGGTGAAAAGTACATTGGTTGAACTTAAGAACGTATCGGTGACATATGATAACGGAGTTTCGGCTCTTAAAGACGTGTCCCTTAAAATAAATGACGGCGAGTTTGTTTTCTTCGTGGGAAAAAACGGCGCAGGAAAAAGTACCCTTATCAAGCTGCTTATCAGAGACGTAAAGGCTGACGAGCGTGCAGATCTGGTGCCTGTGGTGCGTGTAAACGGTTTCGACCTGATGAAAATGAAGCAGAGAGAAGTCCCCAAGCTCAGGCAGACCATCGGCTTCGTGTTTCAGGATTACAAGCTTATCGGCAATATGAATGTTTATGACAATATTGCGTTCGTGCTCAGAAGCATTGACGCTCCTACAAGATATATCCGCAAGAGAGTTCCTCAGGTAATAGGTCTGATGGGCCTCCAGAAAAAGGCAAAGTGCTTTCCCAACGAGCTTTCGGGCGGCGAGCAGCAGCGTGTTGCTATTGCAAGAGCGCTGGTGAACAACCCCCAGCTCATTATCGCCGACGAGCCTACAGGAAACCTTGACCCACGTACCTCCGAGGAGATCGTCAGGATCCTTCACGAGATAAACGAGAGAGGTACCACTGTGCTTATGGTAACTCACCAGCTGGAGCTTGTAAAGGACTTCGGCGGCAGAGTGGTAAAGATCAGCGGCGGCGTTATCGACTACGATGACCATGTGTAATGAAAGGACAGTTCTTCGGGTATGAGAGTAAGCAGCGCAGCCTATCTGTTCAAGCAGGGGCTTAAAAATATGTGGAGCAACAGGATAATGTCCTTTGCCTCCTTTTGTATAATGACGGTGTCGTTGCTGATGGTGGGCTTTGCGGTGATATTTTCCGCAAACATCAACTCCTTTATCAACGATATCGAGGGCAAGAACGAGGTCGTTATCTTCCTTACAGACGATGCTGACGATGACTATATCCAGCAGCTGGGAGATAAGCTCAGAAGTACGCCCAACATTTCAGACGTGACATTTTATTCCAAGGAACAGGCATTTGAGGATATCAAAAAGGATACTCCGAATGCGGAGGAGATCTTCAGCTACATTGAAACAAGTCCTCTTCCCGATTCCTACAGGATAAAGATAAAAGATATCAGCCAGATGAGCGCAACTCTTATGGCGATAAACAGCTTTGAGCATATCGAAAAGGTAAAGGCTCCCTATGACTTTGTAAATGTGCTTACGGGTCTTAAAGCTATAATCACAGTGGTATCTATCATAATAATCGCAGCGCTTATCATAGTAAGCTTCGTTATTATCTCCAATACAACAAGAGCCAGCGTTGACATACGCAAGCGTGAGATATCCATCATGCGCTTCGTTGGTGCAACGAACCTCTTTATCAAGGTACCTTTCTTCGTAGAGGGCCTTACAGTGGGAACACTTGCAGGCATTGTGGCTTCTGTCCTTACATGGGTGGGCTACGACAGTCTTGTAAACCTGCTTTCCTCTGAAACGACACTTTTTGCCGCAATGGGTACAACAGGCTTTATTCCTCTTAACAGATTTATGGTGTATGCAGTCATTGCGTACATTGCCGCAGGCGCACTCATAAGCGCTGTGGGAACAGTCATCAGCACAAGAAAATACGTTAAGGTATAATACTGATCTCAAATCAACAACTACAGAACGATCCGGAATCAGTATAAGATAAAAAGATCACCTTATCGTGGCAGATGTCAGGAAAGGAAATGCAGTAAAAATGAAGAAAAAAACACTCAAGCTGATATTCAATAAGTTCAGCGCATTTGTAACTGCGGGCGTAATGTCGTTTTCCGCAATGGCGGGCTTTACAGCTACAGCCGATTACGAAAGCGATATTGCCGAGCTTCAGAGAAAGCAGGAAGCTCTTGCGGAGGAGCGCAAGCAGGTAGAGGCTTCCCTCAAGGAGTACGAGGCAAATGCCAATGAGCATGAAAAGTATCTGGAAATATACGACGAGAAAATGAAGATACAGGAGCAGGAGATAGCAAACATCAAGGAGCAGATAAGCATTCTTGATAATGATATCGCTAACCTTGAAGTGAAGATCGCCGACAAGCAGAAGGAAGTAGATGCAGGCATCGAGCAGTTCAAGCAGCGCCTGAGAGTTATGTATATGACAGGCAATGACAGTATTGCTTCCATGCTGGTAGGCTCTACCGATTTCTATGATATCCTTGCACGTACCGAGCTGGTACAGAGGGTATCACGTCACGATAATGACATGATAGATGAGCTTAACGACAAGATATCCGCTCTCAATGCCGATAAGGCAGAGCTGGAGCAGTCAAAGCTTGATGCCGAAAACAAGAAGGCTGAGGCCGAGAGTGTTCTGGCAGACCTCCAGGAGACCTACAAGAACCATGAGGAGACCAAGGCATGGTATGAGGCTCAGGCTGAGGCTGACAGGCAGCGTACCGCAGAGATGGACGCTGAACAGGCTGATTACGAGGAACAGCTCCAGGACTTTATCCGCAAGCAGCAGGAGGAGCTGGAGCGCAAGCGTGAAGAAGAGCGTAAGCGCAAGGAAGAGGAAGAAAGAAAGCGCAGAGAAGAAGAAGAGCGCAAGCGTCAGGAGGAAGAGGAACGCAGACGTCAGGAAGAGGAGCAGAAGCGCCTTGAGGCAGAAGCCAACGGCGAGGAGTATGTCCCCGAAGAGACTACCGATACTGCCCAGACCGAATCCGTTTCAAGCTCTTATGACGACAGCAGCGAGGACTACGCTCCCGGTACTTCTCAGGGCTTTATCTGGCCATGCCCTACTGTCCTTAACATGACAGACGGCTATGGCAACAGAACCATTGATGAAGAGGGCGGCTCCAGCGATTTCCATAAGGGCATCGACATCACAAAGCCCGGCTGCGCAGGCGAGCCTATCGTTGCGGCAGCTTCGGGAACGGTCATCACCGCTTCCAACACAGGCAACGGCTACGGTATCCACGTTGTTATCGACCACGGCGACAAGATCGCCACACTTTACGGACATATGTCCAGCTGCTGCGTTAACGTAGGCGATGAAGTAAAGCAGGGTCAGACCATCGGATACATAGGCTGCACAGGCTACGCATACGGAAACCACTGCCACTTTGAGGTCAGAGTAAACGGACAGCACACAAATCCCCTCAACTATGTAAGCATGAACTGATAACAGCGTTAAGTGACAAAACTAAAGTTATCCAATAAAACAAACCTGCTCCGGATCTGCTCTTTTCGCAGGTTCGGGGCATTATTATTCTTCGCAGGAAATTATCATAAAGGAATTTTAACAATGAGTATTAAAGTATCCCTGGGAACAGCGGTAGGTCTTATGGCGATAACTGCTGCTGTGACATTCATCATCACAAGCAACGTCACTCTGGACAGATTCAACCAGAAGATAAAGAGCGTCAGCGAGAAGCAGGAGTTCTACAGTAAGCTTTCCGAGATAGATACCTACAGCCGTACCCATTACATCAGCGAGATAGACGAAAGCAAGCTGATAGAGGGCATGGTAAGCGGATATATCAGCGGCATAGGCGACAGCTACGCAGAATATCTCACAGCAGAGCAGTATGCTCAGGAGCTGAATGAGGAAAGCGGAGTTTCCGTCGGACTGGGATTCAACTACGAAAAGGAAAACGGCGGATATATCAAGATAACCGAAGTCGTCCCCGCAAGCTCTGCAGATGATGCGGGACTTATGGCAGGGGATATCATCACTGCCGTGAACAATACGGACGTTATCGCCTTTGCAGGGGGATATGACGAGGCAATATCTCTTTTTGCCTGCGAAGAGGGGACCCGTGTCAAGCTTTACATCAAGCGCACCGAGGAGGACGGTTCCACTGACTTCATCACCTATGACGTGACCGCCCAGCGCACCGAAAAGGTGACTGTAACAGGCAGACTGCTGACCCCCACTCTTGGCTATATAAGGATAGCTTCCTTTACGGAAAAGACCGAATCTCAGCTCAAAGCAAAGCTTGACGAGCTTATCTCAGCAGGCGCAGAGGGACTTATATTCGATCTGAGAAACAATGAGGGCGGAACCATGTCCATGCTGCAAAGCTGCCTTGACCATATAATCGGGGCAGGGGATATCGTCACCGCTCAGTATATAAGCGGCAGCACCGAGCCTGTGGTGGTATGCACCGAGGCTGAAAAGCTGAATATGCCCATGTCCGTTATCGTAAACAGGAACACCGCAGGCACGGCGGAGCTTTTCGCATTCGCCCTTGCGGACAACTGCGGCGCTCACACTATCGGTAAGAACACTGCGGGCAAGGGATATTCCCAGTCCGTATATACCTGCTCCGACGGCTCTGTTGTGAAGCTTTCCACAGCCATTGTCACCACTGCAAACAGCGGCGACTTCAACGGCGTGGGACTTAAACCCGAGTTCGATGTGTCGATTCCTGAGGATATGGATATCACTCAGCTTTCGGACGAGGCGGCAGTCCTCACCGATACTCAGCTCATAAAGGCAATGGAGGTAACTATTCCCCAGCCTGAGGCAGCTGTTCCTGACGAAACGGCTTCTGACGAAAATGCTGCCGAGGAAGCTGCTTCATCGGAAGGCGCTGCGGAGTAAAAAATCGTAAGGGTGGTCATAAAAATGTTCTTTGCGGAAAAAATAGATGTGCTGGGCTTCGGCTGGATGTACGAGGCAATTCTGGTAATGCTTTTCCTTGTGTCCGCAGTTGATGCGGTGAGCATAGTTAAAAGCCTGAAAAGCGGTGGGGAAGAGCTGAAAGAATATGCCCAGCTCTGCATAAAATATCTTAAAATACTTATGTGCATTTTTGCAGGGGGCTTTTTCCTCCTGATAGCAGCCACATACACGGAGTATGACACTGCCACAAGGGCGATACACGGCGTTCTCGGCGTACTTCTCCTGCTGGACGCAGCCGTAAGCCTGTGGCTCAAGCTCAAATACCGCAGAAAGGCTGAAAAGTAATGGGCATAAAGGACACTTTAAAGGGATTTCTTAAAATGTCGGGTCATTACAGCGATTCGGCGGTGTATCTGGCGGAGCATGGCTATAACAATACCTACCTTGAAATGCTGTCAGCCGAGCGTGAGACGGCAAAGAAAAAGTCGGAGATAGCCGAGGGTCAGGCGCTTTATGCTCAGGCACTGATGTTTATGGGCAGGCTGAAAGACGCTCAGACCGAGTATGAAAATACCGATATTCCCCATCTGGCAAAGCATCTGAATTCAGTTTTTGTGAATAACTATATCCTGTGCCTGTTCCTGCTCAACAAGGGCAGCAAGGTGCGGGAGATATATGAGCAGTACAATTCCATAGCTCTGGCGGAAAATACTCTTGTAATGCGCCGCTCGGTGGGCATAAACGAGTATGTGTGCAGGCGATATGAGAATGCAGTCACCGTATTCATAAAGCTGCTCAGCGAGCCTGACCCCAGAACTACCCTTATGGCGGATATCTGCCTTGTGCGTGCAATGCTTGCCCTTGATATGAACGACAGGGCAAAGGAGATAGCCGATATGGGCTTTGGCAGATATGTTGGCATGGGCGACATTACGGCAGAGGTCAACCGCCTTAGACTTAAAATGAACAGTGCGGGCAAGCCGCAGAGATCGGGCGGCAAAAAGAAGAAAAAGTAAGGCGGTGCGGTATGGATAAGAAAAAGAAAACCCCCAAGGCAAACGGGGACGCTGATAAAATATATAAAAAGCGCTGCGCTGTTTATGAGCGTGTAGCCATAACTCTTTTTATCTCGGCGATATTTTTTGTGGGACTTTGTCTTGTTTTCTTAAAGCGTCCCGAATTTTCCGAGATAGAAAAGCGTAAGCTTGCCGAAAAGCCTGAGCTTACGGCTGAAAGCTATTTTAACGGCAGCTTTGCCAGCGGATTTACCAAGTATTTCTCCGACACGGTGCCGTACCGTGAAAAGCTGGTGGAGCTTTCTTCATCGCTGAACGGTCTCAAGGGCATAAGCGCTCCCAAGTTTTATGGCAGCGTAAACGTGGTGGCAGATGATGAGGGCAACACCGTGGAAGTTACCGAAACAACTCCCGTGCAGATAATCCCCGAGGAAGCTGTTACCGAAGCTCCCGCAGATGAGGGCAGCGAGCCTGAAGTTACAACAGCTCCCGCAGTTACCGAGGAGGTAACGACCACCACCGAGGAAGAGGAAGAGCCGATAGAAAATATCGGCGAGTTCTCCAACAACGGCATCATCGTTGACAGCGTAAAGATGTACGGCGAGAATGCGGGCGTTATGCTTTTCGGCGGCAGCACCGCCATGGGCACACGCTATGCGGATATCATCAGCAAGTACAAGGAAGCCATGGGCGAGGACGTTAACGTTTATAACATCGTTGTGCCCACCTCCGTTGAGTTCTATCTGCCAAAGAAGTTCCGCAAGTACAGCTCCTCCGAAAAGGCGGCTATCGAGCACATCTACGACAGCTACACCGCCGATGTTATTCCCGTTGACGCATATTCCGAGCTGGCGGCTCACACAGATGAATATATCTACCTGAGGACTGACCACCACTGGTCACACAGGGGCGCATATTATGCTTATGTGGCTCTCTGCAAGGCAATGGGTCAGACACCTCCCGACATCGACAAGGATTACGAGGTCAAGGAGATAGACGGATACGTTGGCTCCCTTTACGGCTACACCAACGATCCCATTCTTAAAAACAGCCCCGAGCTGTTCACCTATTATAAGCCCAAGTCCGATTACAAGACCTATTACTATGCTTATGACACTCTTGCACCCAAGGGCGAAGGCTCCCTTTTCTATGACGGAGTAGGCTCGGGCTACGCATACGGCGTGTTCTTAGGTTCGGACGCTATCCACACAAAGATCGTTACCGAGCTTGATACGGGAAGAAAGGCCTGCGTTTTCAAGGAATCCTACGGAAATGCTTTTGTGCCTTATCTTGTTGACAGCTTTGACGAGATATATGTCATTGATATCCGATATTTCGGAATGAACGCTGTGGAGTATATGAAGCAGCAGGGCATTACAGATGTTATCTTCATCAACAATGCCTTTGCGGCAAACACAGGCTCGCTTATCGAGGGCATCGAAAATCTTTACAACTATCCCTATGGCACTCTTACTGCGGACGAGATACCCGCAGTGGAGGCATACCGCTCAACATCGGTAACACAGGCTGCTGAGACTGAGGCTGCCGATGACAAGGCGGAGGATTGACAGAAAGGCGGTAATATATGTACGCTGACCAGCACCTGCACACAAGCTTTTCAGGGGACAGCGAAACTCCCCCCGAGGAGCAGGCGGAAAAGGCTATAGCTCTGGGAATGGAGCAGATATGCTTTACCGATCATCACGATCATGACGTTGTGTCCGATATTGATTTTGAGCTGGATATACCACGGTATATGGCTGCGATGTCGGAGCTTAAAAAGAAATATTCGGGCAGGCTGGATATCCGCACAGGCATTGAGCTTGGGCTGCAAAGCCATATTGCGGATTATCTTTACAAGCTGACGGAGAAATATCCCTTTGATTTTGTCATAGGCTCCGTTCATTTCATAGACGGGCTTGACCCATATTATCCAGAGTATTTCGAGAAGCACGGCAAAAATTCCTACAGGCTGTATTTCGAGACCCTGCTCAGGCGGATAAGAAGGGTAAAGTGCTATGATTCACTGGGGCATCTGGATTATATCGTGCGCTACGGCGCTCCCCACGGGCTGACCTACTCTTATTCGGAGTACGGCGACTACATCGACGAAATTCTCAGGCAGATAATCTCGGACGGCAAAGCACTTGAATGCAACACGGGGGGACTTTCACGGGGGCTTACCGAGCCTAACCCCTGCCGTGACGTGTTCGTGCGTTATCGTGAGCTTGGGGGAGAGCTTATAACTCTCGGCTCGGACGCTCACTCGCCCGAAACACTCGGCTGCTGTTTTGACAGATGCGGAGCAATGCTCAGAGACTGCGGATTCAAATATTACGCAGTTTATGAAAAGTGCCGCCCCGAAATGCTTTCTTTGTGACATGGGAGGTATTACATATGGCTGATACAAAATACGGAAAATTTGTGCTTGGTTCAATATTAAAGCTTGCAGTGTTTATTGTGCTGTGCGCAGGAGCATACATAGCATCACGCTTCCTCGGTTCACCTGCGGATAAGCTGCTGCCGTCTGTTATGGCGGTCATATTCACGTTCATATTCCTTGCAGCGGTGGAGGGCGGAAAGCGCTCTTTCTTTTCAAAGGGATATGTGCTTGAAAATATCGTCCCCGGAGCAGTTTATGCGATCGTCATATATGGACTGTCCTTCTTTGTGCTTTTCGTGCTGGGGGAGACGCATATCACAGGCATAACATCGGGCTTTGACCTGACCGAGATATTTTTGCAGATAGTCAAGTTCTGGCTCTTTGCGGGTATTGCGGTCTATGGCTATTTTTTCCACATCTTGCAGAAGGATTTCGGCAGCATTACGGCGGTGCTCCTTTCAGCGCTGCTGTTCTTGATCTTTGCAGTGTCGCAGACAGCCGGTCTGTCATCATATTTTGACGGCATATCATCGGAGGAAGCTATCATTGCCATCGACTTTTTCCTTATCGGCATAATCGCAGGACTGCTTATCGTCCGCTGCGGAGATATGCGCTCTGCGGCATCGTTCCTGTTCTTTTACGGCCTGTGCACAGCCACTGCCGAGGGAATAGGCGGAGCGCAGCCAATACTGGAGGTAAGCACTCACGGCATAGGCATCGGAATAGTTTCCACCGTAATAATGGTGGGAGCTGTAATAAGCGTTATAACGGCTATTAAAAAGGACAACAGCTGATCTACATATCAAGGGGTCATAAGGAAAGAAAAAAGAGAAAAGGGTAGAGATTAAAATGTCATTGTCTATCATCTGCGTAAAGCAGATACTTATTATGTTTATCCTTGTTGCGCTGGGCTTTTTATGCGGAAAGATAAATCTCATCGACAAGGAGACCAATTCAAAGCTTTCGGGCTTTGTGCTTGAAGTAGTAAACCCCGTGCTGATATTTATGTCATATCAGCAAAGCTTCAATAATGAGCTGCTTATCGGGCTGGGAATGTCACTGGTGCTGGGATTTATTTCATACGGTGTGATGATATTCCTGCTGAAATTCCTGTACCGCAAGAACAAGACCAACGAGGGTATTGTGGAGCAGTTCGCCGCCATATATTCCAACTGCGCATTTATGGGAATACCGCTTATAAACGGTCTTTTCGGCGAGGAGGGCGTGTTCTTTCTCACAGGCTACGTTACAGTGTTCAACATAATGGTCTGGACACACGGCGTGGTGTTCTTCGGCGGCAAGGAAGCGCAGACTTCCGTTAAGAAGGTGCTTACATCACCTGCCATAATCGCAACATTTCTGGGACTTATCGCATTCCTTACAGGCTTCAGACTTCCCGAGCTGGTGTCATCCGCAGCAAGCTACGTCAGCGGAATGAACACTCCTCTTGCAATGATATGCGCAGGCGTTACCATCAGCGGAACAGTCATCGGCACACATCTGAAAAATATCGGAGTTTACCGTGCAACATTTCTCAGACTTATATTGTGCCCCGTGCTTTTCTGGCTGATGTTCAGGTGGTTTGATTTTATCCCCGATACGGTATTCATGGTGGTGCTGGTAGCGGCAGGCTGCCCTGCAGCGGCAACGGGAACGATGTTTGCGCTGAGATATAAGAAATGCCCCGAGATATCGGCGGTGGTATTTGCAGTGACAACATTGCTTTCGGCGATAACTCTGCCGCTTATGGTAATGCTTGGCGGAGTATGATCAGGAACAGTAATTGTAATTAAGCTATATAAAAATCCCTTTGATAAAAGCATCAAAGGGATTTTTTGCGTCAGAAGCACATAATAAAAGGTTTGTGCAAATAATACTAATCCTCAATCAACCTATAGACAAATCCTCGGCTGAAATAAGCCAGCTCCCTTGCCGGGCGACAAGCCCGCCTTCGCTCCGTTCTTTTATATGCGTTTCTATGGTTAATGGCCGAGCAAGTTTATACGAATGCGCATTAAATTTCTCTATTAGCCTCTATGGTTGAAAAATTATAGAAAACACCCTTTGATGAAAATATCAAAGGGTGTCGTTGTATCATATCATGCCTCGGGGCTTGTCCTGAAAGGTGCGGCGGGGAGGCCGTTCTTTCCGAAGAGGGTAACATCACCATAGTTTACCCATCTGAAACGTGCAAACTTTGGCTCCTTAACGTTGGGGCAGGTAAGACGTATCTTTCCGCCGCTGAGTATCTGAGCCGCTGCGGGGTGGTATTCCTTGTCATCGCCTGCAAGCTCAAAGCCGCTTGGGGTGTCCTCATTTCTAAGGTCAAAGCCGCTCTTTGCGTGCTTGAACTCGATGATGAAGCAGTCCTCCTCGGGGAATGAGCGGTAATATGTGGGGCCGTAAGCCTCGTCCTCGGCGATCTTGCCGTAGGTGTGGTACATTGCCTGCAGCTCCAGACGCTCGCCTACGGGTATCTTGTCAACAGGGTGGATATTGCCGTATTCGCCACAGTCCAGAATTACCGCAATGCCTGTGTTTGAGGTGGTCAGGTGAGTGTTCATCTGAGCTTCTCTGATAAGGCACCAGTTCTTGCGGTCAATGTCGTCACGGTTGATGAACATGGGGAGCTGGACTATCATAAATGGCATTTCGGGGTCGTTCCAGTCGTATCTCCACTGGGCGATAAGCATTTTCAGAAGCTTTTCATACATCTGGGGCTTGTGGTCGTCCGACTCACCCTGATAATAGATAAAGCCCTTTGCACCGTAGGGAGCGATGCGCTTGAGCATGGTCTCGTAAAGTCCGCCTGCTCTGAACGGGGACTTGGGGCCAAGAGGCTCGGGCCAGCGGGATTTGCTTCCCGCATATTCCTGTGCTTCGTCCCAGCTGCCCTCGGGATTTTTCTCATAGAACTCGTTTATCTTGGGCTGCCACTCAGCCTCCCACTCATGGTATTCACGGAGATCTTTCAGGTAATCCTCAAAGGTCTTGCCATCCATTGCCTTGTCGTACTCGTCAACATAGGTCTTGGTGTCGATATCACGGACAAGATTTTTCTTATCAATCCAGTTTGAAGCAGATGTGCCGCCCCAGTTGCAGCCGATGATTCCCACGGTAACGCCCAGATCGGCAGCAAGCTTTTTGCCGAAGTAATAGCCCACAGCTGACCAGCATCTTGCAGATTCGGGGGAGGGGAGAGCCCAGCCGCCGTTTCTCTCGTCGATGTAGAAGAACTCATCTATGTAAGGATTTTTCTTGGTGTAATAGAAGCGGACATTGGAATCAGCGACCTTTTCCAGCTCCTCGGCGCCGTGCTTTTCGTTCTGAAGCTCCAGCTCCATGTTGGACTGACCGCCTGCTATCCATACCTCGCCCACCATTATGTCTGAAAATACGATAGTCTCATCGCCGTCGGTAAGAGTCATTTCATAAGGTCCCCCGTAGGTGTTCACAGGGGGAAGGGTTATCTTCCAGCAGTTGTCGATACAAAGGGTATCGGCGGTATATCCGCAGAAGGTGGCGGTTATTTTTCTACCGCTGTAGTCATGCCCCCAGAGTATGATGGGCTTGCCCATCTGAACGACCATATGATCTGTAAAAATTGCAGCAGCTTTAAGCGCTCCCATTTTTATACGCTCCCTTTCAATAGCAATACTTTGTATTTATTTTACAATAACTGACAGTAAAAATCAATAGATTTTATGAAAATTTTCGGGACATTTCATATAATTGTCCATTTGCCTGCGATTTTTTAACAAATTACACGAATGTCAAAATATCAGAGCCATATGAGCATATATGCACATTTTCATATGTAAAAATGCACCGATTTATTTTATCGGGCGGAAAAAGTTATTATTAAAAACGCAGATTTTAGTTAGTCTCTGCTAATTAACGTTGACAAGACAGAAAAGCCAATGATATAATTTAGAAAATCAGTTAGCAAAAGCTAATCAAGACGAAAAGGAGTAAACATGAGAAAGATCGCTATATACGGAAAGGGCGGAATAGGCAAGTCAACAACCACATCGAACATTGCCGCTGCATTTTCCGAAAAGGGACTGAGCGTGCTACAGATAGGCTGTGACCCCAAGTCCGACTCGACAAAGAACCTTACGGGCGGAAAGAAGATCAAATCCGTTCTTGACGCTATCAGAGAAAAGGAAAAGATCACTTCCGATGATGTGCTTTTCAGAGGCTACAACGGCATCTGGTGCGTTGAGGCAGGAGGCCCCACCCCAGGTATCGGCTGCGCAGGCAGAGGAATAATCACCGCTTTCGAGAAGCTTGAAGAGCTGGGCGCTTACGAGATATGCAAGCCCGATATAGCCCTCTACGACGTTCTGGGCGATGTTGTATGCGGCGGCTTTGCAATGCCTATCAGAGGCGGATATGCACGCAACGTTTTTATTGTTACCTCTGGTGAGATGATGTCCCTTTATGCGGCATCAAACATTGCAAGCGCAGTTAAGAATTTCGGCAAAAGAGGATATGCTCAGTATTCGGGAGTTATCCTTAATTCCAGAAATCTTGAAAATGAAGAAGAGATAGTCCGCACCGCTCTCAAGGAGATAGGCGGAGACATCGTTTCGGTAGTTCCCCGATGTCCTGTAGTTCAGGAAGCTGAAAATCAGGGAAAGACGGTCATAGAAGCCTTCCCCGACAGTGAGATGGCAGACTGCTACCGCAGACTGGCGGACAATATGCTGAGCATTACGGAAGGAGATGAAGCCTGATGTCACAGTGCGGCTGCTTTGAGCAGACACTGCATTATGTTTCCCCCTCCCACGGCGGCTGGGGCGTTGTAAGAATTGCGGCGCTTGTTCCCGAGAGCCATCATCTTTTTGTGTGTCCCTTTGCCTGCGGCCGTCATACGGCGCTGGGCGGCGAGATGAACGGCATAAAGGAGCAGGTCTCGTACCTTTTCATCGACGAGGCGGATATCATTTCGGGCGACTATGAGCAGATGATAATAAACGGCGTTGATGACCTTTTTGAGGGCCTTGACAAGATACCCAAGGTGCTTTTCATTTTCACCGCTTGTCTGGACGATCTGCTTGGCACTGACCACGAACCTATCCTTGCGGAGCTTTCGGAGAAGTACCCCGATGTGCAGTTCAGGCACTGCAAGATGAATCCTATTTCGCTGGACAGCAAGCTCCCTCCCGGAGTTACTCTCCAGATGAATATGTACAGCCTGCTTGAAAAGAGCACGGAGCAGAAAAATACCGTGAACCTTATCGGCATAAACACCGTTGCCAAAAACGGCGACCTGCGTGATATTCTGGCGCAGAAGGGCTATCGGCTGCTCCACATATCCGAGTATGACAGGTTTGAGGATTTCAGGGAAATGTCTTCCTCAAAGCTGGATATACTTGCGGGGCCTGCGGCGAAAATGGCTTCAAAGGATATGGAGAAAAATCTGGGTATCCCGACTGTTGAGGGCTATGTTACCTACAGGGAGCAGGATATCGACGCATTTTACACACGCCTTTCCGAAGCTCTGGGCGAAGAGCTTCTTCCCCTTACAGCGCCCTACCGTGACAAGGCAAGGCAGAAGATAGCCGAAGCAAAGGCTGTTATAGGGGATTACCCCATAGCAGTGGATTATCAGGCGGTGCTTAGACCTTTTTCGCTGGCGCTTATGCTGGCTGAAAACGGCTTCAGGGTCGCAATGGTGGCATCGGACGGTATTCCCGCTTTTGAGCAGGAAAACTATGAAAAGCTTATGGAGCTTGTGCCCGACCTGCTGCTTGTGAACCCGCTCCACCACGATTCGGTGAAGTTCGGGCTTACGGACAAGGATTTCCTCTGCATCGGCTTTGACTGCGGCTACATCACAACCTCCGACAAGGTGGCAAACCTTATGGAGGACGATTATATGTACGGCTATGACGGCGTTTGCCGCCTTATGGATATGCTTATAGCTGCCTTCAATGAAAAGGCTGACGTAAGCGAGATGATAGAGAAAGCGGGGCTGATAATATGAGCAGACTTTCGATCACACTGCCTCCTCTGGCGCCTGATTATTCGGGAGCGGCATCTGCTTTCTTTGACCTTGGCGGCATAGTTGTTATGCACGACGCATCAGGCTGCACGGGAAATTACACTGGCTATGATGAACCACGCTGGCTCAATTCCCGCTCGGCGGTATATTGCTCGGGGCTGCGCCGCATGGACGCCGTTCTGGGAAATGACGACAAGTTCATTCAGATGGCGCTCAATGCTGCCGAGAGCCTTGATCCCACGCTTATCGCATTCCTTGGAAGTCCCGTTCCCATGATAATAGGCACCGACCTTGAGGGAATGGCTGCCGAGGCTGAGGCTGCCAGCGGAATACCCTCCTTCGGAATAAACTCCACGGGAGAAAGGTATTATCACAAGGGCGCTTCCGAGGTGTTCATCAAGCTGATAAAGCGTTTCGCAAAGCCCTTTGAGGGGGAAAGAAGCAAGGACGTGAAAAAGGTTAACGTTCTTGGCATGATTCCCCTTGACGTAGGCGGCGAGATGAATTATCACGCTGTAACAAAGTTCATCACCGACAGCGGCTATGAACTGGTGGCAGATTTTGCAATGGGACTTTCGATAGCTCAGATAGAGCGCTGCCCAAGTGCCGATATGAACATTGTGGTATCTCTTTCAGGGCTGGACACAGCGGAATATATGCAGCAAAAGTACGGTATTCCCTTTGTGTGCGTAATGCCCCTCGGCAGCGGACAGAATCTTAAAGACAAGATAAACGGCACAGAAAAGCTCACAGCTGTCCATGACGGCAAAAAGGTGCTTATCATACATGAGCAGGTCTTTTCCAACTCCCTCAGGGAATGTGCGGAGGAGATCGGCAGCTCGCAGATAACAGTGGGCAGTATGCTTGACCTTGACAGCAGACTTTCAAGAGACGGCGACCTTGACCTTCCCGATGAAAAATCGGTGAGAAATGCAGTAAACAGCGGAGAATATTCCCTTGTGTGCGGCGACCCCGAGATAAAGAAACTGATAAAGCGTGATGATGTTGATTTCCTCCCGCTTCCTCATGCGGCTGTATCCAGCAAGCTTCACTGGAATGAGTATCCCTGTTACATAGGCGGAGAAATGGAGAACATTATCCGCAGGATAGCAAACCCATAACGAAAGGACTTTTGAGATGAAACTGAAAAAAATTATTGCGTGCGCAGCGGCTTTTGCAATGACAGCTACCTGCTTTGCAGGCTGCGGAAGCACATCTGACTCGGCTGCCGATACATCGGCTGAGACCTCTGCTGTTGCAGAAAACGACAGTGCTGCCGATACTTCCGAGGAAGCTTCCGAGGAAACTTCGGGCGAGGAGACCTCCGACAGCACTGACGGCGAAGCTGACCCCGAAACAAGAACTATCGTTGACCACACAGGCGCAGAGGTAACACTTCCTGCCAATATCGACAGAGTTGTTATTTCCTCTATCCTCCCTCTTCCCTCCGTTTACTGCCTGTTCAGAGGATCTGCTGATGATATCATCGGTATTCACCCCAGCTCAATGGCTGCGGCTGAAAATTCCTATCTTGTAAATGTTTTCCCCGAGATTGCAAATGCCGATACAAGCTTTGTTGAAAACGGTGCGGTAAATATCGAGCAGCTGCTTTCTATGGAGCCTGATGTTGTGTTCTACTCCGCTGCAAATACCGAGGAGCGTGACCTTTACGACAACGCAGGCATTCCCGCAGTAGGCTTCTCCACCACAATGGCAGGCTACGACTGCATCGAGACCTATGCTGACTGGATAGAGCTTCTTGGCGATATCTACGGCGATTCCGAGTCCGCTGACAAGATCATCGAGTTCGGCAGAAACACAGCTTCCGAAATAAAGGCTGTTACCGACAACATTGCCGATGAGGATAAGCCCAAGGTTCTTATTCTCTTCAATTATGCCAATGGCGTTATCACAGCAGGCGGCTCTGACTTCTTCAGCAAGTACTGGATCGAGACCGCAGGCGGAATAAATGTTGCTGCCGATCTTTCAGGTTCTGCCGAGATAAATATGGAGCAGGTGTATGAGTGGGATCCCGATATTATCCTTATCACAAACTTCAGCCCCTATCTCCCCGAGGACCTTTACAACAACACCATCGAGGGTCATGACTGGAGCACCGTATCTGCTGTAAACAACGGCAAGGTATATAAGTTCCCCCTGGGTATGTACCGTTGGTTCCCTCCCTGCTCCGATACTCCTCTGGTACTCAAGTGGCTTGCAAAGACTATTCAGCCCGAGAAGTTCGCAGACATGGATATGGACAGCGAGATAAAGAGCTACTACAAGGAATTCTACGGCGTAGAGCTTACCGATGATGATGTTCAGAACATCTACAACCCCGCAAGCGAAGCTTCAGGAAAGACAAAGTAATAATACTAAACGGAGCCTGCGTTTCCGCACTTACGGAGGACGCAGGCTCATACAGCAACCCTCAGGAAAGGTATGGTCGCATAAATGGAAAATAAAGCAAAGAACGGCAAAGCGGGAGTTTTATTTTATCTGATAATGATATTGCTTCCCCTGCTTGCTGCGCTGATATGCCTTGGTATCGGACGATATTCCCTTACGCCCTCCGAGACCGTAAAGGTGCTCTTTTCAAAGCTGACAGGAGCAGGTGTTGACAAGACAGCGGCAACGGTAATTTATAACGTCCGTCTGCCGAGAATACTTCTTGCCGCTGCGGTGGGCGCAGGACTTTCCTGTGCGGGAGCGGCATTTCAGGGACTTTTCTCAAACCCTCTTGCGACCCCCGATACTCTGGGCGTAGCAAGCGGAGCGTCCTTCGGTGCGGTGCTTGCCATGCTTTTCGGAGGAAATCTTGTGGCAATACAGCTTACAGCACTGGTTTTCGGACTTTTATCCTGCTTTGTGACCTATTCCATAGGAAAGACAAAGGGCAGGAGCAACATCATTATGATAGTCCTTGCAGGTATCGTTATATCTGCCGTGTTCGAGGCGCTGGTATCGCTGCTCAAATATCTTGCCGACCCTGAGGATCAGCTGCCCCAGATAACCTACTGGCTCATGGGAAGCATGTCAAGGGCGACATACGGCAACCTTGCGCTGGGAATACCTTTTATAGCTATCGGCGTGCTTATCATCTTCTTGCTGAGATGGCGCCTTAATATCCTTTCCCTTAACGAGGACGAAGCACATTCGCTGGGAATGAACACTCAGCTTATGAGAGTGGCATTCATCGCCGCTTCATCAATGATAACCGCCTCCTGCGTTTCAATGTGCGGTCAGGTAGGCTGGGTGGGACTGCTTATCCCTCACATCGCCCGCATGATGAAGGGCAACAATAACTGCACCGTTGTCCCCATAAGCATCTGCCTCGGCGCATTTTTCATGATAGTGATGGACACCTTCGCAAGAGGCGCCACCGCCGCCGAGATACCAATTTCCATACTTACGGCGATAATAGGCGCACCTGTATTCATTATTCTGCTGAAAAAAACAGGAGGTGCATGGTCATGAATTTTGAGGTCAAAAACGGCTGCTTCGGATATAAGAAAAAGCAGATCCTCAATGATATCAGCTTTTCCGTAAATGACGGAGAGGTCATGTCGGTGCTGGGTTCAAACGGCGTGGGCAAGACCACTCTCATCAAGTGCATGATAGGTCTGCTCAAGTGGAAAAGCGGCTGCTCCGAGCTGGACGGCACCAATATCTCACAGCTGCGCCACAGGGAGCTGTGGCAGAAGATAGCATATGTGCCACAGGCAAAGGGTTCGGCATTTTCCTACAGCGCAATCGACAT
This sequence comes from Oscillospiraceae bacterium, assembly GCA_902363145.1. GTDB lineage: Bacteria > Bacillota > Clostridia > Oscillospirales > Ruminococcaceae > Huintestinicola > Huintestinicola butyrica. Next base: position 278,134 of record CABIZB010000003.1, on the reverse strand, counting down.
GGTAACTCTTGGCAGAAGCGCACATCTGGGCACATTTTCCCAGCCCGGCAAAGAGGACAGGGCTGCCGCCGAAAGGGCAATGGAGGACATGGGCATAACATATCTTCACGACAAGCTCTGCAACGAAATGAGCGGCGGTGAGCTTCAGATGGTGCTTATTGCAAGGGCGCTGACCATTGACCCCTGTATGCTGGTGCTTGACGAGCCCGAGTCCAATCTGGACTTTAAAAACCAGCTCATAATCCTTGATACCATTAAAAACCTTTCGGAAAAGCGTGGCATATCTGCCATAGTGAACACCCATTATCCCGAGCACGCACTGAAAATATCCGACAAGGCGCTGATACTCAACCGTGACGGCACCAGTGAATACGGTGCGGCGGAAGAGGTCATCAATGAGGAAAATATGCGCAGGTCGTTTTCCGTGCAGGTCTATATCGACAACTTTGAATATGAGGGTGTCCGCCATAAAAGCGTAGTGCCTTTGTATCTTGTGTAACAAAATATAGTCTGGTAACATAGTCGGATATTGGTGATCAGCATAACATATCCGACTATATTTTTTTCATATTAAAAGCGCCATCTTGTATTTTACCGCCGCATATGATATAATCATATTATCATGATATATGGGGGGCGCTTTTATGAATACGGACGAGAAAAAGAAAATTGCCGAGCTTGAAAAGGATATAAAAAAGATGCAGAAGGATCACCGCCGCACCTTTGCTGAGTTTGAACATAAAAAAAGCCTGTCCGAGCGTGTAACGGACAGGCTTAAAAAGATATTTACTCGATAATTACTGTGAAAGGACCGTCGTTTAACAGCGAGACCTTCATATCCGCTCCGAAAATGCCACGCTCTGTGTGAGCGAATTTTTCCAGCTCCTTGCAGAAAAATTCGTACAGCGGTTCTGCCAGATCGGGGCGTGCCGCATTTGTAAAGCTGGGGCGGTTGCCGTGGGAGCAGTCCGCATATAATGTGAACTGGGACACACAAAGTATATCGCCCTCAACGTCTTTGAGCGAAAGATTTATCTTGTCGTTTTCATCGGAAAATATTCTCAGTCCCGATATTTTCTTTGCTACCCTTATACAGTCGGCTTCTGTGTCGCCGTGGGTAAAGCCCACCAGCACCAGAAAGCCTTTTTTTATTTCTCCCGTTACTTTTCCGTCAACCTCGACCTTTGCCCGGGTGACTCTCTGAACTACTGCTCTCATACATTACCTTTCCTTTTATGATTCCACCACACGGTTCTTGCCCGAGCGCTTTCCCTTGTACAGCCTTTCGTCCGCCAGGGCGATTATATCATCGGTGGATTTGCCCTCCGACCTTTCGGCAACGCCTATGGTAAGGGTGCATTTTATTGCCTGACCGTCGCTGTCAACGGACATTTTCTCAACCTGTGAGCGTATTCTCTCCGCTGCCATAGCTGCGGGATTAAGGGAAGTTCCGCTTATAAGGATAAGTATTTCCTCGCCGCCCCATCTGCATACAAAATCGTCTTCACGGAGGCTTGAAACGATTATCTTTGATATCGCCTGAAGCACCTTGTCGCCGCTCTTATGGCCATATGTGTCGTTGACCTTTTTAAAATCGTCGATATCGCACATAATAATGGAGAAATCGTTGGGACATGACATTGCAGCGGCAAGAAACTTATCCATGCTGCGGCGGTTGTAAAGCCCTGTGAGAGCGTCAATGCCTGCAATTCGGTCAAGCTGTGCGTTCTGATTTTCAAGCTTTGTGTGGGCTGATTTTATCTCACGCAGGAATATGAGCGAGAACAGCACCAGCATCGCAAAGGTACACAGTGAGTTGAAAATGTATATCCAGAATGAAGGCTCATCGGGGATAGTGTAAAGCGGCTCGGTCTTGTAGGAGATGAACTTGCAGCTAACAAAGGTTGCAAGGGAGCAAAGACCGATAAGCAGCGTTTCATACAAAGTGGAATTTTCGCTCAGCGAGAAGTGCATATAGAATATTATGGGCGTTATTCCGATTATGTACATGGGGAAGCCTGTTTCCCACCCCACAAGTATCGTTGCGATATAAGAGTGAAGGCTTATCTCCACAAAGGTTATGTAGTAAAGGGGGATATAAAGCTCCTTTTTTACCAGTATGCCGCAGCTGAGGTAACATATGGTGCTGAAAATATTGAAAATGACCATTGGGTACACGCCGAACGCCGCAAAGATGAAAATAAGCATCAGATGGACGAATGCGCAGCACATCTGGAGTATGGTGTATTTTACTTTATTTGTGATCTTCATATCCGACTGGAGCAGCTCGGACGAGAAAAATTTGTCCTTGGTAATGTTCATGAGCGGGATCCTTTCCTGAATGCCGGCTTTGGGTCAGAGCCAAAGCACCTGAGAGTGACAGTATGTTCAAATATTATATTCGGGGAGATAAAAAAATGTTCCCGACATAAATCAACAAAATCCTCTGCCTATATTATCGGCAGATAATTTAAAAACTTTAGCGCAAAATAAATATTTATTTTAAATTTTTACCGCTGTTTTTGTGAGTTTTGGCATTTATGTTTATTTTCAGGCTCATAATTGTTCAAGGTGAATATTTTTCATACCGATGCAGATAATATCAGTGAGGTATATGCAGTGTGATACGTTTTGTTGAAAACAGTTTTATACTTCATCGGGTTTGCATTTACAGAAGGAGACTTCTGAAAGTAATAGTCTGAAAGGAGACTTACCTATGTTTGACAAGATCGCACTTGTTCTGCTCATTATCGGCGGACTGAACTGGGGACTGGTTGGTATTTTCAGCTTTGACCTTGTTGCGTGGCTTTTCGGCGGCACAGGCGCTATCCTCAGCAGGATAGTGTATATCCTTGTGGCACTGGCTGCGGTGTGGTGTATTACTCTGCTGTTCAGAGAGCCTGCGGGCGCTGAAGCTCACAGCCACTGATAGACCCATAATAAAAAATAACCCCTGACTTTTGCGGTCAGGGGTTATTTTATACTGATCACCAATTAAAAACTATACAAAAAATCGATCATAATCTTGCGTATATGGATTATGCGATGATTTTTTGTCTATAGTTTTATCGGGGATCAGTATTATATTATGCGTTCATTCTGCTTTTACCATCATTTTCAGCGGCTTTGCATCGTTATAATCAAAGCCGAACTTTTCATAAAAAGGTATCTTGTCGGGAACAGCGCAAAGCTCTACAAAAATATCAGTGCCGCTTACACCGTTTTGCCTGATGAATTTAAGCAGCTCATCTATAAGCAGCCGTCCGATGCCCTTTTTCTGATATTCGGGCTTTACAGCCACGTCCTTTATGTAGTAATTAAGCCCCATGTCGCCAAGAAGCCTTGCCATGGCAACAGGCTTGTCGCCGTCATAGACCGATACCCTGAAAAGCGTGTGCTCCATTGCAAGAGCTGTCTGCCGACTGTCGGGGGCGTCGCCCCATACCGACTGCCATATCTCGGTAAATTCATCGGCGGTAAGTTCGTTGTATTTTACTGTTAGAACCTGTCTTCATAAGAAATGTGTGCGGATTTTCGAGCATAATTTTGTTGCAGAGTAGGCAAAAATCCGCAGGCGGGCTTTCGCCCGGCAAGGATTTTTAACGCAGTCTGCGGCAAAATTTGCCGAAAAGACGTGCGCATATGCTTGTGAAGACAGGTTCTTAATCCGTCCATATTATCACTCCTGTTCGGTAGCTGTGTCCTTATAAAATCTGTAGGTGTATGCGTGTCCCTTTTTGCCTGTGCGGACTGCAACGCCGCCCCTTTGCAGGGCGCTGAGAGCCAGCTGTGCGGTCTGCCTTGGGATATTTGCCGCTGCCGCCAGATCTGCCGTGGTGTAATCCTCGTCCATAAGGCAGGGGATAAGCTTTTGCCAGTCCTCGGGGCAGGTGATGTTCACTTCATCAATAAGCGCTGTGGGGATACGGTCGCAGACGGAAAGCCTGCCTCTCCTGTTCTTTTTCCGACCGATGCTTTCGGGTGGGATACGAAGCTCGTCCGCTTCAAGCAGCATGATAGTGAAGCTGAGATTTTCATGCAGCAGAAATTCCGATATGGGAAAAAGCTCCGTGAAAATATCATATGCCGAGCCTTTCAGGGGAGATGTGCGGCGGCTCTTTACCTCGCCCGTGTCGCCGTCCAGCGTTACGATGACCTTTTTTACATAAACGGGATAGACCACCGTTACCCGTGATATGGGCAGAAACTCAGCAAGCTTTCCCCTTAGATGGGAAAAGCTTGCTGTCTGTATCTCAATAATTCCGCTTTCGCCCACAATGTCGGCGATATAGCTGCCTACCTTCTGCTCCTGTGAATCGTGGTATGGCTCAAAGTAATTTTTCAGCACCGCATGAACGGAGCGTTCGCTTTTGGTGCCAATGCCCTTTTGCAGCCTTCCACCCGATGTCACCGTGCGGCAGGCAGTCTCGAACATGAGCCTGTCTATCATTCCGCAGAGCTTTCGGCAGAAGTGTTTGATGTGCTTCCCGATGCGCCGCAGCTTTCCATTATAGCGCTTACGATCTCGGGGAATCTCCACTCAAAGCTTGTTCTGTTGAAGAGACCGAAGTTCTCGCCGTTTCCTGTGAAAGCGTTGTTGTCCCACCAGATGCAGGGAATGCCTGCCTCAGTTGCCTTGGATACATAGTAGCGTGCGCATTCCGCTCTCGGCTCGGTGTTGAAGCTGCGGTTTCTTGTGCCGTATTCGCCGATAATAACTGCCTGGCCTTTGTCGATGTATCTCTTCTTGAGATTTGCGATAAGGCTGTCGATGTCCTTGGTATCGGCAAAGTTGTCAGCGCTCCATTCAGATGTGCCGGAGGCATTGTCCGCAAGAGCAAAGGTGTAGGGGAGATATGCGTGAACGGAAACAATCACCTTGTCGTCATTGGGGATAACAAAGTCGTTCAGAACGCTGTCCATAGTGGAAGCAGCGTAGGTGGGTATCATAAGGTGACGCTTTTCATTGTTGCCGCCGCTTGCACGTACAGTCTCAACAAAAGCGGCATTGAGCTGGTTGATGACCTCTCTTGCCTCCTGATTTCCGCCGTTCCATTCCATGGGAGTGCCCTTGAGACGGGGTTCGTTCATGCCCTCGAATATGAGCTTTTCATCATAGTCCTTGAAGTAATCGGCGATCTGAGCCCAGAGAGCACGGAGAATTTTCTCGGCGCTTTCCTCATTGTCCGCAGTGGGCATATGCCATTCCTCGTGGTGCATATTGAGGATAACGAACATATCATTGTCAATGCCGTAATCCACAACTTCCTTGACTCTTGCAAGCCAGTCAGCCTTGATAGTGTAATCTGGAGCCTCGCCGAACTTGCCCTCCCAGGTCACAGGTACACGCAGAACGTTGAAGCCCTGAGCCTTTACGCTGTCTATCATTGCCTTTGTGGTAACAGGCTGACCCCATGCAGTTTCCCAGTCAGTGGGAGTTTCGCTGCCTGTGGGGTTGGTGATCGTGGAATCCAGAGTATTTCCCAGATTCCAGCCCGTTTTCATCTCGCCGATAAGCTCCATTGAGGTGATATCACGGATAGTCTTTGCGTCAGCTGCGTCCGATGCGCTTTCGTCGCCCTTGCCGCAGGCGGTGAACATTCCCACTGACATTACAGCTGCCAGCAGTAAAGCGGTAAGCTTTGATTTTTTCATATTTCAGTCCTCCATAATGTTTGGGTGTTTTTAACAATATCTTATTATATCACATTGCACAAAGGATTTCAACAGGTTTGGAATATTTTAGCACGGATAATTATTTGTCCTATTTTTCGCCCAGGTAATGTGATATTATAGTATCAAAGAAGCAGAAACAATGAGACCCAAGGAGGAAATATGTTCGATTTTTTTAATAACAGGCTTTTTGATCTTAACCGTGACGGCAAAGTGGATATTTTTGAAAAGGCTTTTGTTTATCACACTCTCTTTGAAGATGATGATAAAAATGTCAGCCGCAATGATGATTACGACGATGACGATTGCGACGATGACGATTACGACGATGACGATTGCGATGAATGTGATTGCGATGACTGCGATGATGATTTTTACGACTTCTGATTTTGCATCTCACCCCGAATAAAATGCAGCTTGCCGCAAAAGCCTTGATTTGCAAAGTCCATTCTGGTATCATAATATCAGAACATGATACAGGAAGGACCGATGATATGAACATCATACGTGCAGATAAGCTTACAAAGCAGTACGGCGATTTCAAGGCTGTAAACGGCATATCCTTTACCGTTGAAAAGGGCGAGCTTCTGGGCTTTCTCGGAGTAAACGGAGCGGGAAAATCCACCACCATAAATATGCTTTCCACCCTTATCCCGCTCACCTCGGGCAGTGCCGAGATATGTGGCTTTGACGTGATGAAAAACGCCCCAGAGATACGCAGGCGAATAGGCATTGTATATCAGCAGAACTGCCTTGACGATATGCTCACCGTAAAAGAAAACCTTATATGCAGGGGAGTGCTCCACGGTGCTTCATCTTCGGAAGCCAAAAAGCGGCTCACGGAGCTGGCGGACATTCTTTCGCTCAGCGAATTTATAGGCAAGCGCTACAAGACCCTTTCGGGCGGTCAGAAGCGCAGATGTGAGATAGCTGCCGCCCTTATGCACACCCCCGATATCCTTTTCCTTGACGAGCCTACCACAGGTCTCGACCCCGCCTCGAGAAAAGATGTGTGGAAGACCGTGGAGCAGCTCCGCTCAGGCACGGGAATGACCGTTTTCCTTACCACTCATTACATGGAGGAAGCGGCAGGCGCAAACCGCATCATAATCATCGACAAGGGCGCAGTCCGTGCGGAGGGCACTCCCTTTGAGCTGAAAGAGCGATATGCCTACGATTCCTGCAGGCTCTACTGCTCTGCCGAGAAGCGCTCTCTGTTGGACGGCGTGCTCAGGGCAATGGACATTTCACCTCGCCCGGAGGATTACGGAGTGTCATTCAGAGTAAGGTCCACTGTAGATGCGCTTCCTGCCATTGAAAAGGTAAAGTCCATGATAAGCGGCTTTGAGGTTATACAGGGAAATATGGACGATGTTTTCCTGAACGCAGTGGGCAGCACAGCTGAGGAGGAAAAGTAAATGGGAAAGCTTACTGAATTTGTTAAAAGAAATATGAAAATATATCTGCGGGACCGTTCTGCGGTGTTTTTCTCGCTGATGACCATGATAATAGTTATCGGACTTATGCTGCTGTTTCTGGGGGATATGAACGTGGAAGCGGTCACGAAAATGCTGTCCGCCCTGCCGGGCAGAGACGCACAGGCTGACGAAGCCAATGCAAAGCTCCTTGTGCTTATGTGGACCTGCGCAGGCATTATCCCCATAAATGCCGTTACCGTTGCCATCTCCGCCCTTTCACCTATGATAAAGGACAGAGCTGAGGGCAGGATAAATTCCATCTACACCGCCCCTGTCAGCAGGCTTACGGTTTCAGCGGGATATATCTGCTCCACTTGCTTTTCCGCAATAGTCATCTGTATCCTTACCCTTGTGATCTCCGAGATATACTGCGTGACCCAGGGAGCGGAAGCCTTTTCCTTTGCCGCTCACATGAAGCTGCTGGGAATGATCGCCGCAAACTCCTTTACATATTCGTCACTGGTGTATCTGCTTTCCGCAGCCGCTAAGACCGAGGCCGCATGGAGCAGCTTAGGTACAGTTATCGGCACCCTTGTGGGATTTATCGGCGGCATATATCTTCCCATAGGCACTCTTTCCGACGGAATCGCCGCAGTGCTCAAATGCACTCCCGTTATCTACGGCACATCAATGTTCAGGCAGATAATGACCGCTGATATTATGGAAAAGACCTTTGAGGGCGCTCCCGCAGAAATGGCAGCGGAATATTCCAAAGTCATGGGAATTTCCCTTGAAGTCTTTGACAAGGACGTTTCCATTGCCGCAGGCGTGCTTATAGTTCTCGGAGCGGGAGTTCTGTCCCTTGCCCTTGGGGCGCTGGCAACAAAATACGCACGCAGAACAGACAGATAAGAGAGGTTTGCATGAGAGTTATTATAGAAAAGCCTGCCGACGGCGATGAGGACGAGATAATCGTCAGGTGCAGGGAGCCGGACGATGAGATAATGTCGCTCATATATTCCATAGCGGCAGGCAGGAGCAAGCTCACCGCCTATTCCGAGGACGGCATAGTAAAGCTTTCACCCAAGGAGATATTCTACTTTGAAGCGGTGGATAACAAGGTCTTTGCCTACTGCGAAAAGCAGGTCTATGAGATACGCCGAAAGCTTTACGAGCTGGAGGAGACTTTTGAAAACTCTGATTTTCTGCGCATATCAAAATCCACCATCGTAAATGTTTCAAAGATAGTAAAGCTTGTGCCATATTTTAACAGCAGGTTGGAGGCTGTGCTTGAAAACGGTGAGAGGACTATAATTTCAAGGCAGTATGTGCCTGACCTTAAAAGGAAGCTGCGTGTGGAGGAGGACAGAAGATGAGATTTTTAAAAGAGCTTTGCCGCTTTTTTGTGCAGATAACCACAGGAATACTTATCATCTGCGCCATAAATTATTCCGTATGGGGCAGCGGTGAGCTTCCCGCAAACATTCTCTGGCAGATAGTTCTGTCGGGAGCGGTAACGGCGGTCATTACCGAAATAGTAATGTCCCTGCCCGAGCCTGAGACGAAAAAAAGGTTCGTTTTATACACCGCTTTGCACTATGTTGTGCTCTGCATAGTAATGTCGGTGATAGGAATGCTGTTCGACTGGGTATCAAAAACAGTTCTGGGAGTGCTTCTGATGTGCCTGAGCGTGGCGGCGGTATATGCCTTTACCATGGCAGTGACATATTTTACAAGCAAGCGTGATGCCGATGACCTTACAAAGCTGATAAGGTCAAAATACAGGAAAAAGTAAAAAAGTCCTCCGATATCACATTTAACTGATATCGGAGGACTTTTTATACTAATCTTTAATCGTTCTATAGACAAAGCCGACAGATGAAATAAGACCAGTCTAGGAAAGCGACTGCAGGCGGGCTTGTCGCCCGGCAAGGGAGCTTGACGAAGAATGGGCTTATTTCAGCCGAGGATTTGTCTATAGGTTGATTTAGGATTAGTATTATATGCTTATTACCAATCACTGTCCCAGTCGGAATCGTTATAATCCCAGCTGTCGTTGCTGTCCCAATCCCAGTCGTTATCGTCCCAGCTGTCGTTTTCCCAACTGGAATCGTTGGCATACCGGCTGTTCTCGAAAGGTTCAATGCCGTAGTCTGCGGAATATCCGCTGTCGCTGTAGTCGCTGTAATGGCTTGAAAGCTCATTGTCAACATACGATGCAGGTGCCCATGAGCTGCTGTAATCATCGTAGTAATACCAGTTGTCCGAGTAGTAGTAATGGGTATCATTATATGTATAGTAGCCCTCGCCCGGGGTGGAGCTTACTTTATATGCAGTTATTACGAAAATGCCGATGATAATTATTATCAGCACCAAATAATCCGAGATTTTCAGGGAGTCTTTCTTGCGGGGCCCGGCACTTCCGCCTGAGGACGGCTGAGATGAGGGCTTGTTGGCTGCCTTTTGCGCTTTGCGCATACTTACTTCCGACTTCATCTTCTGATAGATCTCGTTTACCGCATATGCCTCGTCAGTGCCCTGATATCTTACGGTGCGGCTGCCGTCCGCCTTGTTTTTATAGACGATGAAGTTGCCCTCATCGTCCTTGTATATGCCGAATGCCTTAGGCTCGGTGAAGTTCTCACCGATGAAAAAGCGCATCTGCTTCAGCGGCAGATTATGCTTTTGGCAGAAGGCTTTAAGCTCTTCAATGGTTTTGGGTATGCCGTCTGCGCTGCGCATCAGATGTTCGTTGACCGCACCGCAGTTGGGGCATTTTTCGTCGGTATCCTTTATAAAGCTGCCGCAGTAGTTGCATTTTAGCTTCATATTCTGCTCCTTTCAAAGTTATATATCGGTTTCTTCCATTCCGTCAAAAATGCTGCCTGTAATGTTGTAAACGTCGTCAATGGGGATATGCTTTCCGCTTTCAAACACCAGCTGTCGGTCATATTCGTCTATCACACGGATATTTCCCGCAAAGTCCTCCATGCGTCCTCCTGCCTTTTTGCCGTCGGGGATAAAATAGTTCACGGTTATCTCGGGACGGTCGGAGAGAATTGTTTTAAGGAACGAAAGCTTGGTGTTAAGCTCGTTTATCTTATCCTCGTCAGGCTCGGGGCGGCTGTCCGTAAGTCTGGCGGCTTCCTTTACCGCTTCATCATAGCCCGTGAGAGCCGCAAAGGGGGAGAACTGCGCCGCACGCTCGTGAAGCGTCATTTTTCTGCGCTGAGACTGTGGGCGGGGCATATTTATGATATCGTCATATTTGTGGCTTTCCATATTATCTCCTGAACCTTTCCCCAGCAAGCTCTATGAACTGCCTGCGTGTTATGCCGCCGAACTTTTCCGCAAAGCTGTCGCATGGGTCTGCGCAGTCGGATAGCCCCAGATGCTCCGCAAGAGCCGCTTTAAGCTCTGTTTCTTTGGGACTGTAGGGTATGATGCCCGCCTTGTATCCGTTGCGGTCAACATTTATCCCAAGCGCAACTCCGCCGTAATGCTTCCCTGTGCCGTACTTTTTTATGATATCCTCAGTCTCATTGTCATAATCCCAGACCGTAAGGTTCCAGATGATCTGCCTGCGGTAAGTGTTTGCGGAAAATCCCAGGTCAATGTCATTTTCCGCAAGCTTTTTGGAGCAGACTATGGGATAGGTCTCCCACAAGATCTCATTGTCCTGAGCTATTCTCATTTCCATAAGCGGGATATTTTCCAGCTCGTTTGCTGTCATATTGCCGTTTTCCGTTACAATGGCATACTGGCGGAAGATTATTGGCTGGGTCATAAGGCTGCGGAGAGGGTGAGCCTGGGGAAGCTCTGCCCATTTTTCCAGCCGGCGTACCTTGCATATTATCAGTCCATAGGTGTAAAGCGATGGCGTGAGCTGTACACGGAAGATATCTCCCGCAGTGAATTTCACCGTAACACGCTTTTTGCTGCGGAAATTTTCGAGCAGAGCGTCATAGCCGCAGGAACTGTCGCACATGGCAATGTACCGCTGGGAAAAGCTGAAAAAGTCCTCTTTTCGGGGCAAAGATTCAAAAGGTATCGGAAGCTGTTGGTCGTTGGAGCTGTTATAGGAGCTGACTCCGTGGGAGTTTTGTCCTATGCCTATCACCAGATGCCCCAGCATATATGTGGGCGTTTGCAGCAAAGATGGAGTAAGCGGCTGTTCCCGTCCCCGTGAGGTCTTGGGGAGCACTGTCCGCCTGCCGTTGGTGGCGGCGTTCATATCCGACTCCAGATAATATATGCCTCTGTCCGTGCTGCTTTCAACGATAAGCTTTTTTATAACATCGCCCTCGAACCATATTTCGGTGCGCTCTTTTACAGTGTCATTCACCTTGTAAAAAGCAAGCTTATCCCACTTTTGCTCAAAGGGAGCAAGCCCGTAGTAATGGCGGAGCCTGTCATCAAGGACGATCACATTGTCATTGCCGCTGTAATACTGCTCCTCTGAAGCGCCTTTTCTGCGCTTTGGCTCCTTTCGCTGAACGGAGCCTTTTTCGGGAATGAGCCTTTTGGCAATGTCACTGCCGAATTTCTCAGCCGCAGAGAAGTTTATGCCGTACTTTCCACGCCACAGGTGCAGGGGATAATATATGTCGGTCTCATAAACAAACTCACGCTTGCTGCAGGGCACAAAGCCCTCAGCATAGCTTTTATGCTCGGGAGTATCGAAAAATCCGCAGGAGGACAGCACCCCAAGCACGGAATATGCGTCGGGTACGGTAAGAGGAAGGCTATCTTCCGCAGTGATAAGCTTTAAAAGTGCGTTGACCTTGTTGGCGGAGGATATTTCTTCCGCCAGCCCCAAAATGCGGTTCAGTATCCTGATATCCTCATCGCAGAAATTAACATCGGGGAGCTTTGCAAATTCCCGCAGGTCATTATACACATAGCCTGCGCAGCAGATGTCCATAAAATTCTTCTGCGGAGCCAGTCTGTTTCGGCAATGCTCTTTCATATCCTCAAAGCTCAGGTCATTGCCCTCGCTGAACTCCCCGCCGCATATTCCGCAGATATATCTGCCGTTGTAAGCGGAGACTTTTTCACAGCTGTGCTCAGGCAAAGCTTCTGCCCAGATAAGGCTGGAAAGCGCAGTCCTGTAGCGGAAGTCCCCTGTGGAAATGCTGTACAGAAAGCCCTTTACAGCTTTTTCATTGGTAACAGCTCCCGCAGCTTCCTTTATTTTTCTGATAAATGTGTCGTGCTCCATAGGCTCAATAGCCGTAAGCACGCCCTTTTCGGTGCAGTAGGCTTCTTCCTCGGGTGAAAGCTCACCCCTTTTGCACAGCAGCTTCAGCGCCTTTTTGTCCATATTTTTCCCCGTTACATTGCCATTCCTGCGGCATGACCCGTAGAAAAGGCTATCTGCAAATTAAATCCGCCTGTGTATGCGTCAACGTCAATGACCTCTCCCGCAAAATACAGCCCCTTAACAAGCTTCGATTCCATTGTTTTCGGGTTTATTTCGGAGATGCACACTCCGCCGCCCGTCACTATGGCTTCATCAATGGGGCGGAAATCCTTTACGGTCACTGTCAGGTCTTTGAGCAGCTGCATAAGGGTGATGCGCTCTTTGCGGCTTATCTGATTTACCTTTTTGCCGCCGTCAATGCCCGAAAGCTTTACGATAACAGGGATAAGCTTTGCAGGCAGCAGCTTGCCCAGGCTGTTTATGAAATCACGGTTGGAATTGTCCGCAAAATCACGCTGTAAACGTGCGTCAAGAGTTTTTTCGTCCAGCGCAGGCTTCAGGTCGATGTGAACGGAATATCTGTCCCGCTGCATTTTGGAGATATGCCCCGATGCGGAAAGCACCAGAGGGCCTGATATGCCGAAGTGGGTGAAGAGCATTTCGCCCAGCTCGGAGTAAAGCACCTTTTCGCTCTCGTTGTCTTTCAGGGTGAGGGTCACATTTTTGAGCGACAGCCCCATTGCGTCCCTGCACCAGTCCTCCTCGCTTACCAGAGGAACAAGGGACGGTCTCAGGGGAGTTACCTTGTGACCCAGCTCCTTGGCAAAGCGGAAGCCGTCGCCGTCCGAGCCTGTCTTGGGATATGACCTGCCGCCGCAGGCTATAAGCACCGACGGAGCATGATATGCTATGCCGTCCGCCACAACTCCCGTAACGGCATTATCCTCAGTAAGTATCTTTGTGACCTTAGCATTTTTCACGGTTATAAGCTCACTGCGGTATTTTATAGCCCGTTCAAAGGCGATAACAATGTCCTCCGCCCTGTCGCTTACGGGGAATACCCTATTTCCACGCTCGGTTTTAAGGGGTACGTCCAGACATTCAAAGAAGCTCATAACGTCCTCGCAGTCATAGCCCGAGTAGGCGGAGTACAAAAAGCGGCTGTTGGTGGGGATATTCTCAAAAAATTCCTCACGGGTGCAGTTGTTGGTCACGTTGCAGCGGCCCTTTCCCGTAATAAGGAGCTTTTTGCCCACACGCTGATTTTTTTCAAATATAATGACCGATTTGCCGCAGTCGGCAGCCGTTACGGCAGCCATAAGCCCTGCGGCGCCTCCGCCGATGATGATGCAGTCAGGCATAATATCTATCCTTTATTTATTTTCATAATCCTGGTCGTCGGATTTTTCAAATACCTCGTACTTGTCCCAGATGTATTCCAGACGCTCGAAGTTGTGGGAAACATATTCCTGCTTCCTCATTCCCACAGCGGAGATAAGGGCGTTGATAAGGCTCATGGGAGCTACCAGGGAATCCGCAAAGGAAGCCATGTCGCTGTGAGCCAGCAGAAGATGATCCGCATACTTTGCCAGGGGAGATGCCTTGCTGTCGGTGATGCCGATTACCTTTGCACCGTTCTCGTGAGCGTATCTGAACGCCTTGACCGTGTGCTTGGAATATCTGGGGAAGCTTACGCCTATCATGATATCACCCTCGCCCACGTTAAGTATCTGCTCGAACATTTCGCTTGTACTGGTGGTGTGGATTATCTTAACATTATCGAACATGATGTTGAAGTAGAAAACGATGAAACGTGCCAGAACCGATGCGGAGCGAGCGCCGATAACGTAGATGTTCTTTGCCTGAACGAGAGCGTCAACGGTGGTGTAGAACTCTTCCTTGTCGATCTCGTCAAGGGTCTTGCGTATCTGCTCGATATCGAAGTTAAGGACCCTGCTGAGAACGTCCTCGCCTGCCAGCTGGTCGTTCATAACGTTCATACGCTGAACTGTGGTGAGCTTGTTGCTGGTAAATTCCTTTAGCGCCTTCTGCATTTCGGGATAGCCCTCAAAGCCCAGCTCCGTTGCAAAACGAACAACGGTGGATTCGCTTACCCCTACGATATTGCCGAGCTTTGAAGCCGTCATAAATGCCGCCTTGTCATAGTGGTTGAGTATATACTCGGCAATTTTCTTGTGGCCCTTTGATAATTTCGGGAGTCTTTCGCTGAGAAGCGCAGGCAGACTGTTCTCCATAATGATCCTTCTTTCATTTTTATAGCTATAAATCCGCTGGGGTCATTCCCACAGTGAGTTTTGCAGACTGATTATATCACGCCGCCTTTTGGCGGTGGCAATGCTGTCGGTGATGTAAAAGCCGTCCTTTATGACAAGCACATCTCCCTCCTTGCAGCCTTTCAGCTGCGAAAGGGGAACGGTGAGCCTGTCATCGCCGTCATATATCACCGCACAGTCGGGTGTTATCCTGTCAAGTATCAGCATAGTTTATTTTCCTTTTGATACATATAGTTTTTCACCGTCCGAATAAACGGATACGGTGGAGGAAAGGTCGGTGCGGTAGATGCTGCTTGTATATTGCTCCAGCCGCTTCATGGTGCTGTCGGCAGGGTGACCGTAGGAGTTGCCCTCGCCGCAGGAAATAACGCACAGCTTCGGAGTTATCTCTTTTAAGAAAGCAGCCGATGATGATGTGGCGGAACCGTGATGACCTACCTTGTAGGCGGTGACATCAATGTCCTGACCGCTGTTTATCAGGTCCTTTTCGCCGTCCTTGGAAAGGTCGCCTGTAAGGAGCCATGATATTTTCCCCATATCTATCCTTGCGCATACGGAGTAGTCGTTCAGGTCATCATACTCAGCGCCCTTGACGGGAGCAAGAATAGTCATCTTCACGCTCTTTCCGTTGGCAGTGCCCAGGTCATACACCGTTCCCTCCTTTGCTGCGGTGAGCTTGCAGCCCTTGTTTTTTACCGCATTAAGGAAGTTTTCGTAGGTCTTTGTGGTGGGCACCATATTGTCGGGGAGCTTCGGCACGATTATTTTGTCCGCACCGAATTCATTTATAACGTCCGCCATTCCGCCGATGTGGTCGGAGTGGGGGTGGGTGGCAATTATATAGTCAAGCCTTATTATCCCTTTTGAGCGGATAAACTCTGTGACTGCCGCTGCGCTTTCCTTTTCCCCTGCGTCTATGAGAACGCTTTTTGTGGGGGTGGTTATCAGAATGGAATCACCCTGACCCACGTCAATGACGAACACTCCGAAATCCTTTGCGCTGTCGGGGATATTCCCCCCGCTGCTTTGGGAGGGCTTGTCAAATACGGTGAAGCCCAGAGCGTTCTGCACGTCGGAAAGCTTGATAACGCCCGTTTCCACCAGCGCTCCGAAGCATATCCCCACGCATATTATGAGGATTATCACGGAGGCGGGAAGCATTTTCAGCAGCCGTTTCAGTGCTTTTTCTTCCGCTGATCTTCTTTTTGCCATCTGTCATTCCTGCCTTTTGAAGCGAGAGGCGAGCCTGAGGCGTAAAGTGAACCTCTTACGCTGTTATTCGCCTGATGACGGTTTGCGGAATTATTATTGTGAGCCTTGCCGTGGGCGGGCTTGTTATGCGCCTGACTGCCCTTTCCTGACTGCTGCTTTGCAGCCTTTTCACGCAGATATGCGCTGTACTGCTCATCGGGCTTTACAAGGCAGTCCTTGCCCATGCCGATAAGATCGGTGCGGTGAGCCTTGATAAGAGCTTCTATGCACCTGCGGCGGTTTTCGGGCTTGAAATACTGGAGCAGCGCTCGCTGCATTCCCTTTTCCTCGGCAGTTTTGGGGACATACACCTTTTTCATGGTGTATGGGTCAAGCTCGGTGTAGAACATACAGGTGGATATGGTTCCCGGGGTAGGATAAAAGTCCTGCACCTGCTCGGGGCGCATTTTCAGGCTTTTTAAGAACTGCGCCAGCTCCACAGCTTCTTTCAATGTGCTTCCGGGGTGAGAGGACATAAGGTAGGGCACAAGATACTGCTCCTTGCCTATCTGACCTGTCATTTTATAGAACTTGTCCTGGAATTTCCTGTAAGCTTCAATATGGGGTTTGCCCATCATATCAAGCACAGCAGCGGAGCAGTGCTCGGGAGCGACTTTCAGCTGACCGCTTATGTGGTATTCGATAAGCTCACGCATAAACTCGTCGTTCTCGTCCTCGATAAGATAATCGTATCTTATGCCGCTGCGGATAAAAACTCTCTTTACACCTTTAATTTTACGTATCTCACGGAGAATGTCAAGATATTCCTCATGATTTACCTCAAGATTTTTGCATGGCTCAGGCGCAAGGCACTTTCTGCCCTTGCACAGACCGTATTTCAGCTGATGTGTGCAGGAGGGGGCACGGAAGTTTGCGGTGGGACCGCCTACGTCGTGGATATAGCCCTTGAAATTGGGGAGCGTGGTGAGAAGCTTTGCTTCTTTAAGAATGCTCTCCTTGCTTCTTACGGAAATTCGCCTGCCCTGGTGGAGTGCGATGGAGCAGAAGTTGCAGTTTCCGAAGCACCCTCTGTTGTGAGTGATGGAGAACTCCACTTCCTTTATTCCGGGAACGCCGCCCTCCGCCTCGTAAATGGGGTGATAGGTGCGCATATAGGGCAGCTCGTAAACGTGGTCAAGCTCGGGGGTGGTAAGGGAAAGGGCAGGGGGCAGCTGAACGAGCATTTTTGAGGTCTGGCGCTGGATAACCGTCTTGCCGTAAACCTCGTCCTGCCAGTCGTATTGTATCTTGCACGCCTTGGCGTATTCTTCCTTATTTTCCCTGCATAGTGCCAGCGAGGGACATTCCGCAGCGCCTAAGGGAGTGTCCTTTGGGTCGCACAGATATGCTGTTCCACGGATATCACGCAGGTCATGGATATTCTCGCCCTTTGCAAGGCGTGTGCAAATCTCGGCTATCTGGTGCTCGCTCATACCGTACATCAGCAGGTCGGCACCGCTGTCCTCCAGAATGGAGGGGCGGACTGCGTCGTCCCAGTAATCATAGTGGGCAAACCGCCTGAGAGATGCTTCCAGACCGCCCAGCGCCACGGGCATATCATCGCCGTAAATGCGCTTTATTGCCTTTGAATACACGATTGCCGCACGGTCGGGGCGCTTGCCTGCCTTGCCGCCTGCGGTATATGCGTCGTCAGAGCGCTTTTTCTTTGCGGCGGTGTAATGAGCCACCATGGAGTCGATATTTCCCGCCGTTATAAGGAAGGCGTATTTTGGCTTGCCGAGCTTTGTGAAGTCACGGTCGCTGCGCCAGTCGGGCTGAGAAATTATTCCCACGGTAAAGCCCAGGTCTTCTATTATTCGGGAGATTATGGAAATTCCGAATGAGGGGTGGTCAACATAGCTGTCGCCCGTGATGCAGATAAAGTCAAGGGTATCAATACCCCGCTCCTGCATATCGGCTTTTGAAATTGGTAGAAATGGCATATTATCACCCTTTTTTCAAATCAGATTAGGATATCATAATTTACAAAAGCTATTGATACATATACAAAGCCTGCTACTGCCAATAAATACAGCCAGATATTCAGAACAAACATGAATTTCAGCATGATTGTAAACAGAAGATTTTCGCAGTCCGCTTCATATTTTTTCATTGCAATAAAGGAAGCAATACAGCCTCCTGCAAGGCTTAGAGAAATTGTCAGTGCTTTTAATACCGCACTGTGGCTTTTTATTGCCTTAGTGCATATAAACAGGGCAGCCGCATTTGCAATAATCAGCCAGATAAGCAGCTGACGATGACTTATATACAAAAAATACAGCAGGTATATCGAGACTTTGTTTATCAGCAATGTAACTGTTATGCACAGCACTGCTGCGGTAATGTAAACCCGTTTTCCGCCGAAAAAGAACTCTGTAATGGGGAGCCTGAAGCCTTCATCGGGCTTGCCCTCAAAATCCTTCAGCATCAGATGATTTAAAATCGTGGCTGTACTGATGACAACAATAAGCACAAAAACGAAAACAACCTTGCCAAGTACATTTTCAAAAGCATCTGCGTTAATGCTGTACGGTGAGGCTGCTGCTGCAAGTACAAGCAGTGTGATTATAAGAGTGCAGATAACAAGCTTTTTTGAATTGTTCATAATGTCTCCTATAAGCATAAAGCCGATTTATTCCTCAAACGGAAGCTCCTCTGGAACGCCCTCTGAGGGGTCAGCGGAATTGCTGCCCAGCTTTCTCTGTAAAAACATTTCTCTGCTCATAAGCACCTGACGGGGCTTTGCTCCCTCAAATGCTCCCACAACGCCCAGCTCCTCCAGCTCGTCCATAATGCGGGCGGCTCTTGCGTAGCCAAGCTTCAGCTTTCTCTGGAAATAGGAGACGGAAACGCCTGCGCTGCCTGCGTCAACGGCACATTCGATAGCTCTCTCGATAACATCATCGTCAGAGCCTTCATAGGTCTTGCCGTTGTCCTGGGGCTTTTCCTTTTCGCCCTTTGCCTGAGGAATGTTCTGCTCGATCTCCTTCATAATGTCATCGCTGTAGGTAACGTCTCCTGCGCCGTTCTTGATGAAGTTCACCACTGCAGTTACTTCCTTGTCGGAGGTAAAGCAGTTCTGCACTCTGACAGGCTTTGCGTAGCCTGTGGGGAAATACAGCAGGTCGCCGTTGCCCAGCAGCTTTTCAGCGCCTATCTCATTGATGATAGAACGGGAGTCGATGCCCGATGCGACTTTGAGCGCAATACGAGAGGGGATATTTGCCTTGATAAGACCTGTGATAACGTCAACGGTAGGACGCTGTGTGGCGATTATCAGGTGCATACCTGCCGCACGGGCCATCTGAGCCAGTCGGCATATGCTGTCCTCTACTTCGCCCGCAGCCGCCATCATCAGGTCGGCAAGCTCGTCTATAACAATGACTATACGGGGCAGGGGTTCAACGCCGTCAGTCTCCGCAGCCATTTCATTGTAGCCTTTGAGGTCACGGACGTTATTGTCCGCAAAGAGCTTGTATCGCTTGAGCATTTCCTGCACAGCCCACGCCAGCGCACCTGCCGCCTTTCTGGGGTCGGTGACAACGGGGATAAGCAGATGGGGGATACCGTCATATATCTTGAACTCAACCACCTTGGGGTCGATAAGCACAAGCCTTACCTCGTCGGGGCTTGCGTTGTAGAGAATGCTCATTATAATGCCGTTGGTGCATACGGATTTACCTGAACCCGTAGTACCTGCTATGATAACGTGGGGAAGCTTTGAGATATCGCCAAGGATTATCTCGCCGTCAATGTTTTTGCCCACAGCAAAGGTGAGCTTGCTTTCGGCGTTCCTGAACTCCTCCGTGTCGATAACATCACGGAGAGTAACAATGTCCTTTACTCGGTTGGGGACTTCTATTCCCACAGCCGCCTTGCCGGGGATAGGAGCCTGTATTCTTACGCCTGCCGCAGCAAGGTTCAGGGCGATATCGTCCGCAAGGCCTGTTATTTTGGATATCTTCACGCCTGCATTGGGCTGAAGCTCATATCTTGTAACGGTAGGGCCACGGTGGATATCAACGATACGTGTCATTACGCCAAAGCTTTTCAGTGTTTCCACCAGAGTGTCGGCGTTCTGCTTCATCTCGGCTTCCGCTTCCTCAGCATTAAGCTCGTTGGAGGACTTTTTCAGCAGTTCCATGGGCGGGAAAACATATTCAGCGGGAGCAGGGATATTTTCTGCGATCTCGTTCTGGATATCCTGAGCTGTGGTCTCGGGCATATCAAGATCTTCATCATCGCCGATCTTGTTGGAAGCAAGGGTAGAGCCTTTCTTGTCGTTGCGCTTGAAAATGGAAGCAGGCTTTGCAGCGTTGTTTGAAGCCGCATTTGACGGAGCAATGCTCTGAAAAGTGTTTTTCTGAGCTTCCTCCGAGCTGCCTATGGGCTTTGTTACAGCCTTCTTTATGATAGAAGCCAGATCGTCGGGCTTTTCCGCCTCTGCCTTTGCGGCAGCCTTGGCAGCCTGCTTTTCGGCTTCCTTTTCTTCAATGGAGCGTGCTATTGCGTCAGCTTCGATTTCAACGGCAGACTTGGGTTTTTCAGGCTCAGGCTCTGCTGCGGGAGTGATATCAGCCGCAGGGTCAGGCTTTTTAGCCTTGCTCTTGCCGAAGGGCAGGGGAATGTCGATATTGAACTCCCTGCGCTTTTCCTCCGCAATAGGCTCGGGAACGTCCGCATTGGGGCAGGGCTTGGCAACAGCCTGCTTTGCAGGCTTCTTTTCGATCTTCTTCTGCGCTCCCGGAGGGGGAACAAAGTCCTGAGTTTCCTCATATTCGGGGCGTGCAGCATTGGCAGCCGCAAAAATATTCCTGATGCTCTTGAAAACATCTACGATAGTCTTGTTTGCAAGGAGCATAACAAAAACAAATGTGAGCAGGATAACTATTACCGCCGCACCTGTTTTTCCGAAAAGCTTCAGCAGGGGAACGCCTATTACTATGCTGAAAAATCCGCCGCCCCTGAAAACCTTGCCGTTTTCGTAAAGGTCGGTTATGAGCTTGCCCAGAGTGATATCGGGGTCAAGAGGCTCGGCAAAGAATATCTGTATCACCGCACAGCAGATGAGAATGAGTATGATGCCCTGTATCACCTTTCCTGCAATGGTCTGGCGTGTCCTGTCGGCGGCTATCATTATTGATGCGTAGATAAGCACAAAGGGAACCAGCACAGAGGTTATGCCGAAAAGGCCCAGTATAAGATTATGTACCGCAAGCCACGCAGATTCGCCCTCAATGGCTGCAAATGCGGCAATAAGAACGCCCAATGCAAAAAGCACCGTTGACCACAGCACCTTGTCGTTGGCATTCTGTGCTTCCTGCTGAGCCTTTGTGGTCCTGGGCTTTGAAGCAGGCTTTTTTGATTTTGACCCTGTGGTTTTCTTTGCTGCCGCCACTTATAACATTCCTTTCAAAGTTGAGAGTTATCCTATTACGATGAGATTTCCGCTGAGGTGCTCGTAAATACCGCAGCCAAGCACGATGATTCCGAGGATAAGGGTGTATATCGAGAAGATTCCGAAACGGTCGGACTTCATGAGCCACTTTATGAGAGATATTGCCAGATATCCCGAAACAGCCGCTACTGCCATGCCTATCAGCAGGGGAACGAAGCTTATGCTCACATCGGAGCTGCCCATGTCGAGAAACTGGGAAAGAGCGCCTGCCAGTATTACCGGGATACCTAAGATAAAGCTGTATTCCACAGCGTCCTCTCGTTTCTGACCGCAGATAAGTCCTGCTGAAATGGTCGAGCCTGAACGGGAAACGCCTGGCAGCAGGGCGATACCCTGCATAAATCCGATGAAAAGTGCGTCCTTGACAGTGGTCTCTCCCGCAGTCTTGCCTATGCCCTTTTCTCGGTTCTTCTTTGAGAGCTTGTCGCCGATAAAAAGGATAGCAGCAGTGTAAAGGAAGCATACGCCCTCCACTGCAATGTCGCTGTCCGATGCCACGGAGGAGAAAAAGTCCTTGAATATGTAGAAGATGAACAAAGGCAGTATGGATATGATTATCATCATTATCATGCGCCTGTTGGGGTTCATGGTGCTCCACTTGAATTTGCCCGTGAAGATGTCCTTTATCATGCTGAGAGCTTCAAGGATAAGCGCCCATATCTTCTGCCTGAACGCAATGAAAACGGCTATCAGCGTGCCTATGTGCAGTGCAATGGTGGTAAACACCGCTTCATCGCCGCTTACGCCGAAAAAGTGCTGGAAAAGTGAAAGATGACCCGAGCTGGATACGGGGAGAAACTCCGTAACTCCTTGGATAAGTCCCTGTAATATGGCTTCAAGAATTGTCATAATGTGTTTCCTTTCAGATGTTGTTTTTTTATATGTATCCCCCTGTTATTTTTCGGGGGTGCTGTCGGGATATCTTGGCTCGCTCGTTTCGATAAGCCCGTAAAGCGCTTCAATAGCGTCGGATAAGCTTCCCAGCCTGTCAATAAGCCCTTCCTTTACGGCAGTTTCGCCGTCAATGACAGTGCCCATGTCAAGCACAAGCTCGCCTGTGTTCATCATCAGCTGAGAAAAACGCTCAGGGGAAATGCTGCTGTTGGCGCAGACAAAATCCGTTATCCGCTTCTGCATGGCCTCAAAATAGGTCAGCGTCTGGGGAACTCCAAGCACAAGACCGTTCATGCGTACAGGGTGTATCGTCATGGTGGCGCTGGGAACGATATAAGATATCTTCGCCGATACCGCCAGCGGAACGCCGATGGAATGACCTCCGCCCAGTACAACGGAAACGGTGGGAGTTTTCATGCCCGAGATAAGCTCGGCAATGGCAAGCCCCGCTTCAACGTCGCCGCCAACAGTGTTGAGGATAATGAGCAGACCTTCAATGGAACGGTCCTGCTCAATGGCAACAAGAGCAGGCATGATATGCTCATATTTTGTGGTCTTGTTCGATGGGGGAGCGGCATAATGCCCCTCGATCTGCCCGATGATAGTAAGGCAGTGGATAAGGTGCTTGGAATTTTCCGAAACGGACTGCCCTGTCCGTTCAATAAGCTCTGCTTTTTCGTTCATTTCGGAAGCGGGAGAGGAGTCCTTGTCCTCCGACTGTTCCGAAGAATAATAGTTATGGCTGTTCACAAAAATGCCTCCTGCGGTAATCATAGTATAAGGATATTATAATTAAAATTCCCGCAGATATACGTTTTTGCAGCCCTTGTGGCTTATTATACCTTAAAAAAGGCATTATTTTTATTATACATCAAATATTTATAAAAGTCAATTATTTTGAAAACAAGATTGCAAGCGGACAAAACGAAAAATTCGTGCTGTTAAGCGCAAAGGTAAAAAGTTTAGCCCACCTTTGTCGTCCTTGCCGCAGGCACGGACAAATTAAATATACCGCAAACAAGCAAGCATTCAGCCATAAAAAACTGCGGCCGTATGACCGCAGTTTGGGTGTCAGTTGTTTTTCCTCATTTCCTGTATCTTATTGAAAAGCGCATTGTAGCCCTCTTCGGGGTCGGAAATGTTTGCCACAGCAGCTTCCATGGGGCAGATGTTGTCACCTGTGCGGTTGATTATCTGCTCTGTCAGCTTGTCATAGCTGTGGGGGATATGATGTGCCTCCAGATATTCCGATGCCGTTTCCGACATGACTTTGCCGTGAACGGCGCATATCCCTGCTTTTACAAAAAGCATCGCCGCTGCCTTGCCGACTATCATGTCCGCTGCGGAATAGCCTTTCAGGTCTTTTCCCATGCCGATGAACTTCATCATGGGGGATATGCCCCTGCCGTCATCGGTGATGATATCCCCACCAAACTTCTTTTCCGAAATAATCTGACATATTATGACCGTCTTTCTTTTTTGGTAATCATACTATAGCTGAAAATTTTTGATACATCCCTTAAAAAGTGTAAATATTCAGTTTATACTAAGCACCAATTAAAAACTATACAAAAAATCAAGCATAATCTTGCATTTATGGATCATGCAATGATTTTTTGTCTATAGTTTTATCGGTGATTAGTTTTAGAACCTGTCTTCACAAGAAATGTGTGCGGATTTTCAAGCATAATTTTGTCTAAGACAAGGCAAAAATCCGCAGGCGGGCTTGCCGCCCGGCAAGGATTTTTAACGCAGTCTAAGGCAAAATTTGCCGAAAAGACGTTCGCATACGCTTGTGAAGACAGGTTCTTATACTCATCTTGCGATTTCTATGAATTTTAATATCTCTGTCTCGTCAGCGCCGCTTTTGTAGAGCTTCAGGATAACTTTCAGCATATTTTTCCGCTCATGCTCGTCGGATATCCATTCCATAAGGAAGCGGCGGTATTTTCTGATGAACTCCTCCTCGCCGCTGTCATATTCGGAGATAAGACTTTCCGCTTTTTCACGTATCTCCGAGGGTATCACGGGGCCTTTGTCAGCGATGGATATGCCGATTGTGATGCCGTTTTTCATTGCCACATCGGGAAACAAAAATCCGCTGCCCTCTCTGCTTCCCACAGCCTCGGCGGGAATGTTCTTTTCTTTGCACAGCTCTGCTATGCGCATATTGGTGAGCAGGTCATCAGTGGCAGCTACCACCATAAAAGCGCCCTCGATGTCGCTGTCCTCAAAGGGACGGGCAATGCAGGTCACTCCGTCCATGGAAGATATCTCGCTCATTATGGCAGGGGCGATGACTGTTATCTGCGGCCCGAACTTCACAAGTGTGTTTATCCTGCGCAGTGCGGCAGCTCCGCCGCCTGCCACAACGCATTTTTTGCCGCCTATCTCAATGAAAAAAGGAAAATATCCCATATAATCACTTTCCCTCGATACAATAATGATATTCCAGCAGAAGATTTACCATTCTGCCGTAGCTCTTTTTTCCGTCGGATACACCGTTGAGTTTCAAAGATGCTTCCATAGCCTTGTTGGAAACTGCGCTGACTGTTTTTGTGGATATGACCGCCTTTTCCTCAACGTGCTGCCTGAATTCCTCGCTGACGAATGTATTGTCATAGGACACCATGGGGGATATCCTTGAACGGAGCCTGTTGACCTCGTTTGCAGATGCGTTTTTCCTTACCTCTGCGAAAAGGTAGTTCATGGCGGAAAGATATCCGCTGTACCTTACCTCGGGGATATCCGATTCAAGGCACGCCCTGTATGCGATAAAGCCAGCCTCGTCCTCACGGATAAAGCCTTTAAGGTGGCTCAGCTCGTGCATTGCGGTGCAGGGCACTCTTGCGGGGCTAAGCTCGCTGTTGATGTTTGCCTCCAGACTGAACGGGAAGTATATTCCCTGCAGGTCAAGCTGCGTCATGAACATGGAAGCCTTTATTTTCTTGGGGCTGGGATATTCGCCTTTCAGCTGGGGATATTCCTCCGCCAGCTTGTTCATAACCTTGTAGGCTTCCTTTTCAAGATCATCGGGAACTATCATGTTGCCGTCATCGTCACGGCTGACTATTGCCGCCAGCTCATTTGTCTTTTCAATGGTCTCCTCGCACATCTGTGTCAGCTGCTCCACCGTAAAGCCCGAAGCCCCTGCACTGTGGTGATACTTGGCGGAAAATTCAGTGGTATGGTAAAGCATGAAGCAGTTTATGGTCTCAAGGAAGAACACGGCGATTATCACCCATATGTAAAATATCCCAAGACCCTTGACAAGCCTGCGTTTTTTTCGGATAATAGAAGGTATGAAAATAAACGGAGCAGCCACGCCCATAACTACCCATGAGGCTATCATCAGCTCGCCCAGCGAAAAGGGCAGGCTGCCTGTCACCATGGAGAAAATGTCCGACATAGGTGCGAATATGGCAGAGGCGTAAAAATCCGTAATGCCCGTGCTGAGCCATGAAACGGCGTTAAGTATGAGCATTGCAGCAATGATGATGATCATTGCGGCTGCATTTTTGGATATCTTCTTTTTTTCGTTCATTTCATCAAATCCTTTTGTTTTGTTCGGAGGCGTTATTTTGAATTTCTATGAAAAGCATTGCGAAAAATATCTGAGGCAGTATGAAAAAACAGAAAGCTTTTTCAGGGCTGACGAGAGAAGGATAAAGGCTTTGAAGCTGTTTTCAAAGCTGTCAACATACGCCGTTTATGCGGCATATGTTTTTCTGCTGGTATATCTTGCGGCAAACAAAGATATGCGCATCGTAAGGGCTGTGATAGTCCCTGCGGCGGCATTTCTGCTGGTAACTGCGGTAAGGAGCGGTCTTAACTTCCCCAGACCTTATGAGAAATACCCCATAAAGTCTTTGGTGAGCAAATCCACCAAGGGAAAATCTTGCCCCAGCCGTCATACAGCCTGCGCCGTTATAATAGCGCTGGCGTGTATGTACATAAGCCTGCCTTTCGGCATAGTTATGATGATAATTGCCCTGCTCATTGCCGCTTCACGTCCTGTTATGGGCGTGCATTTCCCGCTTGATGTGGTGTTCGGGGCGGTATTGTCACTGGCTGTCGGCGTTGTTGGCTTCCGGGTTATCTGACCTTAGCATAAGCATAAGTATGAGCATTGCTGCGGGGAATATGACAGCTGCAAGAAGTCCCTTGGTGAGTGTGCCGCTGTCGCCCGATACGATGCCCACAAGTCCGGGGCCTGCCGAGCAGCCAAGGTCGCCTGCCGTTTTCGATACTTTAAGACCGCTTTCGGCAAAATATGACGACCACCGGCTCATGGCAAGCTCCGAAGCGCCTGCGCATATCATCAGCAGCATAAGTACGTAGAATATCTTCATGCCGAAAAGCTCTTTCAGGGGAGTGGGAGTTTCGTCCTCGGCAATAAGCTCGTTTATGGGTACTTTCATAAACAAGAACATATTGAGCAGTGGGAACAGCGCCCATATTACAGGCAGCCGCCGCCAGTTTTCCGAGCCTATCGTTACAAAATACAGAGTGGAAAGCAGCACCACCCCTGCCTGACCCCAGCAGTAGAAAGAGTGGAGCATACTCATTGCCGAAGCCTTTTCGTCACCCGGGAGAGCTTCAACTATAGGACTTATTACAACTTCCGTAAGTCCGCCGCCACAGCTGCGGCTCTCATGCCTATCCTGTCAAGAAATTTTACCGAGATGCCGTCAACTGTTATCTGGGTCATGAAATTTGCGGTTATGAGGGAAGATATCTGGGTAACTGTGATGTCAAAATCACGGCAGAATGCCGTAAACAGCAGGGGCGGAAGATTATTCACCGCCGCCTGTGTTATGTAGCCCGCATAGCTTGCGGCAAGGGTATGCTTAAAGGTAAGCTGCTTCATAAATATTACTCATCTTTCAAGGAAATAGCTTGCTTCCATGTCCGCCGCATGGAGAGCATAGGCAAGGGGGAATTTCTCAAAGGCTCTGCCCACAAGGTTGATGTCCTCCGTGCCTGAAAAGCCCATATGGAAGCGGATAGCAAAGGCTTCTTCACGGGTAAGGCGCATAAAGCCCGTTATGATATACACCGATTTTTCCCCGTGACCGTAGGGGAGAGTATCATCAATGGTGTAATACGGCACCTTTTCCCACACGCCCCGGTCGTTCTTGGCGTTGCGGTAGTCGGTCTTGTAGAAGTTCACCTTGCATATGTCGTGGAGCAATGATATGAGGGTTATGGTCTCATCGTCCGCAGTGAGGTTATAAAGCTCCTTTACACGGGGGCGGTCCATATAGTCCCGCAGGCAGTCGTAAACGTTAAGGCTGTGCTGCAAAAGCCCCCCCTCGTATGAGCCGTGATAGCGGGTGCTGGCGGGGGCTGTGAAAAAGTCGCTTTTGGGAGAGAGCAGGTAGTCAAGAAGCTTATCTGCTCCCTCTCTTTTTATACTTGTTTTGTAAATATCCAGAAATCGCTGCTTTAAGGCGGCGATATCATGCTCTTCATTCTGCATCGGATCATTCCTTTCCTGAAAGGTGCAGTGCCTCGTAATATGAGACTATGCTGAGGTTTTCCTTGAATTTCTTTGCAGTGATCTTTTCGGGAAGATTTGCCTTGCTTGCATAGACCGTCACGCTGCCGCTGTGCATATCGAACCAGTTGTCCGAGAACAGGCAGTCGCCTTCCGTAAGGTCAAGGCACACGCCCTTTGCAAAGGCTTTGGCGTTAATGGTTATCTTAAAGCGCTTGCCTGCGTCCTCCACGTCATATGAAAGTGCAGGGTCAGCAAATCTGAACGCCTTGGGCTGAACATACAGGCAGGTGTTCTCGCTGATGATGCTGCCGTTTTCCGAGAGGGAGAACTCTATGTATGATGTGCTGCGCATATCCTTTGTGACCTTCGTGTTTTCTGGAGTGAGCGTCACGAACATCTCAGCCGAAAGGGGAGATATTGTGATATCCTCACTTCCCTCGCAGATGATCTCGCCCGTGTTTTTACGTGAGCACCAGCGTATCTTACCATCAAAAGCCTGCTGCCTTTCGGAGGAAACATACAGGTTTATCTCGTCAAGATTTTCGCAGTCTGCGGAGATAAGCACGGGAGCAAAGAAGTGACGGGCACGGTAATGGAGCGCTTTCCAGCGGTGATAACAGTCTATTGACGACCATGAAATAACAGGGTTGGAGTCGTTGACCTGCCAGTAAAGGCAGCCCATGCTTCTGCCTCTGTGGCGGCGCATATGCTCCGCATTAAGGCGTACAGCGTCCGACTGCACCATCTGGGTGGCGTAGATAAGCCCCTTGAAATCATAAGGGTAGCGGGACATCTGAGCAAGGTAGTACATTATCTTTTCCGTGCCTGCCTCGCACTTCTGATGTGCCTCCATAACAGGGGAGCAGAGGTTCAGGTCATCTTCCTCCGCAAAGGTGCGTATCGTTTTTATGGAGGGCAGAGACTCGAAGCCGTACTCCGAGCAAAAACGGAAGTTGTATTTATAGTAATCGGTAAATGGCTTCAGACCGTGCCATACGTCCCAGTAGTGGGAATCGCCCCTGTTTTCGGCGCTGCTTTCGTCAAAGCTTCCGCCCGAAGAGGGGGAAGAAGGGTGATAATAGGTAACAGGGTCATAGTGGCGCAAAACCTTTGGGATAAGGGCTTCAAACAGCCGCAGATAGTCCGATTTGTATTTGGGGTCAGCATCAATCCCCCAGTACTGCCACATGGACTCTATCTCGTTGTTGCCGCACCACAGTGCCAGCGACGGGTGATTTCTTATGCACTTTACGTTGTCTGCCACCTCGTTCATAACGTTCTCGCAGAAGTCTCTGTCAGCCTTATATACCGAGCAGGCGAACATAAAGTCCTGCCATACCAGCAGACCCATTCTGTCGCAGGCGGAATAGAAGCTGTCGTCGGGATAATATCCGCCGCCCCAGACACGTATCATGTTGAAGTTTGCAAGGCAGCACTGCTTTAAAAGTCTCTCTGTTTTTGAGGGGGAGCACTTGGGGATAATCTGATTTTCGGGAATGTAGTTTGCGCCCATGGCAAAAATTTTCAGCCCGTTTACCACAAAGGCAAATTCCTCGCCGTATTCATCGGGGGCGGTGCTGACGGTAACGGTTCTGAGACCTATCTCGCACTCATATTTGTCGGCTGTATTTTCGCCGTCAAGGAGAGTTACCGAAAGCTTGTACAAGGGCTGCTCACCGTATCCTCTGGGGTACCAGAGCTTGGGGTCGCTTATATCAATATGAACGGAAGTGCGTCTGCCGTCAATAACTGCTTTCTCGGTCACGGCGGAGCCGTCGGGAGCGGTGATCTTCACCTCTGCTTCAAGCTCTCTGTCCGAGGTGTAGCCTGCGGTGATGTCAATGTCCAGACCTACAGTCCCCTCGGATACCTTGCTGTGATCCTGCCTTACGTAAACGCCGTCAATAAGTCCGCCGTTTACCGCAATAAGTTCCACATCACGCCATATGCCCATGTCGGGGAGCTTGGGACCCCAGTCCCAGCCGAACATATAATGCGCCTTGCGGATATGGGGATAGCCTGCCATGGTGGAAGCCACTCCCCACAGGGGAGTTTCGGCGTTCTTTTCCTCTATGTACTTTATGGGGGAGTATATCTTCACTTCAAGAAGATTATCCGTCTCGTTTGCTTTTCCCGTGATGTCAAAAACGTATTCACGGTGCATATTCTCCGCCCTGCTCAGCAGCTCGCCGTTGAGGAAGATATCTGCTATGGTGTCTATCCCGTGGAATTTCAACAGCAGTGTCTCGGCGGAAAGCATTTCTTCCGTCAGCGGGAAACGGCGCTCATAAACGCAGTCTCCACGGCTGATATCGGTAGCCTTATACTCATTTTCACGGTAATAGGGGTCTTTCATCAGCCCGTACTTCATAAGTGTGTAGTACAAAGAGCCGGGGACTTTGGCTTTAAGGTCATATTTAAGCTTATCATCGGCGCCGTAAAGCCGCCAGATGCCGTTAAGAGACTGTTTCATATAATTTCATTCCTTTCTGTTCGGTGGGGGCAGGTCTCGGTTTCAAAGCTTCTCAGCTCGCAGTTGCCCATAAAAAAGCAGGAAAATTCCTTTCGTGTCATGTTTCGGTAATAGGTCTCGATTACCCTGCACACGCCGCCGTGGCATACCAGCAGGATAGTCTTGCCCGCATATTTTTCACGCAGCTCGTCGATAAGACCATACACACGGCTCACCACGTCAAAAACGGATTCTCCTCCGTCGGGCATACGGCAGCCGAATTCCAGCTTTGCGTCCGCATAGCCCTCAGCGTCACGGGGTCTGCCCTCGTAGCTGCCGTAGTTCCATTCCCTGAGGCGGCTGTCGGTGACAGGTACGATCTCCAGAGCAGCTCCGATGGGAGCGGCAGTTGCCATGGCACGCTTCATAGGCGAGCATATTATCATATCAATGTCACGGTGGTCCACAGCGATATCCGCCGCCAGAGCTTCCGCCTGACCGATGCCCCTTGCGGTAAGGCCGATATCGGTAGTTCCGCATATGACATCACGGCTGTTCCATTCGGTCTCGCCATGGCGGGTAAAATATATTTTCATAGGGTTCTCCTCTGTTTATTTATCACTTTTCTATAATTATTATTATACCTTTGGCGGCGGGCTTTGTCAATATCGGCAATAATATTTACTGTGGTAATGTGGAAAAATATTATGCTGATAAATTGGGTGAGGAGGACTTTTGCAACTTAGGATATGGTATTAAGGCGAATTGATATGATAGTCCGTACCTGCGCCTTACGGCGGAAGCCAAAATCGACATTCCTGACGGAACATCTCTTGGTTTCAAGCCGCCTGCATTTTAATAGTCTTTTGTTCATATTGATAGGAAATGTTTATTTGCAAGGCCTTGAATTTTCGGTGCAGGCGGCTTTGGGACTTTTATATTTGTCGGCTGTCAGCTTAATTGCTGTAACCGCTCACAAACGGATTTCGTAGGTAAACGTAGTTTACCACTGCGGCAAGGACGACAATGTGGCTCCGCCCCCTTGACCCCCGCAAGCCTTTCGGGAAAAAGGCTTGACCTAAACCCTTTACCTTTGTGCTTATTTATGTGGACTTTCTTATTTTGTCCGCTTTACAAAAAATAGCTGCTGCATCATGTGCAACAGCTATATGCTATATCTTTTATTTTTCGGTTATCTCATCGGGGAGCGCAGGCTCACTTTCTTTGTCAGCACTGCCGGCAACAGCTTCGGACGCATATACGGCGGAAACGCCGGGCTTATTGTCCGTAGGACCTTTGGCTCTTACCGAGCTTCTCAGCACGTCGGAAATGTCGTTTATTGTAACATACGCATAGGGGTCAATGGACGAAACTATATCTTTGAGCTTTCCTATCTGGAAACGGTTGATTACAAAATATACAAGAGTTTTTTCAGTATTGAAGTAGTATCCGTTTGCCTTGATAAGCGTGATTCCTCTGCCGAAGCTCTCCGAAAGGCGGGCGCATATCTCGTTCGGCTTGTTTGTGATTATCATTGCTGCCTTTGCCTTGTCGAAACCGTCAACGATGAAGTCCACGGATTTAAGTGCGGCGGCATAGGTGAGAATTGAGTACATTGGAAGCACCCATGAGTTGCAAACTATTCCGATGATGATATACAGGAAAACATTGTATATCATAACAAATGTGCCTACCGTTATGCCCATTCGCTTTGCAAATATTACGGACATAACTTCCACGCCGTCGATGGCTCCGCCGAACCTGATGGTAAGGCCGCTGCCCACGCCTGAAATAAGTCCGCCGAAGATTGCGCACAGCAGCAGGTCGGTGCCTGCAAATGGCGATGAGCTTGACACATCTATTGGCAGGATATTCGTTATCACGAACGAAGCCAGCGAATATATCAGCACGGCATAAATGGAGTATATGGTGAACACCGTTCCCTGCCGCTTATATCCGAATATGAAGAAGGGGATATTCAGCACCAGCAGGAAGACTGCCAGCGGAATGCCTGTTATCTCGTTGAAGAACATTGCCGTACCTGAAAATCCGCTGTCGAACAGGTTCACGGGGGCGAGAAAGAACACGATGCCTATTGCATTTATCGTGCCCGAAAGGGTAAGCAGCAGAAAGTTCAGGGGTTTGAGCTTTTTAAGCTCCTCTTTGAATTTGCTCATTGACATACCAACCTTTTTAGTTTTTCGACGTTTCTCCGTCGGTCATTCTGTAGCCTACGCCCACCTCGGTGAAGATATACTTGGGTTCGGCGGGCTTTTTCTCGATCTTTCGTCTGATATTCGCCATATTCACACGGAGTATCTGGTTATCTGTCTTGGCATGGGGTCCCCAGAGCTGCTTTATTATGTAGTCGTAGGTAAGCACCTTTCCAGCGTTCTTGCCCAGGAGAGCCACTATCTTGAACTCGTTCTGGGTAAGGTTCGTGTCCTGACCGTCAACATACACACGGTACTTGTCATAGTCTATTTCCAGACCGCCTGTGCGGAAAACTCCCGTAACTGCGATCTGATTATCGGGCGATGTGGTGCGGGTGTGGCGGATAGCAGTTTTTATCCGTGCCAGCAGCTCCTGGGTGCCGAATGGCTTTGTTATGTAGTCGTCAGCGCCCAGCTCAAGAGCTGTTACCTTGTCCTTTTCGGAGCTTCTTGCCGACACCACGATTATCGGCATAGATGACCACTTCCGTACCGACCTGAGTATCTCGGTGCCGTCCATATCGGGCAGACCAAGGTCAAGGATAATCACATCGGGGCAGTGGGAGTTGATGACAGCGCAGGCGTCATTCCCCGTTACCGCCGATATAACATCGTAGCTATTGGCTTTAAGGACTGTGCAGAGAAAGTTGCTTATTCTTCTCTCGTCTTCGATTATCAGCACTTTGTTTTTAATTTCCATTTTTTTACAGCGCCCTTTCCAGTGGAAGTGTAAATGTGAATTCAGCACCGCCCTCGGGGAGATTTCCTGCGGTCATTGTTCCGCCGTGGGCTTTTATTATTGTAAGGCAGACCGAAAGACCTATTCCCATGTTTCTCTTCACGTCTCCGCTCTGCTCTTCTGCGTGGATAAAGTAGCCGCTGAAAAGCATTGGCAGCTTTTTCTCGTTGATGCCGCTGCCGTTGTCCGCCACGGAAAATACTGCGTTTTCCCCGTCAGAGGAAAGTGTCAGCTTTATAAGGGTAGTAGTTTTTCCGTGGAGCACGCTGTTTTCCAGAAGATTTACTATTACCTGCTCTATAAGTATTGCGTCCATTGGTATGAGCATAAGCTCGTCGGGGATAGTTATTTCAACGGGAACATCATAGCGCCGCCTGAACTTCATAACAGCCTCGCTGATTATCTCCTCTGCGGCTTCGGGTGTTTTGCTGATAGTTCCCGTTTCCTCGCTTATGCGTGTGACGGTTAGGATATTTTCCACCATTCTTATGAGCCACTCCGCATCTTCCTTGATGTCGGTAACAAGGCTCATCATGCCCTGTTCATCAAGCTTGTCCTTATTTTCAAGGATTGCGGAGGCAGCGCCAGATATTGATGTAAGGGGAGTTCGGATATCATGGGATACGGCTCTGAGCAGGTTGCCTCTTGTTTTTTCCTTTTCCATTTCAGCCCAGACCTTGCTCTGCTCTTTCATCTGAGAGGTGAGCATTCCTATTATTACAGATACCAGCAGCATTGTGGCAAATGTAACAGGGTAGCCTGTAATACTGAAATTCAGCTTGAAGTAGGGATATGTGAATGCGTAATTTACGGCGAACATTCCCAGCAGCGATGAAATCAGACTGCACAGGTATCCGTTGGTGAACCGTGATATCACCGCCACAGCCAGTACGAATATGAGCTGTACATAGCTGCTGCCGTCAAAGTTTACCAGCAGTGCGCTCAGCACACACGCCACACCAAGCACAGCCAGCGTGAAGATGTAGTCTTTCCGCTCGGGCAAAGCGCCGAGCTGCTTTTTCAGACTGAACTTCCGCATATCCCTTCCTCCGTTTACAGTTGCTCTTTTAACATTATACCATACATTATTGCTAAATTCACGTTAAGAAAAACAGCGGGACGATACGCCCCGCTGCGGAAATTATTATCAGTACTGTTCGCTGAGGTAGATGCTTGCTCTGGACTGGATAAGAGAAGCGGTCTCGTCAACGGATTTTGTGCCCTTGAAGTAATTGTTTGCTTCTTCATTGATGATGTCTGTAAGGCTTTCATCGTATCTTGCAATGGTACCCACTGTGGAGAAGTAATCTATGAGCATATTTACCTCGTCCTGAGTGATGAGGTTTACCTTTACCTCGGTGTTGCCTACATAGTAGGTGTTGTCAACCTGCTGAACGGTTCCGTCAGTATCGGTATAGGTCTGGGGAATAGTCGCCTGCTGACCGAGTGCCTGGAGCTGTGACTTTACAACGGGGAGACCGTAGTATGTGGTGATAAGGTGCTTTTCGGTTTTGTCAGCGTTGTCTGCCGCAGCAGTGCTGTCTGCAAGGGCAATGCCGTAATTGTCCGAAGACTGCTCGCTTACAGCATTGTCAAGCACCTGCTTGATGAACTCCCATGCGCCCTCTTTGTACTTGGACTTGGAGGATACTGCGATCTCGGAGCCTGTGCTGATAACGGAGCCTGTAGCGTTTGCGGCGCCCGAACCGGGGAAGCCTACAAAGCTGATGTCCTCGCCGAAGTATGCGTCTCTGGTGATGGTGTAGATGTTGAAATCATTGAAATATACGTTGTAAAGCAGCGCTCTGTTCTCACGGCAGGCGGTCTCCTGCTCCATCCAGTAGTTGGGGTTATCGTTGTAGAGAGCGTCATAATCTATCTCAGCGGGATATTTCTTTGCAGTCTCCAGGATTGCCTTGAACTCGGGAGAATCAAAGTTGCAGGTTGCGTTTGTATAGTCAACGAAGTTGGAGAATGTAATGGCTGTGCTGAGAAAGTTAGAAGCAGTCATTGTCTGGCTGTCGTTTGTAAGGGTTGCGCCCTCGGGCATGGAAGCGAGTATCTGGTTTGCCTGATCCATGGTAAGGGAGGTAGCATCGCCTACCAGCGACTTCTTTGCGGCATAGGTCTGGACAGTGAAGGAAGGAGTTATCTCGTAAAGCTTGCCGTCCTTTTCCATAGCCTTCAGCACATTGGGCATAAATGCGTCTCTGTTATAAACGTCATCCTTATCCATAAACTCGTAAAGGTCAGCGAAAAGTCCCTTGGAAGCGTAGCTGTTGTAGGGCATTCCGCTGTTGATAAGGAGGATATCGGGAACATTGCCCGCAAGTATCTCGTTATTGAACTTTGTGAGCGCTGCTGTGTAATCGGAGGTGTCATTGGACTCGCTGTAGCTGGTAGCGTAGATGGTGTAATCCTCGTTTGTCTTGTTGAACTCAGCTATCTGGGAGCGGATATTCCAGTCGATGTAGAAGCAGCCCAGAGTAAGAACCTTCTTTTCCTTGACCTCGGAGGAGTCAATGGGAGTGATGAGGCTCAGAGTGGAGCGTGCAGTCATTCCGCTGTAGTCGTAGCCAACGGTAACAAAGGAGCCGTCGTCGTTTACAGCCATGGAGTTGATGTTTGAGTTGTCGATACCCAGATTAAGGAGGTTAAGAACGCTCTCAGTCTGGAGATTGTCAGCTCTTACGCCAACGATGCCTGTATCGGAGGAGCTGTAGCAGAGGTAATCGCCGCTGCCGCTGTAAATGGTGTTTATGCTGGAGCCAAGCTCGTACTCCTTGCCGTAGCCCTTGGCGTTCAAATCTATCTCCACCAGCTTTGCGGAGCTGCCTGTATCGCTGTAGGGATACTTATATACGGCAGGAACACCGTTGTTGGTGAAGATAAGACCGTTCAGCCACTCATTGTCGCCATTGGCTTCGGGAGTGGTGAAAAGCACATTGCCCGACTTGTCGCAAACTCTTATGCAGGTGGAAAGGCTGATGTAAATATTGCCCTGAGAATCTACTATATAGTTGTTGAAATATCTGTTGTTGTCATTATCTTCCTGAGTAACTACCTTGGAAAGATCGATAGAGCTTACCGGATTGCCTGTGCTGTCATAGGTGTAAAGGGTGTTTGAGCTTTCGCTGTTGCCTTCGTCATCGTACTTGTTATATGAAAGCACGAATGTGATGTTTCCCGCATCATCTGCATAAACATCGCCTGAGATATAGGCATATTCGTTGGGGTCAGTCTGCTTGAAAGCAGGGATAGTGAGCACGGTGTTTCCGGATGCGTCAAATACAACAATGCTGGAATCGGAGAAATAGTTGTCGCCTTCATTGTTATAAACGGTGGAAACACTGTAGAACAGATTGTTCTTACAGGTAACATTGCCGCTCAGCTCAAAATTTATGGGAACATCAGTTACCTTATATGCAAGAGTTTTAAGAGCCTCGCTCTGATCTACAACTGCGCTGTTGGAACCGCTGCCCTGATTTTTATCACCGCAGGCGGTAAAGAGACCTGTGGAAAGAGCCATCATACCCGCTGTAAGAATGCAGGCGGTACGCTTGGCTGCTGTTTTGTTAGACTTTAATAATTTCATATGTCTTACCGTCCTTTCTTTAACTTATGTCATTATATCATATCTCTTTCTTTTTTTCCATACCCCCTTTAAAACTGTAATAATTTGTTATCATTAAGAAATATTTTTTTGTCCTGCGATGATAATTTTGCCGTCATATCACGCAGGAAAGCGGCTAAAATGCACTTCATAAAAAATTTAAAATTAAATTTTGCGAAAACTCTTGACAGATGCCGTCGAAAAGTATATAATAATAAAGCACTTTGATTAGTGCGGTCGCTGATTTAGCTCAGTTGGTAGAGCACATCCTTGGTAAGGATGAGGTCACCAGTTCAAATCTGGTAATCAGCTCCAACCGTAATGCAGTCCGTTTTATGCGGGCTGCATGCATCGGTTCTAAAATCAAATATGCTGATTTAGCTCAGTTGGTAGAGCACATCCTTGGTAAGGATGAGGTCACCAGTTCAAATCTGGTAATCAGCTCCAAAACAAAGCCCCATGGTCCTTAGATCATGGGGCATTTTGGCGTTTATAGGCTCAGCAGTCCTCTGCGGCGGCGTTGAAAATGCGTACAATGGTGTTCCAGGTGCGGATATCCGTCTGCCCTGTGGGGGGAAGTCCCGACGCTGCCTGTATCTCCGACACGGCAAGGGCAGTGTTTTCGCCATAATATCCGTTCATGTCGTTCATGGCAATGTTTATGTGCATTCCCGCAATGGTGTTTAACATTGCCTGCAGCATAAGCACCGATGTTCCGCTGTCGCCCTCGGTCATTATCTCGTCAAGGGCGGGGAATGGGGTTATGCCCTCCTGCATATTTAGGTTGCGCCTGGCATCGTCATATGCGGCGAAAATGGCGTTCCAGGTGTCCTTGTTCACTTCTCCCGTTTCGGGAATGCCTATGCTGCGCTGAAAATCGGAAACTGCGTCCCTTGTGTGCTGACCGTATATCCCGTCGGGTATGACTGAGCGGACGTTTGCCCCACTCTGGTGTATCTCCCTGAGATATGTCTGTATATCCGAAATGTTCTTCCCATGCTCTTCGGGAGAAACGGGTATGATATTTTCCGTCATGCTGTCACCGTCCTTTCGTCATCTTATGGTATATCCCGGGAACTGACCCGCAGGCTTTACATAGCCGTACTTTACACGGCTATAGACATCGCCTATCCTGCTCCACGTTTCCGCTCCCACGCTTCCCGTGGGATTCAGCCCAAAGGTGCGCTGGAATGCGGTGACGGCGCTTTTTGTCACGGGACCGAAATATCCCGTGTCGCTTACCTGGGGTATCTGGGGATATTCCCTGTGTATCTCAGTCAGATATTGCTGGAGTATGCGCACATATTCGTTCTGCATACCCTCACGCTGCATTACTCCGGGGTATAGGGCTATCTCTTCCCTGAAACTGCTGACGGGAACACTGTCTGCTATGCCCTTGTAGGCACGGTAGATGTCCTCCCATGTCCTGCTGTCCGTCTCGCCTGTCTGTGGCAGACCGTAAAGCTGTTGGAAAGCGGATACGGCGTTTGCTGTTGCCTCGTCATAGGTTCCCGTTACGCTTATGGGCGGCACTGCGTCATAATACGCACCGATTACCGAAAGAAGATACTGGAGCGCACGAACATTTCCGCCCGAGTCGCCCATGACCAGCGCCTTGGGGAGATTAAGCCCCAGGTCGCTTATTGTAAGCCCCTCGGAGGTAAGCTCCGCCAGCTGGGTAACGCTTGTGAAGATGAAGTTTATCTTGTACCATGTGGCTTTATCCACCACGCCTGTTACGGGGAGGTTGAATATCCGCTGAAAGGCTTCCACAGCGTCGGCGGTGTTGGTATCAACGGAGCCTGTTACAGGCTCTATCTTAGGTATGGCAGGGTAATTTCCCGCTATCCTGTTTAGCTGTGTCTGGATATGTATAACATTGTCTCCCGCACTGCCTATCTGAATTGGCGTGCCGGGGTATGAGGGGATATTGGGCGCAACGGGGGCGTTCTGCACGATGTCGATATTGTCTCCGTAATAATAGGTAAGTATCCGATAAGGGATATAGCCCTGCTCCGCCAGATCCACCGTTCCCCATTGCTTCAGACCCTGGCACTGAGTTCTCACACCGTCGCAGTACGAGGCAAAAAGCGGCTCCACCGAGCCTTGCCTGCGGATATAATTGTTGAATATCTCGTTAACGATATCGCTTATGGGTTGGAAAATATCCCTGCCGTGGACGTAATACTGGTCGTACCGTGTGTCGTTGGTGATATCGAAATCATATCCTCTGGAGGGGTACCATTCGGTGTATATTCGGTTGAGCGCAAAGGAGATTATGGCGTAAAGGTTTGCTCTCAGGGCGGATTCGGGCCATGTGGGATAAAGCTCGCTGGAGCCTACGTTTTTGATGTAGTCCACGAAATTCACCGTAACGTTCATGGCGCTCCTGTCATCGGGTGCGCCAAGATGTACGGTTATCTTTTCGGGGATAAAGGGTTCTCCTGTCATTTGCTCCTCCTTTTAAGGTGTTATCCCACAGAGGGGGAGTCAGTTATGCTGTTGTCAGAGCTGTTTCTTGGCTGTATGCCGCCGTATTCGGGCAGAGGGATAAGGTCAATGGGCTGCACTGTCTTTACTCCCGCAAAAATGGGTATCTTTATGTCCCTGATGGTGTAATAGCCCTTAGCCCTTACAGTCACGCTGTATTCCGAGAATGGGCGGGTGGTGCTTCCGGGAGACTGGGAGAATGACCTTGACGGAGCGGGGAGAGCGATGGTCGCAGTGCGTCCGCTTCTGTTTGAGAAAAGTATCCTTACCAGACCCGAGCCTGAGGGCAGCTGCTTTGTTACAGTAACGAGTGCGCCCTGCACGGGATATGCGCCGCCTGCGGTGAAAACGTCGAACTGCAAAAATCCCCAGCTGTTGTCTCCCGTCATGGATACCCAGCCCATTGACGGCAGGAACGAGGCTGCTGACGGCACTGCTTCCGATGAGTCCGCAGGGATATCTGCGGGAAGAGGAAAATCCGGCATTATCTCCTGAGGGTTCTCGCTTTCCGAGGGCACTGTATATGTAGCTTCGTCGGGGGAGGAGTTGAGCATGATGCCGCTAAGTCCCGTATCCACCTGAACACGGCGGGAATTATCCGCAGCCTGACGGGTCTGGCGGGTGTCCTGCTGCTGAGATGAGCGTGGCTGTACCTGAGTGAACGTTCCCTGATCCACAGGGGGAGGGTTATCCTCGGGAGTGATAGGCAGCGTAACAGGCGTTTGGGCAATGCTGTTTATGATGCTCTCCGCCGTGGGAAAGCGGCATTCGCAGGAAACGGGGATATTGACTGTACCCTGAGAATTCTGATTTGCCGAGCCGAAAAAGCTTGCGTTAGGTACATTCGGCACGGGAGTTCCCGACATATCCCTTGTACCGCTTTGAGAAGAGGGACAGGGCTGAGAATGTGATGCCTGATAGCTGTTCTGAGCCGGGAAAGTCTGCATAGACGGGGGATTTTGCTGTGCCTGTGTCTGCTGACGTTCCTGAGGAGCGGAGAAGCTCTGACTGCCAGCCGTGCCGACTGCATTGTCGGAAGCTCCGCTTTTTTTGTAAAGGCGCATCATTTCGTCCTTGTAGCGCTGCGCCATGTTGTTAAGCTCGTTACCGTTCAATCTGCATACCTCCGATATTTATTGTTATGATACACTTTTGTGTGTCTGACAATATATATTCAGCACAGTATGGAGATATGCAAAAAGGAGCGATGCACAAGGTACGGACAAATCAAAAAAGACTGTCGCAGTTCAACTCTGCAACAGCCCATTTCTTTGTTATTTATGCGTAATGATATTTGTTTCGGTATTTGATAAGAAACGTTACCGTTACAGCCAGAGCCATGACCTCCGCTGCGGTAACAGCCAGCCATATGCCGTTTATTCCCAGGATAAGGGGAAGTATCAGCACGGATATTACCTGGAAAAGCAGCGTTCTGAGGAAGGATATGGCTGCGGAGACCGCTCCGTTTCCAAGGGCAGTGAACAGCGAGGAAGCATAGATGTTGAAGCCGCAGAGCAGGAATGACATGGAATAAAGCCTGAAACCGTGGCTTGTCATCTCGTAAAGCTCCTGATCATAGCCTACAAAAATTTTTGTCAGCCTGCCTGCCATGAGGATAGAAAGCAGCGTTATGATGACAGCTGCCGCCGCAAGTATTTTCAGGCTGGTGGCAAAGAGATTTTTCAGCTCGCCGTGATTTTTTGCACCGTAATGATATGATGTGACCGGGGCGCTGCCTATCGAGAAGCCGATATATATTGCCGCAAAGATGTATGCCGCATACATTATAACGCCATATGCCGCAACGCCGTCCTCACCGGCTATCTTCATCAGCTGATAGTTGTAGAGCATATTTGCCAGCGACATTGCAATGTTTGTCATAAGCTCAGAGGAGCCGTTTATACAGGCATCGAGCAGCAGCTTCATATCAATAAGAGGCTTGCCGAGCTTCAGCAGGCTGGAATTTTTACGTGCAAAGTAGAACAGGGGAACAAGTCCGCCTATGCACTGGCTGAGAGCTGTCGCAAGAGCCGCTCCCTCTATGCCCCACTTGAAAACGGCGATGAAAAGGTAATCTCCCACAATGTTTGCGCCGCCTGCCGCAACCGTTACCGCAAGACCTATATGTGGCTTTGCGGCAGTGACAAAATAGCTCTGGAACACGTTCTGGAGCATGAAAGGCGTAAGTGCCAGAAGTATTATCCTGCCGTATGAAACGCAGTATTCAAGCAATTCCCCCTCAGCTCCCAGAGCTGCCGACAAGGGGCGCAGGGCAAGCTGACCTACCATGGTAAGAATAATTCCCAGAATTATAGCGGTATAT
Organism: Oscillospiraceae bacterium; assembly: GCA_902363145.1. GTDB lineage: Bacteria > Bacillota > Clostridia > Oscillospirales > Ruminococcaceae > Huintestinicola > Huintestinicola butyrica. The sequence goes on along the minus strand of CABIZB010000003.1, from coordinate 236,610 downwards.
ACCATCAGCGAGAAAACGCCGTTTGCCTTTGCGTTATCGCCCTCGCCGAGAGTTTTTGCCGTAATGGCGCTTCCGCCTGAGCCTATCATAAAGCCCAGTGCGCTCATCATCATCAGTACTGGCATAATGAAATTAACCGCCGCAAATGGTGTCTTTCCGACGAAATTCGACACAAACAGACCGTCGATAACGCCGTAGATAGATGTGAATATCATCATCACCACCGACGGCAGAACGAATTTAAGCAGACGTTTGCAGGTAAAATGATCCGAAAGCTGTATCTTCATGCTGATCTTCCTTTCATGTTTTAATACTAAGCACCAATTAAAAACTATACAAAAAATTGAGCATAATCTTGCGTATATGGATTATGCGATGATTTTTTGTCTATAGTTTTATTGGTGATTAGTATAAAATATAAAATCCTGTAAATACAAAAAGCGCCCGATCAGGTACTTTTTTGTACCGTGACCGAGCGCACTCGACATCTTTTCCGACCGTTAAAGCTGCGGCTTTAAGTCCTCCGATGAACATAATAAGCAAATTATATACTAATGTATATATTATGTCAACAAATAAAATGTTATATACAAATGTATCAGATATTAACGGGCGTTTCAATGCTCTTTGATACCTTGTGTATGCAGTGAATGCACATGGGAAGCACGTACAGGAAAGCTGTCACCCAAGCGGTCTGGTCGGCAAAGCATATGGCAGTGTAGCCGAATGTGCCTACAAAGCCCATGCTTACGATGATCCTTGCCGCCATTTCTATAATGCCCGAGATTATGGCTCTGCCCGAGAAGCCAAGTCCCTGAATGCTCATTCTTACAACGCACAGGGAGCCGAGGCACCAGTAGAAGAAGCCAAGACAGCGCAGATATTTTGCCGCTGCGTCAAGTATCTCCGTTTCGGAGGGGTCAATGAATATGAGCGACAGCGTTCTGCCCAGAAAAATAAGCACCAGTCCAGACACAATTCCGTAGGCAACAGCGGAAGCCACTCCCTGAAAAATGCCCTTTTTTATGCGTTCAGGCTTGCCTGCGCCAAGGTTCTGTCCGCAGAATACGGACACTGCCGTTGCAATGGCGTCAAAGGGACACATGGCAAACTGCTTTATCCTCATTCCTGCGGTAAATCCTGAGATATATACGCTGCCCAGACTGTTGTTTGCGGACTGCATCACCATGCTGCCAATGGCGGTTATGGAGTATTGCAGACCCATAGGCACGCCCATTGTAATGAGCTGCCATATCATTTTTCCGTTTGCCTGCCTGTCCTGAGGGGAAAGGGCAAGCTCGGGGAAATGCTTTTTTATGTAGATGAAGCAGAGCACCCCGCTTACTGCCTGAGCGGTTACGGTAGCTGCCGCCGCACCTGCGCAGCCCATTCGGAACACTACTATAAATAAAAGGTCAAGGAAGATATTCAGCACTGAGGATATTCCCAGGAATATAAAAGGCGTTCTGCTGTCTCCCACAGCTCTGAGTATGCAGGCAAGGAGATTGTACAGCAGTGTAAAGGGTATGCCCAGAAATATTATCAGCAGATAGGAATATGCGTCCCCGAAGATATTGTCGGGAGTGGAGAGCATATGGAGTATGGCTGTGCAGAAAACAGCGCAGACGGTGGTTATGATGACCGCCGCTCCTGCGGTAAGCAGTGCGGAATTGAATATGCAGCAGCGCATTTTGTCCCTGTCGCCCGCACCGAAATATTTTGCCAGCGGTATTCCGAAGCCGCAGCATATTCCCGTGCAGAAGCCCAGCACAAGAAACTGCACGCTCGATGACGCTCCCACGGCGGCAAGGGCGTTTGCTCCCAGCACTCTGCCCACAATGGCTGAATCTATTATGTTATAAGTCTGCTGCAGAAGATTTCCCAGCAGCAGTGGTAGGGCAAAGCTGAAAATAAGCTTCAAGGGATTGCCCTCGGTCATGCTTTTAGTCATAATAACACTTCTTTCAGCGGCTCAGGTAATATGCCTTTGCCGAATGGGGCGCAAGGTCGGCGCTGATGTTATCGGCATGGAAAGCTTCATTGCTCCAAAGCTCGGTAATGTACTTTGCCTCATATATCTCAAGCTCCGTAAGGGGGACTGATATGTCTGCCGCATTCTCGCCTATGTTGAAAAGCGCCGCATACTGACCGCCCTCTGCGTCAGCCGCAGTCCAGAGGACTATCTCGCTGCCGTTCATTTTTCTGCGCCATACCTGATGTGAGTGGCGGGCGTTTCGGTGCATTTTAAGGATACCCTCGTTTGTCAGCAGGCTCATGGTGAAATCATCGAATTTGGTCATTTCTCCGCCTATGATAAGAGGGGAGCGGAAGATGCTCCACAGGGTGAGCATTGTTACCTGCTCGTCCTTAGTGAACCGGGTGGTGATGTCGGGGGAGTAATCCTGCTTTATGTATCCTATGGGGAGCATATCGGCGTCTGCCCAGTGACCTGCGCCGTTGTGGGGCGCCCACTTTTCGCAGCGCTCGAACATATTGTAAAGCAGCTGCCAGTTATCCCAGAAATCGTCGGTAATGCGCCACATATTGGACACCTGCTTGTAAAGCTCGGCTTTTTCAAGGAGAGCAGGCCCGGGGGAAAGGCTGAGCACCATATCACGCCCGCAGTTTTTCAGGGAATCGCTCAGCATAATAAGCTCGCTTTCCTCCTTAGGAAGCTCTCTTGCAATGTCGTCGCACTTTACAAAGTCAACGCCCCATGAAGCATAAAGCTCAAAAATGCTGTCGTAATATTCCTTTGCGCCGGGCTTTGCAGGGTCAACGCCGTACATATCCGTGTTCCATGCGCAGATGCTGTCGGTCTTGGCAACATCGGCGGCAGTTTTGTCCGTGCCCTTTATTTTGGTGCGTTCATATACCGCCTGACGGGGAATGCCCCTCATAATATGTATGCCGAATTTAAGTCCCAGCGAGTGAACATATTCTGCCAGAGGTGCAAAGCCCTTTCCCCCTGCGGAAGATGGGAAGCGGTTCTCGGCAGGTATCACCCTGGAATATTCGTCAATGCAGAGCTTTGCAAAGGGAGTGTATTCGTGGGTCTTTACATTAGGTTCGTACCACTGGATATCCACGGTAATGTATTCCCAGCCGTATTTTTTCAGGTGCTTTGCCATAAAATCGGCGTTCTTTCTTACTATATCCTCGGTAACGGCAGCGCCGTAGCAGTCCCAGCTGTTCCAGCCCATGGGAGCGGTCATTGTTTTCATAAAATTATCTCCTTACCTTTGAGTAATCAACAAAGCTCATGTTCAGGTCAACCTCGCCCTCGATACCGTTTACCTTTCCGTCGGAGGCATACTGCCACATGGCAAATTCATAGGGAAATTCAGGCTCGTCACGGTATTCTGCCAGCCAGAAGTCAAAGCCTGCAAGGCGGCTCAGGTCATATTTGAGCAGTGCCATTCGCTTGACGCTGTATATCATGGGGATATATCCTCCACGGGCAATGGTGTTGCAGAACACCGATGCACATTCGTTCAGCTCTTCTGACGAAACCGAATTTGTGCGTGCTGTGTCATCGCCCACTATCTCCCAGTCAAAAACCACGGGATATGTAATCTTGCAGTCGGAAAGCTCGTTCAGTACAAACCTTGCTTCCTCCTCCGCTTCTGAGGCGTTTATTGCTTGGGAATAGAAGTAAACGCCTATTTCAAGCCCTGCGTCAACAGCGCCCTGCGCATATTCGTGGAAGCGCTCGTCAAGATTCAGCTGACCCGATTCATAGCCACGGTAGCCCAGCCTTATCATGGCAAAATCCACGCCGTCCGCCTTGACGGCTTCCCAGTCGATGTCCCCCTGATGATAGGAAACGTCGATGCCTGTGGTGTTCAGGCGCTCGCCGTTTTCGTAGTAGTGCTTATAGCCGTTTTCTGTCTCCACCTTGTCATAATCCAGCGTGTGGCGGGGCACATCGGTAAGGGCGGCAAGCCATGTGTCGCCGTAGGTGGGGTCATCAAGCTTGATAACGTCCTTTTCGCCGTAATACTCAAACACCCGTGAAGACTGGGCGGAAATGTACTGCTCATCGTCCTTCAGCGCATTTGACAGGCGTATCACATTGGCGGCAAGGATCACAACTGTTATCAGCAGGATAAATATGGCTATTGCCTTTATATCAGGCCTTCTGCGGCGCTTTTTGTACCGTGCGCCGTACTGCCCGCCCTGCTGTCGGGGGATATCCTTTAATTCTTCCATATCATTGACCTTTCAGTTCGTTTATCTTATCACGCAGATATGCGGCGTGCTCAAATTCAAGAAGCTTTGCGGCTTCCTTCATCTGGGCGGTGAGCTTTGCGATAAGCTCGTCCTTTTCCTTTTTGCTCATCTTCTTCTTGGCGGCCTTGTCATCGACCTCCGCCTTGGAGGATATCTCGATAACATCTCTGATATCCTTTATGATAGTTTTGGGTACTATGCCGTGCTCCTTGTTGTACGCCAGCTGAAGCTCACGGCGGCGGTTTGTCTCGGTAATGGCACGCTCCATGGAGCCTGTAATGCTGTCGGCGTACATTATTACCTTGCCCTCCGCATTACGTGCGGCACGGCCGATGGTCTGTATAAGCGAGGACTCGGAGCGCAGGAAGCCCTCCTTGTCCGCATCAAGTATCGCCACAAGGGAGACCTCGGGGATATCAAGGCCCTCACGCAGCAGGTTGATGCCAACAAGCACATCAAACTCGCCCAGACGCAGGTCACGGATTATCTCCATTCTTTCAATGGTGTCGATATCGTGGTGGAGGTACTTGACCCTTACGCCCATGCCCTGGAGATATGTGGTAAGATCCTCCGCCATTTTCTTTGTAAGGGTGGTGACAAGTACACGCTCGTTCTTTTCCGCCCTGATGTTTATTTCGCTGAGCAGGTCTTCTATCTGACCCGCAACGGGCTTGACGATTATCTCGGGGTCAACAAGACCTGTGGGACGTATTACCTGCTCCACTATCTGGGCGGATTTTTCACGCTCGATAGGTCCGGGAGTGGCGGAAACGTATATTGCCTGATTTATCTTTGAGTCAAACTCGTCAAAATTAAGGGGACGGTTATCGAATGCCGAGGGCAGACGGAAGCCGTAATCCACAAGCACGCTCTTTCTGCCCCTGTCGCCTGCGCTCATGCCCCTTACCTGCGGCAGGGAAACATGGCTCTCGTCAACGAACAGCAGGTAGTCCTTGGGAAAGTGGTCAAGCAGGGTGTAGGGAACGCTTCCCGGCGCTCTGCCCGCAAGTATGCGGGAGTAGTTTTCTATTCCCTTGCAGAAGCCTATCTCTTCAAGCATCTCAATGTCGTACAGGGTGCGCTGCTTTATGCGCTGAGCCTCCACAAGCTTGCCCTGCTCCTCAAACCATTTTACACGTTCATCAAGCTCTTTCTGTATCTCCTGCACAGCCTCGTGCAGATGTGCCTTTGACACAACATAGTGGGAGGCAGGGTATATGGCTGTGTGGGCAAGGGTGGAGATGATATTTCCCGTTACCACCTGAATTTCCGATATTCTGTCTATCTCATCGCCGAAAAATTCCACACGTATAGCGTTTTCCGAAGAGCCTGCGGGGAATATTTCCACCACGTCTCCACGCACTCTGAACTTGTTTCGCACAAAGTTCACGTCGTTGCGCTCATACTGAATGGATACCAGCCGACCCAGAAGCTCCTCACGGGACATTTCCATGCCCTTTCTCAGCGAGATAACGTTGTTTCGGTATTCCTCGGGCGCACCAAGGGAATATATGCAGGAAACGGAAGCCACGATTATCACATCACGCCTTTCAGCCAGCGCAAGTGTGGCGCTGTGGCGGAGCTTGTCTATTTCGTCGTTTATGGCGCTGTCCTTTTCGATGTAAGCATCGGTGGAGGGGATATATGCCTCAGGCTGATAATAGTCGTAATATGAAACGAAATACTCCACGGCATTGTGGGGGAAGAACTCCTTGAACTCGGAGCAGAGCTGAGCCGCAAGTATCTTGTTGTGAGCAAGGATAAGGGTGGGACGGTTCATTCGTGCAATGATGTTCGCCATGGTAAAGGTCTTGCCCGAGCCTGTTACGCCAAGCAGAGTCTGGTCACGGTAGCCTTTTTTTATGCCCTCCACAAGCTTGTCGATAGCCTGGGGCTGGTCGCCCGAGGGCTTATAGGGAGAAACAAGTTCAAATTTATCCATAATGACTGCCTTTCAGATAAACCACAGGCGTGCATTGCACGCCCATGAAAAATGTTTGTTGATAGTCCGACAGATATCAGAATCGGAAGTAAAGGAAAGGATTGTAGGTATCGCCCACAAGTGAAACGGTGGAAGCGAAAAGAATAAATGCCAGGAAAAGTATCTTTACTGCGCTTACCAGAGTAAAGCTTGCGGCAGATTTCTTTGCCAGCTTCTCGCCGAAAGCGGAAATGCCCTTGTAAACAGGCATACAGATGATGATAGCCGCAATAATGAGCCACAGGCTGCCTTTGAGCTGTGATTCTGTGAGCAGATCGGTGGCGGCAAGTCCGTTTTTGCCGAACATTGCGCCGAAGCAGGCTCCCATTTTTGAGGTATCGGTGAAATAGAATATCATCCAGCCGAATATCACCGCAATGAGCAGGTAAATGTGACCGATGATCTTAGGCGCTTTTTCAAGGACTTTCAGCAGGAATGTCTTTTCGATGACCAGCAGAACGCCGAAGTAAAGGCCCCACATGATAAAGTTCCAGCTGGCGCCGTGCCACAGACCCGTGCAGAACCATACGATGGCGATGTTCAGCAGCTGATGCTTCCTGTTGCCGCCCAGGGGGATATACATATAGTCACGGAAGAATGTTCCCAGCGAGATGTGCCATCTGCGCCAGAACTCGGTTGCGGAAGCTGATATATAGGGGTGCTCAAAGTTTTCGGGAAAGTGGAAGCCGCACATAAGTCCCAGACCGATAGCCATATCGGAATAGCCCGAAAAGTCGTAATATATCTGGAGAGAATAAAGGATAACGCCTGACCATGCCGCAAGAACTGAGGTGGGAGCGGTATCAAAGGTCAGAAACTGCGTTGCCAGCTGACCCATGGAGTTTGCGATAAGTACCTTTTTGCCCAGACCGAAGATAAGTCGGGTGATACCGTCGCTGAATTCGTGTATCTTTACCGAACGGTTCTCTATCTCACGGGCAACGGTGTTGTAGCGCACGATAGGGCCTGCCACCAGCTGGAAGAACATGGAGAGATACAGCAGATATCCGAAGTAATTTTTCTGCGCCCGTGCCTTTTTGCGGTAAACATCGACCACGTAGGTTATGGACTGGAAGGTGTAGAAAGAAATTCCTATTGGCAGGTGGAAATCAGGCACAGGCAGGCTGAGCGACAGCAGAGTGTTTATGCCGTCAACTATCATTCCGCTGTACTTGAACACACCAAGTATTGACAGGTTTACTGCACAGGACACGATAACGCCCAGCACGGCGATCTTCTCGTCCTTGTGCTTGTCAATAAAACGACCGTTAAGAAAGTCAAATACCGAACTGAATATGAGCAGACCCACCCACACAGGCTCGCCCCATGCGTAGAAAAACAGGGAGAAAACTATCAGCACGGCGTTTTTGAGTTTAGTGTTCCGAGCGGCAAAGTAGCATATCAGAAACAGCGGCAGGAACACATACAAGAAGAATATATCAGAAAAAACCAAGCTCTCACGATCCTTTATAACATAGATACAAGTATTATACCACAGGAATGCTTTTTTTTCAACAGCGAAATACATAATATACAGAAAATTTATGAGCGCATTTTGCCATAAAATCGGCGCATCTGTCAAAAAGGCAGATGCGCCTGAAGCTTTATTGAACATGAACTGTCTGCGGACCCGATATAATATCCGTCGTTTCACCGTTATCGGAAACATATCGGCATTTGGCAATGAAAATATATTTTCCGCTTTCCGGCAGATCAAATGTGAATTTCATTTCGTATGTATCCGCAGTGATTCTTTGCAATGGCGGATCTTCGGCATAAAGCTCTGCAATATCGTTCATGTCAAAGTCCTCAGCCTTTATAAAGCGGCAAAAAATAAGCTCTCCGTCCTTTGTTTCAGCCAGTGATACGCCGCTGCCCGAGTGTATGGCAGACATTTTAAAAGTAAATTCCTCACCTGCATTTATCTTGAAAGGGTCAAGGTAGGAGACAAGATAAAGCAACTGTTGGTCGTCAAAGGCGTATTGACTGCGATTTCCAAAATAGCCGCCGACAGTAGCATCGGATTGAGAATTTCCATAGTCGAGCTTCCATTCTCCGTTTTCCCGTGAAAAATAGAAATCACTCATTGCTGTGTAGTCGATAGAATGTCCGAGGGCTACGGCGTGGGCGGTGCTTTCATCGGAAGTCAGTATTCTTACCGTATCATACATATATCGGGTCGGCACACCTCTGTAGGCAGCTGCGTAAATAAGCCCGTATTCATCTTCCCTGAAAATAGGATGATCGCCGCCGAACAGTTGCTCCACGGTAATTCTTTCCATAGCTGCACATGTTTCCGTTAATGGTTCACTGAGCCGTGCAATAAGCTCTTCACGGCTGCCTGCAAACTCGGGAGATATTCTGTAGTATTCCTCTCCCTGTTCTTCATCATTTCCGATATATGTGAGATATTCTTCGTATGTATTGTCAATGCCCATCTCATGGCCATGAGCCATATAAAGGGCGCTCTTAGCCTTTTCCAGTGCAGCGGCGATATCGTTATCAGCGTGATAATCAAGGCTGCCGCTTATCTGAGCGGTGTCCGAATAAAGGTCAACAAGCCATTCGATATATCTGCTTTCCCCATAGTCATAGCAGCAAAGCGCATAGTCATTAAGATCATCGCCATATACGGTATTGTCACTGAAATTTTTATATTGATTGGTGCTGAACGAAAAATTTTCCGAAATAAATTCACTATCATTCAGGATAATATCTGAATAATCCTCATCGGGTGTAATGGTTATGGGGATTATATCCTTGTCCTTTTCTATCTCAAAGAGACGCAGATAAGTCTTTCCGTCAACCACTCTTTGGAAAATAAGCATTTGATCCGGGTTCAATACCAGAAAACCGTTTTCCGAAAGGCTTTGGGCGTTGGGGTCTGCCTCGGGAGCAGACATGGTAAAGCTTTCGTTATCATAAATTATGCAGACAGATGGCTTTAATTTGCCCAGCTGTACCTTTATTGCAAGAGTACCGTCGTAGTTGTCGCCGTCCCTGTTTCCGACAAAATAAAGCCCGATGGTAAGCTTGTTGTAGCTTGTTTTCAGCGAGTCAAGCTCTTCCGAAACCGCTAAAAGCTCGTCATATTCCGATGCCGTATCTGAGGTCTGTGCTGTATCTGCCGGAGCTTCCGTGAATGATATTGCCGTTGTGATAGCGTCTGTCGGCTCCGTGTTTTTCGGCTCGTCGTCGTTATTTCCGCAGGAGCAGAGCAAAAGTGCAAGAGATATTGCCGCAAGTGATGATAATATTTTGTATTTCATTTTTTTACCCCCAAAAATGTCCTTCACTTGATATACAATCCTACAGGGCAAAATGTTACATCATTCACGAAGAATAAATATGGGTATAGGAGGACAGTTGGGGCGGTTGGAGAAATCCACGGTAATAACGGAATATTCGGCGCTGTCGATGGTCTTTACAAATTCAAGGAGAGCTTCCTTTTCCTCAAAGCCCGTGTCCCTGCCGTAGTAAAGTATCATGGAGATAAGTCCGCCCTGCTTTAGGAGCCGAAGAGCTTTTTTCACCGCTTCAATGCTGGTGTCCTTCATGGTGTGTACAGTGTGGTCGCCGCCGGGGAGCCAGCCAAAGTTGAAGGTGATACAGGAAACTGTGCCCTCCTCCGCATAGCTGTCCATCTGTGTGTGGCTGCCGAGGATAAGCTCCGCACGGCTTGAAAGCCCCTTTTCTTCAAGGAGCTTTGCGGTGCTGTCAATGGCTTCCTGCTGGATATCAAAGGCGATGATCTTTCCGCTTTCACCTGCAAGCCCGCAGAGATATGCGGTGTCGTTTCCTCTGCCTGCGGTAGCATCTATGCAGATATCCCCCTCATGGACACGGGAGGCAATGACCTTTCTTGAAATATCAAGTGCGTTGAATGTTTTTCTCATAATTATTCCTTTCCTGCGTATATACAAAAAATTCCGCCTGCCGATAAACAGGCGGAATTTGCCGCAATTTATTTTAATTATCAGACTGTCTGAGCCTCGGGCTTTGTCTCAGGCTCGCTTGTCTTGTCCTTGAAAACAAGCTTCAGCAGAACGGGAGTTACCACTGTGGTGAACACTACCATTATGATAACGGGAGCAAAGAACTTGTCGGACATAAGTCCCACAGCCTCGCCCTTGTTGGCAACGATAAGTGCCACCTCGCCTCGTGATATCATGCCCACGCCTATCTGGAGAGACTCTTTAGAGGTATATTTGCATATCTTTGCGCCCAGTCCGCAGCCGATTACCTTTGTAAGTGCAGCCACAACACAGAGAAGAACTGTGAAGAGAACGATCTCGCCGTTCATCTTTGGAAGCTCGACCTTAAGACCGATTCCTGCGAAGAAGATAGGGGAGAGGAGCAGGTAAGAAAGTGTATCAAATCTCTTGGAGATGTACTCGGATTTCTTTGTGCCCGAAAGAGCAAGACCTGCGAAGAATGCGCCTGTGATATCGGCAACTCCGAAGAATACCTCTGCGCAGTATGCAAGAACGAGGCAGAAAACAAAGCTGATAACAACATATCTTCTGAGCTTTACAGCACTGTTGTCTGTCCACTTCTTGAATGCGTAGTGGTAGCCCACAGCAGCAACAAATGTGAATGCGAAGAAGCCGAGGATCTTAAGCAGCACGATGCCGATGTTTACGCTTTCGTCAGCCATGCTTATAACTACTGTAAGGGCGATGATGCCAAGGATATCATCAATGATAGCCGCACCCAGTATTGCGTTGCCTGCACGGGTGGAAAGCTTGCCCATTTCTTTCAGTGTCTCAACAGTGATACTTACGGAAGTAGCTGTGAGAATGATGCCGATGAAGATATTCTGGAGCATAACGTTGGAATCGGTGCTGTCGTTAAAGAAATAAGCAACTGCCGCACCGCCTGCCAGAGGAACCAGAACGCCTATGAGGGCGATAAGGAAAGAAGCCTTGCCCGAGCGCTTTAACTCGTCGATGTCGGTCTCAAGACCTGCTGCGAACATAAGTACGATAACGCCTATCTCAGAGAGATTGCTGAGCATCTCCGTTGAGTGGACTATGCCAAGACAGGCAGGTCCAAGAATAATGCCCGCAAGCAGCGCACCTACTACCTGGGGGAGACGCACTACCTTTGAAAAAAGACCCAGAACCTTTGTGCTGAGCAGTATCAGTGCGATAGAAATTAAATAGCTGTAATCCTCCATGACCATACATCCTTTCTCATCTTATATCCTTCCAACCTTAATTACAATGTCCTTAAATACAACGATATGAATTATAGCATAATATATATTAACATTCAAGCGATATTTTTTAACGTCGAAAATTCTCAAAATATGTCTATCATTAACGTGTTTTTTATGCTGACTTTGTGCAAAAGCTACATATAAAAATAATGCGCTTGGAGAAAATATATAATGGGCTTGTTATATATCTTGAAATGCAAATGAAAGTCAATAAAGATGAGAGTAAAATTTGTATGTAAATTTATCAAAAACGGCAAAAATGTTCATATATAATGTGCTTTTTTAGGGTAAAATATATTTAATTGTACGTTTTGCGTTAAACCGGTCGTTTCAGGCATCAGAAGGAGACAGTTTATGACTGAAAGAAAGAAAATAGGGCTTATTATAGTAAATCCCGAATCAATATATCAGCAGCGTGTAATGAACGGCGTTTTCAGCAGATGCGATATGTACGGATATGATGTTGCAGTGTTCTGTCCGCTGGTAAATGCCAAGCATTATTACAGAAATTATCTGCTGGGCGAGCTTAATATTTTCAATCTGGCAGATTTTGATAAGCTGGACGGTGTTATCCTTACTCCACTTGCTTATGATACAGAGGGAAACAAGGAGCAGACCGACCGCCTTGTGCAGCGCATAAAGGAAAGCGGCAAGCCTGCTGTGACCCTTGATCTGCCCATGGGCGGCTTTGAGATGATATGCACCGATGACCGTTCCGCAATGGCAGATATAACCGAGCATATCGTAGGTGTGCACGGCTGCAGGGACATTGTTATCCTTGCGGGTATGAAGGACTATTATGTTACGGACGAAAGACTTGAAGGAATAAAGGACACCTATGCCGCTCACAATATCCTCTTTGACGAGAGCAAGGTATTTTACGGCGATTTCTGGTACACAGGCGGCGAGGCTCTGGGGGATAAGATCATTTCGGGAGAGATACCCAGACCCGAAGCTGTGATCTCCATGAGCGACCATATGGCTATGGGTCTTGCAAACAGGCTCATGGAAAATGGCATAAGAGTGCCTGAGGATATAATAATCACAGGCTTTGACTGCGTTCCCGAAAGTGCCATCAATACTCCCTCAATCACGTCATATGTGCCTGCGGCGGCTCAGGCTGCGCAGAAGGCTGTGGCAAGGCTCCATGAGCTTATCGAGAATGTGGGACCCGACCCCAATGAAAAGTGGGAGTTTGAAAAGGGTCTGTTCATCGGCAGCAGCTGCGGATGTCCAGAGAATGTTGAGCACGTCAAGGATTCCATCAACAGCCTGATTTATAATGTTAATGAGAATTTCGGCAGAAAAGATATCAACTTCTCCGTGGATATCGGCAGACTTGTCGAAAGCTATATGTTTGAAAATCTTACTGCTGTTGAATCGCCCGATGAATGTCTGGGCGAGATATTCAAGGCTACATATCTTATATCGCCCTATGAGAATTTTTACCTCTGCCTCGATGAGGACTGGCTGGATACCGACAAGCAGATAATAAGCGGCTATCCGGAAAAAATGAAGCTTATGCTTCATGCCATTTACGGCGATAACGTTACAAAGGGTACATTTATGGACGTTGATTCCGCTTCCTTTGATACAAAGCTAATGCTGCCCGACCTGTGGATAGAGCATGACAAGCCGTCTGTTTACTACTTTGCGCCCGTTCACTTCAGTGAGCATACCTTTGGCTACGGAGTGCTTCAATGTTCGCTGGAAAGCAAGACCAAGATAGGTATTGTTTTCAGGAACTGGATAAGAAATGTGAACAATGCCATAGAGCTAACCCGTGTGAGAAGCCGCCTTACCGCCTTTTCTCAGAGAGACGCTATGACGGGACTTTACAACAGGCGTGGAATGGAAGCAAGGATCAGAGAAATGCTTGAACGCCCCGGTGCCGATACCTGCCTTGCGTTTGTTATCGACATGGACGGACTTAAATATGTTAATGACCACTATGGCCATTCCGAGGGGGACTACGGCATCAATGCTATCGCCACCGCTGCCCGTCTCATTACCCGAAACGATGAGATATGCGTAAGGGCAGGCGGAGACGAGTTTTACATTATCGGCTTGGGTGATTATTGCGGAGCGGATATGCTTGCAAGGATAAACAAGTTCACAAACGCTATTGCCGAGGAAAACAAGACCTCGTGCAAGCCCTATGAGATATCCGCCAGCATAGGCGGCTGCTGTGCAGAGCTTACGGCTGATATGACAATAGAAGATGTGGTGCATAAGGCTGACGCAAATATGTACGAAAACAAGACAGCAAGGCAAAAGCTGCGCAGATGATATGCGCAGGAAAAGGAAAGATCAGATGAAGAGAACTTTTGCACGGGCGGGAGTATTCGTATTCTTTGCCACCGTGATAATAGTAAGCCTTGTGCTTATAAAAAAGGGTGATCCCGATTCGGTGGAGACAGTAAACACCATGCCCGAGGAGTACCACACTCAGACGGACGTTATTTCCGAGCCTGAGGAGACTGATGCAAGGTACGGCCATGACATTGAATTTGAGGAGTATCCCGAGGAAGAGACGGAGACGGAGGTGCTCCCCGAGGAGACTGCCGATTATCCCGAAGCTCCCGAAGAAGCGGCGGAAGAGGCTGCCGAAACCACGGTAACATCAGTGTCACGCACCATAATCACCAGCCGTCAGCGCAAGGATTATGACAGCAACTCCGTTTACATTGATATGGAAAATATCCTGCAAAATCCCGAGCTGCCTGTGGGCTGCGAGATAACCGCACTTACAACTCTTCTGCGCCACTATGGATTTGACGCAGAAAAGACCGACATGGCAAAAAATTATCTTCCCACCTCATGGGGCAATGCCCGCACAGCTGATGGGAAACTTTACAAAGACAGCTTTTTCGATTATTTCATAGGCGACCCTTTTTCAAGAGGCTACGGCTGTTTTTCGCCCGCCATTGAAAAGGCGGCAAACAAGTACATATCATCTCACGGCGGGGGATATACGGTGAAAAACATATCCGGCTGCCACCCTGATACATTGTACGAATATCTTATCGCAGGCACGCCCGTTCTCTGCTGGGCAACCGATGGCATGATAGAGCCTGAGTATTACGAAACATGGTACGACAATGCCACAGGCGAAAAGCTGGACTGGTACCTGAACGAGCACTGCTTTGTGCTGGCAGGCTTTAACATCGCAAATTCTACCGTTACCCTCAATGACCCCATGAAAGGCATTATCGACTACAATATCGATAAATTTGAGATACGCTTCAAGCAGATGTATTCTCAGGCGATAGTGATCATCCCCGACAGTGCCGAGGCAGTGACTGAGACTGCGGCGGTCGTTACCGAAACGGAAGAGCTGCCCGAGACATCAGATGTATCTGCCGATATTTCCGAGGAAATATCTTCCGAGACCACTTCCGTAACGGAAGAGACCACAGAGACGGAAGAGACTGTCACTATCCCCTCCGAGACCGAGCCGCCCGCTGACGAATCGGATTTCTTTACGGGAAGCTTTATATACGACTGAAAAAGCTGCTGTGCCGAATCGGTGCAGCAGCTTTTAACTTTTAACCTATTGTTTTTTCGCTTACAGGCAGAACCACCATTGCGGTGAAAATTCCGTTTTCCGCAGTGTATTCAAACATACCCTTGTTCTCCTCTGCGGCATTCTTTGCAATGCTTATGCCCAGACCCTTGTGGATATGCCCCTTGCCTGCGGCAATTATATCGTTCTGAGCGTTCTCGTTGTAGTGATTTGTTATCCTTGCGTTCAGGCAGCCTGCATTTTCGGTGATATCGACTGTTATCTCCCTGTCCTTCTCATCTGCGCTGCCAGCGCCCTCAATGGCATTGTCCAGCAGATTTGCAAATATGGAGCTGAGGCAGTATTCGCTTACATCGGGATAATGCTTTACGCCTGTGGAATTTACCTTTATTGAAGCATCGTTATCCTTTGCCACCTGATATTTGAGCGAAAGAATGGCATCAAGCATCTGAATACCTGTTATATTGTTCCTGAAAGGAACGGAGGTGCGGGAGATGAGTGTTTTCATATAGCTGTCAAAGCGTTCTGTTTCGCCGCTTTTGTTAAGATAATCAAGGGCGGAAAGATGATTGAGCATATCGTGCTTTATGGTGCGTATGCTTTTTTCGGCAGACTTCTGCTGTTCCAGCTGCTGCTCCAGAAAGTCATTTTTCAGGTTGGAGTAGTTAAGCTCCGCTTCTGTGGAAAAGTACTTGCAAAGGTTAAAGAACAGAACCAGCACCAATATCATTACTATCATATATGATGAGCACATCACCACGACCTGAAGATGGTCCAGTGCTGTGATAACGCTTGAGGTTATCTGACCGAAGAACAGATTGGCGAATGACAGCAGAAGCAGTATGATATTAAGTATGATGCTGTATTTCAGAGGAACGTTGAAATCAAGCTTACGCAGGAAAAATGCACTGCAAATAACTACCGCCATAGCAAACAGCTTGGAGATTATTCCCAGCACCAGATATATCATGGAATCGGGTGTAACGACAGACATCATCGGCGTGCTTGCCGCAGCTGCGATAAGGTTTGCCGATATGATATCGCAGGCTATAAGCTCATAGCAGCCAAGCAATGATATCATAAGCGAATTTTGCCATTTGATATCAAAAACGCATAAGCAGGCTATTGTATATGCCGCAACTGTAAGAGTAGTTTTGATGTGCAGCGGCAGGTTTATTACAAGTATCGTGAATGCACTTGCAGCTGCTGTTCCGAGAATAAAACTGAGGACCGCTTTTAACCCCTTGAAGCGGGTCCTGAACATAATGAGAAACATTATAACGATTATAACAGCTTCCATTACGGTGAAAAGGTATAGCATTTTTAATCAGTACGCCCCTTAGACATAGAATAATCAGAGTATCTCTTTAAAAAATCCTTACGTCTGTGCTTGCTGACGGATATCTGTTTGTTAAGCTGATCTATATAAAGCTCTTCACCTGTAATTCTTGAAATGCAGTTCATATTGACAATGTAGTTCTGATGAGGAACGGCGAAAGGCAGTTTGTCGAATTTCTGGATTATTTCACGCCACAGACCGCATTTTATCCTGTAGCATCCGCCATCAACGGTGTTGAGGTATGCCTTTTTCATGATACATTCCAGATAGGCGATGCGGGAATAATCGTAGTTCACACGCTCGCAGCGATTGTCCGATGTGAACACGCAGAGCTGGACGTAATCAGGCTCGCTGGCATTGATGTTGCCCAGTACTCTTATGATGTTATCCTCAAACTTTTCCGCAAGATTGTATTTTGAGAGAAAGCCGTTGGCGTTATAATCGAAGGCATTGACTATCTCGTCCTCGTGGGAGGTGAAGAAAATAAGCTGGCAGTTTGGGTATGCTTTTTTCAGCTTTAAAGCGACCTGCTTACCGTCAATTTCGGGCATATCTATATCAAGGAAAACGATATGGGGAACAGTCTCGCCCTTGTCGATAAGCTCCACAAAATCGCTGCTGCTCTTGAATTTTATACACTGATATTCAAGGTTATGCTTTGACATCACCCTGTTTGCTTCATCGGAAATGATATCAAGAAACACCGCCTCGTCGTCGCAAACTATGATGTTTACCATATATCTTTGTCACGTCCTTTCTATCTGAAATACAATACACATAACACATATTTATTATACAAAATTTTTCCGTTGATTTCAAGTGATATTTCAAAAAAAGTCGAAAAAAAGATGAAAATCGGTCATCTATCGTTTCCTGCACAAAAAGTCATCGCATACAGCATATAAAAATATTGAAAAAATGAATTATGTATGGTATAATAAAAATATGCAAATATACAGCGAAAGGAGAGCTTTTATGAAAAAATTACCTGCGATACTGTTTGCGGCTGCAGCAGCGATGGTGATGTGTTCCTGCGGTGATGCGGATATCTCTTCCGTTACGATGGAGGGGGAGAAGATAAAATCTGCTTCCAAGGGAGTAAAGATAACCGCCGTTACCGACAATATCACCAAAACTACGGGAAATCCCCTTATCTCCAATATTTTCTGCGCCGACCCTACAGCTGTGGAATATGAGGGCAGGCTGTATGTTTACGGCACCAACGATCAGCAGCAGTATGAGGCTGTGGGCGCCGAGGGCAGCAATACATATGAGCATATAAAGTCACTGGTCA
Source organism: Oscillospiraceae bacterium (assembly GCA_902363145.1). GTDB lineage: Bacteria > Bacillota > Clostridia > Oscillospirales > Ruminococcaceae > Huintestinicola > Huintestinicola butyrica. The sequence goes on along the minus strand of CABIZB010000003.1, from coordinate 219,016 downwards.
TGCTTTCCACCGATGATATGGTAAACTGGACATATCACGGCACTATCGACGTTGGTGAGATATCCCCGTGGGCAATAGCTTCATGGGCGCCGTCAGTGGTATCGAGAGTTGAGGAGGACGGCAAGACGCATTTTTACCTTTACTATTCAAACAGCGGCTGGGGAGTGGGAGTGCTTACCGCAGATTCTCCCACAGGGCCATGGACTGACCCTCTGGGCAAGTCTATCATTGACGGGAATACAAAGGGTCTGGACGGCTGCAAAACTCCCTTTGACCCGGGTGTTGTCATCGATGATGAGGGCACAGGCTGGCTCTCCTTCGGCGGCGGAGAGGACAGCGCAAGAATAGTCCGACTGGGCAGCGATATGATATCCCTGGACAGCGATATCAAGAAGATACCCTCGTCGTATCATTTTGAGGCAAGCGAGCTGAATTTCATCAACGGAACATATGTCTATACATATAACAACGACTGGAGCACCCACCTTAAATGGGGTTATCCCAAGACTGATCGTGCGCCTGCGTGCAGTATGGCGTATCTGACCACCAAGACCCCTCTTGATCCCGACAGCTGGGAGTATCGTGACTATTACTTCAAAAATCCCGGAGAAGCGGGAATGGAGTACAGCAACAACCATACTCATCTCCAGAAATATAAGGACAGATATTATTTATTTTATCATTCGCTTTTCCCACAGAAAGCGCTGGGCACAGAGGGCGGCTTCAGAAGCCTGTGCGTAAATGAGGCTGTGGTCGATGAGGAGACTGTTACCATCGGCAGAGTGAATGCAGACAAGAACGGTGCAGAGCAGATAAAGCCTCTTGACCCATTTGCCGTAAATCAGGCAGAGACCGCCTTTTCCTCAGCAGATGTTTCCTATAACAACACGGACGTTGCGGGAAATATGACCGTTTCATCTTCTGCTGACGGCGGCAAGGCAGCTGTTGTGTGGGTAAAGGGAGCGGATTTCGGCAGCGGAGCGTCCTCATTTGCGGTAAAAGCAAAGGGCAAGGGCAGGATAGAGGTGTATCTTGACGGAAAAGATACGCTTGTTGGTGCAGCCGAGTTTGACTGCAAGGATATGAAAATTGTCTGCGCAAAGCTCAAAAAGAAGATAAGCGGAGAGCATGATATTTATTTTGTTATTTCTCAGAATGCCGAGTTTGATGAGTGGCAGTTTGTGAAGTGACCATATAAGAAAAAGTTTACACCCTTACACAGAAATCGGCTGCCTCATACTCACATATGAGGCAGCCGATTTATATTATAGAAGACTTTTATGGCAATATCTTATTCAGCGAAGAGAGGAGTGGAGTAGTATCTGTCGCCGCTGTCGGGGAGGAGAGCAACAATGGTCTTGCCCTTTGCCTCGGGACGCTTAGCGATCTGGATAGCTGCGTAGAGGGAAGCACCGGAAGAGATTCCTACAAGGATACCTTCCTTCTTAGCAAGGAGCTTTGCGGTAGCAAATGCGTCCTCGTTGGTGATAGGCATTACCTCGTCATATACGGAGGTATCAAGAGTGTCGGGAACGAAGCCGGCGCCGATACCCTGGATCTTGTGAGAGCCTGCTCTGCCCTGGGAAAGAACGGGAGAGTCGGAAGGCTCGATAGCTGCAACCTTAACGTTGGGGTTCTTGGATTTAAGGAACTTGCCTACGCCTGTAACGGTTCCGCCTGTACCAACGCCTGCGGTGAAGTAATCAACCTGACCATCGGTATCTTCCCAGATCTCGGGACCTGTGGTCTGGAAGTGCATCTCGGGGTTAGCGGGGTTAACGAACTGACCGGGGATAAAGCTGTTGGGGATCTCCTTTGCAAGCTCATCAGCCTTTGCAATAGCGCCCTTCATGCCCTTTGCGCCCTCGGTAAGAACGATCTCTGCACCGTAAGCCTTAAGGATATTTCTGCGCTCAACGCTCATTGTCTCGGGCATTGTGAGAATGGTTCTGTAGCCCTTGGCAGCTGCGATAGCGGCAAGACCGATACCTGTGTTGCCGGAAGTAGGCTCAATGATTACGGAACCGGGCTTGAGAAGACCCTTTTCCTCAGCAACTTCGATCATGTGCTTTGCGATTCTGTCCTTAACGCTTCCTGCGGGATTGAGATATTCAAGCTTAACGAGAACCTTAGCCTCAAGACCAAGTTCCTTTTCAATGTTTGTAACCTCAACGAGGGGAGTCTTACCGATGAGTTCAAGTGCGCTCTTATAAACCTTTGACATAATAAATTCCTCCTGAAAAATCATTTGAATTATATTTAGTATTTTTAGTTTTAAATTATTTGATTCTGAAACGGTGTGAGCTTATCAGCTTCAGCATCGTGCGATGCCGCCGTCAGCGGAAAATATATGCTTCATAACGTCGCCTCTCAATATCATACTTAATCTATATGATTAGTGTAATATTACTATACAACATAAATTCCTGTTTGTCAATAGGAATACAATTCTTTTGTAGATGTGCATATATAATCAATTTAATGCCGCTATCTCAATGTTGATATTGCACAAAATGTGCTTCGGATACGGTATATTATATATGGTTATGGCGGGGTGGAAAAAAATCCCATTTGTTTATACTTTAACAAATGGGATAGCTTTAATGAATGTTAAAATAGCGTAACAAAAGCCGAAGAGCATATATTTGGTGAGTTTTTAGCTTGGTACGAAGAATACAAATAAAGGGTATGATCTCAACGGCAAATACTCAAAAATTTCTCGCTCTTTACGGGTAGAAGAAATTTTTGACACCCATGTTTGCAAAAAAATGAGCAAAAAAGCCCTGCTTTGAGCAAAGCATACAAGCAAATATAAAAAATGCAAAGCCCCTCAAACCACGTATTATAGCGGTTTGAGGGGCTTTGCTCTTTGGAGCTTGTGACGGGACTCGAACCTGCGACCTGCTCATTACGAATGAGCTGCACTACCAACTGTGCTACACAAGCATATCCAAAAGATATAACACATTATACCGCATTTTGTAAGCGATGTCAAGAGAAAATCCGATAATTTATGAAAAAGCGGACAGTATGGCAGCTGTCCGCTTCGGAGTTTATTTTATACAATAAAAAATATCAGGTTCTTCTTTCCCTGAGCTTCAGAGTGCCTGCCTTTACCGCACGGCAGTAGTCCATAACATCGTTGAACTTTTCTGGGGACTCAACTCCGCCGCCGAACCATCTGGTCGTGGTACTGTGAGCGTCCGAGCCTGCGGTCACGGGGAGATCGTACCACTTGGCATACTCCGCCGCACGATGATTGAAGTCGCTGTCCTTGGGGTGGGAGGCGTTGATTATCTCCACCGCATCGGTGAAATGGGGGCAGTGGGTGGTGCAGTGAATGTAATCGCGGTCCCTGAACGGGTGAGCCTGAACCACGAAAGCTCCGCAGGAGCGGGCATATTCAAGAAAGCGCCACAGCTCCATATCCAGTATGCCCTCGTTCTTTTTCAGCCACTGCTTGTCAAGACCGTATATAAGATAGTCGGAACCGCCGTCGCCGAACTCTATGCCGAAAAATACGTCCAGACCTATCTCCTCACCCCTTGCCTTGGCGTGCTCGTAGCCCTTGCAGTAAAGCTCCACACGCTCTTCCCACGGCAGATCATGGGGTACGGAGCTGTTTCCGTTGAAAAAATGGTCGGTGATGATTATTCCCGTATAGCCCTCCGCCTTATATTTGTCAGCCATCTGAACGGCAGTGCACTCGGCGCAGTCGCTTGCTTCGGAGGTGTGCATATGTGTTTCGTAGATATACATTAGAACCGTTCCTTTCAGTTTTCCTCAGGGTGCAGTTTTTTGTGTTCCTTTTCAAGCTCGTCCATAAGCTCGGTAAGGGTCATCTTCTGGTTGCAGGCGGTGACAGCTGCTTTCAGCGGGATATTTCCCAGTCCCGATGCACGCATGGAATCAAGCACCTTGTTGAGCTGCTTGCCGTCTATGCAGGAGAATATGACGCATCTGCCCTCACGTTCCAGCTTTTCGCCGCATGATGAAAAGCCCGAAAAGCCTGCAAGATAGCCCACCTTTTCACAGGCGCAGTCATGTGGAAGTTCGTTTATTCCTATTTTCAGCGGCTGTGCGCAGGAGCGGAACTTGTCTGCGTCCTCCGAACCGAAGCCGTAAAGAAGTATCTGAGCCTTGGGTGCGTTCATTATCCTTGATCTCATAAGCCTTTCCTTTCATGCTCAACAGATTTTGTAACCGAAATGTAATCTTCTGTATCTCCTTTGTTACTGTATTATAGCACATTTTTTATTGACTTTACAGCGCATAAATGTTAAAATTTAAATACAAAGCGGAATGACCCTCAATATCCGTAATACGGCGTGATTCAGGGAATCACAGCGTGTGGCGGAGGCAGGATCGTCCGCTAAAAAAACATATTTAAGGAGGAATATCTATGTCATCTGCTAAGAAGCTCAGATCAGCTGTCGCTCTTCTTCTGACACTGGTCCTGACACTTACAATGTTCACCTTCCCCGCAAGCGTATCCGCTCTGGGACTGAGCAAGACAAGCATAACGCTTACCAAGGGCTATGCGACCACTCTTACAGTTACTGGTGCAAACGGCGCATCTGTTTCATGGTCGTCCTCCGATAAGACTGTTGCAAGCGTATCAAGCGCAGGCAAGGTAATCGGAAAGAGCGTAGGCACCGCAACCATTTACGCAAATGTAAACGGCACAAAGCTTTCATGCCGCGTAAAGGTAGTAGGCGGAAAGCTTGCTTTAAGCTCCAAGAACGTTACCCTGGACGAAGGCGAGTCCAAGTACATCACAGTAAGAGCCAAGGGTTCCCACGGTCTTAAGGTGGTTGCAGGCGATAAGAGCATCGTCGGTACAAGCTGGGTAAAGCCTTGGAAGAAAGATGATATCCGTCTCAAGCTTACAGGCAAGGCTTCCGGTTCCACAACCGTAAAGATCTATCTTACAAAGTATCCCGAGGTTTACACCACCATCAACGTTACAGTAGGCGACGGCAATGCTGTTCTTCTCACAAGCCAGTCTTCCGTTTCCACCAAGATCGATACCACAGCTTCTCTCGTTATCTACAGCGACAAGGACAATTCCGTTAACTACACTCTGTCCGACAAAACCGTTGCAAGCGTGACCGAGGGCAAGTGGAAGGATCACTACTGCACTCTTACCATCAAGGGCCTCAAGTCAGGCACAACCACCCTTACACTTACCCGCAAGGATAAGACTTCCGTAAAGAAGACTGTTTACATCACAGTTTCAGGCTCAGGCTACTACACCATTTCCACCACACAGCCTGCAAAGCTTACTTCCACCGATACTATCTACAAGTGGACAGACCCCAACACCAAGGTAACAAAGTATATGCTCCTTCCCTACGGCTATGACGCAGCTAAGGTAAATACACTTGTTGCTCAGGACAGCGGAGTTTACTCCTACTATGTAGTATATGACGCATCTCCCAAGCAGAAGGCATACGGCGATACCGTCAAGTCTTTCAACACAACAGTTAACAGCGCTACTGCTGTAAGATACGTTCTCGTTCCCAAGAACTACGACGTTCCCTCTTACAACACCGCTGTTGCAAACTACACCAAGAAGTTTGAGTACTGGACCATCTACAACACCAGCCCCGAGAACTACAAGCTCCTTTACACCGATATCGTAAAGAGCTGGACAAGAAATCTCAACGGCGTTCAGACTACCAGATACGTACTTCTCCCCATGAACTACAGTGAAGTAAGACTTAACGAGCTTATCGCTTCCGACTCAGGTTCTTCCGCTGACGGTTACTACACTGTAAGCACAACTCAGCCTGCATTCAAGGTTTCCACTGACCAGGTCATCACATTCCAGGCAATGGTAAACAACAACTACGTAACACTCTTTATCCTCGTTCCCCAGAATTACGATGAAGCAAGAGTAAACGACGCTATCGCAACCTACACAGGCAAGTTTGAGTACTGGAAGGTTTACACCATCGCTCCCACAAAGCAGCTTGCATATGATGTTATCCAGACATGGACAAAGGTAGTTGATTCTCAGACCACCACCAGATATATGCTTCTGCCCACAGGCTATGATGAGGCTCTCTTCCAGCAGTACAAGAGCCAGGATCTTTCCACCTCTTCTTCCGCATACTACACCGTTTCCACTGCATACCCCACACTTCTCGCTTCCACCGACCAGGTATGGATGTGGTACAACAAGAAGCAGAACGTTACCAAGTATATGCTTCTCCCCGCAAACTTCGATGTTCTCAAGAGAAATGAGATCATCTACAAGGATACAGGCGTATTTGATTACTACACCATTTACTCCACCGTACCCACCAAGCAGCTCGATACCGATCAGGTCCTCGTTGCAAGCTACAACGGCGGAACAGTTTATATGCTGGTTCCCCAGAACTACGATCAGGACAAGGTAAACAAGGGTCTTGCAGGTCTTTACGTTTCATAATGTATCGTTCATTATGAACTGACCAAATAATAACAGGCGCACAGTCTGAGGGTTTAGTCCCACGGACTGTGCGCTTTTTTTGCTGATGGGCTGTTTTTCGCCCACAAAATGTGGTATAATATAATTATATGAAAGGGGGTAAGAGCTACGGACAGGACTTATATCGCAATAGACCTAAAATCATTCTATGCCAGCGTGGAATGTATCGAGCGCAGTCTCAACGCTCTTACCACAAACCTTGTTGTTGCCGATGAGAGCCGCACCGAAAAGACTATCTGCCTGGCAGTATCGCCCACTATGAAAGCCTACGGTCTCCCGGGGCGTGCAAGGCTTTTTGAGGTAATACAGAAGATAAACGAGGTGAACCGCAAAAGGCAGTACAGCGCTCCCCAGTACAAATTCACAGGCAGCTCATACGACAGCACCGAGCTTGCAGCACACCCTGAGCTGTCGGTGGATTACATCATCGCTCCGCCCAGAATGGCGCATTACATGAAGTACAGCACAAGGATATACAAGATATATCTGAAATACATCGCTCCCGAGGACATACACGTTTACTCCATTGACGAGGTTTTCATGGACGTGACCGATTATCTGGCGACCTACCATATGACCCCCAGAGAGCTTGCCATGAAGATGATACAAGATGTCCTTGAAGAAACCGGCATCACAGCCACCGCAGGCATAGGTACAAACCTGTATCTTTGCAAGATAGCCATGGATATTGTGGCAAAGCATATTCCTGCCGACGAAAACGGCGTCAGAATTGCGGAGCTTGATGAGGAAAGCTACCGCCGTATGCTGTGGGATCACCGCCCTCTGACGGATTTCTGGCGGGTGGGGCCGGGGTATGCCAAAAAGCTTGAAGCAAACTACATCATGACCATGGGGGATATTGCCCGCTGTTCTATTAAAAATGAGGACTTCCTCTACAGGCTTTTCGGGGTGAATGCGGAGCTGCTCATCGACCACGCATGGGGATATGAGCCGTGTACAATCGACGAGATAAAGGCATATCGCCCTGCCGTCAACAGCATTTGTTCGGGGCAGGTGCTACAGTGCGCCACAGATTTCAGGACCACACGCATCATCATCAGGGAAATGGCGGATATGCTTGCCCTTGACCTGCTGGAAAAGGGGCTTGTTACAGATCAGCTGGTGCTGACCGTGGGCTATGACAAGGAAAATCTCTCCGACCCCGAGCGCCTAAAGCATTACAAGGGCGAAGTGACCGTTGACCGATACGGCAGAAAAACGCCCAAGCATGCTCACGGCACTATAAATCTGAACAGGCACACATCTTCCGCAAAGCTTCTGATAAGTGCCGCAACGGAGCTTTTTGAGCGGATCTCCGATGAAGCTCTGCTGTCAAGGCGGCTGAACATCACCGCAAATCACGTTATCCATGAGGGCGATGTGTCTGAGGAAAATGAGCTTGTTCAGCTGGACTTTTTCTCCGATTTTTCTGCCGATGAGGCAAAGCGTGAAGCAGAGGAAAAATCTCTTGAACGTGAAAAAAGCAGGCAGAAAGCCATACTTTCCATAAAAAACAGATACGGCAAGAACGCCATTGTCAAGGGCATGAACCTGCAGGAGGGCGCTACCGCCATGGAGCGCAACAGGCAGATAGGCGGACATAAGGCATAAAATTTTCCTCTCCGAATATACTTATATGATTATACTCGGAGAAAGGAAGATATTATGGGACTGACCTTTTCAAGCACTGGCAAAAGTCTTGCTTCGGATAATGATAACAGCTGCGGCGGGCTGAATATTGCTCTGGCAGGGAACCCAAATGTGGGCAAATCAACGGTTTTCAACGCCCTCACGGGAATGAACCAGCACACAGGAAACTGGACGGGCAAGACCGTTTCCACAGCCCGTGGAAAGTGCCTGCGTGGGGGAGTTGACATGACCCTCACCGACCTGCCCGGCACATATTCCCTTATGGCTCACTCGGCGGAGGAGCAGGTGGCAAGGGATTATATCTGCTTCGGCGGCACTGACGGCGTTATCGTGGTCTGCGATGCGTCATGCCTTGAACGTAACCTTAATCTTGTGCTTCAGGTCATTGAGATAACGCCCCGTGTTATCGTGTGCGTGAACCTGCTGGACGAAGCGGCTAAAAAGAAGATAACCGTTGATACGAAAAAGCTTGAAGAGCTGCTGGGCGTGCCTGTTTGCGGCGTTATTGCACGAAATGACAGCGGACTTGATGAAATGCTCATGCGTACGGAGGATATGCTGTCAGCTGAGGAAAAAAGCCCACTTGTTTATTACGGCGAGGCGGCTGAAAGGGCGATAGGAATTATGGGCGGCGCCCTTGCGGAGCTGCTTGGCGGAAAAATATCCCTGAGATTTGCGGCTCTGCGTATCCTTGAGCGGTGCGACGACCTTATAACTGCCATTGACAGTATGTGCTGCGGCGAGCTGAAAAGATCTCTCAGCGACAGCGATACCGACATCGGAAAGGCTTATGCGGAAGCGGTCAGGATACTGGAGGATGACGGAATAGATACCGCCGCTCTCCGTGATATGTCCGTCACAAGGATAGTCCTTACCGCCGAGCAGATCGCAGAGCAGGCGGTCACAAGAGAAATCCCCGATTACTACGAGCGTGACAGGCGGATAGACGCAGTGCTTACCCACAGGATATGGGGTCTGCCCGCAATGCTGCTTATGCTCATGGTCATATTCTACATAACCATTGCGGGGGCAAATTATCCCTCGCAATGGCTGTCGGAGTCTTTCGGCTCGCTGGGAGAGGTGCTCCGAAATGGGCTGATATCATTATCAGCGCCCAAATGGCTTGAAAGCGTGCTTATTGACGGCATATACTGCGTGCTTACATGGGTAACTTCCGTAATGCTGCCGCCGATGGCGATATTTTTCCCCATGTTCACTCTGCTGGAGGACGTGGGCTATCTGCCCCGTGCGGCGTTCAATCTGGATAAGTATTTCAGCCGTTCCAAGGCGTGCGGAAAGCAGGCACTTACAATGGCAATGGGGCTTGGCTGCAACGCCGCAGGCATCACAGGGTGCAGGATAATCGATTCGCCAAGAGAGCGGCTCATAGCAGTGCTCACCAACAACTTTATGCCCTGCAATGGCAGATTTCCTGCACTTATCACACTGATAGCGGTGTTTTTTGCCGCAGGCGGCGCATCTGGAGCAGTCAGTGCCACAATGCTTACGGGATTGATAGTGCTGGGCGCAGCGCTCACATTTTTGTGGTCACGTATCCTGTCGGGAACGGTGCTTAAAGGAATGCCCGCTTCATTTGCGCTGGAGCTTCCGCCATACCGCCGCCCGCAGATAGGAAAGGTGCTGGTGCGCTCGCTGCTTGACCGCACAGTCTTTGTGCTGGGCAGAGCCGTCACAGTCGCCGCTCCTGCGGGTCTGGTCATATGGCTTATGGCAAACGTCCACGCAGGTGACAGCACTCTACTTGCCATATGCGCCGATTTCCTTGACCCTGTGGGACGCTTCTTCGGAATGGACGGAGCAATAATACTGGCATTTATCCTCGGCTTCCCCGCAAACGAGATAGTCATACCGATCATGCTCATGATATACATGGGTCAGAGCACGCTTACCGAGGCAGGGGATACGGCAATGCTGGCGGATATTCTGGGCCGGAACGGCTGGACATGGGTAACGGCGCTGTGCGTAATGGTGTTCATGCTCTGCCATTTCCCCTGCTCCACCTCCTGCCTTACCATAAAAAAGGAAACAGGCTCATGGAAATGGACACTGGCAGCAATGGCGATACCCACGGTAACGGGACTGGCGATATGTGCGGTCATTTCGTGGGCGGCAAGGATATTTGGGATAATATAACGTAATACTAAGAACCAATTAAAAACTATACAAAAAAATCGAGCATAATCTTGCATATATGGATTATGCGATGATTTTTTGTCTATAGTTTTATTGGTGATTAGTATAAAACGGCTTGCAGTTCAGATGAATTGCAAGCCGTTCTTTTATCCTATATAACCAAGGAATTTCATAAGGAATATCCAGAATGTAAGCGTCACCGATGATAACAGCGTGGTAGCGGCAATAACACTTGACGTAAGTACGCCGTCGTTCTTCATGTTCTTCGCCATGATGTAGCAGGAGGGGGTGGTGGGAGAACCCAGCATTACAACCAGCGCCAGCATCGCTTCTCCGCTGAATCCTGCCTTTACTGCGGCAAATATGAACACCGCAGGGATTACGATAAGCTTTATCAGGCAGCATACTATTGTGGGCTTTATCTTTGCAATAGCCTTTTTGCCCTCAAAGGAAGCACCTATAACGATAAGCGAAAGGGGCGTTGCCATTACCGAAAGGTTGCTGAGCGTTTTGGAGAACATAACGGGCATATAGTCGTATATCCTTATCAGCGAGCCTATGCAGCCTGCGATTATTCCAAGTATTATCGGGTTTGTGATAATGCCTATCGCTGCCTTTTTCAGCTTGGATCTCTTGTCGGTGTCAAGCTGAGCGTCCTCCGCTTCGAATGTGAGGACTGTAACGGCGTAGATGTTGTACAGCGGCACGCAGCCTATGATTATCATTGGCATAAGTCCCGTGCTGTTGTAGATGTTTTTCATAAATGCAAAGCCCATTACCGCAACGGAGCTTCTGTAAGCCGCCTGAACGAATGCGCCGATGATGCTTTTGTCCTTGATGAAAAGCCTTGCGCCTATCCATAATGCGGCGAACATCACCGTTGTGATGACTGCGCTGAAAAGTACCAGCTTGCCGTCAAAGGAATCGGCAATATTTGTTTGTGAAAGGTCAGAAAATATCATTACGGGCAGGCAGATCTTAAAAATGAACTTGTTTGCGGCGGATATGAACCCCTCGTTGAACATTCCCATTCTGTTGAGCACATAGCCTATGACTATGACCAGAAATACGGGAACTGTTGCGTTAAGGCTGTATATCAAGCTTTCCGTAAATATCACCTCAATCCATAGTAAAACCGTTGTACAGACGGCTGTAGATGCCGCCCTGTGCCATAAGCTCATCGTGAGTGCCCTGCTCGGAGATGCCGTTTTCGGTGAGCACGAATATCACGTCCGCATTTTTTACGGTGGTGAGCCTGTGGGCTACGGTTATGGTCGTTCTGCCCTTTGCCAGGCGTTCCAGCGACTTCTGCACGATAAACTCGCTTTCGTTATCCAGTGCGGAGGTGGCTTCGTCAAGGATAAGCACGGGAGGATTTTTCAGAAATACCCGTGCAATGGAGATCCTCTGCTTCTGACCGCCCGAAAGCTTAACTCCACGCTCGCCCACATATGTGTCGTATCCGTCGGGGAGCGAGCTGATGAACTCGTCGGCGCCTGCAAGCTTTGCGGCTTCTATGATATCGTCCCTTGAAGCGTTCTCAGCGCCGTAGGCAATGTTTTCCGCCACTGTTCCGCTGAACAGGTAAACGTCCTGCTGGACAACGCCTATGTTCTTTCGCAGGGATTTTATTGTAACATCTCTTACATCATGGCCGTCAACCGTTACCTTTCCCTCGGTAACGTCATAAAAGCGGGGGATAAGGTTGCAGAGCGTTGTTTTTCCGCCGCCCGACTGACCTACCAGAGCCGCATGGGAGCCTGCCTTTATTTTCAGGTCAAGCCCCGAAATAACGGCGGTGTCGCTGTCGGAATAATGAAATCCCACATTCTCGAATGTAATATCGCCCTTTACGTTTGCAAGCTCCAGGGCATTTTCCTTGTCTGTGATGTCAGGCTCAACGTCCATGACCTCGAAAAATCTGTCAATGCCCGTCATACCTCTCTGGAACTGTTCAGTGAACTCCACTATCCTGCGGATAGAGGCAAGAAGTGTGGAAGCGTACAGCAGATATGCCGTAAGGTCGGCGGGGGATATCTCACGCTTCATCATAAAATAGCTGCCCAGCGCCACGACGATGATGTACATTATTCCGTCAAAGGCACGGGTGGAGCAGTTGAAAGCGCCCATATATTTGTAGCTCTGCTTTTTGATGTCAAGGAACTTGCTGTTGTCCTTTTCAAACTTTTCGACCTCGGTGTCCTCACGTCCGAATGACTTTACCACACGTATTCCCAGCAGACAGTCCTCGGTGCGTGCGTTTATCTCGCCCAGCTGCGCCCTCTGCGAGCGGAACACCTTTCTCATGCTGCCGTTGAACTTGATTGAAATGACTATCATCACTGGCATTGCCGCAAACATTATCAGCGTCAGGGGAACGTTCATGGTGCAGAGTATGGCAAAGGAGGAAACTATCTTCAAGCCTGCAATGAAAAATTCCTCGGGGCAGTGGTGGGAAAATTCCGTTACGTCAAACAGGTCGGAGGATATCCTTGCCATTATCTGACCTATCTTGGTGTTGCTGTAGTAGGCAAAGGAAAGCTTCTGGAGATGTGCGAACAGGTCGGAGCGCATATCCGTCTCGATCTTTGCGCCTGTGATGTGACCAACGCTGCTCATGAAATAATAGGCGGCGCAGTCGGCGGCACGCAGTACCACATACAGCAGGGTTATTTTAATGATAATTGTAAGCGTAAGCCCCTCAATGTCGTTTATGCCCATATTGGTAAGGTAGCGGACCATAAGCGGCAGGACTATCTCGCAGATGCTTGTTATGCCTGCGCAGAAAAGGTCAAGCACGATAAGCGGCAGATATTTTTTATAATATGGCAGGAAACGCCGCAGGTTCCCTTTTTTGGCGGTTTGTGGCATATGATACTCCTTTTAAAAATCAATCTAAAAAATCAATCGACCGCCCCATAGGGAACGGCCGATGAATAGCTTTGGTAAAATGACTGAATTACAGGAAAAGTGCTGTAACTGTCAGGTCGTGGGTAACGTTGCTGAAATCGGTGTCCCAGCCGATAAAGGTCTGACCCCTGCTGTTGATGGTGGGGGAGACGGGGGCAACTGCGCTGCTTCCTGCGGAAACGGTAACGGGGTATGAAACTCCGTCAACCACGAATGTAACAGTGTAGGTTGTGGCGCTTGTGTCGGTGGTGCTTCCGTCGGGAACGAGAATTGCGGTGATGGTGCAGTTCTCGGTGATATTATCGGGTGAGCGGTCCCAGCCCATGAATACGTAGCCCGGGATATTTACCGCAGGGAGAACAGCGGAGCCGCCGTATGCTACCTGCTGAGTGGTCGCATTGCCGTTTACCACAACGGTAACGGTGAACATTCTTGAATCGGAAGTTGTGGTTTCGGTGGTATCAAAGGTAACGGAGGTAGATGCGGTGGTAACGGAAGCATCGTCCTCGAATATTGCGGAAATGGTGGTCTCCTCAGTGATATTGGTGAAGGAGCCGTCCCAGCCGACAAATCTCTTACCCTCGACTACAGGGTCGGCAGGCTGAGTTGCATTGCCGCCGTAAGGAACTTCCTGCATTGTTATCTCATCATCGATGATGACATAAACGGTTATCATCTTGCCGCTGGCGGTGGAAGTGGTCTGTGCGGTGGTCTGGGGAGCCTGAGTTGTGGCTGCGGTTGTAGTAGTGTAGGCAGTAGTTGTCTGAGCGGGTGTGGTGGTTGTAACGGTCGTTTCCTCGGAGGGGATAGTGGTCTCTTCGGTCTCGGAGGTCTCGGGAACGGTGGTTACTGTTGTTTCCTCGGTAACGCTTTCCTCGGGAACCTCAGGCTCATCAGCGGGATCCTCTGTGGGAGCAGCGTCATAAGCAGCCTTTATCTCGGCAGCTGTGAACGAAAGCATTCCGTCGTGGAATGCGGATATGGTCAGCAGCTCCTTTAAGGTGTCTGCATTGTAGGCAGAAAGGTCAGTCTTGATGTTAAGATACTCAAAAGAGGGAACATCGCCGCTGCTTACTACCTTTGCGCTGAGACCCTCGCCCAGTACCTCGGGGGACTGGAGCTTCATGCCGTCTCTGTCAACAGCATTGCCCAGTGCGTCATAAAGCTGTATCTCGGAAGCTCCGCCGAAGGAAGCAGCCAGAGTGGTTGTTGTGCCCTCGCCCAGCTCATATGCTATCCTCATAGCAGCGTCCTTTGTGGTAACGGAAGCGCTGGCGGTGCGGATAATGATATTCTTCTTGGACTTGTTGAGTGCGCTTACCATTACCGAACCTCTGTTAAGGTAAAGCTCGTCATCGGACTTGCCAGTGTATTTGCCTGTGGCAAGCACCTGAGTTGCAGGTTCAAGAACTATGTAGTTCTGGTCGTAATTGTCACGGGTGCGGTAGATAAGTGTGCATGAGCCGCCTGCGTTTACCGTAAGAGCGTCGCCTGTGGCAAGGAATGTTTCGGCGGCAGCCTGAGTTGTGCCCTCAGCGTTGCTGATAACAACATCGCCCGAAACAGAGGATATGTACAGTCCGTAGCCGCTGCTGCCCGATGTAAGTACGATCACCGTGGCTATCACAGCGACAAGAGCAAGAGCTCCTGCGATTATTGCGGTTTTAAAGCTTTTCATATATCAGTGTCCTTTCAGTCAGCGGCTGTCACGTTCAGCCGAATTTATGATCTCCCACCATGGTATCGTGGGTGTGGTTGTCTGTGTGGTTTCTACAGTCGGTGCTGTGGTTTCGGAGACTGTCTCAGCAGAAGTTTGGGTTTCCGAAGCTGTGGCCTGTGATGCAGTTGTTTCCGAAAATGTTGTTTCTGAAAACGTTGTTTCAAAAGTCGTTGCTTCGGAAATATTTGTTTCAGATACCGATGTTTCGGATATTTCCGTAACTGGCTCCGATACTGTTTCGGTGGTTTCTTCGCTTGGAGAAGTGTAGGTTTCGGATACAGTGGTTTCGGATACGGTAGTTTCCGCAATGCTTTCGGAAACAGCTTCCGATATCTCCGTTGCCGCTATATTTTCATCAAGCGCCAGATATGCACCGCCAAGGCTGTTGAGAGAGAATGTCATGCTGCGCTGTGAAGCGATACGCATAAGGCTTTTCAGAGCGCTTTCGGGAAGAGCGGAAACCTCAGCCTCTTCCGGCGTGAGCACTATTTCTCCGCTTGACGATGTGAGCCGTGCAAGACTGCCTGCCGCAAGCTTTTGAGCTGTGCCGCCGCCTGAGATATCAGCCTCGCCGTCAGCACAAATGATCTCTGCTGCATTATCGGTACAGCTTACCCTGAAAACAGAGCCGCTTGCCGTAACGATAACATTCAGCGCAGATACCTTTATATCGGCAGCTTTGTCAAGCCTAACCGCCGCAGCGCCCGTCAGCAGTTCAGCCCCGAAAGACTTGTCTTCCTTGCTGCGGGTAACAGTCACAGCCGAATCAGCCTCAGGATATATGTACCTGTCCCTGCCCAGCGTTATCCGTGCGGAGCCGCCTGACAGAACCTTTACGCAGTCACCGCTTTCCAGCCGCATACCTTGCTTGGCGCTTATCTGCCCGCCGCTTCGCTCCACGATGACATTGCCATAGACCTCGTCAATGGCTATCCTGTTCCTGCCCGAGACAATTATCCATGCGGCGATAATACCGATGATAATCACAGCCATCAGCACGGCGTAAAGGATAACAGTCGCCGAATGCTTCAATCGTGACCGAGCATTTATATTCATTTGTTTATATTCACACTCCGATGCTAAGAGAATTGTGAGCATTATTCCATATATTATATCATACTCTGCGTGATTTGTCAAACGGCGGCAGAAATTTCATTTTGATGATTTGTGCTGTTTTAAATCCTCTCACAAATTATTGCAATTTGCAGAAATATGTGTTATAATAATAAACAGTAAATTTTTCGCTTTGGGCGGTCAAGGGAGCAAGGCAGAAGATGACAATAAATATACCCGATAACATAAGTATCGTACTTGATAAACTCCATAACGCAGGCTATGAAGCCTATCTGGCGGGCGGCTGTGTCCGTGACGGGCTTATGGGCAGAGAACCGAGCGATTATGATATCACCACAAACGCTCTTCCCCGGCAGACTGCTGCCTGTTTCGAGGACTTTACCGTTATTGAAACCGGGATAAAGCACGGCACCGTAACAGTTGTCAGCGGCGGAGAAAATGTGGAGATCACCACCTACCGCATTGACGGTACATATGCCGATCACCGCAGACCCGATACTGTCTGTTTCACGCCCCGCCTGGAGGACGACCTTTCACGGCGTGATTTCACTATGAACGCCATGGCGTATTCCCCCGAAAGAGGGCTGGTGGATAAGTTAGGCGGTCAGGACGATATCATTGAGCGTGTTGTCCGCTGCGTTGGCGACCCATACGAAAGATTTGAGGAGGACGCACTGCGTATCCTCCGTGCTCTCAGATTTGCTTCCGAGCTGGGCTTTGTCATTGACGCCGAAACAGCCCGTGCTATCCACGAGAAGAAATATCTGCTCAAAGAGATATCAGCCGAGCGCATAAGCAGCGAGCTTACCCGCTTTGTAACAGGAAAGGCCCCATGCACTCTCATGATGGAATTCAGCGATGTTTTCAGCACAATTATCCCCGAGATAACCCCCTGCAACGGCTTTGACCAGAAGAGCAGGTATCATGTATATGACGTGTGGGGGCACATTGCCCACGCTGTTGAAAGATCCAAGCCCGATAAGTATGTCCGCCTGGCACTGCTGTTCCATGACATAGCAAAGCCTGCCTGCTGCCGCACAGATGATGAGGGTCACAGGCATTTCTTCGGTCATGAAAAGCAAAGCGCCGAAATGGCTGAAAAGATTATGGAAAGGCTGCATTTTAACGGCGAGACCGTGCGAAATGTGACGGAGCTTATAAAATATCACTACGTTACTCCCATTGAGAGCAAGCGTGTGGTAAGGCGCCTTGTTTCGGTAATGGGCATGGAGCAGTTCATACGGCTCATTGAGGTCATGAAAGGCGATAACCGTGCAAAGCAGAGCTTCTGCCTTGAACGTATCCCTGTGCTTGACGGCATGAAGATAATTGCATATGAGATAGTTCGCAGCGATGAGTGCTTTTCGCTCAGGCAGCTGGCTATCAACGGCAATGATATTGCGGCGCTGGGCATAAGCGGCAGGCAGATAGGGGAGACCCTTGACAAGCTGCTTTCCAAGGTCATTGACGAGGAGCTGCCAAATGAAAAGGAAGCTCTTCTTACGGCGGCACAGAGCTTGCAGCAATAAAAAAACGGGGGATATACCCCCCGTGTATCAATATAAATTTGTGGGAATAATATATAATGCGGTTTACTTATCCTTGCGAAGGTCGCTGATAAGATCAAGGAAGCAGTCAACATCGCTGAAATCCTTGTTTACCGAGGCGAAACGGACATATGCCACCTCGTCCAGCTTTTTGAGCTGCTCGAGCACCATATCGCTTATCTCGCTTGTGGATATCTGGCTGAGCATATTGTTGGCGCAGTAGTTTTCGATGCTGTCGGCAATGGCGATAATGGCAGAGCCGGGGACGGGACGCTTCTTGACGGCAAATGAAAGCCCTCTGATAAGCTTGTTCCTGTCAAAAGGCTCATAAGTGTTGTCCTTTTTATTAACAAGCAGCTCGGGCAGTTCAATGCATTCGTAGGTGGTAAAACGCCTTCCGCAGTTGGTACAGCGGCGGCGGCGGCGCTTTTTTCCGTCGATAAAACGTGAATCTATAACTTTGGTATCTTCAAATCCGCAGAACGGGCATTTCATTTTTATGGCCTCCTTGCCTGTGAGTACATAGTTTGCATACACATACTACAATTATATTATACAATTTCTGCGGTCAGATGTCAATATTTTGATAACAAAAGGATGATAATAATTGAGGAAAAGAAGAAAATATAACGGCGTAAGGATATTTGCGGTATCAACTGTAATTTTATTTGCGGCGGTGTTTTTAATGGCGCATTTTTCCAAAGGTAAAACCGATGATATCACATCTGAAAACAAGCTTCCCGCTGAGACTTCGGGTGCTTCCGACACACAGCAGGCAGGCTCCGAGACACTTCCGTCTGACGGAACTGACGAGGCTGGCGTGACTGACGCTGAGGGACCGGAGACCGGTGTGTCCGATGGCGATGTTACCGATGTTTCCGAGACCGAGGCTGCGGCTGAGCCTATGCCCGACCCTGCCGATGCGGACAACGTTTGGGCGATGTTCCTGGTAAACGGCAAAAACCCCGTTTCTGCCGAATACTGCGACGGCATCGAGACTGCTAAGGTCTATGAGAGCTGGAGAGAATATTACATGGACGCAAGAATGTCCGAATATATGACCCAGATGCTCAAGGCTGCCTCTGAGGACGGACATCAGCTCATAGTTATGTCCGCCTACCGCTCTGTGGAGTATCAGCAGAAGAACTTTGACAAGAGCGTGCAGGATCGTATGGACAACAGGGGAATGACCTATGATGAGGCTTATGCCGATACTCTGAAAGAGGTGCAGCTCCCCGGCTACAGCGAACATAACGCAGGTCTTGCGGCGGATATCATGTCTGACGAATATGTTGATATGAACGACGACGGCTTCAAGAATACTGAGGCGTACAAGTGGCTTCAAGAGCACGCAGCGGATTATGGTTTTATCCTCCGCTATCCCGAGGGCAAGGAGGACATTACGGGCATAATCTACGAGCCTTGGCATTACCGCTTTGTGGGCGTATATTATGCAAAGCTCCTTACCGACAAGCAGGTCACCCTTGAAGAATATTTTGAGGAAATGAACTGGGTGGATAAGGACGGCGTTGCTGTCAGCCATATACCGACACTGGAGTGAGAATATGCTTGAAAATAAGCTTGGCATCACAAACTCTGCGGAGCTTGCCCGTGAAGAGGAGCGGATAAGCAAAACAAAGGCTTCCGTGATGTTTGAAAGCGGCTTCCTTGATACACTTGAAGCGGGAACAGTGTCCACTTTGTGTGAGATACACCGTTTCCTTTTCTGTGACATCTATGATTTTGCGGGAAAGCTGCGGACGGTCAATATCTCAAAGGGAAAACTTCGCTTTGCTTCGGTCATGTATCTTGAAGATGCGCTGGCGGCAGTGGAAAAGATGCCCCAGAGCAGCTTTGATGAGATAATCGAAAAATATGTTGAAATGAACATTGCTCACCCGTTCAGGGAGGGCAACGGGCGCAGTATGCGCATATGGCTCGACCTTATGCTGAAAGCCTCCCTTGGCAAAGTCACCGACTGGAACAGCGTTGACAAGGAAAGCTATCTTGCCGCCATGGAGCACAGCCCCGTAAGCGACAGGGACATCAAGGCGGTCATCGCTTCGGCTCTCACCGACAGGATAAGCGACCGTGATACCTTTATGAAAGGCATCGACAACAGCTATTATTACGAGGGTTACACTGCCTACAGTACAGCCCGTCTGTCGGAAATACACAATAAAATAAACAGGGAATGCCCCTGAAAAAAGGAGATATAAATATGAATAAGATGATGAATATGCCCGAAATACGTCTCGGAATAGTTGCGGTGAGCCGTGACTGCTTCCCCGCAAGCCTTTCCGCAGGCAGAAGAACAGCCGTATGCAAGGCCTGTTCCGCAAAGGGAATAGATGTTTATGAATGTCCCACCACAGTTGAGAGCGAAAAGGATATGCTCAAAGCGGTGGAAGAGCTGAAAGAAGCGGGAGTAAATGCACTGGTGGTATATTTGGGCAACTTCGGCCCCGAGACTGCCGAAACTCTCCTTGCCAAGAGATTTGGTCTGCCTGTAATGTTTGCGGCTGCTGCCGAGGAAACAGGCGATAACCTTGTAGGCGGCAGAGGAGACGCATACTGCGGTATGCTCAACGCAAGCTACAACCTGGGGCTTAGAGGCGTTAAGGCTTATATCCCCGAATATCCCGTAGGCACTGCCGATGAAGTTGCTGATATGATAGGCGGATTTATCCCCGTGGCAAGAGCCGTTCTCGGTCTTTCAAAGCTCAAGGTCATCTCCTTTGGCCCCCGTCCTCAGGACTTCCTTGCCTGCAACGCACCTATCGCACGAATCTACGATCTGGGCGCTGAGATAGAGGAAAACTCCGAGCTTGACCTGTTCGCTGCATTCAATGCTCATGCAGGCGATGCAAGGATCGAAAAGGTCGTTGCCGAAATGGCTGAGGAGCTGGGACAGGGCAACAAGATGCCGGGCATTCTTCCCAAGCTTGCTCAGTATGAGATAACTCTCCTTGACTGGGCTGAGGAGCACAAGGGCGAAAGAGAATTTGTTATCTTTGCCAACAAGTGCTGGCCCTCTTTCCAGACACAGTTCGGCTTCGTTCCCTGCTATGTTAACAGCCGCCTTACGGGAAGAGGCATTCCCGTTTCCTGCGAGGTTGATATCTGGGGAGCTGTAAGCGAGTACATAGGACAGTGCGTTTCCGATGATGCGGTAACACTGCTTGATATCAACAACACTGTTCCTGCGGACATTTACGAGAATGACATCAAGGGCAAGTTCACTTATGCTCATACAGACACATTCATGGGCTTCCACTGCGGAAACACCACCGCAAAGAAGCTTACCTCCTGCGAGATGAAGTATCAGCTCATCATGCACAGAGGTCTGGAGCCTGATAAGGAGCCTGATATCACAAGAGGTACTCTCGAGGGCGATATCATTCCCTCTCAGATAACCTTCTTCCGTCTCCAGTCCACAGCTGACGCTCAGCTTGCGGCATACGTTGCAGAGGGCGAGATACTCCCTGTTGCCACACGTTCCTTCGGCGGCATTGGAATTTTTGCCATCAACGAAATGGGAAGATTTTACCGCCATGTGCTTATCGAGGGCAGATTCCCTCACCACGGCGCTGTGACCTTTGCTCACAACGGCAAGGCTCTGTTCAATGTGTTCAGATATCTTGGCGTGGCAAGCATCGGCTTCAATCAGCCCAAGGGAATGCTCTACAAGTCCGAAAATCCTTTTGCGTGATTTTCTCTTCGATTTTGAAAGGAAATGTTCAATGAAAAAATTTATCTTTGTTCTTTTTGATGTTCTGGGCTTTGCTCTGAAGCTCATTCTCCTGTTCAGTCTTGCTATCGTTGGCATGGATCTTATCAACAAGCATAACGACGAAAAGAACGCCGCAAATAAGTGATATGAGATTTACTGTTGATGAGATAATAGCAGGCTGGCTCAATGTGACCTTTGATATGGGCAGCGACGTTTTCTGCATTCTGGCAACAGATGTGTGGAAAACGGACAGCGCCCGTCAGCTCATAAAGGCGTGTTCCGACGCATTATCGGGGGACGGCAGCTTTTATGCCGTCCTTGATAATGAGCCTGGGGCGTGGGCTGTTGAGATAAACGGCTCTGGACTTTTTAAGATATATCTCAGCAAGGAGGATCTTAAAGGCGCCTTTGATAAGGACAAGTGTGAGGAAGCTTTTGCGGCTCAGACTGACCTTAAACAGCTTGCTGCAGAGATATACGGTGCTTTCAAGCCCTATTCCGAGGGCGAGAGCCGCCGTGAATATGAAAATGAATGGATGCCTTTCCCCGATGATGAATTCAACGAGCTGGGCAGAAAACTGGGGGTAATATAATGTCGGTTCTGCTGGCTTCCACTTCACCCAGACGGCAGGAGCTTCTGAAATTTGCCGTTCCCGATTTTGAGATATGCCCTGCGGATATTGACGAGACAATTCCGCCCGAGATAGCCCCCGAAAAGGCATCGGAGTATCTTGCGGTGCAGAAAGCAAGAGCTGTGGCAAAGGCTCACCCTGAGGATGTTGTTATCGGCTGCGATACTATAGTGATCCTTGACGGTGAGATAATGGGCAAGCCCAAGAATGAGGAAAACGCCTTTGAAATGCTGAGCAGGCTTTCGGGACATACACACAAGGTCATAACAGGCGTGTGCATATGCTCAAAGGACGGCGAGAAAAGCTTTTCCCAGTGCACCGAGGTTGACTTTTATCCCCTGACCGATGAGGAGATACGTGCCTATATCGCAACGGGCGACCCTATGGACAAGGCTGGGGCTTACGGTATCCAGTCCGAGGGCTGCACACTGGTAAAGGGTATCAGAGGCGACTTTTTCAACGTTGTGGGTCTGCCTGTGGCAAGGCTCAGGCGTGAGCTTAAAGGTCTTATATGATTTGAGCAATTTTAACAAAATATGCAGTGTCAATCAGCTTTTGTTTGACAATTATAAATTTGTAATAATACAAATGCTAAATAGTGCTTGACCCTGTGTATTAAATATGGTAAAATATAAACAGTAATATTTACTGTTTATATTTTTTTATGCCGTGATAATGTTTCGTTGGGGCGTTATTTGTCTTTTGACAAAATTCTCAGAAGGGTGGTAATATTTGTGGAAATAGAATATCTTTCAGCGCTTAAAAAGCCCGAAGATACCATCGATCTTTACAAATCACTGGAATGGTACCAGCTTCCCGGATATACAGATGAGGATATTGCAAAGGCAAACGCCAGCTTCTACTCCATATATGCTTATGACGGCGACAAGCTCATAGGTCTGGGCAGAGTTGCTTCCGATGGACTTATTGCCGCTGTTATGAGCGGTATCTGCGTAAGGAACGATTACCGCAGGCACGGCATCGGCGCCGAGATTGTAAGGCGGCTGGTGGAATACTGCCAGACAGGCATTTACAAGCTCAATGTTCAGCTTTTCTGTGAGGACAGCCTTATAAAATGGTATGAGGGCATGGGCTTTGAAAAGCTGGCTGTGGGTATGAAGAAATCCATGCCCATGAACGAGGAGCACTGCGCTCTGCGAAAGAATTTCGGCGAGATATACGGTATCGAGCAGATAACCGACCTTTCCGAGGACTTTTACTGGTACAATTTTGACGCTTTCGGCGATTTCAGCTATTACAGCGGCATCGGCAGCGAGGGCGTAAAAGTACCGTTCATCAGAATGACCTTTTACAGCAATGAGCCTGTAAAATTCAATGCGGAGATAATTTTTGAAAACGTCAGCGAGCTGGAGATAGGCTGCATCGGCGTGAGAACTCCGCTTTTCGGCTTTGACATAATCTGCACCGAGAAATACGGCTATGCAGACAGGAAAAGATATAAGATACGCTCTCTGGAGGACGATGATATCTCGTTCTTCTGCGAGACATTCAGGGTAATGAACGTATCCGCATCGAAAAATCATGCGGTCATTGCCTGTCACAAGAAGCCTAAGACCGAAGAAGAGCCTGAGGAGCAGGAAGTTCAGAATGAAGCTCCCGAGGCAGCTCCTGAGGACGACGGTATCCCCGTAATAACCATGGACGACCTTATCCCCGATGAGGAAAAGGCGGCAAAGGCTGAAAAGGCAGAGAAAAAGCGTGACCTTACCGAAGAGCTGAGGTCGCTTATGAATGCTGCCGCAGACGCTGACAGTCTGCTCAAATCCATGCGTGACGAGGGCTGAAATTAAAAAAATGAGAGGAGGACGCATATTCCGTCAAAGGGATATGCGTCATAACTATGGAGCCGTTCAAGAAAGTCTTTTACACAAATTCCCCTGAGGAGACCATAGAGCTTGGCAGGCAGATAGGCTCCCGTCTTAAAGGCGGCGAGATAATTGCCTACAAGGGCGGACTGGGCGCAGGAAAGACCACCATCACCCGTGGCATCGCTCTGGGAATGGGGCTTCCCGACAACGTTTCATCGCCTACTTTTTCCATTGTCAATGAGTATCACGGCAGCGGGCTTTCACTGTATCATTTCGATATGTACCGCATAAGCGGCGGCGAAGATCTGGAAACCACGGGATATTTTGATTATATGTCCGACGATGCGGTCATTGCGGCTGAATGGTCGGAGAATATCGAGGACGAGCTGGACAGCTCTGTCATAACTATTGAACTTGAATCAACAGGCGGGGACGGCAGAAAAATAACCGTCACCGACCCTAATGGAGCTGATAGATTTGCTGGTAATTGGAATTGACACATCGGGAAAGACCGCTTCATGTGCGCTCTGCACCGAAGATGCTGTTCTTGCTCAGAATACGTTTGTTACAAAGCTTACCCATTCTCAGGTAATTCTTCCCATGGTGAAGAAAATGCTGGAGGATTCGGGCAAAAAGCTTGAGGAGATAGACGGCTTTGCGGCTGTGAGCGGCCCAGGTTCATACACGGGTCTGAGGATCGGCATTTCCGCAGTGAAGGGGATTTGCTTTGCGCTGGATAAGCCCTGTGCGGGAGTATCTGCGCTGGAATCGCTGGCGTATAATTTCTGCGGAACGGACACTGTTATATGCTCCGTTATGCACGCAAGGCAGAACCTGGTTTACTCCGCTTTTTTTGAGTCGGACTATTTGGGAAATGTGGAAAGACTTTCCGAGGACGAGATAATCACAGTTGAAGAGCTTGCGATCCGCCTTAATGAATGTGCCCGCAAGGGTGCGGTGGTCTGCACCGGCGATTACAGCGCCGAGGCTGTCAAGGCTGCGGACAATGAGATGATATTCAGGGCAGCACCTCTTCTCAACTCTCCGCTGGCGTCCAGCCTTTGCTTTGCGGCAATGAAAAAGGGCTTTTCTTCCCCCGATGAGCTTAATGCGGAATATATGCAGATAACCAAGGCGGAAAAGGACCTGATAGACAAGAACAAAGTCTGAGTATTAACATCTGAACATATAAAACGGCAGCGGTCGGCAAGAAAGCTCCGCTGCCGTTTTTATTTGCTTTTGAGTTTTATTGTTGCAAAAAAATAGGTGAATATTTGTGCAAAAAGTATAAAAATAGGGCGGCAGTTTAAAAAATAGTTGACTTTATTGGCACAATATGCTATGATGTATAAAACACAGACAGTAAATCCAAACAGTATTATACAAAAAATTGCAAACGATTTCAAAACAAAGCTTTTATAAACCGAGTTTAAGGAGGATGTTGAAAAATGAATTATAAGAAGCTTACAGCCGGAATATTGGCACTTTCCCTTACCGCTTCCCTTACTGCCTGCGGAGGCAGCTCTGACAGTGGCAGCGCAACAACAGGGGACACTACCACTGCCGATGTTACCACTACAGCCGCTACCGAGTGGACAGGCGACGATATCGAGGTAGATGCTCTTGATGAGACCCTTGATGTTGATATCAGCGGCAAGACCCTGAAGTGGCTTGGCATTTACGACCTTAACCCCACAAACGACTCTCCCGAGAGAAGCCCCGAGCTTGCACTTTTTGAAGATACCTACGGCGCTAAGATAGAGTATATGCCCACAACAAGCGACAAGCGCTTTGATGACCTGGCAACCTCTATCCTCGGCGGTACATCTCCCGATATCTTTGCTTATGAGTGGAGAACCTTCCCCTATGACATTTCCAAGGGTCAGTATCAGGCTATCGACTCCCTTGTTAACTGGGACGACCCCAAGTGGGCTGCCGTTAAGGACACCGCTGACAGCTTTATCTGGAAGGGCGAGCATTACATCGCACCTCTGGGATACAGCTTCAACGATACCCAGGTACTTATGTACAACAAGACTACCATGGCTGACAATGGCTTTGAAGATCCCTATGAGCTTTACCTCAACGGTGAGTGGGACTGGAACACCTTTGTTGATATGATGAAGACCTACGTTGAGAGCAACGACTCCGGTTCCGAAAGATACGGTATCGGCGGCTGGTGGGCAAACGCTTTCGTTTACACCTCAGGCGAGACCATGGTAACATATGACGGAACCAAGTTCGGCAACAACCTGAGAAGCCAGAAGATTGAAAGGGCTCAGGGCGTTCTGGAGGATATCTTCAAGAACAACCTTATCAAGAGAGGCTGGATCGGCGGCGAGTCTGCTTTCGTTGATGACAGTATTCTCTTCTACTCCATGGGTACATGGGCATACAATGCTGCTGCAAAGTCCTGCCCTGATGATGTTATCCAGATAGTTCCTTTCCCCAAGGATCCTGATTCCGACAAGTACTATGTTTCCAACAAGGTATTCGCATATATGTGGGTAAAGGGTTCTGAGAACGCTGACTGCGTAAAGGCATGGTTCGACTGCAACAGAACCGTTAACTACGATGAAAAGTATGTTGAAGCTACCAAGGAGAAGTTCCTAAAGAACAACGACGGCTGGACTTCCGAGATGTATGATATCGCTATGAACTTCTACGATCCCGACCAGTTCGTTCAGGCTTATGATTACGGCTATGGCCTCAGTACCTATATGTCCGATACTCTTATGACCGTTCTCTATGAGGGAATTGCAAACGAGCAGTTTGAGGACTGGGTACAGGCTCGTGAAGAATACTACTCCATCGTTGATGAAGAGATCAAGGTTTATAACGACGCTGAATAAGCTTTTTACTCAAATACTTCCTGTCAGTCAAACGACATGATATGCTGCACGCAGCCGTCCGAAAATGGGCGGCTGCGTTTTTACTTTGTTACATTTTTAACCAAATTGTGATTTCTTTTGATACCAAAATTATTGCATTCGTTGAAAAAATGGTGTATAATTATACTAAAGGCAGTATGCGATAAAGCTACCTGTTGATAAGTACAATATCCATTGGAAAGGATGGTCATAATGAAGAAACGTGTAACAAAAGTCATTGCGGCTGCGTCTATGGCGGCACTGACAGCTCTCCAGTGTACAGTAACCGTTTTTGCAGATGTCCCTGCGGGCACTGACGAAAATGTTCCTGCTGTGACTGAAGTAACTGTGCCCGACGTGACCGAACCCGACATCACCGAACCTGACGTAACCGAGCCTGACGTAACCGAGCTTGACGTAACCGAACCAGACGTAACCGAGCCTGATGTAACAGAACCCGATGTAACAGAACCTGACGTAACCGAGCCTGATGTAACAGAACCAGACGTAACCGAGCCTGACGTAACCGAGCCTGATGTAACAGAACCCGATGTAACAGAACCTGATGTCACCGAACCAGATGAGACTGAGACTGTCGAGACAACAGATGATACTGCTCAGACAGGAAAGTCCGCTGAGGATATTATGGCAGAGGATTCCAACATGGTTCTCCCCGATGTTGGTGTTGAGGGCATCTACACCGACGATGACGATATGGCAGCTATCAGAGAGATGATCGACAAGGACAAGGCTCTTAATGAGACTGATGCCTACAGCGAGACTTTAGACGCTACATACCGTTACAACACCAGCTATTTCTACAATCAGCTGAACTCAGCCGAACGTACTCTGTACAACAATCTGGCAAATGCCTGCAACGCAGTGCTTTCTTCCAGCCAGACCTACACATCTCAGTACATCGACTACGTTTCCTTCGATTCCAACAGCATCTCCAGCTCACGTCTTGAGCAGATACTGTATATGTTCTACTACTCAAATCCCCAGTATTTCTTCCTTACAAACGGCTACAGATTCGGTCAGAACTTTGTTTACCCCATGATGTATTCCGATTACCAGAACGGTACCGTAAGAAGAAATGCTTACAACAGCATCAACAGCATCACTAACACATGGATGGCTGATATCAACAAGTGCACCAATGACCTTACCAAGGAGCAGGCTATTTATCAGAAGATAGCTAACGCTGTTTCCTATTCCACAGGCGCACATCATCAGTCTATCGCAGGCGCTCTCCTTGACAGACAGTGCTACGGCAGCGGATATGCCATGACAATGACATATTTCTGCAATGCGGCAGGTCTTGACTGTATCACAGTCATCACCGAAAACCACGCATGGAACAGAGTAAAGATATTCAACGACTGGTATGAGATAGATGTAAGCCTTATGGATCAGGGAAGCTACATTGACAGCAGATACTGCAATAAGAGCACCACATACTTCCAGAGCCTTGATTCACGCCACAACATCAACTACACCGTGATGAACAAGTATTACACCAACATCACTCTTCCCAGCTGCGTGAAGAACGACCCTGCTTCTCCCAATGCTCTTAACCTAAAAGTAACCTCCGCAATAAACGGAACCGCTTCCCTCCAGTGGAGCAAGATACCCGGCGCATCACAGTATAACGTTTATACCTATATGAACGGCTATCTTACATATATAGGTGCTACCACAGGCAATACCTACACCGTAACAGGACTTACAAATAACGTCCGCTACGGATTTTTGGTACGTTACTATATCAACGGCAACCTCAGCTCCTATACCGCAAACGACGTGGTATATGCAACCCCCACTTATTCTCCCAAGCCCGTTATCACCAAGGTAACTCCCGGCAGCGGTCAGGCTTATCTTACATGGACAGCTGTAAGCGGCGCTACCAATTATGCGGTTTATACCAAGAATAACAATCAGTGGGTGCTCAGAGGCTACACCACAGCTACAAGCATGACCGTTACAGGTCTTACAGGCGGCTTGAAGTACGGCTTCGCAGTAAAGGCACTGGTAAACGGTGCATGGTCTTCCGTTTCAAGCTCCGATATCGTTTATGCAACTCCCACAGCTGCAAACAAGCCCAAGATCACAAAGGTAACTCCCGATAACGGTCAGGTTACACTTTCATGGTCGGGCGTAAGCGGCGCTACCAATTATGCAGTATATTCCGTTATCAACGGTCAGTGGCAGAACCACGGATACACCAGAAACGGATACATGACAGTAACAGGTCTTGCAAACGGCATCAGATACGGCTTTGCGGTTAAGGCTTATGTAAACGGCGCATGGACTTCCGTTACATCTTCCGATATCGTTTATGCAACTCCCGCTGCAAGCACAAAGCCCAAGATCACAAAGGCAACTCCCGATAACGGTCAGGTAACACTTACATGGACATCTGTAAACGGAGCTACCAGATATGCGGTTTACTCCGTTATCAACGGTCAGTGGACCAACAGAGGCAGCACCACAGCAACATCTATGAGAGTAAAGAACCTCGCAAACGGCATCAAGTACGGCTTTGCAGTCAAGGCTTATGTAAACGGCGCATGGAGCACCGTTACATCTTCCGATATCGTTTATGCAACTCCCGCAGTAAGCACAAAGCCCAAGATCACAAAGGCAGCAGCCGGTAACGGTCAGGTAACACTTACATGGTCGGGCATAAGCGGAGCTTCCAAGTATGCGGTTTACTCTTATCTGAACGGTCAGTGGACTAACAGAGGAACCACCACAGCGACATCTATGACAGTAAAGAACCTCGCAAACGGCATCAAGTACGGCTTTGCAGTCAAGGCTTACGTAAACGGCGCATGGTCTGCTGTTACATCTTCCGATATCGTTTATGCAACTCCCACAGCTCCCTCTTCACCTAAGATAACCAGTGCAACCGCAGGCGTTGAGAGCGTATCCCTCAAGTGGACAGCTGTAACAGGTGCTTCCAGATATGCTATCTACACCTACATCAACGGCTCCATGAATCAGGTAGCCACCGTAAAAGGCACAAGCTACAATGTTCAGGGTCTTGTAGGCGGCATCAGATACGGCTTCCTGGTAAGAGCATATGTGGGCAGCACATGGACAAGCTACACAGGTTCTGACATAGTTTACTGCACACCTCTTACTTACTCCTCAACTCCTAAGATCACCAGTGCGGCAGTAGGCAACGGATATGTTTCCCTCCAGTGGACAGCAGTAAACGGCGCCGACAGATACATGGTATATACCTACATCAACGGCGATTATAACAGTGTTGCAACAGTTTACTCCACTTCCTACACAGTTTCGGGACTGGTAAACGGCATCAACTACGGCTTTGCAGTACGTGCCTGCGTAAACGGCAACTGGACAAACCTCAGCAGCTCCGATGTTGTATATGCAACTCCCAGAGCATAATGACAATATGAACACATAAAAATAGCGGTATCGTCCGAAAGGGCGGTACCGCTTTTGTGTTATTTGATTGAAATTTAAAATGAATGGTATTTTATCCTGCAATAAGTCCGTATATAAAAGGGATTATTATGGCAGGCAGCATATTGCCCACCTTGAATTTCTTGCCGAAGGAAAGGTTAACGCCCACGCAGAATATGAGCATTGAGCCGATGAACGAGATGTTTGCAATAATGCTGTCGTTCATTATGGGGGCGATAAAGCCTGCGCATATGGTTACGGTGCCCTGGAGAATTGCAACGGGAATGGCTGAAAATGCCACGCATACCATTACGATAACAAGGTCAAGGGCTGCCTTTGCAAAGAGCGTGTCGTGATTGCCCGAGATGCCGTCCTCAATGGAGCCGACTATTGCCATTGCTCCTATGCAGACTGTCAGGGAAGCGGTCACAAAGCCCTCAACGAACTTGGTATCTCCGCTGCTTTTTGCCTTGTCCTTGAGCCATTCGCCGAAGCGTTCCATCTGAGCCTCAATGTTTATAAGCTCGCCCAGCAGCGCTCCTATGGTAAGGGATGCTATCATCAGCATTGTGCCGCCTGTTTCAAGGAAACCGTCCTTTACAGTGAATATCCCTCGCAGAGCGCCTGAAGCTCCTATGAACATTACCGCCAGACCCATTACCTGCATTATGATGTCCTGAAAGCGCTTGCTTATCTTTGACTTGAATATCATTCCTATAATACTAAGCACCAATTAAAAACTATACAAAAAATTGAGCATAATCTTGCGTATATGGATTATGCGATGATTTTTTGTCTATAGTTTTATTGGTGATTAGTATAAGGCTGCCTGCCACAATGGCGGCGGCGTTTACTATCGTACCAAGACCGTGCATAACATACCCCTCAAAAAAATTGCTGCGGCAAACCGCAGCAATCTGTGTTATTATCACTTGTTCATTATGTCGATGTAGCTCTCAATGATCTTGATACATCTGTCAAAGCCAAGCTGGCTGGTATTGAGGCACAGGTCGTAATTTCTCACGTCTGTCCACTCGTTGCCTGTGTGAGCCTTATAATAAGCGCTGCGCTCACGGTTAATCTTCTCAACCTGCTTTTCGGCTTCCTTGCGGTCATAGCCGCAGACCTTCATGGAATTGTTGATGCAGGTTTCCTTGTCAGCCCAGATGTAAATTCTCAGCACATTGGCTCTGTCAGCAAGGACAAAATCCGCACACCTTCCGATAATGATGCAGGGAGCTTTTTCATCTGCCAGGTTCTTTATGACCTTTGCCTGGAAGTTGAAAAGATTTTCCTGAGAGGTAAAATCGGATCTTTCCGGAGTGATAACATCACCGTCATAGACCTTTACCTTTTTGAAAAGTCCCGACTTTGCTTTTTCGTCAGCCAGACCGAAAAGAGCCTCGTTTATGCCGCTGTCCTCGGAGGCAAGCTTTATAAGGTCCTTGTCATAATAGGGAATAGAAAGCTTTTCGCTGAGCATTTTGCCGATGGAGCGTCCGCCGCTGCCGAATTCTCTTGCTATTGTAATTACAAGGTTGTCCATGATCCTTATCCTTTCTTTATAGGGTATCCCCATATTATTCGCCAAGATATGCTTTCTTTACGGAGTCGTTGTTCATAAGCTCGTGAGCGTCTCCCGAAAGAACTATCTTTCCTGTTTCAAGAACATATGCTCTGTTTGCGATGGAAAGTGCCTTTTTAGCGTTCTGCTCAACCAGAAGAACTGTTGTGCCCGATTCGTTTACCGAGCGGATAATATCAAATATCTCTGTTACATAAAGAGGGGAGAGACCCATTGAAGGCTCGTCCATAAGGATTATCTTAGGGTGGGACATAAGCGCTCTGCCCATTGCAAGCATCTGCTGCTCGCCGCCGGAAAGGGTTCCTGCGATCTGGGTGCGGCGCTCTTTAAGACGGGGGAAGCGCTCATAGACCAGTTCCAGAGTATCGGCGATCTCTTTCTTGTCCTTTCGGGTGTAAGCGCCCAGCTTAAGGTTCTCGAAAACCGTGAGCTGCTGGAAAATGCGTCGTCCCTCGGGAACGTGGGCGATGCCCATGCTTACGATCTTGTGTGCAGGAGTTTTGAGCAGATCCTTGTCCTCAAACTTTATGGAGCCTGATTTTGCGGGGACAAGACCTGTGATTGTGTTAAGGATAGTTGTTTTTCCTGCGCCGTTTGCGCCGATGAGTGCGATTATCTCGCCCTCGTTTACTTCAAAGGAAATGCCCTTGATAGCATTGATAACGCCGTAAAATACTTCAAGATTTTCGATAGTGAGCAATGACATTTTATGAGCCTCCTTATTATTCGCCAAGATATGCGGTGATAACTCTGGGATCGTTGAGAACGTCAGATGTCTTGCCATGAGCAAGCTCCTGACCAAAGTTCAGTACAGTGACTTCTTCGCAGATTCCCGAAACAAGCTTCATATCATGCTCGATAAGCAGGATAGTCATATCAAAATTTTCACGTACAAAGCGGATAGTGTCCATCAGCTCAGCTGTCTCATTGGGGTTCATGCCTGCTGCAGGCTCATCAAGAAGCAGAAGCTTGGGGGCGGTGGCAAGAGCACGGGCGATCTCCAGCTTACGCTGCTTTCCGTAGGGGAGGTTTGAAGCGATAACGTCTCTTTCCTCCTCAAGACCCATGACATTGAGAAGCTCCAGCGCTCTTTCTTCTATTTCCTTTTCTACCTTGAAGTATTTGGGGAGACGGAACACGCCCTCAAATGTGCTGTAGGAATGGTGATTGTGGAGACCTACCTTAACATTGTCGATAACTGAAAGCTCCTTGAAAAGACGGATATTCTGGAATGTTCTTGCGATACCCGCACGGTTTGCCTCAATGGTGCTCATCTTTGTGATGTTTGTGCCGTCAAGGATAATGGAGCCTGTGTCTGCCTTGTAAACGCCTGTCAGCATATTGAACACTGTGGTCTTTCCTGCGCCGTTGGGGCCGATAAGACCGTAAAGCTGACCTTTTTTGATAGTAAGATTAAATTCGCTTACGGCTTTAAGACCGCCGAAGGAAATGCTCAGATTTGATACCTCTAACATATTCATTCCGCAGCTTCCTCCTTATTCTTACCGAATTTGCTCTTGAATTTATAGGCGATCATCTGCTTGTATTCCTGTGCCTTGGGAGCCCAGTTCATAAGCATTACGATGATAAGCACGATTGCATATACCAGCATTCTGTAGTCGCCGATGAAGCGGAGCTTTTCGGGGAGGATATACAGAACGATGGCTGCGATAACGGAGCCTCTGATGTTTCCGATTCCGCCGAGTACCACGTAAACCAGTATCATGATAGATGCGTTGTAGTTGAACTTGTCGCCTGCGGGGGTAAGTGTTGCGTAGTTGTGGGAGTAGAGCGCACCTGCTGCGCCTGCGAGAGAAGCGGAGATAGTGAATACCATGAGCTTGTACTTTGTGATGTTGATTCCCACGGATTCGGCAGCGATGCGGTTATCTCTTATCGCCATGATAGCACGGCCGTCTCTGGACTTGATAAGGTTCTGAACGATGAACAGTGTAAGGAGAACGAGGATAACGCCCACGGTGAAGTTTGCGTCCTTAGGTGTGCCCGAGATACCCTGAGCGCCCTTGATGATGACGTTTCCGTCAGCCTCAAGACCAAGCTCCATGGTGCTCTTGGTGGAGAAATGCCAGCCGTTGGAGTCAACGCCGAAGTTGATGATGTTTACCACGTTCTTGATTATCTCGCCGAATGCCAGTGTTACGATAGCAAGGTAGTCGCCTTTAAGACGTAGAACGGGGATTCCGATCAGTATTCCGAAGACAGCTGCAAAAAATGCACCTACAAGAATTGCAAGAATAAATCTCAGGGGAGCTGCTGTAATGGTGGATTCTGTAAGCTTTGAGAAGATCGCGCTGGTGTAGGCACCCACGCACATAAAGCCTGCGTGGCCAAGGCTCAGCTCGCCAAGGATTCCGACAACCAGATTAAGGGAAACTGCCATTATAACATAGATACAAACGGGAACGAGAAAGCCCTTCATGGAGCTTGAAAGATTGCCTGTTGCCTGCATTATCATCATTATTATGTAGAGCACGATAACGATGCCGTAGTTTATCAGGCTGTCCGTTGTGGACTTTGTAAGCTTTTTAGCAGGTTTTGTTTTAACGTTACTCATCATCAGCCCTCCTTATACCTTTTCCTGAATGTTCTTGCCGAGGATACCCGTAGGCTTTACCAGAAGAACGATAACGAGGATAGCGAACACGATAGCATCAGTGATCTGAGAGGAGATGTAGGCCTTGCCGATTATCTCGATAACGCCGATGAGCAGTCCGCCGATCATAGCGCCGGGGATAGAGCCGATTCCGCCGAATACCGCTGCAACGAATGCCTTGATACCGGGCATTGTTCCCGAATAAGGGGTAAGGTTGGGATATGCGGAGCACATGAGAGCGCCTGCAACTGCCGCAAGAGCGGAGCCGATAGCAAAGGTAAGGGTTATTGTGGCATTTACGTTGATGCCCATGAGCTGAGCCGCACCTTTGTCCTCGGAAACTGCCTGCATTGCCTTTCCTGCCTTTGTCTTGTTGACAAAGAGGGTAAGACCAACCATGATAACGATACAGGTGATGATAGTTACCACAGCTTCTCCCGTGATAGATACCTGACCGTCAAAAAGCTTTATGGGCTTGAGTGAAACTACCGATGTGAAGGACTTTGCGTCTGCGCCGAATATGAGCAGTGCAAGGTTCTGGAGCAGGTAGCTGACACCGATGGCTGTGATAAGCACCGCCAGCGAGGAGCTTACGTTTCTGAGAGGCTTATATGCCACCTTTTCGATAACAACGCCCAGGATCGTGCAGGCTATCATTGCGATAATGATGCTGACAATAGGGCTAAGGCCTGCGTTCTTCATGCAGAGGAACACCACATATGCACCTACCATGATAATGTCACCGTGAGCGAAGTTCAGCATTTTTGCGATACCGTAAACCATTGTGTAGCCAAGAGCAATGATCGCATAAACGCTTCCCAGGCTGAGACCGTTGATCAAGTAATTCAGAAAGCTCATTTTCTCAATCCCCATTCTAATGTTTATTTTGTTTTGAGTTTTCGTTGAATCTTAAGTTTAAAAAACTCAAAAGCGGAAGGAAATATTCGGATTTCCTTCTGCTTTTCGGTTTTTTAAAGCTGAAAATACAAGTCCTTATAACCACATAAACCGCCGGTATCAAAATATCGACACCGACGGTAATATTATGCGGATAAAACTATCAGACTTTATAAGTCAGATCACATTGCCTTGTAGGAACCAGTGCCGTCCTCAGCAATGTCGATTACAACAGCCTTAGGAGCCTTGGAGGGCTCGCCGTCTGCACTCCATGTCATGCCTGTTCCGGTAAGACCATCATATGTGATCTCGGTCATAGCAACCTTCATAGCATCGCAGATATCGGAAACGGACATATCGGGTGTTACGTTTGCCTTTTCGGCAGCAGCCTTGATGATGTACATTGCATCATATGTATCGGCAGCGAACTGGTTGGGAACCTCTCCGTACTTTTCCTGATAGGAAGTTACGAACTTCTGAGTAAGATCGTCCTGAGCATCAGCTGCGAAAGGAGTAAGAAGCATTACGCCCTTAGCAAGGCTGAGGTCGAAGTTTTCAACTGCAAGGATACCGTCAAGACCGTCGCAGCCGAAGAACTTGGGAGAATAATCCATAGCAGCTACCTGCTGGAGGATAAGAGATGCTTCCTGATAGTAGATAGGAAGGAAGATAAGGTCAGCGCCTGCGTCCTTAGCCTTCTGGAGCTGAACGGTAAAGTCAGTCTTGGAGTCATCGGTGAATGCTTCTGCAGCAACTACCTCGAAGGGCTGATTTGCAGCTTCTGCAGCGAACTTCTCGTAAATACCGGAAGAGTAAACATCGGAGCTGTTGTAGATAACTGCTACCTTTTCAGCAAGGTTGTTCTGACCGATGTACTGAGCTGCGCCGACACCCTGGTTAGGATCGGAGAAGCAAACTCTGAATGCGTTGTCATACTTGATGCTCTCGATTGCGGAGCCGGAAGGAGTGAGCTGGAACATATTGTCGTTGTGGGACTCCTCAACTACTGCCTGGCAGGGAGTAGAAGTAACGGTACCCATGAGCATCTGCATGCCCCAGTCCTTAAGGGTGTTGTAAGCGTTTACGGACTTCTCTGCATCGTGAACATCGTCCTCGAACTTGAAGTCTATCTGGTAGCCGTTGATACCGCCTGCTGCGTTGATCTCCTCAACAGCCATCTCAGCTGCGTTCTTTACAGCCTGACCGTAAACAGCAGCGCCGCCTGTGATAGGACCGATACCGCCGATCTTGAAGGAAGCGCCTGTGGAAGCTGCTGCGCCGTTGTCAGCTGCTGCAGCGTCGGTGGAAGCAGCATCGCCGCTTGTGGAATTATCGCCGCAAGCTGTAAAGAAAGGTACAGTCATGCAGGCAGCAAGACTAAGTGCAAGAATTTTCTTTGAAGTTTTCATTGTAAACCCCTTGTTTCTCCGTCGGTGGGATTTTTTACCGCATAGCATTACGACGGTTCATGCCAGCGGGGTAATCTTGTACGCAAAATCATGGATCGGAGCTGTAAAATACATCACAGACTGCACAGATTTTACATATACAACTTTAATTACACCTATATTTTACAATTTTTTGCCTTAAAAGTCAATGTTAAAAAAATGGTATTTTAAACTATATAAACGGTTGTATTGGTCAGTTTACACATATAATTAACGATGTGTTAACTCTGTTTGGCTATACTTTTTCTGTTTATCTGACTGAATATGACCTGAGATGATGATACAAAGTCATTATGAATATTTGCACTTTAAATTATGCAAAAACAAATCTTATGAGCAGCATGTAGCATATGGTTCCCGCCGCAATGGAGAGAAACATATTTTTCTTCCGGAAGTGAAGCCCTGCCGTAAGTCCTCCTGCGATAAATTCGGGCAGTCCGAAAGGGTATGATGTGACCGAAACGGACTTGTAGCAGTATATTGCCAGAAGCCCCGTAACGGCGCAGGGAAGCACCTTTCCCAGATATTTTATGTAGTTCGGCGTTTCCTTTCCCGCAGGAAAGATGATGAACGGCAGGAACCTTGTGCAAAGGGTTCCGAGAGTAACAGCCCCTATTGTGATTATCTGCTGTGCGATAGTCATTTCCTTATCCTCCTTTTATGATCTGTCGGGCTTTTTCAGCATTTCCTCTGGCAGGTCGAGCTTCTTTCTGAAAATGGTCAGGGAGAGCAGAATGGCTATCATTGAGGGAATGATGAAGTTATCGCTGCCGAAGATCACCAGACACAGCGTCGTAAGCCCCAGTCCCAGCAGTGCGGGGAGGTGAACACGGCGTGCCATGAAGCGGTCGGTGAAGATGACTATGAACAGGGCTGTCATAACGAAATCAAGCCCCTTTGTATCAAAGGTGATAAGGTTTCCCAGCAGTCCTCCGAGGGTGGCACCGAAAACCCAGTATGCCTGATTGAACAGGGTCACAAAGAACATGAACCAGCCCTTGTCAACGCCCTCGGGAGCGTCAACGGAGCAGTTTATTGAAAAGGATTCATCGCACATTCCGTAGATAAGGTATATCTTACGAAAGACCTTGACGTTGTACTTTTCCAGCATGGAAATGCCGTAGAAAAGATGACGGGCGTTTACCATAAGCGTTGTGA
The DNA here is from genome assembly GCA_902363145.1 of Oscillospiraceae bacterium. GTDB lineage: Bacteria > Bacillota > Clostridia > Oscillospirales > Ruminococcaceae > Huintestinicola > Huintestinicola butyrica. The sequence goes on along the minus strand of CABIZB010000003.1, from coordinate 181,285 downwards.
CAAAGGCTGCCAGCGGGTCAAATTTGCTCAGCAGCATGGTCGCTGCCACAAATTCCATAGAGCCTGCAAATATAGTAACGCTCATTATCATCGGATAAACGAATGAGAACCCCAGACTGTTCATATAAACGCCGTAGGCGATGCCCAGAAACAGGAAGCCTGTAAGTATGGGAAGAGTGTAGGGGAAAGCCGCTTTTGCAGCTTTTGCTTTAACGCCTTGCATAATGGGGAAGATCCTTTCTTGCCGTAAAAAAAAGACACCTACAGATGTGGTGTCACTTTTTTGCGCCGCTTTAAATGCTATTTAAATATAGCACATATGGGGAATAATGTCAAGATACCTCTGAAAAACAGGCTTTATGCCGTAAATCTTAACGGTCTGACAGCGGTTATACGCCGCCGCACGCTTGACAATTTCTTCCGATTTGGTATAATATACTTATATATAAAGTAAATAGTAAGGATGATATTTCCAGATGATGACCCCCGAAGAGAAAAGACATGATATGCTCCACTCTCCCGTTGAGCTTCTTGTCTGCAAAATGGCAGTGCCTACGATAATAACCATGCTTATCACGGCGCTTTACAACATGGCTGACACTTATTTTGTGGGCAGGCTTGACACCGTTTCCACGGCTGCCGTGGGACTGGCTCTGCCGCTGATGAACGTTATACAGGCAATAGGCTTTTTCTTCGGCCACGGTTCGGGAAACTATATGGCACGAAAGCTGGGCGAGGGCGACGTAAAGGCTTCCGCACAGATGGCTGACACGGCGGCGGTGCTGTCCCTTATGATGGGCGTTATACTTTCGCTGCTGGGCTATATGAATATCCGCCCGCTGTCGCAGCTTCTGGGAGCAACGCCCTTGCTTATGGAAAGCACGGTGGAATACGTATCGGTGCTGCTTATCGGTATTCCCTTTGTAATGGCATCATTTACAATGAACAACCAGCTGAGATTTCAGGGCAACGCTTTCTATGGCATGATAGGCATGGCAAGCGGAGCGGTGCTGAATGTTATCCTTGACCCCGTTTTTATCTTCATTTTGGGCATGAAAGTCCGTGGAGCGGCTCTGGCGACTGTTTCAAGCCAGATCATCTCCTTTATAGTGCTGCTTGTAATGAGCGGACGTATCCCTTTCCGCAAGCCGGATTTTGTATTGAACGGCGTAATAGTTTCGGCAATATTCCGCTTCGGCACGCCCTCGCTTTTCAGGCAGTCCATCATGAGCGTGTCCTTTATCTGCCTGAACCACGCAGCGGGAAATTTCGGCGAGGCTGTTATTGCGGCGGTGTCGGTTGTTAACAAGATAGTTATGATAGGCGCTTCCGTGGTCATAGGCTTTGGTCAGGGCTTCCAGCCCGTGTGCGGCTTCAACAACGGTGCAAAGCGGTATGACAGGATAAAGCGTATGTATCTTTTCTGCATAAAGGCATCGACCCTGTTCATGATGGTGTTCGGCGCAATAGTGTTTGTGTTTGCACCTCAGCTGGTGGCATTCTTCCGTGATGACCCCGACGTTATCAGCGCAGGCACGCCGCTTCTCAGGTTCCAGTGCGTAACGGGATTTTTGCAGGGCATCATCATTATGACGAATATGATTGTCCAGAACATGGGAAAAACACTGCTTGCAAGCTTTCTTGCCATTGCAAGGCAGGGCGTTTTCTTCATTCCGCTGGTGCTTATACTGCCGCAGGTATTCGAACTTACGGGACTTCAGATGACACAGTCCGTCGCAGATGTGCTTACGGCGGCGTTTACGGCTATATTTACCGTAAAGACACTCAGGAGCCTTGACAAACTTATAGAGGAAAATCAGAACAAAGGGGAAGTTATATGAATATTCTGGTCACACTTAACCGAGGTTATCTTTACCAGCTCTGCGTAATGCTTTCATCGCTCATAAAGTCAAATCCCGACACGGAATTTGATGTTTACGTTATGAACGCTTCTCTTACCGAGGCGGATTTTGAGGCTGTCCGTCAGCGTATCCCTGCCGATAAATGCAGGCTCATTGACATAAAGACAGGGGAGAACGAATTTGCGGACGCCCCCATTACCGACAGATATCCCCGTGAGATGTATTTTCGGATATTTGCCGCAAAGTATCTCCCCGAAAGCCTTGACAGGATATTGTATCTTGACCCCGATATCGTGGTGCTGGGTTCCGTAAAGGAGCTTTACGAGACCCGGCTGGACGGCTATTATTATGCTGCGGCTTCCCACGTAAATGAAGTCATGCGAATGATAAACAAAATACGCCTTGGCATGGACGATGAAGGCCCTTACATAAATTCGGGCGTAATGCTTATGAATTTAGATCTTCTCCGCAGCAGCCAGAGCGAGGAAGAGGTATATAACTACATCAGTGAGAACGAAAAGCTGCTTATCCTGCCCGATCAGGACGTTCTAAGCGGGCTTTATTCCGATAAGATATATCCCCTTGAACCGCTCAGATACAATATGACCGAGCGGCTTATGATGTATCATATGATGACCCCCGAAAATGTGCGGAACATTTCTGCCATAGTCCATTACATCGGCAGGAACAAGCCGTGGAAGGATTCTTACATCGGCAAGCTTGGCGTGTTCTATGAGGAAGCGTCCAAGGATATTCCGCCTATTGAATAAGGAGCTTTGCATGGGATATTTTGAGCTGTTTGGGGATTGCTATCCCGAACTTCAATTAAGCAGGGGGATGTTTGTTCAACTGCTCGATATCGGCGGCTGCACTGTTTTTGAGCATAAGGAAAACGGCGATATAGTTGGCTTTGCGGTGGTTAAGGACAACAGCCTGCGGCTGATATGCGTTTCGGAAAAGTACCGCCGACAGGGCATAGGTTTGGAGCTTTTGGCTCAGGCGGAAGAGCATATAGGCAAAGAGCATAATGAAATCATTCTCGGCGGAGCTTCGGGGCTTTTTATCGGAGCGCCCGTTTCAAAGGAGAATTTCGACAAGCGGAGCTTTCCGTTTTTTGAAAAGCGTGGATATGCTTTTGATGACGGCTGTGCTGAAATGGAGCTTCTGCTTGATGATTTTTCCGCATCTGAGCATGATCTGCCCGTTGCTGAGAACGTTACCTTCGGATATATTGACGGCACATCGGAAGCGCTGAAAAAAGCCGTGGAGGAGACTGTTCCCGACTGGGTGCAGTATTTCGGCGGCTCAAAGGTGTTCTGCGGCTTCTGCGGCGGAGAGATAGCCTCTTTCTGCATAACAGAAGAGTGGGAGCCTTCCGTTGTCTCCGACGGAGTGCATCGGACAGGTGCTGTGGGCTGTGTTGGCACTGTTCCACGGTTCAGGCGGCAGGGAATAGGACTTAAAATGGTCGCCCTTGCGGCGGAAGAGCTTAAAAAGCAGGGCTTCGGCAAATGCTTTATCCATCATACAGGTGTGTATGACTGGTATGAAAAAATAGGCTGCCGCACTGTGCTTTGGGAGCTTTTCGGCAAAAAAGCATTATCATGACTTGAAAGGAAGCATAAGTATATATGAATATTATCATTGTGGGCTGCGGAAAGGTAGGACAGGCGCTTGCCGAACAGCTCAATGAGGAAGGCAACAACATCACGGTCATTGACCTTAACCCCAAAAAGGTGAACTCAGTCTCCGCAAGGCTGGATATAATGGGCGTTGTGGGAAACGGCGCTACCCATATGACCCAGCAGGAGGCAGGCATCAAGCATGCAGACCTGCTCATTGCGGTAACTGCGTCAGATGAGCTGAATCTGCTGTGCTGCCTTATCGCCAAAAAAGCAGGTAACTGCCAGACCATAGCCCGTGTAAGAAGCCCCGAATACAGCACCGAGGCGCCTTATCTTAAAGAAGAGCTTGGACTTGCAATGGTCATCAACCCCGAATATGCTGCGGCTCAGGAGATAGCCAGAGTTCTGCGCTTCCCCTCCGCCATAAAGATAGACACCTTCGCAAAGGGCAGGGTGGAGCTGCTTAAATTCAGGCTCCCCGAAAACAGCCGCCTTGCGGGCTGCTCCGTAAAGGAGATAGTTGCAAAGCTCCACTGTGATGTACTCGTATGCACCATCGAGCGTGGGGACGACGCATTCATCGCAAATGCGGACTTCGTTTTCCGGGAAAAGGACGTTATCTCAATAGTCGCTTCCCCCAGAAATGCCAATGAGTTCTTCCGCAAAATAGACTACAAGATAAATTCCGTCAAGGACGTTATGATAGTCGGCGGCGGCGAGATTACCCATTATCTCTGCGATATCCTCCAGCGCTCTGGCATTGCCATCAAGATAATAGAAAAGAATGCGGAAAAGTGCGAGGAGCTTTGCACCACATGGCCCGATGTTTCCGTAATAAACGGCGACGCTGTGGATCAGGAGATACTTCTTGAAGAGGGACTGGCAAACTGCGGCGCATTTGCGGCTCTTACCAATCTTGACGAGGAAAATATCCTGCTTTCGCTTTTTGCAAAGAGCGCAGGCAAGGGAAAGCTCGTCACCAAGATAAACCGTATCGACTTTGACACGGTAATCAAGAAGCTTGACCTTGATTCCATAATCTACCCCAAGAACATCACCTCCGATATGATAGTGCGGTATGTCCGTGCAATGAAAAACACCATCGGCAGCAACGTTGAGACGCTTTACAATATCATCAAGGGTAAGATAGAGGCGGCGGAGTTTATCGTCAAGGAAAACTCGCCTATTGCGGGCGTTCCTCTTGCGGAGCTTAAATTCAAGGATAACGTGCTTATCGCAGCTGTTCTCCGTGAGCGCAAGGTCATAATCCCGAGAGGTCACGATATCATTCAGCCCGGGGACGCAGTTGTTGTTGTCTCCAACCTTATGCAGCTCCATGATATAGCGGATATTTTAAGATAAGGAAGGAGTTTTGCTTTTGCTCTTGCAAAGGCAGCCACACATATGAATTTTAAAATGATTCTCAATATCCTGGGCTGGATACTTATTTTTGAAGCGCTGTTTTTTTTAGTGCCTATTATAACCGCTGTGGTTTACGGCGAGGCAGTGCTGGCGGATTTTCTCATATCCGCAGGGCTTTGCCTTATATGCGGCGGACTGCTTATAATGAAAAAGCCGGAAAACAAGGCGCTTTATTCCCGTGAGGGCTATGTTATAGTGTCCCTCAGCTGGATAGTGCTCAGTCTTTTCGGCGCACTGCCCTTTTATATCTCGGGCGTGATACCCAATTTCGTTGACGCACTGTTCGAGACGGTCTCGGGTTTCACCACAACGGGAGCAACAGTTCTCGGAGAGGTAGAGACACTTCCCAAAGCCATACTTATCTGGCGAAGCTTCACCCACTGGGTAGGCGGCATGGGCGTGCTGGTCTTTATAATGGCGTTCGTTCCCCTCAGCGGCGGACAGAATATGCACATCATGAAAGCGGAAAGCCCCGGCCCCTCGGTAAGCAAGCTTGTTCCCAGAGTAAAGACCACCGCAATGATACTTTATTCCATATACTTTGTGCTGACCTTTGCTGAGTTCATTGTTCTGCTCATAGGCGGAATGAGAGTGTTCGATGCACTGAACACCTCTTTTTCCACAGCAGGCACAGGCGGATTCGGCTTCAGGAATGACAGCTTTGCAAGCTTTTCTCCCGCACTGCAAATTATCGTTACGGTATTTATGCTCATATTCTCCATAAATTTCAGCTCCTATTATCTGCTGATAACAGGCAAGCTGAAAGAGGTGTTCAACAGCGAGCTGAAAGTGTTTGCGCTTATCGTCATTTCCGCCATAACCGTCATAACTTTGAACATCAGGCACCTTTTCCCCAGTGTGGGAGATGCTTTGAGAAATGCTTCATTCACCGTGGCTTCAATAGTTTCCACAACGGGATTTTCCACAGCTGACTTTGACATGTGGCCCGAGCTTTCCAGAACTATCATCGTGCTGATAATGTTCATCGGCGCCTGCGCAGGAAGTACGGGCGGCGGCATAAAGGTATCGAGAATAATCATTCTCTTCAAGAGCATGGCAAAGGAACTCAGCGTTATGATCCACCCCAAGCAGGTGCGTAAGATAACCGTTGATTCCCACGCCATCGACCACGAGACCGTGCGCTCGGTAAATGTGTATATGGTCTGCTATATAATGGTTTTCGTTATCTCAATGGGCGTTATGTCCTTCGATAACTATGACCTGATAACGAACTTCACCGCTGTAGCCGCAACGCTCAATAACGTTGGCCCCGGCCTTGAAATGGTCGGCCCCATTCAGAATTTCGGCTTTATGTCCTCGCCTACAAAGCTAATACTTATCTTTGATATGCTGGCAGGCAGACTGGAGCTTTTCCCCATGCTGCTCTTGTTTGCTCCCGCAACATGGAAAAAATAATATCCGAACACCTCCGTGTTTTCATCATAATATGAAATACGGAGGTGTTTTTATGGATATAGCTTATGAGACCGCTGTTGTTTTCATATTTTCGGCTGTTATAATGTGCCTGTCGGCAGTGTCGGCCCTGCGGGGAGCGGATAAGCCTTTCAGGCAGAGGATACTTATATTCGCCGACGACAGCGCAGATAATATAGAGCTTTTGCTCCGCCGCCTTGCCACAGCGGAATGTGATATAATCGTCTGCTGTGCCGATGAAAACAGCGAAACGGCCGAGATATGCCGCCGCTTTGCCTGTGACAACGGCATCCCAAGGCTGTGCACTGTCTGCAATACATCGGGGGAGAGAACATAGGAGATTGTATAAAGTCACCGAGCCGCAAATGAAATAGTCCCCATATATTAAAGTACGGGTGGAGGCGGCAACATGCCGTCCTGCATTTTAGAAAATATCTACTAATAACAGTTACCGAGCTGCAGATGAAATAGTCCCAACTTAAATAACTTACGGATGGAGGCGGCGACACGCCGCTTTTTACTTTTTTACTATTGACAGAGGGGAGACAATTTGTTATAATAATATAGTAATGCGGAAAATCCGCTTCCTGAAAATATTTCATTCAAGAAATGAGGAATTTTAAATGTCTGCTAATATCGTAATCGGTACCCAGTGGGGCGACGAAGGCAAGGGAAAGGTAATTGATATACTGGCTTCCCGTGCAGATGTTGTTGTACGTTCCCAGGGCGGCAACAATGCGGGTCACACTGTTGCAAGCAACGGCGAGACCTATAAGCTTCACCTTATCCCCTCAGGTATTCTCTATAAAAACACCCTCTGCCTTATCGGCGCAGGCGTAGTTCTTGATCCTAAGGATCTTCTCGGCGAGATCGATGACCTCTCCAAGAGAGGGATCTCCTTCGATAACCTGAAGATCGACCCCAGAGCGCACATCATTATGCCTTGGCACATCGCTCTTGACGGACTTTCCGAAAAGTTCAGAGGCAATAAGGACATCGGAACCACTCACCGTGGAATCGGCCCTACCTATATGGATAAGTACGAGAGATGCGGTCTGAGATTTTACGATCTGGTTCACCCCGACATCTTCCGTGAAAAGGCTAAGAGCGTGGGCGAGCTTAAGAACGCTATCATCACAAAGGTTTACGGCGGCGAGGCTATCGACCTTGACGCAGTTATCGAGGAATATATCGGCTACGGTCAGCGTCTGGCTAAGTACATGGACGACGTTTCCGTTCTTACCTATGAGGCTAAGAAGGCAGGAAAGACTATCCTCTTCGAGGGCGCACAGGCTACTCTCCTTGATATCGACTTCGGTACATATCCTTACGTTACAAGCTCTCATCCCCTGTCCGCAGGCGTTTGCACAGGTACAGGCGTAGGTCCCATGACCATTGACGCTATCTACGGCGTTGCAAAGGCATATACCACAAGAGTCGGCAAGGGTCCTTTCCCCACAGAGCTTAACGACGAAACAGGCGATTATATCCGCAATAAGGGCGGCGAGTTCGGTACCATCACAGGCAGACCCAGAAGAACAGGCTGGTTCGATTCTGTTATCGTTCGCCACGCAGTTCGTGTAAATGGTCTTTCTTCCCTCGTTATCAACAAGCTTGATACACTTGCAGGTCTTGACACACTCAAGGTTTGCGTAGCATATAAGAAGCCCGACGGCACTATCATCAAGGACTTCCCCCCCACACTTGAGGGACTTGAGGGCTGCGAGCCTGTTTATGAGGAGTTTAAGGGCTTTACCGAGGATCTCTCCGCTTGCAGAAAGTTTGAAGAGCTTCCGGAGGTTTGCCGCAAGTACATCTCCCGCCTTGAAGAGCTTTGCGAGTGCCCTATCAGCATGGTAGGCGTTGGCCCCGACAGAGCACAGGTGATTGAGAGATAATCACCGCTTATAAGCCATATGGCATGAAAAAACTGAGAAGGAGTTTTCCTTCTCAGTTTTTTGTTTTTCTGACCGTTATAAGTATTTTTCTATTTGCTTTTTTCTCATAGTCCTGCCTTTGCCGGCTTTTAGATCTTCCCAACTTGCCCTGCCATAGTCCTCGCCATAGTATTCATTCCAAAGCTGGTCTGAATTTTCTGCCCGAAGTCCATCAAAATACCAGTTAACAAAAAATCTTCCGTCTTCTGAAATAGAGATATAGATATTACCGCAATCTATCAATCCAACTCTGAGTGTTTTTTGTCCGAACAGATTTTCTACCATTTCTTCAAGTTCATTGTCTCTGCGACTGCAACAATACACAAGTTCAGTTGAACTTTCATTTATGTAATATCCCTTTTTCAGGTCAAGTGCCTCACATTTGTCATAAAAATGCAGATCTCCATACTCTTCAAGAAATTTCCTTGCAGCAGGAAATATTTCACAGCCGATTTTTGCATATGCTTCTTCATATTTGGTAAGGTCAATTTTTCTTCCCTCATACCAGCCTGCTTTTCTGAGCTGCTGTTTTGCTATGTCTAATAACATGTCACTTCTCTCCTTTTTCATTTATTAGTTCTGCAAACGTTTTTGCAATTAAGGCAGGGCTTCAAATACTATAAGTATTTTTCTATTTCTTTCTTAAACATAGTCCTGCCCTTTCCGGCTTTTAAATCATTCCAAGTTGCCCAACCATAGTCTTCACCATAGTACTCATTCCAAAGCTGGTCGGAATTTTCTGCCCAAAGCCCAACACTATGCCAATTAACAAAGAATCGTCCATCTTCTGAAATGTATATATCTATATTTCCGTGGTCTATTGCTCCTACTCTCAATATTTTCTGGTGAAACAATTCATCGACCATTTTTTCAAGTTCTAAATCCCTGGGATAGCAACAATATGCAACATCAATTAGACTCCTGTTAATAACTATAAAATGGTCACCGTTCTCATACGTGGCTGTGGAAATATATTTATCCTGTATATCTAAATCGCCATATTCTTCAAGGAACTTTCTTGCAGCCGGAAATAATTTGCAGCCAACTTCCGCATATGCCTCTTCATATTTGGAAAGATCAATTTTTCTTCCCTCATACCAGCCTGCTTTTCTGAGTTGCTGTTTTGCTATGTCTGTTAACATTATGCTCTCCTCCTAAATATATTGTCTTACCTTATTATACAAAGTCTTAATAAGTTTGTCAACAAAAATATCCCGACAGCGGTAAAACTGTCGGGATATTCACGTTTACAATATGTTTATGCACACAGATTATTCAGCCATAAGTGCGCATATCTTGTTGGAAAATTCAACAGGGTCTTCGATCTGCATACCCTCGATGAGCAGTGCCTGATCGTAGAGGATAGATGCGTAATCCTTGAACTTTTCCTTGTCCTCGCCGTAAAGCTTCTGCATTGCGGCAAATATCTTGTGGTTGGGGTTGATCTCCAGGACTTTTTCGGACTTGACTTTCTCGTTCTGAGGATTCTGGTTGAGTATCTTCTCCATTTCAAGGGAGATCTGACCGGAGCTGGAGATGCAGACAGGGTGAGATTTCAGCTTGTCGGATATCTTTGTTTCCTTTACCTTGCCATCAAGGGCTGCGGTGATGAATGAGAGCATATCCTTGTTTTCCTCGGCAAGCTTCTTGGTCTCTTCCTTTTCAGCCTCGGTGTCAATGCCAAGATCACCCTCGGAAACGTTCCTGAACTCCTTGTCGCCGTGGCGCATGAGCACCTTAACAGCAAACTCGTCCACGTTATCGGTGAGGTAAAGTATCTCATAACCCTTGTCACGAAGCAGCTCGGTCTGGGGGAGAGCCTGTATCTTCTCAACGCTGTCGCCTGCGGCATAGTAGATGTACTTCTGTTCTTCCTTCATTCTGGAAACATACTCATCAAGGGTGGTGAGCTTGTTTTCGTGGGAGGAGGTGAACATCAGCAGATCCTCAACAGCGTTCTTGTCTCTGCCGTAATTGTCGTAAACGCCGAACTTTATCTGGATACCGAAGGTCTTCCAGAACTGCTCGTACTTTTCACGCTCGTTGTTGAGCATCTTTTTCAGCTCGCTCTTGATCGTCTTTTCAATGGACTTTGCAATGGTTTTGAGCTGGTGATCGTGCTGGAGCATTTCACGGGAGATGTTCAGCGACAGGTCTGCGGAATCTACCAGACCTCTTACAAATGAGAAGTAGTCGGGGAGCAGGTCAGCGCACTTGTCGGAGATAAGCACGCCGCTGGAATAAAGCTGCAGACCCTTTTCGTAGTCCTTGGAGTAGAAGTTGAAAGGCGCTCTTGCGGGAATGAACAGCAGGGAATCATATGTAACGGTACCCTCGATCTTGGAGTGGATATATTTGAGAGGGTCGGTGTAGTCGAAGAACTTTTCCTTGTAGAAGTTGTTGTAATCCTCGGGTTTAAGCTCGTTCTTGTTCTTTCTCCAGAGGGGGACCATGCTGTTGAGGGTCTCATTCTCGATAACGGTCTCGTAAGCGTCGTCGGAATAATCATCCTCCTTGGCGTCAGCCTTTCTCTTAGTCTTTTCCACGTCCATCTTGATGGGGAAGCGGATATAGTCGGAGTATTTCTTTACAAGCTCCTTGATGGTGGAGGCTTCAAGATACTCGTCATAGCACTCGGTTTCGGTGTCGTCCTTGAGGGTCAGGCGAATTTCTGTACCAACGCTGTCCTTGTCGCACTCTTCAATGGTGTAGCCGTCAGCGCCGCTGGACTTCCACATATAAGCCTTGTCGGAACCGTAAGCCTTGGAACGGACCTCAACTTCCTTTGCTACCATGAAAGCGGAGTAGAAGCCTACGCCGAACTGACCGATGATATCAACATCGTCTGTCTTTTCGTTCTCGTTCTTGAACTTGAAGGAGCCGCTGTTTGCGATGATACCAAGGTTGTTTTCCAGCTCATCGGCGGTCATACCGATACCGTTATCGGAGATAGTGAGCACCTTGTTTTCCTTGTCGGCGGTTATCTCAATCTTGAAATCGTCCTTGTTCATGCCAACCTTGTCATCAGTAAGAGACTTGAAATACAGCTTGTCGATAGCATCGCTGGCGTTGGAGATAAGCTCACGGAGGAATATTTCCTTGTGAGTATAAATGGAGTTGATCATCATATCAAGCAGACGCTTGGATTCTGCTTTGAACTGTTTTGTTTCAGCCATAATAACACATCCTTTTATGTAAATGTACTGTTCCCGAACGGAAGCAGTGGATTTTAGCACTTTCATCTTACAAGTGTTAGCACTCTTTCTTTTCGAGTGCTAATATTAGTATATACCTTTCCTTTGGCAAAATCAAGAGCAGAATGCTAAATTTTACATTTTGTTCATATTTGGCATATCAGCGGCGCATTGCTGTTTATAATTATCCGTTGAATTATTCCCTGCGATATGCTATAATTATTCGGAAACTTTTTTGAAGAGAGGATCTCAGATGATAAAATTTATCGCCGCCGATCTTGACGGCACACTTCTGAACAGCAGTCATGCTCTTCCCGACGGCTTTATGGAGCTGGTGGAAAAGCTTTATGATATGGGCATCACCTTTGCCGCCGCTTCCGGCAGGCAGTATTACGGCGTTGAAAAGCTTTTTATGCCCGTACGTGACAAGATGATGTTCATTGCCGAAAACGGCGGCGTGGCATATGAAAAGGGTCAGCTTATCTACTCCCTGCCCATGCCCGCCGATGATGTTCTTGCCATGGTGCATGAGGCGGAGAAGCTTTACGACAAGGGCGTGCGTATCCTGCTTTCGGGAGAGAACTGCGCATATGTGGCTGACAGCGACAAGGATTTTTCCGACAGCTGCAACACCTACTGCGCCCGCCTGAAAACGGTGAATGACTTCAGCGTGATACCGGACGGCGACAGGATAATCAAGATAGCCCTTTTTGACAAGAACGCCGAAATGCAGGTCTATCCTGCAATGAAGCGCTTTTCCGATGATTTCAACGTTATCCTTTCAAACACCTGCTGGGTGGATATCGTGGGAAAAACGGTCAACAAGGGCACTGCCGTAACAAAGCTTATGGAAAGGCTTGGCGCAGGCTATGACGAGGCAATGGTTTTCGGCGATTATCTTAACGACTATGAGATGATGAGCTGCTGCAAATACAGCTTTGCCATGGAAAATGCTCACCCGCAGCTTAAAAGTGCGGCGCATTATATTGCCCCCTCAAATGATGATAACGGCGTTGTCCGTGAGATAAAAGCTCATATCCCCGAGCTGAAAATATGACGTGGAATATTCCGAAAGGAACTAATAATGGAACTTAAAGAAAAAATTCAGAAGCAACTGCTTAAAGTTAAATCCCCCTCAAGATACATCGGCGGAGAGTTCAACAGCGTTGTAAAGGATAAAAGCAAGGTAGATGTGCGCTTTGCTTTCTGCTTCCCCGACGCATACGACGTGGGAATGTCCCACATCGGCATGAAAATACTATACTCCCTGAAAAATGCCCGTGAGAACTGGTGGTGCGAGCGTGTTTTTGCGCCGTGGCCCGATTACGAGGCGCTCATGCGTGAAAATGACATACCCCTTTACGGTCTGGAGAGCCTTGACCCCATAAAGGAGTTCGATTTCATCGGCTTTACTATTCAGTACGAGCTTTGCTACACAAATATCCTGAATATGCTTGACCTGGCAGGTCTGCCTGTGCCGGCGGCTGAACGCAGTGAAGATGACCCCATTGTAATTGCGGGCGGCCCCTGCGTATGCAATCCCGAACCCCTGTGCGATTTTATCGACCTGTTTGTTATCGGCGAGGGCGAGGAAGCCAACCTTGAGCTGATGGAGCTTTACGAGCAGATGAAAAAGTCCGGCGAATACACAAAGCAGAGCTTCCTTGAAAGGGCTGCACAGATAGGCGGCATATATGTTCCGTCCTTCTATGACGTTTCCTACAAGGAGGACGGCAGGATAGAAAGCGTTGTTCCCAACCGTGCAGGCGTGCCCGAAAAGGTTACAAAGCGCATCATTGCCGACTTTGACAAGGTGTTCTATCCCGAAAAGTTCGTTATTCCCTTTTCCGAGATAGTTCACGACCGCTCCGTGGTTGAGGTGCTGAGAGGCTGCATACGTGGCTGCCGTTTCTGTCAGGCAGGCTTTATCTACCGCCCGTTCAGAGAGAAAAGTGCGGATACTATATTAAAAGAAGCAAAATGTCTTTGCAGCTCATCGGGCTATGAGGAGCTGTCACTTGCATCGCTGAGCACCAGCGACCATTACGATATCGAGGGCGTGCTTTCCAAGATGACGGGCTACACCGAGGGCGAGAGGATAAATCTTGCGCTGCCCTCCATGCGTATCGACCGCTTCAACAAGGAGCTTATGGAGCAGCTTTCCAAGGTAAGAAAAAGCGGACTTACCTTTGCGCCGGAAGCGGGAACGGCACGTCTCCGTGATGTTATCAACAAAAATCTCACGGAAGATGAGATAATGTCTGCCTGCCGCACGGCTTTCGAGGGCGGATATGCGGGAGTAAAGCTTTATTTCATGCTGGGACTTCCCACCGAAACGGACGAGGACATCATCGGCATAGCCGACCTTGCCAAGCGCATAGCAGACCTGTACTTTAATATGAAGGACAGACCGAGAGGTCAGAAGCTGAGCATTTCCATCAGCTGCGCCACCTTTGTGCCAAAGCCATTTACACCTTTCCAGTTTGAGCCGCAGATATCCGTTGACGAGATAAACCGCCGCCAGAAGCTGCTGCTTGACTGCGTAAAGGGCAAGCGATACATCAACGTAAGCTACCATAATTACAAGATAAGCGTTCTTGAAGCGGCTCTTGCCAAGGGCGACAGGCGGCAGGGAGCGGTAATAAAGCGTGCATGGGAGCTGGGCTGCAAGTTTGACGGCTGGGACGAGCTTTATAACTTCGATGCGTGGATGCAGGCGTTTGCCGATACGAATACCGACATTGAGTTCTATTCCCACCGTGGCTCCGCATATGATGAGCAGATGCCCTGGGAGCATCTTGACTATATGGTCACAAAGGAGTTCCTTATCCGTGAGAACAAAAAGGCTCACGAGGGTATTGCGACGAGAAACTGCCGTGAGGGCTGCTCGGGCTGCGGCGTGAACAAGGCTGCGGGAAAAGAATGCTTTGCCGATGAAAAGAGCGGTGCTCTCACAAGCCCTGTGCCTGCTCAGGCAACAGCCGAAGTGCCTCACGGTGAGCCGCTTGCAAACAAGAAGCCCGTGCGTGTGTTCTTTGAGAAAAAGGGGAGAGCGGTATATATATCTCACCTTGACCTGCTCAGAGCAATGCAGAGGGCACTGAAAAGGTCGGAACTGCCTGTGTGGTATTCTGAGGGCTTCAATCCAAGAATATACCTGAACTTCCCCCTTGCCCTGTCGCTGGGCGTTGAGGGCACAATGGAGCCGATGGACTTTTACATCGTGGAGGATATTTCCTTTGAGGAGATAGTCAGCAGGCTGAACGGCGAGCTTCCCGAGGGGCTTTGCGCTGTGGGAGCGGCTGCACCCGTTCATCTCAACAAGGAGATAGGCTTTGCGGAATATACCCTGACCTACAGCGGCAGCATGGTTGATGTAAAGGCTGCCCTTGACAGCTTTATGGCGCAGGAAAAGATAGAAGTGGAAAAGCGCTCCAAGAAAAAGGGTATGATAACTGTTGATATCAAGCCGTATGTGGAGATAAAAGGCGTTTCGGAGGGCGACAGCGTGTATGTTGATATAAGGCTGCCTGCGGGGCTGGAGCTCAACCTTAATGCGGCTATCTTTACCGACGCATTTGCGGCATACTGTGCCGAAAATAACGTTAAGGCAGAGCTTATATGTGCAAAACGCACAAATATATTGTGCGCAGATGGTTCTGCATTTGAATAATCGGACGAAATTTTATTTGTGAGCAAAAACACTTGAAATCTAAGAATAAATGTGTTAAAATAAATAAGCATTTAAAATCCGCCGAAGTATGCCCTCGGGAGGAAAAGGCGAGATTAGTGCTGCGGTTTTCCGCAACATTAAAAGGACAGTCCGCTGCTCTGTCCCGCCGTGCGCCATTGGCGGGGTAACAAACGGGGTAAGAATGTCTTGAAGATTTAGGAGGATATTAAAATGGACGCATTAAAGCTTATCAGCGAATCCAGCATGAAGAGCGAAGTTCCCGCTTTTGAAGTGGGCGACACTGTAAAGGTACACGTAAGAATCAAGGAAGGCCAGAAGTACAGAATCCAGGTTTTCGAGGGCACCGTTATCGCTAAGAGACACGGCGGCATCCAGGAGACCTTTACCGTTAGACGTGTAGCTCACGGCTGCGGCATTGAGAGAGTTTTCCCTGTACATTCTCCCGTTGTTGACAAGGTTGAGGTCGTTAGACACGGTAAGGTTAGAAGAAGCAAGCTTTACTACCTCAGAGACAGAGTCGGCAAGGCTGCCAAGGTCAAGGAGAACATTCAGTAATCCTGCTGCGCAGTATCTTTATATGATGAAAGGAATAAGACTCCTTTCAATTAACCTGAAAAAGCAGTGCAGAGTGGGCTTGTTTGAGCTTGCCCGCTCTGTATAATATGCTTTTATCGGTTGTTTGGGGGCTTATTGCAAGTCCCTTTTTTGCTGTTTGGGAATGTACACGTCTGAGGATATCAACGAAAGGAATGAGCAGCTATGGCTAAGTATCAGATAAATTACGAAGCGCTGGACGCAGACAAAAACAAGGAAAACGGTACTCCCTATGAGGAATTCCTCGAGTGGGTCGAGACCATAATTTTCGCATTCTTTGCGGTTATCCTTATCTTTACGTTCCTGCTCAGACAGGCAAACGTTGACGGCGAATCTATGGTGCCTACTCTTCAGAACGGAGAGAAGCTCATAGTTCACCATCTTTTCTATACACCCGAAAAGGGCGATATCGTTATAGTTGACAGCTCCAACCTCGGCAAGCCTATCGTAAAGAGAGTTATTGCAGAGGGCGGCGATACTATTGATATCAACTTTGATACAGGCGCTGTTACCGTAAACGGTGAAGTTCTTGATGAACCTTACATCAACGACCTTACCAAGCGTGATGAGGACGGTCAGGTTTATCCTTTGACTATCCCCGACGGCTACTATTTTGTAATGGGCGACAACAGAATGAACTCCCTTGACAGCCGAAGCGCTGCCGTGGGTCTTGTTCCTGAGGACGAGATCATGGGCAAGGTAGTGTTCAGGATCTGGCCCTTTGACAGAATAGGTACGGTCAGCTGAGTGTACTTATAAAGATTTTGGAGGAAAGTCAGACGGAAAGACAATCGCCTTTCATCTGCTTTCCTCTTTTAGTTTAAAACGGTTTTAAGGAGTGAGGCAGATGAACGAGATACCGTCAATACAGTGGTTCCCCGGTCACATGACCAAAACAAAGCGCATGATGGAAAAGTGTCTGCCTTTGGTTGATGCAGTGGTCGAGGTCATCGACACACGAGTTCCAATGTCAAGCCGAAACCCCGATATAAATGTCCTTACCGCAGGCAAGCCCAGGATCATCGTGATGAACAAGTGCGATGCTGCCGATGAGAAGGTCACTTCCCAGTGGATAGACTATTTCCGCAGGCAGGGCATTATGGCGATAGCTGCCGACTGCCGCACCGGAAAGGGTCTTAACAGATTTGTCCCCGCAGTGCGTGAAGTTCTGGCTGATCTTATTGCAAAGAATACCGCAAAGGGCATGGCAGGCAAGGTGCTGCACCTGATGGTGGTGGGTATCCCCAACGTGGGGAAATCCTCGTTCATCAACCGCATGGCAGGGCAGAAAAAAGCCAAGGTGGAGGATCGCCCCGGCGTTACCCGTGAAAAGCAGTGGGTAATGCTGGATAACGATATCGAGCTGCTGGATATGCCCGGTGTTCTCTGGCCTAAGTTCGAGGATATGTCCGTAGGCGAAAAGCTGGCGTTCACAGGCGCTGTCAAGGACGATGTTGTGGATACTGAGCTGCTGGCGTGCAGACTTCTGATAAAGCTCAGGGAGATAGCTCCCGACAGCCTGACGGAGCGCTACAAGATAAAGCTTGACACTCCCGAAGAGGACGAAATGGTCGAAAGCGGTGAGGCTATGGGCTGTATAAACGGCTACGAGCTTCTTATGAGAGTCGGCAAGGCAAGAGGAATGCTCATCTCAGGCGGTGAGATAAATACCGAGAGAGCCGCAGCTGCCGTTCTGGACGAGTTCAGAGGCGGAAAGCTGGGACGCATTACCCTCGAGACCCCTGCGGATTTTGGTGACTGATATGGAAACTCAGCAGTTATTTGAATATGACAAGGAGATAAGAACGCTCCACCCCATATTCTGCGGGCTTGATGAAGCAGGCAGAGGACCTCTTGCGGGAGATGTTTATGCGGCGGCTGTGGTTTTTGATGACGGCGTGTGCATAGAAGGTCTCAACGACAGCAAGAAGCTTACGGAGAAAAAGCGTGAGCTGCTCTTTGACGAGATAATCAACAAAGCTAAGGTGTTCTGCATCGCTACCGCCTCTGTGGAGGAGATAGAGGAGCTGAATATCCTGAATGCCGCCATGCTTGCCATGAAAAGGGCATATGAGGGGCTTGACATAAAGCCTGATTACGCTCTGGCTGACGGCAACAAGTTCCCGCCCCTGGGCATTGCGGGGGAGGCTGTGGTAAAGGGAGACGGAACGTCTGCCAGCATTGCCGCCGCTTCCGTTCTGGCAAAGACTGCCCGTGACAGGTACATGAAGGATATCGCCGAGCAGTACCCTCAGTGGCAGTTTGAACGCCACAAGGGCTACGGCACAAAGCTCCATTATGAGATGCTGGACAAATACGGTCCGTCTCCCGTGCACCGTATGTCTTTCCTGAAAAAATACTATGCAGCAAAGCAGAAGTGAGATAGGAAAGCTGGGGGAGGAGCTTACAGCCTATTATCTGAAAAGGTCGGGCTATGAGATACTCCGCAGGAACTTCCGCATAAAGGGCGGGGAGATAGATATCATCGCCTCAAAGGACGGCATTATCGCTTTTGTTGAGGTTAAGACCCGTGACATCAGCGCTTTTGAGCATGGCGCTCAGGCGGTGAATGTCAGGAAGCGGAGCCTTATTATCCGTGCCGCTCAGGAGTATTCCTACAGATATCCTCACGAAATGCAGCCCAGATTTGACGTTGCCGAGGTGACTGTCAGGGAGGGCAGGGCTGTGGGACTTAAATATTTTGACAATGCTTTCTGTGCCGAAAGTGATTCTTCTCTTTAAAAGCCTAAAAAGCATATCTGCGGCGGACGCCGCTTCAATAATAAAAATTATCGGGATATCCCGAAGAAAAAGGTGATAAAATGTTTTACAAAAGCACAAGAAACAGCGGCGTAAGCATCAGCTCCGCCGAAGCTATTGTTCAGGGAATTTCCGCAGACGGCGGACTTTTTGTGCCCTCCGAAATTCCTCAGATGTCAATGGACGAGATCGTAAAGCTTGGCGATATGAGCTATGCTGAGAGAGCAGCTGTTGTTTTCAGCAAGTTCCTTACCGACTTTACCGATGCTGAGCTTAAGTACTGCACCGAAAGCGCTTACAACGACAAGAACTTTGCTTCCGCAGATATCGCTGAGATATCCCATCTTTTTGACGGTACATATGTTCTTGAGCTGTGGCACGGCCCCACCTGCGCATTCAAGGATATGGCTCTCCAGATCCTTCCTTATCTTCTCACTACATCTCTCAAGAAGATAAAGATGAACAAGAAGGTAGTTATCCTTGTTGCTACTTCGGGCGATACAGGAAAGGCTGCTCTCGAGGGCTTTGCCGATGTTGAGGGTACCTCCATCATGGTATTCTATCCTCAGGACGGCGTATCCGCTATGCAGAAGCGTCAGATGGCTACTCAGGACGGAAACAACGTTACCGTATGCGCTCTCAACGGCAATTTCGATGACTGCCAGAACGGCGTAAAGGCTATCTTCACCAATGAAGAGATCAAGCAGAAGCTTGCAGACGGCGGCATGATGTTCTCCTCCGCAAACTCCATCAACTGGGGCAGACTTGCACCTCAGATAATCTACTACATCTCCACCTATGCAGAGCTGGTAAAGGATGAGCAGATCAAGGCAGGAGACAAGATCAATATTGTCGTTCCCACAGGAAACTTCGGAAATATCCTTGCAGCTTACTATGCAAAGCACATGGGTATGCCCGTCAACAAGCTCATCTGCGCTTCCAACGCAAACAACGTTCTTACCGACTTTATAAATACAGGTATCTACGACAGAAACAGAAAGTTCATCACCACTGTTTCTCCCTCAATGGATATCCTTATCTCCTCCAACCTTGAAAGACTTCTCTACATTCTCTGCGGCGAAAATGACGCTCAGATAAGAGAGTGGTTCGGCAAGCTGGCTTCCGAGGGCAGATATGAGGTAAACGACGACGTTAAGGCAAAGCTCAAGGCTGACTTTGCGGCAGGCTTCTGCGACGACGCTCAGACCAAGGCTGTCATCAAGGAGATCTACGACAAGTATTCCTACACTCTCGATACCCACACCGCTGTTGCAGTAAAGGTTTACGAGGATTACAAGAAGGCTACCGGCGACAACACCAAGACTGTTATCGCTTCCACCGCAAGCCCCTACAAGTTCAGCACAGCTGTTCTTGAAGCAATAGAGGGCAAGGTTTCCGATATGGACGAGTTCGACAAGGTTGAGCGTCTCCACGAGGTTTCCGGCTATGATGTTCCCAAGTCTCTTGCAGAGCTGAAGAACAAGCCTATCCGCTTCACAGGAGCTATCGGAAGAGATGAGATGAAGGATTTCGTTCTCAAGTCCCTTTCCCTTTGATATTGAACGAACGCAGCAGAGGAGGATGAAATGGCGCTTTTTACAATGGGTGATCTGCACCTTTCCTTTGCCGTAAACAAGCCGATGGATAAATTCGGAGGCTGGGAGAATTACGTGGAGCGCATCTCGGAAAACTGGGAAAAGACCGTGTCCCCCGAGGATACGGTGGTAATTCCCGGGGATATATCATGGGCGATGAATTTCAGGGAAGCGCTTCCCGATTTTGACTTCATACATAAATTAAAGGGCACAAAGATAATTTCCAAGGGCAACCACGATTACTGGTGGAACACTTATGCCAAGATGAACCGATTCCTTGAAGAAAACGGTTTTGACAGCATAAAAATTCTGCACAACAATCATTTTGCATATGATAAATACGGTATCTGCGGCACAAGAGGCTGGATAAACGATAACAGCGAGCCTGCCGATGCCAAGGTGCTTGCAAGGGAAGCGGGCAGGCTGGAAACGTCCCTCTGCTCGGCTGAGGCGGCAGGGCTGGAGCCTATCGTGTTCCTGCACTACCCGCCCATATACGGCACGGAGTACAATTACGACATACTGGACGTGATGTACAGGCACAATATAAAAAAGTGCTATTACGGCCATGTTCATGGCAGAGCCCATCAGTACGCCGTGTGCGGTGAGCGTGACGGCATTGATTTTCGCCTTGTATCCGCTGATTATGTGCAGTTTTGCCCTGTGAGAATATTATAATTTGTGCAAAATGCAGAAATTGCATATTTGCTATAGCTTTATTAAATTTTGTATGGTATAATCTTTTTATATGCTTTGTATTAAAATGGAGGATGTTGTAAATGAGCTTAAAATCTACAAATAAAATCGAAACAAACACATATGAACTTGAAATTGAGGCTTCCGCTGAGGAATTTGAGGCTGCCGTTCAGGCCGCTTACTTAAAGGCTAAGAATAAGATCAACGTTCCCGGATTCAGAAAGGGCAAGGCTACCCGTAAGATGATCGAAAATCTCTACGGCGAGAGCTGCTTCTATGATGATGCTGTAAATGCTATGGTTCCCGAGATCGTTGGCGGCGCTATCGACGAGGCTAAGCTTACTCTCGTTGACAGACCCGAGATCGACGTTACCGCTCTTTCCAAGGAGAACGGCGTTTCTTTCAAGGTAAAGTGCATCACCAAGCCCGAGGTTGAAATTTCCGACTATATGGGTATAGAAGTTGAAAAGCCTGCCAAGACTGTAACCGATGAGGATGTTGAAAAGCAGCTCAAGGCTATGCAGGAAAAGAACGGCAGACTCGTTACCGTTGAGGACAGAGCAGTTGAGAACGGCGATACCGTTGTTATCGACTTTGAGGGCTTCATGGACGGCAAGGCATTCGACGGCGGCAAGGAAGACGGCTTCGAGCTTAAGATCGGCTCCGGTCAGTTTATCCCCGGCTTTGAGGAGCAGATCGTTGGCAAGAACACCGATGAGGAGTTCACCATCAACGTAACATTCCCCGAGAACTATCAGATGGAAGAGCTTGCAGGCAAGCCCGCTGAGTTCAAGATCAAGCTCCACGAGATCAAGAAGACTGAGCTTCCCGACCTCGATGACGATTTCGCAAAGGATACTTCCGAGTTCGACACTCTCGACGAGCTGAAGGCTGATATCAAGAAGAAGCTTGAGGACAACGCTGAGAAGGCTGCCGACGCAGAAGTTGAAAACAAGATCTATGATACAATTCTTGCAAACATGAAGGCTGAGATCCCTCAGGTTATGTTCGAGCACAAGATCGACGATATGGTAAGAGATTTCGAGATCAGACTTTCCCAGCAGGGACTTGACCTTGATATGTACCTCTCCTTCGTTGGCATGGATAAGGCGGCTTTCAGAAAGACCTTCGAGGAGCAGGCTCAGAAGACCGTTAAGCTCAGACTGGCTCTCGAGAAGATCGCTCAGCTTGAGAACCTCACCGTAAGCGACGATGAAGTTCTTGAGGAGCTCAAGAAGATGTCCGAGACCTACAAGGTTCCCGTTGAGCAGCTCATGAATGTTGTTAGTCCTGAGACTCTCAAGACTGACATGGTTGTTACAGCAGCTTCCAAGCTCGTAAAGGAAAAGGCTGTAATCAAGTAATCTACGGGGTAATTTGAATTTGACGTATTGGGGTTTCGTTATTTAGTGGAGGTATAGTTAATGAGTTTAGTACCATATGTAGTAGAGCAGACCAACCGCGGCGAGCGCAGCATGGATATCTACTCCCGCCTTTTGAATGACAGAATAATCATTCTGTCTGAGGAAGTAAATAACACCACAGCCAGCCTCGTTATTGCTCAGATGCTGTTCCTTGAGGGACAGGATCCCGAAAAGGACATCTCCTTCTACATCAACAGCCCCGGCGGCGTCATTACTGCTGGTATGGCAATATATGACACCATGCAGTATATCAAGTGCGATGTGTCAACCATTTGTATGGGTATGGCAGCTTCGATGGGCGCATTCCTGCTTTCATCAGGAACCAAGGGCAAGAGACTTGCTCTTCCCAACTCTGAGATCCTTATCCACCAGCCTCTCATTGCAGGCGGCGGAATTTCAGGTCAGTGCACCGATATCAAGATCCATTCAGACCACATGGTTTATACCAGAAACAAGCTGAATGAGATACTTTCCAAGAATACAGGAAAGCCTCTTGATGTTATCGAGCGTGATACTGAGAGAGATAATTATCTCACTGCTCAGGAAGCAATGGAATACGGTCTTATCGACAAGGTCATCGAGCACAGATAAAGATAAGAGAGATAGCTCCGCCGTCTTTACGGAAATGTCCGTATGGGCAGCGGAGCTTTATTTTAAAACCCCTATGAAAGGATTGATACGGATGCCCGCAGACAGAAACTTTAAAAGATGCAGCTTTTGCGGCAAGACTGAGCCTGAGGTTCAGAACCTCTTTTCAGCAGGCAACGCAAACATCTGCGACGAGTGCATTATTTACTGCTATGAAATGCTCATGAATAATGAGGCACTCGGATATGTTCCGTCTCCCGATCATCTTGAAAAGTTCGGCAAGCCTTCCAAGGCTCTCAGCCTTAAAAAGCCCCTTGAAATAAAGAAGATCATGGACGAATACATCATCGGTCAGGACGCTGCAAAGATAGCTCTTGCCGTTGCGGTGTATAACCATTACAAGAGAATAAACAGCCTTTCCGACAAGGACGACAACGCTGTTGAGCTTCAGAAGTCAAACGTTATCCTTCTGGGCCCCACAGGTGTCGGTAAGACACTGCTTGCTCAGACCCTTGCAAAGATACTTGACGTTCCCTTTGCAATAGCCGATGCGACCACCCTTACCGAGGCAGGTTACGTTGGCGATGACGTTGAGAACGTGCTTCTCAGACTTATTCAGGCGGCTGATTATGATATCCAGGCTGCCGAGAGAGGCATCGTTTATATCGATGAGATCGACAAGATCGCAAGAAAGTCGGAGAATATGTCCATCACCCGTGATGTAAGCGGTGAGGGCGTTCAGCAGGCTCTGCTCAAGATAATCGAGGGTACAGTTTCCAACGTTCCTCCTCAGGGCGGCAGAAAGAACCCTTATCAGGAGTGCCTGCACATCAATACAAAGAATATCCTCTTCATCTGCGGCGGTGCGTTTGACGGACTGGAGCAGACTATCAAGAAGAGAATTGATTCCTCTACACTGGGCTTCGGCGCAGATGTAAGAAGCAAGTCCGAAAAGGAAGTAAACATCTTCAAGGACGTTACTCCTCAGGACCTGGTAAAGTTCGGCATGGTTCCCGAGCTGGTGGGCCGTCTTCCTGTTATCACAGTGCTTGACGAGCTGGACGAAGCTGCCCTTGTAAGAATACTCAGCGAGCCTAAGAACGCTCTGGTAAAGCAGTATCAGAAGCTGTTCGAGCTTGACGGCATTGAGCTTGTGTTTGATGATGCCGCACTTACTGCCATTGCAGAAAAGGCTATCAAGCAGAAAACAGGCGCAAGAGGCCTCAGAGCTATCGTTGAAGGACTTTTACAGGATACCATGTTCACAGCTCCTTCCGATGAGAATATTGTCAAGGTGACTATCACTGAGGCGTGCGTAACAGAAGGCGCAAAGCCCCTTATCGCCACAGGCACCAAGCCTGCTCAGAAGAAAAAGGCATAAGAATTATAAAAATGACCGACCTGAAACGCAACTTGATTTGTTTGCGTTTCAGGTCGGATTTTTTTATGTGTAATACTAATCTTCAATCAACCTATAGACAAATCCTCGGATAGAATAAGCCCATTCGTCGTCAAGCTCCCTTGTCGGGCGGCAAGCCCGCCTGCAGTCGCTTTCCTAGACTGGTCTTATTCTATCTGTGGGTTTTATCTACAGAACGATTGAAGATTAGTATAAATCAGTTTCAAATATTTATATTTTCCCTCCTGGGCGAAAAAGCTTATATTGACAAAGTGTGGATTTTGCGGTATAATTCAGTTAAATCATACAAAATTTTTCACGAGGACATAAACTTTTTCGGAGAAACCCCCTCCTGGGCACGGAACAGCTTGCAGAAATAACTGGCATCGTGATATCCCACCGCCTCCGACACCTGAGAAACGGTCATGTTTCCCTTGGTGAGCAGCTGCTTTGCATAGGAAAGCCGGCGGCAGTTGATGTACTGGAATGGCCGCATATCGGTCTTGCGCTTGAAAATTCGGCACAGGTACTGGGGGGAAACTCCTGCGGCAGCGGCGATATCCTCCATGGCTATCTCTTCCGACAGATGAGCGGAGATGTATTCCTCCGCCAGTTTGAAAGCGGAAAATTCCGAGGGTGTTCCCGCAGGCTTCATGCGGCTTATCTGGTATTCGGTAAGAAATCGGTACATATAGGAATCCGCACGGAGAGAGGCGTTTTCGTTATTGCGCTTAAGAATGGTGTAGATGGACTGCCATGCACGCTCCATTTCGCTTGGATCCTCATGGAATGCGGTGACGGCGTTTTTCAGCCCGAACTGCTCCAGCAGTGCAGCGCAGCCGCAGCCTGAAAATGTTACCCATTCAAGCGACCACACATCGCCTAAAGCGTAGTATTCGTGTGGCACATCGGCAGGGAGAAAAAACGACATTCCCTTTGTTATCTCCGTGTTTTTTCCCTCTGTGACAAGAACGCCTTTGCCCTCGGTGCAGTAGTTTATCTGGGGCTGAGGGTATCCGTCCTTGCGTATGCAGTGATATTGCAGGTCGCACCAGCCCACTCCTGCGGCAGTCAGCAGCGACTTGTTAGGGTTCTTGGCTATGGGGTAAATGGCTTCGTCCATGTCCGCACGTCCTTTGGTTTAAAATTTTTACATAGTAAATTATAATATATATGGAAGGAAAAATCAATATGAATCTCAACGAAATCTCAAAAGATCATCTTTTCTGTGACGGCTGGGAATTTTCAAAAAATCCCATTGATACCGAGTATTCCTCTGACCTTAAATGGACAAGAGTGGATATTCCCCACGACTGGATGATCTATGAAACAAGAAATCTTTACGAGACCTCCACAGGCTGGTACAGAAAAAAGTTCAGCTATGAAAAGCTTGACGGCGTTCGCACCTCCATTCGCTTCGAGGGCGTTTATATGGACAGCAAGACCTACGTTAACGGCGAACTGGCAGGGGAGTGGAAGTACGGCTATTCCACATTCGAGTTTGACATTACTGACCTGCTCCGTGACGGCGAGAACGAGATAACCGTTCGTGTTGATTACCGCTGCCCCAACTCCAGATGGTACTCGGGCGCAGGAATTTACCGCCGTGTATGGATGAGAAATTACCCCGACTGCCATATCACAAGTGACGGTGTTTATATCTCCGCCGATATTGAGGGCAATGTTACAGTTTCCGCCGAGGCAGTTCGCCCCGTAGGCGTTACCGTCGAGGGGCTTTCAATAAGAGAGACCGTTTATGATGGCGACAATGCAGTATGTTCTTCCGAATATCCCTGCTGCGCATATGACAGGACACGTATCCCCGAGGCTATCCGCAGCGACAAGGTGAACTACTCCGTAAATACCATAACAATGCACGTTGACAAGCCCGTGCTGTGGGATATCGACGATCCTCACCTTTACACCATGGTAACAGAGCTTGTAAAGAACGGCGAGACCATACAGACCGTAAAGAACCGCTTCGGCTTCCGCAAGGCTGAGTTCACCACTGACAAGGGCTTCTTTCTTAACGACAGGCATGTAAAGCTCCACGGCTGCTGCGAGCACCATGACCTTGGCTCACTTGGTGCTGCCGTTAACCGTGCGGCTATCGTAAGAAAGCTGAAAAAGCTCAGAGTTATGGGCATCAACGCTATAAGAACCAGCCACAATATGCCCGCTGTTGAGCTTATGGAGCTGGCAGATGAAATGGGCTTCCTCATTCTCTCCGAGGGCTTTGATATGTGGGAGAGACACAAGACCGACTATGACTATGCAGGATTTTTCCACGAGTGGGCTCCCACAGATGTTGCTTCATGGGTACGCCGTGACCGAAACCACCCCTCAGTTATCGGCTGGAGCATAGGAAACGAAATATATGACACCCACGCTGACGAAAGAGGTCAGGAGATAGCTTCATGGCTGCTGGGACTTGTCCGTGAGCATGATTACAGAGCAAACGGATATGTTACCATCGGCTCCAACTTCATGCAGTGGGAGGGCGCACAGAAGTGTGCGGATATCGTAAAGCTGGCAGGCTACAACTATGCCGAGAGACTTTACCATGAGCAGCACGAAAAGCACCCCGACTGGATGATCTACGGCAGTGAGACCTCCTCCGTTGTGCAGAGCCGTGGCGTATATCACTTCCCCCTTGCACAGTCCGTCCTCTCCGATGATGACGAGCAGTGCTCCGCCCTTGGCAACAGCACCACAGGCTGGGCTGCAAAGAACACCGAGGCGTGCATCATTCCCGACCGTGACGCCAAGTTCTGCGCAGGTCAGTTCATCTGGACAGGCTTTGACTACATCGGTGAGCCTACTCCATACGATACAAAGAACAGCTACTTTGGTCAGATAGATACCGCAGGCTTCCCCAAGGACAGCGCATATATCTTCCGTGCCGAGTGGACAGATTATAAGAAGTCTCCTTTCGTTCATATCTTCCCTTACTGGGATTTCATCGAGGGTCAGGAAATCGATATAAGAGTTACCACCAACGCCCCCAGAGTTGAGCTTTTCCTCAACGGTGAAAAAATTGCCGAAAAGGATATCGACCATGTAAAGGGCATGGAGCTTACCCTCAACACCATTGCAAAATACACCAAGGGCGAGCTGCTGGCGATTGCTTACGACGAGAGCGGCAATGAGATCGCACGTGATGTTCAGCGCTCCTTCGGCGATACCGCTGAGATACGCCTTATCCCCGAAAATGATACTGTCAAGGCAGACGGCACCGACCTTGCATTTGTTGAGATATCCGCATTCGACGCAGAGGGCAACCACGTTGCAAATGCCAACAACCGTGTTTTCGTTGAGGTAAGCGGCGCAGGCAGACTTGTGGGACTGGACAACGGCGACTCCACCGATTACGAGCAGTACAAGGGAACCTCCCGCAGACTTTTCTCAGGCAAGCTTATTGCAATAATCGCAGCCAAGGAGGAAGCAGGGGATATCACCGTCAAGGTAACCTCTCCCTCTCTCCCCGACAGCACAGTTACCCTCAAGGCTGTTCAGGCTGACAAGGTAAGCGGCATCTCTGCAATGGAAGAGAACACTCACAGAAATGCCGAGTGCCCCGATGAGACTATCGACATTCCTGTCCGCAAGATAGAATTTGTAAGCGACTCCAGAACATTCACTCCCGACTGCAAGGAGATGAAGTTCAGAACAAAGGTATATCCCGCAAATGCGACCTACGCAAATGATATTGAGTTTAGGATCACAACAGTTCTCGGCATTAAGTCCAATATCGCCGAGATAGTTTCCGTTGAAAACGGCGAGATTACAGTTCGCTGCAAGGGCGACGGCGAGTTCTTCCTGAGAGCGCTCTGCAAGAACGGCACAGAGAAGTACCATATCCTTACCGCCCTGAAGCTCACAGGCGAGGGACTGGGCGCAGCTTCCTTCAATCCCTATGAGCTTGTACTTGGCGGACTTCACACCGTTCAGACCGATAACATCAGCAACGGCATCGAAAGAGGCGCAGGCTTTGCAAATGAAAACAGCTGGTTTGGCTTCGAGAACGTTGACTTCGGCAGCATAGGAAGCGACACTGTAACAGTGCCCATCTTCGCAAACTGCACCACACCCGTAAAGATCCGCTTCTATGACGGTATCCCCGGCGAGGGCGGCGAGATGATAGGCGAGTTCAGCTACCATGAGCCTCCCCAGTGGCTCACCTATATCCCCAACACCTTCAAGCTCAATAAGGTGCTCAAGGGTATGCACACCTTTGTAATGGAGTCCGATGACGGCTACAACGTTCAGGGCTTTGTATTCCGGAAGCCCGACAAGGAGTTCGGCGAGATAAACGCTGCGGACAATGAGAGCGTTTACGGCGACAAGTTTACCGCCGAGCCTGACGCAGTTACAGGAATAGGCAACAACGTTATGCTGAATTTCGGCGAGTTTGATTTCAGCGAGAAGCAGCCCACAAAGATAATCATTACAGGTAAGTCCCACCTGCCCCTCAACAGTATCCACGTTATCTTCACAGGCGACACCGAAAAGCGTGTTCTTGCCGAGTTCAAGGGTGCAGATGAATACACTCCCAGAGAGTTTGCTCTTGAAGGAATAAGCGGCAAGTGCAAGGTAGCGTTTGCATTCCTCCCCGGCAGCGACTTTGACTTCAAGTCCTTTAAGTTCGAGGCGTGATATGAGCTTTCTTACGGAAGAAAACATCGGATATATCCCCATAGTGATATGCGCAGTCATATTGATAATTGCGGGAGCGGTATATCTGATAGTTCAGCATTTTAAGGATAAATAAACAAAAGCGGAGCATTTCAGTAAAATGGAATGCTCCGCTTTATTTTATGTCAGCGTTATAAAATCCTTTGCCGCATATCCCGTTGTGTCACCGTATTTAACAATGTACCAGTTTCCGGATTCACCGTAAATATTTACATGACCGCCGTCAGGTATCTTTCCCACAATGTAGGATTCCGTTGAGGGATAGCAGCGGATATTAAGGTTGGAGCCGTCAGTTGCGGCTACTCCCGTTCTCACAGGTCCGGGCTCCACAAAGGGTATGCCGAAATAATCGCATAATGACTGCACCAGTGTGCGGGCAATGGTCTCCAGATTGTTTTTCAGCCACGCTTCGTCCTCAAAATTGTCGTGATAGCCCAGCTCAGCCAGCACCGCCACTGCCTTTGTCCTTGTCACCTCCGCAAGAGATGTGGTGGGTATCGCCGACACCTTGGCGGGGATAGGATAAATAGTCTCCATATTGTTTGCGATAATGGTTGCAAGCCGCCTGCTGTACTCGGAGTAGGGGGAGTAGTATATCTCAACGCCCCGTGTAACATTGGCATACTGACCGCCCCCCGCATTGGTATGCAGCGCCAGATGAACGTCATGCCAGCCGTTGTTGGAGTCCTGTATCGCTCCGTTAACGTTCCTTGCAGGATCGTTCCGTGTAAAGCTTATGCCCGATGACAGCAGATAGGGCTCCATCAGGTCGGCAAGCAGATTCATATACTGTTCCTCGTTGCCCTCCGTGGCGTACTTGTTCCACTCCTGAGTCGAGGGGCTTAAAAAGACATTAGGCAAATTTATGACCACCTTTCGTGTGCTTTGGTCATATATATGCGCTGTGTCGGTGTATTATACCTTCTGGTCGGAGGCAAAGCGGAAGCCGTTTTCATCGGCTGTGAGGATAACGTTGTCGCCCTTGCATATTTCTCCGCCGATAAGCTTCATGCTGAGAAGATTTTCTATCTGCTCGGTGATGATGTGCCGCAGGGCACGGGCTTCGGGACGCTTTCCGTTCTCGCCGCAGCTTATGAGCTTCGTCACCGCTTCGGGGGCAAATTCAACGGAGATATCCATGGCAAGCGCACGTGTTCTCAGCTCGTCAAGTAGCTTCCGTGCAAGGCTTTCCGTCTCGTTTCCGTCCAGCTTGCCGAATACGATGGTCTCGTCAATGCGCCCAAGCATTTCGGGACGGAAAAACTTTTTCAGATCCTTTGTGACCTCAGCTTTTATGCGCTTGTTTTCCTCCGCAGCTGTCATTTCGCTGCTGCCGAAGCCAAGGGAGCTTTTGTCCGTCAGCTCCTTTGCGCCGATGTTTGAGGTAAGGATTATCACTGTATTTGCAAAGGATATCCGCCGTCCCTGACTGTCGGTGAGAATGCCGTCCTCCAGTATCTGCAGGAGAATGTTTGAAACATCTGGGTGGGCCTTTTCGATCTCGTCAAAAAGTATGACGGAATAGGGTCTGCGGCGCACCTGCTCAGTCAGCTGACCGCCCTCGTCATAGCCCACATATCCCGGGGGAGAGCCGATGAGCCGTGAAACGCTGTGCTTTTCCATATATTCGGACATATCAAAGCGGATAAGCGCCTTTTCGCTGTCAAAAAGACTGGCGGCAAGGGCTTTGGCAAGCTCGGTCTTTCCCACTCCCGACGGGCCCGAGAATATAAATGAGCCTACGGGACGCTTTGGGTCTCTCAGCCCCGCCCTGCTTCGGCGGACTGCGTTCGCCACGGCGGATACCGCTTCATTCTGCCCGATAACACGCTTGTGAAGCTCCTCTTCAAGCCCTATGAGCCGCTTGCTCTCATCTTCCGATATCCTGCTGGCGGGAATGCCTGTGGCGGCGGAAAGTATCTCCGCAATGTCCTCGGCTGTGACTGTGGGCAGAGTTGTGTTTTCGGATGCGACAGCCTCCGCAAGTGAGCCTTTTCTCGGCATATTTCTGTCGATAAGGGCGGTAAGCTCCTCCGCAAGACCGTTCAGACCCTTTTTGCCGTTCCTTATATGCACCTTGGAAGCGGCTTCGTCGATAAGGTCAATGGCCTTGTCTGGCAGGCAGCGGTCATTCACATACCGAACGGACATATCCACCGCCGCCTGAATCGCTTCTGATGAGATATGCACCTTATGATAGTTTTCGTAGCATGGGCAGAGACCTGTCAGTATCTTCACAGCGTCCTCGGGTGAGGGCTCGCTCACCATGACCTGCTGGAAGCGCCGCTCCAGGGCAGAATCCTTGCCGATGAACTTGCGGTATTCGTCAAAGGTGGTGGCGCCGATTATCCGTAGCTCTCCACGGGCAAGCTGGGGCTTCAGGATATTTGCGGCATCAATGGCGCCCTCTGCCGCACCTGCCCCCACAATGGTGTGAAGCTCGTCAATAAAAAGGATAATGCTGCCGTTTTCGATCACCTCGTCGATGCAGAGCTTTATCCTGTCCTCAAAATCGCCCCTGTACTTTGCGCCCGCAAGCATAGAGGTAAGGTTAAGGGCGAAAATGTGCTTTCCCCTCAGGGTGTCGGGCACATCTCCCGATACGATGGCTGCCGCTACGCCCTCCGCAACGGCTGTCTTGCCCACGCCGGCTTCTCCCACAAGGCATGGGTTGTTTTTTGTGCGGCGGGACAATATGCGTATCACCCGAGCTATTTCTTTGTCACGGCAGAAAACAGGGTCGCACTTGTTTTCCGCAGCCGCAGCGGTCAGATCTTTGCCGTACTTTATAAGGGTGGGCGCTTTTGTGATTGGCGGAAAATACTTCATATCCAGCCCCGAAAGCCCCCTGCACGTTCCCAGAACTGAGGCGGTGCTTATGCCCATGTCCGTTATGATGCTTACGGCGGTGCAGTTTTCCTCTTTTAGCATTGCGGCGAGGATATGCTCCGTGCCCGCAGGCTTTTCGGCGGTAGCCCCTGCATTACGGCAGGCGGCGGAGATGATCCGTGCCACAGCAGGGGTAAATGAGTCGCTGTCAACCACCGACGGCTCTCCACGGCCGATGAGACGGATTATTCTCCCCAGTATCTTTTCCTCGGTAGCACCGCAGGAGCGCAGGATACTTGCGGAGGTGCTTCCCGTTTCCGAGGCAAGGGCAAGGAGCAGATGCTCGCTGCCCACATAGGTGTGTCCCAGCTTTCCTGCACGCAGAAAAGCCTTATTTATTATAGTGTTTGCTTTTCGTGTCAATAGTTCGGGATTATACATCAGTTCCAACATCTCCTATAACAAGGTATAATATGCTTGCTGTTATATTATGGACTGATTTTCCCGAAATAACTGTCGGATTATGGTTATCGCAAAATTAGTCTATCTCGCACATGGAGGGGGAGATGTCTATGGAGCTGCTGCTGACTGTCACTGTGTTAAAAAATGCCTCGTCCGAGCCTTTGAACAGAACGGCTTTTTGTATGTAGTCATCATCAATATAAGAACCCGTCTTCACAAGCATATGCGCACGTCTTTTCGGCAAATTTTGCCGCAGACTGCGTTAAAAATCCTTGCCGGGCGAAAGCCCGCCTGCGGATTTTTGCCTACTCTGCAACAAAATTATGCTAGAAAATCCGCACACGTTTCTTATGAAGACAGGTTCTAAAAAAATACAACTGTGGAAATTTTTTCATCTATCAAGATAATTTCAAATAAAATGATATTAAATTAGCGTTGACTAACTCAAATATGCGTGATATAATATATACGTTAGCTGAGGCTAACGTATAATGCGAAATATAATACGGAGGTAAAAGCTATGGTTTATACAGCTATTGAAAAGGTTATAGGCAGAGAGATCCTTGATTCCAGAGGAAACCCCACAGTTGAGGCTGAGGTTTATCTTGCTGACGGTACTGTCGGCAGAGGTACTGCTCCCAGCGGTGCTTCCACAGGTGAGTTTGAGGCTCTTGAGCTTCGTGACGGCGACAAGTCCAGATACGGCGGAAAGGGCGTTTCAAAGGCAGTTGAGAACATCAACACTGTTATCAACGACGCTGTAAAGGGCATTGACGCTTCCGATACATATGCGGTTGATAAGGCTATGATCGACGCTGACGGCACAAAGGATAAGTCAAAGCTCGGCGCAAATGCTATCCTTGCTGTTTCCATTGCGGCTGCAAGAGCAGCTTCCATTGCTATAGGTGTGCCTCTTTACAGATTCCTCGGCGGCGTAAGCGGCAACAGACTTCCCGTTCCTATGATGAACATTCTTAACGGCGGCGCTCATGCAGCAAATACCGTTGACGTTCAGGAATTCATGATAATGCCCGTAGGCGCTCCTTCCTTCAAGGAAGCTCTCAGACAGTGCGCAGAGGTATTTCATGCTCTGGCAGCACTTCTTAAGTCCAAGGGCCTTGCTACTTCCGTAGGTGACGAGGGCGGCTTTGCTCCTGACCTTGGAAGCGATGAAGAAGCTATACGGTACATTCTCGAAGCTGTAAAGAACGCAGGCTATGAGCCGGGCAAGGATTTTATGATCGCTATGGACGCTGCTTCCAGTGAGTGGAAGGGTTCCAAGAAGGGCGAATACATTCTCCCCAAGGCAGGCACAAAGTTCACATCTTCCGAGCTTATTGCTCACTGGAAGAAGCTTGTTGAAAAGTATCCCATCATCTCCATCGAGGACGCTCTGGACGAAGAGGACTGGGAAGGCTGGCAGGAGCTTACCAAGGAGCTTGGCGGCAAGGTACAGCTGGTCGGCGACGATCTGTTCGTAACCAACACCGAGAGACTTGCAAAGGGCATCAGCCT
This sequence comes from Oscillospiraceae bacterium, assembly GCA_902363145.1. Classification (GTDB taxonomy): domain Bacteria; phylum Bacillota; class Clostridia; order Oscillospirales; family Ruminococcaceae; genus Huintestinicola; species Huintestinicola butyrica. The sequence goes on along the minus strand of CABIZB010000003.1, from coordinate 147,560 downwards.
TGGCTGCGGCAACTCTATCCTTATCAAGCTCAACCAGATCGGTTCTGTTTCCGAAACACTTGAAGCTATCAAGATGGCTCACAAGGCAGGCTACACTGCAATTTCTTCTCACCGTTCCGGCGAGACTGCCGATACAACAATCGCAGACCTTGCAGTTGCTCTCAACACCTGCCAGATCAAGACAGGCGCACCCAGCAGAAGTGAGCGTGTTGCAAAGTACAACCAGCTCCTCAGAATTGAAGAAGAGCTTGGCGCAAGTGCAGTTTATCCCGGAATGGCTGCATTCAATGTAAAGAGATAAAAGCAATAGAACTATAGATACGAGACACTGTAAAATAGCTCGGATATGATCCGACATCATATCCGGGCTGTTTTGCTATATTGGAGAGGAGACGGATATATGAGCAATCTCGGACAGTCAGGCGAGGACTATCTTGAAACTATCCTTGTTCTCGGCAACTGCAACGGGGAAGTGCGTTCTGTTGATATCGCCCGTGAGATGAACGTTACCAAGCCCAGCGTATGCCGTGCGGTGGGACTGCTTAAAAACGGAGGATTTATCCGTGTTGATGACAACGGATATATCACCTTCACCGATGACGGGAGAAAAGCGGCGGAAAGCGTTTATGAGCGCCATACGGTGCTTACAGACTGGCTCATCGGCATAGGTGTTGACGAAAAAACAGCTGCGGAGGACGCCTGCCGCCTTGAACATAATATCAGCGCCCAGTCCTTTGACAAGCTCAAGGAGCATATCAGAAAGTATCATAAGGCGTTATGATATCAAAACTATCGGTGAGAATGAGGCTCTGAGTGGTAAACCTTCAGCGCAGGCGCATGAGTTCCTGCAATAATGGGATTTGCCTTTTCGTTCCCGTGCTTTGCCTTGCCCTGTATCTCAGGTACGGCAGCAGCTTCGTTGCGTGGCTTCACATGAGTGCGGCTGATACGGTTCATTCCCTGCTTTGACATATTATCACTTCCTTGTATTCGGATATGTGATTATTATTTCACGGAGAGCATGAATTACCCTTTGATATCACAGGAAAAATTACTATAAAAAATTATTAAGTTACCCTTGACTAACCAAAAGATATATGATATACTATAGTCAGTTAGCGATAGCTAATTAAGATAGATCAAATTTTTATAAAGGAGGAAAATAAAAATGAGCGTAGTTGTAGTAGGCGGAAACGACAGAATGGCTACAAGATACAAGGATATCTGTAAGTCATATAACTGCAAGGCAAAGGTTTTCACGCAGATGCCTTCCGACTTTGAAAATAAGCTTGGCACACCCGATCTGATGGTCGTTTTCACAAGCACCTGTTCCCACAAGATGGTAAACAGCGTTAATCAGAAGTCCCAGAAGCACGATATTCCCGTTGCAAGAATACACAGCGCAAGTGTAAGCGCACTCAAGAGCATTCTTGAGCAGTACTGCTGCTGATTTTTTTACAGCGTGCAGTTAGCAAAAGCTAATCATATCGATCAAACAAAAGGCGGTGCCAAAATGTCAGAACGTGAATTGAAATTCGAGCGCAAGCTTGCAATGCACACAGCTCCCACATTGCTGGGAATAAAATGCGCAGGTCTGCTTTCACTTTCTATGGACGAATTTGATGTTGAAGCACATCTTGAATTTTTCAACCGCAGGGCGGTATCAAGAGGGCTGAAAATAAAGCAGCTGTGCTGCTGCAAAAACAGAGCCCTGATCTTACTTTACAGCGAAAAGCTTATGGAAAAACGGCTTTCCGACTGTACGGCAAAACAGCTTCTCGCAGGCTATGGATACGGCGAGAATTTATCTTTTGATGAATGTCTTGACAGACTTTCGGAAAGAATATGTGAGCATGGGGATTTCCCTCATGAGATAGGTGTTTTTCTCGGATATCCCTTTGAAGATGTCAAAGGCTTTATCGAGAACAACGGCGGAAACTTCAAGCTTTGCGGCTGCTGGAAGGTTTACGGCAACGTGGAAGCGGCGGAGCGTACGTTTGCAAATTACGGAAGGTGCAGAAAATTTCTGTGCAATAAATTAAATGAGGGCATTGATATCTATCAGGCACTCAGAATATCTTGATAAAAGGAGATCTTTCAATGAAAATTGCAGTTATTTACTGGAGCGGTACAGGCAATACCGAAATGATGGCTAAGGCTGTTGCAGAGGGCGCAGGCGCAGAGCTGTTCAGCGTTTCCGATTTCAGCGGCAATATCGCAGATTATGACAGACTGGCATTCGGCTGCCCCGCAATGGGTTCCGAAGTTCTGGAGGAAGATGAGTTCGAGCCTTTCTTCACAGGCATCGAGAGCATGCTCTCCGGCAAGAAGATTGCTCTCTTCGGTTCTTACGACTGGGGCGACGGCGAGTGGATGAGAACTTGGGCTGACCGCTGCACAGCAGCAGGCGCTGAGATCGTTGGCGGCGAGGGACTTATCGTTAACCTCACTCCCTCCGATGAAGATCTTGCAAAGTGCAAGGCTCTCGGCGAGGATCTTGCCAAGTAATTTCCTCTCATAAAAGCATCTTTAATAGCCTATTCCAATACTCTTTTGTTAATTAATACTAATCCTCAATCAACCTATAGACAAATCCTCGGCTGAAATAAGCCCATTCTTCGTCAAGCTCCCTTGCCGGGCGACAAGCCCGCCTGCAGTCGCTTTCCTAGACTGGTCTTATTTCATCTGTCGGCTTTGTCTATAGAACGATTAAAGATTAGTATAAAAATCATTTCCCATTTTCCTTTTTTGATTTTCACTGTTCTTAAAAGGACAGAAATAACCCCTTCCGATCTTTGATGTGTACGTCAAAGTCGAAGGGGATTTTTTTGTTATTTACTTGTTGAGGTATTCAACAAATCTGTCAAAAGCAGCTTCTCCCTCGGGAGTGCGCTTGTAAACGCCTGCGTGCTCCAGGACTTTTGCAAACACCTTTCCTATCTCGTCACGAATGACCTCGTGAACGTTGTCGGCATTGACAGTCCTTCTTGAACAGAATTCCTCAGCCCAGTCGGCGTGCTTTTCAAGAACAGGGTCGCTGCGGACTGCGCTTACGCCCTTTGTCACAAGCACATCTGCCAGCTGCTGCATCTCGTTTTTAAGACGTGCGGGGAGAACTGCCAGACCCATGACTTCGATAAGACCGATGTTCTCCTTTTTGATGTGGTGCAGCTCTGCGTGAGGATGATATACGCCCAGAGGGTGTTCCTCGGTGGTGATGTTGTTTCTCAGCACCAGATCAAGCTCGTACATATCGCCGTTCCTGCGGGCAATGGGAGTGATGGTGTTGTGAGGCTCGCCGTCAGTTTCCGCAAAGATGAAAGCAGCCTCATCAGTGTAGCCTCTCCACTTGGTAAGGATAATGTCTGCCAGCTCCACAAGTCTGCCTGTGTCGGCGCTTCTGAGCCTTATAACGGACATGGGCCACTTTACTCTTCCCACTGTAACATCTTCAAAGCCCTTTATCTTGTATTCCTTTTCGATATTTGCCTTTGCCATTGCAAAGGTGTAGTTTCCGCCCTGGAAATGCTCATGGCTCAGGATAGAGCCGCCTACGATAGGCAGATCTGCATTTGAACCGATGAAATAGTGGGGGAATTTGCTTACAAAGTCAAAGAGCTTTTCAAAAGCTTTCTTGTCGATGACCATAGGAGTGTGCTTGGTGTTGAAAAGAATGCAGTGCTCGTTGTAGTAAACGTAAGGGGAGTACTGGAAGCCCCATGGCTCGCCGCAGATATCTACAGGGATAATTCTGTGGTTCTGGCGTGCAGGATGATTGAGGCGGCCCGCATAGCCCACATTCTCGGGACACAGCAGGCACTTGGGATAGCCGCTCTGCTTGGCGTTCTTTGCGGCAGCTATTGCCTTGGGGTCCTTTTCGGGCTTCGAGAGGTTGATGGTGATATCAAGCTTACCGTATTCGGTCTCAGTCTTCCACTTTATATCCTTTGCAATGCGGTAGCGGCGGATATAATCGGTGTCACGGCTGAGCTTGTAGTAATTGTCGGTAGCGGTGACAGGGGAGACAGCATAGTCAGCCTTGAACTTTGCAATGACCTCCGAGGGACGGGGAGTAAGGCAGGCCATGAGCTTTGTATCAAAAAGGTCACGGTAAGCGATGCTGTCGGGAATGATATTCTTCGAGCAGGCAAAGTCCAGCAGACCCTTGAGTATCTCTTCAAGCTCCATGTCAGGGATATTTTCAGGCTCCTCATAATCGTCCAGACCCAAAGCGGCAAGGATAGAGTTTATCGCAAATATTCTGTCATCTGCGGTGATAAGACCTGTTTTGAGACCGTATGCCGCAAGAGCGGCAATGTAAGTGTTTATCATGATATCTTCCCCTTCGTGTGATATTTTGTGCGCAATGATTTTATTAAATTATATCACACTGCCAATGGGAAATCAATGGATTTTAGTTTCAGACATATGGAAAAAAGTAACATTACTCCACACATTCGGTGAGCTTTGCGAAGCTTGTTGTCGCCCCAGCAAAGGTGGTCGGTGATGTATTTTTCAAAGCCGTAGAATTTCAGAAAGGCTTCTATATAGCCCGACTGGCAGTTATAACCCCTAAGTTCGTGGGGCTGTATAACTACACTCACCTTGCAAAGGACGCAGTTTTCGTGCAGTCCTTTAAAAACAATCTCCTCATTGCGGTGATAACCGTTCCCGTGAGCATCGCACTTTCCGCAATGATGGCTCTCTTTACCGAAAAGGTGAAGTTAAGCCGCTCCTTTGCCCGCCTTTCATTCTTCTATCCTACAGTGCTGCCCATGGTGGCCGTGGCAAATATCTGGCTTTTCATCTACACTCCGGGCTACGGTCTGCTGGGACATTTCTTCCCCAACCTCCGTGTGCTTTCCGACCCCAAGCTTGCTATCTGGGGCATAATCATAATGCTCATCTGGAAGCAGGCGGGATATCTTATGATATTCTACATAAGCGGAATGCGGGGAATATCCCATGAGCTGTATGAGGCTGCCAAGCTGGACGGCGCAAATGGCTTCTACGTCTTTTCAAAGATAACATGACCGCAGGGCTTGCGGAGCCATACGGCGTAAAGATACTTCTTGAAAACATAGGCTCATGGCGTGAAAATAACCTTATGGTCACTGAGGAGGATTTCATCGCCCTTTCCAAAGGGGACAAGTGGGGTATGCTTCTTGACACGGGCCATGCAAACGTGAACGGCTGGGATATCCCGTCCCTTATCAGAACGCTGGGAAGCAGGATAAAGGGCTTTCATCTTCATGACAACGACGGCATGACCGACAGCCATCAGCCCATATATAACGGAACTATCCCGTGGAAGGACGTCTTTGCCGCAATATCCGAAATGCCATCACCCCCCGACCTTACAGTTGAGTATAACCCCAAGTATGCCGATGATATCATGGCTGCTGTGGGGATAATAAGAAACGAGCTGCCGCACAAAGCGATATAATGCCAAGTGCGGCATTTTTTTGTTGTTCAAAAGAAGAATATGTAAACGTATTCAGCCGAATCTCTGTCTAAAATATATAGTCAATATTGCTAAAACGTCAGAAGCAAATATATGCAAATTCGGCAAACTTATTTAAAAACTATTGAACTGTTTAATGCGTTCTGTTATAATATAAGTTAAATAAGTGTGACTTGAAATTACTTGAACAACGGAGGTGACCCTTATATGATGTCAGGCAGCAGTGACCGCTTGGATCTTACGGGTCTTGCTAAAAATTACGGATATTATTTCGGCGATGAGGAGATAGTGTCCGATTCCGAGGACTGGCTTTATATATGTGATTCCGAGACCTATGAGCTGTTGCTTTTCCAGCAGAAAAAGGATAATACCGTTACAAGCAAGCTGGGAGACTGGCACGGCAGAAAATGCTATGAATTTATCGAGGGCAAGGATCACCCCTGCGAGTTCTGTCCGTTAAAAAATCTCAGAAGAGATAACTATTATTTCTGGACCCATAAATGTGAGATGCTTGGCGTCGAAGCCTTTCTGAAAGTTATCGACATCGATTGGAACGGCAGGAGAGCTATGCTCCACACGGGCATAAACATAAATTCCCAGGCAAGGCGCAACGAGGTCATGACCGAGTATCTTCTCAGCCGAAATGCCCTTACAAGCGTTCTCAGCTGCCTTATGGACGAAAATCCCATTGAGGATAATTTCAAGAAGATCTGCGCCATAATCGGCACATTTTTCAGCGCTGACAGGGCTATCATCACCGACTACACTCCCAACAGGCTGAATGCCGGCTGGTCAAAGTCTGGGGAGCCTTTTACCCAGATAGCTACCGTTCTTACCGATGAAGAGAGAAAGAGTATATCCGATGCCACCATTCATCTGAGATATCTGCGCATAGAGGACGTTTCCACGGCTGACAAGCTTGACCCACGTATCCGTGAATACTGGACAGCCTGCGGCATTCGCTCCATTCTGCTTATCCCTATGCACTATAACGGCGACTTTATCGGTACAATAAGCCTCCATAATATCAGGAACCATTTTCCCTCGGTGGAGACCCTTAATCTTGTGGGAATGTCCGTAGCCAAGTGCATTCACGCATACTGCGTTGAAAGGGGAGCGGAGGAGAAGCTCTACACCGACCCTCTTACGGGAATACCGAACTTTGCGGCACTAAAGCACCGTGCGGCGGATCTTATGGAGCAGAATCCAGATGTCACGTATTTCTGCTGCGTTATGGATGTAAAGTTTTTCAGCCTTTTCAACAGGCGTTACAGCTATAAAATGGGCGACAAGGTGCTTATAACCATAGCACAGCTGCTTAAAAAATATATGTGCCCAGATGAGGCGTGCTGCCGCATTGCAGCCGACCAGTTCTGCTTCTTTGCGAAATATCCCAAGGACGACCCCGAGGGAAGAATACGCAGGCGCTTTGAACGGTTCAACGAGATAGTGCTGAATTCCGATGTTATGAAGTCGGTGAACTACAAGCTGGAGCTTCAGAGCGGCATATATGTTTTTGATGAAAGAATAAGCATATCCGAGGCTGTTGATAAGGCAAATCTTGCCAGAAGAAGCCTTAAGACCTATCAGAGCAGCGATATCGCCTTTTACAGCAGCGATCTTATGGACGGTCAGAAGCGTGAGACAGAGCTTATACAGGACTTCAAGTCCGCTCTTAAAAATCACGAGCTTTCTGTATTCTTCCAGCCCCAGTGCAACTACGCACAGAATAAGATGGTGGGAGCGGAAGCGCTGGTAAGGTGGCACAGTCCAAAGCACGGCAATGTATCTCCCGCTGAGTTCATACCTTTCCTTGAGCGCCATGGAATGATATATCAGCTTGACAGATATGTGTGGGAGAAGGTCTGCATATATCAGCGGAAATGGCTGGATATGGGTATGCACTGCCCCATATCGGTGAATGTTTCACGATACGACGTGCTGCGTGAGGATATCTGCAAGGAGCTTTGCAGCCTGCTGGAGAAGTATAATATCCCCAAGGAGCTGCTCCCCATTGAGATAACCGAAACAGCATACATAAAAAATTCCGACGAGCTTATAAACGTGGTCAACAGGTTAAAGAATTTAGGCTTTACCGTTGAGATGGACGACTTCGGCAGCGGATATTCTTCGCTCAATGCCCTGAAGGACGTGGCGGTTGACCTTATCAAGCTCGATATGAAGTTCCTTGATGCCAAGGACACCAGCGGAAAGGGCGGAAGTATCCTCAACTGCATTGTCCGAATGACAAGGTGGCTGGGACTGGAAGTTCTTGCAGAGGGCGTTGAGACCAAGGAGCAGGCAGAATATCTAAAAAATATCGGCTGCGATTTTATGCAGGGCTATTATTTCTCACGCCCCATTCCTGCGGACGAGTTTGAGCAGAAGCTCATTTCCTCACGGACGGAAAGCAGTGAAAACCTCAGCAATAATGGTATCACCGATGTGGCTGAGCTTATGGATTCCGTTATGTCAAATCCGCTGTTTTTCAACCTTATGGGAGCGGCTGCCATTGCCGAGAGCGACGGCAGCAGCCTTGAAGCACTGATGATAAACGACAGTTTCTTTGAGATGATTGGCTGCACAAGAGAAGAATATCAGCCCTATTTCAGGCATATGGACATGTACAATAAGCTTGTCGGAGATCGAAACGGAGCGGTAGAAAGCTTCAGGCACAGCATCAGGAACAAGCTTCCACATGATTTTTGCATCACGGCAGATGACGGCTCTGTCCGCAGCATAAGAATGTTCTGCCGCAGGCTTTTCAGCGACGGCGAAAAGGATATTTTACTTCTGCTGTTCGATGACATTACCGATCAGAGCGATATTCAGTAATATAACAAGGGCGGTCATTCGGCCGCCTTTTTGCTTTGCAGGAGGAAAACTCCTATATCAAAAAATACAAAAAAATGTATAAATATGTGCTTGACAATCATTGTTCTATGTGCTATAATTAGTCACAGATCGAAATTGTCACACATTAAAGCAATGGGACTTTAAAGTGGGATATAAATATAGCTGATATAGAGACAGGCTTTCGTACCGCCCTCCGACCGCATGGGGCAATATTTTTTAAAGGAGTCACCCACTATGATGAATATGGATTTCGTCAGGAAGCTGCCTATCCCTCAGGATATCAAGAAGCAGTTCCCCATCCCCGAAGAAGTAAAGAAGATCAAGGCTGAAAGAGATGCCGAGATCGCTGATATTTTTACAGGCAAGTCTGATAAGTTCCTGCTTATCATCGGTCCCTGCTCTGCCGACAGAGAGGACAGCGTTCTTGATTACGTTAACCGCCTTGCAAAGGTTCAGGATAAGGTAAAGGACAAGATACTTATTATCCCCAGAATCTACACCAATAAGCCCAGAACCACCGGTCAGGGCTATAAGGGAATGGTACATCAGCCAGACCCCACCAAGGGCGAGGATATGCTTGAGGGCCTTATCTCTATCAGAAAGCTTCACACAAAGGCTCTTACCGAAACAGGTCTTGTGTGTGCAGATGAAATGCTCTACCCCGAGAACCACAGATATCTTTCCGATATTCTTTCCTATGTTGCAGTAGGCGCACGTTCCGTAGAGGATCAGCAGCACCGCCTTACTGCCAGCGGTCTTACTATCCCCGTTGGTATGAAGAACCCCACCAGCGGCGACTATTCCGTAATGCTCAACTCCATTATCGCAGCTCAGTCCCAGCACACATTCCTCTACAGAGGCTGGGAAGCACGCAGCAAGGGCAATCCTCTTACCCATGCTATCCTGAGAGGTTATGTTGATAAGCACGGCAACTCTCACCCCAACTACCATTACGAGGATCTTGCACTGCTTTACGAGATGTATGCAGCAAAGAATCTTGAGAACATGGCTGTTATCGTTGATGCAAACCATGCAAACTCCAACAAGAAGTATCTGGAGCAGATAAGAATATGCAACGAAGTTCTTCACAGCTGCCGACACAGCAATGATATCAAGAAGCTTGTCAAGGGCTTCATGATCGAAAGCTACATCGTTGACGGCTGCCAGAAGGTGGAAGAGGGAACATACGGCAAGTCCATTACCGACCCCTGCCTCGGCTGGGAGAAGTCCGAAAAGCTCATCTACGATATCGCAGACCAGCTTTAATACTAATCACCAATAAAACTATAGACAAAAAATCATCACATAATCCATATACGCAAGATTATGCTCGATTTTTTGTATAGTTTTTAATTGGTGCTTAGTATAATAAGATAAAAGCAAAGCCCATCGTATGGCGTTCATACGGTGGGCTTTTTGCAATATGAAAGCCCGAAAATATCATATGATACTTTCGGGCCGAGCTTGTATTATTGTCAGAAGATTATTTTTTCCACATACATTCTGTTTTTGCCGTCTGTTTTTGTCTTGTAGAGCACTCGTTCTGCGGTGATGAAATAGTCCTTCATATTCACTTTGCTGCTGTTGTGAGTCCATGCAGCGCCTACGCTGAATGTGATGCCGATGTCGCTGACGGTATTGCCTGAGGTGAGCTTTATTGTCCTGCACGCTGCCTGAAGCTTTTCGTATCTGTCATGCAGATCAGGCTCGGACATATTTTCGGTGTATATCACGAACTCATCATCGGGAAATTTGAACACAACAGAGTCGCTGAATACATCGCCTACTATCTCAGCCGCAAGGGCCACCGCATTGTCAGCGGCTTCCTTGCCGTACCTGCTGTTAAAGTCGCCGAAATCGTCTATGTCAGCAAAAAGCAGAGCGCCCTTTGTGCCCTCGTGGGATATCTTTTCGCTTATTTGGGCAATAGCGTCCCCCGCAGCGGGAAGAGTACCGTACGGCGCATTGTATTTCTCGGCGATAAGGTCTGCCTTGATACCGTTCTGCTCGGTTATATCCTCTATCCTGCCCACGATCTTCAGCACAAAGCCAAATTCATCGGCAATGCTTGAATAATGCACTCTTGAATGGATATATTCTTCCGTTACGTTGTCAAGATACCTGATATCTATAAAGCCCTTGCATTCCTTGCGGCAGCATCTCATAAGTATGTAGTAGAAATATATAGCATCATCGGGATATATCCTGTTGCTGCGCCTGAGGTACATTCCGTAGTTTACTATCTCATGGGATTTTCCCGCCTTGGGGAAAAATGTCATGTTATCATTGAGAAGCGAATATTCAAAAAGGAAGGCGCTGCTGGTTTCCTCAAGTATCCTGTAGCGCTCCTTGCTTATGTTGTACTTATGCTCCAGCTCCTTGCGGCGTGAGATATCGTTGATGGAAGCCAGAAAAACGGGATTGTCGCTTTTGATGAAATTCACAGTTCTTGCACGTATGCAGAACCAGCCGACAGAGCCGTCATATCTGTAGCCCCTTACCTCACAGTAAAAGTCGGAGTGATTCCTGATACAATCCTGCGCCAGACCGAAAATGCGCTGCTCGTCCTCTTCAAAAAGGGTAACGGTAACGTTTTCAATATAAGGGGTGTATTGTTCGAGGGTGTAGCCCACATTATCGAAATATCTTTCGTTAAGGTACAGCGCCCTGATCTTATTTCCGCAAACCTCAAAAACACTGAGTCCGTCATACATACTGTTAAAGAGAGAAAAATAAATGTCTTTACAGTTGTCAGCGGGAACAATGATGGACGGGTCGGTTATATCGGTAATCTTTTTATCCATGGCGCAGCTCCTTCACATATTTATTCTGTCAATTTTACCGCTTTTTCCATTATACCACGTCAAGCCCCAAAAATCAACAGTTATTTCAAAAAAACTACATATTATTTAATTGCAGTGCCTCATTTTGTGTCATAACAACGAAAAATGATACAAGATGACATTGATTTGATGACGTATTTGTTATGAAAATAAAAAAGTCAGGCACACTCATTAGTATGCCTGACCATTTTATTCGGAGTTATTCGGAGGGCTGACCCGTCATTTCGTACTGAACCTTTACCCTGTGCCTTGCCCAGATAAAGCAGATGATATGCACCGTAAAGGTGATTATCCATGTGATAGGGTAGGAGAGGTAAACCGTTTCTATCCTGTGATATTCGGGTATCCGGAAAACTGTTGCTATCCATAAAAGTCTAAGTCCGCAGGCGCCTACAAGGGATACTATCATGGGCATTATCGAGTAGCCGATGCCCCTCAGAGCGCCCACCATAACGTCCATTATGCCGCACAGTGCGTATGTTCGAGATATTATTCCCAGTCGAACCATTCCCGCAGCAATTACCTCGGGATTGTTGGAGTATATGCTCAGCAGCTGCTCGCCGAAGATTACCGCCAGATTTCCCAGCACCACTCCCACAGCGATAACGCACGCCTCGCCACGGATAACTATTTTATTTATGCGCTCATATTTTCCTGCGCCGAAGTTCTGGCTCACAAAGGAAATGGTCGCCTGATAGAATGAGTTCATTGCCACATAAACAAAGCCCTCAATGTTGGCGGCGGCTGAATTTCCCGCAACCACTATGTTTCCGAAAATATTTACGGAGGACTGGATAACTACGTTTGAAAGGGCGAATACGATCCCCTGAAAGCCTGCGGGGAGACCTATCCTCATTATCATGCCAAGCTTTGCGCCGTCAATGCGCAGTTTTTTGAGGATAAGCTTGATAGCGCCCGTTTCCTTCATAAGGCACCTTACTACCAGCACAGCCGAGATCGTCTCGGAAATGATGGTCGCCAGCGCAACACCTGCCACGTCCATTTTGAACACTATAACAAAGATAAGGTTCAGGATAATGTTGATGATGCCTGCCGCAATAAGGTAATAAAGCGGTCGCTTTGTATCGCCCACAGCCCTCAGCAGAGCGCTTCCGAAGTTATATACCATATTGGAGGTCATGCCGATGAAGTATATACGCAGATAAAGGGAAGCAAGGTCGATAACCTCCTCAGGTGTCTGCATCCATTCCAGCATCTGCCTTGCGCCCAGTATGCCAACCACAGTAAGAAAAATTCCGCTGATAAGGCTTATTGCCATTGATGTATGTACCGTGTCGCTCAGGTCTTCATCACGCTTTGCTCCATAGAATCGTGCGGCTGTAACGTTTGCACCTATGGACAGCCCCACAAAAAGGTTTGTCAGCAGATTTATAAGCGCTGTGTTCGAGCCGACAGCCGCCAGAGAGTTATCGCCTGCGAATTTTCCCACGACCACAATATCTGCGGCATTGAAAAGCAGCTGCAGAATACTTGAAAACATAAGCGGGATAGTAAACGCCAGCATTTTTTTCAGTATTGAGCCGCTGCACATATCTATTTCATATTTCTTTGCTTCGGAACCCATTTGACCACACTCCCTTGTGCTTCCGATAAAAAAAGACAATGATTATTATAGCATTGACAGGGAAAAATGTCAAGAAACGTCATATCTCCCCGAACATAAGCCTTGCCAGCGCACCCTCTGCCGTAAGGTCGCCCCCTGAGATAACGCCGATATCCTTTGCCTGTGTTCCGACCTCATACACGCCCATGGAAACCCCCTCGAAAAGACACTGGGATATGAGCACGCACTTTACTCCGCCCGATATGGATCTTTTTATTGCAGGCAAAAGCCTTGTGGGAATGGCGCCGATGCCGTAGCCCTCGATGACAATGCCGTCATACAGCTTTGCGGCGGTTTCTATCTCCTCGGGTCTTGTCATGGGGGTTATCTTGATAAGCCCTGCCTTGTGGCTGAAATCACTGCGGAAGATATATTTGCCGTCTGGCTTTTTTTCGCTGCATATGAGCTTGCCGCCTGATATTGACCCCGAGTATTTTCCGCTGGGGGAGATGAATGCGTTGTCGTTTCTGGTGTATGCCTTGTATGCCCTGCCGCCCCTGATGAGCTTGTCGCCGAAAAGGATATGAACTCCGCCGATATTTTCACAGGCTGCATTCAGTGCGTTGAGCAGGTTTGCTTTTCCATCGGAATCATCTGCAAAAAATGGCCTCTGAGAGCCTGTGATGATAACGGGTATGGGGCAGCCGTCCATCATTCTGTCAAGTATGGCGGCGGTGTATGCCATGGTATCCGTGCCGTGGGTGATGATTATTCCGTCAAAGCCCCCACGAACCGCTTTATCGGCGGCGATGCCTATGTTCCTGATATCATCGCAGGATATTTCGGTGCTGTCTATGTTCATAAGCTGCTCCGTGCATATGTTTTCGGAAGCAAAACCCAGCACCTCAAGCATCTTTTTCATCTGCTCATCTGACGATGCGGGAACAAGCCCTTTTTCGGTCTCCACAGATGATATGGTCCCGCCCGTTGCCAGCCATTTTATCTTTTTCATTTTCGCTGCCCCCTTGTACTTATCTTTTCCTATTTTAACACAAATAATTTCCCATATAAACATTGACACAGCCAAAATAATATGATAAAATTATTAAGAAAAGTAAATTCTGAACATCACGAAATATTCGTTCTGAAATAAATTTGGAGTGGGAACATGAACACTGAGATCTTCAAGCAGATGAGCAATGCGGACATAAATACCATAATCGACGGCAGTCAGCCCTTTGTAAAGCTTATGACATATTACGGCTGTGCTCTCCGTGAGGTGGAGACAAAGCTTCAGGTCTTAAATGACGAGTTCAAGCTTACCCATGACCGCAACCCCATAGAATCCATAAAGTCACGCATCAAAACGCCGCAGAGCATTGTTGACAAGCTGGAGCGCCGTGGAATTGAAGCCAATGTGTCAAATCCCGAGGAATATATCAGGACAATCGAGCGTGAGCTTTTTGATATCGCAGGCATACGTGTTATCTGCGCATTTCCCGATGATATTTACAAGCTGGCGGAGCAGCTTATTTCCCAGGACGATATCACCCTTATCCGCACCAAGGACTACATTCTTTCACCAAAGCCCAACGGCTACCGCAGCCTGCATCTTATTGTTGAAGTGCCTGTGTTCTTTTCATCGGGCAAGCGCAATATGAAAGTAGAGGTACAGCTGAGGACAATGGCAATGGATTTCTGGGCAAGCCTTGACCATAAGCTCAGATATAAAAAGGATCTGGAAAATCAGGACGATATTGCCGATGAGCTGAAAAAGTGCGCCGATGTCATTACCGAGACAGATTATCGTATGCAGCAGCTTAGAAAGATGATTGACGGTTATCAATTTTAATAGTATAATCTCTCCCGATGTTGAGAAAATACAACGGGAGGGATTTTTTTGCGTAAGAATATGAAAATGGCGCTTCTGGGGCTGGTCACAGGCATTGCAAACGGATTTTTCGGCTCGGGCGGAGGGATAGTTGCCGTGCCAATGCTGAAAAAGACAGGGCTGGAGCCGAAAAAAGCGCACGCCTGCTCGCTGGCGATAACATTGCCGTTGTCAGTGATATCGGCTGTGTTTTACTCATTTGGCGGGAAGCTTGACTTTAAAAGCGCACTGATGTGCATACCGTTCGGTCTGGCGGGAGCGCTTATAGGGACAAAGCTTATGAAAAAGATATCCGTCAGGCTGCTGTCGGCAGTGTTCGGACTTCTGCTTATTGCAGCTGGCGCAAGGGGGCTAATGAAATGACGTTCCTTACATGGCTTGCGGCATTTGCGGCAGGACTGCTGGCATCAATGGGAGTGGGCGGGGGAATGATACTAATTATCTGGCTCACCGCCGTAATGGGCATGAGCCAGATAGACGCACAGGGCGTGAACCTGATATATTTCCTGCCCATAGCGGCGCTGTCGGTATTTATTCACCGAAAGAACGGACTTATCGACCTGAAAGCTATGCTCCCTGCAATTATTGCTGGCACCGTGGGAGCATGTCTCGGGGCATACGGTGCAAGGCTTATCGACACAGGGCTGCTGGGTAAGATTTTTTCCGCGTTCGTAATATTCATCGGCATAAAGGAGCTTTGGGGAGCGGTGCGAAATAAGTGAAAAAGTGGCGAAATATATCCTATGAAATATACTGTGCATTTTATAAAAAAGTCTTGACGAAATCAGAAAAATATTTTATAATATTCATATAAATATAAGGTGTGCAGGTATCGTGCCGCCTTAATGCAGGAGGAGCTTATGAAAAATATATTGTTTGTTGCTTCCGAGTGTGTTCCTTTTATAAAGACAGGCGGCCTTGCCGATGTTGTGGGAACTCTGCCCAAAATGTTTGATAAGAATGAATATGACTGCCGTGTGATACTGCCCAACTACCGCTGTATCCCCGACAAGTTCCGCAATAATTTCAAGTACGTACACCATTTTTATATGGATATGGGTCAGCGCTTTTCCAGCGTCCATGTCGGCATTATGGAATATGAGTACGACGGCATAACCTTCTACTTTGTTGATAACCTTTTCTATTTCGGCGGAGATAAGCCCTATGCGGATACCCGCTACGATATCGAAAAGTTCACCTATTTCTCAAAGTCTGTGCTTGCTATCCTGCCTGTTGTAGGCTTCCGCCCCGACATTATCCACTGCCACGACTGGCAGGCAGGTCTTGTTCCTGTTTACCTCCATACTATTTATAAAGATAATCCGTTCTACTACGGAACAAAGACTATCTTTACTATCCACAACCTCCGCTTCCAGGGCGTGTGGGATATTGATACTATCAAGGCGCTTTCAGGTCTGCCCGATTATGTTTTCACTCCTGATAAGCTTGAGTTCAATAAGGACGCAAATATGCTCAAGGGCGGTCTGGTTTACTCCGATTTCATCACCACCGTCAGCAATACATATGCAGGTGAGATACAGACAGGCTATTACGGCGAGGGTCTGGACGGTCTGCTCAGAGCAAGAAATCAGTCTCTCTGCGGTATCGTTAACGGCATCGACTATCAGGCATATAATCCCGAGACCGATACCTGCATCGCAAAGCAGTACAGCACCCGCAGCATAAAGAAGGGCAAGGCTGCCAACAAGAAGGCTCTCCAGCAGGAGCTTGGTCTGCCTGTTGATGAGAATAAATTCGTTATCAGCATAATCTCCCGTCTCACCGATCAGAAGGGTCTTGACCTTGTAAGATATGCCCTTGACCGCATCTGCGACGAGTTCACTCAGTTTGTTGTTGTTGGTACAGGCGATCCTCAGTATGAAAATCTGTTCAGAGAATATGCCATGAGAATGCCCGGCAGAGTATCCGCAAATATCTTCTTTAACGAGGGCTTTGCTCATAAGGTATATGCGGCTTCCGACGCTGTTCTTGTTCCCAGCCTCTTTGAACCCTGCGGACTTACTCAGCTCATAGCCCTCAGATACGGCACAGTGCCTATTGTCCGTGAAACGGGCGGACTTAAAGATACCGTTCAGCCATATAATGAGTTTGACGGCACAGGAATAGGCTTCTCCTTTGCAAACTACAACGGAGACGAGCTGCTGGGCACTATCAACTATGCAAAGCACATCTACTTCGACTGCCGCAAGGAATGGGATCAGATGGTCTCCAGAGGCATGAAGACAGATTATTCATGGACAAATTCCGCAAGAAAATACGAGGAGCTTTACAACCGTGTTCTCGGCAGATAAAATTTGATGTTGATATAAGTCCTTTGGGCAGAGCCGTGTTTTTGTTGCGGTTCTGCCCAATTTTTTACCCTGATGACATTGACATTTTGTAGAATATGTGGTACAATATAGGGGTGATTGGACGGAATGTCAGCATGGAAAGGAGCGTTTAATATGTCAGGACCTGTAAATGATATCATCGGCGAAATGGTGCAGCAGATAATCAAACTTTGCGACCCCTGTATGATATATCTTGTGTCACGCAAGACCAATACGGCAGGAAAGGTCACAAGCTTCAAGTTGTGTGTTGTCGTTGAGGACAGCATTCTTCCCGAGCAGGTGGAAACAAAGCTTTTGCTCAAGACTGACTGCCCTGTGCCATGCGATTTCATCGTGTACAACATCAGCGACTGGGACGAGTGTGCGGAGGACGACTGCTCCTTTGCGTACCGTGTAGAGAACGGCGGTGATCGGCTCTATGTCAAGGAATAGCAAAAAAGGCGACAGCAAGCGCTATTACGACTGGATATATCATGCGTCTCTTGACAGAATGGCGGCGGAGGTCCTTTGCGACGATCCGCAGCTTTATTATGTAGCGGCGTTTCACTGCCAGCAGTGCATCGAAAAGGCACTGAAAGGCTATCTTCTTTTCAAGAGCAGGCATCTGCTGGACGGTCACAACCTTACATGGCTGTGCAAGCAGGCTGCCATGATGGACGACAGCTTTATCCAGTGGATAGACGAAAGCGCCGTGCTCAACAGGTACTATATCGAAACAAGGTACCCTGCCGATATTCCCCTGGAAATAAATTCATCGACCATGAAATCGCTGATGAATATGAGCGGCAGCATGATGGACTTTATCTGTGATATCACAAAGTTTGATTTTAACAGCTATCACAGAAAAAGCCGAAGCAAGGGGTGATAATAATACGGCTAATTGATTTCCACACCCACGCATTTCCTGACGGACTGGCGGAAAAAGCCATAACTCGCCTGCTGGCTGATGTGGTAAAGGCTGATATGGGCTTTGACGAGAATTTTTACTCAGACGGCACCGTAAAAGGTCTTTCTGAAAATATGTCAGCCTGCGGCGTTGATATGTCTGTGCTGTTGCCTGTGGCGACCAAATCCACTCAGGTGGAGGGCACGAACCGCTGGGCGGAGGAGGCTGCAAAGGAGACGGGCAATATAATCCCCTTCGGAGCGGTCTATCCCGATGAAAGCGTATTTGCGGTGCTTGAAAGGCTGGCAGAGCAGGGTAGAAAGGGCATAAAGCTCCACGGCGATTTTCAGAACTTCTATGCCGATGAGGAACGCATGATACCCATATACCGCAGATGCGGCGAGCTGGGGCTTATCGTTGTGATGCACAGCGGTATTGACTGTTCGTCTCCCTACGATATCCACACCGATGCGCAGATGATGGCAAGAGTGCTGGATAAGGTGTCGGGTGTGAAATTTGTTGTTGCCCATATGGGCGGCGTAAGGTGCGAGGACGAGGCGGCAAGGCTTCTTGCGGGAGCTGAGAATGTCTGGTTCGATACGGCATACACTGCGGGCAGGATATCTCCCGAGCATATGACCGAGCTTGTGCGGACATATGGTGCGGACAAGGTACTTTTTGCATCGGACAGTCCATGGAACGACCCGAAAGATGTGCATATGCTGATAGAAAGCACATCTCTCACAGCAGAAGAAAAGAAAATGATATACTATTTTAATGCTGAGAGGCTTCTGGGTCTGTGAACACGAGCCTGCAAAAATCGGCTGTGTTTATAAAATGACAAAAAATAATGCTGAATATGTAAAATATTACAAAATTTGGTTTTTCAAACTTTCTGCTCGCATTTTGCTGAAAGATATCGGACGCTTTTGTGGAATGAGTATGAAAATGCCAATACGAATACTGATTTATTATTGTATTTGTACAACTGCACATATGAAGAAATGCGACATTTGGTCAAATGGTCGTAATAATCGGTTACAATTTGGTTAAATTAACATATTGCTAATTTTTGGTCAAAATGATATAATATGATAAGTATTTGAAAAGCATAATAAATAATTGTGTGCTTTTCGGTATAAGCTATTTTTTATTCGGAGGTGTCACAATTTAATGAAGACTTTTATCTATACGGCTACCGACGTTCAGGGAAACACCGTCAAGAACCAGAAGATGAACGCCGAGGACGTTAATGACTTCCTTGAGAAGATTCATGAAAAAGGTCTTTTCTGCTCCAGCTATAAAGAAGCTAAGGGCGGAACCGGCAAGAATATGCACAAGTTCACCACAAAGGAACTTGCTTATGACTGCCGTCAGATGTCTGCAATGATCACGTCAGGTCTTACACTTGTAAAGGCGCTTGATATCATGCAGCGTGAACAGATCAAAGAGGGACCCAAGCAGATCTACCGTGAGATCTATGAAGAGGTCCAGAAGGGTACTTCCTTCTCCGACGCAGTAAAGATGCAGGGCGACGCTTTCCCTAACTTCTACATATCAATGATACAGGCCGGTGAGACCTCCGGTAACCTGGATATGGTTATGAAGAAGATGGAAGATCAGTACACAAACGACGCAAAGCTCAACAACAAGATCAAGAGCTCAATGATGTATCCTATCATACTCTGCGTACTCTGCGTAGCTATCGTAATCATCATGTTCACCTTTATCATGCCTACCTTCAAGGACCTTCTTACCGAAGAAGATATGAAGGGTCTTACAGGTGCTCTGTTCGCATTCTCCGACGGATTTAAAAAGTACTGGTGGCTCATTGCCCTTATCGTTGTCGGTCTTGTATTTGCTATCAAGTACGCTCTTAAGGTTCCCGATATCAGATACAAATTCGACCAGGCTATCATCAAATTGAAACCTGTCGGTCCTCTGGTAGTTAAGATCTATACCGCACGTTTCGGTTCCACACTTGCTTCCCTCTACTCTTCGGGTATCCCCATGGTAGAGTGCCTTGCAAAATCCTCCAACATCCTCAATAACCTGTATGTATCAAAGAAATTTGAAACGGTTATCGACGAAGTTAAACAGGGTGAAGCACTCTCGGTTTCCATTCAGAGAACAGGCATTTTCGAGTCAATGTTCACATCTATCATCTATGTCGGTGAGGAATCCGGTGCTCTTGACTCAATCCTTGCAAAATCCGCAGCATTCTATCAGGAAGAAGCGGACGAGGCTGTATCCCGTCTGGTAGGTCTTATCGAGCCTGTCATGATCATCTTCATGGGTACTGCTATCGGTCTTGTTATTGCCGGTATCCTTCCTGCGATCTACAACTCCATGGGCAACATTACCTAAAAGATCGGGTATAAATCAAATCAGTTATCGGGGTACAACCCGTAAATAAAAATTTTAAAAATAATTTAGTGAGGTGACGAGAATGCTTTCATTTGATATTACAGACAGACATATACGCATTATTCGCGGTACTGAGTCAAGAGGCAGGATCAGAGTTTCTTCTGCATCTACCATCGATCTCAGTGAGGGTCTGATAGTAAATGGTCATATAAAAGATATTCCCAAAATGGCAACCATCATCAACGACGAGCTGAAAGCAAGACGTATGGATGATAAAGAAGCAGTTGTTACACTGTCTTCCAACCTGGTAATCTTCAAGGAACTGCATATCCCCAAGGCAAAGACAAATGCACAGCTCCTTACAATGGTAACAAACCAGATGCAGCACACAATGGGTATCGCAGAGGAATATTCAATCTCCTACTCCATTGCAGGTGAGGTTGAGGAGGAAGGCGTTCAGGCTCTTAAGATCCTGGCTACTGCCTGCCCCTTTGAAGTGGTTGACTGCTTCAGAAAAGTATTCTCCATGCTTTCAATTTCCCTGAAGTCAGTAACAGTTACCTGTAACGCAATTTCAAGAATCATTCTCAGTGATAAGAAAGCATCTGCAAAGATGCCTATGTTGGTAGTTCAGGTTGACCCCAACTTCGTCAGCCTTAACCTCTACGAGGACAATCAGCTCTCATTCGCAAGATTTGCTTCCATCGACGCTGTTGACTACGATAATTCCGAGGATTACGTTTACGAGGCTGTAAACGAGAACATCTACAGAATGATCCAGTTCCACAAGTCGAGAAATCCCGAGAACCCCATTCAGAACGTTGTATTCTACGGCGATACCACTGAGTATATCCGTCTTACAAACGCTCTCGAGGGAATGGATATCTCCACAAGCCTTCTGGGCGTTCCCAACAACATCTCCGGCTATGAGAACATCGAGTTCCAGGCTTATGCAAATGCTATCGGTGCAATGTTCCGAAGCAATAAGGATACAGACCGTATCAACCTCCTGGAGACTGACTCCTCCGCAGGTAAGACTGATGCAGGTTCTTCCTTCCTTATCGGTCTCGGCGGTGCGGTAGTTCTTTCCGCTGCTGTAGTTGCAGCTGTAGTATTCGGTATCACCAATGCTATCAACAACAACGATGCCAAGGTCGCAGAGATCGATGAGTGGATCAACAGCCCCGAGGTTATGGAAACTCTCACCGCTGTTGACAGCACTCAGGCTAAGATCGACAAGGTTGCTCTTTACAAGGCTGACCTTGATACTGCTACATACAACTTCGATACCAAGTCTGCTCTTACAGTTGATGTTCTCAACACTGTAATAAAGACTATCCAGGACAACAGCTGCTCCGTAGCTGAGATCGCATATACTTCAGGCAGCTTTGAGATCTCCTGCACAGCTAAGGACAATACTGCTCCCGATGAAGCTGTAAAGGCTATCTACGATCTTGATATGTTCGATAATATCGTATATGACGGCTTCCAGTCCAACGGAGGCGGCGAAGCTGTTGAAGGCGCTGCTCAGGAAGACCCCATTACATTCACCGTTTCCTTTGTATCCAGACCCAACGAGGTCGAGGTTGAGGAGACAACCGAAACAACCGATGAAACTCAGGAAGAAGGTGTTGAATAATGAGCATGAAGCTTTCATACAGAGATAAGGTAATCATTATCGTGCTCGCAGTGCTGGTTGTACTGGGCGTAGGTATTTTCACCTTTATCAAGCCTAAGTTTGCAGATCTCCAGGCATCTGAGGACAGACTTACTGCCAAGGAAGCTGAAAGAGACGATGTTCAGTCCAAGATGGATACTCTTGAAGTGCTCAAGAAGCGCCTTGAAGATGATATCAAGTCCGTTGAGGAAACTCAGAAGCAGTTCATGAGCGAAAGAGATTACGGCGAGACTTATCAGATAAGCAAGTATCTGATGGATAAGCTCCACCCCGCAGGAATCGAGATCACAGGAATTTCTCTTGACAGACTTACATCAACACAGCTCGAAGCATATACATATGATAAGTATGCAGTTGCATATCCTATGAAGATAAACGCTGATATCGCAGGCAAGCTTCCTCCCGAGGTTGGATATGCTTACGAGGGCGGTTATCCTGCAGCTCCCGCAAGTGTTGCAGTTGGCGGAACTGTTGTAACAGTAAGCTACACCTGCACAAACAATGACGGCGTGTTCGATGCTATCCAGTCCGTAGCTGATAACGAGGAGAACATTTATCTCCAGAGCGTTTCCGCAAGCTACAAGGACGAGGGTAAGACCGAAGACGGCAAGATCGAGGGCGATATGGTCATCGAGATCTATGAGGTTTACACCATGGATCCCGCTGATATTGAGGACTAAAATAATAATCAAGACCGACCCGAAAAAACCAACCATTTTTTCGGGTGGGCTTGTTTATTAAATTGCGAAATATTTTGCAGAATTTCACTCATTTTTTTAAATTTTATAGAAAGGGTGGCAAATGTATGACTAAGGCAAAAAGCAGGCACGGCAAGCTCAAGGGCGCTGTTCTGCTGATGGTTCTTGCAGTTATGACGGTGCTCATAATCATGCTGGCAGGCGCAATGGCTATTGCTTCTACCGCTACGAACAGAGCAAACACTAACTACGAGGAAAGCCAGGCATATTATACTGCGAGATCCGGCGTTGATGTACTTACCCAGACCATCATGGGTGACTCAAAGTATAAGTCAGATGGTTCAGGCGGACTGACTGCAATAGCGTCAGGTTCTTCAGACAAGAGCCAGGCACTTGAGCTTGAGGAGGCTATTGTCGGTGTTCTTGAGACAAATGGTGCCGGTAAGCCTGTTTATAATGTAAGTAAATCTCTTAAAGCTTGGGATAGTATCAATGACCCTCAGGCAACACAGCTTAAAGCTGCATATCAGAGTTCATGGCAGAATATTATCGATAACAGCTATATGGAATTTGATGTTTCTGATATTTCTTGGGTTGATAGCACTTCAGGCATGATGGCTGACCCGGGAGACGGAAAGGTCAAGGTAAAAATACAGCTTTTAAAGCTTATTTATGATGATGGTTCCGGTGCCGGAATCAACAGAAATGCTATTTCTGCTGCTCAGTCCGCTGATCTTTCAGGAGGAAGCTCCTCAACCTACTATATTAAGGATATGTGGGTTCTTATGGAGTGTACTGCTACATATAATGGCATTTCAGCTACTGTTTCAAAGGTTATTACACCTATTGAAAAGGAAAAGGCTACAAACGTGGGCTTTACTTCTGTAGGTTCCGCAAACCTCAGCAATAACGTTGATGTCATCGGCGGTGCTGTAACAGGCGGTTCCTTTAACTGGGGCAACAACGGTTCGATCATAGGAAGCGGTTTCTTTAATGGCGATGTAAATATCAATGCTCAGAAGGCTTTGGATTTCACAAATGGTGAAAGTCTTGTTGTAAATGGTAACTTTATTCCTCAGAATAATGTAACAATAAGATCCAATGCAAACGCAGCCTCTACATCTGCTGCGCCGTTTATGTTTGTTAACGGTACTATTGATGCAAGCAATAATCTTAAAATCAACCCAGGTAACAAGCCATTCAGCGTTATTACCAAGAACTACAAGACGGGAAACAATACCCCCAATACCCTTTACGGTAATCTGTATATCGACGGTTACTATTATGGTGACGGAAACGGATTACAGAATCTTAACGGTTCAAATTCTCTTGTAAAGGGCGACATATTTATCAGCGACAGAGACACTATCGACTACACATGGACCAGAACCAATGTTACTGACCCTACAAATCCTTACGGATCATTAACAGGCTGGTCAAAGACAGGAACAGGCTCTTGCGTAAAGACCTACCTTGGCGGTATTGTTAATTATACCGCAAATGCAGCTACCAAAAAGTTCGATTTTTCTGTTAATGCAACGCCGTTCTGGAACAATAATCTGAAAAATGGTTCTTACGATGCGCTTTGCACAGGTAAGATATACTATTATTATGATGAGCAGGTTGTTTCCGGTGTTACACAGTATTCCGGTTGTGTTGAGCTTCACGCATTAAAGCAGCTGCTTATTGCGGCAGGTCGTCCTCAGACAGAGGTAGATGCAAAGTTTATTGAAGTTAATTCTGATAATCTTAAGTATATACTTAAGATGGATCGCAGTGACTTTGTTGACGGACTTACCGTAACAGCATCTGATGTAACTGCTGCTTCGGGCAGTGCACCTTCCTTTAATATGAAGTTATCACTTCCCAAGGACGCAACAACAAGAACAACTGGTGATGACAGACTTTCACTTCCTACACTTTTCAGCAAGTACACCCAGTATTTCTGCTTTGACACATCAACCTGTGATTTTACGGATCAGTCAGGAACTGCTATCACTGATTTCGATTATATAGATCATACGGCAGATCCAGCAGCAAATGTTACACAGTCATGGAAGAATGCTCTTAAAACAGTATATAATGATCTCAACCCTGCAAATACCAATATCGAATATGATAAGGAATTTACTAAGGTATGGGATGTATTGTGTGCATTGTATAAGCCGTCATCTACAAATATGAACGTTCAGTTCCGTACCCCTGCACAGCAGGCAAATGTAGATGGTGTAGGTACATTCAGTGATAAGGATGATCTTGCTTCTATAACAACAACAGTCAAGAAAATCTCAGATCTGGCACCTTATACAGGAAACAGCAATTATCTTGAAGTAGATACTTCTTCGGGAAATGTAATTCTCCAGCTTGATCCCACGGGAGCAAGTGAATCCTGCTACGGCGGTGGTAGTAACCATACTGCGAAGAAGGGCATTATTGTAAAGGGAACAGGCTACCTGTATATTCTCCTTCCCAATACTCCTTCCGGCAGCGTGTATGGATTTAAGGATTATGTGATTGTGACAGAGTCGTTTTTTACAAACGGTTATAATGTAAGTCCTATAGCTATCGGCTCTTCTGTAAGCGGCACAATTCCTTTGGTAACAACTCCTAAGATTATGTGGTATGCTGATGACGGTGTACAGCTTAATTATTATAATGGTGGAAAAACAACACTTATGGGTTACCTTTATGGTCCCGGTGCCTCTTTCTATGTCGGTGCAGGCTTGAACAACAATAAGGCCTTGTATTATAGAGGCACAGCAGTCATGGACTATCAGAACAGTAATAGAAACGACATATTGCCTTCGTTCATGGGTTCTGCTTTTATCGGAAATATCGGTGGTCAGAATAATTTTGGCCTTATATATATTCCTCCCGACAATACCAAGCAGCCTCATGAGGCAAAGTTCAGCTGGCAGACAGGCGTTGTCGGTTATTCCTACAACGGAATCAAGACTGCACCTGCGACCTGATAAGGAGGAGTTTATATGAAAAGACGCTTTAAAAACTCCTGCAAAGGTTTTACACTGATCGAAGTTATCGTAGCAATGGTAATTCTCGGCATAGCTTCACTGCTTCTGGTAGGTATGTACGCTTCCGTATGTGCCCGCATCAGGTCAAACAATGATTTTAACGACCGTATGAGTGAGCAGCAGAAATATGTTGAGACGAGAGCGGCAGGTACTGCTTCGGGTCTCTTTGATGTTCATTATGACAGCAGCATTCCGTCAGGTTCCACAAAGTACAGCGGTGCAACATCGGGAAATTACACATTTACCATCAAGTGCACAAAGGATAACGCAAACTCTTCGTTTGTAAACAAGGAGTTTACTGCCCGCTGCGCAGTTTACACACTTAAAAACATTGATGACGGTGTTGTTGTGGCAACAGATGACGATGATGTTCAGGTTGACTACAAATACTTCGTCGGCGATAATTCATAAGGGGGAATTGCAGTGAAGAAAAAATTTAAGGCATTTACCCTTATCGAGCTTATCGTTACCATGCTTATCATGGGAATCATTATGGCAGGTATCATGAGAATGTTCCAGCCTATAAACGATGTTTATTCCAACACCTCCGTGCTTTCCAACCAGGAAGCATCGGAGCTTGGAATAGCAAACTACATTGCAGGAAATGTTAAGTATGCTCAGAGCATAGGGATTTATGAGGATCAGGCTTCACCCGAAGCAGCTGTTACCACATTCCTTGCCAATAATCCCACTGATCTTGAGGGAAACGCACTTACTGCTGCTGATGTTGATGTTATCTGCATTGTCAATAACACAGCATACAAGGCAGGCGGTGCCGGCTCAAGCGGAGGAGATTTCTACGGACGTATCGTTCGCCGTCTCCCCGGAAAGACCGCTTGCAGCCTCAATCAGGCAAACTTTGATTACACAGCCACTACAGGAAATTCCTACATGGCAATGGGTGACGCATACTACGGCACTGCTGACTACTATATCAGAATAAGCAACTTTACAGACAAGGGCTTTGATATTACCGTTGACAGTGACTATTACTACAGCAAGCAGAAGAAGGCAAATGATTTCTTCCAGAGAAAGAATGCGACTTCCAACTACACAAAGCTTTCTGTTTACCTTGCTAACCCCACCATTCCCGCAACAGCTTCCACTACAGGCGTAAAGAGAGTAGTTGATAACACTCATCTTGATGCCAATGCAGGTACAAGAAGCAACGTGGGTACTACAGCAGCAAAGAATACATATATCGTATATTATTCTATCAAGTAACAAAAAACCCGTGCCGTGTGATTTTCACACCACGGCACGGGTAAAATTTTATCCGTTATCTTCCAATGTGCAGCGAGTTCAGATACATATCAATGAGCGAGCCGTTAACAAAAGCTCCCACAGCAAGTCCGATAATGAGGAAGGGGCCGAAAGCAAATACGTTTGAATCCTCCGAGTCGTCGTTGCGCCTGATGTATTTGAGAATAACGCCGTATATTGCACCAAGCACCACAGCGATGATTCCTGCGGTAATTGTGGCTTTCAGTCCAAGCATGAGACCGCCTGCCGCCATAAGGATAACATCGCCCATTCCGAAGCCGAACACAGGACCTTCTTCCTTGATCTTGGCTTCAAGCGCTTCCTTTTCAGCTACCAGCTTTTTGTAATTCCTGTCACTTTCCGAGGTGCGCTTCAGATTAGCCTTAACGCCTCTGAGAGACTTTCTCTCCTCGCTGACAAAAGCGTTGTAGAACAGGGGAGTTACCACAAAGCCCATCACAAGGATAACGAGGCTCACGGATAACATTCCGTAAATTCCGTCTCTGATATCAGTCTCGGGGAAAAAGAAAAGCTTCTGGGTATCAACAGTGATGAAGTTCAGCACATGAGAAGCGATTGCAATAATAAAAGTATAGATCAGAACAGAAACGCACATCTCCCTGTTGTCGATATCCTGGAAACAGAGGACGATAAGGCCCGCCATGAACAGGCACAGCATTACAGGATAAAGCCCGTAGTCAAAGAAATTGTAACGGAGGAAAATTCCCACGAACATTATTCCCGTAAGCGATTCCACCAGCATATATCTGGGGGATATCTTTGAACCGCAGGCACGGCACTTGCCTCTGAGTATCAGCCAGCTGAACACGGGAATGAGGTCATACCATTTAATAGGTGTTCCGCAGGTCATACAGTGGGAGTTCCTTTTAACAAGTGATTCGCCCCTCGGCAGCCTGAGGATACATACATTAAGAAAGCTTCCGATGGTTATGCCGAAAAGAAATACGAAAACATAAACTGTAATGTTCATTATGTTTTCCATTGTCTCCAAGCTGAGATTGCCCATTTTATCAGTCTCCTTTAATAATGAAAATAATTTCTGCGGTATTTTCCGCAGGGTTACATATATAGTACCACAAATTACAATTTATTTCAAGCAAAAAAGCGGTTTTTGACCGCAAATAATAAAAATCCCGCATTTTTCCCGCAGTTAGGATGCGGCAGAGCAAATATCGTCTGCGGAGAAGGAGTTATAACGTTTATGAAGAACATTCCTATCGGTCAGTACATGGTTAATGAGGGCATCATTACCGAAGAGCAGCTTCAGAATGTACTTGACGCCAAGAAAAATGATAATGTCCCCGGCAAATTTTTCGGTGACTATGTTATCGAGCTGGGATATGTTACGGACGTACAGTTCGGACAGGTCCTTTCCAGAAAGCAGAACATTCCCTTTGTTGACCTGGACGACCCCGAGACCGTCATTGATATCGAGGCTGTAAAAAAGATACCTGAGGCACTGGCTAAAAAGCACACCATCATTGCCATCAAGATCACCGGTAAGAGACTTACCGTTGCTTCATACGACCCCGTAAACTTCTACATCTTTGAGGACATCAAGGTAACAACAGGTATGGACGTTGTTCCTGTCCTTGCAACAAAGGCAGCTATCACCAGAGCCATAGGCAAGATATACTCCAACTCCAACATCGGCAAGGTTATCGACTCCGTTGAGAGCCAGTTCCAGGCTGAGGAGCAGAGCGCAGAGGAAGCAGAGATCGCCGAGCGTGTCGATAATGCGCCTATCGTTAAGCTCTGTACCACAATCGTTGAAAACTCCTTCCGTGCAAACGCAACGGATATTCATATCGAGCCGTTCAAGACATACACAAGAATACGTATCCGTGTAAACGGCGATCTTATCGAGCTGATGAACGTTTCAAACGTTGTACATAACTCCCTTATCACACGTATCAAGATCATAAGCGGCATGAACATCGCCGAGAAGAGAGTACCTCAGGACGGCCGTTTCACACAGGTCGTTGACGGAACCACCCTTGATGTCCGTGTATCTAACCTTCCTACAGTTAACGGTGAGAAGTGCGTTATCCGTATCCTGGCAACAGGTGATGTTGGTGTTCGTAAGATTACCGACCTCGGTATGACACCATACAACTACGACCGTTTCTCAAGACTTATCAAGGTTCCTCAGGGCGTTATGCTGGTAACAGGACCTACCGGTTCCGGTAAAACAACCACCCTTTACGCAGCTCTCGGTGAGCTTGCAAAGCCCAATGTTAACGTAATCACAGTCGAAGACCCTGTCGAGAAGAATATCGAAGGCATCAACCAGTGCCAGGTTAATGCAAAGGCAGGCATGACCTTTGCGGCAGCCCTCCGTTCTATCCTCCGTCAGGACCCCGATATCGTAATGGTCGGAGAAATGCGTGACCAGGAAACAGCAGAGATCGCTATCAGAGCCGCTATCACAGGCCATATGGTGCTCTCCACACTTCATACAAACGATGCTGCTTCCACCATCACCCGTCTGGTAGATATGGGCGTTGCGCCTTACATGGTAGCAACTTCTCTTATCGGTATCGTTGCACAGAGACTTTGTAAGGTCGTTTGCAACGAGTGCAAGACCCCCAGAATGTCCACTCCCGAAGAAAATGAGCTTCTCGGAATTACCGAGTCCGCTACAATATACGATGCCTGCGGATGCCCCAAGTGCAACAACACCGGCTACACAGGACGTACCGCTATCCATGAGATACTTCTTTGTACTCATGAAATGGCATCTCTTATCGCCGCCGACGGCAAGGTTGACGCAATTTCCTCTCTTGCAAAAGAACAGGGATGCAAGCTCCTGCGTGATAACGTTGCAGAGCTTGTACTGGAAGGCAGAACAACCTTGGATGAGCTTGTAAAGCTTACCTTTGCCGTTTAATAAGGGGAAATCCCGAAAAATATTTAATTGCCGCCGTGCGGAACACCGCTGCGTGGCAGAATGGAGGATAATATGGATATCGATATCGAAAAAAAGCCTGCCGACAGAGTGGTGCTCAATATCGACAAAATTCTTGACGAGGCGAGAGTCCTCGGCTGTTCGGACGTTCACTTCACAACCAAGATCTCACCTATCGTTCGTCTTCACGGTACATTACGTAAGCTCAGCTCTTACCCTGAGATGACCGACGGCGCTATCATGAAGCTGGTAGAGCAGATGACAGGCGGAAGAAATATCGAGAACATCAAGAACAGGATCGATACCGACTTCTCGTATGTTACCAAGAGAGGCTACCGTCACCGTGTAAACGTATATCACCAGAGAGGCGACACAGCTATTGCTATCCGTCTGCTGAGAAATGATATCCCCACACTTGAGGATCTGGATATGCCTCCTATTCTTGGAGATTTTGCAATGCGTCCCAGAGGACTTATCCTTGTAACAGGTCCTACAGGTTCCGGTAAATCCACAACTCTGGCAGGTATGATCGACTATGTAAACTGCAACCGCAGTGCCCATGTCATCACTGTTGAGGACCCTATCGAGTATATTCACGAGCATAAGAGATGTATGATAAACCAGCGTGAGGTCGGCGACGACGTTGAGTCCTTCGCACTGTCTCTCCGTGCAGCTCTCCGTGAAGACCCCGATGTTATCCTCGTAGGAGAAATGCGTGACTATGAGACCATCACTGCCGCAGTAACCGCCGCAGAAACAGGTCACTTGGTTATGAGTACACTTCATACCACATCTGCGTCTGATACCATTAACCGTATCATTGACGCATTCCCCGCTCATCAGCAGAACCAGATCCGTACACAGCTTGCAACAGTTCTCGTAGGTATCATCGCCCAGACCCTTATCCCCAAGGCTGACGGAACAGGCCGAGTAGCAGCACTTGAGATCCTCAACGCTACCGACTCCATCAAGGCAATGATCCGTGACAATAAGGTACACCTTATCCAGACCGCTATCCAGACAGGTAGGAAGGACGGAATGGTATGCCTCGATCAGGAGCTTGCACGTATGGTTAAGGAAGGCACTATCACCGAAATGCACGCTCGAGAGAAGAGCCTTGATATCAACGAGTTTGAGCGTTACATGAAGGCTACAAACCCCATGAGCCTCAACTGATGTCATATCGAAAATATTAACAGGAGGGTGTCCAATGAGCAAAATCAAAAAAAATATCAAAAGCTTAAAGGGTTTTACTCTTCTTGAGCTTATAGTTGTAATTGCTATCATATCGGTGCTCCTTATGATAATAGTTCCCAATATGACAGATTACATAAGGACCTCGAGAATAAGAGAAGCCAATGACCAGGCACAGCAGATATATGTGGCAACACAGGATTATCTCAACTCTCTCCAGACAAGGGGAGCGAAGGTCGAGGATTATTTCGGTGCGGTACCGTCAGGCGGAACAGCGTGCAAATTCGGCATGGACAGCAATACCAAGGACGTTACCATAAATGACCTCCGTATCCTTGGCAGTTCCGAGGCTTCGGGAAGTTCGGTGATTACTCCAGGTGCTGTTAAATGGGACGAAGCTGCCAAAGGTATCCTTTCAGGTCTCAGCGAAGATTTTGCGGGATCATGGTATGTTGAGATCTATCCTGCAACATATACCGTGAAGTTAGCACTTTACAGTGAGCAGAAGAAGGATTGCAGCACCTGCACCACAAATTTTGACTGGGATGCAGTTTGCGCTGTATCTTCCAAGCCTTATGAATCAATGTTCACCACAGCAACTAATGATACTTTAGCTGATGTTAATGTGCACGGCAGAACAATGCGCATTGCAAAGAGCCAGGAGACCTGCTACAACAAGGGTTATGAGACTGCATATGTAGGTCAGTATCCTATCCCCGCACCTACTGCATGATAATTTGTAAAATTAAAAACTCTAAAGAGGCTGCTGCAGATTTCTGCAGCAGCCTCTTTTCCTGTGGGTTTTCGGAGCTGAGAATAATACTAATACTAATCCTCAATCAACCTATAGACAAAAAATCTTCACATAACCCATACACGCAAGATTATGCTCGATTTTTTGTATAGTTTTTAATTGGTGCTTAGTATAAAACTTTATGCCGAAGCTTTCAGAGTATTGACATATTTACAAAAAAGATGTATCATATTTATATCACAATATCTTTAAGGGGTGCTAAAATGATAAAGCAGAGATTTATTTCAGCGGTAATGGCAGCAGCAGTTGCGGTTTCATCAGTCACAGCCCTTTCAGCAGGGGTAAGCGCCGAGTGGGTCAAGTCCGAAAGCGGATACAGCTATAAGAGCGATGACACAGGAAAGAAGCTTACAGGTTGGCAGACCATCGGCGACGGCACATACTATTTCGATAAGAAAGGTATTGCCCTCACAGGCTGGAAGAAGATAGGCGATGATACCTACTATTTCAACAGCGCCAAGAAAGGCAAGATGCTGACAGGCTGGTCAAAGATCGGCAGCAGCAAATATTATTTCGGCAAAGACGGAAAAATGCGCACGGGCTTTGTGAAACTCAGCGGAGACACCTATTACTTCGGCAAGAACGGCAAGATGCGCACAGGCAAGCTGAAGATCAGCGGCAAGACCTATGATTTCGGCACAGACGGTATCCTTAAAAACGGCAGCAAGACTTCTTCCTCCTCCGACAGTGTTCTCACAGCTCCTCTGGATGGTCTGAAATGGGGAATGTCTCAGGAGCAGGTCATCAAAAAGGGCGGCTTCAAGTCATACTACGCACAGGATTCCCTCCTTATGGTGGCTGACAGCGAGCCTTACGCTTACTATGTGTTCAACGCTGATGACGAGCTTTGCGCAGTAGGCTATGCCGAAACCTATTCCGCTTCCGCTCTCAAGAAGTACAAGGGCTATTTCACCTCCGACGGTTGGGAGAAAATGGCGACCTACAGCGAGGCAAGCGGCACAAATATCCTTTACCAGAAGGGCACAAAGGTCGGTTCTGTCACTTATAATGACGAGACTATTATGACGCTTGTTTTCTCCGATGAGTACGGTAAAATGTTATCCGAGGGCAACACAGACTGCCTTGACGGACTTTTCTGATACAGCACATAAAAAAGGGACTGCTGCGGCTTAGGCTGCAACAGTCCCTTTTCGTGTTTACAGATAACTTGAAAAATTCATCAGATAACGTTATATTCCTTGAGAAGCTTTTCGATATCGGTGCCCTTGATCTTTTCAAGCACCTTTTTAAGAGCAAATCTTTCGATAAGATTTACGTCCATGTCGGTGATCTTCTTGCCGTCACGGAGCTTTACTGTAGCGTCCAGGAGAGCACGCAGGTCATAAACGCTGCCCCATACCTCGGGGACGCCCCTGTCGATGTTAAGCAGAGTATAAACGGCTTCCATACCTGTTCTCATGGAGTATTCGGTGGTGAAGATGGTGTCACGCTTTGTCTCGGCGAACTGACCAAGGAAAGCGAAGTTTACTGCGCCCTCGGGAACAACAGCGGGTCTGTCGCCGTATGCACGGGGCATGAAGAATGCGGTGATAGAAGGCATCATGCAGGGAACGGTGTTTGCGCTGTGCTCAGCCAGGTCCTCGATATCGCTCTCGGGAACGCCGATGTGGTACAGCCATTCCATGCAGATCTCCTTGCCTGTGCAGTCTCTCATAGGCTTCTTAACGTAGTCGCCGCGCTTGTCGGAGAACAGAGCATATACCCAAACAAGGCACTGATCCTTAGGCTGGCTGCGGAACTGAGGCTGACGGTTGATAGTCCAGCTCAGGAGCCATGAGGAGTCCTTTGCGGTCACAATGCCGCCTGTAACTACCTTGCCGGAGAATGGGTCACGCTTGCAGATGTTCTTGATATAGGGGATAATGCGCTGGTCAAGGGTGGTGACAGTCGCACTCATCCAGTTGGACTTTTCAGGGTCGGAGCAGAACTTGTCGGGGTGACCGAAAGCGGGATCCTGAGCAGCGATCTTGCGCCACATATCCCAGCCGCCGCCTTCCTTTATCTCGTAGTTGAAGGGTGCGGGAGTGTTCTGGCTGCCGATGGTGGAGTTTTCAACGCAGCCGCCGTTGGTGATGAACACAAGGTCATTTTCGGTCAGGTCGATAGCTTCCTCGTTGCCGTCACGAATAACATCAATTCTTGTAGCCTGCTTACGGTCAGCAGTGCAGTCAAACTCAACGTTAACGACCTTTACGCCGAAGTGGAACTGAACGCCGAAGCTTTCCAGATACTTGACCATAGGCAGTATCATTGACTCATACTGATTGTACTTTGTGAAGCGCAGAGCCTTGAAATCGGGCAGACCGCCGATGTGGTGAATGAAACGCTGTATATAAAGCTTCATTTCCAGTGCGCTGTGCCAGTTCTCGAAAGCGAACATTGTGCGCCAGTAGAGCCAGAAGTTGGAGTTCAGGACTTCATCATCAAATACATCGGTGATCTTCTTGTCCTGCAGGTCTTCGTTTGCGGTAAAGAACAGCTTCATTATCTCCATTGCGCCCTTGTCTGAGATATCGAATTTGCCGTCGGTGTGAGCGTCTTCGCCTCTGTTTACGGTAGCACGGCAGAGAGAGTAGTTGGGGTCAGCTTTGTTGAGCCAGTAGTATTCGTCGAGGACTGAAACGCCCTCAGTCTCGATAGAGGGGATAGAGTGGAACAGATCCCACATTACCTCGAAATGGTTATCCATTTCACGGCCGCCTCTCATAACGTAGCCTACGTTCTCGAACTTCCAGCCGTCGCAGGCGCCGCCCGCAACCTGCTCCTTTTCAAGGATATGAACGTGCTCGCCCTTCATCTGACCGTCACGGACAAGGTAGCAGGCTGCTGTAAGAGCAGCAAGTCCGCTTCCTACAATATAGGCGGACTTTCCGTCAACGCCCTCGGGTTTTAAGGGCCTTGCAAATGCTTCATAGTTTCCGCTTGAGTAATACATAAAAAATACCTCCTGAAATGTTGTTTGGTACTTGATTTTCGTTTGTTTTATTTTTTCCCTTTCGGTAATTATATATTATCTCAAACGGAGATATTTTTCAATAAACAGAAAAATCCCTCTGATAAGATTTTTATCAGAGGGATAAAAGAGATTGTTTTTTTATCATTTTTGCCGGTTTGATAAAATCATTTGTTTGTCTTGAAACGCTCCAGCGCAGAGGTGACGTTGCCGTGCATTACAATGGAAAGCTCTTCGATAATCTCGTGCGGGTCGCCTTTCATGTCGTGCTTTACCCAGTCCAGCATAAGCCCCACAAAGGCATATTTGTAGAAATCCGCAATGAACTTTTTGTCCTCGTCACGGACGTTCATTCCCGCAGATTTTTCCTCCACCACACCGATAAGCAGGTCATAGGTCAGCTTGTACAGATACAGCTCCACCTGCTCACGGCTGACAGAATGGTACACGTTCAGGATAAATGGCTTGTTGTCAAGCACAGCTTCGAATATCTGCAAAAAGCCCTGCTGCCATGTGTCATAGGTCTTTTTGCCCTCCAGAGCCTTCTTTGCGTCCTCCACGCAGCACCATTCTATAAGGTCGTAAATATCCTTGAAATGGTAATAAAAGGTCATGCGGTTGATGCCGCAGTCCTCGGTGATATCGTTGATTGTGATTTTGTCGAGAGGCTTTTTCAGCAGCAGATTTTTGAGCGATGCTTCCAAAGCCCGTTTTGTGACCTGTGACAAAGCTTAACTTCCTCCGATCGGTTTATCTTGCTCTGAATGTGTCCAGTCCAAGCTTGAGGCGTACAAGGTCCTTGTACTCAGGCTTAGTCATGTAGTAAACGTAGCTTTCGATAACGTTCAGAGGGTGGAGAGTTCTGCCCTCGATCTTGAAGTGCCTGAAGCCCATGGGTACGTACTTTTCAAAAAGTGTTTCGGGAGTTATATGAGTTGAAAATTCTATAGTTTCAAGGAAATTGCGGCTGATAGCCTCGCATCTGAAATTCTCTTCTGTCTGAACATTGAGCATATTTATTCCGCCGATGTTGCCGAATGCGTTGATAGATGAACGCTTTATCTGCTGCTCGCCAAGGAACTTGTAGTGGTCGCCTCTGCGCTTGCAGTCGGGGAAGCAGTAGGGACATACCAGAACTTCTATCTTTCCACGGTATTCTTCGGGTATCTTTTCCAGCGCCTCAAAATCGTTGTTCCAGTTGTAGTCAAGCACAACAAGGCTGTAGTCCTTTTTAAGCTCCTCAATGAGAGGCTCCAGACCTCTTATCTGCTTGCAGGTGGAGGAGGTGAGCTTGTAATTGGGGTAATTTGCCCTCAGATAGTCTTCCATTACCTGAGTGTTTACGATAGCTTCGTTAAGGCCATTGTCAGCCAGCTGAACGAGCCTGTTGCAGAAACGGTCGCTCATATGCTCCTCAGTGAGCAGGGGATTGGTGAAGGTAAAGCGGCAGGGGATACCTCTCTTGTTGAATTCATCGAGAACGTGGGTAATGGCACGCTCATCGGCATATCCGTTGATATTTCTTCCGCCGTTCCATACAGCGGGGGGGAAGCAGCCGTAAACGGAAGCTATCTCCACACCGTCACGGAAATACTCGGGGTGCTCCTTTATCATATCAATAAGCGCCAGATTAAGAGGACCGTGGCTCCAGAAATCAGGCAGATGGAATTTTATACTCATTATAACTGCTCCTTTTTAGCATGATACTATTATTTTAACATTGTCTGAGGGTTTTGTCAAGGAAAAGTAAAATGCAAAAAGCGGCCGATTTTCAGCCGCTTTAAAATAATTTTTATATTATTGCGTGATGATGTCAGTGACAAGATTCGCATTCGGGTATCTCGCCCACAATGGAAACGGGGTCAACGCCCTGTCTCTTGTAATAATCCGAGATAGCAGCCTTGAGAGCCTGCTCGGCAAGAACGGAGCAGTGGAGCTTGGAATCGGGCAGACCGTCCAGAGCCTCTACCACAGCCTTGTTGGTGAGCTTCAGTGCGTCCTCAAGCTTCCGGCCCTTGATCATCTCGGTCGCCATTGAAGATGTGGCAACGGCAGCGCCGCAGCCGAAAGTCTTGAACTTTATGTCGGTGATAACGCCGTTGTCTATTTTAAGGAACATTTTCATAATGTCGCCGCACTTTGCGTTGCCTACCTCGCCGATTCCGTCTGCGTCTTCTATCTCGCCCACATTACGGGGATTTGTAAAGTGATCCATTACCTTTTCACTGTAAAGCATCATAATATATCAGCTCCTATAATTTATTTAACGGGGGAAACGTATTTAAGCCACTTTTCGGTGCCATCTCTGCCGTTTACTATGTCGTCCCACATGGGTGACATATTTCTTATCTTTGCCACAACGCTTACCACGGTCTTTACGATGTAATCCGCATCGTCCTCAGTGATGGGGTCAGCGATGGAAAGTCTGAGAGAGCCGTGAGCTACCTCATGGGGCAGACCCAGCGAAAGCAGTACGTGAGAGGGGTCAAGTGAACCGCTGGTGCAGGCTGAGCCGCTGGAAGCGCATATGCCGTTAAGGTCAAGCATAAGCAGCAGGGATTCGCCCTCAACGCCGAGAAACGAGATGTTGATGTTTCCTGCCAGCCTGTGCTCCATTCCGCCGTTGATGCGGCAGGCGGGTACCTGAGAGGTTATGCCGCTGATAATGCGGTCACGGAGCTTGGAAATGCGCTCCTGCTTTGCGGGAATATCGGCACAAGCGTCCTTTACTGCCTGAGCAAGTCCGACGATTGCAGGCACATTTTCAGTTCCCGCACGCTTGCCTCTTTCCTGTCCGCCGCCGTGGATAAGGTTGGGCAGATTTATTCCCTTGCGTACATAAAGGAAGCCGATGCCCTTCTGTGCGTGAATTTTATGACCTGACATACTCATCATATCAATGCCCTGCTCGGCTACGTTTATGGGAACATTGCCCACAGCCTGAACAGCATCGGTATGGAAAAGCACGCCCTTTTCATGACAGACCTTTGCTATCTCGGGGATAGGCATTATGGTACCGATCTCGTTGTTTGCGTACATTATTGAAACAAGAGCAGTGTCCTCACGGATAGCCTCGGCAACCTGCTCGGGGGTTATATAGCCCTTGTCGCTTACGGGGAGATATGTTACCTCAAAGCCCTGCTTTTCAAGGTCGGCACAGGTGTGAAGAACGGCGTGATGCTCGAAAACGGTGGTGATGATGTGCTTCTTGCCCTTTGCGCCAAGGCTTCTTGCGATGCCTTTAATAGCCCAGTTGTCAGCTTCCGAGCCGCCGCTGGTGAAGAAAATCTCTCTGGGGAGACAGCCGAAAACCTCGGCGATCTCGCTTCTTGCATTTTCAATGGCACGTCCTGCGTCACGTCCCAGTCTGTAGATGCTGGAGGGGTTGCCGAACTGCTCTTTCAGATATGGGAGCATTGCGTTCAGCACGCTTTCCGATACCTGAGTTGTGGCGGAGTTATCGGCATATATAAAACGGTCTGCCATAAAAGGATCTTCCTTTCTGAATGTGATGATGAGCATAATATACTTATCTATTATATACCTGTTCGGTGTGAAATACAAGTGTATCTGACCAATTTTATTGATTTGCACATTTTTATGGTATAATTTGTATAATATTGCGTTATTCTATCTAAAAAGTAGGAATTGCCTTTTCTTCCAAAGCATATACTTCCCTGAGAGGTGAGCGTATGAAGATAAAATATACCGAGCTGTTTATTTTTATAGTTTCCGCAGAGCTTGTGGGGGCGCTGTCAGCACTGATAACAGGGGACTTCGCCGGTTTTTTTGACAGATATGCTTCTCCGCCCCTTATGCCGCCCGCATGGCTTTTCCCCGTTGTCTGGGCGGTGCTTTATGCCCTTATGGGGATATCCGCATATCTGATATATTTTTCCGACGGCAGCGCTGATAAAAAGCGGGCGCTGTGGATCTATGCCGCTCAGCTGGCGGTGAATTTCTCGTGGAGCATAGTGTTCTTTAAATATGAAAAGCTGTGGGCAGGGGCGGCGGTCATAATCCTGCTTATCGTACTTGTGATGCTGATGATAACGGCTTTTAAAAAGATAAGCCCTACAGCCGCATGGCTCAATGTCCCGTATCTGCTGTGGCTCATTTTTGCGGCGTATCTCAATATCGCCACGGCGGTAATTAATTGATAAAAGCCCGCTTCATCATTATTTCATTATATCCCGTAAATTACTTTTCATCAAAAACTTGCATTATTCCCGAGTATATGGTAAAATAAAGAATATGACCTGTAATACCGAAAGGAAGTGGCTTTATTGCCTATAAATATACCCGATAATCTCCCCGCTACCGAAGCGCTGAAGCATGAAAATATTTTCTACATGACCGATGCGACCGCAGCTCATCAGGATATCCGTCCGCTGAGGATAGCTATTCTTAACCTTATGCCCAAAAAGATAGAGACCGAGACACAGATACTCAGGCTCCTCAGTAACTCGCCCATTCAGGTGGATATAGAGTTTTTGCAGACAGCTTCACATGTATCAAAAAATACCCCCGTTTCACATCTCAACAAGTTCTATACCACCTTTGACAACGTAAAGAACGAGCGCTTTGACGGTCTTATTATCACAGGCGCACCTGTTGAGCAGATGGAGTTTGAGGACGTTGACTACTGGAAAGAGCTTTGCGAGGTAATGGACTGGTCGCTGACCAATGTTTTCTCCACCTTCCATATCTGCTGGGGCGCTCAGGCGGGACTGTACTATCATTACGGAATACCCAAGTACGGGCTGAAAGAGAAAATGTTCGGCGTGTTCCCTCATGTTATCGAGATGCCATATCATCCGCTGGTAAGGGGATTTGACGAGAAATTTTTCGTCCCCCATTCCCGTCACACGGAGGTGCGCAGAGAGGATATCGAGAAGATATCTTCGCTGGAGATACTTACATCATCGCCCATTTCGGGAGTGCATATCGTAGGGGATAAGTCTCACAGGCTGTTCTTTGTGACAGGCCATTCCGAGTATGACCGCTTTACTCTCAGGGACGAGTATATGCGTGATTATGACAAGGGTCTGCCTATCAAGAAGCCCTACAACTATTTCCCGTATGATGATGTGGGACAGCCCCCTCATTTCAACTGGCGCTGTCATGCAAACATGATGTTCTCCAACTGGGTCAACTACTGTGTATATCAGGAAACACCCTACGACCTGGGTAATCTGGAGCCTATTAAAATTGAAAAGTGAAGAATATCCCTGTCGGGCAGCAGTCCGTCAGGGATATTTTATGTGTTCATAATTATTTTACGCCTTATTGCCTTGACAATTACCGCAAAAATATGGTAAAATAATCACCGTAAAAAAGAATACTGGTTTTATTGGAAACGTACATTCTCCGAATGATTAACGAACAACACATTTTCTTGCAGTAGTTTATCATAGGAGGTTTTTTTATGCCCAAAAACAAGTTTCAGGAAGTTATTTTCACAATTATTATGGTATTTTTCATGGTCTATGCAATGATATGCTATAACATTGCACTGAACATAGGCGGAATGAAGAACGAGGTGTTTCTTTCCGCTTTCCATGAGCTTATCATAATGGGACCCATTGCGTTCATACTGGATTTCTTCATTGTAGGAAAAATCGCAAAGGCAAAGGCTTTTAAGATCGTAGATGTGAGAAGAGACAATCCCTTTCATCTTGTACTTGCCATATCTTTTGTGTCGGTGATATTTATGTGCCCGCTTATGAGCCTGGCAGCTACTTTGCTTTTCAAAAATGCAGGCAGTGAGTTCGTTGCCGTGTGGATTGAAACAACTGTTAAAAACTTTCCAATGGCGCTTTGCTGGCAGATATTCTTTGCAGGCCCTGTTGTAAGAGCCATATTCGGAGCTGTTTTCAGGGAAAAAGAAAAAGCTGCCGAAATTCCCGCAGCTGAATAAATATTTCAATGGCGTTATCCAAACGGGTAACGCCATTAGAACCCGTCTTCACAAGCATATGCGCACGTCTTTTCGGCAAATTTTGCCGCAGACTGCGTTAAAAATCCTTGCCGGGCGAAAGCCCGCCTGCGGATTTTTGCCTACTCTGCAACAAAATTATGCTCGAAAATCCGCACACATTTCTTATGAAGACAGGTTCTTAACTTTAATTGCCCTTTATATCATGCCCGCCGTGGGATATGATAGCACCCGATACACGCTTTGCCTCAGATGCACGGCAGATTATCTCTATTGAGGCTGATTTGTTTTCGTGATGGTTTCCGTCCGGCTGTTCAATGTCCGATATTGCTCCATATACAGGCAGAGGCATGGCAGCCGTGCTTCCGGAGCCTATCCCCGAAAAGAATCCCATAGGGGCAAATGTGCCGTCACGTCCCGCACCTGTGGAACGCTCGTTTATGGTGATATCGAAAATGCCGCTTCCGTTTCTTCTTATGGCTGCTGCCGCAAACTCAGCGTCATCGACGGAATAAAATCTTGCTGTAATTTTCATGTGTTTTCTCCTTTGAACATTTCTTTATAACAAAGTATGCCCGATTTTTCAGGAAAAACACATAAAAAATCCCCTCTCGGTTATGTGCCGAAAGGGGGATATCGTTATTATCAGTAAAGCTCGGAAACCAGCTTTTTCTTCTGTGCCGCATATTCTTCTGCGGTTATCTTGCCCTCGTCCTTGAGAGCCTTGAGCTTTCTAACCTCTGTTTCAAAGTCGGAAAGTGCAGAGGGCCTTCCGTTGGGATTTACCCTTGGAGCTGCTGTAACAGCAGGCTGTATGGGCTTTTCCTCAACAGGAGCAGCAGGCTCGGGCTGAACTGTAGCCTGAACAGGCTTTACTTCCTGAATGGGAACCTCTTCCTTTACAGGTGCAGGCTCTGCAGCAGGAACAGGAGCGGGTGCAGGTGCGGGAACTGCTTCTGCCTTGTCGGGGATAGAATCAAGGTCAAGAGCGGGCTTCTTGGGAGCTGCCTCCTTTGCTGGAGTGCTTGAAATAACCTTTTCAAAGCTTTCAAGAGCCTTCATGGACTCAGCTATTTCATTGTTAAGATCTTCAACGTTCTTTTTGTCTGCCTTTTCGGGAGCAGGTGTGGGAACGGGCGCAGGTGTTGGAATATTGACTGCCTTTACAGGCTCGGGGTCGGGAAGCTTCTCAACAGCCGAAAGGGGAGGGATAGCGGCATTTACTTTGATAGCTGCCTGCTCTTCCTTGCGCTTTTCTTCGATCTCACGGAGCTTTCTCTGCTTTTCTCTTTCAAGAGCGGCATTGACCTTTTCCATGTGTGCAGCCTGAACTTCCTTTATCTGGCTTACGATGGAAGCTACGTTGTCGAGGCAGGGAACTATTATTCTCTTGCGGTGAACAACGCCCTTAACATCGGTATCGCACTGGATAAAGAGAGGGCTTGACTTGGCATTTTCGTTGATATATACCTTTGTGATCTCTTCCAGGGGGCACACGAACCTTGAATAAACGGGATCGCCTTCCTTGGTGCCCTGCTGCTCCATAATATACGCCTGTCCGAAAAGATGAGCTACCGTGATCGTCAAATAAACCTCCTGTGGCTTTGCAAAGGAGGATTCCTTGAACATTGCTTCATATGCGGCTATTTTCTTTTCACTGTAAACGCTGGAATTTGACTGGCTGCTCATTCTCATTACTCCATTTCCTTAAAGATGATTTACTGACGCAGACTTTGGGTGTTTCGTACTGATTTGTCTAAAGTCTGCGATATACTTCTGTAATATTATACCATAAAAAACTTTTTGTGTCAAATAAAATTTAAAATTTGAACGCAAAAATAGTTACACAATATTATGCAGTATGCACAATATTGTGTGTAAGAATTAGAATAAATTGTGTTATTGTCAAGCAGACTGTTAATTTATTTTTCCGTCCTTTATGGTGATGATCCTGTCCGCTTTTTCAGCCACGTTCATGTCGTGGGTGATAAGGATAAGGGTCTGGTCATATTTTTTTATGGTGGTTTTAAGGAGGGAGAGTATCTCGTTTCCCGAAGCGGAGTCCAGATTTCCCGTAGGCTCGTCGGCGAGGATTACAGCAGGCTTGGAAATCATTGCACGGGCAATAGCAACTCTCTGCTGCTGACCGCCAGACAGCTGGTGAGGGTAATGGGAAAGCCTGTCTGCGATGCCCATAGTCTCTGCTATCTCGTTAAGATATG
This sequence comes from Oscillospiraceae bacterium, assembly GCA_902363145.1. GTDB lineage: Bacteria > Bacillota > Clostridia > Oscillospirales > Ruminococcaceae > Huintestinicola > Huintestinicola butyrica. Next base: position 104,596 of record CABIZB010000003.1, on the reverse strand, counting down.
CTTCATCGGCTTTTTGACCGTCCAGCGACAGGGGGATAAGTATATTTTCCTTTGCGGTCATTACGGGCAGGAGATTGAAGAACTGGAACACAAAGCCTGCTTTGCGGCGGCGGTACTGTGCAAGTGCGTCGTCGTTCATGGAAAAAACGTCCTCGCCGTCAACGGTGAGAGTTCCCGAATCGGGATAGTCCATTGCGCCCAGCATATGGAGAAGTGTGGATTTTCCGCTTCCGCTCTGTCCCACAATGGCAACAAATTCGCCCTTGGAGACCTCAAGGCTCACGTCGTCAAGCGCTTTCACGGCTGTTTCTCCGCTGCCGTAGGTCTTGACAAGGTGCTCGGCTTTAAGAATAATGTCGCTCATAAATATCTCCTTTCATCAGCTGTTGTTATATCTCTGGAGGAACTGGCGTGTTCTTTCGTTCTGCGACTGCTCGAAAACCTCCTCGGGAGTGCCGTTTTCGATGATAACACCGCCGTCCATGAAAATTACTCTGTCCGATACCTGCTTTGCAAATGCCATTTCATGGGTAACGATGACCATGGTCATCTGCTCCTCCGCCAGACTGCGGATAACCTTCAGTATTTCGCCCGTAAGCTCGGGGTCAAGGGCAGAGGTAGGCTCGTCAAAGAAAAGCATTTCGGGATTAAGAGCCAGCGCTCTTGCAATGGAGACACGCTGCTGCTGACCGCCAGAAAGATTGCAGGGATATTCATGTGCCTTGGATTCCAGACCCATTTTGCCCAGCAGCTCCATAGCGGTAGCCTCCGCTTCCGCACGGCTCTTGCCCAGAACGCACATAGGCGCTTCCGTGATGTTTCTCAGCACGGAAAAGTGGGGGAAAAGGTTGAAGTTCTGGAAAACCAGACCTATTTTCAGACGCACATCTCTCAGCGTCTTGGGATTTGCATAGACTGCCTTGCCGTTTTCATCGGCGGTCATCATTGAGATGCCGCAGATATCTATAGTGCCGCCGTCAGCCTTTTCAAGCTGGTTCACGCACCTGAGAAGAGTGGATTTTCCGCTTCCCGAGGGGCCTATGATGGAAACAGCCTGTCCCTTTTCAACGGTAAAGGAGATGTCTTTCAGTACCTCCAGCTTTCCGAAGCTTTTGGACAGATTTTTTATTTCAAGCATTGCCATAAAAATTTGCCCTTTCTTATTTATAGTAGCTGAGCTTCTTCTCTATGAGAGAGAACACAAAGGTAAGTATCATAGCCATTGCAAAGTAGAAAACGCCTGCGATTATCAGGGGGATAAGTGAGCTGTAAAGCTGCATCTGCTGACGTGCTTTCAGGGTTATCTCGGCATATGCAACGACGTTTGCGATGGAGGTATCCTTTACCAGTGTGATTATCTCGTTGGAGGAGGCGGGAACTATTCTTTTTATTACCTGCGGGAGGATTATCCTGAAAAATGTTTGTGACTTGGTAAAGCCCAGTGCTGCCGCAGCTTCATACTGTCCCTTTGGTATGGACTCGATGCCGCCTCTGAATATCTCCGCAAAATAAGCCGCATAGTTCAGCGAGAATGCGGTAAGCACGGCGTAGAACATATAATTCTCGCTCCTGATATTTATCATATCAAGTGCAGATGTCATAAAGGCGGGCAGACCCTGAGCCAGTTTAAGGTAGGGGATTATGTAGTACACCGCAATTACCTGGAGCATAAGGGGAGTGCCTCTCATAACGAGGATATATATGTTGGTAAGCCACGATATGGGCTTGAACCTGCACATTTTCAGCATTGCTGCTATCATTCCGAGAGGTATGGAGAAAAGCAACGTAAAGCCGAATATCTTAACGGTAGGAACAAGATAATCCAGCAGTATCTTAGTGACGCTGAGAATTTCATCGGTTGTCATCTGTGAAATCAATCCTTTCGGCACGGCACTTTACCGCACTGACACATTATTACATAATATATATTATATCAGATATTTCAGCATATTGCAAGATAAAATTTTAAGTCATTATCTTAGTCAATATTCACATCAGGCACAAAAAAGAGGCGCAAAAAAAGGCTGCCGCATAAGCGACAGCCTTAGTGTCAGTAAGAGGAAATTACTTGCTGAGTTCAGCGAAGTACTTGATAGTTCTTACCATCTGAGATGTGTAAGAGTTCTCGTTATCGTACCAAGAAACTACCTGTACCTGGTAAGTATCGTCATCGATCTTGGAAACCATGGTCTGAGTAGCATCGAAGAGAGAACCATATCTCATACCGATGATATCGGAAGAAACGATCTGCTCCTCGTTGTAGCCGAAGGACTCAGTAGCAGCAGCCTTCATTGCAGCGTTGATGCCTTCCTTGGTGATGTCCTTGCCCTTAACAACAGCAGTAAGGATAGTGGTGGAACCTGTAGGAGTAGGAACTCTCTGTGCAGAACCGATGAGCTTGCCGTTGAGCTCAGGGATTACGAGGCCGATTGCCTTTGCAGCACCGGTGGAGTTAGGAACGATATTAGCAGCACCTGCTCTTGCTCTTCTGAGGTCACCCTTTCTGTGAGGACCATCGAGGATCATCTGGTCGCCGGTGTAAGCGTGGATTGTGCTCATGATACCGGAAGCGATGGGAGCGTAGTCGTTAAGAGCCTTAGCCATAGGAGCGAGGCAGTTAGTGGTGCAGGATGCAGCGGAAATGATGGTGTCATCCTTAGTAAGAGTCTTGTGGTTTACATTGTAAACGATAGTGGGGAGGTCATTGCCTGCGGGAGCAGAGATAACAACCTTCTTAGCACCGGCGTCGATGTGAGCCTGGGACTTAGCCTTGGATACATAGAAACCTGTGCACTCGAGAACAACGTCAACACCGAGCTCACCCCAAGGAAGATCAGCAGCGTTGGGCTTAGCGTAGATGGTGATCTCCTTGCCGTCAACGATGATAGCACCGGGAGTTACAACGGTCTTGCCATCTTCAGCATATACAGCGGGCTTAACATCAACAGTGTGAAGGTTCTCGCCGATTCTGCCGCAGTAGCCGCCCTGAGCGGTATCATACTTGAGAAGGTGAGCGAGCATCTCAGGCTTGGTAAGGTCGTTGATAGCTACTACCTCATAGCCCTCTGCACCGAACATCTGACGGAATGCGAGACGGCCGATACGGCCGAAACCGTTGATTGCAACTTTTACTGACATGATAAAATTCCTCCTAAAGAATTATTTATCTTCTGCGGATAGATCCGCAAGCCCTGCCTGTGAAAAAATTAACAAACAGAGCGGCGCTTACTTTCGTAACGCCCTACATATAATATAATATACTATTTTATCCGTTTTGGCAAGTGTTTTTTCAAAAAAAATTCCAAGAACGTGAAAAATTTTTTCTGAAATGAGCAAGGCGGCAGATAAGTGCTGTCAAACGTCAAAATGACCTTTGCCTGCCGATTTGCCTCACTCTGTATCATCATATTCCGTACACCTTTTATACACAAAAGCTTTTTTATTTACAAATATGTAAAATAAAGTTTCTGATTATGTATAGGTTTTTGACCGGCGATGTGATATACTTTTTAATGAGTTTATGCGTGATGATAAGGCAGAAAGGGGGGCGGCAGATGCAGTGCACACAACAGCTGACAGACGAAATTCAGCGTATATTCCATAATTCGCCCATGGCAGCGGCTGTTGTCGGCGAGGGCGGAACGGTCATTTACCGCAATCCTGCCTGTGAAAGTCTCTGTCCCGATATGGATTTTGCCTGTGTTAAAACGGGCGTTTCCTGCGAGATGTATGCTTCATGCGGAAGCAGGACATTTATGCTGAGCATCGCTCCCGTTTCCGACAGCATATCTCTTGTGAACATCACCCCTGCTGCTCTTGATGAGGCTGTGTTCAACGGCATTGCCGCTACGATAAGAAAGACTGCTTCATCGGCAGCCGAGGCTCTTGACGATCTGTCCGATAAGATATCCGATGAGGGCATGATGAAAAAGCTTGACATCATCGACGGCAATATGCTTACCGCCTGCTCCGAGCTGCTTGTGCCTGAGGTCATCAGCAGCATGAGGCTGCCCGATGTGCATGGCTCAGGTGTCATCAGTATTTCCGAAACGGTCATCAGGTTTATGGAAGAGCTTTCATATATCATCGCTTCGGAGAACATAAGCGTTGTTACTCTTGATAAAATAAAGCCCGGGCTTACCGCCCGAATGAATAAAGACGCTCTCAGGCTCCTTATGATGGAATTTATTTCAGGCTGTCTGGACGGCGAGTTTGATATCCACGGCATAACCCCGTCACTCAGAAGAGCTGACGGAGATAAGATACTGCTGGAGCTTTCCTGCGGATATCTGGGACGGTTTGAAAACAAAGTCCCAAAGTCCAGAGCTGCAAGGCAGAAGGGCGAATATGACCCAGCCCGTATGCTCCGTGAGGAGATGGAAAGAATATACGGCTGCCATATAAGCTGCAGGCACAATGACATGGTAAGCACATTGTCAGTGGAAATGCACTTTGAGGAAGTGGAAAGCGGCGAAACTCTTGGTAACAGAATGTCACATTACGTCGCTCCAAACCGATATACAGATGTTTCACTGTACTGCGCAAGGTACGGTATGAATCACAGATACAGAAATGAGAAATATTGAAAGGATAGTTGAAAAAATGAGATCAGCAAAGAAGATAATTGCGGCGGTTTTCGCCCTTGGCATACTTATGACAGGCTGCGGAAAGCAGGAGACAGGCGACCAGATCGTTACCACAGCGGCAACTCCCGCATTTTCGGTAACATCGGCAGGCGAGACCCTGGCAGATGCTGAGGCAGACCCTGAGGACACTGTGAGCATCTACACAGGCAAGACCGTTGAGAATGAAGCAGACCTTGCAATATACAAATTCAACAGCACTCTTCCCGACGGCTATGAGACCAAAATAGACAACTCCGAGGGCAAGATGTACGCATCTCCCAACGGTTCCATAATCGTAAAGGCTCAGAACTACAAGGAAGAATTTCAGGAGCTTTCCGTTTTCGCAGATCAGGGCTGTGCTTCTATCAAGCTCAACAATATGATGTATCAGGCGGATACGAATTTCTCCGATCCTCAGAACACCACAGTCGCAGGCTTTGATGCAATAAGATATGATTACACCGTTACCGCCTACATTTACGAGTATGAGACTGATTCCGCAGGCGCTCAGGTAACAGGCGACGACGGCAATCCCATAATCACCGACCAAAAGGACGTGCTGGGCGAGTATGTTAACCGTGTATATTACTTCTATTCCGATGAGGACGTTTTCTATGTTATCTGCGAGTCCAGAAAGGAAAACTCCGAAGCTGCCGCAAAAGAATTTGACGAGTTCATTTCCGGCGTGACTATCACAAAGAAGTAATTTCTGTCATAAAAAGAAAAAGCTGATACCGTGAAAATTTTTAGGTATCAGCTTTATTTTTATGCGTTTTCGCCGAAGTAAACCTCGTACCACTGTAAGAAGATGAAAACAGTCCATATCTTGCGGCTATTGTCGTATTTTTCGGCTCTGTGGTCGTCAAGGAGCTTAACCAGCATGGAGGTGTTGAAGAACTTCTCGGCATTTGCGGAGGTAAAAGCGTCCTTTACGATGTTGTAGTATTTATCCTCCCTGAGCCATACTCTGATAGGCACGGGGAAGCCAAGCTTTTTCTTGTTTGCAGTCTTTGGGGGAGCTGCTTTCAGGGCAGCCTTTCTCATGGCAAGCTTTGTGTTTTCGGTGCTTACCCTGTACTGCCATGGTATCTGCTCCGCAAGCTCCATTACCTTTTTGTCAAGGAAAGGAACTCTCAGCTCAAGGGAGTTTGCCATGGACATTTTATCCGCTTTAAGCAGGATATCGCCTGTCATCCACAGGTGCAGATCAAGATACTGCATTTTTGTAATGGGATCCTTGCCCTTTACCTTTTCATAGAAAGGCGCTGTGATAACTGTGGGGTCGGGAGCGGAGGTGGTTATCTTCAGCAGCTTCTTTCTGTCCTTGGGTGTGAACATATAAGCGTTTCCGATGAAGCGTTCTTCAAGCTCCTTGCCGTTTCTTACAAGGAAATTCACGCCCCTCTTCTGAGGAAGATGCTCTGCCACGCTGCCGATGCCTCTTCTTATAAACTTAGGAAGCGACTTGTATGCGTGTGAGCCGAGAGGCTCCTTATATACGTTGTAGCCGCCGAATATCTCGTCAGCACCCTCGCCCGAAAGCACTACCTTTACATACTCGGAAGCCTTGTTGCAGACAAAGTAAAGTGCGATACATGAGGGGTCTGCAAGGGGTTCGTCCATGTGGTACTGTATCTTCTTGATATTGCCCCAGTATTCCTCGGGGGATATTACCTTGCTGATGTTTTCCTTGCCGATGTACTGAGAAAATTCCTTTGCCCAGCCGATCTCGTTGTACTTTTCGTCCTCGCCGAAGCCTACGGTGAAGGTCTTGTCAACATTTGCAACGGAAGCCACATAGCTGGAGTCAACGCCGCTGGAAAGGAAGCTTCCCACCTCAACGTCGGCTATCTTGTGAGCCTTAACAGAGTCCTTGAAGGTCTCGGAAATGCGCTCTACCCATGTATCCATGTCGGGACCTTCGTCAGCGTGGAAGTCAACGTCCCAGTAGCGCTTTACATCAAGCTTGCCGTCTTTATACTTGAAGAAATGTGCGGGAGGAAGCTTATATACGTTCTTGAAAAATGTTTCGTTGGTGGGGGAGTACTGGAATGTAAGATAGTTTTCCAGCGCCGCAGTGTTCAGCTCCTTGACGAACTTGGGGTGAACAAGGAAAGACTTTATCTCTGAGCCGAACATGAATGTGTCGCCCATAGTTGCATAGTAAAAGGGCTTGATGCCGAAAAAGTCCCTTGCGCCGAAAAGCTCGTGGGTGTTCTTATCCCAGATAACAAAGGCGAACATTCCTCTCAGCCTGTCGAGAAGCTTCTCGCCGTACTCCTCGTAGCCGTGGAGCAGTACCTCGGAATCGGTATTTGTGGTGAAGATATGACCCTTTTCCACCAGTTCCTTTCTGATATCCTGATAGTTGTATATCTCACCGTTGAAGAACAGCACCTTTGACTTGTCTTCGTTCAGGATAGGCTGGTCGCCGCTGTCGGTAATGTCGATAATGCTCAGTCTGCGAAAGCCCATGGCGATACATTCGTCTATATATCTTCCCTCTGAATCGGGACCACGGTGGCGTATCTTATCCATCATCTCCCCGAGAACACGGTTGGAGTTGTCAATGGTGTTGGTAAAGCCTGCAAATCCGCACATAATATCATCTCCGTAATCTTTCTCATATATCATATATAGTATATTTATTTATATGGCTTAATATGATACCGCTTTCCATCGGTAACTATTATAACAATTATCATACCATTTTAGGAAAAAAAGGTCAATAGAAAATGCCGCTCACTGATGCATTTTAACCGAAATGTCATTTTTTAAAGCAGTCAGCTCTTCCTCTGTGAGAGGCCTCCAGCAGCCGGGGGCAAGGTTCTCGTCAAGGGGAACGCTGCCCATGGCGGTGCGTTTGAGATATACGATACAACAGCCTATGGAGCGCATCATTCGCTTTACCTGATGCTTTTTTCCCTCGGTTATGGTGATGTAGCCCGAAAATATCTTCTGCCGGGGATATTTGAGCAGACGTTCTCTTTTGTCGTCCGAAAGATATTCCGCAATGTCGGTGATAACTCCCGTGCCCGTGCAGCGGATACTTGCAGGGAGAGCGGGAAGCTCTCTTCCTTTCATCTCCACGCCCTCGGAAATGGCGCTCACCTTTTCCTCGGTAAGCTCGCCTATGGCATAGAAAAAATACGTCTTTGGAACATGGCTCTTTGGAAGCAGAAGCTTTCGGCAGAGCATACCGTCATCGGTTATAAGCAGCAGTCCCTCAGTGTCCTTGTCAAGCCTGCCCACGGGGTACATGGTCTGCCTGCATTCCTCGGGGAAGTAGTCCATAACAGTTTTGCTCAGGCTGTCCGTGCGTGCGGTGACACAGCCTTTGGGCTTATTGAACATAAAATATCGGGGCATATTCACAACTCTTTTCTCTCAGGCTTATCCGACAGAGCAGATATCCTTTACTATCTCGGAAGCGATTATCATTCCTGCCACAGCGGGTACAAAAGCCGTGGAGCCGGGAACGTTTTTCTTGCCCGTGCTTTCCGCCCTGCACTTTTCAGCCGCAGCACCTGTGGGAACTATAGGCATTTCCTTTGAATACACCACTTTAAGCTTCTTTATGCCACGCCTTTTCAGCTCATATCTCATTATCCTTGCCAGAGGGCAAACGGAGGTCTTGTAGATGTCAGCCACTTCAAGCTCCGCAGGATTGAGCTTGTTGCCCGTGCCCATGGAGCAGATGATAGGCGTGCCGCACTTGTTTGCGTTCATAACAAGCTCTATCTTTGCGGTCACCGTGTCTATGGCATCTGCTATGTAGTCGTATTGGGTAAAATCAAAATCAGATGAATTTTCGGGCATATAAAAAGTGTTGTAAGCAGTCACTTTGCAGTCGGGATTTATCTGCATGATGCGCATTTTTGCCGCTTCCGTTTTGGGCATTCCCACAGTGCCCTCCACCGCAACGATCTGGCGGTTAAGGTTCGTGATGCTCACTGTGTCGTTGTCGATGATATCCAGTGCACCCACTCCGCTGCGGGCAAGAGCTTCAACGATATATCCGCCCACGCCGCCCAGTCCGAAAACCGCCACACGGGCGTTCCTGAGCTTTTCCATGGCGTCGCTTCCCAGAAGCATCTCGGTTCTTGAAAATCTGTCAGTCATAGGTTATCCTTTCAGAAAAGCTGCGTAATGATTATTCTTGCAGCCAGTGATAATATCAGCATAAGTATGCTTGTCATGTACATAAGTCGGTTTGCTCGCCTGATATCTTCATTTTCAATGGGTCGGATATCATCGCCTATAAATGGCTTTTTGTGAAGCTCGCCGAAATAATAAGCGTCGCCCGCAAGGCGTACATCAAGAGCGCCGGCGCATACAGCCTCCGTCTGAGCGGAATTGGGGCTTGCGTGCTTGCGTCTGTCACGCTTCCATATCCTGAAAGCGTTTTTGCCGTCAAGTTTCAAAATATATGCGGAAAGTATCATCAGCAGAGCCGTGAGACGGGATGGAATGTAGTTCAGCACATCATCAAGCTTTGCGGCAGTGCGCCCGAAGTTTATGTATTTGTCATTTGTGTAGCCCAGCATGGAATCCATTGTGTTTGCCGCCTTGTAGAAAAATCCGCCTACAGCGCCCCCAAGCGCCATATAGAACATGGGAGCGGTAACTCCGTCGGAGGTGTTTTCCGCCACGGTCTCCACAGCCGCACGGATAATTCCGTCACGGTCAAGGCATTTTGTGTCACGGCCGACTATCATAGAAACCGCCTGACGTGCCTTTTCCGTGTCATTTTCCGCAAAAGCGTCATGGACTTTCATGCTCTCGTTCCTGAGGCAGCGTGCCGCCACAAGATAATAGCACATAATGCTTTCGACAGCAATACCCAGTATCAGGTTTATTTTATAGCAGATCATCAGCAGCGCCAGAGGTATTCCCGCTGACAGTATTAGCACGGTAATAACAAGCGCCGTGCCTGCCGTCCGCTCATTTTTTATCCGTGGCCGCAGAAGCTTTTCCAGCCTTGCTATAAGGCTGCCTATTAGCCTTATGGGGTGGGGCAGGGAATAGGGATCGCCCAGAATACAGTCAATGAGGAATCCGAAAAAAAGTGGAAGTGAAAGCATATCAGAACTCCGAAGTAATGGTTATCTTCCCATGGTCAAGCTCGGCAGTGTAGCCGCCGCCGTTTTTTACCTGATAGTCGTAAAAGCCTTTTTTAGGGAAAGCAAATCTTTCAGCTATTGCCATAATAGTGCCGCCGTGTACCACAAATGCAACGGTCTTGCCCCTGTTTTCGGCAGCCGCCTGGATAAATCCACCGCAGCAGCGGGTACAGAACTGCTCCCTGCTTTCTCCGTTGGGGGGAGCGGCATTTCCTCCGCCCTCTATCCAACTGCGGTAGGAAATATCATTGCACAGCTGCTCGTAATTCAAGCCCTCAAAATCGCCGAAATCCGTTTCACGCAGGGAGGGCATAAGCTTTATCTCCTTATGGGGATAGATAAGCTCCGCTGTCTGAACACAGCGCTTCATGGGGCTTGCAATGACGATATCCGCATCGGGATATTCTTTTCCCAATATCTCCGCAATCCCCTCATCGCAGAGAGGTTCATCAGTCCTGCCGATGTATCTTCTTTCAAGGTTGCCCGCCGTTTTACCGTGGCGGATAAAAATCAGCTTCATCTTGCTGTCTCCTTTATAACAGTGGGTATGCCGCATACCATGCGGATGACCTTTTCCGAGTGTGCGGCGATATAGCAGCAGGAGCGCCCCACAGCCTCTCTCCACAGCCTTTCGGACTTTTCCATAGGCACTATACCGCCGCCTATTTCCGTGGATATGATGATTATATCAGGGTTCTGCTCATAAATCTTTTGAGAGAAAGCCAAGGCAGCTTCAGTGCCGCCCTCTGCCATTATCCTTTTTATAAGCAGATGAAAATTATCTATGCAGGCGATGTTTTCAAGTTCAGCGATGCCCATATCAGCGCCGTCGCATATTTCTGCTGACGGATAATTTTTCAGCACATAGTCAGTCTTGCCCTGACTGCGCCCTCCGATAATGAATATCATGGAATTTTCCTTTCCTTGCTTATTTGCTGCGGCAGTGCTGCCTTACGGCGCAGAATATCTCTTCTGCGCTGAAATTTACCTCTGCCGCACAGTGAAGCTCCTCGGGCATTTCCGAGCTGTCGGTGTTCACCACGATGATTGGCTTGCCAGCCGCAGCGGCATAATCTGCCTCAAAGCGTATGCGGTCGTTTTTCATAAAGCTTTTGTCCAGCAGCAGGATAATGCAGTCCGATGCGTTGATGTTCCGCTGCATTTTTTTGTACATCTCCGTGAAATTGCCCCTTGCTTTTTTCATTGAAGGCAGAGCCGCTTCATCGGAATGACATCGGTAGCAGAAGCCTTTACCGCTGTTGAAAAGCTTTATGAGCTTCCTGTAATTTTCGCTGTAAATGCCGCTGTGGCATATGTAAATATCATAAGTTGGATATGAATACATATTATCCCGTCCCGAAATTTTGTCATATTCCCACGGTCACTTCTGCGGTGAGCAGCAGCTTGCTGTTGGCTCCCTCAGTTATCTTTGAGACAGTGACCTTTTTTACAATGTCCTCGTTGTCCTCATATTCCTTTTGCTTTGAGCCTGATACCGTTCCCACTGGAAATTCTCCCGCCGATAAAAGCAGACCCTTTTCATTGCGTGTCACATTAAGCTCAGTTCCCACGCTGCATTTTTCGGATATGTTCTGCTGAAAAAGCTTTCTTCCGCAGTTTGCTGCCATGGTGAAAAATGCGCCGTTTTTCATGTACTCATCCTTTAGCCGCAGATATACCTCATGGGTGGCAAGGCAGTCGGAAAGGGCACGGTGAGCGTTGTCATTTATCACGCCGTAGTGACCGCAGAGGGCTGTAAGGCTGAATCCCCCGAAATTCGCTTTAAGGTGCTGGGCAAGGTTAAGGGTGTCTATGCAGTAATTTTCCATAGGAGCATAATTTTGCAGAAAACGCAGGTCGAACCTGATTATATTATGCCCCAGCAGCGCCGAATCACCCGCAAATTTCAGAAATTCGGGCATGGCTTTGCTTATATCGGGAGCGCCCTTTACCATGTCATTGGATATTCCCGTAAGAGCGGTTATCTCGCTGCTGATGCGGGTCTTGGGGTCAACAAGAGTGGAAAAGGTCTCCGCAGGCTTGCCGTCTGTGACCTTTATGGCGGCAATTTCGATTATTTTGTCATAAAAAGGGCTTAGCCCCGTGGTCTCCAGATCGACTACCACGTAGCTGTCCCTGATAAATTCCTTGAATACTGCCATGTACGCCTCCGATCAGCTGTTGGGAAGAATAACGGTGAAGCAGGTGCCCTTGCCGAGAACGCTTTTTACGGATATGCTTCCGCCGTACAGGTCGATGAGCTGCTTTACAAGAGCAAGTCCCAGACCGCTGCCCTCGTCCTTGCGGGAGCTGTCCGACTGGTAGAACTTGTCGAAGATATGCTTGCAGTCCTCCTCGGCAATGCCGCAGCCGTTGTCCGCAATGGTGAAGATGATGCTGCCGTTCTTTTCGGTAAGCTCCATTTTTATCGTTCCGCCCTCGGAATTGAACTTGATCGCATTATCCAGCAGATTTGTCCATACGTGGAGCATAAGGCTTTCATTGCAGGTGCATGATACCTCGTCCAGATCTATTTCAAAGACGATATTTTTCTTTGTCCACTTTGTTTCGAGCAGAAGTATAGCCTTGCGTATCTGCTCATCAAGGCGGTACAATGTCCTTTTCTGGGGTATCGCCTGATTTTCAAGCTTTGAGAGCAGCAGGATATTTCCCACCAGCTCGGAAAGCCGTTTTGTGTTGAAAAGTATCTTGCTTACATACTCCGCCTGCTCCTCGGGAGGAAGTCCCTGCTCCTGCAAAAGCATTGCATAGCCCTCAATGGCGTTGATAGGCGTTTTGAACTCGTGGGAAACGTTGGAAACAAAGTCCGTCTGGAGTATCTCGGTTGCGCCAAGCTCGCTCGTCATAAGGTTGAAGTTGTCATACAGCTCACGCACCTCGGTAATGCTTGATCTTGTTTCAAGCCTTACGGTAAAATCACGGAGAGCCACCTTTTTCATTGCCGTTGCCAGCTTTTTGATGGGGGAGAGCAGTATCTTGCTCACGAATATTGCCACAGCTACGCCGAGAATAACGCTGAACATTATTACCCAGCCGTTTTCCGAGATGTGCAGGGTGATGTTGAAGAAATAGTTCAGCACATAAGCCACTGCGCTTGCCGCAGCAATGGTAAGGATTATCACCAGCGAAATGAGAATGGTGAAATATATGGTGATGTTTATGCCGAATTTCTTTTTCTGCTTCCTGTCCTTTGTCACTTCTTTACCACCTTGTATCCTACGCCTCTCATGGTAACTATCTGAAAATCGGGGTTATCCCTGAAATGCTCACGGAGCCTGCCTATATGTACTTCAACAGTGTGTGGGTCAGTCTCGGTGTCATATCCCCATATGTCGTCCATTATCTGCTGACGGGTGAATATCTTTCCGGGGTATGATGCCATTTTATAGAGCAGCATAAACTCTTTCTGTGGCAGAACTATGCTTTCGCCGCCTGTGGTGACGGTCATTGAGTCGTATTCCATCACAGTTGAGCCGATAGTCTGTCTGCGGTCGTTTATCATCTGGGCACGCCTCAGCAGAGCGCCTACTCTCAGCACCATTTCGTTTACGTTTACGGGCTTTACCATGTAGTCGTCCGAGCCTGAAAGAAATCCCTGACGCATATCATCGTAAGCGTCCTTGGCAGATATCATAAGCACGGGGATATTTATTCCCGAGTCCCTTATGGAGCTGACCAGCTCATAGCCGTCAACATTCGGCATCATCACGTCGGAAATTATCAGGTCAAAGTAATCCTTGTCAAGCATGGCAAGGGCTTCCTTGCCGTCGCAGGCGCCCTGAACGGCATATCCGCTCCTTGTGAGGACTCGCTGGAACAGCAGTCTCAGCTCCTTGTCGTCCTCGGCAATAAGTATCTTGAACATAATTTCTCCTTGTACCGAAAAAACCGCCTGCTCATAAGATACAGGCGGTTTTGCCGTTATTACTTGAAGTAAGCTACGCCGCTTTCAAAGATCTTCTGATCCTTGGAGCCGGGAACATTCTTGCAGATGTCGGTGCCGATACGCTCGCTGTGGCCCATTTTTCCGAGAACACGTCCGTCGGGGGAGGTGATACCCTCGATAGCGTCAAAGGAAGAGTTGGGGTTGAAGCGGATATCCATTGAAGGAGCACCTTCAAGGTCAACGTACTGAGTAGCGATCTGACCGTTGTCCGCAAGGCTCTTGATAAGCTCGGGAGAAGCAACGAATCTGCCCTCGCCGTGGGAGATAGCGATCTTGTGGATATCGCCCACCTCGCAGCCTGCAAGCCAGGGGGACTTGGTGGAGGCTATTCTTGTGGATACCATCATTGACTGGTGGCGTGCGATGGTATTGAATGTAAGTGTGGGGGAATCATCGGTCATGTCAACGATCTTTCCGTAAGGTACAAGGCCAAGCTTGATAAGTGCCTGGAAGCCGTTGCAGATACCCAGCATAAGACCGTCCCTGTTGTCGAGCAGCTCGGTAACAGCGTCCTTGATGCGGGGGTTGCGGAAGAATGCGGTGATGAACTTTCCTGAACCGTCAGGCTCGTCTCCGCCTGAGAAGCCGCCGGGGATCATAACGATCTGTGACTTCTTGACAGCCTTTTCAAAGTATTTTACGCTCTCTTCAAGGGTCTGAGCGGAAAGGTTCTTGATAACAACGATCTCGGGAACTGCGCCTGCACGCTCAAATACACGGGCAGTATCGTACTCGCAGTTTGTGCCGGGGAATACGGGGATAAGCACCTTGGGCTTTGCAAAGGAGGAAGCGTGCTGAACGGAGTTCTTTGCGGTGTAGGTGTATATCTTTGCAGGCTTGCCCTCGGTCTTGATGTTGCAGGGGAATATGGGTTCAAGCTTGTCCTCCCAGGATTTCTGGAGGTCAGCCATGTCGATAACATAATCCTTGCAGTCGATGGTATAGGAATCGGTGGTAGTACCGATAACGGTCTCGGGAGTGAAGGGGTCGCCGTCAAGCTCGATAACGAAAGAGCCGTAACGGGAGTAGAACAGCAGGTCGGAGGAAAGCTTCTTGTCGAACTTGAAGCCCACTCTGTTTCCGAGGGACATCTTAGCAACTGCCTCCGCAATGCCGCCGAAGCCTACTGACCATACGGAGAGCGCCTTGCCCTCTGCGATGATCTTTTCAACTCTGTCGAATACGCTTCTTACGCTGTCCCACTTGGGCAGACCGTTTTCATCGTAGTCGGGAGTGATGTAGATGACCTTGTTTCCAGCTTTCTTGAATTCAGGGGAAAGGATCTTTCCGCTGTCTGCGGTGGAGACTGCAAAGGAAACAAGAGTTGCGGGAACGTCAATGTTCTCGAATGTACCTGACATGGAGTCCTTGCCGCCGATAGCGCCGCAGCCCAGCTCTATCTGAGCCTTGTATGCGCCGAGAAGAGCGGAGAAAGGCTTGCCCCAGCGGGTAGGATTATTCTGTGTTCTCTCGAAATATTCCTGGAATGTGAGCCAGCACTGCTTGTAGCTTCCGCCTGCTGCGATGACCTTGGAAATGGACTCGATAACAGCAGCGATAGCGCCGTGATAAGGGCTCTTGTCGCTTACATAAGGATTGTATCCCCAGCCCATGATAGAGCAGGTCTTTGTCTGACCCTTGAGAACGGGGATCTTTGCAGCCATCGCCTGAGTAGGTGTGAGCTGATATTTTCCGCCGTAGGGCATAAGAACGGTGCCTGCGCCGATGGTGGAGTCAAAGCGTTCTACCAGACCCTTCTGAGAGCATACGTTCAGGTTGGTCATAAGGGTGTACCAGCTGTCGGGGCAGTCGGTGTAGGACTTGGGCTGAACGGTAACGGGAACGGATACCTGAACGGTGGTGTGCTTTTCGGCACCGTTGGAGTTCAGGAACTCTCTTGAAAGGTCAACGATTACCTTGCCGTTCCACTTCATCTTGAGGCGGGGTTCAGCCATAACGTCCGCAACCTTGGTAGCTTCAAGGTTCTCGGCAGCGGCAGCGGCGATGAACTTCTTCATGTCGGACTTTCTTACTACAACAGCCATTCTTTCCTGGCTCTCAGAAATAGCAAGCTCAGTGCCGTCAAGACCGTCATACTTCTTGGGAACTGCGTTCAGGTCGATAACCAGACCGTCTGTCAGCTCGCCGATGGCAACGGAAACGCCGCCTGCGCCGAAGTCGTTGCAGCGCTTTATCATATGTGTAACTTCAGGATTTCTGAAAAGTCTCTGAAGCTTTCTTTCCTCGGGAGGATTACCCTTCTGTACCTCAGCGCCGCAGCTTTCGAGGGACTGTTCGGTGTGAGACTTGGAGGAGCCTGTTGCGCCGCCGCAGCCGTCACGTCCTGTGCGACCGCCGAGGAGAATGATAACATCGCCCGGCTCGGGAACTTCTCTTACAACATTTTCAATGGGAGCAGCGCCTACAACAGCGCCTATTTCCAGTCTCTTTGCAACGTAGCCGGGGTGATATACCTCGGAAACATGACCTGTTGCAAGACCTATCTGGTTGCCGTAGGAGCTGTAGCCGTTAGCTGCGCCCACGGTGATCTTTCTCTGGGGGAGCTTGCCGTGAATGGTGTCCTCAACGGGAACGAGAGGATTGGAAGCACCTGTTACACGCATAGCCTGATATACATATGAACGTCCCGAAAGGGGGTCTCTGATAGCGCCGCCAAGGCAGGTAGCCGCACCGCCGAAAGGCTCTATCTCGGTGGGGTGGTTGTGAGTTTCGTTCTTGAACATAAGGAGCCAGTCCTGAAGCTCGCCGTCAACATCTACCTTGATCTTTACGGAACAAGCATTGATCTCTTCGGACTCGTCAAGATCCTTGAGAATGCCTTCCTTTTTCAGCTTCTTTGCGCCGATGGTGGCGATATCCATAAGAGTGATGGGCTTGTTTTCTCTGCCCAGCTCTTTTCTTGCGTCGATGTACTCGTTATATGTCTTTCTGATATAATCGGCATCAATATTTGCTTCATCGATAACGGTGGAGAATGTGGTGTGACGGCAGTGGTCAGACCAGTATGTATCTATCATGCGAATTTCGGTGATAGTGGGGTCACGCTTTTCGGTGTCACGGAAATAGTCACGGCAGAACTTCAGGTCGTCGGAATCCATTGCAAGGCCGTACTTTGTAACGAAGTTTGCAAGACCCATATCGTCCATGGTGATAAATCCTGTGAGGGTCTCAACAGTCTCGGGGATAGTGTAGTTTACCTTCAGGGTCTCTACTTCATCAAGGGAAGCCTCACGGCTCTCAACAGGGTTGATGATGTACTTTTTCAGCGCTTCAAACTCGCTGTCGGATATTCTGCCCTCGGTGATGTAAACACGGGCATTTCTTACCTTGCATCTTTCGCCCTGGGTAAGTATCTGGATACACTGCTCGCAGGAATCGGCTCTCTGGTCGAACTGACCGGGAAGATACTCCACAGCAAAAACACGCTCATCGTCCTTGAGAGCGGGGAGCGTCCTGTAAGTAACGTCAACGGCAGGCTCGGAGAAAACGTTATCCGCCGCATAATTGAAATTATCCTCTGAGATGTTTTCTGCGTCGTAGCGGTTGATTATCCTGAGTGAGCGCAGAGAATCAAGCCTCAGGGCTGTTTTGATATCTCCGAGAAGCGTTTTTGCAGCTGCGGCAAATTCAGGCTTCTTTTCAACATAAATTCTGTAAACTGACATAGGTTCAATACTCCCCTTTGTGTTTTATGAATGGACTTGCTTTTATTCGGTAACAATATGACCAAAACAGCAGCCGTCCTCTATCTTATCTATTTTAACATAAAAAATCATTTTACGCAAGCTTTTCTCTGAATATTTTGTTAAGATTTTGATATAAGCGTAATTGGGTGCATATCCGTGGTGGATACCGTCGGCTTTTTCACGCTCAAAAAGCACGGGAAATTCTTTTCCTGCAAGGCTTTGAAGGAATTTGTCACGGCTTTTTGCTCCGACCTCCGCCATTTCCTTTGCCCTGCGCTTTTTCACGTCACCTGGCACCTGCGGCTCCATAAGGTCGGCTTTTGTGCCCTTTCGCCTGGAATAGGGGAAGACGTGGATATCGGAAAAGCCTATCCGCTCCGCAAATTCAAGGGACTTTTTGTGATCTTCCTCCGTCTCGCAGGGGAAGCCCGTCATTATATCGGTGGTGATGCCGCAGTCGGGGAAGATGCTCCTTATCCTGCCCACAAGCTCTTCAAATTCGGCGGAGGTGTAGCGCCTGTTCATGGCTTTCAGCGTCCTGTCGCAGCCGCTTTGCAGCGACAGATGAAATGAGGGGCAGAACTTTGGCTGAGCAGCCAGACGTTTCAGGTCGTCATCGGTTATCTTCTCAGGCTCCAGCGAACCCAGCCGAACCCGCTCAATGCCGTCAACGGAGCATACCGCTTCCACAGCGTCCGCCAGTCTCAGCCCGAACTCAGCACCGTAAAATGCAAGGTTTATGCCCACAAGAACTATCTCCTTGTAGCCGTTTTTCGCCAGCAGCTTTGCCTCGCTTATAACGCCGTCAATGGGCATGGAGCGTATCCGCCCACGGGAGTAGGGGATTATGCAGTAGGTGCAGAATGCGTTGCAGCCGTCCTGTATCTTCATGAACGCACGGGTGTGACCCTCCACCGCCGATACCGGCATTTTTTCAAACTCATCGTGGGGCATATAAGGCGTTATGCCGCAGGTCTGCTGTCTGCTTTTCAGAAATTCCTCCGTAAGCTCCACAATGCGGCTCCTGTCCTTGGTGCCTGTGATAACGTCCGCTCCGCAGGCTTTGGCTTCATTGGGAAATGCCTGCGGATAGCAGCCCGTGAGAACGATAACTCCGTCGGGCTTTTCACGCCTTATCCGCCTTATGGTCTGCATGAGCTTACTGTCGCTTTCGGAGGTGACGGTACATGAGTTTATGACAAGGATATCCGCCAGCTCACGTACCTGCGTGACGGTATATCCTGCCTTTTCAAAGGCTTTGGACATAGCCGCAGTCTCATATACATTGACCTTGCAGCCAAATGTGTAAAAGTAAATATACATAAAAATCTCCGTAAAAATTTGTGCGGTGTGCATATCGTGCCTATTTGCGGGCAGGATAATATATGCTATTATACAATAAAAATAAAAAAATTGCAAATCCTCTTGACTAAATCCAAAAAAACTGCTATTCTTTTAAATAAGGAAGGAAATGTATATAAGCCCTTCCACGAACATCATGAAAGGATGGAATTATTATGCAAAAGACAACTATTATGCTCGCTACCATTAACGATGTAAAGAACTTTGTTTCAGAGGTTTCCATGTGCGATTACGACGTTGACCTCCTTTCCGGCAGATACGCAGTAGATGCTAAGTCAATCATGGGTATTTTCAGCCTCGACCTTTCCAAGCCCATCATTCTTGAGGCTCACACCGATGACGCTTCCGAGTTCTTCGCAAAGATCAAGCAGTACATCGTTGACTAATAGCTACCAAAAAACACAAGGCTGTTCCGAGCTTCGGAGCAGCCTTTTTTGTTGTTCTGTTATTTTATGAGCAAGCTGTGGTCTCGGCGGCAGTCGAGGATATGATCTACATAAACAGTGTCGTCCTGTATCTGATAAAGTACAAGGTACCAATTTTCCACATACATTTTGTGATATTTGTTGGCAGGAATGCAGGTTTCATTAAAAAACGGAAAACGCTGCGGCATATGTTCCGGTGAACGCATTGCTGCTATAAGCTCTTTCTTTTTTACAGCTGCCGCTTCCTTGCTGACCTGTGTAATAAAGCGGATAGATGTTCCCAGCTCTCTTTTAGCTCTGTCGGAAATAATGACGTTATATTTTTTGTCAGCCATTTTTAAACCTCTTTGATAATGTCATCGAGGTAGGCATTAAGCTCGTCAATGGTGCAGCCCTTTATTCCCGCCATGCGCTCTTCTTCGGCGGCAAGAAGCTCTTCACGCAGTTTCAGCATTTTTTCCCGTCGGCTGTAGGTCTCAATGTCCATGACCACAAGGTCGCCCTCTCCGTTTTTGGTAAGGAATACAGGTTCTGCCGTTTTGCGGCACATATCGGCTATTTCATTGTAATTCTGGCGTATTGCTGCTGACGGACGAATTATCATACTTACCCCTCCTGTTCGATAGTAATATTCTGATTATATTATACTCTTTTTATACCATCAAGTCAACACATTTATAAGCGTCCGATGCTTAAAAATCCTTTCGCTCACAGTTGCAATATTCTCCGCAGTATGCTATAATAAAAGAATATTGTGATAATATCATACGGGAGAAAAGCAAATGATACTTTCAATGGAAAATATTTCAAAGATATATAACGGCAGGACTATCCTTGACAACGTTTCCCTCACTATCGAGGATAACGACAGGATAGGCCTTGTGGGAATAAACGGCTGCGGAAAATCAACCCTGCTGCGCATGATCACAGGCAAGGAGGAATACGAGTCCCAGCCTGAGCCAAATGTGCCTCACCTTGCCATAACAAGGGCTTCCACTGTGGGCTTTCTGGAGCAGAACTCAGGACTTGACCGCTCTTCAAAGGTCATGGACGAGATGATGTCCGTTTTCTCCGAGCTGCTTGCGGTTCAGGACGAGCTGAGACGACTTGAAGCCGAAATGGCACGCCCCGAGATACATGAGAATGAAAAGCATTTTAACGAGATAAGCGCCGAATATGCTCATAAAACGGCGTATTTTGAAGCAAACGAGGGCTATCTCATAAATGTGAAAATAAAAACAGTCCTTAACGGTATGGGCTTTCCGCCCGAGACCTATGACCGTGTTATTTCCACCCTCAGCGGCGGCGAGAAAACACGTCTTGCCATGGCAAAGCTGCTGCTGGAAAGCCCCCGCCTGCTTATCCTCGATGAGCCTACGAACCATCTGGATTTTGACACCATTATGTGGCTGGAGGACTACCTTCAGGACTACAAGGGCGCACTGCTCATAGTTTCCCATGACCGATATTTTCTTGACAAGCTTTGTACTTCGATCTGCGAGATAGAGCACACCCATCTGCGCCGCTGGAAGGGCAATTACACCAAGTTCACCGAGCTTAAAGCCGCCGACACCGAGCGCAGGATAAAGGAATATGAGGCTCAGCAGGCGGAGATAGCAAAGCTCCAGGATTTTGTTGACCGAAACATCGTCCGTGCCACCACTTCCGCCATGGCAAAGAGCCGTGTGAAGAAGCTTGAAGCCATGGAGATACTGGAAAAGCCAATCACATACGAGAAAAAGGCGAAGATAAAGTTCGAGTACGATTATGAGCCGCCCCTTGACGTGCTTTCGGTAAAGAATATCGACATCTGCGCAGGTGACAAGACCCTTGCGGATAACATCTCCTTTGATGTGCGCCGTGGGGACAAGATAGGTATTGTGGGCGCAAACGGCATAGGAAAATCCACTCTTTTGAAGATAATCCAGAAGAAAATGCCTGTGACACACGGCACTATCGAGTGGAACAAAAATATCAAGATATCCTACTTTGACCAGGAAAATTCTCAGCTGGATTTCAGCAAGACTGTCATTGACGAGATACACGACCGCCGCAGGGGCATGACCGAGCAGCAGGTGAGAAGTTTGCTGGGTCTGGTGAAGCTCACAGGCGAGAATGTTTTTAAAAAGGTGGGCGTTATAAGCGGCGGCGAGAGAGCAAAGCTTTGTTTTGCGATCATGATGCTTGAAAGAGGCAATGTGCTTATCCTTGACGAGCCTACCAACCACCTTGACATTGATGCAAAGGAAGTGCTTGAACAGGCGCTTTCCGACTACGAGGGCACTGTTATCCTGGTATCCCACGACCGCTATCTGCTTAGTAAGATTTGCGGCAGGATATTTGAGATAACTCCCGGCAAGCTGGAAGAGTTCAACGACGGCTTTGAGCAGTATCTCACTCAGAAGAGGGCGAGGGCGGAAGCCGCTCAGGCAGAGATCGCTGCGGCAAAGCAGGAAAACCTCCGCCGTGAGAATGAGGAAAAGAAAGCTGTTTCCTACCGTTCCAAGGAGCAGCGTGCAAGGGACGCAAAGCGCCGTGCAAGGATAAAGGAGCTGGAAAAGCTCATAGGCGAGCTGGAGACACAGATGGCGGCAGTTCAGCAGGAAATGGTCTCTCCCGAGGTAACGGGCGACTATGTTCTTATGAACGAAAAATGCGCTGAGTTTGAGAGCCTTAAAAAGCAGTCCTCCGATTACTCTGACGAGTGGCTGGAGCTGTGCGAGGAAGAGGAGAGTTTGAAGTAATGGGACCAAAGCATTACATCGTAATAAAGATCGAAGGCGAATATGCCACCCTTAAAGATACCGAAACAGGCGACGAGCTTTTCATCGCCATGGCTCTGCTGCCCGAGGAGACGGACATCGGCGTGAAGCTTTTGTGGGAAAATCTCACCTACACCGCAGAGTAAGGAGAAAATATGCTTGAAAATATAAAAGCAGTCATTTTTGATATTGACGGCACTCTTGCCGACAGCATGGGCGTGTGGTCCGAGTCGGACAGGATACTTCTCGGCAGGCGTGGAATACCATACACCGAGGAGGTGTCCTTTGCCCTGAAATCCATGCACTTTATGTCCGCCGTGACCTATCTCAAGGATCTGTATTCCCTGCCCGACAGTGAGGAAAGTATTGCCGAGGAAATAACGGACATCGTCCGTGACAAGTATTTTCATGAGGTAAAGCTCATGCCGTTCGTTCCCGAAATGATAGCGCATTTCAAGGCAAGTGGCATAAAAATGTGCGCCGCCACCTCCAACAGTCGGGAGCTGGCAGAGGGTGTGCTGGGGCACAACGGCATACTTGATGAGCTGGAGTTCATCATCACCTCCGATGAGGCAGGCTCCAGCAAGGAGGACCCGAAGATATTCCATATGTGTGCCGAAAGGCTGGGGACGGCTCCCGATGAAACGGCAGTTTTTGAGGATTCTCCCCATGCGGCAAAGACAGCTTTTGAAAACGGCTTTTACACTGTTGGCGTAAACAGCGGTCATTTCGGCGATTTTGACGCTCTGTCGGACTGCACCGATATACGCATAAACAGCTTTAAGGACTTATGCTAATTTCATAACAATGTGAAAGGCTTGATAAAATGGCACTTTACGGTTACAAGATATCAAATTTCACCAAGGCAAAAAAATATGCGGAGATAGAGGCGCTGCTTGACAAGAAGCTGAAAGGCTTTGAAAAGCAAAGCTACGAGTTTGAAAAGGATGGTTCCGTCTGTCAGGACTATGTGCGCAAAAATGAAGACGGCACGGAAACAACGGTAACTCTTGCAAAAAACATTACCGAAAGCAGCATAGTGGTCTTTTCGGATATCCCGCTCAAATTCCTGAGAAACGGCGGCTGGTGCCTGCTCACTGCCGATATCCTGCCAATGCTTATATTTACGGCGCTGTACTGGTTCGGCATGAATTATATCGTGCAGCTTATTGCATGGGCACCGACAGAGCAGTATATATCGTTCCTGCTTATTGCAGCTGTGATAATGCTGGGGGTCGATCTTATTGCCGCAAAGCTGCTTATGCGCAGGCGTTCACTGGCAAGGACCCTCTGGATAGAAACGGCGGGCATATTCTCGCTGCCCATATTTTTCTGGATACTTTTTAAAGTGTTTGCTCATGTTTCATTGATGCAGATGCTTAAAATGCTGCTGTATTCGCCGCTGCCCGTTATCATTATTTCGGGTGCGCTTACTTTTCTGATTTTGAAGCTTACGGGGAGGAAATGATTTGGATAAGAAAAAGGTCCTTGTGGGCATGAGCGGGGGAGTTGACAGCTCCGCTGCCGCACTTATTCTTAAAGAGCAGGGCTATGAGGTATGCGGCTGCACCCTCAGACTCTATGATAATTCCGTGCTGGGGGAGGGCTATGCCGAGGGCGGCTGCTGTTCTCTTTCCGATGTTGATGACGCACGGAGCGTGTGCCGAAAAATAGGCATCGACCACGTTACCCTTAATTTTACCGATGATTTTGCAAAGTACGTTATGAAGCCCTTTGCCGACAGCTATATAAACGGAGAGACCCCTAACCCCTGCATTGAGTGCAACAAGTATATGAAGTTCGGCACAATGCTCCGCAGGGCTGAGCTGCTGGGCTTTGACTACATTGCCACAGGTCATTACGCCGATGTGTGCTATGACGATAACAGGGGCAGATGGCTTCTGAAGCGTTCATCCGACCCGAGAAAGGACCAGACCTATGTGCTGTACTGCATGACCCAGCATCAGCTGGAGCACACACTTTTCCCGCTGTACGGCATGGAAAAAACAGACGTGCGCAGGCTTGCGGAGAAGCATGGACTGGTAAATTCCCACAAGCCCGACAGTCAGGACATCTGCTTTGTGCCTGACGGCGATTATGTTTCGTTCATTGAGCGATACACGGGTTACAAGCCTGTTTCGGGCGAATATGTTTTCTCTGACGGAAAGAGGGCAGGGGAGCACTCCGGCATCATCAACTACACCATAGGTCAGCGAAAGGGACTGGGAGTTACCTTCGGAAAGCCTGTTTTTGTAACGGACAAGGACCCATTGTCCAACACCGTTACTCTCGGCGATGAAGCGGAGCTTTTCCACAGAACGCTTTTTCTTAGGAACTTTAACCTTATTATCGCCGATAAGCTTAGCGAGCCTATGAGAGTTACCGCAAAATCCCGCTATTCCGCCAAGGAGCAGAGCGCATTGCTTTATCCTGCCGAAAACGGCATTGTCCGCATTGAGTTTGACGATCCCGTCCGTGCCCCCGCAAAGGGTCAGGCGTGCGTTGTCTATGACGGCGATATTGTTGTCGGCGGTGGAGTTATTGCAAGGGTATAATAATACTGATCACCAATAAAACTATAGACAACAAATCATCGCATAATCCATATACGCAAGATTATGCTCAATTTTTTGTATAGTTTTTAATTGGGGCTTAGTATAAAAAATCAAGCCGATGAAATTCGTTTTCATCGGCTTTGTGTTTTATTGGTATCAGTTCATTTCTTTGAGCATCTGCCTGTAGGGCAGGATCTCAAATCCCTTGCGCTCATAAAGTCTCTTTGCGTCAACATTTGACTCGGTGATCTCAAGGCGATATCTGGCAGCATCCGGAAAATCTTCCTTTATGCGGTCAAAAAGCTCGCTGCCCAGTCCCTTTCCTCTGAAATCGGGGCGGATATAAAAGTCCTCTATCCAGATGACCTGTCCGCCTGCTTCCTGAGAATAGCTTACAGCCACGGCACAGAAGCCGCAGGTCTCGCAGTTGTCCTCGAAGATATATCCGTCAAAATATGTGCCGTCGTTTACCATGTGGTCAAACGCCTTTTCAAAGTTCTCTCTGGGAACGGGGTGGGTAACGGCGGAGGAATGATAGAATTCATCTGCCATTTCTATGTAAATTTCTTTGTCGCAGTTATCTATTTTTCTTATCATCAGTCAAGGTCATCCTTTACAAGTACATCAAGATCTGCAGCATATTCCGTTTCGGAAGCAAGCTGCTTGTCCGCCTGCTTTTTGTAGCGGTCAATGGCAATGGTAGCCTTGTTTACAGCGCACATGGTTCCTGCGCCCGCAACACAGCCGCCGGGGCAGCCCATACCCTCAAGAAGATAGCCGTTGTATTTGCCTGCACGGGCAAGCTGGAGCAGCTTTTTGCACTCGTGCAGTCCCTGAGCGGAGGCGATCTTTACATCACGGTCAGGCTCAAGGCGTTTTATCTCGGCAGCAACGGCATTTGCAACTCCGCCGCTTACCGCAAAGCCTCTTCCTGCGCCTGTACCCTTGTCAAGGGGAACAGCCTCGGAATCGGGGATATTTTCGATATCCACTTCCTTTGCGTCAAACATTCCCATAAGCTCCTCAAAGGTGAGAACAAAGTCAACATGGCTTCTGATAGTTCTTCGGCTGGCTTCCAGCTTCTTTGCGGAGCAGGGGCCGATGAATGCTATGCGGCAGTCGGGATCCTTTTTCTTTTCAAGGCGTGCTGTGAGCACCATAGGTGTCAGCGCCATGGAGATGTTCTTTGCAAGCTCGGGGAAAAGCTTCTTTGCCATTACCGACCAGGCAGGGCAGCATGATGTGGCAAGGAAATCCAGCTTGTCGGGCACATTGTCGATAAAGTCCTTGGCTTCCTCAACGGTGCAGAGGTCAGCGCCGACGGCTACCTCGACCACATCGGAAAAGCCCAGCTGCCTCATGGCATAGGTGAGCTTTTCGGGAGTGAGCTTTGCGCCGAACTGACCGTAGAATGCGGGAGCTACTATGGCAACGACCCTCTTGCCTGTCTTTATTGCGTGAATGAGCTGGAATATCTGACCCTTGTCGGCGATAGCGCCGAAAGGACAGTTTACAAGGCACATTCCGCAGGAAACGCATTTATCGTAATCTATCTTTGCTCTGCCGTGTTCATCGCTGCCGATAGCGTCCATACCGCAGGCTCTTGCGCAGGGGCGCTCTACTTTAAGGATAGCGTGATAGGGGCATACGTCCTTGCAGCGGCCGCACTTGATACATTTTTCGTTATCTATCTGCGACTTTCCGTGGCGGATAGAAATAGCCCCCTTGGGACAAACCTCCTTGCAGGGGTTTTCAAAGCAGCCCTGACAAACGTCCGTTACGTGGTAATGGAGGGTAGGGCAGGCGTTGCAGGCAAAGCTGATTATATTTATAAGAGGGGGATCATAATATTTTTCCGCAATGGCGCTTTCGTTAACGCCCTTGGATACGGGAGCATGCTCGCTGACACTTCTCAGAGGCAGACCCATAGCCAGTCTAAGACGTTCCTCGACGATCGCTCTTTCAAGAAAAATGGATTCACGGTGAGCCGCCACATCACCGGGGCAGATCTTATAGGGCAGATCTTCCATGCGTGAATAGTCTCCGCCCTCATAGGCAAGGCGTGCGACCTCGGTAAATACCTTGCGGCGCATATCGGTAACTGACGAGTAAATTCCTCTCATAAAAAACGACCCATCTTTCTCAGAATTTCATTTGTACTCTTATTTTACACTATATCGCAGGTGTTGTCAAGAAAGTAAGCATATGCTTACACTTACTCTTCATTTGTGAATCTGGCGATAAGGAACTTTATCTTCTTGCCATCTTCGGAGAACATTCTTTCATGCTCGGTAACAAGATTATCGGGGAAGTTTTCAGCGTGCAGGTCACGGGTGAGATAGGTTATCTTGCAGCCCGCTTCGTTGAAATATTCCAGCGACTCCTCAAAAAGCTGGTCGTCATCGGTCTTGAAGCGTATCTCGCCCTCGGGCTTCAGAATAGTCTTATACTGCACCAGCTGGCGGGTGTGGGTAAGTCTGCGCTTGTTATGCTTGCCCCTGTTCCAAGGGTTGCAGAAGTTTATGTATATCCTGTCCACGCTGTCATCGGGAGCAAAGAACTTTGAGATATCGGCAATGTTCATTCTCAGCAGGATAACATTGTCATGGGTGCGGTCCACAGCGCCGAACATACTTTCAATGGTGCGCCTGCCCACAGCCAGCATATCCGCCTTGATATCCGCAGCGATTATGTTGATGTCGGGATATTTCAGTGCGTGCTGAGCCGCAAAAACGCCCTTTCCGCAGCCAAGCTCAAGGTAGAGGGGACGGCTGTTATCCGCAAAGGCTTCGTGCCATTTCCCTCTCATTTCCTCGGCGTTGTCTATGTAATAGTTACAGGCATCAAGCTCAGGGCGTGCCCACTTTTTTCTTCTTATTCTCATTTAAATATTTTTCCCCTTATTATTTTATCATCAGGAACGTGCCTGCGGTGATGAGGGCAGCTCCTGTAATGGTTTTTGCGTCAAATTTCTCGTGCAGGAAGGCAAAAGCCAGTATCAGTGTTATTACCACGCTGAGCTTATCCACTGGAACTACCTTTGATACATCGCCTATCTGGATAGCCTTGTAGTAGCAAAGCCATGATGCGCCTGTTGCCAGACCCGAAAGTATAAGGAATATCCAGCTCTTTTTGTCAATGTCGGTTATGCCGTGCTGAGCGTTGGTGATGAAGACCATGCCCCATGCCATTATCAGCACCACAGCCGTCCTTATGGCAGTTGCGAGATTCGAGTTGACTCCGTCAATGCCCACCTTGGCAAGAATGGATGTCAGCGCTGCAAAAACAGCCGACAGCAACGCAAGAACGAACCACATAAAAAGCCATCTCCTATATTACAGGCAGCTGCGTACAATGCTCTGGAGTTTTCTTGTAAAGTCAGTGCAGCCTGTATTTGTCTGCTGGATGAAGAAAAGGAATGCAAGATCTTCGTCAGGATCAACTGAAAAATAGCAGCCCATCCAGCCGTCCCAGCCGTATTCTCCCGCACCTGCGTTGAAGCCCGCTTCCGCACGGCTTGTGAGTACACGCATGAAATTGCCGTAGCCATGGCCTTTCATGCTGTCCCAGTCAAGGGTCTTCATCTGCTCGGGTGTAAGGCAGTTGGTGCGCATAAATTCTACTGTTTTTCTGCCCAGAATATTTATGCCGTTGTATGTACCGCTGCCCATGAGCATCTTCACAAATCTGGAGTAGTCGCCGATAGTGGAGACAAGGCCTGCTCCGCCCGATTCAAATGCAGGCGGCTCCTTCTGGTCAAAAATGCAGAGGTTGTGACCTGTGTAAGGGAGATTTCCCTTTTCCGTGCGGTCATATACCTGAGCAAATCTGCCCTGCTTTTCGGCAGGAACATAGAAGCCCGTGTCCTTCATGCCCAGCGGTTCAAATATTTCCTGTTTCAGAAATTCGCTGAACTTCATTCCCGAAACAGCCTCGATAACAGCGCCCATAACATCGGCAGAAGCGCCGTACTGCCACTTTGCACCGGGAGTGAACGCCAACGGCTTTTTGCCCATTTCAAGAGCAAATTCACGGGTGTTCAGAAGCTTTCCGCCCTTTTCCCATGCGTCCGTCTGCTGACCCCACAGGCTGCCCATTTCCTGACCTGCCTTTGTGCCGTCGGGATAAAGAATGCCTGAGGTCATGTTCATAAGGTCGCCCAGAGTGATGTCACGCTTTGCGGGATATGTTCCGCTTTCGTCTGTTACCATAGGATTTTCAAATGTGGGCAGGAACCACTTTACGGGATAGCGCAGCTCTATCTTTCCACGCTCCAGAAGCAGCATTGCGGCTGCGCTGGTTATGGGCTTTGAGAGTGAGAACAGGCGGAAAATTTTATCCTCGTTCATGGGGATATTTTTCTCCTTGTCCGCCATGCCGAAGCTTTTGTTCCAGACAGTTTCGCCCTTGTAGATCACGGCTGCATTTGCGCCCGCAAAAACGTCTGCACCGATAAGCTCGCTTATGAGCGGCTCCATATATTTCAGCTTTTCAAACATAAAACAGCTTCCTTTACTGTGTATTTTCTTCCGTATCTTTTGCTTTGCAGAAAGCGGTGAAGGCAATGTCGGATTTCAAAATCTCCGCTGCGGAGATTGGGTCTGTCTCTCTGCCGTCAGCAGATGCGATAATTATACCGTCACAGCCACGGGCAATGTATTTCCATTCATCGTCCCTTGCAAGGGGAGCAGTCAGTATCATAACATCATACACCGTTGACATAAACTGTAAAAATTCGCTGTAAAATGGCGTGGAGAACACGGAGGCAGGCATGGGATTTGCCTTTGTCTCGGCGTAGATATCCACCCCACGGCGTGCGTTCAGCACAACCGATTCGGGGATAGTGCAGCTGCCTGCCGCAATATCAGAAAGACCGCCCTTGCCTGTTTTCTTGAAAAAGCTGCCAAGTGAGGGCTTTTTAGAGTTGCATTCGATGATCGCAGTCCTCTTGCCCAGCGACCCGAATGCGCAGGCAAGATATGATGCTGTTTTTACCGAGTAGGGTATCTTGTCCGTCTCAGTTCTTGCAGATGATACCGCAATTATAAGAGGGGACTTCTGCTCGGAAAGCGCACGGGCAATGCGAATATATCCTGCCGCTTCCAATCCCTGAGGAGCAGAGGGCGCAAGCACGCCCAGATCAACTGCATCGTCATAGAACCGCTGAACTGCGCCGATGATAGGCACGGTTTTCTGAGGTTCGGGGCTTTTAACGGGTGGGATCGGCTGCGGAGAAACGGATTTCTCCGATTCAGCGGTCGATTCGGTGCGAGCAGGCTCAGTCGGAGCGCTTTTATCAGTTTCCTGCTCAGGTATTTTTTCGTGAACGGGTTCCGATGTAATATCGGAGGCTGCGTCGGATTTTTTCTTTTTCAAAGCTTCCGCAATGCTCATGGCTGCATATACCGCCAACCCTCCCGCAATGCCTGCGGAAAAGCTTACGGGCAGCGACGGGAACTGAACGTTTTCTGCCATATCGCAGTATGATATCACGTCAAATTCATCTTTGCCCGATTTTACCGCATTGCCAAGGGCACTTGCCAGAATAACAGGTGCGTTGTCAGTCGATTTAAGTCCGCTGAGAACTATTTCCGCACCGCTTCCAAAAGGTTCAACGGACAGTGACCTTTCCAGCTCATCGGCAGGTGTGCCCGACTGCTGTGCAGTCTTGTTCATATCAGCCGATATGGCATCTCTCAGCAGAGCTGTGCCGTCATTGCCGTCAGGAAAATAAACCAAAGAGCTTGCATTTTTCTGAGTCGGTGCCGATGCAAAGCACACAGCAGCCGTAATAACGGAAACTCCTGCTGCTGCCAGCAATGAATATTTAATTTTCCGCATTTTTTCAGCCATCTGTGCTATGCTCCTTGATATCAGAACTTTCTTCTTTTCTTTACACGTCTGTACTTTTTGCGCTTTTTCTTGGACGCTGCCACAATGATTATGTACAGGATAACAAGCACCGCTGTGATGATGAGCGCTGCCTTGAACCATATTGATGATGTGAACTGCTTTGCCTTATCAAAATTATAAGCCAGAGCGGAAAGGGTAACATCGTCCTGCGCCACCAGGTCAACGGTGCATATCTCCTCGCCCGAAAGTGTAAGGGTGTATGTGCCGAATTTCTGACCCTTTGCAACGGGAGCAGTAACTGTTCCGTCATCATTAAGCAGGCTGGGGTCAACGTTTATGGCCTCCTTGAGGCGGTTCGTATCCACGGTGGAGAGCCACATACAGCTGTAGTTATCAGCAGTAACAAGGCGGACAAAATCGCTGCTCTCGCCGAATTTTACCTGAAGCTCGGTTATCTCAATGCCTGCCTGAAGCAGCTGCTTGTACTCAAAATTCTCGAAAGCCCATTCGTACAGATTTTTGTGATCCTCATAATGGAGGTAAACTGCGTTTCCGTCAGCGTCATACATAGGAGAGCCCATGGTAACGAGCAGGTAGTTGTTTCCGTCACGGGAGCCCATAGTGATAAGGTTTCTGCCCGATTCATCAAGTGTTCCTGTCTTTATGCCCTTGGCATACTGGTAATAATAGCTGCTGGAACGGTTGAGCATACTGTTGGTGTGGTAAATGTGCGCCCAGCCAGCCTCATGGTAATTGGTGGGCTGCATATCGTATTCGGTGGCAGTGGCGATCTCAACGAACTTGGGGTAATTTTCCACCGCATACTGTGCGATAAGCGCCATATCAGCGGCATTTGTGTACTGGTCGGGGTCATAAAGACCGTGGGGATTTACAAAGTGAGTGCCTGTGCAGCCTATCTCCTTAGCTTTTTCGTTCATCATGTCAACAAAGTTGGAGATGCTCTCGCCGCCAACGTGATATGCAAGGATACCTGCGGATTCACAGGCGGATTTCAGCAGCAGTGAATACATAAGGTCGGTAACGGTGACCTCCTCGCCACGCTCGATGCCAACGCTGGAAGCACCCTGTCCGTAAAGTTCATCAAAAACCACCAGCGGAGCCTCATAAACAGTATTGTCAAGATCCTCCACATTATCCAGCACGATAAGGGCTGTCATTATCTTTGTGAGGGAAGCGGGATACATCTTTTTGTTGGGGTTTTTCTCATAAACGGTAACGTCTTTATCGAGATTTATCATGACCGCAGCTTCACTGGAAATGGTGAAGTTGGGCGTAAACGTGATTGCTTCCGCCTTTGTGGGAAAAGCGGCGGATATCACGGAAAAAATCATTGCAGCGGTAACAAAGCACCAAAATATTCTGCTGCCGAACCTCGTCATTTTTATATCAATCCTTTCAGAACCAATTTGCCGATACAT
Source organism: Oscillospiraceae bacterium (assembly GCA_902363145.1). Classification (GTDB taxonomy): domain Bacteria; phylum Bacillota; class Clostridia; order Oscillospirales; family Ruminococcaceae; genus Huintestinicola; species Huintestinicola butyrica. The sequence goes on along the minus strand of CABIZB010000003.1, from coordinate 72,778 downwards.
ATTTATATTATACCAAATATATTTGCGAAATGGAAGAGCTTTTTGATATTTTAATAAATTTGTTACTATAGGAAGATATAATATACGGTCATAAAAAAGCGGCAGCATCTTGTGTTCGATGCTGCCGCAGTTATCACTTTACCTGTTCGGTAATATCGTCTTTCTTTTCATCGCTGCTGTTGTCATAGACTACAACGTCGTCCTCCTGCTCCTTGTGGTCAAGGTCTATGCCGAACTTGTCCTTTGCCTTTTTCTTCACCTTTGAGATAACAACGCCAATCACAGCACCCACAGCTACGACTATTCCCGCAACGATCTGTATGATGTATGATGTAGCGGAAACGTCGATGTACGCATATGCGTTTATTGCCATCATCTGGGCAAACATTACCATTGCAACTATTGTGAATATGATCTTATAAGCTTTCATTTTTACAGAACCTTTCTATTATTTCTTTTGACTTAATCTGGAGAGAATATATTTTCCGCCCACCTCGTCGCTCTTTCCCACATTGAAAAGGGAACGATCACGGGCTTTGGATATCTGCTCGGCAGAGAAGCATTTTGTTTTCAGCAGCTTTTCGGCTGCTTCGGCCACTTCATCGGCAGATCTGCCTGTTACCTCAATGCCTATCTCGCTTCTGAGGGACAGGTCAATGGGAACTACGCCTATTTCCTTGTAGTCAGGGTTAATGACCTTCATGGGAGTGTTGACGAACATTACAGGCCGCAGTGTGGAAAAGCTGTATTCATATCCGATATTTGACCAGTCGGTAACAACGAGGGCCGCCTGATAAATAGATGTGTTTGAGGAAAAGTCGCTTTCGGTAATGACCTGAGGGTCGGAGGAGTACTGAGCTGAGATGCGCTTCCATTTGTCGGGATATCTTCTTATGTATTGGGGGTGGGGACGGATGATAACTTTATATCCGGTCGATTTCAGACCCTCGATAACAGGTTCAAGACAGCTGTCAAGAATGTTGTCCTTCTGGTGTGAAGGGGCTAAAAGAATAAAATCTCCCGATGCGATAGTCGGATCGGTGGAGCAGGTCTTGATAAGTCCGTCCATAAATCCGTAGCCGTAGGCAATGAGATTTTTGTGCGGCAGTCCGTAATGCTCTTCGGTGGCCTTCATTTCGTCGATTATATGCTGACCTGCGCAGAATACCGTATCAAAATGATCGACAGCTCCCTTTCGTGCCAGCATATTTATACTTGAAAGTCCGTGATCCATGTAAATATATTCCACGTCGCTGCTTACATAGCTGCGCTTTATGTGGAAATTGTCAAGGTCGGGCATGGTCATTACGACTATCTTTGCGTCCATTTTCAAAAACAGCGAGATAAGCTTGTTTTCACCGATAAAGTAGGGCTTTATCTGCTTTTGTTCCTTTGCAATTTCGAAAATAACATCGTTCGGGTCACTGGTCACATAGTGTATGGTGATGTTTGAGTGGGATATCAGATATTCTATCAGACCCTTGAAATACTTGTAGAAGCCGCTTTGCTCGGAGTAAAAAACAACATGCTTGTTTGCAATGGAGAAGAAACGCTTGTAATCATCATGCTGACGTTTTTTCAGCTCACGGTCCATGCTCTTTTCGGAGCCTTCGATAGCTTCAAGCTTTTTCTTGCTTTCTTCCAGTGCGGCATAGTCGATGTATTTCTTGGGGCTTATCACTGCATTGAGAATATACATCTGAGCGATACTCATAAGATTGCTGAGTATCCAGTATGCTGCAACGCCTGCGCTTACAAAAAATCCCAGATACAGCGACAATGCAGTTGAGAGAGCCATCATGCCGTATTTGTTGAGCTTGCTCTGTTCCGCCTGCAGCGCCTGAGAGATATTCTGCGTGATACACATTATCATTGAGGAAACAGCTGCGATTATGGGGAACAGGTAATACAGCCCGCCTACGTCCTTAGAAACAAGGGAGAAGTCTATTCCGCAGGAAAGCATATCGCTGACCGTAAGTCCCGAGTACTCAGGCGTGCTTACGACCTCGATAACGCCCATAAGCAGGATAAGCTGAACTATAAGAGGGAAAACGCTTACAAGGGGATTATACTTTTCCTTTTTGTAAAGCTCCAGCGTTTTGGTGTTAATAAGGTCTTTGTCGCCGTAGCAGCTGTATTTTATGTTGTTTATCTCAGGGGTAAGCTTTACCAGCTTGATGCTGTTTTTATGTACTATTATGCTGAGGGGGAGGAGTATTATCTTTGTCAGCAGTGTAAACAATATCAGCGCCGCCAGATAATTGCCGTTGATGGAATAAACCAGACTGAACAGCCACCCCAGAAATTTTGAAAACCACTCCATTTAAATACATTCCTTTACAATTTTTGTTATCAGACTTTTGAGTGAATAATCAGAATATATTACCACCAGTAATCGGTTATGGGATATTTCGTCGGTTCAATGCCGCTAAAGTCCGTTTCCGAATATCTGCCTGTATATTTGTATTCATCATAGCTGTTATATTCAGCGGAACCTACGCCTTCGCATTTGGGAGCGGCAGGAAAGTCAGATGAGTATCCGAATATACGCAGTGTTCTTTCACGCTGCATATTTTCGTCAATTTCCATCAGTGAATATTCCAGCGGCTCGTGTTCAAGGCCTATGCTGTCAAGAATTGTGGGGAGCAGATCGGTCTGCAAATTGCCCGGAGCAGAATTTATCACCAGGTGATCGTTTGTCCTGCCTTTGGGCTTTACAAGCATTATGGGGGATGCGATGTCGATAGACGGCATACCGTGATCTGCTGTAAGGATTATGGTGCTGTTGTCATACACGCCTATCTCTTTGAGCTGGGAGATGTAATTTGTTAATATCTCCATGCAGCCTTCCTGGGCAGCGTTCATATCAATGTCCGCACGAGGCTCAAGGGAATTGCTGTGGACTGATATGTAGGGTGTGTGCATTCCGTGGATATGCTGGAAAATGCAAAGCTTCTTGTCGGTAGTAGAAAGCCCCTTTGTAAGTGAGCTGTAATAGTCAAAATTATAGTAATCTATTCCTCTGCTTTTTGAGGACTGGGGTGACTGCTCCCAGTCACTGAGATCAATGTTCGCTGTGGCTGAATCGCTTGTGGTATATTGATTTACAAGGTACGAGTCGGTGACATAGAAAACATTTTTGAGGGAAAGGGGCAGGAACTTATATGCCGAGAGCCTTGCCAGAGAGAAATATGTGGGGATCTTTTTTGAAGTATATACTGCTGTGTACTCGCATACGTTGTCTATTTTTCCAAGCATATTTTCAGCACCGCCTGAGTATTTGTCGTTGTCGGTATATAACCGCACAGCATATCCGTCGTCGTGCATACTGCTGTAGAAAAAGTTTGCTTCATTGCTTTCCCAGCAGTTTTTGTCTGATTCCACGAGACTTATCGTGTAGTCCAGCTCATGGGCGGTAAGAAGTGAGGGCATGGAAAAGGCTGTGTGAAGCACCTCGCTGTTTACGTCGTCAAAATAAATAAAGTCCGAAAGCGTATCATAATATTCGGGGTGATTTTCCAGCCATTCATCAAAAAAGCCCGAATAATAGGTATCCATTATAAAGACGATGACATTTTCGTTTGACGATACCTCATACTGTTCCGCACCGCTCAGGGTATAGCCTGTTTTTTCACGGGATTGCTTTTCCGAAAGACCGCTAATCATCATATATGACAACGCAGAACCCTGCATGATGAGCAGCAGGCCTGTGGCAGCCGAGCAGATACGCAGTATGTTCTTCATGCTTTTATTGCAGCAGCAGTAGATAATGTAGGGGATAAGAACAATAATACCAAGCCATAACAGCAGGTTTATGATCGTTACCGTATTTGAGGCGTTTTCCTGAGCACCGTTGATAAATGTGCTGACGTTGAGGAAAGCATTCTGGATATATGAAATAACGCATAAAGTTGTGAGTATCATTGCTATAAAATCAAGATTTTTACCCTTGATAAAATATGCAGCACCGCATGAAAGCAGTATGAGTATAGCCAAGATCATAAGAGACGGAGGCAGTATGTCCATAAATATGAATTTCCACTCGCTCATGTTGGCAAAATAGGTTTCAAATACGCCGTAAATGAAGTACATGAAAGTGAATGTGACAGCAGGAATGATGATGACCTTTAACCTCTGAAAATATGTCCTTTTGTCGCTGTTATTTTCCCTGAATACCGAAACAGGGCTTCTGTACTGATATGAAAGCGGTTTTGGAAGAGATGAAAGTGTAACGCTTTGTGGGTCACCGCTTTTTTCGAATTTTATAAGCAGTATAACAAAAGCCGCCGCCTGAACGGCGAACGAGCAATAAAGCAATATCGCTGAAAACAGCACAAGAAAACTGTTCAGCGCTATCAGGCATTCATTATCCAGTATTTCCGCATTTTCCATTGATGCGGTTATGTAAAAAATTACAAGCTGCAAAAATGACCTTAGCAGGGGATATTTTTGTGCGCTTTTTATTTCTGGGTTGAATTTTAAGACATTCGATAATATTATAACGGCAAAGGATAAGAGAAAAGGTATGAACCCGATCATCAGGCTTATTTGCATAACTTATGACCTCTTTAAAAATGAAAGTGTATTTCCGTTTGAAAAACAATACCATTATACCATATTAAAAAATAAGTGTCAATATTGATGTCAAATAAATGTAATAGCTTTGGCATATGCCAAAGCATATTACCACCAGTAATCGGTTATGGGATATTTCGTCGGCTCAATGCTGTTAAAATCCGTTTCCGAATATCTGCCTGTATATTTGTATTCATCAAAGCTGTTGTGTTGAGATGAACCGATAGCTTCACATTTCGGAACATCAGGGCAGTCAAACGAGTACCCTAATATTCTCAGTGTTCTTTCACGCTGCATATTTTCGTCTATCTCCATCAGTGAATATTCCAGCGGCTCATATTCAAGGCCTATGCTGTCAAGAATTGTGGGGAGCAGGTCGGTCTGCAAATTGCCCGGAGCGGAATTTATCGTCAGGCGGTCGTTTGTCCTGCCTTGGGGCTTTACAAGCATTATGGGTGAGGCGATGTCAATAGACGGCATACCGTGATCTGCCGTAAGGATTATGGTGCTGTTGTCATACACGCCTATCTCTTTGAGCTGGGAGATGTAATTTGTGAATATCTCCATGCAGCCTTCCTGAGCAACATTCATATCAATGTCCGCACGGGGTTCGACAAAGTTTCTGTGGACTGATATATATGGCGTGTGCATTCCGTGGATATGCTGGAAGATGCAAAGCTTCTTATTGGTGGTAGAAAGCCCTTTCTTCAGTGAGTTGTAATAATCAAAGTTATAAAAGTCTATTCCTCTGCTTTTGGCTGTCTGGGAAGACTGTTCCCATTTGCTGAGGTCAAGATTATCCGCATCTGAACTGCTTGTAGTGTATTGATTTATAAGACATGAATCTGCAATATAGAAAATATTTTTCAGAGAAAGTGGCAGATATTTATATGCTGAAAGCTTTGTCAGCGATAAGTATGTCAGAAGTTTCTTTGAGGTGAATGTTGCCTTGTATTCATACACATTATCAATTTTGCCCAGCATATTTTCAGCGTCACCCGAATATTTGTCGTTGTCTGTATATAATCTTACTGTGTAGCCATTATCGTGCATACTGCTGTAAAAAAAGTTTGCTTCATCGCTGTTCCAGCAGTTTTTGTTTGATTCTATCAGACTTATGGTGTAGTCGGTTTCGTGCGCAGTCAGAAGTGAGGGCATAGATAATGCCGTGTGCAGTATTTCACTGTTTACATCGTCAAAATAAGTAAAGTCCGAAAGCGTATCATAATATTCGGGGTGATTTTCCAGCCATTCATCAAAGAAGCCTGAATAATAGGTATCCATTATAAAGACGATGACGTTTTCGTTTGATGATACCTCGTACTGTTCCGCACCGCTCAGGGTGTAGCCTGTTTTTTCACGTGATTGCTTTTCCGAAAGACCGTTTATCATCATATACGACAGTGCAGAACCCTGCATAATAAGCAGCAGTCCTGTGGCAGCCGAGCAGATACGCAGTATGTTCTTCATACTTTTATTATAGCAGCAGTAGATAATATAGGGGATAAGAACAATAATACCAAGCCATAACAGCAGGTTTATGATTGTTAACGCAGCGGAGGCATTTTCCTGAGCACCGTTGATAAATGTGCTGACGTTGAGGAAAGCGTTCTGGATATATGAAATAACACATAAAGCTGTGAATATCATTGCTATAAAATCAAGATTTTTACCCTTGATAAAATATGCAGCACCGAATGAAAGAAGTATGAGTATAGCCAATATCATAAGAGATGGGGGAAGTATGTCCATAAATATGAATTTCCACTCGCTCATATTGGCAAAATAGGTTTCATAAACGCCGTAAATGAAGTACATGAAAGTGAATGTGACGGCGGGAATGATGATGACTTTTAATCTCTGAAGATAAGTCCTTTTGTCGCTGTTATTTTCCCTGAATACCGAAACAAGGCTTCTGTACCGGTATGAAAACAGCTTTGGGAGAGATGAAAGAGTGATGCTTTGGGGATTGTCGCTTTTTTTGTATCTGATAAGCAGCAGAACAAATGTTAACACCTGAAGCGCAGACGACAAATAAAGCAATATTGACGATAACAATATAAGAAAATCAACAAGTGCTATTGTAGATTCAGTCTCCAGTATTTGACCATTTTTGACAGAGACAGTTACATAAAATATTGCAAATTGGATAGAAGACCTCAGAAGTGGGTGTTTCTGAGCATTTTTTATCTCTGCATTAAACTTTATGATGTTTAATGCTATTATAATGACGAATGAGATAAGAAAAGGTATATTGCCTATTGTTAAACTGATGTACATAGATGATACCCCTTTTGTGTTAAAATGTTAAAATTATCTCTATAAACAATTACAGCACATTATATCATAATACATAATAACTGTCAATATTGATGTCAAACAAATGTAATATATTTGCTTTCTGACAATTTGTTGTATATAGCATAAAGATCGTTTGTGATTGACACGCCCCTCAAATTATGCTACAATAAAACAAATCACACTTGGGGGAAATAAAATGAACGCTAAAACTATGTTTGGGATCCTTACATCGCTTGTCATGCTGGCAGGGACAGCCTGCGGAGCTGCTGACGGCACATCTGCCGAGGCTGACACCTCCGTGCAGGAGGACACTCTTTCCGCAAAGACCTTCACCGCAGACAGCTCCAACGTAAAGCTGCTGGGAAGGAATTACCTTGCCGATGACGGCACTCTCTGGGTAGTCCATTCCGCTTCGGGCGTGGAGTTCAGCTTTATGGGAACAAAGGCTTCCGTTACCATTGTGGGCGACAGCGGTGCTGGAACTGCTCAGAACAGCGGAAATGAAGCACGATTTGCAGTTTATGTAAACGGCAAGCTTACCATGGACGAGCTTGTTACCGAGCCTGAAAAGACCTACGAGATTTTCTCGTCAGATGCCGAGGCGGAGACGGTTGTCCGTATCATCAAGCTTTCCGAGTCCGCAAACAGCACCTTCGGCATAAAGAGCATTGACGCTGAATGCACAGGCGGCATACAGCCCACCGCTCCAAAGGACCTGAAGATCGAATTTATCGGCGACTCCATCACCTGCGGCTACGGCGTTGATGATGAGGTAAAGGAGCATCACTTCTCCACCGCTACCGAAAATGCCACAAAGACCTATGCTTTCAAAACAGCCGAAAATCTTGATGCTGACTGGAGCTTTGTTTCATTCAGCGGTCACGGAATAATCTCGGGCTACACCGATAACGGTCAGAAGCAGACCCAGCAGACCGTTCCGCCTTACTATGCAAAGCTTGGCAGGTCATACGGAAGCAAGAGCGGCGATTTTCTTGTTCAGGACAAGGACTGGGATTTCAACAGCTTCGTTCCCGATGTTATCGTTATAAACCTTGGCACAAACGATGACTCCTACTGCAAGGGCGACGATGAAAAGGCTATGGAATATGCGGAAGCATATGAACAGTTCATTGAAGAAGTCCGTTCTCACAACAGCGATGCACAGATAATCTGCACCCTTGGCATTATGGGCGACAGGCTTTATCCGTTCATCGAGTATGCCGTAAGCGAATACACCGAGAAAACAGGCGATACTAAGGTGAGCGCAATGAAGTTTGATGTCCAGAACCAGGCTGACGGCTATGCCGCTGACTGGCACCCCACCGAGGCTACTCACGAAAAGGCAGCTCAGAAGCTGACCGATGAGATAAAGTCTATACTTGGGCTTTCATAATTATCAAAAAATAAATAAAGGCTGAATATCATGCAACTTTAGAGTGCATGATATTCAGCCTTTTATGTTAGTGTCTCAATGAGGCGATTTCCTGATCCAAATGCAAACAGCATCAAAGCATATTTTCCCTGCTTTGATGCTGAATTTTTATCCCTTTACCGCCCCTGCGATAACACCCTCGATGATGTACCGCTGGCAGAAAAGGTAAAACACTATTATTGGTATAATGGCAAGCACAAGCATTGCCATAAATCCGCCCCAGTTGACCGAGCCGTATGCGCCCTGCATTGCTATCTGTATTGCTACAGGCAGGGTCTTGTATCTGCTGCCGAGTATCAGGTAGGGGAGCAGATAATCGTTCCATATCCACATGGCGTTCAGAATGGCAACGGTTATGGCTGTGGGCTTGAGGATAGGGAAAACTATCCTGAAAAATGTCTGAACCGGGGTGCAGCCGTCTATCTCGGCGGCCTCCTCCAGCTCATAGGGTATGCTTTTCACGAAGCCCGAAAGCATAAACACCGACAGCCCCGAACCGAAGCCCAGATACGCTATAATTATTCCCAAAGGATTATTGAAGTGTATTTTCGTCACAACGTAGGTCATGGTGTACATTACCATCTGGAACGGTACTATCATTGAAAAGATGAACAGGCTGCTTATTATCCTGCTGACCTTTGAGCGCTCCCGCTCCAGATACCATGCGGTCATGGAGGTGAAAAACACGATTGCAGCCACGCTCAGGACTGTGATGAACACCGAGCGGCCGAATGAACCGATTATGCCTGCGCTTTGTATGCCTGTGCGGTAGTTTTCAAGCCCTGCAAAGGTGTCGGCAGTAGGGAAGCTGAAGGGGTTTCCCATGATGCTGAATTTGGTCTTGAACGAATTTAGGAACACCACAAAGATAGGGAACAGGAAAACTGCGGAAAGAAATATCAGCAGAATGAACGTTCCCACCCTGCTCTTTTTCATGACTGCACCTCCCTTCGGCTTGTGATCTTAAGCTGCACAAAGGCGATAACGGCTGTGATAGCAAAGAAAATGGCCGCCTTTGCCTGACCTGCGCCCTGCCAGCCCGTTCTGCCGTAAAATGTGTTGTAGATATCCAGCGCCAGCATTGCCGTTTCACGTCCGGGAGCGCCTGCGGTGAGGGCAAGGTTCTGGTCAAAAAGCTTGAAGGAGTTTGTCAGCGTGAGGAATGTGCATATGGTCACAGAGGGCATCACCATGGGAATGGTTATTTTCCGCAGTATCTGCCCGTGGGAAGCGCCGTCAATTTCAGCTGCTTCGTTCAGGTCACGGGGGATATTCTGCAGTCCTGCGATATAAATGACCATCATATAGCCGATAAGCTGCCAGTTCGTGAGTATAACCAGTCCCCAAAAGCCGTATTCGGCTTTGAATGTGATATCCACGCCGAATATTGCCAGCACGCCGTTTATGATAAGGTTCCAGATATATCCCAGCACTATGCCGCCGATGAGGTTAGGCATAAAAAATATTGTTCGGAAAATGTTTGTGCCTTTTATGCCCTTGGTCAGCAGCAGAGCCAGCAGGAACGCAAAGACATTTACGGTTATGACCGATACGACGGTGAATTTTACCGTGAACCACAGTGCGTTTGTGAAATCGCTGTTGGAAAATGCCCGCCTGTAGTTGTCAAGTCCGCTCCATTTTGCGTTGCTCACCGTGGTAAATTTGCAGAAAGACAGCCATATTCCCATGATAAAGGGGATAATGAACGCCATTGCAAACGCCGCAAAGGTCGGCAGGACGAACAGGGGAAAGTATCTCGGAAGATTTTTCTTCATTGCAAAATCTCCTTTCGGTAATGTCGATAAGTGTCAGCTCAGTGCCGAGCTTTCATTTTCCCACGATGTTATCACAGTCTCACGGACATATTCCCAGTCCCTGCTTCCCTGAGCATACTGGAGAAGCGCAGAACCGAAGTCGTCCTTGAAGGTCTGGCTGGGGAACACGGTGAAGCTCCAGGGAATGCTGCGGATATTTTCCTTGTCCATCCACCTAAGCACCTCACGGCTGAGAGGGTCGGCAGGCTTTTCATCATCGGTGAATGTGTCAAAGGGAGCGATAAAGCCAAGCTTATTTACTGCAAAATCCTTGCCTGTTTTGCTGGAATAGAGCCAGAAAAGGAAGTCCTTTGCCGCCTGCTGCTCCTCAGGCTTGGCAGTGGAATTGATGCAGAGGTAATTTTCAGTGCCGATGCAAAGGCCCTGCTCTTCCTCGCCCTCGATGCCTGTATAGATAGGCAGCATTTTGATGTTATCCTCCGAAACAACGTTGCCCTGAATGCCGCTTATCTGCGACCATGCCCAACTGCCGTTCTGCACCATTGCGCACTGACCAAGGGCAAATTCTGCCATGGATTCGTCGGTTATCTTTGAGCCGAGCATTTTTCTGTCCACGGTTGAGTTGTTGATATAAAGGTCAAAGATGTTTCTGAAATTATCGCTGTAGTCGAAGTTTATCTTGCCTATCCCGCTGCCTGTCAGGTCGATGTCGTTTTTCTCAAACTCATAGGCAATGGGTACATTTGCCAGATGAGTTGTCCAGCGCCAGTCATCGCCCGATTTAAGAGATGTTGCCGCAAACACGCCCTTTATTCCCAGAGCATCGGCATTTGCCTGCATATCCTCCACCAGCGCTTTGAGCTTATCAAAGGAGTTTACTTCGTCCATGGAAACAAAGTCGGTGGTTCGGCTGTCAAGGGCAAAATACCGTTCAATTATCTCGTCATTGTAAATTATGCCGTAGCCCTCCACGGTGTAGGGGATACCGTATGCCATGCCGTTGGTTGAAACGGCTGCGGTCTTATCGGTAAGGTGTTTGTAGATGTCGCTGTCGGTCAGGTCAAGGCAGTAGTCACGCCAGTTTGCGTATCCTCTGGGGCCGTTTATCTGGAATATGGTGGGTGCTTCCGATGTGGACATTTTTGCGCTGAGGGTCTGCTCATAGGTATTGTTTGCAGCAGTTTCCACGATAAGAGTGTTGCCTGTTTCTTCCTTGTATTTTGCGGCTACCTCGTCATAAACTGAGGCGACCTCGGGCTTGAAGTTCAGAAATCTTATTGTGGTTTTCTTTGCGGTGTCGGACTGACCCACAGTATTGTTATCTGCGGCGTTGTCATTTTTCTGTCCGCAGGCTGTCAGTGTTGAGGAAAGCATTGACAAAGCTGTCACGCAAAGCAGTATTTTTCTTGTATTCATAAAAGCATATCCTTTCAATTTACTTTTATGAATAGTATAAATTTTGCAGGAAGTATTATTCATCAGGCAATTTTTTCATAAAAAAAGCGCCTGCACTGCATAGCAGCACAGACGCCTTGTTTTGTGTTATAAAATTACATTCCTATTACGGAAAGCTGATCGGGGAACAGTACGATGATAAACTGGGAAACCAGAACAACTGCGATAAGAGCGATGGGATATGCAGCTGCATATGCGGAAGCTACATCATCGGTCTTTGCAACATTGATAAGGGTTCCGAGTGCGGGGGTAGAAGTCATACCGCCTGTGATACCGCCCAGATTGTTGAAGAGGGGAAGCTTGATAACATACTTTGCAATAATAAAGCCGACTACCATGGGAACGATAGTCATGAGCGCACCCTCCAAGAAGTAGATGGGCTGGAAGTACTTTACAAAGCTTGCGCCGCCGGGGATACCTGCGCCGATAAGGAACGCCATAAGACCGAATTCACGGAAGATCTCAAGCATACGCTTTTCAGGCTTCATTGAGAGAGGGCCGAAGTGACCGAAGTGAGCGATAACAAGTGCGGAAAGCAGGCAGCCGCCTGTGGTTCCCAGAGAGAAGGTGGACTGACCCATAGGGATCTTGATGCCGCCTACGAAAATACCGATAACAACTGCGATAGCAAATGCTGCAAGACCGAAGTTGTCGATATCGAAAAGCTTCTTGCTTTCATTTCTGGACTTGCCTGTGCTTACAGATGCGATCTTTGCTCTTTCCTCGTCAATGTCAGCCTTGAGGAGCTTGGGAACGATCTGAACAAAGAGAACAACGCCTACAACGCCGAAGAGGTAAGCGATACCGTGACCTACTGTTACGATATCCTCAAAAGCGGATATTGCATCGGGAGTTTCATTGTAAACCGAGCTGAGAGTATCCTTTGCGGCGGAGAATGCGGGTGTGGAGGTAAGTGCACCGGAAAGCAGACCTACTGCCATTGCAGTGCCGCAGCCAAGGACCTTGATGCAGAAAAGCGCTGTGAGACCGCCCAGTATGATGATTACGAGCGAGAGAAGCGCATAGGACTTGAAGTTCTTCTTTAAGCTTGAGAAGAAGTTGGGGCCTGCGATAAAGCCAACTGATGTAACAAACATGATAAGTCCGAGATTTTCGATGATCTTGAGGAAGTTCTTTGAGAACTCTGCAGGCTCTCCGTTATTGAGCGCAAATGTTGTTACCAGATTGCTACCTTCACTTGCAAAGCAGAATGCGCCGATGAGAAGAGCTACGATGAATACACCTGCTGTTCCGAGAGAAACGCCCTTTATCGTTACACGGCCAAGAAGATAGCCCAGACCTGCGACGATAAAGATGATGAACATCAGGAATGTGATACCTGTAATGGATATCACGCCGCCGAATAAACTCATAGGGTTTGACCTCCAAACATAATATTGAGGACATTCCGATTAAAACACGATAGAAAAGCAGGAAATCATGCCTAAATCGGACTATCCCGAAAAAAAACACACAACACATTACAAACCCCCGCAAAAATTGCAGGGGTTTGAAAGTGCCTTTAAAATTATACTACAAATTTTCGGAAAATCATAGTCAAAAAACTATTTTTTAACAGAAAATTTACTTATCAGTTAGCTCTTCTTGCGTAGTCGGGGAGAAGCTTAGGAGAAACAACATCGGTAACGATGCCTGCTTCCTTCATTTCCTCAGCGAACTTGTTTACGTGGTCAAGTGTGAGCTTGCCAACTGTAACGTTCTTGTACTTAGCTGCAACGCTTCTACCTGCGTTTCTGCCGAATACGATAACGTCCAGGAGGGAGTTGCCCATAAGTCTGTTTCTGCCGTGGATACCGCCTACAGCCTCACCTGCAACGTAGAGGTTCTCAATGCCGCTCATGCCGTCATCGGTGATGTCGATACCGCCGTTCTGGTAGTGGAGGGTAGGATATACGATGATAGGTTCCTTACGGATATCAATGCCGTACTCCATGAACATTCTGAGCATTGCGGGGATTCTCTTTTCGATAGTGCCCTCGCCGTTCTTGAGTTCGATCATAGGAGTATCGAGCCATACGCCTTCACCGTCGCCTGTGCTGATGCCCTTGTGTCTTGCCTTGCACTCTCTGATGATAGAGGATGCGCAGATATCACGGGTCTCCAGGGGATGCATGAATACTTCACCGTCAACGTTAACGAGCTTTGCACCGAGGGAACGAACCTTCTCAGTTACGAGAGCGCCGAAGATCTGCTCGGGGAATGCTGCGCCTGTGGGGTGGTACTGGAGAGAATCAGCGTAGAGGAGCTTAGCGCCTGCACGGTATGCAAGAACAAGTCCGTCTGCGGTTGCGCCGTAGTGGTTGGAGGTGGGGAAGCCCTGGTAATGGAGACGACCTGCACCGCCTGTTGCGATGATAACGGTCTTAGCCTTAGCTACCATGATCTCCTTGGTCTCCATGTTCATGAGAACAGCACCTGCTGCCTTGCCCTGATCGTCGAGGATTATCTCGATAGCAGCGGTAAAGTCAACAACGGGGATCTGTCTGTTGAGAACTTCGTCACGGAGAGTCTTCATGATCTCTGCGCCGGAGTAGTCCTTGCAGGCGTGCATTCTCTTTCTGGAGGTTCCGCCGCCGTGGGTGGTAATCATGGTTCCGTCGGGAGCCTTATCGAATTCAACGCCCAGCTCATTGAGCCACTTGATAGCGTCGGGAGCTTCATTAACGAGCTTGTAAACCAGCTCATGCTTGCCCTTGAAGTGACCTCCGCCGTAAGCGTCGATGTAGTGGATAGCAGGGGAATCGTTGGGCTTATCAGCAGCCTGGATACCGCCCTCAGCCATCATTGTGTTAGCATCGCCGATACGGAGCTTTGTAACGATCATTACGTTAGCGCCGCCGTTGTGAGCCTCGATAGCTGCGGAAGAACCTGCTCCGCCGCCGCCGATGATGAGAACGTCAACATCGTACTTGGGGTGCTCAAGGTCGATCTTGGAGGGATCGATACGGCTGTTAGCCTGGAGAAGAGCAGCCAGCTCGTGGGGAACCTTATCGCCCTTGTTGGGGCCGATCTTAAGATCCTCGAACTGAGACTCAATGTAGTCGGGGTGGTAGGTCTTGAGGACCTCGTCCTTCTGCTCAGCGGTCATTCTTGCAGGCTCATATGCTGCGTTTGCAGCTCTGTTTGCTTCAACCTTCTTAATAGAGGCAAGCATTTCTTCATTAGTGTACATTTACGGCGCCTCCCTTACTTTTCAATATCTCTGTTATTGTAGCGTTCCTGAAGCTGCTCATCAGATTCAGCCATAAGAGTGTCAAGGAATTCCTTGAAATCACCGTTATGGATCTCCTTAACTCTGTCCTCAAGGTGCTGGGACTTGGGCATAAGGTACTTGCCGTTGATTCTTCTTGCAAGCATTCCGACCTGAGGATGAGAGATGCCTGCGGGGCATCTGGAGGAGCAAACGCCGCACATTACGCAGTCAAAGGATTCTTCTGCGCACTTAGCGAAATCGCCTCTCTGAGCGTATGCGATGTACTGCATAACGTTGAGCTTCTGAGTACAAGCCTTTGTGCAGGCATTGCAGCCTACGCAGCTGTAGATCTCAGGATAAAGCTGCATCATAACAGCCTGTGTGGTAGGGATATTGTTTATATCGTAGATCTGCTTTACGAGGGGGAAGAAAGGCAGGGTAGCGATGTACATATTTTCCTGAACCTGGGTCTGACATGCGAGACAGGTCTTGAGCTCGGGATCGCCCTTTACTCTGTAGATAGTTGCACAAGCGCCGCAGAAGCCGTTTCTGCATCCGCAGCCTCTGATAAGCTGATATCCGGCATATTCCATAGCCTTCATGATTGTAAGGCTTGCAGGAACTGTGTACTGCTTGCCGAACAGATAGATGTTTACCATTTTTTCCATCTTGAAATTCACTCCTTAATCAATATTCGTTAGGCAGCTCGCTGAGCTGGTCAAATCTGAATACGGGGCCGTCCTTGCAGACATACTTGTTGCCGATGTTGCATCTGCCGCACTTGCCGATCGCACACTTCATTCTCAGCTCCATGGTAGTGAATACCTGGGTCTCGTTGAAGCCCAGTTCCTTCAGACCGCCGAGTGTGAACTTGATCATGATAGGAGGTCCGCACATTACAACAGTCTTTGTGATGTCGGGGTTAAGCTCCTTAACGTAGTTGGGAACGAATCCAACGTGGCCGTCCCAGCCTTCCTGCTCACGGTCGATGGTGAGGTTGACTTCGATGCCGTCGTCAGCCATCCACTCGTTGATGATCTCCTGATAATCTACCAGGTCGTCCTTGGAACGGGAACCGTAGATGATCTGAACGGTGCCGTAATTCTCACGCTTGTCACGTACATAGTTGATAACGGAGCGCAGAGGAGCAAGACCGATACCGCCTGCGATGAACAGAAGGTTCTTGCCCTTGAAGTCAGTCTCAACAGGGAAGCCGTTTCCGTAGGGGCCTCTTACTGTGATCTGCTGGCCAACGTCCATCATGTGGAGCCATGATGTAAGGCAGCCGCACTTCTTGATGGAAAATTCCATATATTCTTCGTTGGTGGGGGAGGAGGTGATGGAGAACATACCCTCGCCTACACCGGGAACAGAGAGCATCGCACACTGACCGGGAATATGCTCAAAGAGCTTCTTTCCGTCTGTGCCGACAACTCTGAATGTCTTGACGTCGGGAGTATCCTGACGGATATCAGTAACAACGCCGATTCTGGGGATCAAAGTTTCATTCAGCATTATTTTATTACTCCTCTCCGAAATTCTTGATGACCTTAATGATATTCATGGAAATGGGGCATCTGGACAGGCAGCGTCCGCAGCCTACGCAGCCGAACTCGCCGTTGTTGTTGTCGGGGAAATAAACCAGCTTGTGCATGAAGCGCTGTCTGAAACGCTGGAGCTGGGTATTTCTGGAGTTGGCGGCAGCCATCTTTGTGAAGTCGGAGTACATACAGCTGTCCCAGGTTCTGTAGCGCTTGATACCGTGGCCTGTGTCATAGTCCTTGATATCGTAGCACTGGCAGGTGGGGCAAACGAATGTGCAGGTTCCGCAGCCAAGGCAGGATTCGGAAAGCTTTGCCCACTTATCGGAATTGAAGATATCGAGAAGAGTGTTCTTTCTGAAATAATCAGTGGAAACATTTGCGAAGGGGAGCTTTTCGAGGATCTTCTTTGTCTCAGCCTTCTGAGCGTCAACAGCCTCGCTGCCGCACTCGGTAAGGAGGGACTTTACGGACTCGATGAACTTCTCGCCCTTTTCGGTGTTTGCCTGAATGTAAACAGCGTTCTCAGTGGTCCAGCAGGCAGCGTCTCCCTCTGGAGCAGCAGCGTCGATGCCAAACACGCCGCAGAAGCAGTTTTCCTCAGGCTCGGTGCAAGCCATTGTAACAATGGTTCCGTGCTCACGGCGGGTAGCATAGTAGCTGTCAACAGGGTCTGCAAGGAAAACCTTGTCCAGAATGGTGAAGCTTCTTGCATCGCAGGCACGAACGCCGAATACTACGAAATCCTCGCTCTCGGTTCTGTTGTCGATGATCTCGATGTTCTGACCCTTGACATTGAAGTCGCAGAGGTTCTGGGTCTGGGGGAAGAAGAAATCCTTGGCACTTCTTACGGTGTTGAGAGCCTTGCTCATCTTTGTGCCCTCGGACCATTTCTTGTAGCTTGCCCTGCCGTCATTGCCGTCAACGGGGAGATAAAGTGTGCTTGCGGAAGCCACAGCCGCAAAAAGTGCGTCAAGTTTATCTATAGGAAGCTTGAACATTATTCGTTACCTCCTCTTTTATATACAATGTTGGGTTCGCAGTCGCCGAATGTGTAAGCGTTAAGAGGAGCACGGGTCTCGAGATCCGAACCTGCCTGATAATCGCCGTAGAATTCGTTGATATCCTTGATGTACTTGCGGTTGATGAGGTGCAGGGGAATGTTCTGAGGACAAACTCTTGTACATTCGCCGCAGTCTGTGCATCTGCCCGCAACGTGGAAGGATCGGATAAGGTGGAACATATTCTCCTCGAAGGAGTCGGTAGCGGCTCTCTGAGCGATACCGGAGTTGGGGTTATCGAATACGCAGTTTTCACAGGTGCAGGCAGGACATACATTTCTGCATGCGTTGCAGCGGATGCACTTGGAAAGCTCGCCTCTCCAGAAGTTGTAGCGCTCGTCGGGAGTCATTGCTTCCAGCTTTTCAACAAGCTCAAAGCGTGCGCCGTCGGTATTTACTTCGCCGTCGTTTCCGATCATCTCATCAAAAATAACGTGCTTCTTGCTCTTGCAGGTCTTGCACTTGTCGCCGAGAGTTTCGGTCTTGGGCATTGTCTTGTCGCCGTAAAGAGTGTGGATAGTAACGGTCTCGCCGTCGCTTTCCATGCCTGTGATACCCTTGATACCCTTGGACTTAACGGTATCAGCGTCAACCTTGCCTGTGCACTCAACGCCGATGATATAAACGTTGTCACGGAGGATCCTATGCTCTTTAAGGAGCTGATTGAAGCTGTATGTATCGCAGGGCTTGAGGAATACCAGGAGCTTGCCCTCCTTGCGGGATTCCTTTACCAGGTACTTTGAAAGGTTAGGCGCACAGAAATCGTTGTAAATGAAGCCTGCGTCCAGCTCCTCAGCCGATGTGAAAACGGCAGGGGTGGTATCGTAAGCAAATTCGCCTGCTTTCCAGCCTACAACACGGTTAACAGTGCCGTCTGCCAGAAGCTCTTTAGCGCGCTTGATTACTGCTTCTTGCATCTCAGATCCTCCAATCTCTTGTTTTCGCCGAGCTTGGTAACAGTCTCAACGAACTCGTTCATTGTAGCGGCGAACTTTGCACCCTCTGCAGCGGATACCCATTCAACACGGGTTCTTTCCTTCTCGATGCCCATGAAGTCGAGCATGGAGAACAGCAGGGTCATTCTTCTTCTTGCAAAGTAGTTGCCGGAAGTGTAGTGGCAGTCTCCGGGGTGGCAGCCGCACATGATAACGCCGTCAGCGCCTCTCTGGAAGGCACGGAGGATAAACATGGGGTTTACACGGCAGGAGCAGGGAACACGTATGATCTTGACATCGGCAGGGTAGTTGAGTCTGTTGGTACCTGCGAGGTCAGCGCCCGCATATGAGCACCAGTTGCAGCAGAAAGCCACGATCAGAGGCTTGAATTCTTTGTTTTCATTTACTTGCATATTGCATCTACCTCCGCCATAATCTGTTTATTGGAGAAGCCCTTAAGATCCATAGCTCCGGACGGGCAGGCAACTGTACAAGCGCCGCAGCCCTGGCATACAGCCTCGTTTACGGAAGCTACACGGCGGATAGCCGTTGTTCTGTCAGGCTGTCTGAATTCCTTGTCGGAATATGTGATAGCACCGTAAGGACAAACCTTCTCGCAGGAAGAGCAGCCGTTGCACATAAGCTCATCGGAGTGAGCAACGCAGGGGTTGCCTGTGAGCTTGTCCTTTGCAAGGAGTCCGATTACCTTGGCAGCAGCAGCGCTGGCCTGAGAAACGGTCTCGGGGATATCCTTGGGGCCCTGGCATACGCCTGAGAGGAATACGCCTGCTGTGGGGCTCTCTACGGGACGAAGCTTTGCATGAGCCTCGGTGAAGAAGTCGTTGGTATCCATACTTGCTCTGAGCATTGTAGCTACGGAACGGGCGGACTTGTCAGGCTCGATAGCGGTTGCGAGAACTACCAGATCAGCGTTGATATGGAGCTGCTCGTTAGCGATAAGGTCAGATGCCTGAACATCAAGATTTCCGTCAGGTCTGGGGGAAACCTTTCCGACCATACCCTTTATGTAGTGAACGCCGTACTGTTCAACAGCTCTGCGGTAGAACTCATCGAAGAGCTTACCGGGAGTACGGACATCAATATAGAATACATATACGTTTGTATCGGGATATTTTTCTCTGATAAGCATTGCGTGCTTAGCGGTGTACATACAGCAGATCTTGGAGCAGTAGGGCTTTCCGCAGCCGTCGTCCGATCTGGAGCCTACGCACTGAACGAAAACGATGGTCTTGGGGTGAGCTCTGTGGTCGTCCTGCTTGTCGAGGTAAGAAGGTCTTACGAGAGTACCGTTGGAAGGACCTGCGGCATTCATAAGTCTTTCAAGCTCGAGAGAAGTGATAACGTCCTTGCTCTGGGAATATGCGAACTCATCGTACTTGTCGATATTGATGGGGTTGTAACCGGTAGCGGCAACGATTGCGCCGTACTTTTCCTCAATGATCTCGTCCTTCTGAGTGTAGTCGATAGCGCCTGCGGAGCATACCTTGGAGCAAACGCCGCACTTGCCTGTCTTGAGCATTGTGCAGTAGTTGGGGTCAATGGTAGCGACCTTGGGAACTGCCTGAGCAAAAGGAATGTAGATGGCACGTCTGTTATTGAAGCCCATATTGAACTCGTTGGGTACCTTCTTCTGAGGGCACTTTTCTGTGCAGACGCCGCAGCCTGTGCACTTGGTAGCATCAACGAAACGAGCTTTCTTTCTGATCTTTGCGGTGAAGTTTCCTACGAAGCCTGAAACCTCAGCAACCTCGCTGTATGCGTAGATGTGGATCTTCTCATTCTGTGAGCAGTCAACCATCTTAGGAGTAAGGATACAGGATGCGCAGTCGAGGGTAGGGAAGGTCTTGTCGATCTGGGTCATCTTTCCGCCGATAGTGGGCTGCTTCTCAACGATATCAACATCGAAGCCTGCCTCAGCGATATCAAGAGCAGTCTGCATACCTGCGATACCGCCGCCGATAACGAGGGCACGCTTGGTAACGGGGCTTTCGCCTGCGATGAGGGGAGCGTTGAGCTGAACCTTTGCAACTGCTGTACGTGCAAGGATTATAGCCTTTTCTGTAGCGGACATGATATCCTTGTGTATCCAGGAGCACTGCTCACGGATATTGGCAATTTCTACCATGTAAGAGTTAAGACCTGCTTTAGCGGCAGCCTTTCTGAATGTAGCCTCGTGCATACGGGGTGAACATGAGCAGACAACAACGCCTGTGAGCTTCTGATCCCTGATAGTATCCTGGATCATTGTCTGACCGCCTTCGGAACACATATACTGATAATCTGTGGAGAAGACTACGCCGGGCTCCTGCTTCATGGCTTCAGCAACCTGCTTGACGTCAACGGTAGCAGCGATGTTGGTACCGCAGTGGCATACAAATACGCCTATTCTATGCATTGATTTTTCTCCTCCTTATTTACTGTATTTACGGAATGCGCTGACAAGGAGCTGCTGAGGAGTATCCTCGTCAATAAGTTCCGGAACCTGATTTGCCTTGAGATGGTTGCAGCCCTTCTGTCTGATAGCCGCAAGTCTTACAGCCTCTACTACCTTTGCGGGCTCAACGCCTCTGGGACATCTTTCGACACACGCAAAGCATGAAAGACACATATAAAGTGACTCGCTCTTGAGAAGAGGCTCGATATTGCCGGACTCAACCATATATACGAACTGGTGAGGATGATATTCCATCTTGTCGTAGGAGGGGCAGGTGCCTGAGCATTTGCCGCAGCGCATACATTTACGGACATTAACGCCGCTTATGCGGAGGATTTCTTCTTTTTTATCCATCGTCGTGCCTCCTTAGTCCTTTACGCCGAGAGCCTCAGCGAGAAGCTCGGTGAAATAGTAAACGGGAACGTTGCTGTCGTTCTTCTTAAGGTTGTACATACAAAGAGGACAAGCAGTTATCATCATCTCAGCCTCAAAGCCTGCTGCGCTTGCAGCAACGATGTTTCTTCTGCTTTCGGCAGCAGCCTTGTCCTCGATGGAAACGTAACCGCCGCAGCACTCGTTTCTCATGGGGTAGATAACGGGTTCAGCACCCAGAGCACGGATAAAGTCCTCCATGATCTTGGGATTTTCGGGGTCGTCCATCTGAAGAACCTTGCCGGGGCGGAGGAGCAGGCAGCCGTAGTAAGCGCCTATCTTCTTGCCTGTAAGGGGATTTACCACCTTGGACTTCAGGGTATCGAAGCCTATAACATCACGGAGCATTTCAAGGTAATGAACTACCTTGGTCTCGCCGTGATATTCTTCATCGAGCTTCAGATAATTGTTTGCTCTTGTGCAGATGTCCTCATCGGTGAGCATATCATTGTTGACCTGCTTGAGAACGTTATGACAGGCAGAGCAGAGAGTTATTAAGTCTCTGCCGTGTGCTTTGGCGTCGGCAAGTGCTCTGACGGAGGAAAGCTTAGTAGCGATCTCGTCCTTTGCCATCGGATAAACGCCGCCGCAGCACTGCCAGTTTTCGATTTCCTCAAGCGTGATTCCCAGCGCCTGTGCGGAAAGACGGGCATATCTGTCAAGGTCCTGTGCCTTGTTTTTCAGAGTGCAGCCCGGATAGTAACTGTAAACCATAGCTTTTATCCTTTCGTTTTTTATATCATCTGTTCGGGGTGGAATACCTCGTCAAACTTTTCAGCGGTGAGGAAACCAAGCTCTACGCAGGCTTCCTTGAGGGAGATGTTGTCCTTGAATGCCTTCTTTGCGGTCTTAGCGGCGTTCTCATAGCCGATGTAGGGGTTGAGAGCTGTTACCAGCATAAGAGAGTTGTGAAGGTTGTGGTGCATCTTATCCTTGTTTGCCTTGATTCCGACAGCGCAGTTCTTGTTGAAGGAAGTGATGGACTCAGCAAGAAGTCTTGCGGACTGGAGGAAGTTGTAAGCGCATACGGGCATGAAAACATTCAGCTCGAAGTTGCCCTGGCTTGCAGCCATACCAACAGCTACGTCGTTGCCCATTACCTGAACTGCGACCATTGTTACCTGCTCGCACTGAGTGGGGTTGACCTTGCCGGGCATGATTGAGGAACCGGGCTCGTTCTCGGGGATAGTGATCTCGCCGAGACCGTCTCTGGGTCCGCTTGCCAGCCATCTTACGTCGTTGGCGATCTTCATCATATCAGCAGCGAGAGCCTTGAGAGCACCGTGAGCAAATACGATCTCGTCCTTGCTTGTAAGAGCGTGGAACTTGTTGGGAGCAGTCTTGAAATCCTTGCCTGTAAGCTCGGAAACAGCCTCTGCGACCTTTACATCAAAGCCCTTGGGGGTGTTAAGACCTGTACCAACGGCAGTACCGCCGAGAGCAAGCTCTTTAAGCTCGGGAAGAGCGATTTCAAGGAGCTTCTTATCCTTTTCGAGAGAGGAGCGCCAGCCGCTGATCTCCTGAGAGAAAGCGATGGGGGTAGCGTCCTGAAGATGAGTTCTGCCGCTCTTAACGATGCCCTCGTTTTCCTTTTCAAGTCTCTTGAAGGTTTCGATGAGAGTATCCACAGCGGGGATAACCTTATCCTCAATAGCAATAACAGCGGAAATGTGCATTGCAGTGGGGAAGGTATCGTTGGAGGACTGGCTCATGTTGATATCATCATTGGGGTGAAGAAGCTTCTTGCCTGCGATCTCGTTTCCACGGTTGGCAATAACTTCGTTAGCGTTCATGTTGGACTGAGTGCCGCTTCCTGTCTGCCATACAACGAGAGGGAAGTGGTCGTTCAGGCTTCCGCTGATAACTTCGTCGCAAGCCTCGGAAATAGCAGTCAGCTTTTCATCTGTCATTTTCTCAGGCTTGAGAGCGTGGTTTGCCATTGCAGCAGCCTTTTTGAGATAACCGAATGCCTTGGTGATCTCTCTGGGCATTGTCTCGATGCCAACGCCGATGAGGAAGTTCTCGTGGCTTCTCTCGGTCTGAGCAGCCCAGTACTTGTCTGCAGGAACCTTTACCTCGCCCATTGAATCGTGTTCAATACGGTATTCCATTGGGTATGTACTCCTTTTATAAAGATTTTATAAATACTTAAATATGCACACATGACTATGGGCGGCAGTGAAAAAACACTCTGCCGCCTGTCATGAATATGTCCTTTAAATTAAAGATTGATGTTGTGGATAACGTCCTTCAGGCAGTCGGCACTGTGTCTGAGCTTAACGATCTCATCATCGGTAAGGGGAACCATGAGCTTGCCCTCAACACCCTTGCGGCCAACTGTTGCCAGTGTGCTGAGACATACATCGTTGATGCCGTACTCGCCGTTCATCATTGTGGAAACGGTAAGAGTGGTGTCGATGCCGCTGAACAGGCACTTGCAGATGTGGCATACGGAGATAGCGATTGCATAGAATGTAGCGCCCTTGCTTGCGATGATCTTAGCGCCGGACTTTCTTGTGTATTCCTCGATCTCAGCGTAATCAACAACGGGACGCTTGCCCTCGGGGAGGCAGTTGATGTACTGGTTGATGGGGATACCGGAAATGTTTGCGATGGACCAGGGAACGAAAGAGGAATCGCCGTGCTCACCGAATACGTAAGCGTGAACGTTCTGCTGGCTGATATTGAAGGTCTCGGAAAGACGGGAACGCAGACGAGCGGTATCGAGGGTTGTGCCGGAACCGATGATCTGGTTGGAGGGGAGACCCGAGTACTTGTGGAATACGTAGGTGAGGATATCGATAGGATTGCTTACTACGATATAAACAGCCTCAGGAGCGTACTTGACGATCTCGGGGATTATGGTCTTGGTGATGTCAACGTTTACCTGAGCAAGTTCAAGACGAGACTGACCTGCTTTTCTGGGCATACCTGATGTAAGGATAACGATGTCGGAACCCTTTGCATCGGCATATGTGCCTGCGTAGATGGATACGGGGGAACAGAAAGGAACACCCTGGAGGATATCCATTGCTTCGCCCTCAGCCTTTTTTGCGTTGATATCGATCAGAACGATCTCAGATGCGATACCGGTTACTACCATGTTATAAGCGATGGTAGATCCGACGCTGCCAGCGCCGATAATAGTGACTTTGTTGCTCATAAATCATTTCCCGCTTTCTGTAGATATTTTTCTCGGTAAAGCCGCCGTTTTCAGGCGTGCGATCATACAGTTGAAAACCGTGCCGACGGGGATATTTCACCCTCAAAACGACAGAATTTTCTCGTTGATATTATTCTAACATAACTTGAAATAAAAATCAAGAGAAAAAATTCATAAAAACCGAATTTGTCAAAAATTTAACAAACAGACTGGGATAGTGTAACATTTTTGACAGCCTGCTTAGCCTTTGCTAATCGTATTTTGGCACAAAAGCATAATTTTTCAGTGATTTTTATGCTTCAAAAGGGATATATGCCGTCGGCATCGGATAAATATAACAATTCCTATTTGAATAAGATGGATTAAAATGCCTGAAAATGGTATTCTTGTCTGCACAAAATTCACAAAAAGCGGCTTTAAAATTCGTTGACAATATATAATCGGTGTGTTATAATAAATAGTAATTGACCGCAGCCCCTGCCTGATGTCGGGCTGAGCGTCAGATAAATCCCCGATTTCAGAAAGGAACTATATGCTTTTTAACGAACTTAATTTACCCGAGGAAATTCTCAGAGCCGTTGAGGATATGGGATTTTCCGAAGCTACCGAGATCCAGTCAAAGGCTATCCCCGTAATGCTGGAGGGAAAGGATCTTGTAGGAAAGTCAAACACAGGTACGGGAAAGACTGCCGCTTTCGGTATCCCCGCCGCAGTCAGCGTTACCAGAGGCGGAAAGAACGGTGTTGAGGTGCTTATCCTCTGCCCCACAAGAGAGCTTGCCATGCAGGCGTGCAAGGAGATAGAAAAATTCTCCGCATATATGCCGTGGGTAAAGCCCTGCGCAGTTTACGGCGGAGCTGCTATGGACAAGCAGATCTCCGAGCTGAGACGTGGCGCAAACATCGTTGTGGGCACTCCCGGCCGTGTTATGGACCACATCGGCAGAAAGACCCTGAAGCTTGAAAACCTCCGTACCATCGTTCTTGACGAGGCGGACGAAATGCTCAATATGGGCTTCCGTGAGGATATCGAGACCATACTTTCCTTTGTCCCCGAGGAGCGCCAGACAGTGCTGTTCTCCGCAACCATGCCCCCTCCAATAATGGCTATCACCAAGGAATACCAGAATGACCCCGTTGTCATAAAGGTGGAGAGCAAGGCAAGAACTGTTGATACGATCGAGCAGAAATATTTTGAAGTGCCCATGGGCAGAAAGACCGATGCCTTAAAGCTTCTGCTCATTGCATATGAGCCTAAGCTTTCAATGGTGTTCTGCAACACTAAGAAAATGGTAGATGAGCTGACCGAGGCTCTCGTGTCAAAGGGCTTCAAGGCAGCAGGACTTCACGGCGATATGAAGCAGGCGAGCCGTACTCAGGTGCTGAGCGCATTCAAGTCGGGAAGCATCAACGTGCTTATCGCTACCGACGTTGCCGCAAGAGGAATTGACGTTGAGGGCGTTGACTGCGTTTTCAACTATGATCTTCCCCAGGATAACGAGTATTATATCCACCGTATCGGAAGAACAGGCCGTGCAGGCAAGAGCGGTGCTGCATATACCATTATAAGCGGCAGAAAACAGTTTTATGAGCTGAAAAATATCGCTTCCTTCATCAAGGCTGATATTGCCCGTGCAGAGCTTCCCGGCAGAGACGAGATAGTTGCCCGCAAGGCGGCTCATGTTAATGAAAAGATACTTTCCGCAGTGGAAAGCGGCAAATACGAAAGCTGCCGTGCAGATGTGCAGAAGCTTATGGAAAGCGGACTTTCCGCCGAGGATATCGCTGTTGCACTGCTGGGAATGAGGCTTTCAAAGGATACAAAGAACATTCCCGAAATAATCTCCGTTCCCCGTGACAACGGCGGCAAGGGCGGCAGATACCAGAAGGGCGGCAAGGTCAAGCTAGAGATATCCGCAGGACGTTCCAGCAGGCTTGCTCCGAACTTTGTTCTTGGCGCACTTGTTGACGCAACGGGAATGCCCGGAAAGTCTTTCGGCAAGATAGATATTTACGATAAGTTCACCACCGTTGAGGTGCCCGAGGCGGATACCGAGCACGTTCTCGATTCCATGACAGGTACAAAGATAAACGGTCAGAAAATAACCATCAAGCGCTATGAGGGCAGAGCCGAGCGCTTTGAGGACGACCGTGATCAGAGAAGAGGAAATTACCGTGACCAGCGCAGAAAATCCTCCTCCCGTCACGGCAAGGGCGGCAGACCTAAGTACGAGAATCGCCGCAAGGGTTGATAATATATATAATTATATATAACATAATAATTATATACAACAAAAGGAGCTGTTGCACACTGTGCAGCAGCTCTTGGTTTTTATATAGGCTTGTGAAATATCCGCATAAGTCTGACTTATACTAATCTTTAATCGTTCTATAGACAAAGCCGAGGATTTGTCTATAGGTTGATTGAGGATTAGTATTATACCATTCCATTCAGTTCACGGTAAAGCCTCTGTGCGTAGCTGTCGGTCATGCCGCAGATAAAATCAGTGGCAAGGAGCAGCCTGAGGTACAGCTTTTCGATGTCGTCCTTTCCCTCGGAATAATAGCGGTAAATTCTTATGTAGTTATCCGAAACAAGGGATATCATTCGCTTTTCAATGGCGGAAGCCGGTTCATCGCTGTCAAATTTTACGGCGGCATTCACGAACCTGTCAAGCAGAAATTCAAATATTACGCTGGCGGATATTTCAAGCTTGTAAATTGGTATGGACTTGAAAACATATCTGCACGCAATGTCGCCCAGTGCATATGCAAGAGCGTTTCCACGGGAGACTGCCAGTATCTCCTTACCGAAAGTGCCGTTCATTATCATGTCATAGCTGCTGGTAAAGCCGAAAGCCGCACACCTGAGAAGCACGCCCTGAACGTAGATGACCCACCTCTGAACGGCGTTCTTTTCTGGGGAGGATATGCCGCCGTCTTTTGCATATGTAAGGTAGCTTTCCAGCTTGCCCACAGCTTTGTCATACTCGGCACGCTCGCCATCATCTGCGCATTTGCCGCAATAGCGCTCCGACTTTAACTCGTCAAGAAGCTGCTGATAAGTGATGAAGCCCTTTTTCGCAGCATCCTCGATGTCGGCAGTCTTGTAGGCAATGTCGTCCGCTGCCTCAAGGATAAATGCCAGCGGGTGGCGGCAGCCAACAGCTCCCGTGCTTTTGGTTATCTCTTTAAAAATATCCTGCTCGGCGTAATAATAGCCCATCTTTTTTGTCCTGATATCTCCGCTGTCCTTGTCAATTTCCACCGATGAAACGGGGTATTTTATGATAGTGTTGAGCAGAGTGTAATTCAGGTTCATGCCGTTTTCATCAACAAGAAAGTGGAGCTTTGTAAGCAGCCTGAGAGCCTGTGCATTGCCCTCAAAATGGTAAAAGTCGCCTGCCATCTGCGGCGTAAGGAGCTTGTCTATCTCCTGACCCTTGAACTTTATCTTAGGCAGATTTGCCCTGAACCATTCACGGATATAATCCTCGCCGAAGTGACCGAACGGGGGATTGCCGATGTCATGGATAAGTCCCGCACATTCAAGCACACTGCAGGCGTTGCTCTCCACCTCGGAAGTGATGTCCTTTCTGCCGTGAGCCATAAGGTTCTGGAGGATCATATGTCCCAGTGATTTTGCAAATGATGATACCTCCAGAGAGTGGGTGAGACGGGTGCGCACAAAGTCGCTTTTGTCCAGCGGGAATACCTGTGTTTTATCCTGGAGCCGCCTGAAAGAAGCACTCTGGATAATTCTGTGATAGTCCTTCTGAAATTCGCTGCGCAGGTCGGTGCTTTCCTTTGAAGAGTGTTCACGTCTGCGCTTTTCGCAGAGGAGAGTGTTCCAGTTCATTTTCATGTCATAGCCTCATTTCATGTCGTTATATGGTATTTTCAGTATAGCACAGGTCAGCGGTAATTGCAATACACTGCCGAATGTTGTAAGAGCAGGCTAACTTTTATTGACATTTTATCCCATTGGTCGTATAATAAGTTTATAAGGTTAGCGGGAGCTGACCTTAAAAGGAAGGAAGTCATATTATGGTAGAGATAACTGCAAAAATAAACGGAATGGCTTGCGGAATGTGCGAGACACATATAAATGACGCTGTTAGAAATAACTTTAAGGTAAAGAAAGTAACATCTTCCCATTCAAAGGCTCAGACTGTTATTGTTGCCGAGGAGGATATCCCCGACGACAAGCTGAAAGAGGTCGTTGAAAAGGCAGGCTATGAGTTTGCGGGAGCAGACAGAAAGCCTTATGTTAAGAAAGGACTTTTCGGCTTCGGAAAATAATGATGACATAAAAAATCGGTATGCAGTTTGCTGGCTGCATACCGATTTGTTTTTTTATTACTTCTTTTCCTCGGCCTGAACAAATCCCTTTCTTACAAAAGGAATAAACATACCGCCCACTGCATTTCCCAGTGTCATCACCAGCAGATATACCACTGTGTTAAGTGACCATACCTTTGCAACGGTGAAATAGAACATATTTGCTATGCAGTGCTCGTATCCGCTGAGAATGAACACCACAACCGGGAGGAAGATTGCAAGCATCTGACCCGCAGGATTCTTTATCTGCTTGTAGCCGTCAGCCGCAATGAACATGAGCATTCCGCAGAAAATTGCCAGAATGAATATGCTCAGCAGGTTATCATTGAATTTTACGGCGCATATCTCAGCCGCTTTTTCGCCGATACCCGAAATTCTTGTGCATAAAAGCATACCGCCCATTATCACAGTACCTGCCAGATTTCCCAGCCATATCACGATAAGGTCAAGTATGTACGAGGGCTTGTTTACTACAGCATATCCGACTTTTCCCGTAAAAAGGTTGAAGCCGAAGCTGAGTATCACGAAAAGGCCCGTTCCGAAAAGGAATGCTCCCAGATATTTATTATCGCAGGAAAGATAGACCGCTCCGCCTATGCCAATGGCAAAGCCTGTCATAAGCGCACGGAGAAAAATGTCAGCATAACGTTTCATTACAATTACCCCTTCTTAAATTTATAACGACTTAAATATTATTATAACATAAAAGAAGTTTCTGCGGTAATATAAATCTGTAAATGAGCAATGCAGATGTTTATATATCAGTCAACGGGAGTTGTTTCCTTGAGAATACGTCCGTCACGGAGAAGCTGTCTCAGCCTGTCATGATCCTCGTTTGCGATAGCGTCACGGTACTCGGCGAGACGGGCCATGATGTAATCTATCTCAAAGCAAAGCGGTTCCTTGTTCATGATGAACAGGGGAGTCCACATATCCTCATTGAGCTTTGCAACACGGGTAAGATCCTGGAAAGAGCCTGCGGAAAATCCCAGCTGCTGCTGATGTGTGGGGCTTTTGATGTATGCGTTTGAAACAACGTGCGCAAGCTGGCTTGTGAAAGCGATTATGCGGTCATGCTCCTCGGGAGTGGTCTTTACAACTTTCTTGAAATGAATGGAGCGTGCCAGGTCTTCGATGAGGTTTATCTCCTCCTGAGGAGTGTTTTCGGTGGGGGTCATGATAAAGCTTGCGTTGTCGAAAAGGTCGTCCAGAGAATACTCAAAGCCAGAGAACTCACGGCCTGCCATGGGGTGAACGCCGATAAATGTAACGCCTCTTTCGGCAAGAATTGGTGTTACCTCGTCAACGATAGCTTTCTTGATACCGCCTGTATCAATAACAATGCTGCCCTCCTTGAAAAGGTCGGCATTTTCCTTAATGAAGCTGATTATTGTAGGGGGGAAGAGGGAAACAATAGTAACGTCCGCCTCGGAAACGTCCTTTGCCTCATAGTCGATAGCATTCTGGGAAAGAGCCATTTTAACGGTCTTTCTGTCTATATCAATACCGCCCACCAGATGATTGGTGTGCTTTTTTATTGCCTTGCACATTGATCCGCCGATAAGTCCAAGACCTACAGCAACTATTTTCATCTTAAAATCTTCCTTTCGCTGGTTTATATCATTCATTATATACTATATTATTGAACAATACATGAACGCAAAGTAATTTCTTTTCTGTGCATAAAAGCTGGAAAGCTTTAAATCAATAAAGTTTAGAATGCGATAAAAAAGGGACGTGTTGCCGTCCCTTTTGATATGAGTTATCAGCAGTCAACCTGAATTTCAAGTATAGGCTCTGCAACGGAAGCGCCTGCAGGAACCATGGGAAGAACGTTGATATCCTTGTCAATGTGGCAGTTGATGAGAACAGGCTTGCCGCAGGTAACGGCATACTCCAGCTTCTCACGGACTTCGCTCTTCTTGGAGATATCCACAGGCTCAAGACCGAATGCCTTTGCCAGCATTTCAAAGTCGGTGGTTTTTTCGAGAGTTGTCTGGGAGAAATGGCAGTTGTAGAAAAGTCTTTGCCACTGTCTTACCATTCCAAGAACCGTGTTGTTGAATACCAGCTCGATAACGGGCATATTGTACTTTGCCAGTGTGGAAAGCTCTGCCATGTTCATATAGAAGCTTCCGTCGCCTGCAATGTTTACAACAGTCTTGTCGGGATTGCCTACCTTTGCGCCGATGGCAGCGCCCAGACCGTAGCCCATGGTGCCAAGTCCGCCTGAGGAAGCAAAGCTCTTGGGATTCTTAAAGGGGAAATACTCGGCGGTCCACATCTGGTGCTGACCGACCTCTGTAGTGATTATTGCGTTGGAATCGGTGATATCTGCCAGTGTTTCAAGCACATACTGGGGGAGAACTGCCTCAGGGTCATCGGATACCTGACGGAGAGGATATTCGCTCTTCCACTTTTCAATATCAGCCATCCACTGGGGGTGATCCTGCTTGGAAAGCTTCTTCATAATTTCGGTGAGAGCAAGCTTAACATCGCCCTGAACATGAACATCGACCTCAATATTCTTGTCAAACTCAGCAGGGTCAATCTCGATATGTACAATCTTTGCGTTCTTGATATTTTCCTTGAAGGACTTTGCGCTGCAGGTAACACGGTCGGAAAATCTGGAGCCGAGAACAACTATAACGTCGCTGTTGACCAGCGCAAGGGAAGATGCCTTTGTGCCGTGCATACCGAGCATACCAAGATATCTTTCACTTGTGTTGTCGAATGCGGACATACCCATAAGTGAGAGGGAAACGGGAGCGTCTATCATCTCCGCAAATTCAGCCAGCTGCTTTTCAGCGCCTGAGAGGCATACTCCGCCGCCTGCGAAAATGAAAGGTCTCTCAGCGGAAGCGATGACCTTAGCTGCTTCCTCGATCTCACTGTTGTTTACAGTGTAGCTGTGAGCTGCGGGAACCTTGTGTTCAAACTCACACTTTGCAGCGGTGATGTCCTTGGGGATATCAATGAGAACAGGGCCCTTTCTGCCGTCGTTTGCGATAAAGAAAGCGCTGCGGACGGTCTCAGCCAGCTCACGAACGTCCTTTACGATAAAGTTGTGCTTGGTAACGGGCATGGTGATGCCTGTGATATCCACCTCCTGGAAGGAGTCAAGACCCAGCAGGCTTGTGCCGACATTTCCTGTGATAGCCACCATAGGAATGCTGTCCATGTTTGCGGTTGCGATAGCGGTAACAAGGTTTGTTGCGCCCGGGCCTGATGTGGCGATAACAACGCCTGTTTTGCCTGTGGTGCGGGCATATCCGTCAGCCGCATGGCCTGCGTTCTGCTCGTGGGAAGTGAGTATATGAGTTATCTTGTCGCTGTAATCATAAAGTGCATCATAAATATTGAGAACGGCACCTCCGGGGTAGCCGAAGACTGTATCCACGCCCTGCTCAAGAAGGCATTCGAGAAGTATCTGAGAACCATTGAGAAGCATTGCAAAATCTCCCTTATAAAAACTTGTCGCATTATGCGCATATAGTAGTATTTTACCACACTGAAATGTTCTTGTCAATATTTTAGCGGAATTTTGCGCAATATTACAGGATAAATTATGATGATAAATAAAAATGGCTGCCATGCCATGCACAGCAGCCATATATTTATTTCAGCCTATTACTTGCCGAGAGTTACAACGATGTCGTTAACATCCTTGAGCTTGTCAGCAGGAATGTGGTTGGAGGGAAGCTTTTCGCCGTTGAGGACGATCTCCTTAACGCCGCTCTCTACGTGATCGGGATTGTTGAAGGTCATGTTGAGCTTCTTGCCTCTGAATGTCTTGGTAACAGTGTAGCTGCCCCAATCGGAGGAGATAGAAGGATCTACCTTAAGACCGGAAGCGTCGGGTCTCATACCCAGGATACCCTCAACAGTACCAACCATAACGGTGGAAGCTGTACCTGTGAGCCAATGTACGTGTGCACGGCCTGCATAAGGGCTGTCCTTGCCCTCTACGAACTGACCGTAAACGTAAGGCTCGAGGCATCTGTGCTCTGCATTGTCATTGTAGGTAGCGGGAGCTGCTTCCTTCCAGTACTTGTATGCACGGTTGCCGTGACCCAGGAGAGACTCGGCAAGGATCAGCCAGCCCTGAGGCTGAGAGAAGATACCTGCATTTTCCTTGGTGCACTTGTTGAAGCACTGCATAAGAGCGCCGTCAAATCCGTGTTCAACATAGGGAGGATACATAACCATTGCGCCGTAAGGAGTGTTAAGCTCTCTTTCAACGCTGTCCATAGCCTTTTCAGCCTGCTCCTTGCTTGCAAATCCGGAGATAACGGACCAGGACTGGGGATTGAGCCACATCTTAGCCTCGGGATCGGTTCTCTGACCGATAACGGTGCCGTCTTCCTTGTAGCCTCTGATCCATCTGTCCTCGTTCCAGCAAGCACTGAGGATAGTATCGAGCTTAGCCTTGACTTCGTCGAGGTACTTAACGTACTCAGCGTCGTTCTTGAGCTCTGCATAGCTTCTGAGGATCTTAACTGCGTAAACCAGCTGGAATGCAACGAATGTGGATTCGCCCTTCTTGCCGAGACGGAGGCAGTCGTTCCAGTCAGCGTGGAGACCTGCGGGCATACCGTGGTTTCCAAGGTTATTCATAGAGAACATGATAGCTCTCTTGAGGTGATCGTAAACAGTACCCTTTTCGCCATCGTTAGCGTAGAGGATCTCTTCATCCAGGAACTGGATATCGCCGCTTTCGGAGATGTACTTGTAAATAGTGGGGAAGAGCCAGAGAGCGTCATCTGCACGGTAGGAGGGATGGCCTGTCTCCTTGGCATATGCGGTGTTGGGGTCATTCTCATCAGGATGATTTTCCTGACCTGCCTTGTGGTCATACTTGACCAGAGGAAGACCTGCGCCGTTTGTTACCTGTGCGGAGAGCATGAACTCGATCTGCTTCTTAGCCATTTCGGGAGCAAGGTGAATGATACCCTGGATATCCTGAACGGTATCTCTGTAGCCGTAGCCGTTTCTCAGACCGCAGTACTGGAAGGAAGCAGCTCTGGACCAGATGAATGTGATGAAGCAGTTGTATGCGTTCCAAACATTTATCATGTTGTTGAAGTCAGCATCGGGAGTATTTACGCTGAGGTTAGCAAGCTTGGAGTGCCAGAACTCCTTGAGCTCAGCGATCTCAGCCTCAACAACGCCGTCCTTCTCGTACTTGGCGATGATCTCAGCAGCAACTGCCTCAGGTCTCTGACCGAGAACGTAGATGATCTCCTTGGTCTCGCCGGGCTGGAGAACGATATCGCTCTGGAGAGCGCCGCAGGAGTTGGTGTTGTAGTTAAGGTCGCCCTTGAGGCCCTCTTCAATGCCCTTGGGGTTAGCATAGCCTCTGTAAGCGCCTACGAAGGAATCTCTGTCGCCGCAGTAAGCGGAAACTTCTGCCTTAGCAACGCCGAGGAAACGCTCATTGTTGGGGTTCTTGAAGATCTCGTTCTGCTTCTGGAGAATGAAATTCTTCTTGAAGTAGGTGCGAGTGATGAACAGGGTGTACTGAAGGTTTACCTGATCCTGCTCATAGTTGTTGTCGTTAACGAACTCGCAGTAGCCGGTTACGGAAAGCTTTCTGGGTTTGGTGTCGTTGTTGGTGATCTTGGAAGCCCATACCTCGTACAGAGCATTTCTGGGAACATAGTATGTAGTCTCAGTCTTGATGTTCTTGTACTCGGAGGTGATAACGGTGTAAGCAGTACCGTGACGGCACTCGCTCTTGTATTCGTCAAGAGGCTTACATACGGGAGACCAGGAAGCAGACCAGTAGTCGCCTGTTTCTCCGTCCTTCAGGTAGATGTATCTGCCGGGCTGGTCAACTGCAACGGAGTTGAAGCGGTAACGGATGATTCTTCCGTTTGCGCCGGACTTTACGAAGCTGTAGCCGCCTGCATTGTTGGAAATGATAGCGCCGTACTCAGGGTCGCCGAGGTAGTTGGCCCAGGGAGCGGGAGTATCGGGGCGTGTGATTACGTATTCCTTGTTTTCAAGATCGAAATGACCGTAATTCATTTGGTTTAAACACTCCTTATAAAATATAGTATTCATATGCCGTCCGCATTTAAGCGATACGGACAATTTGTGCATTGTGCATACATTGAGTAATATGTACACACATTTCATTTGTCATTATATCATTTTTATATAGTTTTGGCAAGGGGTTTGGGAAATTTATTTGTGAATTTTTTCAAATCGTGATTTTGATTATATCTTTGATGTTTTCAAACGTTTAGTATGTAAACGTTGCCAAAAATTATGACAATGGCTTCGAGACAGTCTTAATAGAAACGTGCTTTAACAAAAAATTTACAAATAAATTGAGAAAACCCTTGCAAAATTACTAAGGATATGGTATAATCAATTTCGTTGTGATTATTCCATAGCACTACTGTCCGAGATAATGTGATGGGCTGCTATGTACATCATATTATACTTGAAAGTGAGGTGCCCCAGTAATGAAAGAAGGAATTCATCCCAACTACGTTGAGACCACTATCACCTGCGCATGCGGTAATGTGATCAAGACCCGTTCCACTAAGGAGAACATCAGAGTTGAAATCTGCTCCAAGTGCCATCCTTTCTACACCGGTAAGCAGAAGCTTGTTGATACAGGCGGACGTGTTGACCGCTTCAAGAAGCGTTTCGGTATGGACAAGTAATTTTGATTCCGCTTGTGCTTGAACTGCACAGGCGGAATTTTTTATCACATAAAACCATACAAGAAAGGAATATTTTATATGAATACTCCCGACTATGATACCGTTGGCGGATATGCCGAAGCGTCGTTTATTGAAAAGAAGTCGGAGTTCATCGGCTACATCACCCATGCCGAGAGCGATGAGGAAGCAGTGGCTTTTATCAACGAGATAAGAGGCAGGCACAGAAAGGCAACTCACAACGTATATGCCTATATCCTCCGAAACGGCAGCATAACAAGGTACAGCGACGACGGCGAGCCTCAGGGAACTGCTGGCGTGCCTGTTTTCGAGGTGCTGCGCAAGGAGGGGCTGACGGACGTTTGCTGCGTTGTCACCAGATATTTCGGCGGCATACTTCTTGGCGGCGGAGGACTGGTGCGGGCATATTCCCACAGTGCAAAGATCGCTGTTGACGCTGCCGAGCGCAAAAAAATGTGCTCCTGCTATCCTATGGAGATAACGTCGGATTACGGGCTTTACGGCAAGATAGTGAATATTCTTCCCGAATTTGAGGTGAAGATAACCGATACCGTCTTTGAGACCGATGTAACTGTCAAGCTCTTATGCCGCAGTGCTCTCACCGATGCTCTTACCGAAAAGCTTATCGACACGGCAAACGGAAAAATAACTGTACACAAAGGCGAAGAAAGCTTTGAGAATTTTGCTTGATTTGTGCAAAATGACGAAAATAAAAATATAAAAAAGTTTTTTCGCCATTTTGTGAGTATATACTATTATAAATAAAAGCGGGGGAGTGAGTATATGACTATTCGTGAAGAACTTGAAATAATCGAGCTGGGTACTCTCTGTGAGGACGCCTGCACGTCAAAGCATACAGGCAGACGTGTCCGCCCCGAGCCGCAGTGCCCTATCAGGACTGATTTTCAGCGTGACAGGGACAGGATACTTCACTGCAATGCTTTCCGCCGCCTTAAACATAAAACTCAGGTGTTCCTTGATCCCATAGGCGACCATTACAGAACACGCCTTACCCATTCGCTTGAGGTGGCTCAGATAGCACGTACAATTTCCCGTGCCCTGCGCCTTAACGAGGACCTTACCGAGGCTATTGCACTGGGTCACGACCTGGGTCATGCGCCTTTCGGCCATGCAGGGGAGTCGGTGCTCAACGAGATATGCTCCTGCGGCTTCAAGCACTATCTTCAGAGTGTTAGGGTCGTGGATTATATCGAGAAAAACGGTATGGGTCTCAACCTTACATATGAAGTGAAGAACGGCATCGCCTGCCACACCAACAAGGTAGCCGTTACAAAAGAGGGCTACGTGGTGCGGCTTTCCGATAAGATCGCATACATCAACCATGATATCGACGACGCCATAAGAGGCGGAGTGCTCACCGAGGATATGCTGCCCGCAAGCGCAACAGATGTGCTGGGTCATTCCAAGAGCGAGCGCATCACCACGCTGATAATGTCCATCGTAAAAAACGGCGTTTCCGATATCCATATGGACGACGATATACAGCAGGCATTCAACGAGCTGCGGAACTTTATGTTCGAGCACGTTTACAGCAACAGCATTGCCAAGGCTGAGGAATACAAGGCCAAAATGCTGGTGGAAAAGCTGTACAGATATTTCATCAAATACCCCGACAAAATGCCTGAGGAATACATCAATATAATGAACCGTTTTTCAAAGGAAAGGGCTGTGTGCGACTATGTGTCGGGCATGACCGACCTTTATGCGGTGAACCTTTACAATGAGCTTTTTATCCCCAAAAGCTGGAAGCTCACCTGATTCGCATTTAGAGGAATGAACCTATGCCACTGCCCGAAGATTTTGTATTGCAGCTCAAACAGAATAATCCCATTGAGTCGGTGATGGCGTCATATGTGCGCCTTAACCGAAGCAGCAGGGATTATGTCTGCCTGTGCCCATTTCATTCGGAGAAATCGCCCTCATGTCATGTAAACGTTGCGGGACAGTATTTTCACTGCTTCGGCTGCGGCGCAGGGGGTGATGTTATCACCTTTATAATGAAGGCGGAAAATCTTGAATACATAGAAGCTGTGCGCTTTCTGGCGGAGCGTGCGGGAATGTCAATGCCCGAAGATGCGAAAAACAACGATTTCAGCCGCCTGAAAGCCCGTATCCTTGAAATAAACCGAATGGCAGCCCGATACTTTAACCATGTGCTCATGAAAGAGCCGTACGGCGAAAAAGGACGGCTGTATTTCAGTTCAAGAAAGCTTTCGGTCAAGACCATCACTAAATACGGTCTGGGCTATGCTCCGGATGACTGGCGCAGGCTGACGGATCACCTTAAATCCCAGGGCTGCCGTGAAGATGAGATAGTTGCCGCAAACCTTGCAAGGCAGAGCCAGAAAGGCGGCGTTTATGACAGCTTCCGTGACAGGGTGATGTTCCCCATAATCGACCTGCGTGGAAATGTCATTGCTTTCGGCGGACGTATCATCGACGGAGAAGGCCCCAAGTACCTTAACTCCTCCGATACTCCCGTTTTCAAAAAGAGCCGCAACCTTTTCTCACTGAATTTTGCCAAGCGTTCCGAGGAGCGCAGGCTCATTCTGGCAGAGGGCTATATGGACGTTATCGCCGTAAATCAGGCGGGCTTTGAAAACGTGGTGGCAACGCTGGGAACGGCGCTTACACCCGAACAGGCACGGCTCATGTCCCAGTATGCGGACGAGGTGATAATCGCCTACGATTCGGACGGGCCGGGTCAGGCAGCGACCCAGAAAGCCATAAATCTTCTGGGCGAGGCAGGGATAAAGACTAAAATAATCAAAATGGAGGGAGCAAAGGACCCTGACGAATTTATAAAAAAATTCGGCGCTCTGCGGTTCAAGCAGCTCCTTGACAATTCCGACGGCGCAATAAATTTCCAGCTGGCAAAGTGCAAAAACGACCTTGATATCGAGTCTGATACGGGTCGTGTGGAATACCTCAAGCGGTGTGTGAACGTGCTTGCGGCAATAAACTCGCCTGTGGAAAGAAGCGTTTATGTATCAAAGGTCGCCAAGGAGCAGGGAATTTCCCGTGAAGCCCTTGACGCTCAGATAAATTCAGTCA
This sequence comes from Oscillospiraceae bacterium, assembly GCA_902363145.1. Lineage (GTDB taxonomy): Bacteria > Bacillota > Clostridia > Oscillospirales > Ruminococcaceae > Huintestinicola > Huintestinicola butyrica. Next base: position 34,329 of record CABIZB010000003.1, on the reverse strand, counting down.
TAAGGAAGAAGATAAACAGCGGCAGGAAGCAGGAATGGACGGATATCCGCACATTCTCCGACAAGCGCCGTGCTGACCCTCAGGCAGCCGCATTTCCAAAGGAATATCGGGCGGAGCGTGGCATCATCGCATACCTTACTATCCACCCCGATGACCTTGAATATGTGGCGGACAGGCTGCCTGCTGACTTTTTTGCGACAGATTTCAACAAAAAGCTGTACGAAAAGCTCATAAGCGGCATGAGGATATCTTCGGATTTTAACATATTATCACTGCAAAGTGAATTTTCAGCCGATGAGATGGGCAAAATAACCGATATATTGTCGGAAGCCCGCCAGATAGACATTAACCGCAGTGCTGCGGAGGATTACATAACCACCCTAAGGAACAGTCATGAGAAAAGAGCTTCGGCTGCACCTGCCGCTGCGCTTTCCGACGATGAGTTTCTAAAGCGTCTGAACAGGCTGAAAAATGAAAAATAAGCTTTTAACGCTGCGATGAGCGGCGATAAAATAGTAATATTCCCGAAAGGACGGTAAAAATATATGACCGGTAATGAAAAAGCTATGGAAACCCTTATGGAGCAGGGCCGTGCTCACGGAAAGCTCACCACTACCGAAATCAACGACGTAATGGAGAAGCTGGATCTTGATGTTGACCAGATAGATTCCTTCTATGACAACTGCCAGAGCATGAACATTGATATCATCGAGGACTTTGATGCGGAGTCCGAGCTTGCGCTCTCCGACCTGAATCTTCAGGACGACCTTGGAATGGCGCTTTCCACCGAGGGCATCGCAATAGATGACCCCGTAAAGATCTACCTCAAGGAAATAGGCAGAGTTCCTCTTCTTACCCCCGAGGAGGAGATACAGCTTGCCGAGCGTATGGCAAAGGGCGATGTAAAGGCAAAGCAGAGACTTGCGGAAGCAAACCTGCGACTTGTTGTATCCATCGCAAAGAGATATGTGGGCAGAGGAATGCAGTTCCTTGACCTTATCCAGGAGGGTAATCTGGGTCTTATCAAGGCTGTTGAGAAGTTCGACCATACCAAGGGCTTCAAGTTCTCCACATACGCAACATGGTGGATAAGACAGGCTATCACAAGAGCTATCGCCGACCAGGCAAGAACTATCCGTATCCCCGTTCATATGGTCGAGACCATCACAAAGGTAAAGAAGGCTTCCAGCCAGCTCCTCCACAAGAACGGTCACGATCCCTCACCCGAGGAGATCGCAGCAGAGCTTAATCTTCCCGTTGAGAGAGTACGTGAGATAATGCGTATCGCACAGGATCCCGTTTCTCTGGAAACACCTATCGGCGAGGAGGAGGACAGCCATCTGGGCGACTTTATCCCCGATGATGATGCTCCCGCACCTGCGGACGCAGCTTCCCTTATCCTGCTCAAGGAAAAGCTTGGCGAGGTGCTTTCCACCCTTACCGAGCGTGAGGAAAAGGTGCTCCGTCTCAGATTCGGTCTTGAGGACGGCCGTTCCCGTACTCTTGAAGAGGTGGGCAAGGAGTTTGACGTTACCAGAGAGCGTATCAGACAGATCGAGGCAAAGGCTCTCAGAAAGCTCCGTCACCCCAGCAGAAGCAAAAAGGTCAAGGATTTCCTTGATTGATATCCCGAAAGGAATGGTAAAAGAAAATGTGTCTTACTCTTGAGTCTGATTATGCAGTCAGAATAATCGGCTGTCTGTCGGCTGAAAACAAAAGGATCGACGCAAAAAATATATCAGAACGCACGGGAGTCAGTCTCAGATTTGCTCTGAAGATACTGAGAAAGCTTGTATCAGCAGGCCTTGTAAAATCCTACAAGGGAATGCAGGGCGGATATGAGCTGGCAAAAGCCCCTTCGGAAATAACCATGCTCGATGTTATCGAGACGGTTGAGGGCAGCTATTATCTCAATCGCTGCCACGAGGAGGAGTTTGTCTGTACCAGAGGCGCAAAGGGCTGCTGCTGTTATCAGAAGGTCTTTAACGAGATAACCGATATTGTCAGCAAAAAGCTTGCAGAGTACAATTTTGAAGATCTGCTGAAATGATACATATCGCCTTCTGTTCTTTATTTATCCATTGACACGCCGATGAATACGTGATATAATGAAACGGTATGATATAAGGGCTGTTCGCTTGTGCCATCCAGCCGGTGTCTGATGCAAAAAGTGTCTGACACAAAACAAAACCAGGACATTTGTTTGCTTTTGCGGCGGACAGGTGTTTTATGCGCCTGTCCGCTTTTTTGCTGAAAGGGTGTTGATATGTATATTCTGAAAACCGAAGCCGCATTTGATTCGGCTCATTTTCTTCATGGCTATAACGGTAAATGCAGCAATATCCACGGTCACAGGTGGATAATCGAAGCTGAGATATGCTCCGAGAAGCTTATCGAAGAGGGTCAGACAAGGGGAATGATAGTTGATTTCGGAGACCTGAAGCGTGATCTTAAAGAGATCGCCGATAGCCTTGACCACCGCCTTATCTACGAAAAAGGCTCACTGAAAGAGAAAACTCTCGAAGCGCTGAGAGAGGAGAATTTTGCACTGACAGAGGTGGATTTCCGCCCCACTGCCGAGAATTTCTCCAAGTATATCTATGACCTGCTCAGTGACGACGGCTACAGGGTAAAGCGTGTGACAGTCTATGAGACCCCCAACAACTGCGCAGTTTACGAAGCTGGTGATGATAATGATATTTAAGGTCGCCGAGAAATTTGTAAGTATCAACGGCGAGGGCACAAAGGCAGGTCAGCCTGCGGTGTTCATCAGGCTGGCAGGCTGCAACCTGCGCTGCTCCTACTGCGATACTATGTGGGCAAACGGCTCCGATACGCCCTTTGAGCCTATGACCGAGGACGAGATAGCCGCATACATAGCCGACAGCAGCATAAAGAATGTCACCCTTACAGGAGGCGAGCCGCTTATGGCTGAAAACGTCCGTGTGCTTCTTGAAAGGCTTTCCCACGAGGATATCGCCGTGGAGATAGAGACCAACGGCAGCGCCGATATTTCCGTCTGTGACGGCATATCGCCCCGTCCCTCCGTTACGCTGGACTACAAGCTGCCCTCCAGCGGCATGGAGAAGCATATGCTTATGTCCAATTATGACAGGCTCACAAAGAATGATACTGTCAAGTTCGTTGCAGGCAGTCACGATGATCTTGAAAAAGCACTTGAAGTCATAAAAAAGTATGACCTTACCAATAAATGTCACGTTTATTTCAGCCCCGTTTTCGGAAAAATAGAGCCTGCCGAAATGGTGGATTTTATTCTGGAGCATAAGCTCAACGGCGTGAATTTCCAGCTCCAGCTGCACAAATTCATCTGGGACCCCAACAAGAGAGGTGTGTAAAATGATAGATACAAAAGCCATAGAAGAGCATATCAGGGGAATACTCATCGCTCTGGGCGATGACCCCGACCGTGAGGGTTTAAAGGAAACTCCCCAGCGTGTGGCAAGAATGTACACCGAGGTATTCGAGGGAATGAACTACTCCAATGCCGAGATAGCTGAAATGTTCAACAAGTCCTTCGAGCAGCAGGGCGGCAGCGATGATTTTGTTCTGGTAAAGGATATTGAGGCATTTTCATACTGCGAGCACCATATGGCTCTTATGTACGATATGAAGATATCCGTGGCATATATCCCCAACGGCAGAGTGCTGGGACTTTCAAAAATAGCCCGTATCGCCGATATGGCGTGCAAACGTCTCCAGCTCCAGGAGAGGATAGGCTCCGATATTGCCGAGATAATGGAGCTTGCCAGCGGCAGCAGCGATATTGCGGTATTTATTGAAGCAAATCACAGCTGCATGACCGCAAGAGGAATAAAGAAACCCGGGTCAAAGACCTCTACCGTGACCCTTAGAGGAAGATTTCAGAACGATACAGCTCTGCAGAACCGCCTGATGATGCAGCTGAGTATCGGCAAGTGATGAAAGGAGAACCGCAATGGATATAGTATCATGCTGCGGAATGATGTGCAGCGAGTGTCCCGTTTACATAGCCACCCAGAGGGACGACGAGACCATGAGAAAATACCTTGCCCATGAGTATTCCATGGGGGGAGCGGTATTCTATCCCAAGGATATCGTCTGTCACGGCTGCCGCACAGTATCCGCCGACCACAATAAGTTCGGCAAGGGCTGCGAGATAAGAAAGTGCTGCAAGGAAAAGCACGTTAACCTCTGCGCCGAGTGCAAGGAGTTTCCCTGCATTAAGACAGAGCAGTACATTCCCCAGGACAGCGAGCAGATGTTCCGCCTTTGCGAAATGCACAAGGCCTGCGAAAATCTCATAAATAAGGACGAATAAGCTCCGATGCCGTACCTTGTGTGCGGCATTTTTTTATGAGTTTATGCGCATTTATACTAATCACCAATAAAACTATAGACAAAAAATCATCGCATAATCCATATACGCAAGATTATGCTCAATTTTTTGTATAGTTTTTAATTGGTGCTTAGTATTAAAGCATAATATTTACTCAATCTTAACACTTTTATCCCCAAAATATGTTAAAATATCTTTATATCTATGCTTTTTCGTGTTTTTTACGGTAAAGCAATAAAAATGAAAGGATTGGGATAATGGGATTTTTTGCAAATGCGGATCTGCCTGTTCTTCTGGCGTTTCTGCTTTATCTTGCCGTAATGCTCGGCATCGGGTTCTATTTTACAAACAAATCAAAGAAAATGAGCGACTATTTTCTTGCGGGAAGAGGTCTTAACAGCTGGGTAACGGCAATGTCGGCTCAGGCTTCCGATATGAGCGGCTGGCTGCTTATGGGTCTCCCCGGAGCTGCTTATGCAACAGGTATGGGCAACTACTGGATAGCTATAGGCCTTGCCATAGGTACTATCCTTAACTGGGCTTTCGTTGCAAAGCCACTCAGAAGATTTACCGAGGTATGCGGTGACTCCATCACCATTCCCCAGTATCTCCAGAACCGTTTCAAGACCGACAGCCCCGTGGTAAGAATGGTCTGCGCAGTGGTAATATTCATCTTCTTTCTTGTTTATACCACATCTGCATTCGTTTCGGGCGGTAAGCTTTTCCAGGTGGTATTCAACATTGACCCCACCAATGAGACATACACCAAGGCTGCCGTAATAATCTCAGCGCTTATTATCATCATATACACATTCCTCGGCGGCTTCAATGCCGTTGCATGGACTGACTTTGTTCAGGGTATGCTCATGGTAATAACCATCGTGGCACTTCCCATTGCACTTATCAGCAATACTCCCGGCTTTTCCTCCGAGATGCTCAACAGCATTCCCAAGATCGTTTCCGAGGGTGGAGACACAAGCGGATATATGTCCATGGTTTCGGGTATGCGCCCCGTTGATATCATCAGCAACCTTGCATGGGCATTCGGATACTTCGGTATGCCCCATATTCTTGTAAGATTTATGGCTATCAAGGACACCAAGAGCGTTAAGAAGTCTGCTATCATCGCAGTTGTATGGGTGCTTATCTCCCTTACCGCAGCAGTCCTTATCGGTATCGTCGGAAGAGCTTACCTTGATTCTCAGGGCGTTGTTCTTGCTTCCTCCGAGATGGAGCTTATCTTCATCACTACCGTAAAGAAGCTCTTCCCCTCGTTCCTTGGCGGTATTTTCCTTTCGGCAGTTCTTGCATCTATCATGAGCACCGCCGACAGCCAGCTGCTTGTTACCGCATCTGCTGTTGTCAACGATTTCTATACCATCATCGTAAAGAAAGAGTCCTCCGAAAAGAAGCTTATGTGGATAAGCAGAATTTCCGTAATCATTATTTCTGTAATTGCCTGCATACTTGCCCTTAACCCAAACGATTCCATTATGGGAATAGTTTCAAACGCATGGGCAGGCTTCGGTGCAGCATTCGGCCCTGCGATCGTCCTTTCGCTTTACTGGAAGAGACTTACTCTCAAGGGAACCGTTGCAGGTATCATCGGCGGCGCAGGAACAGTAGTTATCTGGGAATATATCCTTCCCAACATTGTTCCCGCAGCAGACAGCCTTTACTCCATAATCCCCGGAGTTATCGTTTCCGTGATCCTCACCGTTTGCGTATCTCTCGCAGACAAGGCTCCCTCCAAGGAAATTACAGATATGTTTGAGCTTGCAAAGAGCGAAGAATAATTTTATATCAAATAATAAGGCGGAAGCTGTTCTTCTCGGCACACATCGGGAAGGGCAGCTTCCTTTTTTTTTGCAGGCGATTTTCTCTCTTGCAATTTTTGCCTTTTTCTGCTATAATATTTATATTCAATAAGCATTTATGCAGGAAAGGAAGATATCCGACTTGTCAAAAATGAAGAAATTTCTTATGGGCAACGAGGCCATCGCATGGGGCGCTGTTCATGCAGGTGTGAACGTGGTGGCAGGCTATCCAGGAACACCCTCCACAGAGGTGCTGGAGACAGTTGCCAAAAACAATGACGGCAGTGTTTATGTTGAGTGGTCTGTAAATGAAAAGGCAGCCCTTGAGGTTGCAGCAGGCGCTTCATATGCGGGTGCAAGAACTCTTGTTACCATGAAGCAGGTTGGCCTGAACGTTGCCTCTGACCCTCTTATGAGCCTTGCTTACGTGGGCGTAAAGGGCGGCATGGTAATACTCAGCGCCGATGACCCCGGCCCCATTTCCTCACAGACCGAGCAGGACACACGCACCTTTGCCAAGTTTGCAAAGATACCCGTGTTCGACCCCTCATCTCCCGAAGAAGCCTATGACATGATGGAGGAAGCCTACAGAGTGTCCGAGAAATGGTCAACTCCCGTGCTGTTCCGTCCCACAACAAGAGTCTGTCACGGCTGTGCTTCCGTGCCCGTAAAGGCTGAGTATGATAAGCACGTTCCCGACGGATTTAAAAAGGATACCATGCGCTGGGTCATCTTCCCACGCACATCATATCTCAATCACTGCAAGATCGAGGAGAGAAATCCGCAGATAGGCGATTACTTTTCCGAAAGCCCCTTTAATAAGCTTACAGGCAGCGGAAAAAAGGGCATCTGCACATCAGGCATCAGCTATGCCTACACCACGGAAGCACTTTCAAGCGGAAAGCATGAGGAATGCAAGCTCCTGAAAATAGGTACATCGTTTCCATTTCCCGAAAAGCTGGCGCTGAAGTTCCTGGAGGGACTTGACGAGGTCATCTGCATAGAAGAGCTTGACCCGTTCCTTGAAAGAGAACTTACATACATCTGCGGAAAATATCACCTTAATGTAAATATCCACGGCAAGCTCGACGGTCATGTTCAGCCCGCAGGGGAGAACACCGTTGAGTCGGTAAAGTCTGTGCTTTCAAAGTTTATCGGTCTGGAAACAGGGGAGGAAAGCAAGCTTCCCGAAGCCCCCGCACTTCCCGTCCGACCTCCCGTTCTCTGCGCAGGCTGCCCTCACAGAGCGTCGTTCTACGCCGTAAAGCAGGCAATGAAAGGCAAAAAGGCAGTTTTCAGCGGAGATATCGGCTGCTATACTCTCGGCAATGCAGCTCCACTTGATATGGTGGATACCTGCCTTTGCATGGGCGCTGACGTTACCATTGCTCAGGGACTTCACCGTGTTGAGCCTGACGCAGTGAACTTCTCATTCATCGGCGACTCCACATTCTTTGCATCGGGAATAACAGGCGTTGTAAATGCGGTTTATAACGGAACTGACATTATCCTTATCGTCCTTGATAACTCCACCACCGCAATGACAGGTCATCAGCCTCACCCGGGAACAGGCGTGCGAATGATGGGCGATGTCTGTGAGAAGATAAGCATTGAAAAGATACTCCGTGCCATCGGTCTCACCTCCGTTGAGACTGTTGACCCTCTGGACAATAAGGCAGCAGTGGAAGCCGTAAAGCACGCTGCGGAGCTTTCCGGCGTGAAAGCAATAATCTTCAAATCGCCCTGCATAGCAGTTACCAAGCCCTCAAAGCGCTTTAAGATTGCCGACAGCTGTGTAAACTGCAAGAAGTGCATAAGAGAACTGGGCTGCCCTGCGATCGTTATGGAAAACGGCAGACCCGCCATAGAAAAGAGCCTTTGCTTCGGCTGCTCACTATGTGCGCAGATATGCCCCTGCGGAGCCATTATTTCCGAGTGATGAAAGGATAACGCTATGAATAATAAAAATTGTCTTTTGTGCGGCGTAGGCGGTCAGGGAACAGTCCTTGCCTCCAAGCTCATCGCATTTGCCGCAATGGAAAAGGGTATGGACGTGCGCACCGCCGAAACCATCGGAATGGCTCAGCGAGGCGGCTGCGTCGTGAGCCATGTGCGTATCGGCGAAAATATAGCTTCGCCCATTGTGCCCAAAGGCTCTGCCGATGTGATAATCGCCTTTGAGCCTGCGGAAGCAGTAAGGTGCATATCATATCTTAAAAAGGGTGGCACAGTCATCGTGAACAGCAAAGCAGTGAAGCCCGTGACTTCATCACTGGGCGGCACATATACCGACGGCAGAGAGATGACCGACTATCTCAGCTCACTTGACGCAGATATCCACGTTATCGACGGCGAGAAGATATGCGAGGAGATAGGCTCCCCCAAGGTGCTGAACATCGTGCTTCTTGCTGCGGCAGCAAAGTCTGGGGCACTGGGCATAACAGCCGACGAGCTGAAAAATGCCATTGAAAAAAGAGTTAATCCCAAATTCCTTGAAATGAATTTCAAGGCAGTGGATATAGCGTAAAATAATATAGTAAAACGGCGGCATCGATTTTTCGGTGCCGCCGTTTTGTTATTTAAAGCTTATATCAGTCAGCAATATAAACTCTCTTCATCTTCTGTTCCTTAACAGGTCTGTCGCTGTAATCAGTCTCAGTGTCAGCGATCTCATCAACAACGTCCATGCCCTCGATAACCTTTCCGAAAGCCGCATACTGACCGTCAAGGTAAGGTGCGTCCTCGTGCATGATAAAGAACTGGGAGCCTGCGCTGTCGGGCATCTGAGCACGTGCCATGGAGATAACGCCTCTTGTGTGCTTCAGGTCGTTCTTTACGCCGTTGGCTGCAAATTCGCCCTTGATATGCCAGCCTGGACCGCCCATGCCTGTGCCGTCGGGGCAGCCGCCCTGTATCATAAAGCCGCTGATAACTCTGTGGAAGATAAGTCCGTCATAAAAGCCCTGCTTAACGAGCTTTTCAAAGTTCTCAACAGTGATGGGTGCAACATCGGGATAAAGCTCAAGCTTGATCTGCTTGCCGTTTTCCATTTCAATAATAACCATTTCAGTTTTCCTTTCAGAATAGGCAGAAATTCTGCCTGAATTTGCTTAATTATACCATAGCGAGAGATTTTTGTCAAGTAACTGAGCTGTTGTCGGAGTGACTGTCGGAATGACTGCCCGACTGTTCATTTTCCGTGTTATTTTCTGCCTGAGGTGCTTCCTCTGCCTCGTGATCTTCTTCCGCAGCAGCCCGTTCACGTCTTCTCACATCGTTCTGTAAAAGCTTGTAAACGGTGGCAGCAGCGGGAACTCCAAAGAGCATTCCGGGGATACCTCCCAGTCCTCCGCCTACGGTAACAGCCGCCAGCACCCACATTCCCGGGAGACCTATCGACGAGCCTACTACCTTGGGGTAAATAACATTTCCCTCCACCTGCTGGAGAATAACAAGGAAAATAACGAACCACAGCGCCTTGATGGGGTCAACCACCAGTATCATAAGCGCTCCGACTATAGCGCCTATGTATGCGCCCACAATGGGGATAAGCGCTGTTGCGCCGATAAGCGTTCCTATGGTGCTGGCATATGGTATCCTGAGTATCGCCATGCCCAGTGCGCAGAGAACTCCAAGTATGACAGCTTCCGTGCACTGACCAACTATAAAGCTTGAAAAGCACTTGTCCGCCGTTGAGCAAAAATAGGTGAGGCGGGCGGAATTTTCGGGCTTCATATAGCTTTTCATGAGCCTGCTCATCTGGCTTGCAAGCTTTTCCTTGTTGTAAAGAATGTATATGGCAAATATCAGCCCGATGAAGAAGTTGACCACTCCGCCAACTACCGATGCCACTACGCTTATGGTGGAGGTTAGAAGTCCGCCTACGCCGTTCTTGGCAAATTCCACAGCCTTTGCAAGAATGGTGTTCCAGTCTATTCCGCCGTTTTGCAGATATTCTTCGATATAGTCGCCCACCACAGGCAGCTGGCTGTCATATTCCATCAGCAGCTTGCGTATCTTCTCACCGTAAACGGGGAGAGTTTCGCCCATTACAACGAAGATATTCACTATCTCGGGGACTATGAGACCAATTACCAGCCCCAGCAGGATAAATACGAGCAGCAGCGACAATACAAGGCATACAGGCCGCTTTGTGGCTTGTACTATCCTCTTTTCCGACTTGGGGAAATACAGCTTTTCAAGCTTGCGCATGATAAGATTCAGCACATATGCCATTGCACAGCCAATGACCAGCGGCGAGAGAATGTTCCACAGTCCCGCCAACACGTTTATGAGCCATTTGATGTTGATTATTCCCAGCACTGCCAGCGCAGTGAGCGCCAGGTAAGGTATAAACGCCAGCAGACGTTTTTTGTTATTTCTTTCCATTTTATCCTTCTTTCCTTTCATCCTATAATGTTAGAACCTGTCTTCATAAGAAATGTGTGCGGATTTTCGAGCATAATTTTGTTGCAGAGTAGGCAAAAATCCGCAGGCGGGCTTTCGCCCGGCAAGGATTTTTAACGCAGTCTGCGGCAAAATTTGCCGAAAAGACGTGCGCATATGCTTGTGAAGACGGGTTCTTACAGCAGAGGAGCGATAACTCTCAGCAGAGCGTCAAACATGGTGCCGTGATAATAGTCCCTGATATTGTCAAGGGTTATCTCTCTGCTCTGGTCCATTGTGGTTATGTGGTCTTTTTTCAGGGATTCCACAGCACTGCTGCCATACATAAGCGTGCCGCACTCAAAGTGCAGGAACAGACTTCTGTAGTCTAAGTTTATGGTTCCCACCACGCCTATCTTGTCGTCGCTCACAAAGCTTTTTGCGTGAATAAATCCGGGGGTGTATTCATATATCCTTACCCCCGCTTTAAGCAGAGGCTTGTAGTTTGCACGGGTCAGGCGGTAGATTAACTTTTTATCGGGTATTCCCGGGGTGACTATCCTTACGTCAACGCCACGCTTTGCGGCAAGGCAAAGAGCATTTTTCATGGTGTCGTCAAGGATAAGGTAGGGGGTGAAGATATAAACATAGTCCTGAGCGCAGTTTACTATGTCCGCATAAACGTTGGCACTGATGGTCTCATCGTCCAGCGGAGAGTCGTAAAAAGGCTGGATAAATCCGTCCGAGTGATATTCGGGACCGTAAAGTGAGGGAGAGTATTTTTCCATATCCACCTTTGCGTCTGTGTCACGGAACGTGTGCCACATTTCCATGAACATCTCCGTCAGATTGATAACAGCGTCGCCTCTCAGGCGAACGCCAGTGTCTTTCCATGTGCCGTAGGGCGATGTGACGTTGATGTACTCGTCCGACAGATTTATGCCGCCGTTAAAGCCAGTGTGACCGTCCACAACAAGGATTTTTCTGTGGTCACGGTTGTTCATCACCAGCGACAGGAACGGCACAACAGGGTTGAACGCCATGCACTTGATGTTGGGGCTGAGCTTTTCCAGCTGCTTGAAATATCCCGGAGGGAGCAGAGCCACGCAGCCCATATCATCGTAGATTATCTTTATCTCCACGCCTTCGTTTGCTTTCTGCACCAGAACCTCAAGCATACTGTTCCACATAACGCCCGGGCGGATAATGAAATACTCAATGAAAATGAAATGCTCCGCCTTTTTGATAGCTTTCATCATGTCCTCAAACATACGCTCGCCGAAAGGGTAATATGTGACTTCCGTGCCCGAATAAACGGGATATCCGCTTTTGCTGCGAACATAGCTGCATATGCCGCTGACACGCTTGTTCCTGCGTTCCAGCTCATCTGCGGCAGGGGAGTCCTCCAGCAGGGTGAGATATTTTTCCTTAGTGTTGTTTATCTGCATATTCATGTGCTTTGAGGGCTTTTTGTTGCCCGCAAAGATGTACAGTATGCCGCCAAAGAACGGCAGCAGCATTATAAGTATTATCCAGACTATCTTATAGGAGGAGTTGTCTTCCTTGCCGATAATGAAAAGCACCGCCACTAAGCTGATAATTCGCAGCAAAATGCTCATGGGCTGGGAATATTCCGCCAGAGCAAAAATGCTCACCACTATCCATGCAGCCTGAACTATAAGTGCCACCGCTGTTATGAGGATACGGTTGACTATCAGGCGGCGCCAGTTTATTTTGATACTGCTCATGCTCTGCTTCCTTTCATCACAGCGCAGCCGCAACCTGGTCACGCATTTTGTAAAGCTTGTTTATGAACGCCTCGTCATACTCGGAAATGTGGTATGAGGAGGGATATATCAGGATATCAGCATACTGCTTGATGCTTTCACGACATTTTTTCTGCACCAGATTAAAGCGCTTCAGCGTGTCCTCGGGCATGGGAGAGACCCACATAAAGGTGTTGTCCACATCAGTGAGCAGGTCAAACTGGCTTCCACGCTCATATACGTATATTCTCCTGTGAACAGCTCCGCTGTCATTTTTGCGGATATATCCCGATGAGATGTATGGTATCTCATAGTCGCCGTGGATTATCTCAATATATTCCGAAAGCTCACTTTCCGAAATATCATCGCTTTTTGCAAGGGGATTGTCCGCTGAGAGTATCAGGCGGTAATTGAATTTGAGTATAATCTCATGGCGGAGATTTTTCTCGCTGAGCAGCGACATGAAATATTCCTCGTTATCCATATTGTAGCGGATAACGCTGAGGTTGCTGGTGCTGTCGCACACGTTGCTGATAGCGTCCATGGAATTTGTCTCACGGAAATCAATGGAGATCCGCTTTGCGGGGTCAAGCTCGTTGACGAATGAGGTGAAAGCGTGGGTGATATACGTAGCTCTGGGGACAGATATGCCGAAGCGTATAGTATCGGTAAGCTCTGGCTTGTAAAGTCCCTCGATCTTTTCCATCTGCACCAGTATAGTTTTGGCGTATTCCAGAAATTCAGCGCCCTTTTCAGTGGGAAAAACGCCCTTGGCGCTTCGCTTGAAAACGGTTATGCCAATCTCGTTTTCAACTTCCTTTATAGCCTTGCTGAGGTTGGGCTGACCCATAAAAAGATTGGCGGCAGCCTTGGTAATGGAGCCTACACGCTCCACCTCGACCATATATTTCAGATGCTGGAGATTCATCCTACCATTCCTTTCAGACCGTCACAGTGACAGGTATGCAAATTTTACAGGGTGACATATATTTTTGTGCATATTACATTATAACCTATTTTTTTACGTTTGTCTATAGTCACGGAAAAGTTGACAGAAAAAAAGGTCAGACCCGAAAGTCTGACCGCAGGTTGTGATAGAGGGGAATTTTAAAAATTCAGCACAAATAAGCACAAAGGTAAAGGGTTTAGGATGTCCACTGAGGGCAGAGCCATCTGGTCATCCTTACTGCAATGGTAAACTAAAGATGAAAATTTAAGACACAATAAACAATATACCCAATCCTCACCGCAGAGTTAAGCAAAACAAACAGCAGATACTCTATATCGAAACGCTAGACCGCAAATGAGAGGGGCGACGGTGAAAGGTACGAAACAATATTCAATACAGGAGACAAATAAAAAGGATAAAACACAACGGTAAAAGCGGGCTTGGTGGGGGTGAGAGGGTAGGGAAGAGATGAGTGCTTGCCTTTTGCAAGGCATGGAGAAACCGTAGGAGAGAATATGTGCCGACGGCGGCACAAGTGAATGCCCGCTTTTGTAGGGTTTTACTTCCCCCCCTCTTCCCTTAGGTGTTTCCTTTGCATGGTACGGACAAATAAAATTGAGTTGTAGATATGTCCGTACCTGCGCCTTACAGCGGAAACCAAAATCGACGTTCCTGACGGAACATCTCTTGGTTTCAAGCCGCCTGCATGAAATAGATTTTAGATTATCTGAGATAAAACGTACATTTTGCTTGCTTTTTGAACTCAAAGTGCAGGCGGCTTTGGAAATTTTTTAGTCAGTCGGCTTTTATTTTGCTTACTTGAACCACAGGCGAACGGATTTCGCTGTCTGCGGACAGCGACCAGATGGCTCTGCCCTCTGGACACCCGCAAGCCTTTCGGGAAAAAGGCTTGACCTAAACCCTTTACCTTGATCTTATTTGTGCGAACTTTTTAATGAAGTGCTTCTTCCCATCATTTTTCCAGCAGCCCGCCTATAAGCTCCGCAATATAAAGCCTCGGCTTATACCCTTCCTCGGTGAGCAGCTCAATATCCTCATCGGTAAGCTCTCCGCCGTATTTTTCCATTATCTCCTCATCGGTCATATCCACTCCCGCACACGGCACACACAGCGGGGGATACATCACACACCACCAGTTGTGACCCTTTCCCTCGCCTATGGTTATCCTGAGGGCGGTGTATCTGCCTGCGGGGACGGTATATTCCCCGTATTCACGTCTGTCGATGTCCATAGAGGTTATCTCGCAGACTGTTCTGTCATCGCAGCCGTTTTCCGCAAGTGTGCTGTCGGCAATGGCTTTTATCTTATCAAGCTGGCCGGACAGCGCCTCTTCTGCTTCCTCGGAAGATGAATATGGTTCAAACAGCTCATCTGACGATGCAAGAACGGCGTCCCTCACCCTGAGCTTTAGCTGCTGGTCAAGCTCGCTGTCAGAATTTGCAAGTATATGCAGGCGCACCAGGCTTTCTTCAATGTGCTTTTCCGATGAAACTGCGGTGAATATGCCGCTTATAAGAAGAGATATTGCCATTATCGCCGCAATAACAGCCGAGTCAGATGCTATGTAGTTCTTTTTCATAATACAGGTTCCTTTCCGTCATGTTTAATCTGTCAGTAATATTGACTTATCTTGGAAAAATAATCACATCGCAGGGAAATTTTTATTTTTTTTGAAAAAACACTTGACAAGTGAGAATAGAAGTGATATAATAATAAAGCTGAATAAAGCAATGCGTTGCTAGCTCAGCTGGATAGAGTGACTGGCTACGAACCAGTAGGTCAGGGGTTCGAGTCCCTTGCAGCGCACCAATAAAAACCACGTAAACAAACCGTTTGCGTGGTTTTTGCTTTTTAAAATAACCCACTTTATAACCCACTTTAGTTTTCATCAATGCTCTTAATTATAACAATTTCAAACTAGAGACAAACAAAAAATTTGAATATTTATTGATTATTTGAATAAAATGTGCTATTATATATATGTACATGCTTTTTCGTTTTAAAGTTTTTAGGAGGAGTACAATTGGCTCGACATATTACTCAATTAAAAGTTAATGGTTATCGTAGCTTGCGTAATTTTGAAATTGAAGATTTAGCTGATATAAACATTTTACTTGGCGATAATAATTGCGGTAAAACCAGTGTGTTAGAAGTATTAAACACATTTTCTGCAATCAATCAAACTACAAAATGGTTAAATACAAATATAACGAGAAGATCTATACGAGGAAACCTTAATCCCTGCTATGATTTAGAATGCCTTTTCGATATTAATAATACCGAAAATGAGATAGAGATTTCTTTTAAAGATTCAAAAAATCAAATTAACAATGTTATTTTTTCTTATTCATCAAGTCCTGAATCACTTATGATGAGGGATATTAAAGGAATTGATAAATTATCATATAGACGTTTATACAACAATATAAGGTATAAAAATATAGGTGATAGTATATCACAGGATACAAAACAAGAAATTGATGATATAATTATAAATGCAATACATTCATACACAAGGATTAAAATTAATGACACGAAACCATTTGAAGATAATTTCTATGACTTTTCTCCAGTTATTATGGGCGGTGGTGATAAAATTTCATTTTTTAATACTATATTTCATTATCCCTATAAATATATTCGAGAAGAAATTAACTTGTCAGACATTATTGAAAATAAAAAATTATATAATGACTTGATTAGTGTATTGCAACAATTTGACAAAGAAATAACACAAATTTTCGCAGATCAGGAAAGTGATAAAGTCATCTATAAAATTGCAAGTTCAAGCAATAATAAATCTCTACCAATATCAATTTTTGGTGATGGTCTTAAATTAGCAATTTCAGTTTTTGCTGATATACCCCGTGCTCAAAATGGTCTATTATTAATAGATGAATTTGATTCTTCTCTTCACACGTCACAAATCAGCAAAATTCTATCTGCGATGATTATTATGTGTAAAAAATTTAATATACAATTATTTTTAACAACTCACAATAAGGAAGCCATAGATAAAATTCTTGAATGTTGTAAGGACTTTTTAAATGATGTAAGAATCATTTCAATGACAAAAAATGAAAAACGTACTTATTCTCAGATCTTAGATGGTCAGCTTGCTTGGGAATTAAGATTTCAAAATGATGCGGAGTTAAGATAATGAAAAGTGTAATTATATGCGAAGGGAAAATTGATTCGATATTTCTAAGTTATTATTTATCAAGTTTATATAATTGGAAATCAGTTGATTGTAAAGACGGAAAGGAGTGGGTGAGAAGAAACGATAACAAAAAAAGATTAAATGAATTTGTAGATTCTTCGAATAATCCAGCTTGTTATTGGTACTTTAGGGATGATGATAACATATTGGGTATCTATTCAGTGAAAAGTAACAGCAATATTGGCAAAGGTGTTGATCAAATTTTTAATATAAATTTGGTCACGACCACAACAGCAATTGATAAAATGGTAATTATAACTGATAGAGATGATGAAAATGTTGAAAAAAGAATTATTACACTCTTGTCAGATAAATTACGAGAAAGAAAAATCGACATTCAAAGTAATATAAAAAATAATGAATGGATAAAGACGTTTTACAACAAGAATGGAGAAACAATAGAATTTGACATTCTTTTACTAATTATACCTTTTGAAACTACGGGAACAATAGAAAGTTTTTTATTAGACTGCTTATCCCAAAAAAGTATCGAGGAACACAATTTAGTAGATTTATGTGATAATTTTATTGAATTAGCATTAAAAGAAGACTATATAAAAGACAAATACTTAAACAGTCGTGGAATTATTCCAAAAGCAAAATTTTCAGCCTATTTTTCAGTTACTTCACCTAATAGAACTTTTGATGCTGGCGATAAGATTCTAAAATCAATTCCTTGGGAAGAATATACGCATACTCAGCAAACATTTCAATTATTAAGCCAATTATAAACGGTCTGCAATTATGCCAATTAGTTAAATGAATTTTATAAATATTATTTTACAACTACATATATTTTTCATAAAAGGCAGCAAAAAATGCTGCCTTTTATGATATCTACTTAATTTAAATTCTTTCAGCCATACACCTCTCATTTTCATCAATCTCAGCATCAAGGTCGGTATCAACAAGCTTATAGTTATAATCCTTGATATTTGGAAACATTGTCTCAAGTACCATTTCCTCAACATCTGCTTTTTCATTCGGCAGATTTCCGTCTCGGAAGTCCTGATACATTCCCATTCCGCTTAATTCATAGGAAAGAGCTTCAGCTTTCTGATTTTTTCTATCAAAGTAAAATTCTATTGCAGGATCATACATCAGATCGCCGTTCTGAGTATAGGTGTGTGCGACAAATACAACATCACCATTTCGCTCAATACAAAGAGGTTCTATTCCCTCTCCTGCTTCATACTTGCAGTGGAATTCTTTGCTGTATTGAAGAGTCGGACATATATCTACAAGCGCAGCGTAAAGCTCAGAGCTTCTGTCCTGTGTGTTAACTTTGATAGAAGCAAGCTGTGCATTGACCTCTTCAAGTCTTCTTTCTTTGGCTGCAAGCTCCTGCTCCTGAGGAAATACAGCATCGGCAGCAGCTTTTGCTTGCTCAATGTCTGCGCATATAGCCTGTAGTCCCTCCTCCTCTTTCATCAGGGTAATGCCAATACTGTTAATTACGTTATCAAGCCTGATAATATTACCACCGGCCTTTACGTTTATATCCATATTAAGCTCACCGTAATGATTTGTTGCACCTTGCAGATTTACCTTGATTTTCTTACTGAAAACATCGAGGAAAGCAGTCATTTCGAAGCCACGGTAAGAACCGATATGTACTTCTTTACCCTGCAATATATCCTTATTATCAAGAATAGCCTGACGTATAGCTTCTCCTGCTGCATCTTTTTCGGGATACTTCTTATCTCCCACAGTGACGGGATAATAGTTCTTACCGTCCTCATTCTGTAAAGGCTGTTCTTTTTCAGCAAACTCCACATCTTTTTTCAGCTTGTCAATATAAGTCTCCTTAACCGACTTTTCCCGTGGAAGTATGGTATATGCTTTATCCTGCACAGCGTATTTCCGGGAAAGGAAAGAGGACTTTAATACATTAAGCTTGGTTATTTCAGTTTCGAGATCAATTTTCTCCTTGATAAGGGGATTGCCTGCGCAGAGGGCCTTTACTTCTGCATAATCAAGCGCAATTTCGTCCACGTCCTCGCAGGAACGAACCGGAGACTTATCGGTCATAATCTGACTGATAAACTTCTGCTTGTTTTCAAGCATCTGATATAGGTAAGCATCGAATGTCTTGTCGGTCGTGTAGCGATAAATATCAACTTTAGTGTTAGTGTTGCCCTGCCGGATAATTCGTCCGTGGCGCTGCTCCATATCCGATGGGCGCATCGGTGCATCGAGGTCGTGCAGAGCTATCATTCGCTCCTGTGCATTCATTCCCGCACCGCACTTCTGTGTAGAGCCTATCATTACACGGATTTCGCCCTTATTCATCTTTGCAAAAAGCTTTTGCTTTTCTTCGGTTGTGTCCGCATCGTGGATAAAAGCTATTTCCTTTTCGGGAACGCCTTTCGCCACAAGTTTTTGCTTGATATCATCATAAACACAGAATTTACGCCCAGATTCAAAGGTTTCGGTAGGAGAATGGTGCAGCTTTGACCACGTCTCCTCAGGAATTTCTGAGATTTTTCCGCTTAAAGCCATTACAGCACTATTGCTGGCAGTCATCGTGTCATAATCTACAGTATGGAGCATTATGATATCTCCATCAAATACGCCTCCTGCTTTGAAATGCTTAGGTGGTTTACTGCCGGTAAGCTTTTTGAAAATCTTATCAGCCGTATCTTTCTGACCGAGCTTTGCGCTGTAAACGGGTGCATATTCGCCTTTAGTGTCCTTACGATACAGCGTGTATGTATTTTCATTAACAGCAGCCTGTGGTGTTGCAAGGTCGCAGAATATGAGCTGAGTGCTTTTCTTTTCAGCCGTTTGCTTCCAAATATCAAAAACATTGTTTATGCACACATTTACCTTAGAATTTGGATCATCAGGCAGTGATGGATTCATACACCTTTGGTCAAGTCCTATCTTTCTGCCGTCAACAGTAAGCTTGCACATATTATCCTCGGTAGGATCCACTGCTCCTGCACGGATAATCTTTGCACGTTCCCCAAGGTTCTTTATCATCTTTGACTGCATTTTTGTTGCAGGAACATTGATATTGTGCATTTCAAAATCAGGTCTGTCAAGATTCAATGTTGCTGCCGTTTTAATATCGGCACATTCTTTGAATATGTTCATCAGTTCGGGCAGATTTTGAAATTTGGCAAAACGTGTTTTCATCTGATACTTGCCGTTTGCTTCGGGTGACAGTTCCATTGATGTGGTTGTTTCACCGAAAATAGATGCCCAACGGTCAAAACTGTTTATTCCAAGCTCCCTGAGCTTATCAGCCTGTAAGTACCGCATAAGTGTGTACATTTCGGACATTGAGTTACTTATAGGCGTGCCCATACCCACAGGCTATCTACTATACTACCTCAAAATCACCGTCGAAGAAAACTCACCTCTCCGACGGCTTTTTCATTAAAAACTGAAATGAATTTTTATGCCATCTTCATCTGTAATATCTACCCTGTTTATCATTACCTTTGCAAGAGCGTTCTTTTCTTCCATAGAAAGATCGTCCCATCTGTTCAGCGGTTCAATCAGCGGCTTGGTGTCAATTTTCTTCACTCTGCGTTCTATCAGAAGAAGCTGCTTTTCGTATTCGTTCTTCTTGGTGTGAAGCTCGCTTATCTTGTTCTGAATGTACCCGAAAAGAACATCGTCCGCATCAACAAGCCTGTCGATCAGCTTTTTGATATCTGTTTCAATGCGGAGCAGCTCTGCCTTAATTTTCTCAGCTTCCGAAGATCTGCTCTCCCTGCTGTTCTTTGCAACCTCAAATTCGGCAATATGCTCACGCATCGCATTCAAAACAACATTTTCGGCATCATCGGGACGAACCTTCAAACGTTCTGTTTCACGGCTGCACCCTTTTATGGTTTTAAGCCCCGTGCAGTTGTAATATCTCCAAAGCTTGGTCTTATCCACATTGTACGAATACGCAATAAGCAGGGCTTTTCCGCAGTGTCCGCACTTTGTAAGACCTACAAGCCACGATTTAAGCTCTCCTCTCGATTTCGGTATCTTATGATTATGAGACTTTTTGTCCTGCACCGCAAGCCATGTTTCGGAGTCCACAAGTCCCTCGTGATAGCCCACCTTGATAAACCTGTCCTCGCTGTTCTTCTTATGCCACAAAAGTCCGTGTACACCGTCATAAGCATCAATATCATCTATCATCGTAAAACCTCTTGACAGAAAATATTCATACACATTTTTATCGGCACGAACATAGAGTGGATTTTCAAGTATTCTTGATATTTCGCTCCGATCCATACTTCTGTTTATGGGAGAATTGCCTGCTGTTGATGATGAGGGAAGCTCGTTATCCTTTATGTAATTTACAACATCAAGCAGGGACGTTCCCGATTCCTTGTACACATTATATGCAGCTATGACAGTCTGAGCCGCTTCCGACGGAACAAGCACCGATCCTGTCTTGCCGTTTATGGTCTGTCTGCTCGATTGGAAACCAAAAAACATTTTGCCGCCCTGATAAAAACCCGTTTCAACGGCTTTGGTGCTGTATGCGTCCTTTACTCTCGCCGCAATGGTTTCACGCTCGAACTCCGCAAAGTTCAGAAGATTGTTTCGCATCATTCTGCCCTCTTTGGTTTCCGTGTTGAACGGCTCGGAAAGAGAAATAACTCCCACTCCGTACCTGTCCAGCTCGTCCGTGATGTTGAGATATTCCCTCATATTACGGCTGAAACGGTCATATTTTTTTACGATTATCCTGTCAATATAACCGTCCTTTGCATCGGACATCATCTGCATAAATTCGGGTCGGTGACGAACGTCCTTGCCAGACTTTCCGTCATCGCAGTAAACCTTGAAATTTGCCTCCTCTCCGACATATCTGATACATTCTTCTCTCTGTGCAGCTATGGAAAGCGAATTATTTCCCTTTTCCTTATCGCTGACGGAACGGCGAACATATATTGCTGTAAATTTGCTTGTCATAATAATCAACCTCCATAATATGAAAGCCGATCATACGTTGTTACTGTTATTATAGCATACTCGGTTTCATATTTCAATGCTTTAAAGCGATGTTTTTTAGAATTTATGCCGTTTTATTTGAGGTGTCATTATTATCTGTTCCGCTTTTTTCTGTGCTGTCCTTTTCAACAGGTTTCAGAATATCATAGATCTGATTTATCCTGTTTCTCTTAAAGCTCTCACTCACATCTTCGGGAATGTGAGATGTCACCTTGATACCGTTAATGGTGCGCTCGATTATTCTTTCTTTCATAAGCAAAATGCTCCTTTCAATTTTTCTTTTGTTCTGTAAATTAAATACGTTCAACGGCAGTGTGAATCCCGATTTCTCCGAGCCGTCTTTTCCTGTTCTCTGATATGTTTTTTCTCGGCTGCCTTGGCATTGACCTTTTCAGCCCATTGGGGGATATTTTCGCAGGCTTCAACGAACCTCTTATCAAGAACAGGTTCAGGCTTAGGCAGACTTGCTTCATATTCCTCAAGCTCCTTTTTGCCCATCTTACAGTAATGAGCATAATCGGTTTCAAGCTGACGTATAAAGGTCGTATAATGTGCGGTAACGGTTTTCTTGTTTGCAGCCGCCTGTTCGTACTCGCTCTGCCTTGGCGAAAGCTCCGATTTCAGCAGCTCCAAATCGTGCGATACTTTGTACAGATCTTCC
Source organism: Oscillospiraceae bacterium (assembly GCA_902363145.1). Lineage (GTDB taxonomy): Bacteria > Bacillota > Clostridia > Oscillospirales > Ruminococcaceae > Huintestinicola > Huintestinicola butyrica. Next base: position 12,205 of record CABIZB010000003.1, on the reverse strand, counting down.
TGTGAACAAATGTTATTGTCCTTCAATAGCCGCAGTGAAGCCAACTCGCTTATATTCTTGGGCATTAAACCGCCTTGGGTATGAATAAGTTCCAGGTAACGTTCACCATGTTCAAGGATAAACTCCTTTTCCTTTATCCGTTTTACTATCTCATTGTACCGCTCGGCAGCAGCATCGGCTTTTTCGGCGATCCTATTAACGTGATCTTCAAACGCCTGTTTGGTATGAATTTTGTTTTCGTGAACATAACAAAGCAGCTCTGCCGTTCTCCGCAGTTCGCTGTATGTTACCGAATGACAGAATTCGGGACAGCGGTAAAATGATATCTGCATCTGTCTGAGGCATATTGCATATTCTCTCTGTACGCCCGAATATGTAAGGATCTTATCAAGTGACATTTCCTGATTTTTATTATCAATGCGGTACTGCAATTCTTCAAGTCCATAGCCGTCACCAAGTCTGAATGACCTTACAGCCCTGCTCCTTTTCAGCTCGGCAGGCTTTACCGATAAATATTTTCCCTGTCTGACCTCATATCCACAGGAAATGAGCTGCCCTGCCAGATCAGCAATATTTTTTACATTCTCCATAAGCACGATACGATCAATATCATCACAGAGCTTCTGCTTCCAAGATGTATTGTTCTTTCGGGCAAGCCATTCAGTATATGTGATACTTCCACTGCGTTTCGGTTCTTTTATAACGTGAAGTCCGTATTTTCTCATCAGCTTATCGGAAATATCTCTGCACTCTTTCAAGGTCTTTTGATTATCTATCCAATGTCTGCCTTTCATATCGTAAGCATTTACTGCAAAGTGGACGTGTATGTGGTCGGTGTCCGTATGCGTTCCCATCAATATCTGCATACTGTACCCAAAAACATTTCCTGCCCATTCCTCTCCAACATACAGTGCTTCTTCCGGAGTGACCTCACCTTTTCTGAATGACATTACATAATGATGCATTTTTATCTTCTGTTTTCCGCTTCCCACAGCTCTTTGGGAAAATTTCTGTCCCGAATAGCTGTCATAGCAAAGAGCCATTTCAAGATATGCGGAGTATGGGTCTTCGGAACAATTCAGCCCCTTGACCAATTCTGCTTTTTTCTCTTTTGTTTCTCCCACAACATATTTCAGAAGAGCAAGCGGCGATGCCTTTATTGATGAAATGTGCTTTATTACAGCCACGCTTCCGTCACTTCCTTAAAGACAGGCGTTCTGAGCTGATTATGCACATAATCCTCCAAAAGCTCTATGCCCTTTTCGGCTTCTTCCGCATCTTTGAGATAAACGGCTTTTTCGGTATTGGCATTTTTTGCAACGCTGTTGATATCAATGCAGGCTGAATTATCATCATAGGAAGCATTCATAAGCATACTTTCTGGATCCAAACGCATAATTTTTCCACTGACAGCTTTTTCCCTTATGTAAGCAGCAGGATTCTTTCCGCTTTTCTTTGAAAGGAAGATCATCTTGTCCCATTCATCGGAATTGTACTTGACCTCCTTGCGGATCGTTCTTTTGGTTCTGCTCATTTTGTGAAATCACCTCCTTGTCAGTCAATGTTCAGAAGCTGATAATAGTAACGGTTCAGAATGCGTCTGCAATTCTCAAAACGCTTTTTCAGCTCTTTCAGCTTTTCAAGATGTTCGGAGTTTGTTTTTTCGGCAGTCTTGATGATCATATCCAGATTGGTTCCGATGTGATTCACCTTTTTGAACGGAAGGCACAGATCTTCCGCACGATAGTCTTTCCACATCTGATGAACCGACATATTTCTGATAAAAGCCGCAAGCTTCATTTTCAGAAATTTCGCACGTTTGCAGACAACAGTCCATTCGTCCTTGACGAAAAATATATTTTTTCTTATTGTTCTTTTCAGAAATATCACTTCCTATCCGTTTTTCTATTTTTATCATTTATCGGGGCCTTAGGGGCATAAGTCCCTAACAATGCGTCAGCCAATGGCTGACCGAAAAAGGCGGTCTTTTTCTGTGCTTGTGCAAATCTACCCGTACCCCTCTGTAAACCTCATTCAAGCAATACGTTTACTTCTTCCCAAACAAGCCCGATGCGACTTTCTGCACGATACTGATATTAGCGTTGTCCTCAAATACCGCAAACAGCATATTCAGCCTTTCAGCGAAATTTTCAAATGCAGCAGCCTTATCGGTAAGTTCGGAAATGCGTTTGTCCTTTTCGGCAATGACAGTATTTTTCTCAATTATGCACTGCTCCATTTTCTTCATAATGCCCACATATTCCTCAAAAAGCTTGTTCTTTGTTTCAAGCTCAAAGGTAAGATTTTAAATCTTCTTTTCCTTGCCGTCGGCAAGCTTCTTATTCTCCCTGCTTTCAAACTTCTCAATACTGAGGTTTTTCTCCAACTCGGCATTTTTATTTATGAGCAAGGCATTGTACTTTGTGGGTTTCAGAAAATCCTGTGCAAACTCATCAAGCATCTTTCTGCCGTTTATTATGAAAATGTGATTTTTGAGTTCTTCCTTATGACGGTTGATTTTAGAATTTACTGATTGACGGGAAACGTGCATTTTCTCGGCATACTCTTTTATACTAAACACCAATTAAGCTATAGACAAAACCGGTGAAATAAGGTATAATAAAATAGGTGATGAAGAATGACTAAAGCATATAAAATCAGCGCAGAAAATGCAGCTGAAATAAAAGAAGTAAGAAAAACAATAACAGACAAAAAAGTTGACAGACGGCTGTATGCCGTACAGCTTCGAGGAGAAGGTTTGACGAATGACGAAATAGCTCAAAAATTGGACACATCAGATAAAATGGTAAGTCAATGGTGAGCGCATACATAAATAACGGTGGAATAGCAGCACTGCTCCCCAAGGAACGAATCGGAATGCATAGAAATTTGAGTATCGAAGAAGGAAAAGAATTTCTTTCAGCATATACCAAACAAGCCGAAGCGGGTCAAATCATAGATCTGAATGAATTAAAAGCTGCATACATCGAAAAAGTTGGGCATTCCATTGGAGGAAGTCAGATTTATCGAATGTTAGAACGTCACGGCTGACGAAAAGTAATGCCAAGAAGCAAACATCTGCAAAAAGCAAGCAATGAGGCGATAGAAGCCTCAAAAAAATTAAAGCAAAAGCAGAAAGCAGCTTTAGTGATTTAAATTGCAACAAATATGATGGGGTGCGACTTATGTTTCAGGACGAAGCAGGCTTCGGCAGGATAAATAAACCGAAGTATTGCTGGTGTGAAAAGGGTATAAGACCATCAGTGCCTTGTCATCATATAAGAGTGTATGGTGCAGTTGAACCGCTTACAGGTGAAAGCTGTTTTGTTGTTATGCCATATTGCAATACCGAAAGTATGAATGTGTTTTTGGAAGAGTTATCGAATACATTTCCAAAAGATAAGATCATATTGGTGTGCGACGGAGCTGCTTGGCATAAATCAGGTTCATTAAGAATACCCGAAAATATTGAACTTGTTTTTATTCCGCCGTACACACCGGAAATGAATCCGATCGAGCAGATATGGAAAGAGATAAGAAAACGTGGTTTTAAAAATGAAGTGTTTCAATCACTTCAAAAGGTCGTTAACAGACGTTGTGATACTATTTGCTCATTGTCCAATGAAACCATTAAAAGCATTACCGGAAGAGATTGGATTTTATCCTGTTTTTAAATGGTGTTTAGTATAAAACAACAATGCGTTGAATATGAAACAATGAATTGATAATTGATTTGGTTATACCTTTATGCTATAATTAGCGTACACCGGTGATAAAATAGCTCGGAGGTATTAAAATGCAAGTAAATATTGGCGAGAAAATAAAAGCTCTGCGAAAGACGACGGGAAGAAAACAAGAGGATCTGGCTACTGCTTTAGGTGTTACACCACAAGCCGTTTCAAGGTGGGAAGCAAATGGCGGTTATCCGGATATAGAGATGATACCGGCCATTGCTAATTATTTCCATATAACGATCGATGAGTTGTTTGGCTATAATAATGACAGGGATATAATAATTCAGAAATATAATGATAAGGCTCAGCGGCTGATAAACAATAACGATGATATGACGGAGTGTATTGCTCTGATGCGAAGAGGACTGGATGAATTTCCGGACAGAGTGGATTTTAAAACAAAGCTGGCTTGTGCCTTAAATATGCAAGGCTCAAAGAATAAGTGCGACGTTCCCAATATCTTTTTGGAGGAAGCCGCTAAACTGTATGAGGAATTATTGGCTCATGACCAATCGTGCATCATTCCGTTATTATCTATATATTCCATGCTTGGTGAACATGAAAAAGCCGAAAAGAAAGCATCGAAACAGCCCGACCTTGAATTGTGCAGGCAAGTTCTGCTGGGAAACCTGGGAAGTATCGGCAGCATAAATGATGATAAAAGAGCTGAACAATATCGTGGGGACGCAGTGTTAGGGCTGCTTCACGCATTTCAAAAATCGCTGAATGAAGCGATAGTGTGTAATGCTGAATTGATGAACAGTCAGGAAGGACTGGTGCTTTTTTTATTGACACGACAGTTGTTTGAGAAAATAGTGGGTACCAAGTGCTACGGATTTCATAGCGACTTATGTTTCATAGATATGGCATGCGTAAGGATCGCAAATAATATCGGAGATCATGAAGCTGCAATGGGCTTTTTTGATTCAGCGTTTGAGCAATATAAAAAATTTGAGCAGTGGAAGAATGGAAAAATTCAAAAATGGGAAGAACAGAATAATGAGAGCCGAAAGAATGAAAATAGCAATGAACATTTTACTTCATCACTGTTGAAATCTATAGATCTTGCAGGCCATAAAGTAATTGTATGTGAGCCAATTTTTTTGGAAATGGCTATACATTCTTTTCCGAAGGAGAAAAAGAAGATAATTACAGAAAATCCAAAGTACTCTTGTATATTCAATCGCTGATTTTATACTAATCCCCCAGACACTGGATAGGGTTAAAGAAATGGCTGTATTCAGTAAATGAATACAGCCCCTCTGTGGCTCTGCGAAAAATCGGTTGTGATTTTTGAGAACCTGTCTTCACAAGAAATGTGTGCGGATTTTCGAGAATAATTTTGTCTAAGACAAGGCAAAAATCCGCAGGCGGGCTTGCCGCCCGGCAAGGATTTTTAACGCAGTCTAAGGCAAAATTTGCCGAAAAGACGTGCGCATACGCTTGTGAAAACAGGTTCTGAAATGTGTCTCACGTTATGACATAATACGACGGCACAACCGCTTAATTGCCAGAAATCATAAAAATTGTCGATGTCAAGGTTGTCTTCGACATTCATTTTAACCTTGACAGCGACATTTTTTATGATATAATGACAGAGCGGTTATGACGTCTTTCGACATTTACACAGTTAAAGAATCGGACTCAATCCAGCCGCTCTCAGCACAAAGTCATTTTTCTGCGGTCTATTGTTTTTACAGAGTTTTTTTCGCAGAGCCTCCGAAAATCGCCCTTTTGCCCGTATTATTTATGTTTCATAAAACTCATTGCACTTATGCGTGCAAATATTGTATCAATGCAGATAATTCCGTGCTTTGTATTGACTAAACGTGCAAAATGAGATATAATAAATACATAAAATTTTATTGACCGAATTCATTTGATTTTCTATGAAAGGGGCGTATTTGTTATGATAGATATGCCCAACATATTATGGCTTTATAAAACAAAGAGCTGCGCTTCTTTAATGAAACGCAGCTCTTATGCTTATATTTTTATTATAAAGACGAAATGCACTGTGAATATGCCCCAATATTTAGTCAACAACACATTCCACAACAGCACAAGGCGGAATATTCAGCTTTAAAACATTATCCTTGATGACCGCCGTATGCTCGGTAATGCTCACTCTGTCGGGACAATCGAAGTCGTTATAGCTGTGCGCCTCGTTTGTAAGTATCCTGCACGAAACCGATGATGCTTTAAACCCGAAAATGCTGCATTCAACAGCAGCCTCTTCCGTAAGCGAACAGTTTGCGGCGGTAACGGTCATACTCTTTTCGTTCACCGATGCGGAAACCGAGATCATCGGAGCATTTTTGCCTTCCGACATATTTTCATTCTGCGTATAGCAGTAAACTGCCTCGTTGTTCTGATGCGTTTTAAAAAGGTCAAAAACGTGATATGTAGGCGTTTTTATCATCTTATCGCCCTCTGTAAGAATGACCGATTGGAGAACATTCACCGCCTGCGCAAGGTTTGCCATTACAACACGGTCGCTGTGTCTGTTAAAAACATTCAGCTCTATTGCAGCAACGATAGCATCACGCATTGTATTCTGCTGATATAAAAATCCCGGGTTCGTACCCTCTTCTACCTTATGCCAACAGCCCCACTCGCCTATTACAAGTCCTATTTTCTTTTCGGGATCATAGCGGTTCATTATCTCCGAATGTCTTGTGATAAGCTCATCGGAAAAGTTCGCTGCAGCGATAGTTTTATAATAAAGCTCATCGTCAAAATCGGTGGCTGATTCCATTTCGGGCCATACGGGCATCGTATAATAATGCAGGTCGATAGCATCAACATTATTGCTGTCAAGATTTTTCATCATGACTTCTGTCCAGTTATAGTCGGCAGAGCTTGGACCGCAGGCTATTCTGTAAAGTCTGTTTCCAGAATAATTGCGGCAGAACGTCTGATACCTTTTATAAACGTCGGCGTAATATTCGGGACGCATATTTCCTCCGCAGCCCCAGTTTTCATTGCCGACACCGAGGTATTCGAGTTTCCACGGCTCGGCTCTGCCGTTCTTCTTTCTCTGCTCTGTGAGAGGCGATTCCGCATCTGAGGTCATATATTCTATCCATTCGGACATTTCACGAACACTGCCGCTGCCAACATTGCCGTTTATATAAGGCTTGCAGCCAACAAGCTCACAGAAGCGCATAAATTCGTGTGTACCGAAAGAATTATCCTCCGTAACTCCGCCCCAGTTCGTGTTCACGATCTTTCGGCGCAGAGATTTTTCGCCGATTCCGTCCTGCCAGTGATATTCTTCCGCAAAGCAGCCGCCGGGCCATCGGAAAACGGGAGCTTTTATATTTCTGAACGCCTCGATGATATCATTCCTTATTCCGTCTGTATTCGGAATAGGTGAATTTTCACCCACATATATACCGTTGTAGATACATCTTCCGAGATGCTCGGAAAAATGTCCGTATATCTCGGGAGAGATATGTCCGAGCCTGTCGTCTGCATTTATTACCATTGATATTTTTTTCATATTATACCTCCGCCGCATACTGAATTATTATATTATCAGTATAAATCATTGACTTTGGTATTGCAATGACTTATAATATTATTATACTAACCGTTCGTACTTTGAGGTGATGATATGATAAGTATAAACACAGTCTGTCAGAACGTAAGACACAAAGGGAATTTTGAAATATGCAGACCGGATGGTTCGGGAGATGATCTTCTTGTTATCTTCAAGACCTCCGCTGTTCTGATACAAAACGGCAAAGAAATAACCGTTTCTCCCGACAGCCTCATTTTATACAGCAAGGGAACAATGCAGCATTACAAAACTCTGTGCGGAAGTTATGTTAATCACTTTGTCCATTTTGATACGGACGATACCGAGCTTATGAATGGGATAAAAACTGACACGCTTATCACCTCGGCGGATATTCCTGCGATTGAAGAACTGCTTGCGATATTATGCCGTGAGAATGTAGCCGGTTCGACCAACAGGAAACAGTATGAAAATATGCTTATGCAGATGATACTTATGAAAATATCCGAAAGCAGCATAAATCCTGACAGCGATAAAAGCCGCATTTCCGCTCTTGAAATGCTCCGCACCGATATTTACAGCAATGCAGGGAGCTACAGCAATATATATCAGCTTGCTGAAAAAATGAATCTGAGTCCGTCATATCTTCAGGCAATATACAAACGGAAATTCGGGATAAGCTGCTATGAAGATATTTTATCCGCAAAGGTCAAGACAGGACAATATTATCTTTCGACCACCGATATGACCGTTAAGGAAATATCCGACCTCTGCGGATACGGAAATGAGATATGCTTTATGAAGATATTCAAAAAAAGAACAGGGATCACACCGAGTGAGTACAGGAAAATTTCCAAGAATGATAATTTAAAAAACAACTTTATATGGTAAGGAATAAACTTTTATAATGAAATTTTTTGAACATTGCGCAGATATTGCTTTGGTTGGCATAATCATTGATTTTACAGAAGATACGGAAACATATATCATCGGCTCTCCTGCGGATATTAAGAACCTGTCTTCATAAGAAATGAGTGCGGATTTTCGAGCATAATTTTGTTGCAGAGTAGGCAAAAATCCGCAGGCGGGCTTTCGCCCGGCAAGGATTTTTAACGCAGTCTGCGGCAAAATTTGCCGAAAAGACGTGCGCATATGCTTGTGAAGACGGGTTCTAAGGCTTGGCATACAACGGCTGTCCCCGAAAAGTTCCGAAAGGACTTATGCGGCACAGCAACAAACTTGGCAATCTCGTCAAGGATATAAACCGCCTTATGAAAGTAAAGCGTGAACTGAACGAAATTATGGAACTGAGCAACAGACTGTGCAATGCAGACGCTTTATGTGACGGAAGCTGCAATTCCGTTCTTGAAGAGCTGTCGCAGTATTATGATATATCCGAATACGCCAATATCATTAAAAACTATATGATCTATTTTTTGTTCGTTAAATTCAAGCTCTGTCAGCGTGATTTTCATAAAAAAATCGGGTTGTCCGTAAAGGGCAACCACGATCGTGCGGAAAAATATATTGACTTGTTCAAAGGGATATTTAACCATCAATATTTTTTCTGTATCTGCTTTCTGTAATCCGTGGGCGAAACGCCCGTGTAGGCTCGGAATTTCTTGCTGAAATACAGCATATCTGAAAACCCCAGCGCATCGGCGGTCTCTCCCACCGACATCAGCGTGGAGCGCAGTAAGTGACAGGCACGCTTCATTCTTGCGGCATTGTGATACTGACCCATGGAGATACCCTTTTCCCGCTTGAACTCCGCCGCAAGCCTGCTGTAGCTCAGATAAAAATGCTCGCTTATGAGCGCCTGAGAAAAATCCCTTTCGGTCTGAGTATCAAGGAAAGCACATATTTTGTCCGATACGCTTTCACCATTCGGCTGCTCCGAACAGATGCGGATAAGGATATCATAAAACTGCGAATTGGTGCGGAGCCTGCTCAATTTATCCGAGCTGTGAAAGGTCTCGCACAGCTTTAAAAGCTTTTCCCCGATAATGCTTCCCGAAAGTCCGCTCATTTTCTTCGGAAGATAGATTTTCCCGCTGGTCTGTCCCTCGTTCAGCGTAAAATGAACATACACCCAGCGGGTGCCTCTTAAAGTCTCGTATTTTCCGAAATGGCGCAGTCCTTTTTTCAGAAACAAAAGCTCCCCCGCTCCTATCTCATAGTCAATGTCACATTCCGTAACGTACATCATTCCGTCGGTGACATATATCATGTCATTAAAATCAGCCGTTCTGTCCATATGACGGAAGTTTTCCGTCGCCGTGAGCATATCGCAGTCGGACACAAGCGGCAGGTCTGTTTCAGCTATTGATATATCGGCAATAATATTTTCCATATTATCAGAATTTTTCTCCATTTATAAAGTTTAGTTACAGTATTATAATACATATAGAGCCAAAAGTCAACAGGAGGGCAAACCTTATGAAAACACAGAAGCAGATACCCGTCACCTCATACAAGGCCTCGGGATTTATGGAAAAATATCAGAATATCGTCCATGCTGAAGTTATCCCATATCAGCACAGCGTGTTGTGGGACAAGCTTGAGGGAGTGGAAAAAAGCCACGTAGCGGCGAACTTTATCAATGCCGCAAAGGCTCTCAGAGGAGAGGACGTCGGCGACGGCTTTTACGGAATGGTCTTTCAGGACAGCGACGCTTACAAGTGGCTTGAAGCTGCGGCTTATGCCATTGCCGACAAGCCCGATAAGGAGCTTGAACAGCAGGCTGATGAGCTTATCGGCATCATCGCCGATGCCCAGGACAAGGACGGCTATCTGAACACGTACTTTACCGTAAAGGACAAGGAAAAGCGCTGGACAGATCTGCTTGAGGGCCATGAGCTGTACTGTTCGGGGCACCTTATCGAAGCCGCCTGTGCCTACTATGAAGCAACGGGCAAGCGCAGTCTGCTGGATATTGCGGTAAAAAATGCGGAATGTATATACGACCGTTTTATCGCTCAGAAGCATGAGGGTATCCCGGGACACCCGGAGATAGAGCTTGCACTCCTGAGGCTGTACCGCCTTACCGGAAACAGGCATTTTCTGCGGCTGTCGGAGCATTTCATAAACGAGCGTGGAAAATCTCCCGATTTCTGGGCAAGGGAAGCCGAAAATCGCAGTTGGAGCGTTTGGAACAGCGACCCATGGGACAATGATTACCGCCAGAGCGCAAAGCCTGTCCGTGAACAGACCGAAGCCACAGGCCATGCCGTCCGTGCGGTGTATCTTTACATAGGAATGGCAGACCTTGCCTCCGAGACCGATGACAAGGAGCTTTTTTCCGCCTGCCGCCGTCTGTGGGAAAACATCGTCCGCAGAAAAATGTACATAACCGGCGGTATCGGCTCCACCGTTCAGGGCGAGGCTTTCACCGTTGACTATGACCTTCCGCCCGACACCGCATACTCCGAGACCTGCGCAGCGATCGGCTTGATATTCTTTGCGGAAAAGATGCTTGAAAACGACATAAACGGCGAATACGGCGATGTTATGGAGCTTGCTTTTTACAACACCGTCCTTGCGGGAATGCAGCTTGACGGCAAGCGGTTTTTCTATGTAAATCCTCTTGAAGTCGATGAGGGCATTTCGGGAAAAGCGGCGGGCCACCGTCATGTGCTCCCCTCCAGACCCGGGTGGTATGCCTGCGCCTGCTGCCCTCCCAATGCGGCAAGGCTCATCGGCTCCATCGGCAAATATGCCTATGGCGAAAAGGGCGGCACTGTTTTCTGCCATCTTTTCGCTGCGGGAAAAGTAAGCTTTTCAAACGGCATTCAGCTTGAATGTATCACAGACTATCCTTATGATATGAGGGTAAAATATATCATATCGGGCAGCGGCAGGGCAGCTGTGCGCATACCCAAGCGGAGCAGGAGCTTCACCCTCGAAGTCAACGGAAAAGAGGTCTCCGCCACTCCCGAAAACGGATATATTTACATTGACCTGAACGGAAAAACGGAGATAAAACTCACTCTGGACGGAACTCCAAGATTTGTAAGGGCATCAAACAAAGTGCCGAGGCTTACGGGAATGACGGCGCTTATGCGGGGGCCTCTGGTTTACTGCTTTGAGAGTGCCGACAACGGCGATGTGCGGTCGCTGCGCATTGACAGGAGCCAGACTCCCTCTGTGGGAGGATTTGAGCCCGAACTTCTCGGCGGAACGGTAAAGCTCACGGCAAAGGCATTCCGCACAAGTGACTGCGATGACCTTTACTGTGACGAAGCGGAAACTCTGACCCCCTGCGATGCTGTCGCTGTCCCCTATTACACCTGGGGCAACCGTGGCGAGGGTGATATGAGGGTCTGGGTGAATACCATATAAAAACGAATCGGATCAAAAGTTTGCTAAAAAATGGGTTTGAAAGTATGATTTTAAGCTTGTCGGCATTTCTGTTTATGTTGGAATAGATTGTCTGCTGTGAGATGTGCTGTTCATAAGCTTAATATTTCAAGAAACACAGGCTGTAACAAAGTTTTTATTATGAGTAGCGAAATGGGTTTATATAAAAATATGGTTTCTTGAACATTGGTGATTTTAAAACCATATATAATTCTGCATACCAATTGTTTTGTAATGAGATATGGTTTAGAAACTTCCAATTTACCGGGGAGCGTGAGCAAAAACTCACGCTCCTTTTATATTACTCCAATCATTACTCTCTTGCGTGCAAATAACATACAAATACAGATAAAATCGCATTATTCGTTGACGAAATATGTGTAATATGATATATACCAACCTCTATTGCAATATATCCGAATATGTGATATAATGTAATAGGGTGATCAAAATGTCAAAGGTTCCAATTAAAATAGAACTAAGCGCAAAAGAAGATGCAATCACATATTATGAAAAAACAATGGGCTCAAATATAACTATTCAAAAAAGAGCTACAGTGCTTTACTATGCATCAAAAGGCGCAGAAAGC
>CABIZB010000002.1 GCA_902363145.1 Oscillospiraceae bacterium | reverse complement strand
CACATATTGCTCCTCCTGTTTATGGTTGTGTGGTTACTCCCATTATAACACGAGTTGCTTTATGTGTCATTATTTTTTCCATGTGTTGCACTTATATTGTAAATCTATCATGATGATAATTCTCATATTAAGGAGGATTTTACTATGAGAAAAGATTTTGGTGCAAAGGCTATGCTTTATCCCATGCCCGTGCTTATTATCGGCACATATGACGAGAACGGCGTACCCGATGCAATGAATGCCGCTTGGGGCGGTATCAGCGACAGTACACAGATATCTATCTGCGTCAGCGCAGGCCATAAGACCACAAAGAATATCCTTGCAAGGGGCGCATTCACCGTAAGCCCTGCTGATGCGGCAAATGTTGTGGCTGCGGATTTTGTAGGTATAGTTTCCGCAAACAATGATCCCGACAAGATGAAAAAGTCAGGCTGGACTGCCGTAAAGAGCGAAAAGGTAGATGCTCCCGTTTTTGAGCAGCTGCCAGTGACTCTCGAGTGCAAGCTTGTAAGCTACGACGAGGAAAGCTGCCGTCTGGTGGGCGAGATAATAAACGTCAGCGCAGATGAGAACATTCTCACTGACGGAAAGATCGACCTTTCCAAGTTCAGACCCATTACCTTTGACCCTGCAAACAATGACTATGTTGCTCTGGGTGAAAAGGTAGGCAAGGCATTCAGCGACGGAGCAATGCTCAAGTAATTTCGTAATATAAATTCAGCAATCACCGCATTTTGGGTAAGCTTCAAAATGCGGTAATTTTTTATGTCTTGGCGTGCAAATTATACAAGAGATTGCGGGCATATCTGCCTTTTGTTGTCATATTCTACAAATATATATTTGCCCTATTGACATATCGTATTGCCGGTGATATAGTTAGTTACATAAGTAATTAACCGATACACTAACGGAGGTGAAGCGTATTGATAAGCTTTGACGGCGAAAAGCCCATCTATATCCAGATGGCGGAGTGGGTGGAGGAAAATATTCTGACAGGCGTTTTCCCCGAGGAAACGCAGATCCCATCTACTACGGAAATATCCGCCATGTACAAAATAAACCCTGCCACCGCCCTTAAAGGGGTGAACATTCTGGTGGAAAAGGGCATCATCTACAAGAAAAGGGGACTTGGTATGTTCGTCAGCACAGGTGCGGAAAGCAAGATCCGCAGTGAACGAAAGCAGGAATTTTTCGACAAATACATCAGGGCGCTGGTCAGCGAGGCTGAAAAGCTGAAAATTTCCAGAGACGAGATAATCACCATGATAGAGAAAGGCTGTGACAATAATGAGCACCATTGAGATAAAAAACGTTTCAAAATCTTACGGAAAGAACAAGGCTCTTGACGATGTGAGCCTTACCCTTAAAGAAAACTGCATTTACGGTCTGCTGGGCAGGAACGGTGCAGGAAAATCCACGCTGCTGAACATTGTAAGCAACCGTATTTTTGCGGATTCGGGGGAGGTAACAGTTGACGGCGAGCCTCAGGCGGATAACGACAGCGCTGTGGGCAAGATACATATGATGAGTGAGCAGCTTTTGTATAATCCTGCCATTAAAGTAAAAGAGATGTTCAAGACCGCTTCATTTTTCTATCCCGATTATGATATGGACTATGCTATGAAGCTCTGCAACGAATATGGGCTTGACATAAAAAAGAGGCTTGGCAGGCTTTCCACAGGCTACCGCACCATTGCAAAGATAGTTAATGCCCTTGCCTGCAATGCGCCTGTAGTGTTCTTTGACGAGCCTGTGCTGGGACTGGACGCAAATCACCGTGATATGTTCTACAGGCAGGTGGTGAACCACTATAACGATCACCCTGCCACATATGTTATCTCCACTCATCTTATTGAGGAGGCTGCGGGGATAATCGAAAGGGCAGTGGTCATCAAGGACGGAAAGCTGCTGCTTGATGAGGATGCGGACAATGTTCGTTCCATGGGCTACAGCGTATCGGGCAAGGCCTCCGATGTGGAAAGCTTCATTGCAGGAAAAGACGTTATGGGCGTTGACTCGATCGGCGGACTAAAGACCGCATACGTAAAGGGAAACAGGGCAAAGGACAATGTTCCGCCTGAGCTTGAAGCAGAGCCGCTGAGCTTGCAGGCACTGTTTATCCAACTGACGAATTCTTGATAGGGGGAGATAATATGACAATAAGAAGCTTAACAGGCTGCGTAAAATATCAGCTTATGAGAATGAAAGGGACACTTGCATTCCTCCCTACTATGAGCATTGGCGGAATGTTTTTGGGGGCAACTCTGACATCTCTTATTGAGCGTACACCATTTACCTTTAAGGGCGCAGAGATGACAGCCCTTGACGCTTTTTCAATGATAATGATGTTTGTGTTTATGTGCTGCTATTCACAGGATTTTGTCAATACAGCCGCAGCAAACGGCGCATCACGAAAGACTGCTATCCTTTCACAGCTCATATCCGTTGCCATAATTTCACTGCTTGTTACCGCAGAATGTGCCGTGCTTTCACCGCTGACGGCTGCTATGGGCGGCGGACAGTCGTTCTGGGGTGCTGAGATTTACGGCGGAGTGTCAGCGCTTTTGGAGAGCGGAATGAACATAGTTCTTGTTTATCTCAGAATATATTTGCTTTGCTTTATGTTCTGCCTTGCATCGGGTGCGGCGGGCATTATGTTCACTTCCATAGTTTATCGCCTGCCCGGCTGGATAGCTGCAGTTGTGATATGCCTTATTGCGTTCGGCCCCAACCTCGGCGTGCTGGCTGTTTTCGGCATAGAAAAGGTTCAGTGGCTGTACACAGGTCTGTTTAAGCTTGCGGGACTTTTTGCCAACGGTCCTACTGGCAATGCTGCACAGGGCGTGGCTTTCTTTGCGGTACTGACCGCTGTTGAAATAATAATATCCTTCCTGCTGGTGATGAGAGCGTCTGCCAAGCCTTTGCCTGTTAAGGGAGAATAAACCGCTTATTGACAGAAAACGGTCATATGTGTATAATTATATCAGACATAGTTATATATTGGATATTGTCAAATATCAGATATATTATCTGCCGAAAGGATTGATATGATTGAAGCTGTCAAAGCTTTTTGCCGTTCTCTGCGCTGCCGCACTTACAGGGTGCTCTTCCGTCAGCGAATCGGTGAACAATATAATTGAAAATGACGCAAACATCGGCAAGAACGCCCCTGCCGTGGGCATAACCCTTACCGAGATAACCGAGGCTGAGGTGACTGAGACGGAGACCTCCGTTTCTCAGAAGTCCAAGTCGGAGAAATATGCCGAAAGGGCAGATGAGCTGCTTTCGGAAATGTCCGCCGATGAAAAGATAGGTCAGCTGCTGCTGGCAAGAATGCCTGCCAATGCGGCGCAGGTCATATCGGAATACAATTTCGGCGGATATACCATGTACGCCGATGATTTCAAGAACGCAAGCCCCGAATCTGTGACTGCCCTTACGGCGGAAATAAGCTCGTCCGTGACTATTGCCCCGTTCATTGCAGTTGACGAGGAGGGCGGCACGGTGGTGAGAGTGAGCAAATACACCGCTTTCCGTGATGAGCCGTTTTCTTCCCCGCAGGTGCTTTACGGCCGAGGGGGAGCGGAGCTGCTGGAGATAGATGCCAAGGAAAAGGCAGAGCTGCTCACATCGCTGGGCATAAACCTGAACCTTGCACCCGTGGCGGATATTTCCGAGGACGAAAACTCATACATCTATCCCCGAACCATGGGTCAGGATCCCGAGCATACTGCCGAGGCTGTGGCAGCCATTGTCAGTGCATCTGCCGACAGAAAGCTGGCTTCCTGCCTGAAGCATTTCCCGGGCTACGGCGAGAACACCGACACTCACAAGGGTATGGCTCATGACAGCAGGGAGCTTTACGAGTTCTATAACCGTGATTTTGTGCCGTTCTCCGCAGGCATCAACGCCGTGCAGGACAAAACCCCCGCAGTTATGGTGGGTCACACGATATATGACAATATTGACCCCGACTATCCCGCTTCCCTTTCGCCTGCAATACATGAGGTGCTGAGAGACAAGCTGGAGTTCGACGGCGTTGCTATCACCGACGACATGGGAATGGACGCAATAAAGGATTATGCAGGCGACGGCTCGGTCTATGTAAAAGCCATACTTGCGGATAATGACATGATATGCGTGACAGATTATGAGACGGCATATAATGACCTTAAAGCCGCATACGAAAGCGGCGAGCTTAGCGATGATATCATTGACAGCCATGTGAGACGCATTTTGATGATGAAGCTGGGTTATGGGATCATAAAATAACCAAAGCAGCCGCTGCATTCTTTATGCAGCGGCTGCTTCTGTTTCTGTTTTGTGGTAATAAAGACAAATGAGAAAGTTAGTACAAATAAGATCAAGGTAAAAAGTTTAGTCCAGCTTTTCAAAGGTGGCGGGAGTCCAGAGGGCAGAGCCATCTGGTCGCTGTTGCCGCAGGGGTAAACTACGTTTACCTGCGAAATCCGTTTGCTGACGGCAGAAAAGATTAAACCGTTAGCCGACAAATTGAAAAGTTCTAAAGCCGCCTGCACTTTAAGTTCAAAAACTTGCAAATAAATATCATCTATCAACATAAACTAAAAACTTTATCATGCAGGCGGCTTGAAACTG
The DNA here is from genome assembly GCA_902363145.1 of Oscillospiraceae bacterium. GTDB lineage: Bacteria > Bacillota > Clostridia > Oscillospirales > Ruminococcaceae > Huintestinicola > Huintestinicola butyrica. The sequence goes on along the minus strand of CABIZB010000002.1, from coordinate 468,621 downwards.
AGAGCTATTTTGAAAAAATAGCATTTCTGCTTTCCGCCGTAAGGCGCAGGTACGGACAAATTCACTTTTCATTTTTATGAAGTCCGTACCGAATGCAAAGGAGACACCACCAGGTGGGAAGTATTAACCAAAGGTTAATTAAACTAAAGCTAGGGCAAAAAACGGCATTCCCCTTCCCCCCCGATGGTTTCTCCATGCCTTGCAAAAGGCAAGCACTCATCTCTTCCTTGAACCCCTATTCCCTACCGTTTTTTATCCCCCTACATTTTACTTGCCGCCGGAGACCGAACCCCTTTCATCTATTTGCACACTTTTCTATAGCTATGTTTACGGGTTTTAATTTCACTCCGTTCTTTTATTTGAGGCTCTTTGGTAAGTTGGTGAGCAAATTTATACGAATGTCTCTCTGCCTTAAATTATCGGCTTTTGATGATATCAAGTATCTGCTGTTAGTTTTACTTGGCTCTGCCCTCAGTGGACTTCCTAAACCCTTTACCTTGATCTTATTTGTGCTGATTTTATCAAAAGCAAGCAGGGCTGTCACATTATGCAACAGCCCTGCTTTTATATTTACTTACAGCACCTGAGCACCGCTCCCAGCGCTCCCGCATATGTGCCGCCTTCGGGCACATCAAAGGTCATTCCGTGAAGATTTCCCACGGCACGGAGCATCTCCCTGCCCTCGGGTATCTCGGTCATTGCGCCTACAAACACAACGTACTCGTAGTCCGTGTTCTTGCAGGCAAGTGCTGCCATGACCCCTGCGGTCTGGAATACCATGTTTGCCAGACCTGCGGCAATGTCGTTTTTATCGGTGGACATCACCTTTTTGCCGAAGTTTGCGGCTGTGACATCGGGGGAAAGTCCTCCGACATCGCCTTTGCATATGTCGCCTATGGTGAGATCGACCCTTGCGGCGCTGCCTGCGGAGATCATCTTGTTTATCTCGCTGCTGCGGCGTACTCCCGTGATAAGCTCGGAAAGCCCCGAAAGTGCGCCTCCGCCTACTCCGCTGCCGCCAAGATGGATATATGTATCGCCGTCTGCACTGACAAAGGCGGTGCCTGTGCCCATGCTTACCACCAGTGCCTTGTTATGCCCGCTGAGGTACTGTCCGCCTCTTCCGAAGCACTCAAACTCGCTGAAGCGTGTGACGGGTGCGCCAAGGAAATTGTCTGCCACGTCAGATGCGCCAACGCCTGTAAGCGCCGCTCCGACAATATCCTTTTCGGAAAGTCCCAGCTCGCTTATAAGCTTTCTTGCTTCATTTTCAAGCCTTTCGGCAGACTCCCCCGAGGGGTATGATGTTCTGCCAAGAACATCAAGTGTGCCGTTATTTACCGAGGCGGCAATAAGCTTTACAGCCGAGCCGCCCATGTCTATACCAAGATAAAACTGCATGAGAATAGTGTTACTCCATTTCTTCCAGCAGCCTTTCAGCTGCTTCCTTGATGATGCGCTTTCCTGCCTTTGCGCCGCCGTTGCCGTCGTGTTCCATTTCAATTTCCATGAGAACGTCCTCCAGCAGGCAGGCAAGGTCGTCATCGGTGCGGGTGTCGTCAGCCACAGCTCTCAGAGTGTCATAAAATGATTCGGGAGATATTTTCCCCTGAACTGCCTTTTCGCATATGCCCTTAACTTTCTCAACCATTTTGATTCTCCTTATCGGCGGCAGTTTTGATTATCCTGCCGTCACATATTTTATATATAACCAGTCCGAAAATTATGCCCATCAGCGTGCCTGCCAGCACATCGGTGGGGAAATGCACGTAAAAATACAGCCTTGAAAATGCTATCAGTACAGCTGCGGGAATTGCTGCTGCGGCAAGCTTGCGGCTGTATTTTGCCATTATCACTGCCGATATGAATGACGAATATGAATGGCCCGAGGGGAATGAATATCCCGACGGCGGCGATATGGCAAGGATTATATCGGGGTTTACAATGAAAGGTCTGTCCCTTGCTATCAATAGCTTTAAAAACAGATTGCCCGTAAGCAGGCAGAAGGCAAGACCTATTGCCATAACACAGCCCAGTCGGCGGTATTTTTTTGAGATGAGCAGCCCTACGGTAAGGGCTATCCACACTATGCCGCCGTTGCCGAGGGTGGTGAAAATGCCGAGAAAAATATCAAGAAACCGGCAGTTGAGATGTTCCCTTATAAAATCGAGAACGGAAAAATCTATTGACTGGATAAGCTCCATTTCGTCTCCTTAAAGTATAGTCTTTATAAATGCTGAAAGCTCCTGAGCCATTTCGGTGTGCTCGGGATATCTGGGGTGGCCGGGGGTGGCTGCACCGTTTCGCCTGAACATGAAATGATGTGCGTCAATGCCATCTGCTTTAAGCTCGCTTACGACTTCATCTATTGCCTTGTCCCACTCAGGGTCGTGCATGAGCAGAGTGGTGAGGAAGATGTACTTTGTTTTTGCAGGGTAATGGGAATGAACAGCCTTTACTATCTTCTTGTAGCCCTCTTTCCACTTTTTGCGGGTGGCGTTATCGTAGATGTCGATATCATCGACATCGGTCAGACCGTTGTGCTTGTCGTTCTGACCAAGGGCAAATACTACTGCGTCGGGGGTGTAGCGTGAGAAATCCCATTCGGTTATCTCGCCGCCCTCGGGGAAGTAGCACATCTTGTCATATACCGACTCCATGCCTATCATCTTGGGAGCGTGGAAATAGCCTGTGTCATCAAACACTGCAATGCCGCCCTGGGAAACGTTCTGGATATCCGCACCCAGCATACGGGCTGTCTGCCATGTGTAGCTGAGGTAAGAGTTATCGTATGAGCTGTCGTGGGAAGCAGGGTCGCATCTGCCCACAAAATCCACCGCCTCGGAAACTTCTCCTGCGGAAACGCTGTCGCCGTAAAATTCCAGCCTGAGGGCGGGCTTTTCGGGAGCGGAGAGAAATTCGCCGCTGCATGAAAGGCTCTTTACCGCAAAGCTGTGGTTTGCTGCATGACGCTTGTAGATGAGCAGGGTGTGCTCCTTATTTTCTTCAAGGCTGTTTGCTATCTGATAGGTGATATCCTTGCCGTTGTTTGTGGGGGAAAGGGGGATCTTGCCCATTCTGCCGTCGATAATGTATCCTATGCAGAGGGTCCCCCACACGCTGCTGTTATTTATCACCGCAGATATTTCAGTGCCCGTAAAGCGCACCTGCAAATATGAGGAAGCAAAGTAAAAATATGCTCCGTCATCTTTTATATCGACTCTTCCGCCGTAATTTATACAGCTGTCATTAAATTTTATCTCCATATAACCACTCCTGTAAAACTCTGAATTAACGCCTGTCGGCAAGCTTGTGCATATCTCCGTTTATTATAACACGATGCGCCGATTTCCGCAAGTCCGTTCAAGCAAAATTAAAAAAATACAACAAATAATATTCCATATTTGTCATAGGTAACGATATAAATTTTCTTGGATTGTAGGGTATAATTATAGTAAATTAAAGTGCGGAGGTGACGGCTGTGAAAAAGAAAATACATATCAATCGACTGGGGTATATGACAGGTATGCCCAAATCGGCTGTGTGCAGCGTTACCGCAGGCATCTTTTACCTTGTAGATGCTGTCAGGGGCGTAAGCGTTTATGCAGGCCGCCTTTCCCACCCTTTTTATGACAGGGAGTCGGGGGATACCGTCCGTCTGGCGGATTTTTCCGATTATAACGTTAAGGGAAGATATTTTATCAGGGCAGGCTACAGGCGTTCGGACGAGTTTGAGATATCCGAAAACCCATACAAGAATATCCGCAGCACCATTCTTCACGGAATATATCTGAACCGCTGCGGCTTCAACTTTGAAAACGACAGCTTTTCCGAGCGTGAGGACGAAGACTTCATGCGCAGGGAATGCCATATGGATCCCATTGCTTTCAGGAGTGATTCCGATGCAACAAGGAACGTTTCGGGCGGCTGGCACAGCGCAGGCTGCTACTGCCGAAATACCGTATCTGCCTGCCTTACTGCGGCGGATATGCTCTATGCTCTGAAGCTTTTCAGAGGAAGCTTCCCCAAGCCCGAAAGAGTTCTTATCGAGGACGAATGCAGGTGGGGTCTTGACTGGCTCATGAAAATGCAGGACAGCGACGGCGGCGTGTATTCGGGCATTGACGCACGCCATTCAGATACATTTGTTGCCCCCGATGAGGATAACGACGAATATTTCATCGAGGATAAGACCTGCCGTGCGGCTCTCAGATTTACGGCAGTGACCGCACTTGCGGCGGACTGCTTCAGGGGCGTTGACATGAGCTATGCGAAAAAGCTCAGGAACGCAGCGGAAAAAAGCTGGCTGTGGATAGTCCAGTCAGATGAATATAACTATTACACGGGAAAAGACGGCAGCTGTTCCGAAAGCGGAGAGGGCGCATTCCGCCTTGAAAGTGACTTTATGTGGGCAATGTGCGAGATGTATTCCCTTACGGGGGACGACAGCTTTGCCGATATGATCTCCCGCAAATATGTGACCTCTGTTTTTACAGGCTTTGGCGGAACACAGTGCGGCGGCTTTGCGGCGCTGTCCTATCTGCTGAGCGAGCATAACCGTGACCGTGCAGTGGAGGCTTTCATCAGAAAGCGTCTTACCGACAGGGCGGAGAGAATGCTCATCGCCATAAAGGAAAGCGGCTACAGGACTGCAAGGAGCGCAGGCGGCGGATATTGCTACGGAAGCAACGCCGATGTGCTTTCCGACTGCATGGACTTTATCACCGCATATCTTATCAGCGGCGACCAGAGGTATCTTTCGGGAGCCACCGACCAGTTCTCGTACATTTTCGGTCAGAACCCTATGGATATCATGTATATGACAGGAGCAGGCGAGGAATACTGCCGATTCCCGTCACATAAGCTGTCCATATCCTCAAATTCCGATTCACCTCTCCCGGGAATGATAGTCAGCGGAGCAAACGGCGAGCGTGGGGACGAATATTCCAAGTGGCACATTGAAAAGGGAATGCCCCCCGCAAAGTGCTATATCGATAACGAGTACAGCTTTTCAACCAATGAACCTGCGGTGCATTTCTCGGCACCGGTTATATTTGTTTCCGCCTTTTATGATAAGGTCGGAAGAAGCGCCCTTTCGGGGCTTAGGGAGCAGGGCTGATAAAAACAAACGGACTTTCGGTTATTTTATCCGGAAGTCCGTTTTTTTATTTGTCCGCTTATCTTTTCTGCCAAAAAACGGACTTTTGTTTTTTCAAAAGTCCGTTAGCTTGCTTATTTTTATGCAATAACAAAATCAATCTTTCCGCCCGAAACATCTGTCTTGACACATTTTACACGCACATTCTGTCCCACGGAATATACCGCCTTGCCGTCTCTGGTAAGTGAGAAATGTCCGTCATACTCGTATGTGCCGTCGGGAAGCGTTTCTATCTTAACAAGTCCCTCAACGGTATTTGGCAGCTCCACGTACATTCCGTAATCGGTTATTCCGCTGATGTTGCCCTCAAACTCCTCGCCCAGATGCGATGACATATATTCCGCAATGTAGCAGTCCTCGCAGTCACGCTCAACTCTCATTGCCGTCAGCTCACATTCGGAGGACTGGAGTGATGCGTTTGCCGCAAATTTGCCGTATCTCTTTGCAATGACCGCAGGTGGCATTTTGTTGTAGCACAGGTCGGTGAGGATACGGTGTATCGCAAGGTCGGGATATCTTCTGATAGGCGATGTGAAGTGTGCATAGTCTTTCAGCACCAGTCCGAAGTGACCGAGAGGTTCATCGGAATACTTCGCCTTTGCCATTGACCTGAGCACCATGTTGTTTATCACAGGCGAAAGCTCCGTATCCCTGACGGAATCCAGTATCTGTGCCAGATGTGCAGGCTTTACGCTGGAGAAGTTGGGGTGGGGGATATTCAGCCTGTCTATTACTTCGAGCAGCTCGGTTATCTTTTCGGGTGCGGGATTTTCATGCACACGGTAAACAAAGGGGATATTGTTTTCCCTTGCGGTCTTTGCGGCAGCCTCGTTGGCGCTGAGCATAAATTCCTCGATGATAAGCTCCGCTCTGCCACGCTCACGCTTCTGAACGTCTGTGCAGACCTCGTTTTCGTCGATGGTCAGCTTGCATTCGGGAGTGTCGATCTGGGGAGCGCCTCTTTTCAGCTTGTTGGCTGTAAGTATCTCCGCCAGCTGCTGCATGAGGAAGATCGTGTCCGTAAGTCCCGCATACTTTTCCGCAATATCAGCGGGGATCTTTGAAACATCGTCACGGCAGTCCAGTATCTTGTTAATTTCGCTGTAAACACCTTTTACACGGGAACGGATAACGGTCTTGCTGAACTTGTACTTTGTGAGCTTTCCGTCCTCGTCAAGCTCCATGAGACATGAGAATGCGAGCCTGTCCTCGTTGGGGTTAAGGGAGCATATGCCGTTGGAAAGCTCCTTGGGGAGCATTGGTATTACCTTGTTTGCGTAATATATGGAGGTTCCACGGAGAAAAGCGTCCTTATCCAGCTCTGAATTTGGCTTTACGTAGTGGGAAACGTCCGCAATGTGAACGCCCAGCTTCCAGCCGTTCTCGGCCTTTTCAACGGAAACTGCGTCATCTATATCCTTTGTATCCGCACCGTCAATGGTGAAGATTATCTTATCCCTCAGGTCAAGGCGGCCGTAGATGTCCTTGTCGGTTATCTTCATGCCTGAAATGTGGCGTGCCTCGTCCTGCACGGCAATGGGGAACTCGGTCTCCACATCGTTCATGTACAGCACAGCCAGAGCGCTGCTGTAAGCCTTGTCAGAGCTTCCGAAAACTGCGCTTATCTTGCATCTGTGGTCGGCATGGCGCTCACCTCTCTTGGTGATAGTTGCCAGCACCTTGTCGCCCTCTTTTATATCGGGGTACTTTTCGCTCACAGCGATAAGATCCTTGCAGAAGCTGTCGGGGCGGACATACCACTGACCCTCCGACTTTTCGGCAGTTCCCGTAAATTCGGAGAAGCCCTCCTTTGCAATGGCTGTTACCTCTGCCTCGGGTGAATCACCACGGGGAGGAATAAGTCGGCATATCACCGTATCTCCAGGCATTGCGCCTTTAAGGAATTTGCCGGGGACGAATATTTCCGTGCCGTCTTCGCACTTTATAAAGCCGAATGTTTTGTTGATACGTGCTACCTCGGCGGTGAACATTCCGTTTGCCTTGGTGAGAATGTAGCCCTGCTTTATCTCAACGATATCTCCACGCTCTTTGAGCCATGAAACGGCTTTTTTATAGTCGGGGAGAGTTACTTTTTTGCCTTTTACTTTGCCGTAAAGAGCCTTGTCGGATATAGCTTTCTTTCCGCACTGCTCCATTACATTAAGTATTCTTGCTATGCAAATCTGTGAAATATCTGCCATATTTATGACCTTTCCTTTTCAGTTAAAAATCTATAGACCACACGGTCAAACACCTTGGGCTTTTTTGCCGCTGTAAAGTGATCGCCCTGAATTATCGCCAGCTGCGAATTTGGCAGCGAAGAGGCGATAAGGCGTGTGTGGCTTTCTTTTATCATATCCTTGTTTCCTGCGATGACAAGGGCTTTTGACCGTATCGCCGAAAGCTCTTTCGGGCGGATATGGGGCTCGTTTGCCATAAGCCCCAGCAGCTCCGCCTGCTTTTTTGCCCGTTTGCTTATTTTTGAAAGCGCTTTGTTAAGCACATATCCTGCTTCGATTGGCAGGCGCACCGACAATTTCATTCCCGAGGGAAATATGTTGCCGCTGTTGAGTATGAGCCTGTCCGTCATCTGCGGATATTTCAGCGCAAAAAGCATGGCGATGTTTGCGCCGTCGGAAAAGCCCAGAATGTGGGCTTTTTTTATCCCCATTTCAAGCATAAAGCACCTGAGATCCTCCGCAAACTGCGTCAGAGTAAACGGGGCATTTCCTCTTGGCGACCTGCCGTGACCCCTGGTGTCAACGGCTATGACCCGAAAATGCTTTGAGAAAAAGCGTATCTGCTCTTTGAAGTATCCACTGTCCTCGCCGTTTCCGTGGAGAAGTATCAGCGGCTCACCGCTGCCATGCTCCGAATAGTAAAGCTTTATATCCATATACCCTTACCTAATAAAAAAGCCCCCGCACGGCATTCGGTGCGGGAGCCAAAGCTTTTATCAGCCCTTAGTCGCTATAACAGCGATTATGTTTGCTGCAATGGTTACAACGAAGAAAACTACAGCAACGATCTTTGTCAGTCTTTCAAGAGCTTTTTCTCTTGTGTTCTGACCGTTCTTTCCGTAAAAGCTGTCATTGTTTGAGCCCTGAATTGCACTTGTCATGCCCTGCTGCTTCTGGGACTGCATAAGTGTGATGACCACAATGAAAATACTGCACAGAATCAGCACGATACCGCTGACAATTTCAATAACTCCCATTATATTTTTTCCTCCGAAATATATGTTTAAACGTTAGTCACAACTGTAACAAGTGTATTATATCATATTTTTTTCGGCTTGGCAAGGGCTTTTTATAAAAAAATCAGACAAATTTTACTGTGCGTCTTTATTTATTCTTGAAGTATCAGTCAAAAATCGTCTCGATTACCCTGTCCGAAAGCTCTGAGGTATAGCGCCAGCGCTCGATCCGGCTCACGTTCTCGGGAATGAAATATCTGGGCGGCTCGGGGCGGTCATCGCTGTCAAACACATCTACGATGATGAGCTTCACTTTCATTTTCTCGGGAATCATCGCCTTGATATACACCCCTGCATGCTGACCTGCCCGCACTCCCGCCTTAGGCTCGGCAAGTCCCGCAAGGTTTGGGGCAAGCTCCACGAATATGCCGTAATCCTCCACGGAGCGGATAATGCCCGAAACGGTCTCGCCGCAGGAAAAGCAGGCGGCGTTCTCCTCCCATGTGCCCAGCAGCTCCTTGTGGGTGAGCCATATCCTGCTGCCGTTCACGCCCTTGACCGCCGCACGTATCATCTGCCCTGCGTAAAATCTGTCCGATGGGTGGGATATCCTTGACACGGATATTGCGTCGATCGGTATCAGCGAGGGCAGACCGCAGCCGATATCCACAAATGCGCCGAACTGTTCCAGATGAGTGACTCGAGCGGGAATGATATCGCCGGGGATCAGGCGGCTTATGTATCTGTCTATGCACTCCTGCTGGGCTGCACGGCGGGAGAGAAAAATGCCCCGTTCCGATATTTCCGTGACCTTAAAGCAGACTGGCTTGTTGACTTTGGTTATCAGTGCGATATCCCTTGTGGAGCCGTCCTCGATGCCCACAGCGCCCTCATTTCGGGGAATGACCGCTCTTCCGCAGGGCAGCTCGGCGATAAGGTTATGTCCGCTGTCGCAGACCGAGGCTTTGGCTTCAAGTATCCTTCCGCTTATGCGTGCTTCCTCAAGGGCTTCCAGTGAACTGACTGAGGCTTTATTTTCGGGAGTATTTATCAGGCAGCCCTCAGGATAAAATTTCATCATTTTGTTACCATCCTTTCCGATTTGCATTTTGCTATGATTATATGTATGCGGAAGTGTGAGGTTTAAGTACATATGAAATGGCGATAAAAGTTATAATGGTATTATTTGCCGCTGCGCATGGTCAGAACGGTTATCACAGGCAGATTTATTATCATCAGCAGGCAGTTGAAAAGGTCGCTTATGCCGAAAACGCTTTCCGTGGCAATAAATCCCCCTGCGGCGCATGCAAGGCAGAACACCAGCCTGCACCATTTTCCGCAGTGCTTTCCCGTGATGTAGCACAGGCATTTTTCCCCGTAGCAGCTCCACCCCAGCACCGAGGCGAGGGCAAACATACATATGCACAGGCACACGAACCCGCCGCCCCACCTGCCGAAGCCGTATGAGAATGCTGCGGTGATGTCGTTGGTTTTGCAGCATATTATCACCAGTGCGGTAAGGGTGCAGCAGACTATCGTGTCAAGAAATACCTCAAAGGCAGCCCATGCTCCCGCAGACTGCGGTTCGCCGAAATCTGCCTCGGAGTGAACGAGGACGGAGCTTCCCATGCCAGCCTCGTTGGAGAATATCCCCCTGCGCAGCCCGACGGAAACGGCTTTTTTCACCGTAATGCCAGCTGCTCCGCCTGCTGCCGCTTTCAGTGAAAATGCCTGGGAGAATATATCCGCAAATGCGCCTGAGACATCACACTTTGATATAATGAGTAGCCCAATGCAGCCGCCCACGTACAGCAGCCCCATAACAGGCACTATCCTTGCGGAAAATTTCATTACCCCTTCCGCCGCACGGTCGGAGGAAAAAAGCACCGCAGCCGTGACTACAGCCGCAGCCAATGAGCATATGTACCGTGGCAGGGGAGTTTGCGCCGAAAGTGCGTCGGACAGCGCTCCCGACTGGCTCATGCTGCCCATGAATATTGCCGCCCCAAGGCAGCATACAGCATAAGCCGCCGCCAGCCACTTTGCTCCCATGCCCTTTTCAATGTACAGCATAGGCCCTCTGGCGGACTTGGGATATTTCTCCCCAAACTCAGCGCCTATGCGGTTTTCCGAGTAAGCAAGCGCCATTCCCCCAAGGGCGGAGAGCCACATCCAGAACACCGCCCCTGCGCCTCCCGCGGCAATGGCGGCGGCGCAGCCCGTGATATTTCCCGTTCCCAGAGATGCGGCAAGAGCGCTTGTCACAGCTCCCAGCCTGTTCTTTCCGTCCGAGGAGAAAAGGTGCTTCGGGAGCTTCAGCTGGATAAATCCGCTTTTTACCGTGTGATATATGCCGCAGCAGAGGATAAGCGCCACGGTGAATCTGCCCCACATCAGGGAATTTGCGGTTTCGATGAGCGTATTCATAGGCATGACCGACTTTCTGTAAATATGGAAAATCATATGCCGTGAAAAGTAAAAATATGCGTCTTATTTTTAATCTGAAAACAGGTTAAATTAAGTTAAATCAAGGTTAGATAAAAAATATGTGTAAAAATTTGATGCTGAAAATAGTGCGATATCAACAAAAATGTTGGGCAAGTTCGGGAAATTTAACATCATCAGCCTCTTAAAATGCTCTGCACGGCTGAATTTGACCCGTGAAAAGCCGTTCTTAAACGGTTGAAATGGACTTTGTTGTGCAGTTTTAACAAAATTAAATGTGCCTAAATGTAAAATCAAACACTATTGACAATGAAATGAAATTTTGGTATAGTTAAATTACAGTAAAAAAACGCAGTAATGCGAAACGAAAATAAATTTAAATATGAAAGGCGGATTTCGTAATGAAAACACAGGTTGTAAACGGCGTATCCATGCCCAATATCCCCTGGATGGAAAAGCCCGAGGGATGCAGAGACGTTGTATGGAGATACAGTGCTAACCCTATCATTAAGAGAGATCAGATCATGGTTAAGAAGGCTAACGGCTACAGAGAGCCTTCCAACTCCATCTTCAACAGCTCCGTTGTACCTTTCGAGAACGGCGACTACAAGTTCGCAGGCGTTTTCAGAGTTGACGACAGAGAGAGAAACATGGAGCTTCACGTTGGCTTCTCCAAGGACGGTATCAACTGGGATATCAACGAGGAGAGGATCCACTTTGAGTGCGATATCCCCGAGGTTGCTCAGTGGCAGTACGGCTACGACCCCAGAGTTTGCAAGCTCGAAGACAAGTACGTTGTAACATGGTGCAACGCTTACGGCTGGAAGCCTACCATCGGTATCGCTTACACCTACGATTTCAAGACCTTCACACAGCTTGAGAACGCATACCTCCCCTTCAACAGAAACGGCGTTATGTTCCCCAGAAAGATCAACGGCAAGTACATGATGATGAGCCGTCCTTCCGACAGCGGACACACTCCTTTCGGCGATATGTTCATCAGCCAGTCTCCCGACCTCACATTCTGGGGCCAGCACAGACACGTAATGGGTCCCTCCAAGGGCTGGGAATCCACTAAGATGGGCGCAGGTCCTATTCCTATAGAGACCGATCGCGGCTGGCTCATTTTCTACCACGGTGTACTTACTTCCTGCAACGGCTATGTATATAGCTTCTCCGCAGCTCTCCTCGATAAGGACGAGCCCTGGAAGGTTCTCAAGAGAGGTGCTTCCTACCTCCTCAGCCCTCAGGAGTACTATGAGCTCGTTGGTGATACCGACGCAGTTACATTCCCCTGCGCTAACCTCGTTGACGCTGACACCGGAAGAATCTGCATCTACTACGGCTGCGCAGATACCTGCACCGCACTTGCATTCACAACCGTTGATGATGTTATGGACTTCCTCGATAACAACAGCCAGGTTTGATCTGAGCGCATAAAATAGCATTATAAAAGGTCTGTTGCAGCATTTAGCTGTGACAGACCTTTTTCGTTATGAGTGGATTTATAGTGCTGTTTTTTTCGTTTGCCACACAACCAAAAAGGCTGCTGCATCTTGTGCAACAGCCTTTTTTCTATATTCGTGATTAGTATTATATGCAGCAGCTTTTACGCTGTCACATTCATCTCTTCCCTTGCGTCAAAAAGGGGAACATTATAAATACCCTTTCGGGTCATGTCCGCAAAGGCTTCCTTTATCTCTGGCATATCCTCAGTATGGGTCATGCCGTACCATTTGTCATAAGTGGGAATTACCTTTACGGATATTTCGCCGCTCTTGATGAGCTTGTCAAATGCAGTAGGCAGAGCCAGCTCGGCTTTAAGCTCATTTCCGCCAATGCCGCCCAGAAATTCGCCGAAGCAGCGCTCCAGCTGAGGGACTATCTCCTGTCCGCAGCCCCACATATTCATAGAGGCAATGCTGTCGGGTGACACAGTTACGATCTCGCCGTCCCGTGTGCCCTGGATTATGCCGCTTTCCTGCCTGGAAATGGTGTATGTCTCAGTGACGGAAACAAGCATACCATTTTCATCAGCATTGCATATGCCCCTTGTTACCGTGCCTGTGGTGCTGAGGGTGTTGCCGAGGATAAAGCCGCTCATGCAGTGCTGCCTGCCTGTTGCAACTTCCTTGGTGTATTTCTCGTAGTGTTGCCGAGGATAAAGCCGCTCATGCAGTGCTGCCCCTGCTTCCTTTCGGGATTTGTAAGGAAGTCATATACATTTTTATATGCAGCCTGACCGTAATAATCGTCCGCATTGATGATAAGAAAAGGCTCGTTGATAAGCTTCCTTGCCGCAAGAACGGCATGAACAGTACCCCATGGCTTTGTCCTGCCCTCGGGTACGGAAAATCCGTCGGGAAGATCGTCCATATCCTGATAACAGCAGCATACCTTAACGTATTTTCTCAGCCTGCTGCCGATAAGCTCCTCGAACTGCTCCTTTATATCACGGCGGATAATGAATATCACCTTGTCAAATCCTGCCCTTACAGCGTCTGCCACGGAATATTCCATCAGCAGTTCGCCGTCCGTTCCCACAGGGGTAAGCTGCTTAATGCCGCCTTTGAAACGGGTCCCCAGACCTGCGGCAAGTATCAATAGTGACGCTGACATAATAATGCACCTTCCTGTTTACATTCATATTTTTTCTTATTATAGCACAATTTAACATATATGTCAATGAATTTTCAAAATATGAAAACGATTTAAGGAATATTTTTTGACAGTGCATTGCTATTATCTTCCGTTCCCTTATTGACAAGTTTTAACAAATGATATATACTATATTAAGCACTGTTGTAAATAAAATTAAGGGGGATATATTTTGAGCAATACTTTAAAACTCAGATTATTCATCTGCGGGGTAATACTTATCATTGCGGGAATAGCCTGCGCAGGGGATTCCTTGGCACAAAAAAGAGAAATGGCCAAGGGCATGATGGACTTCAACGAGATGCAGGCGAGCGACTTCTACAAGGGTCAGTACGTTCAGGGCGAGCTGCTGGAGCTGTGGGACGAATTTGCATATATGGAGGAGTACACCGAAACAGCGCTGGGCAGAAAAACAAATTCAAGAGTGTCGGCACATTATTATATTATGCCGCTCCAGACCTCATATGAGAACGGTACTCCCGTTTTTGCGGCAGTGTGCCTTAAAAATGTGACCCAGATAAGCGCCGCCGAGCAGATGATAAACGAAATGAACGACTACTGGGACGAGGAAAGCGACGGGCTTTATACCTCTATCCCAATTACAGGCAGGGTAAGCGTCCTGGACGACGAGCTGAAGCAGTATTTTTATGAGTGGCTCATGTACGGCGACGAGGAGTCAAGCACATCTGATTACGATCAGTTCGTTTGCCCCTATATTATCACAGCAGTTCAGCCCAACAGCAGCAGCTCTACCCTCAGCATGGGCGTTGTTATGGCACTTATCGGCGCAGTCCTTGTAGGAGCAGTGGTGTTTGTTACCATTAAGAGCAAAAGAGAGGCAGGCACGGATATGTCTCCGCAAGCGGTGCAGTACGGAGATGTGCCCTATCCCGAGCAGGATTCCACACTTATGAACGATATGGCAAAGCTCCACCAGCCCGAGGACAATGCGGACGAGTTCTTTAACCGTCCAATCAAGCCACATGAGAAATCAGACAGCGATAATGGTCTGGGCATAGGTATTGATGATAAGTAAATATAAAAGTAAAGGGCTGTTGCACGAGATGCAGCAGCCCCATTTTAAAAATCCCCACAAAATAAAAAAGACGCCATAGGCGTCTTCCTTATTGTACGTACAATTCGGTTATTAAAGCTGTTTAAAATCAAACAGCACGTGTTACCTTACCGGAACGGAGGCATCTTGAGCACACGTAGATGTGCTTGGGAGTACCGTCAACGATAGCTTTTACACGCTTTACATTAGGCTTCCAAGTTCTGTTGGAACGATGATGAGAATGGGAAACCTTAATACCGAAAGTAACGCCCTTTCCGCAAATATCGCACTTTGCCATGGGGCCGCACCTCCTTAACAGTGAAAAATAGACCGGAATCCGAAGCAAAGTTCAGCCGGCGTAAAGCTTGTTTGATGCACGGAAAATACCGCACATTTTCAGAACATATTCTATTGTATCACAAAGAAAATAAAAAAGCAAGCCCTTTTTTGAATTTTATAGAATATTCACAATTTTCTCCGACTTTTCATCTGCTATTGTATTTTTTTGAGAAAAATCCCTTGTAATCAAGCCGAAAATATTGTATAATAAAAGTTGAATTTTTGATAAATAACGAAATTTAAAGGATAACCGATATGAATAACGATAAAATATTTGAGCTTTTCATAAATGCTCTGGTGCTGTTCACAGCCCTGCCCGTCCACGAGTGCGCCCACGCATGGGTGGCTCATAAAATGGGCGACGATACTGCAAAAAATCAGGGACGTATAACCCTCAACCCCTTCAAGCACCTGTCCCTCTGGGGTTCTATTATGATGGTGCTCATCGGCTTCGGTTGGGGCAAGCCCGTAAATGTAAATCCCAATAACTTCAAAAATCCCCGCAAGGGCATGGTGCTCACCTCGCTGGCAGGCCCTGCCTCCAACTTTATTATGGCGTTCCTTGCCATGATAGTGTGCAGGATAATGTACGGCTTGGGATATGTCCGCTTCGGTGAAACATTTATCATAATCGGTGATATTTTCCTGTACATCACTATGATAAACATATCTCTGGGCGTGTTCAACTTCCTGCCCATACCCCCTCTGGACGGCTCCAAGATATTCAACGCCGTTCTGCCCGAAAAGATATACTTTAAGATAATGAAGTACGAGCAGTTCGTCTTCATCGCTCTTATCGCCCTCGTTTATTCGGGGCTGCTGGACAAACCTCTGGGCTTTTTGCAGGGAAAAGTCACCGATGTGATGATCTTCCTTACAAACTGGGTGGATATCATTTTCTCGGCGGTGCTTAATAAAGTATGAAGATGTCATTCAAGCTGGAGGCCTTTGAGGGGCCTCTTGACCTGCTTCTGCACCTGATAGCAAAGCATAAGCTGAATATTAACGATATCCCCATAATGATACTTGTGGAGCAGTATCTGAACTATATTTCGGATATGGCGGAGCAGGATATGGAGGTCGCAGGCGATTTCCTGGAAATGGCTGCAAGGCTCATTTATATCAAGACCGTTTCACTGCTGCCCCGCAAGGAAGAGGCGGAAGCACTTAAAAAAGAGCTGGAGGGCAGGCTCATAGAATACTCTCTCTGCAAGGCGGCTGCGGAGAAGATGCGTGCCGCTTATTCGGGGGATACCTATGCCGTCCGTGCGCCTATGAAGATAGAGACGGACAGCACCTACAGCCGCACCCATGACCCTATGGAGCTTGTCAAAGCGTACAAGGGCATGGAGATAAAAAAGAGCGCCAAGCCCGAAGCGCTGGTGCCAAACGTATTTTCAAAGCTTGTTTCACGGAAATTCGTTTCCGTATCATCAAAGATAGTATATGTGCTCAAAAAGTTGTATAAAGAGGGCAAATGCTCCGTTGAGGGGCTGTTTTCCGAGATGGCCGACCGCTCCGAGCGTGTGGCGGCATTCCTTGCCGTGCTGGAGCTTACAAAGTCGGGCAGAATTATCCTTAACGAGGACAACACGGAAATGACCTTCAACAGCGCAGGCGCCGATACCGATTATGATGCGTCATCTGAATGGGAGGAGAGAGAAAATGAAGCTGACCGATAAGGCCGCCGTGCTTGAAGCGGTGCTGTTTGCCTGCGGCGACCCTGTGGACGTTGAGCGTATCTCTGCGGCTACGGGCATCGAAAAGGGTGCAATATCCCAGCTTGCGGACTCTCTCAACGAGGCGTATGCGGAAAACGGCAGTTCCCTTGTTGTGCTGCGGCTTTCGGGGCTGTATCAGCTGGCTGTGCGGCGGGAATATTACGAGTATGTAAAGCTTGCGGCGGAGACCAAGAAAAACGCCCCCCTTACACCTGCGGCTATGGAGGTGCTTACCATAATCGCCTATAACCAGCCTGTGACCAAAAGCTTTGTGGAGCATATCCGTGGTA
Organism: Oscillospiraceae bacterium; assembly: GCA_902363145.1. Classification (GTDB taxonomy): domain Bacteria; phylum Bacillota; class Clostridia; order Oscillospirales; family Ruminococcaceae; genus Huintestinicola; species Huintestinicola butyrica. Next base: position 451,760 of record CABIZB010000002.1, on the reverse strand, counting down.
CTGACAGCTCCAGCGTGGTCAACTCCCTTGTGGAAAAGGGACTGCTGGAGGAAGCGGGACGGCTAGATGTCCCGGGACGGCCCATCGCCTACAGAACAACGCCCGTATTTCTGCGGTGCTTCGGCTTTGAAAGTCTGGATGACCTCCCCCCACTCCCCGGGCGTGTTCCCGATGAGGCAGAAGTCTCGGAGGACGAGCCTGAGATATGATCTGGATCATAATAATTGCGGTAATTTTGCTTATCGTTCTTGCCGTGAACATTCCCGTGACAGCCTATATCAGGTATCATGACGGTGAAGCCGATGTAAAGGTGAGCTTCCTTTTCAAGCAGCTTTACCCCCATGTTGAAAAGAAAAAGCGGCAGAAACGGAAGCGGAAAAAGCACAGGAAAAATATAAAAAAGGCAGAAACAAAGCCTGCTTCAGAGGAGATATCCTTTAATGAGCCTGATGCTCCCGAAGAACATACTGCTCCAACCGATGAGGATAAGCAGGAGAAAACCCTTACGGAAGATACAACCCCAGAGGAAAATTCTGAAGAGGAAAATTTTGAGGTAAGCTCGGAAAACACCCCCAAAAAGCATAAACCTAAGAAAAAAAGCCTGATCGAACGGCTCAACACCAAGCTTGACGAGCTTAACGAAAAGAAAAGCTCTGTCCAGCTGGCATTCGAGCTTTTAAAAGGACCTCTTAAAAAGCTGGGCGGAAAGGTCCGCATAGATGACCTTAAAATAGACTTTGCCGCCGCCGATGAGGACGCATACGAGGCTGCCATGCTGTATGGCAAGGTGAACGCCGCCGTTTATAACGCCCTTTCCGCCGTAAGATGCTTTGTGCCCGTGTCCGTCACGGGAATAAAGATAGACTGCCTGTTCAATACCCCTGCCGAAAAATGCAGGTGGGACGGGGAGTGCAAGATACGGCTCAGACCTGCAAGCCTGCTGAATGCCATAATTGCGGTGGTATTCGGCTACGCAAAGGATAAGGAAAAATACGCCCCTGTTATGGCGTTATTCAAATAATACGTATCAAACTTCACTGAAAGGATATTAAAGATGGATACAAAGGTAAAAGAGCTTATAACCGCTTCTATGGACAAAATTCACGAGATGGCAGATGCCAACACTATCATGGGAACACCCGTTCAGGTGGACGGCGGCGTTACCATTATCCCCGTATCAAAAGTATCATACGGCTTTGCAGGGGGCGGTTCCGACCTGCCCAGCAAGACCGATAAGGAGCTTTTCGGCGGAGCCAGCGGCGCAGGCGTGACCGTTACCCCTCTGGGCTTTCTGGTCATCTCAAACGGCGAAGTTCAGCTCATGCAGATGAATCTGGACGTTTCCACATCTTCCGCTATCGTAAATATGGTTCCCGAGGTGTTCAACAAGGTGGCAAACCTGTTCAAAAAGGATAAGCCCGCCGCTGCCGATAAAAGGGCTGTATCAGGCTCAGTAGCGTCCGACGCAGGCGCTGCGGGCGATACCGACGATATCGAGCTTCCCGAGGAAATGGTGGCAGATGACAACATGACCGACGGCATCAATTTCGATTTTGAGGACTGATATTATTTTCCCCTGCATAAAATAGTCTGTAAAGACTGTTTTTGGGGGAATGTTTATGAAAAAGTTATGCTGCCTTATAGCTGTGGCAGTGTTTGTTTTCACGCTTTCAGGCGGATGCTTTGCTGTGGAAAATGAACCGCAGGTGTCCGCAAAGGCGGCTGTGGTCATTGAAGCAGGCACGGGCAGAGTGGTGTTCGGCAAAAATGAGAACGCAAAGCTGCCAATGGCAAGCACCACAAAGATAATGTCAGTTCTGCTGACGCTTGAAAGCGGCGATCTTGACAGCGAGTTCGTCGTTGACAGCGAAGCTGTAAAAACCGAAGGCTCCTCCATGGGACTTATGGAGGGGGATATTGTTTCCAAGCGTGACCTGTGCATAGGAATGCTGCTGCCCTCGGGCAACGACGCAGCCAACTGCGCAGCGGTAAAGGTGGGCGGAAGCATGGCAGGCTTTGCCGACATGATGAACGCCAAAGCGTCACGGCTGGGGCTGAAAAATACCCACTTTGTCACTCCCTCGGGGCTTCATGATGATGAGCATTATTCCACAGCGTATGATATGGCGCAGCTGACCTCATTTGCCCTGAAAAACGATGATTTCAGAGCCATATGCTCGCAAAAGTCCATAAAGCTTGCTTTTGGTGATCCGCCCTATGACAGGTGGCTTGCCAATACAAACAAGCTGCTGACAAGATATGAGGGCTGCATCGGCGTGAAAACGGGCTTTACCGATGAAGCGGGGCGCTGCCTTGTTTCGGCGGCGGAAAGAGACGGCGTTACCCTTATCTGTGTGACCCTGAACGCACCCGATGACTGGAACGACCACGAAAAAATGCTGAACTACGGCTTTTCACGGGTAAAGTGCGTTCCTCTGGAAGCCGATGATTATTACACCGCCTGCCTTGTGGGAAGCGAAAAGGACGAACTTCGGCTCGTACCCGAAAGAACTCCCATGTGCCCCGTGATAAACGGCATAACGCCAAGTATTTCATGGAAGATGACCGTTCCCCGCATGATATATGCCCCCGTTGAAAAAGGGCATAATGTCGGCGAGCTGGTGCTTCTTGACGGCAGCAGGGAGATAGACAGGATACCCCTCATTGCGGCTGAGGACGCAGCTGTGAAAAAGGGCAAGCCTCATAAAAAGAGCTTTTCGGAGCTGATAACCGATAAAATAAAGGAATTGCTGTTCAGCTGAGCAGCTGACCCGTCGGGAGACGGAGAAATGGAGAATGATATGGAAAAGATACGTTTGCAGAAAATACTTTCCGACAGCGGAGTTTGTTCACGCAGAAAAGCGGAGGAGCTTATCAGCGCAGGCGAGGTATATGTCAACGGCAGAAAGGCAAAGCTGGGCGACAAGGCAAACGAGCGTGACGTTATCATGGTAGGCGGCGAGAGAGTCCGCTACACCAAGAAGCGCAGAAAGATATACATTATGCTCAACAAGCCCCGTGGATATGTTACCACCATGGCAGACGAGCTGGACAGAAAGTGCGTTACCGAGCTGCTTACAGGCGTTGATGAGCGTGTATATCCCGTGGGAAGGCTTGACCGCAACTCCGAGGGACTGCTTCTTTTCACCAATGACGGCAACTTTGCCAACGATATCATGCACCCCAGCCGCCATATAAGCAAGACCTACCGTGTCACCGTTCATTCCAAGATAACCGACGATCAGATAGTATCCCTTACCGACGGCGTTGAGCTGGACGGCAGAAAAACTCTCCCCACCACCGTAAGCGTGGAGCTTGATACTCCTGAGAGAAGCGTTATGAGAATAACCATTCACGAGGGCAGAAACAGGCAGATAAGACGTATGTGCGAGGCTGTGGGACTGGAAGTAGTAAGACTTCGCCGCACTTCCATCGGCCCCGTAAAGCTGGGAATGCTCAAGCCCGGCGCATGGAGAGAGCTTACCGCAGAGGAGCTTCGTGCCCTCAGAAATGCTGTTGGCAAGGAATAATGTGATCCGCAGAAATATATTTGTAACAAATAATGCCTATCGGATAGAATTTTAGGGCAAATCAGCAAAAAAGCATTCACAGAATGGATTTATTGTGTTATAATATATTCAGACATCGGGATAAGACATTTGATAATGACATCATGGGCATCAGGTGCAGTGACAAAATTGCTGAACTGTAATGACAATATTTTTTTACCCACCACAAAATGGGCGGCCGCATATGCAGCCGCCCATTTTGTTTCGCCGTTTTGTGCTGTTTTTACATTTTTAAGCGCCGTTTTCGTAAATAGTCTGTAAAATAAAATATATGGATTTCTATTGAAATAAAGCGGATTTAATGGTATAATAACCTTATATTTTGTCATATTCGGGCGGATGGCGTTACCGCCAAACATACCATTTTTATCGGAAAGGTCGGCTTACATATCATGATAAAGGACATTCAGGAAAAAATACTGAAACTTAAAAAAGAGAAAAATGCCTGTATTCTTGCTCATTGCTATCAGTCCCACGATATTCTGGAGATCGCAGACTTCACAGGCGATTCCTTCGGTCTGGCTGTAAAGGCAGCAAAAACCGACTGCGAAAATGTTATTATGTGCGGCGTCCGCTTCATGGCGGAGACCTGCAAGATACTTTCCCCCGAGAAAAAGGTATATCTTCCCAAGTCCGAGGCAGGCTGCCCCATGGCAGACCAGCTTGACCCCGATATGCTCATTCAGCTCAAGGAGAGATATCCCGATTATAAGGTAGTGGCTTACATCAACACCACAGCCCAGCTGAAAACTCTCTGCGACGTGTGCGTTACATCTTCCTCCGCAGTGAAGATAATCAAAAATATGGACGCCGACAAGATTCTGTTCATTCCCGACTGCAATCTTGGCAGCTATATCCGGAAAATGGTTCCCGAAAAGCAGTTCAAGCTCATAAGCGGCGGCTGTCCCACTCATGCACGTCTTACTGTCCGTGATATCCAGCTTGCAAGAGCAGCTCACCCCGGTGCTCCCGTGCTTGTCCACCCCGAGTGCCAGCCTGCGGTAGTTGAGGCTGCCGATTTTGCGGGAAGCACCACCGAGATAATGAATTACGCTATCGACAGCAAGGAGAAGTCCTTTATCATCGGTACCGAGAACAGCATAGTTCAGCACCTGAGCATCGACTGCCCCGACAAGATGTTCTACGCCCTTTCCAAGGACTGCGTGTGCCACAATATGAAGATCACCAACATCACCGACGTTCTCCACTGCCTCGAGGGCACTGACGGCGAGGAGATAGTTCTTGACGATGATGTTATCACCAAGGCTAAGGTCTGCATCGACGAGATGCTCAGACTGGGCTGATGATATTTGTCCCGCATATCAGTGATGTGCGGGATTTTTTTGAAGAAAGCAAATGTTAAATTTCTGTTAGCCCCTTGACAAACGAAAATCATAGTGCTATACTGTGCTTAAAGTTAATAATAAATCCTGTGAACAAAAGCAAGTAACATTTATAACGGCGGCACAGAGAGCTGCACATTGGTGGAAGTGCGGTACGAACGGTAAATGCGAATGGATTTGTGAGGAGCAGGGTGAATTTGGGGCAGATGTGCTTCAATAGTAGCCTGAGCCGTATTTCCTGCGTAAAGGGAAAGGGTATTGATGCGTAAGCTGCGTACTTGTTATTTTATAGGCAAAGTGCAGCATTACCATATTGGTAGTGCTTTTTTATTGCAAACGCTCGTACCCGTTAAGGTCTTATCCGATGATAAGGCGAATTAGGGTGGCACCACGGTGGATATTATCCGTCGTCCCTTGAAGTTTTAAGGCTTCAAGAGGCGGCGGATTTTTTGTTGCCGCCAATATCAGAAAGAGGGTCGTTTTTATGTTCTATCCGTCAGTCAGCGAAACAAAGGAATATCTGAAAAGCTACGGCACAGTTCCCATGTTCTATGAGCTTCTTACCGACAGCTTCACACCCGTAAGAATGTTTTCTATTTTAAAGGAAAACTACGAAAACTGCTTTATCCTTGAATCAGTCGATAACTCCAACCGCTGGGGCAGATATTCATTCATCGGTCTTAACCCCAAGGCAGAGATAAGGGTAAAGGACAAAAAGGCTGAGTTTATTTACACAGACGGAAGAAAAGAATCGACAGACGCTTCCGACCCCATCAAGCTTTTCTCTGGACTTATGGAAAAATACAAGTCACCTAAGTTCGTGGGTCGTCCCAAGCTCACAGGCGGACTTATCGGATACTTCGGCTACGATATGGCGAGATATTATGAAAAGCGCCTTACAAATGTCCCCGACGATGATCTGGAAATGCCGGATGCAAATATGTTCATCTATAACGAGATAGTGGCTTATGACCACCTTTCCAACAGAGCAGTGATAATCCTCAACATGGATAAGGAAGAGATAACAGCTCTGGCAGAAAAATCAGGAGAAAGCTTTGATAAGGCAACTGACAGCTACTATGAGCTGCTTGAAAAGCGTGCCGATAAGCTTGGCAAGCTCCTTTGCAGATATACTCCCGAGCCTGCTCCCAAGATACTCAATCCCGCAAAGCTCAAAGTAAATTCCAACTACACAAAGGAAGAGTTCTGCAAGATGGTGGAAAAGTGCAGAGAGCATATCATCGGCGGCGATATCAGCCAGATAGTTATTTCCCAGCGCTTTGAGGCAGAAAATCCCCCCGAGCCGTTTGACGTTTACAGAATGCTCCGCTCCACAAACCCTTCGCCTTATCTTTACTACTTTGATCACAAGGATTACTGCATTGCGGGAGCTTCCCCAGAGATGCTGGTGAGCGTCACCGACGGCGTGGTGCTCAACAAGCCTATCGCAGGCACATATCCCAGAGGCGCAACAGCCGAAAAGGATATCGAGAACGAAAAGCTCCTCACCACCGACCCCAAGGAAAGGGCAGAGCATACAATGCTTGTTGACCTTGGCAGAAACGACGTGGGCAGGGTATGTAAGCCCGGAACGGTAAAAGTCACCGACTTTATGAGAGTTGAGCGCTATTCCAAGGTAATGCACCTTGTTTCCGATGTTGAGGGTCAGCTTGAAGAGGGCAAGACCGCCGTTGATGCGCTGATGTCCGTCCTCCCCGCAGGCACCCTTTCCGGAGCGCCCAAGGTAAAGGCAATGGAGATAATCGACAGCCTTGAAAACGTAAAGCGTGGACTTTACGGCGGAACAGTCGGCTACATGGCATGGAACGGAGATATAGATACCTGCATCGCCATAAGAACGGTGCTTTTCAGAAACGGCAAGGCTTACGTTCAGGCAGGAGCAGGAATAGTATATGACAGCAACCCCGAAAGTGAATTTGAAGAGACCAAGCGCAAGGCTGCGGCGGTAATAAACGCACTTGAACAGGCAGCACAGATGTAATTGAAAGAGGTGTTTGATATGATCGTTATGATAGATAATTACGACAGCTTTACTTACAACGTTTATCAGGCAATGGCAAGCCTTTACAACAATATAAAGGTTTACCGAAATGACGAGATTACTATTGACGGGATAGAGAAGATGAACCCCGAAGCACTGGTCATCTCTCCGGGCCCCTCTTATCCCAAGGACGCAGGCATTTCCGTTGAGGCTATAAAGCATTTTGCCGGAAAGCTCCCCATTCTGGGCATCTGCCTCGGTCATCAGTCCATCGGAGAGGCATTCGGCGGAAAGGTAGTAAGAGCCGAAAAGCCTATGCACGGCAAGGCTTCGCTTATCAGGCTTGACAATACCTGCCCCATTTTCGAGGGACTTCCCGAAAAAATCTCCTGCGCAAGATATCATTCCCTTATCATTGAAAGAAGCTCGCTTCCCGACTGCCTTAAAATAACAGCCGAGACCGACAATGGCGAGATAATGGCAGTGGCTCATAAGGAATATCCCATTTACGGCGTTCAGTTCCACCCCGAGTCTATCCTTGCGGAGATGGGCGTGAACATTCTCTCCAACTTCCTTACAAACGTTGTGGGCGTAAAGGTTGAGGGCGCAGTTCCTGCAATTCCCATGGATAAGAGAACTTCCCTTAAAAAGTACATCGCCATGGCAGTTGACCGCAAGGATCTCACTGAGGACGAGGCTTACAGCGCCATGAACATCATCATGGGCGACGCTGCCACACCCGCTCAGACAGCCGCATTCCTGGTTGCCATGAGAATGAAGGGCGAGACCATCGACGAGATAACAGGCTTTGCCAAGGGCATGAGAAGCAAGGCTTCCGTTATCGAGGGGTTCCGCTCCGCTATCGACATCGTAGGCACAGGCGGAGATATGGCAGGAACCTTCAATATCTCCACCACCTCCTCCTTTGTTATCGCAGCCGCAGGCATTCCCGTTGCAAAGCACGGCAACAGAGCCGCTTCCAGCAAGAGCGGAGCAGCCGACTGCCTTGACGCTCTGGGCGTGAATATCAAGACCTCTCCCGAAAAGGCAGCAAAGTGCCTTGAGACCACAGGCATCGCATTCCTGTTTGCTCAGGTATTCCACGGTGCAATGAGATTTGTGGCTCCCGTAAGAAAGGAAATAGGCTGCCGCACATTCTTCAATATCTTAGGCCCTCTCACAAACCCCGCTCTTGCAGATTATATAGTGCTGGGCGTTTATGATGAAAGCATCCTGACCCTTATGGCAAACGTGCTCATAAAGCTCGGAATCAAGGGCGCAATGGTAGTCAACGGCAGCGACGGACTGGACGAGATAACCATGACAGGCAAGACCCATGTCTGCGAGGTAAAGGACGGAAAGATATCCACCTATGATATTGACCCCCACGACTACGGCTTTGAATACTGCACAGCCGATGTTTTAAAGGGCGGCACACCCGAGGAAAACGCCAAGATGACCCTTGATATCCTTACAGGCAAGGATAAGGGCGCAAGAAGAAATACCGTTCTGCTTAACGCAGGCTGCGCTATCTACTGCGCAGGCAAGGCAGCCACCATAGCTGACGGCGTAAAGCTTGCCGCAGAGATGATAGACAGCGGCAAGGCATATGATAAGCTCAACGAAATGAAGGATTTTACCAATTCTTAAAAGGATAAATTATGATACTTGATGAAATAATCGAAAAAAGAAAAATTCAGCTTGCTGCCGAAAAGAGCCGCATATCCCTTGAAGAGCAGAAAAAGCTTGCGGATATAGCTCCCGCTCCAAAGGGCTTCGGCAGGGCGCTAAGGGCAAACGGACTTTCGGTCATCTCCGAGGTGAAAAAAGCTTCCCCCTCAAAGGGACTTATCCAACCTGATTTTGACCCCGTTAAGATCGCAGCTGCATATGAAAAGGCAGGCGCTGCGGCAATATCCTGCCTTACCGAGGAGCATTACTTCCAAGGCTCCTCCGAATATCTGCGGGAAATAGTTGAAAATGTCAGGATCCCCGTTCTGCGCAAGGATTTCATCTTTGATGAGTACCAGATATATGAGGCACGTGCGCTGGGAGCGGACGCAGTTCTGCTCATAGCGGCAGTCCTTGACGATAACAGGCTCAAAACGCTTTTTAACCTTGCAAAGTCCTTGGGACTGGACGTTCTGGGCGAAGCGCATGATGAAAACGAGGTCAGGAGCCTTGTGAGTGCAGGCTTTGGCATCATAGGCGTGAACAACCGCAATCTTAAGACCTTTGAGGTGTCCCTCGAAAACACAAAGAGGCTTTCGGCGCTTGTGCCCGAAAATGCAGTCTTTGTCTGCGAAAGCGGTATAAAGGACAACGCCGATATGAGATTTGCCAAGAACTGCGGAGCAGATGCTGTGCTTATCGGCGAGACGCTTATGAGAAGCGGACTTGCAGGCATTCCCGACTGCATGGCAGCTCTCAGGGAGGGCGTATGATTAAGCTCTGCGGAATGAGGCGTGAGGAGGATATCGCCTACGCTAACGAATTTCTCCCCGATTTTGTGGGCTATATCCTTGCAGAGGGCTTCAGGCGTACAGTCGATATCGACTTTGCCGCACGGATATCCCGAAACCTTGACAGCCGCATAAAAAAGGTGGGAGTTTTTGTTGATACTCCCGTTGATACCGTAAAAAGGGCGGCTGAAAGCATAGGGCTGGACGTTATCCAGCTCCACGGCAGCGAGGACAGGGCTTACATAAAGGCTCTGGGGCATGACACTGATTTGTGGAAAGCCGTACGTGTGCAGAGCGCAGAGGATATTTACCGTGCCGAAGAGCTGGACTGCAAATATCTCCTGCTGGACAGCTTTGTAAAGGGTCAGGCAGGAGGCACAGGAAAGCTGTGCAACATAGATGTGGTAAAAAATGCGGAGATACATCTTCCCTATTTTCTGGCAGGGGGCATAAACGAAAGCAATCTGGCGGATATGCTCACCGTTTCGCAGAATATCGACATCTCGGACGGAACCGAGACCGACGGTGTCAAGGACAGGGAAAAAATAAAGCGCATTATGGAAATATACAACGAAAGGAAATTATGATATGAGCAAGATCGGAAGATTCGGCGAGTTCGGAGGACAGTACGTTCCCGAAACTGTTATGAACGCCGTACATGAGCTGGAAGAGGCTTATGACAAGTACAAGAATGACCCCCAGTTCCAGAAAGAGCTGGCTGACCTTTACCGTGACTATGCAAACCGCCCTTCAATGCTGTACTATGCCCAGCATATGACCGAGGATCTGGGCGGCGCAAAAATATACATCAAGCGTGAGGACCTTAACCATACAGGCGCTCACAAGATAAATAACGTTCTTGGTCAGATACTCCTTGCAAAGCGCATGGGCAAGAAGCGTATCATTGCCGAAACAGGCGCAGGTCAGCACGGCGTTGCCACCGCTACCGTATGCGCCCTTATGGGCCTTGAATGCTGCGTGTATATGGGCAGAGAGGATACCGAAAGACAGTCCCTGAACGTTTATCGCATGGAGCTGCTGGGCGCAAAGGTCGTTCCCGTTGAAAGCGGCACAGCTACCCTTAAAGACGCTATCAACGAGGCTATGCGTGACTGGTGCACCAATATCGAGACCACATTCTACTGCATCGGCTCCGTAATGGGTCCCCACCCTTACCCCGAAATGGTAAGAGACTTCCAGAAGATAATCGGCGAGGAAATAAAGCGTCAGATGATGGAAAAGGAAGGCAGACTTCCCGACTGCGTGGTTGCCTGCGTAGGCGGCGGCTCCAATGCAATGGGCGCTTTCTATGACTTTATCCCCGATACCTCCGTAAGACTTGTGGGCGCAGAAGCCGCAGGCAGAGGAATAAACACAGCCGATACCGCAGCTACGCTTTCCTGCGGCGGCGTGGGCATATTCCACGGAATGAAGTCCATCTTCCTCCAGAATGAATATGGTCAGATAGCTCCCGTTTACTCCATTTCCGCAGGTCTTGACTACCCCGGAATAGGCCCCGAGCACGCAAACCTCTGGAAAACAGGCAGAGCGGATTATGTCGCAATAACCGATGAAGAGGCAGTTACCGCCTTTGAATATCTCTCAAAGACCGAGGGCATTATCCCCGCAATAGAGTCAGCCCACGCCGTAGCCGCAGCTATGAAGATCGCTCCCGAAATGGGCAAGGATAAGATAATCGTTATCAACCTTTCAGGCAGAGGCGACAAGGACGTTTACTCCGTAGCCCGCTACAGAGGCCATGATATCAAGAACTCATAATGGAGGTCAGGAAATATGAACCGTATAGACAAATGCTTTGAAGAGCTTAAAAAGAGCGGCTCCAAGGCTCTTATAACCTTTATCACCGCAGGCGACCCCGATATGGATACCACCGTAAGCACCGCCCTTTCCATGTTTGAAAACGGCGCAGATATCATCGAGCTGGGCGTGCCTTTTTCAGACCCTATCGCCGAGGGCGTTACCATTCAGAAGTCCTCACTGCGTTCGCTGAACGGCGGCACCACGCTTGACAAGATATTCGGCGCAGTGGATAGAATAAGAGAAAAGACCGACAAGCCACTTATCCTTATGATGTACCTTAACACCATTTTCGTTTACGGCACAGAGAAGTTTTTCTCACTCTGCAGGGAAAAGGGTGTTGACGGCGTTATCGTCCCCGATATGCCCTATGAGGAGCGTGAGGAGATACTTCCCTATGCAGAGCAGTACGGCGTACACAACATCAATCTTGTTTCACCCGCTTCCCATGAGCGCATAAAGAGAATAGCTTCCGATTCAACGGGATTTCTTTACTGCGTGTCCTCCAACGGCGTAACGGGAGTTAGATCGGAATTTCAGACTGATTTTGATAAGTTCTTCGGCATAATCCGAGAGAATGCGTCCTGCCCCTGCTGTGTAGGATTTGGAATATCCTCACCTGAGCAGGCGAAGAAAATGGCTTCCTATTGTGATGGAGTAATAGTAGGAAGTGCGGTTGTAAGGATAATGGAAGCAAACGGAGTAAATTCTCCCGAGCCTGTCGGCTCATTCACCAAGAGCCTTGCAGAAGCGATAAAGTAATAATACTAATCACCAATAAAACTATAGACAAAAAATCATCGCATAATCCATATACGCAAGATTATGCTCGATTTTTTGTATAGTTTTTAATTGGTGCTTAGTATTAGCAAGCAAATTTATAAAATTGTGCATTAAATTTTAAGATATCAACATAAGGCTTGCACCGCCCTTTTTAAACATCTGCCCCCAAAAAAAGCCCGAGATCATCTCTCGGGCTTTTTTGTGCTTATATGACATTATTTCTTTTTAAAATCGCTGGAATAATATGTATTTACCGCTTCGCTCTTTGTAAGTATAACAATAGACACAATGTTCAGTCCGGAAGCGAGTACAGATGTTACCAGATGGATTATGTCGTTATTGCCCTTTACAACGTAAAGTCCCAGTCCCACGCCTACATAAAGCAGCAGGCTTACCGCATACATTGCTATGGAGAGCATTTTTACGTGCTTTGACTTTATAAACAGCATAAGTGCGCCTACAATCATAAACACAGCCACGTACTGGAAGAACAGGTAAGAACCCCAGTTAAGGAATATTGCGGAGATAACTGCGGAGCCGAGACCCATTGCAATGGGGATAAGCGAGATGCCGAAGCCCTTCTTTGCGATCTTAAGCTTCTTTTCTTCCATAAGGCGGTTGTACATATTCTTGCTGGCACGGGCGTTGAAGTTCTCGGGGCGCTTGCTCAGGTCTTCTTCAAGGCGCTGCTTGAGCACACGCTTCTCGTCGCTGTCAAGCTGATCTCTGTCAACCAGCGACTCAGCCTTTTTCTGGGGAGCGGCATATTCATCGCTCAGATCTTCCAGAATAGGAGCGGGGCCCATTTCCATTTCCAGGTCGTCCATTTTTATCTTTTCCTTGATGTTCCTTGCGCTTTCCTCTTCTCTTGTGCGGATAGGCGCAACGTGATCGGTAAGATCCTCAAGGATAATGCTGTCGGTGCTTATATGGTCAAGATCAGCGTCATAATCATCTTCAAAGACGAACTTTTCCTCATCTGCCTTTGCCTTTTCGGCAGCCTCTTCAGCCTTTGTGTCATATATCTGGATCTCTTCTTCATTCTCAGTCTCGGGCTTGGGGCGCTCGGGCATTGGAGGAAGCTCAAAATCATCGCCTGACAGGTCTATTTCCTCTACCTTGTCCACTTCGTGCTTCTTTTCGTCCGCATCGGGGAGAGAAGCCTCGGGGATATTGCTTATTGCATCAAGAGAGTTATCCACAGTCTTTTCGGGGAGGGGAGGAAGCTCATTGTTGTCGGGGATATCGGTTATAGCGTCCAGAGAGTTATCTACAGTCTTTTCGGGAAGCGGAGGGAGAGCATTGTCGTCCACGCCCACGCTTACCACAGGCTTTACAGTCTTAGCTGAATCGGCGTCGGTGCCGTCGATATTCTTTGCGGGGCGCTTGGGGAGAGGGGGAAGCTCAAAGTCGTCGAAATTTGTACCATTATTATTCAGAATGTCATTCTGAGGCATTGAAGAACAGTCCTTTCAAAGAGAATTGCGCCGAGATAAATTATTCGCCTACTACGATTGCGTCGGGGAACACGTTTGTGGTGCTTTCCTGCATGAATGTCGTGTTTACATAGCCCTTGATAACGGCTCCGTCGATAACGGAGATGGTGGAAGCGGTGATGTCGCCAACAATAACTGCGTCGTTTTTGAACTCAGCCTTGCCGCCGACCTCCACATTTCCCTTTATCCTGCCGTTAAGGTCAAGGTACTGGGTGTCAATATTACCCAGCAGAACGCTGTCGTGATCCATCTGCACCTGTCCCTTGGAGGTGATGCAGCCCTGCATCTGAGCGCCAGCCATAACGGCATTGTTGCACTCGATGTTGCCTACCACCTTGCCCGAGACGGAAATATTCTTTGTGAGCCTGATATCGCCCTGAACGCTTCCTTCAACGTTCACGTTGGCAAAAGAGCTTATGTCACCGCTGATACGAGTGTTGCGGGAGATGATAGTTGTCTCCTCAGTCTCATAATAGGGCGTTTCGGGAGGTCTGCCGCCTCTGAACGAGTTGCCCGTGGGAGGAGTATATCCGCCGGAGGGCTGCCTTGGGGGAACATATGTACCCGCAGGAGTGTCCTCGGGAGCGTCAAAGTCATTTTCAGCAAAGGGGTCCTGCCTGTAGCTGCTTGCGGCGGCACGCAGGTTGTCCGAATATGAAGTTCCGTAGCTGTTCCGGCTGCGGGAGGGGTCTTCCTGAGTTGTATTTACGGAGCCTTTGAAAGGGTCATCGCCCACCATGCCGTCTTTTTTCAGAAAGTCTTTGACGGCCTGGTTGAAGTTATCCTTTAAGCTCATTTATATGGCCACCTTTCCTATCTTCTATCAGTAAGTCTATATCTATATTATTTTCATTTATACGAAAAAACACATATACTCAATATAATAATACACCTTTTTGCGTTTTCTGTCAACATAATGGGGATAGAAAATAATACGCAATATTCGGCAAATTTTTCATTTTATGGCTTTCCTGCCGATATTTTTCAGCACTTTCAGAGCCTTTTCGGGGGGATAGTCATTTTCCCTGCACCTTGCCATAACATCGGAAAAATATGTGCTGCCCTCTGTGATGTGCTTCTGGAAGTTGTATTCCATGCGCCTGAAAGCGTCAATGTGCCTGTCGATCCCAAGATGAGCATAAACCTTTTCTTCCGTTTCGGCACTTCCGTTCTGCATTTTCCTGAAAAGATAGAACACCGAGCGGAAGATCACAAAATCCACGGGAACGGGGAAATCGGTGCAGAACTCGTAATCCGTCACAGCCTGACCGCCGTTCACGATAATGTTGTCAAAGCACAGGTCGATATCCGTGTAGGGCATGGTGTAAAAATCAGCGCATTTAAGCCCTTTTCCGAACACTTTGTAAAAATCCTCGGTGAAATGGAATTTCTTCGTTGCCCTTGCTTTCAGATTTTCCGCAAAGCGGTAAATGTGTTCGCAGGCTTTTTCATCATTGACCATTTCCTCCGCAATGATGTCAAAAAGCTCCCTGCCCTCTTCAAAATCGAACCTGACACGTCCCTCGGATATTTTTTCGCAGCGATCAATGGAAATAATGCCCTTTGAGAATATGCCCGACAGCTCATTGTATGAGCGCATGAGCCTGTTTACGTGCTCTATGCTTTCAGGCAGAGCTGTTTTTTCGGCATAAAGCTTTCCGCCCTCTTCAATGATATCCGTCCTTATGCGAAACTGTGGTTTCCGTGAAAACGACATTTTGCTGAAAATACATTCGCTCTCGGGCTTTTCACGGCGTATCATAAGCATGAAAATATCGTCAAGAACAGCGCCCTTGCCGCAAAGCACAGGGTCAAAATACAGCTCGCTTTCCTTTGGCAGCCGCTTTTCCGAAAAGAAAAACATAGCCCCTTTAAGCTTGGGGTATGGATATATTATCTGCACATATGCGCTTGCTTCGCTTACGGAAGCGATATCTTCCGCCGTTTTGATTGGGTCATAACCGCCGCTTCCCTTTCCGTTTGGCAGCAGCATTATCATCCCGCCATTGTCCGTGAGCATGTTTTTCAGGCTGCGGAACATTTCTGCAGGAGAGCTTTCAAGCTTATCATCAGCGCCGTTTATCCAGATAAGGTCAAATTTTTCATCGGGGATATCGCCCGTGACCTCAGCTTCGGGGCAGCGGAGCTTTATAAGCCTGCGGCAGGCTTCGCTTTTGTCTGCAGTTACAAGCCTGCGGCATTTTTTCGCCAGAACCGCCGTAAATGCGCCGTAATGACCGTTTATTTCAAGAATATTTTCATATCCCCCCGATAACAGCTGAGCCGCATTGCCCGCCTCCGTGCAAAGCTCTTCCGCCAGAGCAGAGCATGAAGCATTATATGCCCATGAGTTTTCCTCGCCCTTTGGGCAGTTTGCAAAAGCATATTCAAGCAGAGCTTCAAAATTATCAGCGGCCATATGTGTCCTTTCGATTTATCTGTACTTTATCCTGCGGTAAATTTTCAGAGCAAATTCAGGGGTCATGTTCCTGAGCTTCAGCCGCAGTTCATTTTTCTTTTTGGCTTTCTTTGCACGCTCGCCCATGGAAAGCTGTGTGGCGGAGCTTCCCGAAAGCTTTCCCAGCGATGAGATATAGCTGCGGAAGTTTGCAAAGCTTACCGTCGAGTATTTTGACAGCGCCTTTGCAGTGCTGTCGGTCATGTACCGCAGGTTTGTAAGCTCCGTGCGAGCGTATTCCGTGTTATA
This sequence comes from Oscillospiraceae bacterium, assembly GCA_902363145.1. Lineage (GTDB taxonomy): Bacteria > Bacillota > Clostridia > Oscillospirales > Ruminococcaceae > Huintestinicola > Huintestinicola butyrica. The sequence continues at coordinate 435,580 of CABIZB010000002.1, read as the reverse complement.
TACCCAGCCCGTAACGCAGCCCTTGTTTGCGGCCGCATAGGGGAGAAGCCGCTCAACAGCGTGGCTGAACGTGCCGTCGCCGTCAGCAGGCTCGGCAGGGAAATCCTCATATGTGAAGTCATTTTCAAAAAGCGCCCTCATTGCGCTTGCCCTGCACCAGAAGCAGGTGCCTATAGCAAGGGGCTGCTTGTCCTTTGCGGGAGCTTTTATGCCTATGCGCTGTGCGAGAGCACAGGAAACGTCATAGCACACCGTCCAGTAGTCAACGCTGGAATAAAAATATGAGCCGTGGTCAACGCCGAAAGGAGAGAGCATTCCAAGGTAGCTGTGTGCCTTGAACAGTCCTATAATGTTCCTGATATACCCCTCGCTGTGGAGCATATTTTCCCAGTTCAGGCGGTCAAACTCAGCGCCCACGGAAGCAAATTCCTTCTGCGAGCTTTTCTTGTCGTGAACGAAGCAGAGAAATTCGTACTTCATCAGAATATCCCTGCACCCAACCAGCAGTGCGGACATATCCCGTCCTCGGTTGGTCACAAGCCGCACTGAAGCTATATCCCCATACAGCTCTTTCAGCCGTGCTTCCTTTTCGGGGGTGTTGGTGGTGATGATTATATCCGTCTCAGCAGGGATATTTTTGAGATAATGCCCGTACCTTTCAAACATATCATCATATACCAGATGAGCTATCACAGCGCTTTCACCTTTTTTCAGCTCAGTGCTGCCAATGTCGGGAAGCACATAATCGAGACAAAGGGAGTTTTTCAGCGTCTCAGGCTCATAAAGCCTCAGCAGATGCTCAAATATCAGTGAGATGTCATAATCGTAGTTCTTTTCAATATATTCCAGCGCCCTGAACAGCTCCGAGCCGTTGGAATACTGCAGATATACCGCCCTGTCCGTGTGGAAAGAGCGCCTTTTTATAATCGGGAAGCGCCTGTTTGCCACCATCTCATAGATGTTAAAGGTGTGCTGGTCAAAATTCTTGCTGCGCTCGCCCTCTAAGTCGGAGGTGTCGCAGAGAACGTCCCACTCATAGCCCAGGTCGGAGAAGTGCATTGTCATTACCGCCACGAATTTTTCCGCCAGCTCGTTGTAGCTTTTAAATTCGGGCAGCTTTTCCCAGAAGCTGAAAAAATCCTCGCTGTGAAGCAGATCTTTCTCAAATACCATGAAATAGGTCTGTATATATCTGGGGCGGTAGCCGTAGGGGCACAGTCCCGAGCCGTTGGCTTCGCCGTGAACGCTCAGTCCCCAGTAGTCCTTGCTGCGGCTCTCCATCTCTTTGTAAATGTCTGCAAATGGGTAAAAGGGGCCGAAAAAAGAGTCGTTGAAAAGGGTGAGGGAGTCGTATTTTGCAAGCTCCTCTCTGCCGCATATCTCAGTTATGCCCTGCTGCCATGCGCCAATGTCGAATCCCTTGTTTTCACGGATTACCACCTTGTCGGCAATGCTCTCAAACATCTTTACAGCATTTTCGTCCGCCTTTCCGTTGGCGATCACAATGAGCCTGTCAAGGCAGGGGCGTATATCTTTCAGCATATATTCGATATATCTGTCGGCAACGCCGTCTTTATCGTAGAACAGGAAAATTCCCAGTCTTTTTTCAGCCATTTTTATCTCCATTATTCCGTAAATTCGTAGGTCACAGGCTCATAAACCGCCTGCGTGCCGCTGTTTACCATGGTAAAGGTTATCTTGTCCCCGGCGCTTATGCCGTCCGGTATCCACAGGGTAAAGCCGGTTCGCAGCAGCCCATCGCCGAACTTGTCGGCAACGCCCTTTTTCTCAAAGCCGTATGAACAGCGGTATTTTTTGCCGTTTACCTCTGCAATAAGGTCGGTAAGAGGTGTGTCTGATTCAAAATCAGCCGCCCAGCCCGATATCTGCAGCATATCCATATAGGATTTTGCCTTGCTGAGCGAGATTTTGTTGCCCTCCGCCTGATCTTCTATCCACATACCATTGCTGCCTATCCATTCATCTGATGTCTGGGCGGGGAGTGTGGCAAAGCCGTCATATTCGCCGCTGGCGGTATAGCTTTCGGCAGGGATCTTTGGCGAAAGGGTGAGAACAGAGTCTATAAAACGCTCGCTGCAGCCGAAAATTACCACATCAGGGTCATATGCGCTGTCGGCAGCGTAATTTACGGAACGTATTCTCGTGCTCATTACCTCTGAGAAGTTTTCGCACAGGTAAGTGGGCATATTTCTGTGAGCCGCCCACTGGCTGTCGCCGTAGATATACAGCTTTCTGCTTTCAGGAAGACTGTCGTTCACAAAATATGCAGGGGGATATGCCTTAGCATTCATCTCGGAAGTTGAAGATACCACGCTGTTCATAGCGGCATAAACACTTCCCTCAGCCACTTCCTCAGATGATTTTTCCCACTCTGCCACAGGCGTTTTTTCGGGCTTCAGAACATCGGGACTTCCTAGCATTGCGGAAAATTCTCCCTGATATTCGCCCTGACCGAATGTTACGCTGACAGGCTCTCCGTAATCACAGCCATATTCTTTCATCTGCGAAAGAATGTAGCTGTAAGCGTTATATGAACCAAGCTGGTTCCAGTGGGTGTCGGTCTTTAAGTAAAGCTGCCCCGCTTCCTTTGCAGGGATAAGTCCGTCTTTTACGTTTATCACCTTTACATCGGTGTTTGCTTTAATATAATCGGTAAGGATATCTGCGGCGGTAGTTCCCACAGTGTAGTCGCCGTCTGCCATATATTCGGGATATACAGTCGCCTTGCTTGGGGTGATAACAAGAAAATATTCCTTGCCCATGGACTTGTAGTAGTCGTTTATCCTCTGCTGATTGTGGGCGATAGTCTCAAGCATCTTGTCGTCAAGGGGATAGCCGCCCTTTACCAGCTCAAGGTTATGGTCGGGAGTGTAGAACATCCAGCCGTCCTTGCCGAAAACCACTCTTTCGGAAGAGCTGAGACCGAAGCCGTTTACCATGATATTTGAATAGACTTTCATCATATCGTCACGGAAGCCCAGATGATCCTCGAACCAGTCAGCCAGCTCATAGAAAAATCCCTTGTTGAACTTTCTGTCCTCGTCCAGAGCGCTCGGAAATGCCGCCAGCGTTCTGTTTTCGGTATCGGAGGTAAGCTTTCCGTAATTCAGCGAAATAACAGGTATCACAAGTGCGGCGCAGAATGCGGAGGTAAATATTATATTAAGCTTTTTATTCATAATATCTCCCCCTTAGAAATTAAAGTAAATGAAAGGATTGTAGCTGCTGCTTACCGCAAATGAGCAGGATATTGCCAGCAGAATAAGGCAGACGACCCTTGTGCATATCTCTGCCGCCAGCTGTGCCTTGGGATTTTCGGGTATCTTTTTCCTTACAAAGCCTGCAACGGGCATACAGAAGATAATGCCAAGCACCGCAACAAGAGCATAGCTGCCAATAAGGTTCAGCGATGCTGTGTCCGCAAAGGCGTTGCCGTTAAGGCAGAACATGGAGCGGATATAGGAAAGACCCATTTTAAGTCCCGGCGCACGGAAAACTACCCAGCCGAACATTACGCACAGCAGAGTAAATATGCGGTACAGCACCCTCTGCCATGTGTGAGCAAGCTTTTTGGGTATTCCCGTAAGTTTTTCAAAGGTCAGGAGCACGAAGTAGAAAAAGCCCCATGCCACATAGTTCCAGCTTGCGCCGTGCCATATTCCTGTGAGCATCCATACCACAAAGAGGTTGAACACCAGTCTGCCCTTGGAGCTTACTCTTGAACCGCCCAGAGGGAAATATACATAGTCCCTGAACCATGTTCCCAGAGAAATGTGCCATCTTCTCCAGAACTCGGAAACGGAAGCCGAGCAGTAGGGATAATTGAAGTTTTCGTTGAAATGAAAGCCGAACATAAGTCCCAGACCTATTGCCATATCGGAATAGCCCGAGAAATCAAAAAGTATCTGGAGCGAGTAGCAAAGGGCGCAGAACCACGCCATTGCTGCGGATACGCCCGAATAATCGGTCAGCTCGAAAGCCTTGTCCGCCGCTGCCGCCGCCAGATTTGAAAGTATAAGCTTTTTTGAAAGACCGTAGATGAACCGCTTTATGCCCAGCGAAAAATCATCGAGAGTTTCTTTCCTGTTCTTTATCTCATTAGCCACCGTCTCATATCTTACAATAGGGCCTGCAATGAGCTGAGGGAAGAAAGTGATGTACAGCGCCACGTTAAGGGGATTTTTCTGCACAGAGCCGTTGCCCCTGTAAACGTCAATAACATATGACATCGCCTGAAAGGTAAAGAAAGATATGCCTATGGGCAGCACGAATTTTGTCAGCGGGAATGTGGTGCCGAACAGCGCATTCACGTTGGTTATGGTAAAATTCAGATACTTGTAAACAAAGAAGATCGACACGTTCCACAGCACCATAAGGGTAAGATATCCGTGAGCCGCACGCTTGTTGTCCCTGAATTTATCCACAGCCAGACCGAAAAGCCAGTTTGCCATAATGGATATGAGCATTATGAAAATGAACTTAGGTTCGCCCCAGGCATAGAAGATAAGGGACATTATCAGCAGGAAGATGTTCTTGAATTTTCTGTCCAGCAGATAATATCCTGCCAGTGTTACGGGCAGGAATGCAAACAGGAATATGGGCGATGAAAAAAGCATTTATTTATGTCCTCCGTTTGTTTTTAATAGACTGCTTTCGCTTCCTTAAAAGCTTTCAGCCTTTTTGAAGCAGGAAGATCCATTACGGACATATCCAGCTTTTTGTTTGCAAGATGAACAGCCAGATGCTTTTCAAATATCTCCTTTTCGGAAGGGTCTGAAAGCCTCCAGCGGATATATTCGGGGTCCATCATGAACTTGAATGGGATAAGATAGTTCATTGCAAAGAAATTCAGATACATGGGGTCAACCTCGGGAGCCTTTTCCTCCACCGTGTGGGCAGAGCCGTAATAGGAGGGGCTTTTTACCATGGTGTGAGCCTTTCTGCCCCAGAACATTGCCTCTACGCAAACGTTTGAGCCTATGGAAAATATCTCCTCGCAGGAAAGTATAAAGTCAATGGTGGAATGATCCTTTTTGTCCACGCACATTGAATACTTGGGATATTTAGCGCCGTATGGGTCAAAGGGGTGCATTCTTATGAGCATATTGTTGGTGCCGTACTTCCGAGCCAGCCTGTACAGCAGCTCGCTGTCGTTAAAGCCCGACTGCGCCTGAAATATTTCCACCACCGCATAGCCCAGCGCAGCGCCGCATCTTACCTCGGGCCTTGTGCCGTACTTATCCAGCATATCCATTTTTTCGGGGCGCAGCAGCAATGCCAGCAGCTCCTTTGGGGACATTATGTTCTTGTAGCCCTTCATCTCGGACTGAAATTTCTTGAATCTTACTTCCGTGGTGTTGCCGCCGTGCAGGCTCCGGGTGTCCATAAAAGCGGTCTTCATATAAACAGGCTCTCTGAAGCAGCCCATTTCATAATGAAGCACGGGGATATTGAACTTTGCCGCCGCTGCGGAAAGGCTGGGATTTGCGCTCAGCACGCAGAAAGCCTCGATAGGCTCGCTGTAATTTGCCTTTATGTCCTCGATCTGCCTTGTGATATCCTCCACAAGCGGCTCATAGGGCGCACGGAGAATGTGCAGATAAGCGTCAAGATATGAGCCTGTCTCCTTTACCAGATCGTCGATTATCTTTTTATTCACGGCATAGCCCTTGAAATGCTTGAAATCCTTGCTGTGGGGAGTTTCATACCAGAGATGCTCTTTTATAAAATCAGCGTCATATGCGGCACGCTCGCCCATTTTGATAAAATCCTTGAGAGATGACTTTACATATATCTCCTGACCCATTATAGGCCAGTCGTGATGCTTTGCCATATCCAGACCCTTGAAGAAAAACCAAGTATATGGCGCTTCCGAATAGGTGGACATATTAAAAATAAAGGGGATTATCATCTTGTGATTGTCCTTTCATCATATCCTGTAGTATTTTTCTCCGATCTGTTCGCACTTCTTTTTGCGCATAGCCTCCCATAAGCCGTGGGGGAGTATGGCTTTGGCAACGTCCTTGAACCGTGAGCGGCTCAGGCGGACGAATATCTTTCCGCTTGTTGTTTTCGGCTCACGCAGACCTTTTGCCTTTTTGACTTCTCCGAAAGTGCCGTCAAAGGAGCGGCAGGCGCTTATGAATGCGGTGGAGCTGGGCGCCCAGCCCACTGCGGGTGAAAGCAGCTGATGATATTTTTTCATCGTCTGGCTGTAAAATGCAAATTCCGATGCGGCATACTGCCTGTTCATTATGGTAGCGGGATAATAGCCTGCGTCCTGCACGGCAATGGAATACAGACGCTCAATGGCGTTCATTATAGAACCGTCAGGGGGAGCGGGCTCAGTGGGAAAGTCGGAATACTTCCAGTTTATCTTTGCAAGCTTCTCCATAGCCTTTGCCCTAAACCAGAAGACTGTTCCCAGAGGTGCCACAGGCGGCTTGTTTTGGGCTATGGGCACATTGAAGCCGTACTTTTTCACAAGGTCGCATACCATCTCATAATTTTCGCCCCAGTCGCCGTCAGCAAAGCGGAAATATGCGGCATGGGTCGGTGGAGGAGGAGAAGCGATGCCAAGGTGTGGGTCAGTGTCAAAAAGCTCAATAACGTTGTTTACATAGTCGGAGGTAATAGCCGTGTTGTCAAAGCAGGTCTCGGAAAAAGCAGAGCCTACACATTCGTAGCTGCCCCTTGCGCCGATGCCCTTTTTGTCGTGCATAAAGCATATATAGTCATATCCGCCGTTCAGGATAACGTCCCTGCCGCCGATAAGCAGAGCGGAAACGTCTCTTCCCGTGTTTTCAATGGGGATAAAGGTTATCTTGTATTTTTTGGAAAGCTCCGCAGTCATTTCCCTGAAAAGCTTTTCCTTTTCCTCGGAGCCTACTGTGAAATAGATATCCGTGCCTGCGGGGAAACTTTCAAGATAGGGGATATATTTTGTGAAAATATCCGTGTAATAGGCATGGAAAATAACTGCTATCCTGCTGTTTGTCACATGGCTGCTGCGGTCATACGGAAGTATCTCTGTAAGCCCCAACATATGGTGAAGATCGTACTGGTTTACAGTTCTGATAAGGTTCTCCCAAATCATATCCGTGTCATAATCGGTGTGATCCTTAACGTATGCCAGTACCTTTGCAGGCTCAGTGCTGTTCATGCAGTCGGTGTAATGGCTGAGAGGGCTGCTGAATATCCTCTTTCTGAAATAAGGAATTTTCAGCCTGCTTATCTGGTCATAAGCGTTGTGGATAGTAGGAGAGGGGCTTGCTCCCCTGTACTCGCCCCTGTCGAGGGAATAGGAAACAAAGCCCGCATTGGTCATATCATAGGAAAACTGCAGCTCGCCGATGTAAACAGCGTCGGTATAGTTGTTTACGGGTGCAAGCTCCTGCCAGTATCTTGCAAATTCAATGCTGTGCAGGCATTTGCTGCGGATAACACGGAAATTGCTGATTATAGCGTCGGGACGGCAGCCCCAGGGAAGCGTCCTGTTCAGATACACCTTTTCTTCCGGGTCACCGTAGCTCATCTGCAGTCCCCAGAAGTCGCAGCTCACGTTTTCAACCTCGGCAAAAAGCTCTTTCAGAGGGCGCAGAGGACCATATACAGTGTTGTTTGTAAGGATAAGCTCGTCATATTCCTTCAGCCCGTCATAACCGATATATTCGATGCCGTCCTTGTAAGCCCAGGCGTCAAAGCCCTCGTTTTTTCTTACGAACATATCATCGCATACGTCCGCAAGGCGGTCTCTGCTTTCGGGAGCCAGCTTGCCGTTTATGACCACAAGAATATAGTCGCATACTGTGCGCAGCTCTTTCAGATTGTAGAAGTTGTATTCATCGGCGATGCCGTCTTTGTCGTAAAAGAACAGGATACAGGCACGTTTCATTTGCAGTAATTTCCTTTCAAGCTTTGCAGATCAAAGTTCTCCGCAGTTTTTCAGTATTATGTCTATCTTTTCCCTGCTGCCCCATACAGCGGGTGAATCGTATGGACGGTCGGGGAATGCACCGTAGTTCAGCTTTATCTTGAAGTTATGCTCTTTGATGAATTCCTCCACCTTGTCGGCGAGGGCTACAGGCTTACCCGAGCAGCAGTTGATGATGCCCGTTACCTCTCTCTGAGTAACGGCAGCGCTTATCTGGTCGGCAAGCCCCTCAATGGTGATAAAGTCATACTTGTTCTTGCCCGATGTGAAGGGGAAAGTCTCCTTGCCGTCAGCTTCCGCCTGGCATATCTTTGAGAAAATGGAGTTGCCGTGGATATCGTCGCCGATGATGTAGTAAGCTCTCAGCCACTGCATCACAGCGTCGGGATGATCCTTGAAAAGCACTGCCATAGCCTGCCTGAGGGCATTCTTTGCAATGCCGTAATAGCTCAGGGGATTGCAGGGTGTGTTTTCATCTATCACACCCTCGTGATAGCCTGCCTCGTGCATGGTTCCCATTACCGCAGCCTGCTTTAGACCGCCGTCCAGCATATTCCTGAGAAATTCCATATGCTTGGGGAGATATTCTATGTGGCGTGGGCTGTTGTGTTTAAAGCCGTCCAGCCATGCCATATGGAGGAGAACATCGGGTGAGCCGAGCTTTGCGAAAATATCCTTATCGCCCGAGAAAATGTCGCATACTATCTGCTCCGAAGCGGTGCAGCCTTCGATGGGACGAATATCAGCCGCAATTACGTAGCAGTTCCTTTTCATAAGCGCATTGACCGCAAATCTTCCGATATAGCCGCCTGCGCCTGTTACCAGGACCCTTAGCTGTCTGCTGTTTTCCATATTTACAGATATCCTTTCATCGCTTATTTTTTCATATAGGCGTCGCATACCTTGTCGGTAGGGCCGTCCATTACAAGATTGCCCTTTTCAAGCCATACGCACCGTGTACAAAGGTTTCTTACCTGATTTATCGAGTGGGAGACAAAAAGCACCGTGGTGTTGTTTGCCATCATGTCGGAAATACGCTTCTGGCATTTCTCCTGGAATTTGTAGTCGCCTACCGCCAGCACCTCGTCAACAATGAGTATCTCGGGCTTGACGGTGGTGGCAATGGAAAAGCCCAGACGGGCCTTCATGCCTGAGGAATAGTTTTTTAGGGGCACGTCAATGAAATCTCCCAGCTCGGAGAATTCGATTATCTCCTGCATATGTTCGTTGATGTAGTCCTGAGAAAATCCCAGCAGATAGCCGTTGAGGAAGATATTCTCCCTGCCGCTCAGGTCGCCGTTGAAGCCTGCGCCGACTTCGATAAGGGGGGCAACAGTGCCCTTTACGCTTACCTTTCCCGAGGTGGGCTTCATAACGCCTGCAATTATTTTAAGCATTGTGCTCTTGCCGGAGCCGTTAAGACCCACAAGTCCCACCACCTCACCTCTGCTTATGCTGAAGCTTACGTTGTTCAGGGCGGTGAACTCGGTGTACATGAGCTGATGCTTCAATATTTTTATGGCGTATTCCTTTATGCTGTCTATCTTTTCCTTGCTGATGTTGAAGACCATGGAAACGCTGTCAACATCAATAACAGTATCTTTTCCCATGAAAAGCTCCTTATATGTGAAGAATAAATCTATCCTGAGTCTTCTTGAAGAACAGCACGCCGATAAGCAGAATGCCTATGCCCATGCCGCCGCAGAGAAGATTTTCCCGCAGAGTGGGGAGAGTGCCGTATATTATAAGCCCTCTGAACATCTCAATATAATGATAAAGAGGATTGAGACGGATTATGTTCTGCACCATTTCGGGCACAGACTCAAAGGGGTAGAATATAGGCGTAAGGTACAGCCACATTGTGAGCAGAACGCCGTAAAGGTGCTTGATATCCCTGAAAAATACGTTTATTGCCGAGAGAACAAGTCCCAGTCCCGTGGAGAACACGAACACATACACCATCGGCAGCCAGAAGAGCAGCATAGTCCACCGCAGTGGCAGATGAGTGCAGAACATAACGATTATCAGCGCCAGCAGCGAGAAGAACATATTCACCAGCGCCGCAATGGAGCTTGAAAGTGGGAAAACGTACTTAGGAATGTATATTTTCTTTATCAGTGACGAGTTTGACACCACCGAGTTAAGAGATGTCTTTGTGGCTTCCGAGTTATAGTCATAAAAGAGCCTGCCGCACATCAGGTATATGGGGAAGTTCTCTATCTGGTTCTTGAATATTGTGGAAAAAACCATGGTAAGAACTATCATGGTGAGCAGGGGATTGAGCAGGCTCCACAGCATACCCAGATAGGATTTCCTGTACCGCAGGGATATCTGGTTCTTTGCCAGATATACTATCAGGTCCTTATATTTTTTAAAGGTCTGAAAATAAGCTTTCAGCATTCGGAGCCTCCGTTAAAATGAAAAGCCCAGGTCAGCAAAACGGGGATTTTTCTTGTCCTTTTCGCTGAGAAGTATTTCCATATCTGCGGGGATATTCCAGTCAACGCCGATGTCGGGGTCGTTCCACATGATGCCGCCCTCGTCGGTGGGGTCATAGAGCCGTGTGCACTTGTAAGCAAATGTGGCAGTGTCGGTAAGAACCACAAAGCCGTGAGCAAAGCCCTCGGGGAGATAGAACTGCTTCTTGTTTTCCTCAGAGAGAAGAACACCGTACCACTTGCCGTAGGTCTCGCTGTCCTTTCTCAGGTCAACAGCCACGTCATAAACCTCGCCCTCCAGGCATCTTACCAGCTTGCCCTGAGGGTTCTGCTTCTGGAAGTGCAGACCTCTCAGTACACCCTTTTTGGACTTTGACTGATTATCCTGCACAAATTCGGCGGGAGTGCCGTCCAGATGCTTTATATAAGGCTTGAACTCGTCGTTGTATGTCTCCATGAAATAGCCTCTGTTATCGCCGAATACAGTAGGCTCGATAACGTAAAGGTCTTTGATGCCTGTTTCAATAAAAGTAAACTTTCCCATTTTTTGCACCTCACTGCCTGTTGCCGTACATTTTTTCGTAGTAGTTCTGATACTCGCCGGAGATTATCTCTTCCCACCAGTCCTTGTTGTCAAGGTACCACTGAATGGTCTTTTTGATGCCGTCCTCGAACTTTGTTTCGGGGAGCCAGCCCAGCTCATTGTGTATCTTTGTGGGGTCGATAGCGTAGCGCATATCGTGACCCTTTCTGTCGGCAACGTAGGTGATAAGGCTCTCGGGCTTGCCAAGCTCACGGCAGATTATCTTAACAATGTCGATGTTCTTCATCTCGTTATGGCCGCCGATGTTATATACCTCGCCCACTCTGCCGTTGTGGATAATAAGGTCGATAGCCTTGCAGTGATCCTCGACATAAAGCCAGTCACGTACATTCTCGCCTGTGCCGTAAACGGGCAGAGGCTTGTCAGCCAGAGCGTTTGCGATCATCAGAGGGATAAGCTTCTCGGGGAAGTGATAGGGGCCGTAGTTGTTGGAGCAGCGTGAAATGGTGGCAGGCAGTCCGAAGGTGCGGTGATATGCCATTACCAGCAGATCGGCGGAAGCCTTTGATGCGCTGTAGGGGCTTGATGTGTGGATAGGTGTCTCTTCGGTGAAGAAAAGGTCGGGGCGGTCAAGGGGAAGATCGCCGTAAACCTCGTCTGTGGAGACCTGATGATAGCGCTTGATGCCGTACTTGCGGCAGGCGTCCATCATAGTCTGTGTGCCCATGATGTTTGTTTCAAGGAACACGCCGGGATTTTCGATAGAGCGGTCAACATGGCTCTCAGCAGCGAAGTTCACCACAATGTCGGGGTGTTCCTCCTCAAAAAGCTTGAAAACAGCCTCTCTGTCGGTGATAGATGCCTTTACAAAGCGGAAATTTGGGTTGTCCATAACGCTTTTGAGCGTGGAAAGATTGCCCGCATAGGTAAGGCAGTCAAGGCAGATTATCCTGTAGTCGGGATATTTTTTCAGCATATGGAAAATGAAGTTGGAGCCTATAAAGCCTGCTCCGCCTGTTACGATAATGGTCATATTCTTTTCCTTCCTTATATTCTGTAGTAATTGTCAAAAACGGTCTTCCAGTCGGGTGACGAAAGTCCCGTGACTTTTTCTGCTTTTGATATGTCCAGCACGGAATATGTCGGACGTGCTGCGGGGCTTGGGTAATCGGAGGTGAGACAGTGGGATACCTGCGCCTCTATCCCGGCCTGCGAAACAATGTGGCAGGCGAATTCATATTTTGTGCAGCAGCCCTTTCCCGAAACGTGATATGTTCCGTATCTGCCGCTTTTTATCAGCAGCAGGATATATCTCATAAGCTCCTCCGTGCAGGTGGGGCAGCCTGTCTGGTCGCTCACCACTTTAAGGGAGCCGTCACGCCGTGCCTTGTTCTGTATGGCTGTAACGAAGTTGGAGCCGTATCTGCCGTAAAGCCATGAGGTGCGGACGATGTAGTGCTTATGGGTGATGCTGCGCACATATTCCTCGCTCATAAGCTTTGAGCGCCCGTAAATGTTTATGGGCGAGCAGCTGTCCTCCTCGCTGTAGGGGGAAGTGCCCTTGCCGTCAAATACAAAGTCAGTGGAGAGCTGAACAAAGTCCGCTCCTGCCTCAGCGGCGGCGGTGCATATGAGCCTTGCGCCCTCCGCATTTATCCTGTATGCTTTCTCGGGAGCGGTCTCGCACATATCAACGTTGGTCATGGCTGCACAATTTATCACAGCATCGGGACTGTACTTTTTCATGGTGCTGCGTGCCGCTTCAATGTCGGTAATATCCAGTTCTTTTCTGCCCAGAGGGATAATATCGAACTCCCCCGAGCTGAGGCGGACGGCGGAGTTTTCGGCAAACTCCCTGCCCAGCTGACCTCCTGCTCCTGTAACGAGAACTTTCATCAGTATATATACTTTCCTTTCGCAACGTTTAAAAGGTGAGCGCCGTAGGAGGATTTGCCGTATCTTTCGGCGGACTCGGTAAGCTTTTCTTTGGTTATCCAGCCGTTTTTGTAAGCAATTTCCTCAATGGCGGAAATTTTTATTCCCTGACGCTTTTCAATCATGCGAACAAAGTCGCCTGCGTCAATAAGGCTGTCCATTGTGCCTGTGTCCAGCCATGCAAAGCCTCTGCCCAGAATCTTTACGTCAAGGTCGCCCTTTTCAAGGAATATCCTGTTAAGGTCGGTTATCTCAAGCTCTCCTCTGGCGGAGGGCTTCAGGTTCTTGGCGTATTCAACCACCCTGTTATCGTAGAAATACAGACCTGTAACAGCATAATTGGACTTTGGCTCCTTGGGCTTTTCTTCAATGGAAACAGCCTTGCCGTCCTTGTCGAACTCCACTACGCCGAAGCGCTCAGGATCCTCCACAAAGTAGCCGAAAACGCTGGCACGGTGATTTTCCTCTGCATTGTGTGCAGCTTCCTTGAGCATTTTTCCGAAGCTGTTGCCGTAGAAAATGTTATCGCCCAGCACCATGGCGCAGCAGTCGTCCCCGATGAACTCCTCGCCCAGAATGAACGCCTGAGCAAGACCGTCGGGAGAGGGCTGTACCTTGTAGCTGAGCCTTATGCCGTAGCTTGAACCGTCACCCAGCAGCTTTTCAAAGTTGGGGAGATCGGTGGGGGTGGATATGATAAGTATATCCCTTATTCCAGCCAGCATAAGGGTGGAAAGGGGGTAATATATCATTGGCTTGTCGTAGATGGGAAGAAGCTGCTTTGAGGTTATCATTGTAAGGGGATAGAGCCTTGTGCCCGATCCGCCTGCGAGGATTATGCCTTTCATTCGTATCGTCCTTTCATATTATCGGCACAGGTTAACAGAAATTTTTTGCTTAACAAAAACGGTTTGCTGTTCAACAGAAAACCAGCTGACCTGCGGCGGTGAGAAAATTCTGCTTTAAAAATCCGTGTTTTATCAGCAGATAAATCCTGCCAAGCTTGTTGTGATTTGGGATATCGGTGTATATTTCCAGGCATTTCCTTGCCTCATCGGGAAGAATGTCCCTGTAGGTGTCAAGGAAATTTTTTGCCTGTGTATAGGTTATGCTGACCCTTTTTTTGGTTTTCATACGCTGGGAGACTATCTTTGCCGCTCCCGCAAGGCTCCTGTTGTTCACCGCCCCCAGCTGATTGTTCCCGTGCTGGCGGTACCTGATGGTAGGGGTATCAACAAAGCCGATCTTTCCGAATGCCGCTGCAGCCATGGCGAACCACCAGTCGTGCATAAGCATATTTTTGGGGTCAATGCCCTTTACAAGCTCCAGCAGTGGGCGGTTCATCATAGCGGTGCAGCCCGTAACATTGTTCTGCGCCGCCAGCCTGTTAAGGGTGTTGGCTTTGGGGTCAAGCCCCTGAAACACCGTGAACCTGCTGTGGGTGATGTTAAGCTCACCGTCAGCAATGGCAAGCTCCGTGTGAACAAGGAGAGGAATATTGCCGTTTTTGGCTTCCAGCTCCTTCATCTTTGCAAGTGTGAGCTTTACCTTGTCTTTCTCCCAGAAATCGTCCTGGTCGGAGAACATGACATATTCCGACTGAGCATATTGGAGCATGTACATAAAATTTGCCTGAGCCGAGCCTGTGGGCACAGCATTTTTGTGTGCGGATATTTTGTCGGGGTATTTTTGGGCATAGCCGCTTATTATTTCAAAGGAGCGGTCTTTTGACATATCGTCGCAGATAATAAGGTTCCAGTCAGTTTCCGACTGGGCGAGGATAGAGTCTATCTGCTCCGCAACAAATTTTTCGCCGTTATATACCGCCATGAGGATATCAACCATATTAAACTTCTCCGTTCATGCCTCAAAATGGCATAATTACAGATTATACTTTTTCATTATAGCATTTGCGTCAATGAATGTCAAGCAAACGGCATAAGGTTAACGCCGAATTGGCAGACAGCAATACATCTTTCCCCTTGAATTATTTTGTGCAGTATGCTATAATATTCCTGACATTATCACGAAAGGCGGGGTGGCTGTGCCAAAAGCAGCAGGCATAAATCAGAAGCTGAAGCTTTTGTATATGGCAAAAATATTCGAGGAGGAGACCGATGAGGAGCATATGCTCACCATCTACGACATTTGCGACAGGCTCAGCAAGTACGAGATAAATTCCTCCCGAAAGGTGGCAGCCGAGGATATCGCTCTGCTCACCCAGTTCGGCATGGATATCATCACCGACCGCTCAAAGCGCTCCGCCAGATATTACCTTGGCCAGCGCCGCTTCGAGATACCCGAGCTGAAGCTCCTTGCGGATTCGGTAAGCTCCGCACGGTTCATCACCGAGAAAAAATCACGCTCGCTTCTCAAAAAGCTGGAAGCTCTGGCAGGCAGGTTCAGGGGTCAGGAGATAAACCGCCGTGTGTATGTTGCCAACCGTGTAAAATCCGGCAACGAGATGATATACATCAACATCGACGTGATTTCTCAGGCTATAGACGAGGGCAGGCAGATAAAATTCCGCTATTTTGACTATACTGTTGACAAGAAGAAAAAGTACCGTGAGGGTGCAAGAGTTTGCTCCCCCTATGCCCTGACATGGAATGACGGCAACTATTATCTTGTAGCGCACTACGAAAAATACGGCGGAGACCTTTCCAACTTCCGTGTGGACCGCATGGAAGGCGTGCAGATGACCGATGAAAAGTCAGTGCCCATGCCCGAGGATTTCGACCTTGCGGAATATGCCAACACCAGCTTTTCCATGTTCAGCGGAGCCGAAAGCACAGTAAAGCTCAGCTTTGACGAAAGGCTTGTCAACGCCGTTATCGACAAATTCGGCACGGATATCATAATGATACCCGACGGAAACGGCAGATTTACAGTAAACACAAAGGTAAAAACAGGCGCTGCCTTTTACGGCTGGCTTTTCCAGTTCGGCGCAGGAGCGCAGATAATGGCTCCCGAAAATATCCGCAGGGAGTTCGGAGAAATGCTTGAAAAGGTAAGCACTTATTATACGAAAGAAGTAATGAAATGATAAACGTATTATTTGCAGGAGACATTGTAGGCAGCAGGGGCTGCGATTTTGCCGAGGACACCGTAAGGCGGCTCAAGGGCAAGGAGAAAATAGACATAGTTATAGTAAACGGCGAAAACTCCGCCGACGGAAACGGCATCACCAAGCGTTCCATGGAGCAGATATTCAGCTTTGCGGACGTTATCACCACAGGAAACCATTGCTTCAGGCGCAAGGAGTTCACTGAGTATTACGATATCAAGGAAAATCTGCTGCGCCCCGCAAATTATCCCGACGGCGTGGCAGGCCACGGCGTATGCGTGCTTGATATGGGTGCGTACAGCTTTGCAGTCGTAAACCTTATGGGCACAGCGTTCATGGAGCCGTTGAACAACCCCTTCGAGTGTATAGACAGGCTTCTTGAGGATATCCACACCCCCAATATCCTTGTGGATTTCCATGCGGAAGCCACCTCGGAAAAGAAAGCCATGGGCTTCTATCTGGCAGGCAAAGTGTCCGCCGTCATAGGCACACATACCCATGTGCAGACCGCCGACGAGATAATACTTAATGACCACACAGGATACATCACCGATGCGGGAATGTGCGGCGCAGAGCTTTCCGTGCTGGGTGTAAAGAGCGAGCTTGCCATTGAAAAGCAGCGCTTCAAGTGTCCCGTTCGTTTTACCGAGTCGGATAATCCACCGTTTTTCTGCGGCGTGCTTATGACCATAGATGAAAAATGCGGCAAAATGCACAGCATTAAACGTTTAATGATTAGGTAAACCGTCATAAATTCGGCGGGAGTATTGCAAAAGCGGCTTTTATAGTGTATAATCAAGCTATATAAAGATAAATTTGGAGGTTACGGATATGGAAGTATTGAGGGTATCTGCAAATTCGTCTCCCAGCTCTGTTGCAGGCGCTATTGCAAGCGTTATGCGCACAAGCGGCGAGGTTGAGGTTCAGGCGGTAGGAGCAGGTGCGGTCAATCAGGCCGTCAAGTCCATTGCCATAGCAAGAGGGTATCTTGCACCTGTGGGCATTGATCTTGTAAGCATTCCCGCTTTCGGCAGCGTTATCATCGCCGATCAGGAGCGGACGGCAATGCGCTTCATATGCGTCAACAGATAATATACATAGTAAAAAATGTCCCGTGAGGCTTATGCTTCACGGGATTTTTGCTTATCCTATATTTTTCAGTATCTTTTCCACATCTCTCTGCCTGCCGAGGACTATGGCGTGGTCGTCCTTATCAAACACGTATTCGGCGGTGGGGATAGTGATAAGCTCGTCACCCTTTTTGATGGCAAGTATATTGAGATTATATTTATTGCGTATATTCAGCTGTATGATGCTGTGGCCGCTCCAGCTGCTGATAATGGGTATCTCATAAATTCCCGTATCGTCGGAAAGCTCTATAAAATCAAAGATGTTTGACACGCTGTACTGCACTGCCAGCTTTTCCGCACGGTCACGCTCGGGATATACTACCTCGTCTGCGCCGTTTCGTGCAAGGAACTTTGCGTGTATTGCTGTGCTTGCTTTGCTGACTACTTTTTTTGCTCCCAGCTCTTTGAGCTGGCTTGTTATTTCAAGGCTTGCCTGAAAGTTGCTTCCTATGCACACAAAGCAGATATCAAAATTTCCCACGCCAAGGCTTCTCAAAGCCTCTTCCTTTGTGCAGTCGGCTATTTTTGCGCTGCAGGTGCTGTGCATTACGGCACGGATATTGTCCTCGTTATTATCAACGACCATTACGTCGTTCCCAAGCTCGGCAAATTTTGCGGCAAGATGATTGCCGAATCTTCCAAGACCGATTATAAGTACAGAACGCATAGATATTCTCCTTTTTGTATCATCAGTTTTTCAGAAATTCCGTCAGCAGACGGATATATTTATCAGGCTGTTCATTGAGAAACTGGGCGTGACCGCAGTTTGGTATGACTTTTTCACGGATATGGGGGATATGTTCTTTCAGCAGCTTGAATGATGCTGTGGGTATAGGCTCATATTCGCCTCTCAGGCTGATTATATCAACGCCGTCGGCGGAGATATTGCCAAGCTTATACTCATAGACCTGCCTGCACACGTTCTTTACCGTTATCTTTGATGTGCCGCTGTACATCATATCCACAACGCTTCTGTTGCCCTTGCCGAAAACCGTTTCTATCAGCTTGTCGGGGACTTTTCCGCCCTTTCGCATATAGCCGATGCCGATATTGCACATCAGCGCACACATATTGGCGTACAGTGCTCCTTTGTTCTGCACATACACGCCGTCAAGGAACACCTTGCTGACGGAGAGTTTCTTTCTTGTGAGCAGATGGACGCATATGGTGGAGCCGAGGGACAGCCCGATAAGGGCATATACGCTGCCGTTTCGGTTTTGCTGTACATACTCTTCTATCTGCTCCGCCTCTTTATCAAGGGAAACAAAGTCGGGCGAACCGTCATAGTGACCGTCCAGCCTGCAAAGTACGCAGTGATAATTGTCTTTCAGTGCTTCGGCTACCTTTGAATAGCAGGTCTCGGCTGTGGTGCATGAGCCGTGAATGAATATAAGAGTGGGGGCATTTTTGCTGCCGTATTCCGCAAATTCCATATTGGTCTCCTTATCCTACGCTTATGGTCTCCTCGGGATTTCTCACGCCGCTGTATCGTTTGGTGTTGGTGAAGATGAGCGCAAAGGAAACACTTCCCACTCTGCCGCAGTACATCATCAGCATGATTATGATGCGTGAAATGCTGTTCAGGTCACGGGTGATGCCTGTGGTCATTCCCACGGTATTTATCGCCGAAACTGCCTCAAATACCACGTCTGTGGGGTCAAGCTCGGGCTGTATGCCGCAGATGGCTGTAACGCCGATGACGATAAGGGTAAGGCTGAACGCTGCTACGGAAAGAGCTTTCTTGGGCATATCTTCTTCAAGCCGCCTGCCGAAAAGGTTGATGTCCTCATCGTTCCTCATGCTGGCAATCGCCGCAAGGAAAAGCACTGCCACGGTGACGGTCTTTACGCCGCCTGCGGTGGAGCCGGGGCTTCCGCCTATGAACATGTAGCAGATGGTAAGTATTGTCGATGCGGGGCTGAGAGCTGCCGTATCAACTGTGTTGAAGCCTGCGGTACGGGGGGTAACGGAGTTAAATAATGCCAGCAGAAGCTCTTCGCCGAAGCCCAGTCCTGCGGCGGTGTTATTATGCTCAAAGATCAAGAAAAGTGCTGTTCCGATAAGGGTAAGGGCTGCGGTCATGGAAAGGGCTATTTTGCTGTGGAGCCTGTATGAACGGAATTTCAGCTTATATTTTACGATATCGTCCCAGACCATAAAGCCTATGCCGCCCGAAAGTATAAGCAGGCAGGCGGTGATGTTCACCACGGGGTCGCTCCTGAACTCGCATAGTGAGGAATATGCGCCGTATTTGCCGTTAAGGTCAAAGCCTGCGTTGCAGAATGCGGAGATTGCAAGGAAGGCCGAGTTGCCTATGCCCTGCAGAAGCCCCATTTTAGGTATGAACCGTGTGGATAGGAGCAATGCGCCTATGCCTTCGCAAATGAATGTTCCTGTGGCGATCTTTTTCACCATGCGTATTATTCCGCCAAGCTCGGGTTTGTTCACGCTTTCGCTCAGCACGCTGCGCTCTTTCAGACCGATCTTTCTGCCTGTTGCCAGTGCTGCCAGCGAGATTATGGTCATAAATCCCATTCCGCCTATCTGGATAAGGATTATCAGCACTATCTGCCCGAAAATCGTCCACTGGCTGAAGGTATCGTAAACTATCAGTCCCGTAACGCACGAGGCTGATGTGGCTGTGAACATTGCGTCCGCAAAGCGGGGCGGCTCGCCCTTAGATGCAAAGGGGAGCATCAGCAGACAAGTTCCGATGAGTATGAGTATAAGGTATCCTGCGGCGATTATCCTTGCCGAGGACATTCGTTTTACGGGGGAGTATTTTCCTCCTGTTATATCGTCAAGCAAATCCCTGAATCTGCTCACTTCAAGTCCTCCTTACTGACCTATTGCTATAATGAAAATTTTAGCACACACGGATTGAGTTGTCAATCGGTAAAACCGTTGCCATTCAGCTTTAATTCAAAAATGTAATTTTCGCACAAATAGTGGTGAAATAATCAAAAGAAAAATAGTTAAAGTATCTATCTTTTCTGCCGATATATAAGATAACGAGGTTTTTGCGGTAATTTTTGATAAAGGGGGATGTAAACATGACAGCACAAGTATTGGCAGGCGCAGCAAGCGCTTATGCGACATTTCAGACAGCGGAAGTTCGACAGGCTGATGTCAGCGACACAGCATCTTTGTCAGACATTATATCTTTGCAGTCCTCACAGGACAGGATCGAGAATACCTGCATAAAGGCATCTTTGCAGTCACATTCTGCGGTGCATGAGATACACAGTCTTAAAAAGCTTCCCGGATTTGCCGAGCTTATGGGTTCAAAGCCCGAAACTTCCGCCGAAAAGGAGCCTGAGGCAGATGAATCGCTGCTGGGGGCTATTCTGGAGGAGCGCCTTGCCCATGTGGAGACTGCACGGAGAATGCTTGCTGAATTTTTCAGCGGCGATGAGACTGCCTGCGAAAATCATGACCTGCTGAAAATGTTTATTGACGGCGATGAGATAGACCTGACCACTGCTCACGGCATATTTGAGTCCCTGAGCGGCATGGACTGGACGGGTGAGGCATCTGCAAAGCGTATTTTTGACATTGCAAAGCTTTTTTCCGATGGTGACAGCGAAATGATGGACATGATGAGATCGGCTGTGCTTTCCGCATTTTCTCAGGTGGAGAGCAGCTTTGGAGGCAGCGGAAGCCTTCCGAAGCAGGCGTATGATATGCTGAACAGTGTAAATTCGCTTTTTGATAAGAACTGAAAACAGACCTCCGTGCGTGTGGTGCAGGGAGGTCTGTTCTTTTGTTTATATGATGACATATAAAAAAGTCGGACGCCATACGGTATCCGACTTTTATTTTTACTGTGCTACAAAGTTTTCGGGGTCAAGGTACTTGCCGTCCTTGCGTATCTCGAAGTGGAGGTGGTTTCCTGTGGAATCACCTGTGCTGCCCACATATCCGATAAGCTGACCTGCCTCGATATAGTCGCCTACCTCTGCGGCAAGCTCTGCCTGATGGGCATATACGGTAACATTTCCGTCGTCATTCTCGATAACGATGCAGTTTCCGTAGCCGCCGTTCCAGCCTGTGCCTGCATCGGTAACTGTTCCGCTTGCGGCAGCGTAAATGGGCGTGCCGTAGGGAGCTGCTATGTCGATTCCCTTGTGGTTTCTTCCGTCGCCCTGGTGGGAGGAGATATATCCGCCGTCAACAGGCCATATATATTCGCCCGAACCGCTTGCGGTGATGAACTCGGGAGCGTCGTAGGGAATATCGGAAGCCTTTGCTGTGCCTATTCTGATTATCTCGGAAACAGGCTGCTCAACAATAATCGTATCAATGGTCTTTTTCCTGATAACGGTATCGTCTCTGTATGTAACAAGCTTTCTGGAAAGCTTCTCGCCGTCACGACCCTCTGTCTCGACTATGGTCTGTCCCTCGGGAAGCTCGGGATCTTCGATGGTGATGGTCTCGTGGGTGATGGTGCTTCTGAAAGTCTGTTCCTTGTTGCACTCTACCTGGAGATAGGGCACCTCGGATTCGATCTTGATAAGAGTTCCTACCCTGAGAATGCTGTTTTCAAGGTCATCGATGACCTGTCCGTTATATGTAGCGTAGCAGCTGCTCAGCTCTGCAAGGGTCATACCCTTGGCATCGGCGATCTTCCAGAGGTTGTCGCCCGGCTGTACTTCGTAATACTCGGGAGCTGCTTCGTTGCCTGTAAGTGTGGATATAACATCTTCGGGGTCAACAAGCTCTACGGGATCAACGTATTCCTCAAGGTCGTACTCGATATCCTTATCAAAGTTTATCTCGCTGTACTCGCCTGAGTCATAGGGCTGCTTTATTTCGTTAAGTGCTTCTTCGATAGAGGAATAATCCTCAACTGCTCCGATCACCTGACCGTCAACTCTTACGGCATAAGCCTTTACCTTGCCCTCAATGGCTTCGGGGATTGCTTCCTCTGTTTCGGGTTCGGATTCCTCGGGCTGCTTTTCGTCGTATTTCATGGAAATGCGGTCTTCCATCTTTGCTGCCAGTGTATTCTGGTCGATAACGGTATCGGCAGAAGCCAGAGGCTTGATGGAAAGGGTTGCGGTAACGTAAACATCGCCGTCGGTATCGTAATACTTTACTCTGTCGGCTACAACGCACTGAGCCTCGCCCAGAACCTCTTCGCCGCTTACAACGCCGACCTCAGCGCCGTCATACTCGACGGAAACGCCGTAGTCGGTGGACATTACGGTATTTACGCAGAAAACAAGCAGTGCAATGGAGGCTGCGGGGAATGCGATGTTAAGGAAAGCCTTTGCGGAGCCGCCTTTTCTCTTTGCGGCAAGTCTGCTCTCCCTGAACTGCATAACTGCGGCACGCCATGCGCCGAATATCTTGGTTCTTCTTTTAAATGATGAAAGCTTTACGGCTGTATCCTCTCTGCGCTTTGCGGCGGAGGAAGAAGCCTTTGATGAAGCTGTTTTTATCAGATGTACAATGTTGCTTCCGAGAGGTGCAACGGTATTTTTTACGTATCTGCCCGCTCCGCAGATAAAAGCGGCAGCATATTTAACGGCAAGCTTTGTACAGCTGCAAACCAGCGCACCGACGTTTTCGGCGAAGGTAACGGGGGCTTTGAGCATGGGGACGAGCTTGTTCTGCTTTCCGTTGTTCATACAGCATCTCCTTTCTCTGTCTTTTGTACGAGATGTGGGTTATTATAACATAAAATGCGTTCGGTTTCAACTGATTTCTTTTATCTTTGGCTTATGTGCCAAAATGTAACCGATTGCACTCTGTAACGCACAGCATATCGGAGAATTTGCAGGCTCTCACGGGTATGCCCCGACGTTCAAAAACGTTTAATAATTACAAAGCGGTTACACATTGTTACTATTATAACTCATTGACCGAAAAAATCAAGTGGTTTTTAGGAATATTGTACATTTGCACAGCTTGTTCGTCAAAATGCACATTTTATTTTAACTGAGATTATTGAATTTAGTGACAATTTTTCTCGCTATGTGTCGGATTTACGCCGATGTTCAAATTTTCTTTGTGTATTTTTTTTCAGTCATAAATGCAGAAATGCCTTATTTTGCCGTTTTTCAGCCCCGATATGCGGAAAAATCAGTCTGTCCGGATATACTATATTATATAATTCTGCCATGTGTTCCGCCTTGACAAGCCCGCCTGCTCGTGTTATTATTTATATATATGAATCCATATTTGCAAAGGAGAGAAATTACAAGTGCAGCAACAGGTTTTTCCCGTTCTGGGTGATGAAAAAGAGCTTCCGCTGTATGTGATAGGAATCGGTGTTGAATACAGGCAGTTTCCCATAAACCGCCCTTCAGGCTATGAATTTCCGCAGTTTCTCATTACCCGCAGAGGTGCGGGAAAAATTGTTATTAACGGCACAGAGCATGAGCTGACCAAGGATTCGGTCTGCTTTATCCCTGCGGGCTGTCCCCACAGCTATCAGGCGGTGTCTGAGCCGTGGGTGCTCAACTGGGTGTCCTTCAGCGGATATGAATCGGCTTCCCTGCTTGAAAAGTGGGGACTAAATCACTTTGCCGTTCACGGCGGTGCTGACCGTATGCAGCGCATCATCGGCAAGGCATACTATACTATTAAAAATGACAAGCTTTACGGAAATCATTACGCTTCCGTTCATCTCTATGACCTGCTGATAGAATACCGCAAGCTGGCAGATAACCGTCAGTCGGAGCTTTCCTCAGTGAACACTGCGGCTCTGGCAGATGTTCTTCAGTACATTGAGGACAACTATTTCCAGCAGATAAAGCTCAGCACTCTTTCGGATATTGCAGGCATCACTGAGCAGCATCTTTGCAGGCTGTTCAAGCGCAACTTCCGTATGCGCCCCATGGAATATCTGGCAAAGGTAAGGATACAGCACGCAAAGGAAATGCTGGTATTCTCCGACAAGAGCATCTCCGAGATCGCCGAGACTGTGGGATTTCCCGACAGCTCGTATTTCTCTGCGGTCTTTAAAAAGTATGAGCACATACCGCCTGTGGAGTACAGGAGCAAACTATAATAAGGAAGGCATATAAATGAATACACGCCCCAAAGCCACAGGCTGCATAGTTACCTATAATAATGCGGACAAGATAGAAAAAGTGGTCGCTTCCATTCTGGAGCAGACCCGTGACCTGGATTTCAGGCTGATAATATCGGACAATATGTCCGCTGACGGCACTGCGGATATCATACGGCAAAAATTCCCGCAGGTGACTGTGGTGGAAAATCACGAGAACGGCGGCTTCGGCAAGGGCCACAACGCCGTCATGGATATGCTTGATTCAAAGTACCATTTTATAATAAACCCCGATATCTTTCTCACCAATGACGCAGTGGGGGAGTTTATTGACTATTTTGAGAGCCATGACGATGTTGTCATGGCGGTGCCCAAGCTTGTTTATGAGGACGGCACGGAGCAGTTCACCCCCAAGCTCACCCCCAGCGTGAAGTACATGATGGGCGGCAGGCTGGAGAAATTCGGCAACCCTTTCAAAAGGTGGCGTGACGAATACACCATGAGGGGGAAGAATGTGACTGAGCCTGTGGACTGCGGCTTCTGCTCGGGCTGCTTTATCTGCATAAGGACTGACATATTTAAAAGTATAGGCGGCTTTGACGAGAGATACTTCCTTTACAGCGAGGATGCAGACCTGACAAGAGAGGCTCAGAAGTACGGCAGGACAATGTATCTGCCCCAGATAAGCGTTACCCATCTGTGGGAGCGTGCGTATATGAAAAGCAATAAGTATTTCCGCATACAGCTCAGATCCATGTTCATGTACTTCAATAAATGGGGCTGGAAATAAGGCTTTTGTGCAGAATAAACTAAAAAATGCGGAAAACGGCGCAGAAAATCTACGCATAAAATTTCCGCAGACTATTGAAAAATGCAGATGCGTGTGTTATAATACTACTTGCGTGACTGCGAATGATATGCGATGAAGCGGAAGGTTGCTTACGGTATGTAAGGGAATTTCCGCAGAGTATGTCCGATTTTAAACCGGGCGGCTGTAATACCGAACACAGTTTAGTGTCTCAAACCGTGGGTCTTTACCCATAGGTGAGTGCTTTGTGTATTTATGCTGAACCCGTCTGACAAGTGATTGTCTGCGGGCTTTTTTATAGCGGTTCCTGCGGAACACACGGCAGCGTGTAAAACGTTTTGGCAGGAAAATGGTGTTGCAAACTCGTCCCCATGCAAAATTTTATAGGAGGCGATTTAAGTGGCAGTCAATGAAAAAATCAGAATCAAGATCAAGGGTTATGACCATGCTGTAGTAGATGCAGCAGCAGCAAAGATTGTTGATGCAGCTAAGCGCAGCGGTGCAAGAGTTTCCGGTCCTATTCCTCTTCCTACAGACAAGGAGATCGTTACCATTCTCCGTGCTGTACACAAGTATAAGGACAGCCGTGAGCAGTTCGAACTCAGAACTCATAAGAGACTTATCGATGTTCTCCGTCCTACTGCAAAGACTACAGAGGCTCTTCAGGGTCTTGAGCTTCCCGCAGGCGTTGATATCGTAATGGAGATCAAGTAATCCGATCTCAGGCTTAAAGCTAAGATATCCCGACGATGTGGGGTCAATGTTGGTCCGACAGGATCAACCAATTAACCAAGGGAGGAAAAAATCATGACAAAGGCAATCATCGGTAAGAAAATCGGCATGACTCAGATTTTCGATGAAGCAGGAAAGGTTATTCCTGTTACCGTTGTTGAAGCAGGTCCCTGCGTAGTAGTTCAGAAGAAAACCGTTGAAAACGACGGCTACAGCGCAGTACAGTGCGGCTTCGGCGACATCAGAGAGAAGCTCGTCAACAAGCCTATGAAGGGTCACTTCGCAAAGGCTGACGTTGCTCTCAAGAGAACACTTAAGGAGTTCAGACTCGACAATGCAGAGTCCCTTAACGTGGGCGACGTACTCAAGGCTGATTCTTTCGAGGTAGGCGACATCGTTGATGTTTGCGGTACTTCAAAGGGTAAGGGCTTCCAGGGTACTATCAAGAGAAATAACAATGCAAGACTTAAGGAAACTCACGGTACCGGTCCTGTTCACAGACACGCAGGTTCCATGGGTGCGTGCTCTTCCCCTTCAAGAATCTTCAAGGGCAAGGCTCTCCCCGGACACATGGGTGCTGAAAAGGTAACCGTTCAGAACCTTGAGATCGTTAAGATCGATGCTGAAAACAACCTTATCGCAGTTAAGGGCGCAATTCCCGGTCCTAAGAACGGTATTGTAACAATCGTTGACTGCGTTAAGAAAGCTTAATGGAAGGAGGAAGCGATAATGCCTAATATCAAAGTTATGGACATGACAGGTAATGAGGTTTCCAACATTGAGCTGTCAGATGCAATTTTCGGTATTACTCCCAATGTTCCTGCTATGCACACAATGGTTGTAAATTACCTTGCTAACCAGAGACAGGGCACACAGTCCACTCTTACCCGTACAGAGGTAAGCGGCGGCGGAAGAAAGCCCTGGAGACAGAAGGGTACAGGTCACGCAAGACAGGGTTCCATCCGTGCTCCTCAGTGGACACACGGCGGTATTGCTCTCGGACCTAAGCCCAGAACCTATCGTTTCACTGTAAACAAGAAGCTCAAGAGACTGGCTATGAAGTCTGCTCTTTCTTCTAAGGTTCTTTCCGGCGATATGATCGTTCTCGACGCTATCGCTATGAACGAGTACAAGACCAAGGATATCGTTAAGATGCTCAAGGCTGTTGGCGCTGAGGGACAGAAGGCTCTCATCGTTATGCCCGAGGTTGACTCTAAGGTCATCAAGAGCGCATCTAATATCCCCGGCGTTAAGACCGCTCTCGTAAACACAATCAACGTTTACGACATCCTCAACTACGACAAGTTCGTTGTTGTAAAGGATGCGGTTGCAAAGATTGAGGAGGTGTACGCATAATGACTGCACAGGATATCGTTATCAAGCCCATCATCTCTGAGAAGAGCATTGGCGGACTGCAGGAAAACAAATACACTTTCAAGGTTGCTAAGGATGCTAACAAGATCGAGATCGCTAAGGCTGTTGAAGAGCTTTTCGGCGTTAAGGTCGCAAGCGTTAACACCATGAATTGCAGAGGACGTGCTAAGAGAGTAGGCCTGAGCAGAGGCACAACTCCCGCTTGGAAGAAGGCAATCGTTACTCTGACTGCTGATTCAAAGACTATCGAATTCTTTGACGGCATGATGTAATCCTTTTGGGATCTTCCCGAAACGGAATGTATGGAGAGCATTGCTCTTCGCAAAACCATTTTAAGGAGTTGAAATCACATGGCAATTAAGTCATATAAGCCTACGTCCCCTTCAAGACGTCAGATGACTGTTACTGACTACAGCGAGCTTTCCAAGGTAGCTCCTGAAAAGAGCCTCCTCGCTTCTCTCGATAAGAAGGCAGGAAGAAACAGCTATGGTCGTATCACTGTTCGTCACAGAGGCGGCGGAAACAGAAGAAAGTACAGAATCATCGATTTCAAGAGAGATAAGCAGGGCATGAACGCTACTGTTCTTACTCTTGAGTACGATCCTAACAGAAGCTCCTTCATCGCTCTCGTTCAGTACGAGGACGGCGAGAAGAGATATATCATCGCTCCCTACGGCCTTAAGGTAGGCGACGTTGTAAGAGCAGGCTCCGATGCTGATATCAAGCCCGGTAACGCACTTGCGCTTGCTGATATCCCCGTAGGTACCTTCATTCACAACCTTGAGCTTTATCCCGGCAAGGGCGCTCAGCTCGTAAGAGCAGCAGGCAACATGGCTCAGCTCATGGGTAAGGAAGATGAGTACGCACTCGTAAGGCTTCCTTCCGGTGAAATGAGAAAGATCGCTGCTGAGTGCATGGCTACTATCGGCCAGGTAGGCAACATCGATCACGAGAACGTTAACCTCGGTAAGGCTGGACGTACCCGTCACAAGGGCATCAGACCTACAGTTCGTGGTTCTGTCATGAACCCCAACGATCACCCCCACGGCGGTGGTGAAGGTAAGTCTCCTGTCGGCCGTCCCGGACCTGTTACTCCTTGGGGCAAGCCCGCACTCGGTTACAAGACCAGAGCTACTCATAACCGTTCCGATAAGTTCATCGTTAAGAGAAGAAACGGTAAGTAATCATATGCTGCATGACGCAGCGTAAACTTCAAAATATTATTATACTCATGGATTCGTAAAGGGGAGAAGTGCTGATTTTGTCAAGCACAAAATCAGCAGTATCTTGCCTCTAAACATCTGAGAGGGGAGGAAAACCAATGAGCAGAAGTATCAAGAAGGGACCTTACGTACAGGAAGTCCTTTTAAAGAGAGTTATTGCCATGAATGAGGCCGGCGAGAAGAAGGTACTCAAGACATGGAGCAGATCCTCAACAATTTTCCCTGATTTCGTAGGACACACATTCGCTGTCCACGACGGAAGAAAGCACGTTCCCGTATATGTTACGGAGGATATGGTAGGTCACAAGCTCGGCGAGTTCGCACCTACAAGAACATTCAAGGGCCATGCAGGCTCCAAGACATCCAACAACGGTAAGTAAGGTAGAGAGGAGAGATTTTTAAATGGAAGCAAGAGCATCATTAACTAATGCTCGCATAGCACCCAGAAAGGTTCAGATCGTTCTCGACCTCATCAGAGGCAAGGACGTTGAAACTGCTATGGCGATTTTAAAGTACACACCTAAGTCTGCCTGCGAATACCTGGAGAAGCTTTTGAAGTCTGCTGTTGCAAACGCTGAAAATAACTTCGGAATGAACAAGGAGAATCTCATTGTTTCCGAGTGCTTCGTTTGCCCCGGACCTATCATGAAGCGCATTATGCCTCGTGCACAGGGCAGAGCTTTCCGCATCAACAAGAGAACATCCAACGTTACTCTCGTTGTAGCAGAAAAAGAATAAGTCGAAAGAGGAGGTAAATTATGGGACAGAAAGTTAATCCCCACGGTCTGCGTGTAGGCGTTATCCAGGACTGGGATTCCCGTTGGTTTGCAAATAAGGCTGCTTTCGGCGACACTCTTGTTGAGGACTACAACGTTCGTAATTTCATCAAGAAGAGCCTCAAGGACGCAGGTGTTCCTAAGGTTGAGATCGAAAGATATGCCGATAAGGTAAGAATTCACGTTTACTGCGCTAAGCCCGGTATCGTTATCGGACGCGGCGGCGAAAATATTGAAAAGCTCCGTCTCAGCGTTGAAAAGATGATGGGCAAGTCTGTTTACATCAACATCGTTGAAGTAAAGCAGCCTGACCTCAACGCTACTCTCGTTGCTGAGAACATCGCTACTCAGCTTGAGAACCGTGTATCCTACAGAAGAGCTATGAAGCAGGCTATCGGCCGTTCCATGAAGCTCGGCGCTAAGGGTATCAAGGTTAAGGTAGGCGGCCGTCTTGCAGGTGCTGAAATCGCAAGATCCGAGACTTACCACGAGGGTACTATTCCCCTTCAGACAATCCGTGCCGATATCGACTACGGTTTTGCTGAGGCTCACACCACTTACGGCCGTCTGGGCGTAAAGGTTTGGATCTACAAGGGTGAGATCCTTAAGGGCGAGGCTTCCGCAGCAAGAGTTAACAAGGCTCCCGCTGAAAAGCCTGAGAGAAAGCGCCGCAACAATGACGGCAAGAGACGTGAGGGCGGTTACAGACCCCGCTCCAATAAGAATGAAGGAGGTAATGCATAATGCTGCTTCCCAAGAGAGTTAAGTACAGAAGAGTTCAGAGAGGAAGACTTACCGGTAAGGCTCTCAGAGGAAACAAGGTTTCCAACGGTGAGTATGGTCTTCAGGCTCTTGAGCCCGCTTGGATCACCTCCAACCAGATCGAGGCTGCCCGTATCGCTATGACAAGATACATCAAGAGAGGCGGACAGGTTTGGATCAAGATTTTCCCCGACAAGCCCATCACTGAGAAGCCCGCTGAAACCCGAATGGGTTCCGGTAAAGGTTCTCCCGAATACTGGGTTGCTGTCGTAAAGCCCGGAAGAGTTCTTTTTGAAATTGCCGGCGTTCCCGAGGAGACTGCAAGAGAGGCTATGCGTCTCGCTATGCACAAGCTCCCCATCAAGTGCAAGTTTGTAGCTAAGGAAGAGGAGGCGAGCAACTAATGAAGGCTTCAGAAATCAGAGATATGACTGCACAGGAGCTGGAAAACAAGCTCGTTGACCTTAAGAAAGAGCTTTTCGCTCTTCGCTTCCAGCACACTGTAAACCAGCTTGACAATCCCGCAAGATTAAAGGCTGTTAAGAAGGACATTGCCCGCATCAAGACCATTATGCGTGAGCAGTCCAATGCTCAGTAAGTGAAGGGAGGACATTATAATGGCTGAAAGAAATCTTAGAAAAACAAGAGTAGGCAAGGTAGTTTCCAATAAGATGGATAAGACTATCGTTGTTGCAATTCAGGATAATGTAAAGCACCCCCTTTACAAGAAGATCATCAAGAGAACCATTAAGCTCAAGGCTCACGACGAGCAGAATGTCTGCAACATCGGCGACAGAGTTGAGATCATGGAGACTCGTCCTCTTTCTAAGGATAAGAGATGGAGACTTGTTGAGGTTATCGAAAAGGCTAAGTAATCTTTGCTTGAAATTTGTCTAAAATGCCAAGGGGTAATTTTGCCCTGCGGTATTGACAAATGCCTTGCGGTATGTTATAATCTTAATGTTGCCGTTACAGGTCGGATGTAACATTTACTACGAAACACACGGCAGCGTTGAGACGATATAATTTATTTAATGTGATCAATCGGTATCAGGCAGGTCAAAACCTGCCTAATGCCGTATTTCACTGTTAAGGAAGGAGTTAATGCGCTGTGATACAGATGCAGACTTATTTAAAGGTCGCTGATAACACAGGTGCCAAGGAGCTTATGTGCATCAGAGTTCTGGGCGGCACACGCAGAAGATATGCTAATATCGGCGATGTAGTTGTTGCTTCCGTTAAAAAAGCAACACCAGGCGGCGTTGTTAAGAAGGGCGACGTTGTTAAGGCAGTAATCGTTCGTTCCGCAAAGGGTCTCCGCAGAGAAGACGGAACTTACATCCGTTTTGATGAGAACGCAGCAGTTATCATCAAGGAGGACAAGAACCCCAAGGGAACACGTATTTTCGGACCTGTTGCTCGTGAGCTCCGTGATAAGGACTTTACAAAGATCCTTTCTCTGGCTCCCGAAGTACTTTAATGGAGGTGCCGAGTTATGAATAAGTTACACGTTAAAACCGGCGATACTGTTGTTATCCTTTCCGGTAAGGACAAGGGCAAGCAGGGCAAGGTTCTTGAGGTTTCCCCCAAGGAGCAGAAGGTTATCGTTGAAGGTCTCAATATCGTTACCAAGCATGTTAAGCCCCGTCAGATGGGCCAGCAGGGCGGCATCGTAAAGTGCGAAGCTCCCCTTTATGCCTGCAAGGTTATGGCTGTTTGCCCTCACTGCGGCAAGCCTACCAGACTTGGTCACAAGATCGAAGCTGACGGCAGCAAGTCCAGAGTTTGCAAGAATGCAGACTGCGGCAAATCTTATTGATGAAAGGAGTTACCTACCATGGCAGCAAATCTTAAGGAATTATATGTCAGCACAGTAGCTCCCTCACTTATGAAGAAGTTCAGCTACAAGAGCGTTATGCAGATCCCCAAGATCGACAAGGTTGTTATCAATGTCGGCGCAGGCGAGGCTAAGGACAATTCCAAGGTCATCGACGCTATCATGAACGACCTGGCTCTTATCACAGGTCAGAAGCCTGTTGTTTGCCGTGCTAAGAAGTCTGTGGCAAACTTCAAAATCCGTGAGGGCATGCCTATCGGCGTAAAGGTTACTCTCAGAGGCGAAAAGATGTACGAATTCCTCGACAGACTTTTCAATGTTGCGTTCCCCCGTGTACGCGACTTCAGAGGAATCAACGGCAACTCCTTCGACGGCAGAGGAAATTACTCCACCGGTATCAAGGAGCAGCTCATTTTCCCCGAAATTGAGTACGATAAAATAGATAAGGTTCGTGGTATGGATATCAACATTATCACTACCGCAAACACAGACGAAGAAGCTAAGGAGCTCCTCGAGCTCATGGGCGCTCCGTTTGCAAAGTAATTGGGAGGTTTAATTAAATGGCTAAAACTTCAATGAAGATCAAGCAGCAGAGAACTCCTAAGTACTCTACAAGAGCTTATAACAGATGCAAAATCTGTGGCAGACCCCACGCTTACATGAGAAAGTTCGGAATTTGCAGAATCTGCTTCAGAGAGCTTGCTCACAAGGGTCAGATCCCCGGCGTTAAGAAGGCAAGCTGGTAATCAAATTACCACAGGCTGATTTCGTCTTAAACCGCTGAATTTTTACAAGGAGGTTAAAGGTATGCAAATTACCGATTCAATTGCCGATATCCTTACAAGAATCCGTAACGCTAACACTGCTAAGCACGCTACTGTAGATGTGCCCGCTTCCAATATGAAGAAGGCAATCGCTCAGATTCTTGTTGATGAAGGCTATATCAAGAGCTATCAGATAATTGACGACGGCAAGCAGGGTATCATCAGAATTACCCTCAAGTACGGCGAAAATAAATCTCAGGTTATCACCGGCCTGCGCAGAGTTTCCAAGCCCGGTCTCCGCATTTACTCCAGCTGTGAGGATATGCCCAAGGTCATGAAGGGCCTCGGAATTGCTATTGTGTCAACTTCCAAGGGAGTTATGACTGACAAGAAGGCAAGAGAGCTTAACGTTGGCGGCGAAGTCCTTGCATTTATTTGGTAAGGAGGAACACGTACAATGTCAAGAATAGGTAGAAAGCCAATAGCTGTTCCCGCAGGCGTTGATGTTAAGATCGACGGTCACGTTGTTACCGTTAAGGGTCCTAAGGGTACACTTACCAAGTCCTTCCACAAGGATATGATCATCAAGCTGGAAGGCAACGAAATCATCGTTGAGCGTCCTACTGAGGATAAGCTCCACAAGTCACTCCACGGTCTTACAAGAACTCTCGTATCCAACATGGTTGAAGGTGTTACACACGGCTTCTCCAAGTCCCTCGATATCGACGGTATCGGTTACAGAGCTCAGAAGCAGGGCAAGAATCTCGTTATGAACCTTGGTTATTCACACCAGGTTATCGTTCCTGAGATCGACGGCATCACCATTGATGTTCCCGCTGCTACCAAGATCATCGTAAACGGCATCGACAAGCAGGCTGTTGGTCAGTTTGCTGCTGAGATCCGTGAGAAGAGACCTCCCGAGCCTTATAAGGGCAAGGGCATCCACTACACCGGCGAGCATATCATCCGCAAGGAAGGTAAGGCCGGTAAGGGTAAGAAGTAATTTTTTACCGAATTTACGTTTTCCCTCAATACGAAAGAGAATGGGACAGTTGTTACTACTATTCTCCAGTTTGATAAGGAGTTGAATATTAAATGGTTAAGCAGATGAACAGAAAGGCTGCAAGAGCCAAGAGACAGGCAAGAGTTCGTTATAAGATCAGCGGTACTGCTACCTGCCCCAGACTCAATGTATTCCGCAGCTCCAAGCATATTTATGCGCAGCTTATCGATGATGTTGCAGGCGTAACTCTGGCAAGCGCTTCCTCTATGGACAAGGGCTTCGAGGGCAATGGCGGCAACAAGGACGGCGCATTCAAGGTTGGCGAGGCTATCGCTGCCGCTGCTAAGGAAAAGGGTATCACCGATGTTGTTTTCGACAGAGCAGGTTACCTTTACCACGGCAGAGTTGCTCAGCTTGCAGACGGTGCAAGACAGGGCGGTCTTAACTTCTGATTTATTTTAAATCGGATAACTTTTAAAGGAGGTT
Organism: Oscillospiraceae bacterium; assembly: GCA_902363145.1. GTDB lineage: Bacteria > Bacillota > Clostridia > Oscillospirales > Ruminococcaceae > Huintestinicola > Huintestinicola butyrica. The sequence goes on along the minus strand of CABIZB010000002.1, from coordinate 401,729 downwards.
ATACTTTTGGCTAAGATAGATGCTACTAATCTCGAGCTCACCGAAAAGGTCGTTGCCATTAACAGAGTTTCCAAGACTGTTAAGGGCGGTCGTATCTTCAAGTTCGCCGCTCTCGTTGTAGTCGGCGACGGAAACGGTACCGTTGGCTTCGGTATCGGAAAGTCCGGAGAAGTTCCTGACGCTATCCGCAAGGGTATCGAAGATGCTAAGAAGAATTTAATCAAGATTTCCCTCAGAGGCTCTACCATTCCTCACGAGGTTATCGGCGAATTCGGCGCAGGCCGTGTTCTCATGAAGCCCGCTGCTCCCGGTACCGGTGTTATCGCAGGTGGTCCTGTTCGTGCCGTTATCGAAGTTGCCGGTATCAAGGATATCAGAACCAAGTCTCTTCGTTCCAACAATGCTTGCAACGTTGTAAGAGCTACCCTTCAGGGTCTCTCCAGCTTACGCAGCGCTAAGGAAGTTGCTGAAGTAAGAGGCAAATCCGTTAAGGAAATTTTAGGCTAAGGAGGATGACAGTAATGGTTACCATTAAGCTCGTAAAAAGTCTTAACAGCTGTAAGAAAGACCAGATCGCTACTGCTAATTCCCTCGGTCTTAGAAAAATCGGCGATACTACTACTCAGCAGGATAACGCTGCTGTTCAGGGTAAAATCAAGAAGATTTCCCACCTCGTTAATGTAACTAACGCTTAAATTGCAGGGAGGTGCGATTGATATGAAGTTATATGAACTTTCTCCTGCCGCTGGCTCCGTAAAGGATGTCAAGAGAATCGGCAGAGGTCACGGCTCCGGCAACGGCAAGACTGCCGGCAAGGGCCACAAGGGACAGAATGCCCGTTCAGGCGGCGGCGTAAGACCCGGCTTTGAAGGCGGCCAGATGCCCATGACCAGAAGAATCCCTAAGAGAGGATTCAACAACATTTTCGCTACTAAGTACTCCGTTGTTAATGTTTCTGATCTTGACCAGTTTGTTGACGGTACAGTTGTTGACGCTGATCTCCTCAAGGCAAGCGGTCTCATCAAGAAGACCAACGACGGCGTTAAAATCCTCGGCAATGGTGAACTCACCAAGAATCTTACCGTTAAGGCTGCAGCTTTTTCCGCTTCAGCTAAGGAAAAAATCGAGAAAGCAGGCGGGAAGGCTGAGGTGATGTAATGTGTTCGAGACCATGCGCAATGCTTGGAAAACACCTGAGCTGAGAAAAAAGCTCTTATACACATTACTCATTATCGTTATCTTCCGTCTCGGATGCGCAATTCCCGTTCCCTTCCTTGACCCCAATGCTCTTTCGAACATTGTTCAGGACGGAAACATATTCGGTTACCTGGATATGCTTTCGGGCGGCGCTCTCTCAAAGGGCACAGTATTTGCTCTTTCAATTCAGCCGTATATCAACGCTTCGATCATCGTGCAGCTTCTCACCTATGCGCTTCCTCCTCTGGAAAATCTCCAGAAGGAAGGCGAAGAGGGAAGAAAGAAGATACAGAAGATCACAGGATATGTGGCACTGGCTATCTCACTGGTTATGTCCTACGCTTATTACCTCACTATGAGAAAGATGGGCGCTGTTGATTACACCTCAGGCTTTGAAGGCGTGTTCGCTGCTATAGTTATTATGGCAGTATTCACCGCAGGTTCAAACCTCATCGTTTTCCTCGGCAACCTGGTAAACGAAAACGGTATCGGAAACGGTATCTCGATTATCCTCTTCGCCGGAATCGTCGCAAGATGCCCCAGCGATGTAAAGGATATGGTTGAGCTCGCAATAAGCGACCCCAACAAGTACGTTTTCCCCGTTATCTTCGTTCTTCTCATTTATGTTGTAATGATCGGCTTCATCGTTCTTATGAACGAGGCTGAAAGACGTATTCCCATTCAGTACGCTAAGCGTGTTGTGGGAAGAAAGCAGTACGGCGGTCAGAACACTCACATTCCCGTAAAGATCGCAATGAGCGGCGTTATGCCTATCATCTTCGCAATGGCATTCATGTCCATTCCTCAGACGATCGAAATGTTCGTTGCAGCACCTACAGGTGATCCTGCAACATGGAGCTTTGGTCAGAAATTCTATCACGGATTCCTGAACTTCTTCAACTACTCCAGCGGCTGGTATGCAGTGATTTACTTCATTCTCATCATTGCATTCAACTATTTCTACGTTTCAATGCAGTACAATCCTATTGAGATCGCAAACAACCTCCGTCAGAACAACGGCGGTATCCCCGGTATAAGACCCGGTAAGCCTACCAGCGATTTCATTCAGAGAGTACTTTCCAAGATTACTCTTATCGGCGCTGTATGCCTCGGTATCATCGCTATCTTCCCCATTCTGTTCCATATGGCAGTTCCTGCTATGAACATCTCCATGGGCGGTACTTCGATACTGATCATCGTAAGCGTTGTACTTGAAACCGTCAGAACTATGGAGTCCCAGATGATGATGCGTCATCACAAGGGCTTCCTTGAATAATTCACTTACCCCGAAACTCTGAAAGGACGAAATGTATGAATCTTATTTTGCTCGGCGCTCCCGGCGCAGGCAAGGGCACTCAGGCTGAAGTGATCAGCAATGCTCTTAACATTCCCCAGATTTCTACAGGCAATATTCTCAGAGCAGCCGTAAAGAACGGTACAGAGTACGGCCTTAAGGCAAAGAGCTTTATGGACGCAGGCGCTCTTGTTCCTGATGAGGTTGTTATCGGCATCCTGAAAGACAGGATCGCTGAGGACGACTGCAAGAACGGCTTTATTCTTGACGGATTCCCCAGAACAGTTCCCCAGGCTGAGGCTCTGGAGACTATGGGCGTTCAGATCGACAAGGTAATCGAGATCTCCGTTCCCGATGAGGCTATCAAGGCTCGTCTGGGCGGCAGAAGAGTCTGCGAGAGCTGCGGCGCTACCTATCACGTTGAGTTCAACCCTCCCAAGGTAGAGGGCAAATGCGACAAGTGCGGCGGCAACGCTGTTCAGCGTAAGGACGATGCTCCCGAAACTGTAATCAACAGACTGAAAACATACCATGAGGCTACTGCTCCCCTCGTAGATTTCTATAAGGGCAGAGGTAAGCTCAGAACTGTTATCGGCCAGGCTGAGGTAGCTGATACCTCCAAGCTTGTTCTTGAAGCAGTAAATGCCTGATTATTACAGAAGAAGGCGCAGCAATGATTAGTGTTAAATCCAGATCCGAGTTGGAAAAAATGCGCAAGGCCGGTATTATTGCCGGTAATGCGCTCCACTTCGGAGGACAGTCAATAAAAGTCGGTATGACCACTTATGAGCTGGATAAGATAATCCACGATTACATCGTTAAGCACGGTGCAACTCCCTCTTTCCTGGGATACGGCGGCTTCCCCGCTTCGGCGTGCATTTCGATAAACAATAAGGTCATCCATGGTATCCCGTCCAAGCATGAACACATCAAGGACGGCGATATCGTGAGCATTGATGTGGGAGCCTATATAGACGGTTTCCACGGAGATACTGCTTATACGTTTGCTGTCGGAAATGTTTCTGAGGAAGCTGCACAGCTTCTCAAGGTCACCAAGGAAGGCCTTTTCAAGGGTATTGAACAGGCTGTCCCCGGTAACCGTGTGGGAGATATCTCCCATGCAGTTGAGGAGTACTGCTCTTCTTACGGATACGGTATCGTCAAGAACTATGTCGGTCACGGCGTAGGCGCAAAGCTCCATGAGTCCCCTGAGGTGCCTAACTTCGGTAAGGCCGGCAGAGGTCCAAGGCTTGTTGCGGGCATGACGATCGCCATCGAGCCGATGATCAATGCAGTAGGTGAGGACGTTAAGGTCCTTCCCGACGGCTGGACTGTATTGACAAAATCCGGTTCACTCTCCGCTCACTTTGAGCATTCAGTCGCAATCACGTCCGAGGGTCCGGTAATTCTTACCATGCCCACAATCGTTTAAGAGGGGGACGCTGATGTGGAAGCAATCACCGGCAGGATAGTCCGCAGCCTTGCAGGCAGGGACAAAGGAAATTTTCTTGTTGTCATCAAAGCGGACGAGAATTTCGTCTATCTGGCAGACGGAAAAGAGCGAAAGCTTGCTTCTCCCAAAAAGAAGCGCATAAAGCATACAGCTTTTACCAATACTGTCATAGATACGGAAACTCTTACCGATAAGAAGCTCAGAAGCGTTATTGCGGAATATTCCTCGTCGGAAAATTCCTGATAATTAACCGAAACCGAAATCCAAGGAGGCTGTCAGCTTGTCTAAGGAAGATGTAATTGAGATTGAGGGTACCGTTATCGAGGCTCTCCCCAACGCCAACTTTCAGGTTGAGCTTGCAAACGGACATAAAATTCTTGCTCACGTATCGGGCAAACTGAGAATGAACTATATCAGAATCGTTCCCGGCGACAAGGTAACCGTTGAAATGTCACCCTATGACCTGTCCAAGGGCAGGATCACATGGAGAGCAAAGTGATGCGGATTTACCGCTAAAACAACCATTTGAGAAGGAGGATTATCATGAAAGTAAGACCTTCCGTAAAGCCTATCTGCGAAAAGTGCAAAGTTATCAAGAGAAAAGGCAAGGTTATGATCATTTGCGAAAATCCTAAGCATAAGCAGCGTCAGGGCTGAATGCTGTTGTTGGCATAAAGCTTATGCCTGCATGAGCTTCATGCCTGCATGAAATAAGGATTATTATATATCGCCATAAAAACACATGGACGTAAAGTCTAAATTTAATTCGGAGGTGCATTTTTAATGGCACGTATTGCCGGTGTTGACCTTCCCAAGAATAAGAGAGTTGAAATCGGACTCACTTATATCTACGGAATAGGCCGTAAATCTGCGGATGAAATTCTCGCAAACACAGGTGTAAACCCTGATATCAGAGTCAAGGACCTCAGCGAAGACGATGTTGCTAAGCTCCGTGACTATATCGACCACAACTTCATGGTTGAGGGCGACCTTAGAAGACACGTTGCTCTCAACATTAAGAGACTTGTTGAAATCGGCTGCTACAGAGGCGTTCGTCACCGCAAGGGTCTCCCCGTAAGAGGTCAGAGAACCAAGACTAACGCAAGAACCCGCAAGGGTCCTGTAAAGACCATCGCTAACAAGAAGAAGTAAGGAGGGATTGAACAATGGCTCAGGTCAAGGGTAAAAAAGCTACTACCATCAGAAGACGTCGTGAACGTAAGAACATTGAAAATGGCGCTGTTCATATCCAGTCCACTTTCAACAACACAATCGTAACCATCACCGATACTCAGGGCAACGCACTTTCTTGGGCGTCCGCCGGCGGACTCGGTTTCAGAGGATCCAAGAAGTCCACTCCTTTCGCTGCTCAGACTGCTGCTGAAACTGCTGCAAGAGCTGCTATGGAGCACGGTCTTAAGACTGTCGAGGTTTACGTTAAGGGCCCCGGCGCAGGAAGAGAAGCTGCTATCAGAGCTCTCCAGACTGTAGGTCTTGAGGTTAGACTTATCAAGGATGTAACCCCCATTCCCCACAACGGATGCCGTCCTCCTAAGAGAAGACGTGTCTAATTTACAGGAGGTGTTATTGCAATGGCTTTAAATAAAGAACCTATCTTAAAGAGATGCAGATACCTTGGTATCAGCCCTATGGTTATGGGTATTTCCAAGGAGTCCAACAGAAACCCCGGCGCTAACAACAGAAGAAAGGTTTCTGAATACGGCACTCAGCTCAAGGAAAAGCAGAAGCTCAAGTTCATCTACGGCGTTCTTGAGAAGCCTTTCCACCACTATTTTGAGATTGCTTCCAAGATGGAGGGCAAGGCCGGTGATAACCTTATCACTATCCTCGAGTCCCGTCTTGACAATGTTGTTTACAGAATGGGCCTTGCTCTTACAAGAAGAGAAGCAAGACAGCTCGTTACTCACAGACATTTCACTGTAAACGGCAAGCGTGTAAATATCCCCTCTTACCGTGTTAAGGAGGGCGACGTTATCGCTCTTTACGAGGGCAGCCGCAGCAGTGCCAAGTTCAAGGATGTTGTTGAGCAGACCGCTAACAGAGTAGTTCCTCTCTGGCTCGAAGCTGATAAGGCTAACTTCTCTGCTAAGGTTGTTCGTATGCCTCTTACAGAGGATCTCGATTACGAGACTCAGACACACCTGATCGTCGAGCTGTACTCCAAGTAATAACTACTTTGAGTCTGCTCAACACCACATTGCGACTATAGGAGGGTTTTATAAATGCTTGAAAAAATCGAAAAGCCGGAAATTGAGACCGTCAAGCTGGAGCCTAATGGCACTTACGGTATGTTCGTTCTTGCTCCTCTCGAGCGCGGCTATGGTACTACTCTGGGCAACAGCCTCAGACGTGTACTGCTCTCCTCGCTTCCGGGTGTTGCTGTCACCTCTGTAAAGATTGACGGTGTGCACCACGAATTATCTACTATTCCCGGGGTTAAGGAGGATGTCACTGAGATCATCCTTAACCTTAAGGGTCTTACTGCAAAGCTCTATGGCGAAGGCCCCAAGACCATTTATATTGAGGCTGAGGACGAATGTGAAGTCACCGCCGGAGATATCAAGACCGATTCTGAGGTCGATATTCTTGTTCCCGAGATGCACATTGCTACTCTGGGCAAGGACGCTAAGCTTTATATGGAGATCACCATTGACCGTGGCAGAGGATACGTTCCTGCTGAAAAGAACAAGCAGCTTTTCAACCTCGGTATCGATGTGATCGCCGTTGACTCTATCTACACGCCTGTACTGAAAGTAAACTTCCGTGTCGAGGATACTCGTCTCGGTCAGGTTACAGACTACGATAAGCTTATCCTTGAGGTATGGACCGATGGTACCGTATCCGCTAAGGAAGCCGTGTCTCAGGCAGCCAATCTCCTCATTGAGCATCTGAAATCCTTCAGTAATCTCTCTGATGAGTCCGCTATCACCGAAATCATGGTGGAGAAGGACGATAAGGGCAAGGAGAAGATCCTTGAGATGACCATTGAGGAACTTGACTTGTCAGTACGTTCCTTTAACTGCTTGAAGCGTGCGGGAATAAATACTGTTGAAGATCTGATCAGTAAATCAGAAGAAGAAATGATGAAGGTTAGAAACCTCGGTAAGAAGTCCTTTGACGAGGTTAAGGAGAAGCTCCAGTCCCTGGGATTCGACCTTAACGCCGATGATGAATAACCGTTCCAATTATTGGTAAGGAGTGATCATAATGCCGGGAACCAGAAAACTGGGCCGTACAAGCGACCATAGAAAGGCTATGCTGAGAGCTATGGTTACTTTCCTGCTTGAAAATGGCAGAATTGAAACTACAGTTACAAGAGCTAAGGAAGTCCGCTCTATGGCTGAAAAGATGATTACAATAGCTAAGACTAACGACCTCCACTCCAAGCGTCAGGTTTTTGCCTACGTTACTAAGGAAGATGTTGTTAAGAAGCTGTTTGACGAGATTGCACCTAAGTATGCAGACGTTAACGGTGGTTATACCAGAATCGTTAAGATCGGTCCCCGTCGTGGCGATGCTGCTGAGATGGCAGTTATCGAGCTCGTTTGATTTAATTAAATCAATTAAAGTCCGTCCCGTTTGGGGCGGACTTTTTTTATAAAGTATAGTCAATCTTTATGTACCTTAATGATCTCTGCCATTTTTACAGTGACAGTATAGCTTTTATTTATCTTCAGCCTATCATAGATCATTAACGAGCAGCCTAATGTGTGCACCTTTGAGGAATTTTCATACAGGCAATCAACCGTATAATGAGTTACTGTTACCTGCTTTGAGCGAGTGGGACTAAGTCCCTGATAGTAAGTGGATCTTTTATTCAGGACAACTATTTCATGTTTTTTTCCACGGCAAAAAACGAAAACGAAAAAGATGATTAAAAAGAATCCGATAATTATGACAACAATAGCGGTCTGTATTACCTGAGATTCATTGTCCATGAATTACCCCACTTTCATTTTATACCCTGCACCTGAACTCAGGCACTTTCTCTTCCATATACACCCTCAGCGCACACTGCTCGCAGTCTGGCTTGCGTGCAGTGCAGGTGTCTCTGCCGAAAAGCACCAGACGGTGGCAGAAATCCGAGCTTTTTTCCGGCGGGATAAGCTTTTTAAGGTCGGTCTCAACCTTTTTCGGGTCCTTTGAATCGGTCAGTCCGAAGCGGTTGGTTATCCGTATGCAGTGAGTGTCCGCAACGATGGCGGGCTTGTGGTGAACATCGCCCATAATAAGGTTGGCGGTCTTTCTGCCAATGCCCGAAAGCTTGGTCAGCTCCTCAATGGTGTCGGGGATAACCCCGTTCAGGTCGTAGTAAAGGGCGTGGGTCATCTCAACTATGCTCTTTGCCTTGGTCTTGTACAGTCCGCAGGGACGTATTATCTCCGCCACATCGTTAATATCTGCGTCCGCAAAGCTTTTCAGGGTGGGATATGCGGCGAAAAGCTCCTTTGTGACGATATTCACACGGGCGTCGGTGCACTGGGCGGACAGTCTGCCTGCTATCATCAGCTCGTAAGGCTCCTTGTATGTAAGTGAGCAGAGGGCATCGGGATATATTTTTTCGAGACATTCAACAAGCGCCTCGGCGGTTTCTTTAAGGGACATAACATCATTCCTCCCATAGGCTTCTTTAACAATAATTATACCACACAGATATACTATTTGCAATAGAGATATCCCTGTGAAAAATTACCGATGATATTATATTTTGATTGACATTTATGGCGAAATGTGTTAAAATAATTATGCTAAATGTTTGAAAATATTTGCTTATCGGAGGAAAGATATGAAAGAGAAAATGCTTGGAAAACGAATTGCTGCGGGGATTGCGGCAATTATGACAGCGGCGACATTATGCGCCTGCGATGATCTTGATGAATATGACGATTATTCGGAGGAAGACACCTCCGAACAGACAGTTACTTCCCGTTCAGAGGAAGTCACCGAAGCTCTCAGCGACAGATCATCTGAAAGCTTTAACGGAAGAGGCTCAAAGCTGAACCTTGACAGCAACGGAGGAGTGTCCATTACAAGACTGGCGAGGGATAATTCCGCTCCCATGGGCGATGCTGACACCTGGACAGTGTTTGTATATATGTGCGGAAGCGACCTTGAAAGCGAGAACGGTCTGGCAGTTGATGATATCGAAGAAATGGCGAACGCATACACAGGTGATAATGTCCGCTTTGTGGTGCAGACAGGCGGAAGCACCCGGTGGAACGGCTATGATATTTCAGCGGACAGTCTCCAGAGGTTCGAGGTAACAGGCGGCGGTGTTTATCTGGTTGACGAGGTATCAGATGCAGATATGGGTCAGGAGCAGACGCTGGAGGACTTCCTCAGATGGGGCGTGCAGAATTACCCTGCCGACAAAATGGGCGTTGTTTTCTGGAACCACGGCGGCGGAAGCATTACAGGCGTTTGCTTTGACGAAAAAAACGAGTACGATTCCCTTTCCCTTACCGACCTTGACAAGGCTTTCACATCGGTCTTTGACGATATGACCGACAAGTTCGAGTTCGTGGGCTTTGATGCCTGCCTTATGGCAACGGTTGAGACCGCAAATGTCCTTGTTCCTCACGCAAGATATATGATTGCCTCCGAGGAGACCGAGCCGGGACGTGGCTGGGATTACACCGAGATAGGCAGATATCTGGACGAGAACCCCGGCTGCACAGGCGCACAGGTGGGCAAGGTGGCTGCGGACAGCTTCTATGACTCCTGCGCAGCTTCCGACGAGGAAGCGGGAGCAACATTGTCCGTTACCGACCTTTCAAAGATAGATAAGCTTATCGTTGCCATAAACAACGCTGCTGCTTCCATGAACGGCGCTTCGGACGACAGCTCAAATCTTTCGGGCATGGTCCGCTCCATAAGAAAAGCCAAGAATTACGGCGGCAACAACAAGTCCGAGGGCTATACAAATATGGTGGATCTGGGCGAGCTGTTCAAGTCCGCCTGCGGCGACAGCGAGGCTCAGGCAGTTATGGACGCTCTGAATGACGCTGTGGTATATAACGTTTACGGCGATGATGAATACGGCTCCAACGGACTTTCAACATATTATCCCCTCAGTATTGAAGGCTCACAGGAGCTTAATATCTTCAAGGATATCTGCGTAAGCCCCCAGTATATGAGCTTTGTGGATAAAATGGCATACGGCTCCGCCAACGGCAGCATTGACGGCTACAGCGACGATATGTGGCTTGACGAAGAGAACGGCTATTGGGACGACGAAAGCTGGGAAGAGACCGATTTCTGGTCATATCTTGATGACCTTATAGGCGGCGGACTGAGCTTTACCGATAATGACAGCAGCATCAACTTTGCCGAGGGACCTTATCTCAATGATGAGGGCACATTCACCTTTACCCTCGACAGCGGCAGCATTGACAATGTAAGCGGCGTTTACTGCTCTGTTTTCTATGTTGATGAGGAAAACGGCTATTTATATGAGCTGGGTCTCGATAACTATGTTAATGTAGATTGGGACAACGGCACAGTCGAGGATAAGTTCGACGGCCTCTGGTATATGCTGGGCGACGGTCAGGTACTTGCTGCATACATCGTTGAAGAGGGCGAGGACTATGACATTTATACAGCACCAATTCTTCTCAACGGCGAGCAGACCAACCTGCGAATAAAGATGCAGTATCACGATGACGGCTACGATAACTTTATTCTCGGCACATGGGACGGCATCGACGAGAACGGTCAGGCAGACAAGACCGTAAGAAAGCTCCGGCAGGGCGATGTTATCACTCCCGTATATTACACATATGACGAAAACGGCGAGTATGTGGACGATATGACAGGTGACGAGTACGTATATGACGGCGATACAAAGGTGTATGACAACTTCCTGCCCTCAGCGGACTATCTGTACAGCTTCTGCATAGAGGATATCTTCGGAAACAGCAGCTATACCGATTTTGTTACATTTAATGTAGATGACAGCGGAGCAGTTTCGTTTTATATTGACTGATACAGCAAGGGCTGCTGCATATCGCAGCAGCCCTTTTGTCTGTGAGCGCATATGAAAAAGCCGCCTTCAACCTTGACTATTCCCCCGAAAAGCAGTAAAATAAAAACCGAACCCCTGCACTGCTGTGGGCAGCACAGGGATTCGGTTAGGGGAATCAGGAGGTCTGATGTCAGCCGCCGATAAGGCTAAGCATGTAGTTTACTACATCGTCAGCCTCTTCCTCGGTGAGCTGAGTGTATATGGAAGCTATTCCATCGGGTGTTGTGAGCTGGAGAGCAGAGCCGTCATCGGAGATCTGCCAGTCCAGTGCGCCCTGGAGCGCATAGTCTGAGTCATAAAGATAAATGTTGTTGTAGTCAATGCCCCAGATGAACTCGGAAGTAGATGCTGAGCCGTCAGACTCAACTGTTACTGCTTCAAGTGTGCTGTCTGTAATATGAAGAGCCTCTGCAGAGCCATCGCCGACAGTTGCCCAGTATGTGCCCTGCAGGTATTCGCCTACCTTGCACGCAGCTGCCATCTGCTGAACAGCTTCCGCTGCCTGATCGAATGAGTAGCTGTCTGTCTGAGCCATTACGGCGTTGTTGTTGAGCACGAGAACGCTGTTCTCACTGTCGTAGCTCCAGGGTATCTCTGCGAGCTGCTCGGTATTTGCTTCGTCACTGTAGATGTAAAGGTTCTGGTCGCTTATAGCCCAGTAACCCTCGATAGATGAGCCGTCATTAGCTGCGAAATATACGTATGTTCCGTTGAAGCCCAGCGCATAGCAGTCATAATCGGGGTTCATTCCGACCCAGAGTGTGCCGTCAAGAGCGTTTGCCAGTTCCTGGACTGCATCGCCCAGCTCGTCAGTGCTCTCATCTGCTGCTTCGGTGTCTTCCTCGGTGTCTTCCTCGGTGTCAGCTTCGTCTGTGTCGTCGCTGCTGTCGTACTCAGCGTCCTGTACCTCTGCTGCGTTTTCTGCGTCGGCAGAATCATCGTAGGACGTGCTGTCATCTCCACCGCAGGCTGTGAATGCGGACAGTGCCAGCATTATGGCAAGAGCGGAAATAAGAGTTTTTTTCATATGTTTTATTCTCCTTGAGTGGTGTTGCTCTGTATGTGTTCATATGTGTGTGATTTCAGAACCATTAAAGCACTTTTATCATTATACGTATTTTTTGACTGATTTCAATACTCTTGACGTAAACGTCATATTTTTGTCGTAAAAATCAAACAGTAATCTAAAAATATGTTGCATTTAAGGCAAAAAATATTTAATATCACTAAAATAATACGCAGAAAAGGACGGTAATGCTTATGAAAACTGCTGTTGTCGATGATATGCAGTCGGAAGCCCTACTCCTTGAAGGCTTCCTTAAAGAATATTCGGTCAAAACGGGGCATGATATGGATATTACCTTTTTTTCAGGGGGAGAAAGCTTCCTTGAAGCCTTTGAAAAAGAGGATTTTGACCTTATTTTCATGGATATCTACATGAACGGCATAAGCGGCGTGGAAGTGTCAAAAAAGCTTTGGGAAAGCGGCAGAAAGTATGTTCTGGTGTTCCTTACATCGTCATCTGAGCATATGTCCGACGCCTTTGCCTGTCATGCCTTTGACTACCTTTTAAAGCCCGTGACCTACGAGCGGCTGGAAAGGGTCATGAACGATATCACCCGTTCCGACAGCACAGAGAATATCAGGCTCACAAACGGCAGAGAGGAATTTGTGCTGCCATGCAGCAGCTTTGTGTGCGCATACAGCGCCGACCATTACATAATCCTCATCACCTCAGACGGGGAGGAGCACAGGATAAGAGGCTCCTTTGCATCATTTTCCGATGCCTTTGAGGGCGTGGAGAGCTTTATGGTCATAAACCGTGGCACGGCGGTGAATATGGACTGCATATCGGATATAGAGGACGGCTGCTGTGTTATGAAGGACGGCAGGAAGTTACCCATCAAGGTAAGGGAGTACGGCAATATCCGCAGAAAATGGCATGAGTACCGCTTTGAAAAAATACGTGCCGAAAGGAGCAGACAATGACTGTCAGAAGCTTTCTGGAAATGGTCTCCCAGTTTTTTATAATCTTTCCCTCAGCGATATTGTGCTACCTGCCAATGGTGAAAAAGCTGCGGTTCTCGCTGAAAAAGATACTTTTGTGGGAGTTTGGCATACTTCTGGTGCTGTCGCCCGTAATGGCATTTCTGTGCCTCAGGTTCGGGCTGTCCATAAATACGTTGCTCATTCCTGCGCTCATACTGTTTTATATCATGTTCAGGGGAACGGTCACAACGGGAAAAATGCAGACGCTGGCGGTGTTCGTGGGAGTGTGCAACCTTATGTCGTTCCCGTCGGTGTATTCCGTTATGTATGACGCTTACCTACACCCCGACGGACTGCTGGAAAATTACAGCATGGAGGCAAATATCTTTTCACTTGTACTTACGCTGATATTGTCCGCAGTGATAGGCTATCCCCTCTGCGTAAAAGGCTCGGAGCTTATAGAGCACCAGACCAGCGAAAAGGTTTGGGGACTGACTATCCCCGTGTCACTGGTCATGCTGATGATAAACTACAGCATAGAGCCTGTCTATTACAGGAATATGTATGTGGGCAGAATGTTCTTCCTGGCAATTATGATAATAACCGCAATGCTTCTGCTGCTAATGTTCCTTATGGTCATATTCTACTATGCGGCAATGAGCATCTATCAGAACGAGCAGACCAAGGCAAAGGCAAGAATGCTGGAAATGCAGGAAAGCAGATATCTAAGACTTCAGGACTATATCGAGAAAACAAGGAAGCTCCGCCACGATTTCAGACAGTCGATACACGTTATGAATACCCTTGCAGCGGAGGAGGACTATGATACCCTCAAAAAATATCTTGCCGAGTATGAAGCACAGATGCCGGTGGGGCTTACCGACTATTGCAGGATAAATTCAGTAAATGCACTGCTCAACTACTACGGTCAGTGGGCGGAGCAGAACGGGATAAAGCTCAGCTGGAAGATACAGCTGCCCGACGATGCGGGAATATCCCAGCCCGACCTGTGCAGCGTGCTGGGAAATGTGGTGGAAAACGCACTTGACGGCTGCATGACAGCACAGACAGGGGAGAGATATCATCAGCTTTCGGTGGTCTGCGAGGAGCCGTATATATACATAGTTTCCACCAATAGCTTTGACGGCAATGTTAAGGAAAAGAACGGAAGCTTTATGTCAACAAAGCATAAGGGAATGGGAACGGGAATACCGTCAATAAAAGCGACGGTGGAGAAATATAACGGCACAGCCGAGTTCAGATATAAAGGTAAGGAGTTTTATGGGGATATTATGATGAAAATGGGGGAGACACAACAAAGCCAATAAAAGGCAAAGGGTTAGGTCAAGCCTTTTTCCCGAAAGGCTTGCGGGTTTCCAAAGGGCGGAGCCATTTGGCGCAGGTACGGACAAATAAACTTTTCGATTTCAGCACCAATGCACAAATGGCAAACCCATACCCCCATGTTAATGTTGACTAATCACCCGAAAAGCGGTAAAATAATAATGACACTCAGCATATCAGGTCAGGAAAGGTACTTGTATGACGGATACCGATTTTTCTTTTGACAATAATCTCTATATATGTAAGGTCACAGCCGATAAAAAGAAGTGCCCAACCTATCTGCGCAGTATCCCCGCAGTGGCACAGCTTTTTGACAGAGGCATCGGGTTTAAAAAGCGAATAACCGTTTTCATGGGCGAAAACGGCATAGGAAAATCCACACTGCTTGAAGCTATCGCCGCAGCATACGGGTTTAACCCCGAGGGCGGAACAAGGAATTTTTCATTTTCCACCTATAACTCCCACTCGGAGCTGTACGGCGCCCTGAAACTGTCACGGGGCGGATATCCCAAGGACGGCTTTTTTCTGCGTGCGGAAAGCTTTTATAACGTCGCCAGCGAGATAGAACGGCTTGACAATATCCCTGCGGCAAGTCCGCCTATAATAGACGGCTACGGCGGAGTGTCACTCCATGAGCAGTCCCACGGCGAGAGCTTTATGGCGCTGGCAATGAACCGCTTTCGAGGTCATGGACTGTACATTCTGGACGAGCCTGAGGCGGCACTTTCTCCCACGGCTCAGATGGCACTGCTTGCAAGGCTGTATGAGCTGGCAAGGAACGATTCCCAGCTGATAATCGCCACCCATTCGGTGATAATAAGCGCTCTTCCCGATGCAGATGTTTATGAAATTACCGAAAAGGGCATAAATAAGACAGAATACGTAAAAACTTCCCATTATAATATAATGAAGCACTTTATAAATTCACCCGAAAAAATGGTCAGCGACCTGACAGGAAAGGAAAGATAACAATGAAATTTTCAGAAATGAAGTACGTCCGCCCCGATATGGACAAGCTCAAAGCGGAGGCAGAAAGCGCTGCGGACAGGATAAAGAACGCCGCAAATGCCGATGAGGCTGCAAACGCTTATCTTGACTGGGATAAGGCAGCGGCTTCCTTTGCCACCATGAACAGCCTTTGCTATATCCGCCACACCATCAATACCGAGGACAAGTTCTACGATGAAGAAAACGAGTTTTTCGACAGCGCAAACCCCGATTTCGTCCAGTACGCCCAGACCGTTGCGGAGGTCATTGCAAAGAGCGCTTTCCGCCCCGAGCTGGAAAAGAAGTTCGGCAGGGTAATGTTCATCAACACCGATATTTTCCTGAAGAGCTTTTCTCCCGAAATTATCCCCGAAATGCAGGAGGATAACAAGCTTTCCACCGAGTATGAGAAGCTCATTGCTTCCGCTCAGATAGATTTTGACGGAAAGAAGCTGACCATTTCCCAGCTTTCACCCTACAAGCAGTCTCCCGATGACAATGTCCGTCACGCTGCATGGGCAGCCGAAAGCGCATTTTACAAGGAGCATGAGGAGCAGCTTGACCGCATTTACGACGATATGGTAAAGATCCGCACCGCTATGGCTAAGAAAATGGGCTTTGAAAATTATGTTCCTCTGGGCTACCTGAACATGAACCGAAACTGCTATACCGCCGAGGACGTGGCTAAGTTCAGAAATGCGGTCATCAAGTATATCGTGCCCGTTGCCGATAAGCTGTACCGCAGTCAGGCGGCAAGACTGGGCGTATCGTATCCCATGAAGTACGCCGATACCGCCATAACCTACCGTGACGGCAACGCCGTTCCCAAGGGCACTCCCGAGGATATTCTGGAAGCGGGCAGAAGATTTTACCACAAGCTTTCCCCCAGAACAGCGGAGTTCTTTGACTTTATGATGGAAAACGGGCTGATGGACGTTCTCAGCCGAAAGGGCAAGGCGGCAGGCGGTTACTGCACCGAGCTGCCCGATTTTGAAAGCCCCTTTATCTTTGCAAACTTCAACGGCACTCAGGGCGATGTTGAGGTCATCACTCACGAGGCAGGCCATGCCTTTGCGGCATACACCACCCGCCATATGTTCCCCACCGACAACAGGCAGCCTACTCTTGAATCCTGCGAGATACACTCTATGACCATGGAGTTCTTCGGCTGGGCAAGCGCCGATGATTTCTTCGGCGAGGGAGCGGACAAGTTCTGCTATAAGCATCTGGCGGACGCTATAGAGTTCATTCCCTACGGCGCAATGGTCGATCACTTCCAGCACTCAGTTTATGAGCACCCCGAATATACTCCCGAGGACAGGATAAACGAGTGGAAGCGCCTGACCGCTTTGTATATGCCATGGATAGACCTGGACGGCTCACCTTTCTACGGCGAGGGCAGAGCATGGCAGAGACAGACCCACATCTACGAGCGCCCATTCTATTATATTGATTACTGCCTTGCACAGACCGTTGCTCTGGAGTTCTGGGCTATTATGCAGAGGGACAGGAGCGAGGCTCTTACCCGCTATATGAAGCTTGTTGACCTTGGCGGAACCGAGACCTTTGACGGACTTGTTGCCGCTGCGGGGCTTGATACTCCCTTTGGCAATAATGCCCTCAGGACTGTTGCCGAGGCTGCCGAAAAGTGGCTGGAGGCTTCGCCTGTGAAGTAATAAAGTCATTGATCTTTCCTTTTATCCGAAAATAAATATTGAAATTCGATATAAATGTATTGACATTTAAGAATTGCTATGCTATAATCGGATAAAAGGGGGAACTGACAATGTATTACGTCAACAATATTATCAACACCATAGTCGGCTTTATATTCCTGGCAATTATCTGCTTGGTTATTTTCGGTCTGCCCGCAGCAATGACTGTATGGAACATCATAAGCCTTACGCCCAAAAAGGACAAGGTGAAAAACCGCAGGAAAAAGGACATTGCCACACTGCTGCTCGGCTTTTGCCTTACGGCTGTGATGATCAAGCTTATAAGCAGCTATCATTGGGATGAGCCTGTGATAATCGGCGGAGATCTCTTTTCCATACTCCATGAGCCGTTTTCATCGGACTATGTGCTGTCGCTGGTGTTATATGCTGCGCTGCCCATTGCCTGCATGATGATCGCAGGGCGGGAAAAGCTTTTGCCGCCGCTTGTGGGTGCGTTCTGCATCGGCGGTATATACGGCGGTATAGTGCTGTGTGCTTTCTACACATCACAGCTTATAGGTGGTGTATTTAACCAAAATGGAGTTGGTATTTATATTCTGTTCCTGCTGACGTATGTGCTGAATTATCTCCTTATGGCGGTGCGCATCATCAGCGGCAATGTGAAAAGATACCTCGCTTATTTTAGGGAGAATGATATACACCCCAACAGCGTCTTTGGCGTGTGGGCGGTGAATGTGCTTTCAAAAGCGTCTGGCTGGATGTGGTTCCCTATCATCTGCCTGATACCCCTTACGGGAGTCCTTATCATCATATGTATCTTCTTGGGTCAGGGACCATGGGGCATAATAAAGGCGTTCACCGAGACCTCCGACTGGACTTATTCAACGATGATATCTCCGCCGCCCGAGCATTACACAGGTCATTACCTTTGCACCGTGGCGGTGAACGGTCACGAAAAGCTTGTGAAGCCTACCCGACTGGGAGTCCGTCAGGGCGTGAAGATTGGAGTTAACCGTCAGCTGTGCGTGGCAAATGCCTTTGAGCAGGTCATCGAGGAAAAGACACCACGCTTCCACAGGCTTGTGAGATATATTTACGATAATTACGGCTATCCTCTTTCAAAGCACATTACCACAAAGCTTCGGGCGGATATCATCTACATAGTGATGAAGCCCCTTGAATGGATATTCCTTGCGGTGCTGTATCTTAGCGATATAAGCCCCGAAAGCAGGATCGCCGTGCAATATACAGGCAGGAAAATGAACGATTTTTCTATAAAGGAATGAGAATTATGATAAACGAAATATCGAAAAAAGCAGGCAAATACCTTGATTATGCTGTGGAGCTTTTAAAGGAGCTTATCGCCCACAAGAGCGTGGCTGCCGAAGCTCAGGAGGGTATGCCCTACGGCAGGGACTGCGCCGACTGCCTTGCCTTTGCGGAGGATTTCCTTAAAAAAGAGGGATATATCGTCCGCAACTTTGATAACCACGCCATAACCGCAGATTTCGGCGGCGGAAATGCGGAGCTTGGCATACTTTGTCACCTTGACGTGGTTCCCACCGACGGACAGAAGTGGACCTCCGACCCATTTAAGCCCGAGATAAGAGAGGGACGCATCTACGGCAGAGGCGCCATTGACGACAAAGGCCCTGCGGCGGCTGTTATCACTGCCATGAAGATGATAAAGGACAGCGGCATAAAGGTCAACAAAAACTTCCGCCTTATCCTTGGCAGCAACGAGGAAAACGGTTCTACGGATATGGAATATTACACCTCAAAGGAAAGCTTCCCACCAATGCTGTTCACTCCCGACGGCGAGTTCCCCATTATCAGCATCGAAAAGGGCATGATAAGGTACGATATGAGCTGCTGTTCCGATGATAAGAATATCGTTTCCATAAAGGGCGGAAGCGTTTATAACGCCGTTCCCGAGACCGCTCAGGCAATAGTTGCAGGCATTTCCGAGGACGATATCGAGGCGGCTATGGTAAAGGCAGACTGCGATGTGCTGTTCACCCTTGAAAAAATAGACGGCACGGACAATATCAGGATAAATGTGGAGGGCAAGGGCGTTCACGCCTCCACTCCCGAAGAGGGCAGAAATGCGGTAACGGCGCTCATATCTCTGCTCAGCAGCCTTGATCTGGCAGAGGGCAGCGTTAAGAAAGCTTTATCCGGTCTGGCAAAGTATTTCCCATACGGCGAGACCGACGGAAAATCGGCAGGACTTGACCGCTCCGACGAAAAATCGGGCGCACTTACGCTTGTCCTCAGCAGACTTTTCCTTGAAAACGGCACACTTACCGCAGGCTTCGACAGCCGTTTCCCTGTTTCCGTTACGGGAGCGGAGGTCTCCGCAAAAATGGCAGCCGCTGCCGCAGATATGGGCATGACAGGAAAAGAAATAATCGTCAGCGAGCCTCATTGTGCGGACGAGAACAGCGAAATGGTCAAGACACTGCTCTCCGTTTATACCGACTGTACGGGCAAGGAGAGCAAATGCCTTGCAATAGGCGGCGGCACATATGTACATGACACGAAAAACGGCGTGGCTTTCGGCGCAGAATGGTCGGACGAGAACCATATGCACGGAGCGGACGAGTTTATCGGACTGTATGAGCTGGAAAAGGATATCGAGATATACTGCGAAGCCATTCTGAGGCTTTGCACTGAATAAAGGAGCAAAAAATGGGTTCATCGGCTTCAAAATACTTTGAGATACCGAAATTTTTCGTTTTCGGCGAAAAGGGCATTTTTACGGGAAGCGCCTCGGAAAAGGACTTTAACTATAAGGTCGTCCCCAACTGCCCCAAGGAGGGGGATAAGTCCCTGAGAGCATATATATGGGCAGGGGATAAGTGCATAGACAAGAGCGAGGGCGTGGAGATGAGAGAATTTCCCCTCAGCGAGGAGGGGCATAGGCAGATGCTGGACTGGCTGGAGGAGGAATATCTGAAGCGTCCCGACGCAAAGCCCTTATATGCAAGACAAATGGAAAAGTCCAAGGAGATAAGGGAAAAATACTTCAGTATAGAGGACTATATGGAAAGAGGACTGGGTATAAAGCAGGAAAATCAGGAAAGTACGGATAAGTGATCCAAAAGTCAGAAGCACTATCAAAATAATCAGCACAAATAAGCACAAGGCAAAGGGTTTAGGAAGTCCACTGAGGGCAGAGCCATCTGGTCGCTGTTGCCGCAGTGGTAAACTACGTTTACCTGCGAAACCCGTTTGCTGACGGCAGAAATGATAAAACTGTTAGCCGAATGATTAAAAATCCTATAAGCCGCCTGCACCGAGGATTCAAAATCTTGCAAATGAATTTTTTCTATCAATATGAACCAAAGTCTATTTCATGCAGGCGGCTTGAAACCAAGAGACATTCCGACAGGAATGGCAATTTTGGTTTCCGCCGCAAGGCACAGGTACGGTCAAACTAACGTTTCATTTTTATAAAGTCCGTACCATGCAAAGGAGACACCTAAGGAGAGAGGGAGGAAACCAAAACCCAACAAAAGCGGGCATTCCCCCCTCTCTCCTACGGTTTCTTCTCTGCACTCCTTTTCCCTACCCTCTCACCCCCACTAAGCCCGCTTTTACAGTTTGTCTTTAACTTTTTGTTTATCTCCTGTATTGAATATTGTTTCGTACCTTTCACCGCCGCCCCTCTCATTTGTGGTCTGGCGTTTCGATATCAAGTATCTGCTGTTAGTTTTGCTTGGCTCTGAGATGTTAGCCGTTTATCTGTTTGCACATTTTTCTATAGCTATGTTTACATACTTGGGCTCCACTCAGTTCTTTAATTTGGTGTTCTTTGGCTGATTGGTGTGCAGTTTTATAAAGAATTATTAGCAGGTATAAACTTCTCACTCCCCATAAACCACCCTTTTCACCTCAGTACCCGTGTAATAGTGAGCAAGTATATCACGATATCCGCAGCCGTCCTGCGACATGGCATCGGCGCCTGCTATGCTCATGCCGACAAGATGCCCGCTGCCTGTGACGGTGAAGATGTATGTGTCACCCTCTTCACTGACAGTAAAGGCACTGCTTTCAAGGGACAATATGCGTGCCATGTCCTCCCCGCTGACGGTTATGCCGCAAAGGCTTGCCTCCGAGACGGCTTCCGTGCCGTCAATGTGGGTGAGAGCGATGTGTTCAAGCTCTCCCGCAGCGGGAAAATCGGCAGATATCCTTGCCCGAAGCTCTGCAGAGGTGAATGTTTTTTCACTGCAGAAAACGGCGGCTTCGGGATTTTTTGCGGGCACAAGATATGGAAATGCTTTGCCCCATGCGCTTTCCGCAGACAAAGTGTATTCCCCCGAGGAGAGGTGGAATGGTGCTGAGATAGGGCTTCCGTGATAGGTTATCACCTCTCCGCAGGTGCTTTCGGCGGCGCTTTGGGCTGCGGATATGGCTGCGGAGTAGCTTTCTCCGTATATTTCCCGTGCCTGCACGTCGGTAAGGCAAATCTGATATTTGTCGCCGTCATCGGTGATGTGCGCCCCTGTTGAGGGATCTTCTCCCGAAAGTATGCGGCGGACGGCGTATGTCCTGGCGGCACACGCCTGTGCTTTCATGGCTTCCGTGTCCATTATGTATGGTACCTCTTCAAGAACGGCATAGACGGTGTATTCCTCAACGGTGACTGTGCGTATCCCGTTTGATGTGTATATTTTCAGCTTGTCCGTGGGCAGTATCAGCTGCGATGCGTCGCTTATGCCCTCTGAGCCGACGGCTGACAGCTCAGCGGCTTTTTCGGCTGATCTGGCATTATCAGCGTTGGCGGCAAAGGGGATAAGGCATATCACAGCCGACCAGAGCATAACTGATTTTATAAATTTTTTCATTTTTTGTTTACCGTCCTTTCATTATGAGAAGCACATTACCCTTGGTTTCTTATGTGATCACTGATTTTCTTGATATTAAACCACAAAAACAGTGAATAAATTTAGATAAAACATACTTGACATAAAGTTAATTTTATTGTACAATGTATATATATTGCGGCGCTGTAAGCATTATGCAGAAAAGGGGCATAACAGCCGCAGAAGAATGAGTATATTATCAGGGATCACACGAACATTAAAATAAAGACATTGCAGAGCAGTTCCTCTGCCGAAAGGAATGGTCGGACTATGGGCAAGATGAAGATCAGCCACAGTGACAGCGACGCTCTCGAGAGAGCCAAAAATACAGCCAAAGCAAATAAAAGGGCGCCTATCAACAAAAAGGCTTCCCTTATCGTATATGTTATAGTGCTTGTGCTTGCGGTAGCGGCACGTACTGTCCAGCTTTTCTCCAATATGGACTTTGACAGGGGCAAGTACATTGACCCGTCGTTTATGAAAAACTATCCGCTGCTTGTCATGATACCGGGCTTTGCGATAATAGCCGCCATTCTTATCTGGGGCAATGCAAGGGATAAGGTAATAAGCTCCTGTATCCTTATCAACCCCATGCGTCTGAGATATGACAGGCTCAACAAGAAGATCCCCCACGCAGCAGGCTACAGCTCGCTGTTCATGGCACTCCTTGTGGCTGTACAGATAGTGTTTGACTTCATTAACCTTGTTCACAAGAACACCGAGTATATGAAGACCCTTCCCCGTGAAGAGGCTGAGGACTTCAACAAGCTCACAGGCTATAATCTGGGTATGTTCTTTACCCACCTGCTGATGCTTTTCGTTGTGCTCACATTCGTTTCCATTGCCATAAACATCTTCAACGGCGTGGGATTTTCACACGCAAACTGCGCAGCGCTTTCCACCTATGCCGTTTGGAAGACTGTGGAGATATTCAAGATGGTTTCCCTGAACACAGCTCTCAGCACATATTCGGGACTTGTATATCAGATGCTTTCCTATATGACCGCTGTAGTGTTCTTCCTCTGCACGGCAAGGTTCTTTAACGGTATGGAAAAGAAAAACACCCGCTTCTGGATGTGCTTTATGGGATATGTTTCATCTACCCTTGCGGCTGTATCGGTAATTCCCAGATACATTCTTCTCCTTATCCCCACAAACTATGATGACAGACTGGATATGTCCATTCCCGAGATATCGGACGTGGGCATCGTGTTCATGACAATAACTATCGTTGCGGTTTTCTGGAGCACATACGTTTACCGCATCATGCCAAAGCTCAACCTCGGCAAGCGCCGCTGGAGCAAGGCACCTATCAGCAAGGAATTTCAGCAGATGGAGAGCATCGACGAGTAATTCGGCTCTGTGCTTGTCCGTCACAGCAAAAAATTACAGGGGCGTACATGGCGGATATTGCCTGTGCGCCCTTTTTTAAGGAATACTGCATATGAATATGAAAAAAACAAGGCTTGCGGCTCTGGTGCTGACCGGAGCGCTGCTTACGGGCTGCGGCATCGGTTCATCGGTGGACACACTGCTTCTGCCGCCCATGCTTTCCGACGAGCAGAAGGCCATATATACCGCTCTCACCGCCTCGGCAGGAAGCAATATCTCACTTGTATATCCCAGAGGGGGAGCATACCGTTCCGCTTTTGTGTTCTATGACCTTGACATGGACGGTGCCGATGAAGCAGTGGTGTTCTATGACGATACCGATGATTCGGAAAACAGCGTCAGGGTGAATATACTTCACCGTGAAAATAACGGCTGGCGTTCGGTGTATGACCATGCGGGAGCAGGCTCGTACATTGAGCAGGTGTTCTTTGCCGACCTTGGAGGCACGGGCAGAGTTCGCATGGCGATAGGCTACGGATATATGACCCCCACGGAAAAAACACTGAAAATATACAGCCTGGGTGACGGTGTGCTTAACACCGAATACACCGAGACCTACTACAAGACCATGAACATGGATATGGACGGCGACGGCAGCGAGGATATTGCGGTCATAAACTGCAATAACGAGAACCATGCCGCCTATGTTTCCCTTGTGACCGACAGGGGAAATGGCACGGAATGCACAAGCACCGTTGACCTGAGCGAAAGCACAGCCGATCTGCCTTCCGTTATCGGGGGATATATCGGCAATAATACTCCCGCTCTGTTCATTGACGGGCTGACGGTCAGCGGAAACCTCTCCACCGAGATAATCTACTGCGTAAACGGCGAGCTGAGAAACCCCGCAAACCTTTCAGGCTCGGATATCCCTGTAATGACCACACGTTCTCAGGGGCTGTACTGCTGCGATATCGACGGCGACGGCATTGTGGAGATTCCCCAGAGAGAGGCATTCCCCGGCTACCGTGACCCTTCGGACGCACAGTATATCACCAACTGGAACGTTTTTGAAAACTATACCGTGGTGAAAAAATACGCTTCCCTTACCGAGGCGGACAAGGGCTATGCCTTTATGCTTCCCGTTCGGTGGGAGGGGCTTGTGACAGTCAAGACGGACAGCGTGACAGGCGAAAAGGTGTTTTACAAATTCAACAGCAGGCTTGCCGAAAGCCGCCTTGAGCTTATGAGGATACTGGTATGCACCCGTGATTCTGCGGCGCAAAGGTCCCTTGAAGGCTACACCGCTGCCGCTTCCGATGATAATGCGGTGTATATGGTAAAATTCGGCGACACTGAGGATAATCTTCTCCTGACCATGACAGAGGTAAGGAATAACTTCTATCTGATACAGAAGAACTGATCTTGAAAGGAAATTGCAATGAGCAAAAAAAGCGAAAAAAACGAGAAATTCAAATCGAAAATAGGCGGACAGGCTCTTATTGAGGGCGTTATGATGAGGGGAATAGACACCTCTGCCATGGCGTGCCGTATGCCTGACGGCTCTATTGACGTGGAGACATGGAAGATACGCAACGGCAAGACTGCTCCCTGGTACCTTAAAACGCCTTTTATCAGAGGCTGCTTCAACTTTGCCATCTCCCTTATAGACGGCATGAAATGCACCATGAAGTCCGCCGAAAAGCAGGCTGACGCCGATGACGATGATGATGACGACGAGCCTTCAAAATTCGAACAGTGGCTCAGCAAGACACGACCCTACAAGTGGCTCGAATCCAAGATCGAGGGCGAAAACGGCAAGGAAGTCATGAACACTATAATGCTTGTAGTGTGCGTTGTGGTGATGATACTTTGCGTTTGTGCGTTCAAGTTTTTCCCTGCGCTGCTGTCACTCCCTCTGGGACTGCTGGGCGCTCCCGACTGGTGCAAGACCGTTTTTGAGGGCATCATCAAGGTGGCGCTGCTGGTGGGCTATATGTGGCTCATTTCCCACATGAAGGAGATACATAAGACCTTTAAGTATCACGGCGCAGAGCACAAGACCATCGCCTGCTATGAGGCGGAGCTGGAGCTTACCGTGGAAAATGTCCGCAAGCAGATCCGCTTCCACCCCCGCTGCGGCACAAGCTTTATTTTCCTTGTGGTGCTTCTCAGCATTATCATAGGAATGTTCCTGCCGTGGAAAAACCTGTGGGCTCGCTTTGGTCTCCAGCTGCTCATGCTTATCCCCGAAACATCTATCGGCTACGAGCTGATAAAGCTTGCGGGACGTTACGACAATATTTTTACAAGAATAATCTCAGCCCCGGGCATATGGCTCCAGCACATCACTACCTGCGAGCCTGACGACCCCCAGATAGAGGTAGCTATCGCAGCCCTCAAGCCCTGTATCCCCGAAAATAAGGAAGACGACAAGTGGTAATACCAAACAAAAAAGGAGAATGACGATGAAACACACAGCATCTGTTATGGCAATGACCGCAATGATGATAACATCTGCTTTCGGCATTTCGGCGGGAGCATATGATGACTGCACCTTTGAAGCGACTATGGCTGACGGCTCGGCGGGAACTGTTACCGTCAAGGACGGCAGGCTGAGCTATGATATTGTTTTTACCGACCCCACTTCCCCCTTTGACTTTCCCGAAGCCATAGACCCGACACTTGCGAACTGCGATCCCGATACATTTTACAGCTATTTTGACGCAAATTATGACGATTCCTATTGCTTCCCCATAGATTACGGCTTCAGCTGCGGGAATATGGAATATCCCGTTATCAGCATAGAGGGCGATAAGTATTATGTGGTCGATGTGAAAGCTCAGACAGTTCAGTACGTGGGCTACAACTGCATTTCTGCGGAATATGACACAGATGATGCTATCGACTACAGCGACGTTATCAATGTAAATACCGAGGACGGCTCCGAGTTTATTCTGTACTATTGGAAGGATAACAGCACCGGCTGGGAGGTTGGTGTTTATGAGCCGACCTCTCCCGATGATTTTCCCGCAGATAACAACACATTGGCAGAATATGACCTGTCAGCCGATGAAGAGCTTGCAAGATTTCAGTTCGATGTGAATTTTGAGGATATGGCATATGTTGACGGAAAGTATGTTACAGGCATGATAGGCACAAAATACTGGATAATCAACATGGCAGAAAAGACTGTCAGTTATGTTGGTCACACAGTTGAAGAGTGGAAACAGGAAGTTCCTGCTGAGGATATCCCCGACGGGGACACCGCAGACGGCTGCTTACCCAATACCGGAAACCGCTCATATGCGGCGGCTGTTATGGCATTGTCCGCTCTTATAGGTGCAGGCGCATACTGCATGGGCAAAAAAACAGATAAAAGGAAGAAAATATGACCGTTACACAGCTTTCAAAAAAATTAGATGACATTTTAAAGGATATCCCCGACAAAAGCTTCGACAAGTTCTGCATTATGGAGGATATGGGCGGCATTACCCGTGAAAATTGCCTTATCCACCCCGAAAATGAAGTTTCTGAGGACATTGCAAAAAAGGTGATAAGCGCCGCAGAAAAGCGTGCTGATGGCTATCCGCTGCAGTATATTCTGGGGCAGTGGGAGTTCTTCGGCAGGCAGTTCAAGGTAGGCGAGGGCGTGCTTATCCCCCGACCCGATACCGAGGTGCTGGTGGAAGAGGTGCTGAAACGCCTTTCAAAGTCGGAAAAGCACAGTATCATCGACCTTTGCAGCGGCAGCGGGTGCATTGCGGTATCGCTTGCGAAGGAGCTTGAAGGCTCAGACGTGTATGCGGTGGAGCTTTCGGGGGACGCATTCCCGTATCTTGCGGAAAACGTGAAGCGCAACGGTGCAAATGTGAAGCTGCTGCGTGGGGACGTGATGAACGGAGCTATCATGGAAAATTTCCGTGATCCCGAGGAGCCTGACGAGTATATAAACATCGACTGCATCGTATCAAATCCGCCATATCTTACGGAGCAGGAAATGGCAGAGCTGCAAAAGGAAGTTACCTTTGAACCGCATAAGGCGCTGTACGGCGGCGTTGACGGTCTGCAGTTCTATCGTGTCATAGCAAGGCTGTGGAGCGAGGTGCTTGCCGCAGACGGACTTATGATATTTGAGATAGGCTCGGAGCAGGCGGAGGACGTGAAAAATATCCTTGCTTCCTGCGGGTTTGGCAATATCTTTACCGCAAACGACGCAACGGGAGCGGTAAGGGTCATAGGCGGATATAAGTTTGAGAGTGAATAACAAAAAGGCTGTTGCACAAGATGTAGCAGCCTTTTTCGTTAAGTGGACTTTCTTATTTGTCCGCATTTATGTTTATTTGCACAGGGTTCAATGCCTTTTTATTATCCCACGGAAGTTGGCTCGGAAAGCTCCGTCATCTGTGCGCCGGAATAAAATACATCATACATTCCGTCAGAAAAATCCGATTTTACCGCAAAGGAAAAAGCATAGATATTGTCATATGCGCTGAACATCATCATGTACCAGTCGCTGCCGTCTGCACTGAACTTTGCGATATATGTATCATAGCCGAAATGTGCGGTAAGCGTATCGTCAAGCGCTGCTGTATAGCCCTCGCACTCGCTTCCGCTGATATCCTTTGCGGCGGCAAGCATAAGCTCATCGTCATTGTCGCCCGTAAGTTCGGCAGTATTGATGCACACGTTTGATATAACGGTTGCCCCGTCCTGGGTCTTGTCAGCGTAGAAATATCCGCCCTTGTAGCCCGAATCGTTCCGTTCCGGGGTCATTCCTGTGTAGCGCACGCCGTTCATAAGCACGGGTACATCAACGGAGCTTTCGTCAAATTCACGGGTGAACTGTGCTTCACGCTTCCCGCCGAGGGTATCGTCAAATATGCTTGCGGATAAAACGCTATCGTTCAGATACACGTCTGCGGCGATATTGTCTGCGGTAAGCTCAACGGCAATATCCGAGGGATCGCCGCTTATGATGTTGAATGTTCCCTCTGCGGTGACGGTTCCGTCGGGGGCGGTGTATTCCCAGTCGCCGTTGGAGTAAAGCGTAAGGGTATTGTTTTCGGCGTTTCCGTCCTCGTACCATGTGCCGCAGATGTCACGAATGCCCATCATAACGTTGTCCATGCGCAGGTAGGATATATTCAGGCGGCTGTTCATGCTCAGGCGTGTGGGGGAACTGAGGAAGAATGACGCAAACTCGCCGTTTTCATCGGAAAATGTGTAGGTATTGCCGTCAAAAGCCACTGTTCCCTGTGACTCCACAGCGCCGCCGTCATAATATGCGGTGTAGTTCCATTTGCTGTCAACTGTAAAATGTGCGCCGTCTTCTGCGCCGCTCATTACCCACTGACCTTCGATTGGGCAAGTGTTTTCGCTTGGTTTATTGCTTGTGGTGAACTTTGTTTCGGGTGCGGTGGTTTCCTCCGAAACGGCAGTTTCGGACGCTGTTTCGTCAGATGTCTGCACGGTTGTTTCCGCTGCCGTTGTCTCTGATGTTTCGTCAGGGGAATCGTTATTGCCTGCGCAGCCCGATAGCATGAGGGCAAGGCACAGTGCGGTGATAATTGATGTTTTTATTTTCATATGGCAGCCTCCTTTTGAAAACGCTGTTTTTAATATTATAACATTTATGATTTGCAATGTCAATTATCCCGCAGAAGATAAAGCACGGTTAAGCCTTTTCCTCAATGCTCTCCTTAATGAGCATATACACTGCCGATAGCAGAGGGATTCCCAGCATTATGCCTGCCGCACCGCCCAGCTCCGCCCCTGCGATTATGGCGATGAGTATGAGCACCGATGGCATTCCCACGCTTTTTCCCACGACTTTTGGATAGATAAGGTTATTTTCAAGCTGCTGGAGCACGATTATGAACACGATGAACCACAGTGCAGATGAGGGCTTTACCAGAAACAGCACCAGAGCTGAGGGTATCGCTCCGATAAACGCTCCTGCCACGGGGATAAGCGCCGTTACGCCGATTATTGTGCTTATGAGCAGGGGATATTCAAAGCCCAGCACCACCATTCCGCAGAAGCAGAGCGTTCCCAGCACCACTGCTTCCGTCAGCTGACCGCTGATGAAGTTCACCAGTGAGCAGTTGACGGCGGATATTACCCGTGCTGCTTTCCTGAAGCTTTTGGGGGACATTGCCGACCTTGCCCCGCTGCGGATAAAATCAAGTATATGCTCTTTCCCTGCAAGAAAATAGACGGAAAGCACCAGCCCCAGCAGCACATTTGCCGCACTTTTCAGGAAATCGGCAGTGGCGCTGAATGTTCTGCCGAAAAGGTCGGGGAGCTTGTCGGAGGCATAGTCCAGCAGCTTGTCGAGCCATGTTATGAGCCATGATGCTTCCTGAGAGCTGTTATACCGCAGCCGCAGGTCACGGTAATAGCCGTCAATGCTGCCTGCAAAAAGGGCGGCGCTGTCTATAAGGCGGGGAATGACTATCCACACCACCGCCGAGAACACCGCAGCTATCAGCAGATATACAAGGGCTATGGAAAGAAAACGCCCCCCATTGCCCTTTAACGGTTTTTTGAGCAGCCTGCCCAGCGCTTTTTCAAATGTGCATACGGCAGGGTCAATGACCGCCGCAAATATTATCCCCAGAACAACAGGCACTGCCGCTCCCCACAGCTTATGCCACAGCGACAACAGCAGCTCGGGCCGCAGCAGCAGGCACAGGGCAAGGAACAGCAGCAGGCAGGGAAAAAAATACTTTTTTATATTCTGTTTCAAGGAGATCTCCTTTCATAGAATGTATTATCATAATTATTATATTTTCCCATATGCTGCCTTATAATCGCAGAAATGGGGATGTGCGGTAACAAAATTTTTTTGACATTGTTGTGCATTATGCAGTTTGTATAAATATGCTATTGCCAAAATGACGATTGTGTGATATAATGTATAAGAATGAGAAAGGAGACGGGCTGTCTCCTTTCAAGCCTATATTTGAAAGGACTGATATTATCATGTCAAATTCTCCCGAATGGATCAAAAAGTCTGCTATTTATCACATCTACCCTCTGGGCTTCTGCGGCTGCGAGCGCACCCGTGACGAGTTCTCGGGCGAGGTACACAGGATAAAGAAGATAATAGAGTGGATACCCCACCTTAAGGCAATGAGCATAAATGCCGTTTATCTCGGCCCTGTTTTCGAGTCTGCGGCTCATGGCTATGATACCTCCGACTACACCAAGATAGATGCACGTTTGGGCACAAACGAGGATTTCACAGAAGTCTGCAAGGCTCTCCACGAAAACGGCATAAAGATAATCCTTGACGGCGTTTTCAACCACGTAGGAAGAGAGCATTTTGCTTTTAAGGACGTTAAGCTCAACCGTGAGCGTTCAAGATATTGTGGCTGGTTCTGCAACCTTAATTTCGGCGGCAACACCGCTTATAACGACGGCTTCTGGTACGAGGGCTGGAACAACTGCTATGACCTGGTAAAGCTGAACCTGAGAAACAACGAGGTCGTTGAATATCTGCTGAACGCTGTCAAAATGTGGATAGAAACATGGGATATCGACGGTATTCGCTTTGATGCCGCAGATTGCCTTGACAATGACTTTATCAAGCGCATACATAGCTTTACAAGAAGCATGAAGCCCGATTTCTGGCTCATGGGCGAGATAATCCACGGCGACTACCGCCGCTGGGCAAATCCCGAAATGTTTGACTGCGTTACCAATTACCAGTGCTACAAGGGAATTTATTCCTCCCACAACGACCGCAACTACTTTGAGATCGCACATTCTATCGAATATCAGCTTGGTCAGTACGGCAATATCTATATGTACAACTTTGTGGATAACCACGACGTTGCCCGCCTGGCAAGCAATCTGAGAGATTACGACAGGATATACTGCTGCTATACTCTGCTTTACACCATGTACGGCGTGCCCTCTGTTTATTACGGAAGTGAGTTCGGCATCAAGGGTGCAAAGGGCAATGGCGCAGATGCGGATATGGCTATCCGTCCCTGCCTGGAGCTGGACGATATCCCCGGCAGAGATGATACCCTTTTCGAGCATATCTGCGAGCTGGGCGCTATCAGGAGCCAGTTCCCCGCACTACAGTCAGGCTCTTACAAGAAGCTGGAGCTGAAAAACCAGACCTTCCTTTATCAGCGTGAGCTGGACGGTCAGGTGGTCTATATCGGACTTAACATCAGCGACGGAGACTATACCTTTAACGTTGGCACTCACTATGCCCGTCTGGCAGACCGCCTTACAGGCAAGCACTACGATGTAAGCGGCGGCTGCGCAAGGGTAACTGTTCCCAAGAACCATTCCGTTATCCTTGTTGACGCAAATACTCCCGCTCCCGTAAAGGAAGAAGCTGCAAAGGCTGAGGAAGCAAAGCCCGCACCTGTTGCGATCCGGGCTCCCAAGGCTGAGGAAAAGCCTGTTGAACAGGTAAAGGCAGAGCCTGCGCCTGTAAAGGAGGAAGCTCCCAAGGGCACACCCTCCGCAGGAATACCCGAGGGCAGGAAGATCGTTATCGGCGGCCATTACAAGCATTTCAAGGGCGGCGACTATGTTGTTCTGAACGTGGCTCATGACCATGAGACCTATGAAGAGCAGGTAGTGTATATGCAGATATACGACAAGCCCAAGGTCTGGGTACGCCCCCTCAAAATGTTCCTTGAGGACGTAAATGACCACGGCAACATCAAGCCCAGATTTGAATTTATTGATAAGATGGAATAATACAAACAGGTGATACTGCATTTATGCAGTATCACTGCTTTTTAAAGGAGGCGCAGTCAATATGCATGTAAAGAAAATTGCCGTGCTTGCGGCTGCGCTTCTTTTATGCTCATGCGGCGAAGCTGATAACAGCGATGTCTTATCGGAGGCAGCTTTAACTTCTGCAGAAGCATCTGCCACGGAGATAATTGACGAAACTACTGCCCGTGAGATACTTACGGAGGAATATCCCGTTTCGGAAGAAAGCATATCGGAAAGTGAGGTTATGTCAGAAATCTCTTCTGAGGTTTCCACAGAAATTTCCGAAGAGACTTCCGAAACCACGTCTCCGCCCGAAACACAAACCACTGCCGAAAGCAGTGAAACTGCGGCATATGATATCCGCAGCGAGACTGTCACATTTTCCTCCGCCAAGACAAGCAGCGCTGAGGAGAAGCCTGTAAAAGTGACCGTTCCCAAAATTGCCACAGGCAACTTTACAGGGGCAAAAACCCTGGAAAATGACATTGCTTCCGTGGATATATCCGATGCCGCCAGCGGTGTTGTGCAGGTGAGCTACAAAGGCTCGTGCAGCAACGTTAAGGTAAGAATAACTATGGGGGATAATGTTTATGACTACGGACTTTCAGGCAGCGCAGTATATCCACTGCAGTCGGGCAGCGGCGAATATAACGTAAAGGTGCTGGAAAATATATCGGGCAAGACCTATGCCATTGCCCTTGACGAAAGCTTTTCGGCAGAGGTTTCCGATTTCAGCCCATATCTTCTGCCCTCCCAGTACATCAGCTTCAGCCAGTCGGATAACTGCGTTAAAAAGGCTGCGGAGCTTTGCGCAGGCTGTGACAGTGATGCTGAAAAGATTGCCGCCATATTTAAATATGTCACCGACAACATCTCGTATGATAAGCAGCTGGCGGCATCGGTAAAGAGCGGATATATCCCCGACCCAGACAGCACTCTTGCCAAGGGCACTGGCATCTGCTTTGACTATGCGTCCCTTTTTGCGGCGATGTGCCGCTCGCAGTCCATACCCACAAAGCTGGTCATGGGCTACGTTCAGGGAAATATGTACCACGCATGGAACGAGGTCTATACAAAGGAAACAGGCTGGGTCACGCTGGACTTGTTCATCGAGAAAAACAAGTGGAATCTGCTTGACCCCACATTCTACGCCAGCGCCGACAACAAGAGCGATGCAGCTGAATATATGTCCGACAAGGACGGCTATTCCGCTGTTTACTATTACTGATATGCGAAAGGGGGAATAATATGTCAAAAAAAATACGTCCGCTGACTGCCGATGAGGTGTCATACTTCTGCTATCAGGCGGCGGTGATACTGGATTCGGGCGTTCCCATATATGACGGGCTTACCGTTATCACATCGGAGATGAAGGACAGCTCTCCCGAGGCAATAGAGCTGCTCAAGGCGGTGACAAATTCCCTTTCAATGGAAAGGCCCTTTTATGCCGCTCTTGAAGAAACGGGAGCATTTCCACGCTACTGCATAAAGGCGGTCATGGCAGGGGAAATGTCTGGCAAGCTGGACGAGGCGCTGAAAGAACTGTCCGAATATTACGAGCGTGAAGCTCAGCTGGGAGAGAAAATGCGCAGTGCAGTGGTCTCGCCCCTTATAATGCTGGCAGTGACGGCAGTTGTCATTGCGGTGCTTACCCTTAAAGTGCTGCCAATGTTTGCACAGATATTCTCCGACTTTGACCCTGAGATATACCGTGTTATCGGCAGGAGCGTAAGGATATCATCGGCGGCAGGCACAGTGATGCTTATTATATGTGCGGTGCTTTTGCTTGCGGCGGGAGTGATGTTCATTATCTGGAAAGCGAAAAAGGAAAGCTTTTCATCGGGCTTTATCTCAATGATGCCATTTACCAAAACTGCCTCACGGACCATAGCATCGGCGCAGTTCGCAAACGCCGTCAGCATGATGATAAACAGCGGCATTGCCCCTGCGGAGGCACTTTGCAGCGTAAAGGGGATATCATCGGACAAGTGGGTGAACGAGCAGATAGAAAAATGCGCAGAGCTGGTAATGAATGACGTTCCGTTTTCGGACGCATTGGAGCAGACGGAGCTGCTGCCTGTATTTTATTCACGGACACTGCGGATATCATACGGCTCAGGCTCTTTTGACTCAGCATGGCAGAAAATAAGCGCCCGACTTACGGAAGAAGCGGACGCACGAATCAATAGGATCATCAACTCGGCAGAGCCTATATTGACGGTGATACTCACCGCAGCGGCGGGTATCATGATGCTTACGGTTCTGATACCTATGATGAATATAATGTCGAATATATAAAGATCGCTCTCTGGATTTACGTTTCAGAGAGCGATTTTTTTAGGTGTGGGGCAAATAAGAAAAGCCGCACAAATGAGAGCAAGGTAAAGGGTTTAGGGGGTCCACTGAGGGCAGAGCCATCTGGTCGCTGTCCGCAGACAGCGAAATCCTTTCACTTGCTGTATGAATAATTAAAACGTTAGCCGACTGACTAAAAAAATCCTAAAAGCCGACTGCACAGTGAGTTCAAAGCCATGAAAATAAATATTATTTCTCAATATAAACAAAAAACTATTAAATGCAGGCGGCTTGAAACCAAGAGACATTCCGTCAGGAATGGCGATTTTGGTTTCCGCCGATAGGCGTAGGTACGGTCAAATTATCGTTTTAATTTAATATGTCCGTACCGAATGCAAAGGAGACACCACCAGGGGGAAGAGGAAACTAAAGCCAGGGCAAAAAACGGCATTCCCCTTCCCCCTGATGGTTTCTCCTCTGCACACCTCTTCCTTGAACCCCTATTCCCTACCGTTTTTTATCCCCCTACATTTTGCTTGCCACCGGAGACCGAACCCCTTTCGTTTATTTGCACTCTTTTCTATAGCTATGTTTATGGGTTTGGGCTTCGCTCCGTTTTTTTATCTGGCGTTCTTTAGCTAATTAGTGAGCAAATTTGTAAGAATGTGCATTAAATTGCGTCACCAACTTGATTATTTTGTCCGCCATCAAACGGATTTAGCAGGTAAACGTAGTTTACCTCTGCGGAGGACGACCAGATGGCTCCGTCCCCAGTTGACCTTTGCCTTGCTCTCATTTGTGCTGATTTTTTAATTTGTGCGCTTTTCTTACTTTTCTTATAAGATTATAAAAAACGCTCTATGAGACCCATAGAGCGCTTATTCCAATACAAATATGATTATCCGATAAGCCTTGTAATAGTCAATATAGCTTATCTGCCCCTTGAAATTAAGGGAGCGGACTATCCTGTCAATGTCCGTCACGCCCTCGCTGTCGGGCTTTATCAGGTCGGAGGTGGTTTGCAGATACAGATTTGAGGAGTCAAGCTTTATCATGAAATACTTTTCTCCCGAATCTATGCAGCGGCGGCAGGACTGCTCTATTATCTTCAGCGCCTGATCGTAGGTCTCGGCATACTTGTTTTCCACGTTGAAGTAGTACATATCGGAGCTGTCCGCCACAGGCGGGTCGCAGAGCATATTGCTTATGATGCGGTTGTTTTCCATTATCGAGTCTTCCGAGAGGAAATACTGGTACAGAACCATGTCGGGATATCTTTCCGACAGCGCCGCCGAGGGCTTGTCCCAGCCCACGTCTATGTGATACCACTTGCCCTCCAGCTTTACCATGTTCCACATATGGTCAACGTCCGTATAGCCTGTGACTATCATATTTTCTATCCCTGCCAGATTGCACAGGTAGGAAAAAGCCTTTGCATATCCCTCGCAGAGGGCTTTTTTATTTACCAGAGCGCCGTAGATAGAATCGGCAGTGGGGTCATCGGTGGAGCTTTCCACGTTGAGCACAAGGTAATCGTGGAAAATTTTCAGCTTTTCATAATCGGACATGGACGGGTCGGTGAGGGTCATTATCTCCTTTGCCGCCTTTTCCGTTTCCATAAGCATGATGTTTACTTCTTTTATGCTGTACTTATACGAGAAGTTCATCTCATAGGTCTGCACCGTGCTGTCAAAATCCCCTGCGTAGCGGTTCTGGAGATAGAATAGCATCAGCTGTTCGCAGCGGACTGTTTCCAGCACCTTAACGTAGTCCTCGGTGCTTATGGTCAGGGGGACGTAGGATTTGGTGCGGAAATTCTGCATGGTATCCACCACGTCATCGTAAACGTCCTGCATACGCTTGTCGTAATCGAGGGAAGCGTATTTTGTGACCATGTGTTCGGGGATATACAGCTTCGTATCGGAAACATCGGCGTAGATATCCTCGGTCTCGGTGGGAGCTTCCGTGGTCACAGCGGTTCCGCCTGAGATGATAGTGTAGCTCACGTCGCCTGTGTCGGGGACTTCTTCCCGGGAGCAGGCAGACAGAACAATGGCAATGCCCGCTGCCAGTATCAGCTTTATTCTGTTGTAGATACCGCTGCTTTGCATCTCGGGAGCCTCCGTGGTCAATCAAGGTAATCAAGGAATATTTTTACGGTGAGGGTATTTTCGTTGCTGTTGTGGTAAACTGATTCGGTGTTGAAAAGCCTTGCAGCCTGCTTCTTTGCCGCTTCCAGAACGGTTATGACGTTGCCCTGCGCATTGCTGAAAAGGGCTGAGGTTATTTCGTCAAATGCTTCGCTGTCTGCGCACATGAACTGAACTGTTGAGCTGCCGTTTTCTGCGGCTTTGAGGGCTTCACGGGTGATTATCGCCTTGGCTTCCTCCGTATCGGCGGCAACAAGGTCATTGTAGCTGTAATACTGATATTTTGTGCCGTTTGCGGCGGGAACTTCATACTCATAGTCATCTACCTGACGAAGCTCTCTTATGCGCTCGTCGGTAAGTCCGAAATAATCATAGCGCACCGAGTCGGGATTGCGTGATCTGTCGGGGTCGTCCCAGGTAAGGTCGATGTGATAATAATCGCCGCCCATCTCCACGATGTTCCACATATGCGGCTCGTTGGCAACGCCCAGCACCACCAGCGTTTTTATGCCTGCACGGTGGCACAGATAGGTAAATGTCTGGGAATACGCCTGGCAAAGGGCTTCCTTATCCACAAGGCAGCCATAAATGGTGTTGGGATTTTCAGCCTCGCCCGAATATTTGCAGGAGATTATAACAGAGTCGTGGAAAAGCTTTACTATCTCATAATCGCTCATGTCGGGGGTTATTTGGGAAAGTATCTTTTCAGCTTCCTCCTCGACCTCCGCTTTCATGTCGGCGATAACATCGGCGTCATAATTGTAGAGCAGGCGCATCTGGGTCACAAAGCCTGTGGTCTTGTCCTGTGTGTATTCGATGGTGGGAGAGATGTAGAAAAGCCTGTATTCATCGTTGTAGATAAGCTGATAAATGCTGAAAAGGTCATCGAAGGTTACTTCGTCGTAATAGCTGAACTTTATGCTGCTTTCGCATTCAAGCAGGGCTGTTACAAGCTCGTCGTATATTTTCTGATGCCTGTCGTTCAGGGTGTAATAGCTGTAGGGGTGGTCGATGGTCTTTCTGCCTGTGTAGGGGCTTTTTTCGCCGTTTGCGGGGAAATATACGGGATTGCCCGCAGCGGAAAAGGCTATGGCTGAGCTTGACCAGTCCATATCTTTTTCCGTTGATTCTTCCGAAACGGTCTCCGATTCAACGGCGATGCTTACAGTGGTAGTTTCAGATGTTTCTTCCTGAGCTTCGCTTTCCGAAACTGTTGTTTCGGGTGTTTCGTTAGCGGCGGTGCTTTCCGGCACAGTGGTCTCTGCCACAGTCTCGGTACTATCGGAAACAGCGGTCTCCTGCGGCTTTTCACTGACTGTTGTTGCAGTTGTTACAGATGTTTCCGCCTGAGTTTCGGTTACGGTATCGGTGGGAAGCGGAGTGTTATCGTTTGTGTCGCAGCCGCCCAGCATCGTTGCCGCCATAAGTGCAGCGGCTATGACAGCGGCATTTCTTTTTCTTTTTATCATTGCATTTACCTTGTATCTTCGCAGATCATCGTTATATGGATTATCAGCAGGCTGTCATTGCAGTAGCGGACGTATTTGTTGGTCATCACCGTTTTGCCGGCAGGCTTATCTGCCCGGCTGTCCGCATATTCCAGTACCTGCCGTATCTTTTTTCTGTCAAAAAGTGCTGTCTTGGCGGAATAATACGCTTTTTCATCGGCAAATCTTGCTTCCGCATCGGTAAGCCCTGCTGAAATTGCATCTGCCGCAGCTGATGACAGCAGTGCTATGCCGCTGTCGGCAGAATCTGCATACAGTCCCTCACGCCTGAAATAGTTGTTGTCGGAACTGCATTCCGGATATGAAAAGTACGTATTGTCGGGGAAATGGGTAATGCCCTCAATATCCTTGTCGCTTACCAGAAAATAGTAGTGACGGATAAAATTTTCGTCGGGCGGGTCGAGTATGGGGTCGTCCCATGTGCAGTCAACGTTGTACCACTCGCCATCCAGCATTACCTTGTTCCATGCGTGGGAAGCGCCGTCCGAGCCTGTTCCCGTTACGGTGACGCAGGGGATATCCGACTTTTGGCAAAGGAGATTGAATGCTGCTGCATAGCCCTCGCACATGGAATATCCGCCGCAGAGAGCGCCGTACAGGGTGGTATCCGTATTTTCATCATCGGAAAAGGTGCAGTTCAGGACAATGTAGTCATGAAAGGCTTTCAGCTTTTCGTAGTCAGATGTGCTTTCATCAAAGACTGAGGAAATTTTCCACGATGTTTTACCGATATCCGCCTGCATCTGATGAGTGGTCTCCTCGTCATACCGATAGGTGAGCCGCAGAGTGTCGCTGTCACTGTCGGGGCGGTAGAACTTACTGGTGAGCCAGAAGATATTCTCCTGATAATACACTGCCAGAAACAGCTTTTTCAGCGTTTCAGGCGGGAGCTTTTCGGGGAACACCGCCTGAGGCTGAAAATTCTCCACTGCATTTTGCAGGATATCATACATCTGCTGCTCCTTTGGTGAAAGTGAGCTGTAGTAGATATACCGCCGGTCATTGCCCGTAATAGCAGACAGGCTGCCCGCAGAAGTAACGGTCTCGGACAATGAATAGTCCTCGTTAATTCTTGAGCAGCCTGACAGATTCGGGAGCGTCAGCACAAACAGCAGTGCGCCGATAACAATTCGTTGGTGTGTTTTCATGCCGTCTCCGTAATTTTCAGCTATCAGAAGCTCAGGTCAAGCTCGATCACCAGTGTGTTGGGGTCGCAGTTGGAGGAAACGGATGTTACCGCAGAGTTTTCGCTCTTTATCCATGAAGCGTAATCCTTCAGGTTCTTGGTAACAGCGTCATATACAGCCTGGCTTGTGACTCTTATCTCAACAGCTCTTGTGTTGCTTGCAGCGCATTCCTTAAGCTTTGCTCTGAGAGCGGTGTCTGCGGAAGCTTCATCTGAATAGAGCTGCTTTGTTACCTTAAAGTAGTTCATATCGTCAGATGTGCAGGCGGGAGGAGTGAAATAAGTCACCTGAGTTCCTGTGGTCTTCTTGTTTACATTGAAGTGGGACTTGTTGTGTATCCACTCGTCGGGAACGAGGAAGTATCTGTATCTGATATTGGTCTTGACAACGTTGGAGAGAATGGGGTCGTCCCAGGTGGTGTCCAGGTTGTACCACTTGCCGTCAACCTTTACAACGTTCCATGCGTGGGAGTCTCCAGACTCGTTTGTGCCTACAACAACGGTGCTCTCGATGCCTGTAAGGTCGCAGAGGTACTGAATGCTCTTTGCGTAGCCTTCACACTGTATCTCGCCGTTTACAAATCCGCCGTAGATAGTCTGGTTGTAGCCCGACTCCTTGACGAAGTTGTTGTTGAGTGCGATGTAATCGTGGAATACCTTGAGCTTTTCGTAATCGGACTTTCCTTCAGCCTCTGCAAGTATCTTGCCGACTGTGGCGTCGATCTCCTTCTGCATGGATGCGATAAGCTCGGGGTCTATCTCCCAGTACCAGAGCTTGCCCTTTGATACCTTCTTGGAGGAGAGCCAGAAAAGCTGAGGCTCCTGCATATATACGCAGCCGTAAACCTTTATCCACATTTCATCGGTAACGCTGTCGTCAACTCTCAGGCTTGTTCTGATGGAGTTTGCAGCTTCGAGTATCTGCTTGTAAAGCTCCTTTTCGGCATCGTTCAGCTGATTATAGCCGTAGCGGGTAGTGCAGTCAACGTTGTACTCCTTGAGAATGGGAGCCTTGGTGGTGACTGTTCCGCCGCCGTTTTCAATCATATTTACGATCTCTTCATGGTTGGGGGGGAGAGTGGTCTCCTGATTTTCGGCGTCCTCGGGAGGAACATCGCCGGGTTGTGTCTCAACGCCCAGCTGAGCTGCGGGGTCGGAGAAACCGCCCTCGGCTGTGGTCACTTCCTCGCCGCTGGGAGCGGTGGTGCCATTTTCGATAACGTTGACGGAGGTCTGCGCCTGAGCATCGTCCTCAGTCTTGCTGCCGCAGCCTGTGAACACGGAAGCTGCCATGAGTACAGCTGCTGCAAATGCCATTATTCTTTTAGTCATTCTGAAATTACCTTCCTTTTTATTGTTCTTTTTCTCTTTTAATATACCAGGTCATAGTGTACAACGTAAACGCCGCCTGTGAAGGAGCTTTGTCTCATAAGCTTTGTAACGTTGGAGTAGTTTTTCTTTGCGTACTTCTGGAATGTTCTGAAGTAATCGTCGCTCATAAGTGTGTCATAGATGGACTTGTCGGTAACTCTTATTTCGGCTACGTTCTTGCCGTTGGCTGCTGCATCGTCAATAGCTGCGTACATTGCGGACTCAGCCTCGGACTTGGTGCTGTAGAGCTTGTTGTAAGCTGCAAAGTAGTTGCATGCTTCCTTGGTGCAGGCAGGAGGGTCAAAAAGGTGGATCTTGTTGCCGTTTCCTCTTACCATGGTATTTACATTGTAGTGGGTGATGTTATGTATCCAAGCATCGGGAACAAGGAAGAACTCGTACTGAACGTAGCTGGAATCAAAGTGGTTGATGGGGTCGCCCCATGTAGCGTCCAGGTTGTAGTAGCCGTTCTCGCAGTAAACAACGTTCCATGCGTGGGAGTTGTCGTTCTTGTCGGTTCCCACTACAACTGTGCTTTCAATGCCTGCCAGGTCGCAGAGGTACTGTATGCTCTTTGCATAACCTGCGCACTGGAGAGCGCCGTTGCCGGTAAGGCCGTTGTAGATGGAGCAGTTGTATCCCGAATCGGACTTGCTGAACTCGTTCTTGAGGACGATTGAATCATAGAATACCTTGAGCTTGGAAACTGTTCCGCTGTAGTTGTTTGCCTTGGAGATGATGCTTGCAGCTGCGGAATCGATCTCCTTCTGCATTGCCTTTATCTCGTTCTTGTCGGAGGTCTTGAAGGAGATGATGGCGCTTGATGTGCCTGCGGAAAGGCTTCCGCCCATCCAGAAGAGCTGAGGCTCATTGTTGTAAACGATAGTATATACTCTTACAACATCATCGGTGGTAAGACCGGAGGGAACGTCAACGACGCTGTTCAGGCTCTTTACGGAAGAAATGATGTTGTTATAGAGCTTCTGCTCGGTAGCATTGAGCTGCTTATAAGCGTATCTGGAGGAGGACTTTACCTTGTAGTTTGCATCATCAAGATCGCCGCCGGCGTTGAAGTTCTCGGAAGAACCGCTGTCAGAAGAGCTGTCGGAACCGGAGTTTCCGCTGTCGGACTTTGTGGTCTCTGCGGGAGCCTCGGTGGTAGCTGCTGTGGTAACAACAGGCTTTGTATCGGAAAGATAGTCGGAGTGGATAAATCCGCCCTCGGCAAGCTTATAGTATTCGGTGTCGGTGATGGCTACGACCTCAACGGTGTCGCCTGCGTAATGCTGGGAGATAGGTGTGGAGCCGATTATTGCCTTTTCCCTGGAGTAGCAGTTTTCGGTAACGTACATTGTGGCGGACATCTCGGTCTCGCTCCAAGTCTGTGCACTGGTTTCGGAGGTCTCTGCTGCGGAGGTCTCGGCGGGAGTGGTCTCTGTGGGGGCGGTGGTCTCCTCAGTCTCCTCTGTGGTCACTTCTGTGGTAGTGGTGGCTTCAGTGGTAGTCTCGGTGGGAACGGTAGTTACCTCGGGAACGTCTGTTTCCTCGGTCTCGGTGGTGGTTATGCTTACCTCATCGAGAGAGGGGAGCTTGCCTGTATCCTCACTGGTTTTCTGGCAGCCTGTAGCCAGCACGGAAAGAGACATTACGAATGCCATTACCGCACTAATCTTTCTGCTCTTTGCTGATCTCATCATTTTTTTCTATCTCCTTTTCTTCTTTATTTATTACCGCTTTTATTCTGACGATTCTCATATCTTCCGCCAGAAGCACTGTAAAGGTGATGTTTTTGTAGATGACAGAGGGAGTCTCGCCGTCCTCGGGGATACGACCCAGCAGGTCGGTGATAAATCCGCTCATTGTGTCGTATTCGCTGTCATCGGGCAGGGGAGCGCCCAGAGTTTCCATAACGTCGGCAGCGTCAGCGGTGCCGCTTATGGTATAGGTATTGTCGGATATTTTGGTTATCTCCTCAGCCTCATTGTCGTACTCGTCCTGGATATTGCCCACAATGGACTCGACCAAGTCCTCCATGGTGACAAGACCTGCGGTGCCGCCGTATTCGTCAACGGCAACAGCCATCTGGAGCTTTTTGGCGGTGAAGCGCTTGAACAGCTCGCCGCACATACAGCTTTCGGGAACGAAAGCCGCATCTCTCAGAAAGCTTTTCAGTGTCATGCTTTCAGATGAATGAGTACCTATAAGGCACAGAAGATCCTTGACGTATATCACGCCTTCTATGTGATCTATATTGTCTCTATAGACGGGAATGCGTGAAAAGCCGCTGTTTATGGCTGTATATACCGCTTCCGATATCTCGGCATCTATATCCACCGCAACGATATCCGTTCTGTGGGTCATAACATCGCTGACCGACAGCTCATGAAACTCAAAAACGTTGTTTATCATCTCACGCTCGGAGGACTCGATAGAGCCTGTTTCATTGCCTGCATCCACCATAAGGCGTATTTCTTCCTCGGTAACTGCGTCAGCGTCCTCGGAGGGGTTGCCGGATGCGGCAGCCGCTATTTTGGCTGCAAGGCTGCTTATCAGGGTAAAGGGCTTCATCAGCACATATATGAGCTTAACGGCAGGAGTGCAGCGGACTGCAAAGCTGTCGGGATCCTTGATAAGCTTCTTAGGAACGCTTCCGCCAAGAACTTCGGCGGCAAGCACCGTGCAGAAGATTATAAGCAGCTCGGTGATGATGAATGCGGGGAGAGACATTTCCTCAGCAGGGAAAAGACCTGCAAAGCAGCTGTAAAACGGCGCAAAAAGTGTCCATTCGGCAGCTATGGTGAGAACTGCTGCATTAAGTATGCGGTGTGCGGAGAAAGCGGAGATAAGCTCGCTTGGGTGAGAAAGGAGCCTGTAAAGCAGACCCTTGCCGCCCTTTTCGTTTTCAAAGCTTTTTACCTTTCCGTCGCTTATCTCGGTGCAGGCGGTTTCACAGCAGGTGAAGAACGCCCTTATAAGAATAAGCACAATGCAGATGATGATACCTGCGGTAAGACTGCTGCCATTGGCAGTGCTGTTCACAACAGCGGATATAATATTACACCCGTCAGAATCCATAACCGACTTCCTTTCAGAACACGGCTGTACACCAGCCGATGATGATACACTGTAAATTATACAACAAAACTTTTTTCCTGTCAACGTGACAATAAGATAATCTCTGTAAATTATAAAAGCACCGATATGGTGAAAATGCCCGAAAATACGTGGTTTTGCAAACAGGCGTTATAAGTGTAACTATTTGTAATCAAATTTTGTCCGAATTGAAACGGAAAATCCCGACAGGTGTGCTGTCGGGATTTGGCATATATCACATTTATATAGTATATTATTTCAGCAGACCCTTGTTATGTACATCATCAAAAAGAGCGTCCATATGCTCCCAAAGCTTTTCGGAGCCGCCCTTTATGCACTTTCCACGCTCCTTGACCTGCTCATAGCTTACGTTATGCTCACGCCAGCTTATGCCGTCCTTGAGATAGTTCAGCAGCATGGGCTGCATACGGTCAACGGAGGAGGCAAAGCGTGCTTCCGGTGTGCTGCCCGCTTCAAATTCTTCCCACAGGGTGCGGTATTCGTCACGCTGCTCATTTGGAAGCAGACCGAACAGACGGTCGGCGGCTCTTGTTTCACGGTCACGCTTGGTCTCATAGCCCTTGTCGTCAAAGAAATATGTGTCGCCTGCGTCTATCTCCACAATGTCGTGGATAAGAACGGTTTTCACAGCTTTAAGCACGTCTATAGGCTCGTTTGCGTACTCGGCAAGCATTATCACGAACAGGGCAAGATGAAATGAATGCTCCGCATCGTTCTCACGGCGTTTGTACTTCTGCTCCTCGCCCTCAAACTCACGCATTGAAGCACCTCGGCTCTCGTTGCCTATGATATATGTCTGCCTGTAAAGGCTTTTCATCTTATCGGCTTCGATAAGAAAATCCAGCTGCTTTTTAAGTCTTTCGCTATCCATTTTTGTCTCCTTTTAAAACAAAAGCCGACAGATACTGTCGGCTTTTCGTATTTTA
This sequence comes from Oscillospiraceae bacterium, assembly GCA_902363145.1. Classification (GTDB taxonomy): domain Bacteria; phylum Bacillota; class Clostridia; order Oscillospirales; family Ruminococcaceae; genus Huintestinicola; species Huintestinicola butyrica. The sequence continues at coordinate 357,240 of CABIZB010000002.1, read as the reverse complement.
AGCTTTTATTACTTGGAGATAAGTGCCAGAGTATCTCTTGCAATGAGAAGCTCCTCGTTGGTGGGAACTACCCAAACCTCTACCTTGGAATCGGGAGCGGAGATCTTGCAGAGCTTGCCCTTGATCTCGTCGTTCTTAGCGTTGTCAAGCTTGATTCCGAAGAAGTCCATATCTGCGCAAACGTCTCTTCTTACCTCGGGAGCGTTCTCGCCGATACCGCCTGTGAAGATGATAGCGTCAAGACCGTTCATAGCAGCAGCGAATCCGCCGATGTACTTCTTGATCTCGTAGCGGAGCATATCACCTGCAAGCTGAGCTCTCTTATCGCCCTTAGCTGCGGCAGCGGCAATGTCTCTGTTATCGCTGGAGATACCGGAAATGCCGAGGAAGCCGGACTTCTTGTTGAGGTAATCGCTCATCTGGTCAGCGGTGAGGCCAAGCTTCTTCTGAACGAACTCAACAGCGGAGGGGTCAACGGAGCCGCTTCTTGTGCCCATGAGAACGCCGTCAAGAGGAGTGAAGCCCATAGTGGTATCAATGGACTTACCGCCCTGAACTGCTGTGATGGAGGAACCGTTGCCAAGGTGGCAGGAAACTATTTTAAGATCCTTCAGGTCCTTGCCCATAGCCTCAGCAAGAGCTGCTGTTACGAAGCGGTGGGAAGTACCGTGGAAGCCGTACTTTCTTACGTGGAGCTTTTCATAGCACTCGTAGGGGAGACCGAACATATAAGCCTTTTCGGGCATTGTCTGGTGGAATGCTGTATCGAATACAACTACCTGAGGACAGTCTGCGGGGATTACCTTCTTGCAGGCTCTCAGAGCAAGTGCGTGGGGGTGGTTGTGAACGGGAGCCAGCTCTGCCAGACCGTCGATCTTGTCGATTACCTCATCGGTAACGAGAGTTGTCTCGCTGAATACCTCAGCGCCCTGCACGATTCTGTGGCCTACTGCCTTGATCTCGCTCATGGAGTCGATGACCTTGCCCTCGCCGGAGGTAAGAACCTCGACCAGCTTTTCAAAAGCCTCTGTATGTGTGGGGAAGCTGCAGTCCTCGTCAACCTTTCTGCCGTCAGCAGTCTTGTGGGAGATGTGACCGTCGATACCGATTCTGTCACAGTTGCCCTTTGCAAGAACGCTTTCGTCGTCCATGTTCAGGAGCTGGTATTTAAGAGAGGAGCTGCCTGCGTTAACTACTAAAACTAACATAATAACACCTTACCTATATCAATTTTTACATCTAACGATGATACCGATAATATTTTAGCACCATTTGTGCCAAAAATCAAGAGGCAAAAGCCACAATTCGGCAGATTTTGTGTTAATTATTATAGTATCTGCGTAAAATATGTCTGAAAACCGGTTCGAAATTTGGGCTGGCTTATGACGTACTATAAATATTCTCCAAATATCTGTCCTGTGAAATGTGTGAATTTGGAGAAAATTTGAATTATACTATTGTAATTCATAATTAAGTGTGTTATAATAATGTCACAGGGAAGTTTTCATCAGTCAAAACTTCGTATAACTTTGTGAAAAAATAAGGAGCTGATATTTATGAAGGGTGCATTCGGTGTTGCTCTGCTTACTATGATCGCTGCCGCTGCAGGTGCTGCTGCCGCTGTTTACGCCGTTAAGAAGCGTGAGGAGCTGGAACAGTATGACTACAGCTTTGATGATGATGACGAGATCTATTTCGGCGATGATGACGGCTGTGACTGCCGCTCATGCTCCGAAAAGGACGACTGCGATGACGCTGACGATGTAAGCAGCGACGTTGAGGAGCTTGAGGCTCTTGACGGTGCTGATGATGCGGACGTTGCAGCTGCTTCCGAAGCTGCTGACGATACCGCTGAAGAAAAGACCGAGGAATAATTTTTCGGATTTGCAGACAATGAAACAGCTGCCGTACTTTGTGTGCGGCAGCTGTTTTTTTATTCTTCCGTATCGGCCATGCTTATTTCCACTTCGTTGAGGGTGAAGCCCACATCTTCGAGTGTCTTGATGTAATCCTGTGCGGAACGGGGGTCGCCGTTTGTGATTGACACCGCTGCCCTGTTGTTGGGAACATCAATGAAAACTTCCTTTACGCCGAAATCCGGGTCAAGGACTTCCTTTGCCTTTTCACCGATGGCGGTAAGCTCATTCATTGAGTGAGCTACTGTCTGGTAGCGGACGCAGGTGTATTCGGACAGCAGGCTTGTGTAATACTCCGACGGCTCCTTTTCGGTGATGGCAACAAAAAGATTTTTGCCGTAGCTGTAAACTCCGCCGTAATCATCGGGATAAACAGTCTTGCCTGTGGATTGGAAGGACATGGTAAGGCGGGTGTAGGCGTTCTGGGGAGTGTCCTCAAATTCAAGCTGGGGCATTGTTGTCGTCTGCTCGGTGACTTCCTCCGTGACTGTAGTGGTTTCCGATGTCTGCACGGTATCGGAGGTGCCCAGGGTAACGGTTACTTCCTGGGAAACCGCACCTTCGGAAGTGCCGAGAGTATTATTGCCGCAGGAAGCCAGCAGCAGTGCCGCCATTACGGGCGGCAGTAATTTTTTCATATGCACGTATATCATTCCTTGGTTAATATCTTTTGGTATGATAATAATAGCATTTTATAATGTGGTTGTCAATATTAAAGTATGTCATGGCGCACAAAAATGTTTTGCGATGATATTGCAATTTTGGGAAAACTATTGAAATTTTCGCTGGCTTGTGTTAAAATATAAAATGATATAACCATATCCGAAAGGTTTGATGTAAGATGTTCAAAGGGCGGAAAATAATTGCGTTATGTCTTACCAGACTTAGCAATGATGAAACCACTGCCAAAGTGGCTGAACTTAATAAGGCTCTTGTTGCCAAGGATTATCGGCTTTTTGTATATAACGCCTGCACTGATTTTTATCGCAACAACAGGTTCGAAAACGCTGAGAAAAAGGTCTATTCCCTGATAGATTATAATATTGTAGATGCTGTGGTGATATTCAGCGAGGCTTTCAGGGACACTTCCATCGTCGATGAACTGCGTATGGACGCTGAGGCTCACAATGTGCCTGTTTTTATTCTGGGCAACAGGTCAGAGAAATGCACCAGCTTTATTTTCGACTATGAGGCGGGCTTTGAACAGGCAGTACGCCATATCATCGAATATCACGGCATAACCGATACGGCGATGATAGCGGGATTTAAAGGCGATGAACATTCCGAGCAGCGTATTGCGGTATATAAAAAGGTGCTTGCAGAAAATGGTCTGCCCTTTAATGACAATATGCTGAGCTACGGCGATTACTGGTCAGGCCCTGCACAGAAGGCTGTTGAGGATATGGTCGCCGAGAACCGTGTGCCCAAGGCTATAATCTGCGCCAATGATATGATGGCGATAACTGCCTGTGCGGTATTGAACCGGCATGGATATAAAGTTCCTGATGATGTGGCTGTGGTGGGCTTTGACGGCACTGAAGAAGCAAAACAATGCACTCCGCCCATAACCACCTGCAGGTGCAGCTATTCCGACACGGCAAAAGCCATTGCCGACGCTCTTGAAAAGGTGTTTGCAGGCGGGAAAGTTCTTCATGATAACTATGTGGATTTTGTTCTTGATGTATATAATTCCTGCGGCTGCGATCCTGACCGCCCTCCTTATAATGTGGGCAACACTCTTAAAACTGTTCGGGAAAGATTTTGCAAGTATCAGGACGACAATGCTCTTCTGTGCGAACTGGCACAGGAAATAGTTACGGGAGACAGTGCAGACTGCATTGTGGAAGATCTCAAGGTATATAATTTCTACAACATCTGTATTATGGTAAATCAGAGCTTCTGGAATGAGGCACTTAATCCACTGGAGGAAAAATGGAACGGCTTTGACGATGAGATGTGCATTCTCTATAAATCAGATGATGATTCAAAAAAATATCCCATGAACATCATGCGCAAAGATGTTCTTATTGACATCGACTATGTTATGACCCTTAAAAATCCTGTTGTGTTCAATGTGATCAGCTCATATGGCATTCCTATGGGATATATGTGCGTACATTTCACGGCTGATGTTAACGGCTACTGCATGATACCCCAGTATGTGTATGCTCTCAACAACGCTCTCAGCGGATACCGAAATGCCATGCACCTGAAATACACGGCCAAGAGCATTGAAAAGATATCCGAAAACGATTATCTTACAGGAATTTACAACAGAAACGGCTTCTATAAGCAGCTTTCGTGGCTCCAGAGGAAGAATGCGGGAAGGAATTTTACCGTTGCCTCCATTGACCTTGACGGACTTAAAAACATCAACGACCATTACGGCCATGACGAGGGCGACTTTGCCATAAGCTCCGTGGCGGATGCTATACGCAGTATCCCTATTGAAAATAAGATATGCGGACGCTTCGGCGGCGATGAGTTTGTGGTATGCGCCGTTACTGCAGCTGCCGATAATATCGGCGATGGAGCGGAGGGCATTATAAGGCGGCACGTTGAGAACTTCCTTGCCTGTCTTAACAAGGATCATGTAAAACCTTACCCAATAACTGCCAGCATAGGAATGTGCAGCACACGCATTGATTTTGATTTCGATGCCATGCTGAAGCAGTCCGATGAAAGAATGTATGCTGAGAAGAGCCTGAAACCAAACAGGCGCAGAAACTGAGTATAATAGTATCAAAATCCCCGTTCAGGTGTATATTTGGACGTGGATCATTGTATCTGAACTTGATTTAATGCTTTGAGCAGTATCGGGCATAAAGGTTCAAATATCATATCTGTCAAATTATATTTGTATAATTCATACTAATCTTTAATCGTTCTATAGACAAAAAATTGAGCATAATCCATATACGCAAGATTATGCTCAATTTTTTGTCTATAGTTTTATTGGTGCTTAGTATAAGATAACTTCCGAAATGCTGGGCGGGGCGATAAAAACAACGTCCGCACCGTCACGCAGGAGCAGGACGGATATTGCATTCATTGCAGTGCGGATACTGCCGGTGGCGGATATCATATTGACCTTTGTGTCCTCCGTAAATCCTGCACGCATAAGCTCAATGATAAACCGTAACCTTTCTCTTTTTACCTGCGGTATTTTCTTAAGTGAAATGTCAACGATAAAACAGCTCATAAATATAAAAGAGGCTGCCGCAGCGTTTGCTGCAACAGCCTCTTTTATTGGTCGAGGTGACGGGACTCGAACCCACGGCCTCTTCGTCCCGAACGAAGCGCTCTACCAAACTGAGCCACACCTCGGCAATATGAATATTATATCATATCGGGCAGTGTTTGTAAAGCCTTTTTTGAAAAAAATTGCAGAGGTGTGCTTTGCTTATGAAAGCTCATGCGGAATGCTATGACACCTCTGTCGTTACATTTACCGCAAAGGTGATGTTTTCCTCGGAGGTGTGGCTTTGGGGGAGGATAACGGAAAGAAAGCCCTCGCTTAGCCCACGCCTGCATATTTCTTCCGAGGAAAGAGAGATTATCCGCTCCGCTTCATGGGCGTATTCTTCGGCATTGGCAGAGCTGCCGGTTTCGTCTATACGGCATTTGAGGGACATATCTATGACGTATTCACCGCCGTTTTCCTTGCTTTGATAATAGACGGAGCCTTCGGCTTCTCCGAGGGTCATGCTGCCTCCCAGCACGCTCAGGCGTATGCCCTTTGCGCTGCGCATAAGGTCAAGGGCGGCGGTCTCGGATATATTCAGCTCCGATGTGCTGTTTGGCATGATTATTGCCGAGCCGCATATTTTATCGTCCCACATGGGTATTATGGCGATGGTATTGTTTTTGGCGGCGGCGGTGACGGTTTTAAGGTCGGCTCTTTCCGCCAGACCCTCGCTTTGGTAATGGCTGACGATGCCTGACAGTTCGTCGGCGCTTACGGCTGAAACGGCTTCCTTTGGGGTATGAGTGAAGAAAACGGGGCAGCCTGCGGATATGCGCTCGCCTGCCAGTGCTTTCAGTTTGCCGCTGTCACGAATTATGCTTTCATTTGCGTATATGGCGGTGCAGTGACCGAAAAAAAGTTGCCTGCCGCTGTTTCGCATTATCATGTCCGCTGCCTCGCTTATGCTCCTGCCGCTGCCGCTCAGCGCTTTGTATTGTGGGTCTGAATCCTCGCTGTCGGTGCTGTTATATACCTGAACGGTCAGCTCGTAAAGTCCGTCTGTTTCCGATATGCCCATGAGCTGAACGAACATTCTTTCGTTTACCTGAACTGCGCTGCATGAGGTCATGGTCAGCGCCATGAACAGTGCTGCGGCTGCGCAAAATAGCTTTTTCACCTTGCTTTCCTCCTTTTTTCCGGTATGAATATAAGCGCCAAGGGGATCGCTCCCACAAGGATAAATGCGCAGACGGGGGAGCGGTAGATGCTTCTCACGCTTATTCCCCACAGCTCCGCTTCGGCGCCGATGAGGGCGAGGGCTGCCGTCAGTATGCCCCACCACCTGAACTTTGGCACGGCGGCGGTAAGGGAATGGCCTGCGCAGGCGCACATAAGGGAGGATACCGCTGCGGCGATAATTGTCCAGAGCATGAAAAATGCTCCGTCGGGGCGGAAGCTCATTTGGCGTGAGGCGTAGATAACTGCGTCCGCCATGGGATAGTCGGAGGCAAAAACAAAGTCGTCCAGCACTGCCCACACGCCGATTATTACCAGCGAAAGGGCGATGAGCATTGCCGCTGCTCCGCCGAAAACGCCTGCCCGGGTACGTTTGCCAAGCCCTCCGCTGAGTATGCACAGGGCTGCCGCTCCTGCTGCGGCGACGGGGAATATGCCCTCAAGTCCTCCTGAGAGGGATATGGTTTCGGGAACTATCTTTGCATAGTCGTAGGAGATGATATCACCGAAGCCGCTTATTACATATGCTGCGCCTGTCAATATGAGCATGAAGATAAGGACGGTGCTCATTCGGCTGACGGTTTCCGCCCCTGTGTGAGAGATGTACCCGCATATTAAGCCGAGAAAAACTGCGCACACTGCGGCGCTTGCTTCAAAATATCTTTCGGAGACGAAAACGGAGTATTTTGCGATAAAATCCGCCGCTGCGGAAATGAAAAATATGCTGTAGAGTACGGAAATGAGCCTGCCGATAAAGCCTGTACGCATTACAGCTATCTGCGGTACGCTTCCGCTGCCGTCCTTTATGAGTATCACCGGCGGGATAAGGGCAAGGGCGATGAGAATGACTGCCGAGACGGCGTTTGAGAGCATGGCTCCCGTGTCCGTAAAATCGGATATTATCAGTCCGAAAACGCCAAGGGCTGCCATTATCACCGCTGCCTGACCTGCTCCGATATATCTGTTATCCATTGTGTTTATCACCGCTTTCTTCACGTTCTGCGGCGGACCTTATATCCGCACCGTTCAGCTTTTCAACGGTAAAGCCACGCTTGCCCATTCGCCTGAAGCCAAGGCGCACTGCCACATCGCCCATTGCTTTTCGTGTAAAGGGGGAGACGGGTGCCATTACGGGCAGGCCGTAATTTTCGGCGGCACAGATGTTTGCCAGCAAAAATGCGGTCAGGAGAGCGATGCCGTACAGTCCCGCAAAGCCCCCCAGCACCACTGCCGCCAGCCTGAACACTGTTACCTGCTGGTCAAGGGAGGGGATAACGAATGAGGCGGTCACGGAAATGGCGCACACCAGCAGCATGGGGTTGGAGATTATGCCTGCGGAGACTGCCGCATCGCCTATGATAAGTCCGCCGACTATGGAGACTGCTCCGCCCACGCTTTTGGGCAGGCGGACTCCCGCTTCACGTATTATCTCGTAGAATATCAGGGTTATAAGTGCTTCCCACATAAGGTTCAGGGGAGCGGCTTCCTCGGCGGCGGCAAGGTTCATCAGCAGGCGGCTGTTGAACATCTCCGGGTGAAAAAGCGCCGCTGCCACGTATATGCCGGGAAAGAACACAGCAAGAAAGAATGCGATATACCTGATATATCGCAGGAATGTGGCGTAATAGGGGCGGAAGTTATAGTCATCAAGTGTCTGAAAATTTTCGGTGAACATGGCAGGGATAACTATTGCAAAGGGCGTGCCTTCTATCATCACTCCCACACGTCCCTCCAGTATTTTGGCGCACATCACGTCGGGGCGCTCGGTGGTGCTTAGCCCCGAAAAGACCGAGGGCGCACCGCTGTCAAGAAAGGGAGTGACATATCCGCTGCCAAGTATTGTTTCAAGGTCAAGATCTTTGAGCTTGTGACAAATGCTGTCCACAAGGGCTTTGGGCACTCGGTCTGCCATATAGCACACAACAACGTCCGTTTTGCTGCGGGGGGAGATGGGGAAAAGCTTGAACTGCAGGACGGGGGATTTTATGCGCCTGCGCACCAGTGACATATTTGTTCTTACCGTTTCCACAAAGCCCTCGTGGGAGCCCATGATATTTCCCTCGGAGGAGGGCTCGTCTATCCCTCTGACCGAATAGCCCTGTATGCCGAAGCACATTGCCGAGGGGATATTGTCTATGAGCAGGATAACAAAGCCGCTCATCACGGTGCGGATAACATCGCCGTATTTGTCAGTTTCCGTGGTGTCAACGGAGAGTATCATATTCTCTTTTACATGGCTGTAAAGCTTTTCGGAGGTGCAGTCGGGGATATCTACCCTCATCAGGGGCTTTACCACCACCTGAGCCGTGTTGAAGCCCGAGACCATTCCCTCAAAGCATATGACCGCCGCACGCACGCCCGAAACGGTTATGGGGCTTATGAGCAGGTCGGCGGTATTGCCGAGTATCCTTTTAATATTTTCAAGGTTAGCGTCAAGGCTTTTTTCTATGGGAACATTTTCAAATTCATAGGTATTGGGTATCTTCATTCTGCCGTCCTCCAAAGAGATAATATACCTATATTTTTCCTTGGAAATTTTGTCTTATTCATCTTAACAGATAATTAGTAATCAGGCAACAAATTTTGTTAAAATACGGCAGTGACAGGTGATATAATTAGTAAAAAAGAATGATGAATATATTCTCGGATAATGGGAGGTAATTATGCCTGATATCGTTAGTATAGGAGAGCTGCTGGTGGATTTTACTTATGTCAGCGGCGAGAACGGGGACACTTTTTACAAGCAGAACGCAGGCGGTGCGCCTGCAAACGTTATGTGCATGGCTGCAAAGCTGGGCGCAAAGACGGGATTTATAGGAAAAATAGGCCGTGATATGTTCGGCTTTTACCTTAAAGAAGTGCTTACAAGGCACAAGGTGGATACAAGCGGACTTATCCTTGACCCGAACTATTCCACTACACTTGCATTTGTGCGCAACAGCGCCGACGGCGACCGTGACTTTGTTTTCTACCGCAGCAGCCAGACCAGCGCAGACCTTAATCTGCGGTACGGTGAGGTGAACAGGCAGCTTATCGACAGCTGCAGGATATTCCATTTCGGCTCACTTTCACTTACAGATGAGCCTTCAAGAACGGCTACGGTCAACGCAGTGGAATATGCAAAGATGCAGGAAAAAATAGTTACCTATGACCCCAACTGGAGACCGCACCTCTGGGAAAATAAGGAATCTGCCATACGCACTATGCGCAGCGCAGCACAGTATGCGGATATAGTAAAGGTGTCGGAGCTGGAGCTTCAGCTGCTCAGCGACAGCGGAGCGCTTATCCCGGGAGTGGCAAAGCTTTTGCAGATGGGCGTTAAGATAATATGCGTAACACAGGGAGCAAAGGGCTGCATAATCGCAACGCCAAAGGGAATAAACAGGTTCCCCGCTTATAAGACAAAGACGGTCGATACACTGGGCTCGGGAGACGGATTTTTCGGAGCGTTCCTTTATAAGTTCCTTGAAACGGGAAAGAGCATTGAAGAGCTTGACAGCGACGATATAAAGGAAATGGCGATGTTCTCCAACGCCTGCGGAGCGCTTTGCGCATCAAAGCAGGGGGCTATTCCCGCAATGCCGGAAAAGAGCGATATTGAGGCGCTTATCAAAGCTCAGCCTTTAAAAGATGAATGATATAAGCATTATAAAAGCCATTGTCCAAAAACGGACAATGGCTTTTTACATATAAGAGAGCGAAAGACAAAAGAAGGGGTCAGCACAAATAAGAACAAGGTAAAGGGTTTAGGAAGTCCACAGGAGGGCAGAGCCTTCTGGTCGCTGCTCGCAAGCAGCGAAATCTTTTTGCCGACGGCAAAAGCACTTAAAACAACAGCCGACAAATTTAAAAGTCCTAAAGCCGCCTGCACAGTGAATTCAAAACCTTGCATATAAACTTAACTTCTCAAATCATCTTAAAACTATATCATGCAGGCGGCTTGAAACCAAGAGATGTTCCGTCAGGAACGTCGAATTTGGTTTCCGCCGTAAGGCGCAGGCACGGACAAATTAACTTTTTAATTTTGATAAGCATATACTCAATACAAACAAACCGCTTTTTTACTCCTTTTTCAGCCCATAATAAAAAACACAAGCCATTGCCGATTTTTCAGACAATGGCTTGTACCAATATAAAAATCAAAAATGTACTTCATCGGCTGCATCAATGGTCTCGAAAGAATATCCCTCGCCTTTGATGTAGTCAATAACGTCCTGAAGATACTGAGGGGTCAGCTCCAGCGAGTCGTGCATAAGAACAACCTCATGGTCGGAATCAATGCTGTTTTGCAGATAATCCATGCAGCTGTCATAGGTGGCGGAGCTTGAAGCATCGGCAGTGGCTGCGTTCCAGTCGTAATAGGCAAAGCCACGCTTCTGCATCTCGGCAATTATGCCGTCGGCGGTGTCACGGTTGTAGGAATTATAGCTGCCGCCCGGGAAGCGGAATGCCCACGGCTTCTGCCCCGTTACCGCATATACCTTGCCGTAAACCTTGGCAAAATCGTCCAGCCATGCACGTCTCGAGGCGTATATCTTGTCATAATCATGGGAATAGCTGTGGAGTGCGATGGTGTGGCCTTCATCTGCCACCTGCTTTAAGATGTGCTCTTTGCCGTCAATGCACCAGCCTGTGATAAAAAACGTCGCCTTAATGTCATTTTCACGGAGGATATCAAGTATCTGCGGAGTATATTTTGAGGGGCCGTCATCAAAGGTGAGATATGCCACCTTGCCGTCAGTGACGGTGTATTCGGGGCGTGAAGCGGTTATATCCTCGTATTTTTCGTCGCTGTCAGAGGTCATATCGCTGTAAAAACGGTCATGCTCAACAGCGTTCAGCATGGCGGAAATTCCCGCAGCGTTTATCTCTTCCGTGCCGTATTCGGGAGCAAGATATCCGTCCGCATTTTCGGCAGCATAGGAAAAATTGCGGTATATAACATATTCATCGGGAGTGGAGCGTATGTACATATGGAGCATTTCGTTCAGCTCGTCCGACTTGCCGCCGTATTCCTCAGGCAAAGGGGGATAGCTCATGGCAAGCACCATGCTTTCGGGGCATACAGTGCGGATATTTTCCGCCAGCGCCAGAATGGCAGCGCCGTATTCCTCGGGAGTTTTTTCATCGGCAACAGACTTGTCGCCGAACCAAAGATATATGTAAGGCTTTGGCGATGAGAGCTGTTCCGACAGATCGGGAAGCCCGTCCGCAAAGGCACCGTCAAAGGATATCACCTGTTCTTCGGGAAGAAGTCCGCTTTCGGATATGATGCTGCAAACGCCGTCGCCGATAAAAAGAGTGTTTTGCAGATATGTGAAGCCGTTTTCGGGGGTCAGAGGAGTTATCTCGATCTCGGGAATGGTTTCGGAGGCCTCGGAAGTTTCGGTAGGCTGAGTAGCTTCCTCATAGACCGCAATGTAATTTGCTGCGGGAACGGCTTCATCCTTTGCACCGCAGGCGGTGAGCATGGCTGCCGCAAGCACAGCAGCTGTTATTTTTTTATTCAAGCATATCCTTCCTTCCGATAATAATTATAGGGGATTTTCCTAAAGCAGTCAATAATACTAATCACCAATAAAACTATAGACAAAAAATCATCGCATAATCCATATACGCAAGATTATGCTCAATTTTTTGTATAGTTTTTAATTGGTGCTTAGTATAAGAAGATGTTGGTAAAAATAGAAAAGTCATAAGACAAAATCAGACTAAAAACGACCACAAAGGGCAAAAAGAAAAAGCGAGGTAAAGAGTTTAGAAAGTCCACTGAGGACAGAGCCATTTGGGCGCTGTAGCCTCAGTGGTAAAAAATGTTTATCTGCAAAATCCCTTTGCAAGCCGACATTCTCCTGTGCCACTATGGCACATATTTTCCTTACTCCTCGATCAGTATCTCCCCATAAAAAGCGTCAGTGCCCTTGTAAGTGTAGGTATATACCGATGTATCATAGGACTGCGCCGCCACTATCTTCTGAAGCTTGTTGTCAAACACCGCAAAGTTTATGCCGCTGCCGTTGGGGGCATATTCTTTTCCGTCTGCGATTATCCTTGCCACAGGCTGACCTGTGACAGCTCCGCCGCTGGTTATGGTGACGGATATTTTTCCTCCGTAAAGGCTGAGATTTTCGGTAAGCTGTTCATCGCCTGTTTTCTCGAAAACTGCTTTTCCTCCGCTGACCACGCCGATGTAGCTCTTTCTGTCAAGGGTGCGGAAATCAGTTTCAAAGCCCAGCTTTTTCAGCAGATGCCTGTACTGAAATTCCAGCATATCGCCTGTATCGCCGTTGACGCTGGCGACTATTGTGTAATTGCCTTTGTTAGCAAGCCCCAGAAACTGCATAAAGTCGGCGTTGTTGTAAAGCGCACGGTAATCGGTCTCCAGCATTTTGTCGGTAAGTCCGCTTACGGGCACAAAGATCGACCTGTATGGGAAAACGCCGTGAACACCCTCGCCAACGCAGAACTGATTATAGGCAAGCGTGGATACTATCACCAGTGCCGCTGCTGCAGGAGCGATGCGCTTTCCGCCCTTGCTGAGCGTGTAGATCGTGTCCTTTATGCCGCTCACTTTCTTATCGGGTGCAAGTCGGCAGCTCTTCCAGCAGTCCAGAATTTCGGGGATCGCCAGCAGGATAAAGATGTATATGGGCATTGTAAAGCGCTCGATGATGAAATGCTTCACGATAAAAAGCCAGATAAAGAAGTTATAGAAGCTGAAATTTGCAAGCATCTGCGCTTCGGGAGCCTTGTCCTTCCAGCCTGTGAAATATGCGGCGAGGGTGAGTATCATCATCAGTGCCGGGATAAGCAGGAACACCCATGACAGACCCACTCTCAGGTAGATGGTGTCCATGTATTTTGCGTATCGGGGCAGGATATAGGTGGTGACAAAAGAAAGTATCTGCCTTGAAAAGATAAACGCCAGCACGCCCGCTCCGCCGATTATGCCGAGGCTTTTGGCGGAAGGCTTTATGAGCGACAGGAAATACACGGGAAGCAATATCAGCGCCGACACATGGAACATTGCCGCCGCAAGTATTATCAGCACAGCGGGGATATGCTTTCGGTCACGGAAGAACCGCCACCCCAGGAATATGACCGCCACGGAAAGGCTTTGTCTGGTAAAATTCAGTGAGTTATAGAAGAATGTTACGGTCAGGTACAGCCATGCGGATATCCATGGCATTTTGCTGTATTTTATGATGATATATGCGGTTGGCACCAGTATGAGCAGGGCGGTAAGGGTGTTGAGAATAAGGTAGTCTCCGCCCAGCAGACCCGTAAGCTTCAGCAGCAGCACATACCCGGGTTCTATGCCTGTGGTGCGGACAGTATCAATTACGGAAAGTCCGTTATCCATAACGTTATGGAGATATGTGCGGTAGTTGAAGTAGTCGTTTCCCAGCCCGTATCTCAGCGAGGACATAACGAACATATATCCGAAAACCACGGCGATGTAGATGATATTTTTCTTTTTTGACGGCTTTCTTATGCACATGGGATAAGCCAGTCCCAGTATAAGCGCCATCAGGATATAATAAACAGCCATTTTACTCTGTCCTTTCAATGTTCAGTGCTTTGATTATAACATATTGTTGGCATTACGTCAATGATTTATGAGGGGAGAGCGTTTGGTGAGAATTTATAAAATAGAAATGTTGATTTGTTCGTACCTGCGCCTTTTTGGCTCTGCTTTTTTTCACTTAGCTCATGCTTCCGAAATTCCGTGAGAAAATTGTCCGAATGTGTTGTACTTATCCGAAAAATGTGATATAATACCTTTATGTTATTATCGCTTATTTAGTAAAGGATGCTTTTATAATGGATCACAACACACACGGCAGGCTTATCGTTATCGACGGGCTGGACGGCAGCGGCAAATCTACTCAGTTTGACCGCCTGCTGGGGATCCTTTCCCCCAAGCTCAGCGTTAAGGGCATCAGCTTCCCCGATTATGATATGCCCTCCGCCACACTTGTTAAAATGTACTTGAGAGGTGATTTTTCCAAGAACGCTGCGGACGTTAATGCTTATGCCGCTTCTACTTTCTACGCTGCCGACAGATATGCCAGCTACAAGCTTTGCTGGGAGAAAAATTATCTGAACGGCGACCTTATCCTTGCCAGCAGATATGTCTGCTCCAACGCTATCCACCAGATGTCAAAGCTGCCCGAAAATGAATGGGACGGCTTTCTTGAATGGCTGGAGGACTATGAGTATGACAAGCTGGGGCTTCCCCGTCCTGACAGGACTATTATCCTTGATATCCCTGTGGAGCTTTCTCAGAAGCGCCTTTCGGAGCGTTATCACGGCGATGAGTCAAAGAAGGATATTCACGAGAGCAACATTGCTTACATGACTGCCTGCCGCAAAAGCGCTCTTTATGCTGCAAAAAAATGCGGCTGGGACATTATAAGCTGCTGCGGTGAGGACGGACATATTTATTCTCAGGAGGAAGTCACTCAGATGCTCCTCAATATTATTGGCGAGGTTATCGGTTCAGATGCTTGAATTTAAGGTTATTGAGCTTTCCGACAAGCCGTGGATAGACAGTTTGCTGAAAATATCCGACTTTCGGGGCTGCGAATACTGCTTTGCAAACAACATGGCGTGGCGGAGAATGCACGACACAAGGATAACAAGATTTAAGGACTTTTACATTTCATGCTCATTTGACGGCGGCATATATTTCACGTTCCCTGCGGGCGGCGGCGATTATGCCGAGGTGCTGGGGGAGATGAAGAGGTTTGCGGAGGCAAACGGTTCTCCTCTTGTGATAGATTCGGTAACTCCCGACCTGTTCCCTGTGTTCAAAGAAAATTTCCCCGAGGGCAGCTATGAGATAACCTGCGACGAGGGCGACTGGGACTATGTTTACAACGCTTCCGACCTTGCGGAGCTTAAAGGAAAGAAATACCACGGCAAGCGAAATCATCTGAAAAAGCTGCTGGATGGTGAATATTCCTACGAACCGCTGACAGAAAAGGACTTTGACGACTGCATCACCTATGCTGTGGGCACATACAACCGCAGCGACGCTTACGATGACAGGTCGAAGGTCTGCGAGCAGTTTGCCATAAACACCTATTTTGAGAATTTCCATGCGCTGGGGCTTTCGGGCGGCGTGCTGAGGGTCGGCGGAAATGTGGCTGCCTTTACCATCGGCGAGCGGATAAACTCGGACACACTGGGCGTTCACATTGAAAAGGCGGAGGCTTCCGTTGAGGGAGCATATCCCGCAATAAACTATTTGTTTGCCCGTTCCGCATCGGTGGGATTTTCCTACATCAACCGTGAGGAAGATCTGGGCATCGAGGGGCTGAGAAAGGCGAAGCGCTCCTATCACCCTGCGTTTATGATCGAAAAACACACTGTTATATTCAAATAAATCTTTAACTGTTATATTCAAATAAATCTTTAAATGAAAGGATAATGGATCATGATATATGTATTTCTTGCTGAAGGCTTTGAAGAGACAGAAGCTATAACCCCTATTGATATGCTCAGACGCTGCGGTAAGGAAGTGCTTACTGTAGGCGTTACGGGCAAAGTGGTAAGAGGCGCACACAACATTCCCGTTGAGTGCGATATCACCATTGACGAGGCTGGTGTGGGCGGTCTGGAGATGATAGTTCTCCCGGGCGGAATGCCGGGCACAAAGAACCTTGCTGCCAGCAAAAAGCTTGCTCAGATAATCGCATACTGCACCAACAACAAAATATTTATGGGCGCTATCTGCGCTGCTCCCTCGGTGCTTGGCTCCATAGGTGTTCTTAACGGTAAAAAGGTTGTTTGCTACCCCGGCTTTGAGAGCGCTCTTACAGGTGCGCAGGTGCTCAGTGTTCCCGCTGTAAGGGACGGCAACATCATCACCGCAAGAGGTGCGGGCGCTGCTCTGGAATTTTCCTATGAGCTTATCAGCGCACTTATCGGCGTGAATGCCGCAAAAAAACTGGCGGGGGATATCATATGGAAAAAGTAACGGCTCCTGTGGGAGACATACGTGAATACAAAAACGAACTGCGCAGCAAATGCAAGCAGCTGAGGACAGGAATGTCAGCCGAGGTCAAGGCGGACAAGGACAGAAAAATATTTGAGCGCGTGGTATCATCGGGAGCGTACAGGGACACGGACATTGTACTCACCTACGTTTCCACTGCCATTGAAGTGGATACTATGGCGATCATAGAACAGGCTTTTGCTGACAAAAAGCGTGTGGCTGTTCCACGCTGCATTGACGGCACAAGGGACATGGAATTTTACTTCATCAAAAGCATGGACGACCTGGAAAAAGGCACCTTCGGCGTGCTGGAGCCTGCTCCCGAAAAGTGCGTAAAGGCATATGCCTTTGAAAAGGCTTTGTGCATTGTCCCAGGGCTTTCCTTTGATATGAAGGGCTACAGGCTGGGCTACGGTAAGGGATATTATGACAGGTTTCTTTCCGCTCACCCAAGGCTTGTAAAAATGGGGCTGTGCTACTGCTCATGCACATGCAACGAGCTTATCCACGGCAGGTTCGATGTCTGTGCGGATATGCTGGCTACTGAAAAATATCTGAGAAAATGCTCCGATCAGAGCAAAACTGAACAGGGCAGGACTGATAAAACAGACGGGAAGAAAGGAAGATGATAAATGGACGAAAAAAAGGACAATGTTACAGAATTTGCCGATACTCCCGAAGAAGATAAGAAAACCGAAAAGACTTCCGAAGTTGCTGACAGGTCAAGTGCTGATACATCAGCTGCCGATACATCAGTTGCTGATACATCAGCTGACAATAAATCTGCCCCTGACAATGAGACAGACGACAGCGTGGCGGAAGATGACGAGGATATATATGACGACGAAGAGGGTGACGGTGAAGAGGACGAAGAAGCTGAGGCTGAACGCCTTGAAATAAAGGAAAAGCGCAGAAAGGACAAGCGTAAGAAAAAGACCCACGGCAGGCTTATTTTTGCGCTTATCATGGTAACGCTGGTAATTTCGCTGGCGGTACTGGGTGCGGTGGCGGTCATCACTGTTTCCTCCGAGATACTGGGAATGGGCCGCTCCGACACGGAATTTTCCGTTGAGATACCCGAAAACTCAGGCACGGAAGCTATTGCGAACATTCTGCAGAGCGAGGGCATCATTGAAAGACCTGTTATCTTCCGCATATATTCCAAGCTCAAGGGTGCGGACGGCACTTACATAGCGGGCAGCCACAAGCTCAACCCCAACATGACCTACGGCGACATCATCGAGGCGCTGCAGAAGGACGCTATCAACCCCAGAGAGTTTGTGAACATCACGTTCCCCGAGGGCATAAGGCTAATTGACGCTGCCCAAAAGCTGGAGGACGCAGGTGTCTGCGATGCGGACGAATTTATCCGTGTGTTCAACTCCACCACCTTTGGCTTTGATTTTGAAAAGCAGGTAAAATCCAGCTCCAAAAAGTTCTACAAGATGGAGGGCTATTTCTTCCCCGACACCTACCAGTTCTATCTTGAAGAGGATCCCAAGAACGTGGCAAAAAAGGTCTGCAAGAACTTTGAATACAAGGTAACTCCCGATATGTACGGACGTATGGAAGACCTGGGCATGACCCTGGACGAGACTATCACCCTTGCTTCCATAGTTCAGGCGGAGGCTTCCAGCTCTATTGATATGAAGCTTGTTTCCTCTGTTTTCCACAACAGACTTAATAATCCCGACCAGTTCCCGCTGCTCCAGTCCGACCCAACCACAAACTATGTGGAAGAGGTCATCAAGCCCAATCTGGAGATATATTCCCAGTCCATGTGTGACGCTTACGACACTTACAAGGGCGGCGGACTGCCTCCCGGAGCTATCTGCAACCCGGGCATCGAGGCTATCCAGGCTGTGCTTTATCCCAGAGAGACGGACTACTACTATTTCTGCTCCGACCTTGACACAGGCGAGTTCTTCTTTGCCACCACTCTTGATGAGCATGAGGCAAATCTTGTAAAGGCTCATCTTGTGGCAGATTCCGATGAATAACTTGAAAGGTTGAAATTATGTCTTTGTTCATTCCCGAAGTTCTTGCGCCTGCGGGCGATATGGAACGGCTTGAAGCTGCTGTTGATTTCGGTGCCGACGCTGTTTATCTGGGCGGCACCTCCTTCGGCATGAGGGCAGGTCCGAAAAATTTTGACGAATCGGCGCTGAAAAGTGCCGTTGAAAAGTGCCATGCACGGGGCGTTAAGGTCTATCTTACCTGCAACACTCTGCCGAGAAATGATGAGATACCTTATTTTGAGGGGTTCATCAAATACGCATACGAGGTTGGCGTTGACGCTGCCATCGTTGCGGATCTGGGACTTTTATCCCTGATAAAGAAATACACTCCCGATATGGAGATCCATATGTCCACTCAGACGGGCATTGTGAATTATGTCACTGCCAATGAGCTTTACAACATGGGCGCAAAGCGTGTGGTGCTTGCCCGTGAGCTGAGCCTTGACGAAGTGGCGGAGATACGTGCAAAATCCCCTGCGGATATGGAGATAGAGGTATTCGTTCACGGTGCTATGTGCGTGTCATTCTCTGGCAGATGCCTGCTTTCCTCTTACCTTGTGAACCGTGACGCAAACAGGGGTCAGTGCGCTCAGCCGTGCAGATGGGGATATCATCTCATGGAAGAAAAGCGAGAGGGGCAGTATTTCCCAATTTTCGAGGACGAAAAGGGCACTTACATTCTCAATTCCAAGGATATGTGCATGATAGACCACATCGACAAGCTGGTAAAGGCGGGAGTTACCTCACTGAAAATAGAGGGACGTGCAAAGTCCGCCTACTATGTTTCGGTGATAACAAATGCTTACAGAATGGCGGTTGACTGGTACAAAGAGCATCCCGATGACTACAAGCTCCCCGATTATATCAGGGACGAGGTATTCAAGGTGAGCCACCGTGACTACTGCACAGGATTTTTCTTCGGACACCCCTCAGAGTGCAGACAGTATTATGAGGACAGCGGATATATCCGCTCCTATGATGTGTGCGCTGTGGTGGATAAGTGCGAAAACGGCCGCATATATGCGGAGCAAAGGAACAAGTTCCTGCTGGGCGACAAGCTGGAGATACTTGCTCCCTCGTGCAGACCTGTGGAATACACAGTAACCGAGATAACCGACGCTGAGGGCAATCAGGTCGAAAACACCTGCCATGCGGCGATGAAGTTTTCCATGCCCAACACAACGGGAATTGATTTTCCCTGCCATACCATTATCAGAAAAAGAAGTTAATACTAAGAACCAATTAAAAGCTATACAAAAATCAAGCATGATCTTGCGTATAAGGATTATGCGATGATTTTTTTGTCTATAGTTTTATTGGGGATTAGTATAAAAAAGTCGGGCGGAAGCTCGGCTTTTTTTGTTTTGCTTATACTAATCCTCAATCAACCTATAGACAAATCCTCGGCTGAAATAAGCCCATTCTTCGTCAAGCTCCCTTGCCGGGCGACAAGCCCGCCTGCAGTCGCTTTCCTAGACTGGTCTTATTTCATCTGTCGGCTTTGTCTATAGAACGATTAAAGATTAGTATTAGTATTATGCAAATATAATTGCGTAATGCAATAAGTGTACCGGCATTTTTTGCATATATTCCACAAATCTGCAAAAAACGGTAGAAATTTTGCGCAATGCTATTGACAATCGCAAGATAGTGTGGTATTATAATTTTGCAAGATGCAAATAAGAACTGCAAGTTTAAAATTGCATAGTGCTAAATTGTAAGGAGGTGAGGCGTATGGAAAAGGTTTTGTACTGCCCTGTGTGCGAGGAAAGTACGGAGCGTGAGGAGTGCGAGCGCTTCGGAATGTGTCTGGACTGCTTTATTGAAGAGCTTGTTGAAAATGTGCGTGACAATATCATAAGGGATTTCCTTGCGGAGTACGGACATTTGCTCAGGGAGTACATATGGGAGAATTATTTTTAAGTTCTGATTTGCGTAGTGCAACAAGAAAGGAGGGCGCTGTTGAGGAAAATATCAAAGGACAAAATAATCGGGGAGATTGCGGCTGTGGCTTTTTCCGACTTCACCAAGTTCGTTTCCCTTGAAACGCTGCCCGAAAGGGGACAGGTCATGACGGTGACGGACACGGCTCTGCTCAACAGGCAGTCGGCAAAGGCTGTGGCTTCCATAAAGGCAGGCACAAAGGGCATTGAGGTGAAGCTTTATGACAAGCTCCGTGCGCTGGAGCTTCTGGGCAAGATCTATGGCGTGTTCGGCGGCGATATCTCTGAGGAGGAAGCGGTGGAAAATCTGAAAAAATTTTTCGGGGAGGACGGCTTTGGGACTGACTGAAAAACAGAAAAGCGTGCTGAGCGTTACCATAAGGGAGCCTTGCCGCTGGAACATCTCGGTGGGGGCAGTGCGGTCGGGAAAAACGTATCTTGACTACTACCGCATTCCCCGGCGAATATTTATCAGCGACCCTCGGGGCGGGATCGCCATAGTGGGCAACACGGTGGCAAGCGTTGAGCGGAATATCCTTTCGCCCATGCGTGGGATATACGGCGAGAAGCTTGTGGGGCGTGTCAAGGGCGGCGGATATGTGCGGCTTTTCGGCAGGGACTGCTTTGTTATCGGTGCGGGGCGCAGCGGCAATGCGGACAAGCTCCAGGGGTCAAGCCTTTCCTACTGCTACGGCGATGAGATAACCACTTGGAGCGAGGGCGTTTTCAGAATGATAGGTTCAAGGCTTGACAGGGAGACTTCGGTTTTTGACGGCAGCTGCAATCCTGCGTCTCCCTCCCACTGGTTCAAGAAATTTCTTGACAAAGGGGTGCCGGGCGGCAGCGTAAGGGTATCGGGCTTCACCATTGACGATAATCCGGCTCTGCCCAAGGGATTTGCTCAGGCACTGAAAAGGGAATATGCGGGGACGGTTTATTACGACCGCTTTATCCTGGGGCTTTGGAAAAATGCTGAGGGGGTCATTTACAGGCAGTTTGCGGACTGCCCTGAGAAATTCATCTGCAAAATGGCAAAGAACATCATCATGGCGGATATGGGTGTGGATTTCGGCGGAAACGGTTCTGCCACGGCGTTCAACGTGACGGGCTACACGGCGGGGTACAGGCAGATATACACTCTGGAGGAGTATTACCGAAAGGGGATAATGTCCCCTGCGGAGCTGGAGCGGGATTTTGCGGATTTTGTTAAAAGGGTCAGGAAAAAATATCCCATGCTCAGGGATATTTACTGCGACAGTGCGGAGCAGGTGCTTATAAGAGGACTGCAGAATGCTGCGATACGTGAAAGGCTGCCTGTGGAGATACACAACGCCCGAAAGGGCGAGATAAGCCAGAGAATAAGGTTTTACAATGCTGTTTTAAGCGACGGCCGCTACAAAATTCTTGCACAGTGCAAGAACACTATTGCCGCATTTTCTCAGGCGGTGTGGGAGGGCGGAAGCCTTGACAGGCGGCTGGACGACGGTAGTGTGAACATTGACAGCCTTGACGCTCAGGAGTATTCCACGGAGCGGAGAATGAAGGATATCCTTGATGTTATGAGATAGAAAGGAATGATGTGATTGGGCATAATTTCGGAGGCGCAGAGGGCGTTCCCCCAGGCGAAAATTCCCCATGAAGAGGAATATTACCGCACGGTGATAGCTGCCTGCGCCGATATTTACAAGGGTGAGCCGCCTTGGGCGTATGTGAAGCGCTCGGGGCTTTACGGCAAGGGCGAGCGGCGTATGAGCATGCTTGGCGGCGCAAAGGTGCTGTGCGACAGTCTGGCGGCGCTTACGTTCAGCAGTCAGGCGGATATTTACTGCGCCGACCACCGCCAGCAGGAGCTGGTTGAAAGGGTGCTCCAGGACAACGGCTTCTGGGAAAATATGCCCTCGTTTTTCAGCCGTGCTTATGCGCTGGGCGGAGGTGCGCTCAAGGTTTTCATTGACGGGGACATTGGCATCGACTACATATCGGCGGACAGCTTTATTCCTGTGGGCGGCTTCTGCGGCAGCATAAAGGAGGGCATATTTCGCAGCAGATTTTACAAAGGCGGCGAGGCGTTTACTCTTTTTGAGCGGCAGGGCGCAGACGGCAGCGGCATTTTCACGGACAGGGCGCTGTTTTCCTCCCGTGACGGATATCTTGGGGAGCAGATACCTGTGGAGACGATGTTTGATGGGCTTTCGGAACATTCGGAGTATGACATCTGCGAGCCGCTTTTCGGGTACTTCCGACCTGCGGGGGCGAACAATCTCTCCGATGAGACCATGCTGGGGCTGAGCTGCTTTGCAAACTGCACCGACACTCTGAAAGCTCTCGACATCGCATTTGACAGCTTCTCACGGGAGTTTGTGCTGGGGCGCAAGAGGATAATCGTGCCTTCATCTTGCATCAGGACGGTGGTTGATCCCGACACGGGCAGGATAAGCAGGTATTTCGACACGGACGATGAAGTGTATCAGGCACTTAAATGCGACGAGGAAAAGGACCTGAAAATATCCGACAACACCTGCGAGCTGAGAGTTTCGGAGCACGTTGACGCTATAAATGCGCTGCTTGATATTCTCTGCTTCCAGACGGGGCTTTCATCGGGAACGCTTTCGTTCAGCACCTCGGGCGGACTTAAAACGGCGGCGGAGGTCAAGAGCATGGAGACACGCACGGAGATCACAATGCAGCAGAACAGGTGCCTTGCGGCGGAGCTTATCGAAAGCACGGTGAAGAGCATTATCCGCTGCGGAATGCTGTGCGGCGAGATACCAAAGGGTGATATTTCCGTCAGGGTGGCTTTCTCCGACAGGCAGACGGTGGATAAGGGCGAGATAATCGACCAGAACGTAAGACTTGTATCGGCGGGGCTTAAAAGCAGGCTTTCGGCGGTCATGGCTGTGCTGGACTGCTCGGAGGAGGACGCACTGGCTGAGATAGAAAGGATCAAAAAGGAGGAAAAGGTATGAATGAAGAAAACGAGAAGTCTGTAAATGAAATTACAGATATGGGTGGGGATATCTCTCCCGATGAGGGCAATGGAGATGCTGACGTTGCTGACGTTGCTGACGTTGCTAACGCAGCTGATATCCATGCCCTTGAAGAGCAGGTGGCGGCTCTGACGGCTGAAAATGCAAAGCTTCGCAATCAGCTTTTCTGCGAGAGGGAGGGCATTCCCCGTGAGCTGACGGAGGACATTATCTGTGCGGCTTCCGCCCGTGCTGTGGGGGGAGTGAGCTTTGAAGAGGCGGCGAGAGATATATTCGGCAGGATATCTAAATTCGGCGGCTCGGGTCAGAAGATATCCACGGGAGTAAGGTCACGCAGGGAAGGAAACGGTGATGATGTACTGCGCAGGGCTTTCGGACTGAAGTAATTCACTGACAAATCAAAATGAAATTTGAAAGGAAAGGTAAAAATTATGGCTAACACAATTACACTTGCTAAGAAATACGCTGCGCTTCTTGATGAGGCGTACAAGGAAAATGCGAGAACTGCTGTTCTTGAGTCGGACGCTTCCCTTGCAAGAGAGGGGGCAAATGCCAACGAGATAGTTATTCCCAAGCTTACCATGGACGGGCTTGCAGACTACTCCCGTTCAAGCGGATATGTGGCTGGCGATGTTTCCCTTTCGTGGCAGACTGTTCAGTTCAACTACGAGAGAGGACGTATGTTCAGCGTTGATGCTATGGACAACGAGGAGAGCCAGAGCATTGCTTTCGGTTCCCTTGCGGGGGAGTTTGTGCGCACAAAGGCTGTGCCTGAGCTTGATGCCTTCCGCTTTGCTTCCTTTGCGGGCACAACGGGCATCGGCTCCGAATCTGCGGCGCTTTCCACAGGTGCGGACGCTGTGGCTGCGGTGAGAACTGCGGTATCTGCTCTTGATGCGGCGGAAGTTCCCTCCGAGGACAGAGTGCTGTTCATCACTCCTGTGCTCAAAGGACTTATCGACGACATGGACACCACAAAATCCCGTGCGGTGCTTGCTTCCTTTGACAAGATAGTGACTGTTCCCCAGTCCAGATTTTACACCAAGATAAAGCTCAATGACGGCACCACATCGGGGGAGACTGACGGCGGCTATGCCAAGGACACTGATGGCAAGAACATCAACTTTATGATAGTTCACAAGGGAGCGGTGCTCCAGTTCACCAAGCACGCTGTGCCCAAGATCATTTCCCCTGCGGCAAATCCCGATGCGGACAGCTGGAAATACGGCTATCGCAGCTATGGTCTGTGCAGTGTTTATCCCTCCAAGGCTGTGGGCATTTACTGCCACTACTCCTCTACATGATTGGCTGCGGCATGTTGCCAAAGCTGCTTATGGGTGATATTTCGAAACATCAAGGGGGCTTATGCTCCCTTGGAAAGGAGTGTTTATGGCGGTAGATTTTGCGTATTACAGGGATATTTACGGGGGAAAGGGCGATGAAAGCGAAATTTCTCCGCTTCTTGCAAGTGCGGAGAGGGTCGTGAGAGGGTGTGTGGTCGATGTATCGGAAGCCGATGAAGCTTTCAGGACTGCGGTATGCGTTCAGGCGGATTTCCTTGACAGGGCAGAGGACTGCGGGGGATATTCCTCGGTGAAGATAGGCAGCTTTTCTGTGAGCGGCGGATCTCGGGGAGACAGATTTTCCGCACCTCTCTGCGGCGAGGCGGAGGCTGTGCTTGACAGTGCGGGGCTTTTTTACAGGGGAATGGAGGTGTAAGATGTATCCTATTCCAAAAGAGGTGCTCATACATTCCTGCGTGCTGAAAAACTACTCCGAGGAGGGGACGTTCGGGGAGCGAAAGCTTATTTCGCAGACGGTGCTTTCCAATGTGCGGATATGCGTTTACGGCAAGGCTCAGAGGGATATTCACAGCAGGAATGTGAAAAAGTGCGGTGTGCTTTATTATGACTGCCGCAACAGCTCCCCAGAGGACGCTGAGTTCATAGGGGAAGATTTTATCGGCACTGTTGTTTTCAACGGCACAGAATATGAGATAACCTCGGTGAAATATTTTTACGGCGGCGATGAGCTTCATCATCTTGAAGTGGGACTTGGAGGGGCTGTGTGAAAACAGAAAATATAATTTCGGCAATATGCGCCGCAAGCGGAGCGGTATGCGGCTCGGCGGCGGGCAAGGGGCTTTCCTTTGAGCTTAAAAGCGGCAAGGCGCAGAAAATGGCGGCGGGACAGCTCTGCGAGATGCGTGGGGTGCTTTGCTCCGCAGGCGATGACAGGAAAGCCGCTCTTGAAGCTCTTGACACGGCGGCAGATGTGCTTTGCGGATATCGTGGAGACGGAATTTACAGGATATCTGCGCCGTCGCCGGGGGTGCTTTACTTTAACGGGAGCTTCCGTTTTGAAAGAGAGATAATTATTATTGCAGGGGAGGAATGGGAATGACGGTCGGACAGGCTATGGCACTGACAGGCGGCGGATTTTCTGCGGGGGAGGACTTTGTTTTCGGCATTGACCTTTCTGAGGGGCAGACCGCCGAATATTCGGATTTTACGGCGGTAAGGGAAAAGGTTTACGGCATAAGCGCCGACCTTTCACGAAAAACAAAGCTCATCACCTTTGTTGACGGGTGGAGCAGTCGGGCGGTATCGGATTTCCTGAAGGTGCGCATAAAATTTGCTGCCTGCTCGGAAAATGCAGTGCAGAAAGCGGTGGTCAAGGCTGCGGAAAACGGCTCAAAGCTCCGCTGTGTATATGCGGGGCACGGTCAGGAGCCTATGATATGCGGCATGAGTGTTACGGATATCTCAGTATCGGACGGCGAGCTGTTCGGACACGTTATAGATGTTACGCTTTCGATGTAAGGAGGGGCTATGGGAATATATCTGAAAATAGGCAGCACCGATGTGAGCAGGTTCATCACCGAAAACAAGTACAGCATTTCCGTATCGTCAGTGTATGACAACGGCGGCGAGTTTGTGAACATTTACGGCGCAAAGGTCAGGGAAAAGACGGGCTATGAGGTGGATATATCCGCTGAGCTTTCGGACGTGGACGACACATCTGCGGCGACGCTGTCAGCAGCTCTTTCGGGGGAGAAATGCAGCGTATCATATTCTGCTCCCACGGAGAAAACAGGGGAATTTCAGTGCTCGGGCTTTTCGCTTTCCCTTGACCGTGTTTACAGGGGAGAAAAGTTCTGGACGGCTCAGGTAAAGCTCCATGCGGCTTTTGTGCCTGAGGACGGTCTTTAGACCGCCTGTTATAACCATCGGCGGCAATGTTATCACGGCTGACAGGATACAGTCCGCAAGGCTTATAAGGACGGCAGAAAATATGCCGATAAAGGGCATTGTGCAGTCGGAGCTTATAGTTGCGCTCAAAACCGACCTTACCTTTGAGCCAAACGCCCTTGTGACGGTAAAAACAGGGGGAGAAGACCCGCTGGAGTTTTCGGAGCATTTTATCAGTCGCATAAGCCGCAGAGGGGGACTGCTGGAGATCCATGCCATGGACAGAATGAGAGTGACGGAAAATGACTTTGACGACAGCCTTTACAACCGCTCAAACGAGCCGTATGTGCTTTCACTTGTGCTTGCCGATCTGGCTTCCCAGTGCGGCTTTGCGGGCTTCGGCGGCGGTAACTTCTGCACGGACAAGATATATTTTGAGGAGCTTCACGGAAAGAAATGCCGTGAAATTCTGGCGCACATTGCGGAAAATACAGTGGGTGCTTTTTACTGCTCCAACGACAACAGGCTTAAATTCACGCCTTTTCTTTCCGCCTCGTGCAGCATCGGAATGGAGGACAGCAGGAGCGAAAAAATGTATCTTCATTCGGAAAAAGGCCCTTTCACGGCGGTGTATTGCAAAAACACCGCCACAAATGAGGTTTACGGTGCGGGTCAGAGCGACAGCTTCCGAAATGTGCTGAAAATAAGCGGCAGGCTTATGGACAAAGCTCGTGTTACGGCAGTTCTCGGCGCTGTGGCTCAGAAAAGCTACCGCTCCTTTTCATGCGGAAGGATAGCTATAACAGGCGCTCCGGAAGGGCTTACAGAGTTCATATTCACGGGGCATGAAAGCGGGCTTATATCCGCAAGGACAGTGGTGCATTTTACGGGCAAGGGGGCTTATGCCGAGGCAAGGGCTGCGGATATCTGCGAGGACGAGTCGGACTACACCGACCTTACGGGCTATGAGCTGCGCAAAAGGATAGAAGAGGGAAGAAAATACGGCTGCACGGTGATGACCGAGCGTGGTATCGGCTTTGTGGAAGAGGGCGATGAGCTTAGGGCAGGCAGCGGCAGGTTCTTTTCGGCGCTTTCGGACAGGATAACCCAATTTGACGGGGTGATGTTTGACGGCATTATGCCCGAATATGTGCAGTCAGTATCGGACACGGTGAAAAAGATAAAGTACGGCGGCAGCGTGTATGTGCTGAGCTTTAAGTCGGAGGGCGGCAAAAAGACGGACATCACATTTGCAAAGGAGGAAAGCTCATGAGCTTCATGGCGGGGTATATGCTGGGTCTGGCAGACAGCAGAGAGCCTGTTCTTACGGATATTTCCGTTGCGGAAAACGGCGAGTATCTCCCGCCTGAGGGGTATGACGGCTTTGGAAAGGTGACGGTGAATGTCAGCTCTCAGGCGGCGATAAATGAGCTGATCGTTTCCGAACCGGGGGCGTATATAGCATCTGACTACGGCTGTGACGGCTTTGACCCGGTGAACGTGAGCAGCAAGTACAAGGATCTGTATGACCTTGCCACAGGCAGCGGCGGGAATAACTCCACCGAGGGCGGGGCGGAGTTATCGAACTCGGTTGCATCGGGCAGCACCGACAATACAAATGGCTATCTGCTGTCATTTAAGGGAACAGAGCCGCCGGATGTAACAAACCACGGAAATTCGGTGCGGATATCCTTTTATACGGAAATGACGCCTCACCCTGTTCAGGCGGATTATTATACTCTGAGCTATCACTGGAAAATGGAAGACCTGCTGACGGGGGAGAGCAAAACAGGCAGCTGCTTTTCGGTAAATTACGGCTGGAACAAGGCTACCACAAAGCAGCCGCTTTTTAAAATAACAAGGATAGAATACGGCAGCGGCGTGGTGAAGATATATTACTCCCTTACAAGATACTGGGAGGACGGCTCGGAGCGTGACACCGCAGGAAACAGGCGTGATTTTGACCACAACAGCGTGGGTGCGGGAAATTACACCGACAGCTGGATAATATCGCAATAATATAAGGTGGGATTTGTTTGAAGAGGATAAAAGAGCTTTTTATCGTTATCGGAACGGCGCTTTCTGCGTGGCTGGGGATACTTTACGTGCCTGCAATGATACTTTTTGCCTGCAATATCATTGACTATGTAACGGGCATATGTGCGGCAGGGTACAGGAAAGAGAACGTAAGCTCCTACAGGTCGTTTCGGGGGATAGCAAGGAAAATATGTATGTGGCTGCTTATTGCGGTGGGGGCAATGCTTGATATACTGCTGGAATATGCGGCGAAAAATGTGGGGATATCGCTTGGAGGGGAGTATATTGCAGGCTCGCTGGCGGCGGTGTGGCTGATCGCAAACGAGGTCATATCCATACTGGAGAATATACGTGATATAGGAACGCCTCTGCCGCCGTTCCTTATGACCATTGCGGGAAATATCAAGGGAAAGGCGGAGGAAAAGATAAAATAGTATTGTTTTTCGGCGGATAAAAGCTTTTTTATTACAATTTGTTATATATTCACAAATTGTGGAAAAAACAGGGTATAATGATATATAAAGGAATCTTAACGTGAAAGGGCGAAGCAAATGAACTCCATTCCCGGAAACAGACTGAGAGCGCTCAGGGAGGACAATGACCTTACTCAAAGGGAGATCGCAGCTGTACTTAACTGCTCGCAGGTGAGCTATTCTCATTATGAAATAGGCAGGCGGGATATACCTCTGGAGTTTCTTATCAAACTTTCGGATTTTTATGACGTGAGCGTTGATTATATCCTTGGTCTTACAGACGTAAAACAAAAATATCCAAGACAGTCGGCAAAGCGGTGATTTGCCGACTTTTTTTATAGGCTGATAATAACAAAATTTAATAATTTCCGTTCACATAATTGTCTGCCTTTGCAATTTTGTCCATTTTGTAACTTGATTAAAACGATATGTTGGGATATAATTATTTATAATATGACAATATGAATATTCCCGAAAAAGGAGGACTTGCTTTGAAAAAAAGCTTTATAAAAATAGTTTCCGTGCTTACAGCGGGAACTCTTGCCCTTGGGGGCGTTCCCGTTATGGCAGAGGATAATAAAACTGCCGATCTTTCGGCAGAAGATGTTATATCAGCTCAGGATATGGCAGTGCTGGAGGAGCGTATCTCCCCTTATTCCGTTGAGGTGCTGGAGGCCGATGTTACCGAGGAAGAGGACGGACTTATCGACAGCTCCCTTGAGCTTGCACGGGAGGAATGCGAGTCGGAGGAGGCGGCATACACCGAGTATCGGAACGCTTCCTACAATTTCCAGTCGGACTTCTTTTACTCCCAGCTTTCCGCAGAGGCAAGGGCGTATTATCAGCAGTTTGCGGCTGCCTGCGAACAGGCGGCAAATTACTCCGTGAACTACACGGGCAGGGTAAGCACCACCAGTGCGGACGGTACAAAGAGATCACACTACGTTATTGCAAAGGTGCCCTTTACGGGTCGGTTCACCCAGGACGAGGCACTTGCCGTTGCGACGGCGTTTTTCTACTCCAATCCCCAGTATTTCTTCGTTTCACAGCTGGCTTGGAACAGCGATAATATCTATCTTATCACCTATGACGGATATGAAAACGGTGCCGCACGTATGGCTGCGGCAAATCAGATAGATATTGCGACTTCTCAGTGGCTGGCTGAGATAAATCAGGGCAGGGACGACCTTGAAAAAGAATCTATCATCTACAAAAAGCTGTGCGACAGCGTTATATACAACAAGGACGAGAACGGCGCCATAAGCGCAGGCTCCAACCAGACCATTGCAGGTGCGCTGCTGAACGGCAGGTGCGTCTGCAACGGATATGCCATGACAGTTACATATTTCAGCCACCTTATCGGTATCGACTGCGTTGGAATAGTGGGCAACAACCACGCTTGGAACAGCATAAACCTGGGCGGCAGCTGGTATGACCTGGACGTTACCTGGATGGACAGGTACGAGGTCACGGGCAGATATTATTACCCGTTCTGCAACAGGGGCAGCGGAGTTTTTATGGCTCTCGACAGCTCGGGATACCACAACCCCAAGGAGAGCAGATATACAAACATCACTCTTCCCGATGCAAGCCACTCGAACCCTCTGTTCATCACCCTTGACGCTGAGAGGAATGCAAGCGGCTCCGCAACCCTTAACTGGGAGGCTATAAACGGCTGCCAGGGCTATTCCCTTTACAGATACCGCAGCGGCGCATATTCTCAGGTAAGCGAGTTTTCATCGGCAAATACGGGCTGCACTGTGGCTGACCTGCAGAATTCCGACGGATTTGTGGTAAGGGCGCAGATGTGGGACCCTGTGACATATCAGAATGTGCTTACAAGCTTTTCGCAGTCGGCGGTGGCTTACGTTGAAAATATCGTTCAGAAGCCGCAGATAACCGGACTTATTGCAGGCGACAGGTCGATGACAGTCAACTGGACTTCCGTTGACGGTGCTTCAAGATACGGCGTGTATTATTACATAAACGGCAAGTGGACCTGCGCAGGATATACTTCCAACCTTTACATGAACGTTACGGGGCTGACCAACGGCTCAAGATATGGCTTTGCGGTGAAGGCGTATGTAAACGGCGCATGGACTGACGTTACCTCCTCCGATATGGTGTATGCTTCCCCCGAGGGAGCGGACAAGCCCGTTATCACATCTGCGGAAGCGGGAGACAAGAGCGTAAAGCTCACATGGGACGGCGTTGATACCGCAGAAAAATATGCGGTGTATTACAAGCTTGACGGCAGGTGGACCTGCTATGGCTATACAACAGATCTCACAATGAACGTTACGGGGCTGACAAACGGTTCAAGCTACGGTTTTGCGGTGAAGGCGTATGTAAACGGCGCATGGACAGGCGTTGCACCCTCCGACATCGTGTATGTATCCCCCGAGGGAGCGGACAAGCCCGTTATCACATCTGCGGAAGCGGGAGACAAGAGCGTAAAGCTCACATGGGACGGTGTTGATACCGCAGAAAAATATGCGGTGTATTACAAGCTTGACGGCAGGTGGACCTGCTATGACTATACAACAGATCTCACAATGAATGTAACGGGGCTGACAAACGGTTCAAGCTACGGTTTTGCGGTGAAGGCGTATGTAAACGGCGCATGGACAGGCGTTGCATCCTCCGACATCGTGTATGTATCCCCCGAGGGAGCGGACAAGCCCGTTATCACATCTGCGGAAGCGGGAGACAGGAGCGTAAAGCTCACATGGGACGGCGTTGATACCGCAGAAAAATATGCGGTGTATTACAAGCTTGACGGCAAGTGGACTTGCTATGGCTACACAACAGATCTCGCAATGAACGTTACGGGACTGACCAACGGTTCAAGCTACGGATTTGCAGTCAAGGCGTATGTGAACGGCGCATGGACAGGCGTTGCTTCCTCCGACATCGTGTATGTATCCCCCAAGGGAGCGGACAAGCCTTTTATCACATCTGCGGAAGCCGGAGACAGGAGCGTAAAGCTCACATGGAGCGGCGTTGACAGTGCAGAAAGATATGGCGTATATTATTACATCGGCGGCAAGTGGAGCTTTGCTGGTTACACGACTGAGCTTACATATGAGGTCAGCGGTCTGGCAAACGGTTCGAGGTACAGCTTTGCGGTAAAGGCATATGTAAACGGCGCATGGACGGCAGTTACAAGCGCCGACATGGTGTATGCTCAGCCTGCGGGCAGCACGGTCACAAGCGACAAGCCCGTGATAACCAAGGCGGAAGCGGGCGACGGCTGTGTTTATCTGGAATGGACTGCGGTTGAGGGTGCTGACCGATATGCAGTCTATAGCTACATCAACGGCACATGGACATTTCAGTGCTATACCGATGCCATAGGAATCAACATTGAAGATCTTGCCAACGGAATAAAGTACGGCTTTGCGGTAAAGGCGTATGTTAACGGCTCTTGGACGGCTGTAACATCTGCCGATATTGTTTATGCAAAGCCTGCGGCAGAGGCGGCATAATATTTGGCGGCAGGAAGCTTTTCCTGCCGCTTTTCGCTTTTAAAGTGGTCAGAATTACCAAAAATAACGTGAGTTTTTATGTGCTATACTGTATTTTCAAAAAAGTGACGCAAAAATATTGTACTTTTATTCCTCTGTGTGGTATAATAAAATTACTAATCTTTAAATGGAGCTGCAGGCTCCATTGCTGCGAAAGGACGATGCTTGTGGATATCCGTGTGGGCGATGTGCTGACTATGAAAAAAACTCATCCCTGCGGCTCAAAGGAAATGGTAGTGCTGCGGTCGGGTATGGATTTCAAGCTCAGATGTTCAGGCTGCGGCCATGAATTTATGGTCCCCCGCAGTAAAATTGAAAAAAATATCAAGGCGGTTAAACGGGAAGAGCCCGAACAGTAACCGTTCATTCTTTTTGTTACGGAGTTTGTTTCATGTTTGAAAAACTGAAAGCCACAGAGGAAAAATTTGAGGACATCAGCAATCGCCTGACTGACCCTGAGGTCATCGGCGACAACGGGCTTTATGCCAAGCTGATGAAAGAATATAAAAGCTTGTCCCCTATTGTTGAAAAGTACCGTGAGTACTGCTCTTATGTGAAAACGGAGCAGGAAGCTCAGGAAATGCTTGACGAGAGCGGCGCTGACAGGGAGCTTAAAGACCTTGCCCGTGCTGAGCTTGACGAGGCGAGGGAGAACATCGCTTCCGTTTCCGAGGAGCTGAAGATACTGCTTATCCCCAAGGACCCCAACGACGACAGGAACGTTATCGTTGAGATAAGAGGCGGCGCAGGCGGCGATGAGGCTTCGCTCTTTGCCAACTCCCTTTTCAGAATGTACTCCATGTACGCTGAGGCAAGGGGCTGGAAGATAGATGTGCTGAACGCCAATCCCACGGAGCTTGGCGGCTTCAAGGAAATATCTTTCAGCATCGAGGGTGAGGGTGCATATTCACGTCTCAAATACGAAAGCGGCGTTCACCGTGTTCAGCGAGTTCCCGAGACCGAGTCCCAGGGACGTATCCACACCTCCACCGTTACCGTTGCGGTGCTTCCCGAAGCGGACGATGTGGAGCTGGAAATAAATCCCACAGAGCTTAAAATAGATGTTTTCCGTGCGTCGGGCGCAGGCGGACAGCACATCAACAAGACCGAATCAGCGGTGAGAATAACTCATCTGCCCACGGGTCTTGTGGTTGAATGTCAGGACGAGCGCAGCCAGCACAAAAACAAGGACAAGGCAATGAAGATACTCCGTTCCCGCCTTTATGATATGCTGGAGCAGGAGAGAAACGACAAAATAGCATCTGACAGGCGCTCTCAGGTAGGCACAGGCAGCCGCTCCGAGCGCATAAGGACATACAATTTCCCCGAGGGTCGTCTTACCGACCACAGGATAGGGCTTACTATATACCGCCTTGAATATCTGCTCAACGGCAATATCGACGAGGTGATAGACGCTCTGGCAACTGCCGATCAGGCGGCAAAATTATCGGCGCAGGGTGACGAATAACTGCGCTGCTGTGAAAGATGGTTTTTATGGAGTTTGAAACAAAAATGCTGTCGGCTTCCGACGATGATATAAAGCTTGCAGGCAGGCTGCTGGCGGAGGGCAAGGTTGTGGGCATTCCCACCGAGACTGTTTACGGTCTGGCTGCAAATGCTCTTGACCCCGCTGCCGTGTCGGACATATTCAAAGCCAAGGGCAGACCTCAGGATAATCCGCTTATCGTACATATTGCGGAGTTTGAGGACATATATAAATATGTAACGGAAGTTCCCGAAAACGCACTGAAGCTTGCAAAGGCTTTCTGGCCCGGCCCTATGACCATGGTGCTTCCAAAGAAAGATATAATACCCCTTGTTACCAGCGGCGGACTTGACACGGTGGGCATACGCTTCCCGGTTCACCCTGTTGCGAGGGCGATAATAAAGGCAAGCGGATGTCCTCTTGCGGCTCCCTCCGCAAACCTGTCGGGCAGCCCCAGTCCAACCACTGCAAAGCACGTTATGGACGACATGAGGGGCAGAATATCCGCCATTGTTGACGGCGGCGAGTGCCATGTGGGTGTTGAATCCACGGTCATCTCCTTTGAAAAGGACGGAAAGGTGAAGCTTCTCCGCCCGGGCTTTGTGTCCCTTGAGGAGCTGGCAGGCGTTGTGGGCAGCGAAAATGTAAGCTGCGCCAAGGGCGTTACCGAAAAGATATCCGACGGCGAAAGGGTGCTTTCTCCCGGAATGAAGTACAAGCATTATTCTCCCAAGGCAAATGTGACCATTGTGGAGGGCAGTGCGGAGCAGTTTATCGGCTTTATGAAGGAGCATCAGGGTGACAAGGTGTGCGCCATGATGTTTGGCTCCGATGCCGCAGAATATCCCTATCCACATGTTACCTACGGAGACACCTCCGAGGAGCAGGCAAGGGAGCTTTTCGGCGTGCTGAGAAGCCTTGACGATATGGGCATGGAGCAGGTATATGCAAGATGCCCCGAAAAAACAGGAGTTGGGCTTGCAGTCTATAATCGTCTGCTGCGGGCTGCGGGATTTGAGGTGATCAGGCTGTGAACCCATGCGGACGTGCATATGTTATCGGTCTGACAGGGCAGAGCGGCGCAGGAAAAACCACGGTATGCGGAGTTTTCCGCAGAGAGGGGTTTGACGTTATCGATGCCGACCTTATTTCAAGGGAAGTCACCCGAAAGGGTGAGCCGTGCCTGAACGAGCTTGCCGAGGCATTCGGCAGCGGCATACTTCTCCCCGACGGCTCACTTGACAGGAAAAAGCTGGGCAGCATCGTCTTTTCTGACAGCGAGCGGCTGCGTCAGCTGGACGGCATCTGCTATCCATACATCATTTTCAGGATAATAAGGTGCATCGAGGAGCTTTCGGCAAGCGGAAGCAAGCTGATAATCCTTGACGCTCCCACCCTTTTTGAATCAAACGCAGACGACCTGTGCGACCTTATCATCAGCGTCACCGCCGATGAAAAGCTTAGAGAAGAGAGAATAACCGCACGGGATCATATCTCCCCTGAGGCGGCAAGGAAGCGCTTCAATTCACAGTATTCGGAGCATTTCTTTGTAAGCCATTCGGATTTTGTTATCAAGAACAACAAAACTCCCGAAATACTGGTCGCCAAGGCGGAGGAAGCGGCAGACAAGATCAAGGAGTACTACAATGCCAAAAAATACGGCGAAGCGGGTGCGCAGACGTAAGAACATCGCTCTGCCGCTGCTCATCATCGTTCTGCTGGTCATAGGCTGCTACAAGCTGCCCGAGCTCAGCAAGGACTGTGTTTATCCACGGAAATATGCTGACCTTGTGGAAAAATACTCGAAAGAATACGGCGTGGACGAAAATCTCGTGTTCGCCGTCATCAAGACCGAAAGCAATTTCAACCCCTCAGCCGAGTCGGAAGTGGGCGCAAGAGGACTTATGCAGCTCATGGAGGACGCTTACGACTGGGTGGGCTACCGAATGGGGGACGGACGGGAGCTGGATTACGACTCCATGTATGTCCCCGAATACAATATCCAGTACGGCACATATCTGCTTATGCTGCTGTACAACGAATACGGCGACGAGGAAACGGCTCTGGCTGCCTATCATTCGGGCAGAGGCAATGTGAACAAATGGCTGGAGGACAGCTCCCTCAGCTCGGACGGTCAGGTGCTGGACGATATCCCGTCATCGGTAACAAAACATTATGTCAAAAAGGTTATGCAGGCGTATGACGCATATAATAATCTGTATTGACAGGCAAATCCACTTTTGAAAGGAAGTTTATATTATGGCAAACGAAAAATCCGAAGCAAAGCTTTTACAGGAAAAGCTCTGCTCCCAGAGAAAGAACGGCGTTCTCAGAATGACCGAGGAGCAGATAAAGGACTGCGACGCTTTCTGCGAAAAGTACAAGGACTTTATGAACTGCTCAAAGATCGAGAGAGAGGTTGCGGATTTCACAGTTTCCGCTGCCAAGAAGGCAGGCTACAAGGAATTTGAGAGAAATATGCGCCTTGAACCCGGCGACAAGGTTTATTACAACAACAGAGGCAAGGCAGTTATCCTTGCGGTCATAGGCAGGGAGCCTGTGGAAAAGGGCGTTCATATTGCAGCCGCTCACATTGACTCTCCCCGTCTTGATATGAAGCAGCACCCTCTCTTTGAAAACGAGGAGACCGCTTACTTCAAGACCCATTACTACGGCGGAATCAAGAAGTATCAGTGGGGCACTATCCCTCTTGCACTTCACGGCGTAATTATCCGTGCTGACGGCAGCTCCGTAAAGGTAAACATCGGCGAGGACGAAAGCGACCCTGTATTCTGCGTTACCGACCTTCTCCCCCACCTTGCTCAGGACCAGATGAAGAGAAGTGCCGGCGAGATACTCAAGGGTGAAGAGCTG
The DNA here is from genome assembly GCA_902363145.1 of Oscillospiraceae bacterium. Taxonomy (GTDB): domain Bacteria; phylum Bacillota; class Clostridia; order Oscillospirales; family Ruminococcaceae; genus Huintestinicola; species Huintestinicola butyrica. The sequence continues at coordinate 320,362 of CABIZB010000002.1, read as the reverse complement.
AACATTCTCATCGGTTCCCGTCCTTTCAGAGATGATGATGTAAGCGAAAAGGTAAAGCTCAATATCATGGCTATCCTTAACGAAAAGTACGGCATCACCGAGGACGATTTCGTTTCCGCAGAGCTGGAAGCAGTTCCCGCATTCAAGGCAAAGGATATCGGCTTTGACCGCAGCATGATCGGTGCATACGGTCATGATGACAAGGTTTGCGCATACACTGCATTTGCCGCTCTTATGGACGGCAATACCGTTCCCGAAAAGACAGCCGTTGTTGTTCTCACCGACAAGGAGGAGACAGGCTCCGACGGCAACACAGGTCTTAAATCCGCATATCTCAAGTATTTTATCCACGACCTGGCAGAGTGCTTCGGCGAAGAGGGCAGAGCAGTCCTCAGCAAGTCCGAGTGCCTTTCCGCAGACGTTAACGCAGCATTTGATCCCACATTCCCCGATGTTCTGGAGAAGAGAAACTCCTCTTTCATCAACTACGGCGTGTGCGTAACAAAGTTCACAGGCGCAAGAGGAAAGTCGGGCACCTCCGATGCTTCCGCAGAGTTTGTGGGCAGAGTAAGAAAGCTGCTTGACGACAACAACGTTATCTGGCAGACAGGCGAGCTTGGCAAGGTTGACCTTGGCGGCGGCGGAACCGTTGCGGCATACATTGCAAACCTGAATGTTGACACCATTGATGTGGGTGTTCCCGTTCTTTGCATGCACGCTCCCTTTGAGATCGTTTCAAAGGTCGATGTTTACATGACCTACAAGGCTTTCTATTGCTTCCTTTATGAATAAGATTGAATAGTCAAATAAAAAGTGCCATACACGGATTTAACGTGTGTGGCACTTTTTGTATATAGCTTTATTGGTGAGCGGTGTCAGGACACAAAAAAGCTCCGATACCCATAAGGATATCGGAGCATAATCAAGCTATATGATATCAGTATTCAAGCTTCTTTTCAAGGTAAGCAACAAGCTCGTCCATGTTAACTCTTTCCTGAGCCATGGTGTCTCTGTCACGGACTGTTACGCAGTTGTCCTCGAGAGAATCAAAGTCAAAGGTGATGCAGAAGGGAGTACCGATCTCGTCCTGTCTGCGGTATCTCTTACCGATCTGACCTGCCTCGTCATACTCAACATTGAACTTCTTTGCAAGCTTCATGTAAAGGTCGGTAGCGGGTTCCTTGAGCTTCTTTGTAAGAGGAAGGATAGCTGCCTTTACGGGAGCGAGTGCGGGGTGGAGGTGCATTACTGTTCTTACGTCGGACTTTTCGCCGTCGCCGATCTCTTCCTCGTCATATGCCTCGCATACGATAGCAAGGAACAGTCTCTCAACACCGAGAGAAGGCTCGATAACGTAAGGAATGTACTTCTCGTTGGTCTCGGGGTCGAAGTATTCCATGCTCTTGCCGCTGGTCTTCATGTGCTGTGTAAGGTCATAGTCGGTTCTGTCCGCAATGCCCCAAAGCTCGCCCCAGCCGAAGGGGAAGAGGTACTCGAAGTCGGTGGTTGCCTTGGAATAGAAGCAAAGCTCCTCGGGGGAATGGTCACGGAGTCTGAGATGCTCCTCGTTTACGCCGAGGCCCAGCAGGAAGTCACGGCAGTAGCTTCTCCAGTACTGGAACCACTCAAGGTCGGTGCCGGGCTTGCAGAAGAACTCAAGCTCCATCTGCTCGAACTCTCTTACACGGAAGATGAAGTTGCCGGGAGTGATCTCATTTCTGAAAGACTTACCTACCTGACCAACGCCGAAAGGAACCTTTTTACGTGTGGTTCTCTGAATGTTGTTGAAGTTTACGAAAATACCCTGAGCAGTTTCGGGACGGAGGTAAAGCTCAGACTTGGAATCCTCGGTTACGCCCTGGAAGGTCTTGAACATAAGGTTGAACTGGCGGATATCGGTGAAATTCTTCTTGCCGCACTGAGGGCACTTGATATCATGCTCGTTGATATAGTCGAGCATCTGCTGATTTGTCCAGCCTGCAACGTTTGTGCCGTCAAAATCCTCGATGAGCTTATCTGCACGGTGACGGGTCTTGCACTCCTTGCAGTCCATGAGGGGGTCGGAGAAGCCGCCGATGTGACCGGAAGCCACCCATGTCTGGGGGTTCATAAGAATAGCGGAGTCAAGGCCTACGTTGTAGGGGCACTCCTGAACGAACTTCTTCTGCCAGGCTCTTTTGATGTTGTTCTTCAGCTCAACGCCGAGGGGACCGTAGTCCCATGTGTTGGCGAGGCCGCCGTAGATTTCACTTCCGGGATATACAAAGCCTCTGCCTTTACAGAGCGCTACGATCTTGTCCATAGTTTTTTCTGCTGCCATAATAATAACCACCTTTTATGCCCGCAGGCAAATTTCTTCCCACAATGGGGTATATTAACAGTTACTTTTAATTATATTCCATATCGGGGGTGTTGTCAAGGTGTTTGAGGGCAAAAATTGAATATCAGTGCGCTTTGCGTATCGGTTGATTTTTAATGCCGTGCCAATACAATATGATAATTTGCCTTTCACCTTTCAAAACCCACCGAATACCGAAAAAACATGACAAGCCTCTTTCTGTGATGTATTGGATATTCACAATAATATTTGCGGCAATATGGCTGACGGTATATATCACTGTCAGGATAAAGGTCGATAAGATGAATAAAATGCTCACCCGATAAGTTTACGCAAAATACACATACCCAAATAAATAATTTTGTAAAAATCATATCGATAATAGAATATAATATCTCTTGAAATCTGTCGGATAATGATGTATAATTATATTTGAATACATTTCGGAAAGGATCGGACAGATGAATATTGAAAATAAAGTTAAGGTCGTTATCTGCGGTAAGGAATATAACCTCAGGACCGACGAAAAGCCCGAATATATCAAAGGCCTTGCCGACAGAATAGATAAAGAGATAGGTGATATGGTAAAGGCAAAGCCCAATTTCGGCATACAGAATGCGGCGGTGTTTGTTGCCCTTACGTCTCTTGACGAGGCCGCAAAGGCTCAGGAGAGCATTGAAAATATCAGGGGTCAGATAAAGACCTATGTGAACGAAGCAGGCAAGGCAAGAAGCGCAAATGAAAAGCTTACCGCCAAGGTAAAGGAGCTGGAGCAGAAGATAGCTGACCTTGAAAAGGAAAACAAGGAGCTTAAAAAGCGCCCTGCACTTTATGACTGCGAACAGCTGGTGCTTGAAAATACCGTTACTCCCTCTGTGACCATTTATGCACATGAGCTTGACACTGAGGCACAGCAGAATGCTCAGAAGGCTGAGGAAAAGCCCGAAAAGCCTGCCGATGCGGCTGACGAACCTGTCAAGCCTAATGAGACCAAAGAAAAGAATGACAAAAAAGAACCTGCCGCTGACGGCGAAGGTGCCAGTTGCGGCAAAGCGACAGAAGAAGCAAAGCAGGAAGAAAGAGGAGAAGTCGTTGGCGGAAGCCCAGAAGGAAATGCAGAAGCTCAGGGTAATGGCGGCGATACACAATCTGATAACCTGACCGCCCCCGAAAAGCCTGCGCAGCAGTCACGCAGGGGAAGAAAGAAAAAACGGTGATAATGAAAGAGAATAACAAGCCTGAGGTGCTTGCGCCCGCAGGCGGTACTGAAAGCATATATGCCGCTGTAAGATGCGGCGCAGACGGCATTTACGTCGGAGGGAAAAGCTTCTCCGCCAGAGCAAATGCCGTCAATTTTTCCTATGATGAGCTTAAAGCGGCGGCGGAATACTGCCATATCCACGGCGTAAAGCTGTACCGTGCCATGAACGTTGCGGTGCTTGACAGCGAGGCAGAGGAGTTTTATGACGAGGTAAAAAGGTCGGCGGAAGTGGGCATTGACGGGCTTATCGTTCAAGACCTGGGCGGTCTGCTCATAGCAAGGGCGGCTGTGCCCGATATGCCTCTCCACGGCTCCACTCAGATGACCGTCCACACACCTTTGGGAGCGGAATTTGCAAAAAAGCTTGGCATCTGTCGGATAGTTCCTGCCCGTGAGCTGACGCTGGACGAGATAAGAAAAATATGCGAAACGGGCATGGAAACAGAGGTATTTGTTCACGGAGCGCAGTGTATGTGCCTGTCGGGGCAGTGCTATATGTCCGCAGTTATCGGCTCCAGAAGCGCCAACAGGGGACAGTGCGCACAGGCGTGCAGGCTGCCTTTTTCGGCTGTCGGAAAGCCTGCGGAGGAATATGCACTGTCGCTGAAGGATATGTCCCTTGTGCGGCATGTTGACGAGCTTTGCGATATCGGCTGCGCTTCCTTTAAAATAGAGGGACGAATGAAGCGCCCCGAATATGTGGCGGCGGCGGTGACGGCTCTCAGGAACGCTGTTGACGGCACAGGTGACACCGATGCTGATATGAAGCGGCTTGAAGCGGTATTTTCCCGCAGCGGCTTTACTGACGGATATCTTATGAACAGGCGTGGGGCGGATATGTTCGGCTACCGCAGGAAAGAGGACGTTGTTTCTGCGGACGGAGTTCTGAGCGAGCTTGCCGCACTTTACGCCAAGGAGAAAAAGACATCGGCGGCTGATTTTGTTTTCACGGCCCGCAGAAATGAGCCGTCTGTGCTGGAATTTTCCTTTGATAATGGCAATGCAGTAGGAAAGATCGAGGGCAGGATACCCGAAGAGGCAAAGAACAGAAGCCTTTCCGAAGAAGATGTAACAAAGCAGCTTTCGAAGCTGGGTGACACAAGATTTTATCTTAACAGCGTGGAATGTCATATTGACGGGGGCGTTATGCTGCCTGCCTCCGAGCTTAACCGCATGAGAAGAGAAGCTGTAAGCATGGGGGACGAAGCTATCCTCCGCAAAAATACCCACGCTTATCATATCAGCGAAAATGAACTTGAAAAGATAAATGCACCCAAACGCTTCGGCAGGATAGATTTCCGTGCGGCGGTATCGGATATAAGCGTGCTGAGGACGCTGGAGGGCAGCGTTTCCATGTTCGTGGTGCCCATAAAATTATGCGAGGAGCTTGAAGAACGTTACATTGACAAGGCGATAGTCCGCCTGCCCGATTTTGTTTCGGACGAGGGAAGGCTGCTTTCGCAGCTGAAAATGCTCCGTGAAAAGGGATTTGTGCATTTTATGTGCGGAAACCTTACTCATATGGGCGTGCTTTCTCAGCTGGAGGGCATAAAGCTTCACGGCGGAACGGGTATGAACATCACAAACTCCTACTCGGTGAAGCAGTGCGAAAATATGGGCTTTGCGGACATTACAGCTTCCTTTGAGCTTAAAGAAGCCCAGATAAACGGACTTAAAAGCAATATCCCCGTGGGCGTTTTCGCATACGGCAGGCTGCCTCTTATGGTAGTGCGCAACTGCCCTGTGAGAGCGGTGACGGGCTGCGGCAAATGCACTGGCTGCCTTACCGACAGAACAGGCAGGAGCTTCCCCGTAAAGTGCGACAACAGGGAATATTCCGTTATCTACAACAGCGATATCCTTGATATCTCCGACAAGCTGGAGGGCTTTTCGGGTGCGGACTTTGCATATCTTGATATGCAGGGGCTTTCGGCTGATGAGGCTCTCGGGGTGACAAAGCGCTTTTTCACAGGCGGCAAGCCCCACGGCACATTTACAAGAGGACTTTATTACAGAGGTATATACTAATCTTAATCTTCCAACTCCGGTACAGAAAGGCGGTATCTATGAACAAGGCTGCGGATAATTTCCGTTTTGTTTTCCTGATGGCAGCCACCCTTGGCATTATGTCATTGGGGGCTGTTCAGCTGATGAAAATACAGCTTGTTGACGGCAGCAGCTACCTGGAAAAGTCCAGAAGCTCGGGTATCGCCACACAGGTGATAAGCGCTCCCAGAGGGGAGATGACCGACGCTGACGGCGAATATCTGGTGAGCAACAAATCAGGCTTCAATGCCGTTATAGAGAAGGCGTTCTTTCCCTCGGACGACAAGTCGGTGAACCGCATAATCCTTACGGTGGCAGAGGTGCTTGGCGAGGAAAACGTTGAGTGGGAGGACATTCTTCCCATAACCTCCGACGCTCCCTTTGAATATGAGGCTGACAGGGAGGGGGACGTGGCACGGCTGAGAAAAAACATCGGCGTGCAGGTATATGGCACTGCCGAGGAATGTATGGAAGCCATGGAGACCCTTTACGGCATTGACAAAAGCTACACCGACAGGCAAAAAAGGATAATCGCAGGGATACGCTACACCATGGTGATGCGTGACTTCTCCGTTTCCAACCGCTACACCTTTGCGGAGGATATCCCCATGGCGGCGGTGGTCAGGATAAAGGAGCTGTCCTATGACCTTGACGGTGTGGATATCTCGGAAGAAGCGGTGAGAGTTTATAAGGTGGGCGATGTTGTTCCCCACCTTATCGGAACGGTGGGAGCCATATCCGCCGAGGAATACGAGGAGAACAGGGACAGCGGCTATGCCCTCAACGATGTTATAGGCAAGGGCGGCATTGAAAAAGCCATGGAAAGCACCCTGAGAGGTCAAAAGGGCACACGCACCATTGAGATAATGGGCGGCTCCGTTATCAGCGACAAGGTAACGGAGGAGGCGGTGCCGGGAAATACCATAAAGCTCACTGTTGACAGCGACTATCAGCGAAAGGTGCAGACCATTCTTGAAAACCACATTTATTGGCTCCGGCACCAGACATCTTCAAAGGCAAAGGGCACCGAGGCGGACGCAGGCGCTATTGCCGTGATAGATGTAAAAAGCGGTGCGCTGCTGGCGGCGGCGACTGCCCCCACCTATGACCTGAACGACTATATAAACAACTATTCCGCTGTGGCAAACGGTGAGAATGCCCCTCTTACGAACCGTGTCACCAGCGCATATTACCGCCCCGGCTCCACTTTCAAGACAGTGACTGCAACAGCAGCGCTGAACGAGGGCATAATCACTCCCACGGACACCGTTACCTGCAAGAAATATTACACCTACTGGGAGGGCTGGAGTCCCGAATGTACGGGCTATCACGGCAGGCTGAACGTGGTGGAGGCACTGAGAGAATCCTGCAATATCTTCTTCTATGACGTGGGACGTATCACGGGCATCGACCTTATCGCACAATATGCCTCCGATTATGGCCTTGGCGGAGAAATGGGACTGGAAATAGGCAGAGGCGTTAAAAAAGGCTACATCGCCTGCCCCGAGACCTTTGAGGAAAGAGGCCTGCAATGGCAGGCAGGAAATGTTATCCAGGCGGCTATCGGTCAGTCGGACACATATGTCACCCCCCTGCAAATGGCGGCGCAGGCAATGACCATTGCCAACAAGGGCGTGAGATACGAGACCTACATGGTGGACAGCGTTTACACCTACAATATGGAAGAGCTTGTTTCCCGCACAAAGCCTGTAAAGGCGGCTGTTATCGAGGACAAGACAGGCTACACCTTTGACACTGTAACAAAGGGAATGGTCGAAGCGGGGGCGTTTGAGGCATATACCTACCCCACTCTCAGCGAGTATTACACCGACAGCTATCTGCTGACCGATCTGCCCGAAAAGACAGCCATAAAAACAGGTACTCCCCAGATGACCTCCAAGAACGACACAGGCTCGGCATTTATCGGCTTTTATCCCGCAGATGACCCCGAGATCGCTTTTTCGGGCTTTGTGGAGCACGGTGAATGGTCAAAGTTTATGATACGTGAGATAATCTCCGCCTACTATGACGAGTTCTATCACATTGAAAAGCTTGAGGGCATGACCGAGGACGAGACTGCCGAAATGCTTGCCGACACGGCTGATAACGGCGATAATTACAATGAAAATTATGATTAACAGGAGTTTTGATTATGCGTGAAAGTATTCTTACCATACCTATCAGCGAGATACTTGAACCGAGAGAGGGCTGCCCTATCTGCCGAATGAGGGATATGCTGGAGCAGCGCACGGTGGAGTATATCATGGGAGCGGCTATGATGGAGTCTGATGTGAGGATAGAAACCAACCGTGCAGGCTTCTGCTCTGCCCACTTTGCGCAGATGCTCAAATGCAAGAACAGGCTTTCCCTTGCCCTTATGCTCCAGACCCATCTGGACGAGGTGCATGGCAGTCTGTTTTCAAGGAAAAAGCTTTTTGAACCCAAGAACGCCAGACAAAAAAAGCTCTCCGAAATAAACGAGAGCTGCTTTGTGTGTGAAAAGGTGGATTGGGGAATGGAACGCCTGCTTAGGACATTTTTTGAGATGTACAAAAACAGCGAGGCAAGGCAGCTCATGAGCGAGCAGGAGTTTATCTGCCTGCCCCATTATGACCTGCTTGCCTCAGTTGCTCCCCAGTATCTGCAAAAGAAAGAGCTGGACGGCTTTATGAAGCTTATCGGCGGACTTACCGAAAGCTATATCGCCGAGCTTTACGCTGACGTTTCAAAATACTGCTCCATGTACGATTACCGCAGCGCAGGCAAGGACGCTGATTGGGGCAATTCCAAGGACAGCATTGAAAGGGCGATCGGCTTCCTTACATCAAGGAAGCCGTAATGATAGAATATCAGTCTATGCTCATATAATACTAATCCTCAATCAACCTATAGACAAATCCTCGGCTGAAATAAGCCCATTCTTCGTCAAGCTCCCTTGCCGGGCGGCAAGCCCGCCTGCGGTCGCTTTCCTAGACTGGTCTTATTTCATCTGTCGGCTTTGCCTATAGAACGATTAAAGATTAGTATCAAACAGCACTTTTGAAAAATCCCTTTTTATCATATTGGCGGACGGCATGAGAAAATTCAGCCGTCCGTCTTTTTCTGCGTCGGCAAGGGTAAACAGGCAAAGATCGCAGTCACGGTATTGGGGGCAGTCCTTTCGTGGGTCACGCTCGGTAAATATGCCGCTGCCGCCTGTGCAGGTGAAGTTTTCGTATGTAAATGTGTTGTACAGCGGTTCGTCGGCGTCATTGGGAATATCGTACGTGCTTTTGGCTGATTTGGGGCACATTTTGTATGCCTTGGCAAATTCAAGCACTGTATCATCAAAGCGGTAGTCGGAGGAGCAAATTATGGTCGGTGTGGGGGATTTGGCAATAAGCAGCTTTTCCGTGAAAGGAAAAGTATTATCAAATGCAGGCATTTCCTCTGCACTTTTCAGCAGACTTTCCCGCCTGAGGATATCTTCAAAATATATTACCCTGAAATTATCCTGCTCAGATGTGGTCTGACAATCTGCCATATCAAGCTTGCCGTCATCGTACAGATATATCTGCAAAATGCCCTTTTCGGGAAATGGCTTCATGGGCGGCAGCTTTTCAAAATTCAGCTGGCACAGCAGCCTGAGAGGCTTGTTGCCGCTGTTTGTGGGATAATCAAAATCCTTTGGCATATAGGGCATTCCGCCCAGCTTGGAGCTGTAAAGAGTGCATGGCTCATCTGCGGGAGTGAGCTGCAAATGATAATTTCCAAGCCTCTTTTCAATGGCAAAGGCGATGAATTTTTTTATCATGTCGTCCCTTGATGTAATGGTGGCTGCGTCGTGCTTTGCTTTCAGCTGCTTTATGGTATTTATAATTGATCTTGCAGAATAAATATTCATAGCGTTCCTCCCAAGATGTGATGATATTATTATAGCACATTATTTGATAATATGGGGAGATTTATAACAAAAATTTATTTTGCTATTGACATATAATAACGCTTTTACTAAAGTTTGGTAAGATAATTGCGGAGGAGACAGCCGACTGATAACTGTTATCAGGGTGTTCAGGAACGGCATAATATCGCTTTTGAACTGATCTGATATTAAAATGAACAGGAGCATAAGAGGTACCGGTATGACTGACAATGGATAACATAGAACACTTGCGGCGGTATCTGCACCTGCGGATACCGCCGATTTTTATAAATGTTATGATTGACAAAAAAAGAGGTTTATGGTATAATAAATATTATTTCTCAGAAAATAAAAGCAGCTTTGCCCATAGGCGGCATGGCTTTATAAATGAAAGGCTGGTAAAAAATAATGAACGTAATTGAAGCTGCAAGAGAACTGGGAAAGGCTCTCCAGGCTGACCCCAGATATATTCAGTACACTGCTGCTAAGCTCGCAAACGACAAGGACGAGGAGCTTCAGAAGCAGATAATGGAATTCCACGCAAAGAGAATGGACCTTAACACCGAGATGGGCAAGGCTGAGAAGGACACCAATGCCATCACTGCTCTCAACAATGAGCTGAACGCACTTTATTCTCAGGTGGTAAGCAATCCCAAGATGATCGCATTCGAGGCTGCAAAGGCTGAGATGGACGGCATTCTGGAAAGCATCAACTTCATCGTCACAAGCGCTGCCAACGGCGATGACCCCATGACCTGCCCCGAGACTGCACCACACACCTGCGGCGGAAGCTGCTCTACCTGCGGCGGCTGCCACTGATAATGAAATTCCGAGAAGCAAGGTGACTTTTCCGCCTTGCTTCTTTTGCAATAATAAAGGAAGGAGCTTTATTATCCATGAATGTTGACCGCAGCAGTCTTTCACCCATGATGATGCAGTATTTCGAGGTAAAGGACAAGTACCCCGACCATATCGTGTTCTTCCGTCTGGGAGACTTTTATGAAATGTTTTTCGATGATGCCGTTACCGTTTCCAGAGCGCTGGAGCTTACCCTTACGGGCAGGGACTGCGGTCAGGCGGAGCGTGCGCCTATGTGCGGCATTCCCTATCACAGCGCCGAGATATACATAAAAAAGCTTATCGACTTAGGCTTCAGGGTGGCTATCTGCGAGCAGATGGAGGACCCAAAGCTTGCAAAGGGCATCGTCAAGCGTGACGTTATACGAATCGTCACTCCCGGTACCCTCACCGAAAGCAATCTCCTTGATGATTCAAAAAACAATTTCATAGGTGCGCTTTACGTTCATGAGGGCAATGCGGCTATAAGCTTTGCGGACATCTCCACAGGCACGGCGGAGCTTTTTACCCATAAGGACAAGACTGCTCCCGAGCTTACCGAAGCGCTTATCAACGAGATATCACGCTTTTCCCCTGCGGAGCTGCTCTTTAACGCCGAGGCTGCGGACATGACCGAGGTAAGGGAGTTTATCCGCACAAGAATGAATCTGGGCGTTACCGTAATGAAAGAGGAGGATTTCTCTCCCGTTCATTCGGACGTGCTTTTAAAGCAGTTCTCAGCGGACAGCTTCACCGATATCGGCATCGACGAAAAGGATACCTGCGCCGTGGCTGTGCTGTGCGGACTTTTCTACTACATCAGCGACACCCAGAGGGCGGCTGTGGGCAGATTTACCGAGATACAGACCTATTCCGACAAGCGCTTCATGGAGCTTGACCTTACCGCAAGGCGCAACCTTGAGCTGTGCGAGACTATGCGCAACAAAGAAAAGCGCGGAAGTCTGCTTTGGGTGCTTGACCGCACAAAGACATCTATGGGCAAGCGCCTGCTGAAATCATACATCGAGCAGCCCCTCATAAAGCCTGCGGCTATCATCGACAGACTGGACGCTGTTGAGGAGCTGACATCGGACATGATAAGGCTCTCCCAGCTGGGCGATGCTCTGGACGGCGTGTATGACCTGGAACGCCTTATGACAAGGGTCATGTACAAGACCGCAAATCCCCGTGACCTTAAAGCTCTGGCTCAGACGGCACTTAAAATGCCCGACATCAAGCATCTGCTGGCTGACTGCAGGACTTCTCTTATAAGGGGTCTTTGCGGAAAGATCCATGAACTGAGCGAGATATCCACCCTTGTGGGCAATGCGATAAATGACGATCCCCCTCCGCTGCTCAAAGACGGCGGAGTTATCAAGGACGGCTTCAATCCCGAGCTTGACAGGCTGAGGAACATCATCAAGAACGGAAAGAGCATTATTGACGATATCGAGAACAAGGAAAAGGAACGCACCGGCATAAAGAACCTGAAAATAGGCTACAACAGGGTGTTCGGATATTATATCGAGGTAACAAAGTCCTACTATGACCTGGTGCCTGCGGAGTACATAAGAAAGCAGACCCTTGCGAATGCCGAGCGCTTTATCACCGACGAGCTGAAAAAGGCTGAGGAAGAGATATCAGGTGCCAGCGAGCACGTACTTGTGCTGGAGGCGGAGATTTTTGCGGAGGTTCGTGACTTTATCGCATCAAAGCTTGCAGAGGTGCAGGAGACCGCTCAGGCAGTGGCTGCCCTTGATGTGCTCTGCTCCTTTGCGGACGTTTCCATGCGCAACAGATATGTAAAGCCCGACATTGCCATTGACGGCGTTATTGACATAAAGGGCGGCCGTCACCCTGTGGTGGAGCTTATGACGGACGAGCTTTATGTGCCGAATGACACTTATCTTGACACATCGTCCCGCCGAATGGCTGTTATCACAGGCCCCAATATGTCGGGTAAATCCACATATATGCGCCAGACTGCACTTATCGTGCTGATGGCTCAGATAGGCTGCTTTGTGCCTGCGGATTATGCAAAGATATCCATAGTTGACCGCATATTCACCCGTGTGGGTGCATCTGATGACCTTACGGCAGGTCAGTCCACGTTTATGGTGGAGATGAGCGAGGTGGCGGACATCTTAAAGCATGCAACCAAGCAGAGCCTTGTTATCCTTGACGAGGTGGGCAGAGGTACCTCCACATTTGACGGAATAAGCATTGCAACGGCTGTGGCAGAGCATATTGCCAACACCAGAAAGATAGGCTGCAAGACCATGTTTGCCACACATTACCATGAGCTTATCGGGCTGGAGGGACGTGTGGACGGCGTGAAGAACTACAGCGTTGCGGTCAAGAAATACGGCGACAGCATCAAGTTTTTGCGCAAGATAGTTGAGGGCGGCGTTGACGACAGCTACGGCATTGAGGTAGCAAAGCTTGCGGGACTGCCCAAGAACGTCATCAACCGTGCAAAGGAGATACTTTCCGAGATGGAAAGGGAAAAGGCGGAGGGCAGGAAAGCTTCTGCCGACGGACAGATATCCTTCGGTGCGCTGAATGATGAAGAGGTGCTGTCAAGGCTCAGAAAAACCAATCCCGATGAATTTTCCCCTGCGGACGCAAAGCTGTTTTTGCAGGAGATATGCGATATGCTGAAATAATGCGGCGTGTTGAGAAATTTTGAGAAAATCTATATGCAGCTTGGTAAGCGGCAATGATATAAGAACCCGTCTTCACAAGCATATGCGCACGTCTTTTCGGCAAATTTTGCTGCAGACTGCGTTAAAAATCCTTGCCGGGCGAAAGCCCGCCTGCGGATTTTTGCCTACTCTGCAACAAAATTATGCTCGAAAATCCGCACACATTTCTTATGAAGACAGGTTCTTATAAACGGTAATACTAAGCACCAATTAAAAACTATACAAAAAATCGAGCATAATCTTGCGTATATGGATTATGTGATGATTTTTTGTCTATAGTTCTATTGGTGATTAGTATAAGGTCGCTCGGCTTATGAATATGTATGTTGTTCCCGCCTATCGAAACAAGGAAATTGCAAGAAAATTACTGAATTGTGCAATAACGTATGCGAAAGAACATCAAATTGGAAAAGTTATGCTGAATCCCTCTGAAATGGGGAAATCATTGTATATGAATTATGGGTTTTGGTTAAATTTGAATGAATATGATTATTATATGTAAAGATAAATAAAACCCGATTTATTATTTTTAATCAAAGAAATATAGCCGCATATGAGAATTTATTCACAAAACATTTGTCGGAAGATATATTTCACCCCAAAAACAGGCGAATGGAGCTGAAAGTAAAATGCCAAAGGTACACGTACTTGATAAGGAGCTGGCGGAGCTTATTGCCGCAGGCGAGGTAATTGAGCGCCCAAGCTCTGTTATCAAGGAGCTGGTGGAAAATTCAATAGACAGCGGAGCTTCCGCCATAACCGTTGAGATAAAGCAGGGCGGAATATCATATATCCGCATCACGGACAACGGCTGCGGCATGAGCTTTGAGGACGTTCCCACGGCGTTTCTGCGCCATGCCACAAGCAAGCTGAACGTTAAGGATGACCTTAACAGGATAATGACGCTTGGGTTCAGAGGCGAGGCGCTGGCTTCGGTGTGCGCCGTGGCAAAGTGTGAGGTGCTCACACGCCAGGAGGGCGAGGAGTACGGCACTCATTATGTGATAAACGGCACCGAGGAGCAGGTGCACGAGAGAACCGGCTGCCAGCAGGGAACCACAATAATCGTCCGTGATATTTTCTACAACGTTCCCGCACGCCTTAAATTCCTGAAAAAGGACAAGTACGAGGGTAATGCCATTGCGGCGATAGTCAGCAAGATAGCCGTTTCACACTCGGAAATATCATTCAGGTTTATCCGTGACAACAAGCAGGAGCTTTTTACTCCCGGCGACAGCAGGTTGTTTTCGGCGGTGTATTCCGTTTTCGGCAAGGAGTTTGCAGCGTCACTTATTCCTGTTGACTATACTCTTGGCGGCATTCATGTTTACGGCTACACCGTAAAGCCCATATGGGGACGGAAAAACCGAACCATGCAGCACTTTTTCATCAACGGAAGATATGTAAAGAGCCTTACGGGCATGAGCGCTCTTGAAGAGGCTTACCGCAACAACATTATGGAGGGCAAGTTCCCTGCCTGCGTGCTGTTTCTGGACGTTCCGCCCCAGACTGTTGATGTTAACGTTCACCCCGCAAAGGTGGAAGTCCGTTTTTCGGACGAAAAGCTGATCTACGAGGCTGTTTATTTTGCGGTAAAGAACGCTATCATGCTTGACACAAAGCCTGTGGAAATGAAAATTCCCGCCCGTGAAAAAACGGAAGCGGACTATGCAATGCCCATGTTCAAGGATCCTCCCAAGCCTGTTCAGACAGTGCTGGAGGACACTTCAAAGTCAAAATTCACGCAGGATATAAAGCCTGTCCGGGTCATAAGCAAGGACCAGTCCGCAAGGCGTGAAAATATTCTTGCCGTAAAGCAGAGCGAGGAGTATCATCACGAGACGAGGATAGACGATATCCCCAGAGATTTTGCGGGAAAGAGCGACAAAACTGCGGAGCAGCGCATGGCGGAAGCTGTGGAAAAGGCAGAGGCAAGCTGGGGAGTTCGCCCGATGACCGAACAGAGCGTTCCGGAGCAGCCACAAGCTCCTGCGGAAGCTGTGCCTGAGCCTGAAAATATACCCGAGCCTGCTGCAGATGTTCCCGAGACTGCACAGAGCAGTGAAAATGAAAAGACGGATATATCCGAGCATCTCCAGAGCGGATACGGCACGGAAAGCGAGGGCGTTCTTGACAGCCTTACTTCCGAAGAGCCTAAAAAGGATTTCAAGTACATAAATGCCCGGGCGTTTGAAAACAAGCCTCAGCCAGAGGAAAAGGAAGAAAAGCCCGAGCCCAAGGAAACATATTTCCGCATTATCGGTGAGGCGTTCAAGAACTATGCCATTGCGGAGACAGAGGACGGCATACTTATCGTTGACAAGCATGCTGCCCATGAGCGTATCCGTTTCGAGCGCCTGAGAACGGGCCGGGAAGACCTGACGGCTCAGATGCTCCTTGTTCCCGAAGAGCTGCTGCTGGACTACGGCGAGTATGATGCACTGGTGAAAAATCTCCGTGTATGCGCCGACTGCGGCTTTGAGATAGAGCCGCTTGAAGCTCCCAAGGTGCTTATAAAGGGCATACCTTCCATGCTGGACAAAAACGACGCATCGGACATAGTTTCCGAGCTTGCCCAGAACTTTGCCGCCCACAGGCATGATCCGCTGCCTGAGATACTGGACGATATGTATCACACCATGGCGTGCAGGGGAGCTATCAAGGCAAACGACATCACGGGGCTTGATGAGCTTAAATCCCTTATCGGTCAGATACTGGAGGACGAGCGCATAAGATACTGCCCCCACGGCAGACCTGTTATGTTCAAGCTCACCAAGAGAGAGCTTGAAAAGCAGTTCAAACGAATAGTATAAGAGGTGTGCCATGAACGGCAGGCATTTTGCGGTATGCGGAATTGTGGAAATAGGCGGGAAAATACTCCTTGTGCGCCACACCTACGGCACGGCAAAGGGCAGGATACTTGTTCCCGGCGGATATGTCAGGGAGGGCGAAATGCCTGACAGGGCTGTTGAGCGTGAGATATACGAGGAAACGGGCGTTGTGTGCAAAGCACGTTTTCTTGCGGCACTGGAAATGCGTCCCGAACGGTGGTGCGCCGTGTTTATAATGGAGCATATTTCGGGCGAGCCAAGGTCTGACGGATATGAAAACAGCGAGGTTTTGCTCCTGACGGCGGCAGAGGCTGCGGCAAGGCCCGATATAACGAATATGAGCAGAGCGATGCTCTCGGCTTATGCTGAGGGGCGCTTTGCCTGTCTTGAAAAAAACAGCTTTGTATCTCCCACGGCTGAAGAGGGAAAATACGGGCTTTACGGATTCTGAGGTGGCTATGGAAGAAAAAATACCTTTGATAGTGGTCTGCGGCCCTACGGCTTCGGGCAAGACTGCCGTGGCTGTGCGGCTGGCGCAGATGTATGACGGAGAGGTGGTCTCCGCCGACTCCATGCAGATATACAAGGGGCTTGCCATATCCACTGCCAAGCCCACGGCGGAGGAGATGATGGGCATTCCCCATCATATGATAGATTTCCTTGAACCCGATCAGCCCTTTTCCGTGGCGGACTATGTCCGCATGGCAAGGGACTGCATAGCAGATATCCGCAGCAAGGGTAAAATGCCCATAGTTGCGGGCGGCACGGGGCTTTATATCAACTCTCTTATCGACAACATTTCCTTTGACCATATCGTTTCGGACGACAGCCTGAGAAAAAAGCTGGAGGCGGAAGCGGAAAAAATGGGCAAGGAGCATATGCACGCAAAGCTTGCGGAGCTTGACCCCGAGGCTGCGGAGAAGATACACCCCAACAACGTCATTCGTGTGATAAGAGCCATAGAGATGTGTATGCTCTCGGGCCGCACGGGGGAGGAAAACAGGGAGAAGAGCCGTGAAAAGGCTTCCCCCTATGAGTTGTGTATGATAGGTCTCACCTGCTTTGACAGGGAAATATTATACGACAGGATAAACAGGCGTGTGGATAAGATGCTTGAAGAAGGCCTTGTGGAGGAAGCAAGGGGTGTGTATGAAAATTACCACCTGAAAACAGCCTTCAACGCCATCGGCTACAAGGAGCTGATACCCTATTTCAATGGGGAATGTTCCCTTGAAGAAGCGGCTGACAGGATAAAGCAGGAAACCAGAAGATACGCCAAACGGCAGCTTACATGGTTTCGTCGAGATGTACGAATTACGTGGGTCGATACCGCAAATAGTCAACAATTTGACGGAATTATTGCAAATTGCGGGAATATAGTAGCCAAATCGAAAATAATGTGATATAATTAAAAAGAGTGTAAAAATGCACTTACAGAACGGCTTTACAATACATAGAAAATAAGCCCGTCCGTAAACGGACGACCGCTGCGGACGATAAAACTGAAAGGATGATCTTAATGAACAAGGCGCTTAATTTACAGGATGTTTTCCTTAATCAGGCGAGAAAAGACCGTATTCCCATAACCTGTATCCTTACAAACGGATTCCAGTTCAAGGGAATCGTCAAGGGATTTGACAGCTACACGGTCATTATTGACGCTGACGGCAAGCAGGAGCTTGTTTTCAAGCACGCCATCTCTACAATAGTTCCCGCAAAGCCTATTTCTATCCTCGACGCAGAGCAGGATAACAAGTGATCCCTTAGCGGAAGGAGCAGGTGCCAATGGGAAACGGTGTTTTGCGTGTTCTTGGGGTGATACTTGCGCTGTTCGTTCTGGCTACGGTGGGCTATCAGATCTATGCCGGAGTCAAGGAGGACTACAGGACCGAGACGGCTGTTATATATTCCTCTGCGGACAAGGTGTCCTTCCGAGGGGTGTATATCAGAAACGAGTCGGTCATACGCAGCAGCTATACAGGCGTGCTGAGCTACCCCGTGACTGACGGCGGCAAGGTGGCAAACGGCTCTATTGTGGCATATGTTTATGCCAATGAGTCCGATATAGAGACCAACAGGCGGATACAGGAGATCTCCGACGAGATCGACCTGCTGAAAGCCGCCCAGAATCCCGGAACGGTTCTTACTGCCCAGCCTGATTTTATTTCGTCGCTTATCAGCGAGAAGTACCAGACTTTGGCAACGCAGCTGGCGAAAAAGGACGTTTCGGATATAAAAAGCAGCCGTGATGACCTGCTGACGCTCATGAGCATCTATCAGATATCCGTAAAGCAGGAGGACGGTTATGATGACCGTATCGCCTCGCTGGAGCTTCAGATAGACGAGCTGATGAAGAACAGAAAAACATACAAAAAGGCTATCACCTCCGATGACTCGGGATATTTTGTAAGCTACACCGACGGCTATGAGAAAAAGCTGAACCTTGACGATACGTCCGACATCACTGCCGACGTTATCAAGGACGTTATAGCAAACGAAAAGTCCATGAGGGCAGGCAGGAGCAAAAACGAGATAGGAAAGCTCATAAAGGGCTATAACTGGAAGATTGCAGGCATTATCGACAACTCCGACAGCGTTTATAACCCCGGAGATTCGGTAAAGCTCAGCTTTGCTTCCACCCCCGATACGGTCACTGCGGTGATAGAATCCCTTGAACCTACGGACGATCCGTCGGAATGGGTGCTCATACTCCGCTGCGACGAGATGACCTATGACCTTGTTCAGAAGCGTGTTGAAAGGGTCGAGATGACTCTTAACGACTTTGAGGGAATAAGAGTTCCCAGAGAAGCTCTGCGCTTTAACAAGAACAACGAAAAGGGTTGCTATGTCCTTTGGGGACAGAGAGTGCTTTTCAAAAAGGTCGATACTATTTTTGAAGACAACGATTATATATTGTCACGCATCACCTCCGATGAGAGCTATGTCTGCGTTTACGATGACATTATCATTGAGGGTGTTGATACAGCGGCCTATATGGCCAATTCGGACGAAGTTGTAACTGTTGCGGAGAATGATGATGAGGAGCTTTATCCCCCTGCAAGCGTCACGGAGCAGACTGAGGCAACGTCCGAGACTGCTGCGGAGGTATCTGAGACGCAGGCGGGTGCGGAAACATCTGCCGGGGAGACCTCAGCGGCTGAAACTTCAGCTGCCGAAACTACAGCTGCCGAAACGTCAGCCGCCGCAGAGACTGCTGCTTCGGAAGGAGATGTTCATTTTGAGTAACGAACTGAACAATTTTGCCGATGTTGCCGAAAATATCAAGCAGATACGCTTCAATATGGAGGAAGCAAAGGTAAAATACGGCAGAGAAAATGATGATATCAAGGTGATGGCAGTCACCAAAACAGTGCCTGCCGAAAAGGTGAATTTCGCCGTTTCCCGGGGCTTTGAGCTTCTGGGTGAAAACAGGGTGCAGGAATTTTTGCAGAAAAAAGAACTGTATGTAAAAAATGCCGAAATAAACTTTATCGGGCACTTGCAAAGCAACAAAATAAAGTATATTATAGATAGTGTGACTATGATCCAGTCGGCGGACAGCATTGCCCTTGCCGGTGAGATCTCGAAGCAGGCCGAAAAGCACGGGAAGGTAATGGATATCCTGTGCGAGGTGAATATCGGCGGTGAGGAGTCCAAAAGCGGATTTTCTCCCGAGGAGATATACGAGGCTGTTCCGCAGATCACCGAGATGAAGGGTGTAAGGCTGTGCGGTCTTATGACTATTCCCCCTCTGGGTCAGAGCTGCGTATATTTCGAGAAAATGCAGCGTATTTTCGAGGACCTTAAAGCGAAAAATGCTGATATAAAGCTTCTGTCCATGGGTATGTCTGCGGATTATACCGATGCCGTAAGATTCGGCACGGGAATGGTTCGTCTGGGCACTGCTCTTTTCGGCGCAAGAAGCTATCCTGCGAGATCATCTCTTTAAATAAAAAGATAAATATATGAAAGGAAGAAAAGAAGAAAATGGGACTTTTCGATACTATTAAAAATGCGCTGGGTATGGGACCTGATGAGGATTATGATTACGACGAGCCTGAGAACGAGCAGAACCAGGTGCAGCCTCAGAATCAGGGCGGCTTCCCCCAGAACGACAATTATCAGCCCAGAAACGATATGGGTGACAACAACGGAAACAAGAGAATGAATATCAGTGTGACCGCACAGCTCCAGGTCATTCTTGTAAAGCCCGAAAAGTTCTCCGACACAAAGGAGATTGCAAACCACCTCTGCAACAAAAAGACTGTTGTGCTGAACCTTGAGGCTACCACTCCCGACGTTACCAGAAGAATTATCGACTTCCTGGGCGGCGTTGCATATGCAAACGGCGGAAGCATCAAGCCCGTTGCAAACAACACCTTTATCATCACCCCCTATAACGTTGGGTTTCAGGGAGATGAGCTTTCGGCAGAACTCGAAAGCAACGGAGTATTACTCTGATCTGACTGAGGATATCCCAACGCTTTATGGCTAACGACAAAAATTCTTTCATCTCTGGCGAGGGACTGGGCGGTGAGGACAAGCTCCTTGTTTCCCACGTTGCCGATATGGTGAGCATCTGCGAAAGGACCTGCTCATCAAGGTTTTCGGCGTTCCTTACCGAAGGCGAGGCTGCTCTGGCGGAGAGGTTCCTCCGATACGAGGGCTTTTCGCATTTTATGATGTGGGGCGGCTTTGAGGGCTCTCAGAGGGTAATGCTGGGCGTTTTCGGCGAATATGAGGAGCCGATGGCGGAGGAATTCCCTCTGGCAGCGGTGAAATTCCGTTTCAGGGAGTGCGACAGCCTTTCCCACAGGGATTTTCTCGGAAGCCTTATGTCACTGGGGATAACCAGGAACCAGATAGGGGATATCATCTGCTCGGAGGGCAGGGCATATGCGCTGCTCACAAGAGCTGCGGCGGAGCAGGCTGTGTTTATCGAAAAAATAGGCAGGGTAGGGGTAAAATGCGCCTATGCCGACAGTGACGAGAAGATCGTCAGAAACGATAAATTCAGCGAGATAAGCGGAACTGTGGCATCGCTCAGGCTTGACTGCGTGGTGGGGACAGCGACCCGTCTCAGCCGTGAAAAATCATGCGCTCTTATCCGTTCGGGTTCGGTTTCGGTAAACCATGGGGTTACGGAAAGCGTATCCGACACACTTAAGGAAGGGGACGTGCTGTCCGTAAGGGGCTTCGGAAGATATATTCTCAGCTCCGTCGGAGACAGGACTAAAAAAGACCGTATCCATATAGTGATAAAAAAGTATATATGACCATTGCCGCACGGCGACCGCAGCGCTGTTCGGAAATATGAGATCTGCGGAGAAGGAGGATCGGCTATGATAACTGCCAAGGACATTAACACCAGAAGATTTGAACAGGCCAAGCCGGGCTACAAGCCTGAGGAGGTCGATGAATTCTTAAAGGAGATCGCCGACCAGATCAACGCAATGCTCAAGGACAAGGAGGACACCGAGAAGAAGATCGAGGTACTGGTCGAGAGCATTCGCAGATACAAGGCTGACGAGGAAGCCCTCAAGGACGCTATGATAGGCGCTCAGAAGCAGGGCAGAGCCGTTATCGAGGAAGCCAAGGGCAAGGCCGAGACCATTGTTGCCGAGGCACAGCAGAAGGCTGAGCAGATCATCTCCGCCGCAAATGTCAAGGCTGATGAGATCGTGGGCACCACAGCTATCCGTGCTCAGAGAGAAAAGGCTGAGCTTGAAAAGATGCAGAACGCTGTTATCGACTTCAAGTCCCGTCTGCTCACAATGTACAAATCTCACCTGGAGCTTATCACAGCACTTCCCGAAAACGATGAGCCTGTCGAGGAAGAGGCTCCCGCACCTGCGCCCCAGCCTGCCGAGGCAGAGGACATGGAAGCTACAAGAGTTATCGACACCTCTTCCGTTCAATAAGTAAAAAACGCTGTTTATCAGCATAAATATTCCATTTAAGGAGAGTTAGGAAAATGGCACAGGATTACAATACCACTCTTAATCTTCCTCAGACCGACTTTTCCATGAGAGGAAACCTCCCTCAGAAAGAGCCCGGCATGATCGAGGATTGGGATAACAGCAGAATGTACTACAAGATGATCGAGAAGAACCAGGGCAAGCCCCGCTATGTTCTTCACGACGGACCTCCGTATGCCAACGGCGACATTCACCTTGGAACAGCACTCAACAAGGTGCTCAAGGACATTATTGTAAAGCAGAAAAATATGAGCGGCTACTGCTCTCCTTATATTCCCGGCTGGGATACCCATGGTCTCCCCATTGAACTTAAGGTTCTTAAGCAGATGGGCATTGAAAACGGTGCTGTTCCTGCTCCCGAGCTGAGAAAGCACTGCGCTGAGTATGCTCACACACAGGTAAAGAACCAGATGAATCAGTTCAAGCGTCTTGGCGTTCAGGGCGATTTTGACGACCCCTACCTTACCCTTAAGCCCGAGTTTGAGGCAAGAGAGGTGGAGATCTTCGGCGAGATGTACAAGAAGGGCTACATCTACAAGGGACTGAAGCCTGTTTACTGGTGTCCCGACTGCCAGACTGCTCTTGCAGAGGCTGAGATCGAGTACGCAAACGACCCCTGCCATTCCATCTACGTTAAGTTCAAGGTAACTGACGACAAGGGCAAGTTCACCGCTATGGGACTTGATCTTGACAAGACCTACTTCGTTATCTGGACAACCACCACATGGACTCTCCCCGGAAACCTTGCTATCTGCGTAGGCCCCGAGTATGAGTACACCGTTGTCAAGGCTGACGGCGAGAACTACATCATGGCAGCAGAGCTTGTTCCCGCTGCTATGAAGGCAAGAGGCGTTGAGAACTACACAACTGAAGGCTCCTTCAAGGGAAGCGAGCTTGAATATATGAAGACCGCACACCCCTTCATGAACCGTGAGTCACTTGTTATCGTCGGCGACCACGTAACTCTTGAAAGCGGTACAGGCTGCGTTCACACAGCTCCCGGCTTCGGCGTTGACGACTTCGAGGTATGCAAGAAGTATCCCGAGGTAGGCATCACCGTTCCCGTTGACTCCAAGGGTATTCTTACAGAGGCAGCAGGCAAATATCAGGGCCTCAAGACCGATGCCGCAAACAAGGTCATCGCAAAGGATCTGGAAGAATCAGGCGCACTGTTCGCACTGGAAAAGATCGTCCACCAGTATCCTCACTGCTGGAGATGCAAGAACCCCGTTCTGTTCAGAGCTACCGAGCAGTGGTTCTGCTCCGTAAAGGACTTCAAGGCTGAGACCGTCAAGGCTATCAGCGATGTTCAGTGGATACCTGAGTGGGGCGAGGACAGAATAAAGGGTATGGTAAACGACCGCAGCGACTGGTGCATCTCCCGTCAGAGAACATGGGGCGTTCCCATTCCCGTTGTTTACTGCAAGGACTGCGGCAAGCCCGTTGTTACCGACGAGACTGTCAAGGCAGTTTCCGATATGTTCCGCAAGGAAGGCTCCGACTCCTGGTTCATCAAGGACGTTAAGGATATTATCCCCGCAGGCACAAAGTGCGAATGCGGCTGCACCGAATTTGTCAAGGAAAAGGACATCTTCGATGTATGGTTCGACAGCGGCGTAAGCCACAGAGCCGTTATGAAGGAAAGAGGATTTGACGTTCCCGTTGACCTCTATCTTGAGGGCGCTGACCAGTACAGAGGCTGGTTCCAGTCCTCACTTCTCACCTCCGTTGCAACAACAGGCCAGGCTCCTTACAAGGCAGTCTGCACCCACGGCTGGGTAGTTGACGGCGAGGGCAGAGCAATGCACAAGTCCCTCGGCAACGGTATCGACCCTCAGGACGTTATCAAGCAGAACGGCGCAGATATTCTCCGTCTGTGGGTAGCTTCCTCCGATTACCACTCCGATATCAGAATTTCCAAGGATATCCTCAAGCAGCTTGCGGATACCTATAAGAAGATCAGAAACACTGCAAGATATATTCTCGGCAACATCTGCAACGGCGACGGCTTCGATCCCGACAAGGATATGGTAGCTCCCGCAGATATGAAGGAGATCGACAAGTGGGCGATCATCCGTCTCAATGCCCTTATCGACAAGGTAAAGGCAGCTTATGACGCATTCGATTTCCACGTTGCCGTTCACGCTATCCACAATTTCTGCGTAACGGAAATGTCCAACTTCTACCTTGATATCATCAAGGACAGACTTTACTGCACAGGCGAGAAGTCTCCCGAAAGAAGAAGCGCACAGAGCGCAATGTACATTATCCTCAGCGCTGTTGCAAGAATGATCGCTCCTATCCTTTCCTTCACAGCGGAAGAGATCTGGAAGCATATGCCACACGGCGCAGCTGACGACAAGGAGAGCATCTTCTTCAACCAGATGCCCGAAAAGCTCGATGTAAGCGCTGACGACTCTTTCACAGCAAAGTGGGATATGATCTACAGCGTTCGTTCCTCCGTTACAAAGGCTCTTGAAATGAAGAGAGCTGAAAAGTTCATCGGCGCTTCCCTTGAAGCAAAGGTAACTCTCCACGCTGACAGCGAGGCTCTTTACAGCAAGCTTTCCGCAGTTGAGGACACCCTTGCGGCAGTATTCATCGTATCCGCAGCAAGCGTTGTAAACAACGGCGACGGCGAGTTCAAGTGCGAGGATCCCGCATTTGAGGGCAAGCTCTCATTCAGCGTTGAAAAGGCTGACGGCGCAAAGTGCGAGCGCTGCTGGTGCTACAGCGAGAGCGTGGGCGAGGATCACGATCACCCCACACTCTGCAAGCGCTGCGTTGAGCAGGTAACAAAGGCGTGATAATACTTTTCTGGATGATCACGGTGCTGTCGGTAGTTATCGACAGGATAACAAAATATATTGCGGAATCGGGTATTTCCGAGGGGCAGCTCATAAGGGCGATAACCCTCGGGGATACTGATATCCTTGCATTTTCCATGCACAAGAACACGGGTGCGGCATTCAGCAGCTTTACGGGAAAAACAATGGCGCTGGCGATAGTCACCGCCATTGCAATGGTGCTCATCACTGTTTATTTCCATAAGCAGAAGCACAAGCACCCGCTTATGACCGTTTCCTTCGGGCTTATCGTAGGAGGCGGCATAGGCAATTTCATCGACCGTGTTTTTCAGGGCTATGTTACGGATTTCATCAGGCTGTTTCCCTTTAACTTCATCTTCAACTTTGCCGATATATGTGTGGTTTTCGGCGCTATACTGCTTATCGTGTTTTACCTTTTCATCGAAGGAAAATATATGAAGCAATTTGAAGAGGAGAAGAGCAATGAGCAGTGACGTTCTTTTCATTACCGCTGACGAAAGCCAGAACGGTATGCGGATAGACAAGCTCATCTCCCTGTGCGGCAATGACATCAGCCGCAGCATGGCGGTGAAGCTTATCGAAAAGGGACAGGTCACTGTCAACGGCAAGCCTGTTAACAAAAGCTGCGTCATCACTGAGGGGGACGAGATAACGGCTGTTATCCCCGAGCCTGAGGTGCTGGAGGTCAAGGCGGAGAATATCCCCCTTGAAATAGTCTATGAGGACGATTATCTGCTGGTGGTAAACAAGCCCAAGGGCATGGTAGTCCACCCTGCTGCAGGAAATTATACGGGAACGCTGGTAAATGCACTCATGTATCACTGCGGCGACAGGCTTTCTTCCATAAACGGAGTTATCCGTCCGGGAATAGTCCACCGCATAGACAAGAACACCAGTGGTCTGCTCATAGTCGCAAAGACTGACGCCGCCCACAGGGGTCTGGCGGAGCAGATAAAGGAGCACAGCTTTACAAGAGAATACCGTGCTGTGGTCTGCGGCAGGTTCAAGGAGCCTGAGGGAACGGTGAACGCTCCCATAGGCCGCCACCCCGTTGACCGCAAGAAAATGACCGTTACCGACAGAAATTCCAAGCCCGCAGTTACCCATTACACGGTGCTGGAGGAATTTAACGGCTACTCGTTCATAAAGCTTAGGCTGGAAACGGGCAGAACTCACCAGATAAGGGTGCATATGGCATACATCGGTCACCCTGTTCTGGGCGATGATGTTTACGGTAAGCCTTTCAAGGGCATTGACGGTCAGTGCCTCCACGCAGGCAAAATCGGCTTCGTTCACCCTATCACCTACGAATATATGGAGTTCGAGAGCGAGCTTCCCCAGTATTTTCATCAGGTGCTGGAAAAGGTGCGCAGGCTTTGATGCGAGGTCATATGTTTAAGGATAAATCAAAGATCATATTTTTCAGCGACATGGACGGAACTCTTCTCAGCAAGGACAAGACCCTTTCAAAGAGAAATTCCGACGCCATCGTCAGGCTGAGACAGGCAGGCGGAATGTTCGTTGTGGCAACGGGACGTGTGCTTCAGGCAACGGCTCATTACTTCACGCCCATCGGACTTGACTGCCCCGTTATCCTCTGCAACGGCGGAATGATATACGACTGCGGAACAAATTCCGTGAAGTGGTCGGAATATTTGCCCGAGGAAAAGGCAAGGGCAATGGTGGCACAGCTGCTTGATAAATTTCCCGAGGCGTGTGCTGAGATATGCCGCCCCGAGGGCATATACGATGTGAATATCAACGATTATGAGAGGCATCACTGGAAGATAGGCGGCTTTACCGCAAATATAGTAAAGTCCCTTGACGATGTTCCCCACGGCGACTGGTGCAAGATACTTTTTGCCATGCCAGAGACCTCTATCGTTCCCTTTGCGGAATACGCAAAAACGCTGGAGTTTGCGGGGGATGTTGAGTTTGTCACATCGAGCACAATATTTCATGAAATGCTCCCCAAGGACTGCTCCAAAGGCTATGCCGTGAAGAAATTCAAGGAGCTGTACGGCTTCGACGGCTGTGTAACAGTCGCCATGGGTGACTATAATAACGACATGGCAATGCTGGAATATGCGGATTTTGCCGCTTGTCCCTCAAATGCTATAGACGAGGTAAAGGCTGTGTGCGATATGGTCTGCAGGGCGGACTGTACCGAGGGCGCCGTTGCCGAGACTATAGACTACATACTAAGCAAATAATTCTATGCGAATTATTATACACAAGAAAGGATGATTAAGAGTCATGGACGCATCACTCAAAAAGCAGCTTGAAATAACAGCCTGCAAGGTAAGAATGGGAGTTATCGAGGGCGTATATAACGCTAAATCGGGACATCCCGGCGGATCTCTCTCAATTGCAGATCTGCTCACCTATCTTTATTTCCACAAAATGTATGTTGACCCCAAGAATCCCAAAATGCCCGACAGAGACAGACTGGTTCTCTCCAAGGGTCACACTGCTCCCGCACTTTACTCCGTTCTGGCACAGAGAGGCTTCTTCGATGTTGAGGAGCTGAAAACTCTCAGAAAGATCGGTTCAAGACTTCAGGGTCACCCCGATATGAAGCACATTCCCGGTGTTGATATGTCCACAGGTTCTCTGGGTCAGGGCATCTCCGCTGCCTGCGGCATGGCTCTTTCCGGCAAGATCTCCTGCGATAACTACAAGGTATATGCTGTTCTCGGCGACGGTGAGATCGAAGAGGGTCAGGTTTGGGAGGCTGCTATGTTTGCGGCTCACAACAAGCTTGATAACCTTGTTGCCATCATCGACAACAACGGCCTCCAGATCGACGGCAAGATCACCGAGGTATGTTCTCCCATGCCTATCACCGACAAGTTTGAAGCTTTCGGCTGGCACGTTATCACCATGAACGCTCACGATTTCGACGATATCGAGAGAGCTTTCAACGAGGCTGAGAAGATCAACGGTCAGCCTGTTGCCATTGTTCAGAAGAGCGTAAAGGGCAAGGGCGTTTCCTTTATGGAAAATCAGGTTGGCTGGCACGGTACAGCTCCCAATGCAGAGCAGTACAAGCAGGCTATGGACGAGCTTAACGCTCAGTTAAAGACACTGGAGGGCTGAAACAATGGCAGATGTAATTAAAAAGGCTACAAGAGAAAGCTACGGCGAGGCTCTTGCTGAGCTGAGCAGCGTATATCCCGATCTTATCGTTCTCGATGCCGACCTTGCTGCGGCTACAAAGACAGGCATTTTCAAGAAAGCCTGCCCCGAAAGATTTTTCGACTGCGGTATTGCCGAGGCTAACATGATGGGCGTTGCAGCAGGTATCGCTTCCACAGGCAAGAAGGTATTTGCAAGCTCCTTCGCAATGTTTGCGGCAGGACGTGCTTTTGAGATCGTAAGAAACTCTATCGGATATCCCCACCTTAATGTCAAGATCGGTGCTACCCACGCAGGTATCTCCGTAGGCGAGGACGGCGCTACCCACCAGTGCAACGAGGATATCGCACTTATGAGAACTATCCCCGGAATGACTATCATCAACCCTGCCGATGATGTTGAGGCAAAGGCAGCCGTAAGAGCAGCTCTCGAGTTCGAGGGACCTGTTTATATGCGCTTCGGCAGACTTGCCGTTCCCGTTTTCAACGATAAGGACACCTACAAGTTTGAGCTTGGCAAGGGCGTTCAGCTCCGTGACGGCGACGATGTTACCATTATCGCAACAGGCCTTATGGTAAACGAGGCTCTTCAGGCTTCCGACAGGCTGGCTGAAGAGGGCATCAAGGCAAGAGTTATCAATATCCACACAATCAAGCCCCTTGACCGTGACATTGTTGTCAAGGCTGCAAAGGAAACAGGCGTTATCGTTACCGCTGAGGAGCACAGCGTTATCGGCGGTCTCGGCTCTGCTGTTGCGGATGTTGTTACAGAAGAGTGCCCCATTCCCGTTATCAGGGTTGGCGTAAACGATGTGTTCGGTCACTCAGGTCCTGCTGTTGAGCTGCTCAAGGAGTTCGGTCTCACAGCTGATAATATCATTGCCAATGTTAAAAAAGCGATGGCTCTCAAGAAGTAATTCCGAATACATTTACAAAAGTTCATATTTTAAAGGCGGCACGGTTTTCGTGCCGCCTTTCTTTATAAATTTTAGCATAAACATTTTTTGATATGTTTTATATAAAAATAAAGAGAATAAGTATAATAAATTTTGATAAAATATTCTTGACATATTTAGGATAATAAGTTATAATAAAATTATATTTTGCGGTTTAGCAGAGTAAAGAAGCATCAACAGGTTAATATTGTTATGGACGGAGGATACGAATTGAAAAAGAAAACATTAAAGGTAATTTCGGCATTGGCAGCGGCAGCTCTTGCGGCTCAGTGCAGCGCAGCAGTCTTTGCTGACAGCTTCGATTACACAGACGTTCAGGATATGGGCGAGGGCGATTTTGTCGGCACCGAGCTTATGGACGAAGCTTATGACGTGTCATATGATGACGCTTACACCGAGCTTCCTATGGCTTACAAGACTATGGGCGGCGTTGCTCCCAGCATTGAGATCGACCTTTCCGACGTTGACACTGACGAGATGTTTGCATCTCTGGAAGCAAGCATGGATAAGCTCAGAGCAGAGCAGGCAGACGGCGCTGAGGCTTTCACCGAGACTCAGGACGCATCTTATAACTACACTTCCGATTATTATTACGCTCAGCTCCCCGCTGCATATCAGAAAACATATCAGCAGCTGGCTTCTGACTTTGATACCATTCTTTCAAGCAAAAAGAACTTTTCGGTAACAACACTGTCAGGTTATGATATTTTCTACATGATTCCCTACACCGATCTTGACAAGTCAATGGCAATGACATATGCTTTCATGTACTCCAATCCCCAGTATTTCTTCAATGATACTGTGGCAACAGGTACCGGTACCGACGGTACAAAGTATATTCTGTTCATTACTTACAACAACTATCAGAACGGTTCTGTAAGAACAGCCGCAAAGCAGAAGCTCGATGATATCACAAACAGCTGGATGAAGGCTATCAACGCTTGCCCCGATGCACTTGCAAAGGAGACCAAGATCGCTGAGCTTATCTGCGCAAACTCCAAGTATCACCTTGCAAACGATGGCAGCATTGTTGCCGAAAAGGCAAACCAGACTATCGTAGGCTGCCTCCTGGATAAGCAGTGCGTATGCGCAGGCTTCTCCAAGACCTTCACATACTTCTGCCACAAGGCAGGCATCGACTGCACAGGCGTTGTAAGTGACGACCACGCATGGAATATGGTAAAGATCAACGGCAAGTGGTATGAGACCTGCCTTACAGCAATGAACCAGTCCTACACCGCATACTATAATTACGACTATGTATATTACGCATCATTCAACAGAGGCCCCGGCGTTCTCCACGCTATCTTTGATGACGGCGCAACATCAGGCGGCTATGTTGTAGAGGACTGCATGAAGAAGACCTTTACTTACCCCACCTATGCAACTGATATGCCCCTTAACATCTACACCAGAGTAGAGTCCAATGCGGCAGGTCAGGCAACTGTTTACTTCAAGAATGCTCTCGGCGCTTCCGAGTACGCTATCTACACCTACACAAACGGCAAATATACATACGCAGGCAAGGTTGCTGCAGTTAATAACGCAAACACCAAGTACCTTTCCTACACAATCAAGAACATGACAGTAAGCGGCAGATGCGGCTTCGTTGTAAGAGCACTTTTCGGCAACCCCGTTACCAAGACTAACGTATGGACAGGCATCACCGGCGGAAACATCGTTTACGCAAACGTTCAGGGCAGCGCAGTTGCAAAGCCCAAGATCACTTCCGCAAAGGCAGGCGACGGTCAGGTTGCACTTAACTGGTCTGCTGTAAGCGGTGCTACCAACTACGCAGTTTATACCTATGTAAACGGCAAGTGGGCAGTTGCAGGCTACAGAACAGCAACAGGTATGTATGTAACAGGTCTTACCAACGGCGTTAAGTACGGCTTTGCAGTAAAGGCTTACGTAAACGGCGCATGGTCCGCTATCAGCTCCTCCGATATCGTTTATGCAACACCCGCAGCAGCAGTAGCAAAGCCTGTTATCACAAAGGCTCAGGCTCAGGACGGTCAGGTGGCTCTTAACTGGACAACAGTAAGCGGAGCAACAAACTACGCAGTTTACACCTACCTCAACGGCAAGTGGTCAGTAGCAGGCTACAGAACAGCAACAGGTATGTATGTAACAGGTCTTACCAACGGCGTTAAGTACGGCTTCGCAGTAAAGGCTTACGTAAACGGCACATGGTCTGCTATCAGCTCCTCCGACATCGTTTATGCAACTCCCGTTGCAGCTTCCGCAAAGCCCGTTATCACAAAGGCTCAGGGTCAGAACGGTCAGGTAGCACTTAACTGGACAACAGTAAGCGGTGCAACCAACTACGCAGTTTACACCTACCTCAACGGCAAGTGGTCAGTAGCAGGCTACAGAACCGCAAACGGTATGTATGTAACAGGTCTTACCAACGGCGTTAAGTACGGCTTTGCAGTAAAGGCTTATGTAAACGGCGCATGGACCTCCATCAGCTCTTCCGACATCGTATATGCAACTCCTACCGCAAACAAGAGCGACATCAGCTTTGTTGATTCTCAGGATCTGAGCGGCATAGTTGATATCTTTGATATCTCAGTTGTAGCATAATTTTCATAAGCATATTTCTCAGCCCTGTCGCTTAACGGCGGCGGGGCTGTTATATTTTTTACTAAATTTTACCTTGATATTTTTCCTGTGTGAGCAAAATAGCCAAAAAACAAGTTGAAATAATATGTTTTGCAACAAATATTTGTATTGAGTTTATAATTTATTAAAAAGCCCCTTGACAAAAAAAGCTTTTTCGGGTACAATATTAAAAGTGAATATATATTTTCATACAATTATGATGATTTCGGAGGCCTTATATGACCGCTGACCGTGCTGACTTTGGTGGTCGCAGCGAAGATCCATGCGACAGCCTGTCGTCCTGCTCCGATGAGGAGCTGGTTGAAAGATGCCGTGGAGGGCGGCTTTCCGTTCCCGCAGCGTCCGAGCTTATCTATAGGTACTTCGGATTTATCAAGAGCAAAGCCGCTTCAATGTGCGGTTCCGCATCTGTGTGCGATGATTTCGTGCAGGAGGGCGTGCTGGGTTTCCTCGGCGCCATACGCCACTACAGCAGAGATAAGGGCACAGCGTTTTCATCATATGCCTATTCCTGCGTGGTCAACCGTATGAAGACCGCCGCCGCAAAGCTTTCCAGGCTGCAAAGCACCGAGGAGGGCAGCGATGAGGACAAGGGGGAAGATAACCTTACTCCCGAAAATATCATTATCCAGCGTGAACTGTTCAGGGAGCTGGAGGATACCCTTTCTCCCATGGAGTATGAGATATTCAGGCTCAGCATCACAGGTCTTACTTCAGAGGAGATCGCAAAGAAGCTGAACATTTCCGTGAAATCGGCTGAAAATGCCGTTTCAAGAGCACGCCGCAAGCTCAAAGGAAAGATTGCGGACGAGAAATGAACATAAGAGCATGGCTCTTATCATATGGCCAAGTAGCTTAATCTTATAGAGCGTTGTTTTATCAAAGGTGTCGGTGTGAGTCCGTCCTCAGGTCCAAATTATTTTTATTTAAGCGAGGGAAATCAAATGTACCAAGACAAGACATTAGTATGCAAGGAATGCGGCGCAGAGTTCGTTTTCACTGCCGGCGAGCAGGAGTTCTATGCTGAAAAGGGCTTCGAGAATGAGCCTCAGAGATGTAAGAGCTGCCGCAACGCACGTAAGAACGGCGCTAAGGCTGAAAGAGAAATGTACGAGGCTACCTGCGCTTCCTGCGGCGGCGTAGCAAAGGTTCCTTTCAAGCCCAGAGAGGATCGTCCTGTATATTGCAGCGAGTGCTTCGCAAAGATGAAGGAAGAATAATCTCTGTTCATTTTGTGTGAAACATCAGCGGATCGCTTCGGCGGTCCGCTTTTTTTTACTGCCTTGTTTTGCTGCTTTACATCGTGAAATTACCCCAAAACTATTGACATAGCTGCAAAAATATTTTATAATGTAAGAGTATAAATGCGTCAAAAATCGTGTATGGGAGGGTATGTTATGAAAAAAACAATGATATTTGCAGCTGCTCTGCTTGCACTTACACTGTCTGCCTGCCAGAAAGAGGATAACCCTGTGGTGCAGGGCTCCGAATATGTAAGCGAGGAATCCTCCGAGATGGAGAGCATCGGCGATATGCGTGAACAGCAGATTGCTGACGCCGAGGCCGCTTTGCAGGATATGCAGTAATAACAGCTACGGCTCTGCCTGCTTTTGCAGAGCCGTTTATTTTTCCCGAAAGGACAGATCACAATGATTACAATTACCGTAAACGCATCTGTTAAATATGATGTAATTATCGGAAGCGGACTCCTGGAAAACTGCGGAAAATACGTTAGCAGCGTAACCGTAGCCGAGAAAATCGCCCTTATAACCGACGATAATGTTGACAGAATATATTCGGGAACAGTTGAAAAGTCACTTAAAGAAAGCGGATTTGATGTAAGAAAGTTCGTTTTCCCTCACGGAGAAGCCTCAAAATGCTCCGATACACTTAATAAGATATACAGCTTCCTTGCCGCAAACCACTTTACCCGTACCGACTGCATCGCAGCCCTTGGCGGCGGAGTAACAGGGGATATGGCAGGATATGCTTCCGCTACATATCTCAGGGGAATGGATTTCGTTCAGCTCCCCACATCCCTGCTGGCTCAGGTGGATTCGTCAGTTGGCGGAAAAACGGCTATTGATATCCCAGAGGGGAAAAATCTGGTGGGCGCATTCAAGCAGCCAAAGCTGGTGCTCTGTGACACAGGTGCGCTGAAGTCGCTTCCCCATGACTTTTTAGTTGACGGAATGGGCGAGGTGGTAAAGTACGGAATGATAAAGTCGGACGAGCTTTTCGGCATTCTTATGAACCACGATATCAACACAGTCCATGAGGTAATGGACGATATTATCGCCCGCTGTGTTGCCATAAAAAGAGATGTTGTTGAGGCGGACGAGTTTGACAAGGGCGAGAGAATGCTCCTGAACTTTGGCCACACTCTTGGCCACTCCATCGAGCAGTATTACCATTACACGGGAATTTCCCACGGCAGAGCCGTTGCAAAGGGCATGGAGATAATCACCGACCTTGCCGAAAAGCGTGGAATGTGCCGAAAGGGACTTACAGCTGACCTTTGCGGCTGCCTGAAAAAATATGAGCTTACAAGGGACATCGGGCCTACTCCCGCACAGCTGGGAAGCGCCTGCATGAACGACAAGAAGCGTGACGGCAGCTCTATCCATGTGATAATCTGCTCGGATATAGGAAAGTCATCGGCAGTGAAAATGTCAGTAGCCGATTTCAATGATTTCCTTGCATAAGTTTTTCGGAAAGATGGTTTAAGATATGGACGTTAAAATATACCCCTCAAAGCTTATCGGAACCCTGAACGCCCCCTCTTCAAAAAGCTATTCCCACAGAATGATAATCGCTGCGGCTCTTGCAGGCGGCATTTCTGAGATATCCAATGTAACAGGTTCCAACGATATAAAGGTGACAGCAGGTGCAATGGAGGCTCTGGGGGCTGACGTGTTGGCGGACGGCGATGTTTATACCGTCCGTGGAATAAAAGCTCCTGCTGCAAAGGCAGATATCGACTGCGGCGAAAGCGGCTCCACACTGCGCTTTATTATCCCCGTGGCGGCGGCACTGGGCACCAATGC
This sequence comes from Oscillospiraceae bacterium, assembly GCA_902363145.1. Lineage (GTDB taxonomy): Bacteria > Bacillota > Clostridia > Oscillospirales > Ruminococcaceae > Huintestinicola > Huintestinicola butyrica. The sequence goes on along the minus strand of CABIZB010000002.1, from coordinate 285,872 downwards.
CACATTCAGAGGTCACGGAAAGCTGCCCGAAAGGCCCTACACCCCCTATGTCCGAGAATTTTCCAAAAAGGGGATCTCCTTTGAGCCCCAAAGCGGTCTGCCCATGACAATAAGCGGCAGGCTCACAGCAGGGGAGTATCTGCTGGAGGGGGACGTTTCCTCCCAGTTCATCACAGGACTTATGTTCGCCCTGCCCCTGTGCGAGGAGGACTCGGTAATAAAGCTCACCTCGCCTTTGCAGTCAAAGCCCTATGCGGATATGACCATAGCGGCGCTGAAAAACTTTGGCATAAACATATACGAAACAAAGCTTGGCGGACTGCCCATGTACCTTATCAAGGGCGGTCAGAAGTATTCTCCCTGCCGTGTAAGCGTTGAGGGCGATTATTCTCAGGCGGCGTTTTTCTTCACAGCCAATGCCCTCGGCTCAGAGATAAGAGTGAAAAATCTTATCCCCGATTCTGTTCAGGGCGATAAGGCTATCGTTGATATAATCGAAAAAAGCAGCACAGGAGATGGTCTGGAGCCGTTCACCGTTGATGTGGGCGATATCCCCGACCTTGTGCCCATTCTTGCGGTGCTTGGATGCTTTACAAAGGGAACGTCCAGGATTGTGAATGCCGCCCGCCTTAAAATAAAGGAGAGCGACCGCATCACTGCCATTGCCGACGCACTTAACGCCATCGGCGGAAAGGTCACGGCAGGCGATGATTTCCTTGAAATGCAGCACGTTGATAAGTTCACGGGCGGTGAGGTGGATCCCTGCAACGACCACCGCATCGTTATGGCTGCCGCCATTGCCGCTACCGCTTCGGACGCTCCTGTTATCATCAGGGGTGCGGAGGCTGTCAATAAAAGCTATCCCCGATTTTTCGAGGATTTTAAGGCTCTGGGCGGAGAATTTGAAGTCCTGTGAGCCGTTTAGATCGAAAGGAGAACCACAATGTCCTCATTCTGGAACCATAACATCAGCATCTCCATATTCGGGGAATCCCACGGTCCCGCTATCGGCGTGACTATGGACAACCTTCCTCCCGGGGAGTATATCGACTTAGAGCAGCTCAGGGAGTTCATGGCAAGGCGTGCGCCCCGTCAGGACGCAACCTCCACCCACAGAAAGGAAGCCGATCTGCCCAGCATCATGTCGGGTATGCTCAATAACCGCACCACGGGAACTCCTCTCATGGCGCTTATCCAGAACACCGACCAGCATTCCAAGGATTACGGAAACATCTCCCACCTTGCACGCCCCGGCCATGCGGATTATACAGGCGCAGTAAGATACAGAGGCTTTAACGATGTAAGAGGCGGCGGTCATTTTTCAGGCAGACTTACCGCTCCTTTGGTATTCGCAGGTGCTGTCTGCGGTCAGATACTGGAGCGCAGAAGCATATACACGGGCGCACATATCGCACAGATACACAACATCAAGGACACTGCATTTGACCCCTGCAATATCGACAGGGAGACTATCCTTAAAATCCGCCACAAGAAGATACCTGTCCTCAACGACAAAAAGGGACAGGCTATGTACGACGATATTGCCAAGGCAAGAGAGTGCATGGACAGCGTAGGCGGAGTTGTGGAGTGCGCTATAACAAACGTTCCCGCAGGCATAGGCTCGCCCATGTTCGAGGGACTGGAAAACACTATCGCACAGCTGGTTTTCGGCATTCCCGCAGTAAAGGGAATCGAGTTCGGCGCAGGCTTCAACGCATCAAAAATGCTGGGCAGCCAGAACAACGACGATTTCTATGTTGACGACCACGGCCACGTAAAGACCAAGACCAATAACCACGGCGGTATCCTGGGCGGCATTTCCAGCGGAATGCCCATTGTTTTCAGAGTGGCTTTCAAGCCCACTCCCTCTATCGCACAGCCCCAGGAGACCATTGATTACAGCAGCCTTTCCAACGAGGTCATCGAGGTAAAGGGCAGGCATGACCCCTGCGTGGTGCTCAGAGCAGTACCCGTTGTGGAGGCGGCGGCAAATATCGCTATCCTGTCCCATATGCTGGATTACCCCAACTTTTGAAGGGGTGCAGGGAACAAGAGAAAGGAAGCTCAAGATGAGTCATCGTCCCGATCCTGAAATGAATTCAGTCCACAGCGTTAAAATTCTGCTGTGCTACATACTTGACAAGCTCAACCGCACTGTCACCGAGGAGCAGCTCAGGCTCATTTCCGAGGACAGCGGCGTTATCAGCTACTTTTTCTTTTCCGACGCTCTTGAAGAGCTTATCGCCAACGGCTCAGTTGAAGTTACCGAGGAGGACGGCAGGCGGATAATAAGCATCACAGAAAAGGGCAGGTTAGGTTCGGAGTATTTTAACCGCTACATTCCGCTGGTGTTCAGAAAAAAGCTGCTCCACTCCGCATTTTCTTTCTTTGTGAGAGAGGAAAACGAGGGAATGTGCAGCTGCGATATCAGCGATAATGAGGACGGCAGCACGGTAAGCTTCAGGCTCCGTGACGGAAATACCGAGCTTATCAGCATGAGCTTCTATGCTCCCGACCATTCTCAGGCGGAGCTTATCTCAGAAAAGATAAAGGCGAATCCCATGGGTGCTTATAAGAATATTCTGGAATATCTTCTGAACAATCAGGCAGAAAAGATAGATGTGGAAAAATACCTTTGATAATGGAGGCATAATATGAATATCAGTGAAAAAACTCTTGAAAAGCTTTACGGCGCTGCTGCCGTTTCAATGCAGAAGGAGCGCTATGCCGCTGCCGAAAAAGCCTTTGAGGATATCTACGGCAAGGCTGACAATATAAGAATTTTCTCTGCTCCCGGCAGAACGGAAGTAGGCGGAAACCACACCGACCATAACAGAGGCTGCGTAATGGCTGCGGCTGTTGGTCTGGACGTTATCGCCGTAGTTTCCATGACCGAGGGCAGCGTTGTTTCCGTCAAGTCCGAGGGCTTCCCCGAGGACGTGGTGGATATCTCCGATACCGAGGTAAAGGACAGCGAGAAGAACTCCTCCGCTTCACTTATAAGAGGTGTTGCGGCAGGCTTTAAGAACGCAGGCTTCAAGGTCGGCGGATTTAAGGCATATACCACTTCAAACGTGCTCAAGGGCAGCGGACTTTCCTCCTCTGCGGCATTTGAGGTGCTTATCGGAACTATTTTCTCCTACCTTTACAATGAAGGCAAGGTAAGCGCAGTCAAGATCGCCCAGATAGCTCAGCATGCCGAGAACGTTTATTTCGGCAAGCCCTCCGGACTTATGGACCAGATGGCTTCCTCCGTCGGCGGATTTATCACCATTGATTTCAAAGACACCGAAAACCCTGTTATCGATGCTATTTCCTATGACTTTGCGGCATCGGGCTATAACCTTTGCATCGTTGATACCAAGGGCAATCACGCTGACCTTACACCCGAATATGCGGCTATTCCCGTTGAGATGAAGTTAGTGGCTAAGTTCTTCGGCAAGAGCGAGCTGAGAGACATCACCAAGGAGCAGCTCATCGAAAATATTGCAGAAGTAAGAAAGGCATGCGGCGACAGAGCCGTTGCAAGAGCTTTTCACTTCTTTGACGACAACGAGAGAGTTGGCAAGGAAGCTGCTGCACTCAGAGGCGGCGATATCAACGGCTTCTTAAAGCTTGTTACCGAAAGCGGAAACAGCTCCTTCAAGTATCTCCAGAACATTTTTGCCACCAAGGCTCCTGCTGAGCAGGGTCTGGTCATCGGTCTTTATATGTCCGAAAATATCCTTGCAGGCAGGGGAGCAGTGAGAGTTCACGGCGGCGGCTTTGCGGGAACCATTCAGGCATTCGTTCCCTCCGACATGACCGAGGAATATGCCGAGAAGATGGAAAAGGTATTCGGCAAGGGCAGCTGCTACAAGCTGTATATCCGTCCCGTTGGCGGCACTGAAGTCATCTGACGTAAGTAAATGGAAAATTATCTGATACTTTTCCTGATATATCTGCTGGTAATAAATTTTTACGCCGTGGTTATCACGGTAAGCGACAAAAAGCTTGCAAAGTCGGGGGCAAGGCGTGTCCCCGAGAAGAAGCTTTTTATCACAGCGGCACTGGGCGGCTCCCTTGGAATGTACATCACCATGCGGAAGATACGCCACAAGACCCTGCACAAGCGGTTCATGATAGGCATTCCGCTGATAATGGCTGCCCAGTGCGTGCTGATAATATTTGTGCTGATGAAGCTTTACAGCTCTTCGTAAATCCTCAGCAGACGATTGTATTTTGCGGTGCGTTCTCCACGGGAGGGCGCACCTGTTTTTATAAGTCCCGTGTTAAGGGCAACGGACAGGTCGGCGATGAATGTGTCCTCGGTCTCACCGCTTCTGTGGGAGATTATAGCGTCAAAGCCGTTTCTGCGGGCGATCCGCACTGCTTCCATTGTCTCGCTGAGAGTGCCTATCTGGTTGAGCTTGATGAGGATTGCGTTTCCGCAGCCGTTCTCAATGCCCTTGATAAGCCGCTTTGTGTTGGTGACAAAAAGGTCGTCGCCCACCAGACGCACCTTTCCGCCCAGTCTGCGTGTTATATCCTGCCAGCCCTGCCAGTCCTCCTCGTCAAGAGGGTCTTCGATGGAGAAAATGGGGTACTTGGCGCATACCTGTTCCCAGTCGTTTATAAGCTCTTCCGCAGTTCGGGAGAGCTTTTTCTTTGGCATATAGTATCCGCCGTTTTGCCCCTTCCATTCGCTGGCGGCAGCGTCAAGGGAGATAAGAAAATCCTGCCCTGCGCTGTAGCCTGCACGTTCAATGGCTTCCATGATAAGGTCAAGCGCCTGACCCTCGGAGGTAAGCTCGGGGGCAAAGCCGCCCTCATCGCCCACAGCGGTGTTAAGTCCCTTTTCTTTCAGTATGGCTGCCAGCGTGTGGAACACCTCGGAGCACATTCTTATGCCCTCGGGAAAGCTTTGCGCACCCTTGGGAAAAATCATAAACTCCTGGATATCAAGATTGTTGCCCGCATGAGCGCCGCCGTTCAGAATGTTCATCATAGGCACAGGCATTTCATGTGCGTTTGCGCCGCCAAGAAAGCGGTATAGGGGGATATTCAGGCTTTTTGCTCCTGCATCGGCACAGGCAAGGCTCACGGCAAGAATTGCGTTTGCGCCGAGATTTGCCTTGTCCTCGGTGCCGTCCAGCTCGATAAGACGGCTGTCGATATCATTTGTGCGTGCAGCGTCCATGCCCGAGATACCGCCGCTTATGATTGTGTCGATGTTCTTCACAGCAGTCTGAACGCCCTTGCCGCCGTACCGCTTTCCGCCGTCACGAAGCTCCAGCGCCTCAAACTTGCCCGTGCTGGCTCCGCTGGGAGCACGGCCGATGCCAACGGTTCCGTCCGACAACAGGACTTCCGCCTCAACAGTGGGATTTCCTCTTGAATCAAGTATCTCCCTGCCCTTTGCCATAACTATTGCTCTTTCAAATAAACTCATACAGATCTTCCTTTCGCAGATTTTGTATTAGTATTCTGCTTAAAAGAAATTTTATTCAGGTTGAACCTGAGCCTATTCGCTTAGATGTTTTGTGTAAATAATCATATTTGAGGCTCGGTACCTGATATTTTGTTTGTCCCGACAGATAAAATAGGCTGTGCCTGAGCCGATTCGTTGAAATGTATCGTACAAAAAAATAAGAGCAGACCTATTGCCTGCTCTTATTTTTCGGGATTAAACAGGAAAAATATATCCCGGCCGTTTATTTTATACTAAGCACCAATTAAAAACTATACAAAAAATCGAGCATAATCTTGCATATATGGATTATGCGATGATTTTTTGTCTATAGTTTTATTGGTGATTAGTATTATTATCACCGCATAGACATATTCCGCACGCCGCCATTTTCGGACGGATCAGACAGCTCTGCGTAAAAATTTTCCTATATTGCTTACATATTATTACTTTTCAGGCTAAGCAAAATGCTGATAACAAACAATGCCGCCAGCATAGCTGTGCATATCAGGCAGATATGAGCATATCTTTTCCTCCTGCCGATATTTTTTCTGTCCCCGATGAAAACGCCCAGATAGCGTATCACGGAATATATGATGCCCAATATGCTTGCGGTGACTAAAATTTCTCCTGCGATGCGGATAATTGTGATGTCCATTGATATTCTCCTTTGATGATGGTTTTTAGTCTGATGTTGTCAGCTTACCCCATTGCCAGGCTCACTTATCATCGTTTTGAATAACATGAATTATCTGATCCCCGCCGATTATCCTGTCAATGGTGTGCTTTATGAATAAGGGTCTGATATTGCTTTCACTGATCTTATCCAGAGGCAGCCATACCAGATTTTCACCGTCATCTGTAATTTTCCTGCAAATGCTCGGGTCATCGTCAAGGATTTTCATGCGGTAATAAAACTCTATTTCGTGACAATGAAGCCCGTCGGTGGTTCCGCCGTCACCTTTGAAAAAGTTTTCGCACACAACTGCAAGATGGTCTGCACGCACGCAGAGACCCGATTCCTCAAACACTTCCCTCTCAATACATTTTTCGGAAGTCTCTCCCAGATGTACTCCGCCGCCGATCATGTAATAATAATCGCCGAAATTGCTTTTTACGAAAAGCATTTTATTATCATGTATCAGAATACCACCTGTGCGATACCTGAACCAGTTGTTGCCCTTTTTAAATCCGCAGTCGTGTTCCATATGTTTATCTCCGTTATAATTTTCTTTTCAAACACTTTGCTCATTCATGAGCCACTCTTTTGCCGGTTCAATGCCGTCAAAAAATCTGATTGCAAAACCGTGCCCATATAATAATTTTTTTAGCCTTTTACAGGAAAGTACGTCTGCCCCCACAAAGGCTGCACGCATAAAATGTTTGCCCGGCTTGAGAAGCGCAGCTGCTATCTCTGAAATCAGTTCTTCCGTGATGATCGTTTCGTCGAGGACAAATGTGATATACCCCGTGGAGGACGGGCGACGGAATATCGCAGAATCCCTGCGCAGCTTTTCAATGGCAAGCTCGGTATATTGATATATCCCGTCCAAATGTTCAAACCATATTTCTCCACCTGCAAATGGGAGAATAAATGATTTTTTTCTTTACGCCGGGCAATTCATCAGGACTTTTATCAACATATCCTGACTTATATCTTGAATTATCTTTTTTCGCAAACATAGCTTATCTCCTGCATTACATACCGATATCGCTTTCGGATACTGACCGACAGCGTGATTGTAAAGCTTCTGCGGGTCATCTCTTTAAGTACAAATCATACTCATATGTATCGCCCTGATACTCTTCCTGTTTCCTTAGTAAAATTTCATTAAATCCCAAGGACTGATATATATGCTTTGCCCTGAAATTTTCGTCTTCCACTCCGACAGTAAATTCATAATAGCCGTTTTCTTTTAATAAAGACATCACAGCTTTCAAAAAATGCGTTCCATATCCTTTGTTTTGATGATCTTCACGTATCCTGAAAGCAAACAGATATGCCCGCCTGCCCAGTGCGGCATAATTTTCATCGTCACTTTCATACATTACATGAAGCTCGCCTATCAGCTCACTGTTATCATACAGAACAAAAATATCAATAATACCATTTTGGATATTCTGCGTGCATTCGGATATCATATCCTCAACATCGTTGTAATCAAATAGCTCCGTCAGAATATTCAGGTTATTTACGCCTAATTTTTCTATTCTCACTTTTTCGCTCCTACATATTCGCAGGCTGTGCCTGCTTCCGCTTCTCTGAGGTGCTTTTTGAATAAATCATCACCTGATCTCACTAAACATAAAGCACCCGGCATCAATATAATTCTGAAATCCGGTCTCATATTTTTGCATCAACCAAAAAAATCTTTCATCATCAAAGCTGTAGTCGCAGCTGTCAACAAAGTGTTCGTCGAATACTATTTTGTCGTGGACATATTGTTTTAGTATATTTTCATCGCATGATAACGGTTCTTCCCATAATGAATGCAATATGCCGTTTTCGGAAAGAAGAGATTTTAGTTTATCGGGACAATTTTCCGAAAGCAGAGCAATAGGGTATTCTAATGACAAATACCCATAGTATTCATCGTAACTTTTCATTTGTTGTGGAGTAAGCATATACCAATAATTATCTGCCCACTCATCATAATCTCCGCAATGAAATTCATTTTGTGAGTCAATTATTTTTTTGAGCTTTTTAACGTCATAGCCCTCTTTCATTTTTAGTGCTTGGGAAAAGATTTCAGTATAATTTTTCATCTGTTGTCCTCTATCAAATTTATATAATGCACACAAACTAACGTCACCAAAATGCAAATAAAAAATTTTGCTCAAAAATATCTCAACGAGGCGGCAGCAGCGGCACACCGCAAAAATGAAAGTTGTGTATTCAGAATCCTCCATAATGTTTTAAGGTTTCTGCTGCAATTTCGGAGCCGACATTCATAGCCTTTTCAATATCATTTTCAAGCATATATGAGCAGACAAATCCGGCGTGATAGCTGTCGCCGCATCCGGTCGTGTCAATTATGTTTTCAACTTTCACAGCCTGTACTCTGAATTCCTGTCCATTAAAGTACGTAACGCTTCCTCGTTCTGCAAGTGATACGTTGAACAGGCAGCGGTATTTATTAGATAATTCTTTGAACTTCGGCAGGAGCTCTTCCGAGCCGCTTATCATAAAGAAATCAACATACGGAGCATATCGTTCCATAACTGCAAAATCTCTATAAACATCAAAATCTACTGCAAGCTTAAAGCCAAGTGTTTTTTTCAGTTCAACTACCTGCGAAAAACACGAGGCCCAGAAATGAACAAAGACTACATCGGATCCTGACAAGATTTTGATCTCATTATCATTCAGTACGATGTTATCGAGAATTTTTCCGTCCCATGAATCATCTTTATAATACCTATCGCCTGATTCAGTAAGGTAAGTCATATTATTTGCAGTATGATACCTTTCATCAATGCGTATATGGTTTTTATCAATATCGAATTTTGCTATTGAATCCATTATCGCTTCTGCATATTTATCTTTTCCGACAACACCAAGAAGCGTAACACATATATCCTTAAAGTGCGAGGCGTGAACAGCAAAATTCAATGCCTCTCCTCCCGGTCTGATTATTTCAGTACCATAAAAAACATCTGCGCATATACAAGGGAGTGCAGTCAGCTTAATTTTATTCATTTTAAAACCTCACAAGTCACGATTTAGCGGCGACACGCCGTTGAATTACAATTTATTATTCTTACAAACTAACTGTATCAACGAGTTGGGAGCGGCTACACACCGCCAAATGGAAGTTAACCTAATGCAAGCTTAATATTTTCAATAAAATTATTATCTATATTATACAGTCGTAAGTAGTGCCTAACATCTCTATATCTTTTCTTAAACCGCCAAAAAAATTAGTCAGCAGGTAATGATTTTTTGAAATGGATTGCACCGGAATGCAAGACGAATTATTCTTTCCTTTAAAACCAATATATAACTTTCTGCTCATATATTTTCACTGTAGTAACTTGGAATATGTTATCTTTGGGTTCGGTTTATGTTAAGCTTTGATTTGTAAAACTTGACGCTTCTAAAGTAACTGAGCGGGAAATATCACTTCCCGCTGTCCTTTGCCGCCAGCTGCCAGAACGCAACAGCGCCAGCCGCAGCTACATTAAGGGAGTCCACACCGTGGGACATGGGTATCTTTACCGTGTAATCGCAGGTCGCAATGGTGTTTTCGGAAAGACCGTCGCCCTCAGTGCCGAGAACTATGGCAAGCTTTTCCTCTGCCATAAGGACAGGGTCGTCAATTCTTACGGAACGGTCGCTGAGAGCCATTGCCGCAGTCTTGAAACCTGCCTTGTGGAGCATTTCAATGCCCTTTTCGGGCCAGTCGGACTGCTCCTCGCCTATCCTTGTCCATGGCACCTGCAAAATAGTTCCCATGCTCACTCTCACTGCACGTCTGCAAAGAGGGTCGCAGCAGCAGGGAGTGACAAGCACTCCGTCAATGTTCAGCGCCGCCGCCGAGCGGAATATGGCGCCGATGTTGGTTGCGTCCATGATGTTTTCCAGCACAGCTATCCTGCGTGCGCTTTTGCACAGCTCCGCCACGGTGGGGAGCTTGGGACGCTTCATTGCGCACAGCACGCCCCTTGTCAGCGTAAAGCCTGCCAGCTTTGACAGCACCTCACGCTGGGCTGTATATACGGGGATATCGCCGCAGCGGCTTATTATGTCAGCCGCATCGCCGTGGATATGCCTTTGCTCGGTGAGGATCGAAACAGGCTCATAGCCCATTCTGAGAGCCACGTCGATGACCTTGGGGCTTTCGGCAATGAAAATTCCCTTTTCGGGTTCAAGGCGGTTTCTTAGCTGAGCTTCCGTAAGATTTGCATAAACGTCGGGACCTTTCATGGAAAAGTCGGTTATTTCAATAATGGGCATTTTTATCCTCTATCCTATAATTTCAGGCTCACATTCGAGCATTATCCCCGTCTTTGCATAGACTGTTTCCTTAACATGGCTGATAACGCTCATTACATCGTCAAAGCTTGCGCCGCCCTTGTTTATCACAAAGCCGCTGTGCTTCTCGCTGACCTGTGCCGCTCCGCAGGAGTAGCCTTTAAGTCCGCACTGCTCGATAAGGAGCGCTGCAAATGTTCCCTGAGGGCGCTTGAAGGTGCTGCCTGCACTGCGGTATTCAAGGGGCTGCTTTTCTTTTCTCTTGGCGGTAAGCTCCGCCATTTTTGCGGATATCTCGTCCATGTCGCCGTGAGCCAGCCTGAGAGTGGCTTCGGTGATGATATACCCGCCGCCGCAGAATTTGCTGTGACGGTAGCCGAAGTCAAGCTCTTCTGCGGAAAATTCATGGGCATTGCCCAAGTAATCAACAGCCCTTACGGACTGCACGATGTCCTTCATCTCGCCGCCGTATGCGCCTGCGTTCATATAGACCGCTCCGCCGATGTTCCCCGGGATACCGTAGGCAAACTCCAGCCCCGTAAGGCTGTTGTTTTTTGCAAATGTGCCTGCAAGCGACAGTGATGCTCCCGCACCGCAGGTCAGACAGTTTCCGTTTAAGCTTATGCTGCTGATATCCCTGCCCATGTGCAGGAATATCATGTCAATATCCCTGTCGCTTATGAGTAGGTTGGAGCCTTTGCCGATAACGTAAAAAGGGATATCATTCATCATCGGCAGCAGTGTTTTAAGGCTCTCCTCGCCGTTTACTTCTATCATCAGCGGACATTTTCCGCCTATGCCGAAGGTGGTGAATCCGCTGAGAAGTATATTTTCATCGCATCTGCACCCGCAGTCCTTGGCAGCTGTTTTTATCATATTTATCTGTTCGTTCGTCATATTATCACGCTCCCCCAATATAATACTCTTTCGTCATTGAAAAATCTGGTGAAACAGTGAAAGTCAGCGGAATATTTCCTTGTTTTTCCGCCTGAGACGTTCAAGGATACGCTCTCCGCTGAGGTTCACTATAAGCTCTTCCGGGTAGTCATACTCCTCCAGCAGCTTCATTGACTGCGATACCTGACCTACGGAAGCATAAAAATGAGCGTCGGTGTTCACAATGACGTTTACCCCGTATTTTTTGCACAGGGGAATGATCTTTCTGTAATTGCCCTCGGCGTTTTTCCATAGCAGAGTGCTTTCGTTTATTTCTACAAGCTTGTCATGCTCTTTGAACGCTTTTATTCCCGTTTCATAGTCAAAAACAAACTTTGTGGCGGCGCAGTGGCCTATCACGTCAACAAGGGGATTTTCTGCCAGTCCCAGATAGGTCTCGGTGTTCTGCACAAGGGTGCCGGACTGCAGAATATCAAGATGAACGGAGCCTATTATCCAGTCCAGCGCCGCACATTCCTTGTCGGGAAAGTCCAGATGACCCTCATAGTCGCTAACGCTTGACTCTGCGCCGTAAACTATCCTTACCCCGAAAAGCTCACGGGGCACAGCCTTGTGGAGATTGTGAAAATGCCACACATGAGGGCCGTCGGTGGAGGCGGGGGTGTGGTCGGTGATCGCCAGGTACTCAAGACCTGCGTCACGGGCAGCCTCCGCCATTTCCTTTATGGTGGAATATGCGTGGGTGGAGGCTACCGTGTGGGTGTGCATATCTGCGATAATTTTCATTTTAATGCCTTTTCAAAAATCAATAAATATCCCATTTTTTGATGGTGTCCTTATGTTCCATTTCAAGACCCAGCTTGTCAAGCAGTTCCTGAGCGGCGTTGTAGCCCATCTTCTTCTGACGGTTGTTCATAGCGGCAACCTCAAGGATAACTGCAAGGTTACGTCCGGGCTTTACGGGAATGGTGGAGCAGGGAACCTTAACGCCCAGAATGGAGGTAAATTCGCTGTCAACACCCATTCTGTCGTAAACCTTTTCCGAATCCCAAGGCTCCAGCTCAACTATCATGTCTATCTTCTCTGTTACCTTTACGGCGCCCATACCGAACAGGCGGCGGGCATTGACGATACCGATGCCACGAAGCTCCAGGAAGTGGCGGATATTTTCGGGAGATGAGCCTACCAGACTAATATTCGATACCTTTCTTATCTCAACAGCATCGTCCGCAACAAGTCTGTGACCTCTCTTGATAAGCTCAACGGCGGTCTCGCTCTTACCGACGCCGCTTTCGCCCAGAATGAGAACGCCCTCGCCGTAAATTTCGATAAGAACGCCGTGGCGGGTTATTCTGGGAGCAAGGTGGAGGTTAAGGTATGCGATAAGTGCGGACATAAAGCTTGAAGTGCTGTCCTTGCAGCGGAGGAGAGGGATCTCATACTGCTGGGCAAGGTCTAGCATTTCGGGGAAATAGGGCAGCTCACGGGTGATTATGATACATGGAACGTGCTGGGCGAAGAGCATTTCAAGGTGCTCCTTGCGGACAGTCTCTTCCATAGTTGCAAGGTAAGCAAACTCTGCCTTGCCCACTATCTGGATACGTTCATTGTTGAAATACTCATAGAAGCCCGAAAGCTGGAGACCGGGACGGTTTATCTCCGTTTCGATAACAAGGAGCTTGGAAGCGTCCATAGGCAGGTGGATTGTTTCAAGGCTGAATTCGTCTATGATTTCTTTAAGGGTCACGCTGAATTTCTTTTCGGGCATATTATGACCATTCCTTTCCTCATGGAAGTTTATTTGTTGGCTTATAACAGGTGTTTGTCATAAGACTGTGAGCGCAGTGTCATACATATCTATTATACATCATTCGAGGATTTTTTCAAGTGGAATATTGTTAAATTACACATATCCGCACAACATTCCTGCTGTGATTTTCATTTGATTTTACACAAGCACGGCATTGAATTTAAAAAGATGTAATATAATGCAGGACAAAATAAAAAAATAGTTCGGGTATGAAAAAGCTTGTTTGCGCATTATCAGTTCATTCCCTCTGCGCCGTTTTGCGAGAGCAGCGTTTCCGCACGCCTTTTCAGCAGCGGAAATTCCGACAGGTCGGGGGAGCGTTCAAGCAGCATTTTTGCCGCTGTCGAGGTATCCGCCAGCAGCTCACGGTCATTGTACAGGTCGGCGGCTTTAAGTGGGGGAAGTCCGCTCTGGCGGCTGCCGAAAAAGTCTCCTGCGCCTCTGAGCTTCAGGTCTTCCTCGGCAATGGCAAATCCGTCCGAGGTGGAGGAGATTATTTTCAGCCTTGCCCGTGTTTCCTCGGTGGCGTTGTCCGTCACGAGAATGCAGGTGGATTTGTACTTTCCTCTGCCCACACGTCCTCTCAGCTGATGAAGCTGGGAAAGGCCGAAGCGGTCGGCGCTTTCTATCATTATAACTGTGGCGTTGGGCACGTCCACGCCTACTTCTATTACGGTGGTGGAGACCAGCAGGCTTATTTTTCCTTCCTTGAAGTCCGCCATTACAGCGTCCTTTTCGGCAGGAAGCATTTTGCCGTGGAGCAGCCCTATTGAATAGCCTTTCAGCTCATTTTCCGATATCTTCTTTGCATATGCCGACGCCGCCTGGATCTCGCTTTCGCCGTTTTCTTCGTCTATCATGGGACACACGATGTAGCCCTGCCTGCCTGCGTCCAGCTCCTTTTTCACAAAGCCCAGCGCACGGGAGCGGAGCTTGCCCGTTATCGCATACGTTTCCACAGGCTGCCTGCCCTTTGGCAGCTCGTTGATAACGGATATATCAAGGTCGCCATAAACTATCAGCGCCAGTGTTCGTGGTATGGGTGTTGCGGACATTACCAGCTTGTGGGGCTTTTCGCCTTTCATTGCAAAAAGCTTGCGCTGATTTACTCCGAAGCGGTGCTGCTCGTCGGTGATGACAAGTCCCAGACGCTTAAACTCCGTGCTTTCGGAAATAAGAGCGTGTGTGCCTGTTATCACGGAGATATCTCCGCTTAAAAGCTGTGCTTTTATCTCGTTTTTCTGCTTCTGGGTCATGGAGCCTGTCAGGCAGCCCACATTTATTCCCAAAGGTTCAAGAAAGCCTTTCAGAGTGGCATAATGCTGACGGGCAAGTATTTCCGTGGGAGCCATCAGCGCCGCCTGGCAGCCGTTTTTGTAGGCAAACCAACAGGCAGCTGCGGCAACGGCAGTCTTACCCGAACCAACGTCACCCTGAACAAGGCGGTTCATGGGGGAGCTTTTGCTCATGTCCCTGAAAATGTCCTCGCAGGCTTTTTTCTGCGCATTTGTAGGCTCAAATGGGAGAGATTTGTAAAACGGCGACGGCTCGTAATATTTCATAGGGCAGCCTGTTACCTCGTGGGATAGGCTGCGCATAAGCCCCAGTCCGCACTGCATGGTAAGCAGCTCATCAAAGCCCAGTCTCCGCCGTGATATCTCCGCACCGTGCATGGATTCGGGAAAATGTATGTTGCGGTAGGCGTATTCCTCGGTGCAAAGCTCGAATTTCTGGCGGATAAAGTCGGGGAGCGGCTCTTCTATCTGCTCGGAAACGCTTTCCAGCGCCTGCGTCATGTTAATAATGAGCATCTGAGCCGTAAGTCCCTCGGTAAGGGCATATTTTGGACGGATAAGGCACTTTTCGTCCGCTTTTATCACCAGCGGCGAGTTCATTTCCTTGCGCACAAATCCCCCTGTGACACGTCCGAAAAGACGGTAGGTCTCATTCATTGCAAAAGCATCATAGGCGTAGCGGTTGTTGTATATGACCACGGTTATTGTGTCCGTGCCGTCATCAAGTATTACCTTGTAAAGCACCAGCCCCTGGCGTATCCTTGCGGCAGGAATTTTCGCCGTGACCGTGCCGCTTACCACAGCCTGCTCGTTTAAAGGCGCATCGGCAATGTTCACAGGCTCGGAAAAATCAATATATTCCCTTGGAAGATGATCCAGCAGATCGCCCACAGTAGCTATGCCCATTTTTGCGTAAAGCTCGCTGCGCTTTGCAGCCACTCCCGACAGGGCGGTTATTTTATCCGTTAGCTTCATTTGGCAAATATCCTTTCGCATATCCGTGCGCAGTCATGGTATAATTTTTCAGTGTCAATGCCTGCAAATCCGCCGTTTTCATAGAGTATTTTTCCGCCAACGGCAGTCATTCGGATAATGTCCTTTGAACCGCTGAAAACAAGATTTTTCACAATGTCATTTTCAGGCTGCATTGAGGGGCGGCGCATATCCACCACCGCAAAGTCTGCAAGCTTTCCCGCTTCAATGCTGCCGCAGTCCAGCTCCATTGCCTTTGCTCCGCCCAGTGTTGCGGCACGGAGAACATTTTCCGCAGGCATGGCGGCAGCGTCGGAGTATCTGAGCTTCTGCAAAACGGTGCACAGGTACATTTCCCTGAACATATCAAGGGCATTGTTGCTTGCGGCGCCGTCAGTGCCTATGGCAACGTTTATCCCGTGGGACATCAGCGAGGATATGTCCGCAATGCCGCTGGCAAGCTTTGAGTTGCTGGCAGGGTTGGTCACGGCGGTCATATTATGGCGGCGGAAGATATCCATATCATTTTCGGTGAAATATATACAGTGATATCCGCCACCGCCGTACTCAAACATTCCTATGCTTTCCATAAGCTCGGTGGGGGTCTTGCCGTACCTTGAAATGCAGCCCTCGGTCTCGGACTTTGTTTCGCTGTTGTGGCACCATACGGGAGCGTGATATTTCTGCGCCAGAGACGCTATCTGCTCCATTATTTCAAGGCTTGTGGTGTATTCGGCGTGAAAGCCCGGCTTGTAGGAAATAAGAGGGGAGGTACTGTTGAGCTTAACATAATGCTCCTCCAGCAGCTTTGGTGACCCGCAGAAATTATTCACCGCACCGCAGAACACACCTCTGAACCCCATGTCGATGAACGCCTTTGCGGTCTGCTCGGGAGCTGAAAAATACATATCAAAGCAGGAGGTCGTGCCTCCCGACAGATATTCGCACACCGCAAGCTTTGTAAGGGTATAGCTATCCTCGGGCAAAAGCTTTGCTTCATTGGGGAAAACCGCTTCATTCAGCCATCTGTCCAGCGGAAGATCCTCCGCAAAGGAGCGCAGGAAAACCATGGGCGAGTGGGTGTGAGCGTTGCAGAAGCCGGGGATAATAAGGTCGTTTTTCAGGTCTATATCCCTGTCATAAACTTCGTTTTCGGGAGCATTCTCAGTGCTTCCCACGTATGAAAACCGTTCCCCATTGGTGCAGACTGTGCCTTCTTTCACGGTCATGTCGTTGGAGTCAAGATAGCGTGCATTGTAAAGTCTCAGCTTCATAGTCTGCCTCCTCAGTATGATAATGAGCTGCCGTGCCTGTCCTTTTTCACGTTGATGCAGCAGGGTATTTCTTCTTTGAGCTTATCCACATGGGATATTATGCCCACCTTTCGGCGGCTGCCCTGAATGGTGTAGATGACCTTTACAGCGTCCGCCAGAGCGGCAGGGTCAAGGGAGCCGAAGCCCTCGTCGATGAACATAGCGTCAATGCTTATTCCTCCGAAGCGGCTCTGCACCACTGTTGACAGCGCCACGCCCAGCACAAGGGAGATGAGAAATTTCTCGCCGCCCGAAAGCTGCGCCGTGGGGTAGCTGGCAGAATGTTCCGCAAGGGCGCTTTCCACCATAAGGTCAAGCCCCTGCTTGGAACCGCCGCCCACTTCCTTGCTTCTCACCAGCCTGAAAGTGCCGTCCAGCATATTTGCAAGCATATTGTTTGCTTCGTCCGTAACCATGTCGAGCATTACGCCCAGAACGTAGCGGGTAAAGGAAATTCCCTTTGCGCCCGACATCATGTCGGCAAATTCCCTTTGCCGGGCATAGATCTCACGCCTTGCGTTAAGTGCTTCCATGCGCTTGCGGCAGTCTGCGGCAAGGTCGGTGAGCCTTTTGATATTTTCTTCTGTGCTGCGGATATTGAAATCAAGCTCACTGCATTTTGCGTCCGCACTGTCACGGAGCTTTTTAAGGGATGCGATATCGGGGCGTTCTTTTCCCGAAAGCTCCCCGGAAAGCTCTTCCTGGCGCTTTGCGGCATCGGAAAGGGCTGATACGAACTGCTTCAGCCGTTCATTCAACTCGGACAGGCGGGAGATATTTTCACGGTCGGGGACAAATTCATCGGCAGGGGGGAGGTTATTTTCTGCCAGCACCTTTTCAGCCGCTTCCTTTGCCAGGGCAAGCTTTTGTACAGCTGCTTTTTCTTCGCTCACAGCGGCCTCATGGCTTGTGCTTGCCGCCGCCAGCTTTTGTGCGCTTAATGACACTTCCTGCGAAAGCTTTTCGGAGACCAGACTGTATTCATCGGTGAGCCTTTTCAGCTCCGTAAGGCGTTTTTCCAGTGCAGATGTGTCGTGAATATCCTTTTCCATCTGTGCGCAGGCAGACTTGTACTGCGCCGCCAGACTGCTGTAGTTTTCCCTTGCTTCGATGAGCTTTTCGGATATAATTTTATTTTCCTGCTCTGCCATGTCAAGCTGAACGTTTATCTCACGAAGCTCTTCACGCAGCTGCGGGAGCTTCTGCTGCTCTTTGTAGGCATTGTCATAAGCGGATTTTGCTTTGATATAATTTTCCTCGGAATATCCCTGAGGGATAATGGCTTCAAGGGCTTTTATCTGCTCATCAAGCTCGGATATTTTCTGCACGGCGGTTATCTGCTCGGAGGTAAGCTTTATTTTTTCTTCCGTTACCTGACGGAGCTTTTTTTCTGCCGCTTCCATGTCGCTGTCGGAGACGGACTGCACGCCTGAGTGCTTTTCGGGGTGATGGGTGCTTCCGCAGACGGGGCAGGGAGTGCCCTCCGCAAGCTCTGCCGCCAGTCGGGAGGATATGCCGTCAATAAAGGCTCTGCGGACGGTTTCATATTCCGCCTGATAATTCTTTTCCTGATCTTCTGCCTGCTTTATCCTGCCCGCAAGGGTGTCCGCCCTGACCGAAAGCTCTGCTCTTTCCTTGTTGAGCCTGTCGGCTTCGGAACGGGATTTTTTTGCATCTTCAAGGGCTTTCAGCTCGTTATAAAGCCGCAGAACGCTGTCGGCGAATTTTTCCTTTTCCTGCGCTTCCTTGCTTTTTTTGTCGGCGGCGGCTTTCAGGTCGGCTGCCTTTTTGCCTGCATTGTCATATTCGGTGCGCAGCTTTTTGCCCAGTATAAGGGCCTTTTCCGTTTCACTGCGGAGTGGCTCGGCAGCAGCATATACAGACCTCAGCCCCTCCAGACGGATATATTCCTCCCTGCGTGAGATATTCTCCTGCTCGCTGTTTTTGTGCTCCTGCAAGCGCTTTTGCGCAGCGATATTGTCCGCATTGGCAGCCGTGAGAGCGGCTTTTGCATCGGAAACGGCTTTGCTTCTGCGGAGATGTTCTTCACGGGCAGCATGGTAATTGTCTGTTTCGTGGAGGACTGCCTTTTCACGTTCAAGGCGGTCTATCTTTTCAGCCAGCCTGTCAAATTCGGGCTGCTTTTCTTTCAGCATCGAAAAAGACTTTTCAGATTTATCAAGCTCGGCAAATTTTTCAGACAGCAGGCTTCCTGCGGAAAGGGCTTCATCGGCACGCTTTTTCTCGGCATCGGCGGCGGCATGGGCGGACTTCATCTCTTCAAGAGCCGCTTTGTATTCGCTTACCTGAGCGTCAGCCGCTTCGGGGGAGTCAAGCTTTGCGGCGGAAAGGTCAGCGTCTATCTTCATCTGCTCGCATTCGATGCTTTTCTTTTCATCGTCCGCCAGCTTTTTCAGCCGCTCGGATATGCGTGTGAAGCGCTCTGCGCCGAAAAGCGTCCTGAGCAGCTCTTCTTTTTCCTTTGTGGGACAGGTGAGCAGCCGCTCAAACTTGCCCTGCGGGAGTATCACCACCTGCCTGAACTGCTCGGCGGTAAGCCCCAGCAGCTTTACAGCCTGCGCATTTACGTCTTTCTGGCGGGGATTATCAAAATACGGCTGCCACATTTCCTTTTCCGTGTCGTAAAATGCGCAGTCCTGATACTCGTTCCAGCCCTCGGCACGGGCTTTGGGCGTAAATGTCCGTGAAAAGCGGTACCGCTTGCCCGACAGCTCAAATTCAAAGACAGAATAAGCCTCGCCGTCTTTTTTTGTGTAATGACCATTTAAAAGCTCGCTGCGCTCTCCGCCGCTGCTTTCGCCGTAAAGTGCGAACATCATTGCATCAAGAATGGTAGTCTTTCCCGAACCTGTTTCGCCGCAGATGAGAAAAACATCATCAAGGGAGCCGAAGTTGATCTCGCTCTCCCCAAAATATGAGCCAAGGCCTTTGAATTTAAGATTTACGGGCTTCAAGATAAACTGTCCTTTCAAATAAGATACTTTGTAAATTATATCATATTTTCCTTTGAAAATCAAGGCGGCAGGCAGTTTGCCGCAGATCTGATACTTGAAATCCGCATAACAACGTGCTATAATTATATCGGATAAAATATGTATATGAGTTAGCTATAGCTTACGTAAAGGAGAAGCAGCATATGATAATAAAAACAACACTTGAAAAAAACGGCTTTCTGGGCACGTTCTATGAGGGAAGCACCTACGCCGACAAAGCCGTGATATACGTGGGCGGAACAGGCGAGAACCGCAGCACTGTGGAGGAACGTGCCTCGAAGCTGTGCAGTCGTGAGGGTTTCAGCGTTCTTGCGCTGGGATATTATCTGTGGGAGGGGCTGAGCAAAAATAATTTTGCTATCCCCGTGGATTACTGCGAAAGGGCTGTGGGCTGGCTGAAAAACGACTGCCCCGTGAAGATAAACAAGATCGCCATGACGGGCATTTCCCTTGGGGGAGCATATACGCTGCTCTGCGCCTCGCTCATTGGCGACATAACCTGCGCCATACCCGTTTCGGGCTATGACTATGTGGTGGAGGGCACGAAAAATATGTTCTTCCGCCAGCACTGTGCAATGTTCAATTATCACGGTCATGACCTGCCATATTCGTCTTCCGAATGCCTTTCCCATATCCCCTCGACCCTTGCGGCACTGAGAAAAAATTCCAATTACAATATGAGCCAGATGAACAGATATTATTACATCGAGTGCATTGATAACTACACCGAAGCCTCACGCATCAAAGCGGAGAACATAAACGGCGATATCCTGCTCATTGCCCCGGGTTTTGACGATACATGGCCCTCGGAGATAGCCTCACGCCGCATTATGAAGGTGCTGGATGATAAGGGCTTTCCACACAGGCACGAGTGCGCTATTTATGAGAACGGCAGCCATGCCCTTGCCTTTGACCAGCGCTGCGACAGTGAAGAGGAGAAAAAGGCGCTGGACAAGCTGAACAAGGTGATGGGATACATTCTTCCCACAGAAAAGAAAAACCCCGCTGCCTGCGCAAAAGCCAGACAGGAGAGCTATTTTAAAATGGTGGAATTTCTTAAAGAGTGGCAATAATACTGATCACCAATAAAACTATAGACAAAAAATCATCGCATAATCCATATACGCAAGATTATGCTCAATTTTTTGTATAGTTTTTAATTGGTGCTTAGTATAAAGCAAAATCGGCAGTTCATATGAGCTGCCGATTTTTCATACACAAAACAAAAAACCTGCTCACAATGTGAACAGGTTTGTGGTTGGGGTGCAGGGATTCGAACCCCGGAAGTGCTTGAGTCAGAGTCAAGTGCCTTACCGCTTGGCGACACCCCAGTGTGGTTGGGATAGCCGGATTTGAACCGGCGAAATGACGGAGTCAAAGTCCGTTGCCTTACCGCTTGGCTATATCCCAGTAAAGGTTTAACTTAATCGGAATTGGTAACGTTCCCTGACGACTTATATATCATACCACATTCATTCTAAAAAGTCAATACCTTTTTTTATATTTGTGGCATTTCACAAATATAAAGTGATTTATATGACAGATATGTCAAATCTCACTGCGATTCTCCAGTGCTTTGAAAAGAGTAACCTCGTCCGCAAATTCCAGTGTTCCGCCTATGGGCAGACCGAATGCAAGGCGTGTTACCTTTATTCCCAGGGGCTTTAAAAGCTTTGAGATGTACATGGCAGTGGCTTCGCCCTCAACAGTGGGGTTGGTCGCCATGATGACCTCTTTCACGCCGCCTTTCTTTATCCTGTTCAGCAGCTCCTTTATGCGTATCTGCTCGGGAGTAACGCCGTCCAGTGGAGAGATAAGCCCATGGAGTACATGATAAACGCCCTTGTACTCGTTTGTGCGCTCGAATGCGGTAATGTCCTTGGGTGTCTCCACCACGCAGATAGTGGAGGGGTCACGCATATCATCGCTGCATATGGGGCACACACCCGAATCGGTAAGATTGCAGCAGATACGGCACTCCTTTACCGTGCTGTGGGCATTGATTATAGCGTCTGCAAAGGCCTGTGCGTCCTCGTCGCTCATGCCCATTACAAAATAAGCCAGCCTTTGTGCGGTTTTCATGCCAATGCCCGGAAGCTTTGCGAACTGCTCCGCAAGGAGCACCAGAGGCAGTGCTGTGCTGTTTGCCATTGCAAATGCTCCTTTCGATAAAATGCGGGGACTATTATCCAGTCCCCGCCAAGCTTTTTATTTATGGGGTATCAGAAAAGGCCGGGGAAAGAAACGCCGCCTGTTACTGCGCCCATCTTTGCCTCGGAGGTATCCTCGATCTGCTTTACGCACTCGTTGATAGCGCTGATAAGAAGATCCTGGAGCATCTCAACATCGTCCTTGTCAACGACTTCGGGCTTGATGTTAAGGGACTGGACCTGCTTTCTGCCGTTCATGGTGATCTCAACAGCTCCGCCGCCTGTGGTAGCGGTGAAGGTCTCGTTCTCGATCTCTTCCTGAACATTGGTGATCTCAGCCTGCATCTTCTGAGCCTGCTTTATCATGTTCTGCATATTCTGAGCGCCGCCGCCCATACCCTGTGGTAATCTTGCTTTCATAGTGATAACTCCTTTGAAAAAATTGTATTCAAATTTATGCGCCGCAGCCTGTGCCGCAGCAATTATCCGACGGATACCGACGGATACTGAGCTTAGATAGTTTCGACGGGAACACCGCCGTTTTCTGCCTTTTCAAGCAGAGCCTTCCGGGCTTCCTCGGGGGATATTTTTGCTTCCGCCTTGCTTTCGCCGCCGCCTGCCAGTGAGCGGTCAAGATTTTCCCTGTAGCCCACAAGTATCTTGTTGGAAAGGGTAAGACCTGTCAGCTGATTTATGGCGGACAGTATCTTGACACAGTTCTCGGGGGAGCGTGTAAGCACGCCGATAAGCTTGTCCTTGGTGTTTATGAGCAGCTTTCCGCCGCACTCATAGCCGTAGGTGCCGTTAAGGGCAGGGGCGACTGAGGGGCAGGTCTCCTTCAGCTTGTCTATGATATCGAACCAGCGGTCGATATAGTTTATGGACGAGCTTCCCGATGCTGCGGCTGCCATTTCGGCGGCACGCTCCGATGCGGGAGGATATTTCTGATTTTGCGGCTGAGGTCTCGGTGAGCCGTCAGCCTTCTGCTCCAGCTTCTGTTCAAGCTCGGATATCTTGGCGTTCAGCCTATCGATCTCACTTCTGTCCGCTGCCTGAGCAGGGGCCTGGGCGGTGACAATAGCCGCTCCGCTGCACATTCTGATAACGCACATCTCCATGTCTATCCTCTTTGAGAGGGAACGGGACATACGCTCTGCGCAGGAGGAAAGTGTGTCCAGATGGGACAATACATCGGGAAGAGTCATTTTAGACGCTATCCGCTTTATGGTCTCAAGCTCCGAGGGCAGGCAGATCATTGATTTTGTCTGCTCGGGGGCTGAAATGGCTATCATAATGTTCCGAAACTGTGCCGCCAGCTCTTCGCACAGCCGCTGCATATCCTTTGAGCGGTCGTACAGCTGAGAGATGATATCCAGCGCTTTTGCGGGATCCTTGTCCGCAACGGCTTCCGCCAGAGCGAAAAGGTAGTCACGGCCTGCGATGCCTGCCGCTTCGGATACCACATCGGCGGTGATGTTTTCGGAAAATGCGATACATCTGTCGAGAATGGAAAGAGCGTCACGCATACCGCCGTCGGCAGCCTTTGCGATAAGCTCGGCAGCGTCGGGGGCGAGGGTGATGTTTTCCTTTACCGCAATGTCGCTGAGACGTGCGGCGATGTCCTCGGTCTTTATTCGCATAAAGTCAAACCGCTGGCATCTTGACAGAATGGTCGGCAGCACCTTGTGAAGCTCGGTGGTCGCCATGATGAACTTTATATACGGGGGAGGCTCCTCAATGACCTTCAGCAGAGCATTGAACGCTTCCTTTGAAAGCATATGGACCTCGTCGATGATGTATATTTTGTATCTGCACCGTTCGGGGGTGTATTCGGTAGCTTCCCTCAGCTCACGGGCATCGTTTACGGAGCCGTTGGAGGCTGCGTCTATCTCGATGATATCGGCGAGAGCAAAGTTGTCTGCGTCACGGCAGATATCGCACTGACAGCAGGGCGAGCCGTTTACGGGGTGCTCGCAGTTGAGCGCCTTGGCAAAAATTCTGGCGCAGGTGGTCTTACCCGTTCCTCTTGAACCTGTGAACAGGTAGGCATGAGCGGTTTTGCCGCTCATTATCTGATTTTTCAGCGTTGTGGTAATATGAGACTGGGAGATTACATCGTCAAACGTGGCGGGTCTGTATTTCCTGTATAACGCCTGATACATAAAATCCTTCCTCTTTTATAATTATCCGTTGATGTGGGAGTCGGCTTTGCCGTAGCGCTCCCTCAGGTGCTCCTCAAAGAAATTTTCGGGATAGCCGCCTGCGGTGCATATCTGAGCGCAGTATGACTTGAACCCCTCCATATCGCCTATTCGTGCGATAAGCGCAAGGCGGTACCTTTCACAGGCTTCGTCCTCCTTGCCCTCCAGCAGGCTTGCCAGCGCAAGACCGCCCTGAGAGGTTATGGGGTCAAGACCGTATTCTATTGATTTTTCAAAGTAATATCTGCTTTTTTCGGGAAGATTAGCCGAAAGGAACATTCTGCCTATCTCGTTGTAGATGAAAGGGAAAATGCCCTTGCTCTCGGCGATGGGAACGAGCTTTTCGTAATACTCAGCCGCAGAGCCGTAGCTTGCGGAGAGGGAAAAGTTCCTTGCCGCCATAAGCAGCGATTCGGGGAGATGTATCTCCTTTTCGGCTGCGATAACTGCACAGTGAGCGGCGTTGGTGGAATATCCCATTCTGCTGTAGCAGATGGAGGTGTAAAAGCCCAGAACGCCCTGTTCGCTGTCTGTCAGGCTTTTGCCTTTAAGGTCCCTGAAAATATCCAGGGCATCGTTATAATTATTTTCCGCCAGGAGCAGCTCCAGAGCGGAGTAAAACATTCGCTTCTTCTCACCGTACATAAAGGCTGTGCCGATAACGTCCTTATCGTAATCCGAAAGGTAGTCGGCGGGGGTGCCATTTATGCCCCTGTTAACTGAAAAGCCTATCTGTATGAAAAGCCCCGCCAGGAACATGACCGCTCCGCATATCAGATATGCTTCATCGGGGTGAGTGTGATCGACGAAATAGAAAAATACAAATATCAGACCCAGCACATAGGGCACAGCGGCGCCTGCAGGTGCCGAGGTGACATAAAGCCGTTTCAGCGCAGAGAAAAATTTCAGTAATCTCTTCATTCAGCTGGCCATCTTTCTGTTTTATAAAAAATCCGATACATAGGTGTGCAGGCTTGCTGCGGCACACGAAACGTACCGCTTAATGCTGCTCGGTTCCCCGCCTGACATGGTTCACGGTGTTTTGTTGCACAGGGCCCGCACACCTATATATCGGATTACATCCAACTTAGATGTTATATATTATATCATACTTTTTCTGAAATTGCAATAGCTTTTGAGAAAAAATTTAGATAATGGTAAAAACTAACGCATAAATCGTTTTCGCTGCCGTTGGGGTTGAATAATCCGTCTGCATGATACATATATTTTTCTCGGAGTGATGACATGCTTACCATTATTTTTGCAGGACTTATACTTGTTTCCATAGCCGTATCCGTCTTTACGGGTACGTCCGGGCAGCTTACCGAGGCAGTGCTCACCGAGCCTGTGAATGCGGTGGAGCTTTGCATATATCTTTGCGGCGGAATGTGCTTCTGGGGCGGACTTATGCGCATTGCGGAAAGATCGGGGCTTACCGATGTGCTGGCAAAAGGCTTTTCATTTATACTCGGCGGACTTTTCCGTGATATCGACAAAAACGGAAGGGCGTTCCATGCCATCTGCATGAACATAACCGCAAATCTGCTGGGGCTGGGCAATGCCGCCACGCCTTTCGGGATAGAAGCAATGAAAGCCCTTGCTGAAGAGGAGAAAGCAGGGGACACCGCCACTCCCTCAATGGTGATATTCACCGTCCTGAACACCGCTTCCATTACCCTTATCCCCTCAACAGCCCTTTCCATACGCATGAAATACGGTTCTGCGGAGCCGCTGGAGATAATTCCCGCCGTGTGGATAACATCGGCAGCCGCACTTGCATTCTCCCTTACAGCGGCGGTGCTTCCCTTTATCAGACGGAAAAATGAAAGGAGAACCGAGCATGACAAGCCTTGTGATACCCATATGCGCCGCCATAGTGATATTGTGGGGGATATATAAAAGGACGGATATTTTCGGCGAGTTCGTAAAGGGTGCTGCCGATAATCTGAAAACCTGTGCAGAGCTGCTGCCCACTCTTATTGCACTGATAACGGCGGTGGGAATGTTCAAGGCATCGGGGGCAATGGAGCTGATAACAAACGTATCGGCACAGATTTTTGACAGCATCGGCTTTCCCTCGCAGTGCATGCCGCTGGCACTGATAAGGCCTGTTTCCGGCAGCGGAGCGCTGGCTGTGTATGAGAGCATCATCTCGGACAGCGGCCCCGACAGCTTTGTGGGCAAGGTGGCAAGCGTGATGCTCGGCTCCACCGAGACAACCTTTTACACCCTTGCGGTCTATTACGGGGCGGCAGGCATAAAAAAGACCCGCCACACCCTTGCGGCTTCCCTCACGGGAGACCTGACTGGCTTTATTTTCAGCGTGCTTACGGTAAATCTGCTGCTTAGGTGAGATGTTAACAAAATGTAAATTCAAGGGCTTTTGGCAAAATCCTGTTGACAAGGCAATTTTTATTTGATATAATAAATAAGCATTGTTGAGATGAGCCATTAGCTCAGTCGGCAGAGCATTTGACTTTTAATCAAAGGGTCTGGGGTTCAAATCCCCAATGGCTCACCAATGTATCCGCAAGCCTTTTCGGTTTGCGGATCTTTTGTTATATGATATAAAAACAGCGCTTTGCCTTATAAAAGACAGAGCGCTTATTTATTGAGCGGTTGTTCGCTTTCTTTTATCGCTGCTTTAGTATCCTCATTTGGAGCATCTGATATACCGAAGCTCTTTAAAAGCATCATAAGTGCTTCGATCTGTTCATCGTTAAGCTGGTCGATCATGAAATGAACACGGGTTCTTACTCCCAACAAACGGTTACAAAACCATTTCCATTGCCTACATTTGATTACAGGTATTCTTTTCCTCTTGATACTTTTTCATGCAGATGATATAATCAGAATATAACATAAACTCAGTCATAAAGAAAGGATACCAATATGAAAAAATTCAGACTTATTGCCGCTGCAATGGCGGCTGTTATGTGCATATCCGCAGTGCCCGTGTCCGCAGTGCAGCACGGCTGGGAAAGCGGCGAGGGAACAGGCAGATATATCCTCCATGACGGAGCGGCAGCCACAGGCGTTATGAACATCGACGGCGTGGTATATCGCTTTGATCCTTACGGCAGCTGCCTTGGCAGATACACCGGCATCGGCAGGAAAAACGGAGTTATCCGCTATTACCGGGACGGCATTATGTTCACAGGCGGCTGGCTGAAGCTTTCGGGCGGCACATATTATTTTGACCAGAACGGCGTGGGAGCTGTGGGCATTGTGACCATAGACGGCAAGCAGTACAATTTCGGCTCCGACGGCAGGCTCACCGATTCCGTCAACCCCTTTTCCGTGACCGCCGACAAGCAGCTTATCGTTATGGGAAACCGTGATAAGATAAAGTTTACATTCACCGCAGAAAACATCAGCGGCACTGCCTACATGGGCGAGATAACCGAGCTGCAAAGATATTCCGACGGCAAGTGGTACAAGGTAAAGCCCTCGGACAGCTATGTCGTTAATGATGTAGCATATGAGCTGGGAAATGTGGGCGACCCATACTATTATAATGGTTCAGCCGATGTGTATTTCACTCCCGAGGCGTATTCCAATAACCTTACCGCGGGCAAATACCGCATTGCCCAGACTATTTATACCGACAACGGTCAGAAGCGGCTTTTCTGTGAGTTCAGCATCGCAGATCGGGCAGCGGTAAGCACTTCTCAGCCAAGCTATGATATTATGTCAACCGAGAGAATAGATATCAGCGGATATGCCGTCAATGCAGGGGAGTATTATGCCGAGGCGCAGGGGCTTTATGTGTATAATGACGACACCGATGAATGGGACAGAGTAGAGCCTAAAGAGACCGACCGTCCCTTCGTTTCCAATGTGCTTTTATCATCGGGTGACAGCATAAACTGCTTCCTTGACCTTACCCGCTACAGCCGCACAAGGCTGAAATCGGGCAAATATCGTGCGCTTATCGCCGATAATATCTCCTGTGAGTTTGAGATGACAAATCCCTATGACGTTTATGCGGAGCAGTTTGAGCCTGAGAAAAGGGGCAAGAAGCAAATCGTCATAACCTTTGTGAACACCACCGACAGCGACATCACCGTAAAGGGCTATGGCAAGCTTATGCGCCAGGTAAGGGGCAAGTGGATAACTGTCACAGCAGGAAAGGCTCTGGATACCGAGGTTACTGTTCCTGCCATGCACAAGTGGGAAAAGACCATGGTGCTCAATAAATATTACAGCGCTTCCGACCTTAAAAGCGGCAGCTACTGCATGAAATTTCCCACCGCAAGCGGCGGATATGTGTATGCTTATTTTGAGCTGAAGTGATGAGTGAAATAGAAAAGCCGTCCTTGTGGGCGGCTTTTTTCATATTCTTATGCAGGAAATCATGATAAAATTAACCATTAGTTCTTGAAATCGGTGCCGTAATATGTTATAATTAAACAAATATGCGAAAATTACCGTGTAAGGCAATTTTCCCCGAAAGGAACGAAGATCATGATAAGATCAGGAAAAGGAAGATTTCTGGCTCTCCTTTCTGCCGCTGTGATATCACTGGGTTCGGTAACGGCATTCGGCTCGGATATCACCGTTCAGGCAGCAATGAACACGTCGGAATTTGCTTCGGGGTATTCATATCCCACTCAGATGAGAGGACTTACCGCTTTCCAGTTAGTCTCCGACATGGGCGCAGGCTGGAATCTGGGAAATTCCCTTGAATCGTCCGACAGCGAGACCAACTGGGGCAATCCCAAGACAACCAAGTCCATGATAGACGCTATCGCCGCAAAGGGCTTTACCACCCTGCGTGTACCCGTAAGATGGGACGACCACTACTCCGACTCATCTAAGTACATAATCAGCGCCGAGTATATGGACAGAGTTGAGACCGTGGTAAACTACGGCCTTGCAAACGGAATGTACGTTATCCTTAACGTTCACCACAACGACCTCCAGACCGCCGTTTCATCGAGCACATCGGCTCAGAACAAGATATCCGAGGAGCTGTCTGCTATCTGGAAGCAGATAGGCACACGCTTTAAGGACTACGGCGACAAGCTCATTTTCGAGGTAAACAACGAGCCACGCTGCGGCGAGGACTGGACAGGCAATGCAAGCTATTACAAGTGCGTCAATGCCAATAATGAGGCTGCCCGTGCAGCTATCAGAGCCACAGGCGGCAATAACGCCAAGCGCCTTATCATGCTCCCCACCTACTGCGCATCGGGCGATGCTGCCAAGGCTGAGGCATGGTCGAACACATCGGGTGACAGCATGATCGCCGCTTCTATCCACGCATATCTTCCCTTTGACTTTGCGTTCTCGGGCGACGGTCACAAGGACTGGCAGGCTTCCGACCTTACCGAGCTGAGCGGCTTCTTTACACGTATGTACAACACCTTTATCAGCAAGGGCGTTCCCGTTGTTATCGGCGAGTTCGGCGCCACAAACAAGAGCAACACCGCCTACAGAGAAAAGTATGCAGGCATATATGCTTCGCTGGCAAGGCAGTTCGCCGCACAGGATATCCCCTGCGTATGGTGGGACAACAACTGCTTCGGCACAGGCAGCGAGAACTTCGGCATCTTCAACAGAGGCAGCAGAAGCTTCACCTACGGCGGCATTGCCGATGCGCTTGTTGCCGCATACAACGGCGACCCTCAGTATGAGACTGCCACAGGCGGAGAAAATGTGCTTTTCTCGGGCACAGGCACAAGCTCAAATTACGGTCAGGCAGTATCCTTTGACCCCGGCGCAATAACAAGCCTTTCAAGCAGCGACAAGATATACTGCTCATATTCATCTTATGGGGATATCGAATTTATCCTCCAGAGCTTTACCGACAGCAGCAGAGGCTGGATACAGGTAGCTCCCGACAGCGTATCCAACGGCACAGCGGTATGGTCAGTATCAAGTCTCAAAAGCGCATTCGGCGGCTCCTTCTCAGGTCTTGGCAAGGCATACATCGGCGACAGAGGCTCTTCTCTTACCGTTACAAAGGTGTATGTTCCCGGCGGCACTGCTCACACTCATGTTTATAACGGAAAATCGGCAGTTGCCCTTGAAGCCACCGCCTACACAAAGGGCAGAAAGCAGATATACTGTTCCGTAAGCGGCTGCACAGCCTACAGGATAGTTACCGTTCCCAAGCTTGACTCCACAAGACCCGTTATCACAAGCGTTACCGCAGGCACCGAGCAGGCGACTGTTGCATGGTCAGCTGTCAGCGGAGCCACCAAGTACGAGGTATTTACATATCTTAACGACAAGTGGACTTCCCACGGAACCACCACAGCCTGCAATATGACCGTCAAGAACCTTACAGGCGGCACAAGCTACGGCTTTGTTGTAAAGGCGTATGTAAACGGCAGCTGGTCGGGCATTTCCAACATGGTATATGCAACTCCCGTTAAGGCAGCTGTTCCCAGACCTGTTATCACAAGCGCAAATGCAGGCACCGAGGAAGTTGCTCTCACATGGAGCGCAGTTCAGGGAGCTTCACAGTATGCAGTCTATACCTATCTTAATAATAAGTGGGAGCTTAAAGGAACCACCACAGCCTGCAATATGACCGTCAAGAACCTTACAGGCGGCACAAGCTACGGCTTTGCAGTAAAGGCTTATGTTAACGGCGAGTGGTCAGACCCCTCCGATAAGGTATATGCAACACCCAAGGCTTGTGAGATACCCAAGCCCGCAGTAACATCGGCAAAGGCGCAGGACAGCTCAGTTTTGCTCAGCTGGAGCACCGTCAGCGGAGCTTCACAGTACGCAGTTTATTACATCACAGGCGGCAAGTGGTACAACGCCGGAACAACAACTGCCACTGCAATGACTGTTTCGGGACTTACAAACGGCACAAAATACGGCTTTGCTGTAAAGGCATACGTCAGCGGAAAGTGGTCGGCGATCACCACCGCAGATATTGTTTATGCAACACCCGAGGCTGCGGTAACAAAGCCCGTTATCACCAAGGCGCAGGGTCAGGACGGCAGAGTTGCCCTCAACTGGACTTCCGTTAACGGTGCAACAAACTACGCAGTTTACACATATCTTAACGGTAAGTGGTCTGTAGCAGGCTACAGAACAGCAAACGGTATGTATGTAACAGGACTTACAAACGGCGTTAAGTACGGCTTTGCTGTAAAGGCTTACGTAAACGGCAGCTGGTCGGGCATAACCTCCGCAGATATTGTTTATGCAACACCTGTCGGAGCATCGGTAAAGCCCGTTATCACCAAGGCACAGGGTCAGGACGGCAGAGTTGCCCTGAACTGGACTTCAGTTAACGGAGCTACAAACTATGCGGTTTACACCTACCTTAACGGCAAATGGTCGCTGGCAGGCTACAGAACCGCCAACGGAATGTACGTAACAGGTCTTACCAACGGCGTTAAGTACGGCTTTGCGGTAAAGGCTTACGTAAACGGCGCATGGACAAACATCGTTTCTTCCGACATCGTATATGCCACCCCCACTGCCGACAAGGCAGACGTGATGTATGCTGACACCGAAAGTTTTATTTCCGATGATATCTTTGACATGGGCATTGAAGATATAGATATCGGCTTACCTGATATTGCTTAAATAAAATTATATCAATAACAAAAAGTCCGCACCGAAAGCTCGGTGCGGACTTTTTAATTGGCTTATCACACATAAATTTTATCCAAAACAAGATCCGCACCGTGTTTTCGGTGCGGATCTTGTTTGGAAAATAGAATGAGTATAATAAGGTATAAGGGGTTGTCTTATTTAAGCAGCTCTTTGAATCTCTTCATGGCTTCCTGCGTATTCTCATAGGTGCCGAATGCGGTGAGCCTGAACCAGCCTGCGCCGTTCTTTCCAAAGCCCTCTCCTGGTGTGCCTACCACCTGAATTTTCTCAAGCAGATAATCAAAGAACTCCCAGCTGCCCATATTGTTGGGGCACTTGAGCCAGATATAAGGAGAATTTATTCCTCCCGTGAACTTTATGCCAAGCTCGGTGAGCGTATCTGCCATGAGCTTTGCGTTTCTTCTGTAGTAGTTGATCGCCTCGTGTGTCTGCTTCTGACCCTCGGGAGTGAACACGGCTGCTGCGCCGCACTGAACGGGATAGGAAACGCCGTTGAACTTGCTTCCCTGTCTGCGTCCCCACAGCTGTGCTATGCTTACATCGGAGCCGTCGGAAGCCTTTACGATAAGCTCCTCGGGGATAACGGTATATCCGCATCTGGTTCCTGTAAATCCTGCTGTTTTGGAGAGCGAGCACATCTCGATAGCGCACTTCTTTGCTCCCTCAACGCAGAAAATGCTTCTGGGGAGCGCAGGGTCGGAGATAAATGCCTCATAAGCGGAATCGAAGATGATTATTG
Organism: Oscillospiraceae bacterium; assembly: GCA_902363145.1. GTDB lineage: Bacteria > Bacillota > Clostridia > Oscillospirales > Ruminococcaceae > Huintestinicola > Huintestinicola butyrica. The sequence goes on along the minus strand of CABIZB010000002.1, from coordinate 253,470 downwards.
CTTCATTTTTCAGTGCGTAGTCCACCCATATTTTAAGCTGCTCCTTTGTATAAACGGAGCCTGTGGGATTATTCGGTGAGCAGAGATAGATGATATCCGCATGTACATTCTCATCGGGCATTGCCGCAAAGCCGTTCTCCTCGTTGGAATCCGCATAGATTATATTTCTGCCGCACATTGTGTTGGAGTCAACATAAACGGGATATGCGGGGTCGGTGACGAGAATGGTATTTCCGTCGCCGAAGATATCCACGATATTGCCGCAGTCTGCCTTTGCGCCGTCGTTTACACGAATTTCGGAAAGCTCCAGTGAAACGCCGAAGCTCTTGTAATAATCGGCGATGGCCTGCTTTAAAAAGTCATAGCCTGTGCCGCTGTCCTCATAACCCTTGAAGGTCTCCTTAACGCCCATTTCGTCGGCACCCTTTTTGATAGCCTCAACAACAACGGGAGCAAGGGGCAGGGTAACGTCGCCGATGCCCATTCTGATAAGGGGCTTATCGGGGTGAGCTGCGGAATATGCCTTTATTTTCTTTGCGATATCAATGAAAAGGTAATTTTTCTTCATTGTAAGGAAGTGTTCGTTGATCTTTACCATTGTGATTTTCCTTTCGTTCAGACATCTATCTCGCCTGTGAATACGGTCTCCGCAGGGCCTCTCATAAGAACAGTGCCGTCAGATTTGTAGGTGATGAAAAGGTCGCCGCCTCTGAGCTTAACGGTTATCTCCTTGTCGTGGGGGAAATATCCGTTGAGTACCGATGCAGCCGTTGCGGCACAAGCACCTGTGCCGCACGCCCATGTCTCTCCCGAGCCTCTTTCCCAGACTCTCATCTGCATGGTGCTTTCATCAAGAATCTTTATAAATTCGGTGTTCACTCTTTCGGGGAACAGGGGGTGATTTTCAAAGGAAGGGCCTATTTTTTCAAGCTCCAAGCTGTCAACATCGTCAACATAGGTGACAGCGTGGGGGTTGCCCATGGAAACGGCGGTGATGAATACCTCTTTGCCGTCAACGGTAATGGGCTTGTTTATAAATGTATCGCCGCTTACATTCATAGGAATGTCCGCAGGCTTCAGAACAGCCTTGCCCATATCCACCAGCACGGTCTTGACCTTGCCGTTTTCGGGATAAAGGGTCAGCTTCTTTATTCCGCTTCTTGTTTCGAGAGTGATGCTTGTCTTATCGGTAAGGTGGTTATCATAGACAAACTTGCCTATGCAGCGTGTGGCGTTTCCGCACATATTTCCCTCGCTGCCGTCGGCATTGAACATTCTCATTCTGAAATCCGCCTTGTCGGAGGGCATTATAAGCACAAGTCCGTCGGCACCTATGCCGAAATGGCGGTCGCTGATGATCTCGGAAACTCTTTCGGGGTCAGCCACGGTCTCCTCAAAGCAGTTCACGTAAACATAATCATTGCCGATGCCCTGCATTTTTGTAAATTTCATAACTGCAAGTCCTTTCGTTATCTGTATTCATATGTCTTTAGGATATCCGCTGCCACCTCGGTGAGGGTTACACGCTGATCCATGGCACGCTTCTGTATCTGGCGGTGAGCCTCCTTCTCGGATATTTTAAGATACTCGATAAGAACGCATTTTGCACGGTTCACAAGCTTCATCTCATTTACCATGTCACGGAGCATTTTGTTTTCCGAACGCAGGTCGTCCATTTTGTTCTTTATAGCTGCGGCGCAGCGTATGGAGTTCACAGCCAGCTCCCTGGGAGATGACTTGGGAAGTATCACTGCCCCTGTGCCCGAAAGCTTTGCGCACACCTCGTCATATACCTTGGAGGGAACGAATATCACCTGACAGACATCGAATGTCTTGCTTATATAAGCGGCAGTCTCGGCGCCGAACTCCCCCTCAAAGGGGAACACCGAGATGACCACGTCATAATCATGCTCAGCGCAGAGGTCACGGAGATTTTTTCCGCTTGTAACGGAAACATCGGTAAGCCCTGCTTCAAGTACCATTGATGAAAGGCTTGCCTTTGTATCGTCGGATACGGCGGCTATCAGTGCTTTGTTAGCAGTCATAAAGGGCAGCTCCTTTCATTTTATTGCGGAGATGTCGGCTTTACGCACATATATATGGGCGACATCTCCGCATCATCATACTATATACATTATACAGCCAAACGGGAAAATATGCAATAGCAAATCAGTTGTTTACATACAGCTGCTTGTAGGGGTTCTGGGTGTTGGGGATAAGCTTGAAGAAATGAGCGGAAAGGATATCGTCGGTATTGCCGCCGAAAGCTGCGGTATATTTGTCAACATCGGCTCTTATCTCTTCCTTGTCAGCGTCGGTGGCGTCAGTTACCATGACCTGAGCGGGAACGTGGGGAACAACATCTGTGCGGATATAAATTGCTCCGCCGTGCATTCCTGTGCCGCAGAATGAGCCAACGGGGCAGATATCCTCATAGCCCAGACCAAGCACTACTATGCGTCCGCCTGCCTGATATTCCGCAAGGAAGTCGCCTACCTTGCCGCCGATGACCAGCACGGGCACCTTTTCCATATACTGCTTCATATGAATGCCTGCACGGTAGCCTGCATTGCCCTGAATGAGAATCATTCCGTCTCTCATGCCGTAGCCGGGAGCGTCGCCGCAGTTGCCGTGAATGGTGATGGTTCCGTCGTTCATGGTATCGCCCGTTGCGTCCTGAGCGTTGCCGTAAACGGTGATATTTGACTGGGTAAGGTATGCGCCCAGAGCGTTGCCTGGAACGCCGTGTATCTCAATATTCTTGCCGATACAGCCGCTTCCGATAAATCTCTGACCCAGGCAGTTTTCTATAACAATGTCCTTGTCCTTGGACAGCCTTATTTCCTGATTAAGAAGTCTGTAATGCAGATCTCCCGCAGTAATCTTAGTCATTTCCGAAACCTCCTGCAAGCTTTTCATTTCTTCTCGTCCTTGAGAATGCCATAAGCATGGGATTTCTCTTGAGGGCTTCAAAATCCACTTCATCAAGGGGAATGTGCTCCTTGATAAGTGAAGTGTAAATTCCCGCTCTGTCTATCTTGTTGCCCATAAGGATAAAGCCCTTGAGAGCGTTGTCACGGGTAACGAGCTTCTTGTAATTGTTGCCGTCATGCTCCACATAAGCCTCGCCGTCGTAGCAGCCTGCGGTGATGATGTGCAGACCGAAGAAGCCGATAGCGTTCATGGGGATAGCATTAAGATAGTAGCTTTCCATTCCTGCCATGTTCTTTCCTGCGATATTTCCCTGCATGAAAGCGTTGGGAAGAAGGGCAAGTATCTTTTCGCTGCCCGATGAGATATCGAAGGACTTGGTGCAGTCGCCTGCGGCGTAGATATCGGTAACGCCCTTTACAGCCTGACGGGTATCTGTTTCGATTCCTCTGTTTACGCTGCCGCCTGCCATTTCGGCAAGCTCGGTATTGGGACGAACACCGACCGCAAGGATAACAAAGTCGAAGTCAACGGTCTCGCCGTTGGTAAGCTCGGCGGAATGAGCCTCAAAGTGCTTTGCGCTGGTGCCGAGGATAAATCTTACACCCTTGGACTCGATGTGAGCCTTCATGATATCGGAAGCCTCATTGTCGAGAATTGAGGGAAGGATCCTGTCTGCAAGGTCGATAACAGTCATCTTGGCACCGTAATGTTCAAGAGCCTCGGCAGCTTTCAGACCGATAAGACCTGCGCCCACGATGAGCACCTTTGACCCCTGCTTTACAACTTCCTCGATAGCCTTAACGTCGTCCAGCTTCATGAATGAGAACTTGTCCTTAACGTTGTCAAGTCCGTCCATGGGAGGAACGAAGGGCTTGGAGCCTGTAGCAATGAGCAGCTTGTCGTAATCCACCTTGTTTCCGTTTTCAAGGGTGATATTCTTGGCTGCGGAGTCAACGGAAACTACCTTTGTGCCAAGGAGAGTATCCACATTGTTCTTCTCGTAGAAATCAAGAGGACGGTATATCATGCTCTCCTCCGTAACTCTTCCCTTGAGCAGATAAGAGATAAGGGGGCGTGAGTAGGTATGATACTTTTCATCGGAGATAAGAACGATCTGACCGTCCTTATCGACTTCTCTTATTCCCTGTACCGCACCGATGCCCGCTGCGGAATTTCCGATAATAACGTATTTCATCATTCTTCTCCCCTTTCCTCAAAGACGATAGCCCTGTTGGGACAGTTAGCCGCACAGGCAGGCTCGCCTGCGCTGTTTCTTGTGCAAAGCTCGCACTTGGTAACTGTTCTTCCCTGATTTTTTGGGTCGATAACGATACAGCCGTAGGGGCAGGAGAGAACGCAGGTGTAGCAGCCTACGCACTTATCCGTATTTATTTCAATAACTCCGTTTTCGTTCTTGGTGAGAGCGCCTGCAATGCAGCCCTTTACACAGGCAGGATCCTGACAGTGGCGGCACTGAACGGCGAAATTTATTCCGTCGCCCTCCTCTACTCTGATTCTGGGAGCGGCATCTTTACCGAGCTTGAATGCCTTGGACATATCCTTTTCGCCGCTGTTGGCGAATGCGCAGTAAAATTCGCAGAGATGACAGCCGAGACACCAGTCCTCGTTTACATAAACTCTTTTCATGGGCTTTTACTACCTCCGATTATAATAGTATGAGATCATTCGCCTGCGTGCTGTATTCCCAGGATATCAAGCTCCTTCTGAGAAAGACCGATACCTCTGAGCATAAGACGGTTGCCTCTGAGAGACTCAATGGAGTTGATACCCATACCGCCCATCATTTCCTTTATTTCGTGATCCCATGCGTGAACGAGATTTACAAGGCGCTTGTAGCCTACTTCGGGGTTAAGACGCTTTACCAGGTCGGGGCGCTGTGTAGCGATGCCCCAGTTGCACTTGCCGCCGTGGCAGCTTCTGCAAAGGTGGCAGCCCATTGCAAGGAGTGCGGGAGTTCCGATGTAGATAGCGTCGGCACCGAGAGCGATAGCCTTTACTGCGTCTGCGGAGCTTCTGATAGAACCTGCCGCAACGATGGAAACTTCATTTCTGATACCCTCGTCACGAAGTCTCTGGTCAACGGCTGCGAGAGCAAGCTCAATGGGGATACCCACATTATCACGTATTCTTGTGGGAGCCGCACCTGTACCGCCTCTGAAACCGTCTATTGCGATGATATCCGCACCCGAACGTGCGATACCCGAAGCGATAGCCGCAACGTTATGAACTGCTGCGATCTTTACGATAACGGGCTTTGTATATTCCGTTGCCTCTTTCAGCGAGAATATGAGCTGGCGGAGGTCCTCGATGGAGTAGATGTCGTGGTGGGGAGCAGGGGAGATAGCGTCTGTGCCCATGGGTATCATACGTGTTCTGGAAACATCTTCTCTGATCTTAGCGCCGGGAAGATGGCCGCCGATACCGGGCTTTGCGCCCTGACCCATTTTGATCTCAATAGCCGCACCTGTGTCAAGGTAATCCTTGAATACGCCGAAACGTCCCGAAGCTACCTGCACGATGGTGTGGGGACCGTACTGATAAAAGTCCTTGTGAAGTCCGCCCTCACCTGTGTTGTAGTAGGTTCCGAGCTCTGTAGCTGCACGGGCAAGCGACTCGTGAGCGTTCTTGGAAATGGAACCGTAGGACATTGCGGAGAACATTATAGGAGTGTTAAGCTCCAGATAAGGTGTCATTCTTGTATCAACGGTGCCGTCGGGGTTCTTCTTGATAGCCGCAGGCTTCTTGCCGAGGAACACCTTTGTTTCCATAGGCTCTCTCAGAGGGTCGATGGAAGGGTTTGTTACCTGAGAAGCGTTGATAAGTATCTTATCCCAGTAAACGGGATAATCCTGAGGGTTGCCCATGGAGGAAAGGAGAACAGCTCCCGTTCCTGCCTGACGGTAGTTTTCTATCATCAGCTGCTGGGTGTAGTTTGCGCTCTTTCTGAAAGCGTTTTCGTTGGGTACTATCTTAATAGCGCCTGTGGGACAGATACATACGCATCTCTGGCAGTCAACGCACTGATTGTCGTGGGTAAGCATCTTGTCAAAATCGGGGTCATAGAAATGCACCTCATTGGAGCACTGACGCTCACAGGCACGGCACTTTATACATTTATCCGTATTACGGATCACTTCAAATTCAGCAGGAAAGAAATTTACAGGCATTTCCTTTTACCCTCCTCGTTAAGTTCTACAATTACAGGCTCGCCGCCTCTTGGAGACCATACCTTTTCAACATCGGGACAGATAGCTCTGATAGCACACTCCTCGCTGGCGATATAGACCATATCCTTCTTTTCGGCAACTACCATGGAGCGGAGCTTCAGACGGTCGTTGAGCGCCATTATTCCGCCTGTGTAGCCGAGAATGATGGAGAAGGGGCCTGTGATGAGCAGGCTGGAGAATGCGTTTCTGAAATACTTGAGCTTTGCAGCCTTTTCGGGATCCTTCTTCTCGATCTCGTCTATCTCGCTCCAGAAGGGAGCTGCGATGATGGAAGCGATATCCTCGAGAGAAAGCTGCTGTTTTCTGTTGAGCCAGTCGAAGATGTATGTGATGACCTCCGTATCGGTAAGGAGGGTACATTTGTAGCCGAACATTTCGATGAAACGGCGGTTAGCGTCGTAGGAGGAAATCTCGCCGTTATGTACTATTGTATAGTCAAGGAGCGCAAAGGGATGAGCGCCGCCCCACCAGCCCGGGGTGTTTGTGGGATAACGGCCGTGGCAGGTCCATGCGTAGCCCTCGTATTCATCGAGACGGTAAAACTCTCCAACGTCCTCGGGGAAGCCAACAGCCTTGAAAACGCCCATGTTCTTGCCGCTGGAGAAAACGTAAGCGCCGTCGATATCATTGTTTATTCTGATAACGCACTTTGCAACGAACTCTTTTTCGTCCAGCTGGGAGGAAGCTATTTTAGTGGGCAGAGGGTTAACGAAGTATCTCCAGATAAGAGGCTCGTTGGTGATAGCGGGTATCTTCTTAGTGGGGATACGGCTGAGGTTGATGACGTCAAAATGACGGTCAAGGAAGCGCTCAGTCTGTTCTCTTGCCTCGTTGGAGTTGTAGAATACGTGGAATGCGTAGTAATCCTTGTACTCGGGATAGATTCCGTATCCTGCAAAACCGCCGCCCAGACCGTTTGAACGGTCGTGCATATAGGAAATGGATTTTACGATATCTCCGCCGTTCATGCGGTTGCCGTCACGGCTGATGAAGCCGGAAATGGCACATCCGGCAGGGATCCTGATTTCGCCTTCTTTTAAAAGCATATACTCACTCTCCTAAAAATAACTGCATTGCTGTTTTAGTGATATTATTTTAGCACAGGCTATCTGATTTGTCAATAGGTTTTTGCAAGATTTTTTCTATAAACTTGCAAATATGACAGTTTTACACAAAACAGACGCCGAAAATGCGTTGCAATATGACACGTCAAAATATTTTCTTGCGTAATTTTGCTTAAATGTTAACATTGCGTGTCGGTGTGCGGACGTATAGGGCAGCGGGGAAGCACTCGGAGAGTGATTATGCAAAATGAAAGTCAAAACAATGCGAGTTGCAAAATGCAGAAAGGCACGAAACGATATTCGATACAGGAGCCAAACAAAAAGTTAAAGCTAAACTGCAAAAGCGGGCTTATACTAATCACCAATAAAACCATAGACAAAAAATCATCGCATAATCCATATACGCAAGATTATGCTCGATTTTTTGTATAGTTTTTAATTGGTGCTTAGTATTAGTTGGGGTGAGGGGGTAGGGAAGAGATGAGTGCTTGCCTTTTACAAGGCATGGAGAAACCGTAGGGGAGAATATGTGCCGACAGCGGCACAAGGGAATGCCCGCTTTTGTTGGGTTTTGGTTTCCTCTGTGTCGTTCCGACACAATCTCTCACTTAGGTGTCTCCTTTGCATTCGGTACGGACGAATAAAATTGATTTGTAGGTATGTCCGTACCTGCGCCTAACGGCGGAAACCATAATCGCCATTCCTGACGGAATGTCTCTTGGTTTCAAGCCGCCTGCATTGAATAGTTTTAAGATGATTTGAGAAAATAAATTCATTTGCAAGACTTTGAATTTTCGGTGCAGGCGGCTTTTAGATTTTTTTAGTCTGTCGGCTTTATCTTTGATTGCATTAACCGTCAGCAAAGAGATTTCGCTGCTTGCGAGCAGCGACCGGATGGTTCCGCCCTCTGGACTCCCGCCACCTTTGAAAAGCCGGACTAAACTTTTTACCTTTGTGTTTGATAGCGTTGACTTGTTTGTTTTGCTTCTCCATCTGTTATTTTCGTCCGTTATTTATGTCTGTTACTTCTGTCTATTTGCCTTTGTGCTTTTTGTATCATCATACTATTGAAAAATGCCCATTATTATGGTATAATGAATAAAACATATTATTGGTCAAAATCGAAGAAAGGACATATTATAATGAAGCATATTTCTAAGCGCACTGCTATGTGTGCGGCTGTTCTCGGTTTATCGGCCGTTCTCTCGTCCTGCGGTTCCACACCCGCAGCTGATCCCAATCAGACGGACATTATCACTGTCGGCGTTTCCGAGGGCGGCATGGAGGTTGATACCCCCGAAACAAGCGCCAGGATAGTTCTCCCTCCCACCGAGCCTGTTGTAATTGAAGAGGACGACTCCGCTCCCCTGCTTGACAGGGTGAACAACTGCATATACCTTTACGAATACGGAAAGGCTGTGAAGCTTATGGAGGACAACCCCGAGGAAAGCTCCGACCCGTCCTTTGATGATGCAAAGAACGAGCTTCTTGTACACTTCACCCAATCGGCAAAGAACTATTATACTGCCGCTGCCACCTACATCACCAAGCAGGAGGTCATGGGTTATGATTTCTCCACAGGCTTCGAGGGCTACAGCGCAGAAGACAGCTCTCTTGACCCGAATGTACTCTCCGAGCTTGTCTCCGATGAGGACAAGGTGGTCATCAACCGCACGCACATTGAATGCAGCACGGACTACAGCTTTAAGGTGACTGTCACTTTCTGCGGAATGACGGCGGTATATCCTGCGGAGGACATCACGCTGGAATGAACCGTATCAGGCACATCACAAGGGGGATTTTTCTATGTTAATAAAATGTAAAATTCACAAAAGCTCTTGACAAAGCCTTGTTGATGTTATACAATGTAATCGTTAACACAAAATGAGGATTTTGATATCCTTGTCAATGTTAGAGTGATAAAAATAATCTGAACATATAATTTTTCAAGGAGGAAATGCACATGAAATTCGCAGACGGTTTCTGGCTCAATCAGAGAGGCTACGAGGTAAACTACGCTTCGCAGGCTTACGAGATCACTCCCGTTAAGAATGGTCTCAACGTTTACGCAACTTCCCAGTACATTCAGAACAGAGGTATGACCCTTGGCGGTCCCTGCCTGGACATCACCTTTACTTCCACACAGAAGGACGTTATCAAGGTATCTATCGAGCACTACAAGGGCACTCTTGACAATCAGCCCAGGTTCGAGCTTGAGGAAGATCAGGGCTATACTCCCGAGATCACCGAAAAGGGCGACTGCTGGGAGCTGGTTTCAGGCGATACTAAGCTTGTTATCGGCAAGTTCAACTGGAACGTTCAGTACTACTATAAGGATAAGAGACTGACAGGCGGCGCATGGCGTTCAGCTTCCATCATCAACGAGAGCAAGTTCAAGACCTCCGCACGTCTCAACTCCATGCAGGACGACACCTTCTGGAGCTATCCTCAGGACGCAAGAAGCACATATATCCGTGAGCAGCTCTCCATGAACGTAGGCGAATATTTCTACGGCTTCGGCGAGAAGTTCACTCCTTTTGTGCAGAACGGTCAGAACGTTGAAACATGGAACTCCGACGGCGGCACATGCTCCGATCAGTCCTACAAGTGCATTCCTTTCTATGTTTCCTCCACAGGCTACGGCGTGCTTGTAAATTCCTCCGATAAGGTTTCCTTTGAGGTATGCTCCGACACCGTTTCCAAGGTATCCTTCACCGTTCCCGGCGAGAAGCTTGAATACTTCGTTATCGGCGGCGCAAACATTGGCGAGGTGCTTTCAAACTACACCACACTGACAGGCAAGCCCGCACTTCCTCCTGCATACACCTTTGGTCTCTGGCTCACCACCTCCTTTACCACCAAGTACGATGAGGAGACCGTTACTTCCTTTATCGACGGCATGGCAGAGCGTGACATCCCTCTCCAGGTATTCCACTTCGACTGCTTCTGGATGAAGGAATTCCAGTGGTGCGACTTTGAGTGGGACAAGAGACAGTTCCCCGAGCCTGAAGCAATGCTCTCCAGACTTAAAAAGGACAAGGGTCTTGAGATCTGCGTATGGATCAACCCCTACATCGCACAGCGTTCCCAGCTCTTTGAAGAGGGCGCAAAGAACGGCTACTTCATCAAGAATCCCGACGGCAGCGTATTCCAGGGAGATCTGTGGCAGCCCGGTATGGCAATCGTTGACTTTACAAATCCCGCAGCCTGCGAGTGGTATGCTTCCAAGCTCCGTGTTCTCTGCGAGATGGGCGTAAACTGCTTCAAGACCGACTTCGGCGAGAGAATACCCACCAATGTAAAGTATTACGACGGTTCCGACCCCATCGCAATGCACAACTACTATACATACCTTTACAATAAGACCGTATTCAACGTTCTCAAGGAATACTACGGCGAAAACAAGGCTTGCCTGTTTGCACGTTCCGCAACAGTAGGCGGTCAGAAGTTCCCCGTACACTGGGGCGGCGACTGCTCCGCAGAGTACACCTCCATGGCAGAGACCATCAGAGGCGGACTTTCCCTCTGTATGTCCGGCTTCGGCTTCTTCAGCCACGATATGTCCGGCTTTGAGGCTACCGCAACAGCTGACATCTACAAGAGATGGGCAGCATTCGGCCTCTTCTCCACACATTCCAGACTTCACGGCAACTCTTCCTACAGAGTGCCCTGGCTCTTCGATAAGGACGGCTCCACCGAGTGCACAGATGTTCTCCGCTTCTTCACCAAGCTCAAGGGCAAGCTGATGCCTTACATCTGGGCACAGGCTATCAAGACCCACGAGACAGGTATCCCCATGATGAGAGCAATGGTCATCGACTACGCTGAGGATCCCGCTTGCCGCACACTTGACAAGCAGTATATGTTCGGCGACAATATTCTCGTTGCACCTATCCTGAACGATCAGGGTGTTGCCGAGTTCTACGTTCCCGAGGGAACATGGACCGATATCATCAGCGGTCAGGTATATGAGGGCGGCAAGTTCTACACCCAGACATACGATTACTTTGGTCTGCCCTGCCTTGCAAAGCCCAACTCCATCATCGGCTACGGCAGCTTCAAGAGAGACTTCGAGTACGATTATCTCGAGGGCACCGAGTTCGTTATCTACGCTCCCGAGGAGGGCAGGGAAATTTCCGCAAACGTATATGACACCGAGGCTAACAAGGTATTCACCATTACCGCAGTACGTCACGGCGATATGGTCGAGGTTTCCTACACAGGCACCGACAAGAGCTTCTCTGTAAAGGTTGCAGGCGGCGAGGCTGTTAAGGTAAATCCCACAGCAGGCGGCAAGATTATTATCAAGCTCTGATAACATATCTTTAAAATAATGCAGGTGCTCCAATGACGCAGGGCACCTGCATTTAATACTAATCACCAATAAAACTATAGACAAAAAATCATCGCATAATCCATATACGCAAGATTATGCTCAATTTTTTGTATAGTTTTTAATTGGTGCTTAGAACCCGTCTTCACAAGCATATGCGCACGTCTTTTCGGCAAATTTTGCCGCAGACTGCGTTAAAAATCCTTGCCGGGCGAAAGCCCGCCTGCGGATTTTTGCCTGCTCTGCAACAAAATTATGCTCGAAAATCCGCACACATTTCTTATGAAGACAGGTTCTTAGTATAACGTATTAAAATATTAGCTGATTTTGTTTTTGCTATTGACGAATATCTTCTTATATGGTATAATCAATTAACAAATAAATCGAAAAATTGATTTATTTGCAGAAATATTATGGGGGTATCTATATGGCAACAAATAGAAATATTGCGCTTTGTATCATTTTTTCTCTCCTTACCTGCGGCATTTACGGGCTGTACTGGTTCGTAAAGCTGACCGATGAGCTTAATTACAACGCACAGACAAAGACAGCAGGCGGCGGAACGGCTCTGGTCTATACCATTATTACCTTTGGGATCTACGGATTTTACTGGTTCTATATGCAGGGTAAAAAGGTTGATGAGATAAATGGCAATACCAACGGAAGCACAGGTATGGTTTATATCATTCTTGCTATTTTTGGTCTGGGTATCATTCCCTATTGCCTGATGCAGAGCGAAATAAACAAAATAGCATGATAAACTTGCGTCTCACAAATGTGGGACGCTTTTTTTGAAAGGAAATAAATATGAAAAAGCTATTATCCCTTCTGCTGGGACTGGCGATGATAATGAGCCTTATGTGCGGCTCTGTTATGACAGTCTCTGCGGCAGACCCATCGGTAACGCTCCCTTACAGCACCATTACCATATCAAAGGGCAAAACAGTATCACTTAAAGCAAAAGTATCGGGCGTGTCAAAATATACTCTGGTGTGGACAAGCTCCGATAAAAGCATTGTCTCCGTCACCGACGAGGGCAAGATAACAGGCGTGAAGAAAGGCTCGGCAGATGTTACCGTAGCTATCAAGAACACCGACGCTTCCGCAAAGGTAAAGGTAACTGTGGGCACTCCCGTTACAGGTGTCACCGTCAGCGAGAAGAGCATCTCCGTCAAGGCGGGAAGCACCTATAAGATAAGCGCAAAGGTGTTCCCCTCAAACGCATCAAACAAGTCGCTGACATGTTCCTCCTCAGATAAAAAGGTGGCAACGGTCAGCAAGGACGGCGTTATCAAGGGCATTAAGAGCGGCAGCACCACAATCACTGTAAAGGCAGCCGACGGCTCAGGAAAGAAAGCGACTGTTACAGTCAAGGTCACAGCAGGCAATAAGCCCTCGGACAAGACCACAGGCAGCTTTGATAAGAACGTCACCGCCAAGGAGCTTACCTCCAACATGAAGATAGGCTGGAACCTGGGCAACTCCCTTGATGCTCTCGGCAGCGGAATGAGCTCCGAGACCGCATGGGGCAACCCCAAGACCACAAAGGCTATGATAGACGATATCAAGGCTCAGGGATTCAACACCATAAGAATCCCCGTTTCATGGGGCAGGCACACCGATAAGGACGGCAACGTTGACGAGCAGTGGATGAAGCGTGTCAAGGAAGTCGTTGACTACGCATATAAGAACGATATGTACGTTATCCTCAACTCTCACCACGACAACGAGTATTACGACATCGGCGGCTGCGCAAAGAGCGACAAGACCTATAAAGCTTCCGAAAAGAAGATGACAAAGCTCTGGACACAGATTGCAAACGAGTTCAAGAAGTATAACGAGCACCTTATCTTTGAAACACTGAACGAACCCCGTACCGAGGGCAGCGCCAAGGAATGGACAGGCGGCACAGGAGCTGAAAGAGAAGTCGTCAACAACCTTAACAGCGCAATAGTTTCCACTATCCGTGCAACAGGCGGAAACAACGAGTACAGATATATCATGGTACCCGCATATGCAGCCACCTCCAATATGGGAGCACTCAGAGCAATGAAGCTTCCCGATGATGAAAGGATAATCGTATCCGTCCACGCTTATTCTCCCTACAACTACGCAATGAACAGCGGCTACAGCAAGAAGTTCTCCGACAGCGACAAGAAGGAGCTGGATAAGTTCTTCTCCGACCTGAACAGCCTGTTCATCAGCAAGGGTATTCAGGTAGTGATCGGCGAGTTCGGCGCAACCAACAAGGGCGATGAGGCAGACAGATGCCTGTGGGCTGAATATTATATCAAGGGCGCAGCCAAGTATGGTATTCCCTGCGTATGGTGGGATAACAACAGCGGTGATTCTGAGGGCGGCGAGTGCTTTGGGATTTACAACAGAAAAACAGGAGAATGGACATTCAAGGATCTTGCTGATACGCTGATAAGATCGGCTAAGTAACGATAGCTATTTATAAGCTATAAATAGCCTATAAATAGCCTAAAAGAGCTTCCGCATCACACGATACGGAAGCTCTTTTCTGTATTTAGGGGTATTTCGGGCATATAAGAAAACCCCTGCAAATGAGAGCAAGGTAAAGGGTTTAGGTCAAGCCTTTGAAAAGGTGGGCTAAACTTTTCACCTTGCTTTTATTAGCAAGGTCTTTCTTATACGCTTGACGCCCTATCCGCCCAACCTCTTCATCACTTTATATCCCAACAAAAAACTTCCGCATCAAACGATACGGAAGTTTTTGTTACATTATTCCATCTGACTTGTTGTAAGAACTATCGCCAGAATGCCGAGAGCGGCAAAGCAGGCACCGAGTATCAGAAAAAACAGATTTACGGGCGATGCCTCCTGGTAAAATTCCGTCGGCACATCGGGATTGACGTGAAGCTCACAGTAATCTCCCTCGGAGGGAAGTCCAAAGTTGCGTGCCATGCTTTCCTGCTCGTGATACGAAACACCGTCAAAGGTGTATTCCCACACGGGATAATATGAGCGGCATCTGCCGTAGTTGTCACGGAAAGGACTTTTCTCCAGCCCAACGCATTTCGCCTCAACAACACAGGTGCATACCCTTTTCATATACACCATTTTTGCAATGGGAATGAGGATGAGCAGCAGCCCTATCACCACGAAAAGCCCCAGCGAAGCGTATATTATTATCTCTCCGCCTATCTCAAAGCCCGTGAGCATATTGAGCAGAGGGAGCGTGATAAGCCCCGCTCCGATAAGTACGAAAACCAGTGATATTGTGACAGGCAGCACCTTTTTTGAGCCTTTTTGCTTTACAGCGCTTGATATTGCTGCAATGCCCACTGCCAGCAGTATGGCTCCCAGCGAAATGATAGATATGCGGATATCATCTGTTGTTCCGATGTATATCCCTATCATTCCGCCGATGAATACTATTAAGAACAAAATGCCTGCGATGATACTTCCGATGCTGTGCTTATTTGGTTCCATAATATCCGCCTCCTGATGCCGATAGTCTGTTTGATGATAATGTTATTCCTTTAGTTCTCCTGCCTTAAGACGCTTGAAGTAATCCTTTGTGTCCTTTGCCACCACACTATTCAGGGCAAACAGCGCCACAAGGTTGGGGAGAGCCATAAGTCCGTTGAATATATCTGCGATGGTCCATACTGCGGAAACTGTCATGTAAGGGCCGATAAATACAGCTGCGATGTAAAGTATTCTGTAGATCATAACAGCTGTCTTGTTCTTGCCGCTGAGGTACTCAAGGCATCTTTCGCCGTAGTAGTTCCAGCCGAGGATAGTTGTGAATGCGAAGAATACCAGGCATATCATAAGGATAAAGGAAGCAGCCTGGCTGGGGAGGAAATGAAGTCCCTTCTGGAAAGCGTCTGTGGTTATCTGAACGCCCTGGAGAGCTTCATCCTTCCATGAACCTGCCATTACGATAGCAAGACCTGTCATTGTGCAGATAATGATCGTGTCGATAAATGTGCCGGTCATGGAGATAAGTCCCTGTCTTACAGGCTCCTTGGTCTTTGCTGCGGCTGCTGCGATAGGTGCGGAGCCGAGACCTGACTCATTGGAGAAGATACCTCTTGCGATACCGTTTTTCATGGAGATGAGAACTGCACCGAGAGCACCGCCTGCCATAGCCTTTGCGCCGAATGCGCTTGTTACGACTTCTGCGATAGCTGCGGGGAGCTTTGTGATGTTGCAGATGATAAGTACCACAACTGTCAGAACGTACAGGATAGCCATGAAAGGAACAACTACCTGAGAAACGCTGCTTATTCTCTTGAGGCCGCCGATGATTACCAGACCTGCAAGGATAGCAAGCACGAATGCGCTGATAACGGTAACGATAGAATAGTCATTGCCGAAAAGGGTAATGGTGTTTGTCTTGTTGGGGTCAAAGAAGCCTGTTACTGCGGATGCGATGCCGTTTACCTGAGAGAATGTGCCTATTCCCATAAGACCAACGCAGGCACCGAAGAATGCAAATATCTTTGCAAGCCACTTCCACTTTACGCCCATGCCCTTTTCTATGTAGTAGAAAGGTCCGCCGAGAACGTGACCGTCCTCATCGACTGTGCGGTACTTTACTGCAAGGAAGCCCTCGGAATACTTTGTTGCCATTCCGAGAAATGCAGCCACCCACATCCAGAAAAGTGCGCCGGGACCGCCTGCCAGAATACCTACTGCGGTTGCAACGCCGACAATGTTTCCTGTTCCGATAGTTGCCGAAAGGGCTGTGCAGAGTGAAGCAAAGCCCGATACCTCGCCGTGAACTATCTCCTCTTCCTCAGATACTTCTTCCTTAAAAAGGTATCTGAGCGCACGGGGAAGATGCCTTACCTGAATAAATCCCGTTCTTATTGTCAGCAGCAGACCTGCCGCAAGGATAAGAACGATGAGAGGTACGCCCCACACAAAGTCGTCAATTTTTGCCAGTATCTGGTCAAAAGTCATATTATCCCATCTCCTATAATTAAAATTTGTGCATACTAAATAATATGTTAACATATATTAACGATAATTTCGTTATAATTTTTTGAATATAGATGTAATTTTTATGCTTTTATCCCTTTGAATGTATAATTTACGGCACTTTGCAGATAATTGTAGCAAAACATCTGCGAAAGGAACGTAAGTGAGATGGCAAAACGTCTTTCAAGAAATACTTTTATAATGGACAAGCCCCCCACTATCCACAGCTATGCGGCTGTTGTAGGCAAAAAGGAGGGCGACGGCCCTCTGGGCAGGCATTTCGACCAGGTATATCAGGACCCATACTTTGGGCAGGACACATGGGAAAAGGCGGAAAGCGAGCTTTTGCGCCTTACGGTGATGAAAGCGTTGGAAAAGGGAAAACTCCGCTGCGAGGACATAAACTATATGTTCGCAGGCGACCTTATAAATCAGTGCACCTCCACATCATACGCCCTTAGAGAGCTTGAAATACCTCTCCTTTGCGTTTACGGAGCCTGCTCAACCATGTCCGAGAGCCTGCTCATGGCTTCGCTTATGACGGACAGCGATATCGGCGGAAATGTGGTGGCAGTCACATCTTCCCACTTTTGCTCGGCTGAAAGGCAGTTCCGCTTCCCATTATCATACGGCGGCGTGAGAACTCCCACAGCTCAGTGGACCTGCACCGCCTCGGGAGCAGTTGTGGTATCTCCCCACAGCGAGAATGGCCCTTATGTAAAGGCTGCGACTATCGGCAAGATAGTGGATATGGGCGTTACCGACGCCAACAATATGGGTGCGGCAATGGCTCCTGCGGCGGCATATGTAATCAAGACACATCTGGAGGACAGAGGGCTTGCCCCCGATGACTTTGACCTGATAATCACAGGCGATCTTGGACGTGTGGGCGGCACATTGCTTATAGAGCTGCTGGCAAAAGAGGGAATAAACATATCCTCCGGGTACAAGGACTGCGGCACTATGATATTCGACTACGAAACCCAGGACGTTCATGCAGGCGGTTCGGGCTGCGGCTGCAGTGCCTCGGTGCTGTGCGGATATTTCCTTGACAAGGTAAAAAGCGGCGAGCTGAAAAATATCCTTTTCTGCGCCACGGGAGCGCTTATGTCCCCCACGCTGTCACAGCAGGGGGAAAGCATTCCGGGAATATCCCATGCAGTCCACATCTCATATGAAGGGTGAAAAATTATGTTTACAGATTATTTATGGGCATTTATCGTAGGCGGTGCGCTGTGCGCCGTGGGACAGGTGCTTATCGACTATACAAAGCTTACCCCCGCACGTATCCTTGTGCTTTACGTTGTGGCGGGAGTGGTGCTGGGAGCGTTTAAGATATACCGCCCTCTCATCGACTTTGCGGGAGCGGGAGCGGCAGTTCCCCTTACAGGCTTCGGCAACGCTCTTGCGGAGGGCGTGCGTGAGGCTGTTGACACAAAGGGACTTCTGGGAGCTGTCACAGGCGGACTTTCCGCTGCCTCCGCAGGCATAACCGCCGCCATGGTGTTCGGTCTTATAATGGGTGTGTGCTGCAAGTCAAAGGAGAAATAACGCCATAATATATGATAAAAGGAAACGAACTGAGCGCTCAGATCGTTTCCTTTTGCTTTAATGTTGTTTTAATACGAAATATAAGTAAAAAAATCTTCCAAACCCCTTGCAAAAAATCGGAAAATAGTATAAAATATATATGATAGCTTTAATAAGCTGCCGAGGCATCTGAAACAGCCTCGGATATTTATCTATGAAAGGATGTCATACCAATGGCAGAATTAAACAAGGTCACTGTTGACGACATTAACGTTAAGGGCAAAAAGGTTCTCGTAAGATGCGACTTCAACGTTCCCCTCAAGGACGGCGTTATCACTAACGACAACCGTATCCAGGCTGCCCTTCCCACTATCAAGAAGCTTATCTCCGACGGCGGAAAGGTCGTTCTCTGTTCTCATCTCGGCAAGCCCAAGAACGGTCCCGAGGCTAAGTTCTCCCTTGCTCCCGTAGCAAAGAGACTTGAAGAAGTTCTCCCCGGCACAAAGGTTACATTTGCTGCTGATGACACTGTTGTAGGCGACAACGCTAAGAAGGCTGTTGCCGAAATGGCTGACGGCGACGTTGTTCTCCTCGAGAACACCAG
Organism: Oscillospiraceae bacterium; assembly: GCA_902363145.1. Classification (GTDB taxonomy): domain Bacteria; phylum Bacillota; class Clostridia; order Oscillospirales; family Ruminococcaceae; genus Huintestinicola; species Huintestinicola butyrica. The sequence goes on along the minus strand of CABIZB010000002.1, from coordinate 234,801 downwards.
ATTCAGAGGCGCTGACGAGACCAAGAACGGCGAAGGCTTCTCCAAGGAGCTTGCTGATCTGGTTGACGGTCAGGTATTCGTAATGGACGCTTTCGGCTCCGCTCACCGTGCACACGCTTCCACTGAGGGCGTTACAAAGTTCGTTAAGGAGACTGCAGTTGGTTACCTCATGCAGAAGGAGATCAAGTATCTCGGCAATGCGGTTGAGAACCCTGTCAGACCTTTCGTTGCTATCCTCGGCGGTGCTAAGGTAGCTGACAAGCTGAACGTTATCTCCAACCTCCTCGAAAAGTGCGATACACTTATCATCGGCGGCGGTATGGCTTACACCTTCCTCAAGGCTAAGGGCTACGAGGTAGGTACTTCTCTCGTTGACAACGAGAAGATCGACTACTGCAAGGAAATGATGGCTAAGGCTGACAAGCTCGGCAAGAAGCTTCTTCTTCCCGTTGACGCTGTTATCGCAGCTTCCTTCCCTGATCCTATCGATGCTGAGATCGCTGTTGAGGCTGTTGACGCTGACAAGATCCCCGCTGACAAGATGGGCCTCGATATCGGACCCAAGACCCAGGCTCTCTTCGCTGACGCTGTAAAGAGCGCAAAGACTGTTGTTTGGAACGGTCCTATGGGCGTATTTGAGAACCCTGTTCTTGCAAAGGGTACCATTGCAGTAGCTAAGGCTCTTGCAGAAACAGACGCTACCACTATCATCGGCGGCGGCGATTCCGCAGCAGCTGTTATGCAGCTCGGCTTTGCAGATAAGATGTCTCACATTTCCACTGGCGGCGGCGCTTCCCTCGAGTACCTTGAAGGTAAGGTTCTTCCCGGCGTTGCAGCTATTGCTGAAAAGTAAGATCACTTTATTTCGGGACGGAGCGGCGTGCTTCGTCCCGATTTTTATTTATAGGGGTAATAGATCTATGCGGATAAGTCCGCTGACAATAATACCGATGCCGGCTATGATTGGCAAAAAGCAGAGGAGGTTTAATATGAATTTGTTTATAGTTATAATTACTGTTATATATACTATACTCTATGGCTTCTTATGCAATTATTTTTGGACAAGCATTCAGTTGTGTCAAGATTGCTTTATTTTTTTAGTAATAAATTCATTTGCAGCCGTTATGATAAATACTGTGTTTTTTATAGCTGCTAAATATGAAGCATATGAATTAATCTCTGGATATGATAAGAATAAGAGCTATGACAATAAAATATTAAAAAACCACCTAAAAAAATTAGGCTTTCGTATATCTGTTTGTATATTAACCTGTTCATTGATCGCGTTATTTGCTCCATTATTATCCCGGTACAATATTGATAAAACATTAGCTGTTATATATGCTAACCTTACGTTTGTATGTGTGTTTTTAACAATATTGTTAACTGCAAAAAGATTAAAATATTAGTTTTAGAATATTAGATTGGGAGAGATAATATGATACTTAAAAATCAGAAAGTGGATATATGCCGTGACTGTGATTTTTCATATTCCAACATAGCAAATACGGATTTCACAGGCGTTTCCGCTGCCGACTGCGACCTTTCGGAGGTGACTGTCAGCGGCTGCAATATGATATCCACCCAGTTTGACAACGTTATGATGTCCGACACATCCGTGGTCAACGCAAATATGTCAGGCTCGGCATTCACCGACGTTTCTATGAGCAAGTTCCGCATGACCAACGGCGATATGACCGATGCAAGAATGGAAAGCACCGATATCTCAAAGGCAAGCTTTGTGGGCTGCGACCTTTCGGACGTTACCTTTGAAAACTGCAATCTTACAGGTCTTGCCATAAATTCATGTCAGGTGTCGGGTGTGACCATTGACGGCATTCCCCTTAGCGAGCTGCTGGAAAAGTATTATAAGTAAATCTGATTTTGAAAAGCGGCAGAAAATGCCGCTTTTTTGTTGACAAGTCCCCGATGATGTGGTAAAATAAAATCAGATAATTTTGTATAGGAGACTGTTATTATGCAGTATCCTTATTCTAATATGGGTTTCTTTTAACGGAAGCCCAAATATAAAGGAGAAAATATCATGAACAAGAATCTCAGAAAGGCAGTTATTGCCGGAAACTGGAAAATGAACAAGACCCGTCCCGAGGCTAAGGCTCTTCTCGAAGCTATCAAGCCCCTGGTTGCAAACGCTGAGGGCAAGGTAGAAGTTATCGCCTGCGTACCTTTCACCAACCTTGAGACCGCTGTTAACACCACAGCAGGCTCCAACGTTAAGGTAGGCGCTGAGAACGTTCACTTTGAAAAGAGCGGCGCTTTCACCGGCGAGATCTCCGCTGATATGCTCACTGAGCTTGGCGTTGAGTACGTTGTAATCGGTCACTCCGAGAGACGTCAGTACTTCGGCGAGACTGATGAGACCGTTAACAAGAGAACAAAGGCTGCTCTCGCAGCAGGTCTCAAGCCCATCGTTTGCGTAGGTGAGCTTCTTGCAGAGCGTGAGGCTGATATCACCGAGGAAGTTATCTCCCGCCAGATCAAGCTTGACTTTGCAGGCGTTTCCGCTGACGATATCAAGAAGACTATCATCGCTTACGAGCCTGTCTGGGCTATCGGTACAGGCAAGACCGCTACCGCTGACCAGGCTGAGGAAGTTTGCGGCTTTATCCGTGGCGTTCTCGCTAAGCTTTACGATGCAGCTACTGCTGACGCTGTTACGATCCAGTACGGCGGCTCCATGAACGCAAAGAACTGCGCAGAGCTTCTTTCCAAGCCCAATGTTGACGGCGGCCTTATCGGCGGCGCTTCCCTCAAGGCTGAGGACTTCAACACCATCGTACAGGCAGCTGTAAACGGCTGATCATAACAAGCAAGATCAAGACGCCTGCGGTCTTTACCGCAGCGCCTTGTTTTTTTCAACTGTAGTTTCTGAAAGGATTTGAAAATTATGAGCAAAAGACCTGTAGCTCTCATTATCATGGACGGTTACGGAATCAACCCCAGCGATTACGGCAACGCTATCGCTGCGGCTAAGAAGCCCAACCTGGATAAATATTTCGCAGAGTGCCCCCACACTATCATCGGCGCATCGGGACTTGACGTAGGTCTCCCCGACGGTCAGATGGGCAACTCCGAGGTAGGTCATACAAACATCGGCGCAGGCAGGATCGTTTACCAGATGCTGGTAAAGATCTCCAAGGACATCAAGGACGGCGAGTTCTTCAAGAACAAGGCGCTTGTGACCGCTATGGAAAACTGCAAGGCAAAGGGAAGCGCTCTTCATCTCATGGGTCTGCTTTCTCCCGGCGGCGTTCACAGCCACATGGAGCATATGTACGGCCTGCTTGAAATGGCAAAGCAGCACGGCGTTGACAAGGTATATGTTCACGCATTCCTGGACGGAAGAGACGTTCCCCCTTCCTCCGCAGCTGAATTTATGGAAGAGGCTGTTGCCGAGATGAAGAAGATCGGCAAGGGCAAGGTAGCCACTATCTCAGGCAGATATTACGCTATGGACCGTGATAACGCTTGGGACAGAGTTGAAAAGGCATACGATGCTCTTGTTATGGGCGAGGGCGTTCAGGAGACTGACCCCGTTCAGGCTATAAAGAACTCCTACGCAAACGGCGTTACCGATGAGTTCATGCTCCCCACCGTTATCGACAAGGACGGCATGATAAAGGAAAACGACAGCGTTGTATTCTTCAACTTCCGCCCCGACAGAGCACGTCAGATAACCAGAGCTTTCGTTGACCCCGAGTTCAAGGGTTTCGAGAGAAAGAAGGGCTACTTCCCCGTAACATTCGTCTGCATGGCTCAGTACGATGCTACAATGCCCAACGTTCTCGTTGCATATCCTCCCGAGCAGCTCACCATGACCTTCGGCGAGTATATGGCAAAGTGCGGCAAGACTCAGCTGAGAATTGCCGAGACTCAGAAGTATGCACACGTTACTTTCTTCTTCAACGGCGGCGAGGAAAAGCAGTTCGAGGGTGAGGACAGAATACTTGTCAAGTCTCCCGACGTTCCTACCTTTGACCTGAAGCCCGAGATGAGCGCATACGAGGTAACCGACAAGGTAGTTGAGGCTATCGAGTCCGATAAGTACGATACCATTATCCTTAACTACGCTAACTGCGATATGGTCGGTCATACCGGTATTTTCGACGCAGCAAAGGCAGCTGTTGAGGCTGTTGATACCTGCGTAGGCAGAATGGTAGATGCTATCCTTGCAAAGGGCGGCGTTGCACTTATCAGCGCAGACCACGGTAATGCAGATAAGATGCTTGAAGCTGATGGCTCACCCTTTACCGCTCACACCACAAATCCTGTTCCCCTTATCGTTGTAGGCTATGACTGCAAGCTTAAGGAGGGCGGCGTTCTTGCTGACCTGTGCCCCACAATGCTTGAGATCATGGAACTTCCTCAGCCCAAGGAAATGACAGGAAAGTCTCTTATCGAAAAGTAATTTTGGTACAGCAAATATATAATAAGTATCGGCTCCCGTTATCTGCGGGAGCCGATATTTTATACTAATCTTCAATCAGACTACAGACAAATCCTCGGCTATTCTGTCGGCTTTGTCTATAGAACGATCAAAGATTAGTATAAAAAAGCTCCCACTAACGGGAGCTTTTTTCGTTTTATGGCTTCATAAACCTTTCAATAACATTAGCCACGCCGTCATTTTCGTTTGACAGCGTGATAAAATCAGCCGCTTCCTTTGCAGCGTCACAGGCGTTTTCCATAGCCACGCCCAGACCTGCATATTTTATCATGGAAACGTCGTTGTAGCCGTCACCACAGGCAATGGTCTTCTCACGCTTTATGCCAAGCTTTTTGATAAGCTCGCCGATGGAAACCGCCTTGTCGGTGTGATAGGGCATTATTTCAAGGAAAAACGGTTCCGAGCGGAAAACGTCCGCCTTGCCTGCAAGATGTTCTCTCAGCTGAGGTTCCAGCTCTGCCATTCTGTCACCCTTGCCTGCGATGATGCACTTAGGCACGCTGAAATCCACGTATTCGCCGATGTTGTCCACCTTTTTTACGGGCAGACCGTTTATCCGTGATTCGATCTGAATAAACTCGTTGTCAGGATTTTCGCAGATGATAGTGTCGCCCTCGTAGGTCATCACATCTGCGCCGTTGCGGCGTGCAAACTCGGCAACTATCCCGAAAGCGTCACTGCCAAGACTTTTTTGCACCAGCAGCTCGCCCGTCTTGAAGTTGCGCACCCTGCCGCCATTGTAGGACAGAGTAAATCCGCCGAATTTGTCAAGCCCTATTTCACGGGCAATGCCCTCAACGCCCCTGTCGGGTCTGCCGGAGGCTATTGCCGCCAGGTATCCTTTTTCCTGCGCTTCAAAAAGCGCTTTTTTTGTGGCGGGCGTGACCTTCTTTTCGGCATTGGTCAGCGTTCCGTCAATGTCAAGAAATATAATTTTGTAGCTCATATGCACTTCTCCCGATAAAATCTTTCCTGTAACAATATATCATATTTCATCGGGCAATAAAAGCATTTCTCTTTGACCGTTTTGTTAATATAACTTACCTGCCGGCTTTTCATAGGGGATAAAGGGGGCAGGGGAGTCGGAGTGTTCGCCGATGAGCTTTTCCATCCAGATCATGTCATACCAGCTGTCAAACTTCCTGCCGCAGGAAATAAAGCGGCCTATCAGGCGGTAGCCCATGTGCTCGTGAAATTTCATGCTGTCGTTGGTGAGATGAGCGTCCTCATGCTCTGTGTATGCGATGCAGGCGTAGGCATTCAGCACGTTCTGCTTTTTGAGCATATCCTCAAGCGCTGTGTAAAGCAGCTTTCCGCAGCCCGAGCGGCGCATATCCTTTTTGATATATACCGTCAGCTCGGCGCAGCGGTTGTATGCCTCACGGGGGTGAAAAGCAGAGGCATAGGCATATCCCACGATATGACCGTCCTTTATGGCGGCGATGTAGGGGTAATTTTTCAGGGTGTGTTCTATCCTGCTGCGAAAATCCTCCGCAGTGGGAATATCTATTTCAAAGGAAATGGCAGTCTCGGCAACGTAGGGGGCGTATATTTCAAGCAGCTCCTCCGCATCGTCGGGAGTTACGTTTCTGATAGTTATATCGCTCATTTGAAGCAGACCTTTCATAATATCATACAAATATTATAGGATTTGAAAATGAACAAATCAAGTATATCAGCCGCAGTCATAATTATAGACCACTTCCGAGAAGTCGCAAGCCCTGAGCTTTTCTGCGGGAATGAGGAACACGCCTGTGCCCACATCTCCCCATATGATGTCAAAGTCATGACCGCCCCATGAGGTGATCTCTTCACCCTGCAGGCTGCCAAGCTCGAAAAGAACACGGTCAAAGCCTTCCAGAGACGGGCAGTCCTCCCGTGGGTCGGACTGGGTAAAACGGGGATATCCGCCGATGAATGCCACGCTTTCGGGGCAGCGGTCATAAAGGGTGTCATAGCCGTCTATATTCCAGTAATTTGATACTTCCTGACCCATTATCTCACTATAGCTGCTGACAAGAGCATTGCCGAAGCGATAGTCGTCGGGAGTGGCAGGACATTTGTCAGGCTCTTCGGCACATAGGATAAATTCCTTTTTCAGCGGAAAATCGTACTCATCGCTGCTGAAGCTGTCGCAGGGGATATCGTCATCTGAAATGAGCAGAGATGTGTCGGTTATGATGTCCTTGTGATATATTACCCTGAAGCCGTTCTGATCGGTCTGTTCATCTGCGGAGTTGAAGTCAAAGCCATACAGGCAGTCATTTTCACAGGCGAGGAATATCTGCAAAATTCCCTGACGGGGGAAATCCTCAATGTGAGGAAGTTTTTCAAAATTCAGCTGCACCAGCAGGCGCAGAGGCTTGTCCTTGTAGCTGCCATCAGTTCCTCTGGGGTATTCCATGGACTTTGGAAAATAAGGCGTTCCGCCCAGCTTGCTGTCGAAGATGCCGCCTTTGCCTGCCACAGGTCTGAGCCTGAGTATTGGCAGAGGTGGAACAAGGCTGTCGGCTTTTTTGATAACATCGTTAATATCAGGCATATGATAGCTCCTTTGGTCAGTAAATTGTTATTATTATTATATCATGGGTATAGGGGAGTGTCAAACAGCCCTTTCTTTCCCCGCCGCCCTTTTCCTGTACTCGCAGGGCGTAAGTCCCGTGTGCTTTTTGAACACACGCATAAAGCAGATGTCAGTGTCATAGCCGCATATCTGGGATATCTCTTTCACGGGCAGGGCAGTGGTGGCAAGGTAATACTGCCCCGACTGTACCCTTGCAGAAATGATATCCTCGTAGCAGCTGACCCCGAACTGCTTTTTGTACACCGTCTGAAAATAGGACGGGCTGAGATTTATCCTGTCCGCCAGCTGCCTGACGGAGCCAAATCCCCCCGCATTGCTGTAAATATCCGCTCTCAGCTGCCGCAGCTGCTCACTGTAGGTGTGTTCGCCGTCACTGCTTTCGCCTCCGCCCTCGGATATTTTCATAAGTATCATTCGTATGAGCATATCGGCATACTGCCGACGATGTTCCGAGGGGGACATATTCTCACGGCAGAGTATGGTCAGCAGCTCTTCCACGGCGGAGATGTTCACCGAGGTTATGAGCCTGTCCGTCTCCACGGTGTCGAGAATATTGTCATCATCGGTCACGTTGAAGTGAATGAAATGGTTGGCGTAGTTGCCGCAGATGGTCTTATAATACTGGGGCGTGTCCTTTTTGTAGATGATAAGGCTGTCGGGTGGGACGATGATCTCATTGCCGTCAATGATGAGCAGGGCGGAGGTCTTGAAGATAACAAGCAGATTGTCCCCTGAGCCGTCAGGCCGCCATATGCAGAAATCCCCCGTATGTCTCGTGTCCTTTCCTATGGCGTTGAGACTTATCATATCATCACCTCATAAAGTATTATTTGTTAGTTTAAAAATATTATATGTCATTGAAAAGCAGCTGTCAATAGGCTATAGTATAAATAGCGTAAATATAATATGTTACCGTTAGGAACGCTAAAAACGTCAGGAGGAAGCGATAAATGAAGAAAATATCAATGCTAATCAACGCAAAGGACAAAAAAGGACACATCAATCCCGAGATATACGGTCATTTTTCCGAGCATCTGGGAAGATGTATCTACAACGGCATTTATGTGGGCGAGAACTCGTCTATCCCCAACATAAACGGCGTGCGCAGGGACGTTATCGAGGCTTTCAAGCAGATAAAAATGCCTGTTCTCCGCTGGCCCGGCGGTTGCTTTGCGGACGAATATCACTGGAAGGACGGCATCGGCGAAAAAAGTGCCCGCAAGAAAATGATAAACACCAACTGGGGCGGCGTTACCGAGGACAATTCCTTCGGCACTCACGAATTTTTCAATATGTGCGAGGAGATAGGCTGTGAGCCTTATCTTGCGGGCAATCTTGGCAGCGGAACTATCAGCGAGCTTGCCGAATGGATAGAGTACATCACCTTTGACGGCGTTTCCCCAATGGCAGATCTGCGCCGAAAGAACGGCAGGGAAAAGCCCTGGAAGCTGAAATATCTTGGCATCGGCAACGAGAACTGGGGCTGCGGCGGAAGTATGCGCCCCGAATATTATGTTGACGAATACCGCCGTTATCAGAGCTTCTGCAAGGATTTTTCGGGCAATAAGCTGTTCAAGATCGCCTGCGGCCCCAACTCCAACGACTACGGCTGGACAGAGACTATTATGAAAAATCTCAGCAAGTTGAACACCCGTGGCATATCGCTCCATTACTACACCCTGCCCACAGGCGACTGGGGACACAAGGGCGATGCGGTGGATTTTACAACGGACGAATACTACGCAACCATTTCCAAGACCCTTTACATGGAGGAGCTTGTGACCCGCCACGGCGAGATAATGAACCGCTACGACCCCGAACATGAGATCGGGCTGATAGTTGACGAGTGGGGCTGCTGGTATGACGTTGAAAAGGGTACAAATCCCGGCTTCTTATATCAGCAGAACACCATGCGTGACGCTATCGTGGCAGCCTGCAACCTGAATATCTTCAATCGCCACAGCGACAGGGTGATAATGGCAAACCTTGCTCAGGCAGTTAATGTGCTTCAGGCGCTTCTGCTTACCGAGGGCGAGAAGCTGGTGAAAACTCCCACATATCATGTGTTCGATATGTTCAAGGAGCATCAGGACGGCGAAAATGTTTACTGCTTCTGCGAAAATGTAATGGCAGGGGAGATACCCATGATGTCCGTTTCCGCCTCTGTAAAGGACGGCGTGATGACCGTTACCGCTGCCAACTGCTCACTGGAAGAGTCTGCTGAGCTTGACTGCGATATCAGTGGATTTGAGTGCAGCAGCGTAAGCGCCCATATCCTCACCGATGAGGTACACAGCTTCAACAGCTTTGATGCACCCGAAAAGGTAGCTCCCGAGGCTCTGAGCGCTTCCGTCTCCAATGGAAAGCTGTCGGCAGTGCTTCCCGCATGCTCCGTTGCGGTGTTCACTATTTTATACTAAGCACCAATTAAAAACTATACAAAAAATCTTCGCATAATCTTGCGTGTGTGGATTATGCGAAGATTTTTTTGTCTATAGTTTTATTGGTGATTAGTATTATAAGCTTGTAAGTATATATGACACAAAAAAGGCATTACCGCCAAGCGGTAATGCCTTGATTTTTTATGTATTGAAGCGATTCAAAATCAGCCCATGTCGGAAAGCTTGATCTTCTTAGCATCAACGGTTCCGTCGTAATCATCGTTTACGGGAGTGCCCTTGTTGTGCTTGGAAGCGTCAGCCTCGATAGCCTTAGCCATCTTCTCAATCTCGCTCAGGTCAAAACCGAAGTTGTTGTTGAGCTTGGGAGTAGGCTTGGGAGCGGAAGCGGGTTTTGCTGCTGCAGTGTTGGCTGCGGGAGTGGGTGCAGGCGCAGGAGCAGGCTTTGCAGCTGCATTGTTGTTAGCCGCAGGAGTGGGAGTGGGCATAGGCTTTGCTGCGGGAGCAGGAGCGGGTGCGGGCTTAGCATTATTTACAGGAGCGGCAGTCTTTACACTCTTGGGTGCTGTGAACTGAGGGATACCGTTCTTCTTGAGAGTATCCTGGGTCTTGGTGAGAAGGTCAGCAGTTTCGTTTACCTTAGCAAGGCTGTCCTTGGTAAGAGAATCGAGAATGCCCTTGAGCTGTGTAACGTTGGACTCGATATCTGCGATCTCGGAAAGAACAACAGCCTTCATGTTGTCGGCAGCTGTACGCATCTCAGCAGATCTGTCCTCAGCGTCTGTAAGGATCTTGGAAGCCTTTTCATCAGCAGACTTAACGATGGTGGAAGCCTTGCTGTTAGCGTCGTCAACTACCTGGTTAGCGAGCTTCTTAGCGTCCTCGTCCATCTTTCTTGCGTTTTCCTTAGCCTGAGTAACGATGGTGCTTGCAGTTCTCTGGGCCTCAACGAATACGTTTGTGAGCTCCATAGCGCTGTTCTCGGCAGAGGAAGCAGCAGCTGCCTTGTTCTTAGCCTCAACAAGCTCGTTTTCCATATCGGCGAGCTTCTTCTTCAGCTCTTCGATCTCCTTATCCTTCTCAGCGGACTCATCTTCGCAGTTCTTGAGCTGATTCTTGAGAGAGTCATTGCTGGTCTGGAGCTCGGTGATCTTAGCCTTATCGGAAGCCAGGAGCTGCTCATACTTTTCCTTGTCTTCCATGTTTCCGCCGCTGTTTTCAAGAAGCGCCTTCTTTTCTTCAAGCTCGTTTTCAAGAGTATATATCTTTGTATTGAGCTGATCTACATAAGCAAGTACGTCTTTTTTATCAAATCCGCCGAAATTGACTGTTTTGAGGAATCCGGTTCCGTCCATGATAAAATACCTCCAAAAATAAATAGAAAAATTGCGAGTCTGACGGTAGATTAACCTCAGCCCGTCTTAATACACCTATTATAACACATTGTTCAAATTACAGCAACCAATTTTGGCAAAAAAATGTGCATAAACTTATGTTGTGAATTTTGTCATCAATTACAAATATACATAAACTTTGACACGATTACACTGCAATATATACAAAAAGGTGCGAAAGGCCGCCGAAATATTTACATATGATACAATAAAAACGATAGAAAAAACACATTCGGATATGTTATATTATATTTGTAGCTTACAATAGGCTGTTGGAGTCGGAGGAGCATATGGAAAATTGTAATGAGTTTTGCAGGGAGATAGATGTATCCACCAGGAAGTCCATGTTCCGTTCGCTGTTTCGTGTATGGGCTGCGGCAGCGACTGCGGCTCTGGTGATGTACCTGGCCATCCCGTATGTGGATATCTGGGCGTTTCTCTGGAAATAAGTTTGCAGAGTTGTATGATGTGCTGTATAGCTCCGCTAAAATTGTGGCTTTGATTGTGATATTTTACAAAACTCGATTTTTTTGATAAAAAGCCTTGACTTTTAGCGAATAATAGCGTATAATAAACAAGTCGCTTGAAACTGAAACAAAAACAAACGACAAAAAGAATATGGCGGTATAGCTCAGTTGGCTAGAGCACTTGGTTCATACCCAGGGGGTCGTAGGTTCAAGTCCCACTGCCGCTACCAGACAGGCTGCTGAAATATCGGCAGCTTTGTTGGCCCGTTGGTCAAGAGGTTAAGACGACGCCCTTTCACGGCGTAATCATGGGTTCAATTCCCGTACGGGTCACCAAATCATATGCTCGGAAACAGCGTAAATGCGTTGTTTCTGAGTTTTTATTTTTCCCTAAAATCCACTCAACCACTTATCTGCCACTTATTTTGAAAATAACCGCTTTCGACTACCTCTTGGCTGTGTTCTATGTACCCCGCAAGGCTTGCGCCCTGCGGTTATTTTTATGCCCCGAAAACTTGTCCGAACTGTTCTTCTTCCTGCTCGTCCTCATCTTCGTAGGTGCCCTCTGTGCTGTCCTCGGAGTGCTTTTCTTCTTTCGCTTTAACCTCGTTCGTGAAGCTTAGAGCGTTGCTTATCGCATCGCAGTTGCGTGCTCTCGCCTCTTGGAACATATGGGAATATAAATTTAAGGTCGTTCCAACAACGCTATGTCCCATATCTGCGGACACCGCTACAACGTCCACACCCTCAAAAATCAATAGCGAGGCATGGAGGTGACGTAGAGAGTGAATATTTCGAAACGGTATTCCGATGCGCTCGCAGTAGCCCTGAAGCCACTCAAAGGGAGTCTGCGGATTCATAGGTGCGCCGTTCCATTTGGTGAACAGCCTGTCGTGGCCCTCCCATTTTGTACCGAGCTGTTTCGCTTCCTTGTCCTGCTCTGTCTTGAACTGCTTTAGCAGATTCATTATAGACGGTGGAAACTTTGACACACGCTTGGACTTTCGCGTCTTGGTGGTGTCGGTGTATATGCCCTTTTCCTTTGTATACTGAGATGTTCTGCGGACATGGATCAGGCTGTTCTCAAAGTCGATATCTTTCCATTCCAATCCCAGCATTTCGCTGCGCCTGAAGCCGCTGTATATCGAAAGCAGAAGGTACACCTGGTATTTCATAGGCTCGTCCCTTAAATGTTCGTAGAGTGTTTTTACCTCGTCCAGCGTATATATCTGCTTTTCCTCTTGCTCGGATTTTGGAACAACCACCCGTCTGCAAGGGTTGTCAGTCAGCATTCCCATACGGATAGCGTAGCTGAACACATCGCTGATAAGGCTGAGATGATGCACCGCTGTTTTGCGTGACAGCGGCTTTCCGTTGTTCATGTTCTTGCCGTTGATAAGCAAGTCAGTCACAAATTTCTGAATATCTCGACTCGTTATTTTGTCAAGTCTTTTATGACCAAGTGCTGGGTATATGCGTTTGGTGAGTTGTTTCATTCTCGAATATGATGTGGAACGCAGATTGACCTTTGCATATTCTTCAAACCACTGTTCGGCAAATGTCTCAAACTTGACTGCCGCAGTTATCTGTCCTCGCTTGCAGTCCTCCTCGAAAAGTATTGCTTGACGCTGCACCTCCTTTTCGATCTGCCGAGGTGTCATACCAGGCTCAGGTTTGTAGCTCTTGTACTGGTTGCGCTGCTTACCGTCTACGCCGTAGCCGCATGATACCTTTATTTCGTAAGTCCCATTGGGACGCTTTCTAATAGTCGCCATATATATTAAAACCTCCGTTTCAAAACCATGGCGCATTTCTACCGACAACATTTTACCACATCTCGGTGGAAAAGTCCAGAGAAATGCGCCGCCGTATACTTGTATCTTTCCTATGAGCTAATTTCTTACGATGTTTTTCCACGGAGATAGTTCAGAAAAATATCTTTGTTAATGAGATACTTTCTGCCGGCCATTATGTGCGGAATTTGATCGTTGATGCACATCTGACGTACTCTGTACTCGGTCATGCCGTTTACAAGAGCAGCCGCCTCCTTGATCGTAAGCATGGTGATCTTTGTTTCGTTTTTGTTTTCTGCCATTGTATTATCGCTCTCCTTGTTGTTTTGGTAATTCTGCTTATGGTATGTGTGATGTTCATTTTTACAGCTGTCCTTTCATAGTGTTTTCAAGGGTACAGTGAAATGTTGTACCCTTGGTATGTCGGAAATATATTACGTGTTCTCATGTCAGTAAAGCTGACATACAGCAACGTTTTGTTACACAACTTAATATGAGGTAAGGATTCGTCCACTCATCGGAGACCTCGTCACGTTCCGTTACTCTATCGATGCTTGTTCAGATTATTCATCATCGGCTATACCCTCATCAAAGTTTCTTGTTATCAGATCATCAAGATTGATTTTCCCTCTTGTGCGTCTGACATTGTTGACCGCCTCGCGCCTGATGTCCTTCAACTCGTTCTTGCTAACCTCAAAGACGCCTGCGAGAATAGCTATCAGCATTTCAACCTCGACTGCATATCTGAACAAGCCTTTTGATATTTTTGTTATGCCTTCATCGCTTGCCTGAGCAATGCACTCCGCAAGCTCCGGCACAAGAACATTACTCTTGGTATAGATAGTTCTTGTCGCAAGAAACAATTTCAGTGCCTGCTCTATCAGTTCCGAGCGGCTGATGTCCTGCTTTGTACAATAATCATCACACTCTGCAAGCACATCACCGGACACATAAATCCCTGTTCTGATTTTATCCAAGGTCAATCCTCCTTCTGATATTTGTAGGCATTTCTGAAATCAATAATGCCGTTTGTCCTGCGCACATCTTCAGTACACATTCCGTACAGCTTACCGACATCGGTTTCATCGACATCTGTCACCGCCGCAAGTATGTGCGACTGTATTGCAGACTGCACCGCCAGCTTGAACAATGCTCTGCTGATACGCTGCTCACTGCCTTTTACGATCCCGTCAATGACAGCTGATACCGTTTCGCCGAGATACTCCGTCATATTCTCCGAATTACAATCAAGATATCCTGCATAAAACCTGATCGCTTTTTCAATAAAATCGCTCTGCGACATTGCATTTGCTGCCGCCATATGAGTGGTCAGCAGTTCTTTTACTTCCGGGTAGAGCCACACCGCCTGTTTTTCTTTTTTCGCCATGAAAACGCCTCCTTAATACTGTTCGACTTTGTCCTTTCGCTGATATTTCGGTCGTGATTTCGCAGCGTTGCCCTCTTATGGTAACACACCCCAAAACCACAACCCCCTAAAATACTGCACAAGATCTTGCCCAAACGCTCGCAATTGCGGTCGGCTTTGCCGTCCGCTGTGAATGCGGCGACCCCGCCGCTTTAACCTGCAATCTTATTCCTCTACGTCATAACCGCTTGGAATTTACCCGGCCCGTGCAATATGCCGACAGCCGATTTTACTCCATTTTTCTCATCTTCCTTCTGCAAAAAATATCTTGCTGTACCTCGCTCACAAACGCCGACAAATCACTCACAGCGGTGTTTTGTTGGCTCGTTGGTTAAACTATCCGACCTCGGCTGTGGGGCGGTACAAATCGCCCGATAGCCGTTCTTCCATCTTTAGCTTATTCAGCATCGCCACATTCACTACTGTGTTGGAGTTGTCCCTGACCGAGACCGTGTTGCGGCTTGTCCTTGACAGCAGCAAGCCCTCTTTACGAAGCTGACGAAGTAGCTCATTTTTGCTAATAGAAAAATGCTCACCCTGCTCGGCACACAGCTTTCGCACCTCGGAGTGTGTTGTGTCTGCGAACAGATAGTAGTGCTCATCGTCCTGCAAGCCGATGCAGTTTCTCTGACGGGGCGGAGAGTCAAGCCCTTTTGTTTCTACATAACACCGTCCGCTGTCCAGCAGACTTTTCAGCTTTTCACAAAACTTAGTTGTCGGATTTTCAAGCTCGATGATTTCTGCGTTTGCAGACACAGCTTTCAAAACGATCTCGTCGAACACCTTTTCAAATTTATCAAGCTCCGACTTGTTGATTTGATTTTTCGATTTAAGAAACACAAGCAGAAATGCAAACCCGATTTTCAAGTGTGCAAGCATGTCGGGTGTGCGGTTGTGAAACTTAATTCTGTTTGCACACAGCCTGTCCAGATAAAACTTGCGGTATTTCAAAAACACATCTTCGAGTGTTTTTACAAAAGCACTTTCATCATCAAGATACACATTTTTAATCCACTCAATGTAGCTTTGCATAATCCCACACAGCACTCCGTCATTTGCTAACTGCTGATATTCTGACAGATCATCAAGCTGAACATCGTTTTCATTAAGTTCAATATTGAAGTATCTCGCCGAACCCGACACGGAAATTTCAGGAGTGTACTCCGCTGTGATAATTGCATTGCCTGTAGGCGGTTTTGAAGATTGTAACTCCGCTTTTGAATTTAGTCGTGCACGACCAATTCTATCACCGTAGTATCGCGAAATATTCTGCGCAATGCTTTTCATCTCCTGCTCGTGAAACATTCCGCTCGGATGAAAATCGTCAATGCAAGTCAACACGTCTTTTAAATAGTATATGTTGCTCAAAATGCTATTCGCTGTGTCGTGGAATGACATCGGTAGGTCGCTTGCTGAAAACTTTCCGAAGAACGAAAGGAACAGCGCTGCAAGTGTGGATTTACGACTACCCGTCTTACCAATCAGCGCAGTCACAAACTTTGGCTCACAGCCTGCACTTTTCAGAAAGTGATTGAGCGGACACAGAAACGTTACCGCCAGCAGCGGTAGCATAACACACTGCGGTGCAAAACTGTTTTCAAGCATTGCAGACAAGTAAATCAAGTCCTCCTGCGAACCCTTTTCAGTGAAAGAATAGTTTTTCAGCTTGCCCTGCAGTTCAACGGAAAACGGACTGTTCTGCGTCGGCATCAGGAACACATACTCACCGTTTATCTTCTTCCAACCAGTTTGGAGATACATAGTTTCAAATTTCACCTCACCTTTCGTTAACATAATTGCGTGGCAGATTTTACTTAGCACGTTTTGCTTAGGCTGTGCAGCACCCAATGCACCCCAGCGGTTTAAGAGCCATTTCATGTTTTGCATTTCGTCTGCGGAAACAATCTGCTCCGACAGTTTAATTCCCGACTTGTGAACCGCACCGACCTTGAACATTTTCTTTTGCTCTGTGCCGTCATCTCTGGTGATTTCCGAAATAAGTGTGGGAACAAAGTCTGCAAGTTTCATTGGAACGACCTGATCTTTCACCTGAACCATTTCATAAAGGCAATTGCTTTTAACAACGTAGGGATAATTGTAGACTGTTTCATCAATCAGTTTTGCTTTTTTTCCTTCTGTCATGATTTCTGACATTGGCATCACTCCTTTTTTAATTTATGTAGTTGTTGTGGTGTGTCCTGCGCTTTCAAACATTAGCCGAACGCCCGACAGCTTATCAGGCTCATAGAGCAGCGTTCCTATTGCTTGCGACGGTTGGTATCACGCTCGAGAACGTGCAATGTCAGCAAGCTGAAACGTAAGTATCCGTTTCTGATTTTCATCGCCAACTGCAGTTGCTAGATGCAGGTTGAAGATTGTATTTGTCGCTCGTTTTGAAATACAAAAGTCATGGCGTACATCTTCAGCAGCTGGAACAGTTCATCACCCCTCCGTCAGAAATAACGTATTCGGTTACCGATTATTCAATTTTCAAGATTCCGTCAATCATTCGCTCTGTATATTAATTAGGCGAATTTTTTCTAATTTATCAAATCGCATTACAGGCAAAAAATCCATTCACTACATGGTTTCAAATGCTTATATCAATTGTACAATAAAAGTTACCACAAATCTGAAAAAGTGTGATATAATAAATATAGGTTTTTAGAGCTGACCTATAAATACACTTTTGAGGGGTACTTGACATGAACAATGCAATTTCAAACAATCCGAATTACGATATGCCCGACGACAGCTTTTTTAATTTCTATTTTCTGATTCACAAGAATAGAATTTTCACAACAAAAATAGCTTTGAAGGTTGGCGAAATCACAACGGCTCTGCTGAATATGAAAGCTGAGGACATGAAAAAGATTTATGACTTAACCGTCTCTTTTGCGCGGTTTGCAGATAATAATATGGCGATGAAAAACGAGCAGACTATGACGGAATTTGTTGACCGCATAATCGAAATCGAACAAATTGCGGTGACTTTACCACCGTACTGCTATGTGAATATTGACCTGGAAAAAGAAAAACAGCGTGCCGAAATAATGAAAAGCAAGGCTTTCTACGGCAGGCTGTATGATATGACATCGGAGGAGTTTGCGGAGTATGAGAGGTACAAAAAGTTGTTTTCGGGGTACGGGATTGGGCTTTACATAATTGCCTGCTGTATAGCCGAAATGTCAGATGAATATTTTACACGGCTTAAGAAACGTGACGAAAGCAACTATGCGATTGCGTGGGGTGCGTTTAACGAATATTCCACTCTTTCGAGTGAGCTGATGGCGAGCGTGCCGTACTATGAAAAGGCAAGAGTTCGTGAAACCATGGACGTAAATATCGGCGTTTCGGGAATGATCGATCCCGATGATAAAGACAAGACATGGGTGGTTGATACCTGCGAATTTCATAATGCGCAAAGCGTTATTCAGTACGATTTTTTCAGAGGAATGCAGTATGGCAGAGCGCCTTTTCGCTGTCACCACTGCGGACGTTTTTTCCTTGCGACTGACAGCTACAAAACGTTTTACTGCAATGAAAAGTCTCCCGAAAATCCCAACAGAACCTGCCGTCAGATTGGCGCGAAAAACAAGCACAAGGAAAAGGCTGAGAACAATCCGATTATCCAGACCTACCACAAGGCGAGGAACAAATATTATCAGCAGAAATTCCGAGGAAGTATTTCGGATGCGGATTACGACAAAATTCTGCACTACCTTGAAACCATGCGTGACAAGGCAATTCGGGGCAAAAGTGACGAGAATGGAAATCTGATAACGTACAAAACGCTCGAACAGCTTTTTGAAAAGGACACGCTTTACAAGACATTAAATATCGGGGGAGAACAATGACCAAGAACACAAATGAACAGCTGATTCAGGATAATTACCGCAACGTATACGCACTTGCACATTCTCTTGCAAAATCATACAATCTTGCATTTGAGGCTTTTGAGGACTTGCAGAAGGTCGGCTACATTTCACTGATTGAGCAGTCGAAGACCTTTGACGAGAACAGCGGTGTGCCTTTTTGGACATATGCCTGCAAGGGTGTTAAGTTGAAAATGCTCGAAGAACTCCGCTTTATTCTCGATACGGTGAGTATTTCGCCTTATTTGAACAAGCAGATAGGAAAGGTGAGGAAAATCGTTTCAGCCAATGCCGAAAGCAACACATCAGAACTTATTGAAATCGTAAGTCAAATACTCAAAATATCAGCGGACAAATCCGAGGAGTTGCTGATTTTAAGCACAAAAGAGAAAACAAGCATTGATGAGTACCAATCAATGCTTGAAAGCGGTGAGGGTATGCAGGATGACAAGCTTGAAGATATGCTTAAGTCCGATTGTCTGAATCCCGAAGATTTAATGCTGGAGCAGGAAAATCAGGCTTTTGCCATGCTGTTGGCGGACAGTCTGGACGACATTCTAAGTCATCGGCAAGCGGAATATATCCGAATGTATTTTGGCATCGGGTGCGCTCCGCAGACCTTTGAACAAATTGGGGAGGAGTTCTGCGTTAACGCCGGCACGGTGGAAAAGGGCGTTAAGTCGGCTCTGAAAAAGTTGAAAGAGTATATTGACTGACCTATGTTCTATCGAGTTTCCAGAATGGGAATTCAGGTAGTATGCGTACTCCATTTTTGCTCCGTATTACCGCATTACAAAGAGCTATTTGCCCAGCATTCTCAGCGTTTTGCGAGGTTTCGGCTCGCATTACATTTGCATAACACAAAACAAACAAGCATATTACAACGGAGTGGCTGTAGTACGCTTGTACGCTATTGTATGCTTTTTTTGAGGCGTGGTATTACTCATAAAGTGCGGGTTTTACGGCATTTGCGAGGATGTAAGCTTTGTACGGTGGATTTTGACGGAGAGCTACACCTTACTCAGATTTTCATTCTTGCCGAGGAGCACGTCAATCATCAGCTTTGCACCGTCACGGAATCCGGCTGAGTAGTTATCCACGGACATTACATCGTTAAGCTAAGACTGGGTGTCACACATCTTTTTGAGCAGTTCACCGTTTTCATCTCCGAGAATTTTGATTATCTGGTCATACAGATCAGCCTCGGTTTTCATCAGCTTGGCATACTGCGAATTGTCCCGAATTTTTGCATCGAAAAGCCTAAATTGCCGTAGTAAAGGTCTTTTATATAGTTCATTTTTGATATCTCCGTGATTGGTTTGGAAGTACGGTATATCACAATTATTCGTGGAATGGTAGCGGCAGATGTGATGAAAATTGAGTGGCGGATTTGGGAAGAAGTGATAAATTAGAATCATTTTACTGATTAACTGGCGTTTTAGTCACTGTTAAAGGCAGGTGTGTGTTACATTTGCGTTAAAAAATGTAAACATATATTGAAAAAATATGAAAAGTATGCTACAATGAAATGAATGCAAAAATGACTTTTTATAGCTTACGCTGATGAAGGGTAATAAGGTGGTCGAGATTGCGGAAATATGAGCCGATTTTCTGTTGTTCCTCTATTGTTGTCGGCATCATCAAATCCATATTTGCAATTTGTTTACCTGATACTTCGACAAATGTAGAACCTGCACCAATATGATACCGTGTCCGATATGCGGTAAGAGAACGGAATATATCGGGGCTTATGAATGAATATAAAGGGAGAGATATTATGAAGAACAGCGTTAAAAGAACAACAGCAGCTATACTGGCGACAATGATGATAGGCACAGGAATGTATGCACCTATCGCCGATCACTATAATCTTTTTTCTCAAACGTCAATAACCGCAGAGGCGGCAAGTGTCGGTAAGGTAACAGGTCTTAAATCTAATACTTTAAGCAACAGCGAGATAAAGCTTAAATGGAGCAAGGTCAAGGGTGCAAGCGGTTATACCGTGTATATGCGTAAGAACGGAAAGTATAATAAGGTCGCTGATACAAAAAGCACAACGTACACCGTAAAGAAGCTTCCAAATGCCACGAGAGAGAATTTTAAGGTAAGGGCATATAAGAAGGTAAATGGTAAAAAGGTATATGGCTCTTATTCTTCCAACTGGAACACCGCCACAAATCCACAGCCTTGCAAGGGATTGAAAGTATCTTCTGTAAATTCAGACAGCATTAAGCTTTCGTGGACGAAAATTGGCTGTACAAACTATCGTGTTTTCCAATACATAAGCGGTGAGTGGAAGGAGATAGGTAAGACCACAGGAACGTCCTACACCATTAAGAAACTCACGCCACAGACAGAGTACCAGTTTAAAATAAGGGCTTGCAAGAAGGACGATAAGAAGAAAAGCAATAACCATTATGGTAAATATTCAAAAGTTGTTGCTGCCACAACGAGAAGTGGCAAAATAACACAGGCAGACATAGATGCTATGAAGGCAGAACTTACAGCGTATTCAAGAGAAAAGGCGGAGTATATCAAGGAGCATTATACGGAGTTTTGGAAGTACGGCATAGATTATAATACAGTAGAAGAATATTTTTCAATGGTAGAAAATAAATCCACACCTGAAAACAGCAGCTATAGTGGTGTATATACAATAACTTTTGAAGATAAGAATATTGATGATGTAACCAAAATCTTCAAGGAACAGATAGACTATGAGTACAAACAGGATAGCGACGTTTATTTCGTTGTGTATGTGGAAACCTGTCCTAACGGACATAGAACAAATCCAAACCCTTGTTGGGCTGTGTATTTCCTTTATTAATAGTGGACACATATAGCACAATTTCAATTGCTCCTCGGATTACAGGATAGCACAGGCACGCATTTTTAACCGTTTGTGAGCAAAGCTCAGCACGCATATTATCAGCCATCGCAAGACCGTTTGGCATCAGGTCATAACAGTCAAAAATTGCAGAAACATAGAGTTTTCCGTCTTTTGCTTTCACTTCCGTAATATCAGTAACACATTTCTTTAGCGGCTCATCAGCCATAAAATCACGTTTGAGAAGGTCGTCCGACTTGCGTGCTTCGCGGTCAGCTTTGGTGATTCCGCCCGGCTTGCGTTTTGGCTTATGTATGAGATTTATCTCCTCCATAACCTTGCGGACAGTACCTTCACAAGGCACATGAACGTCCGTAAACTCTCCGATTTCCTGCCTGTAAGTGAGCGCCTGATACATACGCACTCTGCCGTAATCTGCATTGCATTCGTCCTCACCATGAATTATCATCATGGCATCGGCAAGCGCCTGATACTTCCAAGGCTCATCTTTGCGCTCAAGATAGTCATAAAATGCCTGTCTGCTGACTTCAAGAGTCATGCAGTAAAAACTGATTTTTCCCTTAATTCTGCCGTCATCAGTGCGGATTGCGATGTATTTCAGTCTTTGCTCTTTCCCGACTTCTGACGGCTCGCTGCGAAAAAAGCGGCGGCGTCCTCTAAGAATTCGTTCATCTCGTTAAGGCGTTTTATTTCTTTTTCCATCGCATTTGTCTTCTTCTTTAGTTGCTGATTCTCCTGTGCGATATTCAGTGCATCTTCAGGGTTTCGCTCGCCCAGACTGATATCAAGCCCTCCGACCTTCGCCTTGTTAACCCAGCCATACAGCGTATTAGACGGCACGTTTAGTTCCTTAGCTGCTTTTTCCGTGCCTATCTCCTTTGCAAGCTTTACCGCCTGTACCTTGAAATCATTGTCATACTGTCTGTTCTTTGACATCATTTTCTCCTCCTGGTTTTCATTGTTTTCATTTTATTACTTTGAGGATTAGGTGTCAAGTTTTATTATACTACATCATACGAATACGCATCGAACGTACCTTTCGTGACATAGCGATAAATCTCTACATTCTTGTTCTGATTGCCCTGTCTGATGATACGTCCTGCGCGTTGGTCAAGGTCAGCCGGTCTCCAAGGAATATCGAGGTCATGAACGGCTATCAGCTTGTCCTGAACGTTAGTACCCGTACCCATTTCGGCAGTAGAACTCACGCCAACACCCTCCTAATTCCGTAAAACAACGAATTTACGGTGGTCGATATGCAATGAAGTACACAAACAATTAAGCATACCGAAAGGACGGATTACAATGATTGATGAGATTTTTAACTATCGTGAAAGCTCTCTCCCTGCTGGTGAGGTCAATGAGGAATGGGAGAACCTGTCTGACGAATTTGAAGCAATGCTGACCGAGGAGCAGGTCAAGATGTTCCACAAGCTGTGCGATATGCAGAGCGATTCGACTGCCGATGAGGTGAAGAACGCTTATATTGCAGGCTTTAAGGACGGCATTACACTTATGACTGAGGTCTGGGACGGCTAAAATAGACACTTACGGCTGATTACAAGGGGCTATGCTCTCCGTGACGGAGGGTGTAGCTCTTTTTCTTATCAGAAAGATATATTTCTTAAATAACAAGTTAAATATATAACATTTTCACCAAATCAAAATCGATTTCTGATACTGCAATTGGCTGATATGTAAAATCACTCTTAATATATTGCGAATTGTGTTGCAATATGATATAATGATAGTGGTACAATTGGAAGGAAGTGTTTTGAATGAGTGTTACATATGATGGATTATGGAGAATGCTATCTAATAAAAACATGAGTATGGCTGATTTAAGAAAATATACTGGTATAGCTCCTAATACAATGACCAAGCTAAAGAGAAATGAAGATGTAGCATTATCTATACTTGATAAGATATGTTCTTTTTTGAATTGTGATTATGGTGATTTGATTAGTCATGTGCAAGAAGAATGTGCTGCTGGAGATATTTCAACTTTCAGCATCAATAACAGAAGATACTTAGGAAATAAATATAAACTCTTACCTTTCATCACGGAAGTTGTAAATAGTTATTGTCATAATATTTCACAAGTGGCTGATATTTTTTCGGGTACAGGTGCTGTTGCATCGGCGTTTACGGATAGACAAATAATTACGAATGACCTTATGTACAGTAATTATATCTGTAATTATGCTTGGTTTAGTAGTCAATCTTTTGATAAATCAAAAATCATTCATCTTATTCAAAAATACAATTCCTCTGTTGTTATTGAAGAAAACTATATGACAGAAAATTTTTCAGATACCTATTTTTCACGCTCCGATTGTTCAAAAATAGGGCTTATTCGTGAAGATATTGAATTGCTGTATACAGAGAAAAAAATTAATGCACGGGAAAAGGCTCTGCTTATTATGTCACTCATTTACGCAATGGATAAGATTGCCAACACCTGTGGGCATTATGATGCATATAGGCAAGGCATAGAGTTTGACAGGCACTTGGTACTTAGCGTGCCTAATGTCAATGCTCTAAATAACCCTCTTAATCAATGTTTTAATGAAGATGCAAATGAACTTGTAAAGAGGATAAATCCCGATTTAGTTTATATTGATCCCCCATACAATTCAAGGCAATATTGTGATGCTTATCATCTGTTGGAAAATGTTGCTCGTTGGGAAAAGCCAAAAGTATTCGGTGTTGCGAAGAAAATGGATAGAACGGCAATGAAAAGTCGATACTGTACACAATCTGCTGAAGTTGCTTTTAGAGAATTGATAGATAACATTAATGCTCGTTATATTCTGTTTTCATATAACAATATGGCTGTGAAAGGAAATGACCGTTCAAATGCAAAAATTTCTGATGAAGTAATACTTGATGCATTAGGAAAGAAAGGAAAAGTGCAAGTATTTGAGGAAAGCTATAAAGCATTTTCAACAGGTAAATCCGATATAAAGGATAATGCTGAGAGGCTGTTTCTCTGCCAGTGCAATTGATCATGGAAAATAAAATTGAATTTATACAATCTCCGCTCAACTATACGGGCGGAAAATATAAGCTGCTACCTCAAATTATCCCATTATTCCCAAAAGAAATAAATGTATTCGTCGATCTGTTCTGCGGAGGGTGTAACGTTGGGATAAACGTTAAGGCAAAAAGGCATATATATAATGATACTAATCGTTACTTACTTAGCCTTTACAATACCCTAAAAAACAATGACAAAGATGTTACGCTTGAATGGATATATAGAATTATTGAAAAGTATGGTCTTTCGCTTGTAAGCAAGTACGGATATGATTACTATGAATGTGATAGCAGTAGCGGTTTAGGGAGTTATAATAAGGAAAAATTCACTAAAATGCGTGATGATTTTAATTTTCACACAAATGAAGATTACTATTACTACACCTTATTGTATGTCATTATAGTGTATTCGTTTAATAATCAGATACGTTTTAATAGTAGGGGCGAGTTTAATTTGCCCGTTGGCAAAAGAGATTTCAACAAGAAAATGGAGAAAAAATTGCTTGATTTTATTGATAGGATCAAAGAACAAGATTCTTCATTTACTTGTATGGACTTTAATGATTTTGATATACAAACATTGACTGGAAATGATTTTGTATATATCGATCCCCCATATCTGATAACTTGTGCAACTTACAATGAGCAGGATGGATGGAATGCTGACAAAGAAAAGCAATTACTTGGATTCATTGAAACATTGAGTAATCTGCATATAAAATGTGCATTATCAAATGTTCTGCGAAGTAAGGGCAAGGAAAACGGAATATTGATAGAATGGTTAGATAAGCATAAAAGTAAATATGCTGTTCACCGACTTAATTATAATTACGCTAATTCTAATTATCATACTAAAGATAAAACGAATAGCTCGGAAGAGGTACTAATAACAAATTACTAATGAAAGGAGTCGTTACTGCGTGAAGATAAAAGGCCAACAGATTTTTAATCTTATGGATACTAACGGCAGAAGAAACGATGTTATAAATGCTTTGCAAGGATATTTGACAATACTCAACGACATACTTAGAAATCAAAAAATGACTTGGAAAGCCTTACCTGAAAGCCGTGCAGAGCTTGATTTTTACCGTCAAGCAATTGCTTTATCACCTGATGTCTTTCAGAAACACGGAAAATACGATAAGCTGATGGAACAGCTTGACAGTATGCCCCGATTAAAAAGAGCTATTGATGAAAATGATACCGATTGGTTGATTGATAACTTTGCGGAATTTACAGAGTGGCGTAACGAACTTGATAAAAGCGTAGAGGCACGTGCAAGACACTATACAAGCAATTTGGTAAAACTCGGTTTTGCGGATAGTGCAAGACAGATAACTGCGGTGGGTGATGTTTTACTTGATAATGTTCTAATCCACAAAGATGTTATTGAATCACTTTTACCATTAAACAACACAAATATAATCTATCTTAGGCAGCTTTTTAAGCTTAGAATATTTGATAATAATGCAGAAAGGTACTACTCGCCCTTTTGTATGGCGTTATACGCTTTATTGACTAAACCACGTATTTCGCAAGACGAGTTTTGTGAGATAATTCAAGGTTTAAGCCCATACCATAATATAGCTGATTATGATACATTCATCAATGAATACAAAAAAGATGATATAATACAAACCTATTCATTTGCTGTTCCGGCTGAAATAAATAATACTAATGCTATAAATGATGATGTGTTCTCAAAGATTTTTACAAATCAAAAAAGCAAGAATGCAATTATTGTATATCAGAAATTTTATAAAGCTCTTTACGCATTTCGTACCAAACAGGATACTTCTACGCTTAATGAACTGTTAACAGTATACGAAGATAATAAACCTATGCTCAATAAAGCTTTTGGTTATGGCAGTAACATCTTCAAAAATAAGCGTGGCAACAGACCTACATCTTCCGACTTCTTAAAGAAGGAAAAACTCGATCTGTTTACAGGACAGCTTAACACTGCTTTCTATTTAAGGTTTGCACGCTCAAAAACAATTGATACCATTAGAGAGTATTCCGATACAACTATGCGTATTTTTAAGGCAACAGGTCTTATCAGCTTTGACAATGGATTTGTTGAGCTTGTATGCAGGGATTTATGTGAATGCATCTTTGATAAAGAAACTATAAAAAATCATATCTTCGGAACTATCTCAAATGAAATAATTAATGATATTTCAGACTATGAAGAATCATGGGACAGCTATTACTGCAGCAATCACTCAATAATAACCATTATGGAATATTCAGAAACTGCTGTTGACAAGATTCTTCTTGCGGTGCAGTCTGAATTTGACGGTGCAGAAATAGAGGATATTCCTCAGATCATCAAACAAAGAAGAAAAACTGACTTTGATTTGTTTATTGATAAAACTTATCCCGAAACTCGTGTTAAAACTCTGCTCAGTATGTTCTCTGACCGTTCAAATGATGGAAAAATTAAGGAAGAAGTTTATCCAGATGCAACCGTTCCAACCATATATGAGTATATTGTCGGTTTAGCTTGGTACTACTTCTCAAATAAGAGAATTGACTTGTTAAACAGCTTTAATCTCACTCTTTCAGCAAATTTTGAGCCTTTAACTCACGCTGGCGGTGGTATGGGCGATATAGTTATTTATGAGGAAAAGCAAGTCATAATGCTTGAAGCTACGCTGATGAACGCCAATAGCCAAAAACGTGGTGAATGGGAGCCTGTTCTAAGGCACTCTGTTAATTTGAAAATTGATGAAGAAAGCTCAACTAACAGAGAAGTTACAACATTCTTTATTGCAGATTCCTTTGATTTTAATACCATTAACATATGGAAGGCTATATCGTCTGTTCCGCTCCAATCTTCTTCGGATAAGGACAAGTACACTGATAATGTGATAATTATGCCGATAAATAATGATGAATTGTCAAAACTTATGGATCGAAAAAATGAATACAACAGTATCATACAGCAAGTTAGAAAACTCTTCTTGAAAGATATTACATCTTTTGATAAAGATTGGAGAGAAAAGTTTATTAGTACTGTAATTAGTTAGGAGAAAAGAATGATTAAAGCCTTGATTGTTGGTGTTAGTGAATATACACTTGGAGCAGGATGTAAAAATTTACCACTTTGCCTTAATGATATTCAAGCTATGAAAAAAGCTCTTATTTCAGGTTTAGCAGTAAAAGAAAGCAATGTTCTTGTACTTGGTGAGAATAAGGTAGTTAATATTGATGACTTCATCAGCACGTTTAATGGCGTAATAAATAGCGTTGATACTTCTGACACGTTTATTTTCTATTTTTCTGGTCATGGTGCAGAACTTAATAGCGAAAATTACCTTGTATTAAGTAATAAACCTGTTTCAACGAATGAGGTAATATCTTTAATCGATAGATTACCTTGTAAAAACAAAATCGTAATTATTGATGCTTGTCACTCTGGGAATAAAAACGTCACCCTTGAATCCCCATTAAATTTGCAAGCAACGGCGGATCAATTTGTAGGTCATGGTTGTGCAATATTTGCATCATGTGCTATTGATGAAACATCGGGATTCAACTATAGTAGAAATATGAGCCGCTATACGTGTATTCTCTATGATGCATTAACCAATCCATATTTGATAAGAAATGGCAAAAAGAGCCTTGAAGAAATTAAGCAATACGTTGATAGACTTGCTGATATTTCTAACAAATCAATTATGAATAAACAACATAATGCGTTTCGTTCAAGTATTGTAGGTACAATTTCTTTTGAAGTCGAGGAGTATAAACCTTACACAACACAAAAAATATACAAAGAAACAGAAAGGTACATCATATACTCTGTCAAGCCTGTTCACGCCAACGTAAAGAGAATCTCTTTAGAAGTCATACTAAGATTTCCCTTTTCCAAAGAAGATATTTCCGATATTGCTGAGGAAATCAAAAAAGACGCTCTCTCTTATGAAGTATATGATAACAAGATAAGCGAGGAAAGGTGGAAAGGCAAACCTAACAATATAATCTTTACGTATTATGGCTACAGCGAAACAGATATGATCAATCATACCTATGCTTTCAGAAGTACATGGGTTGATAGCCAGCAAGATAAAGATCATTGGTATCGTCTATCAGATAAATCTTCTGTTATTAATGATGTATGGATAGAAGAATATAGTAACTATTCATTTATGAGAAAATTTATTTCTGATAATACAGCTGATGATGTAGAACTAACTGAGGCTACACGAAATTGTATGTATGAAATGATTCTATCAGCTGAAAAGTTTTTAGGATACTACAGAGAATATATCAATAGAACAATAACAGAGGATACTTTTACTAATAGTATCAAACCATTGTTGACAAAAATAAGGGAACTGTTTTTAGAGCAATCAGATTTTTCTATACCAAGCAAAGATTTGCATAAATGGTCAGAGGGGTATTCATCTCTTGCAGCAACAATAGATGAATTTGTTGTTATCTATGATCCGAGTTCTAAAAGGGATAGTAAAAACAGAAAACAACTTATGGATATAGCTATTAAGCGATATAACGATTGCTTAGAAAGAGTCAAGGAACTTGATATTGAGTTTGCAAATAGATTTGATGATTAGGTGATTTCTATGAATAAAAGCGATTCAACAAAGTGGATTCCATGCGATAAAGAACTTCCAAACGGAGAAAAAGATGAAATTGCTTGCTTAGTTACCTGTCAAGAGTGGGATATATTTCAGGGCAAGTGGGGCGATAAAGAGGTTCAGATTCTATCATATTCAACTTCTTATAAACAATGGAATACAAAGTCTGATATTCGAGTATTAGCTTGGTCGATACTTCCTAAACCATACGAAGAATAAAAGCTATTTCTTTAGACCAAAGCCTAATGGCGCACTTTAATTCCGTTCCGCACAAGTCAAAATCGGAATTATGGAGCATACCACAATCAGCGAAAACCCTAATGACATACAAGTAATATGCAGGCTCTCAGAAACGGCTCTATAATCGTTTCTGAGAGCCTGATATTTTTAGTGGTTAGTTTTCCGCTCCGCAAGGCTCGGACGGTTCTGTGAGCGTTTCCGTTCCGCTGAGAGGGTGTCAGGCGGAAGTCTGCTCGGTGATGCCGTGGCTGACCTCATACTCACGCACACGGCGGTAAAAGGTGTTAGCTGTGATACCCATTCTCCGCATAAAATCCCTGCCTGTGATGTGCTTTGCTCTCCATTCCCCATACAAGCCCTCAAATTTCGCCCAGTCGATAGGGATAGGCTTTCTGCCTGTGTATTTGCCCTGTGCCTTTGCGATCTCGATGCCCTCACGCTGACTGTATATACCGCACCCCCAGCCACAGCTGCACGGACATTCTGCCACACCTCGTCGCTGACTGCCCACGGCACTGAACGGCATAAAAAGAGCCCGCCTGAAACCAGGCAGGCTCCCTGTTGAATCTAATCAGATTCCCGGATATTCAATATCGTTCTCATCAAGAATCTTTTTGAGTTCATCGATGTAATCATACAGCCTCTGAATTTCTATCCAGTTGCCATGACAAAGATTATCAGCCTCCTCCAGTTCGTGACGGGTAAGCTCATAATCCTCCCATTTCAGGCACTTATGATCTTCACTGAAAGCACAATAGTTATCCATCACGGCTCAGCTCCTTCCGGCAGACCATGACGTTTTCTCATGGAGATCTCGCCGTCGATCATTATGTCGTAGGCATTGTTGACAATTCGGTCAATTATCGCATCGGATATCGGGCTGTCATTATCAGGGTCGGAATTGATACGCTCATACCAGCCCTCTGAATGATACTGCGTGCAGAAAATCATTGACTTTTCGATCCTTGCTTCGATTATCTCCAGTAAGTTGAAAGCATCATTCGGTGTCAGTTTGCGTATCAGCCATTCATCAAGGATAAGCAGATCGACCTTCTTGTACGCCTTGATAACCTTGCTGAACTCATTGTTAGCTCTTGCAATCGTAAGCTCATCAAGCAAGTCCGGAAGTCTGATGTAACGAACGGTCTTGAATTTTCGGCAGGCAGCATTTCCGAGAGCGCAGGCAATGTATGTTTTGCCATTTCCGGAAGCACCCTTGAGGATAATATGTCTGCCCTCATCAACATAATTGCAGGTTGCAAAGCGCAGCATTTTTCCCTTGTCGAGATGCCTGTCCTCGATGTATTCAATGCCCTCAATAGTTGCATTGGCATCAGAAAAGTGTGCGTTTCTGATGTATCGTGTGAGCTTGTTGTTCTGTCGACGATTCCATTCAGCGTCGACCAAGAGTGTTAATCTGTCTTCAAAACCAAGCTGCTTGTAGCTTTCGGGATCTTCTAACTGTCGCTCCAATTCAGTGGCAAGAGCATTCATTTTCATAGCTCTCAGACGTCTATCGTATTGCTGAT
The DNA here is from genome assembly GCA_902363145.1 of Oscillospiraceae bacterium. Taxonomy (GTDB): domain Bacteria; phylum Bacillota; class Clostridia; order Oscillospirales; family Ruminococcaceae; genus Huintestinicola; species Huintestinicola butyrica. The sequence goes on along the minus strand of CABIZB010000002.1, from coordinate 204,135 downwards.
CATTTACCGTCACCGCCCTTCTTCCAGTAGGCAGCGCCTCGGGTAATGCCGTAGTTGTTGCTGTTTTCGGCTTTTTCCATATGCTTTTCAGGTTCTTTAATGTTCTTCAAGAGAGTTGTTATCGTGCGTATGGAAGGCGATGAAGAGAACGCCAGCATACGCTCGCAAACGGCTTCCAGTTTCTTCTTTCCGTAACGTTTTCCGAGCTTTGTAAGGCTTGCGCATGCCTTGTAGCCCTGTTCAGGTACGTTTCCGGATGACAGAAAATACTTTATGATTTCTTCGGTAGACTTTCCTATGGCAGCCGCCCATTTTTTGAATTCATCAGCATTGCAACTCAGATACTCACGGTGATTTGCAGGCATATGCTCGGGTTTCACAACAGGTTGAACGCTGTATTTTTCAAGACGCTTATGTGAAGTCATACGGCTGCCTTTGAAATATATTTCCACCAAGTCTTTAGTGAGCCTGATCTGTACTTGCTCGCCGATGAGGTCAAACGGCACAGAGTATTTGTTCATTCCGTCTGAGATAAGATAGTCATTACCGACAGTCTGCTGTTTCCACACAGAAGGCACATACGGCTGTTTCGGTAGCGGAAGCATGAACTCCTTCTCCTCAGAAAGATATGCCTCTCTGCGGCTTCCGGGACGCTTCTGGAAAGGCTTTGTGTTGATGACTTCAAGCCGTTCGGCAACAGCTTCTTTGACCTCTGCAAACGAGAAGAATTTGCGCTCACGAAGAGCGGCAGTTATCCACGTTGTCGAAAAGCCAACAGAACGTTCTACAAGCCCTTTGTCCTGCGGTTTTCTTACACGAGCAGGAACGATTGCAGTTCCGTAATACTCTGCAAGCTCACGGTAGCTTTCGTTAAGCTGTGTTTCATAGCGCGTGTTTGCAGTTACGCCTGTCTTGAGGTTATCCGGGACGAGAACTCTTGTCACTCAGCCGAAATACTCATAGGCATGAACGTGGCACATAAGCCAATTCTCCTGCTTCATATCAGTGCAGGCTTCGACATAGAGATAGCTGCTGCAAGGTAACGCAGCCACGAAAAGATATGCTTTGTACTCCTCACCGGTAACAGAGTCGTAGTAAGGGATAGTTCCGCCAGCCCAATCGACCTGCATTGTATCACCCGGCTTGTGAGTCACACGCATAGTCGCCTTAGTAACACGCGCCCAGCGGCGGTATTTGTCACCAAACTGCGTGCTCATGTAGGGCGTTTCGCCGTTTGCGTGTGCACGCTCGCAGTACTCCTGCCAAAGCAGAGTGAGTGTCACGCCCTTCTTGGACAACTCCTTGTGGATGTAGGCGTAGTCAGGCTTGGCATAATGTCTGCCTACTGTTCTTCTTTCCGGATAAAACAGCTTTTCGAGTTCTGCATTAGTCACATCCTCATCGATAGGCCATTCTACTCCGTGCTTTTCTGCAAGCTCCAGAACATTCTTCACAGTATGATGAGAATGTCCCACACTTGCTGCGGTCTGTCTCAAGCTGTATCCCATACCGGTCAGCCTGAGTAACTCTTTGTAGTCCACCATATGATAGACCTCCTTGATATGTAGTCACGTCTTTGACGTGCCATATCAAGTATATCATATTTTCCGTGCAGTGCCGTGGGCAGTCAGCGACGAGGTGTGGCAGAATGTCCGTGCAGCTGTGGCTGGGGGAGCGGTATATACACTGACGAAGTTTGAGCTGTTCACGCTCTAACTGCGACAAGGAAGTGATGTAGTATAATAAAACTTGACACAACCAGCAAAACCGAAATATAATAAAAGAAGAAAGGTTGTGTTCAGAATGGGAACAGGAAAACAGTACAGTGAGGAATACAAAAAAGAAGCGGTGAAGCTTGCAAAAGAGATAGGAAATAAGGCGGCAGCCGAGGAGCTTGGCATACCCAAAGGAACTATCGGGACATGGGTAAGCAAAGCCAAAGCCGGTGAAATAGACACAGGTGCCGGCACTCGTACACCCGAAGAATCCCTTAGCCTTGCGCAGCAGCTGAAGGAAGCAAACAAGCGGATAAAAGAGCTTGAAAAGAAAAATCGGCAGCTGGAGGAACTGAATGAATTTCTGGGGGAGGCGCCCATTTTCTCACCTCTGACCTTTACAAAGTATAGTTGAACATCATATGGGGTATCCTCAGCTTGTTTACCGCATAGACACACCCGTAAGGCTTCTCGACCTTATGGAGAAAACCTCTGCCTGTCAGATACTCGACGGCATCACCGATCACCTCATAGGAATACTGCGACAGCCGGTCAGACTTCGCCAGCTCATCGACAGTAGAGTAGTCATTGTTTTCATTGTTGAGCATAGCATCGAGAACATCTCGTTGCTCCTTTTTCTGAAACCTGAAAAAATCAGGCACATCAAATGCTCTTGCTTCGGGTAATGCGTTGGGCATAGAAAGACCTCCTTGACATTCATTCTGAAAAAGAAAAACGCTCCTCATTGCTGAGAAGCGTTGTACACATATTCAATTTTGGGCAAAAAAATAGCGGACAGCGCTTCGATACGAAACACTATCCGCTATCCTTGTCAACAGGCTTTCTACCAACTTTTTTGGTTTTCTACCAACTTTGGTAGAATGGTTTGTCTACCGATTTTCTACCAAGTTTTGATGATTTTCAGATTTTTTCAGTTTTGCGTGATTTCGGACTTTTTTGGCTTCTACCAAGAAAAGTGACGATTTTTCGGGATTGTACAGGACTATACAGTATTGTTCAGAATTGTACAGGAAGTTACTGCTCAAATATCACATTCTCAGAAATTTGTGGCGTAAATTATTGGACAGTTAAGATTTGGGACGTAGAAAACATACCCCCTAATATATGCAAAGCATACAAAAGATGATAGGATTAATGTTTTCATGAATTGTTGAATGATTGACTATCTGACAAATAAATGATATAATATCAGCTTAACATGACTTGTGCTTCTGCCTCGCAAGGTAGATGACCACACTCGATAAACCGCTTCTAGGAAATGACCGCCTGCTGTCATTACGCATACGGTACTCTTCCTGGTAGAAATGCGCCACTTTCAACCACTTGTTTGCCACTTATTTGTGCTAAAAATCACCGAAATCGGCTTAAAATCACTACAATTGCATTGCTCAAAAACGCCGCAAAATCGAAGTATTTTCTGCAAAATAAGTATGTAAATCCGAAGCTCCGACTTCGTTTTTGCTGTTATGAGCCGCTATTGAATTTCAAAGCGTTTGCAACAGCGTCGCAGGCTTTGACCTGATACTCCTGAAACATATGACGGCAGACAGAAAGCGTTGTCGTCTTGCCAAATAGTAACACACTTTCGTATGGTGGGTAAACAACGTAAATACGCCTTAAAATAGGCTTCTTTTATCTTTCAAAGGTTCGTCGAGCAGCGAACACTTTTGGCTAAATCAGAGAAACTTTACCATTCCGCTATGACCTCACCGGAATTTACGAACGATGAATTTGAACAACAGTTAAGCTCTGCGAGTTTGTACAGGTTATGTGGCATAGAACCTCCAAGGAAATGACGATCGGGTCAGGCTGACTGGGCTATGCACTTTTTCGAGCCCCTTTTATGCACTTTCTGCTTGACAAACACAATAGCGGTGCTACCCAAATAGTGCTATCTTCTTTATTACAAAATACAACCATATATGGTCGCCCTTTGTTTTTCAAAAGATGTCCTGAGTCGATTTCTTTATAAAATCAAGATTTTCAATAACTGGATCAAGCTTATAGCAACAACCTTCAACAATCTCACTCTTTTTCATAATTATGCTACTTATCCTTATAAAAATAGCCTTGCCGAAAGTGGCAAGGCTATAAAGGTCTATTTCGTCGGGGGAAGCCAAAAGGATAGCTGCCTTATGTGACTTATGTCCGAACGCAGCAGACTCGCTGCAATTTATCATATGCCGTACATTTATTCAACGCTGAACGGGGTGCGTTATCTTTCAACAATTATATTATATCATATTACAATGCTTTTGTCAACCCTTTTCAAGCATCTTTTTATGCAATTCTGTTCCCACATTTCTAAGCTTTTCGATCTCGTTCTTTTCAGTCTCGATATGTTTTACTCTATAAGACAGTACATATCAGACTGTAATGCGTATTTTAGTTCTGTTACCAAACTAAAAATTCGACTTGACTTCGACAATGTTAATTAGGCTTTTTACATTTACAACACAGAGCTGTTCTTACTCCCGCACTGCTGCACAAGTGCAGGATAATTGCCAAAATAGTGTTCAGCAGGGTTGTCAAAGTGTGCGATATTATCATACACAAACTGCTTGCACTCCATTATTGTTCCCTCAAAGACCTTGCCGAGATTGATATAACTGCTCTCAAAGCAGAGTTTATACAGCGTGACCGATGAACGATTTGCCGCATAACATTTGCGTGAAAAATCTATCTCAAAAAAGCTGTCACCTGTTTTCAGTGCTAACATTTTTATCATTTCCTTTCATATATGTCTCGTATTCTTCTGTAAGGTCAAGCTCCGTGATCGGTGATAGGTGCATACATTCCTGTGCCTATCATCATTGTCGCCAGTATAGCTGCTGTTGTTCTTTTAACGCTGTTTTTCATAGTATCTCTCCCTTTATATTCATTCATAAGCCCCGATATATTCCGTTCTCTTACCGTGTGTTTGTCAAGCAGAAAGTGCATAAAAGGGGCTCGAAAAAGTGCATAGCCAAATCAGCACAAGATTAACGTGTGGGGGCTCGGTTTGCGCATAGATGGAGCGCCCCTGTTGTGTATTTTTGAAGCCCTTTAGCGAGCTCCTGTTCTGCATTTTTGGAGCCCTTTTTGTAAATTCAGGTACTTTGCTCACTTCTTACGGGCTGTTTTCTGACGCTTCATCGACTGCTACAGGCGGTAGCTTTCTCCTGAGAATATCACAATATACGAATGATGCACCAGTCGGTCTATCAGAGTCGCCGTCAGGCGGTTGTTGCCAAGCACCGTGTTCCAGCCTGAGAACTCCAGATTGGAGGTTATTATGAGGCTCCTGCGCTCATAGCACTCGGAGATCACCTGAAACATAAGCTGTGCTGCATCCTATGTATGGTGCAGTAATCGCCTTCGCTGCTAACCTCGTTGCTGCAGCCGGGTTCTGCACATCTGGGCTCAAATGCTTCAATTATAAAACTTAATAACAGCAGAAATAGTATCGCTCCTATAACTGCTCCAAAAATTGAGCCACTCTTTTTCTTTGCGCCGGAATAATCGTGTCTGACAGATGAGGAGGGTGTATCTTCTGTAGACATCTTATACACCATATAATCTTCAAACATATCCTCATTGTTATTGTGATTGTCAAAGTTCATATTGTACCTCCATCCTGATTTTGCTTTATCTGTATTATATCACATTCTCAGAAATTTGTGGTGTAAATTATTGGACAGTTAAGATTTGGAACGTAGAAAACATACCCCCTAATATATGCAAAGCATACAAAAGATGATAGGATTAATGTTTTCATGAATTGTTGAATGATTGACTATCTGACAAATAAATGATATAATATCAGCTTAACATGACTTGTGCTTCCGCCTCGCAAGGTAGATGACCTCACTCGATAAACCGCTTCTGAGAAATGACCGCCTACTGTCATTACGCATACGGTACTCTTCCTGGTAGAAATGCGCCACTTTCAACCACTTGTTTGCCACTTATTTGTGCTAAAAATCACCGAAATCGGCTTAAAATCACTACAATTGCATTGCTCAAAAACGCCGCAAAATCGGGCTTTTTCGCATTTTACTAAAGACCGCATCAGGTGTGCGGATTAATTCAATTCCCGTACGGGTCACCAAACACAAGGCTCTCAAATGACGATATTACGTCATTTGAGAGTTCTTTTTTTACCCTGATACGGCTTCTGTCCTTTACTTGTCCTTTATATAGCTTCGGGCTGTCCTTTGGTATCATCGGAGAGCTTCTTGAAGTCAAGCACCGATGCGATAGCATCTCCTGCTCTCGCCTGAGCCTGATTAAACACATGACAGTAGATAGAAGTCGTTGTAGTTATCGTCGAGTGACCTAACGCTCCCGACACGGTGGCTGCGTCTACGCCCTCATTGATGAGAGCCGAGGCATAGAAGTGTCGCAGGGAGTGTATATCACAGAAACGGAAATTGTTTTCTTCACAGAATTCTTTCAGCCAGAAATACGGTGTGTTGTTGTTCATCGGTCTGCCGTCCCACTTCACGAACAGTCGGTCATAGTCCTGCCACTTCGTATCGAGCTTCTCACGTTCCTTGTCCTGTTCTGCCTTATACTCACGGAGCAAGTCTATGACGCTCTGAGGGAATTTCAGCGAACGCTGAGACTTCTTTGTTTTGGTAGTGTCAGTGTAGATACCCTTTGAAGCGGTGTAATTGCTTGTCCTGCGGACGCTGATAACGTTATGCTCCCAGTCAATGTCCTTCCATTCAAGACCGAGCATTTCTCCACGTCTGAATCCGCTGTATATCGCCAAAGTAAAGAAAGTGCGGTATTTCAGCGGTGCGGTTTCAAGGAGCTGAAAGAGCTGTGCGACTTCTTCCAAAGTGTAGATGTCCTTCTCCTTCTTCTCGCCCTTCGGAACGGTAACACGCTTGCAGGGGTTATCGGTGAGCATTTCCATCTTCACAGCGTAGCTGAACACATCGCTGATGAAGCTAAGATGATGAACGGCTGTCTTTCTCGACAGCGGTCTGCCGTTTTTCAGGCTTTTGCCGTTAAGTGCCAGATCGTTGATGAACTGCTGGATATGACGGCTGGTGATCTTGTCAAGTCTGAGGTGTCCGATCGCAGGATACACCCTCACGGTGAGCTGTTTCATACGCTCATAGGAAGTGTTGCGGAGGTTGAGCTTTGCATATTCTTCAAACCACTGCTCGGCGAAGTCCTGAAACTTGATATTCGCCGTGACCTGACCTTTCATGCACTTGTCCTCAAAAAGAATAGCCTGCTTCTGAAGCTCTTTCTCGATCTGCTTCTTGTTCATACCGTCCGCAGGCTTCCATGTCATGGTCTGCACGACCTGATTACCTGATGTATCATATCCGCAGGAAACTCTGATCTGATAGGAGTTTCCTCTTTTTCTTATCGTAGCCATAAGTTGATTCCCTTTCTGTCAACATAGATTTTATGGCATACTCCTGTTACTCTAATGTTAGCGCACTATCGGGCTTTTGTCAAGAGTTTTTTCTATCTTTTTCGGGAGTATGCCGAAATCTATATCCTTTGTTCTGTGGTGTTTGTGGATTTTCTGTCTGTTGACGCTCAAACAGCGTAAAATCGCAGTTCTCAGCGTACAGATTTATCTGTTTGCTGTCTGTCCGTTGAAGTAGGCAAGCAAGTCTGCCTTATTGATAAGCATCTTGCCGTTCACGCCGTCACCTGTTCTCAGATATGGCAGCTTACCCTGCTTGATGAGCTTGCGGACGGTATGCTCGGACAATCCCCTGACCGCTTCGGTACACTCCTTGACGGTCAGCATCTCCACAGCTTCGGACTTGACCTCAGACACCTGGTCGGGATCATTGGCTTCGATAAGTTCACTCAGGATATTCACGAGCTGAGCGATAAGCTCGTTCTTTCTGCTTGTTGTCATAGTTGTAAAAACCTCCATAGCAGGTACTTCCCCTGCTTTCTATCTTGTTTATATGTTATTCCAGCACGTTTTTTCTTGTAGTGCTGTTGTACTTGTACTGCTGAAAGTCGGAACTCAGTCCGCAGGCAGAAATAAAAGCCTCAGCCTTTTTCAACTTGCGGGATAGCTCGTCCTCACGGCTGATTCGTGCCGCTTCCTTTTTCAGCTTTTTACGGGTGAAAAGTCCTTTCTGCTCCTCAGCTTTCTTGTAAGTGGCAAGCTCCGAAGAAACAGCAGACAGCTTTGCTTTCAGTTCATCACGCTCCCGTACAGCTTCATCGCGTTCCTTACGGAACTTCTTTGTCTGCTTCTGCGATGCAACTTCTTTCCTTGCAAGGTCGGCGACGTTCTGCCAGTCCTCCTGTGACACTGTAACCTTACCGCCGAACACGGTCTTTCCCGTTTCAATGCTGTCGATCTCCGCCAGTTTAGCAGTTTTCTCCTTGACAGCTTTAAGCATTTCTCGCTTTTCGACAAGTTCCGCTTTGACCTGAGCATTCTGCTCTGCCAGTTCGTCAGCCTGACGACGCTGTTCCTTGTACTCCTCAACTTCCAGCGTACCTCTCGCCTTTTCGGGAGCAAGTGGCTTGATACCATGTTCAAGGCAGATTTTATTCAGTACTTCCACCTCAGCAGCTCGCCAACGGGCAATAGCCTGCTTACCCTCGCCATACCCCATTTCTTTCAGAGCCTGGGCGATACCGTTCTGAACGTCCTGACCACGCTTGTAATGACCGACAGGAATGTAGTCGATGTGCAGATGCGGGGTGGCTTCGTCCATGTGCAGAACAGCGTTAAAAACATAGAAGTTTGGATTGCGATTCCGGAAACCTTCCATGTACTCTTTCAGGCAGTCAGCTACAAGCTGAAAGTCCTCAGTGCCGTATCCCGAATCCTCACGTTTTCCGATCTGCACAACGTCCTCATAAAAGCTCTTACGTTTGTCGGCGGCAGTACGGACAGTGTTGCAAGGTTTTACACCAAAGAGATGCTCGTAATAGCTGCCGTGAACCTTGCGGTCATTACGCTTCTGCTTGGCGTTGTAACGTGCAGTGGATTCAGCAAAAAGCTGATCGTATGCTTCGCCTATCGGCTGACGCACGAAGGTGATGTTTTGCGGAGTGCGGAGAGGGTCAACATTCGCCGCCATAAACTCCCTGTTATTGTGAGCCAGAGAACCGTGTCCCTGACCGAAAGATATTCTCTTTTCTTTCATAGTTCGCCTTTCTTTTTTCATTGGATTTACTTATCTCTATCTACGAAATCCAATCATCAAAACATAGGCATCACCACCTTTCAAATTGACCGCTGATGCGGAAGAAGAATCATATCACGAGGCTCACCGCCTGTGATATAATGAACGCCCCTGATGGGCTTATGAGAGAGCTTGCAACGATAAGTATATCGGCAAGCAAAAGGGTGCGAAGCACCTCTTACAAAGGGCGAGTGCGCCGCTTGTAACTCCGTAGTACTTGCGGCAGCATAAGACCGCCCCAAGAACTACTCCGCCCTGCGGGGCTATCCCTGACGGGAGAAGAACGGCTGTCGGAGCAGCCAAAAATGTGGGCGCATTTATTCAAAAATCCGCATTACAATTTTTGAAAATCGACATTTCAAAAATGATGATTTTTTCAAAACCTAAATCTCGAAAATGAGCGAAAGCCAATGCTGATTTTTCTTACAAACTATTATTCAAAAATGAATAATAGCCAGTCACGATTTTAGAACGGAAGCTCCTCCTCGACACCGAGAGTTTCGAGCAGATACTCTATCTCGTTTTTATAGAGAAAGCTCTCATAACCGTTGAGATAGTGAATGTTGCGAGCAACAGCTTCACGAATATCAAGACCGCTTCTTTCTTCAAGCAGAGAAGTCAGCGTTTCAATCTTTTCCATATCGACTATATTCCTCACCCCCTTTCCATAAAAATGTTGATATTACCGATGCCCTAATGGACAAAAAGTCCAATAGGATTTCAGCACTCATAGTTGGAGTGGCGGACAAAAATGTCCATAACCTTTCCTTCAAAGATGTACAGATTGAGTTCAAAGAACATCAACCAACAGCAAGCAACATTTACCTCTGTCGCCTGAAAAGAAAGCTATATCGCTATTTCAAAAGTCAAGTTCCCAAAATCCACAAAATCCGGTGAGATCAGATATGGGGATTCACATAGACCATCTGAGCTTCTTGTTGTTGGCGGCGGTCACATTTTCGTAAGCGATGTAGCCACACTCCGCCAAAGTATCGAGTGCCGAATAGAAGTCCTTTGCTGTTGAAAAAAGGTTGCATCTGCAGGAATGATACAGCTCAGATTTCAGCCCCTGCCTGATCTCTTTTGTCTTGAACATCTGGATGATCTTTTCAGCCTTGACGATGTTCCCGTCGGGAGCGTTGACGCTGAACCCGTATATCGCCTGATAGCGGTAATAATGAGCGAGGTTAAACGCTCTCAGGAGCGTATCAAACGTTTTGTCATAGTAGTACAAACAAAAAATGTATCATCGCCGCTAAACATTTGTGCATATTAACAAATTATTCTTTACGGCTTGACATTTATGTTTGCTTCTTGTATAATAAAATTAGTAAGTACACAATGTGTACCAAGGTGCATATTGCGTACTGAGGTATTGATTAGTACTATAACATTAAGGAGGCGATAATAATGCCACGCAAGTTTGTAATGCCAGACCCTGCTGACCGTAGTCAAAATGAACCGGCTGTTATTCTTAGTCCAACCCAGGTTCTTGGATTGTATAATCAGGAAAACACTGGAGATAAAAAGACAAGAATTGTTGATTCAGTAAAGGATGCGGTTGTCAAAAATGCTAAAGAGGCTGGCTGGGATGAAGTTGAGCCTATAGGCAATCAGATGCTATTAAGGAAAAAATGGTCTGACAAATAATTTTTCGAAAGGAAGGATTTTTATGAGTTCAAAAGATAAAAAAGATAAAATGCTACCTAAGAGAAATGAGCCCGATTCTAATTCTCCTGTAGCACCTATTACACCAATTCAAATGTTAGGTGAGATTTATAGTAATTTATTACCTGGTCAAAAAGTCCCCCTCGAAATGCAAAAAAATAAAAATAATAGCATGACATTAAAATCTCCCGAAACTGGTGATACTATTGTAGCGAATGAAAGTGGAAATAATGTCAGATATAAGTACAATCCAAAGAAAAAGTAATATTTATAACTGCCCTATCTACGTGTTGACGAAGTTAAGGCAGTTATTTTTTATCCATTTCCATGTTGGTGAAAGAAGTTGCTAGGATTGCCTGTATCGTCATGAACACCTGTTCGCAGAGCATCAAGCGGAAAAAGAATTGCATCTGTCCTCTGCCGCAATGGTCGGGGTTCTCCCCATGAAATACTAATCATTTTGTCGGTTCCCTCTTTTTTGTAATTTTTCTTTTATTTCTCTTGACAGATTGCGTACGATGTGCTATAATAAATCAAGAAATAACACGTTTAAATCTCTAAGATATATTATATGCTACCTAAGTGGCATATGCCAAGCAAAAATAATCAGAACGAATTAAGCTCTGCCTTTTGCACAAATTGGAGGGACACAAAATGACCATCTTTTGGAGAAAATATAATGAATTATGTGACGAACATGGTTTGAAACCGAGAGCGTTAGCCACCGAGCTGGGCATTTCTGCTGCGACCGTCACCAAATGGGTGAATGATGGTATGCCTAACCTCGACATGATAACAAGAATAGCCGAATACTTCGATGTTCCGATAGATTATCTCATTAACGAGGACGATACGCCGATCATTCCGCAGGCAAATAAGAAAAGAAGTGTGTTCAAGTCGGTAAGCTCCCTTTCACAGAGGTGGGTTAGCCTTCGCCGTGGAAGTGAGATCAGCCTGGAAATGCAGCTCAAGATCATTCCCTATGTGAATTGTACGGTGCAGTTCCTCAACAATGATAAGTATATAGAGTACGTCCCCGAAACATCATACGATACCGAGCATCTGAAAGACACCGAAACGATATTCGATATACTGGGCATTCTCGATCACTGTGCCGACACCGAGAGCTACCGCATCGTGCAGGTGCAGCTCTCACGCATCGTGCTGTATCACCTGAAAGAAAAAGGCTTTGACCGTGAAGCTCTCCGCACCGAGCATCTCGATCAGGAGAAGATGGAGTATCTCTACACGGGAAAGGACAGCGGTAAGACGCATAACTACGGACTGAACTTCTCGGATATGGACTTTCTCAGGGAGTTTACAGGGCTGAGTTATCAGGTGATGTTTACGGGGATAGAATAAGACTATGGGGCTGAGGGGATTACTTCTTGGCTCTTTTCTTTTTTTGAGGGAAGACTTTGATTCCGGTCTAGAGTCAAAGTTCCAAACAGCCAAAAATAGGTGAAATGCTCATTATTGTCATTGCTTTTTCAGTCGAATTGTGCTATAATTATATATGAATACAATTATTCTTATCAAGTGAATGATTTGATTATAATTTAACAGGAGGGTATCATATGAAATCCAACTTTGAATTCTTAAATAAATACTGGCCTGCTCTTGCTCAGATAGCAGATACGGCAGAAAAATATTTGTATTCAGATCCTAATGCTTGTATGTACAAGTTAGGTATGTTTTCAGAGCGTCTTGTACAAGAAATCATGGTTTTTGAAGGAATACCCGATCCTGTTACCGATAATACACAATCAAAGCGTATACGACTTCTGAAGCGTGCCGGTTTATTGCCATATGACATTGATAATACCCTTTATGCACTCAGAAAGAATCGCAATGATGCTGTTCATGCCGGTGCTGATTCTCTGGATGATGCCAAAATGCTTCTTTCTATGGCGTATAATCTTGCTGTATGGTTCATGCAGACCTACGGAGATTGGTCTTTTAATCCCGAATCGTTTGTTCTCCCGAAAGAAACTGATCCTTCAGCTATGGAAAAAACATTAGAAGAACAGGAAAAGCGCATAGCGGAGCTGACTCAAAAGCTGGAAGAGGTAAAGACAGCCGCTTCCGGAACCACACAAAAAGAGCGAGCAAAACGTGGCTTAACTGTATCGGCTATGATGGAGTGGAGTGAAGCCCAGACAAGATGCCTTATTGATGAACAGTTAAGAAAAGCGGGCTGGGAAGCAGATACCAATAATTTGCGGTACAGCAAAGGTACTCGTCCTGTTAAAGGAAGAAATATCGCAATAAGCGAGTGGCCTACTGATTCTCAGTTATGTAGTAAAGGGTCTGCTGATTATGCATTCTTTATTGGTGAAAAACTGGTTGCAGTAATGGATGCAAAAAAATGGGGAGAAGATGTTGCTTCAACTATTGATGTGCAGGTAAAGGATTATGCACAAAGCATCAGAGCTGAACATGACAAATACATTATAAGCAAATGGGGCAAATATCAAGTGCCGTTTCTGTTTGCATCAAATGGCAGAGCTTTTTTAGAACAGCTTCGTACCAAATCAGGAATATGGTTCTTAGATGCACGAAAACCTGAAAACCAATCCTACCCTATCAGAAATTGGTTCAGTCCTGATGATATTGAGGAAAAGTTCAAGCAAGATATTGACAAAGCAAATAAAGCACTGAATGATGCTGATGATTCCTTTATGGAAGATACCACGGGGCTTAATTTAAGAGATTATCAGATAAAAGCCATTAGTAAGGCGACAGACGCAATAATTGAAGGTAAACAGACAGCACTTCTTGCTATGGCTACGGGTACAGGAAAAACCCGTACTGTACTTGGTTTAATATATAAGATGCTGGAATCCAAGCGCTTCAGAAGAATTCTTTTCCTTGTTGACAGAGTTTCTCTCGGAGAACAGGCTATGGATACGTTCAAAGATGTTAAGCTGAAAGAGCTTATGACATTGAACCAGATATATGAGATCAAAGATATTGACGACAATGAGATCAATCTTGAAACAAAGGTTAGCATTTCGACAGTACAGGGATTGCTGAAACGTACAATTTTGTCCGATAAGCCAGACCTTATGCCCGGTGCGTTCGACCTTATAATTGTGGATGAAGCACATAGAGGTTATATTCTTGACAGAGAAATGACCGAGGAGGAGATCCTCTATTCAGATCAGCTCGATTACATGAGTAAGTATAAGCAGGTTATTGAGTATTTTGACGCTGTAAAAATTGCATTAACTGCTACACCTGCACTGCATACAACGCAGATTTTCGGAGAACCTATTTTTACATACAGTTACCGTGAAGCGGTCATTGATGGTTGGCTTGTTGACCATGATCCGCCCTATATTATCAATACAGATTTTATTGAGAATAATGTGAAGTTTAAAAAGGGTGAATCATTAGCTGAGTATGACCCAAACACAAATGAGCTGCTCAACGGCTCGGTTCTTGAAGATGAACTGGATTTTGATGTGTCTGATTTCAACCGCCAAATCGTTCTGCCCAATCATACCAGGAAGGTATTAGAGGAGATCGCATCTTTTATCAATCCCGAAAGCGATGAAAAAACTCTTATCTTTGCGGTTAATGATAGTCACGCAGATTGCATAGTGGATACTCTTCGTGATATTTATAAGGAATATGGTATTTCAAACGATGCTATAATGAAGATAACAGGCAAGACTGCCGGAGGAAACAAGAAAAAGATACTGCAAGTTATAAAACAGTTCAAAAATAATCAGTATCCCAATATTGCAGTCACAGTAGATCTGCTGACAACAGGTATTGATGTTCCAAAAATATGCAACCTTGTTTTCATGCGTAAGATCAACAGCCGTATTCTTTTTGAGCAGATGTTGGGACGTGCTACTCGTCTTTGTCCTGAGATAGGAAAAACACACTTTAACATCTTTGATGCTGTCAGAGTTTATGAGGATCTTGACTCAACTTCCGGAATGAAGTCTGTAACTGTCAGCAAGGATATGGCGGAATTATTGGAAGAGCTATTCCGTCCAAGTGACGAAAGCAAGCAGCAGACCAAAGATCGCATTATCGCACGATTACAGCGTAAATATAATAATCTCTCAAGAGAAAAGAAATACGAGGTGTCTGAACGCTTAGGAGGTCAGGATCTGAAAGCATATGCTAAGACATTGAAAAACAGCACCGAAGCTGCTTTTATTGAAACCTGCCGGAAGGATAAGGATTTTCTCCTTTGGGTTGATTCACTGAAAGGAAAAAAGCGGGGACAGTATTATTCCGAGAAGGAAGATACATTAAAACCTACTACCCGTGGATATGGAAATACAGATAAGCCAGAAGACTATCTCGAAGCATTTACGACCTATATAAACGAAAACAAGGATAATATCGAGGCTATCCGACTTGCCTGCACAAAACCGAGCAGCATGACAAGGGCGCAGTTGAAAGAGCTTAAACTACTGCTTGACAAGGAGAATTTCACAATCAGCAGCCTTAATGAAGCCACAAGCAACGTGAAGAATGAGCAGATTGTGGCTGAAATAATCGCCTATGTGCGTCAGGCTGTATTGAAAACGCCTGTTTATAACCATGAAGAACGTGTTAAAGCTGCTTTCAAGAAACTCATATCTGAGGAAAAATTCAACAAAATGCAGCTTGATCTTCTGGAGAAGATAAAAACATATATGCTGCACGAAAGCATTCTGAATGCGGAGACATTTGATGCTCCTGTATTCAAAATGGAAGGCGGATTCTCTCGATTTGATAAGAAATTTGCAGGAAAGCTCAATGATATAATAAAGCGGATCAATACTTATATTTTTGAAGGAGTTGCGTAATGAGCACACAAGATATCGTACAGAAGCTCTGGAACCTTTGCAATGTACTGCGTGATGACGGTATCACCTATCATCAGTATGTTACAGAGCTGACTTATATATTATTTTTAAAAATGCTTGAAGAAACAGGAGAAGAAAGCGCTTTACAGAAAGAAATTGATCAGGCATACAAAAAACGTCTTGAAAAATATGCTGCAAGCAAGAAAAAAACTGTCGATGATCTTGATGATGATGAGAAAAACGACAGAAAGAATGTTCTCGATTCATATTCATGGGCTTATTTAACTACGCTTAATGGTATTGAACTAAAAAAATACTATAACGCAGTTTTAACTGAGCTTGGAAAACTTCCTCTTTCAAAAATCAGCAGTATCTATGCTAAGGCTGTATCAAGCATAGAAGAGCCTAAAAACCTTGAAAAGATCATTTCTGAGATCAATAAGCTTGACTGGTTTGAAGCCAAAAAAGAAGGTCTTGGCGATCTCTACGAGGGATTACTTGCCAAAAACGCTGATGAGAAGAAATCCGGCGCTGGTCAGTATTTTACTCCCCGTGTGCTTATTGATGTAATGACCGAACTTACAAACCCGCAGTTTGGTGAAAGATGTTTTGACCCTGCCTGCGGAACTTTCGGTTTTATGATATCCGCTTTTCAGCATACAACTGAGAATAAAGACCTCTACGCTCTGTCAGATAGTGAAGTTAACGCATTTCAGGATGCTTTCAGCGGTGTAGAGCTTGTCCCTGATGCACATCGCCTTGCACTTATGAACGCATATCTGCATAGCGTTCCTGCAAAGATCTATTGTGAAGACTCTCTGGCTCCAAGTGCAAAGCGTTTCAAGGAGTTTGACGTTATACTCACCAATCCGCCGTTCGGAACTAAAAAGGGCGGTGAGCGAACTTCCCGTGACGATATTTCTTTCCAGACATCTAATAAGCAGCTGAACTTTTTACAGGTAATATACCGCAGTTTAAAGGCAGACGGTAAGGCTCGCTGTGCGGTTGTGCTGCCTGATAATGTACTTTTCGCAGGTGGTGACGGTGTTAGTGTTCGTCGTGAGCTTATGAACTTCTGCGACCTGCATATGATACTGCGCCTGCCTACGGGCATATTCTATGCTCAGGGTGTAAAGACCAATGTGCTGTTTTTCACTCGTGGTACGACCGAAAAGGGCAACACCACAGAAGTCGCTTTCTATGATATGCGAACCAATATGGAGAGTTTCGGCAAGACAAGACAGCTTAAAAAGAGCGATTTTGAAGAATTTATAGAGGGTTATAAAGATGCTTCAAAGCGTACAGGTGAGCGTTGGAGCAAGTTTACCCGTGAGCAGATCGAAAACGAACATGATGACAGCCTTGACCTCGGACTTATCAAAGATGATTCGATCATAGACGCCGAGGAACTTCCCGACCCTATCGAAAGCGGAGAAGAAGCTATCGCTCAGCTTGAAGAAGCTGTTGACCTGCTTAAAAGTGTTGTCCGTGAATTGAAGTCACTGACCTCGGAGGAATAAACATGGCGAAGAAAACAAAAGCCGCTGATCTTTCAATTGAAGAAAAGCTGGAACAGGCATTAATTGTGCCCGGATACGAACCATATAAAATTCCTGATAATTGGTGTTGGACATCTGTAGATTCTATAGCAATAATAAAAAACGGGTATGCTTTTAAAAGTAAGCAATATGTAAACAGCGGGATAAGGATAATCAGAATTACTAACGTACAGGATGGGTTTGTTGAGGATAATAATCCTGTTTTTTATCCTTTTGATAAACAAAAACAATTGAAAGATTTTTTATTAAAAGAAGATGATTTATTAATATCGCTTACTGGAAACGTTGGTCGTGTTGCATTACTTGATAAACAATATTTACCAGCAGCATTAAACCAACGAGTTGCATGTATACGTTTTAAGTCAGCAGATATTTATTATAAATTTGCATTTTATTTTATGCTGCAAAAAAAGTTTTCTGATGATTGTTTTAATAATTCAAAAGGTTCTGCACAACTAAATATGAGTACAGAATGGTTAAAGCAATACTCTGTTCCTATTCCTCCATTCCAAGAACAGCACCGCATAGTTGAACGCATAGAATCCCTATTTTCAAAACTGGACGAAGCAAAAGAGAAAGCACAGGAGGTTATCGACAGCTTTGAAGCACGTCAGGCGGCTATCCTGCATAAGGCTTTCTCAGGCGAGTTGACAGCTAAGTGGAGAGAAGAAAATGGGGTTGGGATTGAGAGTTGGGAAAACAGATCTATTAACGATATTTGCCATTCTCTAAAATACGGAACTTCTAAAAAATCAAAAACACAAGGTTCTGTAATTGTTATTCGTATGGGTAATCTTCAGCAAGGCGAAATTGATTGGAGCGATTTGGCTTATACAGATGACAAGGAAGATATAGAAAAATACAGATTGTATCCGGGAGATGTATTATTTAATAGAACAAATAGTGCTGTTCTTGTAGGTAAAACCTCAATTTATAGAGGGGAGTTTCCAGCAATCTATGCAGGATATTTAATCAAGCTCGATTATAAACATGATGAAATCATTGGGGATTATTTAAACTATGCTTTGAATACTCCAGCTGCCAAAGAGTATTGTAATAATGTAAAAACTGATGGAGTAAATCAATCTAATATAAATGCTAAAAAAATAGGTGCGTTTGTAATACCTGTTGCATCTATTAATGAACAACAGGTAATTGTCGAGATTATAAGTTCCCTTCTAAAAAAGGAGAATGAATCTAAACAAGCCGCTGAAGTAGTAATAGATCAGATATATACGATGAAAAAGGCTATACTTGCCCGTGCTTTCCGTGGCGAGCTGGGGACGAATGATCCTGAGGAGGAAAGTGCGGTGGAGTTGCTTAAACAAATATTATCAGGAGAATGATATGAGAATTAAAAGAATAACAGTTAAGAAATTCAAAAACCTTGTAGACTTTGATTGCGAGTTCTCGGATTCAAATATCTCCGCTTTTATTGGAAATAATGGTGCGGGAAAGTCCAATATTCTGGAATTGATAACAAAAGCATTTAGCAATGCAATGAATTTTAGTTGCGGTAAATTATTACCAACAATATTACCTAATGATAAACCTTCTGTAATTGACTGCATAATTGAATACGAACTGGACAGTACCATTTATCAGCTTTATTATAATGTTGGAATATTGAAAGCTACAGAAGACAATCAAATAGAAGAAGGTAAACCGCCTGTATTTGTTACTGAATCTATAGCTATACTACATGATGGAAAAGTATTAAAAAGAAGCGAGTACATCAATGCATTACCAACAAGTATTCTGCTGTATTATGCTGGTGAAACTAATCGTCAAAAAGTAAATGCCGATGACACTTACGATAAAACATACGACAGAAAACTAATAGACGCCAAAACCGACGATCTGCCTGGTTTAAGATTTATGGATTATTACAATATTGAGGATCTACCTCTTTTGTTGCTTGTTTCAGCAGCATATAAAAGTACTGAATACAACAAAATCATGAATCTGTTCAATTGTAACTCCATATCGTCGAAGTTCAGCATAGTGTTACAAAAGCCTGAAAAAGCAAAGGGTGAGATTGACACATGGTGGAATTCAAGAGGGTTCGTTAAAAATTTTCTCGATTCATTAAGGAAATACGTTTCTGCTACACAGGATATGTCAAAAAAGTATTTTATGTTTTTTGATTCTGCCGATGAATTACAAAAGCTTGCAGATAATGAATATGAGTTATTCTCAAAACTTAAAGCGTTAAAGAACTATGGTATACTGAACCATATTGGTATTGGTCTGGAAAAAGATATGGTTGATACTCCTTTCTCTCAATCAGCATTAAGTGAAGGCGAAAAGCAGATGGCGTTGATTTATTTACTTACAAGTTTCAGCGCAAAAAGTAATTCTCTTTATTTGTTTGATGAATTTGATGCTTATTTACATCTAAATTGGCAGCGTTCTATTTCAAAAATGCTTAACGATATTGATGTTAATGGTCATATTATATTTACTACGCATTCGCCGGGAACTATATCACAAATCAAGAGCGACAATTTGTATATAATGAAGAGTGGAACTATAATATATCCTGAAAGTGAAACGTACAATAGAGCATTGGACGAAATTATGTTTGAACAAATGGATGTTTCTATGATGTCTCCGGAAATTGAAGAATTATATGATAAATTCAAACAGAGCGTAGCACAGCATAATAAAGAACAGGCTGATTACTATGTTCAGGAATTAAAGGAGGTTTTAGATGAAAATCATCCTTTATTTACAAAGATAAGAATCAATCTTAGGAGAATTTAAAATGAAACATATAATCAAAACATCCCCTCCAGATGAATTTGTAAAAGAATGTGAAACTCCTGGTGTAAGTTTCTCTACTTTACGAAGTAAAAAAACGTTAAAAGAACGATTGTTACAAGATCAAGGATTCATTTGCTGCTATTGTGGATGTGAAATAAAGAATGATGGTCATACAAAGATAGAACACATAAAATGTCAAGAAAGACATGAAGATTTAGCACTTTGCTTTGAAAATATGCTTGCTTCCTGCGATGGCGGTGAAAATGATAGAAAAAACAAAGTAGTACCTCCTCATGTAATACATTGTGATGCAAAAAAAGGAAGTGATGATATTCCTATATCGCCTTTGGAAAAAGACGTTGAGAATTGTTTAATGTATTTTGATGACGGTACTGTTAAAGGATCTGATCCTGAAGGCAATGGCAGTAAGCTTATTCAAGTTTTAGGTCTTAATGTTGCATACTTAGTAACTCAGAGAAAAAATGCTATCGAAGCATATGAGGATTTTGATGTTACAGAATTAGAAAAAGAACTTAATTGGATTAAAGATAAACATAATGGAAAGTATGAACCGTTTTGTTTTGTCTTAGAACAGTACATAAAAAGCATTATTGATAGCTTCGGCAATGGCAATTCTGAAGAATTAGAAGGGAGAGAGTTATTAGCTATCCAATAGTATAGAGGTAAAATATAATTGATTATTTATCTTAGAAAATAACTATGCATTTAAGTTGTACCAAGATTTTTTTTGCGATGAATAATGATGATAAAATCAACGGCTGCACCCGAAGGCACAGCCGTCTGCTCTCAAATATAAACCATACACTCAAACACAGCTTCTCTTGCCATATAGACGAAGCAGTTTTCCAGACCGAACATCTTCTCAGTGTCACCGCTGAGGACAGCTTTCAGATAATAACTATCTGTCTGCTTCCAAAGCTCTACCTGACGGGAGATAGCCTCGCTGACTTTCAGTTCCATATCATCGAGGTACTGAATGATCTTGCCCTCGTTGACGAGCCTGCGAAGCCTGTCAGGGCAATGGCTGTCAGAGAAATGAAGATGATATCTGATAAAGTCGGTGGTGTATGTCTTGCTTTCCTCGGTCTGCATAACAGCATTGAAGTGAGTAACGGTCATGGTGTTGGTATCCAGTCTCCACAGCGGAACGTATTTCTTTTTCAGGGAGCTGTATGCGGTCTGTTCACTCTTATATCTGCTCATGGTTATTACCTCCGTTATCGCATATTACAGTAAATTTCACGGTGTTCAAAAATGTATTCCGTGATTTGAAATGATAATAACAGGAGTATGCACATAACGTTGTCCTTTGTCTGTCCTTTACACGTTCCGAAAAGTTACGATAAAGGACAGGATTATAAAACACGTTAAAACTAAAAAATGCCGTAGATACGGGATAAAATCCATATCACGGCAAGTTAGAAAACTCGAAAAATTTAATTCAATTCCCGTACGGGTCACCAATTCACTTGCTCGCAAACAACGCAGTTACGTTGTTTGCGAGTTTTCTTTTTGGCTAAAAATTGGGCTTGTCCGCTATTTCAAATTTTCTGTCCGCAGCTGCACTTCAAGCTGTATGATCCTTCCTTTTATTAAGAAATCCGAACGCCTCGTCCATAGCCTCGGATACCCTTGCCTGTGCGGTCTGGAACTGATGGCAATATACATTTAAAGTCGTTCCCGAATTGCAATGTCCTAATGCTCCCGAAACGGTGGTTACGTCAAGTCCTGCAGAGATAAGAGAAGATGCCGCAAAGTGACGGAAGCTGTGAATACCATAAAAAGGCAGATCGTTATTCTTACAAAACTCTTTAAGCCAGCCGTAGGGAGTCTGATTGTTCATTTCCTCGCCGTTCCACTTGGTAAACAGCCTGTAAGTTTCCACCCACTTATCACCCAGACGGAGCGCTTCTGCGTCCTGCTCACCTTTAAGCTCACGAAGAATATCCATAATGAACGGTGAGATTTTCAAGGTGCGCTGTGAACGCTTGCCTTTGTTGTGTCGGTGTAGGTTCCACGCTCGGCGGTGTAGTTGGAGGTGCGGCGAACACTGATAATGTTGTTCTCAAAATCAATATCCTTCCATTCCGGACCCAACATCTCGCTGCGGCGGAAACCGCTGTACGCTATCAGATAGAAGAAAGCACGGTACTTTGTGCCATCGCCGTCGATAGCTGTCAGAAGCTGTGCGATCTCCTTCTGGGAGTAGATAGGCTTCTCCTTGACCTCGCCTTTGGGTATCGTCACTTTCCTGCACGGGTTGTCCGATACCAAGTCCATACGGACAGCGTAGCTGAACACGTCCGAGATAAAACTCAGGTTATGACGTATCGTTTTCGGTGCGAGGGGCTTGCCCGTCTTTTCGTTCGCACCCTCTTTGGCGAGAGAGTTCACGAATCCCTGCAAGTGCCTTGCGGTGATCTTGTCGATACGCAAGTGACCGATAGCAGGATAGACACGGTGGGTGAGCTGGAGCATTCTCTCGTATGTAGTGCTTCTGAGAGCGTTCTTTGCGTAGTTCTCGAACCATTCCTCAGCAAGTTCCTGAAACTTCATAGCAGAAGTCTTGAAACCGTGATTGACCGATTCCTCAAACATCACCGCCTGACGGTTAAGCTCTTTTTCAATCTGCCGCCGTGTCATGCCCGGTTCGGGCTTCCAGGTCATTGCCTGTTCCTTGTGATTTTCTTTTGTATCGTAACCGACGGAAACTCTTATCTGATAAGAGTCCCCTCTTTTTCTGATAGTAGCCATAAGATTTATTCTCCTTAAATAAACTTAGATTTTATGACATACTCCTGTATATTTATATTGTAACACTTTACTGCCGTAAAGTCAAGTATGTAATCAGAAATATGTCGGCATATAATGCTCATATTTTTGTTCATGATGTGATTCCCAGATATTCCAAAAGCGCAGCTTTGCTGATAAGCATCTTTCCACGCTTACCCTTGCCTGTTCGGATATACGGGATCTTCTCCTGTGCCACAAGCTGACGAATCGTATGCTCCGATAAGCCTGTTACTGCTTCGGCACACTCCTTGATAGTCAGCATCTCAACCGGAGCTGCGGCAGAAACCGCCGCAGACTCATTCTTCTTTTCGTCCCCGCTTTCAACAAGCTGTGACAGTAACGCAACGATCTGCGCAATAATTTCAGTTTTGTTTTTCTCCATAAGCTTTCTCCTATTCTCTCAGATCAACACATTGGGTCTGAGCTTTTTTTATTTCTTTTTCAAATGTCTTGCTTATATTCAAAAATCTTTCCTGCAGATTTTCTATTTCAGGCAGATGTTCGGATTTTTCTGTTTCGGCAATTTTTCTTATCTGTTCAAGAGAGTCACCGCAATAATAAAACGCTCTTGTGATTTTTCTCTGCTCGTAAAGATCATATCTTTTCAGATTTTCCTGAACAGCAATTTTGCGTATGAACCTACCTTCGGGAATTTTCAAATATTCAGCTTTACTGCAAATAGCCTCATATTCGCTTTTTGAAAATCTCAGATGACGCACGATATTTCTGCTCATGGATTTTCTCCTCCCCCGACAATTTCAGGTGTGGAAATGCTAAACTTTTCAGTGTAACTTTCAAGAAAGTCAAGCTGTGTGTTCAGTGCAGAGATATCATTTTCACTAATTGTTCTGTGAGTATTTATCTTCTTAGTAATAGCGTTCAGCTCGGTTCCCACCATTCTGAAACTTATCAAATCGTCATGAAGTGACAAAAGATCATACCGAAGGATTTTTCCGTTTACAGCCGTTCGGCGTATGTATTCGCAGACGCTAACATTGAGTTTTTCTGCTTTTCTTCTGAGAATATCATCTTCCTTCTCACTTAATCTGATATGTTTTTCTATATTTCTTTTAGCCATATTTTTTGCTTTCTCCTTACTAAATGAGAGGGCTGGGGATGTGCCTCAGAAACGATTTTGTGGGATACAAAATCTACGCTTGCTATCTTCCTGCCCCGCCCTTTCATGCAACAGAGTTGCATACCCCCTTTCAACACGTTGCAAGCTACCTCTTTTCAAGACCGAAAATACCCTTGCTGACCTTTGCCGCAGTAAGTGCTTCTTCCTGTTCAGAGCATTTATCTTTAAGTGCTGTTATCTCCAATCTCTGACTGCTGCAAAGCTCCCTTAACGATGATATTTCACGCTCCAGATCTGAAATGCGGCTGTCCTTTTCATCAAGTAATGCAGTAATATCAGATATACGCTTTTCCAGCTCGCTTATGCGTTTATCCTTTTCTTGAGATAATTGAAAATACTTGCTTGAATCGGACCTGAAGCTCTCTGCAGCAGCCTTTTCTTTCTGCATCTGAATTTCAAGCTCTGATATACGTTTCCGTAAATCTTCATTATCTGAAACAATCGAAATATTCTGAACACGCATTTTGTCGTTTTCTTCGCAGACAATGTTATACTTGTCTGCAGAAACATTCTTCGGCTTCAGAAATTCGACCGCATAATCATTAAGCAACTTAACTTCATTGCTATTTTTAGAAATGTGGTCTTTCAGTTCTTCCTTATGTCTGCGAATTGCAGAGTAAACAGCCTGATGGGATACATGATACATTTTACAAAATTCATTAATGGTCACAGCCTTCCGCCTTTCGGTACTTTTTATATGTACGGTACTTTTATTCCGGTACCATATCGGTACATTTCATTTACTTATCTTTTTGTTTCATACTTATGTACCTGAATGATACCGGAACAGTACCTATTTCCTGTACTTTAGAAGTACAGATGCAGTACATTTCCCGCATCTGTACCTCAAAAATACAGCTTTGGTACTTAGAACCCATCTTCACAAGCATATGCGTGCGTCTTTTCGGCAAATTTTGCCGCAGACTGCGTTAAAAATCCTTGCCGGGCGAAAGCCCGCCTGCGGATTTTTGCCTACTCTGTAACAAAATTATGCTCGAAAATCCGCACACATTTCTTATGAAGACAGGTTCTTAATCTTCGGTACCAATGTTCAATTTGGTACTGAATGTACTCATGAATGATGAATCTATTGAATTTATGATTTCTTCCCTATCGGTATCCGGTAAAGAATTCTTATTTTTCACTTTATCATTTATATCATTGTTCCGAATGCTCTCTGACTTCTGAGGAGTCTGATTTTCCGCAACAATAATCTTTCCATAAATACTGCCTATCTCTCTTCTAACAATTTCAGTGATTTTTGGAGTAAGGGCTTCCGTTATCTTTTTGATAAATATATTATCGTCCCGATGTTCCGTATATTCCGTTAATGCCGTTGCTATGAAATTCGTGTATGAGTGAAATCTTTTCTTATCATAGTTTTCGAGTATATCCACTGCCTTGCGATGCAGACTGTCCGACAGATCAAAATGCAGACATGTGTTAAATTCGTTATCTCTTTTCATACTGATCCCTCAGCATTTTCAAAGTCATAAGCTCATATCCTCTTGCGGTGGCGCAGATATTTGTCAGCATTATTACACGCTCATCATTTGCAACAGCGGGACAAAATCTTTTCATTACCCTTGCTCCGCCGCCGCAGATATACAGCTTCATGAAATCTCTGTTGTAACCATATCGAACAAGCACTTTCAGCACCTTTCCGCAATATATCTCAACTATCCTTTTCATTTCGTCAACATATTTTTCGGAAATGCTGCTCTGACCTGTTTTTATAAATTCAAATGCAACATACTCATCAACATTGGTGTGAGTCTTGTCTTTTAGATATTTCAGGATTTCCTTGACGCATTCGTTTACGCCCATAATCTCAGTTTTGAAACTGTCTTCAATAACCATACTGTTTCGCACTCTCAGAATATTTATGGTGCCATTCCCGATGTCGGCAAGCATATTGTCGCCTTTCATGTCCTTGAGATTTTCAATGATGGCTGCATATCCCTGGGGGAGAATTACTGCGTCCTTTATCTCCACCTTATATGTAACGTCGTCAAGGGAAAAATGTACTTCTTTATTCTGCTTGAGATAATTCCGATATGCCTCTGACTGATTACCATACCATGTTACGGGCAGCCCCGCTGCAACGAGCACGCTTGCCTCGGTCACTTTGTCCCTTGCCAGCTCCTTAGCGATGCAGAAAAGCGTGAGAATGTAATAGTCCTCGTCTTGAGTTTTGTCACTGACCACTTCCTTGTGACCCTGTCCTATGACATAGTAGCTGCCGTTGTATTCAATAACATTGGTTGTGGTAAGCGGCTTACTGTTATGCCTGGACACTGATGTGGGAGTACACGTGATTACAGTTTTCACATTGCCGTTGCCTGTGTCCGCTGCGATGATATATACGCCATTATATTTTTCTGCCAATTGACATTCCTCCTTGTAATTTATGTTTTATTCGATTAAGATTTTTCTGCCTTATCTTTACAAGTGCATTGGAATCATCCCCATTCGAGTTATTCCGTTTTTTTCTTTCCGGTAAGTCTATTATATCATATTTGATTTTTGAAAATTGACTTGAAGAAGCTGAACGCAAATATACCGAAATATACTTAAGTTTACTCAAATATACTCAAATTATCTCAAAATCTCAGAATATCTTATGAATATTCATAGTATTGTCACAGAATTTTTGTGCCTGAACAATTTGTAAACACTTATGTGATATTGTATTATTTTGTATTTTTGGGAAGTGTTGGTATCTATTTTTCTCTTTTGTTATATATTTGTTTTCTGCTCTTTATGTCCATTATGCCATAATCGGTTTTTCAGAATTGGCTTTCTTTTTTCGGAACGGAAACGTTACGAAAGATTGTTAAACGTTCATAAACATCACTTCAGGAACAGAATCTCTTTTAATTGTTCATAGTTATGCCTTGATTTTTCGAGCCTGAATATTTTGTAAAGAGTTTCTATGTGTTTATTATGACTATCCTGTTCCCTGTCAATATACAAGTATAGTTACCTTGTTTATTTTAAACAAAATCATGGCTATATTTTTTATATGCATAAAATTCTATTGTCCTGATTTTGAAACAGATAGTATGTTATAATTATCTTAATAAGTAATAATTATATATTTTTTAATATGCGCAAGAAATAATTGTAAGAATATACAAAATATTGTTGTAATTTGCTAAATAATATGTTACAATGTTAAAAAGCACCTTTGAAGTAATGTAAAATAGGCAATAACAAATCAAGTATAAAAATAATGGAGGTCATCATCAATGCAATTTGATTGGATAAACTTTTACTCGGAATTAGCCACAAAACTATTGTCTTTTAAGAATGACCGAAAAGCGCTGATTGAGAAAATCAAAGCAGTTTACACCGCAATAGATATGAAGATTCCCAAGCTGGACAGCGTAGATGAAATTATTGATATTGACCCGTTTACAGTTTTTGGTCTTTTTAATAAAGGCATAACCAATTCAAACAGATTATCAATTATCACCGGCATAGCAAATGAATTTGAAATTGAAGCGAAAATCCCTGATAATTTTGATGGAATTCCTGTGCTCAATAATTTAAAAGCTACATTTTATGGCTTTGATAAAAGAAAAGAAAATGATATTGAAAACCTTTGGAAACTTTTTTCCTCTGCTCTGAAATTATCGGACGCAGATACGGAAGAAAATCGTGCTGCTTTTTCTAAGTGGTATGATATAGTTCACGAACAGCTTTGTATTCGGTGGAATCTGACAATGGCACTTTATTGGATTCGTCCTTATTATTTTATCAATCTGGATTCCAGAAACAGGTGGTATATCACCAATATAGAAAATATGCCTTCGGAATTTGTGGAATCGGTTAAACCCAAATTGAACAAGCTGCCGAATGCAGCGGATTACCTTTTCATCATGGACGCTTGCAGGTCTGCTATGGAAAACGGTGATTATGAATATAAGAATTTCCCGGAGCTTTCATACTATGCCTGGAAAATTTCCGAACAGGTGAATCAGGAAAAGGCTGTGTCTGCCGAAAAGAAAGCATCAAAGGCTGCATTTCTCCGCTGGTTCAATCCTCTGATTCAGGCTTTGCGTGATTTGGGCGGTTCTGCTACACCTGTTGAAGCTCGTAATAAAATTATTGAAAATGAACATCTTTCTTATGAAGAAGTCAATATTACACGGGGCAAGAACAATGTTAACAAGTTTGAAAATGAAGTTGCATTTGCTCGAAATTATTTGGTCAATGCCGGTTACATAGATAAAAGTGTATATGGTGTATGGACATTGACAGAAGCAGGGAAAACTGTAGAGATGACTGATGATCTGGCTTCGGATATCTTTAAAAAGGGCGTTGCCGATTATCAGACAAAGCGTGAAAATGGCAGTGCTGCACTTGCAGACGATGATGTATCTACTGTTCATTATTGGATCTATTCACCCGGTGAAGGCGCATCCATGTGGGACGAGTTTTATAATGCAGGTATTATGGCAATTGGCTGGGGAGAAATTGGTGATCTGAAAAACTTTAAAACTAAAGGCGATATTAAAATCAAAATGAAGGAAACCTTTGGTTCAAATCTTTCTTATACGCACGCTGCTCATGCAACGTGGCAGTTTGCCAATGAGATGAAAATCGGCGACGTAATTTTTGTAAAGAACGGCACGCAGCAGCTTGTCGGACGTGGAGTTGTTACATCTGATTATGAATTTGATCCGAACAGAAAAGATGAATACGGCAATATTCGTAAAGTTAACTGGACAAATAAAGGTCAATGGCAGCATCCGGGTAAAGCTGTTATGAAAACCCTTACAGACATCACAACATATACCGAATATGTTGAAAAACTGAATGCATTATTTGAAGACGAAACCGCCGATGATGTTGAGGAAACGGCAAAAAATTATCCTGTTTATACAGAGGACGATTTCCTGGACGAGGTTTTTATGTCTGATGACGAATATTCGCAGCTGGTTGGAATACTCAGGAATAAAAAGAACATTATTCTTCAAGGAGCTCCGGGTGTTGGCAAGACCTTTGCCGCAAAACGTCTGGCATATTCAATGATGGGCGTAAAGGATATTGACAGAGTAATGATGGTTCAGTTCCATCAAAGCTACTCCTATGAAGATTTCATTATGGGATTCAGGCCAACAGAAACAGGATTTGAATTAAAAAAAGGTGCTTTCTACAATTTCTGCAAAAAGGCTGAGATCGACAGCGATAATGACTATTTCTTCATCATTGATGAAATTAACAGAGGAAACCTGAGCAAAATTTTTGGTGAGTTATTTATGCTTATTGAAAATGATAAGCGAGGGCTCCCACTTCAGTTATTATACTCCGATGAAAAGTTTGCGGTCCCTGGGAACGTCTATATTATCGGTATGATGAACACAGCCGACCGCAGTCTGGCAATGCTGGATTACGCTCTGCGTAGGCGGTTTGCCTTTTTTGAGCTGAGACCCGGGTTTGAAACCGATGGTTTCCGTGAATATCGCACAACGCTTGATAACGAAAAATTCAACAAGCTCATAAATTGTGTTGAGAGCTTGAATAATGCTATTTCCGCAGATGAGTCCCTTGGAGACGGTTTCTGCATTGGTCACAGCTATTTCTGCAATTTAGACGCCGAAACTATTGATGACCGGTGCTTGTCGGGTATTGTGGAATATGAGTTAATTCCGCTTCTAAAGGAATATTGGTTTGATGAACCTGTGAAGGTCAAGGATTGGAGCAGCAATCTAAGGAGTGCAATTAAGTGATACCTATACAAAATATCTACTATATGCTGTCATATGCTTTTCAGATATTGACCGAGCAAGGCTACAAGAATATTGCCACAGAAAAATTTGAGAATACCGCAGAGCTTATGGCTGCTATACTTGCTAAAGGTATATCTTTGCAAATAAAGCGTGGACTTGGAAAAGAATATATTCAAAAGACGGAAGCACTTTCTTCGCTGCGGGGAAGGATAGATATTGCAGGTTCTGTAAAGACACAGACAATGCTTAAAAAGCAGCTGATATGTGAATACGATGATTTTTCCGTCAACACAACGATGAACCGAATCATCAGATCAACAGTTGATCTTCTGCTGCGCTCTGATATTTCAAAAGAGCGCAAAAAAGAACTAAAAAAGTTGATGGTATATTTCGGTGATGTTGAGCCGATAGATCTTCATACCGTAAACTGGAATATCCGCTACAATAGAAATAATCAGACCTATCATATGCTTATCTCGGTTTGTTGGATGGTGGTCAAAGGACTGCTTCAGACCAATTCCGAGGGAAGCACAAGGCTTATGGATTTTCTTGATGAACAGCGAATGTGCCGCCTTTATGAGAAATTCATTCTGGAGTATTATCGGCGTGAATTTCCGAAAATTACTGCAAATGCCGCTCAGATTCCATGGCAGCTTGATGATGGCATAGGAATGATGCTGCCGGTAATGCAGACGGATATTATGCTTACGTATAAAGAAAAAATTCTTATTATCGACGCAAAGTATTATTCACACACGACTCAGACACAATACGGCACGAAAAAGCTTCATTCGGGTAATCTGTATCAGATCTTCACCTATGTGAAAAACAAAGAATATGAACTGGCGGACTGTCCACATGAAGTATCGGGTATGCTTCTGTATGCCAAAACCGATGAGGAAATAATTCCGAACAATCAATATCTTATGAGTGGAAATAAGATAAGTGTCAGGACGCTGGATCTGGACTGCGATTTTACGGAAATTGCGGCACAGCTGAACAGAATCGCAGAAGAACATTTTGATTTGTAAAAGGAAATTTTAGTATAGCTGCGGAGGTGTGTAAAATGTCTAATAAAGAAATACATAAATTTGCCCTTAAATGGTTTGACAAATTCAGAGACACGAAAGCCACCGGACGTGACCTTTGTGAAGATACAGCTTTTGCAGACGAATGCTTTGCTTTAGGCTTTCAGATGGATTGCGGAGAATCATTTATTGCTGCTTATCCTGATTTGAATGTTTTCAGCGACTATCGGGAGCTTGACAAAATAATAGATTCTGTTAAAGACATACAACTTCTTGGTTCAGCTATTTTTTCAAAATGGCGTTACTTTAACCATTGGGCGGGTAATGGAGAAGAAATTACACTCACGGAAAACAGAGGATGGTTTATTACTGCGCTCGGCAGACTGGAACTGCTGACATCAGAATCGGGAGTATCCGGATTTGTATTTAAAGGGGTACTGAAAAAAGCAAAGCTCATATCTAATTCACTATGTTATGGACCTTGTCCTATGCCCGATGATGAAATAGAACAGCGGCTGACACTTACCGATGACGGACGTTTATTCTTTACCCGATATAATTACGGAAACGGCGAAAAATACATTAAGTCTGCTGAACGAAGAATTAAGCTCGACAATGAAGTGACTGCTCACCTACTTAAAATATTGGAGGAATATTTCTCAGATGAATTTAATGTGATCATGGCTACAGATGTTGGTGAATGGAAACTGATACTTACCAATACTGAAGATGAGGATTTCTGCTTCAGAGGATCATTGGTACCAACGAAAAATTCTATACTGGATAACATTTCCGATGTATTCAGAAGCAGTCTTGATATGCCCGAATTGTATATGTTTGACGGGAATGCTTTTAAAGACAGAATCGAAAAAATGGTTATTGATTACCACCGAAATACCAAAATAAAGCCGTCAAATATTCCGGAAGGCACTTTGTGGGAATTTGTAACGTGGGATTACTCGGAAAAGATAGTGATTGATAGAAAAAACGAAACAATGACTTACATTCATAATATCGGAACAGGCTGTGTGGTTGAAAGAAAATATTGCATAGAAGGCGGAATTGATAGCCTGCTTGAAGGATATGATACAGATGAATTTCTCAACACTATTGAAGGAAACCCTGATGATGTGGTAAAAAATCCTTTAGAGACAAAGGATTACACTATTACTATTGATTTTCTTTATGGAAAACAGCGAGTGATAACCGGAACCTTTGATAAATATGGACTGCCCGAGGATTTTCCTGAGCTTGCAAATAACATAATTTCATTTATGCAGTTTTATGAAATAAATGAAATTCTTGACTCTTCGGTTTATGGAAAAGCTTTGCGGCGGCAATCTGAATTGATTTTCTGCAATGTAATATTTGAAGAATATGGCAAAGAATATTGCTACCTTACAGATGATGATACACTTGAAAAAGGTGATCTGGTTATTGTACCCGTGGGACACGATAATCATCGGTCTATTGCAAGAATTTCAAGTATTGAATACCACAAAAAAGAAGAAGTACCGTTTCCAATTGAGCGGATAAAGAAGATTATCCGAAAATGCACAGACAAAGACTTTGAATCTGATGATAAAGATATTTAAGAAAGAAGGACATGATAAAATGACCGAAGATAGATATGCACTTGAATTAGAAAGGGCAATTTTTAACTGGTACTATGGCGATGATAACGCAGCACCGGAAGCAGTATTCAATGCTGTTGCAAATGGACTGAACAATGATATGCAGGTCATAGTACCTATCGAACTTCCCGAGGCTATGCTTCAGGCGATAGGAGATCCCGAAAAAGCAAAAATCGGTGAAACTTTTTCAGTAAGTGAAGATATACCGATAAAGTTCAGACACTTAGCAGCTGACGAAGACGGTCACTACTTTATTCCTCTTTTTACAAGTCATGAGGAACTGGAAAAAGGAGAGTCCTCATCTTCAATAAACCAATCTCTGAATGTATTGTTTGAAGCAGTTGATAACTGGACGGACTGCGTTGGATATATCATCAATCCCTGGGGACAGAAGCTTTTTTTGCAAAAGGATATCATTAAAATGCTTTCCAAATACAATCCGAAATCTCATATTTCCTTTGTGAAAGGCAGCGTCATTGATATGCACGTTGATGCTATCGTCAACGCAGCAAACAGCAGCCTTCTTGGCGGCGGAGGCGTAGACGGAGCTATTCATATGGCTGCAGGCCCTGAATTGCTGAGGGAATGCAGAACACTTCATGGCTGCAATACAGGTGAAGCAAAAATAACAGGGGCATACAATATAAAACACGCAGATCATATTATCCATACGGTAGGCCCTGTTTACAGCGGTAAGCCTGACGATGCGGAGCTGCTTGCGGCTTGCTATACCAATTCATTAGATATTGCACTTGAAAACGGATGTAACAGCATTGCTTTCCCCGGTATATCCACAGGAGTATATGGTTATCCGTTGGACGAAGCTGCAAAGGTCTCTCTACTTGCGGTAGTCAGGTGGCTTGATGCACACCCCGATACAGTAATGAACATATATTTCTGTTGCTATAAAGATGCTGAAATGGCAGCATATATGACTCTTACGAATCATTAATTCAGCTAATGCGATAAAAGCAAATCAGCTGAATCATTAAGAAATCAGCCGATTTGTAAAGCAGGAGTACATCAGAACCCGTCTTCACAAGCATATGCGCACGTCTTTTCGGCAAATTTTGCCGCAGACTGCGTTAAAAATCCTTGCCGGGCGAAAGCCCGCCTGCGGATTTTTGCCTACTCTGCAACAAAATTATGCTCGAAAATCCGCACACATTTCTTATGAAGACAGGTTCTCAATTGTTGTCCGCTGAAGAAGTAAAACCTTCTGAGATTATCAATACTCGCAGTATTCTCTTAGGTGGAGGGGAAAGTAATGTTCAATGATTATATTTGACAGACGTATCTGAATGCAGGTGGAAGAGAGATTGTTGAAAAAATTCAAAAGTAATCTTGCTGACTTTTTTCGGAAGAGTACGCAGACTTTATTTCCGATTTGCATAAATGTTATTGTCCAAGCATAGCTATCAACTCCGGAATAAGCATAAAGGCTCATGTGCATTGTGTTATTGTAGGATTTAGTATTGCGGATAACAAGGCGAGGCTGAAAAACTGCTTTTTGATAATAGAGCAATACATGTCAATATACTATAATCTTCATTTCTAAGTAACCACTGATTTAATCGACATTTCTACTTTTTCTGCCGATTGAGTGACGTATTTGTGTGGGTGTTCCCCGCATTCGGTTGGGGAACACCCATTAATCAGCATTTATCTAATAGTAAGGCTTTGGATGTTGCACTTATATTGTAAATCTATCGTTAAAAAAATTATATTATTTTAAATGCTTTTTTAGGTTATTCATTGATTCAGGTGATAGCTTTTGAAAAACATATCCGCATTCTGTGCAAGCGTATGATTCTGCATTAGCTGGATATTGAAAAGCTCCTCCTGAAGGGGTTTTTTCTTCAGGTAAATAATTGGGTGTTAAATTGTAAAGTTTGATAAAATTTGTGTCTTTGCAGCAAAAAGGACATTTGTAAATTGACATGCTCATTTTGTTTAACCTCCGTCATAATATAATTGCACTTTGTGCATATTTATAATACTACAAATCAAATAAAAAGTCAATACTTTACAACATATTATTTTAAAATAATTTAAAAACCATCGCCTGACGGCCGTGAGGTGCCGAGCAGGCGATTTTGCATTCTTTGCATGATATAATAATACATCAGAAAATTGCCCCGTACCCGCACAGATTTAAAGAATTTCTCCAAGCTCGGATGCAAGAGTTATCAGAAAATCGTGGCGTATAGCCTGACATGTGCGCTCACAGTTCAGTGTATCACAATATATCATAGGAGTGCTTCCGCAGACATTCTGCATAATAAAGCGCTGCTCGTGATCAGGAAATACCGCAAGCGCTCTGTCAACAGCAGAAACCCGCTTTTGAAGCAGAGCGGTATGCTTTTCAATCTGTTCCGTTACCGACTGAACGGGCTTGGATATCCCGCTGCCATGCACAGTGCAGTCAGGCGTGCTGTATATCCTGTCAAATTCGATGGACTTTATTCGGCGCTTGTTATCCTCATAGCTGCGTGCCACGGAAAGCACACGCTTGTAAACCTCTTTGTCAAGATATTTTGGTATGTATGTCCTCATTGTTTGTCGCTCCTTTTAATTTTGTATTCATTCTCTTCCTCAGTCCCAGATCTCCCGTGAGCAGTCCCACTATCATTACTGCCTTGTCGGCGATATCGTAAATATCGTCGGACTTTACAAGCTCGCTCCTGAGAGTGCCCGCCTGCTTAATGTTGTACTGATACTGTGCATACATCGAAGTGTACCTCTTGTGCTCTTCAATGTCCTGCATATATTCAGAGTACGCTATCCGTTTCATGCGTTCGGCAAAATCCTTGGGCATATTTTTGTCAAACTTGTATCTTTTGTAAAGTCTGCGGATACGGTCAAAATATCGGTATTCGGGAGCGGGGAGATTATCAAGATTTATGCTGCCGTCATATGCCTGACGTTTCAGTCTTTTAAGCTCCTGCTCGGTCAAAATTTATCACTCCTTTTGATATTCGGTGTAGGGTTGGTGTATAGGGTGTATGGTTTGATACTAATCACCAATAAAACTATAGACAAAAAATCATCGCATAATCCATATACGCAAGATTATGCTCAATTTTTTGTATAGTTTTTAATTGGTGCTTAGTATGAGGGGTATTTTAAACTTTTATATTATACTATATAATTTATAAAATACTTTTTTATTTAGGGGTAAAGGTATACATCGTATACACCACTATACATCAATAATTTACAGTGAACCTGCTTTAATTTACGGTGAACCTGCTTTGAGGTATCTGACTTAAAGCTATTCCCATATAAACATAGCCTGCTTTTGTACGAAGCTTCGGAAATCTCTTTGACATCTCCATACCAAACTTCGTGCTGCTCATACGATACTCGCAGTGTTGCTCACACCATTCTGAATATACCGCAAACAGCTTGTTCGCACTTGCGCTCTCTGCCCCTGCAATATCTTGGCAGATATTGCCAAAAGAAGTCCGTAGATACGTCATCTACGGACTTCTTTTATTTTATAGCTCATTTCAGAAAAAAGCTTGGCTTGAACTCACGATTAAATGTGGTAATGAATTGTTTTGAATAAATTGTTTTGCCTGAATAAATCACAATAAATTAAGGATTCGGTTAATGTCTTTTGTATTGAAAATAGAGGTAACAGCAAAACCTCCGCCTTCTTTACAACATCAGTAAAGAGAACGGAGGTTTTTTAGAATATCAGCTGCTTTGTCTGAAATTATTGTCCGTGAATATTCTTGCGAAAATCAGACCCAAGGGAAGCGATATGATTATCAGGAAAGCCTTTGTGAGCCACATTCCGCCCGTTGAGATATCATATGAGCCAAGATAATAGATGCCTTTGTACAGGAACATTCCGGGGACCATGATAACTATTGACGGAACTGTAAGGGTTATTCTGGGATAGCCTGCCTTTGATTTCATCGCCGATGCAAGAAGTCCTGCTATCATAGCTCCGATGAATGCAGCAACGCCTGCGGGTATGGGGGTGAAATCAATAAGCTCCAGACGTGTTGTGTTGGCTATCATTCCTATAAGTCCTGCGCAGGCTGCCATTTTGCGCTTACTGTTGAACATGAGTGAGAAGCCATATACTCCGCAGAAGCTTGTGATGATCCTTATGACCATTTTAAGCAGCGGAGCCATCTCCAGCTCGGGGAAATCTGCGGGCGAGAAGTGGAGCAGCAGTGCGACCACCCAGCCCGTTATTGTTGCCATCAGTATTATCAGCAGAGCGTATGTGATGCGCTCCAGACCCGATCTTAGATCCAGCTTTGCAAGGTCGATGCCGCCGGTTATCAGCGGGAAGCCGGGTATCACGAACAGCATGGAGCAGATGTATCCCGACTGATGAACACTGGAGACGTTGAAAATCACCTCAAAAAGCTTGAAAAGCAGCAGGTATGTACAGCAGGCGGCGGCAACACCCGCAGCCACGTTTGCGAGCAGAGTGATGTGGCGCTCCAGCAGTTTTTTTCTGACATACATTCCCACGCCTGCGCCGAAGAATGCAAGGATCATTTCAACAGGCCCGCCGCCCAGAAGAAATGTAAATCCGCAGCAGGCAAGACCCGATGCCAGGCCCAAATTCCATGCCTTGTAATTGGGCGGTATCTCGGAAATTTTGTCAAGTATCCGATGAAACTGCAGTACCGAGTATTTTGTGACCCTTTCCGCAAAGCCATCCGCAAAATGCTCAAGCTCGTTGAGCTTGTCGGTGTTTACGCCTGTGGTGCTGAGGGTTATCTCATTTGTATATGTATCGCCGTTTTCTATGCAGGTACATTCGATTGTCAGCAGGCCGATATCCGCATTGCACACAATGCCCAGCGCACGGGCTATTTTGTTCATCGAAGCACGTACTCTCCATGCTCCCGTTCCCACCGAAAGCATCATCATTCCCACACGCTCGACCAGCGAGGCTTTTTCCTTAAGAGTGGCGTTCACCGCAGGCTCGTAGCTTTCTTCTCCTACGATCTCATGCCAGTCAATGGACATATGCTGTTTCCTGAATTTGCTCATTGCGTATTATCTCCCATAATAACATTGCAGTATTGCCTCCGCCTCTGCGGAAGCTATTATCAGGTCTATTATACAACTTTCGGGCAGATAAGTCAATCAACGTAAGATTTTCACATTGGTAGCAATGGGTAAATAAACTGTGAATATAATTTGCCTGACCTCTGCAGCTTCTTTGCCTGCCAATTTGCTATTTACAATTCTGGCACGCCGTGGTATAATGTTTATATAACATTCATACGGAAAGGAAGCCGATAATATGAAATTTACCGAAAACAGCACCTCCCGCATTGCAGCTGAGGCTCAGTCGCTTCTTAATGAAATTGCCTCTCTCCCCGAAATGAAGCTGTCAGCTGTGTCAAAGAAATCAGCCATGGCGGTGTTTATGGATATCGTCAACGGATTTATCCGTGAGGGCGCTATGGCTTCCGCACGGATAGAGGATATAATCAAGCCGAATGCAAGGCTGCTCAGTGCCTGCTCTCATGCGGGTATCCTTACCGCTGCTTTTGCGGACTGCCACAAGGAAAATGCGGCTGAGTTTCTTTCGTTCCCTCCCCACTGCATCGAAAATACCTCCGAGTCGGAAGTGGTCGATGAGCTTAAAGCTGCGGGGGACTATATCCTTATCCCCAAAAACTCCACCAACGGCTTTCACGAGAAAAAGTTCAGAGACCTGCTGGAGTGCCACCCCGAGATAGATACATTTATCGTCACAGGCGACTGCACCGATATCTGCGTTATGCAGTTCTGCCTGAGCCTTAAAACTTATTTCACCCAGAAAAACGAGGCGGTGTCCATAATCGTTCCCGTGAACTGCGTCGAGACCTATGACGCTCCCTATCACAGCAGCGATTTCACAAATCTTGCTGCCTACAAGCTTATGAAGGACAGCGGCATCAAGTTTGTAAGCGCTGTTACAGAGTAAAAATATAAAAAATAATATGAAAGGATATGTGCGTGATGAACGACCGTAATCTTACACTTCTCACAGATTTCTACGAGCTGACCATGGGCAACGGCTACCTGGAAAACGGGCTTGCCGATACCGTGTGCTGCTTTGACCTTTATTTCAGAAAAGTTCCCGATAACGGCGGCTTTGCGGTTATGTGCGGACTGGAGCAGGCTATAAACTATATCAAGAAGCTGTCCTTTACAGACGAGGACATTGCATATCTCAGGGACAAGAAGATATTTTCCGAAAAGTTTCTTGATTATCTGAGAAACTTCAAGTTCTCCTGCGATGTGTGGGCTATCCCCGAGGGAACTCCCGTTTTCCCAAATGAGCCGCTGGTCATTGTAAAAGGCCCTGCGATCCAGGCTCAGCTTATGGAGACCATGCTGCTGCTCTGCATAAATCACCAGTGCCTTATCGCCACAAAGGCTGCACGTATCGTAAAGGCTGCTGACGGCAGAGCTGTTATGGAGTTCGGTTCAAGGCGAGCTCAGGGAAGCGACGGCGCTATCTACGGCGCAAGAGCTGCATATATCGGCGGCTGTGCGGGAACTGCCTGCACAATCTCCGACAAGGAAATGGGCACTCCCGCTCTGGGAACCATGGCTCACAGCTGGGTGCAGATGTTCGATTCCGAGCTTGATGCTTTCAGGGCATATGCCAAGTGCTATCCCGATGCCTGCCTGCTTCTGGTGGATACCTACAATGTGCTTAAATCGGGCATACCCAACGCTATCAAGGTGTTCAACGAGCTTAGGGCAGAGGGCCATGAGCCTGCGGGCATACGCATTGACAGCGGCGATATCACATACCTTTCAAGAAAAGCAAGAAAGATGCTGGACGATGCGGGCTTCCCCAATGCAAAGATCTGCATTTCCAACTCCCTTGACGAATATATCATCGAGGATATTCTCCGTCAGGGTGCGTGCATCGACAGCTTCGGCGTAGGCGAGCGCCTTATCACATCAAGGAGCGAGCCTGTTTTCGGCGGAGTTTACAAGCTCACAGCCGTTGAAAAGGACGGGCAAATAATCCCCAAGATAAAGCTTTCGGAAAATGTTACCAAGATAACAACTCCCGATTTCAAGGAGCTTTGGAGATTTTACGACAAGACCACCGGCAAGGCTATTGCCGACCTTATCACCTGCTATGGCGAAGAGGTAGATGACACCAAGCCCTACACCATTTTTGACCCTGAGCACCCATACAAGAAAAAGACTGTCACCGACTTTACCGCAAAGAAGCTCCTGGTGCAGATATTTGACAAGGGCGAGTGCGTATATGAGTCCCCCTCCGCAACGGAGATACGTGATTTCTGCCGTGAGCAGATAGGCACGCTCTGGAGCGAGGTAACAAGATTTGAAAATCCCCACGAGTATTACGTTGACCTTTCAAAGAAGCTGTGGGACAAGAAAAATGACCTGCTCAACGAAATGAGCGTTTGATATGAAAATTTATATTGACGCAGACGGCTGCCCTGTGGTGGATATCACGGTAAGGCTGGCGAAAAAATATCACGTTGGCTGCGTTATCCTCTGCGACACCTGCCACAGGATAGAGCGTGAGGGAGCGGAAACTATCGTGGTGGAAAAGGGCGCTGACAGCGTCGATTTCAGGCTGGTAAATATGCTTTCGGCAGGGGATATCGCCGTCACTCAGGATTACGGTCTGGCGGCAATGTGCCTTGGCAGGTCGGCGCTGGTGATAAATCAGGACGGAAAGCAGTATTCGGACGAGAACATCTCGGGTCTGCTGGAATTTCGTGCCATAGGCAAAAAGGTGCGCAGAAGCGGCGGCAGGCTTAAAGGCTGCCCCAAGCGCACGCTGCAGCAGGACGAGATGTTTGAAAAAGCGCTTGAAGCCTTGCTTATGAAAGGATAATATGGAATATAAATTTTACGGCTGGGAAAGGGCAGATGTTCCTCCCGCAAATGACGAATACAAGGCGATAAAAGACCTGAGAATGCTTTATGATATGCTGTGCGGCATATGGTGCGCAGACACCTGTGCCCCAAGGCTCAGGGATAAGTGGTCGGAGGATAATAAAACTCTGGGTCAGTGCTCAATAACCGCATTCCTTGCTCAGGATATTTTCGGCGGAAAGGTTTACGGCATACTTCGCAGCGGCGGCAATTATCACTGCTACAATGTTATAGGCGACTGCGTTTTTGACCTTACCAGCGAGCAGTTCGGCGATGAAAAGCTGTGCTACGAAAATAACCCCGAACAGCTCAGAGAAGTGCATTTTGCCAAGGAAGAAAAGCGGCTGAGATATGAGTATCTCAGAGACCGCCTGATACTAATCGCCAATAAAACTATAGACAAAAAATCATCGCATAATCCATATACGCAAGATTATGCTCGATTTTTTGTATAGTTTTTAATTGGTTCTTAGTATGAAAGAAAAAACAGGAATATGACAACACGCCCCACAGTAAGCCTGCGGGGCGTGTTTTGGCTATATTTCATTACCTGTGCCTTGCAAAGCACTGCAAGAGGGGAGCGGCAAAGGCAAGAGCCAGAGAGATGAGCACCTGCTCACCGTTCAGAGGAACTGTTCTGAACACGGTCTGGAGGGGCGGAAAATAGATTGCGCCGAATATTGCCGCTGCCGAGCACAGCACCGCAAGTATAAGCTTGGGGTTGTTGAAGTAGGGAACGGTGAAGATGTTCTTTGTCTCGGATTTGCACTCGAAAACGTGGAAAAGCTGTGACATTACCAGCGTCAGCAGCGCTCCCGTGCGGGCGGCTCCCAGACCTGCGCCTGTGCGGAGCATTACCGTGAAGCATGCAAGGGTGCATATGCCGATGAGTATGCCCCTGAAAACTATGCGGAACATAAGTCCGCCTGAGAAAAAGCTTTCGTCCTTGTGGCGTGGGGGCTTTCTCATATTCTCCTCGCCGCAAGGCTCTACGCCCAGCGCCACGGCAGGCAGACCGTCGGTTACCAGATTTACCAGCAGTATCTGTGAGGGCATAAGCACCATGGGCATTCCAAAGATTATGCCGAGAAACATGGTCAGCACCTCGCCTATGTTGCAGGAAAGCAGGTAGCGGACAAATTTGCGGATATTTGCATATATGCCACGGCCCTGCTCCACGGCGCTTACAAGGGTGGCAAAGTTATCGTCCAGCAGCACCATATCCGCCGCCTGACGGGTAACGTCCGTGCCTGTTATGCCCATGGCAACGCCGATGTCCGCCTCCTTTACGGCAGGAGCGTCGTTCACGCCGTCGCCTGTCATGGTGACTATGTGCCCCAGACGCTTGTAGGCCCTGACTATCCTCAGCTTGTCGGCAGGGGAGACCCGTGCAAACACGTTTGCGCCTGCGGCTGCCTTTTCAAGCTCGCTGTCGGACATATTTTCCAGCTCCGCTCCCGTGATGACTGCACTTTCGGGGGAGTTTTCCCTTAAAATGCCTGCCTGCCTTGCTACGGCGGCAGCGGTGTTCCTGTGGTCGCCTGTTATCATTACTGTCCTGATACCTGCTTCACGGCAGAGTCGGACGGCTTTTTTTGCCTCTTCACGGGGAGGGTCGGACATTCCCATAAGTCCGAGAAATACCATTCCCGAGTCGGGGCTGTTATCCCCCTTGGGCTTGTATGCAAATGCCAATACCCGCAGTGCTGCTGAGGACATTTCGGCGCAGGCATCTTCTATCCTTTTGCGTGTGCTGTAGCCCAGAGGCTTTACGCCGCCTGAGGTAAGTATCTCCGTGCAGCGGCTGAGGATAATATCCGCAGCGCCCTTGGTGTATGATGATGTGTCCCCCGAGGGAGTGCGGACGGTCACGGTCATTCGCCTTGTGTCGCTGTCAAAGGGGATCTCGTCCAGGCGCCTGAAAGCTGTCCTTTCGGCGCTGTGGCTCATTCCGCCCTTGGCTGCGGCAATAAGGAGAGCTGTTTCGGTGGGATCGCCTGCGGCTGACCATTCGCCGATGTCAGATGTATCGCTTGCAATGCTATCTTGGGTGGCAATATCGCCATTGTTGCAGAGCACTCCGCAGCGGAGCATTTCGCACAGGGGCTTGGAGGACATTTTTGTGACGATATCTTCTCCGCAGCGGATATTTCCCCCACGGCGGTAGCCCTGACCCGAAAGATCGTATTCGCCCTCATCTGTCCACGCCTTGCGGACGGTCATTTTGTTTTCGGTGATAGTTCCCGTCTTGTCGGTGCAGATGACCGATGTGCAGCCCAGAGTTTCCACGGAGTGGAGCTTGTGAACAAGGGCATTTTTGCTAAGCATTCGGCTGACAGCCAGCGCAAGCGCAATGGTGACTGTGGCGGGAAGCCCCTCGGGGATAGCCGCTATGGCGATCGTTATGCCTGTCATGAGCATATCGAAAACAGGCTCGCCCTTTAAAATGCCTGCCCCTGCCACAATGAAGCAGACGGCTATGCAGATGATTGCAACGATCTTTCCCAGCTCTCCGAGGCGCTTTTGCAGGGGAGTTTCCTCGTCCTCGATGTCGGTGAGCATATCGGATATTTTGCCCATCTGGGCATTAACGCCTGTGGCTATGACCTTTGCACGGGCTGTGCCTTTGGTTATCATGGTGCCGCTGTAGATGATGTTCTCCTTGCCTGCGGAGTTATCCTTGTCCGATGTGTTGCCGCAGCGCTTGGCAACAGGCTCGCTTTCCCCTGTTAGAATGCTTTCCTCCGCCATAAGTCCCTTGGCGGTGAGCAGAACTGCGTCCGCTGCCACCTTGTCGCCTGCCTCCACCGAGATGATGTCTCCCGGAACAAGCTGGGAAGCGGGGATAACTGTCATATGACCGTCACGGCAGACCTTTGCACTGGGGGCGGACATACTTTTAAGCGCCAGCAAAGTTTTTTCAGTGCGGTACTCCTGGATAAAGCCCAGTATGGCGTTGAGCATCACTATGATTATAATGGTCACAGCATCCGCAGTTTCGCCGATGAATGCGGATATTCCTGCGGCAATAAGGAGTATCATGACCATAACGTCCCTGAACTGCCCTAAGAATATCCTGAGAGGCTTTGCCTTCTTGTCCGATAGCAGAGTGTTCTCGCCGTATTCCTTTAACAGTGCCGCCGCCTCTTCCGAGGTAAGTCCCATTCCGCCGCCCTGCTTTTTCGGGCGGACTTCATATTCCCGTTCCAATATGCTTTGTGACATATCTGCGTCTCCTTTGGCTGTATGATTATCCTTGGTTGGTAATTTATATGTAAGGACAGCCGTTTAAAGAACAGGAGACAAAAAATCGGCTGTTACAGCAAAACTGCAGCAGCCGATATGTTATACTAATTATTGCGCTTTAGCGGGGGCTTTGTATTTTGCAAGTGTTTTCATAACAGTGTCAAGCACCAGTGGCTTTGCCAGATGGTCGTTCATGCCTGCGCTTTTGCACTTCAGAACGTCCTCCGCAAAGGCGTTGGCGGTCATGGCGATTATGGGGATAGTTTTGGCGTCGGGTCTGTCATACTCTCTTATCGCCTTTGTGGCGGCATATCCGTCCATAACGGGCATCATTATATCCATAAGGATAGCGTCATATGTGCCCTCGGGCGATTGGGTGAACTTCTTCACAGCCTGCTCGCCGTCAGCGGCAGTGTCGGTAACTGCGCCTGCGTCTTCAAGGAGATATTTTGCTATTTCAAGGTTAAGCTCGTTATCCTCAACGATAAGCAG
The DNA here is from genome assembly GCA_902363145.1 of Oscillospiraceae bacterium. Lineage (GTDB taxonomy): Bacteria > Bacillota > Clostridia > Oscillospirales > Ruminococcaceae > Huintestinicola > Huintestinicola butyrica. Next base: position 160,434 of record CABIZB010000002.1, on the reverse strand, counting down.
CTTCATTCCCGAGATATCCGCCTTGGTCTCATCGTCGGTAAGGGTGTGTACATCTTCCACGCTTGCTATCTCAAAGGGGAGGGACACGGTGAAGGTCGTTCCCACATCAGGCTCACTCTGTATGTCGATAGTTCCGCCCATTTTGTCGATAAGGGTCTTGACTATTGCCATGCCCAGACCTGTTCCACGGTAGCTTGTGCGGGTGTCACTTTCTTCCTGGGAGAACGGCTCGAAAATGTGTTCAAGGTAATCCTTGCTCATTCCTATGCCCGTGTCGGCGATGATGCACCTGTAATGAACGGTCTTATCGTCATTGCCTTCAAGCATGACCTTGCAGGATATCTGACCGGAGGGCTTGTTGTACTTTATGGCATTGCTGAAAATGTTTAGGAAAATCTGGCGGACGTGAAGAGGACTGCCGTAAACATACGGATATTGGAATTGAGAGGAGCAGTCGCTGTGAACAAGGGTGATGCCCTCTTCGGCGGCACGCATTCCCGTGATGACAAGCACGTCCTCGGTGAGAGCCTTAAGATCAAAAGCCGTGTGTTCAAGCTTGGTGTTCTCGTCCTCCAGCTTGCTCATTTCCAGAACGTCGTTTATAAGGCTCAGCAGGTGATTTGCGGCTACCATTGCCTTATCACGGTTTTCCTGCTCGATCTGTTCATCATGGCACTTGCTGTTTATTTCAAGGATACCGATTATTCCGTTAAGGGGTGTTCTGATATCATGGGACATTCTTGAAAGAAAACGTGATTTTGCGGCGTTTGCTCTTTCTGCCTCCTGCTTTGCACGCTCAACATCGGCAAGAGCGTTTTTCAGCGCTTCGTTCTCGCTGACGGCGGGTATCATCTTCCTCAGCTTGTTTGTCTGCAGGGCGAACATGAAGAAAACGGTGCTATACACCATGGAAGTCCTGCCTATGCTCCTTATGCCGAAAGCTGCTTCCAGCACCATGGCAACAGTGATATATGCCATCACCAGCAGCATTACCTTTGATTCTATCCTTTTGTCAAAGATATGGGAGCGGATAGCACGTATCATCAGTATGAACATATACAATACGGTTATCACCTGGCAGAAGTAGCCCAGCGGACCTCTGTGGAACACGTTCTGTGCATCATAGCTGTAGGCGATATCCGTAAAGAATGCGGAGAACGACAGTATCACAGCCAGTACCCACGGCAATATCAGCAGTACCTCGTATATTTTCTTGTCTTCCACACGATTTATCAGCTTGATAAGTATGTACGGTATCAGCGGCCGCAGTGAATAGCCCAGGGCGGAAAGAAATATCCGCATATTGGTGGGGTGGTCGTATGATGCGGTAACAAGCTCAAGGTTATATGCTGTAAGCTCCAGCAGCTCAAATATCCAGATATGCAAAAACAGCTTCCTGTCGGGCAGATCCATGGTATCATTTTTTACTATAGTCATCAGCAGGAAAAGCAGACCCATTATAGGGGCAAGATTATTGGCGATGAATTCTTCTGCGGTCAATTCCGGCACCTCGTTTATAATTAGTATTATGCTTTTTTTTGCTTTAAACCGTTGCAAATATATATGGTTAATTATATAACATAAACGCTCGGGTGTCAATATTCCTGCCCGGCTGTGAGATAAAAAATTTCTGACTGAAATAAATATCTGTAATTGAAAATGCTTTTATACTAAGCACCAATTAAAAACTATACAAAAAATCGAGCATGATCTTGCGTATATGGATCATGTGATGATTTTTGTCTATAGTTTTAGTGGTGATCAGTATTATTCTGCACTGTTCATAAAATTTTCAGCTTTGATACAACGACTTATTATAAACTCCTATTGACTTTGTAGGAATTTGTGGTATAATACTTATTGAAAAGGTATGAATTTACAGCCTTGTTATGATAAAACGCACTCGGAATGCGGTTTATTGCGGCTATATAATGTCTATCGGTAAGATATGATAAACTTTGCTGTGAAAGGAGCGGTGCCTATGATGATATCGTCTAAGGGGCGGTATGCGCTGCGTGTGATGCTTGATATGGCAGAGCAGCAGGGCGATGAAAATATCAGGCTCAAGGATATTGCACAGCGGCAGGATATTTCCAGAAAGTATCTGGAAAGCATTATGACCGAGCTTTGCAAGAAAGAGCTGGTGCAAAGCTCCATCGGCAAGGTGGGGGGCTACAGGCTCGTGCGTTCTCCATCGGAATACACCGTGGGGGAGATACTCAAAGCCGTCGAGGGCGACCTTATCCCCGTTGCCTGCCTTGCAAAGGACGGCAAAAAGTGTACGGGAAACTGTACCTGCTACACATTTCCGTTCTGGAACGGGCTTGCAGAGCAGATCAACGCTTATGTTGACAGCTACACGCTGAAAGACCTGCTGGACGACAAGGAAAAAACTCACTGCTGCTGCGGTGATTTTCATACCGATAACCAATAATTGAAAGGAAACAGACTTATGAAAAAGAAACTGCTTGAAATACATGATCTCCACGTAAGCGTAGGCGATGCAAATATCGGCGAAAAGGAGATACTCCACGGCGTTGACCTTGAAATAGATCATGACGAGACCCACGTTCTCATGGGTCCCAACGGTACGGGCAAATCCACTCTCGGATATGCCATAACGGGAAATCCCGCTTACGACGTTACTCAGGGCGAAATAATCTTCAACGGTGAGAACATCACCGATATGCCCGTTAACGAAAGAGCAAGGAAGGGCATTTTCCTTTCTTTCCAGAATCCTCTGGAAGTTCCCGGAGTTACACTCAGCTCCTTTATCCGCAGCGCTCTTGAGCAGAAAACAGGCAGCCGTATCCGCCTGTGGGACTTCAAGAAGAAGCTTGCAGAGACAATGAAACTCCTTAATATGGACGAGTCCTATGCCGAGCGTGACCTTAACGTCGGCTTCTCGGGCGGCGAAAAGAAAAAGGCTGAAATTCTCCAGATGCTTATGCTTGAACCTCAGCTTGCTATCCTTGACGAGACCGACTCAGGCCTTGACGTTGACGCTGTACGTACAGTTTCCAACGGCGTAAAGATATTCCGTGAGAGAGTTCACGGCTCACTGCTCATCATCACCCACAGCACAAGGATACTTGAAGCACTTACCGTTGACGAGACCCATGTTATGGAAAACGGCGTTATTGTCCGCAGCGGCGGTGCAGAGCTGGTTGAAGAGATAAACAGCAACGGCTTTGCCGGCGTTTGATCCCACGGAAAGGAATGACCTCACATGAAAGAAAAAAGTCAGGTTGCGGATATTGACCGCAGCATATATGATATACGGGACGAGGAAAACGACGCATACCGTATGCAGAGCGGTCTTACTCCCGAAATAATCGAAAAGCTCTCCAAGGAAAAGAACGACCCTGTCTGGATGCAGCAGTTCAGATTACAGTCCTTGCAGATATACAACGAAACTCCCGTTCCCGACTGGGGGCCCTCACTTGAAGGACTGGACATTGACAACATTGCCACATACGTCCGTCCCAACACAAAGATGCAGAACAACTGGGAAAACGTGCCCAAGGATATCAAGGACACCTTTGACCGTCTGGGAATACCTCAGGCGGAAAGAAAGTCCCTTGCAGGCGTGGGCGCTCAGTATGACTCCGAGCTTGTTTATCACAACGTAAGGGCGGAGGTCGCTGCCGAGGGCGTTGTTTATATGGATATCGAAAGCGCCATGAAGGGCGAATATGCCGATATGGTGAAGAAATATTTCATGAAGCTGGTAACTCCCCGTGACCACAAGTTTGCAGCTCTCCACGGTGCTGTGTGGTCGGGCGGCTCATTTGTGTATGTGCCCAAGGGCGTTCAGCTTTCTATCCCCCTCCAGTCCTATTTCAGACTGAATGCAAAGGGCGCAGGTCAGTTTGAGCATACCCTTATAATCGTTGACGAGGGCGCAAGCCTCCACTTCATCGAGGGCTGCTCCGCACCCAAGTACAATGTGGCAAACCTCCACGCAGGCTGCGTTGAGCTGTTTGTTAAAAAGGGCGCAAAGCTCCGCTACTCCACTATCGAGAACTGGTCAAAGAATATGTACAACCTTAATACCAAGCGTGCACTTGTTGAAGAGGGCGGCACTATTGAATGGGTATCAGGCTCATTCGGTTCTCATGTGGGCTGCCTTTATCCCATGAGCATTCTCAAGGGCGATAACTCCAAAATGGAGTTCACAGGCGTTACCTTTGCAGGCGCAGGTCAGAACCTTGACACAGGCGCAAAGGTAGTACACATCGGAAAGAACACAAGCTCCTTTATGAATACACGTTCCATCAGCAAGAGCGGCGGCATAAGCACATTCCGCAGCAGCGTTGTGGTGGAAAAGAGCGCCAAAAAGGCAAAGTCCTCCGTATCCTGCCAGTCACTGATGCTGGATTCCGAGTCACGCTCGGATACTATCCCCGCAATGGATATCCGCACAAAGGACGCTGCTGTGGGACACGAGGCAAAGATCGGCAGCATAAGCGGAGATGCGATATTCTATCTTATGAGCCGAGGAATGACCGAGGAAGATGCCCGTGCGCTTATCGTAAGCGGCTTTGCGGACAATGTTTCCAAGGAGCTGCCGCTGGAATATGCGGTAGAGATGAACAATCTTATCCGTCTTGAAATGAAAGGCAGCATCGGCTGATAAAGGGTGTTTGATATGTCAGAAAAGATACAGATAAACAAGCTGCCTGTGAACACATGGAACAGGCTGGGCGTAAATTACGCTGAGGTGGAGTGGGAAGAGACCGCTCCCGCAAAGCAGAGCATCACAGTAAAAAGCGGCGAAGCTCACGAGCCTTTCAGGCTGGATTTTTCGGAAGCGGGCGACAGTGAGGTCTCCTTTACCGCAGAGGAGAACAGCAGCATTACGGTATATGAGCTGCACAGAAGCAACAGCGCCGTGAAGCTGAGCTTTGATATCGGAAAGAATGCTTCCGTAAAGCTCGTACAGCTTTTAAATCCCACAGAAAAGCTCCGCCACGAGACATTTGCAAACTGCTCCAAGGGCGGCAAATTTCAGATAATGACAATTATGACAGGCGACGGCAACATTTATTCGGATAACCGCACCGAGCTTGAGGGCGACAGCAGCTCCATATATGTTGAAGTCGCATATCTGGGCAAAAATTCCCAGACTATTGATTATAATATCGCCGTAAACCACTGGGGCAAGGACACTCACAGCGGGATAAATGCCGCAGGTGCGCTTATGGACAGCGCAAAAAAGGTGTTCAGAGGAACTATCGACTTCAAGACAGGCTCTTCCGATTCAAAGGGCAGCGAGAACGAGACAGTCATCATGCTGGGCGACGATGTGGTAAACAAGACCGTTCCCCTTATCCTCTGCTCGGAGGAGAACGTTGAAGGCTCCCACGGCGCAACTATCGGCGAGCTGGACGATGACACGCTCTTCTACTTCGAGAGCCGTGGAATAGGCAGGGAAGAGGCTGAGCGCATAATGGCATATGCCGCTCTCAAGCGCCTTATCCGTCTGTCGGACGATAAGGAATTTGCGGAGCAGGCACAGAATGCCCTTGGAATAATAGATACCGATGAGGAATAAAAAATGATAACAGTGAAGGATTACAAGGCGGATTTTCCCCTGCTTATGCAGGACCCCACCATATATATTGACAACGCTGCCACAACTCAGCGCCCCGGGTGCGTTCTTGACGCTGAGCGTGAGTTTTACGAAAAGCACAACGCCAATCCGCTGAGAGGCATTTATGACCTCAGCGTGGCGGCTACCGAGGCATACGAAAGCGCAAGGGATGCTGTGCGTGATTTTATCGGCGCACAGTCCTCTCAGGAGATGATCTTCACCCGCAACACCACAGAGAGCATAAATCTTGTGGCGTACAGCTACGGCCTTTCCGCAGTTCATGCGGGGGACGAGGTGGTTGTTTCCATAATGGAGCATCACAGCAATCTGCTTCCCTGGCAGATGGTATGCCGTCAGACAGGTGCGGTGCTGAAATTCATCGAGTGCGAAAAGGACGGCAGCGTTGACCTTAACAAGGTGGAGGATATCATCACCGATAAGACCAAAATAGTTGCCATGACCCAGCTTTCAAACGTGCTGGGCAGAGAAAATCCCATTCGTCAGGTGGCTGAGATCGCTCACCGCAAGGGAGCTGTCATGCTGGTGGACGGCGCACAGAGCACTCCCCATATCCCCGTTAACGTAAGGGAGCTGGGAGCAGATTTCTTTGCATTCTCGGGTCACAAGCTTTATGCACCTATGGGAATAGGCGTGCTTTACGGCAAAAAAGAGCTGCTGGATAAAATGCCTCCGTTCCTTACAGGCGGCGAGATGATAGAATCCGTTACAAGAACATCTGCGGTCTATGCGGAGCTTCCCCACAAGTTCGAGGCGGGAACCGTAAACGCAGCAGGTGCGGCAGGGCTTAAAGCTGCCATTGGGTATATAAACAGCATTGGATTTGATAAGATACATGAGCTTGAAAGCAGCGTTACCGCTTACACCTTCAAGAAGATGCAGCAGATGGAGGGCATAAATATCATCGGCTCGGACAGGGCGGAGGATCACAGCGAGATAATCACCTTTACCGTGGACGATGTTCACCCTCACGACGTAAGCGAGATAATGGCTGCCGACGGCGTTGCGGTGCGTGCGGGACATCACTGCGCACAGCCGCTGCTCAGCTTCCTTGGCTGCCGTTCAACAGTCCGTGCAAGCTTTGCATTCTACAACACCTTTGATGATGCAGATAAATTTATAAACAGTCTTTCGACTGTCAGGGAGCGTATGGGATATGGAAAACAGAAGCTTTTATAATGAGATACTGACTGAACACAATATGCACCCCGACTTCAAGCATGACATTCCGGATGCGGACATTGTGCTTGACGGAGTAAACCCCAGCTGCGGCGATGAGATACAGCTTAAGCTGAAAACCGACGGCGACATCATCACCGACGGCGCATTTGTGGGCGACGGCTGCGCCATTTCTCAGGCATCTGCTGATATCATGCTTGGAATGGTAATAGGATGTAAGAAGGAAGATGCACTCAAAAAGAGCGACATCTTCATGAGAATGATAAGGGGCGAGGCAACGGAAGAGGAGATAGAAAGCCTTGAAGAAGCCTCCGCTCTCAGGGACATTTCCCATATGCCCGCAAGAGTAAAGTGCGCTATGCTTGGCTGGAGAACTCTTTCCGAGGCACTTAACGGATAAAATTTTTCCTTGACATATCCGCAAAAAGGGTGTATAATCAAGATACAACTTAACAAAGGGAATGAAGTGCTCCCTTGGGAAACCAAAACCGCTTATTAGCTGATGACTTCTGCGATATTACGCAGAAGCTGTCGGCTTTTTTGTTTTTAAGGAGGAGTAATATGTTAACATCACTGGCTTTTATTTTCCTTGCGGGGCTGCTTATGGCGGCTGTGTGCAAGCGGCTGAAGCTGCCCGGGATAATCGGTATGCTTATAACGGGAATTGTGCTGGGGCCGTATGTGCTTGACCTGCTTGACCCGTCGATACTTTCGGTATCCTCGGACCTGCGGCATATGGCGCTTATCATTATCCTGCTCAAAGCGGGGCTGTCGCTTGATCTGTCCGACCTGAAAAAGGTGGGCAGACCTGCGATAATGATGTCATGTGTTCCCGCAAGCTGCGAGATACTGGCGTTTTTCCTGCTGGCACCCTCTCTGCTGGGGGTAACACGCATCGAGGCGGCAGTCATGGGAGCGGTGCTGGCTGCGGTATCGCCTGCGGTAGTAGTGCCCAGAATGGTGCGGTTCATGGACGAAAAATACGGCACGAAAAAAAGCATACCTCAGCTTATTCTTGCAGGAGCTTCCTGCGATGATATCTTTGTAATAGTGCTTTTTTCCACATTTTCGGGAATGGCACAGGGCGGCCATGCAAATGTCATGGGCTTTGTGAATATCCCCGTATCAATAGTTCTGGGCATAACTCTGGGAGCTGCCGCAGGCTTTGTGCTGAGCGTATTTTTTGAGACATCATATGCCCACAGGCACTGCGTAAGAAACAGCGTCAAGGTGATAATAGTTCTGGGCGTGTCATTCCTGCTGATGGCTGTGGAGACATGGCTCAAGGGCATAGTTTCCGTTTCGGGACTGCTGGCTGTGGTAAGCATGGCGTGCGTTATAAGGATACGCTGCGTTCCGCAGGTGACGGCAAGGCTTTCGGAGAAGTTCGGAAAGCTGTGGCTTGCGGCGGAGGTCATACTCTTTGTGCTGGTAGGCGCAGCTGTGGATATCCGCTACACTCTTGAAGCGGGCATTGCAGCGGTGGCGATGATATTTGCGGCGCTCATCTTCCGTGGCATAGGCGTTTCGCTTTGCCTGGTAAAAACGTCCCTCAGCTTTAAGGAGCGGCTTTTCTGCATCATCGCATATCTGCCCAAGGCGACCGTTCAGGCGGCTATAGGCTCCGTTCCGCTGGCAATGGGGCTTCCCTGCGGCAAGATAGTGCTTTCCGTTGCGGTGCTTGCCATACTCATAACCGCCCCGCTCGGTGCTATCGGCATTGACTCTGCATATAAAAAACTGCTGACCCATGATGAAAACGGCTGAGCTTGAAAAATGTGCGGCGGTGTGGTATAATCGTAAATACGGATATGTTTTGAGGAAAATGCTTACTTGGCGGAGGTATCAGATGAAAAAGGTTATAGCTTGCATCGCAATTATTGCTTTACTCGTTTTTGCAGCGGACTGGGCTTTGCTTGGTATCAAGATATTTGGCGGAAATTATGATATTCTTACGGAAGCATACATCGGAGCTGTTTGCTTTCCAATATTCTTTGTGTGCATTGCGGTTCTGAAGCTGTCAAAAAAATGCCCTTACTGCGGTAAGCTTATCACTTTTAAGGGAACGTATTGTTCTCATTGCGGTAAGAAGCTTTGAGCGGCGTGTCGCCGCTGCCGTCTCGCTGAGATATTTTGAGGAAAATCTCTTATTTGTGGCTCTGTACCGTTTATTTGTGTGAATGACAAATCGGAATTTGATGAAGAGCCATTTAAATGGTATTATTTTGCTTTTTATTTTTGCAAATTCATAATTTCAGGCGATATTCAATTTTATATATTAAGGGGAGAGGAAAATGCCTTACATTAAATTAAATGATTTGAATATGTTTTATGAAGAATTTGGAAAAGGGGAGACTGTTCTGTTTTTACACAGTCATTTTAGCAGAGGCTTATTAGCATTTTCGGGACAAATTCTTCCTTTTGCAGGTCATTATCGTTGTCTTTACCCTGATTTTCGTGGTCACGGGCGTACCATGTGTGAAAATTTAGATTGGAATAGTCGTATGATAGCAGATGATATGGCAAATTTTCTTGACGCATTGGAAATAAAAAGTGCCCATTTAATTGGCTATAGTTGCGGAGCATATGTAGGTTATTATATGGCAGCGAAATATCCGGAAAAAGTGAAAAGTCTTATATCGATTGGTGGAGGTGCATATCCCAGAGCCGATGGTGCAGTGGATTTCTTGCCAGAAAGTCTTATAAGCAGGAATGATACCGATTTTATTGAAGATATGAAACTTCGGCATTATGAAGCACATAAAGGTGACTGGAAAACTTATTTAAGGAAAACAGTTTCAGATTGGCAGTCACATCCGAGCCTTACAGAGGAAGAATGGGCTGGGATAAAATGTCCAGTTTTTTTTATTAATGGAGAAAATGACCCTTTTGGAACTTGTGCGGAATTACTGGAAAAAGTGCCTGCTGCAAAAGCTTATGAGGTAAAGGATGGCGGGCACCATCCTCATTTTGTGGGAGAGCAGATAGACGAGATAAATGCAATGATGCTAAATTTTTTATCTACGATTGACGGAAAATAGATCATAGTGGTTAGAGATTGCAGGCAGAAGCTTTATTTCATCGTCTGATGGAGAGACAAAATCCCAATTTGGCGGCGTGTCGCCGCTGCCGTCTCGCAGAGACATATTTGCGGCTTGACAACATTAGTTTGTATGAACAGCAAATTTCAAAACCAATACATTCGAGGTGAATCAATATGAATATCCCGCAAAAAAACACAGCACATTACCACCTTCCGGGGCTGTTTGAGTTTTATGAGCTGTACAGCGCATTTCTGCCGATGTATCGTGAGCATAGGGAGTATTTCTATGATTGGTGCGACATCGGCTCCATATACGGCGCTCCCTCGGACTGTATCTGGGGCGGCGGACGTGTGGGGTTCGGCGACCATGACCCCCGTGATGTGCTGGCGCTGATGAGGGAATATCATATCTCCCCACGGCTCACGTTCAGCAATTCGCTTCTTAGAGAAGAGCATCTTGCGGACAGAAAATGCAACGCTCTGTGCGAGTTGTTTTCCGAAAGCGAGCCTGCAAGCGGAGTTATCATCTGCTCGGATATGCTGATGGAATATCTTAAAAAGCATTACCCGAGCTTTTATTTTGTATCCTCCACCACAAAAGTGCTGACGGGTTTTTCACGGTTTGAAGATGAGACCAAGCGTGATGATTTTATGTATGTTGTGCCAGATTTTCGCTTAAACAAGGCGTTTGACAGGCTAAGTGCCATGACACGGGAACAGAAGGGCAAGACGGAATTTCTGTGCAACGAGTGCTGCTATATCGGCTGCAGGGACAGAAAAGTCTGCTACGAGAACGTGTGCCGCAAGAACCTTGGGGAAAGCTGCCCCGACCACATCTGCACCGCTCCGAATTCCGCCGACGGATATTTGTTTTCAAAGGCAATGGAAAACCCTGCATTTATCGGCACGGACGATATCCTGAACATCTATCTGCCAATGGGCTTTTCCAACTTCAAGATAGAGGGCAGGGGACTGGGCAGTGCACTGATACTGGAATTTCTGCTTTATTATATGACAAAGCCCGAGTATCAGCTGCGGGTGAGGGAAAAGATCTATCTTGACAGTATGCTTGATCTGTTCTGATACTGTTCACAAACGGGTAAGCTGTTTTGGTTGCAAATTCCCTGCGGACGTGGTATAATTCTGATTTGTTAAGATGTTTAGTGTTAAGTTGTAAGTATAAGAACCTGTCTTCATAAGAAATGTGTGCGGATTTTCGAGCATAATTTTGTTGCAGAGTAGGCAAAAATCCGCAGGCGGGCTTTCGCCCGGCAAGGATTTTTAACGCAGTCTGCGGCAAAATTTGCCGAAAAGACGTGCGCATATGCTTGTGAAGACGGGTTCTAATAATATAGACCAAGGAGAATTATTATGACAGACAAGGAAATGAAAGTAGAACGCTACAGAGAGCTTAACAAGACCGCCCTTAAAGGACAGGTAGTTTTCACAGGCTCTTCGCTTATGGAGATGTTCCCCATAAACAAGCTGCTGGAGGAGCATCACGACAGCACGGTTATCTACAACAGAGCCGTTGGCGGATTTATCACCGACGAGCTGCTCAAAGTGATAGATGTGTGTGCTGTTGACCTTATGCCCTCAAAGGTGTTCATCAATATCGGCACAAATGACCTTAGCTGGTCATCTATCCCCATAAGTCAGGTCATTGACAACTACAGCAAGATACTTGACGAGATAGAAAAAGTCCCCGATGTGAAGATATACCTCATGGCATATTATCCCGTAAATTACGAGGCTGCCGCTCCCGAAATGAAAGAGTGCCTGAAAATACGCACCAATGAGAAGATAGCTGCCGCCAATGCCGAGGTGAAGAAGCTGGCCGAGAGGCACGGTCAGCGCTATATCGACATCAGCCGCAACCTGAAAGATGACCGGGGCAGGCTGAAAGCGGAATACACCATCGAGGGAATGCACATCAAGGAAGAGGGCTACAGAGCCATTTACGACGACATAATGAAATATGTAAAGGAATAACATCATACCAAAATACCTGTTATCATTGCGGTGACAGGTATTTTTTTATTTCTGTTCAGACTTGTTTATATTTGTAAAATCAAAGTGAAATACAAATCACCCTGTTTTCACTTTTCTGTGGTTTTGGATTTTACAATAGGGTAGTATCATAATAACTGTACCTGAAAGGACAAATAACATAGGCAGCAAGAGCTGCCCGAAAGGAAAGAAAATTATGAAAACTTCTATTGTAAAAAAGATCGCATATATTGCAGCGGCTATGACCATGGCTGTATCTTCAACTGCCTGCGGAAGCACTGACAGCGGTTCTGCTGCAACAACCTCTGCTGCTGCCGATTCCGCAGCAAATGCAGAAACAGCTGCTGCAGCAAAGCTCACTACAGACATCACCGTTGTTTCCCGTGAGGACGGCTCCGGCACAAGAGGCGCTTTCGTTGAGCTTACAGGCGTTGAGGAAAAGGACGCTGACGGCAACAAGGCTGACCGCACCACAGAAGACGCCATCATCGCAAACAGCACCGATGTTGTTATGACACAGGTAGCAGGCAATGAGTCCGCTATCGGATACATCTCCCTCGGCTCCCTCAACAACACCGTAAAGGCTCTCAGCGTTGACGGCACAGAGGCTTCCGTTGAAAATATCAAGGCAGGCACCTACTCCGTAGCAAGACCTTTCAACATTGCAGTCAAGGAAGGCCTCAGCGCACAGTCCCGGGATTTCATCGACTTCATCATGAGCACCGAGGGTCAGAAGGTAATTGAGGCAAACAAGTACATTCCTTCCGACGATACCCAGAGCTACACCGCAAGCGGCGCTTCCGGAAAGATCGTTGTAGCAGGCTCCTCCTCCGTAACACCTGTTATGGAAAAGCTTGCAGAAGCATACAAGGCACTTAACCCCGATGTTACCATCGAAGTTCAGCAGTCCGACTCCACCTCCGGCATGAAGGCAGCTATCGAGGGCACCTGCGATATCGGAATGGCTTCCCGTGACCTTAAGGACAGCGAGCTTGAAGCTGGTCTTACTCCTACCGCTATCGCAATGGACGGTATCGCAATTATCGTAAACAACCGGAACGACCTTGATAACATTACTATGGATCAGATCAAGGGTATTTTCACAGGCGAGATCACTTCCTGGGGAGACGTTCAGTGAGTGAGGCGGCAATGACAACTGCCGCAGAGAAGAGCATGGAAACTAAAACAAGATCATCACATAAAATACTTGAAATTGTAATGCACGTCGTATTTTTACTTGCGGCGTGTGTTTCCATACTTGCAGTTGTACTTATCTGTCTGTTTATTTTCGTAAACGGCGTTCCCGCTATTTCAAAAATAGGCGTTTTTGACTTCCTGCTGGGCGAAAAGTGGAAGCCCAACGACATGCCTGCAAGCTATGGCATACTCCCCATGATACTGGGCAGTATCTACATCACCGCAGGAGCGGTTCTGGTGGGCGTGCCCATAGGACTTCTCACAGCAATATTCATGTCACACTTCTGCCCAAATAAGCTGTACGGCGTGTTCAAGCCCATGATAAACCTGCTGGCAGGCATTCCCTCCATCGTTTACGGCTTCTTCGGAATGATCGTTATCGTTCCCCTGGTAAGACAGCATATCGGCGGAGACGGAAACAGCATTCTCACAGCCTCCGTGCTGTTGGGTATAATGATACTTCCCACCGTTGTGGGACTTTCCGAGAGCAGCATGAACGCAGTGCCCTCCAGCTATTATGAGGGTGCGCTTGCTCTGGGAGCAACTCACGAAAGAGCTGTTGCAACGGTTATTTTCCCTGCCGCAAGATCGGGCATAATGTCCTCGGTTATTCTCGGCATAGGACGTGCTATCGGCGAGACCATGGCAGTTATCATGGTTGCGGGCAACCAGGCAAGAATGCCCAAGGGAATACTCAAGGGCGTAAGGACCCTTACAGCAAACATCGTTACCGAAATGGGCTATGCAGCAGATCTTCACTATGACGCACTTATCGGAACAGGCGTTGTGCTGTTCGTATTCATACTCATTCTCAATATCTGCTTCTCACTGCTCAATAAGCAGAAGAACTGAGGAGGCTCATTATGACAAAGGCAGAAAAAGCCGAACTTTTTAAGACAAAGCTCAGGGAAAAGCTGAGAACATACAAGACCCACCCCTTTTCGCTGATAATGATGATACTTGTAACACTTGCCTGCGCAGTTACGATATTCCTGTTCATTGCGCTGGTAGGATATGTGTGCGTAAAGGGAATACCTTACCTTAAACCCAGCCTTTTCGCTCTGAACTATACCACGGAAAACGTATCAATGCTGCCCTCTATCATCACCACCGTTGAGATGGTAGGCATCACGCTGCTTATTGCAGTGCCTCTTGGCGTGTTCTGTGCAATATACCTCTGCGAATATGCAAAGAGAGGCAACAAGCTGGTAAAGATCATCAGACTTGCCACAGAGACGCTTTCGGGCATTCCCTCCATCATCTATGGACTTTTCGGAATGCTCTTCTTCGTAACAGCTATCAAGTGGGGATATTCCATTCTGGCAGGTTCATTTACGCTGGCTATAATGGTGCTTCCCACCATAATCCGCTCCACCGAGGAGGCTCTCCTCGCCGTTGATGACAGCTACCGTGAGGGAAGCTTCGGTCTTGGAGCAGGCAAGCTGAGAACTGTGTTCGTAATAGTTCTCCCCTCCGCTGCAAGCGGTATCCTTTCGGGAATAATCCTTTCCATAGGCCGTATCGTGGGCGAAACAGCTGCCCTTATCTACACTGCAGGTACTGTGGCAAAGATACCCGAATCCGTTCTCGACTCCGCAAGAACCATGTCCATTCATATGTACTCCCTTTCAAGAGAGGGACTTCACATGGGTGAGGCTTCCGCAACGGCTGTTATCCTGCTGGCTACAGTTCTTCTCCTTAACACCATTGCAGAGATGATCGCACGAAGATTTGCCGCCCGTCAGGGAGCATGATAAAATTATTAGGAGCTATTTTATGGATAATGAAAATATTGTAAAGCCTTCCGACTATAAACTCAGCATATCGGGCTGCGACCTTTATTACGGGGATTTCCACGCCCTGAAAAATGTGAGCCTTAACATCGCACCCAACGAAGTAACGGCATTCATTGGCCCCTCAGGCTGCGGCAAATCCACACTGCTCAAATCCATCAACCGCATGAACGACCTTGTTGAGGGCTGCAAGATCACGGGTGAATTTCTCCTTGACGGTCAGAACATCTACAAGGACATTGAGATAACAGAGCTGAGAAGACGTGTGGGCATGGTTTTCCAGAAGCCCAATCCTTTCCCTATGAGCATTTATGACAATATCGCCTACGGCCCCCGCACCCACGGTATCCGCAGAAAGGCTGACCTTGATGAGATAATCGAAAAGAGCCTCAGGCAGGCATCTATCTGGGACGAGGTAAAGGACAGACTGAAAAAGTCCGCCCTTGGAATGTCAGGCGGTCAGCAGCAGAGACTTTGTATTGCAAGAGCGCTGGCAGTAAAGCCTGAGGTAATACTCATGGACGAACCTACATCTGCCCTAGACCCTATCTCCACCATGAAGATAGAGGAGCTTTGCTTTGACCTGAAAAAAGATTATACCATCGTAATAGTTACACATAATATGCAGCAGGCCACCCGTATTTCCGACAAGACTGCATTTTTCCTTCACGGCGAGATAGTGGAATTCGGTGAGACCGAAAAGCTGTTCTCCATGCCTACAGACAAGAGAACAGAGGACTACATCACAGGCAGATTCGGTTAATGAAAGGAAGATGGCATTGAGAAGGCAATTTGACGAACAGCTCAAGGAGCTTAATCTTGAAATGGTGCGCATGGGCGGAATGGTTGAAAACGCCATAACTGCCGCTGTCAACGGACTGGTGCGCCGTGATGATGAGCTTAACAAAAAGGCGATAGAGGCTGACTGCAACATTGACGAGATGGAAAAGCAGATAGAGAGCCGCTGCCTGAGAATAATCCTCCAGCAGCAGCCTGTGGCTTCCGACCTGAGACGTGTTTCCGCAGCGCTTAAAATGATAACCGATATGGAGCGCATAGGCGACCATGCGGTGGATATCTCCGAGATAGCTTTGTTTCTGGACGAAGGCCCCGACAAGCCCGACCTGGCGGATATACCCAAAATGGCTGATGAAGCTGTCAAGATGCTCACAGGGGCAATAAACGCATATGTGTATAACGATGAAGCCCTTGCAAAGAGCGTTATCGAGTCCGACGACATAGTAGATGATCTTTTCCTGCGTGTAAAGACCGAGCTTACCGATATGATAGTCAAGGACAGCAGCAAGGCAAACAGCGCCCTTGACCTGCTTATGATAGCAAAATATATGGAGCGTATCGCTGACCATGCCACCAATATTGCGGAATGGGTGGTATTTTCCATCACAGGCGTACACAAGGACGCACAGCTCATCTGAGTCAACACACATCTTATATGAATATGAGGGCATCGCATCACTGCGGTGCTTTTTTTATGCCCATATGCAAATAGGCTATACACAAAAATGAATGATAAATATAATAAAATGTCATAATTTTGTGGAAGTAACTGTATAAAACGGATAATATAGTCTTAAAATGCAAGTTAAAATATATTTAATTGCATAAATTTTCAAAAACCCCTTGACATGGGCGGAATTAAGGAGTATAATACAGACATAAAGAAAAAAACAGCAACGGCGCTGAAAAAATGTGTATCTGTCAGGGAATACTCATTTTTACGGTGCCGTTGTGTGTTTTAATGGAGGGTGATTAAAAATGACTGAAGCAAATATCTTATCAACAATAAGTGAGGCAGTCAATGCCGAGGCCTTCGGTATATGGTTCCTCATAGGAGCTGCACTGGTGTTCTTTATGCAGGCAGGCTTCGCAATGGTTGAGACGGGCTTTACAAGAGCAAAGAACGCCGGCAACATCATCATGAAAAACCTGATGGACTTCTGTATCGGTACAGTAATGTTCATTCTTATCGGTTTCGGATTCCTTCTCGGTGAGGACGTTGCAGGATTTATCGGCAAGCCCGGTTTTGATCTTTTCACAGCATATGATAACTTCAACTTCTCAGGCTTCGTATTCAACCTTGTGTTCTGCGCAACAGCAGCTACCATCGTTTCGGGAGCTATGGCAGAAAGAACAAAGTTCCTTTCTTACTGCATCTACTCTGGCGTTATCTCCGCTCTTATCTATCCCATTGAGGCTCACTGGATCTGGGGCGGCGGCTGGCTGGCTCAGATGGGCTTCCACGATTTTGCAGGTTCCTGCGCTATCCACATGGTCGGCGGTATCTCCGCTCTCATCGGCGCAAAGCTCCTTGGTCCCCGTATCGGCAAGTTCGTTAAGGACAAGGACGGCAAGATCGTAAAGGTAAAGGCTATCCCCGGTCACTCTCTGACGATCGGTGCTCTCGGCTGCTTCATTCTCTGGTTCGGTTGGTACGGCTTCAACGGTGCTGCTGCAACAAGCGGCCCTCAGCTCGGATCTATATTCCTTACCACAACAGTTGCTCCCGCAGTTGCAACAGTTGTCTGCATGATCTTCACATGGCTCAAGTACGGCAAGCCCGATGTTTCAATGTGCCTTAACGCTTCCCTTGCAGGTCTTGTTGGTATCACCGCAGGCTGCGATGTTATGGATTGCTTCGGCGCTATCATGGTCGGCATCGTTTCAGGACTTCTGGTTCCTTTCGGTGTATGGTTCCTTGATTACAAGCTCCACATTGATGACCCCGTTGGTGCGGTCGCAGTACACTGCCTTAACGGTATCTGGGGAACTCTTGCAGTTGGTCTTTTCGCAACATCTAAGGCTCCCGGCTATTCTATCCCCGTAAATGCAAGTGCAGATGAGTTCACAGCACTTAACGGTCTTTTCTACGGCGGCGGCTTCCAGCTTCTCGGCCGTCAGGCTCTCGGCGTTCTTACAGTAGGCGCTTGGGCAGCTATCACTATCACAATTACATTCCTTATCATCAAGGCAACTATCGGTCTGAGAGTTTCCGCTCACGAAGAGGTTGTTGGTCTGGATATCGAAGAGCACGGTATCGAAAGCTCTTACTCCGGATTTGTTATGGCAGTTGATACAGAGGCATATGCTGAAGCAGGCGAGCCTGTTCCCGTAAATGCAGCTGTTCCCGTTGAGACCTACAAGCCTTCCAAGGCTTCTGATGCAGCAATTCCCGAAGGCGGACTCAAATACACTCAGATCTCTATTGTGTGCAAGCAGAACAAGTTCGAGACTCTCAAGAGATCTCTTGCAGATATCGGCGTAACAGGTATCACAGTTACACAGGTACTTGGCTGCGGTACTCAGAGAGGTGCTGCCGAGTACTACAGAGGTACTCCTGTTGAACCCTCACTGCTTCCTAAGGTAAAGGTCGATGTTGTGGTTTGCAAGGTTCCTGTTGAAACAGTTATCACAGCCGCAAGAAAGGCACTTTACTCCGGCCACATCGGTGACGGTAAGATTTTCGTTTACAATGTTGAGGACGTTGTTCGTGTAAGAACCGGTGAAGTCGGATACGACGCTCTCCAGGATAACGAAGAGGACTAAAAGCTATCTCCATCCCTGAAAATAACAATGCAAGGAAATGCGCTCTGATAGGGTAATACCGAAGGGGCGCATTTTCCTGTTTTCAGATCAATTACAAAAATAATGAAAAAATGTTTGAAATTTGCCGACAGATATGCTATAATGATAAAAGGTATCGAATTATGAAGAGACAAAAAATTATAGCTTTCGGAGGTAATTATGGCTAAAAAATTTTCTGCTGATAAAAAGCGCTCACCCGTCAATATTATTGAGGGTATAGTGATAACAGTTCTTATCGTGCTTATAATCTTTATGCTGGTGGTTTATTTTGCGTTCAGCAAAACAGGCGCCACACCCAAGTTCTTCGGATACACCTTCTACCGCACAATGGCGGTTAATATGGAGACCGATATCCCCGCAGGCACGGCGATAATTGCAAAGGCTTCCGAGATAGACAATATCAAGGAGGGCAGCGTGGTGCTTTGCAAGGTCGATGAGACCACGGTGCTTACCAGAGTTGTGCAGATAGTGAACGAGAACGGTCAGCTTTCCTACGTGGTAAAGTTTGACACAGCTCCCGCTGCGGATACGTTCAAGATACCCGGGGATAATGTTATTGCAAAGGCTATCTACCAGAGCGCAGGCCTTGGCTCAATGCTGGGCTTTGTAACTTCTACTTTCGGAATAATGCTGATAATCATTATCCCCAGCTTTATTATAATAGTGTTCCAGGTGATAAGGATAATCAACGTAAAGCGCAAGGAAGAGGACGCTTCCTCTCTGGACGATCTGGACGAGATAATGAAGGATTCCGACAACAGATTTGAGGATATGTTCAGCGACGATATCCCCGCCGATGAAGAGCCGAAGCTCAGACCCATTGCCAAGAAGGCAGATGAGGCGGCAGGCGTTCTCACCGTTGATGACAGCGGCAAGGCTGCCGAGATAGATAAGGACGGTCCTATCTTCACCTTTGAAAAGCCCGAGGCAGAGAAGAAAAAGGAAAAGCCCAAGCACGTTATCCCCAAGCCCAAGACACCCAATACCGACAGCTTCTATTCCTACCTTTCTGATAAGGCTGATGACCAGCTTTACGGCGGCAGAATAAAGCGTCAGGAGATAGTTGAAGACGAGGAAGAGCAGGTAAACGACAGAAAGTCTGCAGGATTTTTCACTATTGGTCACGAGCTTCATAAGGATAAGAAGCCAGAGACAGCAAGTGAGAATATATCTAAGGAAGCTCCTGCAGCTGTTGAAGCTGCACCGACAGCTCCCGTTCAGGAAGCGGTTTCACACAATGAAGCACAGCACACTGTAATTCCGGAAGTAAAACAGCCCGTCAGGGAAGCTGTTAAGGAGGTCAAGGCACCTCAGCCCGCAGCACCTCAAAAGCGCAGAAATACAGATCAGGCAATAAGCGAGCTTATGGGCATGATAAACGCAGAGGAGAAGAAACTGCATAAATGATGTATATGGATATAGCAGCCGATGAGGCTTACAAGGGTATCAGAAACGGCGAGGGCGGTCCGTTCGGTGCCGTTATCGTAAGGGACGGCGAGATGATCGGAAAAGGTCACAACCGAGTGCTTGCCGACCATGACCCAACAATGCACGGCGAGGTTGCGGCAATAAGAGATGCCTGCAAAAATATCGGCAGCCACGACCTGAGCGGTTGTACGCTTTATACCACCGCTTACCCCTGCCCCATGTGCCTGAGCGCAGCAATGTGGGCAAATATCAGCCGCATAGTTTACGGTTGCACCGCTCACGACACCGCAGAAATAGGCTTCAGGGACGAGGATTTCTACACCGCACTGAAAAACGGCATGGAAATTATCCCGCTGGAATGTGAGCAGAGGGAAGATTGCCTGAAAGTGTTCGAGGAATATTGTAAGCTCAAAGGCAAAAGATATTGATAAAAAAACGCACGGTTGAACTTTTAACTTCAACCGTGCGTTTTTTTGCATTTATTCATATATCCTTGAATCCATGTTGAAAATAAGCCTCCATTTGTCCCCCTTTTTCCATGTGGAGGTGATGTGGAACCTGCCTGCAAGATCCTGATTTTCAGGCTTTTCAGCCACTGTTTCAATGATGTAGTGAACTTGAACAATATCATTGCTTTGAGCAATGATTTCAAAATCGGATATTTTGTAGGACTTGCAGTCAAATTCGCTTATGATACGGGCGTAGTCAGCACCGGTGCATTTGGATCCGCCGCATACCATGACCGCAGATCCGCTTACGACCTCAAGAAAAGCGGATCTGTCACAGCGTCTTGCAGCTTCCCACATAGCGGCTTCGTGGCTCATAATAATATCTTTTATCATCAAATAGCCTCCAATAAAAAATGCGTGTTACTGAAAAAACAAAAGCTGCCGCATTACCGCAGCAGCCATTGTATCTTATTCAGGTGTTACTTTATCTCAGGTCCGTTGTAGTTGTCATCATTATCGTCTCTTTTTGACTCACCGAAAAGTCTGTTGTCAGCAGGCTGAGAGGGAGCAGTGGGTTGATATGGCTCGTAGCCCTGATGATCGGAGTAGCCCATGGGCTGACCGAAAGGCTGTGCGTTTGCGGCACGGCCGTACAGTCCGTCAAGCTCATCTCTGGAAGAAATGCCTGTTGCAATAGCTTTTTCCTTCATGCAGCAGTAGAACTCTGCAAGTGTTGCGTAAAGATAGGGGTAAATGAGAGCCATTCCCGCTGCGGTGGCAGCGCTGCCAAGCAGAACGCCGAGGAACGCAGTAAAGATGCTTCCTGCCAGTCCGCCGAGGATAAGCCAGCCGATAAAGGACATCTGGAGACCGAAGCAGTGCATTTTCTCGCCCTTCATTGTCTGAGAGCTTATCTCAAAGGCACGGTTGGGGGTGATGTTGGGGTTTTCTGCGGTTATGTAGGGAACAAGAAAGTACTCGTACTTCTTTATTATCTGAGGGATAAGTGCTACAAAATACAGGGGAATAACTATAAGAATTGAAAGAACAAGCGATCCCATTATATCTCTGCTGTCGGATTTTGCAAAAATCAGAACTCCGATGCCGATAGGGATAAGAACCAGCAGCGACCAGAGGAAAAGCCTAAGCTTGAGGAAGAACATATTCTTTACGGTTGCCATGTAATGACCATGCTTAAACTGGGAGAAGAGCTCGCCCACGCCAGCATTTCCCGTGCGTGCGTTGAGGAAGAAATTGTTGTAGCCGACTGTAAGGGGATTTGCAAAGAAGATGTTGTAAGCCAGCGTAACTATCATTACAATGATCACCACTGCGATAGCTACAGATATTATTGCCGAGACACTGGTATCGCCCAGCATATCGCCGAAGCCCGAGAACATATCGTTGAATATCTGCTCATAATCGTCCTGAGAGAATGAGCTGTCGATATCATCATCGTAGTCGTAGCTGTAATCATAATCATCGTCGCTGCTGTAATCGCCATAGTCGTAGCTGCTGTCGGAGGAATTGCTGTAGTTATTGTAATACTCGTTTATGAACTCGTCTGAGGAGCCGCCTCCCGAGCTGCTTGAACCTGTGCCTGTCAGCAGGATAAAGATGAGAGAAACGAGAAAAGCAGGCCAGTAAAAGTTTTTCAGTGCCGCTTTTGCGTTCTCTTTAAGCATTGAAACTGTCCACATAAAACATAATCCTTTCGTCATGATGCTCCGTCAGATAATAACGGGGCGTTTGTTTTTCTTAACAATTATTATGATATCATAAGTTACACAAAATAGCAATGATTTTTTAGTATTTTAATCCTATTTTAATCCATAAATTTTCTCAGGTCGTTAGTATTAAAGGCAAATTCTTCGCCTGCGTCGGTGCGGACAATAAGCCTGCCGCCCTTTTCCCAGCGAACAAAGTCGATATCCTCAAACCTGTCATAATCATGCTCGGGATTTACTATAGGGAAGAGCGTGGTCATCTTCTCAGGCTCTTTCATGGGCTCTGATAGGTCGATAAGTGCCACATCATACGGATATGCCCAGAAGCAGCCGCCTGCTGCCGCAATTCGGTTTTCGCTGCAATAGTGCAGGTCGGTGATGATAAATGACTCACCCGAATTGCCACGGGGGACATAGTGCATTTGTTCCATATCGGAAAGCCGCAGCACGCTGTAGCCGTAAAGCCCCTCGGTATAGAAAAAGTACAGTCCCTCGGGAGCGGATAACACCTGTACCGCAGTCTCATGAAAGCTGCTGTAATAAAATGTGTAGCCATAGATCATTTTGCCCTCGGGGGAAAACAGCCTGCATCTGTATGAACAATCGCTGCCGCTGCGGTGGGCAAATTCTCCCACCCACAGGCTGTAGCCCATGTCAAGCCTTATAGTCCGCTCTTCACGGCACAGGTCGGATATGTTTTCCTCTTTTTGTACCATGAAGCGGCGGTATTCATCGGTGTGATAAATGTTATCAAATTCGTTCATTGCCGCTCCTTATATTTCTGCGCTTTCAATGCTTTCAACGATAGGTGCCTTTGCTATGTGCGAGCCTGGGATAACGGAGGATACAGCTGCCGCCAGATAGGACACAGCCGTTGCGATAACGATGTACTTTATGGGGGCAAGATAGGAGAATGCAAAGCCCAGATCGTCCATATCCAGGTCGTGGAAATGGGTCATAAAGGGTATCTGTATCACCAAAATCGCAAGCTCGGTAATCAGAAGTGAGGCGATGCCTGCCATTACCGCATAGAAAAGGCTTTCGGTGAGCATAAGCCTGCTCAGCTGCTTTTTGGACATTCCGCAGGCACGGAGCATTGCAAGCTCGGAAGTTCTGCCCGTAACGTTGGAGGAGATGATATTCACCACGTTGATAAGGGCAATGAGGGCGATAAGCACTATCACCGCATAGCCTGCTGTTTTTATCATGCTGAGCAGTGCGTAGGAAAGGTTCATATCGGAAAGGTTGTTGCTGTAGGAATTGTAGAAGTGGTTGTTCATATAAACCTCTGCCTGCTCTTCCATGCCGACTGCTGCATTTGCCGAGATAGTTCTGCTGTAAACTATTATCTCGCTGCCGTCGGAAACGGCTATTGATGATGTGCCGGAGTCTGCACCGCACTGAGCAAAAAGCTCATTGTAGCTTTCCTCTGCCATAACAGCGGAAATACGGCCGTCTGTAGAGCGATATACCCTGTTGTCGGTGGTGTAGATGCCTGCCGTATCAAAGCTGCGCTCGTCAAGGAGATCTACTTTGTAATCCACAAAGGGAGCGGCGGAAATGCTTTCGGGGACGCTGCTGTAAACGGTATAAAGCAGCTTTCCTGCTTTGGAGTACATTCCGCTGCAAAGCATGAGCTGACCGTTTGAAAGGTCGTCGTAGCTTACATCGGACTGAATGTATTTTTCATATGTCTCACGGTTTACGGGGTGAATGTCGATGAAAACAGTCTCGCTCTTTGAAAGCTCCGTTCCGTTGTCAACGCCTGCGGAAGATGTCATGCCGAACAGCGACAGGTGAGTGTCATACTGAACATCGGAGAAATATCCCGACTGCTTCATCAGCTCCGCTCTTTCATAAACGGTCTGAGGGTCGGTGACGCTGAGGTTTGCGGTGTAGTCGTAGGGCATACGCTTAACATCGAACTCATTCTGCAGATTGCCCGTTGCGATCTCAATTCCGTAGGAGAACACGGTGAAAAGCACGATACTCATTACCATTGATACCAGCGTGATGATATAGCGCTTTTTGTTGCGCTTTGCGCTGAGTGCGGAGTATGCGCCGATAAAGCCGTGACCCTGCTCGATTCCCGAGCCGTGGCGTGAGGGCTTTATCTTCTCCTTCTTGGCAGCGGCTCTCATTGCATCTACAGGGGAAGCCTTGATAGAGCGCATACCCGTGGATATTGCCGAAACGAACACCCACAGGAAGCCGATAATAGCCGAGGAGATATAAACATAAGGCTTGATATCAAATTTCAGCATGGAAGCCAGGTCGTAATCAAGGGAAACATCATGGAGATAGGGCAGGTTCTTTACTGCGGAGAATATAGCTGCCGAGCTGCCCAGACCTGCAAGGATACCAAGGATAACGCCGGGAACTGCCAGATAAAAAGCCTCCCACATTACAAGAGAGAACACCTGCTTTTTGGAAGCACCCACGGCTTTGAGCAGACCGAACTGCTTTATGCGCTCTTTTGAAGCCAGCTCAAATGAGTTGTCTATTACCATTCTTATGCAGAACATAAAGAACAGCACTACCAGATATTCCACAGCAAAGGAAAGCGCCTGGGAGAAGCGGGCGGTAACGCCTCTGCCCTCCATGTTAAGCAGCTCCTGGTTCATGCCGTAGTCAAAGTCATCTATCTCATAGCCCAGAGCGGAAAATGACCTGTCCATATCCCAGTAAAAGTCATTGGCGCTGTCGGAGAAGCGGGCAACAAGGTTATCCGAAAGATAGTTGTAGGATTTGAGCTGAGTATCGTTGTAGCTTACCATATTTATAGTATCGCTGTAGCCCACAACGGTAAAGGAAATCTCCCTTATCTCTGTGATGTCGAAATTCTCAGCCAGTATCATAGGCGTGCCCGCAGGAGTTTCAGCTCCCGTTTTAACGCCGCAGACAAACAGCTCCGCATTGACGGTGCTGCCTATTTCGGGGTATCCCCACTGCTCGGCGTTGGCACTGTTGATAACAAGCTCGCCGTCCTTTTCGGGAAGCCGTCCGCCGGTCACAGTGCGCATGGAGGGGGGCAGCAGGTCGCAGTCATCGGCGTTGAGCCTCAGAAAGTTATCATCAACAGGCAGACCGTTCACCAGCAGATATTCCACCTTTGCGTTGTCCTCCGCCATTTTAACGAAGTCCATATCAACGCTGCTCGAATAGGAGGAAATGCTGTATATCTCAGTTTTTTCAAAAATATCCATGCTGCGGATATCAATGAGCTGCTGCTTGTCCAGACCGTTGAATACTATATGATATGTGCCGTTGGTCTCACGGGAGATATTCAGCGAAGCCGCACGGTAAACCGAAACTGCGGACAGGATTATGGTCATGAACGCAACTGAAACGATTATGGCAAGGACAGTCAGCACCGTATGCTTTTTCTGACCTTTAAGGTATCGCAGAACTATTTCATTGAGCTTCATCATAGCACCGCCTTTCAGTTTATCTTTGATTTCAGCTCGTCCAGCTGGGCGAGCCAGAGGGCAGCCGATGCGTCGGAGGGCATACGCCAGTCACCACGGGGTGAAAGCGTAACGCTTCCCACTTTGGGGCCGTCGGGGAGACAGGAGCGCTTGAACTGCTGGGAGAAAAATCTCCATGTGAATGTCCTGAGCCATTTGAGGATAGTAGCATCGTCATATCTGCCTGCAAAGGCGCATTTTGCAATGCGGAATATTTTCTTGGGGGTAAAGCCCATGCGGACGGTGTAGTAAAGAAAGAAATCGTGCAGCTCGTAGGGGCCTACGATATCCTCTGTTTTCTGTGAAATCGTGCCGTCCTCGGAGGGGGGGAGCAGCTCGGGGGAAACGGGGGTGTCAAGGATATCACGAAGCACCTCGGAAAGCTGACCCTCCGACATCTGCGCCTCATATGCCACCAGATGGCGAACAAGGGTCTTGGGGATAGAGCAGTTAACGCCGTACATGGACATATGGTCGCCGTTGTAGGTAGCCCAGCCCAGCGCCAACTCGGAAAGGTCTCCGGTGCCGATAACTATGCCGCCTGATTTGTTGGCGATATCCATTATCACCTGAGTGCGCTCTCTTGCCTGGCAGTTTTCGTAGGTAACGTCGTGAACGCTTTCCTCCTGACCGATATCCTCAAAATGCTGCCTTACGGACTTTGTAATATCTATCTCACGGATAGAAGCGCCATAGGCTTCCGCCAGGATAAGCGCATTGCTCTTGGTGCGCTTTGTGGTGCCGAAGCATGGCATGGTCACGGCGATTATGCCCTTGCGGTCAAGGGAGAGCATATCAAAGGCGTGAACAGTGACGATAAGAGCAAGAGTGGAGTCCAGTCCGCCCGAAAGACCGATAACGCAGGTCTTGCAGCCGATGTGCCTAAGGCGTGTGGCAAGTCCTGTTGCCTGCATGGTGAGGATCTCCTCGCAGCGTGCGGAAAGGTCTGCCTTGTCTGCGGGGACAAAGGGCATTGGTGCGTAAAAACGCTTTATCTCCTTATTTTCGGGGATATCCATGCTGAAAGTGATAAGAGAAAGCTTATATTCTGCGGAATTTCCGTAGGTGGTCATCTTTCTGCGCTCGCTTGCCAGACGTTCAAGGTCAAGGTCGGCGTAAATGATGCCGCTGCCGCTGAATGTCCTTTTCTCAGAAAGAACGGAGCCGTTCTCGCAGATAAGGCAGTGACCCGAAAAGACCATGTCCTGGGTTGACTCACCGAAGCCGCAGTCGGTGTAGATATATCCGCCCACAAGCCTTGCACTCTGCATTCTTACCAGGTCACGGCGGTATTCCTTTTTGCCTATGACCTCATCGGAAGCGGAGGGATTGCAGATGATAACAGCGCCGCCCTCTGACAGCGTTACCGAGGGGGGATTTGGTACCCACAGGTCCTCGCATATCTCAGCAGCTATCATAAGCTGTGGGAAGTTTTGGCACGAGAAGATAAGTTCGCCCATGGGAACGGTATAGCCCAGACCCATATCAATATTAACACAGTCATTTTCGTCCCAGCCCATTTCCCAGCGGGAAAAATGCCTTGCCTCGTAAAATTCGGAATAGTTGGGGATATTGCGCTTGGGGACAAGACCCAGCAGCCTGCCCTTGCAGCACACTGCGGCGCAGTTATAGAGCCTGTTGAGGTGGGGGACGGGAAGTCCGACAATGAAAAGTATATCAAGCTCGGCTGTGGCGGCAAGTATGGTTTTGAGCGCAGCAGCAGCGCCGTTTTTCAGTGTTTCGGAGAGGAAAAGGTCTCCGCAGGTGTAGCCTGTGATGCAAAGCTCGGGGAAAACCAGCACCGAACAGCCGTTTTCGGCAGCTTCACGAACCTTTTCGATTATCTTTTCGGCATTGAAGGCGCAGTCTGCCACCTTGATATCGGGCACAGCACTGCCGCATCTTACAAATCCGTCGTTCATAATATATTATCGTTCCTTTCTGAGAAGTATATTTATAAAATGACATTATTTATTATTATAACATATAGGGGCTGAAATAGCAATAAAAAAATCAGGGTTTGGCACTGTATGGGGGAGCAGATCGGGTCAAATATCTATCTTATTTCTCGGGTGCTTGGCGGAAAGTATCTCACGCTGTTTTGACATGGCAACGTGGGTGTATATCTGGGTGGTGGTGATGGAGCTGTGCCCAAGAAGCCGCTGTATGTAGCGGATATCCACGTCCTCCTCCAGCAGAAGCGTGGCAAAGGAATGCCTGAACATATGGGGTGTGATGTGTATGTCCTCACGGCACAAAAGGGCGTATTTGTTTATTATCTCCCGCACGGACTGCTCGGAAAGCCGCCTGTGGAGCCTGTTTACAAAGAAATATCCCGAGAATATGATATCCGAGCTGAATGCGCTGCTGTATTCCCTGAGGATCTCCAGCACGTCTGTATTTTCTATCTGCACTATGCGCTCCCTTGAGCCTTTGCCGAATATCCTGACGGAATGGTACTCCAGATCAATGTCATCGGGAGTAAGGGAGCACATTTCCGACACCCTTGCGCCTGTGGCAAAGAGCATTTCCAGAATGGCGATGTCACGCAGGCACATTTTGTCCGAATAGGCGTTTTTGGCAAGCTTGCGTTCGTTGTACGCCGCTTTGAGAATGCCGTTTATGATGCTCAGCGGTATCGTCCTCGGCAGCAGCGACGGTTCACGGAATGATGCGTCTATTTTGTCAAAGGGGTTGCTGTCTATAATGTCATCTATAAGCAGAAAATGTACAAAAGCCTTGATAACGGCGATCTTTCGGCGGCAGGTTCGGGGCTTGTAGCTTTTGTGAAGATGGGATATGTACCGGCAGATAGATGCTTTGCTCAGGTCGCCGTGGGTACGTTCCCAAAGCTGATTCAGGTCAATGGAATATGCCCGCAGTGTTTTGGCACTCAGACCCTTGTGCAGCCTGCAATAGTTTATAAAATCATTTGTGTAGATCGACAGATCCTTCATTTTACATAACTCCTTATATAATAATTTTCTATTTATTATAAGGCAAATAAGGGGATTTTTTCTTTAATGTTCTTTACAAAGGTATTATAATAACGTATAATATTTGAAAAGGGGGCTTTTTTATGGCTGATATTTCAATAGACTTCTTTTCAAATTCGCTGATGCGCAGCGTTACTTTTAAAATGTTTATCCCGAATGATTTTCGTGCGGATATCCCACGGGAGGAAACGGAGTATTCAAAGCGGAAAATGAAAACTCTTTTTCTGCTCCATGGCTACACGGATAAGGCTTTCAACTGGATGCCGACATGGGTGGCGGAGAAGTATAATTTTGCCGTGGTCATGCCCAGCGGCGAGAATTCCTTCTGGCTGAACGGAGCTGCCACAGGGCGGAAGTTCTGCACCTATGTGGGTGATGAGCTGGTAAGATATGTGCGAAAGACCTTCGGTCTGGCAATGAGCGCCGATGAGACATATATAATGGGGCTTTCCATGGGCGGCTTCGGCGCACTTCACACGGCATTTGCGTACCCTGATAATTTCGGCAAGGTCACAGCTCTTTCCTCTGCGCTGATAGTGCACCAGATCGCACACATGAAAGAGGGGGAGAACAACGGCGTTGCCAATTATGACTATTACCGCAGCTGCTTCGGCGACCTTGATACCGTGGAACAAAGCGACAACAATCCCGAGGTGCTGGCGGAAAGACTTCACAAAAGCGGCAGGTTTCCCGAGATATTCATGGCCTGCGGAACGGAGGACTTTCTTCTGGCTGAAAACAGGCAGTTCCACTTGTTCCTTGACAGCATAGGCGCAAAGCACATATATCTTGAAAGCAAGGGCGGTCATGATATGACTTTCTGGAACGAATATGCCATAAAGTTTGGCGAGATGATGTTCGGGTAAATAGGCGGTTCGCCGCCGTGATTTTGCACAAAAACACACTAACAGTCAAAAAATAAGTCGTGGATATAAATATAGACATTGCATATATCATTTGCTATAATCAGCAAAGTCGGACGGTGCATACAAGCACCTTGCAATGTGTTTCACTTTTTAAGTGAGATTCCCGGATGGACATGATCATCATGAGCCAGATAAGATGTTATTCTTATCTGGCTTTATTTTTTGGAGAAATAGCTATGGACTTACTGAAAGACAACCTGCTGATACTAAGCACCAATTAAAAACTATACAAAAAATTGAGCATAATCTTGCGTATATGTATTATGCGATGATTTTTTGTCTATAGTTTTATTGGTGATTAGTATAAGATCATCAAAAGTATCTCATTGAAAAAAGTAATAATGCAAGAAACAGGGCTGTTACGGTATATCCGCAGCAGCCCTGTTTGATATTATTTCTCAAAAATGCAGCGGGCGCTCATGGTTTCGCCCGGTTCGACCCGCCTGAGACTTGTGATGTCGTCCTGCCTGTACTTGTCAGTGTCCTCCCACAGCACGGGGAGATAGACCTCGTTGTTCTGCGTGTCGGGTATGCCGTCGTTTATCGGCACCCTTTCGCACATTCCGCTGGGGTAGTAGAGCATTGCTTCGGTGCAGTCCTCAAAGAAGCGATTTTCATAAAGCACCTTTGGAGCGCTGAGACTGGGTTTATCGCTTGTGTTTGTCATGTCTATATCGGTGTAGGACTTATCCTTGTAGGCAGTGACTGTTACGGAAAAGCCGTCGATATCATAGCTTTCGGATATTCCTTCGTCTTCCGTTTGTGAGGTCTCCGCCTGCGTCTCTTCGGTCTGTGCGGCGGTCACTTCCGTTTCCGCTTCATCAGCCTTATACATAACGGTGGTGGTTTTGTCGGGGAATATGACGGAAAGACTTTTGCCGTCCTTTGAAATTAAAACTATGCCGAGCAGGGTGCCGTCATATTTTGGATTATCCGATGTAAGGCTGGCATAAACCGTTGTGCCCTTTTCGGCGGGAACTGCGGAAACGGAGCCTGCGGCAGTGTCGCCGTTGAAACACAGCGCATATCCGTAGCTTTCGTCAATGATGATATATCCCTGCTCATTTTCCCACTTGCCCACGCACATGGGGTAAAGGGTTTCAAGGTCATAGGAATGGTCGTTGGCGGCATCTACAAATGCGTCGATAAGATATTCGTCAGGGTCATGTGCCTGCTCCTGCGGAGTGTATTCAGGCATTCTGTTCGATGAGCTGTTGTCCGAGGCGAGTATAGACATGGGCCAGACGATAAACAGCATGATAGCTATGATGACGGCTGCAACGCCCACCCATTTGGGCATATTTGAGGGGCTTTCGGATATAAAGCGTGTGCGGCGGCGTGATGCCTTAGGTGTTATCAGCCGAACCTGCCACTCGTTGGAAATGGAGTTGACGCAGATGTATGAAGCGCCGTGACCGAAGCAGTAGGCGATAAGGTTTGCCACTTCCTTGGTGTATGTGGTGCGGTAAAGCAGCGAGGTGGCTTCCAGGCGGAAGTCCTCATCTGCTGCCAGACGGGAAAAGTCGTGGCTGTTCAGCAGCTCGTACCACAGCTGATAATTGTCGGCAGTGGATTTTTTCATTACCATGCGGCGTATCTTTTCAAGATAGAACTTCCGCATAGCTTCCATGCGCTCTTCATCTGTCTGATTGAGCTTTTCGGGGTCAAGGGAGCTGAAATCAAAGCCGCAGATTTCTTCATCGTCGGCGTCAGGCTTTGGTGCTTCATCTACAGAGGAAAAGTCAAGGGCATTATTCTCTTTTTTATCTTCCCTTTGCGGCTGAGGCTTTGCGCCATCATTTACATTGGAGAAATCAAAGGCATTTTCCTGCCCGTTTTCATCTGACTGAGACGGCTCCTGTTTTGGTGCAAAGGAAAGGTTCAGACCCTCTTGGGTGGTGTCGGGCTTCTGCGGCTCTGGCGTGTTCTTCGAACGTGCATATGCGCAGGCAGACTTGTAAGCGTCAAATATCCGCTTGAACTCCTCGGGGTGTTCTTCGGGATTGTACTGCTTTGCAAGCTTTGCGTAAGCCGCTTTTATGGTTTTTATGTCCTTTGTAGGTTCAATTCCAAGTATATTCCACATTTATATGTAAATGCCTTTCGTTAGTTTTGGCTTATGAAAAATACTGCTGTAACAGGCTGCCTGCCAGTACAAGAGCAAAGAATATCAAAGATATGATAACCATGGTCATAAGCTGCGGAGCGGTGCGATGAAGCAGGCTTGGGCCGCCCATATAGCTTGGCACCTTGTAGCTTTCCGGGGGTTTTTTGCCGCTGTGGGAGATGTAAACCGCCCATTTGTCGCCCTTTTTCTGCGGCAAAGCCCGTGAGCCACGGCTGAACCTGCTTGCAATGTATGATGATACATTCGGCGCAAGAAGCTCCTTGTCAAGCAGCTTCTGAGCCTTTTTTCTGAAGCCCTTGTCATCGCATACGGACAGAAATGTGGGCTTTCCCAGCAGCCATTTCCAGCAGGAGATATCGTCACGCTTGTTTTTGTCGGAAAGTATGAGAGCAATGTTCTGCAAAAACTTTTCCTGAGCCAGCTGTGGAGTTATCTCAAAGTCGGGGAAAATATCCACGGAGGTGAAGTTGAACTCAGTCTGTTCTGACTGCTCATGCTGCTCAGGCTGTAGCTGTTCCTGCTCTTTCACTTCGGGAGCGGCTGCTGTGATCGTAACGATCGGATCGCTGCGGCGCTCATTTACCGATCTTGCCAGGGCAGAGGCGGACTTGTAAGCGTCAAATATCCGCTTGAACTCCTCGGGGTGTTCCTCGGGATTGTACTGCTTTGCAAGGCGGGCATAGGCACGCTTTATCTCCCTTATGTCCTTTGTAGGCTCAATTCCAAGTATATTCCACATATCAGTATTCCAGATTGTCCAGAAGAGCGGTCAGATCCTCCGCAGCTTCGTGAATGCGGCGGTTGTTCTGCATATTAAGTGCTGCCTTGAAGCTGCTCAGAGCATTGTCTATCATATAGCGCTCCTCGGGCAGAGCTTCCTCATAAATGCGCTCGGCACGGGCAATGAGCAGACGGTTCTCTTCCTTGTCCGCAGGGCTTATTTTAAGAGTTTCCATTTTTTTGAGGGCGGCGTTTATCTCCTCATCGCTCATGTTGTTTGAACTGCTGAGCATTACGTGGCTGTAGTGCTTATTATCCGCTAAAGTGGTGACATCGACCACAAGTATCCCGTTGATGTCATAGGTCATGCGGGCGGTGCAGGTGGGCTGATGCTTTCGTGCAGGCGGGTGCTTTACACAAAGCTCGCCTATGTACAGGTTGCGTGAGGGCACACGGCTCTCGCCCTGATAGAACTTGAACTTTGACACGGTCTGACCGTCGTTCACGGCGCTGTAGATATGCTCACGGCTGGTGGGCAGGGGAGAGTTGCGGTCGATGATGAAGTCCATTACCGATTCACGGCTCTGTATGTCAAGAACGTCCGTTCCCAGGGAAAAGGGGCAGATATCGGTGAGGATAATGTCTTTCAGCTTGTCGTTTCTGTCCTTTATGCCTGCAAAAATGCCTGCTCCCTGAGCAATGGCAGTATCCGGGTCGATATCTGTACAGGGGCGCTTGCCTGTTATCTTTTCGATGAACGCCCTGACTGTGGGCATTTTGCATGAGCCGCCCACAAGTATTATATCGTCGATATCATCAATACTGAGACGGCTGTCGTGGAGCGCTTTTCTTACAGGCGATGCCACTCTTTCAAACACTGCGGAGCAGACCTCTATGAGCTTGTTGTTGTCAAGGGTCAGCGAAAGCTGCTTGCCGCCGATGTTTGCTATCATCATTGCCATTGGCTGGGTGGTAAGGGATATTTTGCATTCCTCTGCCAGCCTATATACTATCGCCTTGTCATCGGGGGAGAGGGTGTTCATGTCAATGCCGTTTTCCTTGCAGAAGTAGTAGGCAATGGCTTCGTTAAAGTCCTTACCGCCCAGATGATTGTCGCCTGCAACGGCAAGTATCTCCATAACGCTGTCAAAGGAATCGACTATGGAGATATCAAGGGTGCCTCCGCCGAAATCCACTATCATATATGTGCCGTCCCCGAAGCCGTGGCGTGCCTGATAGGCAAGTGCTGCGGCGGATGGCTCATTTACCAGCCTTTCAACATAAATGCCGGAAAGCTTTGCGGCAAGCTTGGTGGCGGTTCGGCAGTTATCGTCAAAATATGCGGGCACGCTGATGACAGCCTCGGTCACAGGCTCGCCCAGATAGGCTTCCGCATCTTCCTTTATCCTGCGCAGCACAAGGGAGGACAGCTCCTCGGGAGAGAAGCTCCGTCCGCTGAGAGTTACGGTCTGGCGCAGACCCATTATCCGCTTGAACTCTGCCGCTGTGGCGCTGGGGTGGGATATAAGCCGCTCCTTTGCCACCCTGCCCACAAGTATCTCGCCATTGTCGTCAATGCTGACAACAGAGGGAAGATAGTTATCTCCCAGACTGTTTTTTATAATCTCAGCCTTTTCGTTCCTGTAGCATACGGCAAGGCTGTTTGTAGTTCCCAGATCAATTCCTATGATAGCCATAATTACCCCCAAAAATGTCTTTTAATGATTATAACACTATTGTAACATTGATGTCAATGATTTGCAGGGATTTTAATTGAATAAAGTTCACATCAAGCAGCGTCGGCACAGCTTGAAATATTTATGCTGATGTGATATTATATTAAAGCTGCATATTATTTCCGAAAGGAATGGTCATAAAATGGATACAAACGAACTGCTTGGCAAGGAGAAGATAAGCAAAGTTCTGCTGAAGCTTGCTCCGCCTGTAATGCTGGCGCAGCTTATTCAGGCGCTTTATAACATAGTTGACAGCTTTTTCGTTGGCAGGGCTTCCGATTCGGGACTTACCGCCCTTTCAATAATCTATCCCATACAGCTGCTGATGATAGCCTTTGCTGTGGGAACGGGTGTGGGAATAAACACCGCCATGGCAGCAAAGCTTGGCACGGGCGGAACAAAGGAAGCCGACGAGTATGCGGGAGTGGGAACTCCGCTGGCTGTGGTGATGTGGCTGCTGTTTGCCGCTGTGTGCTATGCAATAATGCCCGCATATGCAAAAATGTCCACCGACTCGCCTGCGGTCATTGCCGATGTTATCGCATACGGCAGGATAGTGTGCGTGTTCAGCTTCGGGCTTTTCCTTGAAAGCGTGTGGACAAAGATCCTGCAGGCTCACGGTGATATGAAAACGCCTATGGCGGCGCAGATAATAGGTGCGATCACCAACATTATCCTTGACCCTCTGCTTATTTTCGGAATGTTCGGGCTTCCCAAAATGGGCATATCGGGAGCGGCTGCCGCCACAGTTGCGGGTCAGATAGCTGCGGCGCTGGTTGTTATGAAAAAAGGCTTCCGCAGGTCTCCCGACAGGAGAAAATACCCTGCATACATAAAGCGCATATTCGCTCTGGGCACGCCGAATATCCTTATGCAGTCCGCATACACGTTCTATATCCTTGGACTTAACCTTATACTTTCAGGCTTTTCGGATCAGGCAGTCACAGCGCTGGGACTTTACTACAAGTGGCAGACCTTCTTCTTTATCCCCCTGGGAGCAATGCAGACCTGCATAGTGCCTGTCATAAGCTTCAACTATGCGGCGCACAATATCGAGCGCTGCAAAAAGACATTGTCCGCCTCGGTCATATTCGGCATAGCGCTTATGTCGCTGGGAACATTATGTTTTGCAGTTATCCCCGAGCAGATGCTGAGGGTGTTCAGTTCTGACGAGCAGGTGGTGGCGATAGGAACATTCGGGCTCAGGATAATCGGCATAAGCTTTATCCCCATGGTTACGTCGCTTATTTTCCCCGTGTTCTTTCAGGCGGTGGGAAGCAGCGTGAAAAGCTCATTGCTGACAGTTATAAGAACGGTCATACTGTTCGTTCCGCTGGGATATATCTTCTCACGGTTCGGACTGGAAAGGTTTTGGCTCACATTCCCTGTTACGGAGATCATCACAACCACAGTCGGATTTATCTTTTACCATAGATTTCTTAAAACGCCTTATGTGCAAAAGGGCTTGGATAAATAAGAACCTGTCTTCATAAGAAATGTGTGCGGATTTTCGAGCATAATTTTGTTGCAGAGTAGGCAAAAATCCGCAGGCGGGCTTTCGCCCGGCAAGGATTTTTAACGCAGTCTGCGGCAAAATTTGCCGAAAAGACGTGCGCATATGCTTGTGAAGACAGGTTCTAAAAATGCCGCCGTATCGGATATTTCCGATACGGCGGTTTTGGTTAGTATAATTATCTTTCCTCACGGAAATAGTTCACGCCGCAGGAAGCTGGCTGTGAACGCTCCTTGGACTTCTTTACGGAGGTGATGACAAGCACCAGCGCCGTTACAAGGTAGGGGAGCATATCAAAGAATGATTCGGGAACGGTAAATCCCAGGTCTTTGGGGAAGTAATATTTCAGCACCATGAATGCGCCGAAGATGTATGCGCCGTATATTGCCTTTGCGGGGTTCCATACTGCGAATATTACCAGCGCAACGGCTATCCAGCCCAGTCCGTTTACGCTGTTTGCCATCCAAACGCCGCCGTTTATTACCATTGAGCAGAACGCTCCGCCGATGCCGCATATTCCGCCGCCGATAAGCACGTTGATGTACTTGTACTTCACAACGTTTATTCCCACAGCGTCCGCAACTGCGGGACTTTCGCCGATAGTCCTCAGGTTAAGACCTGTTTTTGTCTTGTTCAGGTAGATGAACATGATTATCGCAATTACGATGCTGATATATGTGAATATGTTCTGGTTGAAAAGCACACCGCCCAGCACGGGGATATCGCCAAGCAGAGGAATCTTAATGTTTTTCAGCGCTGCCGATACATTTTCGGGCAGCTTCAGGTTTCCTGTTTCCGAAGCGGTTATCATCTGCTCGCCGATGAAGTTTGAAAGACCTGTGCCGAAAATGGTAAGGGTAAGACCCGTAACGTTCTGGTTTGCCATCATGGTGATGGTAAGGAATGCGTAGATTAGCGAAACTGCCATTCCGACAATAAAAGCCATTATCAGCGCCAGCACAAGGCTGCCCGTTTTGTAGGCGGTCATAAAGCCTGCGCAGGCTCCCATAGCCATAATGCCCTCAACGCCCAGGTTAAGGTGGCCCGACTTCTCGTTCTGTATCTCACCCACAGTGCCGAAAAGCAGGGGAGTACCCATATATACCGCATGAGCAAGAAATGCAATAAGTCTTTCCATATCACTTTTCCTCCTTATGACGGAAGATGAATTTATATCTGATAAAGAACTCGCAGCCCAGCACGAAGAACAGGATTATTCCCTGCAATACGGGTGAGCAGTAGGGTGACAGATTAAATTCGGAGGAAACTACCGTGCTTCCCTTCTGGAGCACTGCAAAGAGAAAGGAAACTATCACGATGCCCACTGGGCTGAGATTTGCAAGCCATGCAACGATGATTGCTGTAAAGCCCACGCCGCCTGCGACCGATCTGGAAAGGGTATGTTCTGTTCCGCACGCCTGCACCATGCCTGCGATTCCGCAGACAGCGCCGCTGAGGAACATTGTTCTAATGGTTATCTTTCCGGGGTTCATGCCGGCGTATCTTGCAGTGGCGTGGCTGTCGGAAACTACCATTATCTCATAGCCCTGCTTGGTGTATCGGAGATATACGAATATAACTGCCGCCAGCACAAGACCTATTACCCAGCCGATCTGAATGCCGCCCAGCGAGTCAAGCCAAGCGTTTTTGTCAAAGGTCGCTATCTTGGGGTAGCCCTTTGATTCGGGATCCTGCCAAGCGCCCTTTGTCAGCCAGTCGATAATGTACAGGGCGATGTAGTTTAGCATCAGTGTCAGCAGAGTTTCGTTTGTATCAAACTTTGCCTTAAAGAATGCGGGTATCATTCCGTAAAGTCCGCCGCCTATCATTGCCGCTATAAACATGAGTATGAACAGCAGATAATGGGGCAGGTCATAGTGGAAAAGTGCAAAGTATGAAGCGAATATGCCGCCCATGATTATCTGACCCTCTGCGCCAATGTTCCAGAATTTCATCTTGAACGCCAGCGTTATGCCCAGAGAGGATATGAGCAGGGGTATCATTATCTTTATGGTCTCACGGAAAGGCATCATGGGATTTTTGGGGTTCTTGCCTATGAATGCTCCCGCAGCCATCTTGCTGTAGTAAAGAAACGGATTTTTACCCAGTATCAGAATGAAAATTCCGCCTGCGCATATGGCAAGAAGCACGGAGAGAAGCCTTAAAACCAGCTTTTCCCTGTTGGAGCGCTCGGCTCTTTTGGCAATTCTGATAAGGGGTTCTTTTTTTATGGCTTTAGCCTCACTCATCGCCCATTACCTCCTCCATAGTTGAGCCTGTCATCATAAGGCCTATCTTTTCCTTTGTAAGCTTCTTTGCGTCGCATATGCCCGTTATCTTTCCGTGGCACAGCACCATTATCCTGTCGCACAGCTCCAGCAGAACGTCAAGGCTCTCGCCGATGAACAGTACGGCAGTGTTTTTCTTTTTCTGCTCGTTGAGCAGGGAGTATATCATGTAAGAGGAGTTGATGTCCAGACCTCTTACGGGATATGCGGTTATGAGCAGGTCGGGCTGGCTGTGTATCTCACGTCCCAGCAGA
The DNA here is from genome assembly GCA_902363145.1 of Oscillospiraceae bacterium. GTDB lineage: Bacteria > Bacillota > Clostridia > Oscillospirales > Ruminococcaceae > Huintestinicola > Huintestinicola butyrica. Next base: position 122,363 of record CABIZB010000002.1, on the reverse strand, counting down.
ACTTTCTGAACATTTCCGCCCGAAAGCATTCTTACGGGCTGCTCAGTGGAGGCTGTCTTTATCTCAAGGCTGTCGATAAGCTCCTTGGAGAGCGCTCTTGCAGGCTTTCTGTCCACAAAGCAGAACTTTCCTTTTTTGTAGGTTTTCAGAAGCATATTGTCCGTCATTCCTGCGGAAGCCACCAGACCCATTCCCAGACGGTCCTCGGGGATAAAGCTCATGCTTATGCCAAGCTCAATTATCTGCTTGGGAGTTTTTCCGATGATGTTTTCCTTGTTATAAAGCACAGCGCCCTTTTCTATCTTCTGTAGTCCTGCGATAGTCTCGCAAAGCTCCTTCTGACCGCTGCCTGCGATGCCTGCAACGCCCAGTATCTCGCCCCTGTTGATGACAAAGCTTACGTCGTTGAGGGCGATGCTTCCCTCGGAGTTCTTTACCGTCAGGTCAACTACATTAAGTATGGGTGTTACATTCTCAGGCTCGGGGCGCTCGATGGAAAGGTCAACTGGCTTGCCCACCATAAGCTCGGTGAGCTTTTTCTCACTGCTTTCGGCGGTCTGCACCGTTTCAACGCTCTTTCCCTTGCGGAGAATGGTAACTCTGTCGGATATCTCCATTACCTCGTCCAGCTTGTGGGTGATGATTATTATTGCGCAGCCCTGAGCTTTCATCTTTTTAAGGATAGCAAAGAGCTTTTCCGTTTCCTGAGGGGTAAGCACGGCGGTAGGCTCGTCAAGGATAAGTATTTTTGCGCCTCTGTAAAGGACTTTAAGTATCTCCACCGTCTGCTTTTCGCTGACGGACATATTATATACCTTTTTGTCGGGGTCAACTTCCAGTCCCAGCTGTTCGGATATCTTGTTTATCTCGTCCCTTACAGCTCCCTTGCCTTTAAGGCTGCCCTTTGTGCCTGCAACGATGTTGTCCGCTGCAGTGAACACATCCACCAGCTTGAAGTGCTGATGTATCATGCCTATTCCCAGTGCAATGGAGTCCTTGGGTGAATTTATGGCAACAGTTTTGCCCGAAATGGCTATGGTGCCCTTGTCGGGGTGATAGATGCCCGAGAGCATATTCATAAGAGTTGTTTTGCCCGAGCCGTTCTCGCCCAGAAGAGCCAGTATCTCGCCGTATTTTACTTCGAGATTTATATCGTCGTTTGCCACAACGCCGCCGAAGGTCTTTGTTATCCCGCTGCATTTTACGGCGATCTCATTCCCGCTCATATGATCTTCCTTTCCTTTTCAGTTTGATATTCATCAGAAAGCGGCGGTATCAGCTGCCGTTTTCTCATGGATACCATAAAAATAGGGCGGCAGAATCAATATAATATAAATCCTGCCGCTCTGTTTGGTTTTATTAGCGATTACTTTACTTCAACAGTCTTGAAGTACCAGTTGATGCCGCCTGTGATGGTTGCATCGTCGAGAGTGGAGCCTTCCTCGCCTACGGTCTGACCGTCGTTTGTTTCGATAACGCCGTCAAATACGTTGAAGGAACCATCCATGATCTTTGCTTTTGCTGCGTCAACAGCTGCCTGCATCTCATCGGTGCAGATGTCCATGTTGAGGGGAGAGATATCAACGAGACCGTCAGCCATGCCGCCGTAGTAGTTCTCGCAGGTCCAGCCGCCGTCAACGATCTGCTTTACCTGATAGGTGTAGTAAGCGTCCCAGTGCCAGATAGTGGAAGTAAGGGTAGCCTTGGGAGCGTCCTTGGACATATCGGTGTTGTAGCCTACGCCCCACTTGCCTGCGCTCTCAGCTTCGAGCTGGGGGTTGGGGGTATCGCAGTGCTGAGCGATAACGTCGCAGCCCTCGGAAAGAAGAGCCTTGGCAGCGTTTGTCTCCTCTGTGGGGGAGTACCAGCTGTTTGTTACCTTTACATAAACCTTAGCGTCGGGATTTACGGAATAAACGCCCATTGCAAAAGCGTCAATGCCGCCTGTGCACTCGGAGTTCTCAACGCCCATTGCGGAAACGTAGCCGATGAGGTTGGACTCGGTCTTCATACCTGCAACGATACCGGAAAGATATCTTGCCTGGTAGATTCTGCCGAAGTAGTTGTTGAGGTTAGTGCCGTTGTTCTTGTAACCTGTGCCGTGGCAGAAGTAAACGTCGGGGAACTCAGCTGCCAGAGACTCCATCTTGTCCATGTAGCCCCAGCTTGTGCCGAAGATGATGTTGCAGCCTTCCTCGATGCACTCACGGATAGCTGTTTCGGTTGCGGCAGGGTCGCTGTCGCTTACGTTGTTCTTTCTTACGATCTGGTCATCTCTGAGGCCAAGCTCCTGCTGCATACCTACGATACCCTGATCGTGAGCGTATGTATATCCGGAGCCGTCAGCAGGGTTGCCGATGTGGATAACGCCGATCTTTACATCGTCATAGGTGAGTGTCTGAACAGCAGCTGTGTCAGCTCCGTCGGAGCCTGCTGCGTCTGTGCCTGCATTTGCTGTATCGTCAGCGGCTGTTGTGCAGGCAGTTAATGCGAATGCAGACATGAGCGCTGAGAGAGCAAGTGCCAGAAAGCGGTTTTTCTTCATTTTTCTTCCTCCATAAAACTTTTTTCCTGTACGCTGTCAGTTATAACAGCTATATTAACGCCTTTTGCGTTAATCTCTGAACACGATCTTGCCGTCGTCCATGGAATCTATTATTGCAAGGGATTCCAGCTTTATTCCCATGTCACGGATAGTCTGTCCGCCAACCTGGAAGCCCTTTTCAATAACGATGCCTGCGCCTACCAGATCGGCGCCTGACTGCTCGACGATATGTATAAGACCCATAAGAGCGCAGCCGTTTGCAAGGAAATCATCAATGATAAGGACCTTATCGCCCTTGCCGAGGTATTTCTTTGAGACCATTACATCATAAGTAACGCCCTTTGTGTAGGACTTTACCTGAGTGATGTACATCTGACCGTCAAGGTTCTGGCTGAGGGTCTTTTTGGCAAAGATAATGGGACAGTTGTTAAAATGCTGGGCTGCGATGCAGGCGATTCCGATACCCGAAGCCTCGATGGTAAGTATCTTGTTTACGCCCAGACCCGCAAAACGCCTTGCAAATTCCTCGCCGATGTCGTTAAAAAGCTTAACGTCCATCTGGTGATTGAGGAACTTATCCACTTTAAGGACGTTTCCCTCTTTTACAACGCCGTCCTTTAAAATTCGCTGCTTTAAAATCTCCATCTCATTTTCTCCCGTAAAAATAACAAAAATTACAAAATTCATCAAAAAAAAGACTATATAAAAAAATTATATACCTTTTCTTTTCAATATTCATTTAATATAGGATATCAAATTATTATTTTTTTGTGAACATTACGCCGATTTGTTATAAAATTTATGAGAGTAATACGTTAATACGGTGAAACTCAGGTGAAAACGCTATGTTTAATGTTCAAAAATAACTTGCCCTGTCCTGTTGATTTCTTAGCCGATTTGTGGTAATCTTATATAATGATATAGTTATGTCGTTTATGTCCGGCATAAACATATGCCCTGCATAAACAGGCGGAATGGAGGATATTATGAATTTTTTGATAGTTACGGGTCTTTCAGGCTCAGGCAAATCGGGTGCGGTGAACGCTCTTGAGGATATCGGCTACTACTGCATAGATAATATCCCTCCCCAGCTTATACCGAAATTTGCGGATATCTGCGTAAAATCCCACGGACATATGAGCAAGGTGGCTATAGTTACCGATATCCGTGGCGGTGAGCTTTTCTATGAGCTGGACAGCAGCCTTGATTATCTCAGAAAATCGGGACTTGAAGTAAAGGTGCTTTTCCTTGACGCATCGGACGAGGTACTTATCAAGCGCTATAAGGAGACACGCCGCCGTCACCCGCTGGACGAACAGTCCCACGGCAGCCTGCAAAAGGCTATAACCATGGAAAGAGGCATACTTTCCCACATCAGGGAGGCTTCCGACTACACCATAGACACCTCCGACATGACCATTGCCCAGCTGAGAGAGACTATTTTCGACCTTTTTATGGATAATCCCGACGACAGAATGTCCGTCAAGGTAATGTCCTTCGGCTTCAAGTACGGAAACTGCCGTGAGGCTGACCTTGTTTTTGACGTGAGATGCCTGCCAAACCCCTTTTATATCCCCGAGCTTAAAAAGCACACAGGGCTTGAAAGCTGCGTAAGAGACTATGTTATGAGCTTTGACAGCTCCAAGGAGCTTGACAAAAAGCTCAAAGACCTTATCGACTTCCTTCTCCCCTTGTACCGCCACGAGGGAAAGACCTCTCTTGTCATCGCATTCGGCTGCACCGGCGGAAAGCACAGAAGCGTTACCTTTGCGGAAAATATCTATCATTATCTTGATGACAAGGGCGTTAAATCAAGAGTGTGCCACAGGGATATCGAGGTCGGAAAGCTGTAATTTGGAAGCAATGAAAGAGGGATAAGATGTCATTTTCACAAAGCGTAAAAGAGGAGCTTTGCTCTGTTATAACCGACCGTGACAAGGAATATGCCTGCCTTTACGGAATGTTGCTCTTCTGCCGCCGCTTCAGTGCGGAGGAGATACAGTTCCAGACAGAGAACCGCCTGGCGGCGGATATGTTTTCAAGGCTTTCCGACAAGATAATCGGCAGGAGCGGCACTGTTGCCATAAACGAGACCAAAAAGAAAAACGGCTCATCGCTCTACAGCCTTACAGTTCCTGCCGAGCCTGACAGGGAAGAGCTGATATTCCGTTTCAGGATATCCTCCAGCAAGCTCATACACCGCATTCAGGAGGATATCATAGACAATAACAACGTCTTTGCGTTCCTTGCAGGGGCGTTCATTTCATGCGGAAGCGTTACCGAGCCGATAAAGGAGTATCATCTTGAATTTGCCGTGCCCTTTGAGGAGCTTTGCACCGATCTGAAAAAACTGCTGGAACGGCTGGGCATAATGTCAAAATACGTGGAGCGCAAAGGGCTTTATGTGCTGTATTTCAAGGGCAGCGAGGATATAGAGGATATGCTTACCCTCATGGGTGCCACAAAATCCTCCATCGAGCTGATGAACGTGAAAATTCTCAAAGACGTGCGCAACAAGGCGAACCGCATAGCAAACTGCGATGCGGCAAACATCGAGCGGACCCTCAAAGCTTCCGAGAAGCAGATAGAGGACATTGAGTACATAATGAACACCGAGGGACTTGAGAGCCTTACCCCCGAGCTTCGGAACATGGCGGAGCTGCGGCTGGAAAATCCCGATGTTTCGCTGAAAGAGCTGGGAGAAATGCTTGACAAGCCTGTGGGACGTTCGGGGGCAAATCACAGGCTCAAAAAGCTTATGGAGATAGCCGACCAGATACGTGAGGACAGGAGCAAGGCAGGAAAAGAATAATTTCGGGAGTAATGACATGAAAAAGGCTGCAAGGATAACGGGAATTGTGTTAGGGTGTGTTTTTCTGATAATATGCGCACTGCCCTTTGTCGGCGCAGCTGTGAACATTGCGGACGGGCATATCCGTGCGGACAGGGCGGAAAAGCTTATAAGCGATATGGGCGGAGAGATTTGCGACAGCTTTGTTTACACGGGCAACACAAGCGGAACGGGCAATCACACGGAAAATCAGCTGCTTTTTATTGTGCGCACAAATGTACCTATGGATATCCAAAAGAAGCTTGCGGATATCGGCAGCGCAGATGTTTATCCCTCTTCCGAGACGTGGCGGCGGTTTTATATGTTTGACCCTTTTGAAGAAATGGATATCCCCCGTGAGGACGGATATTATATCGCCGATATAATATGCCCTGCGCCTTTCGGGGATAATATCATGGGTCACTGATTTTATGCGGCAATTATATGCGATAATTACGGGAAAGGAGCTGTCATATGTTTGTAAATCTTCATGTTCACAGCGAATACAGCCTGCTTGACGGCGCCTGCCGCATAAAGGATATGGTGAGCCGTGCAAAGGAAATGGGGCAGACTGCCCTTGCGGTAACAGACCACGGAAATATGTTTGCGGCTGTGGATTTCTACAACGAGTGCAAAGCTCAAGGGATAAAGCCTATCATCGGCTGCGAGGTGTATGTTGCCCGCAGAACAAGGTTTGACAAGGATTTCGGGCTGGATTCCCACCCGTATCATCTTATCCTGCTGTGCAAAAATGAAAAGGGCTACAAAAATCTTATAAAAATGGTGTCCCTCGGCTATACCGAGGGCTTTTACAGCAAGCCGAGGGTTGACCTTGAGCTTCTCAGGGAATATTCCGAGGGGCTTATATGCCTGTCGGGCTGCATTGCGGGAGAAGTGCCAAGGCATATTGCCGAGGGCGACTTTGAAAAGGCAAAGCAGACAGCTCTTTTATACAACGATATTTTCGGCGCAGGCAACTATTATATTGAAGTGCAGAACCATTCCACTCCTGAGGACGCAAAAATTCTCCCTGCCCTTTACAGGCTTTCGGCGCAGACCAATATCCCCCTTGCCGCCACAAATGACGCTCATTATGTGCGCAGGGAAGATGCAAGGGTGCAGAGGGTCTTGCTTGCTATCCAGACCAATACCACTCTGGCGGACAGGCTGAACATTGCCTTTCCCAACGATGAATTTTACCTTAAAAGCGAGGAAGAGATGCTTCCCCTTTTCCGAGGCAGACCCGATGCTGTGGCGAATACTGCAAAAATTGCGGAGATGTGCTCCTTTGAAATGGAGTTCGGCAAGCTGAAGCTCCCACGCTTTGACCTTTCCGAAAAACAGAAGCAGATTGGCGCAGATAATGAGACTTTTTTCAGGAATATGTGCCATATGGGGCTTAAAAAGCGCTATGATAACATCACCACCGAGATAAAAGAACGGCTGGAATATGAGCTGGACGTGGTGGTCAGGATGGGCTACACCGACTACTATCTTATTGTGTGGGATTTTATCGCATACGCCAAAAGCAAGGATATCCCCGTAGGCCCGGGACGTGGTTCGGGAGCAGGTTCCCTTGCGGCGTACTGCATTGGCATCACGGACATTGACCCTATCAGATACAATCTGCTGTTTGAGCGTTTCCTCAACCCCGAAAGAGTTTCCATGCCCGATTTTGATATCGACTTCTGCTACGAAAGGCGGCAGGAGGTCATAGACTATGTTATCAGGCGGTACGGCAGCGACAGAGTGGCGCAGATAGTCACTTTCGGAACCATGGCGGCAAAGGCTGCCATACGTGATATTGCCCGTGTGTCCGACCTGCCTTACAGCGTGGGAGACACAGTTTCAAAGCTTATCCCACAGTCGCTGCATATGACTCTTGACAAGGCGCTTGATGGTTCTGCGGAGCTTAAAAGTCTTTACGAGACCGATATGAAGGTGCATGAGCTTATAGACACGGCACGCTCCATTGAGGGAATGCCACGAAACACCTCCACCCATGCGGCGGGAGTTGTTATATGCGATGCTCCCGTCAGCGATTATGTTCCGCTGGTGTGCCGTGACGGCGTGGTTGCCACACAATACACCATGACAGCCCTTGAAAGCGTGGGACTGCTCAAAATGGACTTTCTGGGGCTTCGCAACCTTACCATTATCTATGACTGCGAAAAAGCGGTAAGGAAGCATATCCCCGACTTTGATATAAGAAAAGTCCCCGATGATGATACCGAGACCTTTGCGATGCTTTCCGCAGGGGATACGTCGGGCGTGTTTCAGTTTGAAAGCGGCGGCATGACAAGCCTTCTGATGAAGCTCAGACCCCGTTCGATAGAGGATCTGACGGCGGCATTGTCACTTTACCGTCCCGGACCTATGGACAGCATTCCAAAGTACCTTGAAAACCGCCGTCACCCCGAAAAGATAACCTATGCTCACCCCATATTAAAGGATATCCTGGACGTTACCTGCGGCTGCATAGTTTATCAGGAGCAGGTAATGGAGATTTGCCGCAAAATGGCGGGCTATTCCTATGGCAGAGCCGACCTTGTGCGCCGTGCCATGGCAAAGAAAAAGCACGATGTTATGGAAAAGGAGCGGGATATCTTCATTGCGGGAGCGGTGAAGAACAACGTGCCCGAAAAGGTGGCTCAGGACGTTTTCGGCGAGATGGCGGGCTTTGCTTCCTATGCCTTCAACAAGTCCCATGCGGCGGCTTATTCGGTGGTGGCATACCGAACGGCGTATCTAAAATGCCACTTCTATAAGGAATATATGGCGGCGCTTATGTCCGCCTTTACGGAATATACGGGCAAGCTCATGGAATATATCTCCGAGTGCGGCAGGCATGGGGTGAAGATACTCCGCCCCGACATCAACGAAAGCGATATGGGCTTTACCGCCGCAGAGGACGGCATTCGATTTTCACTGCTGGCGGCAAAAAATCTCGGCAGGGGAATGATAAGCGAGATAATAGAAGAGCGTGAGAAAAACGGCAGATACGTGAGCCTCACCGACCTTGTAAAACGAATGAACGGTCATGATTTCAGCCGCAGATGTGCCGAGAGCCTTATAAAATGCGGGGCGCTGGACGGCTTTGCCCTTAACAGGCGGCAGATGCTTGAAAACTATGACCTTATCGCAAATGCCTGCGCCGATTATTCAAGGGGCACTATAGAGGGCCAGCTGGACTTTTTCGGAATGTCCGACAGCGGAAGCTCTGCAGCGGATATCGAAAGCACCCTCCCCAAAAGTGATGAGTTCAGTTCCTCCGAGCTGCTGGAAATGGAAAAGGAGATACTGGGCATTTACATTTCGGGGCACCCTCTTAAAAATATGCGCACACTGGCTCAGGCAATGCGCTTGCCCGATATCGCATCGGCGATGAAGCTTAAAGAGGGTACGAAGACCGCTTTCGTATGCACTCTTACGGGGGTAAAAAAGCACGCTGCCAAAAGCGGAGAGATGGCTTTCCTTTCCGTGGAGGATATGAGCGGCGAATGTGAGTGCGTAGTGTTCCCGTCGGTATATGTGACCGCAAAGCCATTGCTTGAAAGCGGCAGGCGTGTTTACATCGAGGGCAGGCTTTCGCCCTCAAGGGACGGCGGAATGAAAATTCTGGCGGACAGGATACTTTCGGAGGAGGAGTTTACAAAGAAGGTATGCGGCGGCAAGCTGTTTATCAGGTGCAAAAGCACCGACGGGGATATAATCTCCGCCTGCACCGATATCCTGCGAAAGCACCAAGGCAGCTCGCCCGTGCTGTTCAGGTTTTCCGACATCAGCCGAACCATTGCCCACAGGAAGATAAAGACCTGCAGCATATCGGCGGAGCTGATAGAGGAGCTGTCTGAGGCTGCGGGAACGGAAAATACGGCGCTTTCGGTTGTGATTTAGCACAGCTGGGTGTGCGTCAGCGCTTTAATGTTGTGAAAGTTTACAGAAAATAAGCATTCCCCCCTTGACAAAGAGGGGCGATATGTGTAAAATAGTAGAGGAACGTAAAACGTTTTCTATATTTTTGTCTGAAAGGCGGCAGGGCTTTGTTAAAGCATATTGCCGCTGATTATAAAAAATCGGAGGAAAGAATTATGCAGAAGGCTATTGGCGTATTAACAAGCGGAGGCGACGCTCCCGGAATGAATGCGGCTGTAAGAGCCGTAACAAGAGCTGCTATCAACAAGGGATACAGAGTTATCGGTATCCAGAGAGGTTACAACGGTCTGCTTCATGGCGAATGCGTTGAACTCAGCTGCCGTGACGTTTCAGATATCATTCAGAGAGGCGGCACTATCCTTTACACCGCAAGATGTCTCGAATTCAAGCAAGAGGAATATATTCTCAAGGCTGCTGAAAAGTGCAAGAGCCTTAATATGGAAGGTCTTGTTGTAATCGGCGGCGACGGTTCATTCAGAGGCGCTGCAGATCTTTCCCGTCTGGGCAATATCCGTTGCATAGGTCTCCCCGGAACCATTGATAACGATATCCAGTGTACCGAGTACACTATTGGCTACGATACTGCAATGAACACCGCTATGGAAATGATCGACAAGCTGAGAGACACCAGCCAGTCCCACGACAGATGCTCTGTTGTTGAGGTAATGGGCAGAAATGCAGGCTGGATCGCTCTTAACGTTGCCATCGCTTCAGGTGCTATTGCCTGCATCACTCCCGAGATGCCTTATGATATGAATGCTATCGCAGAAAAGATCAAGAAGGCACATGAGGCTCAGAAGGAGCACTTCATCGTTGTTGTTGCCGAGGGCGTTAACAACTCTGAGGGCATCACCAAGGGAATCCAGGAGCTTACAGGCATTGAGACCAGACTTACAGTTCTCGGTCACGTTCAGAGAGGCGGTATGCCTACCCTGAGAGACAGAGTTGCTGCAAGCCAGATGGGCTACCGTGCTGTTGAGCTTATCGACAGCGGCGCTACAAACAGAGTCGTAGGCATGAAGGATAACAAGATCATCGACGTTGATATCCAGGAAGCTCTTGCTATGAAGAAGCCCTTTGATACTGAGCTTTACAGAGTCTGCAACGAGATCACATTCTAAAAAAATCACGCATTACAGAGTAGATGACTGTGCGTTTGGAGCCTGAATACAGGCACCGCAGTGTCCCGACAACGGGGAGTTGTGTCGGGGACGAAATTTTCCGCTGAAAAGCGGAAATGCGGTACAGTCATCGCATCCCGCTGAATGCATTATACAAAAGGAGCTTTTCATTCTCCTCAGATATAATGCACAAGGCAAGAGAGCTGCGCATTATTTTAAGGAGGTTCTATAATGAAAAGCTTTTTTAATTTATTTGCCGAGTCGGCAAAATCACTGAAAAATCTGAGGACTATCGCCACAACAGGTATGCTGCTTGCAATGGCGATAGCTATCCGCTCGCTGGCGATACAGGTAACACCGGATCTCAGAATAGTGTTCACCTGCATACCCATAAGCCTTATCGGACTGCTTTATGGCCCCGTGGTGTGCGGAATGTCCACATTTGCCCTTGACCTTATCGGCTTCCTTATCGACAACAAGTCGGCAAGAGGCTACAGCATAGAGCTGGCGCTGGTGGTCATTCTTTCGGGCATCATCTACGGCATATTCCTTTACAAGCAGACCATTAAGCCCCAGTGGAGCGATATTCTCAGAGTTGCACTGGCAAGATTTTCGGTAATACTCATCTGCAACATATGCCTTAATTCGTACTTTATATACACACTCTACGTAAATCCCGATTTTACTCTTCTTGGAGCAAACGAGACCATGATGAACGGATTCTTTGTTTGGATACTCCCGAGAGTTGTGAAAAATCTGGGACAGTTCCCCATTGACGTGGCACTTCTGTCTATGACGGTGCCTGCGGCTCAGGCAGCGTATTGCAGAGTGCGGTCGCAGTACGGGCAGGCAAAATAAAAAGGAGCTTGACTTATGATAAAAGTTGGTTTTCTCGGCACTGGAAATATGGGCGGCGCCATTATCAGAGGAATTGCCGCAGCATACAAGTCAGAAGCGGAAATATACGCATACGACCTCGACGCTGCAAAGCTTGCCGAGCTTGAAAAGCAGGGCGTAAAGGCAGTTTCCTCCGAGGGCGAGATATGCGACAAGTGCAAATATGTGTTCCTTGCAATAAAACCTCAGGTGTTTGATTCCGTTCTCCCCAAGCTTGCCGATCACGTTAAGGAGGATACGGTCGTCGTATCCATCGCAGCAGGCATCACGGAAGAGTACATCATGAAGACCACAAAGGACAAGGTGCATACCGTTATCGTAATGCCCAATACTCCTTTCCTGCTGGGCGAGGGCGCAACCGCTCTTGCAAAGGGAACCTACACCACCGACGAGGAATTTGAGGTGGTAAAGAGCATCTTCTCCACAGGCGGTATCGCTGAGGTAGTTCCCATGGACAAGATGAAGGAGATCATCGCAATCAACGGCAGCTCTCCTGCATTCATCTATCTGTATGCCAAGGGCTTTATCGACTACGCTAAGGAAAACGGCATTGACGGCGACGCTGCTCTCAGGCTGTTTGCAAAGTCCCTTATCGGCTCCGCAAAGATGATGACCGAGTCGGGCAAGACCATTGACGAGCTTATCAAAATGGTATCCTCTCCCGGAGGAACCACCCTTGCAGGTCTTGACGGACTGTATCAGGGCAAGCTTACCGATGTTGTCAAGGACTGCTGCGAGAGATGCACAAAGAGAGCATACGAGCTTTCAAAATAAAGTAATTTTATTGCGGTCGTCCGCATAAGCTTTGTATAAGCAATACTGCAAATACAAAACAAAGGACGATTGATAATATGACCGTAAATGTTCAGAAAAGACGGCGGTACAGAGTGCGCCGCATGACCCGTGAACTGCCTGCCGAAAGGGAGATGTCCCCCGGCAGACGGCTTTATATGCTGCTGACAGTTATTGCGGCGGCAGGGGTGTTTGTTGGAGCATATACCTACAGCGGCGGGGAGGTAAATGCCGGGGGCGGCTTTGTGTCCGCCTTTGTGACAAGCCTTTGCTCTGTGGGGATATACGTTCTGCTGTTCTTTTTCGGCGGACTTTCCGCTGTGGGTCAGCCTATGGGATATATACTGTGCTTTTTTAAAGGGCTTGGCACAGGGTATCTGGCTGCATATGCTGCCTGCGCAATGAAAAGCGGAGATGTCTGCGCTGCTCTGAACATTTTTCCCTTTGAGGCTGTGAGCATGGTAACGGTCATTTTTGGGGCTAGGGAAAATATAAGAATGTCCTCCTACATTTCGGGCAGGTCATTCGGAGCTTCGGGCGAAGCCTCCGACGAGGGCAGCCTGCGGCTTTATCTTGCAAAATTTGCGCTGATATTGCTTACCGGCATCGCCGCAGCTGCGATGCGTGGACTTATGGCAGCAGTGCTTTAAACCAAGCACCAACAAAACCGGTTTTTAATTGGCGCTTAGTATCAAACGGGGAATAAAATATTTTAAGGAAGTGTAGTAATTGTCATTCTTAGGCTTCGGAGCCGACTATGAAAAAGCAGGCTCGGGCATATCCAAAAATGCCCCAAAAAAGAAACCGTTTTTCCTGTTCTGGGAAATGTATTTCGGAAGATTCTGGAAGCTTATCAAGCTGAGTCTCCTGACCTTTGTGTTCTGTATCCCCGTTGTTACCATTGGCCCTGCCATTGCAGGCATGACAAAGGTGCTGCGGTGCTATCAGCTGGATAAGGATACGTTCATCTGGCACGAGTTCTGGAAGGGCTTCTCCCAGAACTGGAAGAAATCTCTCCCTGCTGGACTTATCGACGTGGCGTTCGGAGTGTCGCTCATATGCGCACTGAACGTGTATCCTGCCATGGCTAAGGCAGCGGCGCAGTCGGGCGGCAGCGGAACCATCTACTATGTTCTGTGCGTGATATCCGTAAGCTTTGCGCTGACGGTACTTATGATGAATTTTTACGCATTCCCCATGATAGTTGCCACAGAGCTTTCATTCAAGAATATCATCAAAAATTCCTTTTTCCTTACCTGTCTCGGGCTTAAAAAGAATATAATCACACTGCTTATCCTGTTCCTTATCACAGCGATAATCGTTGTCGGAACGGTGGTAAGTCCTCTGACGCTTATCCTTGTGCCCGTGTGGGCGCTGAGCTTTATGGGATTTGTGGTCATCTTCAACAGCTATCCTCTTATCCAGAAGTACGTTATAGATCCGTTCTATGCGGAAAAGGGTCAGGATAATCCTGAGTATGACTATCTCAAGCCCCTTGATGCCGAGGACGCTGTGTTCCTTGACAAGGGCGGCGAGGAAGCTCCCATCGAGGGCAAAAAGAAAAAGTCCAAGGGCAGGACAATATCCTGATATATACGGCTGTATCACTTGATGCAGCCGTTTTTGTATATAGAGTGAAATGAAATTTCTGCATTCACAATTTGTTTACTTACCGAAAACCATTATATTTTTTCGTATTCGCTTGATTTACGCCGTAAAGTGTGCTATAATAAAATAAGTTATGGCATAATGTACGTGTGCGTGCCTATAGGTTCGCACCTGTTCGTAAAAATAAATGATTCAGGGAGTATTTACAATGATAAAGAGCATGACAGGCTTCGGCAGAGCCGAGGAAATTATCAGCGGCAGAGACATTATTGTTGAGATCCGCTCCGTAAATCACCGCTATTTTGAATTTTCCGCCCGTGTTCCCAGAGCTTACGGCTACCTTGAGGAAAAACTCAAGAGCTACATAAGCGGAAAGATATCCCGTGGAAAGGTGGAGGTGAGCGTTACTGTCACCGCTGTGGAGACAAGCGATGCGCTTATCGAGGTCAACAAGAGCGTTGCCAAGGGCTATGTTGATGCTCTCAGAAGCGCCAACGAAGAGCTTGGTCTTACCGATGACCTGACTCTTTCAAAGCTTATCCGCCTGCCCGATATCTTCTCCGTCAGAAAAACTGCCGAGGATGAAGAGGTCATCTGGAATGATGTAAAGACCGTTGCCGACAAGGCTTCCGACTGCTTCATCAAGATGCGTGAGACCGAGGGCGAGAAGATGAAGGAGGACGTCCTTGAAAGAGCGGACGCTATTGAAGAAATGGTGTTCGAGATAGAAAGACTTTCCCCCATTTCCGCAGAAAGCTACAGAAACAAGCTCTACGCACGTTTATGCGAGGTGCTTGCCGACAAGAATATTGATGAGCAGAGGATAGTTACCGAGGCTGCCATTTTTGCAGATAAGACTGCCGTTGCAGAGGAGACTGTCCGCCTGAAGAGCCATCTGAAGCAGCTGAACGATATGCTCAGTCTCAGCGAGCCTGTGGGCAGGAAGCTTGATTTCCTTATCCAGGAGTTCAACCGTGAGGCAAACACTATCGGCTCCAAGGCACAGGATATCGCCATTACTAAGCTTGTGGTCGATCTTAAATCCGAGATCGAAAAGATAAGAGAGCAGATTCAGAACATAGAATAACGGACGGAGGAACAGATATGCAGCTTATTCCCATCGGCTACGGAAATGCCGTTTCGGCTTCACGCCTTGTGGCAGTGGTAAGTCCCGAATCAGCGCCCATAAAGCGCATAATCCAGGACGCCCGTGACAGAGGAATGCTCATTGACGCCACCTACGGCAGAAAGACCAAGTCCGTTCTTGTTATGGACAGCGATCATGTTATCCTCTCCGCTTCATCGCCTGCGTCCATTTCCGGCCGTGCCGAGGACACGGAGGAAGATGAGGAAGAGGAGTAACATATTCTCTTAAAATACACACCGAAAGGAACATTAAAATGTCAAAAGGACTTTTAATTGTTGTTTCCGCACCGTCAGGCTGCGGAAAGGGCACTATTCTTGCACAGGTGCTCAAAAATGATAATTTCTACTATTCCGTATCCGCTACCACCCGTTCCCCAAGAGAGGGTGAGGTTGACGGCGTGAACTACCATTTCCTCACCAAGGAGGGCTTCGAGAAGCTCATTGCTGAGGACGGTATGCTTGAGCACGCCTGCTACTGCGGCAACTACTACGGCACTCCCCGCAAGGCTGTTTTCGACAAGCTTGAAGAGGGCAAGGACGTTATACTTGAAATTGAAGTGCAGGGCGCTATGAAGATCAAGGAAAAATGCCCCGATGCTGTGTTCGTGTTCATTCTCCCTCCATCGTTGGGAACCCTCCGCCACCGCCTTGAAAAGCGTGGCACCGAGACTCCCGAGGTCATTGACAAGCGTGTGGGCGAGGCTGCGGGCGAGATAGAAAAGGCTCACAATTATGATTATATCATAGTCAACGACGATCTGGATGACGCTGTGGCTGATTTTCTTGCAGTCGTAAAGGCTGAGAAAATGACCGTAAAGCGTTCTTCCGAAACAATAGATGAAATATTAAACAAATAATTTTGGAGGTAATTTATTATGTTAAGACCTGCTATGAATCAGATCGCTACTCACGGTGAAAGCTGCTATTCTGTAGTTATCGGCGTTGCAAAGCGTGCAAGAGAGATCGCTGACGAGCTTAGCGAGAACAATCAGATACTTGAAGAAAAGCCTGTTAAGACTGCTGTTGACGAGTTTGCGGCTCACAAGTTCTCTATCATTGAGGATCCTGCTGTAAGACCCGGCAAATCCACAGAGGGCACAGTCTGAGCCAAGTGGACTGCATTACTGCACTGGTGGGCGTCAGCGGCACAAATGACGCTTTCGACATTGCCTACAGCTACATCGTTCCGCCTGAGCTTGAGGGCAAAGTCTCTGTTGGAAAAAGGGTTATAGTCCCTTTCGGCAGAGGAAACCGCCGCAGGACGGGCATCGTGGTGGGTATAGAGGTCTCCGACGGCAAGGGCTGCAAGGAGATAAGCTCCGTTATCGACAGCGAGCCTGTTATCGGTGAAGAACAGCTGGAGCTGCTCATGTGGCTCAAAGATACGGTGTTCTGCACCTATTTTGAGGCGTTCCGTGCCCTTATCCCGCCGGGACTTGGCGTGAACTTTGTGAGCAAGTACCGCCTGGGTGCAAAAAAGCCGAAGAAAGATCAGGTCTCCGATAAGGCGCTGGGGCTTTATATGTCCGCAGCCGAGGCGGAGGACGGCGATGAGCTGGATATGATCCTTTCCTCCGACCTTACCCTTGCAAACGAGCTTGTTTCTGGCGGCTTTGTTGAGGAAACCGACATTGCAAAGCAGAGGGTGAAGGACGACACCGTAAGCATGGTGCGCCTTACCGACGCATATGCACAGGGCAGTATAAAGCTCACCCCGAAGCAGACTGCCGCCGCTCAGATACTTGAGCGTGAGGGCTGCGCTTCCGTCAAGGAGCTTTGCTATATGTGCGGCTGCACGGCTCAGGTGGTAAAGAATATGGTCAAGTGCGGCGCTGCGGAGCTTTTCGACTATGAGGTGCTGAAAACGCCCGAGGCGGTGCAGCGTGACGATATCTCAAAAATAACCCTGAACCATTACCAGCAGGCGGCTTTTGAGGGCATATCCCAGATGATAGCCGAGAAAAAGCCTGCTGCGGCTTTGCTTTTCGGCGTTACGGGCAGCGGAAAAACTCCCGTATTCGCAAAGCTGATAGAATACACGCTGAACATGGGCAGAAACGTTATAATGCTCATTCCCGAAATATCTCTCACTCCCCAGACGCTCAACCGTTTCAGGGGGCTTTTCGGAGAGACTGTGGCTGTTATGCACAGCGGACTTTCCCTTTCCATGCGCTCAAACGAGTACAAGAGGGTTAAGTCAGGTCAGTGCAGGATAGTCGTTGGGACAAGAAGCGCCGTTTTTGCTCCCCTTGATAACATAGGGCTTATAATCGTGGACGAGGAGGGCGAACGCACCTACAAATCCGAGTCCAGCCCCAGATACAACGCAAAGGACGCTGCCGCAAGGCGGTGCCTTTATCATAAGAGCGTGCTTCTGTGTGCGTCGGCAACGCCGTCCATAGAAAGCTATTACAATGCGCTTAGAGGAAGATCAAAGCTGTTTGTTATGCCTGAGCGCTACTGCGCCGACCCTTACAGAAAGCCTGAGATGCCCCGTGCCGAGATAGTCGATATGACGGGAACGGGACGGGTGTTCAGCACCGAGCTTATCGAGGCTGTCAACGGCAATCTTGAAAGGGGAGAGCAGTCCATACTGCTCCTTAACCGCAGAGGATACCACACCTATATTTCCTGCTGTGACTGCAAAGAGCCTGTTTCCTGCCCTAACTGCAGCGTTCCAATGACCTATCATAAGGTGAACAACCGTCTAATATGCCACTACTGCGGATATTCCGAGGACTATGTGCAGAAGTGCCCCAAGTGCGGCAGCACTCACCTGAAAGCCAGCGGAATGGGCACTCAGCGGCTTGAGGACGAGCTGGCGGAGTTCTTTCCCAATGCCCGTATCCTGCGAATGGACGCTGACACCACATATTCCCGCTACGCATATGACAAGCGGTTCACCGCTTTCGGCAATGGGGAGTATGACATTATGGTGGGCACCCAGATGATAGCAAAGGGACTGGATTTCCCCAACGTTACCCTTGCAGGCGTGCTCAATGCGGATAAGGCTCTCTTTTCGGGAGATTTCCGCAGCTATGAGCGGACGTTCTCTCTCATTACTCAGGTAGTGGGACGAAGCGGCAGAGCAAAGGCAGGGGGACGGGCGATAATACAGACCTATGTTCCCGACCACTACGTCATCAATCTTGCGGCACAGCAGAATTACACAGCCTTTTACAGCCAGGAGATAGCCATGAGGCGGGCGCTTATCTATCCGCCTTTCTGCGACATATGCGTGATAGGCTTCTCGGGCGCTGATGAAAAGGAAGTCTCGGCTGCGGCAGAGCTTTTTGCTGCGAAAATTGCCGAGGGCGTGGAGAAGATGGCGGAAAAGATGCCCATACGTGTGCTGGGTCCGTCAAAATGCACTTTTGAAAAGATCAACGGAAAATTCCGCTACAGGATAATCATCAAATGCCGCAACAATTCCGCATTCCGCAGCTTTATAAGCGGTATCAGGAATGAAACAGCGGGGCAGATGAGAAAGATTTCCGTTTTTATTGATATGAACGGCGATATTTCGCTGTAACTGAAAGGAAAGTTAATATGGCACTTCGCAATATCTATGTTGAGGGCGACCCTATTCTCAGAAAGGTCTGCCGCCCTGTGGAAAAGTTTGACGAGAAGCTGGCAACGCTCCTCGACGATATGCACGAGACCCTTGACAAGGCAGAGGGCGTAGGACTTGCCGCTCCACAGGTGGGAATGTGCAGGCGCATATTCATCATGCACCTTGGAGATGATGACAAGGTGGAGGCTATCAACCCCGAGATACTCAAAACCAGCGGATCTCAGCACGTTGTTGAAGGCTGCCTTTCCTGCCCCGACAAGTGGGGATATGTAACACGCCCCAAAAAGGCTGTGCTCAGAGCGCAGGACAGAAACGGAAACTGGTATGAAAGAGAGTTCGAGGATCTGGGCGCTCAGTGCGTATGCCACGAGAACGCTCATCTGGACGGTCAGCTTTTCGTTGATATAGTTGAGGAATTTGTGCGCCCCGAGGATATGCAGGAGGAGCGCAAAACAAGAAAGAAGCTCAAAGTTAAGGTAAAGAGCGCAGAATAAGTTTTTTGAAAGGCGGTGCCACGATGAACATTGTATTTATGGGAACTCCCGATTTTGCCGTTCCCTGCCTTAAAGCTCTGGTGGAAAGCGGCGAAAACGTTACGGCGGTATTTTCTCAGCCCGATAAGCCCAAGGGAAGAGGCTACAAGCTCACTCCGCCGCCTGTAAAGGAATATGCGGTCTCGCAGAATATACCCGTATATCAGCCTGCAAGCCTTAAAAAGGGCGATGACGCTGAGGAAGCATATGAAACGCTGAAAAAGCTTGCTCCCGACCTTATTGTGGTTGTGGCTTACGGAAAGATACTTCCCAAGCGTATATTGGACCTGCCTAAGACATATTGTATAAATATCCACGCTTCGCTGCTGCCCAAATACAGAGGTGCCGGCCCCATTCAGTGGTGCATACTCAAGGGCGAGAGCGAGACCGGTGTTACCTCTATGATAATGGGCGAGGGTCTTGACACAGGCGATATGCTCATCAAGGCTGCCACCGAGATCGGCGTAAACGAAACTGCCGACGAGC
Organism: Oscillospiraceae bacterium; assembly: GCA_902363145.1. Classification (GTDB taxonomy): domain Bacteria; phylum Bacillota; class Clostridia; order Oscillospirales; family Ruminococcaceae; genus Huintestinicola; species Huintestinicola butyrica. The sequence goes on along the minus strand of CABIZB010000002.1, from coordinate 102,895 downwards.
TTCATGACAGGCTTGCCGTAATTGGTGCGGACGTGCTGCTTGAAACGGTAAAGGCTGTAAAGACAGGGGATATCCATCCCCAGCCGCAGGACGATGAGATGTCATGCTATGCGCCAATGCTCACCAAGGAGCTTTGCCCCATTGACTTCAGCAAGACGGCAAAAGAGATACACGATCAGATAAGAGGTCTTTCCTCATGGCCCTGCGCTGTGGCACAGATAGCGGGAAGACGCTTAAAGGTATATCACAGCGAGCTTGACGGAAAGCGTCACGAGGGCTATGCTGCGGGGGATATTTGCGACAAAGACAAGTTCACCGTTGTATGCGGCGACGGCTTCGGCATCACCTTCACCGAGGTGCAGGCAGATGGCGGCAAGCGCATGAAAACAGCGGATTATCTCAGGGGAAACAAGCTTTGATTTATTGATTTAAAGGAGAATGCTTCATGTACTGGGATCAGACAATTATAATCCTCATTCCTGCCTTGATATTCAGCCTTATTGCACAGCTGATGGTAAAGGGCGCTTTTTCAAAATACAGCGGAGTGAGGAACAGCAGAGGATACACTGGAGCGGACGCTGCCAGAGCCATTCTGGACAGGAACGGACTTTCCTATATCCGCATCGAGCATATAAACGGCGAGCTTACCGACCACTACGATCCGAGTGCCAACGTTATCCGCCTGTCGGACAGCGTTTATAACAATGACAGCGTGGCGGCTGTGGGCGTTGCGGCTCATGAGGCAGGCCATGCGGTACAGTATGCGGAGGGCTACGGTCCCATAAAGGTAAGGAGCGCCATTATCCCCATAACCCAGTTCGGCTCCAATCTTTCAACGCCCCTGGTAATATTTGGCATAATATTTTCAAGCAACGTGCTTATTACAGCAGGTATCCTGCTTTTCTGCACGGTGGTGCTTTTTCAGGCGATAACCTTGCCTGTGGAGTTCAATGCCAGCGGACGTGCCCTTAAAGTTCTCAGAGAAGAGCATTTCCTTGACGATGATGAGATGAAGGGCGCAAAAAGCGTTCTTACAGCGGCGGCGCTCACATATGTGGCGGCAATGTTCTCGGCTCTTGCTTCCCTTGCAAGACTGCTGCTCATAAGGAACAGGAACAATAGCAGAAGATAACATTTTTTGGGACAGCTTATATTTGCGAAGGAGTGAACGGATTGAACTGGGGAATGACGCTTTTTATCATCATTCTTTCCTATGCGGTGAGCATAGGCGCACGTCTGATGATAAAGCTTACTTTTTTGAAATATGATGATATCGCAACAGCCAAAAAGATATCCGGCGCTGAGGCGGCAAGGGCTGTTCTTGACGGCAGGGGACTTTCGTATGTTTCTGTGGAGCGTATCAGGTCGGATCTTTCAGACAGCAGCACGCTCATGAGAGTGGAGCTTTCCGAAAGCACCTTTGACAGTGACAGTGTGGCGGCGGTAGGCATGGCTGCTTATCAGGCGGGTCATGTGATGCAGCGGGCTGACGGCTACAGCCTTAACAGTCTGACAGGCGTTGCGGGAAATGTATCGGCGATATGTTCGCAGTTCCTTGTTGTCGTGCTTTTTCTCGGTTCACTGTTTTCTATAGAACCGCTTATCAGGCTGGGAACTGTGCTGTTTATCGTAATGGCAGTATTTCAGGCTGTGATGTTCATTTCGGAGGCAGATGCGGGAAAGCGTGCCATTGCCTCTCTTCGTCAGGAAAATATCCTTGATGACAGCGAGCTTGAAGGTGCGCAGAAGGTCATAAGGACTGCCTCTCTTGTTTACGCTGCGGCGCTTGCATCGCTTCTTGCGTCACTGGTGCGCATGATGACAGGCGCAAACAACAAATGATTTTTAATGTAAAGGTGTGATAAAATGTCCGCAAGGTATGCTGCATACAAGCTTATCGAAAAAGTCGAAACGGGAGGATACTCCAATATCGCTCTGGGCGGTATGTTCTCAAAATCAGACTCCCTTTCCGACAGGGATAAGGCGTTTGCGGCAAGGCTGTTTTACGGTGTTACCGAGCGGAAGCTTACGCTGGAGCACATCATAGGCGCATATGTTTCAAAGCCCCTGCAAAAGCTTGACAGGCAGGTGCGCATAACGCTTATGATGGGCGTTTATCAGATAATGTACATGGATAATGTGCCCGACAGCGCTGCGGTCAACGAGTCGGTGAGCCTGGTCAAAAAGCTTGGCAAGGCATCGGCTTCGGGAATGGTCAATGCGGTGCTGAGAAGTATTATCCGTGACGGTAAGAAAATACCGCCTGTTAAGGGCGATAAATACGATAAAATGGCTGTGGAATACTCCTGCCCCGCCGAGCTTATCAGGCGGATATGCAAGGGCTACGGCGAGGAAAACACAGTATCTTTATTGGAAGCATCATTGCTTCCCTCGGTGACGGTTCTCAGGACAAATGTGCTGAAAACCTCATCTGAGGAGCTTATAGCTTCTCTTAAAAGCAGAGGGATATCCGCACAGGCAAGCGAATTTGAGGAAAATGCGGTCATCTGTGACGACCTGCGGGACGTGGAGCGTGACCCTGACTTTATTGCGGGAAATTATCACGTTCAGGACTATTCCTCTCAGCTTTGCTGCAAGGCGGTCTCTCCCCGAAAGGGAGAAACGGTCATCGACATCTGCGCTGCTCCGGGAGGAAAGACCTTCACCATGGCGGAGATGATGGGCGATGAGGGTAGGATATTCGCCTGCGAGCTTCACGAGAAGCGGACGGGACTTATAGTAAAGGGAGCAGAGCGGCTTGGCATAAGCTGCATTGAAGCTGTCACCAACGATGCGAGGGTTTATAACGAAAAGCTGCCCGTGGCGGACAGAGTTCTATGCGATGTGCCTTGCAGCGGATACGGAGTTATAAGAGGAAAGCCCGAGATAAGGTACAAGCCCCTTTCGGAAGCGCAGCGCCTCCCCGAGATACAGCTGGATATCCTGCGGACAGCCTGCCGATATGTAAAGGACGGCGGACTTCTGGTATATTCCACCTGCACGGTGAATATAGAGGAAAACGAGTGTGTTATCGAAAAATTCCTTGCGGAAAACAGTGATTTTCACGGCGAAGAGTTCCCCAAGGATATGGGAGATTTCTTCCGGGGAAAATTCATGTCAGCCATTTTTTCAAAGCAGTTCGGCGGCGACGGATTTTTCATCTGCCGCATGAGGAAAGGAAAAAAGTAATGGAAAAGACCGATATTTTATCCCTCAGCCTTGAGGAGCTTATCATTGCCCTTGACGCTCTGGGAGAGAAGAAATTCCGTGCCGAACAAATTTTTTCATGGCTTCATGTAAAAAAAGTCACAGAATTTGAAGAAATGACTAATATTTCCTTGGAGCTTCGCACAAAGTTATCTGAAAATTTTTATATAAAACGACTAAATATTGCTAAAAGGCTTGAATCTTGTACGGATAATACGATAAAATATCTTTATGAGCTGGACGACGGCAATCATATCGAGACAGTTCTGATGGAATATAAGCACGGAAACAGCATCTGCATATCCACTCAGGTGGGCTGCAAAATGGGCTGCAAGTTCTGCGCTTCCACCATTGCAGGATTCAGAAGGAACCTTGCTCCGTCGGAAATGCTCATGCAGATATACATGGCGGAAAAGGACAGCGGCAGGCATGTGGACAGCCTTGTGCTCATGGGCATAGGCGAGCCGCTGGATAATTACGATAATGTTATAAAGTTCCTGGAGCTGCTTTCATCTCCCAAGGGCAGGAATATGAGCCTGCGGCACGTTTCCCTCTCCACCTGTGGAGTCGTGCCAAAAATAAGGGAGCTTGCAAAGCTCAGAACGGGACTTACACTGTCGGTCTCCCTTCACGCTGCGGACGACAAGAGCAGGAGCGAGATAATGCCCGTAAACAATGCGTGGCAGATATCCGAGCTGCTTGGTGCCTGCAGGGATTACATAAGGGATACGGGCAGGCGCATATCCTTTGAATATGCGGTCATAAGCGGAGTCAACGATTCTTCGGAGGACGCACGCAGGCTTGCGGCGCTGCTCCGTGGGATAAATTGCCATATAAATCTCATTCCCGTAAACAAGATCAAGGAGAGGAGCTATACCGCCGACAGGCAGTGCGTGGCGGTGTTTGCAAAGAGACTCACTGATCTGGGGATGAACGTTACCGTGAGAAGAACGCTGGGTGCTGATATCAACGCAGCCTGCGGTCAGCTCAGACGGGAATACGAAATTTAAAGATCACGGCGTTTCGGCACGGGTCTTGCGGTGAAAGGACGGAAGTAGGCTATGATGGTCTATACTCACACAGATATAGGGCACAAGCGCTCTGAAAATCAGGACAGCACGGGTGTTGCTGTGCTTGACGGTGCTGTGTTTGCGGTCGTGTGCGATGGTATGGGCGGCTCAAATGCGGGCAGCGAGGCAAGCAGCCGTGCTGTTTCCGTTATTACCGAAAGGATTCAGAAAAGCTACCGCAGCGATTACGATGACAACAAGATACGAAATCTCCTTGTTGCGGCTGTAAAGACTGCCAATGCGGTCATATATGACCTTGCTTCGGCTGTGCCCGAATGGAGGGGCATGGGTACTACCTGTGTTGCTGCCATTGCCAGGGGAGATATGCTGCATACGGTGAATGTGGGCGATTCCAGAGGGTATCTTATCACCCACCAGATATCCCAGATAACGAAGGATCATTCAATGGTAATGAACCTTTACGAGCGTGGGGATATCACCAAGGAGCAGCTTAAAAATCACCCGAAGAAAAACATCATCACCAGAGCTGTGGGTGTTGCGCAGGACGTGGAGCCTGACTATTTTGAAAGCGAGCTTCCCAAGGGAGCTGCTGTTCTTCTGTGTTCGGACGGACTGTCAAACTTTTGCGATGAGGGCGTTATTTTCAGGACAGTGAAGGATCTTCCCCCCGAGGAAGTGCCTCATGCGCTTGTTAAGGTCGCTCTTGACAACGGCGGTTCTGACAATATTACAGCTGTGCTCATGAAGTGACGCACACCCATAACAGAAATAATTGGAGTGAATTTGATTGATGGATAAATATATCGGCAAAAAGCTGGACGGCCGTTACGAGATAACCGAGCTTATCGGCATCGGCGGAATGGCTGACGTTTACAAGGCTGTTGACCTTATGGAGGACAACAAGGTCGTGGCAGTAAAGATCCTCAAGAGCGAATTTGCCGACAACGACGATTTCGTCCGCAGATTCAGGAACGAGTCAAAGGCTATTGCCGTTCTCAGCCACCCCAATATCGTTAAGATATACGACGTTGGATTCAGCGACAAGATCCAGTTCATCGTAATGGAATATATCGACGGCATCACCCTCAAGGAATTTATGGAGCAGCAGGGCGTTCTTAAATGGAAGGACACCGTTCACTTCATAATCCAGATACTGAGGGCATTGCAGCACGCTCACGACAGGGGAATAGTTCACAGAGACATCAAGCCCCAGAACATCATGCTTTTCCCCGACGGCACCATAAAGGTCATGGATTTCGGCATCGCACGGTTTGCCCGTGAAGAGGGAAAGACCATCTCCGACAAGGCAATAGGCAGCGTTCACTACATCAGCCCCGAGCAGGCAAGGGGAGATATCACCGACGAAAAGAGTGATATCTACTCCGTAGGCGTTATGATGTACGAGATGCTCACAGGTGTGAAGCCCTTTGATGCGGATACTCCCGTTGCTGTGGCTGTTATGCATATGCAGAACGCTCCCAGACCTCCCAGACAGATAAACGACACCATTCCCGAGGGGCTGGAGGCCATAGTTCTCAGAGCCATGCAGAAGGACGCTTCAAAGCGATATCAGTCCGCATCGGAAATGATAAAGGATATCGAGGAATTCAAGCGAAATCCCAGCATTGTTTTTGAATATAACCTTCCCGCAGGGGAGGAGGAAAAGACCCAGTATTTCCGCAAGCCCGATGCCGTTCAGGCTGTTACGGAAGAGGAGATACCCGCAGGTCCCAGATTCAAGGATCCTGAGCCTGAGAAAAAGGCTCAGAAAAAAGAGGTGAGAAAAACGAAGACCGCAAAGCCACAGAAACAGAAGATACAGGAACCCGAATATGACGAGGACGATGATTACGATGAGGACGAGGAGGATACCGAGGTATCCAAGTCATCTTATTTCGTAGTTGCCCTTACAGCTATTGCAGCGGCAGTCATAATCATTGCGGTGGTTTTCATCACTATTGTTATTCTCAAGAATTTCGGCGGAAGCACCGATACCGAGGAAATGGTTAATCTGGTAGGATATGACTATCAGGAGTGCAAGAGCACATATGCCCAGTATTTTGACCTGGTTGTAGATCAGGAAAAGTACGATTCCGAGATACCTCAGGGTTGCATCATTTCACATACCCCCAAGGCAGGCACGCCTATCATCGTGGGCAACACTCAGGTAAAGGCAGTTGTCAGCAAGGGCCCTCAGATGGTAATTGTGCCAAACGTTTACTCGCTGGAGCCGAATACGGCTACAAGTATGCTGAAGGGTGCGGGACTTAACGTAAGCATCGTAATGCAGAACAGCGATATCGACAAGAACACGGTCATCGAGACCGATCCTCCCAGAAATGCCGAGGCGGAGATAGGCTCTACAGTCCTTATGTACGTAAGCCTTGGCCCCGAGATATATGACGTGGTAATGCCCAATGTCGTTGGCACAAAGAAGGCAGAGGCTGTGGCTACACTGGAGGGCATGGGCTTTACAGTACAGCTCCAGGCAGAGGATTCAGCCGAGGAAGAGGATACCGTTATTTCGCAGAGCATTCCCGCTCTTACCGAGGACGGCGAGTCCAACGTTGTAAGCCCCGACCAGACAGTGGTGCTCACATACAGCTCAGGAAAGCTTCCCACTGCAGAGGTAAGCATCACATTTGCAGTTCCCGACAACCTCAAGGGCAAGGCAATATTCAATGCCTATGTCAACGGCAACATTGCAGGAACAATATCCGTGGATAACATCGCATATGTTTCCACTATCTCCGTTCCGGTTGAGGGTACCGATACCCAGAAGGTAGTTCTTGAAGCTGCGGACAGCAAGGGCGATACAAACATCATCGGTGAATATACCATTGACTTTACTGCTCAGACCGTTACCGAGCTTAAATTCGACAAGGATCTGCTCAGACAGATGTTCGGCGTTCCCGGGGAAACCACTACAGTAACCCAGCCCATCGGCGGCGGAAGCTTCAGTGACCCTTATGACCCGAACCTTGACGGAAACGGCGGATATGATGACTGGTGGAACAGCATCATCAACGCTTATTGATAACTTTTATAAAACTACAGTGGCGCCTGCAAAACATCGGCTTTTGCAGGCGCTTGTTTGAAAGGAACGTACTGAATGGAAAAAGGGCTTATACTTGAATCCCTTGGCGGACTTTACACTGTGGAGACCGAAAGCGGCATTGTCCAGCTCAAAGCGAGAGGAATATTCAGAAAGGACGGGCTTTCTCCATGTGCAGGCGACAGATGCACCGTTGAGGGCGGAGTTATCAGCAGCATTGACGAGCGCAAAAACAGCATTATCCGTCCGCCGCTGGCAAATCTGGACGTGATGGTGTTTGTTATCTCCACCTGCGAGCCGACGCCCAACCTGACGCTGGTGGATAAGTTCATAGCGGTGTGCGAGTATAAGTCCATACAGCCCATGATCGCCATAACAAAGGTTGATCTTAAAGAGTGCGGCAATATCCCCGACATTTACGGAAAAATAGGCATTCCGACGATCGTGTGCGACTACAGCGACCCTGCGAGCCTTGAACCTGTCAAGGCGGCTGTGGAGGGGAAGATATGCGCATTCACAGGCAACACTGGTGCGGGAAAATCCACACTTCTGAACCACATTGCTCCCGAGTTGGAGCTTAAAACGGCTGAGATAAGCCGAAAGCTTGGCAGAGGCCGCCACACAACAAGAGTTTCAAGGCTCTACAAGCTTTTCGGCGGATATATTGCCGATACTCCCGGCTTTTCCAGCTTTGAGACAATGCAGTATGCGGTCATTCTGAAAGATGAGCTGAAATACTGCTTCCGTGAGTTTGAGGAGTACGAGGGCAAATGCCGCTTTGCGGACTGCAATCACATCGGCGAAAAGGGCTGCGCTGTGGCTGCTGCCGCAGAAAACGGAGATATTGCAAAAAGCAGATACGAAAGCTATCTGGAAATGTTTGAGGAAGCAAAGAATATCAAGGAATGGGAGATTGGCAGATGATATGCGTTATTGCAGGCGGCGGAGAAGCTCGCTTTCCCGACACAAAGGACGCTTTTGTTATCGCTGCGGACAGCGGATATAACAGGTGCGTGGAAAATAACATCGCCCCCGACCTGCTGGTGGGGGATATGGACAGCATACAGGGCAGCGTCCCCGATGCTTCGGATATCCCCATAGTCCGTGCCCCCTGCGAAAAGGACGATACGGACACTATGCTTGCCATAAAGATAGGCTTTGAGCGTGGATACAGGGATTTTGTGCTGACAGGCGTTACAGGCGGAAAAAGGCTTGACCACACGCTTGCTGCCATATCCTCCCTTGAATATATCGCAGATCACGGCGGCGAGGGCTGCATCATCGACAGCAGCTGCAAGATGTTCGTGCAGACCGATGGCACAAGGCGATACGAGGGCAGGGGAGCGGGGTATATCTCAGTGTTTTCCCTGACCGACAGTTCACGGCTTGCCATGCGTGGGCTGAAATACGGCGGCGAGGATATGACCGTCACCCGTGACTTCCCCTTGGGCGTAAGCAACAATTTCAGGGAAGAATACGGCGAGATACAGGTATATGAGGGAAAAATTCTCGTAATTATCGAATACTGAGTGTCAAAAAGCATAAAACCGAATAATATAAGATATAAACATTTCGGAGGTGCTTTTATGAAAATGGTAGTTGTGAAGAGCCCAAAGTTTCTGGCAGGTCTGTTCAGGATAATTTTCAGGATAAAAAAAGAACCCCTTGACGAAAGCTGACATATTATCGCAGACCGTTTCATACCTATGTATGAGACGGTTTTGTCATGAATGGAGGGCTTTCAATGAAATGCACATTTTCCGAACTGAGGGACAGAGAGGTCATAAGCACGTCCAGCGGCACAAGGATAGGCTATATCGATGACATGGAGATAGACACGGAGTCGGGAAAGATAAAGTCACTCATTATCTGCGGCAGACCACGCATGATGGGGCTTCTGGGCAGAGATGAGGACATAGTGATACCCTGCTCGGACATCGAAAAAATAGGCACAGATACGGTGCTGGTGTCGGCAAAGGACGATGAATTGTATAAAAGCACTAAAAACAGAGGCGTAAGTTTGTTTGAATAATGTTAAAAAGCCTATTGAAAACAAACGGGTGATATGGTATAATATTAAAGCAATTCGCACGCCGACGTTTTCGGTGATGGTGTCTCTTCTCACGGAGGGATTTTAACCGAGCTAAACACGGCGGAGGAAAATTTATTTTTTTACTAACCAGGAGGAAATTAAAATGGGCGTAGTATCAATGAAGCAGCTCCTCGAAGCTGGCGTACACTTTGGTCATCAGACAAGAAGATGGAACCCTAAAATGGCTCCCTACATCTTCACCGAGAGAAACGGTATCTACATTATCGATCTCCAGAAGACTGTAAAGAAGCTCGACGAAGCTTATGCTTTCATCAAGAGCGTTGCTGAGAACGGCGACAATGTTCTTTTCGTAGGAACCAAGAAGCAGGCCGGCGATTCCGTTAAGGAAGAAGCCCTCCGTGCAGGCGCTTACTATGTAAACGCAAGATGGCTCGGCGGTATGATGACTAACTTCAAGACCATTCAGAGAAGAATCGCAAGACTTGAGCAGCTCCACACCATGCAGGAAGACGGCACTTTCAACCTCCTCCCCAAGAAGGAAGTTGTTAAGCTTGAGCTCGAGATCGAGAAGCTCGAGAAGTACCTCGGCGGTATCAAGGACATGAAGAAGCTCCCCGGCGCTCTCTTTATCGTTGACCCCCGCAAGGAAAAGATCGCTGTTTCCGAAGCTAAGAAGCTCGGTATCCCCGTTGTTGCAATCGTAGATACAAACTGCGATCCCGATGACGCTGATTATGTGATCCCCGGCAACGATGATGCTATCAGAGCCGTTAAGCTCATTGCAGGCGCAATGGCTGACGCTATCATCGAAGGCAGACAGGGCGAGCAGCAGGCTGCAGAAGCTGCTGAGGCTGAGTCCGAAGAGGCTGCTGAATAATCAAGCAATAGCAATAAATGTAATGCGAAATGCCCGAATGACCGAAAAGCGTTCGGGCATTTTAAGAATGTAAGATAAAATACGAAAACTCGAAAAATTTTAGGAGGATAAAGTTATGGCAAAGGCATCACCTGCTGAAATCAAGGAACTTATGAAAGCAACCGGCGTTGGCATGATGGAGTGCAAGAAGGCTATCGAAGAGGCTGACGGCGATAAGGAAAAGGCAATCACTCTTCTCCGTGAAAAGGGTCTCGCTACCCAGGCTAAGAAGAGCGGCAGAGCTGCAGCAGAGGGTATCGTTACCGCTATCGTTGACGGCAATGTTGGCGTTCTTCTCGAGGTAAACACCGAGACTGACTTCGCAGCTAACACTGACGATATCAAGAACTTCGTTGCTGCTGTTGCTAAGACTATCATCGAGACCAATCCTGCTGACGTTGAGGACCTCAAGACCAAGACCATCAGCGGCGGTACTTCCACCGTTGGCGAAGTTCTCACTGAGCTTGCTGGTATGAAGATCAGAGAAAACATCGTTATCCGTCGTTTCGAGAGAAGAGAGGGCGTTCTCGCTTCCTATATCCACAATGGCGGTTCTATCGGCGTTCTCGTAAGAATGGAAACCAATCTTTCTGCTGACCAGGTTGCAGAGGTTGGTAAGAACGTTGCAATGCAGTCCGCTGCTATGAACGCTTCCTACCTCAACAGAGAGGCTGTTCCTGCTGAAGTTCTCGAGAACGAAAAGACCATCATCATGGCTCAGATGGCTGAGGATCCTAAGATGGCTTCCAAGTCCGAGCAGGTAAGAGCTAAGATCGCTGAAGGCAAGGTTGGCAAGTACTACTCTGAGAACTGCCTCCTCGAGCAGACCTTCGTAAGAAGCGACCTTTTCGAAGGCACTGTTGCTAAGTATGTTGCAGATGCAGCTAAGAAGCTTGGCGGCACCATCGAAGTTGTTGAGTGCATTCGTTACGAGCGTGGCGAAGGCGTTGAGAAGAAGGCAGACGATTTCGCTGCTGAAGTTGCTGCAATGGCTAAGGGCAACTGATTACAATAAGAATTTATACAAAGGGCGGGACATTTTGTTCCGCTCTTTTTTTATCAAAATACGGTTACAAAATTAAATAATTGTTGAAAATATCTGTAATATGTTGTATAATGAAATTACAAAATATTATTTGAAATTTCAGTTAACATAAAGGGGTGTCGTATTTTGAAAAAGGCAGCGTCATTTTTACTTGCAGTGCTTATTGCGGCGGGAACTGTACCCATGGCAGGGAATACATCGGCTGAGATAGATATGAATGATCTTCCCACACCAATTTCTTCCGATGCAAAGGCGGTAAAAAGCTTTAAGGAATCAAAGCCCGGGCTTGCTGTCACCTGCGAGAAGCCGGACAGCGGTTATATGAACTGGGAGGGTGCATTTGCAGAGGTAGGTCTTGAGTGGGAGCCTGTTAAAAATGCACTGTATTACAATGTTTACAAGAAAGTCGGAGATTACGATTACAAGCTTGTCGAAGCAACTTTTGACACGAATTACAGTGAGAATATCTTCGAATTCACGTCCTATCGTGTCACAGCCGTTACCTTTACCTATGACGATGAGATGGTGGAGACGGATTTTTCAAACACTGTGCACGCATCTGTTTCCACCCTTTCATCTGATGAAACGGCTGTGAAGGCTTTCAAAAAGTCAAAGCCCGGGCTCAAAGGCGGCCTCCTGGAGGGCAGCAACAGAGTGGAGCTTTACTGGAAGCCTGTGAAAAATGCGCTGTATTACAATATTTATGTCAAGAAAAATGGAGAAAAGGAATATTCTCTTGACGTATCACTGTTCGGAACGGAATACGAAGATTATGTGGGAAAATCGGCGGAATACTGCATAACCGCAGTTGCCGTGACCGATGAGGGCGAAAAGGTCGAGACGGCTTTTTCAAACACGGTAAAGGTTAGACGTCCACGGCCGTCCGTTCACGGAGGAATCTCTATCGATGCGGGAGAGGGCGTTGACAGCGAGGATTCGGAAATATTGGAAGAAACAGATGATTATTATGACAGTGAACGCTATGCCGAAAATACCGAGGAATATTCCGACGCAAAGGAAAGCGGCTATAAAAATGCCGTTACCGACCCTGTATCCACATTCTCCGCAGACGTGGATACAGCTTCATACGCAAATCTCAGGCGGCTCATAAAGGGCGGAGATACTATTTCCGAAGATGCTGTCCGCATTGAGGAAATGCTCAATTATTTTGACTACAACTACGTTCAGCCCACGGGCGAGTCACCCTTTTCCCTTACCTATGAGCTTTCCGACTGCCCCTGGAACAAGGGCAGCAAGCTTATGATGATAGGCGTTCAGGGCAGGGATATCCCCGAAGAGAAAACCCCGAATTCAAATCTGGTGTTCCTTATTGATGTCAGCGGTTCAATGTACAGCAATGATAAGCTGCCGCTGGTAATCGAGTCAGTAAACACTCTTATGGACACTATGACGGAGAATGACAGGATCTCCGTCATAACCTATTCGGGCAATGAGCGCATTGTGCTTGCTGGGGCAAGGGGCAATCAGACAAAGACAGTGGAAACTGTGACAGGTATGCTTGATGCAAACGGCTGTACTGACGGCGAAAGCGGCATAAGGGCTGCATATGAGCTGGCTGAGAAGTATTACATCGAGGGCGGCAACAACCGCATTATCCTTGCCTCCGACGGCGACCTTAACGTGGGCATAACCGATACCGATGAGCTGGTGAAGCTTATTGAGGAAAAGCGTGAGAGCGGCATATATCTCACCACTCTGGGCTTCGGCGGGGACAATCTCAAGGACGAGAAGATGGAAGCTCTGGCTGACAACGGCAACGGAAGCTATCACTATATCGACTCCGCAAAGGAAGCACGAAAGGTACTTTTGGAGGAGCGTAACAGCACCCTTTACACCATTGCCAAGGACGTTAAGCTACAGGTGGAGTTCAATCCCCAAAACGTGAAGAGCTATCGTCTGGTGGGCTATGACAACCGCAGACTTAACAATGAGGACTTTGAAAATGATGCCAAGGACGCAGGAGATGTGGGCGCAGGTCACAGCGTGACCGTGCTTTACGAGATAATCCCCGCTGACGGCAGCAAAACAGGCGGACTTAAATATCAGCAAAACACAGGCAAAAATTCCGACGAGTGGTGTACATTAAAGGTGCGCTACAAGCTCCCGGAGGAAACAAAGTCCAGAATGATATCCGCAGCCATAAAGGGCAGCCTGTACTCGCCTGCGGAGAAGATGAGCACAAGAATGAGGTTTGCCTGCGCTGTCACCGAGTTCGGGCTTATACTTAAAGACAGCGACTACAAGGGCACGGCAAGCCTTTCCGACATCAAAAAGCTGCTTTCGGGCATAGGAAGCAAGATCGGCTGCAGTGATGATCTTGAAGAGCTTGTAAGGCTTTACGAGGAAAAATACGGTGAATAATTAAAGATCAGTATGATATGCCGCTCCGGAGCGATGCTTTGGGGCGGCATTTTTGAGGTGTTATACTAATCTTTAATCGTTCTATAGACAAAGCCGACAGATGAAATAAGACCAGTCTAGGAAAGCGACTGCAGGCGGGCTTGTCGCCCGGCAAGGGAGCTTGACGAAGAATGGTCTTATTTCAGCCGAGGATTTGTCTATAGGTTGATTGAGAATTAGTATTATACTGATCACAAATAAGAACCTGTCTTCACAAGCATATGCGCACGTCTTTTCGGCAAATTTTGCCGCAGACTGCGTTAAAAATCCTTGCCGTGCGGTAAGCCCGCCTGCGGATTTTTGCCTACTCTGCAACAAAATTATGCTCGAAAATCCGCACACATTTCTTATGAAGACAGGTTCTAAAAATCCGTCTGTCTTTCGGGGCAGGCGGATTTTTGCTGTCAGCCTGAAATAAAATCCATAATTATTTATTCGATTTTATTTTAAACACAAGACTTTATTAACAATAGTGCGCTATAATTACAGTATGTCTTTTCATGCTCTGATGAGACAGCAGTTCTGTGGGGCATACAAATAAAGAAAAGGGGAAAATAAATGAGAAATTACAGAAAAACAGCGCTTGCCGCTGCCTGCGTCATTCTTTCGTCTGTTCTCTCGGGCTGCGGAGATGCAGGAACAAAAAATTACGATAAGCTCCTTGATAAGGATTCGCCAGTGGCAATAACCATCTGGCATTACTATAACGGTATCCAGCAGACCCAGTTTGACGATATGGTGGCTGAGTTCAACAACACCGTGGGAATGGAAAAGGGCATTATCGTGGAGGCTTTTTCCAAGAACTCCGTAAACGAGCTGGCAGACAGCGTTGTTGCTTCTCTCAACAACGATGCGGGTGCCGACGCTCTTCCGAATATTTTCGGAACATACGCCGAGACAGCTTATATCGCAGATAAAAAGGGCGCTCTGGCTGATATATCAAGGTTCTTCACCGATGAGGAGCTTGATGAATATGTTGACGAATACATAGCCGAGGGCAGGATAAATTCAGGCAGCGGTGATGAGTCTCTTAAAATTTTTCCCGTTGCGAAAAGCACCGAGATAATGATGATAAACGTTACAGACTGGGCAAAATTTGCCGAGGCTGAGAATGTTTTCTTTGATGATCTTTCCACATGGGAGGGTCTGGCAGCCACCGCCGAGAAGTATTACAACTACACCGACGGACTTACCCCCGATATCCCCAACGACGGCAAGGCATTTTTCGGCAGGGATTCCATCGCAAACTACATGGTAACAGGCGCAAAGCAGCTGGGCTGCGCATTTGCCGAGCCTGACGGTGACGGAAACGTTGTGGTCAGTGCTGACAAGGAAGTTCTCCGCCGCCTGTGGGAAAACTACTACGTTCCCTTTGTTAAGGGATATTACGCTGCGGACAGCCGTTTCAGGAGCGATGATATGAAAACAGGCAATATCATTGCCATGGTATGCTCCAACTCTGCCGCTTCCTACTGCCCCAACGAGGTAACTATCAACGACGACCATACCTATCCCATTGACATTGCCGTGCTTCATGTGCCCAATTTCGAGGGCTGCGACCCATATATCGTTCAGCAGGGTGCGGGAATGTCCGTTGTAAAGTCGGACGACAAGACCGAATATGCCTGCGCTGTGTTCCTCAAATGGTTCACCGAGGAAGAGAGAAACATTGAGTTTGCCGTAAACTCCGGCTATCTGCCTGTTAAGAAGTCTGCAAATGACATCAACAAGATCATAAGCTACAAGAGCGATATCTCCGACAATCTCAAGGGCACCTTTGAGGTGGCTATCGACGAGATAAACAGCTACAATCTTTACACCAGCGTGCCTTATGAGGCTTCTGCCGATGTTCGTTCCTACATTGACAGTACTCTCACAAACACCGCAAAGGACGCTTATGAAGAGGCAAGCAGCAGGATAGAGGCAGGCGAGGACCGCACTGCTGTGTTGGACGAATACACCAATGATGCCGCTTTTGAAAAGTGGTACAGCGATTTTGCGGCAGGTCTTGACAATGTTAAAAATCCCGGCTGAGCGATCGGCTGGGCAAACTGATAATAATACTAATCACCAATAAAACTATAGACAAAAAATCATCACATAATCCATATACGCAAGATTATGCTCGATTTTTTGTATAGTTTTTAATTGGTGCTTAGTATAAAAGCTGCTGAGAACGGCATAACGTGAAAGGAGGTTTCGGGTATGAACGGCAAGTCTGAAAAGGTACATGAAAAATCAATGCTCTCCAAGGTAATGATTCCAATGCTTATACTCGGTATCCTGGAGGTAGCTGTTTTTGCGATAGTAATGCTGGTCAGCGGCGAGCTTACCTACATAAAGAAATATTCCTATAATCTGCTTATCGAAAAGACAGCCAACAGAGCAAGCTATGTGGAGTATATGCTCAATCAGAAGACCTCGCCGGTATATGAGACTGCGGTGGAGATAAACCATATAACCGAGGAATATCTGGACGAAAACGGCATTACGCTGGATCAGCTTTCGGAGGATAAGGAGGTAAACAAGGAGCTGCTGATACGTTCATCAGATGCCCTTGTATCCCTTATCAGAAGAGATATGGTGAACGATGCCTTTATCATTCTCGATACGGGCAGCCTTTACGATACCGATACGGATACCGTACGTGCGGGACTGTATCTGCGTGATACGGATGCCTATGAGAACAGCACCACAGATATAAAGGACATATACATGGAGATGGGCAGCTCTGATATCGCACATGAGCTTGGAACGGCTCTCGATTCCGAATGGGCGCCGCATCTGGTGATAAATGATGATAATGATTTCAGCTTTTACACAGTTCCCATGGAGTCTAAGGAGCTTTATCCAGACAAGCCCGTGTATAATCTGGGCTACTGGAGCGGATTTTCCAAAATATCCCCTTCGGCTCAGAAGAGCATGAAATATACCTTTCCCCTGGTTTCATCTGACGGCCGTGTGTATGGCGTTGTAGGAATTGGTCTTATGGAAAAGACAATACTTAAAAATATACCCGCAAACGACTTCTTCAATGAGTCAGCCTGCTATATCATCAGCAGCGATATTGAGGGAGACGGCATATATACTCCCGAGCTTCACTCAGGCCCTATCTACACAAGACTTGTGAGCGCTGATACCGTGTTTGATGAAAATGCGGACAACAGCTACGGCATTTATGAATTTGCGGCAGGGCACAAAAGCTCATCCCTCGGCTGCATACAGCGAATGAACATCTATAACTCGGGCTCACCCTATAATCAGCAGCACTGGGCGCTGATATCTGCGGCGGATAAGTCGGGGATACTGAGCATTTACTGGTTCCTTATCAATGTGTTCATCATATCCGTGTCTATTACGGTAGTGTGCGGCATTGCGTTCTCATTTTACACAGGACGCAAGATAAGCAAGCCCGTTGCGGCTATGATAAACACCCTCAACAACGCACAGCAGAACGAGGGTGCGCTGCTGAACTTCGGCAACTCGGGCATCACCGAGATCGACAGGCTGGCTTCGGCAATAGTCCAGCTCCAAGTCAGCGCCAATGAATATGCCTCCCGTGTGTCAAGGATAATCACCCTTACGGACAGCAAGATAGGCGTATTCATGGTAAATATGCGTGCCCACACCGTTTTCGTCAGCGAAAGCCTTACAAGGATAATGGATTTTGACGATATCCCTCACAGCGACATCACCGTTTCCGAGGAGATATTCAGTCACCAGTTCGAGAAGATAGACACTGACGGAAAGATACTTGAGCAGTACTGCGATGCCGCTTCCGTTCTGGAATCGGGAAGCAGCGTGGAGATAAAGAGAGAAAAGAACGGCAAGGAAGTGTGGTACAAGATAACCCTTTCCACCCTCAACAAGGACGTTATCGGACTTGTTCAGGATATTTCCGAAACTGTTGCCGAAAAGAAGGAGATAGCCGAGTACAAGGACAATGAGTACACCGAAAAGCTCCTGAAGGCAAACAGAGCGCTCCGTGACGCTTACGAGAACGCAAGGCGTGCGGACAATGCCAAGACTGACTTCCTTTCCAGAATGAGCCACGATATCAGAACGCCTATGAACGCCATTGTGGGCATGACCGTTATCGCAAACAGCCATATCGACGACAAGGAAAAGGTTGCGGACTGCCTTGAAAAAATATCCGTATCGGGCAATTATCTGCTTTCAATACTGAACGATGTTCTTGATATGAGCAAGATCGAATCAGGCAAGTTTGAGCTTATCGAGGATAAGATAGACCTTAATGCTCTCCTTGACAGCCTGCTTGAAATGGTGAAGCCCGATGCCAAGGCAAAGGATCACCAGATAATCATGCACAAGCACGACATAGTTCACCCCACAGTCATAGGCGACGGACTGAGAATACAGCAGATGTTCGTGAATATCGTAAGCAACTCTGTCAAATACACCAACAACGGCGGCACTATCACCATTGACGTTACCGAAAAGCCTGTGGGCAACAAGAACGTCGGCTGCTATGAGTTTGTTTTCAAGGACAACGGCATAGGAATGTCGGAAGAATTCCTGAAAAACATCTTCGAGCCTTTTGAAAGAGCAGAGGACGAGCGTGTCAACAAGCAGCAGGGCACAGGTCTTGGCATGGCGATAACCTATAATCTTGTTAAGATGATGAACGGCGATATCCAGGTAAAGAGCAAGCCCGGAAAGGGCACTGTGTTCACCGTTACGCTGTTCCTTAAATTCGGCGGCAACGGCGGAAATGCGCTTCCCACAGCCCTCACACCATCTTCGAAAAATGTGGATAACCTTAAAAAAGCCCATTTCAAGGACAAGCGGGTGCTGCTGGTAGATGATAATGAGCTTAACCGTGAAATAGCAGGCGAGCTGCTTGAAATGACAGGCATAACCGTTGAAATGGCGGAGAACGGTCAGGAGGCTGTGGATAAGTTCCTGGCTTCAAAGGCAGGCTATTACGGACTTATCTTTATGGATATCCAGATGCCTGTGATGAACGGCTACAATGCCGCCCTTACCATCAGGAGCCAGCCCAGAGCGGACGCACGATCCATACCTATCATCGCCATGACTGCCGATGCCTTTGCTGAGGACGTTAAGAAAGCCCGCAGCTCAGGCATGGACGAACACATTGCAAAGCCTCTTGACATTGATAAGCTTGTCAAGGTGCTGCAAAAATGGCTCAGCTGATAATGCAAACAAAAAATCCATGGAAAGGAAAACTTCCATGGATTTTTTGATGTATGCGTTTTATTTTGGTTATTATCACATCTGTGCGTAAATATTCTTTATGGACTCGGTGATAAGCTTTGTGAAAAGGGGAGCAGCTTTGTCAGCTGTTTCCTGCACCTCCGCATGGGAAAGAGGACGGTTGGATACGCCGCAGGCAAGGTTCGAGATGCAGGAGATCCCCGCTATCTTCATTCCCATGTGATTTGCCGCAATGGCTTCGCAGGCGGTGGACATTCCCACAGCGTCTGCGCCAAGGGTACGAACCATTCTTACCTCAGAGGGTGACTCGTAATTGGGGCCTGTGAGCTGGATATATACGCCCTCTCTGAGTCTGATGTCAAGGTCTCTTGCAGTGTGGCGGATCACCTCACGCAGCTCCTTGCTGTATATCTCGCTCATATCGGGGAAGCGGGGGCCAAGCTCATCGGGATTTTCGCCGATAAGGGGAGAGGGAGCCATGCAGATCTGGTCGTTGATGAGCATAAAATCGCCGCATTCAAACTGCCAGTTCACGCCGCCTGCCGCATTGGTAAGGAACAATACCTCTGCACCCATCATCTTCATAAGTCTGGTGGGGAGCACAACGTCCTCCATGGAGTAGCCCTCGTAATAATGCACTCTTCCCTGCATAATTACCACGGGAACGCCGCCCACGTAGCCGAAAACAAAGCGACCCTTGTGACCGGGAGCGGTGGAAACGGGGAAGCCCTCGATGTCCTTGTAATCAAGCACAGCCTTTATATCCGCCTGTTCAGCGTAATCGCCCAGTCCCGAGCCGAGGATAAGTGCTATCTTGGGGGTAAAGTCGATCTTTTCCTTGAAGCATTGGTAGCATTTTAAAAGTCTTTCATAAACCTTTGACATATAACAGCCGCCTTTCAGATTTGTTTGTTATCATTATACACTATCGGGCTGTGATTTGCAAGGGGAGAAGAATGATAACGCCCTGCACTTTGCCAAATTTATAAATTCTATTGACTTAAATGTAATAATATGGTAAAATAATAGCAGTAATATACGCTTTTAATCAGATATTTTCAACAAATGTCGGAAAGGTGGACATCATATGAGTACAACTGCATTTAAATGCCCCTGCTGTGGTGCGGAGCTGACATTCTCATCACAGTCCCAGAAAATGACATGCGAATACTGCGGCACCGAGCTGGACGTTGAGGCCGTTAATGCCCTTTCGTCAGCCGAGCCTTCAAGCACTGATATGGAGTGGAGCGACCACAGTGACACTACTGTTGATATGGACGGCGACATCTGCACATACACCTGCTCTTCCTGCGGCGCAGAGGTCACAGGCGACAAGAGCCTTGGCGCCACATACTGCCCCTACTGCGGCAATCCCTTTGTAATGAACGACAAGTTTGACGGTATGCTCCGTCCCGATTATGTTATTCCCTTCAAGGTGAGCAAGGAGCAGGCAGTTGAGAAGTTCAAGTCATTCTGCAAGGGCCGCCCCCTGCTTCCCTCTGATTTTATAAACGGCAACAGGATAGAAAAAGTAGAGGGAATGTATGTTCCCTACTGGCTTTTCGACTGCGATGTTGACGCTGACTATCGTTTCAGAGGCGAAAAGGTCACCAGCTGGACAGAGGGTGATTATGACGTTACAAAGACCGACCATTTCCTGCTCATAAGAGGCGGAAAGGTAGGCTTTGAGCACGTTCCCGTTGACGGAACCACAAAGCTTGGCAGCGAGATAACGGAAGCTATCGAGCCTTTTGCCATGGACGCAGCTACGGGCTATAATGCGGCGTATCTTTCCGGCTACCTTGCCGACAGATATGATATTCCCGCCGAGGACTGCCGTGAGCGTGCAAATCAGCGTATCAAGGAAAGCACCGAGAACGCTTTCATGGCTACCACGGCAGATTATTCAGCCGTGACCGTGGAAAGCGCCAACCTCAGAATGAAGGATGGCAAGACGGGATATGCCCTTATGCCCATGTGGCTCATGTCCGTACAGTTCGGCGATAAGAAATATACTTTTGCAATGAACGGTCAGACAGGCAGATTCGTGGGCGAACTTCCCGTGTCTCCCAAGCGTGCAGCGGCAATGTTTGTGGCTGTGGCTGCGGTATCGGCTGTTATTATAGCTCTGATACTCGGTATGCTTGGCATATAAGGAGGCTGCGGTATGTCTAATTTTATGAAGATCGTTGTTACATTTGCCGTTGCTGCCCTGACTTCTGCGGCAGTGAACATTCTGCTTATCAAGCTGAATAAGCGCAATGACAAGTAAGGGGGACATGGCATGAAAAAAGTATCAAAGATATTCTGTGCGATTTCAGCGGCGGCTGTTATGCTTATGTCAGGTGTGGCTGTAAGCGCAGAAAGCGAATACAAGCTTTATGATGAGGCTGGTCTCCTTGCCGAGGAGGATGCTCGTGAGATCGAGACACGCCTTGAGGAGATCGCATACACATACAGTCAGGACGTTATTGTTTATACCACTGATGACCTTGAGGGCTATGAGGTGGAAAGCTACAATGAACGGCTGGCTTCCGAGCTGGACGCAGGCATAAACGGCAGCGGAATCATCTATCTTGTGGCGATGAACGAGCGCAAGTATGATATCTACGCTTTCGGTCAGATGAAAGATGAGATAATGATAAAGAGCATTCGTAACGACCTTGCGTCCGATCTTCAGCCTTATCTCACTGACGGAGAATATTACACCGCCTTTATGGGCTATGCTGACAAGGTGGAAGAGGAAATATACAACGTATATGAGAACGGTCCCAACGCCGAGCCTTCATATGCTGTTCCCATCGGAATCGGCTGCGGACTGGTCATTGCTCTTATAACTGTGCTTATTATGAAGAGCCAGATGAACACCCTCAAAACAAATCCCATGGCAAACGAGTATCTGCGCAATGGCGGATTCAGCCTTGACAGGGCAAGGGATATTTTCCTTTACTCCAGCATCACCAGAACAAAGCGTGAGACTGATTCCGACTCCTCGGGAAGCAGCGACAGCGGACATTCCAGCGGAAGCTTCTGATACATTGCCTTAAAGCGGGTATAATAATATGAAAAACATATGGACGGGAAAGCGAAAGAAGCTGAGCTTTTATGCTGTCAGGTTCTGTACTGCTATCCCACTTATGATATTTGCCGCTGCCGCAGTGATCGCAGCAGTGGGTATAGACCGCTCCGAAAGTGCGGAAAGCGCATATATGACAAGCAGTCTGCGGCAGAATATCGTCAGGGCTGCGGCTATGTGCTATGCGGCTGAGGGGGCATATCCCGAGGAACTCTCATATCTTGAGGAAAACTACGGGATAACGGTCAACGAAGAAAAATACACGGTTCATTACAGCTTTGCGGGCAGCAATATTTCGCCCGAGGTAACTGTGACCTTGAAGAAAGGATATTAAGGTATGGATACGGTTTCGGTAATTATTGCGGCAGCAGGTCATGCTGAGCGTATGCAGGGGCTTAACAAGCAGCTTGCCATGCTCAAAGGAAAGCCTGTTATTGCTTATTCTATGCTTGCTTTTCAGGCTGTGGAGGAGGTCAGCGAGATAATCGTCGCTGCCCGTGAGTGCGATGCGGACATTATCGCAAACATCGCTCTTGATAACGGCATAACCAAGTTTGCAGGCTGTGCAGGCGGGGGAGAGACCCGTCAGCAGTCGGTTATAAATGCGCTGAAGCTGGTTTCCAGGGAGACTACTCTCATAGCCGTGCATGATGCGGCACGTCCTCTGGTAAATTCCGACAATATCAGGCAGTGCATAAAGGACGCTTCCATATTCGGGGGAGCGGTGCTGGGCGTTCCCGTAAAGGACACCATCAAGCACGTTGAGGGCGGAATGATATGCGACACTCCCGACAGGAGCAAGCTTTACATCACCCAGACACCTCAGATATTCAAGAAAAAGTATTACTTTGACGGCGTGAACTTTGCCGCCGAGCATGACCTTGATTTTACAGACGACTGCCAGCTTGTGGAGGCAATGGGCGTCAAGATAAATATGACCCCCTCCGACTACAAGAACATCAAGATAACCACTCCCGAAGACATGGCTATAGCAGAAGCCATAATGAACCAGTGATATTGAAAGGCAGATATGATGAGGATAGGTCACGGATATGACGTTCACAGGCTTGTGGAGAACCGAAAGCTTATTATCGGCGGCGAGGAGATTCCTTACGAGCTGGGTCTGTTGGGGCATTCCGATGCGGACGTTCTGACTCATGCGGTGATGGACGCACTTCTCGGAGCCTGTGCTCTGGGGGACATCGGAGAGCATTTCCCCGACACTGACGAGAAGTGGAGCGGTGCGGACAGCATTAAAATGCTCCGTCATGTAATTGAGCTTATCGGTGAAAAGGGTTATAAGGTAGGGAACATCGACAGCACTATCATCTGCCAGCGCCCCAAGCTTGCGCCGTATATTGAAAATATGCGCAGAAACATTGCCAACGCCTGCGGAACGGACATTGACAACGTAAGTGTCAAAGCCACCACAGAGGAAAAGCTGGGCTTCACAGGCTCGGGTGAGGGAATTTCCGCCCATGCGGTGTGCATTGTCGTGAAAAAATAAGGAGGCTAATATGGACGCTAAATCTGTTTACAAGATATCATACGGACTGTATGTGCTGACGGCTTCGGAGGGAGACAAGGATAACGGCTGCATCATAAACACTCTTATCCAGCTTACAAGCAGCCCCATGCAGATAGCCGTCACTGTGAACAAGGCAAATCTTACCCACGATATGATAAAGAACACAGGCAAGTTCAACGTTTCTGTCATTGATAAGACTGCCGATTTCGGATTGTTCAGGCATTTCGGCTTCCAGAGCGGCAGAGAGGTGCAGAAGTTCGGCACTTCCGATTCCTACAAATTTGCCCCGCACTACAGCGATAACGGTCTGCTTTATGTAAAGAGCGGCACAAACGCTTTTATGTCAGGCAAGGTGGTTCGTGAGATTGACCTTGGCACTCACACCATGTTCATTGCTGAAATGACAGACGGAGCAGTGCTTTCAGACAATCCCTCAATGACATACGAGTATTATCACAGCAATGTAAAGTCCAAGCCTGCTCAGGCTGAAAAGAAAAAGGGCTGGGTTTGCAAGATATGCGGATACATCTATGAGGGAGAAGAGCTTCCTGCTGATTTTGTTTGTCCGATATGCAAGCACGGTGCTGTGGATTTTGAAAAGATAGGCTGATATTTTATAACGCATAAATAAAAGGGCTTTTGCAGATTAACACCGCAAAAGCCCTTTTATTTGTCCGTACCTGTGCCTTATTTGTGTGTACTTTTCTCTTTGCGGACATAAAAAATGAGCTGCTGCATCTTGTGCAACAGCTCATTTGATATTTATTCTTCTGTTTTGTTTTCGTCAGCTTCTGAGGGGGAATCTGTCTCTGCGGGAGCTTCTGTTTCAGTTTTCTTTACAGGCTCTGCTGCAGGTTCAGCCTTCTTGATATCCTTGCGCCAGTCGAGCTGGCCTTTCATAAGCTTATCAAAGCTTTCACCGTCGATCTTTTCGTATTCAAGCAGGTAATCTGCAAGCTCGTCAAGCTGGTGACGGTGTTCCTTGAGTATCTTTTCGCAGTCTGCATATGCGCTTTCCACGATGTTCTTTACCTCGTCATCAATGAGAGCCGCAGTGCTTTCGCTGTAATCCTGAGTGTGACCGAAGTCTCTGCCGAGGAATACCTCGTCGCTGCTGCCGTACTGGATAGGTCCAAGCTTTTCTGAGAAGCCGCATCTGGTTATCATTGTCTTTGCGATTCTTGTTGCGGACTGGATATCGCCCGATGCGCCCCATGTGATGTCGTCAAATACGATCGACTCGGCAACACGACCGCCCATTGCCCATACGATCTGCTGGATGAGCTGATTTTTGGTCTTGAACTGGTCGTCTGTTGTGGGACGAGCCATTGTAAAGCCGCCTGCATCGCCTCTGGGGATAATTGTTACCATGTGCACCTTATCTGCGAGGGGGAGGTTATATGCAGCAACTGCATGGCCTGCCTCGTGATAAGCGGTGATGCGTCTGTCACGGTCGGTAACGATGTGAGATCTCTTTTCGGGGCCTGAAACGACCTTGACGGTAGCTTCCTCGATATCTGCCTCGGTGATAGCCTTGCGGTCGTTTCTTGCGGCAAGGAGGGCAGCCTCGTTAAGCAGGTTTTCCAGGTCAGCACCTGTGAACTGCTGAGTTGTCTTTGCGATAACGTTAAGGTCAACGTCGGGAGCAAGGGGCTTGTTCTTTGCGTGTACCTTGAGTATTTCTTCTCTTCCCTTAACATCGGGATAGCCTACCATTACCTCTCTGTCGAAACGTCCGGGACGGAGAAGTGCGGGGTCAAGGATATCACGGCGGTTTGTTGCCGCAATTACGATAACGCCCTCGTTGCCCTCAAAGCCGTCCATTTCAACAAGGAGCTGGTTAAGGGTCTGCTCACGCTCATCGTGACCGCCGCCCAGTCCTGCGCCTCTCTGGCGGCCTACTGCGTCGATCTCGTCGATGAAGATGATAGAGGGAGCATTTTTCTTTGCTGTTTCAAAAAGGTCTCTTACTCTGGAAGCACCGACGCCGACAAACATCTCAACGAAGTCGGAACCTGAGATGGAGAAGAAAGGAACGCCTGCTTCACCTGCGACTGCCTTTGCAAGCAGTGTCTTACCTGTACCCGGAGGGCCCATGAGCAGAACGCCCTTGGGGATTCTTGCGCCGATGTCGTTATATTTCTTGGGGTTCTTGAGAAAATCAACGATCTCCGCAAGCTCCTGCTTTTCTTCATCTGCGCCTGCAACGTCCTTAAAGGTGTTTTTCTTCTTGGACTGGTTCTTGATATTTGCCTTGCCGAAGCTGTTGATCTTAGCTCCGCCGCCTGCCTGCCTCATCATAAAGAAGAAGAGCACGAACATGAGGATAAGCATTATCAGTGAGGGGAGAAGATTGTAGAGCCATGAGGTATCCTGTATCTTGTAGTATTCCTGGTTCAGGGGAGCATCGGGGTGGAGCTTGTTGTAAGCCTGACGGTAGTTGTCCTCGCCGCTCTGGCTGTACTGGATCTCGTCAACGAAGAGATTAACGTTGGGAACGGTGTAGCTGATCTGCTTGCTTGTGCCGTTATCGTCAACAGTCATTTCCAGATCGCCTGTGCCAAGATCAAATGTGTACTGCGATACCTGATAGTTGTCGAAGTAGGACATTATCTCGGAATAGGTGTACTCAGCCTGGGGGTGAGAGGACTGCCTAAGGAAATATACCATTGAAAACATCAGCACAATGGCAATTATGATGTAGATAAATAAACCGCTGCCTTTTTTCATGTGACTAAAACCTTCCTTTTCCCGATATCGGATTGCAGTCACTTCCGATACCGTCCGTTAAAAATATTCTGTCGTGCCTGATGTGCGCTTACAGCTCAGCCTCAGCAATGTAAGGCAGGTTGCGCATCTGCTCGCCGTAGTCGAGACCGTATCCCACAACAAAAAGGTCGGGGATAGTGAAAATGGAATAATCCGGCGTAAAATCCACTGTTCTGCGGTCGGGCTTGTTGAGAAGGGTGTAAACCTTCAGCGAAAGGGGATTTCTCTCCTTCAGTATTTTGCATATCTTGGAGAGGGTGTTGCCTGTGTCAACGATATCCTCCGCAATTATTACGTGATATTTGGAGATATCGCATTTCAGGTCCAGTGTTATCTTTACATCGCCTGAGGAAACGGAGCTTTGACCATAGCTTTCAGCAGCCATGAATGCGATCTCGCAGGGAATCTTGATAGCTCTGCAAAAGTCCGCAAGAAAAACATAGCAGCCCTTGAGAATGCCGATGATAAGCAGGGGCTTGCCCGCATATTCCTCGGAAATGAGCTGACCTGTTTTCTTTACAGCCTGTGCGATCTCTTCCTCGGTGATAAGAACTCTCTTGATGGAGCCGTAGCCGTAATCCTCGGCAACGGGTGCATTTTCCTTAGTTATCATTTATCTTCCGCCTTACTGAAATAATATATAAATTTTCCGAAGTTTCATTTTTATCGGAGGAAACACGGTCGCTTGCGCCGCCGTATTCGCTCCAGAATATCCCCTCATCGTCCTCCATAACAAGGGCGGACTGCCTTTCCTCATCGGTCAGTTTAAGGGAGTTGTACAGCTTTTTCAGCTTTGTGGTATGGCCACGGCGGGCAAACCTTATGCTGTCGCCGTCCTGCTTATTCCGTAGAATAACAACACCTTGTATTTTATCATAATTTACAAGTCCGTTTGTTAAATTTTCTTTAACAATGCCCTGCTTTTGAAAAATATCATTTGAAGGTCGTTCAATTATCACCTTTTTATCATATTCGGGGACAATTATCTCTTTATCACTGCTGAAAACAACATTTGTGCGGAAGTTTTCCGCTCTGCTCATTTCCCTTATAACAACGCTTTTTCCGTCAGTTACGGCGAAAATATCACGGCTGAGGTCAAAGCGTGTTTTTCTGCCTGATATAACAGCTGCGTCTATTTCCTCTATCCTGTCACGGCTTACGGGGATATTGTTTTCGCTCAGCAGCCTGCGTATATACCTTTTCCGCAGAGACGGTGCATATTCACAAAGGCGCTGTGGGTCGATATCGTCTGTCAGCTGAGAGAGAAATGACTCGTCCTCCTCCGCCGATAGTGAAAGCCTGCAAAGTGCGTCGGTGACATCTGCATTTATCTCTTCAAGCTGGGGTATGATACGCCTGCGCAGCTTGTTTCGTGAGTAATCTTCGGTGAGATTGGTGCTGTCGGTGACAAAGCCCTGACCCATTTGGGAGAGGTATTCCTCTATCTCGCTCCTGGAAACGTCCAGCAGGGGACGGATAATGTTCCCTCTCACATATGGTATGCCCCCGAGACCTTTAAGCCCCGAGCCTCTTACGATGTTGAAAAGCACCGTTTCGGCGTTGTCATTTTTATTGTGAGCGGTGGCTGTCTTTCCCCCGCAGGAAACCTTGTCAAATGCGCCGTAACGCAGGATACGTGCGGCCTCCTCGGTGGATCTTCCGCTTTCCTTGGCAAAGCCCGTCACATCTACTCGGCAGACTTCAATGGGGATATCAAGCCTTTTGCACAGCTCCTCGCAGAAATGCTGGTCACGGTCGCTTTCTTCGCCCCTCAGGCAGTGGTTTACGTGAACTGCCCTCAGCGTAAAGCCCATTTCATGGGAAAGCCCATGCAGGACTGTTACAAGGCAAACGCTGTCCGCACCGCCCGAAAGCCCTGCGGTAACAGTGTCGCCCTTTTGTATCATACAGCGGCGTGTTATTGTCTCACGCACCTTGTCCGAAACGTTCATGCCGACCTCTTATTCTGCGGGAGCAGGCCGTCTGTCCTCGCTGATGAACAGGGTATATTGACCGTTCCACCTGAGGTTTACAGTGCCTGTTTCGCCGTGACGGTTTTTGGCAACGATACATTCCGCAAGGTTAACGTCCTCCACCTTGTCCTTGTTGTAGTAGCCGTCACGGTAGAGGAACATTACGATATCCGCATCCTGCTCGATAGAGCCTGATTCTCTCAGGTCGGAGAGCAGAGGACGCTTGTCGGGACGTGACTCAACGGAACGTGAAAGCTGTGAAAGGGTGATAACGGGAACGTTCAGCTCCTTTGCCATAAGCTTGAGCTGACGGGTGATATCGGAAATTTCGTTTACACGGTTATCAATGCGCTTGCTGGAGTTCATGAGCTGTAAGTAGTCGATGATGACAAGTCCCACGTTTTTTAGACGTCTGAGCTTTGCTTTCATCTGAACTACGGTGATGCCCGCCGTATCGTCAAGGTACAGGTTCATGCCAGCCATGCGGTCAGCGCCCTGAGCAAGCTTTTCCCAGTCCTTTTCGTCGATGTTGCCCTTGATAAGGTGGTCGCTGGTAACAAGGCTCTCGGCGGAGAGCATACGTGTTACAAGCTGTTCCTTTGACATTTCCAGCGAGAACACCACGACCTCTTTGTCGGTGCTTCTGCGGCACACGTTGGAGGCAATGTTCAGCGCAAATGAAGTTTTTCCCATACCGGGACGGGCAGCAAGGATAAGCAGGTCGGATTTGTTGAGACCGCTTATAACGCTGTCCAGGTCGGCATAGCCTGATTTTGCACCCTGATATTTTTCCTTGTCAGCGCCCGATATTCGGTTCAAGTGGTCATAGGTCTCAAGCAGAACTTCATCTACCTTTGTAAGGCCATCGACCTCCTTGCCCTGCCTGATGTCATATATCATCTGCTCGGCGGAATCAAGTATGACGGAAGCAGGCTCGGCGCTTTCGGTGCAGTTGGAGATTATCTTTTTTGCAGCTTCAGCAAGGGAGCGCAGGTAATATTTTTCCTCGACTATCTTGCAGTAGCTTTCGATGTTTGCAAGGGAGGGAATGCTCTCGGTTATTGCGCCAAGATATTCCTTTCCCGATGCGGAGTCCTCGAAAATTCCCTCCTGAACGGCTTCGTTCAGAACGGTGATAATGTCCGAGTTTACTCCCAGAGTGAACTGTCGGAGGATTATGGAAAAAAGCTCACGGTGCTTTGAAACGTAAAAGCTTTCGGGCTTTACGTAGTTCATAACCGTGCCCAGCAGCTCCGAGTCCAGCAAAACAGCGCCCAGAACGGTCTGTTCGGCTTCGATGCTGTGGGGCATTTCTCTGGCGGAAATATCATCAAATTCCATAAACGCTCTCCTTTACTCTTATTATACGCAGAATTGACGTCGGGAGCACCGACGTCAACGGATATCGGAAATTATGCCTCGACAACACTTACCGTGATCTTTTCGGAAATGCCTGGGTAAAGCTTTATCTCTGCGGTGTAGCCGCCGAATGCCTTTATTTCCATATTGAGTGTAACCTTTTTCTTTTCTACCTTAACGCCCAGCTGCTCAGCGATAGCGTCTGCAACGTGACCTGCGGTAACTGCTCCGAAGAGCTTTCCGCCTGCGCCTGCCTTGCCCTTGATGGTAACGCTCTTGCCCTTTATCTTAGCGGCGTTGTCGATAGCTTCCTGCTTTGCAACGTCAGCCTTGTGCTGCTCGGAGGATTTCTTTCCGTTAAGGTCGGAGAGGTTCTTTGCGGTAGCTTCAACTGCAAGACCCTTGCCGATAAGGAAATTTCTTGCGTAGCCGTCGGAAACTTCCTTTACTTCGCCCTTTTTGCCTGAGCCTTTAACGTCCTGTACAAAAATTACTTTCATGATTATCTATCCTTTCTTATAGCTTTCTGCAAATTTATGCTGTTTCGGCAGTGCAGTAATTTTTTCTTTGGGGATCCAGCACCAGCTGGAGCATATCCGTTACCGTGCTGCCGAACATTCTCATAAACAGCTCGTCCGAGCCGTTATCAAGCTTGAAATCTATTTCCTCCGCATACAGAGGAATGAAGCACAGCAGATTTATGTAGCTGCCGTCCTTGGTTCGCATGTAGTTCATGCGGTCGCCGTACTTTCCGCCGAAGTCCTTCTCGTCAAGGTGGAGAAAGATAGCGGAGCACAGCTTTGTGCTTTCGTGGAATGGGGTGTTATCCTCGGAATACTGGAGAGTGTGATTGCTTCCTATCCATGTGCCTGAAAGGTGTGGATAGCGTGCCGCCTGCTTTATTGCGGCAAATATCCACCAGAAGCGGTCATAGTCCTTTTGACTGCCCTTTGAAAACTCCGTTTTCCAGTCGGGAGGGAGCAGGCAGAAAAGCTCTGCCCTTTCGTGGGTCTTGCGCAGATCCCATGGAACGTCCTCGCCCATGGTCATGGGCAGGTCGCTCATTCCTGTGGTGAATACCACGTAAAAGGGTCTGTTTTCATCGGGAGCTATGATGTGCAGGTCGATATGCACCTTTTCGGACATAAGCTCATGTATCACACGGTGATCCTCATCCTTTATATCGAAAAGCTCGGAGAAATGATCCTCGATCTCTTCCATATAAACGGTGGGAGCCACCTTTTTTGTAAGTATCCTGAACATTCCTATTGCTGCATAGATAACTTGTTTTAATCCCATATCTGCTCCTGTCAGCTTATGCTTCTGATGTATTCGTCGATGGCTGCCATAAGCTGCTTCTTGGCATCGGATACCGAGATATCCTTCAGCTGAGCCGCCGCCATGGTCTGATGACCGCCGCCGCCCAGATGCTCCATGATTATCTGAACGTTCATTATGCCGAAGGAGCGAGCGGAGATGTTTGCGCCTGTGCCTGCCGCATAGATGACAAAGCTTGCGTCAACGCCCTGAATGCCCAGCAGCTCATCGGCTGCCTGAGAAGTGGCAATGCGTATGCCGTCGGAGGAATCCTCGCTGGCAGCAATGGCGCAGCGGTTGTATATCTCTGCTGTTTCGACAAGCTGAGAGCGCTTTATGCCCGTTTCGATGGAGATGGCAAAAAGCCTCTTTACCGCAACGGTGTCCGCACCGAGCTTTTTCAGGTAAGCCGCAGCCTCAAAGGTGCGCACGCCTGTTTTCATAACGAAATCCTTGGTATCCAGCATTATGCCCGCAAGCATTGCGTCGGCGTAGTAGCTGGAAAGCTGCTCGTAGCCGAAATACTGAATGACCTCCGCCACCATTTCGCTGGCGGAAGATGCGTATGGCTCGTGGAGGCTGAGAACTGCATTGTCTATGCAGTTAACGACCTGCCTGTGGTGGTCGATGAATACAATGTTCTTTGCTTTTTCGTATATCTGCCTGCTGTCCAGCAGGTCCTTGTTGTTTGTGTCGCAGATGATGAGCAGAGTGTTCTCTGTCATCATTTCAAGGGCTGTTTCCTCGTTTATGATAAGGTCGGAGCCGTCTTCAAGGTTTTCTCTCAGTCGGTCGATTATGGGCATTGCAAGGGTGTGGTCGGTGTCTGAGAACACATAGGCATCTGCGCCTATGGCTCTTATTGCGCCGCACAGACCCGCAGCTGCGCCTATTGCGTCAAGGTCGCCCCATGCGTGGCCCATAAGGATAGTCCTGTCAGCCGCACGGATAAGGCTTATAAGACCCGAGCTGAATATACGTGTCTTTACCTTTGTGCTCTTTTCTATTCCCGAGGAGTTGCCGCCGAAGAAGGTGAAGTCCTTTTCGTCCTTTACAGCTACCTGGTCGCCGCCTCTGCCCTGGGTCATATCCAGCGCCTGACGTGCCATTTCCTCGCTTTCTCTCAGGTTGCTGCCGCCTCTGCCGATACCGATGGAAAGGGTAACTGGAGTATGCTCGGCAACAAGTATCTGATGCACCTTATCGAGAATGGACTTGAACTTTTCCTCTTCAAGCTTTATCAGCTCATTTTCGCTGATTATGGCAAAATAGCGGTCGGAGGATATCTTTTTCATAAGACCGTTGTGCTCTTCAATGAAAGATTCCGCCAGCTTGTCTATCTGCATGGTGATGTGAGCCTTGTCAGAGTCCTTTACCTTGGCAAAAAGCTCGTCGTAGCTGTCGATGAGCAGCATTGCCACCCAGTTTCGGCTGCGTGCGTACTCGTTCTTCACGTCGATAAGCTCGCTTACGTCCTGGAAATAAAGGAGGGTAAGCTCGGAGACGGGAGTGTTGCTCTCGTCCTTTTTCTCGGTTGTGACAGCTCTTATCCTGTAGTGACCTGCGTTATATTCCACTACAGTGTCTATTTTTGAAAATGTAGTTGAAAGGTCGATATCAATGATCTGGCTCAGATGGACTCCGTAGGCATCGGAAGCGTGTATCTGCTCGGTGAACGCCTTGTTGAACCATATGATTATCCCGTCGCTGTCAACGATAAGTGCGGGAGCGGGGAATTTGTACAGTGAGTCCCTTTCGGTAAGGTTCAGCTGCGATTCCATTTCCGAAACGAAGCTGTGAAGGTTCTGCTCGCAGCGGATAAACAGTGCGATGTACGCAAGGCTTATCAGGCACACCACCGCCAGCATGGACCAGAACTTCACCTCGTCCGTGCCTGCCAGTGAAAAGGCGCATGAAACAGCCGCCGCCACGAGAAGCATTGAAACCAGCTTAAAAAGCCGCCAGCCTCTGCCTGTCATTGAATATCACCTGCCTTCGATTTCATATTTCCTCGATAATGGGGAGGATCATGGGATTGCGCTTTGTTTTCATATAAATATAGTCGCTGAGGGAGTCTCTCAGGCTGGACTTGATTCCGTTCCAGTCCCTTACTCCGCCTGCAAGGCAGCTTTCCAGAGTTTTTCTCAGGATATCCCTTGCGGCTTCCATCATTTCCTCGCTCTCACGGACATATACAAAGCCTCTTGAAAGAATGTCGGGGCCTGCAAGGATAGTGCCGCTCTCGCTCTCAATAGTGGCAACTACAACGATAAGACCGTCCTCCGCAAGATGCTTTCTGTCACGGAGCACGATAGAACCAACGTCGCCAACGCCCAGACCGTCAACAAGAACTCTGCCTGCCGTTACTTTGCCTGTTATTCTCAGGTCGGTGCCGTCAGTTTCGATAACATCGCCTATGGAGCCGATGATGATATTGCTCTCGGGGATACCGATGGAATTTGCAAGACCTGCGCTCTTTTTCAGGTGCTTGTACTCGCCGTGAACGGGAATGAAAAATCTGGGGCGGGTGAGAGCCATTATAAGCTTCAGCTCTTCCTGGCACGCATGACCCGAAACGTGAACGTCGTACATGGACTCGTAAATTACCTCAGCCCCTGCCTTGAGCAGCTCGTTTACAACTCTTGTAACATACTTTTCGTTGCCGGGGATAGGAGTTGCGCTGATGATGATATAGTCCATAGGGGTGATTGTAACGCTTCTGTGCTCGTTCATCGCCATTCTGGTAAGTGCGGACATAGGCTCGCCCTGGCTGCCTGTGGTGATAAGAACTATCTTCTCGGGAGGATACTTGTTCATAGCCTCCAGATCAATGATAACGCCCTCGGGCACGCTCAGATATCCCAGCTCCATAGCTGTGGAGATAACGTTGAGCATACTTCTTCCGAAAACAGCGACCTTTCTGTCCGTGCGGACAGCGTTGTTGATTATCTGCTGTATTCTGTGGATATTTGAAGCAAATGTCGCAATGATGATACGCTTGCCCTCAGCCTTTGCAAAGAGGTTTTCAAAGGAGCTGCCTACCTTGCGCTCGGAAGCGGTGTGACCGGGCTTCTCGGCATTTGTGGAGTCGGACATGAGTGCAAGAACGCCCCTGTTGCCCAGCTCGCCGAAGCGTGCAAGGTCGATAATTCCGCCCTCAATGGGTGTGAAATCCACCTTGAAGTCTCCTGTGTGGATAACTATTCCCGCAGGAGTGTGGATAGCAAGACCCACAGCGTCGGGGATAGAGTGGTTTACGTGGATAAATTCAACTGCCATGCAGCCCATTTTAACGGTCTGTCTGGGAGTTACAACGTTCAGCTTTGTCTGGCTCAGAAGATTATGCTCCTTGAGCTTGCCCTCGATAAGACCGATGGTAAGACGGGTGGCATAAACGGGG
Source organism: Oscillospiraceae bacterium (assembly GCA_902363145.1). Lineage (GTDB taxonomy): Bacteria > Bacillota > Clostridia > Oscillospirales > Ruminococcaceae > Huintestinicola > Huintestinicola butyrica. The sequence continues at coordinate 68,546 of CABIZB010000002.1, read as the reverse complement.
ATATTCACCTTTTTCAGCAGATATGCAAGTCCGCCGATGTGGTCCTCATGACCGTGGGTGATAACGATGCCTCTTACCTTGTCGATGTTCTGCTCAACATAGGTGAAATCGGGGATAACAAGGTCAACGCCCGGCATATCGCTGTCCGGGAAAGCTAGACCGCAGTCAACGATGAACATATCGTTTCCGCACTCGAAAACGGTCATGTTCTTGCCTATCTCGTTAAGTCCGCCCAGGGGGATTATTCTAAGGGGTGTGCGCTTTACAGCCCTGTGGTTGGAGTGATAAACAACGTGCTGATACTTTTCCTCGGGAGCAGCCTGCTGATCGTCCCTGTAATTGTTTCTGGGCTGATATCTTCTCTCCTGATTGTAGTTCTTTATCTCCTGATTCTTTCTGCCGTAGGGCTTGCTCTGCTCATAGCTCTTTTCAAAAGCGGTCTTTTCAAAGGTAAAGGGCTGAGCGGGTATCTCAGTTACCGCAGCGTCATTCTGCTGGCGGGGAGCCTTATAATTCTTGTTATAGTTCTTGTTGTAAGGCTTATTGCGGTAAGATCTGTAGCCGTTCTGCTGCTGATATTCCTGACGGGGCTTTTCGGGTGCTTCCGCATTTACATTATTGTTATTATTGTTTGCATTTTCAGCCTGCTGCCTGCCGAAAGCTGCGGCGGAAACTCCCTTGGGAGGGAGAGCGGGGCGGCGGAAAGGCTTCTGATATCTGCTGTAGGATCTGTTATTTGCCGAAGCATTGTTTCTTGCTGTGTTTTCCGATTTTTCAGGCTTCGGAGCAATTCTTTCGCCGTACTCGTTAACGGCGATATCGTTTCCCTTATTCTGGTTTTCTGACAATTTTAAATACCTCATTTCAAATCAATTCATCTGACTGCATATTTATAGCAGGTTTCCAATACATATGGCAGGTTTCCGATAAACGCACATAAAAAAAACTCTGCCTGTTATTTGTTATTATGTTCGGAGATCACATGGTTAAAACGATCCGACAGCCTGTCCGCATTTATCGGCGCATAAAACATCATACGGAAGCATAACGACCCCTCTTCCGCAAACCAAACAAAAACTATCATTCCCCGCACCATTAAATAACAACAGCAAAAACGGCGGAGACATAATTTCAGCGCACCGCAAAACATCACAAAAAACAGCGGCAATTCAACAATCAATAATCAATCACGGAAATTCCGATAATACCTCACGGGAATATCCGCATAATATCCGAACACAATAATTATTTTTATTATACCGTATCTATCCTGTTTTGTCAAGCAAATTTCTTTTTAACAAAACGCATATATACCGTAAAAGCGCCCTTGTCCGACAGCCTTTTACAGGGTATGATAATGAACGATGATATCCTCGTAGTGACCGTCCTTCATTAAAAATCCGCCCGGGATAACGCCCAGCTGAACAAAGCCCAGCTTCTTGTAAAGCTCCAGGGCAGAGGTGTTTGTGGCAACTACCGCATTGAACTGGAGTATCTTGTAGCCAAGCTCCTTTGCCTTTTTAAGGCAGTCTGTGACAAGCAGCTCGCCTATGTGCTTTCCTCTCATATCGGAGCGCACTGCATAGCTTGCGTTGCAGATATGACCGCATCTGCCCACGTTGTTGGGGTGAAGAATGTACATTCCCACTACCTCGGCTGTGTCGGTGTCAAAGGCAACGGCTGTGTAGTCCTGAGCGGCAAAGAACTCCGCTCCCGTGTCGTCATCAAGAGGCTCTGTCTGGGGGAATGCCACGCCGTCCTCAACTACCTTGTTCCATATCATAACTGCCTCGTGAACTTTCTCCGAGGTTATTCTTCTCATCTCGATATTCATTTCAGTATCCTTTCTGCCCAGTCCAGGGCAAGGGCGAACCACTGTGCCGCAGTGGGATTAAGATATCTTTCGTTTCCGTCCTTTATGGTGGTTATGTCGCACATGGCTATTCCGTGACCGCCCTTGGGGAAAATATGCAGCTCAAAGGGGACATGGCTTCCCGACAGCGCCGATGCAAACATCAGGCTGTTTTCCACAGGGACGATGTTGTCGTCCGCACAGTGCCAGATGAATGTGGGGCAAACGTCAGCCGAAACGTGATCTTCCAGCGAAGCGAGCTTCCTCAGCTCATCGGTGGGAGCAATATTCTGTGCTGATAACGGGTGAGTGTATTTTCCCGCTGTTATCACAGGGTAGCAAAGCACCATGCCGTCAGGGCGGATATTTTCTTTAAAAAGCTCCTGATATTTTCCAAAATGCACTCCCAGACTTGCCGCCAGATGACCTCCCGCAGAAAATCCACAGAGGATAACTCTGCCGTCACAGCAAAGCTCATCTGCATGGCTTTTTATATATTCCACCGCAGCGCACAGCTCCAGCAAAGCCGTGGGGAACGGCTTGTTCACGCAGCTGTAGTCAAGCACAAAGCCGTTGTAGCCGTAGGAATACCACCTTGCGGCGCATGGCTCTCCCTCTCGCTTGGAGCAGTGCTCATAGCTTCCGCCGGGGATAGCTATAAGAGCGGGATATTTTCTTTCGGGCTGGCTGTCGTGAATAATGCAGGTGAGGGTGGGGGAAAGACCTTCACTGTTTAGTCCTGCCTTTTCGTAGGGCGGTGCAAGGGAAATGCTTTTCGTTATCATAAGCCCACGCTTTCTCTGAGAGCTTCTATAAGACCTTCCACACGCCATACGTGGTTTGTGCGGTCATATACCTCGCCGTTATCCCACAGGAATGTGCGTATTCCCATATCATAGCAGGTCTTTGAGACTGCAGAGGCGAATTTCACCTTGCTCTCGGGCTGAACTCCATTATTGAAGCCGAACTCTCCAATGATAACGGGAACGCCCTTGTCAACGAAGTTTTCTTTCAGCTTGTTCATGTTCCTTTCAAGCTCCTTAACATCAGCCTCGCTGCCCCATGTCATCTTTTTGTTGATGATGCAGAACTCCCAGGGAGTGTAGTAATGAACGGAAAGAATAAGATTATTTGCAGGGTCTGCGGGCATCTGATAGCGGCTGTCGCAGGTCTTTGCGATATCCGTCCAGTAGCCTGCAATAAGCAGGGGACGGGTTGCGTTGTAGCCTCCGCTTGCTCTTACCAGATCGACAAACTGCTGATTTATCTTGTTCAGAAGCGCATATGCGTCGTCCTGAGGGAGGTCGTCAAAGCCTATCTCGTTGGCGCTCTCCATGATAAGGCGGTCGTCATACTCGGAAAACTCTGCGCATATCTGCTTCCAGAGAGCATTATATTTTTCGCTGAATTTGTCATAATCCTCCGATGCGCTGCGTACCCATGCGCCGAACTTGCTGTCGTCTCCGCCGTCGTGGTGAATGTTTATGATAACGTACATATCAAGGTCGTAGGCGTAGTCCACGACCTCCTTGACACGGTTCATCCAGTCCTCATCTACTTTGTAGTCGGGAGCGTCGCCCAGATGGTCACGCCAGGTAATAGGTATTCTCACGGCGTTTATTCCGTCAGCTTTCAGTGCCTCAAAAAGTGAGCTGTCGGTCATGGGATTGCCCCACAGCGTCTCGTCAACGATGCCGTTTTCGGGAACATCGTTGATAATGCCGTCACCGTCTCTGTCGGCGGCGCACACGTCAAGGGTGTTGCCCAGGTTCCAGCCTATCTTCATATCGCTGACTATCTCGGCAGAGCTGCGGGAGCTGTAGTCCTTTGGCTCAGTCGTATCAGCCCCACAGGAGGTAAAGAGCATTGCCGCAGTCATTACAGCGGCTGCCAGTCGGAAGAGCTTCATATTATCAGTCCTTTTTATTATCAGAAAAGTTTAAGGCATCTTTTCTCGAACATTTCCTGAAGTGCGCAGAGAATGCCCATTCTGCCTGTTGCGTAGGTAAGTCCGCCCTGAACATAAGCCGCATAGGGCTCACGGAGAGGTGCATCGGCGGAAAGCTCGATGGAAGCGCCGTTGTTGAATGCGCCTGCCGCCATGATTACCTGGCTGTCGTAGCCGGGCATATCCCAAGGCTCGGGAGCAACAAAGCTGTCAACAGGGGAGCCTTTCTGAACGCCCTGACAGAATGCGATGAGATTTTCGGGATTTTTCATAAGCACGGCTGTGATGATATCTCCTCTTGGCTCATTGGGCTTGGGGAAGCACTCAAAGCCCAACTGTGTCATTATCGCAGCGGTGAATGTAGCTGTTTTGAGAGCGTTTGCCACTACCTCGGGAGCAAAGAAAAGTCCCTGATACATACGCTTGTTCTGGTCAAGAGAGCAGCCTGCTTCTCTTCCCACGCCTGGGCAGGTGAGCCTGTAGGAGCACTGCTCCACCAGCTTCTTTGTTCCTGCGATATATCCGCCTGTTTCGGCGATTCCGCCGCCCGGGTTCTTGATAAGTGAGCCGACGATGATATCGGCACCTGCGGAAACAGGCTCGGTCTTTTCGGTAAATTCACCGTAGCAGTTATCTACCATTACGATGATATCGGGGTTTGCGCCCTTTGCAGCCTTTACTATCTCGGCAATGTCGCTTACGGTAAGGGAGGGACGGAGGCTGTAGCCTCTTGAACGCTGGATATAAGCAAGCTTTGCGCCCTTTACCTTCTGGAATATCTCCGCAACGTTGGGCTTGCCCTCGGGGGTAAGGTCAACCTGCTCATATTCCACGCCGTAGTCAGCCAGAGAGCCGTTGCCCGAACCTCTCAGACCGATGACCTCTTCAAGAGTATCGTAGGGTCTGCCTGTAAGGGATACCATTCTGTCGCCCTTTCTAAGCAGTCCGAACAGCGCAATGGTGAGAGCGTGTGTGCCCGAAACTATGCTGTGGCGCACAAGAGCATCCTCAGCGCCCACTGCCTGAGCAAAAACAGCGTCAAGGGTGTCTCTGCCCACGTCGCCGTAGCCGTAGCCCGAGCTGCCCTTCATGCAGACATCGCTTACCTTGTTGTCGATAAAAGCTTTCAGTACCTTTTCGCCGTTGTAACGTGCTGTGCGGTCGATCTCCTTGAATGCAGCCTCGCAGGATTCCTCTGCCTTTGCAGCCGCTTTAAGTATTCTTTCTTCAATTTCAAAGCCCTTCTGAACAACGGGCTTGGGGTCAAATATTTCAGCCATCAGAATTTTCCTTTCATGTGTTATCTTTTTTTATAAGTATGATATCATCATCTGTGAGCTTGAAGCCCAGCTTTGTGTAAAAATCTGCCAGCTCCTCATAGCACCACAGATAGCCTTCAATTTTGTAGCGGGACAGCATGGCGGCAATGTGCTTTAAAAGCCCCGACGCTCCGCCATGTCCTCTTGCGGCGGGAAGTGTTGCCACGCTTGAGATATATGCCTTTCCGTTGAGGCAGAACTCAATATTTGCGCAGGAAGCGGACTTGTACGTGAACGCCCTTGACACCTCGTGCCTTATCCTGTGGGACATATCCGCATACCACAGGTCGTATTGCAGCCCCTGAAAGCTGCTGTTCAGGATAATGAACATCTGCTGGAGAGATACGGGCTTGTCAACGCCCTTTACAAATTCCTTTTCGTCAAAATCCTTGTCGGGCACCATTCTGAAAAGCAGGCGCTTTTTCTGCTCATATCCCTCTATGGCCAGATGATTTCCCGTATATCTGGGGCATTCCACCGTCTGGGGAGCGTTTATGCGGATAAAATCCGCCAGCTCGTCTTCATTTATCAGGCTGCCGCCCAGCACTGCGGCGGAGTTATACAGCAGGATATTTCCCCATGTAAGCCCCTCGTTTACGGAATATAGCCTGCAAAAATCGTAGCTCATTCCGTAGGCATTTACCGCAGCCTCAATTTTGCCGCAGTAATAGTCGTCAGTCAGTCTCAGCTCGGAGCGCTCGTATGCCCGCAATATCATTGAATGTCCCTTACCTTTCAGATCTCGGAGTCAAGTATCTTATCCGCCATTGCGCAGGCAAGGGCAAATGTATCGAAGTAGTCGTTTTCGTCTATAACGCAGCAGGGGGTGTGCAGATATCGGCAGGGAACGGATATTGCTATCGTTCTCACGCCGCTGCGGCTGATGTGAATTGCGCCGCTGTCGTTTCCGCCTGCGATGAGTGTTTTTGTCTGCCAGCCGATGCTGTTGTCCTTTGCGATTTCCTGCGACAGGTCAAAAAGCTTCCTGTCATAAACGGTGGAGCGGTCCATATAGGATACCACGGGACCTTTTCCCAGCAGGCAGCAGCGCTTGTCGCCCTCGGAAAGGGGAATATCCGCCGCTGTGGTAGCTTCGAGCACTATGGCAAAATCGGGAGCGGCATAAAATGCTGCCGTCCTTGCGCCTCTGAGACCTATCTCTTCCTGGGTCACAAAGGTAAATGTGCAGTCGTACTCGGGAATATCCTCCAGTATCATTGCAATCATTACCGCACAGCCTGCACGGTCGTCTATTGCCTTGGAGCGCACATAGCCGTCCTGCGAGAGGGCATATCCGCAGGTGTAATAAGCATAATCGCCTGGGCGGATAAATTTTTCGGCTTCCGCCTTGTCCTTTGCGCCGATGTCGATGTAAAGCCCGTCGAATTTAGGAGGAGTTTTCCTCTCGTCCTCGGTCATGTTGTGAACAGCCTTGGAGCCCACAGAGCCGTAAATGCCGTTTTCGGTCATTACCTGCCTGCCGATAACAGCGTCCGCCTCAACGCCGCCCACACAGTTGAAAGCCAGCGTTCCGTCGGAGTTTATCCCTGTGATGATAAGCCCCACCTCGTCCATGTGGGCGGATATCATAAACTTCTTTTCGGGCGTTTTTCTGCCCTTGTATTCTGCCACTATGCAGCCCGAGGGGAGTATGGTGCAGCTGCACTTGTTTCTTATTTTATCGAGGATATATTCACGTACATTCTCTTCTCGTCCCGAAGCGCCGTTTATCTCGCACAGCTCTTTTAAGAGAGTGCGCAGCAGTTCCTTGTTGATGTTCATATTGCGCCCTCCTTTAAAAATGCAGTTATAAGCTTTGCGGTAAGGATAACGTCCTCTGCGTCGATTACCTCGGCAGGGGTGTGCATATATCTGAGGGGTATGGACAGGGTGACTGCCCTTGAGCCGCAGCGGTTTACGGAAAATCTGTCCGCATTGGTTCCCGTAGTGCCGTTCATCACCTCATACTGGAATGGAATATTGTTCTTTTCGGCATATTCGGTGAACCACTTTGAAAGCCTGCGGTCAAGAGAGGGAGCATAGCCTATCATGCAGCCCTTTGCCATTTCTCCGCACTTTCTGGGATTTTCGCCCATGCTCATGGCAAAGCTTACATCTACCGCAATGGATATGTCGGGATCAACTTCAAATGCGCCTATGCAGGCACCCCTTTCGCCCAGCTCCTCCTGAGTGGAGAACATTACCGTAAAGGTAAAGGGCAGCTCATCATACTTTCCGCCCAGAGCATCAACAGCCGCAATTATGCAGGCAATTCCGCAGCGGTCATCAAGAGCCGCTCCGCATATCCTGCCGCTGTCCGGGATAAGCTCGTGGCAGGGGGAGTCAAATGAAATGCCGTCGCCCGGGTGAATGAGCTTTCGTGCCCTTGCGGGGGAAAGCATGGTGTCAATATATATCTGATCCTTATCCATTACGGAGCTGTCTTTTTTCAGGTGAGGGGGCAGGGTGCAGATAACTCCGCAGATGTCCTCTCCTCCGTGAATGATGACCCTCTGTGCAGGAAATATTCTTCTGTCGAGACCGCCGAGGCAGTCTGCCTTTACAAAGCCCTCCTCGGTGATGTATGTGGCAATGAGACCCACCCTGTCAAGGTGAGCGTCAATGAGCACATGGGGCTTTTCGGGGGAGCGGCTGCCGAAGTGGGCGAGTACGTTGCCGTTTTTTATCTCAGCATTGCAGGTGTAGCGGCTCATGATGTCATGGCACAGCTGAGCCACAGGCTCCTCACTGCCCGAAACGCCCCTGCAGTCCGCTATCTGCTTTATAAGAGATGTAAGTTCCTTTTTATCCATAGTTTTCCTTACTTTTCCTTTCTTATAACGCATTGACAAGGCTCTTGAAGTGGTTTCCTCTGTCCTCGAACATTCTGTACATATCAAAGCTTGCGCAGGCAGGGGAAAGGGAAACGATGTCGCCCTCCTTTGCCTTTGCCCTTGCGGTGTTAACAGCTTCCGCCATGTCGTTTACGATGATTATTTCAAGGCCGCTGTCAGCAAACTTGGAAGATGCCTCCACAGCTGCCTTTATCTTTTCCTTGGTCTGACCCATAAGGATAAGGAGCTTTACCTTTTCGCATACCAGGTCTGCCATAGGCTCAAAGGAAATGCCCTTGTCGGAGCCGCCCATTATCATTATCTGCTTCTGGGGGAAGGTGTTGAGGCAGGCGATAACTCTTGTGGGGCTTGATGCGATGGAGTTGTTGTAGTATTTTACGCCGTCCAGCTCTCTAACAAATTCGATACGGTGCTCAACGCCGCCGAATTCCTTTGCTATCTTTCTTACAGTCTCGGGCTTTACTTTTCCCCATGTGACTGCAATGGCGGTGAGGTAATTTTCAACGTTGTGCATACCGGGTATCTTGATATCCTTCATGTCAAGTATCTCGGTGACTTTGCCGTAGTCATTGTAGCAGAGCATACCGTTATCAGCCAGGAATGCGCCGTTTTCGGGCTTTTCAAAGCGGCTGAAATATGCAAGCTGACCTCTTACCAGAGGGGAAAGGTCACGGGCAGTTTCGTTGTCGTAGCTCAGCACCGCTCTTGAAAAGGCATTCTGATGAAGCAGCAGATTTGCCTTTGAATCAATGTATTCCTGCATATCCTTGTGGACGTTCAGGTGGTTGGGACGGATATTTGTGATAGCCGCCACATCGGGGGACTTCCTCATGGAAATGAGCTGGAAGCTGGAAAGCTCCACAACAGCCGCATCGTCATCCTTTACCTCTTCGATGATAGGGAGCAGCGCACGGCCGATGTTTCCGCCCTTGTGAACGGTAACGCCCTCGGCTGCCAGCAACTCGGCGATGATGGTGGTAGTGGTGGTCTTTCCGTCGGAGCCTGTCACTGCGTAGATTGGGCAGGGACAAAGGTCGAAGAATACCTCCATTTCGGAAGTGACGGCAGTGCCGTGAAGCCTTGCCTGAGTAAGTGTTTCATTATTATAGTACATTCCGGGGGTACGGAAAACAACGTCATATTTTCCCTCTGCCATGCCGTCAAGGTAGCTTTCTCCGAGAGAAAAGGCAGCGCCTGCGGCTTTAAGCTCCTCGTATTCCTTCATCTGCTCCGCAGTTTTTTTGTCGCAGACGGTAACGTTCAGTCCCTTTTTCAGAAAGAGCTTGATAAGGTCGGTGTGGCTGACACCAACGCCTATGAACGCTATTTTTTTATCCTTCATATTTTCAAAAAAGATCTCGGCTTTCGTTCTCATATTCAAAAAGTCCTCCATATAAAAATAGTAACTCACAATATATTATACTACTGTTTTCCCAAAATGGCAATAGATTTTATTTATAAATTCCTGTACATGGAAATATACGGTCTTATACATATCCTGGCGGGTAAAGCATCACAATGCCGCAAAATATACAATTTATTGCTTAAATATTTTATGCCAATATTTCTCCTGACTGTTGAAAATGACGGAAAAATATGATATAATTATTTCATATGTATGACTACACTGGATTTCTGCCCCAAAAGCAGAGCAGTGGAGTATCAGTTTCAGGTTTGAAAGGTTGTAAAAAAAATGAGCTACAAAAACGATTTTATCAAATTCATGGCAGACTGCGGCGTGCTGACCTTCGGTGATTTCACCCTCAAGAGCGGCAGAAAGGCCCCCTATTTCATCAATACGGGCAACTATAAGACCGGCGCACAGCTGGCAAAGCTTGGCGGCTTCTATGCAGACTGCATCATGGAGCATAATATCGACGTTGAGTGCCTTTTCGGTCCCGCATACAAGGGTATCCCCCTTGCTTCCTGCGCAGCCATCGCTCTGGCGGAGAAATATAACAAGGACGTAAGCTTTTGCTTCGACCGCAAGGAAGTAAAGGATCACGGCGAGGGCGGCCTTTTCGTAGGCAAGCAGCCTGCAAAGGGTGAAAAGGTCGTTATCATCGAGGACGTTATGACCTCAGGCAAGGCTCTCAAGGAAGTATATCCCAAGCTCAAGGACGCTGCCGATGTTGATATCACAGGCATGATAATCACCGTTGACAGAATGGAAAAGGCTCTTGATACCGAGCTTTCCGCCGTTCAGCAGGCTTATAAGGATTACGGCATCAGAGTATATTCCATCGTTAACATTAACGACATCATCGCAGCTATCGAGGAGGGCGTTGTTGACGGCAAGGAGTACCTTGAAAAGATGAGGGAATACCGCAAGACCTATGGAGTAAACTGATTCAGGCGTAAAATATATCTTAAAAAATTAAACCGAAAGGACTGTCTTGATAAATGAGCGTACGTTTTGACCTTACAGCGATCACACCCCAGCTTATGGATGCAGTTATCTACATGGATAATTCTCCGTCCTATGCAGCTTTCAAGGAGGAGATAGAGGCTATCCTCAGCGACTTCAACGCAACGGGACATCTTTCCTCTTCATGGAAGATAAACGAGCAGGAGCTTACCGAAAAATCCGAGGACACCCTCAAAAATATGCACCGTGCATATCTTATCTGGTCCTACAACGAGGAGCAGAAGAACGGCGCTGACCCCGACTGCTGCTGCGCAGTTTTCACAAAGCTTTTCTTCAAGTCACAGGCTGATACCATAATCGCCCTCAACGGCGGCAGGGAAACTGTTGGCTGCGACGAGGCAAAAGCACTTATCGAAAGCTTCAAGAACGAGATAAACTCAAATCCCGCAGTTTTTCAGTCCGTTAAGGACTTCTTCAAGGGCTACATATACGGATATTTCTTCAACTACCTGAACGAAGCTGGCATTATGAAGAAATACGCTGAGATGCTGGCTTATCTGGGCGTAATGTCCAACAAGGTTCCCACCAGCGTTTCCGAGCAGCAGAAGATACTGCCAAAGATGGCAATGCTCCTCTCAAATGACCGCTTCAAGTACCTCAACGGCTTTGTTCCCCGTAAGCTGATGATGGATATCGTGTTCAGCAGAATTGAGTTTGCTACCCTTTCCGACAGCGAAAAGGCTCTTGTAAAGCAGAGAATTGAAGCATATATCACCTCCAAGTACAAGACCGACAAGGAGGACGATGTTCAGCTTCTTGCCGATGATGTTACCGTTTCCTTTGCGGCTGACTATTTCGGAAGCTACACCAACGTTCCCGCATTCTGCGAGGACCTTTACCGCAAGTGCACCAGCGGCGTAAGAACATTCCTTGACTGCGACCGTGACGATACAGGCGATTACAGCGCTGCAAAGCTTGCAGAGCTTACCTCCGCAAAGTGCGCTGTTGATTACAACAGCTTCTACACCACAGAAAAGGCTCCCTGCAACGATACAGCTCTCGGCGGAACAGACCTTTGCTGGAAGTATCCCGTTATTTTCAGGGACGCTGATGCTTACTGGTTCGCACCCGTTTATGAGGAGCTTATCTACCCAGTTCTTGACGCTGATATCTACGAGAACGTAGTCGAGGGCGGAATCCCAAGCGGAACCTTCCCCTTTGCGGACGAGGCTTTCAGAACCAACACTATCCGCACCGCAGCGGGCATTTCCGACAGCCGTCTTTCCGTAAGAAAGGACAGACTGGCAGTTCTGGAGCAGCTCAAGCGCCTTGAGACCGAGGGCAGTATGTCCGCAAGAGACAGAAAGATGCTCATGCTGGAGCAGATGCTTTGTCTGGTATCGGGCAACTGCAGCGAGGCAAAGTATAAGGCACTTATTACCGAGAACGTGTTCGGCACAGGTCTTTACGAGGAATATATCCGCTACAGAATGGATCTGCTTGTAAACAACGCTCTCAGCAGCCTTGAAGCCAAGAAGGTTCTTCTTGACGAGATAAACAAGATCGGCTGAGAATAATAATGATAAAAAGCCTCCGTACATTTCTATGTGAGATGTACGGAGGCTTTTTTGCGTAAAAGGCTTTTTGCAAAAGTTATTAAATTATAAGCGTAAATACAGTTCTGTTTTCATCGCTTTCGGCAGTGATACTGCCGCCGTGCTTTTCGGCAACGGTCTTTGCAATGGCAAGACCCAGCCCGAAACCGCCTGTGTCCCTGCTGCGGGAAGCGTCTGTGCGGTAATAGCGGTCAAATATCCGCTGCAAGTCCTCTTTCGGTATGGGCTTGCCCTGATTTTCCACAGTGAGCTTGGCTTTTCCTCTGCTCTTTTTCAGCCGAACCGTGATTTCGGAATGCTCCGACGAGTGGGAAACTGCGTTGTCGATAAGAATGTTTATGGTGCGTGTAAGGCTTTCCTTATCGCCCTTTACGGTAACATTCGGCTCAATGTCGGTTATCAGTGTCTTGCCCTTTTCAAATGCCACCGCTTCCATGGCGAGGCAGGCACCCTCTGCGGCTTCGGACAGGTCAAGCTCCGCCATGACAGTCTTGCTGTCGGTGCGTTCCTCTCGGGCAATGTACAGCATTTCGTTTATCAGGCGGGACATTTTGTCCGCTTCCGAGCGGATATATCCGAACCATTTTCCCTGCTCCGCAACGGTCTCATCGGGGTTTGAAGTGATAACGTCCAGATTTGCGGATATGACCGCCAGCGGAGTTTTCAACTCGTGGGAGGCGTTGGAGAAAAACACCCTCTGCCTGTTCCATGCGTCCTCTATCGGCGTTACTGCCCATTTTGACAGCAGCACCGACAATAAAAACAGCACCACCAGCGAAAGCGCAAATATACCTGCCAGTATCACCAGCAAACGGGTCATTGTGGAGACCTCGTTTGTGCGGTCCAGCAGGACTATCACCTTTCCGCTGTCCTTGTCACGCATCTCATAGCGGTAGGATATGCCGTCAACGGAGATTATGCCTTTCTGATTGCCCTTTGAGAGTATGTTTTCTGCCGCCGCATGAGCCGCAGCGTCCATATTGTCCTCGTCCTCCGAGCCGTAAAGCTGCTGGCTGCGGAAGATATCGGTTATCATTCCGCTGCTGTCCACGGTAACGGATATCCAGCCTGTGGAGATATCATCTGTTCTGTCACGTGTCTGACGTGTCCTTTGCGGAAAGAAAAAGCTGTCGAAATGGATATCGCCCTCAAAATCCTTTGGCGGCTCTTCGGTGCCGTCAGGGGGCGACTGAGGGGGCGGGTCGGTGTTGTCTTTGTGCATTTCAAGGTTCATGGCGAAATTGATTATGCGGTCGGTGTTCATATTTTCCGAGCGGTACATTGACACATACACCGACCCGAGAACGATGAGCATTACCGTTCCCAGCAGGCTCATAAGCACAGCAGTGAAGCGCCTTCGCAGATGTTTTATCATACGTCCTCCTTACTCGCTGAAGCTGTAGCCCACGCCACGGAGAGTTTTTATTGTGGCTTTCGACTTTATGAAGCTTAGCTTTTTGCGCAGGAAGGAGATATATACTTCCACGTTGTTGTATTCGGCGTCCGACTCATATCCCCATATCTTTGTGATAAGTGTTTCCTTGCTTATTACCGTGCCTGCGTTTTTCATCAGCAGTTCCATTATGGAAAATTCCTTCAGCCCCAGCTTTACGGAGCTGCCGCCGCTGGAAAGCTCATAGGACGATGAATCAAGGCTCACATCTCCGCAGGATATAACGGGGGAGCTTACTATTGCCGCACTGCTGCGCCTGCCCAGGGCACGGATACGTGCCAGCAGCTCGTCGGTGGCAAAGGGTTTTGTAAGATAGTCGTCAGCGCCGCTGTCAAGTCCACGCACCTTGTCGGATATCTCGTCCTTGGCGGTGAACATGAGCACAGGCGTTTGCATACCCTCGGCACGTATCCTCCGCAGGACTTCTATGCCGTCCATTCCGGGCATCATGATATCGAGGACTATAACGTCATATATTCCCGACAGTGCGTTGTCCAGAGCGTCAATGCCGTTGTATGCGGCATCGGCGGTTATTTTGCTTTTGGCAAGTATCTGCACGAGAGCGTCGGCAAGCTTGTTTTCATCTTCGGCAATAAGAACTCTCATTTTCATCGTCCTTTACTGGTTTATGATATGATCATATCTCATTATCCTTAAATAAATCTTAGAACCTGTCTTCATAAGAAATGTGTGCGGATTTTCGAGCATAATTTTGTTGCAGAGTAGGCAAAAATCCGCAGGCGGGCTTTCGCCCGGCAAGGATTTTTAACGCAGTCTGCGGCAAAATTTGCCGAAAAGACGTGCGCATATGCTTGTGAAGACGGGTTCTTAATCCTTTGCCACAATGCCCGTAAGGTGCTTGCCGTCCATATCCAGCACCTCGAACATTCTGTCCTTGTAGATAACATAGCTCTTGGGATTGCCGCCCTTGGGGAGAGATACGGAGCCTGTGTTTATGTAGTAGATGCCGTTTTTCTTTTCCGCACGGAACAGGTGTGTGTGTCCGCTGAGGACAACATCGCCCTCGCTGATATTGGGCATATTTTCAATGTCATAGAGATGACCGTGGGTGCAGAAGAACATTCTGTCGTCTGTCCACATGGTCATGTAGTCAGCCATTACGGGGAATTCCAGCACCATCTGATCTACCTCTGCCTCACAGTTGCCTCTTACGCAGAGCAGGTGCTTTTTCATTCCGTTGAGCATTTTTATGACTTCCTTGGGAGCATAGTCCTCGGGAAGATCGTTTCTGGGGCCGTGATAGAGCAGGTCACCCAGGAGAATGAGCTTGTCCGGCTTTTCGATTTCAAAGCGCTCAAGCAGCTTTCTGCAGCAGGAGGCGGAGCCGTGGATATCGGAAGCGAACATAAGTTTCATAATTTTTCAGTTCCTTTCTTTTTTTATGTACTTTGGTGTGAGTTTTTCGCTGCTTTTTTATTTATCGGGGGAAAGACAGGATATGAGCCTGTCCATATATGCGAACCTTGCGCTCGTCCGCTGCATAAATTGTATTACGGCATAAGTAAGTCGGCGATACGGGCGATGTGCGGTGCGCAGCGGCATATCCTCGGATAACCCGTATGAATCGGTACCGAATGCCGTTTTTAATAAACGTACCCGACCCGATTGCATATGCTTTCGAGTCGGGTACCTTTTATTCCGAGACCTTTACGTTCAGATATATTTCGTTTTCACTGACAAGTGCGGAGTTCACGTCGATTGTGTATTTGAAATACATATCTCCGCCGTCTTCGGTCATGTTGTTGACTATTCTTGAAGCGGATATGCCCAGCAGCATCTCGCCGTATTCCGTGCCGTAATGGCAGTGGTGGCGGCGGTCCTTTTCAATGATGAGCCGTGCGTTTGCCGCTCCGTTTCTGGTCATGGAAGCAAGCTCCTCGCCTATGCAGGAAACGGTGGTCACAGAGCCTGCAAAGCCTGTAGCTTCGCTGTCGTTGTAGGATATCTCCCAGCCCTGCACCTTGCCCAGCGTCACGGGCCTCAGAGTACCTTCGGTTATAAGCTCCATCACATCGGGCGCACCGCCTGCGGTGTCGGATATGCTTTTCATGGTTATGGTTACTTTTTTAGCTTTTGCAGGCATTTTCAACAGTCCTTCTGCATAATAACATCGTCTATGGATATCTGCTCCACGCTGCCGTTAAGGCTTCCGATAAAGGCGTGGGCGTTGCTTTCAAAAAGCATCTTGCTGTCGCTGGTGAAGTAGGTAACATGACCGTTTTCACTGCGGGAGGAAAGCATATTGTTCATAGCAAGCATATTCATGGTATATTTTGCCGCTTCCGCACCTGAGGATATGAGCTTCACGCTCTCGCCCATGTACTCTGCGATGGCATCACGGAGAAGCGGGTAATGGGTGCAGCCCAGGATCAGGGTATCCACATTTTCCCTCTTTATAGGCTCCAGATAGCGGCTGACCATTGTTTTTACAACGATATCGTCCTTGTCGGTAACGCCGTTTTCCACCAGGGGAACGAACAGGGGGCAGGCATTGCCGATGATAACAGCGTCCTGCCTGATTGTGCGGATAGCCTTGCCGTATGCGCCTGAGCGGATAGTGGCTGCGGTTCCGATAACGCCTATCCTGCCGCTTCTTGTGGCAGCGCAGGCAGCCTGAACTGCGGGTATCACAACGCCCGTAAAGGGAACGCCGCCGCCGAAGTCCTTTGCCTGACCCACGGCAGATGAAACGGTTCCGCAGGCTGCGATTATCATCTTTACATCGTGCTTTTTGACGAAGTTCACGTCCTGGCGGGCATATTCGAGGATAGTCTCACGGCTCCTGTTGCCGTAGGGAACTCTTGCCGTATCGCCGAAGTAGATGATATTTTCGTTAGGCATCAGCTTCATTATCTCAGCAACGCAGGTGAGGCCGCCCATACCCGAATCGAAAACGCCGATAGCCTTTTCACTTTTTTCGGTTAAAATCTCAGCCATTTTGAAATACCCTTTCGTCAGTTTCTTTCGTAAGCAAGCTTTATGAGCCTGTCGAGAAGCTCGCCGTAGGGGATACCCAGGTTTTCCATGAGCTTGGGATACATACTGATAGATGTAAAGCCGGGCATGGTGTTCAGCTCGTTGAGATATACCTTGCCGTTATCCGCAAGGAAGAAATCAACTCTTGAAAGACCGAAGCAGCCCAGAGCCTTGAATGCCTTTACGGCAGTTTCCCTTATTTCAAGGGAGGCTTCCTTGGGAATATTTGCGGGGATATTCAGTCCCGATGTACCCAGTATGTATTTAGCGTCATAGTCGTAGAAATCATTGCAGGAGAGTATCTCTCCAACCTCGGAGGCAAAGGGATTGTCTGTTCCCAAAACTGCGCATTCAAGCTCTCTGCCCTTGATAAATTCCTCGACGATGACCTTCTTGTCATGAGTGAAAGCAAGCTTTACAGCGTTTTTCAGATCTTCAAAGCAGGTTGCCTTGTTAACGCCAACAGATGAGCCGCTGCACGCAGGCTTTACGAACAGAGGATATTTCAGCTCTGCGGCGATCTTCTCGCATACAGCGTCCAGATTGTTAAGGTCGCTCTGCTTTACTGTTCTGTACTTTGCCATATTGATGCCGTTGTACTGGAGAACGCAGTGTGCATACTCCTTGTCCATGCAGGCAGCGGAAGCAAAGCAGCCGCAGCCCACATAGGGAATGCCTGCCATATCAAGCAGACCCTGTATGGTTCCGTCCTCGCCGTATTTGCCGTGGAGCACGGGGAAAACAACGTCTATCTTTACAAGGTTCATTCTTCCGTCGGATATCTTTGCGATGCCGCCGTAAAGAGGGTCGGGGAGAATAGCTGCGGGAACACAGTCGGGGTTTGTCTCCCAGCTGCCGTCCTTTATGCCCGAAATATCTCCGGGATAGAAGAACCATCTTCCCTTTTTGGTGATTCCCACAGGGATTATCTCATACTTGTCGGGGTCTAAATGTGCGATAACGTTTGAGGCGGATATAAGCGAGATATCATGCTCGTTTGACATTCCGCCGAAAATTACAGCAACTCTTGTTTTTGCCATCAGGCTCAGTCCTTTCAGCCGCACAGCGCTTTTTTTATAAGCTTATTCCGCTGCGGTGATAATTATTCTTTTTTATACTAAGCACCAATTAAAAGCTATACAAAAAATCGAGCATAATCTTGCGTACAAGGATCATGTGATGATTTTTTGCATATAGTTTTACCGGTGATTAGTATTATATTGTCATGCCTTTGCTTTTTCTGCAAGGCTGCGGATCTCGTCGGAAGTAAATGTGTATTTCTTGCCGCAGAAGTGGCAGCATACCTCGGAGGTCTCCTGCTCGTCTGCCATGTCTGAAAGCTCCTTTTTGCCTATGGAGATAAGAGCGGTTTCCACACGCTCTCTGGAGCAGTCGCACTTGTAGCTTGCCTCCAGCCTGTCCATAACGTTGGGCTGCAGACCCTCCAGCACCTTCATTGCCATATCCTCGGCAGTCACGCCCGATGAGAGCATCTGTGTTACCGAGGGGAGAGCGTTCACGTTCTTTTCAAGTGTGTCGATAACGCCTTCATCTGCAAAGGGGAGCAGCTGGATAAGATATCCGCCTGCTGCCTTTACCGTAAGGTCGGGATTTACCAGTACGCCCAGACCGCATACGGTGGGTATCTGCTCGGAGGTGGCAAAGTAGCTTGCTATATCCTCGGCGATCTCGCCCGACGCAATGGGTATCTGACCGCAGTAAGGCTCCTTGAGGCCAAGGTCCTTTACAACGGAAAGAGTGCCTTCTTTTCCCACAGCTCCCGCAACGTCCAGCTTGCCGTACTTGTTGAGAGGTATCTCAACAACAGGGTTGCAGACGTAGGATTTTACGTTTCCACGGCTGTCAGCCACGGCGATAAGTGCGCCTGTGGGACCGTTGCCGTTCATTCTCAGGGTAAGGGTATCCTTTTCGCCCTTGAGACCTATTCCCATAAGAGAAGCGGCTATGGTAAGGCGGCCGAGGGCTGCTGTTACCACTGCCGATGTCTTGTGTATCTGTTCTATCTCAGAAACGATGTCGGTAGCGTCGATAGCGGTCGCTACAACGGAAGCGTCGTCCGAGATGGTTCTAACGATCTTAGCCATATGATTTCTCCAAATACTATTATATATTAAACCAGAGGTTTCTTTGCAACGAATACCAGCTTTTCGCTGTCTGTGCGGGCGGGGTCAAGGGTGTCATAGTCATAGACCGCTTCCACTGTCATTCCTGAGGCTTTTATCATTTCTTCCATAACGCTTTTTTCAAAAGCTATTTCGGAAAATTCCTCGCCGTATCTTGTAAATCTGCCGTCATCATCACGCTCGAAAATGTCAAGAGTGATGTTCACACGGCTGTCGGGAGTGCCTGCAAATGAATTCTGCCATACGCAGTAAACATCGTCAAGGTCATACACATAGGTGTTTTCCGCAAGGATATTTTTGTGCTTGTAAGGGGTGTTCACGTCAAATATGAACAGTCCGCCCGGTTCGCAGAAAAGCGAGACCTTATTTATCGCCTTTTGCATATCTTCCTTTGAAGAAAGATGATTAAGGCTGTCCAGCGCACAGATCGTTACATCTATTGTGCCGAACATATCGAGCTCGGTCATATCCTGACAAAGATACTGAATTGGCAGACCGCTTTCAAACTTCTTGTCCAGAGCGCAGTTGAGCATTTCCTGTGAGATGTCGGTGGCAATGACATCGTAGCCCATTTTTGCAAATTCTTCGGACAGGCTGCCTGTGCCGCAGGCAAGGTCAAGAAGCAGGTTCTTTCTGCCGCCGTGGAGCTTTATGAGCCTGTCAAAGTATTCGGCTCTGCCTTTGTAGGAGATGTTGAGCGTGAGCCTGTCGTAAAAGTATGAAAATGGACCGTATCCGCTCACGATCAGTCAGCCTTTCCGTTTTCAGCGCCTGTGTTGACTTCGGTAACGCTGCCTGAGCCAAGGC
Organism: Oscillospiraceae bacterium; assembly: GCA_902363145.1. Lineage (GTDB taxonomy): Bacteria > Bacillota > Clostridia > Oscillospirales > Ruminococcaceae > Huintestinicola > Huintestinicola butyrica. The sequence continues at coordinate 49,187 of CABIZB010000002.1, read as the reverse complement.
GGTCGAATACTATTCTGTAGCCTGCTCCGCTGTATTTGCTGTTAAGAGTCCTGTTCACACGGCTGATAGTTGCGGTGCTGGCGCCTGTGCTTGCAACGATATTGTTGTATATCTTCTTTTCGGAAAGCATCTTGGCGACCATCATACGCTGAGAAAGAGCCTTCAGCTCCAGAGAAGTGCAGAGGTCATCAAGGAACGCTGCACATTCTTCCTTTGTTTTAAGGCAAAGAAGAGCCTCATAAAGATAGTCCAGGCTTTTTTCATCTGCTCTGTTTTCGTCCATGTTTTGAACCGTCCTTTCAAATTCTATATATACTCTTATTTTAGCACTCTAAAATATAAAAGTAAAGGGCTTTTCGAGATTTTTAATTTAATTGTAACATTTGTGATATTGTGCAAAGCTGATATTATTTTTGCGTGAAATATATTCGGAATGTGTAAAATCTACAAAATTCGCCATTATGTGCAATATCCTGCGCTGCGCTCTTGACATTTGAAATAATAGGTTGTAAAATAAAGTTAAGGTTAAGGTATGCTAACAATTTTAAAGACTTTGAAGGGCAATGCTTGAAAGTTATCCGAGAGGCAGACCATGCCTGTAAAAAATATCATAAAGTTAGCCATATATAACTTTATGGATTGCTTTCAGAACTTTTCCAATTACCGAAAGGAAAGATGAAAATGCTTACATATTCCCAGAAAAAGTATCTTTTCGCAATATATAAGCTGGGTCAGAACGGCAAGGATGTTCGTTCTGCGGAGGTCGCAAAGATCGTAGGTGTCAGCAAGGCAAGCACCGTTTCCATGACCCAGAAGCTATGCGACAGCGGATATATCGACAAGGAGCATTACGGTCAGATAGCCCTTACAGACATCGGCGTGAAAGAAGCAAACTCACTTTTTACCAAGTGCCTTATTATCCGTGATTTTCTCAGCAAGAATCTTGACCTTACTGAGGAGCAGGCAGATGCTGATGCGGTGGCTATCGTTTCTCACGTTTCGGAAGAGACTGCCGAGCGCCTGGCTGACTACATTCTTAATAAGTAAAACGCTTAAAAAGCAAGTTTTTGGTTAGCTCAGGCTAATTGAAATATAAAAACCAATGATATGACCGTCCTGCATTTGCAGGCGATTATATAAAGGGGGATATCCCCATAAATTTAAGTAAAGGAGAGCATGAATTATGTGGAAATGCTTTAAAAATCAGAAGGTTTGGTGCGCAATAGGCGGCGCCGCAGCAGTTATCGTAGGTAAGAAGATACTTACCGCAAAGAAGACCAGAGAGCTTGCTGTTACAGGTCTTGCAAAGGGTATGAAGTTCACTCACGACGCTAAGGAAGCCTTCCAGAACATGAAGGACGATGCAGCTGACCTCTGCTACGATGCACAGGTAGAGGCAGGCGTTAAGGAAGCTGACGATGACGAGGACGAAGTGACCGACTAATGAAATTTCGTATAGTTTACGATACTCCGGGCAGGATACGTTTCCGCTGCGGCGGATACGCATTTGAAAAGGAGCTTGAGTGCAGCGTTTACAAGACCCTTACCGCCGAGGACTTCGTTTCATCGGTACAGGTAAGGAGCGGGAACGGCGGCATACTTGTATGCTACAAAAAGGGCTGCCGTGACAAGGTCATAAAGGCTGTATCGGCTCTTGACCCAAGAAAGCTCGTTCCCAATGATACCGACCCCGAGTTCGGCATTGCGGAGATAGACCGCAGCTTCGGCAGTGAGCTTGGTAAGCTGGTGGCAAAGAGGATACTTTTCACGGCATTTCTCCCTATGCCTGTAAGCAATGCGCTTACGATAATAAAGGGACTGAAATACATCTGGAAAGGCCTTTGCACACTGGGCGAGGGCAAGCTTACCGTTGACGTGCTTGACGGAGCTTCCATCACAGCCTGCCTCAGCCGGAAAAACTACAAGACCGCAGGCAGCGTAATGTTCCTGCTGTCCGTATCCGCTCTTCTGGAGGACTACACAAGGGCACGCACAAGGGCTGTTCTTGCGGACAGTCTTGCTGTAAAGGCAGACAAGGTATGGCTGGTAACGGAAGAGTCCGATGTGCTTATCCCCATGTCCGAGCTTCACGCAGGCGACAGGATAAGAGTGCGCACAGGCAGCGTTATCCCCGTGGACGGCGAGATATGCGAGGGCGAGGCTTACATAAACGAGTCCTCCATGACAGGCGAGCCTCTGGCTGTAATGAAGTCGGCAGGAAGCAGCGTGTTTGCGGGAACCGTTGTGGAAGAGGGTACTGTGGCGATAACAGTCCGCAGCCTTTCCTCCGATACAAAGATAAGCAAGATAATCGAGCTTATCGACAACTCCGAGAACCTGAAAGCAGGCGTTCAGAGCCGTGCGGAAACACTGGCGGACAGCATCGTTCCTTTCAGCTTCCTGGGATTTGGTCTTACTCTGCTGCTTACGGGAAATATCACCAAGGCAGTTTCCCTGCTGATGGTGGATTATTCCTGCGCCATAAAGCTTTCTATGCCCATTTCCGTAATTTCCGCTATCAAGGAAGCTGCGGATATGAACATCACCGTCAAGGGCGGAAAGTATCTTGAAGAGTTTGCAAATGCGGACACCGTTGTGTTCGATAAAACAGGAACGCTCACCAATGCTGAGCCTGTGCTTGAAACAGTCATTCCTTTCGGCGGATATACCGAGGACGAGGCGCTTAAAATAGCAGCCTGCCTGGAGGAGCACTTCCCCCACAGCGTTGCAAGGGCTATCGTCAAGGGTGCCGCAGACAGGGGACTTGACCATGCTGAGGAGCACGCAGAGGTGAACTACATAGTGGCTCACGGTATCTCTACCACTCTCCACGGCAAAAAGGCTATCATCGGCAGCCATCATTTTGTTGCCGAGGACGAGGGCATATTCATTACCGAAGCTCAGCAGAACGAGATCGACGAAAAGTCGGGAGCCTGCTCCGTGGTATATCTTGCGGTGGGCGACAGCCTGGCAGGCGCTCTGTGCATAAGCGATCCCCCCAGAGCAGAGGCGGCAAAGGCTGTTGAAATGCTCAAGCGTGAGGGCATCGAAAATATCGTTATGCTCACAGGCGACAGCGTAAAGGCAGCGGAGATAATCGCCGCAAAGCTTGGCATCACCGAAGTTCATGCTCAGGTTCTCCCCGAACAGAAGCACGGTATGATAGAAGAGCTGAAGGCTCAGGGCAGACGTGTTATCATGGTAGGCGACGGCATAAACGATGCTCCCGCGCTTGCGGCAGCAAACGTATCCGCAGCCATGAGCGACGCTTCGGATATCGCAAAGGAAACTGCGGATATCACTCTCAGAGGCGCCGACCTTACAGAACTTGTCCGCCTGAGAAAGCTCAGCGAGCTGCTTATGGAGCGCATCAACAAGAATTACCGCTTTATTCTTACATTCAATTCGAGCCTGCTGGTACTGGGACTGCTGGGCGTGCTTTCGCCCTCGACCTCAGCACTGCTGCATAATGCGTCAACAATGATGATATGCGCAAAGAGCATGACTCCTCTTATGGATAAGGACAAAGAGAAAAATAAGCTTCATTAAATGAAAAGCCCTGTTCCGCAGGTTAGTCGGAACAGGGCTTTGTGTTATAAATGCTGCTTCAAAAAAAGTCACCCTGAAATATTATTTTCGGGTGACTTTTTATGTTTACTGATCTGCCGCTTTTTTCTCGTTCATCTGCTGTCTTGCGGTGGAAAGCATGAGCTTGATGCGGTTTTCCTGATTTACTCGTGTAGCGCCCGGGTCATAGTCAATGGGAACGATATTGGACTGGGGATAAGTCTCTCTCAGCTTTCTTATCATGCCCTTGCCTATGATGTGGTTTGGAAGGCAGCCGAAAGGCTGGGCACAGACGATGTTGTTTATTCCCATGTTTATCATGTCTATCATCTCGGCGGTAAGGAGCCAGCCCTCGCCCATCTTGTTTGCGGGGGAGATGAAAGGCTCAACGTCCTTTTTAGCTTCCTCAAAGGGAGTGGGGCCGAAAAATCTTGAGGGGCCTACAGCCTTGATTATCTTGTTCTGCATCATCTTGAAGAAGCCCTTTACAGCCTTGGACGCAATGTACTTCTTGTACTTTACGTGGTAAAGCTCGGTCTCAACAACGTGATGGTCGCCCATGAAGATAAGGAAGTCGATAAGACCGGGGCAATATACCTCGCAGCCCTCGGACTCAAGGAACTTGTGGAGGTCATTGTTGCCGAGAGGGGAGTACTTGATGTAAATCTCTCCCACAACGCCTACCTTAATCTTGTCGGGGTCGGGAGTGAATGGCACTTCGGAGAACTCCTTTACTATCTGAACGGCTGTTTTATCGAAAGCGGTGTAGCTGAAATTCAGCTCGGTGAGCTTGTCTGTCCAGACATCGATGAGCTTGTCGGTATCGCCCTTGTTATTTTCGTAGGGGCGCACCTGATTGGCAAGGAGCATCAGCAGGTCGGCATAGCAGACTGCGGTGATAAGCTCCGCCAGAAGAGCGGGGGTAAGGTGGAAGCCGGGGTTCTTTTCAAGGCTTGCCAGGTTAAGGGAGATAACGGGCACCTGCTCCATACCGCACTTTTTCAGAGCCTTTCTGATAAGGTGGATATAGTTGGAGGCACGGCAGCCGCCGCCTGACTGGACCATCATAAGAGCAGTCTTGTTTACATCGTACTCGCCCGATTTGAGCGCATCAATGAACTGACCTATAGTGAGCAGTGCAGGGTAGCAGGTATCGTTATGTACATATCTCAGTCCCTCGTCCACGATCTTTCTTCCTGTGGAGGTAAGAAGCTTCATTCTATATCCGTGGTTATTGAAAATTCTTTCCAGAAGACGGAAATGGATAGGGAGCATATTGGGGATAAGGATAGTATATTCCTTTCTCATTTCCTCGGTAAAAAGCAGTCTGCCCTGTTCGTTATATACAAGTTCAGCCATATTGGATTATCAGCCTCGTTTCATTAGCGTTGGATTTATCATCAAATTTATATAATTATATCATATCCGTATATTTTTTTCAAGCCCAATTTCGACATTTAATCCTTTTTTAATGATGAAAAATTATCCGCAAAATTATTGAGAAACTCTACCCATGAATTTCCGCCAACATAAACGTCATCGCCGATGATATATATTTTACCGCTGCTTCCGATAGCGATAAAGTCGTTGTTGATAAGTCCCAGAGGGATAATGTAGTCGCCCACTGCGTCGGAAAGCTGCTTGAACAGGTGAGCAGCATCATAGATATTTTCGGGATACACCACCAGTTTGTTTTCGATATCATCGTTTTCGGTGATAACAAAGGTGCCGTCCTTGAATGTACCGTGCTTTCCGATGGAGAGCATATAAAAGTTGTCGATTATTTCCTTTGCCTCATCGGAAACGGTGTAGCCCTCCTCCTCAAAAAATGCCTGACGCTCGGCAACATCGTCCTCGGACATAAAGTGTGGCTTGCCGTAGCCGCATGATTCTATAAGCTTTCTTGCTCTTTCGCTCAATCCGTTAAGTTCCATAATATAATGATCCTTTCGTATTATTTGTTATCAGTCCAGATCCACGATATTTGTGATTATACCGTTTGGGGTTATATCCACAAAGCCGTAGGAGGGCTTGTTGAAATCCCTGGGGCATGAGCAGCTGCCGGGGTTCATAAGATAAACGCCGTCCTCATAGCCCTCGTATCGGCAGTGTGTGTGACCGAAAAGGGCTACCTTGCAGCCGAAATTCTGTGCGGTGCAGCGGAGAGTCTCTCTGCCGTAGTTTATGCCGTAGATATGACCGTGGGTAATGAGAATTTTTGTATCTCCGCAGGGTATCACCTCAAAATTAGGCGATACGGAGCCGTAGTCGCAGTTGCCCGCAACGTGGTGTATCTCAAGAGAGGGGTATTCGGCACGCATAAGGTCAAGCTCACGCTGACCGTCGCCCAGATGAACGAAAATATCGCCTGTATCCTTGGTGCGTTCAAATATCTTTTTCAGTGCATATGCGTTGCCGTGGGAGTCGGACATTGCAATTATTCTCACAGAATTCCTCCTTGTGCATAATATGATAGTGGCACCGACAGTAAGCTCACTCGGTAGTCTAATTAAATACATTATAACATAAATATGTAAAGAAATAAAGTCTTTTCGTCATTGTAATTATAACCACGCTGACGGACTTATTTTGAAAGGCGGTAGCTATATGGACATTCGCAGCACAAATCCCGAAAACCTCGACAGGCTCCTCAAAACCGTAGGCTCAAAGCTGAATATGCCTCCCGAAAGGCTGAAGCGTGAGCTTATGCAGGGCAAATTCGACAGTGCCATCAAAAACATGAAGCCCGATGAAGCCCAGAAATTCAACGCTGTGCTTTCAAATCCCCAGATGCTTGAAAAGCTTATGAGCGCACCGCAGGCGCAGGCACTTTATCAGAAGCTGACGGGCGGTCAGGGCGGACAGAATAACAACGGCCGCAGATAATATGTGATTACATAGCCGCACTGGAGGTGAAGCCGATGGAGGATATGAACGATATGCTGGGTTCGCTGCTAAGTGACCCCGAAAGTATGCAGCAGATAAAAGAGCTGGCGGATATGCTCAAATCGGAAATGCCCTCCGACGGCAAAAGCGGGGAGAGCGGTCAGAACGGTCAGAGCAGCCAAGGCGGCTTTGATTTCGGGAGCCTTGCGGGATTGATGGGCGGGCAGTTTGACCCCAATATGCTCACAGCTGTAAGCAAGGTGCTGGCGGCGATGAACGGTGAGGATAAAAACAGGGCGCTGCTTATGGCGCTGCGTCCTCATCTGAGCGGGGACAAACAGGAGAGGGTGGATAAGGCGGTCAGGATGCTGAAGCTCTACTCCGCAGCAAATGCGTTGAAGGACAGCGGGCTTCTTGGCAGCCTTGATTCGCTTTTATAGTCATTCCGTGGAGATGATAATATGACAGATGGGGGCAGAAGAGCAATGCCCGCAGGAGATATGCGGTACCGCAGCATGAACATGGGCAGGCGTCCGCCCGATATGGGAAACCGAATGTACGGCGGAAATGACAGGCGTATGCAGGATAATTCCCGCAGCGCTCCCGAGCGGAATAACCTTTATGAACGCAGTGACAGGGGAATGAACGCAAGGGAAAGTCCCCGTGAGCAGAACATTCAGAGGCCTGCGGGAAATAATGGCTTTGACCTTGGAAGAATGCTTGGGGGCATAAAGCTTGATGAGGAAAAGATCATCATAATCCTGCTGATAGTTATTCTTGCCAGAAACGGAGCCGACCTGCCGCTGCTGGCTGCGCTGGGATACCTGCTTTTATAGCTTATGCGGCAAAAAAAGTGCCTACGGAGAACCGCAGGCACTGAGCTTTTTTTAGAAAACACCGCCTTGCCGCCATGTGGCGAATAAAACCCGCACAAAGGCAGGTGGGCAACAGCCCTTTGATTTCACGCTCCCTGCGTCCGTAGTTCCGCACATCTAATGCGGCGGGAGGTCTGCAATCCGTCAAAGGAGACTGAATCCCTAAATAAAAGTGTTGGATTATAAAACCACACTTTATCGGTCAAGGCAGAAGTTTTTCTTTAAGTGTAGTATATCACAGAACGGAGCAAAAATCAATATAAATATCTGTCAATTTTGACGGATAAATTTTGTAAATTTGCATAAGTCCCGTGGTGATGCCAAAAGTACGGAAAATTATTCCGCTTCGTCGTCGAACATCTCGGAAAGTCTGTCCATGAAGATCTTGCCGATTCTCTCGTACTCGTCATCATCGTCGATGGAGGCAAGAGTTTCTTCGTCGCCGTCGTCCTCGCTCTTGAGGATAACCAGCTCAGTATCGGCTTCGACCATTTCCTCGGGGTTCTCATAATAAGGAACAAGTGCGTAATAAACATTGCCGTCCTTATCTTCATAGGTATCCATAAGTTCAAAGGTCTGCTCAACGCCCTCTTCATCGGTGAGAGTGAAAAGATCAGCGCCCATATCGTAATCAGCCATTCTCGTTACCTCCTGTATTTTAATATAATAGTATGCCGCTTTTCACAGATTATTCCGATGAGAAGCGACCCAACATTTTTATTTTACTACATTTTATATAAAAAGTCAATATTGAAAGTGAATAAAAATAATGCACAAAAGATATGCAGTATTTTATGCTCAAAACTATTGACTTTTACTAATGGGTGTGGTATATTAATATCAAGGAAAGGGAAATGACCAAGATAAGGAAACAGAGAACCAAGAGGTTCGGAAGATTCCGATGGGTTTCCTCTTCACAGAACAGCAGACTTTCGGAGTGAAAGCGATCTGCAATTAGTTTGGAAAGGAAGGCGAGTCCGATGGCAGACGTTAGTGAGCAGCAGTTTAATAGCGGGATGTTCCGCAGCGGCTCGTTTTTTGCAGAATTGCTTTAATGATCGTCAGCGAAGTTTAAAGGAAGTTCAGTTTGATAACTGACCACTTCGGATTCACAGAACGATTAGTTCAGTAAAAAGCAGATTTAACAAGAGCCGCAGCACGAATGTGTGGGCGGTATTTTTATACCTTCTTCCAAAGAACATCTCGTCAGAAAATGATGAAAGGGATAAGTCCGATGGAGAGGGTTATATTTATATCCGGATGAAATGACATTAAAGCAGGGCAGTTAAGATGATATACAGTCCGCTGTGTCGGGACGCTATTCCCCCGATCGGCTGTGACAATAAGTCCGAAAGGATGATTCCTATGAAAATGAGGTTCATACTTGAATTTTAAGCGAAAGGGAGTGAGTCCGACAGGCTGTTGAGTTTACCGCATTATCGCTGAAAAGCGGCGGCAGGACAGGATATCGGAAAGGATCTGGTAAATATGTTCGGAAGGAAATTTCACGATCTGAATATTTAAATCATAAAGCAAGGAGTGAGTCCGAAATACCGGTAACATTACCGCATAAATGCTGAAAAGCAGCGGCAGGATATCCCGATGAAAGGGTTTGAAATTATGACGAGAGGTTATCATATTCTCTGTATTCACTAAATGTGCCGCATCGGTGCTGAAAGGCGGCGGCAGGCTTATCTTACCGAAAGGGTGATTAAGCTATGATCACAAGAGGATTTTATGATCTGAATATTTGAACGATAACGCAAGGGAGTGAGTCCGACACAGAAGTAACTTTACCGCATGAATGCTGAAAGGCAGCGGCAGGATATCCCCAAGGAAAGGGCTTGATGATGTTATGAAAAAGAGGTTCCATATTCTCTGTATTTGTTAAATTCGCCGCAACAGTGCAGAAATGCAGCGGCAGGCTGAAATCTTACCGAAAGGGTGATTAAGCTATGATTACAAGAGGTTTTTACGATCTGACTATTTAGTCTCCGCCGACAGCTGAAAAGCACGGCACACTTTAAATCACGAAATTTACATCCCGAAAGGATGATCTCATATGATGATAGGACAGGCTTTTATGCTTGAATTTTAAAGAAACAGGAGTGAGTCCCATGGCATAACATTCAATGCCTCAAGTTCTATCACCGGTCTTACCGGAATCTTAAAAACGGAGTTGTTTCCAATGGCACGCTGAGTTTGCCTGTAAAATATATGACAGGAGATAAGTCCGATGGAAAGCTGATTTTTCCAACCAATACAACAAATTTGTACAGTTTGGAGTTGTTTCCCATGGCACAGTGAATGCCTGAATGATGAAAATTTACTGACAGGAGATAAGTCCCATGGAAAGTTGAGTCTTTCTCAGACAAAATTTTAAGAAAACGGAGTTGTTTCCAATGGCATAAGATGTGCCTTGAATGCGAAAATCACTTTGATAATTTCCGCATGATGAATGCTTAATATAGATTAGGTTCTATGAATTGCAGTTATATAAAGGTGTGATCGAAGCAATGATTTTACTTCACAGCCGAATGAGTGGAATGCTTTAAAACGCAAGGAGTGAGTCCGCCTAACTATTTAAACATCTTAATATGAAATATGAAGAAGCTCGTCATGTCAGGCGGGCTTCTTTTTTTTAATAAATTTGTAACCTTTTTAAAGGCAGCGGGGTAAAATATGCGTGAATTTGTTCGGTATGCCCAAAAATGCTTCCTTAATTTGTGTGATTTACAGCTTGTCTCTCATTGACTTTATTAAGAAAAATATGATATAATATTATATATTATGGGGTAAATATGCGGACTTTTTGTGCCCATTTGCCCCTTGCGATTTTGCGTGATTGGTGCAGAAAGTCTATGCGGCTTTCTGTGTTTGACATCTGATAAATCCACTGCCTGCGGCGTTTTGCCGTTTGCAGAATTTTCTACAGGAGGTTTATAATGGAACAACAGACTTATGATTTCGGAAGCTACGCCTCTTTCCGTGACACCGTAAATGAACTGATCGACTCGTTGGAGCAGCTCAGGGAATATGCTTCCTCTCTCCAGCTCGATAATACGGCAAAGTCTATCGGCGACGTTATTGCCAAGAATGCGGGCGAGCATTTCGAGGTCGCTATCGTAGGTGAGTTCAAGCGTGGAAAAAGTACGCTCATCAACGCTATTCTCGGTCAGGAGGTGCTTCCTGCCGATGTCCTTCCCGCAACTGCCACTCTCAACAGAGTTACATACAGCAAGGACCCTTATGTTGTGGTGGAATACAAGGACGGTTCTTCCGAAAAGGTAGATATCAACCATCTGGCTGACTATGTTACAAAGCTTTCCTTTGAATCCGAAAAGAAGGCTGAGACTGTCAAGGAAGCCACTGTTTATTACGACACCGATTTCTGCAAGAACCACGTTGATATTATAGACACTCCGGGTCTTAACGATGATGAGCAGATGACCAATGTTACCATGTCTATCCTGCCCGAGATCGACGCTGCGGTTTTCGTTATCAGCGCAAACTCTCCTTTCTCCCAGTTTGAAAAGGAGTTCCTTGAAAACAAGATGCTCACAAGCGATCTTGGAAGGATCATCTTTGCGGTCAACTGCTTCGGGACCTTCTCCAAGGAGGATGAGGACAGAATAGTTGAGACTGTCGAGAAGCGTATCTGCAGCTATGTAATGGATAAGGCAAAGAAGGTCATGGGTGAAAATTCCAAGGAATTTGCCGTTTACAAGCGCAAGATAGGAAAGCCCAAGGTAATCGGCGTTTACGCAAAGAAGGCTCTCATGGCAAAGGAAGCTCACGATGATGCTATGCTGGCAGAAAGTAACTTCCCCAAGTTTGAAAGCGTTCTTGAGACCATGCTCACCAAGGAGAGAGGTTCAATTACTCTCCAGATACTTGCAAACAAGATAATCAGCTCAGGCTCTGAGATCATCAATTCTATAGTTATCCACGAAAACGCTCTTGTTATGGAGACCGACGAATTCATGGAGAAGTATCAGCTTGCCATTGAAGAGATCGAGGAGATACGTACCAAGAAGCGTGAGGAATTTGTACGCATCAACAACGCTGCCAACAAGGTATTCGAGCAGCTGCAGCCTATCCTTGACGAATACTGGGTCAAGATAGAGGAGACTGCTATGCAGGTCATCGACGACTATCAGATGTGCGGTGACGACCTCAAGCGTGAAAAGCTCAAGCTTGTTTATGAAAAGCTTACACAGAAGATAAAGGAAAATATCGAGAACAAGGCACAGCTCATCTGCGAGCAGATCCAGAACGATATCAATGTTGGTCTGTCGGAAGAAGCTGTACGTCTCCAGTCTTTCCAGGACGAATTCTTCGAGTCCTTGAACCGTATCCAGGAAATGTTCTCCGTTCAGGCTAAGCACAACAGGAACGGCGGCGCTGTTGACAGCATCATCGGTTCCGTTATAGGCACAGGCGGCATCGGCGGTCTGTTCATCGGATTCAGAGAGGCAGGCATCAAGGGCGCTCTGCTGGGCGGACTTACAGGTCTTACCACATGGCTCGCTACCTCTTTCCTGCTGGTAACTACCGTTGTGGGCGGCGCATTCCTTACCCCTGCGGGTCTGTGCATACTTGCGTTTGCGGGCTTTGCAGGCACATTTACGGGCAAGTTTGCCGTTGATAAGCTGCTGGTTCAGGAACGTATCGATAAGTTCAAGGTAAATGTTAAGGCAAATGTAAAGAAGCAGTTCCATGAAATGCGTATCAATTCCGACTTCACAGAATCTGTGCGTCAGCAGGTATATAACTCTTTTGCGGGACTTAAAAACCAGATCGAGCAGGAGACTGAGATAATCCTTAAGGATACCCAGAAGACCCTCGACAACCTCAATGAAGTCAAGCAGCAGAAGAAAACTATGTCCGACAATGAAAAGATCAGGCTCCAGAGTATCGCCGAAAATGTTGGCGGTATGCTTGCGGAAACCTATAACCTCCACAAGAGTCTTACCGAGATACTGTCGGACGATTATGAGTAATTCGGAGGTTTACTGATGACGGATTCATACAATCCTCTTATGGATATAAACACATCGTTCTGCGATTATCTGGTCGCAAGAACACGTTCCTATCAGGAACACGTTGTCGGCGGAACTCTTGATTATGCCTTTGATGCGGATTTTGCCATGAGGCAGAAGATAGGTGGCTTTTCGGGCTGGTCACGCCTTTACAAGGCTATCATCAGCAGCGATATCCCCAACCGCTTCAAGAGATATTTCCAGAGCAGCGACAGCGCAGGCTCCATGCAGCATGCCAAGGCGTATGAGGCTGCAAAAAAATGCAGCGAGAGGCTTCAGATAAGCCTGCCCGTTGTGCTTGTCCGCAAGGCGGGCGACGTTCCCGAGATAATGTCCATGGCAGGTGACGGCATTGAGCCGTGCATTGTCATGACAAGCGATATTGCCGACAACTGCTCCTATGATGAGCTTTGCTATCTTATCGGCTGCGAGTGCGGAAGGCTCCAGAACAGGCACTCCGCATTCAACTACGCTTTCACATATCCCGGCATCAGCAGGGGAGATGTTTCCGAAAACCCTGCCGATAATGTGAAGAGCAATGTTAGAGAGCTGAACTACAGCCTTAACAAATGGCTGATTCTGGGCGATATCACCGCCGACCGTGCGGGCATAATCTGCCTTGATGACCCAAGCAAGTTCCCGCAGGTATATGCTTCCGTAAGGCGAAGGGGCATTCCCGATTCCTTCGGAGCTGTAAACACGGGCATTGATATTGACGGCATTCTTAAAAGATATGAGACATTCCACGTAACACCTGTCCGCAGCCTTAAAATGGGCAGCGAATGCTCTCACGACGAGCGCAGGATAATTGCGGGAATGGAATTTATCGGATGCGAGATACTGTACATCTGGCGGCCTGACCTTTCTGCGCCTATGACACACGTCGGAAACAAGCAGTCACTTGAAATTCGCTGCGACATCATAGCCGACGCAGGCAGCAGCCATTCTGCGTAAAGGAGGACGACGGATAACGATGGAAAAAAATTACGACAATGCCTCTGCGGATATTGCGTATGTTCGCAGTGAGCTTTCAAGGCTGGTGAAGGACCCCGAGCTTTCCGCCATTCTCGGTGACGAGGCTGTGGAAAGAATGTCCAAGTGGGACTCTGTCATCGGTCAGAAGATGGATCAGCCGTTTTCGCTGATGGTCATCGGCGACTTCAAGCGTGGAAAGAGCACCATTATCAATGCCATACTGGGCCGCTCCATTGCTCCTGTAAACGTTGCTCCCGAGACCTTTACCATCAACTGCATTTCATACGGTGAGCGCCCTTCGGTGGAAGCTGTGCTCAAAAACGGCAAGCGTGTTACCCTTACCCAGGACGACCTGAGCCGTGACAGGCTTTCGGGTCTGCTGGATTTCTTCCCCGGCGAGCTGGATTATCTTGATGTGCGCAGCGATGCACCTATCCTCAAGGAGATACAGATAGTCGATACCCCGGGCCTCAGCGACCTTGACGACCTTGACAATCAGGTAAAGGACTTTCTTATCAAGGCGGACGCTGTTATTTACGTGGCTTCCGCACTGTCTCCCTTTTCCGAGTCGGAGCAGTATTTCATTGCAAGCCACATCGTTCCCCAGAATTTCAGCAAGGTATTCGTGCTGGTAAATATGATAGACGCCATGAACTCCATGGAGGATATCGAGAAGATAATCGACCGAATCAGCGAAAAGTGCTCCCAGATAATCCCTTACGCCGAGGTTTACGGCATAAGCGGCATCGACGAGTACCGCAGAAAGATTGGTCTTATCCGCCCCGACATCAAGGGCTTTCAGGATTATTACGAAAATCAGTTCCTTAAATTTGAGCTGGCTCTTTCCCGTGAGATAATTGTTCAGAAGGACACTATCCGCACCCAGCGTGTATTCTCCATGCTTAGGCTCATGCTTTCCGACACCCTTAACCGTCTCAACATGATAAGCGACATGGTCAAGATGGACAGGCAGAAGCTTGATGAGCTTTCCGTTGACTTTGAGCACGAGTGCACCACACTTGCCGCTGCTCTGGAAAGCCAGAAACCTAAGATAATCCTTTCCATCACCGAGATGATGCAGGAAGCGGAGCACTGGATGTACGAGTTCTTCACAAAGCTCAGAGAGGATATTCTTGCCTGCCGTACCACTGCCAACGACGAGGACGTGGAGAGACATTTCTATTCCTACCTTATGGATAAGGTGGGCGAGGCTTACAGAAAGTGTCTGGAGATCCATCAGTCACGCCTTAACGACATCATTGACGATATGGCGGCTGAGCTTTCGAGAAAGCTTGGCATAGCAAACCTTGCAGGCGCAAGGATATCGTGCAGCGAGACAGTAAACGTAAACACTTTCGTTGCGGACAAGGTAAAGGCTGCGGCTTCTCAGGGTGCTGACCGTGAGATGGGCTTCCCCTCCACCACAATGCCCTTTTTCAGGAATATCCTTAAAAAGAAGCGCCAGTCCGAGATCATTGATTCCGCTCTGGAAAATTACGATGATATCAGAAACAACACCATCAAGGATTTGAAGGACTGCTACAGCAATCTTGAAAAGTTTGCCATGTCCCAGCTGGACGACATTTACCGCACTCAGGTAGATGTGGGCAGGGAGACTGTTAATCAGGCTATGGAAATGGCACGCACCAGCAGCGATGCCGAAAAGATAGTCAAGAACCTTGAAAAGGCTTCCGAAATAGTTATCGGAGCGGTAAGCGTTCTGAAAAAATACGACTAAAAATAGAGCGGTCTGATGAGGCGATTTCATCAGACCGCTTTGTTTAATGCTGCATAAAAAAATGCAGACCTTTTGAAAAGATCTGCACTTAATGGCGTCCCCGACGGGATTCGAACCCATGGCCTTTCGCTTAGGAGGCGAACGCTCTATCCTGCTGAGCTACGGAGACAAATTCACCTTATATCAGGTGACTTGTCCATTATATCATATAAAATAAAAAAAATCAAGAGGAATTTATATAACTTTGACTTGAAAAATATAATTGTGTATGGTATAATTATATAAATTACGCGGAAGTTTCTTCTTCCGTACATAAATACTGATAACATCTGGCGGCTTTAGGGCTGCTTCTTGAAGATTAGTAAAAAGGAGATTTTAATTATGGAGATCAAAATCACAAAAACAACATCGCCTAAGGCAAAGCCTGCTGATGAATCCAAGCTTGGATTCGGTAAAATTTTCACTGACCATATGTTCCTTATGAACTATGATGAGGGTCAGGGCTGGCATGATGCAAGAATAGTTCCTTACGGCCCTATTCCTCTTGAGCCTTCCGCAATGTGCCTCCACTACGGTCAGGCTGATTTTGAGGGCATGAAGGCTTACAGAACCGAAAGCGGCAGGATACAGCTGTTCCGTCCCGAGCAGAACATGGCAAGAATGAACGTTTCCAACGACCGTCTCTGCATTCCTCAGATCGACGAGGCATTCGGCGTTGAAGCTATCAAGAAGCTCGTGGAGATTGACCAGGACTGGGTTCCCCATAATTACGGCACTTCTCTTTACATTCGTCCTTTTATTTTCGCAGTTGACCCCATGCTTGGCGTTCACCCTGCAAAGCATCTGCTTTTCTGCATCATCTGCTCTCCTGTAGGCGCATACTACGAGGCAGGCCTTGCTCCCGTAAAGATCTACGTTGAGCAGAACTATGTACGTGCAGTAACAGGCGGTACAGGCTTTACAAAGGCTGCTGCTAACTACGCTATCTCCCTGAAGGCTCAGGAAGAGGCTGACAAGGTAGGCTACGAGCAGGTTCTCTGGCTTGACGGTGTTCACCGCAAGTACATAGAGGAAGTAGGCGCTATGAACGTATTCTTCGTAATTGACGGCGAAGTTCTTACTCCCAGCCTTGAAAGAAAGTCTATCCTCGGCGGTATCACCAGAAAGTCCTGCCTGGAAATACTCAGAAGCAAGGGCTACAGAGTTTCCGAGAGAAATATTGAGATCGACGAGCTTACCAAGGCTTATGACGAGGGCAAGTTCGACGAGGCATTCGGTACAGGTACAGCCGCAGTTATCTCTCCCATCGGCGAGCTGAAGTACGGCGACAAGATCATGACCCTTAACAACGGTGAGATCGGTCCTGTTTCTCATATGCTTTACGAGACCCTTACAGGCATTCAGTGGGGCAAGACCGAAGACACCTTCGGCTGGACTGTTCCCGTTGTTGAATAATAGCGCATAACATACGTTAAAACAATAAAGCCCGCATTTTCCGCTGTATTGCGGTTACTGCGGGCTTTTTCATAAGAGGTCATATAAATGCAGACTGTAGATGAAGCTCTTGACAAGCTGCAAAAGTCGGCTTTCAGGCGAAAATTTCATCTGTCCCAAAAGGACAGGGAATATGTGCGGGAAAAGGGCATGGACGTTATCCGCAGCCATGGAGAAGATTTTATCGCCAAGCGCCTTGCTCCTGCTGCGATACCCAATGACGGCAAGCAGACTCCCATGCGTGGGCACCCCATATTCATCGCCCAGCACGCCTGTGCCTGCTGCTGTAGGGGCTGCCTTGAAAAATGGTACCGTGTTCCCAAGGGACGTGAGCTTTCTGCCGATGAACAGCGCAGGATAGTAAATCTCCTGATGAGGTGGATTGAGAGGGAGATGAACGGAAGATAGATGTTACCCCGTCTGAATTTGATATGTACTCTCTTTATCGGACAATCAGTAAGGAGGGTACATATCAATTTCAGACGGGATTTTTTATACATTTTACAAAATTCACTTGAAAACAGAAATACAATGTAGTATAATTTAAAATGTATATGTGCGCATACAGATATATAATAAAATTAAAAGGATGAGTTATAAATGCCCATAAGAGTTGGAATGGTTTCTCTCGGATGTTCAAAAAATCAGGTTGACGCCGAAAGAATGTTATACAAGATAAATGAAAAGGGCTATGAGCTGGTTGGCGACGCTGCTCTGGCTGATGTGGCTATCATAAATACCTGCGGATTTATAGAGTCTGCAAAGCAGGAAGCTATTGAGACTATACTTGAATTTGCGGAGCTTAAAAAAGAGGGACGCATCAAGAAGATAATCATTACAGGATGTCTTGCAGAGCGTTACAAGGACGAAGTTGCTTCCGAGATACCCGAGGCTGACGCTGTTGTTGGTATCGGCTGCAATGACAAGATATGCGACGTTATCGAAAAGGTACTGGAGGGCGACCACTTCACTGCCTTTGACAGCAAGCTTAATCTGGGTCTTACAGGCGGACGTATCCAGACAACATTGTCTTTCTACTCGTATCTTAAAATTGCCGACGGTTGCAGCAACTGCTGTTCTTTCTGCGCTATTCCCTCTATCAGAGGCAGAAACCGCAGCGTTCCCATGGAGCAGCTTTTTGCGGAGGCTACCGAGCTTGCGGTCAACGGCGTAAGAGAGCTTATTCTCATTGCTCAGGACTCCACACGCTACGGCGAGGATATTTACGGCAAGCCCTCACTTCCCGAGCTGCTTGAAAAGCTCTGCACCATTCCTCAGCTCAAGTGGATAAGAGTGCTGTACTGCTATCCCGAGCGCATTTCCGACGAGCTGCTGGACGTTATGGCACGAGAGGACAAGATCGTAAAGTACATAGATATGCCCATTCAGCACTGCGATGCGGATATCCTGAAAAAGATGAACCGCCCCGGCGATGAGGAGACTCTCAGGGCGCTTATTAAGAAGATACGTGAAAAGGTTCCCGGAATTATCCTGAGAACTACCCTTATCACAGGCTTCCCCACAGAGACTGTCGAGCAGTTTGACCGCCTGGCTGATTTTGTCCGTGACATGGAATTTGACCGCCTGGGCTGCTTCCCATACTCCGCTGAGGAGGGTACTAAGGCTGCCAAGATGGACGGTCAGCTTGATGAAGAGACCAAGCAGCACCGTGCGGATATTATCATGGAGCAGCAAATGATGATAATGGGTGCGAAAAATCAGCTTCTCCGTGACACTGTTATCGAAACGCTGGTTGAGGGCTATGACCGTTACGGCGAGTGCTATTTCGGCAGAAGCGCTGCCGATGCTCCCGAGATCGACGGCAAGATATTCTTCAACTCCAAGAAGAGAAAGCTTGTTCCCGGAATGTTCGTTCACGTACATATCAATGAAGTTATGGACTACGACCTGATAGGAGATGTTGTTGATGAATCTGCCCAATAAGCTTACGGTAATGAGAGTTATCCTCGTTCCCTTTTTCATTTTCTTCCTGCTTTGCGACGTGCCTTTCGGCAGTCAGGCAAGCAGCATACTGGCGCTTGTTGTGTTCATAGCCGCATCTGTAACCGATGCGCTGGACGGACATATTGCCCGCAGCAGAAATCTTGTGACCAACTTCGGCAAGTTCCTTGACCCTCTGGCTGACAAAGTGCTGGTCATATCCGCACTGGTTTGCTTCATTCAGATGGGGCTTGTGGGAGCGGTTCCCGTAATAATCATCATCGCAAGAGAGTTTATGGTATCGGGTCTCAGGCTTGTTACCGCAAACGAGGGCGTTGTTGTTGCCGCAGGTATCTGGGGCAAGCTCAAAACAGCATTTACAATGGTAGCAATAGTTATTATCCTGTTCTTTGCGGTGCTTTTCGGCAAGGACAGCACAGGCTATGCGGCATGGGTAAACATTACAGAGCAGGTGCTTATCTGGATATCCACTATTCTCACCGTGATATCAGGTGCGATATATCTTAATGGCTACAAGGAATACATAAACACTGACAAATAATCAGTTACAAGGGGTTAATATGAAAAAGCGCAGGGAGAAAACAACAGAGGATTATGAAAAGGACAGTGCGGTATCAAGCGTGATAGCAGGAGTTATCATGATAATAATTGCGCTGTGGATACTGGCTACAAATGTTACATGGGTCTCGTTTGCGATATCACTGCTTCTTATCGCTGTTGGCGGGTTCCTCATTTTCATTAAAAGAGCCGAAAGAAAGCGTGAAGCGGCGCTTAAAGATGAAAACAGCCCCCAGAGTGTTTCACATCGCAAAGAGCTTGACAGGAAGATACAGAAAGCTGCACAGAAGGCGCATTATCACAAGGGTTTAAAGGGCGAATTATATTACCGCACAGTTAAACTTGCTGTTGGACTGTTTATTTTTGCTCTTTTCCTGCTACTTTTCGTAATAGCCGAAAGCTCGCTGCCGTACATTATCATAGCAGGAGCTATGGCTATAGGTGCGGTCATCTTCCTGATACACGCCGCTTCGGGAAAGGACTACAAGCAGGCACTGGCGGCTTTTAAGGCTGCGGACGGCGGCTCTGCTGAGGACGCTGAAAGGGAGTTTGCCGAAGGTGCGCTTTTCAGATGCGGCGGTGATGCCGTGTGCGTGGGCAGAGACTGTATTTTCGGCTGCATGGGATTGAAAACCGAGGTCATACCCATGAAAATTGTGGTTTGGATGTTTATGAATCAGAAGTTCCAGTACAACTATTACAACGGGGTATATACGGGAAAAACAAAGCAGTTTTTCATAAACTTCTGCACATCGGGCGGCAGGATATTTACATACAGCTGTTCCGAGGAGGGCGGTATCCTTATCATTGATGAGGTCCACCATAACGACACCGGAGTGCTTGCAGGCTGGAGCGATGAGCTGTGGGAATTATATGCCAAGGAGCCTGCCGGATTTCTTGAAGCCGCTGTGGGAGCGGTAATGCCATCGCCCTATGAGCTTGCAGGCAAAAACGATACAAGGAAGTGAGAAATACGCCTGATTATAAAGTTATCCGCAGCAAGCGGCAGACCCTTTCAATAACCGTTGACAGGGAGGGCAATGTTATTGTCCGTGCCCCTCTTAGTCTCCCTGATGACAGGATAGAGAAGTTTGTAAGCGAAAAATCCGACTGGATAGAAAAATACTCACGCACAGCCCGTGCAAGAGTGGGTGAGCGCAGCGCAAGGCTCTCAAAGCCGCCCATGGAGCTGCCGCTTTTCGGCGGTATGTGCCCTGTGGATAATGTACAGCCCTACGGCTACACAGGCGGAAAGTTCCATCTTCCCGAGGGTGTGGCTCTTGAAGAGCTGCTGCCATATCTGCGCAGGCTCTACAGCACCATTGCCAAGGGCACGCTTATTGCACGCACACGTCTCACTGCCGACCGAATGGGCATTGAGATAGCCGATGTAAAGGTGAATTCCGCTAAAACAAGATGGGGCAGCTGTTCAGCTCAGAAGGTGATAAACCTTTCATGGAAGCTGATAGCTGCCGACATCAGTCTTATAGATTATGTTATAGTTCACGAGCTTTGCCACACCCGTCAGATGAACCACTCCGAGGCGTTCTGGGAGAACGTGAGAATGGTCATTCCCGACTACAAGGAGCGGCGTGAGGCTCTCAAGGACGTTCAGAAGGTGCTTTCCGAGTTCGGTCTGGATTGATGCAAAGGCTCACTATGGAGACAATGAACTCGCTTGCCGCAAAGGAAAGCCACAGTCCGTCAACTCCCCACAGTGCCGACATTGCCAGAGCGGCGGGGATTATCACCGCAAAGCCTCTCAATATGGATATAAGGTTTGCGGGAGCGGATATTCCCACAGCTGAAAGATACGCTGCCTTTATAACGTTGAAGCCTGCAAAAAAGCAGCCGATAAAATAAAGTCTCAGACCCTGTATTGCAATTTCCTGCAATGCGGGGTCTTTTTCGCTGTTGAAAATGCCTGCAATGGGGTCAGCAAAAAAGAAAATGCAGATATAAACCATAACCGACACCACAGCGCCCGAGATAAGCGCCAGCCTGAGATAGCTGTGTGAAGCTGCGCTGTCGCCCTCGCCCGATGATTTGCTTGCCAGCGGCTGCATTCCCTGAGCAATGCCGTTGTATATGGACACTACCACGATAAATATATTTGCTGCGATGCCATAGGCTGCCACGCCCACATTTCCAGCCAGCGACATTATTATCATATTGAACACAATAATAACTATGCCCGAGGACAGCTCCGTAACAAGAGCGGGAACGCCTGTTGCGGCTATTCGGGAGATGAGCTTCATATCGGGGGCAGTTTTTGTAAGGTGGAATGTGTTGCGCTTTTTTAGGTAAAAGCCTGACATTACCCCAAGGCTGATAAGGGGTGCAAAGCAGGTTGCCAGGACTGCGCCGAACATTCCCATTTTAAACGGAAAGATAAAGATGTAATCCAGCACGATGTTTGAAAAGCTTCCTGCAAGCATTCCTGCCATTGAGCGATGAGGGGCATTGTCGTTTCTGAGAAAGCATATGGAAATGTTATTGAGCAGGAAAAATGGGGAGAATATGAGTAGCGTTCTGAGATAGACACGGCACATTTCATAGGTATCGCCCTCTGCGCCCAGCAGTCTTGATATACTGCCTGAGAAAAATATGCCGCATATCTCGAATATGAGCGTTAAGAGTGCTGCGATGAAAAGGGCGTTTGTGAACACCTTGTCCGCCTTTTCGTCCCCACGGCTGCGCATTATGGAGTAGCGTGTGGCGGCTCCCATGCCTGTCATCATGCCCATTCCCGTGATGGCGCTGTAGATCGGAATGGCAAGGTTAAGGGCGGCAAGTCCGTTTGTGCCAAGTCCCTGCGCCACGAAAAATGTGTCCGCAAGGATATAGCAGGAAAGCCCTATCATTCCTATAACGCTGAGAGAGGCGTATTTTGCAAATGGTCTTGTCTGATTATTCATCGTGTTTCTTCATACTCCTTTTTTATTATATAAAAAAGCGCCGTAACCTGTGTCTTCAATGGCCTTATGACACAGGCTGCGGCGCATGACCTACCCGGCGGCAGGAATCAAGTCCATATTTATTCGCTGTAGTTGTAGCCTATCTGGATAGCCTTCAGGTTATTTTCGATAAGCTGAGCCTTTTTCGGGGGAACTATCTTTCTTATAGCAGCCTCAATATCGTCCATGGAGATAACTCCCGACTCCTTGATGAGCTTGCCGATAAGAATGATGTTTGCTCCGCCTTTAAGCTCGTTTTCGTCTGCAAGTCTTGTAGCGGGAACTCTGAATTCGTGGATATCGCTGCGGACATTTGCCGAGTCAACCAGAGTGCTGTCAACAAATGCGTATCCGCCTGCCTTTACCGCACCGATGAACTTGGTGTAGGAAGGCTCGTTCATTGCGATAAGAAGATCGGGTTCGTTTACAACGGGAGAGCCGATAGGCTCGTCGGAGAGACATACGGAGCAGTTGCAGGTTCCGCCTCTCATTTCGGGGCCGTAGCAGGGAAGCCATGAAACCTCTCTGTCGGCGAGCATTCCGCAGTATGCAAGGACTTTTCCCGCAAACAGGATACCCTGTCCGCCAAAGCCCGCAAGCTGAATTTCACTGGTCATATTATCTGCTCCTTTCTCACTTGTTTTCAGCGGTGATATCCTTGTAAACACCGAGAGGATAGTAGGGTATCATTTCCGTTCTTACTCTTTCCATTGCCTCCAGAGGAGTCATGCCCCAGTTGGTGGGACAGGTGGAAAGCACCTCGATGATGGAGAAGCCCTGCTTGTTCTTCTGCACCTCAAAGCCCTTGCGGATCGCCTTTTTGGCTGCATTGATGTGAGCGGGGGAGTCAACGGAAACTCTTTCCGCATAGGCTGTGCCTGTGAGCTGAGAAAGCATTTCGCATACCATTACGGGGTATCCTGCAACCTTGGGGTCTCTGCCGAAAGGAGTGGTCTGTGTTACCTGACCGGGAAGCGTGGTGGGAGCCATCTGACCGCCTGTCATGCCGTAAATGGTGTTGTTGATAAAGATTATGGTGATGTTTTCGCCTCTGGTAGCTGCGTGAACTGTTTCGCAGGTTCCGATAGCGGCAAGGTCGCCGTCACCCTGATATGTGAATACGAACTTGTCGGGTCTTGAACGCTTTACGCCTGTTGCAACTGCGGGAGCACGTCCGTGAGCTGCTTCGATCATATCGCAGGCAAAATAATCGTAGGAAACAACGGAACATCCTACGGGGCAGATTCCGATAGTGTCGCCCTCAATGCCCATTTCATCTATTACCTCGGCAACCAGTCTGTGAACGATACCGTGGGTACAGCCGGGGCAGAAGTGCATACTGATATCCTCAAGAGCGTGAGGCTTCTGATATATAGCCATTATTTCAGTTCCTCCTTAGCGATAAGCTTTATCTGAGCAAGGATCTCGGCGGGAGTGTGGATAACTCCGCCTGTTCTTCCGAAGAAGCGGACGGGTCTGCGGCAGCTTGTGGCAAGTCTTACGTCATCGACCATCTGACCCATCGAAAGCTCAACAACAAGGTATGCCTTGGCGGTCTCAACGGTGTCGGCATAAGCCTTTTCAGGGAAGGGCCAAAGGGTGATAGGTCTTATCATACCTGCCTTGATGCCCTCTGCTCTTGCGGCATTGACAGCGGAGCGGACGATTCTTGCGGAAGCGCCGTAGCCTGTTACGATAATGTCAGCGTCCTCGGTGAGATAGTTTTCAACCTCGGGAAGCTCCTGCTTTTCGATATCGTACTTCTTGAAACGCTGTCTGTTGGACTCTTCAAGCTCTTCGGGCTTGAGGTAAAGGGAATTGATGATGTTGTGATGCCTCTTGTTGCCGTGACCTACGCAAGCCCAGTCCTTTGCAGGCTCATTGTCGGTGATATCGGGGAACTCAACGGGTTCCATCATCTGACCGAGAAGGCCATCGGAAAGGATCATTACGGGGGTGCGGAACTTATCAGCCATATCGAAAGCCTTTACGGCATATGTAGCCATTTCCTGAACGGAGCAGGGAGCATATACGGGAATGAAGAAGTCGCCGTGGCCGCCTGCCTTGGTTGCAAGATAATAGTCGGACTGTGCGGGCTGGATACCGCCGAGACCGGGGCCGCCTCTCTGAACGTTTACGATGACGCAGGGAAGGTCGCAGCCTGCGGCATAGGAGATACCCTCTGATTTAAGGGAAATTCCGGGGGAAGATGAAGAGGTCATAGCACGCACGCCTGTTGCGGCTGCGCCATAGACCATATTTATAGCAGCGATCTCGCTCTCTGCCTGTAAGAACACGCCGCCGCACTTGGGCATACGCTTTGACATATAAGCAGCGATCTCAGTCTGAGGGGTGATAGGGTAACCGAAGTAGCATTTGCAGCCTGCACGGACGGCAGCCTCTGCAAGGGCTTCGTTGCCCTTCATAAGCATTCTTTCATTTGCCAATGTGGTTCAGTCCTTTCCAAAAATTATCTCTCGACTGTTATAGCGCAGTCGGGGCACATGGTATAGCACATTGCGCAGCCTGTACACTTGGTCTGGTCAGTGCATTCTGCGGGGCAGTAGCCCTTGGGTGTTCTTATATCCTTGCGTATCGTGATGATTTTCTTGGGACAGACGGATACGCACAGGGAACAGCCCTTGCATCTGTCAGTATTGACGGTCATTTTCGCCATAGATATTGACTTCCTTTCATATGATTTTGCGGAGACTTTGTCAGTTCCACACGTTTTTGATGTAAATTTTCACAGGGAAAATGTCGGCGGTGCTTTTGGCGCTCACTGTTCTGTTTTCAAGAACGGGAACGGTGTGGCAGAAGATGGGAAGCTCTGCCTGTTTTGATATTATTTCAGCCTGCTTTATTCCAGCAGCGATAACATCACTGTCAGTCTCAAAACCAAGGTTTGAGTTGTTGACCATGGCGGTCGCTTTAAGACCGCAGGCAGCTTCTATCTCACGGAGTATCTCCTCAGCTTCTTCGGGAGTGCGGGTAAGGTATCGGCAGAAATTCACCACGTAGAGAATTTCCGTTTCCTCCTTATTAGCTTCCAGAAAGCTTCTGAACTTGCCTAAAGGATATGTGCCTGCGTCATCGCCGCCCATATCTATAACAAGCTTTCTGCCTTCTGCGTAAATTGCGGGAATATCAAAATTGAGTATGGGAACGTCAAGGTTCGTTCCCGCATACATTGGTGCGCAGAGCTTTACGCCCTTCCGGGCAAAAAGCTCGCCCAGGTCGGCAGTGCGGTAATATGGATTTACAGTATCCATATCCACCACAGTGACCTGCTCGCCCTGTTCTGCGCATTTTATTGCATAGTTTGCGGCAAATGTGGATTTGCCGCTGCCGTAGTGTCCCGTAATAACGGTGATCTTTTTCATCACTCTGACTCCACTGAGATAATGTAGTAATATACGGGCTGACCGCCCTTTACAAAGTTTATGTCAAGGCTGCTGAGCTTGCTCTTCATGATATTTTCAAGCTCGCTTGCCTTATCGTCGGAAACGTCCGAGCCGTAAAGCACGGTAACATATCCTGCGCTGCCCTTAAGGTTCTTCACAAGCTTTCTTGTGAGCTTGTAAGCGGCTCTGGTAACATCACGGTCGATAAATGAGAGCCTGCCGTTTTCAAGGGCAAGGATATCGCCTGACTTTATCTCGTGACCGCTGAAGCTTGAATCACGGGCTGCAAAGGTTATAAGACCCGACTGCACCTTTTCCGCTGCCAGAGACATATTCATTCTGTTGGTATCGAAATCGGAATCGGGGTCAAAGCTCATCATTGCGGACATTCCCTGGGGAACAGATGTGGTCCTGAGGACGCACATTGTCTTTTCGGAGAGCTTCATAGCCTGCTCCGCTGCCATGATGATGTTTTTGTTGTTGGGGAGAATGAACACGATCTCGGCGGGAACGGAATATACCGCACGGAGGATATCGTCCGCAGAGGGGTTCATGGTCTGTCCTCCCTTTACGATGCAGTCCGCACCAAGGTCGGTGAACATGGACTCAACGCCGCTTCCGTTTGCCACGGCAACAAAGCCGAAACGCTTTTCGGGCTTTGCGGGAACGGGCTTTTCATTGAGCTTTTTCTTTGCGGCAGCCTTCTTTTCACGCTGGAGACGCATATTGTCTATCTTCATATTGCAGAGAGCGCCGTAGGTAAGACCTCTCTCTATAGCCTGACCGGGGTGGTCGGTGTGAACGTGTACTTTTATGATGTCCTCATCATCGACTACAACAACGCAGTCGCCGATGGATTCCAGATATTTTCTCAGGTCCGCAGGCTTTTTCTTGAAATCGGTGACGTTTACAATAAACTCGGTGCAGTAGCCGAAGGTTATCTCCTGTGTCTCATCGTCCTGAACGGTGAAGGACATCTTGCTGTCGGAGATTATCTTGGGCTGGTTTACAACGGTTCTTGGCTCGCCCTTAAAGGCACGGAACATCTCCTCAAAGATGATAACGAGACCCTTTCCGCCTGCGTCAACAACGCCGGCTTTTTTAAGTATTGGGAGCTGCTCGGGAGTTTTATCCAGAGCATCCCTTGCGGCAGCACACACGTCCGACCACTGTACCAGAGGGTCATTTGTGATAAAGGAGGATTCCCTTGCCTTTTCTGCGCTGACTCTTGCAACGGTGAGGATAGTGCCCTCTGCGGGCTTCATAACAGCCTTGTAAGCTGCGTCAACGCCTATTTCAAGGGCGTTTGCCATATCATCGCAGTCAGCTTCTTTTTTATCCGCAAGGCCCTTTGAGAAGCCTCTGAAAAGCAGAGAGGTGATAACGCCCGAGTTTCCTCTTGCGCCTCTGAGCATTGCGGAAGCGGCAACGGAAGCCACCTCAGAAACAGCAGCCCCATCGTCCAGGTTCTGGAGAGCGTTCATGGCATTTGTAAGTGTAAGAGACATATTTGTTCCTGTGTCTCCGTCGGGAACGGGATATACGTTAAGCTCGTCCACCTGTTTTTTCATATCGGAAAGGGTAAGGGCAGCTGAAATAAGTGCGTCTTTTAGCATTTTGCCGCTTATCAACGAAATCATCCTCCATATTTTAAAGTAATGTCTGTGCAAAATCCAATTAAAATTTATTATATCACAAATATATATAAATTTCCACAGCAAATAATGAATAATAATACACCGCCAAGGAAACATTTACTAATTTTACTTAAAATGGCAGTTAAAAACAGTGCAGTGAGACTATATTGTATCATATGTTCATTTAAAATAATAATTTTGTTTGAGATATACTCTTGAAAAAATACCCCATGGGGGTATATACTATTCCTGTAAGTGTGAGGTAACAAAAACGGAACGTTGAACAGCACACCATTACGAGGTGATAATATGAGTGAAGAAAAATGCTGCTGTCATAAGACAAAGGAGCGCTCAGATGATGAATACAAGAGACTTATAAACCGCCTTAACCGTATCGAGGGGCAGATAAGAGGCATAAAGGGCATGGTGGAGCGCAACGCTTACTGTGTTGATATACTGGTGCAGTCTGCTGCGGTGAGCGCCGCTGTCAACTCATTTAATAAGGAGCTTCTGGCGGAGCATATCCGCACCTGTGTGGCGCAGGATATACGTGACGGCAAGGACGAGGTAATAGACGAGCTTGTCTGTACCCTGCAAAAGCTGATGAAATAAGTCGGTATGGGAAATCTATCTGAAAGAAAGGAAAAGTATGGAACAGTACAATGTTACGGGTATGAGCTGTGCGGCGTGCAGCACCCGTGTGGAAAAGGCTGTATCGGCAGTTGAGGGCGTTACCTCCTGCTCGGTGAGCCTGCTTACAAATTCAATGGGAGTTGAGGGCAGCGCTTCTCCCGAAAAGATAATCGCTGCGGTGGAGGCGGCAGGCTACGGAGCTTCCGTAAAGGGTGCGGAAAAAAGCAGCGCCCCCTCCGATGACGCTCTGGCGGACAAGGCTACCCCCGTGCTGAAAAAGCGCCTTATAGTATCACTGGTTTTTCTTGTGATACTTATGTATTTCTCCATGGGCCATATGATGTGGGGCTGGCCTCTTCCTGCGGTGATAGAGGATAACCACGTTGCCATGGGTCTTATCCAGATGCTGCTCACCATTATTATAATGGTCATCAACCAGAAATTCTTTATAAGCGGCTTCAAGGGACTTATCCACCGTGCGCCCAATATGGATACTCTGGTGGCTCTGGGTTCATCGGCTGCATTTATCTACAGCACATATGCGCTGTTTGCCATGACAGATGCGGTGATGAGAGGCAACCATGAGGCTGTGATGAAGTACATGGACGAGTTCTATTTTGAATCGGCTGCCATGATACTTACACTTATCACTCTCGGAAAAATGCTTGAAGCCCGCTCAAAGGGCAAGACCACCGATGCACTGAAAAGCCTTATGAAGCTTGCTCCCAAGACTGCTACTCTTGAGCGTGACGGCAAGGAAGTTACCGTTCCCGCAGAACAGATAGTCATCGGCGATATTTTCCTTGTGCGCCCCGGCGAGAGCATTCCTGCGGACGGCGTTGTTATTGAGGGAAGAAGTGCTGTGAACGAGTCTGCGCTCACAGGCGAGAGCGTTCCTGCGGATAAGGAAGTTGGCGACAGCGTATCTGCCGCAACAGTAAACCAGTCGGGCTTTATCAAGTGTCGTGCCATAAAGGTCGGCGAGGACACTGCCCTTTCACAGATAATCAAAATGGTAAGCGATGCCGCTGCCACAAAAGCGCCTATCGCAAAGGCTGCGGACAAGGTCTCGGGAATTTTCGTTCCTGTGGTTATTTCCATTGCAGTAGTAACTACTCTGGTCTGGCTGCTGGCGGGTCAGACAGTAGGCTTTGCACTGGCAAGGGGTATTTCCGTGCTGGTGATCAGCTGCCCCTGTGCGCTGGGTCTGGCAACTCCCGTTGCTATCATGGTGGGCAGTGGAATGGGCGCAAAGAACGGCATACTTTTCAAGACTGCCGCTTCTCTGGAGCAGACAGGAAAGGTAACTGTTTGTGCCCTTGATAAAACAGGTACTATCACCATGGGCGAGCCTAAGGTAACGGATATTATCCCCGCCGAGGGCTATGACGAATCATCTCTCTTAAAGCTTGCCTGCACCCTTGAAAAGAACAGCGAGCACCCTCTGGCAAAGGCGGTCATCGACCTTGGCACAGAGAGAAATATCATTCCCGACAGCACCGAGAACTTCACAGCCCTTGCAGGCAACGGACTTTCCGCAGTATCGGGCGGAAAAAAGCTTCTGGGTGGAAGCGTGAAGTTCATAAGCTCTCAGGCGGATATTTCCGAGGAAATGAAGAAAAAGTCCGAAGCTCTTGCGGAGGAGGGCAAAACTCCCCTTATGTTCACCTGTGACGGTGCTTTTGCAGGCGTTATAGCCGTGGCGGACGTTATCAAGGAGGACAGCCCTCAGGCGGTAAGGGAGCTTAAAAATATGGGCGTCCGTGTGGTAATGCTCACGGGCGACAATGAAAAGACCGCTGCCGCTATCGGCAGACAGGCAGGTGTTGACGAGGTAATCGCAGGCGTGCTTCCCGACGGCAAGGAAAGCGTTATCAGAAAGCTGATGAACGAGGGCAAGGTGGCTATGGTTGGCGACGGAATAAACGACGCTCCCGCTCTTACCCGTGCGGATATCGGCATTGCCATAGGCGCAGGTACGGACGTGGCCATAGATGCGGCAGATGTGGTGCTGATGAAGAGCCGCCTGAGCGACGTTCCCGCTGCGATTCGCCTCAGCCGTGCGGCACTGAGGAACATTCACCAGAACCTGTTCTGGGCGTTCTTCTACAATGCCATAGGCATACCTCTTGCGGCAGGTGTGTGGATACCTTTGTTCCACTGGCAGCTGAACCCCATGTTTGCGGCTGCGGCAATGAGCCTTTCCAGCTTCTGCGTGGTAACAAACGCTCTCAGACTGAACTTTTTCGACATTCACAATGCCGATAAGGATAAAAAAATCAAGCAATCAAAGAAAAAGGAGAAAAATACTATGACTAAGACTATCAAGATCGAAGGCATGATGTGCGGCCATTGTGAGGCTGCTGTTAAGAAGGCACTGGAGGCTATTGACGGCGTTACCGTTAACGAGGTCAGCCACGAAAAGGGCATTGCAGCTGTTTCACTCAGCAAGGACGTTCCCGATGATGTTCTTAAAAAGGCAGTCGAGGATAAGGATTACACTGTAAAGGGCATTGAATAATTCTTTTGCGGGATAATAATACTAATCACCAATAAAACTATAGACAAAAAATCGTCGCATAATCCATATACGCAAGATCATGCTCGATTTTTTGTATAGTTTTTAATTGGTGCTTAGTATTACATCAAAAAGAGCTGCCACAGCTTAATACTAATCCTCAATCAACCTATAGACAAATCCTCGGCTGAAATAAGACCATTCTTCGTCAAGCTCCCTTGCCGGGCGACAAGCCCGCCTGCAGTCGCTTTCCTAGACTGGTCTTATTTCATCTGTCGGCTTTGTCTATAGAACGATTAAAGATTAGTATAATACTGTGACAGCTCCGATTTTTATAAACTCATTCTCCCTCGTAGGTAACTATCGAGCGGACATCGTAATTTTTCAGCTTTTCCCTGCCTTTAAGGTCGGTAAGCTCAATAAGGCACACGATCCTTACCACTTCTCCGCCCAGCTGCTCAACAAGCTTTGCTGCCGCTTCAAGAGTTCCTCCTGTGGCGATAAGGTCGTCTATTATCACTACCTTGTCGCCTTTTTTCAGGGAATCGGTGTGTATCTCGATCTCTGCCTTGCCGTACTCAAGGTCATATTCCGCAGAGACTGTGGCTCTGGGGAGCTTGCCTTTTTTGCGGACGGGGACAAAGCTCTTTTTACGTGCGTAAGCTATGGGCGCACCGAACAGAAAGCCTCTGGCTTCAAGTCCCAGCACAGCATCAAACTCAACGTCATCAAGCTGACCGAGCATTTTATCAACTGCCGTCGAAAAGCCCTTGCCGCTCTGCAGCAGCGATGTAACATCACGGAAAATTATGCCCTTTTGAGGAAAATCGGGAATATTTGTTATATAATCTTTAAGCTCTTTCAAGTAAGACCCTCCCATACATCAGTATAGTGCCGTGTTTTATCAAAGAAATACATATTTCAGCACGAACATCACCGCAAGCACGTACATAAGCGGATTTATCTGCTTTGCCTTGCCGCATACGAGGTTTATTACAACGTAGGAAATGATACCGATGGCGATACCCTCAGAAATGCTGTAGAAAAGGGGCATTGCAAGTATGCAAAGATATGCGGGGATAGCAGAGGTGTAGTTTGTCTCATCTACTTTAAGTTCGGCGATGGTGGAGAACATAAGGAAGCCCACGATTATCAGCGCAGGAGCTGTGGCAAATGAGGGAATGGCGATAAAGATTGGCGCCAGGAACATTGACAGCAGGAACAGCACCGCTGTTGTCAGAGCTGTAAGGCCTGTTCTTCCTCCTGCCGCAACGCCTGCCGAGGATTCAACAAAGGTTGTGGTGGTAGATGTTCCCAGTACCGCACCTGCCGATGTTGCAACTGCATCTGCCATAAGTGCGGGCTTGATGGCAGGCAGTCTGCCGTCCTTATCAAGCATATTTGCCTTTGTGCTTACTCCGATGATTGTGCCCAGAGTATCGAAAAGGTCAACAAAAAGGAACGAGAAAATAACGGCAATGAAATTGAATATTCCCACTGAACCGAGGTCGGCATTGAAGCACTGACCGAAGGTCTCGCCCAGCTTGGAAAAATCGGTCATTGCAAATGTGGGGAACAGCGAGAAATAGCTTTCGCCGTCAGGAACGTATATACCTGTCAGCTGGCATATTATGCCCAGTATCCATGTGCCGAACACGCCGATGAGTATTGAACCCTTTACCTTTTTGATATAAAGGACAGCTGTTATCATCAGTCCGATGATTGCAAGCAGTGCGCAGATGCCCGAGGTCGAGAAGTTCTCACGGAAATCAACCAGCGATACAAGCGTTGCCGAATCAACTGCAAGTCCTGCATTCTGAAGTCCGATAAATGCGATAAACAGACCTATTCCCACCGATACGGCACGTTTCAGCTCCAAGGGGATACAGTTGAAGATGCTTTCACGAACCTTTGTCAGCGAGAGAACGATAAAAATTATTCCCTCTATAAATACCGCCAGCAGTGCGGTCTGCCAGGAATAGCCCATAATGCCGCATACGGTGTAAGCGAAGTACGCATTCAGTCCCATTCCTGCCGAAAGCGCAAACGGCAGATTTGCCGCAAACGCCATAATGAGCGTTCCGAAGAATGATGCCAGGCAGGTGGCAAGAAGCACCGCCGTGCTGTCCATGCCCGCTGCGGAGAGAATGTTCGGATTGACCGCAAGTATATATGCCATTGTAACGAAAGTCGTAATGCCTGCCGCAATTTCTGTCTTGACTGTGGTGTTGTTTTGCTTTAGTTTGAATAGCCTTTCAAACATTGACCTCACTCCTTGATATTTGCGGCAGATCCCCATGACATCTGCCGCATTATTCTGATTTTATCATAGCATGGTTTGCCTTAAAAGTCAAGGAATTTGCGGTATAGAACGAAAAGAGGGCTGCCGCAGTGTTAAACCGCAGCATCCCTCTTTTGTTATATTCGCTTATGATATCTTTACTATCTTAGCAAAGTTTGCCATGATCTTCTTGGTTCCGACTGAATCAAATGCAATTTCAAGCATATGGTCGTTGCCCATGGGCTTGGAGGAGATAACGGTTCCCTCGCCGAAAACGTTGTGCTTTACTCTCTCGCCTGCGGTGTAGTCAACGGCGGCTGCCTTCTTGGCGGACTCCATTTTCTTGTTTGCCAGCTGGCTCTGGAGAGTGTATGTGTAAACGGGAGCGGTGATAATGTCATCGTCCTTTTTCTTTGTGGTCTTTACGGTTCCGTCAACTCTGTCGATGCAGTCCTTGTCTATCTCCTTGATGAACTTGGACTGGAAGTTGCGCTGGGTGGAACCGAACAGCATTCTCTGCTGAGCGTGGGTGATGTACAGCTTTTCCTTTGCACGGGTGATGCCCACGTATGCCAGTCTGCGCTCTTCTTCAAGCTCCTCGGGATTGTCCATGGTGCGGATAGGAGGGAATATGCCGTCCTCCATGCCTACGATGAACACTATGGGGAACTCCAGTCCCTTTGCGGAGTGCATAGTCATAAGGCAAACTGCGTCATCATCTGCGGAAAGCTTGTCGATATCGGTGTAGAGGGAAATTTCCTCCAGGAATCCGGAAAGTGTAGCCTCTTCGCCTGCTTCGGACTTTGCCTGCATATATGTGGCAATGTTGGATTTAAGTTCCTCGATGTTTTCGAGACGGGTGAGACCCTCATCGCCCTGACCCTTGAGCATGGTAGCATAGCCTGTTTTTTCGATAACTGCGTCAAACAGCTTGTCAAGAGGGAGCTTGTCGGCAGCTTCTTTCAGGTGGGTGAATATCTCGGAAGCCTTTACAAGGGAAGCGGACTTTTTGCTCAGGGGAGCATAGCTCTCGGAGTTCTTCATTACATCAATGGGTGACAGCTTCAGGTCAATGGAGATCTGCTCTATCATTGAAAGCGTGCTGTCGCCGATGCCTCTCTTCGGCTCGTTTACTATTCTCTTGAAGCGGAGCATATCATCGGGGTTGTTGATAACGGAGAGATATGCAACGATATCCTTTATTTCCTTGCGGTCATAGAACCTCATACCGCCGATAACACGGTAGGGGATAGACTGTGCGGAAAATGCTTTTTCAAGTGAGTTTGACTGTGCGTTCATTCTGTAGAGAACTGCAAAGTCGCTGTATTTTCTGCCGTCCTTTACGCCGTTCATTATAGTAGTTGCAACGAACTTGGACTCGGCAGCCTCATCGGAAGCCTTGTAAACTGTTATCTTTTCGCCCTCGCCCAGATCTGTCCACAGGGACTTGGGCTTTCTGCTCATATTGTTTGCGATAACGGAGTTTGCGGCGTTAAGTATATTCTGGGTGGAACGGTAGTTCTGCTCCAGTCTGATAACGTGGCAGCCCTCGAACTGCTGCTCAAATGACAGGATATTTTCGATTGTAGCGCCTCTGAAACGGTAGATGGACTGGTCATCATCACCTACAACGCAGAGGTTTCCGCTCTTCTCCGAAAGCAGGGAAACAAGGCGGTACTGAGCGGTGTTGGTGTCCTGATACTCATCGACCATGATGTACTTGTACAGATTTCTGTAATGATCCAGCACATCTGGCTGAGACTCGAACAGCTGAACGGTCAGCATGATGATATCGTCAAAATCAAGGGCATTTGCTTCTTTAAGACGGGTCTGATATTCCTTGTATATCTTTGCGAGAGTGACCTTTCTGTAGTCTCCGGCGGACTCTTCTTCAAAAGCGGCGGGAGTGATGAGCTTATCCTTTGCGGAGGATATTGCCGCAGCCACTGCCTTTGGAGGGAATGCCTTATCGGAAATGTCAAGAGCTTCCATGCAGGTCTTGATAAGTCTCTGGCTGTCATCGCTGTCGTAGATTGTGAAGCCAGAAGCATAGCCCAGCTTGTCGATCTCTCTTCTGAGTATGCGCACGCAGGCAGAGTGGAATGTGGAGGCGTTTACCTGACCGCCCTGTTCCTCGCCCAGCATCTTTGCAAGTCTTTCTTTAAG
This sequence comes from Oscillospiraceae bacterium, assembly GCA_902363145.1. Classification (GTDB taxonomy): domain Bacteria; phylum Bacillota; class Clostridia; order Oscillospirales; family Ruminococcaceae; genus Huintestinicola; species Huintestinicola butyrica. The sequence goes on along the minus strand of CABIZB010000002.1, from coordinate 14,494 downwards.
CTCACCCGCAGCCTTGTTTGTAAAGGTGATTGCAAGTATGTTCCATGGCTTTACGGGGTCGGAAGCAACTATCTCGGCAAGTCTTGAAACGGTTGCCTCGTCCCTTTCGCCGTTATAATTATTCAAAAACGCAATGTCGTCATCGGAAAGAGCCGCATATGCTTCCTCGTCCTGATAAGCGTTTCCGAACAGGACCATGTTTGCGATACGGTTGACAAGAACGGTAGTCTTTCCGCTTCCTGCGCCTGCAAGGATAAGTACGGGGCCTTTGATGGCGAAAACAGCTTCCCTCTGCTTATCGTTCATTTTTTCAAAATACTTTTCCAGTGCGGCTTTCTTTGCCTTAATGAAATCATCCATTATATTCATGCTCTCCTATATAAATGATAAATGCGGTTTGATATACGCCGTTACTATCTCTTTCGGCGCTGCTTTGACTATTATACCACATTTTGTTTTTCATAGGAATAGGTAAAATTCAGATTTAACATTTTTATAATAATTATTTTTGCCACGTTTTCGGACGACAATGGATAAACGGCTATGTATGGGGAAAAATAGCTGTTGAATGTTACAGCAAAGGAATGATCGTATGAGCAAAAATGTCAGCGGAAGCGGCAGAGACAAATGGTCAACGGGCTTTGGCTTCATAATGAGCGCCGCAGGTTCGGCGGTGGGACTGGGAAATATCTGGAAGTTCCCCTATGTCTGCGGCACAGGCGGAGGAGCATTGTTCCTTGCTGTGTATATTTTCTTTGTGCTGGTGCTGGGCTATCCCATTCTGCTGACGGAGCTTTCTGTGGGCAGGCACGGCGGCAGCAATGCGGTAGATGCCTGCGAAAAGATAAAAAAGGGCTGGGGCTTTGCGGGTGGCTTCGGCGTGGCAGGCTCTGCGGCGGTGCTTGCCTATTACTGCACCGTCGGCGGCTGGGTGATGAAATACCTTTTCAGCACAGCTTCGGGGAATATCCCATTGCCCTCATATTTCTCAGAATACAGCACTATGGCGGCGGAGCCTGTTGTATGGCAGACGGTTTTTCTGCTGATAAACGGCATTATAGTAGTATTCGGCGTATCAAAGGGCATTGAAAAGGTGTCGTCGGTGCTTTTGCCGCTGCTGCTGGTGTTCCTTGTGGGGCTGATGATATATTCCCTGACCCTGAACGGGGCGGCGGAGGGCGTGAAGTTCCTACTTATGCCTGACTTTTCAAAGATAAGCAGCTTCGGCGATGTGGCTGACATTGTTGTTAAAGCTATGGGACAGGTGTTTTTCTCATTGTCGCTGGGAATGGGCACTCTTATAACCTACGGCAGCTATCTTGAAAAGGACAACGACCTGAGCCGCAGCACATGGATAATCGTCACCATTGACACAGCTATTGCCATGATAAGCGGACTTACCGTGCTTCCTGCGGTGTTTGCCATGGGGCTGGAGCCTGACGAGGGAGCGGGGCTTATCTTCTCCACCCTGACGGCGGTGTTCGGTGGGCTGAGCTATGGGCGTATTGCGGGAACGGTGTTCTTTGCACTTGTGCTTTTTGCGGCGATAACCTCTTCAATTTCTCTGCTGGAAACTATAGTTTCGTTCCTCACCGAGCGTTATGGGCTTTCACGGCTGAAAGCCACGGTTATACCTGTCATTATAATAGGTCTGCTGTGCGTGCCTGCTTCCCTTTCCTACGGTGTGCTGTCTGACGTAAGGATCTTCGGGCTGACGGTGTTTGAACTGTTTGTTTTTCTTTCCGACCAGATAATAATGCCGCTGGGAGGCTTTTTCCTCTGTATTCTTGCGGGGCGGATATGGGGGAGAAAGAATATGGAGCGGGAGATATCCTCCGACGGAAGATATCCCTTCAGGCTGGCGGGAGTGTTTGATGTTATGATAAAATATCTCTCTCCCGCAATGATAATCATTGTGTTCGTTTCGTACTTTATCAGATAAAGACAGGTAAAAATGTTGACCTTATATGCGGTTTTATCTACCGACAAATCCCAAATTATATGCTATAATGATGTCAATGAAAATCACATCAAAGGAGCTGCTTGGTATGTTAAAGACCGCATATAAAGAAAATGTTACCGTTCTCCCCGGCGTATTCCGTGAGAGAATGTCCCTTAACCGTGCTTATCTTATAGGACTGGATCCGCAGTGCCTGCTCCAGAACTTCTACCTTGAGGCAGGAATAATTATCCCCGGACTGCAGGTAGTGGATGACCCTGCAAAGGCAAATCTCCACTGGGGTTGGGAAGCTCCCACCTGCCAGCTGAGAGGTCATTTCCTGGGTCACTGGCTCTCCGCTGCTGCCTACTATGTGGCATATGACCATGACGCAGAGCTGAAAGTAAAGCTTGACAAGATAATCTCCGAGCTTGCACGCTGCCAGCAGCTCAACGGCGGCGAGTGGATAGGCTCTATCCCCGAAAAATACTTTGACAAGCTTGCAAAGAGACAGTACATCTGGTCTCCTCAGTATGTTATGCACAAGACCATAATGGGACTTATGCACGCTTACACCTATGCAGGCAATGAGCAGGCAATAGAGATAATCGACCACCTGGCTGACTGGTATCTCCGCTGGACTGAGGCTATGCAGAGCGTTAATCCCCACGCTGTTTACAGCGGCGAGGAAGCAGGTATGCTGGAGGTATGGGCTTCACTTTACGAGATAACCAAGAACGAAAAGTACATGACCCTTGCCCGGAGATACTGGAATCCCGGACTTTTCGGAAATCTTGCGGCAGGCAAGGATTCCATTTCCAACTGCCACGCAAATGCAAGCATTCCCTTTATCCACGGCGCTGCAAAGCTTTATGAGGTAACAGGCGACGAAAAATGGAGAGACCTGGCTGAACGTTTCTGGAAGTTTGCAGTTACCGACCGTGGAATGTACTGCACCGGCGGACAGAATGCAGGCGAATTCTGGGTCCCTCCTTATATGCAGGGACATTTCCTCGGCGAGACAAATCAGGAATTCTGCACAGTTTATAATATGGTAAGAGTTGCTTCCTACCTCTTCAAGTGGACAGGCGACAAGAAATATGCAGATTACATAGAGCGCAGCCTTTACAACGGCTTCCTTGCTCAGCAGAATGCAGTTACAGGTATGCCCACATACTTCCTGCCCCTTGCTGCGGGAAGCAAAAAGAAATGGGGCAGCAAGACCCACGACTTCTGGTGCTGCCATGGAACCATGGTGCAGGCGCAGGCATTGTACCCCGAGCTTATTTATTACAGAGATGAGGATAGCAATAAGCTTATCGTAAGCCAGTATATCCCCTCAAAATATGAGTTTGACCATAATGGCAACAGCATTTCCATTGAGCAGACCACGGGCATGAAGTACTATAACGATCAGGCTTTCTTTGATGAGCATGATGACGGTCAGATGTCAAGATGGCTGCTGAAATTCATCGTAAAGACCGCTTCTCCCGAGAAGTTTACCGTTGCTTTCAGAATACCTGCATGGGCAAAGGGTGAACCTGTGATGGAGATCAACGGCAAAAAGCCCGAGAGCCTTGACATTGCCGACGGATACCTGAACATTACTGCCGAATGGAACAGCGACATGGTTCAGATATTCTTCCCCAACGGAATAGTTATGGAGTCCCTGCCCGATATGCCCGAAATGGCTGCGGCTGTTGACGGTCCTATCGTTCTTGCGGGTATCATCGACAAGGACTGCGGACTTGTGGGAGCGGACGATCCCGACAATGTATTCACATGGCAGACAGAGCACACCTACGGCACATTCCCCTGGAAGCAGAATTTCTACCGCACAAAGGGTCAGCCTGTGAACATCACCTTCAAGCCCCTTTACGATGTTACCGACGAGACATACACAGTTTACTTCACCAAGAAGTAATTTTTGTACTGCATGGGGGTCATGCCCTCGTGCTTTCGGAACATTTTCATAAAATATTTTTCGTCATTGAAGCCGCATGAAAATGCGGCTTCTTTTATGCTTACATTTTCCGAGGACAGTAGATTTTTTGCGACTTCAATGCGGCATTTGTTAAGGAAGCCTATAAGGGGTATGCCCGTTTCCTTTTTGAAAAGTGCGGAAAAATATTCGGTGTTGTAGTGAAATTCTGCTGCAATATCCGAGGCGGAAAGCTGCCTGTGGCAGTTGGATTTTATCCATTCACGGGCGGAAGCTATGACGGGGGAGATGCTTGATCGGCTGCCGTTTACGCCGTCGATATGCTCCTGTGTAAGCTCCATAAGCAGCAGAGACATGGAGCAGGCAGGGAGAGCCTCGCTGTAAAGATCCTCACGGCGGGAAAAATCCAGAAGCTGCCTGAAAAGCATCTCACGGCGGCTGTTGGGGACACTGCCATATTCGGGGATAGCTATTTCAAAGCTTTCCGTCACGCCGCTCTCATATATTTCAAAGGGGACAATGGGTTTGAAGTGCGCCCAAAGATAGGACAGCCTGCCGTCGGAGGGTGCGTGTCCGAAATGCTCCTCATCGGCGGGGAGCAGGATATATTCGCCCTTGGAAACGGCATATTCCTTTCCGCCCGATGTTATGTTCAGCGTGCCCTCGGTAACGAGGATAAGAACGCAGCAGTTAAGCGTGCGCCGCTGGTGTGTAAAAGTCTCACGGCTCACAAAATTTCCGCAGGAAAAAAAGCGCAGCTGCGCTGATGTGCTGTAAAATATACGCATATTATCACCATAGATAAGTTTTTTCTCAGTATATAATGTAACGGCGATTTTGTCAAGCTTTGATTACGGTAAAAACTCCTGCTGTGCCGCCTGATTGAACGGCGCTGCCAAGCCGAATGGCAAATGTGGGAGCATACTGCCGCAGATACATATAAAGAGGCGGGGAGCTTATGGCCTTGTAATATGCTGACAGACCTTTTTCCAGCAGCGATGTTATGCTGTCAGCCGTCAGACCCTTGCAGCGGCTTTCGATGTCCTTAACGTCATTTTCCGTCAGCTCAAGGGCTAACGGCTTCCCAATAATTGCTCTGCCAAGAAGGTTATCCGCAATTACCTCGGCAATGTTCAGGTACATTTGCCTGTAGTCGTCATTACGTTCATGAGCGTAGGATTCAAGCAGGCGGATAATATCGGCTTCGCTGAAAAGGCGGCAGAGCTTGTTTTCAAGGCAAATGCAGCGGTAATAATCGCAGATGAACATTACACCTTTAAGCTTGCTGTCGCAGGCGTTTTGACCCAGCAGGGGATAGTCTATATTACATGGGCAGCCTGCGCCGTCAAACTGTGCGGAATAGTTGCGTCTGAATTCGTCATAGGCCTTTTCGGTGACATAGCGGTACTCGTGATTATCTGCGTTGATGCGGGTATTGTAGGCGGTGCGAAATATTTTCATGCTTTCCTCAAAAAGCCTGAGAATTTCCGCCGAGCCTTGCTTCAATATGCTGCTCATGGGCATATTTACAAGGGCACTTGCGGCTTTTTCGTGGGAGCGCAGGCTGAGCAGATACACGTCCGAGCGATATAACACGGAAGAAGCAAGCAGCTGTGCCCTGCTTTCGGATATGCTTCCGCTTTGCCTGCGGGTGAACTGCATGGCTGTTTCGGTAAATTCGTTTTCAAGGGCTTTTTTTATTTCAAGCTGTTTGGCGGTGTTCAGCATACCGCTTTCGATGCAGAGGCTTATAAGCTCCATTGTGTAGTTTTCGGGGGAAAGGCTGCCAAATTTTCCGGATACTATTTCGTTGCTCATAGCTCCTCCTCGATAAGTGAGCGGAGCATTTCAAGGCTTCCGCCGCTTTTTTGCTCCCATAATGCGTACATTTGGGCTATAACGGCTCTGTCGGACAAATTATCGTGGGTCTCATTTTTCATATAGGCGAATATCTCCGCAAGCTCAGCGAAAAAATCCGCTTGCTCTTTGGGAAGATAGCTGCTTTGTGAAAATGAGGATATCATTATTGGGAGGACACTTTCGCCGAAAAATACACGTCCACTGTCATTATAAGCAGAAGCCTCGGCGGCTGCCAGTTCATATGCTTCCTTTGGGGTAAGGGTTATTTCCGAATATCTTTGCGACAGGGATAAAATATCATCGGCGGTTTTGGCAAGCTTTGTTTTGTTATTCAGTTGTAGAAGATACACAATATCAGTCTCCTTGTTTTGTTTGAAATGCTAATTGAAAAATTGCTTGAAATGTGGTATGATATATCATGTGGAGCTGTATATTTTTACTGATATGCAGCTTTTAATTTTCATTATAGCATTTAAAAACAAGGCTGTCAAGATAAAAATATGGCTGCTGCAGCGTTATGCTGCGGCAGCCTTTTGTGTTATGATGTTGTTGCGGGTGATTTTTTCATTTGTCCGTACCTGCGCCTTACGGCGGAAACTGAAACGCAATTTCTGCGAAATTGCTCTCAGTTTCAAGCCGCCTGCAAAAAAAGATTTTGGTATATTAAAGATAAAATATTTGTTTAGCGTGATTTTTAATTTTCAGTGCAGGCGGCTTTAGGACTTTTTATTCAGTCGGATAACGTTTTAATCATTCATATTGCAAGCGAAAAGATTTCGCTGTCTGCGGACAGCGACCAAATGGCTCCGCCCTTTGGAAACCTGCAAGCCTTTCGGGAAAAAGGCTTGACCTAAACCCTTTACCTTTGTGCTTATTTGTGCGGATTTTTTTGTTTAGTGCCACACAAGCTTTAAAAAAATGAGCTGCTGCATCTTGTGCAACAGCCCTGTTTCTATTGGCATATTATTTTCTTCCTATTATAAGCTCATGCAGCACGCCGAACCACTCCCTTACCCAATAGGAGGGCAGCAGAGGGGGATAGGTGGGTGAGCTTTTACTGTAGCACTCAAGCCCCTGTTTCGAGGCTATCATTTTTGCACGCAGCTGATGAAATTCGCTGGTGATGATGACTGCCTTTCGGCTCATTCCCATGCTGTCAAATATTTCAAGGGAATTTCTTATATTCTGGAACGTATTTTCTGACTTGTCCTCCATGATTATCCTGTCGGGGGAGATGCCCTTTTCCACAAGTGAATTTTTTATTGCCTGAGCTTCGGACATTGGCTCGTCGCTGCCCTGTCCGCCTGAGGCGATACATATGACGTTTTCGTTCTCGGTCATATAATCATAAGCGGCGTCAATGCGCTTTTGCAGCATAAGAGACGGCCCGTTTTCCTTTACTCTGCACCCGAGAACTATTACGGTCGTCGGCTTATCGGGCAGGTTATTCGCTGCCCTTATCATCAGCACGGATATGACTATTGCCATTATCACGCCTATTACTGCAATGGCGGCTATGGCGGTTATTATCACCTTTCCCGCCTGTGTCTTGTAAGCAGTTTTTATAAGGCTCACAAATGCGCTGCGCTTTACAAGTATGACCGTCAGCAGGGCGCAGATAAACATTCCCGCAGCGCTGCCGATGTTTGGCTTTGTGAATACTGCCGCTGCCAGGAACAGCAGGAAAAGCAGCACCAGAACCAGTTCTATCAAAAGAAAGCACACCTGTGACGGTGTGCTTTTTGCTAAAATGCTCATTACATTGCCTGCTTGATGGCTTCTTTAAGAGCCTTGGCAAGCTGGTCGGGACATGATGTTCCTCTGCCGTTGCAGTTTACGCCTTCGAGACGGGAGATAACGTCCTCAGCCTTCATGCCCTCAACGAGCTTGGAGATGCCCTGAGTATTGCCGTTGCAGCCGCCTACGAAGCGAACCTTGTTGATGATACCGTTTTCGATATCAATTTCGATCTTTCTGGAACAAACGCCCTTGGGTGTATATTCTACAGTCATTTTTATCACCTTTCAGTACTTATTTTTTGTTGCACAGCTTCAGGATTCGGTCTATGTTATCCTTGTCGGTGGTGTACATCCCTATTGGTGTGGGCTTCATATTATAAAGTCCGTGGAAGTCGGAGCCGCCTGTTACGATAAGGTCATATTCATTTGCCTTTGCCAGCAGTGTTGCCTGCTGCTCCTCATTGGCTGAATAGTGGAACACCTCAACTCCGTCGATTTTGCCCTCCTTGGCGAGATCGTCCAGCAGTTCAAGTGAATCATACACCACAGGGTGAGCCATGACCGCTGCGCCCCTTGCGGAATGGATAAGATCCAGCACATAGTTGATATCGGGATATTCACGCTCAACTATACAGGAACCCGTTTTTTCGTTGAAAAGCTCATCGTCCAGCTTTCCGTAGAAGTGGTTGGAATAGCCGTACTCGATAAGCGCATGAAGGATATGCTGCTTATAGATGCTTTTTGAGCCCACAACGTGCTTTGTGATATCCTCAGCAGTTATGGGATAGAGCTTCAGGACATTTTCCACCGTCTCCTTTGCGCAGGACTGACGTATCTCGCTGCATCTGCGGCAGATACCCTCCAGTCTGTCAGGCTTCTGGGGAGCATAGCAGAGGATATGCACCTTTCTGCCACGGGTCTTGTCCCATGCGGTAAGCTCAACGCCGGGAATGGTCTGTATTCCGTATCGGTCTCCCAGGACCTTTGCCCTTGAGATCGACGACATTGTGTCGTGGTCGGTAATGGATATAAAGTCAAGCCCTATGCGCTTTGCCTGGGCAATGACATCTTCAACACCCAATGAACCGTCGGAAAGAGTAGTATGTACGTGAAGGTCGCCTTTCATAAATCATCCGATCCTTTCCTGTGTGCAGTAAATTTTATACACGTATATTATTATAACATAATTATATGCGCCGTTGCAATAGTATTTTCAATAATTTCATTATATTTTCACAGACATTTGTTGAAAGTTTTGAGATACTATAAATATGAATAAATTTAGCTTGAGTATTGGCTTTTGTGATAATTTGATGAAACTTTTCTTGTGTTTGATTTACAGTCTTGTAAATTTCAAACGTTTATGTTATAATAGATTGTGCTAGTATAATATCAATGTGATATCGGACGGCGAAAGACGAGCCTCCGTATTTAGAAAGGATGAAACGAATGGCTTTACACTACAGCTTCTCAAATGTTACTCCGCAGATCGAGCGTCTGGCTGATATGTGCGTCAGCAACGGTGCCATCGACCCTGAGCTTTACTCCAAGTATGAAGTAAAAAGAGGTCTGAGAGATATTAACGGAAAGGGCGTTCTGGCGGGTCTTACCGAAATATCCGAGATAGTTTCCTATACCATTGAGGATAACGAGATGATCCCATGCGACGGAAAGCTTTTTTACAGAGGATACAACATAAATGACCTGGTCAATGGCTTCGGCAAGGATAAGAGATTTGGCTTCGAGGAGACCACTTATCTGCTCCTTTTCGGAAAGCTGCCCAATAAAGCCGAGCTGAAAGAGTTCTGCGACCTGCTTGCGGACTACAGAAAGCTTCCCACCACCTTTGTGCGTGACATTATGATGAAATCCCCCAGCAGCGATATCATGAACAGCATTGCAAGGGGAGTTCTCACCCTGTTTTCATATGATGAATATCCCAATGATACATCTATCCCCAACGTGCTGAGGCAGTCGCTGGAGCTTATCGCACTTATGCCCCTTATTGCGGTTTACGGCTATCAGTGCAAGAACTATTATCTTGACGGCGAGAGCTTCATAATCCACCAGCCTGTGGCTGAGTATTCAACGGCTCAGAACATTCTTCATCTTCTCCGCCCCGACAGCAAGTTTACCGAACTGGAAGCAAAGGTGCTGGATATTGCTCTGGTGCTTCATGCGGAGCATGGCGGCGGAAACAACTCCACCTTTACCACTCACGTTGTAACATCTTCTGGCACCGATACTTATTCTGCGGTTGCTGCGGCTCTCGGTTCCCTCAAGGGTCCCAAGCACGGCGGCGCAAATGTAAAGGTAACGGCAATGTTTGAGGATCTCAAGGCGAATATCTCCGACTGGACCGACGAGGAAGAGGTGGCATGCTACCTTACACGTCTTCTCAGAAAGGACGCTTTTGATAAGTCGGGTCTTATCTATGGTATGGGTCATGCGGTTTATTCCATTTCCGACCCCAGAGCAAATATTTTCAGAGGCTTTGTTGACAAGCTTGCCGCTGAAAAGGGCATGGAAAAGGAGCTGGGACTTTATCACATGGTAGAGCAGCTTGCTCCCAAGGTAATTTCTCATGAAAGACATATTTACAAGGGAGTTTCCGCAAACGTCGACTTCTACAGCGGATTTGTATATAGTATGCTGGGACTTCCTCCCGAGCTTTATACTCCGCTTTTTGCCATTGCACGTATTTCGGGCTGGTGCGCTCACCGTATCGAGGAGCTTTCCAACGCAGGAAAGATAATCCGTCCCGCATACAAGAGCGTAAGCAAGCACAGAGAATACACTTTTCTTGCGGACAGATAAATCTTAATAAGCAAAACCAGCAAGCCGCCGTATCAACTTAATGATACGGCGGCTTGCTGGTTTATACTAATCTTCAATCGCTCTATAGGCAAAGCCGAGGATTTGTCTGTAGGTTGATTGAAGATCAGTATTAATTAGGGGGTATTATGGTATTGTTATTTTTTGCGTTTGGAAGCCGAATGGCACATTCCTGCACTTGCGCAGTGTGCGCAGTTGTTGCCGCAGGTGGATTTGCCCGACCTCTTATCCTTAACGATAGACCGGACTGCAAGTCCTACGATAGCTGCAAGTATAAGCAAAACTATTACTGTTGCCATATCGAACACTCCTTTAAAAGTCGGGGACGGAAGCTCCGTCCCCGCTTACAGTTATTACCGATTTTTTGATCAAGCCTTAACCTTGTCGGAAAGACGTGTTGCTTCCTTATAAGGTCTTACGAGCATGTAGATCATGAATACGATGATCGCAATGGCAACGATGAGACCAAGGATATTTACATTGCCTGTGAAGAGGTTGCCGATCTGGTTGATGCAGAGAGCAACTGCATAAGCAAAGCCGCACTGATATGTGATAGCAAATGCTGTCCACTTACCGTTGTTCATCTCTCTCTTGATAGCACCCATTGCAGCGAAGCAAGGTGCGCAGAGGAGGTTGAATACCAGGAAGGAGTAACCGCTTACGCTTGTGAAGGCTGCTGCGATAGCATCATATGTGGAAGCATCTCCGCCGCCGTAAAGGATACCCATTGTACCAACGATGTTCTCCTTTGCAACGAGACCTGTGATAGATGCAACGGCTGCCTGCCAGTTGCCCCAGCCGAGAGGTTTGAAGATCCAAGCGAATACGCCGCCGATTGCTGCGAGGATACTGAAGTCGATCTCGTCCTCACTGAGCATACGGAATGTGCCGTCAACAACGCCGAAGTAAGTGGTGAACCATACAAAGATTGTAGAAAGAAGGATTACTGTACCTGCCTTCTTGATGAAGGACCAGCCACGCTCCCACATGGATCTGAGGAGGTTGCCTACTGTAGGAAGGTGGTATGCGGGAAGCTCCATAACGAAAGGAGCAGGATCGCCGGAGAACATCTTAGTCTTCTTAAGCATGATACCGGAGATGATGATTGCTGCAACACCGATGAAGTATGCGGAGGTTGCAACCCAGGGAGAACCGCCGAAGATAGCACCTGCTACCATGGAGATGAAAGGAACCTTAGCGCCGCAGGGGATAAAGGTTGTGGTCATGACAGTCATACGTCTGTCTCTTTCGTTTTCGATAGTACGGGAAGCCATGATACCGGGAACGCCGCAGCCTACACCTACCAGCATAGGAATGAAGGACTTACCGGAAAGGCCGAACTTTCTGAAGATTCTGTCCATTACGAATGCGATACGAGCCATGTAACCGCAGGACTCAAGGAATGCGAGGAGAAGGAAGAGTACCAGCATCTGAGGTACAAATCCGAGAACTGCACCAACACCGGCTACGATACCATCAAGGATAAGACCGTTGAGCCAATCGGGTGTGCCTTCGATTGCGTCACCGATGAGAACGGGGATACCGGGAACCCATACACCGTAATCAGCGGGATCGGGATCTGCGCAGTTATACTTAACAAATGCGTCAACAGCATCTGCAAGATCAGCGCCTGTTGCTTCAACATCTTCTGTAGCAAGTGTTTCTTCATCTTCTACAGTGTATGTAACTGTATCAGCTTCGGTGAACATTGCAGTGAGTTCGGAAAGCTTTGCAGCAGCTGCATCAACGCTGAATGTTTCGGATTCGGGATCAATAGCATTTTCGATATCGGCTGTATCGGTGCCGTTTTCCTGAGCCTTTTCAATGAATGCTTCAATGACAGCGGGGGAATCACCGTATTCCTCAGCAGCTTCTTCATAAGCGCCTGTGCCTATTCCGAGGAGGTGCCAGCCGTCGCCGAAGAGGCCGTCGTTAGCCCAGTCTGTTGCGGAAGCTCCGACTGTTACCATTGCGATGTAGTAAACCAGGAACATTACAACTGCGAAAATAGGAAGACCGAGGATTCTGTTTGTAACGATCTTATCGATCTTATCGGAAACGGTAAGCTCGCCCTTGTTCTTCTTCTTGAGGCAGTCCTTAATAATGGAAGCGATGTAGATGTAACGCTCGTTGGTGATGATGCTCTCGCTGTCGTCGTCCATTTCCTTTTCGGCAGCAGCGATATCCTGCTCAATGTGTTCTCTCTTGTCAGCGGGAATGTTGAGCTTTTCAAGAACCTTATCATCACGCTCAAAAATCTTGATGGCGTACCATCTCTGCTGCTCCTCGGGGATATCGTGGAGAACAGCTTCTTCAATATGAGCGATAGCGTGTTCAACGCAGCCGCAGAAGCTGTGCTGGGGGATCATGGGAACCTTGGACTCAGCAGCCTTGATAGCCTCTTCGGCAGCCTCGTTGATTCCTGTGCCCTTCAGAGCGGATATCTCAACGACCTTGCAGCCAAGCTCCTTGGCAAGCTGATCGGTGTTGATCTTGTCGCCGTTCTTGCGGACAACGTCCATCATGTTGATAGCGCATACAACGGGGATTCCAAGCTCAACCAGCTGAGTGGTGAGGTAAAGGTTACGCTCCAGGTTAGTACCGTCAATAATATTGAGGATAGCGTTGGGGCGCTCGGTGATGAGGTAGTTTCTTGCAACTACTTCTTCAAGGGTGTAAGGGGAAAGAGAGTAGATACCGGGAAGGTCAGTGATAACAACGTCCTTATGACCCTTGAGTTTTCCCTCTTTCTTTTCAACTGTTACGCCGGGCCAGTTACCTACGAACTGGTTTGAACCTGTCAGCGCATTGAACAGTGTGGTTTTACCTGCGTTAGGGTTGCCCGCAAGTGCGATTTTAATTTCCATATCATAGATCCTTTCAATAAAGTTTGAGTACGCTAACTTGTGCCTATGCTAAAATCGAAACGGCTCAGCCGATCTCAATCATTTCAGCATCAGCTTTTCTGAGCGAAAGCTCATATCCACGGACGGTTACCTCAATGGGATCGCCCAGGGGAGCTACCTTACGGATATAGATCTCGGTACCCTTGGTGATACCCATATCCATAATTCTGCGCTTTACAGCGCCCTCGCCTGTCAGCTTCTTTACAGTGACTGTTGAGCCGATCTTTGCTTCTTTGAGTGTCATTATAAAACCTCCTCCTTATTATACCATGATCTTGCTTGCCATTTCCTTTGAAACGGCTACTCTTGATTCCTTGACGTTGACGATAACGTTGCCGCTTATCTCGCTGATAACGGTAACGGTTCCGCCTGCAACAAAGCCAAGGTTCTCAAGGAACTTTCTTGTCTCGGGATTTCCGCCTACTTTTTTAATGATGTTTTCTTCTCCTGCAGTTGCTAAAGTTAACGGCATCATATCTTCCTCCGCCTTATTTATTAAGTTAGATTAAGCTAACTTAATGTCATTTAATATGGTTAGCTCTCACTAACCGTAATATATAATACACCCGATTTTGTCGTATGTCAAGACCTTTTGTTATCATATGCTAATTTTTGGAGATTTGAAGTATAAATTCGACTAATCTAACATATTGATTGGTCAATATATACAAACGCCTGTTTTTTGGGGGGAATAAGTACATATAATGAAAAGAAAAGAGAAAAAGATAATACAACGTGTATTGGAGTCTGACAGTTATATGAATGAGAGGATATCATATAGTATAAGCTGCTGAGAGGTGAGTGGATATCAGGCAGGGGATATAATGTATGTTATATGTATATTCGGTTTTGAAAAGGATAGACTATATAACTATATAAATGATAAAAGATGGCAGAGGAAATATATAAGCACAGACAGATATATATGTATAAGTGCGAATATAAAGAGTGAAGGGAGTATAAAAGAGAGTGTAATAGTTACAAAAGTCTGATAACGCAAATCTTTTGTGCACCCTGTCGCTAAAATTCGACAAGAAATGCTATGACGCTGTGCAGTTATCCAAAAGCAAAAAAAGGCTTGACAAGAGGGGCTGTATATGATATAATATAAAAGCTCTCTCCGAGAGAGACAAACAAACCGAGAGCTAAAAAGCTTGAGGGACACATCGAAAAAGAATTTGAAAAAAGTTGAAAAAAGTACTTGACAAACTCAAAAAGATGTGATATAATAAATAAGCTGTCTCGCAAGAGAGGCTTGACTCAAAAGAAAACT
>CABIZB010000001.1 GCA_902363145.1 Oscillospiraceae bacterium | reverse complement strand
GCACATATTGCTCCTCCTGTTTATGGTTGTGTGGTTACTCCCATTATAACACGAGTTGCTTTATGTGTCATTATTTTTTCCATGTGTTGCACTTATATTGTAAATCTATCGTTATTACATGAATGCGTTCATTCCAGAAATTGCTACCATTTTGAAAATAATGGACGAAAGTGAAATAGTCGCAAAAATATTATCAACGGTTTCGGAAGTTGGAGGAACAAAATCTAAAAACATAGAATTCAGTGAGACACGTTTTCAGCATAATCTCTATTTTATAGAAAAAAAGTTTTCTGAAGCTCTGTCAACAATCAGCTTAAAGAAGGATATAGTATTATTTATTGATGGGATTGATATTAGACCGGATTCTATCCCATACAATGATTATATTGAGTGTATTAAAGGACTATCAAATGCAATGTGGTATTTAAATACTTCTTTATTTGCAAACGTTAAAGGAAGCCAAAATATTTTAAGAGTAGTGTTATTATTAAGACCAGATATATATAATTCTTTATCTTTACAAAACGCAACAAATAAGTTAGTGGATAATTCAGTTTACTTGGATTGGACTACTACATATGATGATTATGAAAGCTCAAATTTATATCAAATTGCAAAAAAAATTCTTTCCTATGATCAAACATCAAATTCAAATATTGATGATTATTTTAAATACTACTTTAAATGGAAAAGTGACGATGGAAGAACAGCTTTTATGGATTTTTTAAGAATATCTTTATCTCGCCCCAGAGATATCCTAATAATTATGATTTATATAAAAGAACAGATGCTCCAAAAAGGTATGGGAAAATCTAAAGAATTTTCCATGGAGTGTTTTGAAAGTAATAATTTTCAAAATAATTATTCTGATTATTTTATGAGTTCATTGAAAGATCAACTTTCTTTTTATTATTCAGGTGATGAGTTCAAAATTTTGATAAAATTTTTTGATTTTTTCGAAAATGCTGACTTTACTTATCAAATGTTTGAGCAGAATTATGATAAATTTGTAGATTATATACTTGATAATGCAAATGATATTCCTGCATTTGTTGAAGATAAGAAACAATTGCTTCAATTATTGTATGATAATAATATGATAGTGGCTATTGAACATACAAACAACGGAAATTATTACTTTCACTTTTCGTACCGAGAAAGAGAAATTTACAATATTACCCCTGAAATACCCGATGGCAATAATATAACATATCGTTTTCATTACGGAATATATAAAAAGGCGAAGTTCGGAAGATATTGATTTGTTAGTTAAGTTGTCTTTAAGTTATATATGTTAAGCATAATAGCCTAATAGCCATATTCCCAAAATTTAACTCAAAGAACAGCTTATAGAATGGATATATCTATGGCGTTTATTTACATGAGATTATTTTGAATCGTGATAAAGCATAAAAACGCAAGAGATTTTTGACAATAATTAGATAAAGAAAATGAGAAATAACCCACTTTATAACCCGTTTATTTGAGTCTGAATAATAAACTGTGTAAATGCCAATAATAACCACAAAGAAATTTGGAGGTAAATTGGTATGAAAAACAGAAATCACGGATTAAGCGAAAAGGAAATGGAGCTCGTTCAGCTTCTGATGGCAGACTGTGAAACAACAGGAGATATTCAGGCAAAGCTGAAGAAGTTGTTTGCAGGAACGATTGAGCAGATGATTGAAGCTGAGATGGACGAACATCTCGGATATGAGAAAAACTCTGCTCTCGGCAACAATTCCGGCAACAGCAGAAACGGATATGGCAAGAAAACTATCACCAGCGATTACGGCGAATGTGAAATATCTGTTCCACGTGACCGCAACGGAGAATTTGAGCCTAAGGTCATCGAAAAAAGACAGACTCACACCGATGAAATTGAGCAGAAGATCATGGCAATGTACGCAAAGGGAATGTCCCAGCGTGATATTGAAAATACCCTAAGAGAAATCTATGGTGCAGAAATTTCTCAGGGACTTGTTTCCCGAATAACCGACAAAATTCTTCCGGAGGTAAATGATTGGCAGAACCGTCCTCTCGACAAAATTTACCCCGTAGTTTTCTTTGACGGGATTGTTTTCAATTCAAGAAAAGACAACAAGATCATCAGCAAATGCGTGTACTCCGTGCTTGGCATAAATATGGAGGGACAGAAGGAAATTTTGGGCACATGGATATCCGAAAATGAGTCCGCAAGCTTCTACGCAAGTATATGCTCAGACCTGAAAAACCGCGGTGTTACGGACATTTTCATAGCCAGCTTCCATTCAGAAGATGATGTCACAGACAATTTGACAGGACTTTGTGACGCAATAAATGCAATATTTCCAAAAACAAAAAATCAGCTCTGTATCGTTCATCAGATAAGAAACAGCTGCAAATTTGTACCCTACAAAGACAGAAAAGCAGTGTGTGCAGACCTCAAGAAGATCTACGGTACGGTCAATCTTGATGACGCAGAATATGCAAAGGAAGAGTTTCGTGAAAATATGGGAATGGATTTGCAAACAAATCCTAAAGTATCCCAACATCTTAAAATCATGGGACAAAAACTGGTCAGAACTAACTACTTTCTTTGAATATCCGCAAGAGATACGGAAGATAATATATACAACGAATGCAGTTGAGAGTTACCACAGAATGGTCAGAAAATTCACCAAATCCAAGGCAATTTTTCCGACTGATGATTCAATCAGAAAAATCATTTTTTTGAGCGTAAAAGAGATCTCAAAGAAGTGGACAATGCCTGTTCGTGACTGGGAACTTGCGTATTCTCAGCTTGCGATTTTCTTTGAGGACAGGTTTGCAGCCTGACGGCTGATGAGGGTTCTGCCCAAGCCTTGGAACAAGGCTATACTCCCTTGAGGTTTATCCGCTTTGGGAATATCCGGTGAAGATGAAGAAAAGCAGCAACATTTCTGTCACTGCTCTTCACCGTTTTATTCCGCAGTCTGCGTCGGGTCGCTCCTCAGCGTTGCCCTGTTTGGACTGCATCTTTAGTATGGTCAGAATTTTGGCGATTATTGCGTTTACACGGTTTGATTTTCAGAACCGTTTATTTATTTTATAGGCATCAAGTGCTGTGCTTTATCAACAAATAAATGGCTTTAAATCAAGCTTATTGCTTAAATGCAACATTGATTTTTATAAAAATAAAGAAATGTACTCTTTCGAGTCCCTTGCAGCGCACCATAAAAACCACGTAGAATTTTCTGCGTGGTTTTTATTTTTTATATTTTTTATAATGTATTTTATAAAAATAACAGCCCGCTCTCAGATATCCGAGAGCGGGCTGTTTTATATCACATTCTCACTTCGCTGTCAAAAAATTTCTCCTGAAATTCCACTTGCCTGTAAATTTCCTCTTTGGTAAAGCTCATGCCCTCAGGAGCAGCCACCCACTTTTCTTCCATATCATCAAAGCGGTGGATAACGGCAATTATCCTGCCCGTGAACTCGCTGAGAGGCTTGTCTGCGCCCAGCACATATACGTCCTGATCTTCGCCGTCAGGGGCGATCATGCCATCGACATAGCCGTAGTTTACGGGATAAACATAACCGTGCTTCGGGTGACAGCTGCCCATGGGTCGGTCAATCTTCACGTTTACCGTCCTGCCGATGATGTCATATTTCAGGCTCTTGCGGTAAACCCTTGAAATTTCTCCCGAGACGGACTGCATTTTATCAAAAAACTCATAGCCGTATTTTTCATACAGCCCCACATGGTCAGTGGAGATATAGACAAACTCCCTGTCCTCGCTCCGAGCTACTTCCTCCGCATAGCTTAGCAGATAGCCTGCAAGCCGCTTTCCACGATACTTGGGAATGTATATACAAAGCCTATCCACGGCGAAAGCTCCGTGGGCTGAATGTCGTCCTTGTCCGCAAGGGTGCAGAAAGCCATAAGTTTTCCGCCCTCGGTAAGCATAAGCACCCGTGTGCTTTCACCGCAGAGAGCTTTCAGGCTGCCGTCACGGAGAAGCTCATACAGATATTGTCCCGCTCCCCAGTCCGACTGCTTTATTTGCGAAAGATAGCTGCCTTGGTCGCCGCAGCTGTAGTATTCGATGATCTTCATGCTGACTCCTTTAAATAGTTGTAAGAGCTTTTCAAAGGAACATCGGAGGCCGGGCGTGCGTTCTTTACTTAGCGATCCACTCTTTTATAGCCGCCGAAAGCCGCTTGTCAATATCTTTTCTTGTTGCCTCGCACTCGTTGGGATATTCCTTTGCTGCCCTGAATACAAATTTGAGCACAAATTTAAGTCCTACGGGAAGAGCTGTTCTGAGCAGGGATTCGGGCAGGACAAAATGAGTTCCGTGCTCATAAACGATTGCCTCATAGTCGCAGCTGTGAGGGTGTTCCTGCAGTCTTTTATCCATACGGCGGATATATTTTCCCGTCTCCCAGAAGCTGTCGTCCTCTGCTCCGATAAGGATAAGCTTGCCCTTGATGTTCTCGACCTTTATCATCTCTTCTTCGGTGTGCTCTCTTGCCTTTTCCGAGTCGATAAACAGTTTTGTGCTGCGTGTTACATCGCCCGAACCCTTGGTTTCCTCTTCTATTATGCGATAATATTCGGGATGCTGATAAACGAATGGCATATATGCGATAGGCTTGCCTTCCCATGAAAGGGTGGACGCATTTGGAATGGGCCATTCCTTGCAGCTGTCCTTTTCGCCCTGTTCAAATCCCTGCCAGATGAAATCACTGGGAGTAAGCCCGAAAGTCAGTGTGATGTCGGGATAGTATGAAGCCGCAGCTATGGAATCCATTCCCGCAGTGCTCATTCCCATTATGCCTATCTTTTTGTTGCCGTTGCTTTTAAGCCATTTGATAGCAGTTCCTATCCTTTCCAGAGGATAGTTCACGTGGCTGTAGTTTTTTACGTCAGGCGACATACACATAACATTTACACCGTTTTTGTGCAGCCATTTAGCACCGCATTTTGCCATGTAATCATTAGGGTCGTCACCGAACAGTCCTATCACCGCATTATCCGCACCGTTGGGATTTATATAATATGTACCGTAAAATCCGTCATTGCTGTTTGAAAAAGTTATTTTCTTCATAATGCACTCCGATCTGAAAGTGATTATTAGCTAATGCTTACTGCTTTCAGCGGATATTATAGCATAAAAAATTCTGCAAGTCAAATAAGTTTGACTGCTATTACATTTATACAGTCATCAGTACGGATAATCAAATATCTCGCACTCAGGGTCAAGCAGCTTACGGCGTTTTCTGAATGCGTCAAGAACAGGTCTGTCCATGTATTGGGCGATGCGCAGAACGTGATAGACCTCTTCGCCCTTTATGCGCAGCTTGATGTTAAAGCGCTGTACCGTCATGCCCGAGACCTCATCTGTCTCAATGTAAGGCCCCACATAAATTATGTCGCTGTTTCTGAAAACAAACTGATTTGCGCCCATATCGCAGTAGATGGTGAAAATATCTCCCACATTCAGCATACACATATCGCCTCGGAATATCTCGCCCTTGTAATAATCTGCGTTGAACTCATCACGGGAGCAGCCGCATTTGTCTATAAGCGCTGTGAGCCTGTCAAGATGACCCGTTTTTCCGACTGTCAGAGCATTGGGAGCAAGCTCCCTTTCAATAAGCTGCTTTGGGTCATTTTCACCACGGTGAAAGGCATATGCCTCACGAACCTTTTCTGCTGTATATCTGGTCAGGGGATAGCTTGGGCTGTAAAATGTCTTGTATAGGTTTTTGAACATAAATAACATACATATTCCCACTGCAGTGCAAAACAGACCGAAGCCGATGCCGATATACACCGCTTTGATATCCGCATCGCCGGATTCATATACGCATATGCCGATGAAAACGCCGATACCTCCGCAGAGTATCATCAGCGACAGGGCAAGTATTCCCTTGAAAAGCGATGGCCTGTCCTTTAAAAGCACCCTCAGCCCCACGATTGCCAAAAGTATCGTAAGTATCACGCCGCCCACAAGCAGCTCAGAATTGCCCGATGAAATGTACTTTGATATTGATATGATGAGCGACAGCACCGATGCCGTAAAGCAGCCTGTCGGAATGAGCTTGCTGTTCATTTAAAATGTCCTTTCATGGTCACAGTAACAAAAAGCTCCCGAAGCCGCAGGGATTCGGGAGCTGATTTTTCGGGTGTGTCAGGTCATCTGATGTCAACGAAGCCGACCTTGTGGTAAGCCTTGGACATAGTTTTCTGAGCAATTCTTGTTGCCTGCTCTGCGCCCTTGGTGTAGCACTCCTTGATGTATGCCTTGTCAGCGATAAGGCGTGCATATTCGGTGCGTACAGGCTCCAGATGGTCAGCCACAGCCTCGCCTACAGCGGTCTTGAAGTCGCCGTAGCCCTTGCCGTCAAATTCCTGCTCTATCTCGTCATAGTTCTTGCCAGTGACAACGGAATAGATGGTCATAAGATTGTTTATACCGTCCTTGCCCTCAGCGTATCTTACCTTGGAGTCGGAATCGGTGATAGCCTTTCTGAACTTTCTTACAATGGTGTCCTTATCATCAAGAATGTAGATGCAGCCGTTCTGATTTTCGTCGGACTTGGACATTTTCTTGGTGGGGTCCTGGAGGCTCATTACCCTTGCGCCCTTTTCGGGAATGTAAGGCTCGGGAATCTTGAACAGCTCGCCGTACTTCTGGTTGAAGCGCTGAGCAACGTTTCTTGAAAGCTCAAGGTGCTGCTTCTGGTCTGCGCCGATTGGAACCAGGTCAGTCTGATAAAGAAGAATATCACCTGCCATGAGCACGGGATATGTGAACAGACCTGCGTTGATATCGTCAGGGTGCTTTTCGGACTTTGCCTTGAACTGTGTCATTCTGGAAAGCTCGCCGAACTGTGTGGAGCATGAGAGCACCCAGTTCATCTCAGCGTGGCACTTGTTGTGGCTCTGAATGAAAGCGATGGACTTCTGAGGGTCAACGCCGCAGGCCATGATGAGGGCATATGCCTCGATAGTATGCTTTCTCAGCTGAGCAGGGTCCTGCTTTACTGTTATAGCGTGCATGTCAACGATAGAGTAGATGCAGTTGTAGTCGTCCTGGAGCTTGCCCCAGTTGCGGATAGCGCCGATGTAGTTGCCGAGGGTGAATGTGCCTGTGGGCTGTATTCCGCTGAAAATTATCTTTTTTTCCTGTGTTTCCATGGTTATTTATCCTTTCAAATCAAGATTTATCAGTCAAACATCTCGTGGGTGAGAGCGCCCAGTATCTTGCAGCCCTCAACAAGCTGCTCGTCTGTGGGTGTGGAGAAGTTCATACGGAAGCTGGTGGTGGGCATTGTGTCATCGGTAAGGAATGCGTTGCCGGGAACTACAGCTACCTTTCTCATAACGGCTTCCTTGCAGAATTTCTGCATATCCGCACCATCGGGAAGAGTTCCCCAGATGAACAGACCGCCCTGAGGCTTGGTGACAGTTACCTTGGGGGAGAAATACTTCTCGATGCTTTCAGCCATGATCGTGTATTTTCTCTTGTATATCTCACGGAGCTTTGCAATGTGAGCGTCGAAGTCGTACTCGGTGAGTATTCTGTGGCATATCATCTGAGCAAGGATATTGGAGTGAACGTCCGATACCTGCTTGCATACTACTATCTTGGAGATTATCTCGGGAGCAGCTGCAACGAATCCAACTCTCATGCCGGGGGAGATCACCTTGGAGAAGCTTCCTGCGTAAATAACTCTGCCCTCAGTGTCAAGAGACTTGATCGAGGGAATATCCTCGCCTGCAAATCTCAGTTCGCCGTAGGGGTTGTCCTCAAGGATAATGAAGTCATACTTGCAGGCAAGGTCATAAACAGCCTTTCTGCGGGCAGCGGACATACATCTTCCCGAAGGGTTCTGGAAGTTGGGGATAACATAAAGGAGCTTAACGTTCTTGTTTTCCTTAACAGCATTTTCAAGGTCGTCTGCCTTGATGCCCTCATCGTCCATTTCGATTCCCACAAGCTTTGAGTTGTAGGACTTGAATGCGTTAAGGCAGCCTACAAAGCTGGGGCTTTCGCATAAAAGTGTGTCGCCCTCGTTGAGGAATACCTTGCAGGAAAGCTCGGAAGCCTGCTGACCTCCCGATGTGATGATAAGCTCGTCCTTTTCGGGAACGAAGGAGTGCTGTGAAGCAAGTCTTGCCTTTACTGCATCACGCAGGGGAGCATAGCCCTCGGTAACGCTGTACTGGAGAGCTGCGATGGGGTTCTTTTCCAGTATATCGGCAGTAATGCGGCGGATCTCCTCCACAGGGAAAGCATCGGGGGCGGGATTTCCTGCCGCAAATGAGATTATGTTGGGGTCAGATGTCATTTTAAGTATCTCTCTTATAGCAGAGGGTTTAAGGTTTGATATCTTATCGGAAAATGTGTATTTCATAGAATATCTCCTTTTATCAGTATATGTATAAACAGATTATACCACA
This sequence comes from Oscillospiraceae bacterium, assembly GCA_902363145.1. Classification (GTDB taxonomy): domain Bacteria; phylum Bacillota; class Clostridia; order Oscillospirales; family Ruminococcaceae; genus Huintestinicola; species Huintestinicola butyrica. Next base: position 1,079,662 of record CABIZB010000001.1, on the reverse strand, counting down.
TATTCCCGAAAAACGCAACATATATTTTTATATGGACTTGCTGTAGGGGCAAATTTTTGATGTTGTGACGTTTCGGGAGTGATAAATTGAAAAAACAAGGCTTTCTTTACGGTTCTGCCGTGTTAATGGTCTCAGCGCTGATAGTGAAGATAATGGGCGCAGTTTTCAGGATACCGCTGGCAAATATGCTGGGCGGTACGGGCATGGGATATTTTTCGGCGGCATACGGCATTTTTATGCCCGTTTATGCTGTGTCGGTAACGGGGCTGCCGTCAGCTGCGGCAAAGGCTGTGGCAGCTGCTGAGGCATCTGGCAGGCACAGCGCAGGGGAGATAAAATCTGCGGCGCTGAGGCTTTTCGGAGCTGTGGGAGCTGTGGGTACACTTATAATAATTATAGGAGCATATCCCTTGTGCAGATTTGTTTCGGGGGATATAAAGGCATTGCCCGCCGTTATGGCAATAGCCCCCTCGGTGCTGGCAGGCTGCCTTGTTTCCGTTTACAGGGGATATTTCGAGGGCATGAGAAATATGTATCCCACCGCCGTTTCACAGGTCATAGAGGGTTTTGCAAAGACCATATTGGGACTAGTCCTCTGCGGCGGCTGCATTTGGTTTGCCAAAAGTTACCCCGAGGATTTCCTCAGGCTCACGGGCTGCACGGGCAGGGGAGTGACGGCTGAGGAAGCGGCTGTGCCATATGCGGCTGCGGCTGCCGTTATGGGCGTAACGCTGTCCTCATTTGCGGGGCTTATCTATATAATGATAAAGGGCAGGGGAAAAGCTGACGTCCGCCGACGCAGGGAGATAGACCGTGAGCTGCTTAGAACTGCCGTTCCCATGGCGGCAGGAGCACTGGTCATAAACCTTACCTCCCTTATTGACCTTGTGACCATTATGCGCTCCCTCAAAACGGTCATTGCAAAGACACCGTGGGTGTTCTCACACCTTCTCGGCTCGGGGATATCTTATAATGATATGCCAAATTTCATTTACGGCAGCTTTACGGGGCTGGCAGTGACGCTTTTCAATCTGATACCATCGCTTACAAATATGCTTGGAAAAAGCATGCTTCCTGCTGCTTCTGCGGCAAAGGCTGCGGGCGATGACAAGCGGCTGGGTGAATGCTCCGCAGGGGTGATATTTGCGGCGGCTGTCATATCCGTTCCCGCAGGTCTGGGCATTTCCGTCCTTGCGGAGGAGATACTTACGCTCCTTTTCTCAGGCCGCACGGTGGAGATAGCCGTGTGCGCAGATGCCATGAGGGTTCTGGGACTTGCCGTGCCCTTTGTCTGCATATCGTCAGCGGCGTTTTCGGTGCTCCAGGCGGCGGACAGGGCGGATATCCCCGTGAAGCTCATGGGCATAGGTGCGGCGGTTAAGCTTGCGGGAAATCTTATCCTCACATCTGTCCCGGGACTTAACGTTACGGGAGCGGCTATAGCAACACTCATCTGTTACATTGTTATCTGCGTCATGTCCCTTTGGGCGCTGGCTTCCCACGGCGGTCTCAGACTGCGGCGGACAATGGGGATTTGTGCAAAAATATTCGCCGCAGGAGCGCTTTGCGCAGCGGGAGCGTTCATCACCGCAAAACAGCTTCCCACAGGCTCTCATATAATGATAAAAACCGCCGTTTCATGCCTTACGGGAGCAATAATTTACATATTAAGCACATATTTTTCGGGCGTAATTACGAAAAGTACGTTAAAAATGCTGATTTCTTGAAAAAATTCAAAAACCCACTTGAATTATTCGGATTTATCGGTTAATATATTAAAAGGACGGTTTCAAGCCGTTTGGGGCTTGAACTTTTCCAATCCCGTGAGAGGAAGTCTTTTAAAAATGGATTTTGAATTCAAGGACAGATATGACATAAACGATCTGCTTAGGATAATGGAGATCCTCCGTTCCGAAAACGGCTGCCCATGGGACAGGGAGCAAGATCATAAGTCCATAAGAAAGGATTTTCTCGAGGAGACATATGAGGTCTGCGAGGCTATCGACCTTGAGGACAGCGAGCTTCTCAGGGAGGAGCTGGGCGATGTTCTGCTCCAGGTGGTATTCCACGCAAGAATTGAGGAGGAACAGGGCAGATTTACATTTGCAGACTCTGTAAATGATGTTTGCCGGAAGCTTATTGTCCGTCACCCCCACGTTTTCGGCGAGGTAAAGGTGAAGGACAGCGAGGACGTTCTCAGAAACTGGAACGACATCAAGCAGAAGACCAAGGGTCAGGAGACCTATACCGAAACTCTCAGGAGCGTTTGCGGCGCTCTTCCCGCTCTTATGAGGGCGCAGAAGATAGGCAAGCGTGCGGAGCGTGCAGGCATGGATTTCCCCGATGCCGAGGCAGCTTTGAAGTCCCTTGAAAGCGAGATAGAAGAGGTAAAGGCAGCATCGGCCGAGAATGAGGCTGAGGAGCTGGGCGATATGCTCTTTGCGGCTGTAAACGTTGTCCGCAAAAAGGGCTATGACGCTGAGGAGCTGCTTACCCGTGCCGCAGATAAATTCGTTGACAGATTTGAAAAGACGGAAAATATGGTTCGCTGTGAAGGGAAGGATATGCGTTCCCTTGACATAGATACGCTGGACGCTTACTGGCAGAAAGCGAAAAATCAATAAATAAGCGTTTTATGCGCTAAATTTTATGGAGGTAAAGACAATGACAAAGGCAGATCTTATCAACGCAATCGCAGAGAAGAGCGAGCTTTCCAAGAAGGATTCCGAGAAGGCTCTTAACGCAGCAGTAGCTTCCATCACAGAGGCTCTCACCAACGGCGATAAGGTACAGATCGTAGGCTTCGGTACTTTTGAGGTAAGAGACAAGAAGGAGAAGGAAGCAATCAACCCCAGAACCAAGGAAAAGGTTCTCGTTCCTGCAAGAAAGTCTCCCGCATTCAAGGCAGGCAAGGCTCTCAAGGACGCTGTTGACGTTAAGTAATTGCAAACATATGCTCTGCGCCGTCTGAATAAAGCGGCGCAATTTTTTTTATGCGGAGGACTAAATATGAGACTGGACAAATATCTGAAAGTGACACGGCTCATCAAGCGCAGAACTGTGGCAAACGAGGCGTGCGATGCCGATAAGGTGCTTGTGAACGGAAAGGCTGCCAGAGCGTCATATGACGTGAAGGTGGGGGACATCATCGAGATTTGCATGGGCTCAAAGCCCCTGAAGGTCGAGGTGCTGAACGTTTCCGAGTATGCCACGAAGGAAAATGCTTCCGATAACTACCGTGTGATCGAATAAAAAAGATGGCTGCCGAGGCAAAGGTTTCGGCAGCCGCCTTTTTATATTATTCACAAGTATGCAAAAAAGAGGGTAAAAGTGACAGTAATCTGCATAATATTTTTCGTAAACCGTTATGCTTTTTAGTGGGGAACGTCAGAAATTTATGACGGGTTTATACCTGATTGCGAAGAATTGTCTGTCACATTGCTATAAAATGAAAATGCTCTCTTGTGCAAAACAACTATTTTTTTCGTATCTTGAATAAAAACCATTGACTTTTTGGTGAAACGGTTGTATATTTAAATCACTGGAAGCGAAAACGTTTAAAGCGTGTTGCGCTTAGTCAAGGTGTTCAGAACCTGTAAGATATGTGTCAGTAATGTGTGCATATTTTACAAACGGCTTCCGGTCAGACTTATGAACCGGGGTATCCTTATTATGGTTTCAATCAAAGATATTGCAGCGGTCTGCGGCGTTTCGATTGCTACTGTCAGCAAAGCGCTCAATGACCACAAAGATGTGAGCGAAACCACAAAGCGGACTGTGCAGGAAACTGCAAAGAAGATGGGATATTTCCCCAATTCCCAGGCAAGGGCGCTGAAAACGAACCGTACATATAACATCGGTGTTCTTTTCACAGAACAGACGAACAGCGGTCTTACCCAGAACTATTTTGCTTCGGTGCTCGACAGCTTCAAGAAAGAAGCCGAGTCCGAGGGGTACGATATTACGTTTATCAGCGGAAATATCGGCGAACGGAAAATGACCCCGTATGAGCACTGCATGTACCGCAATGTGGACGGAGTGGTGGTAGTCAGCGTTGATGATTACGTTGACAAGAGCACTCTTGATGAGCTTTTTGCAAGCAATGTTCCCATTGTCAGCATCGACCATGTGCCTCAGAATCACCTTTCGGTGGTTTCCGACAATGAAACGGGAATGAGGCAGCTTGTGGAGTATATCGCAGGCAAGGGCCATACAAAAATTGCGTATATTTACGGCGATCCTTCAGACGTTACCTTGATAAGAGTAAAGGCTTTCAAGGAAACACTGGTTCGCCTGAATATAAATATCAGGAGCGAATTCCTTTTGCAGGGGCGCTACCATGATACCAAGTGTGCCGAGCTTCTTGTAAAAAAGGTCTTGTCTTGCAGCGACAGACCGACGTGCATCATTCTGCCGGACGATTTTGCAGCATTGGGAGCATTGAATGCATTGGAGGAGCTGGGGCTGTCTGTTCCGGAGGACATCTCCATAGCGGGATACGATGGTATCGTGCTGTCACAGGCTCTGAGGCCGAGGCTCACAACTATCAGGCAGGACACCGATAGATTGGGATCCGAAGCGGCGAAAAGACTTATCTCACTGATAAACAAGGAGATCTCCGCAAATGAGCCTCCGCTCATAATAAAAGGAAATCTGCTTGAAGGAGCATCGGTCAGAGATCTGAACCGATAAAAACCACGCTATTATATTTTAAATTTTAAAATATAATATATCATTAAGGAGGAAAAACCAAATGAAGAATTTAAAGAAGACTCTTGCAATGATTTCATCTGTTGTAATGGCTGGTTCCATGTTCGCTGCTTGCGGCAACGACACAACACCTGCTACCGATTCCGCAGCTGATACTACCACTGCTGCTGCAGATGCTGCTGCTGACGATACTGCAGCTGCTGACGATGCTGCTGCTGATGATACTGCAGCTGCTGATGACACCGCTGCTGCTGATACAGCTGCTGACGGCGACAAGCTCACAGTTCTCTGCTGGAACACCGATGATATCGACCCCATGCTCGCTCTCTTCTGCGAGAAGACAGGTCACTCCAAGGACGAGTTCAATGTAAAGAGCTTTGGTTGCGGCGGCGGCGAGGCTGCTGAGAACTACGATGCTTACCTTGCAGACGCATCCAACGATGCTGATATCATGTTCGTTGAAGCTGACTGGGCTCTCAAGTACATCAATGATGACGACGCTACCAAGCCCCTTTCCGATATCGGATTCACCGATGCTGACTACGCTGACCTCTACGATTATACTCTTGAGATCGGTAAGTCCACAAGCGGCGTTCAGAAGGGTCTTTCCTGGCAGGCTGCTGCAGGCGGATTCTGCTACAGAGAAGACCTCGCTGAGAAGTACCTGAACGTTACAACTCCTGACGATTTCCAGGCTCTCGTTTCTGACTGGGATAAGTTCGTTGATACTGCTGCTAAGGTTAAGGACGCTTCCAACGGCGGAACAGCTCTCACCTCCACAATGGGTGCTGTATGGCAGGTATTCTCCGCTGCAAGAAAGACTCCTTGGGTAGTTGATAACAAGCTTCAGCTCGATGACGAGTGCAAGAAGTTCATCGACCTCGCTAAGTCCATGTACGACAACGGCTACGTTGTTAAGGATCTTGCTCAGTGGAGCACAGACTGGTATGCAGCTGGTCAGACCGATTCCACAATGGGTTACTTCGTATCCACATGGGGCTTCGGTAACTCCATCCTTACTCAGGCTGCCGGCGGCGAAGGCGGAGCTACATACGGTAAGTGGAAGGTAGTAGTTGGACCTCAGCCTTTCTACTGGGGCGGTACTTGGGCAACTGTTGCTACAAGATGCAACAACCCCGAGCTTGCTAAGGAATTCATCTCTTTCTTCACTTCTGACGCTGATACTGCTCGTGCATATGCAGAGTCCAAGGGTGAGTTCGTATCCAACAAGAAGGCAATGGAGGGTATCCTTGCTGACGGTACTTACGCAGGTGAAGGTGTTCTCGGCGGTCAGAACCAGTTCGAAGTTCTCAACGACGTTGCTGCTCAGATCGATATGGCCGGTGGTATCACTGAATACGACTCCACTATCAAGCAGGCATTCAACGACGCTGTAACTCAGTACTGCCAGGGTGCTTACGATTCTGTTGATGCTACTATCGACGGCTTCGTTGACAAGGTTGCAGGTTCTCTCCCTGAACTCGATTACTCTGATTTTGAATAATCGAAAAGCAAACTGTACAACTGCTTAAATAACTTTTTACATCAATGGGGCAGGCAGATTTGTCTGCCCCATAAATGTAAAAAAAGCACTTTATTTTTTATTTTGAGGGGAGAATTTTTATGGTATCAGGCTCAAACATGAAAAGTCGCTCTATAAGTTATGCTAAGTATGGTTACTTGTTCATCCTTCCATTCTTTATAATTTATGCGTTTTTTCAGATATATCCACTGTTCAATACATTTTATCTTAGCACACAGAGCAACGGTTCAGTTATAACCGAGTCGGTAGGAACTGACAACTTCAGAGCTATCCTGACCGGTCAGGGTCAGAAGACTGATGATAACGGAAACGTTTATTATGCCGAAACAAGACAGGCTAAGGCTGTAAGAAATGACTTCTTCAGAGTTATGAAGAACACTCTTATCCTCTGGTTCGGTAACTTCATTCCGCAGATCATTATCTCACTTCTGCTTGCAGCCTGGTTCACAGATGCTTACTTGAAAATAAAAGGTAAGGGATTTTACAAGATCGTTATGTATATGCCGAATATTATAACTGCGGCATCAGTAGCGGCTCTCTTCGTAATGCTTTTCTCCGATTCACAGTTCGGTGCTATCAATAAGATGCTTATGAACTGGGGTGTTGACGGCGCACCTTATCCTTTCGTAACAGGAAAGACCCAGTCCCGTGTAATGATCATGATTATTCAGACATGGATGTGGTTCGGTAATACCACCATCATGCTTATGTCCGGTATCATGGGCATCAATCCTTCACTCTTTGAGGCAGCAAACATTGACGGAGCTTCTGCTTCCCAGCAGTTCTTCCTCATCACTATCCCTCTTCTTAAGCCTATCATGCTCTATACAATGGTTACATCCATGATCGGCGGACTTCAGATGTTCGATATGCCTTATCTGTACAATATGGGTACTTCCCAGAACCCCTATACAGAGACTATCGCAGTATTCATCTACAACCACTTCCACAGCCTCAAGCCAAACTACGGTTATTCGGCAGCGGCTTCGGTACTGTTGTTCATCGTAACTGCACTTCTTGGCTCTATCTGCTTTGCTGTTAACAGAGACAAGGACAATAAGGTAAAGGAGCGCAAGGGCTCCAAGGCATTAAAGTCTAAGTTGGGAGGTCTGTAATCCATGAGTACAACTATGGCAGGAACCAAGAGCAATACCAAGGCCATAAAGATCAGAACAGGTCTTGTAACAGCTGTAATGATCCTTCTTGCAATCATCAGCTTGCTCCCTATATATGTCCTTATCGTAAACGCAACAAGAGCTTCCGTTGATATCACAGGAAGCGGCGTTTCACTTATCCCTCATCTCAAGCTTTTTGAGAACATCGGTACCCTGAACGAATGGGCAAGCTCCAATAAGGTACAGTACAATGCCCTTATCGGTTATAAGAACAGTGGTATCATCGCATTCTCCACAACATTCCTTACAGTTCTTTTCTCCTGCATGACAGCTTACGGTCTTGTGGTTTATGATTTCAAGCTCAAGAACGTAGCTTACACCATTATCCTTGCGGTAATGATGATCCCCGTACAGGTTACATCAGTTGGTTTCTATCAGTTCATGTCCAAGCTCGGACTTACCGACAGCTACCTTCCTCTGATCATTCCCGCTATCGCTGCTCCGGCAGTTGTATTCTTCATGAGACAGTCAATGAAGTCCAACTTCCCGCTGGAGATCGTTGAGGCTGCAAGAATCGACGGATGCAATGAGTACAGAACCTTCTTCACCATCGGTATCCCCATGATGAAGCCCGCTATCGCAGTTCAGGCAATCTTCGCTTTCGTTGCTAACTGGAACAACTACTATATGCCCTCTATGATCCTTATTTCAAGAGAGCAGGAGCAGCTCACTCTTCCTATGATGGTAAACACCATCATTTCCAACGATAAGCTTGCTGACTACGGTGCTAAGTACGCAGCTATCATGCTTTCCATTATCCCCGTTGTAGTAGTTTACTTCATCTTTTCCAGATTTATCGTTGAAGGTGTTGCACTGGGCGGCGTTAAGGAATAATTCACACAGTATATGATTTTATAAAGAGCAGTCAGCTTTGGCTGCTCTTTTTTATTGTGTAAAACTTAACAAAAATATATCGCTAAATTGGCGTATTTGTTTGAAATGCTGAAAGTCTTGCAGGGCTATTGACAAATCTGTACAATAATACTATAATAAATCTATAAAATAATTATGAACTACTGTGGGAATCAATATCATAAGAAGTTTTTAGGAGGAATAATGATGGCAAGGACAACTAAGAAGGCTGCTGTTGAGACTGTTGCTGAGACAGCTGCTCCTGCTGCAGCAGAGGTTCTTACATACGAGGAGATCGTTGATAAGTTCAAGGCAAAGGTTGCCAAGGCAAAGGCTCCTGTAGATGCCAGAGTAGCAGCTCAGGTAAAGCTTTTCGGTTCTGTTGACGGCATCCTTTATATTCTTATTGCAAACGGCATTGCAGTCGTTGAGCCTTTCGATTACCGTGGCGCTGATATCGAGATCGATGCTGATGCTGATGTTTTCGCAGGCGTTATTGCCGGCAAGAAGGCTATTGAGACCGCTATCGCAAACGGTGACATCAAGATGCAGGGTAATGCGGGTAAGGCAATTATCCTTGCAAAGGCTGTTTTTTGATTGGATAAAGTAAAAAGCGGGTACGATATGTGCCCGCTTTTTTTCTTATGTAGGAGGGTGCTGTGCTTTATTGTAAGAGAATAGATGACAGTCACGACCGCAGAGCTGTACAGCACAGCGAGGGGATCAGCCTGCTGATAAATGCAGTGCGCAGTGAATACGGCATTATGATAACCGAGAGCGATATTTCGTATGGCAAGCTTGGAAAGCCATATCTGCCCGAGTATCCTCGTATATTCTTCAGTATCGCCCATTGCAGCGGTCTGGCAGTGTGTTTGGTATCGGATAAGGTCTGCGGCGTTGATGCCGAAGCGCTGCGAAAGGTAAGTGCAGGATCTGTAAAAAGAGTGTTTTCTCAGGCGGAGGAGAAGCTTATATCCTCTGCTCCCGAGAGCGACAGAGATATTATTTTCACCACCCTCTGGACGCTGAAAGAAGCCTACTCCAAGGCAGACGGCAGGGGACTTGCAGCAATGGGTGAGGCGCACTTTTCACTCAACGGGGATAATATCATTTCCGACACAGCCCTTTATTTCAGGCGATTTTTCCTTGACGGATATGTGATATCTGTCTGCTGTTCGGAGAATACGGATATTCGGCTTAAAATTGTATAACAAAAAAGCTTTACAGGTTTGAGATCTGTAAAGCTTTTTATATCAGTTTGATCTTCTGTTCAGGATCACAAAGCTTATAATGTTGATGATAATTATAAGGCAGGCAATGCTCAGCGCCACAAGCCACTGTAAGGGGTCAAGCGCCATATGAGGATAAATGATGCTGCATATCACTGTTACGATTATGCCCGCTGCAAGGGCTATCAGACCTGTTTTGTAATGTGCAAACGGAATAAATCCGCCCACCAGGTCGTCCTTGTCGGTCAGAGACGATGCCGAAACTATAGCCATCATAAATACTGTGATAAGGAAAAGTCCCGTAAGCAGGGGAGCCGATTCGGTCGCCGTATCAGGCACCGAAAATGCCTGTATTGTGGTATCAACTTCTTCATAATAATCGTACTGATTAACAGTGGAATAATTGCTGTAAACGCTCTGGATAGGGAAGCTGAAAATAAAGAAGAATCCTATTATCACGAACATTATGCTGTTTATGGCGCACATTGACTTGTGCTTTTTGTCCCAGAGGGAAAGCTTTTCTTCGGTGAAGCTCTTGCCGCTGGGGCAGGCTGTCATATCGGAGAGAACCGCCGTCAGCACATATATCACCGCCAGCTGAATGCAGCTGTAAGGCGAACCTGTGCCGCTGACAATACATATGACCGATATTGTTCCCACGGATAATGAGGTTGTGAGCCTGATGACTGCCATATTTCTCAGGTATTTCATAGCCTCCGTGCTGTGGGTCACACGACAGGCTTTTTTGATAAGCTCCTTGCCGCTTGCCTTGAAGGTGCGTCCCGCTATTATGTAAAGCGAAGCGGATATGCTTTCCTTTGATGTTATGCAGGCAAGAAGCGTGCCGATGGATATCGCCTTTGACGAAATGTTCAGCAGCGGTATGTAGAAATCACCTGAGGAGAATACGCCTCCGTCCCTGACATACAGATTTATGAAAGCGTATGCGATGCCTGCCACAGCAGCCACCGTGCTTCCTATTCCGCCGATGTCGCCAAGGCTGCCCATTAGACGTGAATCAAGAGCTTTTTCGTTCTTTATCATCATATCCAGCGAAATTTCTCTTTTTTTCAGCAATGAATACTTGGTGATCCCGAAAAATATCACGATGAGCGCCGCAGCGGTCACATCTATCATATATCCGAGATCTTCGGAACCCATAAAAACAGCCACAGCTGCGGGTATCACAGACACCACCGAAAGCCATGTGTATCTGCTGTAAAATGTACTTGTCAGCGGTGAAAAGCTTTGCTTTTCGCTTTCGCCGTTTGTAGTATTTTCAGGCATTAAAAACGTCCTTTCCTTGTAGAATAAATGCGCATAGAAAAAAGAATTGTCTGAAAAAACAGGCTGTTACCTTGATGCACAGCATATTTATCCAAACATACATAAAATATTATTTAATTATTATAACGTATTTTTACACTAAAGTCAATGGATTTGGAATAAAATCATTGACAAGCAGGGTAAAAAAGTATATAATTTATCATAAAGATGTCATTTGTAAAATTTGCATTTACAGAAATTTATCAAAATGATATCCGACATAAAGCAAATTATAAGGAGCAGTCTTATGAGTTTCAAAGAGCGTCTGAAAAGTATATCGGAAAATTCAAAGGTATGCAATATTATACTTGCCGTTATAGTAGTCTTGCAGATAATGGTGGTTTCCTACTATTTTATATTTGAAAAGGAAGGCTATCACAGCGATGAGGTCTGGAGCTATGGCCTTGCCAATTCCTTTTATGAGCCTTTTATATACGGCGATACCCTTTCTCAGGACGTTTCCAAGTGCCACAAGTGGGTGGACGGCTCTGACTTTCTGCATTATCTGACCGTCCAGAAGGGCGAGCAGTTCAGATACGATTCCGTGTGGTATAACCAGTCCATAGATATGCACCCGCCCCTTTATTTTACATTGCTACATACCATTTCGTCGTTCTTCCCCGATACATTTTCCAAATGGTTCGGATATGTGATAAATATTGCAGCCATGGCTGTTGGTCAGGTGTTCCTTTATAAGCTTGGAAAAACAGCATCAAAGTCAAAGGTATTCGGGCTGCTCCTGTGCGTGATGTGGGGATTCAGCTGCGGATTTATCAACCTGAATGTGTTCGTAAGAATGTATTCTCTGGTAACAATGTTCGGCATACTTTATCTTTACTATCACTGTCGCCTTTATTACGGAGAAGGCACGGTAAAATCGAATCTTATTAAAATAGGAATATTCGCATTCCTGGGTGCGCTCACTCACCATTATTTCCTTGTGGCTGCTTTCGGAATAGCTGCCTGCTACTGCTTCTATTACCTTTTTAAAAAGCAGTTCAGGATGATGTTTGCGTATGCCCTTACAATGCTGGGCTCTATCGGACTTTCTATTGCGGTTTTCCCCGCAACGATACATCACCTTTTCTTTATGGAGAATACAGAGAGCCGACTTGCCACAAAAATGCCCCTTATCCACAGCTTCAGAAGCTGCGCTTCTATCGTACTCAATGCCATAACCGGCATCAGCATTTCTCCTTTTGCCACATCATGGTATTCATATGTGGTGGTTGCTGTTGTACTTCTGGCAGCGGTATGTATCCCTCTCGGCTTCCTTTTCCGCAAGGAAGAGTGGTTCAAAAAAGCCATGGGCAAGGCAGGAGACGCATGGAAATATGTAAGAAAGAACTTTGACTTTTTCTTCCTCTTTGCACTTATGGGCACTGCCTTTGAAATGATAGTCGTTTCTTTGAGCGTTAATATCAATGTAATGCTCTTACACACCGACAGATACCTTTTTGTGGTAATGCCTTGGGCAGCATTCGTTATCCTCAGAGCGGTGTGGTACATTGTAACATGGATAAAGCCCATAAAGAAGTTTGTGGGACCGATCACTGCCGTTGCCGTATGCCTTGCCATAGTCAGCAACAATCTCCTCTGCACAAAGCGCTACCTTTTTCCCAGCCAGATGATGGGCGAGGGTCTGCTTGAGGATACCTGCACGCCTAACAGCGAGTACATTCTCTGCCTTAATTCCGAGTGGGTCACCACCTGCTTCACCGATAAGCTTATGCACAGCAGCAGAGTTTTCCCCACTACCAACTATTCCTATAGATTTAATTTTGACGAAATGGCAAAGATGGACCTTACCAAGGACTGCTATATTGTCATTGACGCATCTCAGCTCAAGGCGGCGGACGTTTTCGATGATAAGAACGATGAGGGCAAGGTTACTATCGGCAATGCAACCTTTAATCTTGATGAGGGTGCTTTTGAGGACAGAATTCTTGAGCAGGACGTTATTGACGATTTTGAGCAGAAGGTCTTTCCGGGATACAGGCTCCGGTTCTATTCATCTGAGCGTGTTATGGGTTCTATTATGCACACTTTCAAACTGGTTCCCGAGGACGAATATGTTGATGTGCCCATAATTGACGTTGAGATCGAAGAAGAGCAGAAGGAAAAGGCTGAGAAAAATTGATATTTAAAGAGGTCAATGCTATGGATCCTATACTATACATAATAATTCCCTGCTATAATGAGGAAGAGGTGCTTCCCATTACCTGCGAGATGTTTCTTGAAAAGCTTACTTCCCTTATCGGAAAGGGCAAGATAAGCGATGACAGCCGCATTCTTTTCGTAAATGACGGCAGCAAGGATAAGACATGGGACATTATCTGCGGTCTGGCTGAGCGGGATGTGCATTTCAAGGGCATTTCCCAGAGCCGCAACAGGGGACATCAGAATGCAGTGCTGGCAGGGCTTATGGACTCTATCGACAAGTGCGATATGACAATTTCTATCGACTGCGACGGTCAGGACGATATCAACGCTATGGACGATATGGTGGACGCTTATCTTGACGGCTGTGATGTGGTTTACGGCGTGCGCAGCAAGCGTGATACTGACACATTCTTCAAGCGTGTCACTGCCGAGGGCTTTTACAAGTTCATGTCCGCCATGGGCGTTGAGACTGTCTATAATCATGCGGATTACCGCCTGCTTTCCAACAGAGTCATGAAGGAGCTGAGCAAGTATCAAGAGGTAAACCTCTTCCTGAGAGGTCTTATCCCTCTGGTGGGCTTCAAGAGTACTTCCGTTTATTACGAGCGCAATGTGAGAATTGCGGGAACTACCCATTATCCCCTGAAAAAGATGCTGAACCTTGCTATTGACGGCATTACAAGCCTTAGTGTAAAGCCGCTGAGACTTATAGCTTCTATCGGAGTTATAGTTGCTATCATAAGCTTTATAGGCGTTATCTGGTCGGTAGTTATGGCTCTTATAGGTCATACCGTTGCGGGCTGGGCAAGTATGACCAGTATCATCTGCTTTATCGGCGGAATACAGCTTGTCTGCCTTGGAGTTATCGGCGAGTATGTGGGCAAGATATATATGGAGGTCAAGCACCGTCCCAGATATATCATCAGCGAGCGCACAGATGAAAAACGTTCTTGACACGCTTTAAATAGTGTGATATACTTTTATTGTAAGCCGAGGTCATCTTCGGCTTTACAAATAGTATGCGGTTAGCTTTTGCTAACTGATAACAGCTGAAAGGGGAACATAATATGACGGCAGAAATAATAAGAGGTATCCTGATACCGTTTCTGGGAACATCTCTGGGAGCGGCGTGTGTTTTTTTTATGAAAAATGAGTTCCATATCTCCGTGCGCAGAGCGCTTATAGGCTTTGCGGCAGGAGTAATGACGGCGGCTTCCGTGTGGAGCCTGCTTATCCCGTCCATGGAGCAGTCGGCGGATATGGGCAAGGCGGCGTGGATCCCTGCGGCTGCGGGCTTTATGCTGGGAATTGCGTTCCTGCTTATCCTTGATAACATTATCCCTCATCTGCACATAAATGCCGAGCAGGCGGAGGGACCTCACAGCAAGCTAAAAAAGACCACCATGCTCGTTCTGGCAGTGACGCTGCACAACATTCCCGAGGGCATGGCTGTGGGCGTGGTTTATGCAGGCATGGCAGCAGGAAACGGAACCATAAGCGCAGCGGGAGCGCTGGCGCTGTCTCTGGGGATAGCCATACAGAATTTCCCCGAGGGAGCCATAATCTCACTGCCCCTTAAAAGTGAGGGAATGTCAAAGGGTAAGGCTTGCTTTTACGGTATCCTTTCGGGTGCGGTCGAGCCTGTGGGAGCGGTGATAACAATACTTGCGGCGGGGCTTATAGTTCCTGTGCTGCCATATCTGCTCAGCTTTGCGGCAGGAGCTATGATATATGTGGTCGTGGAGGAGCTTATCCCCGAGATGTCCGAAGAGCCTCATTCCAACATCGGCACCATATTCTTTGCTGTGGGATTTGTGATAATGATGATACTTGATGTGGCACTGGGATAATATCCATATGTACAAAGCCTGCAATGTGAGTTTGAAATAAGCTCCATTGCAGGTTTTTTTATTGACATTATCTCCCGATATGATATAATAATGATAAAAGTAAATTTGCGGAGGTAAATAATATGTCATCTGAAAAAGCTCTTGTACTTTCAAGCGGAGGTGTTGACAGCACTACACTGCTGGCTATGGCGTGCCACAGATATGGCAAGGAAAATGTGGTGGCTTTGTCTATATATTACGGTCAGAAGCACAAAAAGGAAATGGAAGCTTCGGACAATGTTGCAAAATATTACGGTGTTGAACATATAAAGCTTGACCTTTCAACTATTTTCCGGTATTCCGACTGTTCGCTGCTGGCAAACTCCGATGTGGAGATACCCCACGAGTCATATGCTGACCAGCTCAAAAAGACCGATGGTTCTCCCGTTTCCACCTATGTTCCTTTCAGAAACGGACTTTTCCTTTCCACAGCCGCAAGTGTAGCGCTTTCCAAGGGCTGCACTCTGCTGATGTACGGCGCACATGCCGATGATGCCGCAGGCAACGCATATCCCGACTGCTCTATGGCATTTGTTGAGGCTATGAACACTGCCATTTATGAGGGCAGCGGAAAGCAGCTGAGAATTGAAGCTCCCTTTGCGGGAATGAACAAGGCGGCAGTTGTTGCCGAGGGCAAGAAGCTTGGTGTGCCTTATGAAATGACATGGAGCTGCTATGAGGGCGGCGACGAGCCATGCAAGGTATGCGGAACCTGCCGTGACCGCCGTGCGGCCTTTCTTGCAAACGGAATAGATCTGTACTGATAAAAGCAGGTGATGATATGAACACCGTCTGCATGATGATAAAAAAGCAGACTGTCCCCAATTTCATAAATCTTGAAACAATGCTCAGGACATATGACCGCAGCGCCCTTGTCTGCGGCGCTCCCGCATGGAGATATGCCTATCATATGATACATTCGGCGGATAAGTGGTTCATTGACCCCTTTGACTTCACCGAGCCGCAGTTTCACGAGGAGGGCATGGACAATCCCGATAACCCCTGCGAGGCGGAACTGAGCGATGAGCTGCTTCTGGATTATGCGGCTCATGTCCGTGACAAGACCCTTGCGTATCTGGACAGCCTTGATGATACCATGCTGAATGAGTGCCCGAAGAACTGTCCTTACACCCGTTTGGAGCTGATACTTATGCAGTTTCGGCATCTGTCAGTGCATATAGGCATGATAAACGGGCTTACTATAGAAAAAACAGGCAGATTCCCCTTGTTTGTGGGTGCGGACGGCTTTGATAAGCTGGAAAAAGGGCTATTTGACGAATAAAGGAGAATTGCGATGAGCAAATTCAGAACTGTTGTATCAGTAATAATTATGATAATTGCAGGCTTCGTTGGCTTTATTGCAGGTGCTTTCCTTAATGACGCTATGGGCGGAGCAATACTTTTTTCAATGATATCGGGTATCGCCTGCATAATCTATACTTTGGATAATCCCCGAAAATAAACCTTGAAAGGGCAGGATCATACAATGGAAAGAATAAACGTATTTGAAAACGGCATTTATATGACCCTTGAGATAACAGACAAAGATCAGCTGAAGCTTCTGCATTTCGGCGCAGAGCCTTTTGACGAAAGTAAGATAAAGGCAAAGGACTATGATAATGCCTTTAATCTTACCGAGATATCACTCTCGGGCTTTGACCGTCCCTATGAGCGCCACGGAATAAAGTACATAGTCACCGCTCCCGGCTATCGCATGAAATATCACGACAGGAAAGACTACAGAAACGACCTTGGCAGGGTGCTTGAATTTGTTACCCGTGACGAGGAGACGGACGTTTTTGTTACCGTGAAAATTCAGTTTTACGACGGCATTTCCGTTGCCCGCTTTGTTACCGAGGTGGAGAACAGGGGAGCGGAGGAACAGACCTTGGAGTATGTTTCCCTTTTCAATTACACAGGCATTGAAAAGGAGGGACTTCTTCCCCGTGACGAAAAAATGCTGGTAAAGGTACCTCACAACTCATGGCAGCGTGAGATGGACTGGCAGACCTATACTCTTCCTCAGCTGGGTCTGGGTCAGTCTCAGAAAACAAGCGAGCAGCGCTCCTCAAAGGCTGCAAACTTCACCAACACGGGCAACTGGTCAACTAAGGAATACCTGCCTATGGGATATATCGAGAACACCGAGACAGGCACCTCACTCTTTTTTCAGATAGAGCACAACGGCTCATGGCACTGGGAGATATCCGACCAGTCTGCACATATGTACCTTGCTCTCAGCGGCCCCAGCGAGCAGCAGTCCCACTGGTTCAAGACACTTAAAACAGGGGACAGGTTCACCACCGTTCCTGCGGCTGTGGGCGTTTCCCACGGTTTTGACAGCAGCATGGCTGAGCTTACCCGCTACCGCCGAATGATACGCCGCAAAAACAAGGATAACGAGAGCCTTGCCATCATCTTCAACGACTATATGAACTGCCTTTGGGGCGACCCTACTGCGGAAAAGGAATATCCACTTATTGATGCTGCTGCGGAGGCAGGCTGCGAGTATTTCTGCATTGACGCAGGTTGGTACAGCGCAGGCATATGGTGGGATAACGTTGGCGAGTGGCAGGAGTCCCGTGAGCGCTTCCCCGAGGGCATGAAAAAGGTTACGGACTATATCCGCTCCAAGGGGCTTATCCCGGGTGTGTGGCTTGAAATAGAGGTCATGGGCATCAACTGCCCCAAGGCAAAGAATGTTCCCGATGACTGGTTCTTTATGCGCCACGGCAAAAAGGTATATGACCGCTCACGCTATCAGCTGGATTTCAGAAATCCCGAGGTTGTCGCTCATGCCGACGAGGTTATCGACAGGCTGGTACGTGACTACGGCGTGGGATATATCAAGATGGACTACAACATAGAGCCTGGCATCGGCACTGAGATAAACGCCGAAAGCGTGGGAGACGGACTTTTACAGCACGAGCGTGCATACCTCTCATGGCTTGACCGTGTATTTGAAAGATATCCCGACCTTATCATAGAAAACTGCTCCAGCGGCGGCATGAGGATAGACTATGCAATGCTCCAAAGGCATTCTATCCAGTCAACCTCCGACCAGGACGACTACAGAATGTATGCCACCATTGCCGCAAACTCTCCCACAGGACTTTGCCCCGAGCAGTCGGCAATATGGAGCTATCCTCTTACCGAGGGCGACAGGGAAGAGGTAGTGTTCAACATGGTAAACGCCATGCTGCTGAGAATACACCAGAGCGGACATCTTGTATATATCAGCGACGAGCGCAAGGCTCTTGTAAAGGAAGCACTGGACTGCTACAAGGATATCCGTGGGGATATAAGGACCGCCGTGCCTTTCTGGTGTCTTGGACTTTCGGAGTTCTCCGATCCATGGGTATCGCTGGGACTTAAATGCGAAAACAAGCTTTATCTTGCTCTCTGGAGACGAAACAGCGAAAAGAGCGGCATAGTCCTTGACCTGGCAAAATATACCGATGGCAGAGGTGGAGAAGCAAAGCTTATTTATCCCTCTTTCGGGGAGTGTGAGTTTGAGTACAACTCCGAGCTTTCCCGCCTTACAGTGAATATGCCCCGTGAATATTCCGCAAGGCTTTTTGAGATAGAGCTTGACTGAAAGATGTGATAATATGAGAAGATCAGACCGTGAAATAACTTTCATAGAGGAAAAGCTTGCCGTAATCGAAAAAAACAAGGTAATGCGCCTTGCCATGGTCGATAACGGCAGACCCTATGTTGTGCCACTGAACTATGGATATACCTATGAAAACGGCACACTTACCCTTTATTTCCACTGCGCCGCTGAGGGCAGGAAAATAGATATCCTGAAAACCAATTCAGATGTATGCTTTGAGATGGACGGAGAGCATAAGCTTATTGAGGGAAAAATCGACTGCGCCTATGGATACAGCTTTGAAAGCGTCATAGGCAGCGGAAAGTGTGAGTTCATCACCGATGTCGGTGAAAAAATAAATGCCCTGACCCAGCTTATGAAGCACCAGACGGGTGTGGACAGAAAATATGAGTTTGCCGAAAGCATGGCCGAAAAAATATGCGTCTGCAAGATAACGGCGGACGAATTTACGGCAAAAGCAAGAAAATAAAAAAATCGGACTGCTGCACACTGCAACAGTCCGATTTTTTTATTTTTACTCAGAACATAATTACGCTATAAGCGACATTATAATGCTGTCAATGGCGCTGTATTCATCTTCGGTAAGGTCATAGCTGAAAAGGCTGCCGTCGGTCAGCAAGAAGCAGATGTAGCTGCTGCCAATGTAGATACGCAGAGAATTTCCCTGATCGTCTGCCAGATCTACAATGTATCTGCTGTCGGACGGAACTGCTGTTACTGCCGATGCTGTCTGGTCTTCGGTGTAGATGTAAAGCTCTTTTTCAAGGCTGTCCAGATCCTTTATGCCTCTTACCTTTCGGGAGGAGTAGGAGGTCACGCTGCCGTTTTCATCGTCATATCCGCTGACAGAGGGGATTATCACTGCGGAGGAAGAGGCTGCCTTAAAGCCGCTTACTGCTTCCTTGGCGGAGAAGTTTTCTGCCCTTGAAAAATCGGATACCAAAGCTGCGCCCATATCGTCGCCGCTGCCGCTGACACCTTCGCCTGCTTCGGGAAGCGAGGGGGATAATTCACTGTCGTCCTCGGTCTCATCTTCGCTGTCGTTGATATCGGAACCTGTGTAACTGCCTGCGGGGGGAGTGTATTCTGCGCTTTCCAGCTCAAGCTCTTCTTCGGCAGCTTCTTCAGGCTCGGCTTCCTGAGCTACGGCATGTGTTTCAGCGGGTGGCTGAGGCACGGGTTCAGCCTTTTTGGCAGGTTCGGACACCTGTGCGTCATGGAACTCGCCGACAACGCTTGCTGCTGTTGTAACGGGAGCTTCAAAAACAGCTATAGATGCTTCGGTAACTTCGGAAGCAGTCTCGTCATGTACGGGTTCGGTAAAATCGGGTATGGGAATGCTGTCTGCACTTGCGATGCTATATTCGTCAACTGATGCTGCCTCGGGAATGTCTGCTTCGGATGCTTCCTGAACGGGAGCCTCTTCTGCGGGGATATCTGCGGTTGTTTCCAAAGCCTGAGTTTCTATTGTGTCTGTAACGATAACTGCGGGGTCTGAATCCTTGTCAAAAACACCTGTCCTGTTGAGCGAGAAAGCAACGGCTACGCAGGCTGCTGCGGCAGCTATTACCGATAAGCTTCTGTAAAGCCTGATATGACTGCGCTTCGGAGCATTTTCCGAGTCTCTCAGCTCTATCATCATTTTCTCGGTCCGCTCCTTGAAATCAGGGGAGATCTTCATTTCCTCCACAGCGGACTTGTATTTATTAGAAAAATCTGACATATTAAAAATCATCTCCCAGCTTTTTCTTTAAAAGCTCACGCCCTCGTGCCAGCTGAGTGCCCACGGTGGCTGAACTGATATGTTTTGCGGCGGCTATCTCCTGGATACTCAGTCCGCTGTAATAAAACAGGTGGATCACTGTGCGGTATTTTTCGGGAAGACTGTTCACAGCTTCCAGAACCGCACGCTTGGTATCATCGAGACCGCTGTCCTCCGTCTGTAATGCGGAGTCTGACAAATTATCCTCTAAAGGTACTGTTTTACTGACCCAGCCTGATTTCAGGTGATTTTTGCACTTGTTCACCGCCGTTCGCAGCAGCCATGCCTTTTCATGGTTGTTGTCCGTAAAGGCGGGCTTTCGTCTGATAAGCTCAAGAAAAACGTCCTGAGCGATATCCTCGGCATCGTGCATAGTTTTCACATATGAATAACACAGCCTGATTATCAGGTCGGAGTAGGTATCAAGCACATATCGGATGTATTCGTCATCAAAGGTACCGTTTGAACCCGAATACATTGTTCCCGTTTTCCTCCTTATTCAGATTTTTGAGGTATGCAGATAGTCTGCACAAGTGCTTCTATATTATAAACAATTCAGAAGCACGATATTTTTCATTTCATACAAAAAATATTATAGCAGATACAGGAAATTTTTGCAAGGGCTTGATTTTTTCCGATGGGTATAAAAGTGGGGCTGTTACAGCATGACGCTGCAACAGCCCGAGACTATGTTATTTAACCGGAATTGTAAGGTCACCTATCACCACTGCCGAAATATTGTCGGGGTCGATCACATCAAGACACAATATATCAAAATGCTGACTGTAGTATCCTGCGTCGTTTTGGGCAGGAACTTTAGTGCTGTAGGACGAAACAGAGTCAGGCGATATGGTCTGCCCGTCCGTCATAACTATGGAGGTATCGGCTCCGAAAATAAAGTTATTGCTGTTATCCTTTGCAAGATAATTTACTCTTACAGTCAGTGCGGATATGCTCAGACTTTCGATTATTATATTCTTTTCGGCAGTATAAGGCTTGCTGCGGTCACGCAAAACAGCAGGACTGCCTATCTGTATTTCCTTTGTAAGCTTTGGCACATCTTCATTTACGGTCATATCCGCACTGCCTATTTCGGTATGGCTGTCAGAGCCTGAAAATGCAAGGATTATATTGTCCCCGGCGTTTATGCCAAGAGCGGTTGATATTATCATACAGTGTGTTCCGTCGGAAATAATGCTGTTTTTCGTACTGTATCCAAATCGGGTTGTATCGTCGTTTATCTTTGCGGAATGGTAGAACAGCCGTTCTGTTATCTCTTCATCAAACGTTCCCGAAAGCTCGTAGTTTATTATAAGCGACTGACCGTCAGATACCGCATCAAGCAGCCTGAAATCCATATCAGACGGCGCATTTTCGCCCTTGCTCAAATGAACATCTTTCATGCTTACATCGACCTGTGCAAAGGCATCTTCGGAATATGAGGCAGTACCCAACAGATCGTTCAGCCAGCCAAACTTTACCGCCGATACCACTGTTGTGCACATTACCGCAGCCGCACATATGGCAGCAATGACCGTGCCGTATCTGTGTGAGTGTTTTACGGTGCTTTCCGCACGTCTTTTGGCGGAAGCTGCGATATCCTTGTCTGTAGTGATGGTGTCCATTTCTGCTTTTATAATATCTTTCAGTTTATTCATAATCATATTCTCCCTTCAAAAGCTCTTTCAGCGCCTTTCTGCCACGGGAAAGCCTTGTCGTCACTGTTGACTGCGGTATCTTCAGGAGACGGCTTATCTCACTGCTGCTCATATCGTCGTAATAGTAAAGCATTATCACCGTGCGCAGTTTTGTCGGCAGAGAGTGAACGGCTTTTATGATGTCCGAGCGGTCGCTGAAATCAAAATCAACTGCTGCAGCATCAAGCTCATTTTCGCTGTTGTCGGATATGAATTTGCGCCGCCTGAGCTGCTTCAGAGCTGCATTTACGGTAACTCGGATAAGCCATGCCCTTGCGTGTTCATCGCTTTCAAACTCGGGCTTTCGGCGGTAGAGCTGATAAATTGCTTCTTCGGCAGCGTCCTCCGCATCATGCTTTGAGCCGAGCAGCATAAAGGCGTTGGCATAAAGCCGCTGCATATTATCTTTTGCTATGCTGTCAAGATCACTGCACCCCATTTTTTCACCTCCGAGCGTGTATTTGAAAGTACTTTCATAATATAAATCCTTGAAGGGAGTGATTTGTCTCATTTTTTATAAAAAAACGGGAGCAATTTTTTTTGATTGCTCCCGTTGGATATTATATTCGCAGAATTACTTTACAGCTTCAAGAAGTTCAGCTGTCTTGTCGGTCTTTTCCCAGGCAACGCCCAGATCCTCACGGCCCATGTGACCGTATGCAGCCAGCTGTCTGTACTGAGGACGGCGGAGGTCAAGGGTCTTGATGATAGCAGCGGGACGAAGGTCAAATACCTTGTGAACAGCCTCGCTGAGCTTGTCATCGGAAACCTTTCCTGTACCGAAGGTATCGACCATTACGGAAACAGGCTTTGCAACGCCGATAGCATATGCAAGCTCTACCTCGCACTTATCGGCAAGACCTGCGGCAACGATGTTCTTTGCAACATATCTTGCAGCATAAGCGGCACTTCTGTCAACCTTTGTGGGGTCCTTTCCGGAGAAAGCTCCACCGCCGTGACGTGCATATCCGCCGTAGGTGTCAACGATTATCTTTCTTCCTGTCAGGCCGCTGTCGCCCTGAGGGCCGCCGATAACGAATCTGCCTGTGGGATTTACGAAATACTTAGTGTCAACAAGCAGCTCAGCGGGGATAATGGGCTTGATGACCTTTTCGATGATATCTTCTCTTATCTTGTCAAGAGATACTTCGGGAGCATGCTGAGAGGATACAACAACAGTATCAACTCTTACGGGCTTGCCGTCATCGTATTCAACTGTTACCTGAGTCTTTCCGTCGGGACGGAGATAGGGGAGAACGCCTGTCTTTCTTACCTCGGTCAGCTTCTTTGCAAGCTTGTGGGCAAGAGAGATGGGCATAGGCATAAGCTCGGGAGTTTCGTTGCACGCATAGCCGAACATCATTCCCTGATCGCCTGCGCCTGTCTCGTTGTCATCGTGAACATTGCTGTCACGGTACTCGAGAGCCTCGTTAACGCCCATTGCGATATCGGGGGACTGCTCGTTTATGGAAGTGATAACGGAGCAGGTGTGACCGTCAAAGCCGTACTTTGCACGGTCGTAGCCGATGTCGATAACTACCTGTCTTACGATCTTGGGTATATCAACGTAGCAGCTTGTGGAGATCTCACCCATGCACATTACGAGACCTGTGGTGGTAGTGGTTTCGCAGGCAACTCTTCCCATTGGGTCCTCTGCCAGTATAGCGTCAAGAACAGCGTCAGAGATCTGGTCGCAGATCTTATCGGGATGTCCTTCTGTAACTGATTCTGATGTAAAAAGATACTTTGACATTTAAAATCCTCCTATTTTGGCTTTTATAATTTTCGGAAACTTCTTCCGCCTATTAACGTTAGCATTATTTTTCATCAAAAAAGCGCCTGTGAAAAGCTTCACAAGCGCCTTATCATTTCGATTCTGATTTTTTCAATGTGATGAAAAAAATCCTCATCTCTCGGAATTCTCCGCAGGAATTAGCACCTTTTTCGTTATATCCCGAAGGATAAACAATCAGGTTGCCGGGCTTCACAGGTCCAGTACCTCCGCCGCTCTTGATAAGGCATTATCATTATAGCATATAGTTCAGTCAATGTCAAGGGGTTACAGAAAATAACAATTATCAAATATGTTACGAAAAAATCCGCTCCTGAAATTATCAGAAGCGGATATAGCTTAGTGAGGGATAATGCTCAGGAGAACACCCGCTGCAACTGCGGAGCCGATAACACCTGCAACATTTGGTCCCATAGCGTGCATGAGCAGGAAGTTTGTGGGGTCTGCTTCTGCGCCGACCTTCTGGGACTGCCTTGCAGCCATAGGAACGGCAGAAACGCCTGCGGAACCGATAAGGGGATTTACCTTGCCCTTTGTAACAAGGCACATGAGCTTTCCGAAGAGTACGCCGGAAGCAGTACCAACGCCGAATGCTATTACGCCAAGAAGGATTACCTTCAGGAATGCAACGGATATTACCTTTTCGGCAACGGTAGTTGCACCAACGGAAACGCCAAGGAAAATTGTGATGATGTTCATCAGTTCGTTCTGAGCAGTCTTTGTGATACGATCAACAACGCCGCTCTCCTTGAACAGGTTGCCCAGCATCAGCATACCTACCAGAGGCGCTGCGGAGGGAACCAGAAGCGCAATAATAATTGTAACTGCAATGGGGAAGATTATTTTTTCGGTCTTGGAGACCTGTCTAAGCTGAGTCATTCTTACAAGACGCTCTTTCTTTGTGGTGAGCAGTCTCATTATAGGAGGCTGGATAAGGGGAACCAGAGCCATATAGGTGTATGCCGCAAGGGCGATAGTTCCGACTTCTACCTGATAGCCGCCTGATTTCAACAGAAGGCTGGATACGTAAATGGAAGTAGGGCCGTCCGCACCGCCGATGATAGCGATGGAGCCTGCCTCGTTAGCGTTGAAGCCCAGAGCAGCCGCACCTATAAAGGTGAGGAAGATACCTGCCTGAGCGGCAGCACCCAGAAGGAAGCTCTTGGGGTTTGCGATAAGGGGAGCAAAGTCGGTCATACATCCGATGCCGAGGAAAATAAGCGCAGGATATATCTGCAGCTTAACGCCCAGATACAGCATATCAAGCAATCCGCCGTTATGAAGTATATCGCCGAAATTCAGCTCGTGGCCTGCGTCGATATTCCACAGCTCGGGGTGATAAAGACCTGTGTTGGGAAGGTTTGTAAGGAGCATACCGAATGCAATGGGGAGCAGCAGCAGAGGCTCGAACTTGTGCCTGATGGCAAGGTACATGAACACAAATGAAATAAGTATCATTACCACATTCTGCCAGCCAAGAACGGCAAGACCTGACTGTGCTGCCAGATCCTTTATGGTATCAATAAAAAGTGAAAACATACAGACATCCTTTCTTCAGAAGATCACGCTTAAAAAGCACGTGTACTTTCGCCTGCGGCAGCTCTTGCCCAGGCATTTGAACGCTTGGAGACAGCCGAGCGCTTTATGCTGTGTATTCTGAGAGGAGTACCGTATTCCTCACTCATGGCAGCCACTGCTGCGGCAATGACGGCGATAACTTCGCTTTCGTCATCAGCGGCGGGTGCAGCTGTTATATTGACGGGTGCGGGCTTGCTGCTTTCAGCGGCAGGAGCTTTCTTAGCATTTCCACCTGATTTTTTTGCGCTTAATTTGTCGAAGATCTTACCCATTATCCATACAAGGAAGATAAGAATGATAAGAGCAGCGAAAACTATTGCCAGACCTGAGATAACTACAGCTCCGACATAACTCCACTCCATCTGCATATTATTTCATCCTTTCTGTGAAAGCGAGAACACGCTTCCAAAATAAATACTTATCTTATTATACAATATTTGACTTAAAAATGCAAGAATTTTTTGGCTGATTTGATTTCATTATTTTTAACATATAAAAAATTTTTTGAAATCATCACCTGTTACCCAACTGCATAAAAGTGATATATATTGTAGTATGTGCATATTTATATCAAGGACGAAAATTTTCGGAGATATTTCAGAAGAAATTTCTGTACAGCTGTGTGCATGAGGAAGCGGCGACACGCCGAAACAAATGAAAAGGCTTTGATAAAATAAAAGTTACCGAGCCGCAGATGAAAATATTATTGCAGTGTATTCCATCGAGATGGCAGCAGCGACACGCCGAAACTCACGAAAAGGTTTAAACGAAATATGAGTTACCGAGCTGCAGATGAAAATATTATTGCAGTGTATTCCAGCGAGGTGGCAGCGGCAACATGCCAAAAATCACGAAAAGGTTTAAACGAAATATGAGTTACCGAGCTGCAAACTAAAAATTTATTGCTGTATATTCCAGCGAGGTGGCAGCGGCAACATGCCAAAACTCACGAAAAGGTTTAAACGAAATATGAGTTACCGAGTTGCAAACTAAAAATTTATTGCTGTATATTCCAGCGAGGTGGCAGCAGCGACACGCTGCTTGACTTTTAGGGAGAAAAAAGGTAAAATATCAGTAGAAATAAAATATAAGCAAAGATATTTTCGGAGGTAATTATTATGTCATTTAAAGAAGTATCGGTTTCCGACCTTTCCTTTAATCCCTTTACCAAGATAGGCAAGGAGTGGATGCTCATTACATCGGGCGATGAAAATAAGTGGAATACCATGACAGCCTCATGGGGATTTGTAGGCGTTATGTGGAATAAGAACGTTATTGAGACGGTTATCCGCCCCACACGCTACACCATTGAATTTGTGGAGAAGAACGATCTGTTCACCGTAAGCTTTTTCGACGAGGAATACCGCAAGGCGCTACAGTTCTGCGGCGCTCATTCGGGAAGAGACTGCGACAAGGCAAAGGAAACAGGTCTTACACCCATTTTCACCGACGGCACAACAGCCTTTGCCGAGGCTTCCATGTACTTTGTCTGCCGCAAGCTTTACGCACAGGATATGGATATCTCACTGCTTGACAAGGAGTGCCATAAGTGGTACGAAAAGGACGCAGTGCATAAGGCATTCATCGGCGAGATAGTTAAGGCATACGTAAAAGAGTAAACTTATGACCCTGTACAGCTGTGCAGGGTCATTTTGTCTGCAAAGAGCATTACGCTTCTGCGCATTTTACAAATTCACATTTCTCAGGGTCAAGATTTGGGTGTGTTTTCAGATACCGCCTTACATATGTCAGCGAGTAGAATTTTTTTGCCAGCCCCTTGTTTACCACCAGAAGCTTGCTGCTGTAAACAAACTTCTTTTCTCCGTCAACGTCCACCTGAATGATATAATACATATTATGTCTGCCTTTCTAAATATATTATGTAGATTATACCATTTTGCCGTCTGATTTGCAATGAAAAGCGTCCTATTGGCCGATTATTGGCACTAAAAGAGTTAAAGGGCGTTAATTTTTCATAAATTTCCTATAATATGAACATTTTAAAAATAAAAAAGAAAAGCCCCGATTAGCGTCGGGGCTTTGGCATATGCGGACAGGCCGCACAGCCTTAAATAAAACAAGGAAGATTACGAGTTGTTCTGCTGTCTGCATCAGCAAAACGAGGATATATCAAAATTCCAAAAGTGGAATATGATGTCTTAAACTTCGGGGAGACCAAATTCAAATCCCGCTGCACGGATATTGTCTATCACTTCGGGGAGAATCTGGCAGTTGGTCTCGGAAACGCTGTGGAGAAGATAAATTGCGCCCTTGTGAGCCGCTCCCGATACCCTTTCAAGGCTCTGCACCCTGTCAGGCTGGTCGTTTACGTTCCAGTCACAGTATGCAAAGCTCCAGACAAGCGTTTTGTATCCGCAGCTTTGTACCTGAGCCAGCGCTTTTTCCGAATACTCGCCGCAGGGCGGTCGGAAATACTTCATCTCATAGCCGTAGGTTTCCTTAACATAATCATGGAGCGACATTATCTCTTCCCGTGCCTCCTCATCGGAAAGCTTTGGGAGGGAAGCATGCTTCATGCCGTGGTTGCCGATGATGTGCCCCTCATTGATCATTCGCTGCACAAGCTCCTTGTTCCTCTTGGCGTAGTCACCGGTGAGGAAGAAAACCGCCTTGACGTTTTTCTCTTTCAGAGTGTCAAGTATTGGCGCTGTGAAGCCGTTTTCATAGCCCTGATCGAATGTCAGGCATATCTTGTCGCCGTCGGTAACGGCATATGCACTATAGCTGCCGAACTGTTCATTGAACATCATTGCACCAACGGGGCAGTTATTTTCATCTACCTCACGACCCTGACCGTATCCGCAAAGGGTATTGTCAGGCTCCTGAGCCGAAACAGCACTGCATGGCAAAAGCATCATTACCGCAGACATAAGGGCTGCTGTCGCCGAACGTATCTTCAATACGCATACCTCCTTTCAGGCAGGATATCTATCATAATAACGCATAAGCGTTTGATAGAAGTATTCCCGCAGGAGGGGACGGATAACCTCGGAGCATTTTGCTTTTACAAGATTATTATACCATCTTTAACGTAAAATACCACTACAATTCGGTTACATTTTGGAACAGATAATTTTGCCTGTTTTAATGCCGTTTTATGGTAAAAAATAAAAACGGCGCATGAAAACCATGCGCCGCAAGCTTTCTTTTTACGCCCCGAGATAGGACTTAACAAGCACCTGCAAAAGCTCATCTCTGTCAATATGACGGACAAGGCTTCTCGCATTGTTGTATGTAGTTATATAGGTAGGGTCTTCGGAAAGAATATAGCCTACGATCTGATTTATGGGATTGTAACCCTTTTCTTTAAGTGCATCGTAAATAAGCGTAAGCGTCTTTTTAAGCTCAGCCTCTTTATCCTCATACACGGAAAAAGTCATGGTCTGCTCATTATTCACAGGTCAGCACCCCTTTCTCAAATCTAAAAAATTTTATACTTGTATTATAACCTAAATTTCTGCAAAATACAAGAGCTTTTTATAAATTTCATATTTTTTTAATGCGCTTCTAATTCTTTCCGCATTACATTATATTCGCCTTGACGGCAGATATTCATATAACTTCTTTAAGAATAAGATATGCTACCGTTGCAAGGGAATGAGCCTCAACATAATCACGGTCGATGATATAATTGCCTGTTTCAAGCATTTTTTTAAGCTCGGAAACTCTCTCAAAGCCCTCAAGAGCCTTCTGCTTGTCGGGGATAACGAAATAGGACTTCTGCATGATGTGGCGTATCTCTGTTCTGATGCCGTGGGGGATAGGCACTGCGTTGGGATCCTCGCTGAATACGCAAGTCTCGGGCATATCGTCCTTTTCAAACTTTCGTGTGATATCCTCAGCGGCTCTGTGACCGAATACCAGCGCTTCAAGCAGGGAGTTGGAAGCAAGACGGTTGTTTCCGTGAACGCCTGTGTGAGAGCACTCGCCGACAGCGTAAAGACCGTTTACGGAGGTCTCCGCATTGATATTTACGTTTATGCCGCCCATAAGGTAGTGCTGGCAGGGGAAAATGGGGATAAGATCCTTAGACATATCAATACCCTGGGTCATAAGGAAATCGTATATCATGGGGAAGCGGTTGCTCAGGTATTCCTTACCCTTGTATCTGATATCGAGATAGAACTCGTCGCTGTTTGTCTTTCTGCTTTCGAGAATAATGGAGCGGGAAACAACATCTCTGGGAGCAAGCTCAAGGCGTTCGTCATAATTGTGCATGAAGCGTTCCTTGTTGCAGTTGAGCAGATATGCGCCCTCGCCTCTTACGGACTCGGAAATAAGGAAGCACTCTCTTGACTCCTTGTTGTTGTATGCGGTGGGGTGGAACTGGATAAGGGAGAGATTCTTTATCTCAGCGCCCATTTCGTATGCAATAGCGATGCCGTCTCCTGTTGCGATGGCGGAGTTTGTGGTGTAGTCATATACTCTTCCGATGCCGCCTGTTGCGAACACTGCAAACTGACAGGTGTATTCGGTATGAACACCGTCCTTCAGGATATCAACCGCAAAACCGCCGTTTACCTTCTTTGCACGGCAGAGAAGAGCGTTGTCAAGAACGGTAACATTGCTGCGCTTCAGAACGGCAGCTCTTATCTTTGCGGTTACCTCTGCACCTGTGGAGTCCTTGTGGTGGAAGATCCTTCTGCGGCTGTGACCGCCCTCGAGGGTGCGGTTAAGCTCACCGTCAGCGTCCCTGTCGAAATCCACGCCGATGTCAAGAATGTGCTGTATCTCCTGAGCAGCCTCGGTAACAAGCACCTTTACGGAGTCGGGGTTGTTCTTGAAGCCGCCTGCAATGAGAGTGTCGTTTGTATGAAGAGTGATATTGTCGTCGTCCACGGGCTTGTAAACAGCAGCAACGCCGCCCTGTGCCAGTGCGGAATTGCACAGCTCCAGTTCACGCTTGCTTATAACAAGCACCCTGAGGCTTTCGGGCAGGCAAAGAGCGGTATAAAGTCCGCCTACACCTGTACCTGCGATAATTATGTCATAATTATTGGGAAGTTCCATGATCTTCATCTCGTTTTCAAGAGAAAACGATACTCCTTTCAATATGGTAAAAGCTGTAATACTGAGCACCGAAGTTTTATTGATGATCGGTATAAAACGACAGCTGCCTATAATTGTTGATATTATACCATATAAATAGATTTTTTTCAATTACATTTTACACGTACTTTTATTTCCATTTAACGGAACAAATATGCAATTTGCTGAATTATCCGGATAATATCTGTCAAAACTTCTGTAATACTAATCCTCAATCAACCTATAGAACGATCAAAGATTAGTATAATGACATTTTTGAAAGGAACGTGTACATCATGAGCGAAAATATTCTTCATTTTGAGGAGAACAGCAGGCTCGTTCCCTCTGCGTCGGGGCAGCTGGATACAATGGGTGCGGCAGCGGCGGGAGCTGCCGTGGGAGCAGCCATGGGCGGAGAAAAGGGACGGATATGCGTTGCTCACAGTCCCTCGGCAGGAGCGGCGTCCCTTGCCATGGCTTTTGCTGCGGGAGCTGCGTCATCGGGCTGTGAATGTGTTTTCATGGGCAGCTGTGCCGCCACCTCTGCGGCGTATGCGGCAGGGATAACAGGCTGCAGTGGCGGCTGTTATGTTCATACGGAGATAACCGCTTCTCTGGGACTTTTTGCAGGGGACGGCCTTGACCTTTACCGCAGCACAGAGGAGCAGATAGAGCATGAGCTGACCGTTTCGCATTTGCTTCCCTACAGTCATTACGGCACTGTTACGAATTTTGACGGGGCTGACCTTATCTATGCCGCCGCAGTATCGGAGCAGGTGATGCCCTTTGAGGGCATTCGTGCGGATTTCTACAGTTCGTCCGAAAGGATACTTTCCGTCTGCGAAAAGATACTTGAAGGAAGAAACGACAAGAACGGCGATCGTATAGCCTTTCGTATCAGCGGAGACGGCAGGCGCATTTCCGCCTATTCGGAGGAAACGGGCTATGTTTTCCGTGACAGGCTGATCATGATATGCTGCATGGATATGTTTGACAGGGGAGAGGACTGCGCTGTCTGCGGTTCTGTTCCCAGAGCGCTGGAACAGCTGGCGGAAAGCTGCGGCAGGAAGATAATCAGCTGCGGGAAGAACATCTGCGATGATGAAAGCTCGCCATCGTCACAGTGCCTTGAAGCAAGGCAGCTTGCCTCAAAGCAGCTTTTCATGCACGACGGCATAGCTCTGGCATTCAATGTGCTGGAGGCTCTAAGGCGCAGGAAGATGACCCTTAAAGAAGCTGTCTCACAGCTGCCGAAGTTTGCGGGGGTCAACAGGTATATCCCTGTGGATAAGCCCTCCGAGCTGCTGGAGAGGCTCAGCGTATCGACAGGGGGAGTGCTTACCGACGGCGACGGCGGCAGAGTTACAGTCCGCCCCGTAAGGACAGGCAAGGGCATTATGCTCAATGTGGAAAGCTACGCCCTTGAAGCCGCCTCCGAGCTGTGCGACTTCTACTCCGAGGTGATAAAGCGCAACGCATATTGAAACACCTTACAAATAAAAAGCGGCTCCTTTGTGCGGTATTGCCTATAGTTTTTTGCGGATATATGTGCTATAATAATATGGGTTTGTTTCGATAAAAATAAGAGACCCGCAGAATATGTGTAACGCAAAGAGAGTGTATGCCATGGATTACAAGGTAAACTGGGACAGCGGCGGAGTTTTCGCCGTTCCCGATGCTGCCGCCGAAGCACTGAGACTTGCTTCGGGCAAGGCGCTGAAAGTTCTTATATATATGCTTAAATACCGCCGTCTCCCCGATGACCCCGACGAGATAGGAGTGACCGCCGAGGATATTGACGAGGCTCTTTCCTACTGGTCATCGGTGGGGGTAATTTACAGGAGCGGCAATGCTCCTCAGGCAAAAAGTCAGCCTGCGGCGCATGAGCCTGTCAGGGTGCTGGCTCCAAAGCCCGAAACTGCTGTTCCTGCGGCTGCAATACCAGCTGCCGCTGTGCCTGCTGCGCCCGAAAAAGAGGTCATCAGACCGAGAAAATCACTGCTTCCCACTGAGATAGCGGAAAGAATAGCCGAATCTCAGGAGATAGCGCTGCTTTTCAAAAGCGCCGAGGGCAGCCTTAAAAGAGTGCTTACTTTTGACGATCAGCGGACTATCCTGTGGATATACGACCATCTGGGAATGTCTGCGGATATCATAATGATGCTCATAGCCTACTGCTGCTCTGTCGGCAGGACGAATATGGGCTACATAGAAAAAGCTGCCCTTGACTGGCATGAAAAGAACATTGCCACTCACGAGCAGGCGGAAAACGAGATACTGCTCATGCAGAGATCCTTTACCTTTGAGGCAAAGGTGCAGTCACGCCTAAAAATGCAGAACAAGCTCACCGCTTCCCAGAAAAAGTACATTGACGAGTGGGCACGCATGGATATGTCTGTTGACCTTGTGGAGCTGGCTTATGACAAGACCGTTGACGCAACGGGCAAGCCTGCGTTCCAGTACATGAACAAGATACTTGTGAAGTGGCATGACAATAACATTACCGATATGCAGTCGGCAATAGAGTTCGATGAACGCACCAAGCCGTCAAGAGGTCAGGCACCCCGTCAGGCGGCGCAGGGAAGAAGCACGGCTGCGGAAAAATCAGCGCCATCCTTTGACCTGTCAGCCATAATGGAGCATGCCAGAAACAGCAAGCCTACTGTATAAATAAAGAGGAGTACACAAATGACACGTACAGAGATACGTCAGAAAGCCAACAGCGAAATGGAAAAGCGCCGTCTCATGGCGGAAGCCGAGGCGGAGGCAAGGACTGCGGAGATATACAAAAAACTCCCGCAGGTGGCGGAGATACGCCGAATGCTGGCAGGAACAGCTTCCGAGCTTTCTCAGCTTATAATCAGGCGGGGCAATAACTATAAGGAAAGCTTTGAAAAGATAAAGCAGAGCAATCTTGAGGGCAGCCGAATGATAAAGTCCATTCTCAGGTCAAACGGCTATCCCGAAGATTATCTTGAAGTCCACTACAGGTGCAGCGCCTGCAATGACACGGGCTATACGGATATGGGAATGTGCGACTGTATGAAGCGCCTCATCAACAAAATAGCTTCCGAGGAGCTTAATCGCAGTGCAAATATGCCCGATGCGGATTTTGCCCATTTCAGCCTTGATTATTACAGGGGCATCACCGTTGACGGCGTGGACTGCTACGCCAAAATGGCGGATAACCTTGATTTCTGCATCAAATACGCCAACGGCTTTTCCCATAATTCCAAGAGCATTCTTATGCTGGGCAAAACAGGCGTGGGAAAGACACATCTTTCCATGTCCATTGCAAAAGAGGTCATAAAGGGCGGCAGCAGCGTTATTTACGGTTCAGTGCTGAACCTGCTCCGTGAGATAGAAAAAGAGCATTTCGGAAGAGCCGAGGGGGACAGTGACACACTTTCCGCTCTCTGCGGCTGCGACCTGCTCATTATGGACGACCTGGGAGCGGAGCCGAGAACGCCTTTTTACGAGTCTGCGGTTTACAATCTCATAAACAGCAGAATGAATATGGGACTGCCCACAATAGTCAGCTCCAACTACTCCGTGGAGGAGCTTTACGACCATTACAACGAGAGGATAATCTCACGGCTGTTCGGCTTCTACGAGGTGCTGATTTTTGTCGGAAAAGACATAAGACAGCTGAAAAGACTTGAAAAATAGGGCATTTGACGGAATGCGGCATATGGGGGCAAATGCACAGATGGGTCGAATACTTCTGCGCCTTTACGCATAAAATGGCGAATAACTTTGAGTTACCGAGAGACATCTTGAAATACATAAATTTATCTCAGAAATGCTAAATATCAGCCGAATATTTATGGATATAAAATGTCCGAAATGTATTGATTTTTGCCAAAAGACGTGGTAATATATTGAACAAGGACTTATTTCCAGTGTCAGGAAATAGCGAGACATATATATTAACACAATAATTGCAAAATGAAAGGATGACTCCACGATGAACGAAAAGATCAAGGTAATTATCGGAGACGAGAGCAAGGAATTTGGCTGTATGCTGGCAAACTCACTGAGAGGAAGAGGCTTTTTTGCCGTTACCCGTGACAATGACGGTCTGCTCCTGCTGGAAGCTATCAGAAGTGAGGAACCCGATGTTGTTATAGTTGACAGCATTATCCCCGGAATAGATGCAGCCGAGCTGATAAAGCGCTGCGACAGCTTTGTACATAAGCCCTTTTTCATCGTTACCTCCGCATACAGGAACGTTTTTGCGGAGCGCCAGATAATGTCCATGGAGAACGCATATTTCATGCTCAAGCCCTTTGACTGCGATATGCTGGTGAACGTTATCAGAAGTGCGGCGGCTATGGAAATGGCTCCCGGCGACCCACGCCTCAGCGAGGATATGGAGATGGTAGTTACCGAGATAATCCACCAGATAGGCATTCCCGCTCATATCAAGGGCTATCATTATCTCAGGCAGGCAATACTTCTGAGCTACGATGACCCCGATATGCTGGAGAGCGTTACAAAGCTGCTTTATCCCACAGTTGCAAGGCATTTTAATACCACTGCCTCCAGAGTGGAGAGAGCTATCCGTCATGCTATCGAGACCGCATGGGACAGGGGAGACCTGGATACTATCCAGAATCTTTTCGGCTACACCGTGAGTGTGGGTAAGGGAAAGCCCACAAACAGTGAGTTCATCGCACTTATCACCGATAATCTCAGGCTCAAATATAAGTCCGCTCAGGCAAGAAACAGCGCCGCTGCGGTGAAATAATGTTTATGAAAATTCAAGGGGCTGTTTCACACGATGCAGCAGCCCTTAGTTATATAAGCTTGTAAAAATATCCGCACAAATAAGCACAAAGGTAAAAAGTTTAGTCGCCGACAGGCGAAGGTACACACAAATCAGTAAAATTGATATGTAATTAAAGGGCTGCTGAAGCGTTAAACTTCGGCAGCCCTATTCTTATATTACCAGTATGTAAATGCAAAGCCCGCAAGTGGCGACAGAACTATCATTATCACCGAAAATGTGAAGGATTCAAGTGATGTGAGGGTCGCACGCTGTTCCGAGGGGAACATATCCTGCAAAAGCACATTCGTCCGCACCTGAAGAGCATCATCAGCCACAGCGGCAATAAATCCGCCCAGCGCCATTACTGCGTACATCGGCGAATGCTCCGCAACAATGCCTGCAAGCACCATAACAGATGATATGCAGAAAACGCACCTGTAGCTCAGCTTCGGAAGCTTTGTTATCAGCTTGGAGCCGATTATACCGCCAATTTCCATAAACAGCAGGGCTGCACCCAGCAGGCGGTGGGGGATACCCCTTTCGGGGAGCTTTGCCTGCAAAAAGAAAAGAAGCAGGGTATCAGCCGCACCAATAAGGGAATTTACTATCATAAGCTTCATTGCCCTTTTGGCGCTTTTCATAAATGTAAAGCTTTCTTTAAGGCATATTGCCAGCCTTGCGGCTATGCTTCCGCTTTGCTCAGGTGCGGGAGCATACATCTCACTGAGGGACATGAGGACGGCAATCTGTATCACGCCTGTGATAAGGTCTGTGCCGTATGCAAGCCTGTGACCGATGAAAAGGGCGAAGCCTGCGCACAGTGTGGATATTCCGCTGCAAAGCCTGTATATCACCAGCTGATCGGATTCAAACCGCTCAAAACGGCTCTCTGCATTTGCGGCTTTCAGTGAGTCATAAGCCAGAGCGTCCCCTGTGCCTGAGGAAAAATTGTAGCTCAGTGCGTGGAATGCAATGGACAGGCAAACGGTGAAAAGGTTATCCGAAAGTATCATAATTATGTTGCCTATCATTCGCATGATACTGCTTACGATAAGCATTTTCTTCCGCCCGAAAACGTCTGCCAGAACTCCCGAGGGTATCTCGAAAATAAGGCTTGTGATGTGGAACACTGTCTCGGCGATGCCGATATCCACAAGGTTGTAGCCCCTTGCCGCAAGTATTGCTACCCATGCTCCCGTAAGGGACAGATTTCCCAGCACAGATGAGGCGTAAAGCTTACGTATTTGTTTTTCGATATTAAGCATAAAAAAATCTCCTTAAACTGAATTTAGTGATAGTTTAAGAAGATAATGCGCACTATTTATTTGTAAAACTGCTCTGTTTTAAGTCAGATAAGAGCCTGTTTATGACAAATTTTCTTACAAAAGGGCGCACTATCCCCGTAAAAGGGAAAAACGGAACCTTTCTGAAGCTGTACATTTGTCATTTTCCAAAGCATGATACTGACCTCTTTTATCATTGGTGAATGGTTTACTTTTTTACTATATCACACCCGACTGCGTTTTGTCAAGGGGTGTATCCTTGGAATTATGCTCTTTTTCTCAAAAAAATTTCCCAAAAGTAGTGACAAATGCAGAAAAATGGTTTATAATATAAGTTATGAATATCATAATTGGAGGCTAATATCATGTCAAAGAAACCCTACTACATTACGACCCCTATCTATTATCCTTCGGGCAATCCTCATATCGGTCACTGCTATACCACAGTTGCCTGCGATTCCATTGCCCGTTACAGACGAATGCAGGGCTATGATGTGATGTTCCTTACCGGTACGGACGAGCACGGTCAGAAGATCGAGCAGAAGGCTGCTGAAAAGGGTGTTACTCCCAAGCAGTATGTTGACGAGATCGTTGAACATTTCAAGAAGCTCTGGTCCTACATGAACATCAGCTATGACCGCTACATCAGAACTACCGACGATTATCACGTAAAATCCGTTCAGGCTATCTTCAAGGCTCTTTATGACAAGGATTATATCTATAAGGGCGAATACAAGGGCAAGTACTGTACTCCCTGCGAAAGCTTCTGGACCGAGTCCCAGCTGGACGAGGACGGCAAGTGCCCAGAGTGCCACAGAGATGTTGTTGAGGCCAAGGAAGAGGCTTACTTCTTCAAGATGTCTCCCTTTGCTGAAAGAATCGAGAAGCTGCTCCTTGAAACCGATTATCTCCAGCCCAAGACCCGTGCTACTGAGCTTGTAAACAACTTCATCAAGCCCGGTCTCGAGGATCTCTGCGTTTCACGTACCTCCTTT
The DNA here is from genome assembly GCA_902363145.1 of Oscillospiraceae bacterium. Classification (GTDB taxonomy): domain Bacteria; phylum Bacillota; class Clostridia; order Oscillospirales; family Ruminococcaceae; genus Huintestinicola; species Huintestinicola butyrica. Next base: position 1,042,232 of record CABIZB010000001.1, on the reverse strand, counting down.
AAGTGGGGCATTCCAGTTCCCTTTGATGATAAGCACATTATATATGTATGGGTAGATGCCCTTTCCAACTATATCACCGCTCTGGGATATGCAAACGACGCCTACAATGATTATGACAAGTTCTGGCCCGCAGATGTGCATATGGTAGCAAAGGATATTATGCGTTTCCACGCTATCATCTGGCCCGCTATCCTTATGGCTCTTGATCTTCCTCTGCCCAAGCACCTTGCTGTTCACGGCTGGATAACCTTCAACGGTCAGAAGATGAGCAAGTCCATCGGCAACGTTGTTGACCCAATGGTTCTTGGCGAGAGATATTCTCCCGATGCTATCAGATACCACATTCTCCGTGAAATGGCTCTCGGTGCTGACAGCTCATTCTCCAACGAGATAATGATAAACAGAATTAACTCCGACCTTGCAAATGACCTGGGCAACCTTGTTTCCAGAACCGTTGCAATGGTGGAGAAGTATTTCGGCGGCACTCTTCCTGCCGACAAGAAGTCCGACCCTATGGACGATGAGCTTATCTCCATGGCAACAGCTCTCCGTGCAAAGGTTGACGAGTGCATGGACAACACCACCCTGAACATCGCTCTTGCTGAGATATTCAAGGTAATTTCCCGTGCAAACAAGTACATTGACGAGACTGCTCCCTGGGTGCTTGCAAAGGATGAGGCCAACAAGCCCAGACTTGCAGCTGTTCTTTACAATCTCCTTGAAGCTATCAGAATTTCCACATCTCTGCTTTCCGCATTTATGCCTACCACCATGCCCAAGGTATGGGAGCAGATAGGTGCGTCCGCCGATGATGTTTCCTACGAAAATGCAGCTAAGTTCGGCGTTCTTCCTGCCGATGTCACCGTTCACAGAGGAGAAGTTCTCTTCCCCAGAATCGACGTTGACAAGGAGATAAGCGAGCTTAATGCTCTTATCGAAGCTCAGATGAAAAAGACTCAGGCTGAGCAGGATAAGGACGGCGCAAACCTTGAGCCTCTTTCCGAGACTATAAAGATCGACGATTTCTTCAAGTCCGACCTGCGTGTTGCAGAGGTCAAGTCCTGCGAGAAGATACCCAAGGCAAAGAAGCTCCTGAAGCTCATGCTTGATGACGGCTTCGGCGAGAGACAGGTAGTATCGGGCATTGCCAAGTGGTATGCTCCCGAGGATCTTATCGGCAAAAAGGTAATTGTTGTTGCAAACCTTGCTCCCGCAAAGCTCTGCGGGGTTGAGTCCAACGGAATGATAGTTGCCGCAAGTGTCGGAGAAGATGCAAAGGTAATTTTCGTTGACAAGGATATCCCCAACGGCTCTAAGCTTTCATAAGTTCATAAGTTTATACAGAAATAATAAAAGGGCATTGCCATTTTCGGCAATGCCCTTTTTTAATGGGTGCTGTTACAAATGCAGTTTTAACACCTGCAAGCGGGGGTAGCACATAGAAAAAGGGTGTACAGATCACTCTGTACACCCTATGGATATCAGCGTATAAATTACTTGAAGTAACGGTTGAGGAGACCCTGGAATGCCTTGCCGTGTCTTGCCTCGTCCTTTGCCATTTCATGGACAGTATCATGGATAGCGTCCAGGTTAAGCTTCTTTGCTCTGGAAGCAAGGTCAAGCTTGCCCTGAGTTGCGCCGTGCTCAGCCATAACTCTCATTTCGAGGTTCTTCTTGGTGGAGTCGGAAACAACGTCGCCCAGAAGCTCTGCAAACTTAGCTGCGTGCTCAGCCTCTTCGTAAGCGATTCTCTTGTAAGCCTCAGCGACTTCGGGGTAGCCCTCTCTGTCAGCAACTCTGGACATTGCAAGGTACATACCAACTTCTGTGCACTCGCCCATGAAGTTCTGGTTGAGACCGTCGATGATCTCCTTGTCGTCAACTTCCTTAGCGATGCCGACAATGTGCTCGCAGGCAAACTTCAGTCCGTCATCGGAAGCAACCTCTGTGAACTTGGAAGCGGGAGCTCCGCACTGGGGACATTTTTCGGGTGCGGTCTCACCCTCATATACATAGCCGCAGATAGAACATACAAACTTTTTCATATTTTTTACCTCCGTAATATTATTATCATTATTTTTATCCGATTTGGTATCGGGTTTCTTGCTGTGATATAAATATACCACATTGGTGTAGTTTTGTCAAGGCTTTTAGAAACTATTTTGCCCTTTTTATAAATTTTCAACGTATTGCACAATTTTAATGCCTGCACAATAGTAAATGTGCTTAAATCAAATTCCTGCTTTCTTCATAAAATCCTCCGACTGCATAAGACCTGAGCGGTTGTATCGGTCAAGGATAATTAGCCTGTCACCTGTGCCGCAGGGGATAGTGTTTCCACGCTCGCAGCAGGTAAGGACTATCCGATAGCCGTATTCTTTCAGCAGGTCATACCCCTCCGACGAGATGTAGCCGTAGGGATAGGCATATACAATGGGGGAGATGCCGCACTTTTCCGATATTTCATCACGGAACAGTGTCAGGTCATGGGAAAAGTTTACCTTGTATTCCTCCTCGGTCTCGCTGCTTTTTCGTGACGCACCGTTTCGGCAGCCCAGACTGTGCATATCATAGGTGTGGCAGCCGATATCAAAGTGTCCTTCCTTGTCAAGTTCAATGATATCATCGTGCGTCAGATAGGCATAATAAGGATTTGGGTCATTTTCTTTCTCGGCGTTTAATGTGTATGCTCCTACCACGCTTACTGTGGCATACATATCATACTTTTGCAGCAGCGGCAGAGCATAGGTCATATTATTCAGATGCCCGTCATCAAAGGTGAGCAGTATGGGGCCTTCCGGCAGGGGAGTGCCATTATCCACATAGTCGATTATCATATCGGGAGTAACGGTGTTCATGCCCTTGCTTTTGATGTAAATAAGGTCTTTTTCAAATTCATCGGGCGTGATAACGTAGTCGCCTGTCCGTGACGGGTCTGAAAGCACGCTGTGATACATTATCACGGGAAGAGACTGCTCCATTTGATCAGATGAAGCCGTTATTGCCCTGCTGCTGTGGTCTGATATGAAAAACACCGCCGCAGATAATACGACTGCCGCAGATATCACGGCAGCTGCGGATATTTTTACGCATTTGTACATACTAAAAAGCTCCTTGCGCATTAGAATCACAATAGGATTATATGCACAGGGAGCTTTAAATATCAGTTGGAAAACAAGTTACTTTGCAAGCAGTTTTTCAGCAGATGCAAGCTTTACGCAGATGCAGAAAAGCTCCATAGCCTTTGTAAGATCTTCCAAAGTGGGGAAAGAAGGAGAAAGACGAATGTTCTTGTCGTTGGGGTCCTTCTTGTAGGGGAAGGTTGCGCCTGCTCCTGTGAGGACAACGCCGCCCTCCTTGCAGAGACGTGCAACTTCCTTTGCACAGCCGTCAAGGGTATTTACGGAAATGAAGTAGCCGCCCTTAGGCTCGTTCCATGTAAGGATATCAAGGTCGCCCATCTGCTCGGTGAGTATTCTGATAACGGTATCAAACTTGGGAGCAAGGATAGCCTTGTGCTTTTCCATGTACTTTCTGAGGCCGTCAGCATTGCCAAAATATCTTACGTGGCGGAGCTGATTTACCTTATCGTAGCTGATGTTCTGCATTCCCAGAAGCTTGGAGATCTGCTTTACATTGTTCTCGGAAGCTGCGATAACTGCAACGCCTGCACCGGGGAAGGTTATCTTGGAAGTGGAAGCGAACTCGAAGATCATATCCTCGTTGCCGCACTTCTTTGCTTCATCAAAAATGTTAAGGAGACTGTCGTGGTCGTCCTTCAGGTGATGTACGCAGTAAGCGTTATCCCAGAAAATTCTGAAATCCTCGGCAGCGGGCTTGAGAGCTGCAAATCGCTTTACTGTTTCATCGGAATATGTGTATCCGTCGGGGTTGGAGTACATAGGTACGCACCAGATTCCCTTAACGGCGGGATCGTTGTTTACAAGCTCCTCAACCATATCCATATCAGGACCCTGAGGAGTCATGGGAACATTTATCATTTCGATGCCGAAAGTCTCGGTGATGCCGAAATGTCTGTCATAGCCGGGAACAGGGCAAAGGAACTTTACCTTATCGCACTTGCCCCAGGGCTTTGTGCTGCCATATACGCCGAACTGCATTGCTCTTGCAACGGAATCATACATAAGAGTAAGGCTGGAATTACCGCCTACGATTATCATGGAGGGGTCAACGCCCAGCAGGTCTGCAAAAAGCTTCTTAGCCTCGGTGATACCTGTAAGGAAGCCGTAATTGCGGACATCAACGCCGTCAGCGTCGATAAGAGAAGAGCTGCTGTTGAGAACGTCGAGCATTGGCATGCTCATATCAAGCTGCTCCTTGCAGGGCTTACCTCTTGACATATCAAGCTTAAGTCCCTGTGATTTGAAATCGTCGTACTGCTTCCGGCACTCGTCCCTGAATGCCTTGAGCTGCTCTGCGGTCATATCCTTCAAAGCCATAACTAAATCTCCCTTTCAATCTCTGTTGATCATCTGCGGCACACACCGCAGTCCACTATATATAATATAACATTTTTTCGGATTTTGCAAGTGTTTTATAAAACTCCGTCAGATTGTTTTCAAAAAATACACAACTGTCCGTGTGTGACGGACAAAATCACTGCTTATACTAATAATCATTTGTTCTTAGGTTAAATGGTTATTAGTATTAGGAACGCAGTAAAGATTGGTCTCCCAGGCGGGAATATACATAAGATGACGTATGTACAGCTTCAGATCCGGGTTTATCTCATGCACCAGCAGCGGCAGATCAAAAATGTCCTCCGTCCTGTGATAAAGGGCACAGATAAGCTTTGAGCCGTTTTTCAGTGACTGGGCACAGCCCTCCAGCGCATGGCGTTCAGCGCCCTCCACGTCCATTTTTATAAATGTTGCATTTTCCGAAAGACTGTCGCCCCTGAGAGCCGCTACCTGCTTGAGCTTAACGCCTCCGCCCTCGGTGAGCTTGGAGTTCCTTCCCGAGCGGTCGGAAAATGTGAGAGCTGTGTCATCGCTCCATGCGGCAGCGTTGAACAGGTCTATGCGCTCCATGCCGTCGGTGCTTTTGGTAAGCTTGCGGAAGTTCCTTGTATCAGGCTCCATGGCGAATATCCTGCGGTATTTTCCCCCTGTGATATCGGCAAATTCCAGCACGGTATCGCCGTTGTAAGCGCCCATGTCGATATATTCTTCATCATCGCCAAGCCTAATAATATCGGTGAAAATCCTTTCACGGGGGAATGTGCAGGCGTTAAGATATTCTACCTTGCCGCTTATCCTGAAATTAACCACATCGGCAAAGGTCTGCTTTGATATGTCGTCCGCCAGCAGGTCATACACCTTTTGAAGCTTGTCGGCATTTTCCATGCAGTAGCTGTAGGTGAACAAACCGTCCCCCACAACGGGAACATCGGGCGCAAGGAGAGTGTGGCGCTTTGCCATATCGTTTATCCTGTTGTACAGGCTTTCGTAGCCCGCACCGAAAGCAAGCACTATTATAAAATCATCAATGAGTGCCTCTATCTGAGAGAGGGAGTGAACAAGATGCCCTTTGAAATAATGTCCTCTCACAAATTCATCGCTGGCAAAAAATCCTGCTGTGGGGATATTGTACATATCGAAAACACGGAGTATCTTTTCCGCACCGTCGCCCATGCCATAGATGAAGATAGGCAGCTCGGTGGAGCGCAGAAATTCCCAGCAGTCGGTCTTTTCTTTAATAAAATCAAGCATTGCCGTCATCTCCCATGATATCATCATGGTGACAGAGCACTTCGTTCATGTCACGGCCCCTGATGCCGTAAGCGTCACGCATCTTATTCACTTGAGCGTCCAGCAGCTCCATCATCTTTCTGGGAGCCTTGACAGATTTTACTGTCTTTACTGGAGTATCCACGTCTTTCACGTTGATGATCACAGTGCCGCAGCCGAAAAGCCGCTGACCGAGGGGAAGCATGAGCTTCTTGTCTATCACACGGTAAAGGTCGAACTCGTCCTCTACTATATTTAAAAAGCCTGTTCGGGTGATGAGTTTTTTCTCAGTGAGATAATATCTTGTAAAGGAAAGGGGCAGACCGAATATCGTACGCTTCTTGTCAGTCCAGAGATAATCAAAATCAGCTTTCATAGCAGTTGTTCCTTTCATATTTATTACAGTAATTATAACACAGTTATTATGCTTTTGCAAGAATATTCTTGTCGGGGCATATCATACTGATCACCAATAAAACTATAGACAAAAAATCTTCACATAACCCATACACGCAAGATTATGCTCGATTTTTTGTATAGTTTTTAATTGATGCTTAGTATCAGATGTTTTTTAAGAATGACATATATATTTTACCGCATATGAGAGTTACCGAGCCGCAAATAAAAAAGTTTACATAATGATAACTAATACTAATCTTCAATCAACCTACAGACAAATCCTCGGCTGAAATAAGCCCATTCTTCGTCAAGCTCCCTTGCCGGGCGGCAAGCCCGCCTGCGGTCGCTTTCCTTGACTGGTCTTATTTCATCTGTCGGCTTTGCCTATAGAGCGATTGAAGATTAGTATAACGAGGTGGAAGCGGCAACATGCCGCACCTTGACATTTTTGGCAGAAGTGGTATAATATTGTCAGACAGAGGAATCGCCGAAGCGGCATTCCGTATTTGAAAGGTTGGTATTACATATGTCAGCAGAATTTATTGTTGAAACTTCCGCACGTCACGTACACGTTACTCAGGAAACTCTTGAGATTCTTTTCGGCAAGGGTGCTACTCTTACAAAGAAGAAGGATCTTTCTCAGCCGGGCCAGTTCGCAAGCGAGCAGAGAGTTGAGGTAGTAGGCCCTAAGAAGTCTCTTGCAAACGTTTCTATCCTCGGCCCTGTAAGAAAGGCTAATCAGGTTGAGCTTTCCGCTACAGACGCACGTTCCATTGGAATCGTTGCTCCTATCAGAGAGAGCGGCGACATTGCAGGTTCAGGCGCATGTAAGCTGGTTGGCCCCTGCGGCGAGGTAGAGCTTTCCGAGGGTGTTATCGTTGCAAAGCGTCATATCCACCTTACTCCCGCTGATGCTGAGGAGCTTGGCGTAAAGGATAAGGAGATCGTTTGGGTAAAGGTCGAGACCAACGGCAGAAAGGCAATCCTCGGCGATGTTGTATGTCGTGTTTCCGAGAACTTTGCAAGAGCTATGCACATCGACACCGATGAATCCAACGCTATTTCCGCAACACCCGACCTTAAGGGTACTATCTACAGAATGTAATAGCTCATATACTGTAACAGGAGCCGCATCATTATTTGGTGCGGCTCTTTTTTTATCCCCTTGACATCTGCATATAAATGTGTTATAATCGACTATAGTCGGAAATAAAGGAGGGACAGTATGCCAAGACCCCAGAGATGCAGAAAGGTGTGCAGTGAGCCTGAATACTCAATGTTCTATCCCGCAGGTTTTGCTTCGGGGGATACGGTAACGCTCACGGTAGATGAGTACGAGGTCATACGTCTCGTTGATCTTGAAAAGCTCACCCACAGTCAGGCGGCGGAGCTTATGGAGATATCACGCACTACTGCTACGGAAATTTACAACATTGCCCGTGAAAAGATAGCGGAATGTATCGTCAACGGCAGACCTCTTGCGGTTTCGGGCGGAAGCTATGTGCTTTGCGGCGGCGGCAAATGCTGCGGCTGCCCCAGGGGAGAGGGCTGCTCCAAGGTAAAATCGAAAGGAAATGGTATTATGAGAATTGCGGTAACATTTGATAACGGAAAGATATTCCAGCATTTTGGTCACACCCGGTTTTTTAAGTTCTATGATGTCACTGACGGCAAGGTAACGGGTTCTGAAGTCATGGCGGCTCCCGAAAGCGGACACGGCGCACTGGCAGGTTTTCTCAAAGAAAACGGCACAGACGTTCTTATCTGCGGAGGTATCGGCGGCGGAGCGCAGAATGCCCTGGCAGCTGCGGGAATAAAGCTTTACGGCGGCGCTGACGGCGATGCGGACGAGGCCGTGAATGCCCTTCTCAACGGCAGTCTCAGCTATGATCCTTTTGTAATGTGCAGTCATCACGACCACGGCGAGGGTCACAACTGCGGCTCGCACAGCTGCACAAAATAAATTTCCCAAGGCATGACATGAAAGGAATGAGCATATGAAAATAACGTTTAATCCCGATGAAGAAGTGGTGAAGCTCATCAAGGAGGGGCTTGCCAAAAAGGGCGGCTACTGCCCATGTCGGCTTGAAAAGACCGAGGACAACAAATGTATGTGCAAGGAGTTCAGGGATCAGATAAAGGATCCTGATTTTGAGGGCTATTGCCATTGTATGCTGTACTATAAATCAAAGTAAAGGAGCATTGCTATGAGTGAGATTATGATAACCTCCGAGAATTTTGACAGAACTGTTATGCAGTCGGAAAAGACTGTGCTTATCGACTTCTGGGCAGGCTGGTGCGGCCCATGCAGAATGCTTGCTCCCATAATCGACGAGATCGCAGAGGAATATGCCGACACCGTTACTGTCGGCAAGATAAATGTTGACGAGCAGCCTCAGCTGGCGGCAGCTTTCGGCGTTGAAAGCATTCCCACGCTCATTGCCTTTAAAAACGGCGTTCCTCTGGGAGCGCTGGTGGGACTTCAGACCAAGGAAAGCGTCATTGACCTGATAACAGGCTGATTGTCCTAATACCAAAATTATCGGCATATTATATATGGGTGATAATATGCTGAAAAAAATTCTGTCGGTAATTTCCGCTTCTGTTATAATGATGAGCGCAGTGAATGTGTCCGCCGAGACCATATCGGAGGAATATTCCCGCAGCTACGTGCTGATGGAGGCGGAGACACATACCGTTATCCGTGAAAACAACGGCGATAAAAGAGTAAAAATGGGCTCGTTCAACAAGCTTATGACAGTTCTCCTTGCGGCGGAAGCCATGGACAGGGGAGAGCTGTCTCTTGAAACAGAGCTTGTTACCAGCGAGCACGCCAACTCTATGCAGGGTGCACAGATATGGCTAATGCCCGGGGAGAAAATGGCCCTCGGCGACCTGCTCAAAGGCGTGATAATAGGCAACGCCAACGATGCCTGCTGTGTTATTGCGGAAAAAATTAGCGGCAGCGAGGAAAAGTTCACGGAGCTTATGAACAGCCGTGCCGCCGAGCTTGGCATGAACGATACTCTTTTTACCGAATGTACGGGCTATTACGGCGATGATGCCCAATATACCACTGCCCATGACGCCGCTCTGCTGCTGTGTGAGCTTTCAAAACACAATGAGCTGACGGAAATGTTCACCTCACGCATTGACGAGCTGAAAGGCGGAGAGGTGCAGCTGGTGACGGCCAACCGAATGGGCCACAGATATAAAGGCTCTGTGGGCTTTAAATGCGGTACGGGCCCGTCATCGGGATATTTTGCCGCCGAGGGTGCAAGGCGTGATGATATCTGCTTTGTGACCGCCGTTATGGACTGCCCCGATGAAGATATCGCCATGGCGCTGGCAAAGGAGCTGCTTGACATCGGCTTTGACGGGTATATGATAACCTCGCCGCCAATACCCGATGACCTGCCCGAAAGTATCCTTGTGAAGCAGGGCTGCGCCGAAAGCGTGCGGCTGGCGGTGGAGCCTGTGGGCAACGTAGTGGTGTCAAAGGGCAGTGCGGGGAACATCACAGCGAGGATATCCCTGCCAACAGGAGTGTATGCTCCGCTGAAAAAGGGCGATAAGGTAGGGGAGCTGCGGCTGTACATCGGCAAAAGGCTCCTAAAGACCTGCGATATCTGTGCGGCAGAGTATATCTGCAAAAAAGATTTCAAAAATGTGTTGTCAGAAATGCTGAAAAATTTGTTTTGCTTTTAGTTAAATCAACTAATTTTCGGCTAATTAAGTTAATGTTGCCAAAAAATCTTGCAAAATCCCCGAAAATATAGTAATATAATAATGGCTATGGAATGATGCGTATGTGCATTTTGTACTGCGCAATATATATTGGAGGATAATGAAAATGGCACCTTTACATCTTAATACAAAGTATCTTGAGAGCTTCATCGCTCCTCATGAAATGGAAGCTGCTAAGGCTCAGGCTGAGCTTGCTGCAAAGATCCTTGAGGATAAGAGCGGCGCTGGAAATGATTTCCTCGGCTGGACCGATCTTCCCGTAAACTACGACAAGGACGAGTTTGCAAGGATCAAGGCTGCTGCCAAGAAGATCCAACAGAATTCCGATATACTTATCGTTATCGGCATCGGCGGTTCCTACCTGGGCGCAAGAGCTGCTATCGAGCTGATGAAGTCTCCTCTTTACAATAATCTGAAGAAAGACACACCTGACATCTACTATGTGGGCAACAACATTTCCCCCACATATCTCAATGAGATCGTTTCTCTCTGCGAGGGCAAGGATTTTTCCGTTAACGTAATTTCCAAGTCCGGTACAACTACCGAGCCTGCTCTTGCTTTCAGAGTATTCAGAGAGATGATCGAGAAGAAGTACGGCAAGGAAGGCGCTAAGGATAGGATCTTCGCCACCACCGATAAGGCGAGAGGAACCCTCAAGGAGCTTTCCGACAAGGAAGGCTACGAGACCTTCGTTATCGCTGACGATATCGGCGGAAGATATTCCGTTCTTACCGCAGTAGGTCTTCTTCCCATCGCTGTTGCAGGCTGCGATATCGACGCTGTTATGGCAGGCGCTGCACAGGCTATGAACGACCTCAAGGCTGATTTTGACAATAACGACTGCTACAAGTACGCAGCTATCAGAAATATCCTTTACAGAAAGGGCAAGTCCGTTGAGATACTGGTTGCTTACGACCCTGCATTCGCAATGATGGCAGAGTGGTTCAAGCAGCTCTTCGGCGAGAGCGAGGGCAAGGACAACAAGGGTCTGTATCCTTCCTCCTGCATCTTCTCCACCGACCTTCACTCTATGGGTCAGTTCATCCAGAGCGGCTCCAGAGTTATGTTTGAGACTGTTGTTGACATCAAGAAGCCCAAGCAGGACTTCTTCCTTGAAGACGACGCTGCAAACCTTGACGGCCTTAACTTCCTCACAAACCAGAATATGTCTGTTGTAAACAGATGCGCATATGAGGGCACTATCCTCGCTCATACCGAGGGCGGCGTTCCCAATGTTGTTCTTGAGCTTGAGGACACTGCTGAAAAGAGCTTCGGCTACATGGTTTACTTCTTCGAGAAGGCTTGCGCCGTAAGCGGATATATGCTCGGCATCAACCCCTTCAACCAGCCCGGCGTTGAGAGCTACAAGAAGAATATGTTTGCTCTCCTCGGCAAGCCCGGCTATGAGGATCAGAAGGCTGCTCTCGAGGCTAAGCTCGACAGATAAAAAAGGCTTCAGCCCCCAACGGGGTGAGTATATAAGGAGTGCTGTGTTTTGAACAGGAGCGATCCTGTTCTGCGGGCAAGACTGCACAGCGGCGTCTTATCCGTCAGCAGAGCCGCTCCGAAAAAATAATCTTCGCCGCTGAGAATGGAGTAATTATGGTAAAGATCATTACAGGTAATAAGGGTTCCGGAAAAACTAAGATTCTGATCGACATGATCAACGCTGCTTCCCAGAACACCGATGGTTACGTTGTTTGCATTGATAAGAGCGATAAGCTCAGATACGATATTCCTCACAGTGTAAGGATCGTTGACACCGACGTTTACAGAATCTATTCCTTTGAAGCTTTCTTCGGCCTTGTTGCAGGACTCGTTGCAGGCAACTACGATATTAAGGATATCTTTGTTGACTCTATCCTCAAGGTAGGCGGAGCTGATTACGATGCTCTGGGCGCTCTTCTCGCAAAGATCGACAAGCTTACAGGCAACGATGTAAACGTAGTATTCACCGTTTCCGCTGATAAGGCTGATCTTCCCGAGAGCGTTACAAAGTACGCTATCAAGTAAAATAATCAAAAAAAATCGTGCAGCCTATTGACATATCAGAAAAATAATGATATAATATAGGCTGTGTGTTGGTACAGGAGCGTTTTATGGTTATCAACTTAAAGCAGCTTTATGAGATACCCGGCGAAAAGCTGGAGCTTGATGCGCAGGTATCCCCCGAAAGGCTGAGTGAAATACATGGTTATAGCTTTATCGGTCCTGTAACTCTGAAGGGCGTTTTTCGCAACCGTGCAGGTATAGTCACATTGGAATATACCGCAGATGTGAAAATCAGCGCCGAGTGCGACCGATGCTTAAGCAGCTTTGAACGCAGTTATTCCTTCGATTTCGAGCACGTTCTCGTAAAGTCCCTTAACAGCGACAATGACGAGTACATCGTTACCGACGGTGATGACCTTGATGTGGACGAGCTTGCTGTAAATGATGTGTTGCTTCAGATGCCGACAAAGCTGCTCTGCAAAGAGGACTGCAAGGGATTGTGTCCTAAATGCGGTGCGGATTTAAACATTTCCGAATGCGGCTGTGAATAACGGCAGTATCGGGTTTATGGCTATTATGATAAGGAGGTGCTGAAATGGCAGTACCAAAGAGAAAGGTATCCAAGGCTAGACGTGATAAGAGACGTTCGGCTGTTTGGAAGCTGGACACCCCCGCTTTTTCCAGATGCTCACACTGCGGCGAGCTGGTCGCTCCTCACAAGGTTTGCAAGAACTGCGGATATTACAAGGGCGTTGAGGTAATTAAGAAGGAAGCGTAATTTCTGTTTCCTCAGAAAGCAGAGCAGGAGCAATCCGCTCTGCTTTTTTCTTAGGTTAGAATTTTCGGAGGTTTTTATGTCTGCTGAGATAACAAATGTAATAGCGGATTCACCTGCCTGGCATCACGGCGTAAAGGCGGGAGACATTCTTGTATCCGTAAACGGACATAAAATTTCCGATGTGCTTGATTATATGTATTATTCTTCGGAAAGCATGGTGACGCTTGCCCTTAAAAGAGGGGATAAGCACATTATTCTCAAATTCCCGAAGAACGAATATGACGATCTGGGGCTTGAATTTGAAACGTTCCTGATGGATAAAAAGCTGAGCTGCTGCAATAAATGCGTGTTCTGCTTTATCGACCAGATGCCCCCGAATATGCGCAAGACCCTTTATTTCAAGGACGATGACGCTCGACTTTCCTTTTTGCAGGGAAACTATGTCACCCTTACAAATCTTGTGCAGAAGGATATTGACAGAATTATTGAGATGAAGCTCAATATCAATGTTTCTGTCCATACAACAAATCCCGAGCTGCGCTGCCTGATGATGCACAACCGCTTTGCGGGTGAGAAGATAGCATTTCTCCGTCAAATGGCTGACGCAGGCATTTCCATGAACTGCCAGATAGTTCTTTGCCCGGGACTTAACGACGGCGACGAGCTTAGAAGAACGCTTACCGACCTTGGCAGCCTTATGCCAAATGTAAACAGCGTTGCTATCGTTCCCGTTGGTCTTACAAAGTTCAGAGAGGGACTTTACCCCCTTACCCTTTTTAATGAAAAAACGGCAGGGGAGGCTATCGACATTATCGAGGGCTTCCAGCAGGAGTTCCTTGAAAAATACGGTACAAGGCTGGTTTTCCCCTCTGACGAATTTTATCTTATTGCAAAAAGACCTCTCCATGATGCTGATTTCTACGAGGAATACCCCCAGTATGAAAACGGCGTTGGAATGCTCCGCTCACTGTATGATGAGTTTGAGTCGGCGCTTAAACTTTCCGACCCGCCAGAGGATCAGCGGGAGGTATCTATTGCCACAGGCGCAGCCGCATTCGGGTTTATTTCAGGGCTTGCGCAGATGGCTGAACAGAAGTATAAAAACCTGAAATGCAGGGTATATAAAATTGTGAATGACTTTTTCGGTGAGACCATCACCGTTGCAGGTCTGCTGACAGCGCAGGATATTATGGCTCAGCTGAAAGATAAGCCGCTGGGAACCGAGCTTCTGCTCACAAAATCTATGATAATGCGTGACAGCGATATTTTTCTCGACGATATCACCATACCGCAGGTAGAGGAGGCTCTGGGCGTGAAAATACGCCTGACCGACAACGACGGCTTTTCTCTGCTGGACGGTATCCTTGGTGTTGAATAAAGATAGGAGATGATAATATGTCATTGCCGATAGTTGCGGTGGTGGGCCGACCCAATGTTGGTAAATCCACCCTTTTCAACAAGCTGGTAGGCAAGCGCCTTTCCATTGTTGAAGATACCCCCGGCGTTACCCGTGACCGTATTTATTCCAAATGCGAGTGGCGCAACAGGGAGTTTATGATAGTCGATACAGGCGGAATCGAGCCTGCCAGCGACGATGTTATCCTTGCCCAGATGAGACGTCAGGCACAGGTTGCCATCGAAAAGGCAGATGTTATAGTTTTTCTTACCGATATGCGCTGCGGTGTTACTGCCGATGATTATGAGGTAGCTTCCATGCTCCAGAAGAGCGGCAAGCCCGTTATACTTGCGGTAAACAAGTGCGACGGCATAGGTGAGCCTCCCCCTGAGTTTTATGAGTTCTATAATCTTGGCATGGGCGATCCGTTCCCCGTATCCGCACTTCACGGACACGGTTCGGGCGATCTGCTTGATGAGATATTCAAGTATTTCCCCAAGGAGGACACTCCCGAATATGATGAGGAGTATATCAAGGTAGCCGTTATCGGAAAGCCGAACGTTGGAAAATCCTCCCTTATCAACCGCATTGCAGGCGAGGAGAGAGCTATCGTTTCCGATATTGCGGGAACCACCCGTGACGCTACCGATACTATCATCGAGAATGAGGACGGCAAGTACGTTTTCATTGATACCGCAGGTATCAGAAGAAAGTCCAAGATAACCGAAAAAATAGAGCATTACAGCGTGCTGAGAGCTTATATGGCAGTTGACCGTGCCGACGTGTGCGTTATCGTTATCGACGCACTTGTGGGCTTTACCGATCAGGATTCCAAGGTAGCGGGCTATGCCCATGAGCAGGGCAAGGCGTGCATCGTTGCCGTCAACAAGTGGGACGCTGTTGACAAAAGCACAGGCACTATGGAGGAATATACCAATGACCTGAAGGAAAAGTTCAGCTTCATGTCATATGTTCCTTTCATATTCATCTCCGCAAAAACGGGTCAGCGTGTGGATAAGCTGTTTGAGCTTATAAACAGCGTAAATTCCCAGAACTGCATGAGAATAACCACAGGTATGCTCAACGATGTGCTTTCTTATGCCACCACAAGAGTTCAGCCCCCCTCCGACAAGGGCAGACGACTGAAGATATACTATATGACTCAGGCATCGGTAAGGCCGCCCACATTCGTTGTCTTTGTGAACCGTGCAGACCTGTTCCACTTCTCGTATCAGCGATACATTGAAAATCAGATACGCCAGACCTTCGGACTTACAGGAACGCCCGTCCGCTTTGTTATCAGAGAAAGAGACAATCAGGATACTAAGTAATTTTTGGGGGTAGATCAAATGCTGATACTCACATTGCTGCTCACAGCGGTGATATCATATCTGCTGGGAAGCTGCAACTCGGCTATAATAGTTGTAAAGCTTTTAAAGCATGAGGATATAAGAGAACACGGAAGCAAGAACGCAGGGCTTACAAATACCCTGCGCTGCTACGGAAAGGTGCCTGCCCTGCTGACGCTTATCGGCGATCTGGCAAAGGGCGTTGTTGCGGTTCTGATTTCCCTGCAGATAGCAAAGCTGCTTATGGGTGCCGATTTTGAAAGTGTTCATGCTTTGGTGGATAAAAGAACTATCGGATATATCTCGGGACTTTTTTCCATAATCGGTCATATTTTCCCGCTGTACTACGGCTTCAAGGGCGGAAAGGGCGTGCTTGTTTCATGCTCTATCCTGCTGGTCATCGACCCTGTTACATTCTGCATAGTAATACCGTTTTTCATAATCGTGGTTGCTATATCCAGATATGTTTCCCTCGGTTCCATACTCTCGGCAGCGGTATATCCTATAATCACATTCTGCGTGCACATGTTCGTGTATAACGTGGGCATCGAAAGAGCGCTGATACATACGGGACTGGTGCTCTGCACAAGTATCCTGCTCATTTATATGCACCGCTCCAATATCCAGCGCCTCAGAAACGGCACTGAAAACAAATTCGGCAGCAAGAAGAAAACAGACGTAATGAACGATTCGGACGTAGTTAAATAAATTTAGGAGGTTCAGGCGCATGGAAAAAGCAAATATTGCCGTTCTCGGTTCAGGCGGATTCGGATTGAGCCTTGCAGTAATGATGGACAAAATGGGTCATGACGTAACAGTATGGTCAAAGTTCAAGTCCGAGCTTGACGATATCAGGCGTGACGGCGAAAACAAGGCAAAGCTCCCCGGTGTCAAGATAAGCGAGAGCATAAAGCTCACCGATGATATCTCCTGCGTAACGGGCAAGGACCTTGTTATTCTTGGTATCCCCGTTAATTTCGTAAGAAGCGTGGCAAAGGAAGCCGCACCTTTCATCAGCGAAAACACCGTTGTGGTAAACACAGGCAAGGGACTTGAGGGCGGTTCTCTCAAGTTTATAAGTGAAGTCGTAAAGGAAGAGATCGGCAGACCTATTGTTGTGCTCACAGGCCCCTCCCATGCGGAGGAAGTGGCTATCGGAATGCCCACAACAGTGGTCGTAGCTTCCGAGATACCCGAAGAGGCTGACTATGTTCAGAGCGTAATGTCCAGCAGTACTCTCAGAATTTACATAAACGACGATGTAGTAGGCTGCGAAATGGGCGGCGCACTTAAAAATATCATCGCTCTCTGCGCAGGCATATGCGACGGAATGGGCTACGGTGACAACACCAAGGCAGCCCTTATGACAAGAGGTATGTCCGAGATAACCCGTCTGGGAATGGCTCTGGGCGGCAAGCGAGAGACCTTTGCAGGCCTTTCGGGCGTGGGTGACCTTATCGTTACCTGCACCAGTATGCACAGCCGCAACAGGCGTGCAGGCATACTTATCGGCAAGGGCACAGATCCCGCCGAGGCTGTAAAGCAGGTGGGAACCGTTGAGGGCTACTTCTGCACCAAGGCAGCATATGAGATAGCTCAGAAAAACAACATCTGTATGCCTATCACCGAGCAGTGCTACAACGTGCTTTACAACGGCGCTGATCCCCATGACGCTATAAAGTGCCTTATGGGTCGCCCCAAGAAGCATGAGACTGAGCCTAATTTGTTTTTATAATTTCTATGGTTTATAAAAAAATCCTCTGGGAGAAATTCTCTCAGAGGATTTTTTTTATCAGTTAACGGCGGAATGACTGTAAATGAAAAATTTCTCCTGACTTTTGCTGTAAGCCTCAAATGCTTTGTCAAACTCGTTTGCTGCATTTTTGTCATATGTTCCTTTACAGCTGAATAGACTGTACAAAAAGGAAAGGACGAAAAGCTATGGATAACAGTATTCTGAGATATTTTGGCGGCATGGTGTACAAAGCCCTTGCCGCATATGATGAAAGCATGGGAAAGCTCTGCGAAATACGTCTGCGGGCGGGAAAGGCTGTGGGGATAACCACCGAAAAGGGTTATTGTTTTCTGAATGCAAATGGACTTGCTTTGGCGATGAAATCGCCATCTCCTCAGCAGGTGCTGACGGTTACTGCCGATGATATCCGCCGCACCTTTGAGGCTTTGTGCAGATTTTCCGTTCACAGCTGTCAGGGGCAGATAAGCAGGGGATTTATCACCGTTGCAGGGGGACACCGTGCGGGTATCTGCGGAACTGCAGTTTATTCATCTGATGGGCGGGTGGAAAACTTAAAATACATAAGCGGGATAAACTTTCGCATTGCAAGGGAGATAAAAGGTGCGGCGGACAGGCTTTCCGACTGCGTGAAGCGCCCGACGGGAGTGCTTATATGCGGCGAGCCGTGTTCGGGAAAGACCACCGTTCTCCGTGACCTTTGCCGTCAGGCAGGGGACAGGTTCCCCGTTTCCCTCATTGACGAGCGTGGGGAGATCGCTGCTGCCTGCGGCGGAGTGCCCAACAATGACGTTGGAGCAAATACGGACGTGCTGAACGGCTTTTCCAAGGGGGACGGCATAATTACAGCAGTGCGCTCAATGTCACCCAGACTTATAGTCTGCGATGAGATAGGCTCGGAGGAGGATATCCGTGCCCTGCGGCTGGCGTCTCTCAGCGGAGTAAAGGCGGCGGCAGCAGTCCACTGCGGCTCACCCGATGAGCTTATGCGTCGGGAGCATCTCAGGCGGCTCATTGCCGAGGGCGTTTTTGAGTACATAGTTTTTGTTCATCAGCGTGAGATAGTTAAGATATACAGCGGCAGAGAGCTTATTGAAGCCTGCGGAAAGGAGCAGCGCAATGGTTAAGATAACGGGGATAATGCTCCTGCTTTTTATGTCGGCAATGACAGGATTTTTTGCGGCGGACAGCCTCAGGCGCAGGCTCTGCGGACTGAAAGCCCTCAGAAATATGCTTGAATCCCTGCGGCTCATGGTAAGGTACGAAGCGCTGGAGGTCACGGAAATGGTAAGGCGGCTGTGCGAGGGTGAGATATCCTCCGAGATAAGCTTCATATCCGCTCTTAACGAGCTTATACAGTCAGAGGTGGAAACGGGGAATATGACCTTCTCCGAGGCGTGGAGCATGGCGGTAAATGAAAACGGAGGAGCTTTCACCGAAGATGATAAAGCTCTTATCTGTCGGGTGGGAAACGTTCTCGGCTCATGCAGCTGTGACGGTCAGCTTTCCGCACTGTCCCTTGCCTGCGAGGAAACGGACAGGCTCATCATCGACGCAGGCGAGCAGTACAAGGCAAAGGGACGGCTGTACAGGGCGCTGGGAGCCATAGCAGGGGCAGTGATAGCAGTCATCATCGTGTAATACCAAGCAGCTTACGGAGGACAAAAAAGCAATGGATATCGAACTTATTTTCAAGGTGGCAGGCGTGGGGATAATCGTTTCTGTGCTGAATGTTCTGCTCAAAAAGGCGGAGCGTGACGAGCAGGCGCTTATGACCACCCTTGCGGGGCTTGTGGTGGTGCTTATGCTTATGATAGACGAGATAGCACAGCTTTTCGAGCGTGTCCGTGACGCTTTCGGGGTGTGATATGACAGCGGACAAGCTGGCGCTGATAGCAGGCGTGTGCATCTTCACGGCGGCGCTTTGTCGGGTGTTTGATAACGGCGCAAAGGAATACGGCGTAATGGTAAAGACTGCTGCGGCAGTGGGGATAATGTGGGCGGTGGTCATGGGTGTAATGCCTGTTATAGAGCGGCTGGAGGCTATTTTTGACCGCAGCGGAGCTGATCCGTTCTATTTTACCGTTCTGTTAAAAGGCTTGGGGATATGCTTTCTGACCCGCCTTGCAGGGGATATCTGCCGTGACAGCGGCGAGGGTGCGCTGGCGGTACAGGCGGAGACGGCAGGCAGAACGGCGCTGCTGGTCATAGCCCTGCCGCTGTTTGAAAAGGCGGCTGACCTTGCCGCAGGACTGATATACTGAGGGACTTATATGAAAAAGCTTTTGATGATAATGCTTTGGGCGGCTTTTCTGTTTGTTTTCGGCACAAATGTGGGAGCGGAGGAGCCTGCGGACATATCCTCACTGGCGGAGGATTACGGCGCAAATGACACTGCCGACAGCCTGCCCTATGATGCGGCGGAATTTCTGCGGGAAAATAACATCTCCCCCGATGACCCTGAGGGAATAACCTCACTTTCTCCCAAAACGGTCATTGCCTATATGACCGAAAAGCTGAAACACAGCGCTGCCGCACCTCTGCGGCTCTTCGGAACGGTGATCTCCGTGGTGATACTTGCAGCGGCAGGTGGAGCGGCAGCGGACGTGGTTCAGAGCGGCGGTTCGGAGAAGATATACCGCACAGTGGCGGTTCTGGCGGCGGTGGGAGTAACGGTGCCATCACTTGAAAGCTGCATCGACACGGCGGCTCAGACCCTTGTTCAGGGCAGCGACTTCCTTGTGTGCTATGTGCCTGTGTTTACGGGGATAGCGGCGGCATCTGGAAATGTGACCGCTTCCGCAGGGTATAACCTGACGGTGCTTCTGCTGGCGCAGGCGGCGGTGAAAATAGCCTCAGATGTGCTTGTCCCCGTCATATCCGTCTGCATGGCAATGAATATAATCGACGCTGTTAACCCTGCGTTCAGCCTTTCATCAATAACCGGACTGCTGAAAAAATGGACATCTCTTTTCCTTGGGCTGATGATGACCGTATTCACGGGGCTGCTTTCAATTCAGAGCATTGTGGGCACGTCTGCCGATACCCTTGGAGTTAAGGCAGCAAAATTCGTGGTATCGAACTTCGTTCCCATAGTGGGAAGCGCCGTGGCGGACGCATACACCACCATGCGCTCGGGACTGGGGCTGCTGCGTGGCGCAACGGGAGCTTTCGGCATAATCGCCCTCTGCGTGACCCTGCTGCCGCCAATTCTGGAAACTCTGTGCCTGTACCTTGCCATGACCGCAGGGGAAGCGGCGGCGGAGCTTTTCGGTGCAAAGGAGCTGGGCAGATTTTTCGGCGGAGCGGCGTCTCTGCTGGCAATGACAGGGGCGGTGCTTGCCTGCTTTGTGGTGATGTTCGTTATTTCAACGGTGATACTTATGGCGGCCGGTATGACGGCGGCTTAAAGGAGAAGATATGGACATATTCAGAGGTGCGGCGGCTTCCGCCTGCTTTCTGGGGATAATTTTTTCGGCGCTGAGCGGCATAATGCCCGATGAAAAATTCTCAAAGCATATAAATATGGTATTTTCGCTGGTGATGATACTTGCAGTTATCACTCCGTTCATCGGCGCTGACATCAGCTTTGATGACTTTGTGCCCGATGAGGGCATTTCCTCGGACTATGGGGAGATATATGCCAAAGGGCTGAGCGAGACCGTTCAGTCGGAGCTGTGCGGGAATATAGGCGCTTTGCTTGAAGAAAACGGCATAACCGCCGTAAAAATATCCGCAGATGTAAATAATTTTTCCGATGGCAGCATATCTATTAGTAAGGTCACGGTAAATCTCTCCGACGGGGCAGAAAAAGATAAGACATATAAGCTTCTGCGTGATGCTCTGGGGGAGGATACCGTGGTCGAAGTCAAAAATGAGAGGAGCGCTGAAAATGAGAGCTGATATTCGGGAGCTGGTCAGAAAGCTCCTTTCAAGCAAAAAGGCAATGACAGCCGCAGCAGCCCTTGGCATAATGGGAATGCTGATGATACTTTTTTCGGGAGGGGATAAGAACGAAAATACTGTACAGACACAGGACGTGCCCGAAAGCGCCTCATGGAGCGACTACAGCACGCAGACCGAGGAGCGGCTCGAGACTATCCTATCCGCCATAGACGGCGTAGGCAGGGTAAAGGTCATGGTAACTGTCAGCTCCACGGAGGAATATGTGTATGCCGAAGCCGAAAAGCTCGGGGCAGACAGAGAGGAGCGTGACTATGTTACCGTAAAAGGCTCAGGCGGAGAGGAGGCGCTGGTCAGAAAGATAAATGTGCCCGTTATAACGGGCGTTGTGGCAGTGTGCGACGGCGGAAATTCGGACAAAGTCCGTGAAGATGTTTACCGTGCCGTCACCGCCGCACTGGGGATACCCTCAAATAGTGTATATGTAACAGCGATGGAATAATATCATTATATAAAACGGAGGAATTTATTATGCGCAAACCAAATCTTATCATCGGCAAAAAGCAGATCATACTTGCAAGCCTTACCCTTGTGCTGGGCATTGCGGTGTATATGAACTATGTGTTCGCAGAGGTGGGCAATGACATCGCCGCAGATGCGGAGATACAGTCAGCCGCCGATACTCAGGTAAATTACGGCGATGCGGCATTTGTCGGTGCGGACAGCTCCGACCCTGCGGAGCCTGCCTCAGCGGGAGCTTCCGACTATTTCGCTCAGGCACGCCTTTCCCGAATGACCTCCCGTGATGATGCGGTGCAAACCCTTTCTGCGATCCTTGGCGGCGGCGACCTTACCGAAGAAGAGAATGCAGCTTATACTATGGAAGCGGTAAACCTCTCCCAGCTTTCCGAGAGTGAAAGCAAGGTGGAGTCGCTTATCAGAGCGCAGGGCTTTGAGGACTGCGTGGTATATCTGGACGGCGAAACTGCCAGCATCGTGGTAAAGTCAGAGGGTCTTGCGGCGGAGCAGGCAGCACAGATAAAGGACATTCTGTTAACAGAAGTCACAATTCCTGCGGAAAATATCAGAATTTTTGAGGTTAAGTAGTTGTGTAATTCTTAAAGATGTGATATAATAAATATATTGCAGAAAACAGCCTGTGGAGAATATCAAAAAAAGATATTCTCTCCGGGCTTAAAAGCATTTGTTGAATAGATGATAAATTCCGTTCCGCATTCGGATACGGGGAAGGAATGAATAATTATGGGTAAGCATTTAAAAAGAAGCCACATCAGAGAGGCGGCATTTCTGCTGATATTCGAGAAGCTGTTCAGGGACGATTCCTGCGATGAGATCATTGAGTCAGCCTCAGAAGCGGACGAGTTCGATTTTAACGATGAAGTAAAGCGCCTGTTCAAGGCTGTTGACGAGAAGGCTGGGGAGCTTGACGGCATCATCGGCGAATACAGCGAAAAGAGAAAGGTCAACCGTATCGGAAAGGTGAGCCTTGCCGTGCTGAGACTTGCTATATATGAGTGCCTGTACGAGGAAGAAGTCCCCGTAAATGTTGCCATCAGCGAGGCTGTTCAGATAATGAAGAAGTACGCTTACGATAACGATACTCAGTTTGTAAACGGCGTTCTCGGCGCGTTCTCCAGAAGCGGAAGATGCCCCGAAAAAAAGTCTGATACCAAGGCTGAGGAAAAGACCGAGGCAGAAGAATAATGTCGCTTTTTCTCGGAATAGATACCAGCAACTACACCACCTCTGCCGCTCTTTACGACAGTGACAGCAAAAAAATGCTTTCCGTCAAGAAGCTTCTGCCCGTAAAGGCAGGCGAAGCGGGACTGCGCCAGTCGGACGCTGTGTTTCATCACACAAAGCAGCTGCCCGAGATGTTCGGCAGGCTCTTTTCGGAATACGGCGGAAAGGCGGATATCACCGCTATAGGCGTTTCCTTCAGACCAAGGAATATTGACGGCTCATATATGCCCTGCTTTCTCTGCGGAGAGGGGCTTGCGGACTGCATTGGTGCGGCAATGGGCATTCCTGTTATGAAGACATCTCACCAGATTGGCCATATTCTGGCGGCGCTTTTCTCGGCGGATAAGCTTTCACATATAAATGAGCCGTTCATTGCCTTCCACGTAAGCGGCGGCACTACCGACTGCCTTTACTGTGAGCCAAGCGAAAATGAGCTTATCAAAGTGACGGAGATATCCACCTCCCTTGACCTTAAAGCAGGTCAGCTTATCGACAGGGCAGGCCTTATGCTGGGACTTCGTTTTCCCTGCGGAGCAGAGCTGGAGCGCCTTTCGGACAATGCTTCCGAAACGGTAAAGGCAAGGGCTGTTATGAAAAACGGCTGCTGCTGCCTGTCCGGCTTTGAAAACAAGGTAAGGAAAATGCTGGACGAGGGCGCATCAAAGGAAACTGCTGCAAGATTTGTGCTTGATGCGGTCTTTGCCTCCGTCTATGAGATGACTGTTTTTGCAAGGGAGAAGTACGGAGATATCCCCGTGATATTTGCAGGGGGTGTAATGTCCGACAGGTACATATGCGCAAGGCTTAACGAAAAGCTTGACAAGGTGTATTTCTCCGCACCCGAATTTTCCTGCGACAATGCGGCGGGAACAGCTCTCTACGGATATTATTCATACGAAAGGCAAGTTTAAATGAGCAGTATTTTAACCGTATCACAGCTTAACAGATACATGGCTTTCAAGCTCAAGGAGGACATCAAGCTGAGAGGTCTCCTTGTAAAGGGCGAGATATCGGGCTTTACGCATCATATGCGCACAGGTCACTTTTATTTCACCCTCAAGGACAGGGAGTCGTCCGTAAAGGCGGTCATGTTCAGCAGCTTTGCTTCCCGAATGAGCTTTATGCCCCAGAACGGCATGAGCATCATAGTTATGGGCAGCTTACAGGTGTTCGAGCGTGACGGCGTTTATCAGATATATGTCACCGATATCCAGCCCGACGGCGTGGGAGCGCAGTTTCTTGCCTTTGAGCAGCTGAAGGAAAAGCTTGCCGCAGAGGGGCTTTTCGATACAGCCTACAAAAAACCACTGCCCCGTTTTCCGTCAAAGATAGGCATTGTAACGGCAAAAGGGGGAGCGGCTTTGCAGGATATCCTGAATATCCTGAGCAGGCGTTATCCTGTGGGCGAGGCTGTTATTTTCCCGTGCGTGGTGCAGGGGGATTATGCGGTGGAGTCCATATGCGAGGCACTTGTATTTGCGGACGGCTGCGGCTGTGATGTTATCATCTGCGGCAGAGGCGGCGGTTCGCCCGAAGATCTGGCGGCGTTCAACAGCGAGAAGATAGCACGAACGGTATTTGCCATGCAGACACCTGTTATCTCCGCTGTCGGTCACGAGACGGATACCACGATCATAGATTTTGTTTCCGACCTGCGTGCTCCCACGCCTTCGGCTGCGGCGGAGCTTGCAGTGCCTGAGATCGGTACAATGAAAAGCGTTATCGCAGGCTATGAAAGCGCTCTGGCAGATGCCCTGAAAAGGCTTGTGGCGGAGAAAAAGCATGAGCTTCTTATCCGTAAAGCAAAGCTTAAAAACTATATTCCTTCTGCCGAGATATCGGTGCGCAGGGAAAGGACTATATCATACGAAAAGCGGCTGAACGACGCTGTAAAGGCGTATCTTGACAAGCGCAGAATGCTTGTTGCCGCAAAGGCAGCGGAGCTTGATTCACTCAGTCCGCTTAAAATAATGACAAGGGGCTACAGCCTTGTTTATAAGGACGACAGACTTGTAAGGAATGCGGCGGAGCTTTCGGCAGATGATAAGGTAACGCTTAAATTTTCCGACGGCGAGACGCAGGCGGTAATTCTCGGAACAGATAAGGAGAATGGATAATGAACTTTGAAAATTCGGTAAAAAAGGTGGACGAGATAATCTCAAAGCTTTCCGCAGGAGATGTTCCCCTTGATGAAGCCATTGAATTATATAAAACAGGTGCAAAAGAGCTTGCCGACTGCAAAAAGCAGCTTGACGAGGCTGAAAAGGCTGTTATGAAAGTCACCTGTGCGGAGGACTTATGATGAAAGAGCAGCTTGAAAGATATGCGGCTGTCATAAACCGCAGGCTGGGCGAACTTATGGGCGCATACAATGAGGAAAATGCAGGCGCTCAGCTCATCTGCCCCGAAGCTATGAGATATTCTCTCAGCGCAGGGGGAAAGCGCATAAGACCTGTGCTCTGCCTTGAGTTTGCACGCATTTTCGGCGCGGAGGAAAAAGCCCTTGACGCTGCCTGTGCGCTGGAAATGATACATACATTTTCCCTTATCCATGACGATCTTCCCTGCATGGATAATGACGATTTCCGCCGTGGAAAGCCCTCCTGCCACAAGCAGTTTGACGAGGCGCAGGCGCTTCTTGCAGGCGATGCGCTGGAAAACTACGCCTTTGAGGTCATCGCCTCCGATGACAAGCTTTCCTTTGAGCAGAGAGTGAAGCTCATCAAGTGCCTTTCCCGCAATGTGGGCGTTATGGGTATGATAGGCGGTCAGGTCATTGACGTAAAGAACGAGGGCAGCCGTTTAGACGGCGAGTCTCTCCTGAAAATGTATTCCATGAAAACCAGCGCACTGATAAAATGCGCCTGCGAAATGGGCGTTATCTGCGCAGGAAGAGACGATATGCTGCCTGTTGCCGAGGAATACGGCGAGTGCCTGGGACTTGCTTTCCAGATAGTCGATGATATCCTTGACATCACCGCAGATGAAAAGCTGCTTGGCAAGCCCGTCCACAGCGATGAGGAGCAGAACAAATCCACATATCCTGCGATCTTCGGACTGGAAGCCGCAAAGGCAAAGGCAGCAGAGCTTACCGACAGAGCCATGGCAGCCATAGAAAAGCTTCCCGACAACGGATTTATCACCGAGCTTACAGCGTCACTTCTTAAAAGGCAGTATTGATCGGATATTTAGAAAGGAGCAGTGCGGATATCCGCACGAAATCTAATGAAGTATTATAATTATATCCTTGTAACATCTATCGTGGGATGGTGCATAGCCCAGCTTCTTAAAACTATCATCAACCTGATAAAGTATAAGAAGTTCAGCTTTGAAAGGCTTTTCGGAGCAGGGGGCTGGCCCAGCGCACATTCGGCAATGGTATGCTCTGCGGCGGCAGGCGTTTATCGTGTTGACGGCGCAAATTCCACTCAGTTTGCCATAATGTGCATAGTTGCGCTCATAACCATGTATGACGCAATGGGCGTGCGCCGTGCGGCAGGACTGCAGGCAAAGGAGATAAACAAGATAAACCGCTTTCTTGACGAGGTACGCTCCGCCAAGTCCATAGAGCATTTTGCGCAGGCGGCAAACACAGGCGTTGCGGTAATGAAGGAATATCTGGGACACACCCCCTTTGAGGTGGCGAGCGGTGCGGTACTTGGCATTGCGCTGGCATTTGTAATGCCGCTTTATTTGTAACACAGGCAAAGGACAGCGATAGAGATGAGAAATAATTCAACTGTCAGACTGAGCGAGCTGAAGCTTCCCGAGGATCTTAAAAAGCTTACCGTTCCCCAGTGCAAGGCGCTTTGCAGGGAGATAAGAAGTATCCTCATAAATACCGTCAGCGAAAACGGGGGACATCTGGCTTCAAATCTCGGCACAGTGGAGCTTACCATGGCTATCCACCGTGTATTTGACTCGCCCAAGGACAAGATAATATGGGACGTGGGGCATCAGGCATATACTCACAAGCTGCTGACAGGGCGGCTGGATAGGTTTTCCACCCTCAGAACGGAAAGCGGCATATCGGGGTTTGCAAAGCCTTCCGAGTCCGAGCATGACAGCTTCATCAGCGGACACAGCAGCAATTCCATTTCCGCAGCCTGCGGCATCGCAAAGGCAATGAGGCTGAACGGCGACGATCACAACGTTATCGCAGTCATAGGCGACGGCGCATTCACAGGCGGAATGGCATACGAGGGACTTAACAACGCAGGCAAAAGCGATGATAACCTTATTGTAATACTTAACGACAATGAAATGTCCATATCAAAGAATGTGGGCGCATTTGCAAAATATCTTTCCTCTATACGTGGAAAAAAGGCGTATATGGACGTGAAAAAGAACGTTGCGGGTGTTCTTGACAAGACTCCCATTATCGGTGAGCCTATCAAGGAAGTGCTCCTTGCATCAAAGGACACTATGCGCTGGCTTCTCTACCGCTCCAGCGGACTTGTTTCGGGGCCTACCATGTTTGAAAATCTGGGCTTTGTATATCTTGGCCCCGTTGACGGCCATGACCTTGAAAGTTTGGAAGAAAATCTAAGGGCGGCAAAGGCAGCAAAAAAGCCCGTGCTTATCCATGTTAACACCGTCAAGGGCAAGGGCTACACTCCTGCGGAGAACAATCCCGGAGCGTTCCACGGCGTTGCTCCCAATGCTATAAAAAGCGGCAATCCCGAGATAATAAGCAGCGACAGCTTTTCTGCAGTTTTCGGAAAAGAGCTGGCAAAGCTTGCCCAAAGCGACAGGAAGATATGCGCCATAACCGCAGCCATGAAATACGGCACAGGGCTTAATTTCTTTGCGGAAAAATTCCCCGACAGATTTTTTGATGTGGGCATTGCGGAGCAGCACGCCGTGACATTTGCGGCAGGGCTTGCCGTAAGCGGAATGATCCCTGTTTTTGCGGTGTATTCCAGCTTTTTGCAGAGGGCATACGACCAGCTGATACACGACGCTGCCATCAGCAGGACGCACATCGTTCTGGGCATTGACCGTGCAGGCGTTGTAGGCGAGGACGGCGAGACCCATCAGGGACTTTTCGATGTGCCAATGCTCACCTGCATACCGAATGTAACGGTTTTCTCTCCGTCGGATTATGACGAACTTAGGCTTTGCCTGAGAATGGCGATATATGATACCCCTTCCGTTGCCGCTGTAAGATATCCCAGAGGAGCGGAGGTGCAGGGCGTACATATGGAGCTTGACAGGGAAAATATGTTCTGCTATGAAAAGCACGGCGGAAAGGTGCTTGCAGTCTGCTACGGAAGAACAGGTCTCACGGCAGCTCAGGCAGTAAGGGAAAATGACCTTGAAGCGGATATACTGAAGCTTGTGAGAATTTTCCCCATAGAGCGTGCCGTGACAGATATCTGCATGGAATATGACAGGATAATCGTGTTTGAGGAGTCGCTGAAAAACGGCGGCATAGGCGAGCATCTTACCTCTGCACTGGAGGAAAAGGGCTACAAGGGCGATATCCGTATAAATGCCATGAGCGGATTTGTAAAGCAGGCAAAGACCGAAAGCGTACTTAAAAGATTCCGTCTTGACAAGGACGGGATCACGGAAATTATTAAAAAAATTGGGATATAAATGTATGCGACTTGATGTATATCTTGCAGAAAATAAGATGATAAAAAGCCGTGAGCTTGCTAAGAAGATGATATCCGAGGGCGGCGTAACGGTAAACGGCGAGGTCGTCACAAAGCCCGCCAAGGAGATATCCGAGGAGGACGAGGTAAAGGTGACGGCTGAGCTTCCCGCATATGTGGGCAGGGGAGGCTTAAAGCTTGAAAAAGCCCTCGACAGCTTTCATATAAATGTTTCGGGGCTTGTTTGCATGGATATCGGTGCTTCCACAGGTGGCTTTACCGACTGCCTGCTCCAGCGTGGGGCGGCGTATGTGTATGCCGTTGACGTGGGCCACGGTCAGCTTGACCCCAAGCTTGCGGCAGATGAGCGTGTTGCGAACCTTGAGGGAATGAATATCAGGAACGTTTCTGCGGAGGAGTTTGATAAGCCTATAAGCTTTATCTGTACCGATGTTTCTTTTATATCACTCACCAAGGTCATACCGAAAATATACGAGCTGCTTGAAAGCGGCGGAAAAGCCGCAATGCTTATAAAACCACAGTTTGAATGCGGCAGGAGCGACATCGGCAAGAACGGCATAGTCAAGTCGGAAAAGGCTCAGCTCAGGGTCGTAAAGGAGATATACACCTTCTGCGGTTCCGTTGGAATGGGCGTAAAGGGGCTGGAATATTCCCCCATAAAGGGTGGGGACGGGAACATTGAGTTCCTTATCCTTGCCGAAAAGGACGCACAGAGCGATGTTATCGACTGCGCAAGGGTCGTGTCGGAAGCACGTAAAGCAAAAGCATAAGGAGCGATGATTTTGAAAACGGTCATATACCCCAACTTTTCAAAAAAGAACGCATATGAGACATCTGCAAAGGTGTGCTCGATGCTCCATAATATGGGCTTTGGCGTTATGTGCGACGAGGCGCTGAAAGAGCATTTCCCAAAGGCGGGCTATGTGGAGTTCAAGCCCATTTCCCGGGCTGCTGAGGAGTGCGACCTGATAATCGCAGTAGGCGGTGACGGAACTATCCTTGAAGCCTCCGAATATGCCGCAGGCTTCAATAAGCTGCTGCTGGGAATAAATACGGGCAGGCTGGGATTTATGGCTTCCATGGAAACGGACGAGCTTTACAACCTTTCCAAGCTCATGAGCGGCAACTATACCGTTGAGAACCGCATGATGCTTGACTGCGAGTTCGTTCAGGGAGATAAGTCGGAGCATTTTACCGCCCTTAACGATATCGTCATATCCGCACAGTACGCAAGGCTGTCGGATTTCTATGTTACAGCCAACGGCGCAGAGGTAAGCTCCGTCAGGGCGGACGGACTTATTTTCTCCACGCCCACAGGCTCTACGGCGTATGCCTTGTCCGCAGGCGGCCCGATACTGGAGCCTGACCTTGAATGTATCCTTATGACCCCTGTGTGCCCCCACTCGCTGGTGTCAAGGCCAATGCTTTTCTCCACGGGAAAAAAGCTGGAGGTAACGCATAAAACAAGGGACAGCATTTCACTTTGTCTCAGCGTTGACGGAAGAATGTCGGGAAGCCTCGGCAGGGACGATAAGATAATCGTTTCAAAGTCGGATAAGCTTCTTCGGCTCATAGATATAACGTGCAATTCATTTTACAATGCCGTAAACAGGAAGCTAATCAACCCCATAAAGGGTATGTGACGGAGGCTGTTATGAAAGCAAGCAGGCATGAAACAATCCTTGAAATAGTAAAAAGCTGTCAGGTGGAAACTCAGGAAATGCTGAGGGAAATGCTCCTTGAGCGTGGAATAAACGTTACTCAGGCAACGCTTTCAAGGGATATACGTGAGCTGGGGCTGATAAAGCGTGAGGACAAATATTACGTCCCCGAGAAAAGCTCCGCCGATATACCGCGGCTCCTGAAGGATTCGGTGATCGAAGTGGATCATGCCATGAATACGGTGGTGTTCAAGTGCCATGTGGGAATGGCGAATGCTGCCTGCGCCACATTTGACAGACTTGGATTTTCGGGAGTTGTGGGAACTCTCGCAGGTGATGACACCATTTTTATTCTTATGCGCTCCGAAAAAGAAGCTGCTGCCTTTGTCAAGGAAATGCAGGGAGTAATTTTCAGAGAAAAAGGTGATCTTGATGCTCAGTGAGCTTTATATAAAAAATCTTGCCATAATCGAGGAAGCTACCATTCCCTTTTCCGACCACTTCAATGTGTTCACGGGCGAAACGGGAGCAGGTAAGTCCATACTTATAAACGGAATAAACTCCGTCCTCGGTCAGAGGATAACGAAGGATATCGTCCGTGCAGGCTGCGACAAGGCGGTCATAACGGCGCTTTTCACCGACCTTTCGGATAAGGTGTGCGCAAAGCTGGACGAGCTGGGCATCTCCCACGATGACGGTCAGATAACCCTCACCCGTGAGATAAGCGCAGACGGCGGCAGCGTGGCAAGGATAAATTCAAGGGCTTCCACAGTTTCGGTAATGAAAGAGATAGGCGAGTGCTTAGTAAATATCCACGGTCAGCACGATAATCAGATACTTATGTCCCCCGAGCAGCACATCGGCATACTTGACAGCTACGGCGGACTGGAAGAGCAGCGTGACGACTATCACGAGAGCTTCAAACAGCTCCAGGAGGTTTCACGCAAGCTGAAAAAAATGTCCCTTGAACGCAAGGAAATGCTTGAACGTGAAGAGTCACTTAAAATAAAGGTGGAGGAGATAGGCTCTCTTAATATCGAAGAGGGCGAGGACGAGGAGCTTGAAGCCGAGTACCAGATAGCAGGCAGGAGCGAGGATATCCGCAACGGTCTTGGCGAGGCCCACGAATACCTTGCGGGCGTGGAGGACAGCGACGTTCCAGGAGCGCTGGAGCTTATAACCAATGCCTGCGACGATCTTTCCGCCATTGCAGATACCATGGAGCCTGTTAAAAAGCTTTATGACCGCCTTGAAAATGTAAGGGTGGAGCTGGACGACATTATCTCCGAGATATCTTCCGAGCGTGACAATGTGGATATTGACGCAGAGCGCTTCGGATATCTTACCGACAGGATAACCGAGCTTAACCGCATAAAGAAAAAGTACGGCCCCGAGCTTTCGGACGTTCTGGAGTGCTATAACAAAGCTTCCCGGGAACTTAGCGCCCTTGGATATTCTTCCGATGAGATAGAGCGGACTGCCGAGGAGCGGGAGCATCTTCTGGCGCAGGTCTCCGAAAAGGCAAAGAAGCTTTCAGCCGCAAGAAGTCAGGCAGCGGAGAGATTTTCAAAGCAGGTCGAGGAGGAGCTTAACTTCCTTGATATGCCCGGAGTAAAGATAGGCGTTGCCATGGAAAAGGGCAAGCTTACCGCCGCAGGCATGGACACCGTTGAGTTTATGATATCCACCAACAAGGGCGAGGGCATGAAGCCAATGTCAAAGATAGCCTCAGGCGGTGAGCTTTCAAGAATAATGCTGGCGCTGAAAAACGTTATCGCCGAAAAGGACGATATCCACACCCTTATTTTTGATGAGATAGATACAGGCGTCAGCGGACGTGCGGCGCAGAAAATAGGAATAAAGCTCAAAAGTGTGTCTAAAAATCAGCAGGTGCTGTGCGTTACCCATCTGTCGCAGCTGGCGGTAATGGCGGACAATCATCTGCTTATTGAGAAGCAGACAAGAGAGGGCAGGACATTTACCTCTGTTCACAAGCTTGATTTTGAGCAGCGTAAGAGGGAGATCGCCCGCATAATGGTAGGCGAGAACATCACCGACACCGCCCTTATGAATGCCGAGGAAATGCTGCTGGCAGGCAGTGCAGAGTGATGCAGATATCCAGACTTATTGAAATGATACACATTCTGCTTGACAAAAGAGCCGTGACCGCCGCCGAGCTGGCGGAGCATTTCGAGATATCCGTGCGTACGGTCTATCGTGATATCGAAGCTCTTTCGCAGGCGGGATTTCCAGTGTATGCGGAGCGTGGCAGAAGCGGCGGCATAAGGATAACCGAGGGCTATTCCCTTGACAAGTCAGTGCTTACCGACGAGGAAAAGACGGAGCTTATAGGCGCACTGGCAGGCTTTGCCGCACTGGGGGCGGCGGACAGCCGTGCTGCCTCACATATAAGGTCATTTTTCGGCGGTGCGGAAGAGCCTGACTGGGTGCAGATAGATTTCTCCGACTGGGGCAGCTCTCAGCAGGAGCTTTATGCCGACATCAGAAAGTGTATCTTTGAAAAGCGTATGCTTTCCTTTGATTATTATAATTCCATGGGCGAAAAAAGCCGCAGAAGCACATTTCCCGTGCAGCTGCGGTTCAGGAGCAAAACATGGTATCTCAGCGCATATTGCTTTGAAAAACAGGCAATGCGCCTTTTTAAGCTCAGACGAATGAAAAATGCGGCGGTGGGGGATATCTGCGATCGCCCGAACATTTCCGAGGAAATCGCCGAAGCTCCCGATCACAGCTATGCACGCAAAATAACACTGAAAATAAGCGGCAGAATGGCATACCGTGTGTATGACGAATTTGACGAGGATAATATCATCAAAAACGCTGACGGCAGCTTCACCGTGACCTGTTCATATATCGTTGACGACTGGGTCTATGGCATGATACTTTCCTACGGCGAATACTGTGAGGTGTTGTCTCCCGAGGATATCAGGGAGACAGCAAAAGAGAAGATAAACGCAATGAAAAATGTATATGGAGAATAAAAATGACTGAACTGCGCAGACTTTCCGTTGATGATATAGATGAAATAAAATCACTTTTCAGGGATATATTCACATCTGAACCGTGGAACGACGACTGGAGCGATGACGGTCAGCTTGAGGGATACATCATCGACATCATCGGCAACAGAAATTCCCTTGCCCTGGGACTTTATGAAAACGGCGTATTGACAGGGATTTCGCTGGGAAATGTGATGCACTGGTATATGGGTACAAACTATTACATCATCGAGCTTGGCATAAAGCCCGAATGTCAGGGCAGAGGTCTGGGAACGGAATTTCTCAGAATGATAGAAGAGTATATCCATGCAAACGGCATAAGCTGTATTTTTCTGCAAACAGAGAGGGATATGCCTGCATATGATTTTTACAGAAAAAACGGCTTTGACCTTTTAGATGGCCATGTTTCACTTACAAAATTTCTGAAATAATAATACTAATCTTCAATCAACCTACAGACAAATCCTCGGCTGAAATAAGTCCATTCTTCGTCAAGCTCCCTTGCCGGGCAACAAGCCCGCCTGCGGTCGCTTTCCTTGACTGGGCTTATTTCATCTGTCGGCTTTGCCTATAGGACGATTAAAAATTAGTATAAAACCTGACGGCACGCTGTCAGGTTTTCTTTGCTATAATAGACCTATCAAATATGAAAGGAAGTCTTATTATGACAAACACAAAAATATGCCAGAGCTGCGCAATGCCCATGACAGCAGCAGATCACGGCACCAACGCCGACGGAACACCCAGCACCGATTTCTGCAAATTCTGTATGAAGAACGGAAAAATGGGGGACTGCACCATGGAGCAGATGGCGGATATCTGCGCCGATATCGACCTGCGTGACGGTCGTGCGGCTGATAAGCAGGAGGCGGTAAATATGTATATGTCGGTGCTGCCCATGCTGAAAAGATGGGGCGGCACAGGCACTATGGAATACGAGGTCGTTGAGCTGCCGCAGATGACCGTCAGGGGACTGGGCTGCCGCACTTCAAACACCGCTCCCGATATGAGCGAAAAGATAGGCGGACTGTGGAAATGCTTTTTCGGCGGCGTTTTTCAGAGCATTGACAAAAAGGCAAGCCCTTACACATACGGCGTTTACAGCAATTATGCCACGGATCTTACGGGGGAATATGATATGACAGTGGGCTGCCAAGTTACCGAGGACGGCGGGTCTGACAGCACCGTAACAACAGTGATACCAAGTGGAAAATACGCAAAGTTCACTCTTCACGGCGATGCACAAAAGGATATCTACGCATTCTGGTGCCGCCTGTGGTTCATGCCCCTTGAACGTGCATATACCGCCGATTTTGAGGAGTATGTTTCCGAGCATGACTTCAATATCTACATTTCCATAAAATAACAGCAGATATCAAAAGCCTGACGACACACAGCCGTCAGGCTTTTATAGTTACTCTTCGATTTGCTTGCCGAGGAACTGGGCAGCAGCCTGAATGAGATTTTTCTGCACCTCAGTCGCCGCTGTATTTTCTCCCGAAGCAGGGGCGAGAAATGCCACAGCACCCGTAACATCGCCCGATGAAAGAATGGGAGTGCAGGCAATGGCAGCCCTGTCAATTCCCTCAACGGGGAATACCTTCACATCATCTGCGGAAGAATAAATGTAATTCTTTCGATGCTCGAGGTAATCCTCCAGCCCCTGAGAAACACGCCTCTCGCTGAACTCCTTTTTGCCCACGCCCGCCACAGCCACAACGTGGTCACGGTCGAACACAACGGTGGGGCAGTTGGCAAGCTTTGTCATGACCTCTGCTACCTGAGACGCCGATGCAGCCATTTCATTTATGGCGGAGTATTTCTTGAAAATGACCTCTCCGTCAGAGCTTGTGTATATTTCCAAGGGGTCGCCTTCACTTACAACAGTTACACAGTCGTCAACCAACGTATCTAAGCGCTTTTGCGGTTCTGCAAGTTCGGCTTCCGCTTTGATTATCCCGTCAATATCCGTGAGAAGGTTCACGGTGATGTGGTCTTCATAGACCTGTATATTATCTATTATACTGCCAATATCGGTTTTGTCAAGTCTTTCCTTTTCAAGTATCTCATTAAGAACTCCAACGGTAGTAGCGGCGGCTTTGTTGATATCTGCCACTGCTTTGTCACGTTTGGCAAGCAGTTCAAGCTGAGCATTCAGCCCCTCAATTTTTTGCGAGTGTGAGGAAATGATGATGTCGTAAGTCTCGTTGATGAGCTTTTCCTGTGTGGGATTTGCCATGATATCTCTTATGCGCTGAGTGGTCACAGCTGCAAGCTCAGCCTTAAGCTGTGATATCTGACGGTTTATCTGTTCCGGTGTATCATCGGAAATATTCTTCCGCTCTCTTGCCGCAAGCTGCTTGTCAAGGGTTTCTGCTATAAGGGTGGAATTATCACGGAGCTTTTCGATGACTTTTTTCAGCGTGTCGTCCAGTCTGTCAACTCTGATATGATGCGAAGAGCAGTATGCCTTTCCATGCTTTGTGTACGTGCTGCACCTGTATGCGGGAGCAAGATTGGGTCGGCTCATTGATGACATAGGTCTGCCGCAGTCACCGCATATAAGGAAGCCTGTGTAATCTGTTCTGTACTTCTTCACACCCCGGTAGTTTGAGCGGGTCCGCACAGCAAGCTGCTGCTGTGCCTGTTCAAAAACAGCCTTAGTAACTATAGGAGTATGATAGTTCTCAATGACTATATTTTCGGCGGCAGGAAGCAGAATATCATCGCCGTTTATTTTTTTTCTGCTGTATTTGTGCTGCCTGAGAGTACCTATATAAAAGTCATTGCTGAGTATCTGGCTTACGGTCACGCTGCTCCAGCGGCTGCTGCCCCTAAGTCTCGTGGACTTTCCCATAAGTTCACAGCGCAGTATTTCGTCTTGCCTTGCAGTAGGGATATTCATTTCCGTAAGCTTGTTGGAGATAGCCTTGTAGCCCATTCCCGACAGATACATATCGTATATCATTCGTATGATCTCTGCCTGCTTTTCGTTTACCTCAAACTTCATAGCCTTGCTGTCGGTCATGGTGTAGCCGTAGGGGACAGCACATATCCATCTGCCTTCTTTCTGGCGGTTCTCAATGACCTTGCTTACCTTCTTGCTGGTATCGGTGACAGGCATCTCGTTTATCAGGAATCTGAACTGTATCTGCAGCCACTCGTCGCATGTGGGAAAGTCTATGCCATCGTTTATTGAGATGATGCGGACACCGGCGTCTCTCAGATCCTCAAGCTCCGCCAGACCACGGCTGTTTCGCCTGGAAAAACGTGAGAAGTCCTTGATGATAAGTATGGTATATTTGCCGCTCATCAGACCTCTGCGCATGTACTGATAACCCTCACGCTGCTCAAAGGTGTAGCCTGAGCGGTCACGGTCCTCAAAATATTCGATATCATCATCGGGAAATTTCTGGGCGGCATATGCCGAAATAATGCTCTTCTGGTTTTCGATAGAAGTATTGTCCTTGCCTATCTCCTCATCAACGGAAATACGTAAGTAGGCTGCTATTACCATTTTAACACGTCCTTTCAATATATATTATCATGCTGACGGTATTGGGGTCAACAGGAAAAAAATAGGGGCATCAGCTGTCGGCTGATACCCCTATTCGTCATGAAGGCATAACAGGGCTGAGGTGGCTCATGACCAGAGCTACAGTGGTGTCATCGGGCTTCTTTGTGCCGGAGATGAATACCGTAACATCATAGTTCTTTTGCTTGCAGCCGGAGCAGATATCTTTCAGCATCATGCCTACAAGCTCACTGCCTGCTTCGCTTTGAGTCAGCCACACGTCTGTTGTGCGGTCCATTTCATTTACATTTACATTCATTTTGACTTCCTCCTTTTGAATAATATTGACAGGATCTTTTGGTTTAAAACCCTTTAGATGAGTGCTCATAAATATAATATATAGTTGAAAATGCGAGAGATACGGTGGCTTATACCGTAAAAGACATTTTTACGGTATAAGCTGCATCTTACAGACTTTTCGGCTGGATTTTTGTCTATGCCTCAGATGCCTGATATTTCTAGCTTTCAGGCAGTGTAACGACAAAAAGACAGTTTTTCGGATAGAAGTATAGGTCCTATGTTGTTGTATTTTGTTGCTTGTTTAATTTCACAATACTTGTCAGCCAGTTGATCTTCAAACTTTCTATCAAAATAATGATAGTCTGTGACGAAAAGTCTGCAAATTGCGAAGTATCCTTGTGATATTACTTGCTCAAAGTCAAGCGCAACAGCAGCTTCTGCAGAAAAGCCATAGTCATCAATAATATATTTATAATCATACGGATCTTCTCTTATGAAAGCTAATTGACTTTCCTTATACAGCAATGCCTGCTGCGCTGAGTGCTGCCGAAACAAGTTTTGATACAATAGGGGTCATAATATTTCTCCTTCCTGACTGACAGGTACTGCAATTTATCGCACAAAAGCGCATAAAAATTGCGGTACGAATAATGTAAAACTTCCTGAGATGCCTGTATTCACAGGCGCTTTGGCTAAGATGACATAAGTTCGACCTCCTTTTTGAAAGATTTGGTTTTATGATAAAATACGTGCTTTTTGCATGGAAAAGCATCATTTCTGCCATGCTTTCCAACATAAACAAAAATGCCCTGTGTGACCGTATATGGCGGTAAACACAGGGCATAAGCATGTATATCAAGTATATAATATATAATTATTTTTCGTTAAAATACGGTAAATTGCGATAAATTGCGACAATACGTTAAGGCGAGTATCATCGCCTGAAAATATGAAAGGGTTGATAATATGTACTTTAATACAAACGACAAATACATTACTCCAGAAGAGGTTGCCGATGAGCTTGGTCTGTCTTTTACTACTGTTTACAATCTGCTGAGAAAAGGTCAGCTGCCGGGGGTAAAGGTGGGGAGAAAGTGGTTTATTCTTAGGGAGAAGATTGAGAGAATTTGTTAAAATCTGCGCATTATCAGAGTTTATGCAAATGGCTGTTGCGGCACGAGCGCTGCAACAGCCATGTTTTATGGCATTGACATATATCTGTGCTTTCATGCTTTTTTTATGATTTATTTTATAATATGATCTGACCTTTATCGATCATTGGATTCTCTGAACGCCTTCTGGCGTGTAATTACACATTCCGCTATTCTGTCAGCAATAATTCCTTTGTCACGCTCGGCATAATATTCCAGCATGGGTGCAATTATCTGCTTTATCTGTGTTTTTGTAAATTGTGGGATACGAAGCTGCTTTCCGAATAAAGACTGTGCGCTTTTCATCTGCCGGTTAAAAGTTGTATTGAATGGGCGTGCCCTTAACACTGAGATCAGAGCCTTTGGCATAATATCCATCTGTGACATCTGAGTATTTGAAAGCAGCGCCGCTCCATTGTCAAAGATAGGACAATATGAATACCCATTATTGCTTTTTATGACAGCAATATTATTTAAATGACGGTCGTCATTAAGAAAAAGAGAATCTATTTCAAACACAAGCGTAAGATATTCGGGAAATTTATCCAGACCCGTATATTCCGCTGCTTTTTCGGCAAGATATTGTATTCTTTTCTTATCACTTGTCAGAGTGCTTAACTTTTCTTTCAGTGGTGCGTCAAGCACCTTGTTGAGTAGATTGCTTAAAGTTATTAATGACTGACCCTTCTCAAGAAAATTCTGACTTGAACATCCGATGCGGCTTCGTCTGTGGACAGTCATATTCTCCATATTATAACGCACGAAAGTAAAGGGTGTATCATTTTCTATGTTGCTGTATTCAAGCATTGCTGATACAGCACATTCGCTGAGGGCTTCATATCCGAACTGATCCAACTTATACCATCGGTCAGTATCATTATCATACCATTTTTCCTGATTGCCTTTTGATGATGTTTCGGCGATTTTGTCGTCTGTTACAAAATGCAGCTCCATTATAGTTCCTCCACATCTATCCATTGAGAATCTTCTGCCATTTTACCTTTGGTTTTCATTATTATTTTAAATGGTTCGTATTCGTCCAGACCGATACATTCAAGATATTCACGCAGACCGCTTCTTTCTGCA
This sequence comes from Oscillospiraceae bacterium, assembly GCA_902363145.1. Classification (GTDB taxonomy): domain Bacteria; phylum Bacillota; class Clostridia; order Oscillospirales; family Ruminococcaceae; genus Huintestinicola; species Huintestinicola butyrica. The sequence continues at coordinate 1,003,048 of CABIZB010000001.1, read as the reverse complement.
GGGACGCATCGTTCTTCAATAAATGCACAAAAATCGTCCCACGTGGGAAATAGCTTCTTTCCAAATGCCGTTTTTACAAGGTCATCGGTGAAATTCTCTGCAAAAACAGTTTTGTCCGTATGGTCAGCATAAATAACCGTGCAAAGCTCGTTGCTATCATAAAATGAGTATTTTCTCAATGTATGTCCTGATTGCTTGTGAAGTGCTATATACGAATCGGCAGTCTGCTTTTTGCAAATTGATATAGTATGACCATCAAAATGAAGTTCTGCTTCACGGTCATCTTTATCAAATCCAAGAGCTTTTATCCATGCTGTTGGCAGAGATATTTTACAACTAACAGCATTTTTTCCCGCAGTTCCGCCTGATGATGAGAAAATGACCTTTCCTGCACGTATTTCCATAATATCACCTCTTAAATATTATATCATATTCGTACCGAATAGTCAATAATATCAGCATAGTTTCCATAGACTGTCGGAAGAACTGATTAGTTATAAAAAAATATATAAAGCCTCAAAAATTCACCCCCATACCGCATAATCTCTTAATTTTACATAATTTTTTAATTATATTATTGCAATTCTCACGGCAGGCTGTGTCAGATGAAGTCTTTCCGCAGCTATTCGGTAATTCATGCAGTCGCACAGCACTGCAAAGGTTTTTATCCTGTGATCTGTCAACCGTTCTTTCTGTGGGAAGCAAAAGCCTTCCTGTAATAATCTGTACAATTTCCTCATCGCTCATAACGGCTTTTATAATGATGAAGCTGCTGAAAATTGAATCCAAGACAGCCGTGCTTATCGGAGTAGGCTCATCAATATGCGGAGGCTCGGCCATTGCCACCACTGCTCCGGTTATTGATGCCGATGACGAAGATGTTGCCCGTTCAATATCGGTAATTTTCCTGTTCAATATCCTTGCCGCTCTTATATTTCCTGCCCTCGGTCATTCCATAGGACTTGGCACGGAAGGCTTTGCTGTCTTTGCGGGCACGGCGGTGAATGACACATCGTCTGTGACGGCGGCAGCTTCAACAGCCGAAAATCTTTATCATACAAGCGGGATACTTTCAGCTGCCGTGACCGTTAAGCTGACGAGAACAATTGCCATAATTCCAATTACCCTTGCGCTTGCCCTTTACCGCACCGCAAAAGCAAAGAAAAACGGAAAAACAGCTGATGGCTTTTCTTTTAAGAAGATTTTCCCCCGGTTCATACTTTATTTTATCGCCGCCTCTGTCATTACAACGGTCGTTACAAGCCTTGGTGCAAGCTCATTTTCTGCCGCATACTCCTCATATTTTACATCTGCAATGAAAAAGCTTGCCAAATTCTTTATTGCAATGGCAATGGGAGCTATTGGGCTGAATACAAATATCGTGAGCCTTGTGAAAAAGGGCGGCAAGCCTATAATTCTCGGATTTTGCTGCTGGACCGTGATAACCCTTGTTTCTCTGGCAGTTCAATATATGACGGGAATATACTCCGGCAATATTTTATAAATCATATGATCTCATAACGTAAGACACGGCGCTCAGCAGGGTGCTGTGTTTTTTTGCCCTTTACAACCCGATTTCATAATGCTATAATAAAAATAACTTTTTTCTCAAAAGACCTAAAAGACACCCAAAGGATATACAAAGGATACACGGTCAGGGTATTATATTATCAAGGAGGGCGGAAAAATGGCTTACAGCGTGTTACTGGTTGAAGATGATGAGCAGATCAGGGAAGTCATCACAGACTACTTTGCTGCCAAGGACGGCGTTATATCCGTGGAAACAGCAGCGGACGGCGATAAGGGCATGGAGCTTATACATAACAATGAGTATGACCTTATCCTGCTTGATGTGATGCTTCCAGGAACAGACGGCTTTTCCCTTTGCCGTTATATCAGAGCGGAAAGCAGTGTTCCCATATTGTTTCTCACAGCAAGGGGACGTGAAGAGGATAAACTCTACGGATATGACCTTGGCTGTGATGATTATATGGTCAAGCCATTCTCTTTAGCCGAGCTTTACGCAAAAGTCAACGTCATTCTGAAACGTTCAAAGGGAATGACTGTATCAAAAGTCATGACTTGCGGAAAAATATCCCTCGACCCTGTGAAAATGACGGTAATGGCTGACGGCAATGCCGTTGAGCTTCCCCCGAAGGAATATGAGATACTGAAATATCTCATGGAGCACAGGGATTGTGTTGTCGGCAGAGACACGCTTCTTGACAGGGTGTGGGGATACGATTATTTCGGAGCGGACAGAGTTGTGGATAATCACATCAAGAAGCTCAGAAAAGCAATGGGTCCCGCAGGCAGTCAGATAAAAACAGTTATTTCCAAAGGCTATAAGCTGACAGACTGAAAGGATATGATCTTATGAGAAAAAAGAACACTGCCAAAAGCGTCCGCATATCAAAAAAGCGTGTATTTGCCAAAAAGCTTGTCTCCACATTTATCGCATGTGCATTGTTTACAGCTGCAATTACAGCGGGAGTTGTTACATATATCAGAGGTGAGTGCATTTCCGTGTCAGGTCAGGCTTCCCGGAGCATCAGGCTCGGCTATGACAAGGGTCTGGGCAAGCCTTTTATCAGAATGGCAATTACTGAGCTGAGCGGACATAATGACATTACCGACACATTTGTTGCTGTGTATGATGAAAACGGTGATTATTATATGTGTCCCGAGGATACGGCGATCCTCAGCTTTAAAAAGGACGATGCCTCCGATATTCATTATTATGAGCCTGACAGCATTGCGGAAAGCGTTATTGAAGAGATAAAGTCAAAATATGGCTCAAATGCTGATGAGCATGGCGATCTGTATGATTTTACCTGCGACCGTTTCTGCCTTACAGACAACACCTTTATTCCTCTTGAAATAAGTGTTTACAGCGCCGAAAATAAGGTCGATACCATAGTTCCCGATATAGCTGTCCCCAAGGGAGCGGAGGCATATACTTCAGCTGACGCTCAGGTATCAAGGCTTTCCTTTATTTATTCGCAGGTTGACAAGGATAAATTTGCATATGTTCAGCAGCTTGTAAAGGACAACAGAGGTATTGACAGTACGATAGAAGAGTTTGACAGAATTACCGACATTTCAGGCATAGAGCTTGGCGGCAAAAGTCGTTATATAGGCGAAGCGCTTATATTCAACACCGGTGCAGTTGTCGGTAAAGCCCTGCGGTTCATTGCCCCTGTAATGATAGCCGTTACGCTGATAATAGCATATCTCAGAGCATCAAAGGAATATGCCGTCCTCAGCGCACATTATGAGATAGAGGACCGCCGCAGAGATATGACCAACAAGCTTGCCCATGACCTGAAAAGCCCTCTTATGGTGATATCAGGCTATGCGGAAAATCTTCAAAGCGGAGTAAGTCCCGATAAAAATGAGCATTATATCTCAGCGATTCTTGACAACGTAAGATATATGGATTCCATAATCGCAAGCGTTCTGGAGCTGTCAAAGCTTGAAGAGAGCGACATGGCTCCCGAAGCCACAAAGCTTGATGCGGCAGAACTGCTTCACAGCATTGCGGCAAACTATGAAAATGAGCTTGAAAAGAATGACCTGAAGCTTAATATAAACGGAACCGCCGATTTCACGGCAGATAAAAAGCTTATGATGGACATTCTGACAAATCTCATGGAGAACGCCGTAAAATATACTGATGTATCGGGCAGTATAACCGCAGAATGCCGCAAAGGATACATCTGCATCACAAACGACTGCACGGAAGCTGATAAACTCAATGCTGATGAGCTTACAAAGCCTTTTGTAAAGGGCGACAACAGCAGAAACGGCAGAAAGGGGAGCGGTCTGGGTCTTTCAATAGCTGCCGAGGCTGCCCGCAGGCAGGGGCTTTCCCTTGAAGTAAAGGCTCAGGACGGAAAGTTTTCTGTTACAGTCAGCCAAAAATAAATAATTGACCAATCAAAGAAGGAGTGTCCGAAATGATAAACAAATTACACCTGGCAATGATAGAGCTGTACAGCGGAGACGCAAAGAGAATACAGCATTTCTGCAAGGTGCACAGCTATGCAAAACTTATCGGCGAATCGGAAAATCTGGACAGCAGGAGCCTGTTCATTCTTGAAGCCGCTGCCCTTACCCACGATATAGGAATTCACACCTGCGAAGAAAAATACGGCAGCTGCGGCGGCAAGCTGCAGGAAAAGGAAGGTCCTGCAATAGCTGCAAATCTGCTTAAAGAGCTGGGCTTTGATGACGATGTTTCCGAAAGGGTACAGTTCCTGATAGCCCATCATCATACATACGATAACATTGACAGTGCGGACTATCAGATACTTGTTGAAGCCGATTTCCTTGTAAACATCATGGAGGACGGACTTTCAAAGGAAGCTGCTCTGAGTGCGTATAACAGGATATTCAGGACAGGGTGCGGAAAGAAGATATGCAGAGATATGTTTGGGATTTGAGGTAGGTTATAGTTCTTTACGTTTTTCTTTATATGTGTTAGAATGAAAGTAACCTAATAAGACTGGAGTAATTTGAATGTCAGTATCAAGACAACTTCTGCCGGTGCTGCTTTCTGAAAAGAAAAATGCTGTAAAAGGCGGAATATACAATAAGATGCAGGTGGATTTTGCATACAACTCCAATCGTATTGAAGGTAACTGCCTGACTTATGAGCAGACCCGCTATATATTTGAAACACATACAATAGGCGGTACTGCATCAGTGAATGATGTTTTTGAGACAGCTAATCATTTCAGATGCTTTGACTATATCCTGGATACTATAGATGAGCCTATATCCGAAAAGCTTATCAAAGAGCTTCATTGCAAACTTAAATCAGGAATTATTACAGACGATGATTCTGCTGTGGTAGGGGACTATAAGAAATAAGAAATATCCCAACACAGTGGGAGAGATAACAACTACACTTCCTGAAGAGGTTTCGGGGGCTGTCAGAGCGCTCATAGAAGAATTCAGTCACCGTAACGCAGTGGATATGTATGATGTGGCAGAGTTTCATGCTGAGTTTGAAAAAATACACCCTTTTATGACGGCAACGGTCGTATCGGCAGGCTGCTTACGCTTAAAATGTGCCTGCAAAACAACATAGTTCCCTTTATCATCAGCGATCAGATGAAGCTTTTTTACTATGCAGGGCTGAAAGAGTGGCAGATACAGCAGAAATATACCCGTCTGATAGATGTGTTCCTCGAATCTCAGGACGATATGAAAGCAGCTCTTGATTATTTCAGGATAGATTACGATCATACTGAGGTAACAGCAAGAGAGCTTATAAACAAGAGAAAATAAAAGTCACACTGATATACTTATGTGTATGAAACATAGTATATCAGTGTGATTTTTTATTTTACATATGATAATATTCCTCAAAAATGTTCCGCAATGACACTGAGTGACTATAAGAATGATGTATAATAATATTAAAGGGAGATATCCGTGTGCGCTGGGGAGCGGTACAGTCCGAATATCATCATTTTGAAAGTTCTGACTGATAAAATTTCGTTAAGATATATAATTTTGGCGTACCGCAAATAGCAGTAATGAAAAATATGTTACAAAAGGCGACTTTGCTATTTACAAATCGGCTTTTGGGGTGTATAATATTTAAAACCAATAAATGCCTTTTACCAAAATGGAGAGAACATGGAATCACATAGATCTGAAAAAAAGCGGACGATATTCTGGTCGGCTGCGGCGATAATTCTTATGGTCTGCATATTCGGCTTTTCCACCCAGAGCGGTACGGAAAGCAATGGGCTGAGTATGAAAGTGACCAAATTTTTTGCGGAGCTTCTTTTCTTCCGTTTTGACTCAATGGACATTGGGCAGCAGACCTTTATAATCACCGAATTGAATTTTTTTATAAGAAAGCTTGCGCATTTTACTGTCTATACAGCTCTCGGAATGGTTGTTTATACGGCTGTGGTATCTTCGGGCATTAAGGTCAGACACAAGAGGCTGTTCTCGCTTGCAATATGTGCATTGTACGCTTCTGCCGATGAAATACACCAGTATTTTGTGTCAGAACGAACAATGCGTTTGAAGGACGTTTTTATCGACAGTATGGGTTCGCTTTTGGGAATTATTATAATAAGTGTTATAATTATTGTATATATGTATATCAAACAGCGTCAATGCGACAGGCAAAAATCGGACTAAATTTTACAGAAACATCATATTTTGCCCGCACAGCACATGGTTAGCGCTTTAAAGAGATGAAATGTGAAGCGAAAGTTAATATAAAAGCCGTATCTGTATGAATTTTGTTACAAAATGATTACTATGGCTTTTGAAAAATATTATTGCCATATTGCACAGCACCTATCGGCGGTCGGGCGGTATTTATTGTTATATAGCGCATTGACAAGAATAATGCCTTGTGATATAATTTAAAACAGAATTGGTACATAATTTGTTTTAATGTGTAACATTTCTTATTCGCTTCTTAATCAAATTGTATTTGCCTTGAAGATGAATTTTATTCGGCGTATAAACTGCATATTGGTGTGAATGGCTGCTGATGAATGTCATCATTATAACTGTTGCTGTTTCTGCAGTTACAGTCATACAGATGTAACAATCAAGTGCTAATATAGGCAGATTTTACCTGAATATGTCGAATTTTAAGGGAAAGTGACAGTTATATGTTATTGGAATTGTCAATGGTAAGGAGGACCTTATGCACACTTCACTTGTAATAATGGCGGCAGGGATTGGGTCACGCTTTGGAGGCGGTATAAAGCAGCTGGAAGCGGTAGGCCCCGAAGGCGAGCTTATTATTGATTATTCTGTTCACGACGCTATTGAAGCAGGCTTTGATAAGATAATTTTCATTATCAGGCGTGCAATAGAAGAGGACTTCCGTAATATCATCGGAAACCGCATTGAAAGTGAATGCGAAAAGCTTGGTGTAAAGGTCTGCTATGCTTTCCAGTCGCTGGAGGATATTCCAAACGGCAGGAAGCTTCCGCAGGGTAGGACAAAGCCATGGGGAACAGGTCAGGCAGTGCTTGCGGGCAAAGAGTTCATCAATGAGCCGTTTGCCGTGATAAATGCCGATGACTATTATGGCAAGAAAGCCTTTGTTCAGATACACGATTTCCTTGTTGATCATGGGAGCAGTTCTCCCGATATGCTCTGCATGGCAGGATTTATTTTAAAGAACACTCTCAGTGAAAACGGTTCCGTTACCAGAGGTATTTGCCATGTTAACGATGCGGGATTTCTCACTGATATTACCGAGACAAAAAATATCGTAAAAAAAGGCGATGCGGCATATGCTGATGATATGCTGCTTGATATAAATTCTCATGTATCAATGAATATGTGGGGATTTGCACCTGAGTTTATCGGCAGGCTTGAAAAGGGCTTTGAAGAGTTTTTTGACAGCATTGAAGATGGACTTACTGCTGAGTATCTGCTGCCGATATTTATCGGAAAGCTTCTTACAGAGAAAAGCGTTTCCGTAAAAGTGATTGAAACCACCGACAAGTGGTTTGGTATAACTTACAAAGAAGACGTTCCGTCAATAAAAGCAGAATTCAGAAAGCTTGCTGAATGTGGGTATTACAGCGAAAAGCTTTTTGATGACATTAAGGTACGGGTATGATGAAATATTCTGGGGGGATAACATTGGATAATCTGCAAACTATTGAAAATGAAGCTCAGGCTGAACAGCAACAGATTTCTGATAATGTAGTTGTTTATAAACCTAAGCCTATTTATGAATTTGCTAAAAGATGCTTTGATTTTATTGCTTCTGCATTAATGCTGATTATTCTATCTCCTTTTTTTCTTGTTATTTCAATTTTAGTATATATTGGTGATCCTGGAAAAGTATTTTATGGGCACGTTAGAATTGGAAAAAATGGTAAACCATTCAAGATGTGGAAGTTTAGGAGTATGTATCAAAATTCAGATAAAATGATAGACCAACTTACTCCCGAACAGAAACAACAATATTATACTGAATTTAAAATAGATAATGACCCTCGAATTACTCCTATTGGTAATTTTTTAAGAAAAACAAGCTTAGATGAACTTCCTCAGCTTTTTAATGTATTGTGTAATCAAATGAGCTTGGTAGGACCCCGTCCGTTAATTGAATCAGAAATTCAGAAATATTATAAAGATACATATGATACATTGTTATCTGTAAAACCTGGTATTACAGGATATTGGCAGGCTTATGCACGAAATAATGCGTCATATCACAGCGGAAGACGCCAGCAGATGGAAATGTACTATATAAGCCATGCATCACTTGAATTGGATATAAAAATTTTGTTTAAAACTGCTATTTCTGTTTTACGCAAATCAGGTGCAAAATAAATTAAATATAACTAAAAAAGCGGCTAAAGGGGGATACATAAGGGCTTTAAATTTAACCCTCCCTAATTAAAGTAGCTGTATTAAAGAGGATGTACATGAATTTGAAGTTTACTGTTGTAACAGTTGTTTTTAATGGTGAAAAAGTAATTCGTAAGACGATTGAGTCAGTTTTGAATCAAGAATATGCACCATATGAATATTTGATAGTCGATGGAAGGTCAAATGATAAAACTTTGGATATAGTAAATGGCTATCGGGATTCATTTGATCAAAAAGGAATCAATTTTTATGTCATTAGTGAAAAAGATACAGGCATTTATAATGCAATGAATAAGGGTGTCAAGTATGCAAAAGGTGACTTCATTTCTTTCCTAAATGCAGGTGACTGGTATGAACTTGATGCTTTGAAAAATATAAATGCCTTCTATCAGGAAGAGCCATTTGAATTGACTTATGGTGGTTTGCACTACATCAATCCTAATGGTACCATGACAAATAAGATGTCCAAGAACGATGATCATGGCATTGTGACAAGCCGCCATTGGAATCATCCGAGTATGTTTCTGTCTTCAGAGCTGTATAAGCAAAACGGATTTGATGAAAAATTTCCTGCGTATGCAGATTTCAACTTATATCTGAAAATGCGAAAGAATGGCGTAAAGATTCGGGTTATTGATAAGGTAATTACGAATTTTGTGGCTGACGGGGTAAGTACGAACACGAATATGAAAAAAGTACTTGGACGTGCTAAAGAAAAATATAAGGCTTATCGTGAAAATGGGTATTCTGTACTTTATTGGCTCGAATCTTACGGATGGGAATTGTTTAAGGCAATCTATTTTTCTATCAAAAGCTAACTCAGGAGATAAATCATGAACAGTAATTGGTTTAAAGTGCTGATGAAAATGACCAATGTGAAGTATGGTCCCAATCTGCTGTTAAAAGGTGTTCCGGTCATTTTTAATAAAAAAGGCGCAACTCTAAAGATTGGTAAGAATGTAAGCATTAACAGCGGATTTTTGAGTAATTTAGTTGGATTGTATTCAAGAACAATTATTGTTACACGTGCGCCAGAAGCTGTAATTGAAATCGGAGACCATGTAGGTATATCTGGTGCAACAATATATGCACGAAAGGGCATCTATATTGGTGATGACACTTCAATTGGCGGAAATACGAAAATTCTGGATAATGACTTCCATCCTATTGATCCAGAGCAGAGATTACAGCAAATGCATTCGGAACACCCTGGGGAGATGCTGGATTTGATTCCAACAAAGGAAATCCACATTGGAAAGAACTGTTTTATTGGATGTAATAGCATTATTCTTAAAGGTACTGTGCTTGGCGATAACTGTGTAGTTGGTGCAGGTGCAGTTGTATGCGGCAAGTTTGAGGATAACTGCGTGATTGCGGGTAATCCGGCAAAAGTAATAAAGTATTTGGGGGCAGAAAATGAAGAAATATCTGTGGATCGGTAATTATGAGGACGCTACTAGAGTAACTGAAATGGCTAAAAAAGGATATAAGTCCTCATCTTCGCAAGTATCTCAACAAAATCTTATTTTGGGTCTTGAACAAACGAAGGACTGTATCTTTGACATTATTAGCGGAAGTGTTCTACCATCGTATCCGGACTACAAACAATTATTTATTCATCCCTATTCTTGGTGTCATAAGCAGGGGGCTGATGACACTAGTGTTGGTTATTTTAATGGTAAGTATATTAACAGGGTTTCATGTCAGCGCGCCATGGAAGTAGCGGCGGAAAAATGGGCAGATACTTATAGTTCAGACGGATCGGAGGTAATTGTTATAGCATACTCCATGCGTTCTCCGATTATGTCAGCAGCTTGCCGAATCAAGCGGAAAATCCCCACGGCAAAGCTGTTTCTCATTATAACCGACTTGCCTGAGTTTATGGATCTTGCTCCCAGTGCCGTGAAAAAAGCATTGAAAAAGGTAGATGCCCTGCAGCAGAAAAAATTCATAAATTTCTTTGATGGCTTTATTTTGTATGCTGAAAAAATGGCACAATATTTGAATATTCAAGAAAAACCATGGCTTTTGATGGAAGGTTCTTTATCAGCTGAAGAGTGTGACCGCGCCTTGAATGTACAGTTCAGACAAGATAATGGCAAGAATATCATTATGTACTCTGGTACAATTTCAAAAAAATACGGAATTCCGGAACTGTTGAAAGCTTTTAGCCTTATTTCAGATGAAAATTGCCAACTGTGGTTAACAGGAAGCGGAGATGCGGACGCACTTGTCCGTGATGCTGCACAAAAGGATTCACGTATAGTACACTATGGATTTTTAAAGTCTCGTCAGGAACTTTTGAGTCTACAGGAGAAAGCAACCATGTTTGTCTCCATGAGAATGCCTACGGAGAAAGCGTCAAACTACTGCTTTCCATCTAAACTGTTTGAATATATGATTACTGGTAAACCGGTGCTGTCCTTTCGAATCGGAGGAATTCCAGAAGAATATTGGAAATACCTTGTGGAAATGAAATCATCTGAACCTGTCGATATATGCTGTGCAATTAATCAGGTGCTCTCTATGAGCAATACGGAGCGGCTTACCTTTAGCAGTGCTGCAAAGCAGTTTATCACACAAGAAAAAAATAATATTGTGCAGTCAGAGAAGATATGGCACTTTATTGATACCATTGATACCTACGAGAAATGATGCGCAGAAGTTGTTTTGAGATAGCATGAAGGAGGAAACATGGCTTCATATTCTATTGTGATATGCACATATAACGGACAAAATACAATATCACAAGCTATGGATGCAATACTTTCTTTGCATTTATATGATACACATGTTAAAGAAGTTTTGGTTGTTGACAATGCCTCAACAGACAAAACAAAAGAAATTATTGAAGAATATGTCCAGAGGGAATCTAAAGTTAAATATATTTATGAGTCTAAACCGGGATTGTCAAATGCAAGAAGACGGGCAGTTGAGGCCAGTGGAGATTGGGTGATTTATGTTGACGATGACAACGTTCTCAATTGGGATTGGCTGGATGTGCTTGAGGAAATAACTGCTTCTCATTATGATGTAGGGGTAATTAACGGTGCGGTCATTGCAGTTCCATTGGATGCGTTGTCTTCGGAGGAGGAATGCCGTCTTTCACTTATGTATCGTAATTTGGCATGCACACACATTGGCTCCATAGATTATCCTGCCAAAGAAAACAGAAATCCTATGGGAGCTGGAATGTGTATTCCAACCCGAATTTTACGTGAAATCTCTCAGGAAGGTTGGTTGGATTTGCTTGGAAGAACAGGAGAAAATTTATCTTCTGGAGAAGATACAGAGTTGTGCAACAAAGTATTTCGTAAGGGGTACACATACATATGTGATTACCGGATGCAGATGCAGCATTTGATTCCCAGAAGCAGACTATCACAGGAAAATGTTGATCGATTGCTGGAAGGACTTATGAAAAGCCGATATCAGTTAATTAGTGCAAAAAAGCATTATTTGCTGGAACGAATGGCGAGAGGGGCAAAATACGTCTTGGTTTATCTATGTGCATGTCTTCCAACCGATGATACTTGGCTAAAAGAAAGCAGACGACAAAAAAGGATTGTTAGCAAAGTATTTATCAATTGCCTGGCAAACGATAAACTTTTTAACAGAAATCCTAGGTGATGTGAAATGATACAGTTTACGGAAATTGGCAGTTTCATTTTTTATACTTGTATGGTGGTTTGTTCTCTGCTGTGTATGTGGTTGGCAGAGCATAGTGATAAGTACCAAAAAGTATTTTTGGTACTTAGTGTTCTGTTTGTTGCAGTTCCAAGTGCTTTTCGCTATAGAACAGGTATTGATTATAATGGATATATAGAGGTATATAATAAATATGTCCAGTTGGGAAGCATTGTTGCGACGCGTATGTGGTATACAGTAGAGCCGTCTTTTTTATTGCTGTGTGCTTTATCATATAAATTGACAGGAACCCCTATAGTTGCGTTTGGTTTTTATTCTATAGCAACAGTGGGATTTATGATTAGCGGAATCTGGTATTTCCGTAAGTATGCAAAGCCGACAGTATCGCTTTTTATGTATTTGGGAGTTTACTACTTTCATTCTTATAATATATTCCGACAGATGCTTGCAGTTTCTATGATTTTTTGGGGGATACGGTATATTATTGAAAGAAAACCTGTTCGTTATTTTCTAGTGGTGGGTATAGCCGTTTTGTTTCATTCTACTGCGATTCTGGCAGTAGTCCTGTACTGGTATGGTACAAAAGAAAGTACAACAGGCAAGTTGCTTAGATTTTTTAACTATATTGGTCCGATTTTGATTACTGTATTACTTCCAATAATGATCAATCTTCTTCTTAAGTTGCCTGTGCTTGAAAAATATGCCAAAGCATATGGTGAAGTAAAAACATTGCGTATTGGAATTGGCTATGTAATAGATATTGCAGGAGCGTTTCTATTCTTCTATGCATTAAAAAGACGACATTTATATAGCGGAAATGAGGAAAAAAATCCAACTTTTGATTTGGATTTTTTTTGGAAGCAGATTATTGTATTGGGTGTGATCTTAGAACTTCTACAATACAATACTGGCAGTTATGTTGGAAGAATCAGCTTGTATTTTACAGTACCAACTCTCATTCCGTATGCATCACTCTACTGTAAGAGTCACAGAAAAAAATTGACATTTTATATTGAAGAGTTATATCCCATTTGTGTGCCAATCATGCTCTTTGTAAAATCAATTATGACAAATGCACAGGGACAAATCCCATATGTTGCAAGATGGCTTTTTTAACGAAGTATGGAAGCATTAGTTGGTTACTTGTAAAGTTTTGTTTTAAAATTGATTACTTTACAAACGGAGTATCTTTTCATCTTTTGATTGTTAACATGAAAAAAGTTGAGACTTAGTTTTGGTTACAGAAAGAGTTTTAAATCTGATGAGAGAAAGGTGTTGTAATCGGTATCAATGAAGAGATATGCTTTGAGCGATTTACGGCGATTTACACGGAGAATGTTATCTTCAATTTGTAATATCATGGATATGGACACTGTTCAGCATAAGACCTGCAAATAAAAGTCAAGCCCTCAAAGATTAAGTTTACAAACAATTCACAAGTTTAAAAAAAGGCACGACTGAAAGACCGCTTCATACAAAAAATTGAAGCAGCCTGATGAGGAGATAAGTAGGAGGTTGTTGAGAATTCAAGACCTGATTTACTTTCGCAAAATATATTCTCAGAAATTTGTTTGCAGCAGCGATCCTGTAGGAGTAATAATGTTTGCCTTCGGAACGCTTTTTGTCGATAAATTGATACACCGGTTCATCTTCCAGTTTGTTAAGGATATATACTTCAGTTATCTGAAAAAGAACCTTTCTGAGTGCCGCTGTTGTATTGTCTGTTCAGCAGTTTCAATGTTTTACGCTGTTCATCGGCAGGAATATATTCATCAAGTTCAGTCCAGCGGTCGAGAGCATAGGAAGCAATCTTCAAAGCATCTTTCTTGTCCGTCTTGACCTTTCTCAAAGAGTTTCCGCCATGGTCATGAACCAACAACGCATTGACTACGGAAACAAATATACCGTTGTTATGGAGGAACTGTGCTATGGGTTCAAAATATGTACCGGTGTACTCCATAACAATCTTTGATTCACCCGGCAAAGCCTTGATAAGCTCAGCGAGCTGTTTAAGGTCACTGTCGTTATGAATAACATCAAAAGGTGAAACAGCCACTTCTCCGAATGGTCTGAGCACCGCAACAGTGCTTTTGCCTTTGGAAACATCGATACCTACTGCGTTCATTAAACATCACTCCTGTATGAATATGTAATCGGATGCCACGCTTTTTCTCATTACCTATTCAATCTGTTGGGTGACACGAACGCACCGATGAGGCGGCTCAACCTGCAAAAACGAACACTGCAATGAAAGCATGGATGACAGTCTCAATTACGGGCGCTTTGTCCCAAGGAGGAAAACGTAATTCCAATCACTGCTTTCATTGTAGCTCAGAAATGAGTGCGTGTAAACCATAGCTGGCTTGCTGTGGATTTACCGACTAATTTTATTGTAACAGGAGGAAAGGTAAATTGTGAGTGATTATTTAGAAAAGCTTCACAAGGAAATATGTGAAATAATGCAACGTATAGATGTGATTTGTAAAGAAAACGGATTGAGATACTATCTAATTGGTGGAACATTGTTGGGAGCTGTACGGCATGGCGGTTTCATTCCATGGGATGATGATTTGGATATTGCTATGCCTAGAGATGACTTTGAAAAATTCATTTCAATTGCTGCACAAAATCTTGGCGAAGCTTATCATTTAGCTTGGATAACAACTGATCCACAGTACTTTTTGCGCTTTGCAAAGGTTTGTAAGAACAATACCAGTTTTGTTGAGAATTTAGGTAGGGGCTCCTATTCAGATTTTGGAATTTTTGTAGATATTTTTCCTCTGGATGTGACGGATGGTTATAACAAGGAAGTAGAGTATAGAAGAAAAATTTCAAAAAAATTTGAGGTTGCTATGCATTTGAGAAAGGAAAACGTTCGTGATGCAAAGCATCTATTTGCAAAGCTCGTTCCTAATTCTTTTCTTCATTTTTTATCTACTGCGATTATGAAAATGAAACCTTCGAAACAAGGAGGATATTATTCCAATTTTGGATCACAATATGCGATAAAGAAGCAAACTATGCCTGTAAGTTGGTTTGATGAGGGCACGTGTATTCAGTTTGAGGATTGTATGTTTTCGGCGCCCAAAGAGTATAAAAAGGTTTTGAAATCAATATTCGGTACTGATTATATGCAACTTCCGCCAAAGAAGTCGAGGAGAACACATTATCCAGAAAAGGTAGTATTTAGCGATGGACAAATGATGCTATTTGAAACGCCAGTTGAAAAAGTAAGTGTGGAAGATAACACTTGATCAGGAGGGCCGATTGATGAAAAAATATAAGATTGGATATACAACCGGAGTGTTCGATATGTTCCATATTGGACACCTAAACATTTTAAAAAGAGCAAAGGAGCAATGTGATTACCTGATTGTTGGTGTCAGCACAGATGAAGTTGTAAATAGTTATAAGCATAAGAAACCTATTATTCCTTTTCAGGAGCGCATTGCCATAGTTGGTGAACTTAAGTGCGTTGATAAGGTAGTGCCACAAACGAGTATGGACAAAATGGAGGCATGGAATAAATATCATTTCAATGTACTGTTTCACGGTTCTGACTGGAAAGGAAGCGATATGTATAACAAAATGGTAGAGCAATTTGAAAAAGTAGATGTAGATGTCGTTTTTCTGCCTCATACGGAAGGAATATCGTCAACATTGCTGTCAGATACATTGCAAAAAATTTATGAAGAAAAATAAAGATTGATATATTTCAAGAGCTAAAAGATTTGCAAAACGCTGAATAAAATACTGAACTAGAGATGTGTGATAACTGAAGATGAAAAAAAAGAATGTAACGTTGAATTTTTTGTACCAACTTGCTTATCAAATACTTACTATTATTTTGCCATTGATAACAGCTCCATTTCTTTCTAGAAGATTGGGCTCAGAAAGCATGGGAATATACTCTTATACTTATGTTGTTGTTAGTTATTTTGTTATGTTTGCTGCTTTGGGAATCGATACATACGGCAATCGTGCTATTGCGTTTGCTAAAGAAAAGGGACAAGACGAGTTAAATTACACATTTTCGTCTTTGTACTATATGCATATTATTGTAGCCTTTACAGCTTTTGTCCTTTATTTAGTATATGGTGTCTTCTTTAGCAAGGACTATCGGTTGATTACATTGCTACAGATTTTTTTTGTGATCGGTACACTGTTTGATGTGAATTGGTTCTTTTTCGGTATTGAGGAATTCAAGATTACTGTAACGAGAAATTTATTGATAAAAATCCTTACAGTATTGGCAGTTTTCTTGTTTGTTCGGTCGTCTCAGGATTTATGGAAATATACGATTATTATGTCTATCGGTTCCTTTGTGAGCCAATCGGTGGTATGGGTATTCATCCCAAAATACACAAGGCTTGTTAAAGTCAAAGCTCAAGATATATTTGCACATTTAAGGCCATTGCTGATAATGTTCGTTGCCGTTATTGCGACAAGTTTGTACAGAATGATTGATAAGCTTATGCTTGGCTGGACTGGAAATATGAGTGTTCTGGGACAGTATGAATATGCTGACAGGATAATGAGAATGGCTACAACGATAATAACCGCTTTAGGTACAGTGATGCTTCCAAGAATGTCGTCTCTTTATGCTTCGGGTGCAGAAGAAAAAGCTCAAAAATATATTCTTCTATCTTCTAAATTTGTGTTTATTATTTCATTTGCATTGGCATTTGGACTTGGTGCTATTTCAAAAGAATTTATGATTGCGTTCTTGGGCGATGGCTACGAAATGTCCGGTCAATTGCTACTTGTTTTGGTGGCATCTATTCCGTTTATGGGGTGGAACAACCTAGTCAGAACACAAATTTTGATGCCTAAGATGAAAGACAGGATTTACACCAGAGCTGTTTGGGTAGGAGCTATTGTGAATGTAATACTCAACGGTGTGTTGATTTTTACAGTTGGAGCAAAGGGAGCAGCTTTCGCAACGGTTATATCCTATGCAGTAGTCGGTGCTTTTCAAACATATCCAATTCGCAAAGAATACCCTCTTAAGGAGTATTTTAAAAGCATATCAGGCCCTTTAGTAAGTGGTATTATAATGTTTTGGGTTGTACGATGGGTTGGTAATAAAATGGGAATAAGTCTTCTGGCTGTTTTTGTCGAAATATGCGTAGGTGCAGGATGCTATTTATTTTTAAACGCATTGTTTATGTATTTTACAGATCGTGCGTTTATGCAGACTATTGTAAAAAAAATGGTACAACGTGGAAAGTTTGTGGATTCTAATAAAGGAAGTAATCAATAAGAACAAATTTGGTCATCCATGAAGGCTATAATCAACTGTTTTCAATCTTAAATTTGTTGGTGAAGTTTTTTTCTAGCTTATACTGTGTAGATAATATATAACGTGGAAAAGTACTATTTTTAAAAGTGAATTGCAGTCATAATTGGGAAGAGGATAATAAAGCAACGTAATTGTTAAATGATTGGCTTGCTTGGTAACCAATGTTGTTTTTGGGTTGAATTCAGATGGCAGTTCCTATATACGGCCGACGAATTAGTTTCAAAATATGGAGAAAAAGGGAGAAGTAGAATGTACTTTTTGAGTGGTGAAAAAGAAGAATGCTATGGATGTAGAGGATGTGAGGAAGTATGTCCGCAAAAATGTATTACGATTGTAGAAGACGAAGAACACTTTGTTTATCCTCATATTGACGAAGATAAATGTAGGAAATGTCACCTATGCGAGAAAGTGTGCCCATCAAATTATTCAAGTATTGAAGCAGATGAGGACTTTGAGCAAGAGGCTTGGGTAGGGGTGAGCAATTCGGAGAAAGTGCAGATTGAGAGTTCATCAGGAGGAGCGTTTACTGCAATATACAGAAGTTTATTGGCTGAAAACTATAGAATTTTCGGAGTGCGCTGGGATGAAAATTTGAAGGTAATTCACGATATGGCTACGACAGAAGAAGAATGCGAGAAATTCCGAAAGTCTAAGTATATTATGAGTAACACAAATGGTTGCTTTTCATCAATCGCAATGCTATTGACGAAAGGAGAAAAAGTGTGCTTCACTGCATCTCCCTGTCAATGTGCTGCGCTTCAAGCTTTTTTGCAGACAAAGCGAATCAATCAGAGTAATCTAATTGTGATTGATCTTATTTGTCATGGTGCACCAAGTCAGTATATCTTTGATAAATATATTACAGAAAAAATAGGAACAAATAGGAAACTTAACGAATGTTCCTATCAATTTAGAAACAAGACCCCATATCGTGGAAAAGTTAATTCAAGAACAGCTTTATTCAAAAGTAAAGGAAATAAAGATGAAGTGTTGACTGCTCAAAGTGATCCTTTTGTAAAGGGTTATTATGGAAGATTATTTTATAGACCATCATGTGGTGTATGTAGATTTGCAACTCCGGACAGGATTTCTGACATTACATTGGGGGATGCTTGGCATATCGAAAAAGAATATCCTGAATGGGACGCATTAAAAGGTGTTTCTTGTATTATATTTAATACGAAAAAGGGTTTGACTCTTTTGGAAGATATGAGAAAACAAATGACACTAAAAAAGATGAGCATAGAGTGGGTTAAGGTAAATAATATGCAATTTTCAAAACCAACTGAAATGCATAAGAACAGAGATTTATTTTTTAAACTTTTAAAATTGAAAAGTTTTGAAGAATCAGTAAATAGTAGTATGAAGAAACCACTTCTAATAAGAATCGTTCGTAAGATTTGTTCAATTTTGGGACATTGATTACAATCATATATGGAATTTTTAGCGATGTTAAAGGTAATTGCTATTTGTATGTTAATAACAAGTTAATTATTCGATTGTAACAAAATGCAGAAGGTTACTGTCAAGGAAAACGAATTGTTTCTTAGGATTGATACACTAAAAAATAGGCCTTAAAAAATTGTTTCCTTGATATGACTGGTAAGAAAACTGAAACAACTTAAATTTACGACAGTGATAGGCGATTTTTTGTTAAACACACATCTTAGTATTATTCATGGCTTTAACTTTCTATACAATCAAATTGCTAATCGTAACAATTACAAAAGGTTTGGCATTAGCAGTCTATGAAAACCTAAAAAATGATAATAGTGTGGGCTATGGCATTAATCACTTGTTAGGAGCTTTGCTGGCTTAAAACTATTGTCATGGAAGGAGTGTTTAACCATGAATAACGAACTATTTACCCCACAATCTCCCTCCGTCCACTCCTCCCGAATCATCTACACCCCCTCACCATTTGCCAGAACCTCGCTTATACACCTACAGGAAGTGGGCTCATTGCAGGCGATTCGCCCGCACACTTCCACAAGAACAGATCTGGTATCATTTTTGTGTTTGGTGGTGTTATCGGGTTCGGGAAAGCTTACATATGAAGGAAAAGACTATGAGCTGAAAACAGGGGATTGTGCATTCATTGACTGCCGCAAGGCTTACAGCCATAGCACGTCAGATGACCTTTGGTCGCTTCAATGGTGCCATTTTTATGCGCCGTCACTTCCTGCGGTGTATGAGAAGTACAAGGAACGTGGCGGACTACCGATGTTCCACCCGGAGGATATCAAGCCGTTTACAAGCATTCTTACAGAGCTTTACGATCTTGCTTCGTCCTCCGATTACATAAGGGATATGCGCATCAATGAAAAGCTGGCGGTGTTGCTGACACTTCTAATGGAGCAATCATGGCACCCCGAAAGTGTGACGATTTCCAGAAAACGAATGGAACTGTCAGCTGTCAAGGACTACTTGGATGAGCATTACACAGAAAAAATCGTTCTGAACGACCTGTCAGAGAGGTTCTTCATCAACAAATTCTATCTGATAAAGATTTTCAAGGAAACCTATGGCACGACCATAAACAGTTATCTGATATCAAAACGCATTACAGGGGCAAAGCAGCTGCTGCGGTTTACGGATAAGACTGTTGATGAAATCGGCAATGCTGTAGGCATGGAAGATGCAAACTATTTCAGCCGAATGTTCCGAAAAGTGGAGGGCATAAGCCCCAGTGAGTACAGGAAGCAGTGGTAAAAAAGTTTGTGTGGTTATATGTTCAATATTTCAAATAAACTTAATTGAATGGAGTGTAAGATAATGAGACGTCTATTGGTAAATGGGGGGACGCAACCTTCTATGTATGTTTTTAATAGCTGTATTAGTAGGCGCATGGGGAGTTATGTTATATAAATATCGTGACCAAGAGAAAATTCGTAAGGATAATCTGCAACTACTAGAGCAACAATATCAGGAGCAATGTGAAGCAGAACGTCAGGAAAAGTTAGAACAGGAGCAGCTTCAGGAACAACTTAGATTAAATGACTCATTTTATCAGAAGTTGGCAGATGGATTTGATGTGAATATCCTGTTTGTAGGTGATTCGATTGCAGAAGGGGGACAGGGTGAAAAAGGCTGGTGTACTCTTCTTCAAAGTTACTTAAAGAAAACTTATGGTAACAGTGTGATATGCACCAATGTTTCTATGGGCGGAAATGCTTCATATGCAGGTTATGTTCGTACGATGGCTTTGAATGATAATTTAGATTATGATCTCGCTGTCATCTGTTATGGTCAAAATGACAGAACAGAAGGCTTTTCGGTTAACTATGAATCTATCATTCGTGCTATCAGAAGCAAGTATCCTGATTGCTCTATTATTTCCATTTTGGAGTCTTCTCAACGTGAGTATACAGAAAAGATGACTAACATCCAGAGCATTTGTAAGCATTACGGCATTCCTGTGGCTGATACAATTGCAGCATTCAATAATTCAGGCATTGCATATGAGGAATTATCTAAAGATGGTGTCCATCCTAATGATGCAGGTCAGGAAATCTACTTTGAAACAGTTAAGACAATTATTGATGATAATGTTTCGATATCTACTGGAAAGATGAAAGATTCCGATGTAATCAATACATATGTGCATAAATTTGATAATTTTGCTTGGTATGGTACTGATACGGATTTTAAGCGTGTAGATGATACGACATTCACTTTGAATACGTCTGGATCTGGCATACTTGGTATCGATTATACATACGAATCTGGAGATAACAAGGCAGATATTTATATCGATAGCGAATTATTTGAATCACCAACAGTCACTTTTAACTATGACTTTTCGCAGAGACATATTCTTATAGTCAGTGATGACTGTATAGTAAAAAAAGAAATTAAAGTTGTATTTGACAGTAAAGAGCAGGCAGATGGATTTAGGGGAATGTGCTTTAGCTGGGAATAAAGATGATAATGAATTGAAGAGCTTTGTTATGATTCACGAGGTGCTTGCTTAAAATTCTGTTACTTATAAAACGCTATATAAAGTTATAAGCCCCAGTGAGTACAGGAAGCAGTGGTAATATTTTTTGGCGAAATCAAATATAAGCACGCTGCCACAGTACCGCATGACAGATAAAATAATAAGAAATACTCAGGCAGAAAGCCAAATTCAATAAATATCATGATTTTTTAAAGAGGAAAAGGATTATGAGAAACTTACGTTCGCTTTTTTTATCTCAGGCATATCAGGATTGTTGGGACGATTATAACAGGTCCTTGAAGCTGAAAAACTTTCCCAGATGGGATTATGTTATTCTGACCGCTTCCAATGAGCAGCAGGCGGAGGGATTCCGCAGGCAGATCGAGGAGCGTAAGGATTTTCTTCCGCAATCTACAAGGTTTGTGGCAATTCCTGACAGGGACGGAAAGCGTGTAGGTTCGGGCGGAGCTACGCTGGAAGTTCTGAAATATCTTCATGAGCAGGAAAAATCCTTTGACAAGCTGCGTGTACTGGTTATCCATTCAGGCGGCGACAGTAAGCGTGTGCCTCAGTATTCGGCTCTGGGAAAGCTTTTTTCTCCTGTTCCGCACAGGTTGGCAAATGGACGTAACTCAACCTTATTTGATGAGTTTATGATATGTATGAGCTCTGTTCCGTCCCGTATCAGGGAGGGAATGGTGCTGCTTTCGGGCGATGTGCTTCTGCTGTTCAATCCGCTGCAGATCGACTACAACAATGTGGGAGCGGCTGCGATATCTTTTAAGGAGAATGTGGAGACGGGCAAGAATCATGGTGTTTATCTGAACGGAGAAAACGGCAATGTAAAGTGCTGTCTCCAGAAAAAGCCTGTTGATGAGCTGCGCCGTGTGGGTGCTGTAAATGAAGCGGATTGCGTTGATATTGATACAGGAGCGCTTATCTTCAGCACAGAAATGATGGAGTCCTTGTATTCTCTGATTGCCGCTCCCGGTGATTATGATAAGTATGTAAATGAGCGGACAAGGCTTTCGCTTTATGCGGATTTCCTTTACCCCCTGGCAGAGGATTCAACACTGGAAGCTTTTTACCGTGAGAAGCCCGAGGGCGAGTTCTGCGATGAGCTGACAGGAGCAAGAGAGCGTGTGTGGGAAGTTCTTCGTCCCTACAGAATGAAGCTACTGCGTCTTGCCCCTGCCAAGTTCATTCATTTCGGCACCACCCGAGAGATACTTGAACTTATGTGCGGCGGAGTTGAGGAATACAGTGACCTTGGCTGGAGCCGTCTGGTGGGAAGCAGCATCAATAATGACACAGCTGGCTACAACAGCATACTCAGCAGCAAGGCGTCAATAGGGGAGAACTGCTATCTTGAAGTTTCCTATGTACATAGCCGTGCAAAGGTCGGAAAGCACTGCGTTCTTTCATTTGTGGATATCCATGACGAGGTTATCCCTGACAATGTTGTTTTGCATGGATTGAAGCAGCGTGACGGTAAGTTTGTGGTGCGCATTTTTGGAGTAAACGATAATCCCAAGGAGAATAAGCTTTTTGGAAAAGACCTTGATGAAGTGTCTGCAAAGCTGGGTGCTGACCTCTGGAACGTGGAGAATCACACTCTCTGGACAGCAGAGCTTTATCCCGAAAAGGACACTATCAAAGAGGCTGTTGCTGCGGCTTTGAATTTATATGCTCTTGTGAATGGTGAGGCAGGCGACCTGACCGCATGGAAGAATACTGAACGTAAGTCTTTATGTTCAGGTTTTAATGCGGCTGACCCCGATGCCATAATTGCGTGGAACCAGCGAATGGCTGATCTGGTGGCAATGGACGAGATAACAAAGGCGATAAGCAATCAGATACCTGCTCAGAAGCTGCCCAAAAGAAAATCACTTACCAAAATACAGAAGCATTGGTTGGAAAAGCGCCTTAGCAGGGCTGATTTTACGGAAAAGCTTCGCCTGCATTATTATCTTGGCGTAATACTGGAGGACGAAAACGAGATACAGGAGTGCTTCAGGACTATTCAGTCTGAGGTGCTTGATGCCACTATCAAGAAGCTGACTTATAACGAGAATGCAAGAATTGTCAAGGATAAGCACACTGTAAAGCTGCCTCTTCGTGTGAACTGGGGCGGCGGCTGGAGCGATACTCCTCCATACTGCAATGAAAACGGCGGTACGGTACTGAATGTGGCGATTTTGCTCAATGGCGAGAAGCCTGTTGAAGTTACCATGGAGAAAATAGGGGAGCGCAAGATAATTTTTGACAGCCGTGACATGGACGCTCATGGTGAGTTTGACAACATAGAAGAGCTGCAGAGGACGGGTGATCCATTTGACCCGTTTGCACTGCAAAAGGCATGTCTGCTTGCTTGCGGTATCATTCCCAAGGAGGGACATGAGCTTGGAGAAATTCTGGACAGACTTGGCGGCGGTTTTGTTATGAATTCCGAAGTCACAAATGTGCCTAAGGGCAGCGGTCTGGGAACTTCCTCTATTCTGTCTGCGGCGTGCGTGAAGGCTGTTTTTGATTTCATGGGCATTCCATACACAGAAGATGACTTGTATTCTCACGTGCTCGCTATGGAGCAGATAATGTCCACAGGCGGCGGCTGGCAGGATCAGGTTGGCGGCATTACACCGGGACTGAAATATATTACTTCCATGAACGGCATTGACCAGAAGCTTAATGTTTCTCATATAAATCTTTCGGAAGAAACGAAAAATGAGCTTGACGACAGATTCTGTCTCATATATACAGGTCAGCGGAGACTGGCAAGAAATCTTCTGCGTGATGTTATCGGACGCTATGTGGGCAATGAGCCTGACAGCCTGTTTGCGCTGGAAGAAATTCAGAAAACAGCGGCATTGATGCGCTTTGAGCTTGAACGTGGCAATGTGGACGGCTTTGCAAAGCTGCTGGATTATCATTGGCAGCTGAGCAAAAAGGTAGATGCGGGAAGCAGCAACACCCTTATTGAACAGATATTCAGCAGCATTGAGGAGCTTATTGACGGAAAGCTTGTCTGCGGTGCAGGCGGCGGTGGCTTCCTGCAGGTCATGCTGAAAAAGGGTGTGACAAAGAAGCAGGTTGCAGACAGGCTGCACGAGGTATTTATGGATAGCCTTGTAGATGTGGCAGACTGCAAGCTTTTGTGGGATTGATGCCTTAAATTCTCAGGGGAGCATATGCACAATGGTAAACGACAAGCCTATAATTATTCAAACACAACATTATGAAGATTTCCGTGGCTGGCTCTCGGTTCCTGTTGACAGAAGCCTTGATTTTAATGTGATCCAGATAAATCAAGGCTTCAGCAGGAAAGCCTATACTCTGCGGGGACTGCACTTTCAGGAGGAGCCGTATGCTCAGGCGAAGCTGGTTTCATGCCTGCATGGTGCGATATTTAATGTGGCTGTAGATATTCGGCGTGGAGAGACTTTCGGCTATGCTTACAGCGATATCCTTTCCTTTGAAAATCACAAGCAGATGTTCATTCCGAGAGGTTTTGCCCACGGATACCTGACGCTGGAAGATGATACTCTGATGCAGTGGTGCGTGGATAATGATTTCTGCATAGAATCTGCGAGGGCTGTGAGATATGATGATCCACAGCTTATCTGGCAGGCTGAGCCGTGGCCCACGGGGGATTATATTATATCGGAAAAGGACAGGAATGCAATGAGCCTTTACAGCTTGGTTAGATAATTTTATCATGTGAATGATATTTTTTGCCTATTTTAAAAGACAATATAATGCTAATATTTGCCAGAATGTACACTTTTGTGCGAAAATATTTACTTGTATAATATAGATAACTCTTAATGATACATAAACATAAAGGAGAGAAGCTAATGAAAAAGGCACTTATTACAGGAATTACGGGACAGGACGGTTCTTACCTTGCCGAATTCCTTCTGGAAAAGGGATATGAGGTACACGGCATTACAAGACGTGCGTCTATATCAAACACAGCAAGAATAGACCACCTTATTGCTAATGGCTCTGTTAAGCTCCATGACGGCGACCTTTCCGATTCATCTTCACTTATAAGAATAATCAGCATCGTACAGCCCGATGAAATATACAACCTTGCCGCACAGTCACACGTTCAGGTCTCCTTTGATGTTCCTGAGTATTCAGGCGATGTTGATGCACTTGGCGTTCTCCGTATTCTTGAAGCCTGCCGCATACTTGGACTTGAGAAAAAGACTAAATTTTATCAGGCATCAACATCTGAGCTTTTCGGCAAGGTTGAGGAAGTGCCTCAGCGTGAAACAACTCCTTTCCACCCCTACAGCCCCTATGCAGTCGCAAAGCAGTACGGCTTCTGGATAACAAAGGAATACCGTGAGGCTTACGGAATGTTTGCAGTAAACGGCATTCTCTTTAACCACGAGTCCGAGCGCAGAGGCGAGAACTTCGTTACCCGTAAGATAACTCTTGCCGCTGGCAGAATTGCGGAAGGTCTGCAGGATCACCTTGAGCTTGGCAATATGGATTCTCTCCGTGACTGGGGCTATGCAAAGGATTATGTTGAGTGTATGTGGATGATACTCCAGCATGACACTCCCGAGGATTTTGTTATTGCAACAGGCGAGCAGCACACAGTACGTGATTTCACCGAAAAGGCATTTGCCGCTAACGGAATAACCATTCGCTGGGAGGGCAGCGGACTTGATGAAAAGGGCTATGATGCCGAAACAGGCAAAATGCTCGTATGCGTAAATCCTCAGTGGTTCAGACCTACAGATGTTGACAACCTTTGGGGCGACCCCACAAAGGCAAAGACAGTTCTGGGCTGGAACCCTCAGAAAACAAGCTATGCGCAGCTTGTAGAGATCATGGCTAAGCATGACCGTGAGATAGCTAAAAAGGAAAAGGCTCTTAAATCAGCAAACTAAGGGATGATATATATGATGGAAAAAAATGCAAAAATATATGTGGCAGGTCATAACGGAATGGTTGGTTCAGCCATTTACCGTGAGCTTGTACGTCAGGGATATACCAACATAATCACACGTTCTCACAAGGAGCTTGATCTTTGCAGACAGGATAAGGTAGAGGAATTCTTTGCGGCTGAAAAGCCTGAGTATGTATTCCTTGCGGCTGCAAAGGTAGGCGGAATCGTTGCCAATCAGAACGCACTGGCTGATTTCATGTATGAGAACATGATTCTTGAAATGAATGTTATCCATTCCGCATGGCAGAACGGCTGCAAGAAGCTTGAATTTCTGGGTTCGTCCTGCATTTACCCCCGTATGGCACCTCAGCCTATGAAGGAAAGCTGCCTGCTTACATCTGAGCTTGAAAAGACCAATGAGGCATATGCCCTTGCCAAGATATCCGGTTTGAAGTACTGCGAGTTCCTCAACAAGCAGTACGGTACCGATTATATTTCGGTCATGCCTACAAATCTTTACGGTCCCAACGACAACTATCACCCTACACACAGTCATGTTCTGCCTGCTCTTATAAGACGTTTCCATGAGGCAAAGATAAATGGTCTCACAGAAGTTACCTGCTGGGGAGACGGTTCTCCTCTGCGTGAGTTCCTTTATGTTGATGACCTTGCAAATCTGTGCGTGTTCCTTATGAACAATTACAGCGGCGATGAGACTGTAAATGCAGGTACAGGCAAGGAGCTTACCATCAAGGAGCTTACCGAGCTTACTGCAAAGGTTATTGGCTACACAGGAAAGATCAGCTGGGATACATCAAAGCCCAACGGCACACCAAGAAAGCTTCTTGATGTATCAAAGGCAAAGGCTTTGGGCTGGACTTACAAGACAGAGCTGGAAGACGGCATACGTTTGGCTTATGAGGATTTCCTTAATAATCCAATGCGTGCAGAAAGATAAAACAGCGGCACGCAAAACCACACTCGGCGGTTTTGCGTGCTTATTTTTTAACCCAATACAATAAGGAGACAGTTTATATGAATATTATACTTTTATCAGGCGGTTCGGGACAGCGTTTATGGCCGTTATCAAATGATATACGTTCAAAGCAGTTTATAAAAATATTCCACAAAGATGACGGCGAACTGGAATCAATGGTCCAGCGTGTATATCGTCAGATAATGGAGATAGACCCTAACGCTACTATAACTGTGGCGACCTCCAAATCACAGGTGTCAGCCCTTAACAATCAGCTTGGCGAGGGAATAGGCATAAGCGTTGAGCCTTGCAGAAGAGACACATTTCCCGCTATCGCACTTGCTGCGGCGTATCTGAAAGATGTCAGAAACATAGGCGAAGATGAAGCGGTGGTTGTATGCCCTGTTGACCCGTATGTTGATAAGGAGTATTTCAAGACTGTTGAAGAGCTGGGAGACTATGCGCTGAAAAGCGATGCCAATCTTGTGCTGATGGGAATTGAGCCTACATATCCAAGTGAAAAGTACGGATATATCATTCCCGAGAGCGGCGATAATGTAAGCCGTGTAAGTATGTTCAAGGAAAAGCCCAATGTTGAGAATGCAAAAAAATTCATTTCAGAGGGTGCATTGTGGAACGGCGGCGTATTTGCTTTCAAGCTGGGTTATGTCCTGAACAGAGCGCATGAGCTTATTGATTTTACGGATTACAATGACCTTTTCAATAAGTATGATACGCTGAATAAGATAAGTTTTGACTATGCGGTCGTTGAGCATGAGCCTGTCATTGAGGTAATGCGCTATAACGGCACATGGAAAGACCTTGGAACGTGGAATACCCTTACTGAAGCCATGGACAGCACTAATGTTGGCGAGGCAATACTGAATGACACCTGCGATAATGTTCATGTGGTAAATGAGCTTAATATGCCTGTGCTTTGCATGGGCTTGAAAGATGTTGTGGTGTCGGCAAGTCCCGAGGGAATACTTGTTTCGGACAAGGAACAGTCCAGCTACATAAAGCCTTATGTGGAATCGCTTGACCACACTGTAATGTTTGCCGAGAAGTCATGGGGCAGCTTCAGGGTCATTGACGTTTCCGATGACAGCCTTACCATTAAGGTCAAATTAAATCCGGGACACAGCATGAACTATCACAGCCACGAGTATCGTGACGAGGTGTGGACAGTTATTTCAGGCAATGGACGTGCGGTTATTGACGGAAAAGAGCAGGCAATAACTGTTGGCGATGTTATTAAAATGCCTGCGGGCTGCAAGCACACTGTTATAGCAGACGATGCTCTCAGCATGATCGAGGTGCAGATCGGTAAGGACATTTCTGTTCATGATAAAAAGAAGTTTGATCTGAATTATGCGGTGTAATATATTGCGTAAATGACTATGTTGGAGGTGATTATATTTGAAAATGTGTGAAAATTGTCCTAGGCCTAATTCATTGTGTGAAGCTGGCTCTATGTCGAATTGTGAAATAACCCAAAAAGTTTTATATGAACAGATATGTGAAACATTAAAAAATTATATTTGAAAAATTATTATTTGATAAAGAATAAAGTTAATGAAATATGCCTTATGGGGCTGCGGAAGATTTTCTGTTGAAATGGTTATCTCCTTTTCAAGCTTTTTACGAAGCCTCGATACATTGACGGTAAGGGGGTTCTCGTCAACATAGCTGTCCGTCTCCCGGAGCCTGTTCATAAGAAGCTCACGGCTTACGACCTTTCCCTTGTTTTCAAGGAGCGTGAGCAGGATACGGTATTCATTTTTGGTAAGATCTATTTTATCACCGTTGAAGCTGAGAGTTGCATCGGATACGTTGAGCATTGCGCCTTTGTGTGTGATGATATTTGTTTCCGAGCCAAAGTCGTATGTTCGTCGCAGTATCGCCTGTATCTTTGCCATAAGTACGGTCAGGTCAAAGGGCTTTGCGATAAAATCATCGCCGCCCATATTCATTGCCATCACAATATTCATATTGTCCGAGGCGGAGGATAGGAATACGACAGGAACTTTGGAGATCTTTCGTATCCCTGAACAGTAATAAAAACCGTTATAAAACGGCAGACCTATATCCATCAGCACCAGATGAGGTGAAAACTCTGAAAATTCAGTCATTATATCCTTGAAATTCTCTGCGCATCGTGCTTCAAAGCCCCATTTTTCAAGGTGATTTTTAACAGCATTTGCTATTGTGCGGTCGTCTTCTATGATAAATATTCTGTACATTGCAGTCTCCTTTTTATGGTTTCTTTTATTATAGCGTATAAAAATAAGGAATACAAGACAGTCAGATTCGTAAAGCTTGGCCTTGACGGCAATGAAACAGCTATGAGCTACATCGTTTTTTTGAATGCTGCAAAGAGTTATCCTTCTTTGATAAGATAGGATACCCACGATTTAAGGCGATTGTAAAAAATATTGTATTTGTTTTAATAATATATTTGCAAGTCTATATGCTGAAACTTGCAAATTCGTCTTGACATGGTAAGGATGCCGTGATATAATATTATCAGAGCAACACAGGCGTTGTGCAACAAGGACGTTGTACCTGTGGTGCTCTTTTTTTATAAGGATGTGATTATATGGACGAAACTATCCTCAGTGCAGGCATCGACGTGGGAACATCTACGACACAGATAATTTTCAGCAGAATGACCATTCAGAACACAGGCGGATTCGGCTCCGTCCCCAAGATCGAGATAGTGGATAAGGAAATAATCTATGAAAGCGAGATATATTTCACCCCTCTGCTGTCGGAAAATGAGATAGACGGCGATAAGGTAAGCGACATTGTGATGTCGGAATACAAAAAAGCCAATCTCACCCCCGATATGCTCACCACAGGCGCAGTTATAATCACAGGCGAAAGCTCCCGAAAAAGCAACGCCCGCTCGGTTACCGAAGCCCTTTCCGAAACAGCAGGAAATTTTGTTGTAGCCACCGCAGGCCCAGACCTTGAATCGGTGCTGGCAGGAAAAGGCTCAGGCGCAGCAAGACTTTCGGAGGAAACAGGAAAAACTGTTGCAAACTTTGATATAGGCGGCGGAACCACAAATATCTGCCTTTTCAGAGACGGCACTGCCATAGATACCGCCTGCCTGGACATAGGCGGAAGGCTTATCAAGGTCGATGAAAACGGCAGGGTGACATACATCGCACAGAAACTGAAAAAGCTTGCCGATATGAGCGGCATCAGTGTATCCATAGGCGATATTCTCACTTCCGAGACCGCAGAAAATATATGCAGAGAAATGACGGAAGTGATAGAACAGTCCGCAGGACTGAGAAAACCTGACAGCCGCCTGGAGCTTATGATAACGAACCATAGCATGAAAAGCGGCATAGTCCCCGATATCATTACTTTTTCCGGCGGTGTTGCCGACTGCATGGGCTATTCGGGAGAAAAGCAGTTCCCATACGGCGATATAGGCGTTTTCCTCGGTCACGCCGTGGCAGCTTCGCCCCTGCTTACCGAAAGAATGTCCGAAACGGCGGAGGAGACTATCCGTGCCACCGTTATCGGCGCAGGCAATTTCAGCATGGAGGTATCGGGAAGTACCATCGAATACACTTTCGGCAGTCTGCCAATAAAAAGCATTCCCGTTTCAAGGATAAAGCTTGAAACGTCAGAGGATATTCCCTCTGCAGGGGAGCAGATAAGAAAGGGACTTTCAAGGTATGAAAACCGTTTGACAGCAATAT
The DNA here is from genome assembly GCA_902363145.1 of Oscillospiraceae bacterium. GTDB lineage: Bacteria > Bacillota > Clostridia > Oscillospirales > Ruminococcaceae > Huintestinicola > Huintestinicola butyrica. The sequence goes on along the minus strand of CABIZB010000001.1, from coordinate 972,184 downwards.
CAATGAAAGGTCTGCCCTGTCCCTCCTTCAAGGAGATAGAAGCTATGGCGGACGCTGTGTGCGCAGGTGCGGAAGGCTCCGACCAAAGCGTGCTTATCATCATCACCGAAGCGGATATCGGCAAGGCGCTGGGACAGGCTCTGAAACGTCGGATAAAGGACAGGGACTTTATCTGTGTGGACGGCATCTCCTGCTCGGACGGTGATTTCATCGACATCGGCGAACCGCTTGCTCACGGCAAGGTGCTGCCCGTCATTGTAAAAACCCTGATATTCTCATAACCCACAAGGAAGGCGGATAAAAATGTCATATAAAGTAAGGCTTTACGGCAGAACATATGAATTTAAGGATATACGGGAAGTTATGTGCAAGGCGAACGAGCTGAAATCCGGCGACTGCCTTGCGGGTATCGCTGCAGAGGACACCAAGGAACGAATTGCGGCAAAAATGGCTCTGAGCAATATCACTGTCCATGATATCCGTGAAAACCCCGCAGTGCCCTATGAGCAGGACTCGGTAACAAGAATAATCCAGGACGACCTTAATATTCCAATTTATAACGAGATAAAGGGCATGACTATATCAGATCTGCGTGAGTGGATACTGGACAGCCGCACCACAGGCGATATGATACTCCGTGCAGGCAGAGGTATGACCAGCGAGGTTATCGCCGCAGTCTGCAAGCTGATGGGAAATCTTGACCTGATGTATGCCGCAAAAAAGATAGAAATAGTCACTCACTGCAACACATACCTCGGACTTCCGGGGACAATGGCTTCAAGATTGCAGCCGAACCACCCTACCGATGACCCCAAGGGCGTTGCCGCATCACTGCTGGAGGGACTTTCCTATGGCATGGGCGACGCTGTAATAGGCCTTAACCCTGCAACGGATTCGGCTGACTCCACAGGCGAGATACTCCGTCTTTTCAAGGACGTTATGGTAAAGTATGATATTCCCACCCAGAACTGTGTGCTTTCTCATGTTACAACTCAGATGGAAGCAATAAGGCAGGGTGCTCCCGCCGACCTGTGCTTCCAGTCCATAGCAGGCTCACAGAAATCCATGGACGCATTCGGTGTTACCGTGGAAATGCTTGAAGAAGCAAACGAGCTTATGCGCACCGAGGGCACGGGAACAGGCCCCAACTATATGTATTTCGAAACAGGTCAGGCGTCCGAGCTTTCCTCCGATGGTCACAACGGCTGGGATCAGCAGACCATGGAATCACGCTGCTACGGCCTTGCAAGGCACTATCACCCATTTATCGTAAATACAGTGGTAGGCTTTATCGGCCCCGAATACCTCTATGGCAGCGATCAGGTTTTGAGAGCAGGTCTGGAAGATAATTTCTGCGGCCATATGCACGGTCTGCCCATGGGCTGCGATGTGTGCTACACCAACCACAATACCTGTGACCAGAGTGCAATGGATAATCTGCTGGTAATGCTGGGGGCAGGCGGCTGCAACTATGTAATGGCAATTCCTCACGGCGATGATATCATGCTCATGTATCAGACCACAGGTCATCACGATGTAAAGGCAGCCCGTGAGATACTGGGACTTCACGCAAATCCCGAGTTTGAAAAGTGGATGCTCAAATGGGGCATAATCGACGAGGAAGGTCATTATACCGACCGTGCAGGTGACCCCACCATTTTCGGAAATTAACGAAAGGAATGACTGTTATGCCCGTTTTCCCGAAATTTGATTATGAAAACAATGATATAACGAAAATAAAAATGCAGGATTTCTGCCTGCTTCAAAACCCACAGGATCCGGAGCAGCTTGCGGTGCTCAAAAGCAAGACCCCTGCCAGAATAGCCATAGGACATACAGGAGCAAGATATCCCACCTGCTCCTACCTTCGCTTCAGGGCGGATCAGGCAGCTGCAGCGGACGCAGTTTTCTCTGAGGTTTCGGAAGAGACTGTAAAGGAGCTGGGACTGTTTGAGGTGCGCACCAAATGCGAAAACAAAAGTATGATGATAACCCGTCCCGACCTTGGCAGACTTTTTGACGAGGATACGCAGAAAAAGATATCCGAAAACTGCAAACATGATATCGACGTGGAGATATATGTGGGCGATGGCCTTTGCGCTCCCAGCGTGGCAGCGAATATCCCAGATATCCTGCCTGCGATCACAAAGGGACTGGAAGCCGAGGGTGTAACGGTGGGAACCCCGTTTTTCGTCCGCTACTGCCGTGTGAACACTACGAGAACTATCGCTCCGCTGCTCAATGCAAAGCTCACCTGTGTGCTTATCGGCGAGCGTCCGGGACTTCTCACAGCTGAAAGTATGTCCGCATATATGGCATATAATGCCCGTCCCGATATGCAGGAGTCGGAATATACGGTTGTTTCCAACATCAGCCGCCACGGAATACCTCCTGTAGAGGCGGCGGCTCATATCGTTGACCTTATGCTGGAGATACTTAAACAAAAGAAAAGCGGGGTAAACCTTTGTCTTAACTGATTTCAGCCGAGGATCTGTCTATAGGTTGATTGAGGATTAGTATTAACAAAGCGGTTCGGGTATATAAAGCCTGAGCCGCTTTTATGCTTGTCGGCTGAAAAGGAAGCTGCAGCAGGGGAGGAGAGCCTTGTTATCATTATAGTCGTATATAACAGTTACATAACAAATGTTAAAAGAAAATATGCAATTTTAAGCTTGGCGTCTTGCAAGGCGGAAAATGGCAAAATAATATGCTGCGGCAACTCATGCAGGCTCGGATACGGCTAATTTGCCGATAATATTATATATTTTTAAGAAAATATGGCTTGCAAGTAAGATATATAAAGCTGTCATATCTGCAAATGAAATCCTTGTATAAAATGCCAAAATCAAAAAATGCAATTTTACTCTTGACAAATTGCAAAATAGGATATATAATGATATCAATGATTGAGAACATCAATAAGAGATGAGCTTAGTCAGACAAACCTTTAAACCCAAAAGGTTCTCTTTAATGATAGTTTCAGACAAAGGCGTCGTGTTATAAAAACACGGCGCCTTTTTTGAAGCATTTCGGAGAAGAGTTCTTGCAGCGGATATTATGCCGCAGGCATTCAGGAAGTATCTGCTGCTGCAAAACCATTAAATAGGAGGAAGTATTATGAACATCGGATCGACTTACGCTCTTAACGGAAAAATCGAAACAGAAGCAATGAGTGTTGTAATGGCTCAGATCGCTCCCAAGAGTGCACACACCATGGAGGACGTTGAATTTAACACAAATCAGATTCTCAGCTATATGGATAAGGCTGCGGCAGGTTTTCCGGGATATGATCTGTTCATGTGTCCCGAGTGCGGCTTCCACGGTTTTGCTCCCGGCGACTGGCCAAGACTGGCTCTCACCCTTGACTCCGAGCCTATAAACAAGGTTCGTGCAAAGTGCAAGGAGCTGGGTGTCTGGGGTATCTTCAATCCTCTGGTACGTGAGAATGACGGTCAGTTTGTAAAGAATATGGCTATCCTCGTAAATGACAAGGGCGAGATAGTTCACAAGTATGTTAAGATGAATCCCTGGCTCCCCGATGAATGCACAGTTCCCGGAACCGAGTGCAAGGTAGTTGATGGCCCTAAGGGTTCAAAGATAGGCATTATCATTTGTGCCGACGGCGATTATCCCGAGATCTGGAGAGAGGCTGCGGTAAACGGAGCAAACGTTATCTGCCGAGTTTCCCACTACATGGCTCCTTATGATGAGGCTTGGGAGATCACCAACAAGGCAGGCGCTTACTGCAACCAGACTTATGTTCTGGGCTGCAACTCCGTCGGAATAGATGAGTGCTACACCTACTTCGGCAACAGTATGGCAGTAAACCCCGACGGTACAGTATTTGCAAGGGCTCCCAAGGGTATTCCCTGGCTCATGAAGGTAGTTGTTTACCCCGGAATCGTTGATAAGATGCGTACACAGCCCGGTGCATACAACTTCATCTGGCAGTACAAGCATCGTGGAGCTTCCTGCCCTGACCAGAACGGTGCTGGCAGAGGCGTCAGCGATTACAACGCTTATACAAAGTAATGGGAGGTTATTATCATGGCTGTTTATACATCTGAAGCTCACAATCTTATCAAGGCAATGGGTAAGGCAGGTATTACCTTCCCCGCAACAAAGGCAGAGCTGCTTGAAAAGTTCGGCGATATGACCATTAAGGTGGATTTCGATAAGGAGGCTAAGATCTCCGACACCGTTAAGGAAATGGTACCCGAGGATTACAGCTGCGCTTGTGCATTCAGAAATGCGTACATCTCCGCACAGATGCAGGCTCTCAAGAAGGAACTGAAGTTCTGATACTCAAAGATCACGGAAAGATTTTTTGAAGTTTTAAGAGATTTTAAGGAAAGAAGATATAAAAATAAAAAGATTTTAGGAGTGGTGGTATGAAAACGAAATTAAAAAGACTTACAGTTGCTGCGGTCGCAGCTATGATGGCAGCTACAGTTATGGCAGGCTGCGGTGATACATCAACAACTACTGACGGTTCTTCGGCAGCAGGCGGCGATACAGCGGCTGCATCCACAACAGGCGGCGGAAGAACAGCAGGCAGCAAGGATACGCTTGTTATCCTCTCCGCTGAGAACTTCCTCGGAAACTGGGACCCCACCAGCCACACGACCCTCGCTCAGCTTCACGCAGAGTGGATATGTTTTAACAGACTTATCCATATGGATACCGATACTCAGGAGCTTTCTCCCGAGCTTGCAACATCATGGGAATATATTGATGATGCTACTCTCCAGCTCAAGCTGAGAGAAGGCGTAAAGTTCCAGGACGGCAGCGACTTTGATGCTGAGGACGTAAAGGCTACTCTGGAAAAGCATTCCTCCAAGGACAGCGTTACCACCGCTTGGTGGAGCCAGCCCGTTAAGGTAGAGGTTGTTGACCAGTACACCGTCAACGTAAGAATGGAAGACGGCAAGCCCTATGCAGGCCTTATCAATATGCTCTGTATGGTACCTGTAATGTCCGCAGATGACATTGCAGACCCCGCAAAGCTTTCCGCAGGCTTCAACGGCACAGGTGCTTACAAGTTCGATAAGTACGAGAACGACACCATTTACTATTCCGCATTTGATGACTGCTGGGAAGGTGTTCCCAAGACTCCTTACGTTCAGTACAAGTACGTTGCGGATTCCTCCACACGTCTTGCAGCCCTCCAGACAGGTGAGGCTGATATCATCGAGCGTGTTGAGTCCGAGCAGGTAAGTGTTCTGGAAAACAATCCCGATACTGAGGTAATCACTCAGCTCACCACAGAGCTCAAGCACCTCTTCTTCAAGTTTGAGGTTGAGCCTATGAACGAAGAGCTTGTAAGAAAAGCTATCTCCTACGCTATCGACCGTGAGACTATCGTAAATGATATCCTCCAGGGCTACGGCGAGGTTGCAGACTGCTACGTATCCTCCACAGTCTGGGGCTATTCTCCCGTTGACAACTTCCCAACATATGATCCCGAAAAGGCTAAGGAGCTTCTTGCCGAAGCAGGCTACCCCAACGGCGAGGGACTTCCCGAAATGACCTATACGACCTCAGTTGGCTTCTATGTAAAGACCAAGGAGTACGGCGAGTTCATTACTGCAAATCTCCAGGCTATCGGTCTGAACGTAAAGTTCAATCCTGTTGAGACCGCTACATGGAACGATATGTATTATCAGGCAACACCCTGCACCATGATCGACGGCGGCTGGTGCCCTCCGGGACTTGAGCCTGACCTTAAGCTCAACCCCTTCTACAGATCTCCCGGACTTATCACCAAGTTTGTTGACGATCAGCTGGATGCTGTTATGGACAAGGAAGCTTCCGAGCTTGACAGCGAAAAGAGAAAGGAAATACTTGCAAATGAGGTTTATCCTCTGCTTGCTGAAAAGTGCGAAGATGTTCCTCTCTTCAACTCCATGTCCATCTACGGTGTGGGCAGCAATGTAAAGGGCTTCAAGTCCCTGCCTACCACAAGCTTTGAAGTCAAGGACGTAGTAAAGGAATAACATTCAGACAGAATACAGCGGGTAGTCATAAACACAAACGAATGACTGCCCGTTTCTGTTTTTATCAAATTTTTTACGCAGGGAGGAGTTACTGTGTTAAACACAACGATAAAACGTGTTGTTCAGGGAATTTTCATCTTATTCTGTGTAACGTTCATCAGCTTCGTGCTGCTGAGAAATATCCCGGGCGACCCTGTCAAGATAATGGCGCCCAACGCTACCGATGAACAGCGTGAGGTGATCAGGGCTGAGATGGGCCTTGATAATCCGATAATCATACAGTTTAAGGACTATATCGTAAATATCTTCCACGGAGATATGGGACAGTCCTACTTCAAGAACGATTCCGTTAACCACATCATCGCAGGCACTATAGGAAAATCAGCGCTGCTTATGCTTAACACCGTGGTGCTGGCAGTTGCACTCAGCCTGCTGTTCGGTGTAATTGCCGCAGTAAACAACGGCAAGCTTGCCGATCGGCTGATATCGGGAATTTCCGTAGTGTTCCAGTCAATGCCAAACTACTGGGTGGCAACGATGCTTATACTGCTTGTCTGTGTAAAGCTTAATCTTCTGCCTTCCATGGACTATAAGGGCTACATAAGCACAGTGCTTCCGTCAATAGTTCTGGCGCTGCCGATAATGTCCGTTATGATAAAGAACATAAGGCTCAGTATGATCGACAGCCTTAATCAGGACTTTGTCAAGGCAGCCAGAGCAAGAGGCGTGCATAAGATGAGCGCACTTTTCAGATACGCCCTCAGAAATTCGCTTATCCCTCTTCTCACCGTCCTCGGCGGTCAGCTGGGATTCCTCGCAGGAAGCATAGTTGTTATCGAGTATGTATTCAGCTATCCCGGCATCGGCTATGAGATACTCAATGCCATCAACAGACGTGACTATAACCTGGTACAGGGTCTTATAATTGTATTTTCCACATTCTTTATCGTGGTCAATATGCTGATAGATATCGGCTACGCATATCTCGACCCGAGAATTCGTAAGGCACAGGGGGATTTGTAATATGACTGATGTAAGATCAAAAGCAGTAAATTCAAAGCCCGCAGCTGCTTCGGGCGGAGGAAAGGTCAAGGCCTTCTTCAAGTATATCGGCAAGAACAAGATGTTCTGCATAGGAATGCTTATCGTTATAATCGCCGTTCTTTCGGCAGTTCTGGCACCTGTCATCGCTCCCTGCGATCCGCAGCAGATGACGCCCTCCATAAGACTTACCAAGCCTTTTACGGACAGCGAGCATATTCTGGGCTGCGACGCAATGGGCAGAGACATTTTCAGCCGTATCCTTTACGGCCTGCGCACATCTCTCCTTATCAGTATAGGCGGCGTTGCGCTGGCACTGGCTATAGGCGTGGTGCTGGGCATTATCTCAGGCTTTTCGCACCCCAACTTCATCGACACTCTGATAATGAGAATAACCGATATTCAGATGGGCTTCCCGTTCATCGTGCTGGCTATCATTGCGCTTACCTTGTTTGAACCCAATCCTCTGAGCATCATCATAGTGCTGAGCCTTTCCGCATGGCCCGCTTATGCGAGAGTTGTGCGTTCCAGCGTTATGATGCAGAAGGACATGGACTACATCGCAGCCGCAAGAATGATGGGTGCAGGCAAACTGAGGATCGCCGTAAAATATGTAGGCAAGAACCTTATGCCTGCGATCCTTCCCGTACTTCCTCTTGATATCGCAGCAATGATAATCAACGAGAGCCTGCTGAGCTATATGCAGCTCGGCATCAAGTCGCCCTCCATATCTCTCGGAAACATTATGGCGGACGGCAGACAGTACATCTCTACCGACTGGTGGATAACCGCTATCCCCGGTATCGTAATTATGATAATGGTACTGGCGCTGAACTTTGTAGGCGACAGTCTCCAGACAAAGCTTGACCCCAAGCTTCGCAAGTAAGGAGGGAACATCATGGACGTTAAAAAAGCTGAGATCGGCGATGTTCTTTTAAAAGTAACGGGTCTCAAGACCTATTTCAAGATAAACGAAAACCTTACCGTAAAGGCCGTTGACGGAGTTACCTTTTCACTGAAAAAGGGTCATGTTCTCGGCATAATCGGCGAGAGCGGCTCGGGAAAGAGCGTTACCTCCCGTTCCATTATGCGTATCGTTGACGAGCCGGGCTATATCGCAGGCGGAACCATTGAGTTCGGCGGCGAGGATATCCTTAAAGTCAGCGAGAAGCGTATGAGCGAGATCAGGGGCGGGGAGATATCAATGATATTCCAGGACCCTACCACCTCCTTCAACCCCTACCTTACCCTTGGCAGCCAGCTTACGGAAGCATACCTTGTCCACAAGAAGGGCGCTACCAAAAAGGAAGCCCATGACAAGGCGATAGAGGTATTGAAGCTTGTAGGCATACGCAACGGCGACGAGGTAATGAAGAAGTTCCCCTGTGAGTTTTCCGCAGGCTTCCGCCAGAGAATATTCATCGCCATGTCTATGATATGCGACCCGTCCATACTTATTGCCGACGAGCCTACCACAAGCCTTGGCATCACCATTCAGGCGGAGATAATCGAGGCTCTCAGCGAGCTTCAGAAGGAAACGGGCATTTCCATTATGATAATCACCCATGACTTCGGCGTTGTTTCCCAGTTCTCCGATGATATCTTTGTAATGTATGCAGGCCGCTGCGTTGAATCCTCACCAAAGAGAGATCTGCTTTTAAAGCCTGCCCACCCCTATACTGTCGGACTTATCCAGTCCGTACCACTGCTTGAAGCACGTAAGACAAAGAGACTGAAGTCCATCGAGGGCTTCCCTCCCAATATGGCAAAGCCTCAGCCCGGCTGCGCATTTGCTCCCAGATGTCCCTATGCAAAGGACATCTGCCGCAAGGAAGTCCCCGAGCTGAAACAGATAGGCGAGGACAGATTCTGCGCCTGCCACTTCCCGCTTCTTGACTATAATACTGCCGACGATACGGTTCTTGAATAAGGAGTGAGCTATATGGATAAATCATATCCCATATTATCATGCGATAACATTGTTAAATTATATCCCGTAAGACGTGGACTGTTCAGCAAGGTAGTCGGCAACAAGCGTATCGTTGACGACGTTTCGCTGGAGGTAGAGGAGGGCAAGACCATTGCCCTTGTAGGCGAATCAGGCTGCGGAAAATCCGTACTGCTGAGAATAATCTCCGATATCGAAAAGCCCACTACAGGTACTGTAAGATTTCGTGGCTGCCCTCTGGACGAGCTTTATCCAGAGGACAGGGACGAGATGAAGAAAAGCGTCCAGATGATATTCCAGGATACCCTTTCTTCGCTTCACCCACGTTTTACCATTCAGGAGTCCATCGAGGAGCCTTTGAAGCTTTCGGGCGTATCAGACCCTGCTGAAAGAATGGCTATCATCAAAAAGACCTTTGATCTTATAGGTCTTGATACCGACTTCCTTACCAGATATCCACACCAGCTTTCGGGCGGTCAGAGGCAGCGTGCGGTAATAGCCCGTGCGCTGGTGGTAAATCCCAAGCTGCTGCTGGCAGACGAGCCTATATCCGCACTGGACGTATCACTGCAGGCTCAGATAATAAATCTGCTTATGGACCTCCAGAGCGAGCTTAACCTTTCGATACTGCTGGTTGCACATGACCTTGCGGTGGTTCGCCAGATCGCAGATGAGATACTTATCATGTACCTTGGTCATATCGTTGAGAGGGCAAAGAGCAAGGATATCTACAGCGATGCACGTCACCCTTATACCAAGGTGCTGCTCAAAGCGGCGCCCAGTATCAAAAAGGGCATAAACGATGAGGGCTTCAGCCTTGACCTTAAAGTCGGCGATACTCCGTCACCCGAAAATCCGCCCAAGGGCTGCCCGTTCTGCACACGCTGCATATATGCGGACGATGAGTGCATGGAAAAATGCCCCGAAAACGTGGAGGTTTCTCCCGGACATTTTGTTATGTGCAGCAAGTTCTGCGGATAATATCCATTGTACAGTACAGCGCCGTTCATATGAGCTATGAGCGGCGCTACTTTACAAGGAGGGGGAATATGTTTTTCAAGGAAAGAAAGGGTGCTCTGCCTGCCTATATCGTCACGCTGATAATATGTACGGCGCTGATGTTCATAATGAACGCCTTGCAGGACAGCATTGCTTCAAACCATTATATAGATAGTCTTGACGAGATAATCGCAGGGAAAAACGCAGGCGATGTATGGTCGGAGATACAGTGGCTGATAGGGGAGATACCCGAGGGTCAGGTAATGAGAACATGGGTCTGCGGTGTTGTGATGATAATATTCACGTTCATCGGATATTTCTTTGAGCGGACAAATTCACGCTTCCGCGGCACTGATCTTGTTGGCGGCAGCGGTTATTTTATTCCTATGCTTCTTGTCAGCACGGGAGCAATGCTCCTTGCAAACCTTGTTTATCACAGGGCGACCATGAACGGCTGGGCAGCAACGTTCATATCCTTTTGCAGTCTTGCTCCGCTGCTTTTTACCATATACGGCGGCGGTGCAAAAAAGATCGCCACCGAGATGATCCTAGGAGGACTTGCCCCAGCGGGCTTCGGAGCGTATATTGCAATGCCGTACATAGTAAAGCCGCTGGGACTGCCCGCATTTGTATCCGCAGCTATCGGCATGGCGGTGACAGTTCCGCTGTGCGTCATGCTCTGCCGACATCTCCCATGGATGACACCCATAGATATGAGCATATACAAAAGCTCTCCTGCGGATAACAGGAGCTTTTCGGACAGCAGACTGTATGTAAGGCGGCTGTTGGCAGACCCCTCTGAGCTTATTTTCTGGGGAAGCAGCTGGGGAACAGTTGGAATGTATATCGGAGCAGTGCTGGCATGGTGGCTTGACCCGCTTGCTAACTCCTGTGCGGCGTATAAATTCCCCACAGTCATGTGCTGCCAGCTTATCACCATTGCCACAAGCATTTTTTTATGGTTTCCAAAGATAAAGCGGGGAGAAAGCGCCTTTACTTTTTCGGGCTTTGTAATAATCTCCGCATTCATAAACACCTACGAAATGAGCGTCCCACTTATGATAATATCCATACTTGTTGCGGCAGTTTTTACACCGCTTACTGCAATGAAGCTTTATGAAAAAACAAAGCTCCGCAGCCTGCCGCCCTGCTGTTCTACGCTGACTTCATTCTGTATTGTGTGTATCAGCTGGAGCCTGGTGCTGAGGGCGGTAACAATGTAAATAATGATTTGAGGCTGAGATCATTTTTATTATGTATTGTTGCCTTTCAATCTCTCCGCCAGCCGTATAAGCCTATCCGCCTGTGTAATTGTTGCCTGTAAGGGGTCGCCCTCTCTGATACGCATAGTTCTCCTTATCTCTTTGGGAATGACCACTCTTCCGAGATCGTCAATTCTCCTGACAATACCTGTTGCTTTCATAGTATCGTTCCTTTCACGTATAAATTCAAGATCGGTATCGCAGCAATATGATTGCGATGCTGACTTTTTCCTGAGTTTTTGGTTGCCTTACTATTTTTTCTGCTTTCAGGTGAATTATTCATCTATGGTCATTGAGAGTATGACTATTTGCATTTAAAAAATAAATATTTAAAAAGGAGGCGTTTATTTGAAAAATGAAATAACATAGGCATTTGAAGTTCATCAAGTCTCTATTGACAACCGAATAATAAGATGGTAAAATAATAAAAAATGAATAACTATCGGGATACAGGTGCAAAAGCAGTGCTTTTAACAAAAGGCTGCCAAGCCTAACAAGGAATCAGGTGCGAATCCTGAGCAAGGCCGTTGCCGTATTTTGTCTTAACGCATACATGACGTGAGTCAGTCACTGGAGAGTTTCTTCGGGAAGGCGTATGCGAGCCGTTCTGGCGGGCAATAAGTCGGAATACTTGCCTGTATCCTCCCCGTGCAGGGTATTGTTTATGAGGAAATTTTTCCTTTGTCTGCGGAACTCCGGAACGTAAATGATGGTATGATGTGAAAAATCGGCTGCTTTGGCGGCGCTTGTGTTTTGCCTTTTTTATATTTGGCAAAACCTGGCACGGCATATCATATCATAAAAAGTGAAAGAATTAAGCAAACGGACATTATCCATGCTGGGGCTTGGGTAATGTCCGTTTTTTATTTGCATAAATACATATAAGTTCACGAAAGGATATTGGATCATGAAAAAAAGAGTATTAACAGCATTTATGGCAGCGGTCGTGGCTTTATCGGCAGTGGGCTGTGCATCATCGGACGCAGGCACTTCATCAGAGGGAGCGGCTGAGACTACAGCGAACAATGCAGGGGTCGGTGGACTGAAAAATGCCGCAGCAGCCGACAAAGTCTCTGACAGTGAGGAAGCCATTCTCGTTACAGGCGATGACTATCCTCTCACGGTGCGTGATTATCTCAAATATGAAACGACCATAGAAACAAAGCCTGAAAAGGTAGCCGTGCTGTCAGGCACTCCGCTGAATATCTGGTATGACCTTGGAGGCAAATCCGTCTGTACCTCCGATGTAAGCGATAATGTCCGCCTTACAGAAGGATATGAGGAGGAAATAAAGTCGCTTCCCCAGATAGGCCCCGTGTATTCTGTTGATATGGAGGCTGTAATAGCACAGGAGCCTGACCTTATTATAGCACAGGTGGGCACCCAGACCACTCAGGGCTCAAAGCTCCGTGAGATGGGCTATAACGTTATCCAGTCGCATATCAGAGGCTTTTCTGACGTTATTGATACATACCGTGCATTCGGAAAACTGCTGGGTCAGAGCGAGCTTGCCGAACAGCGCATCGCAGAGCTTGAAAAGGGCAAAAAGGAAATTACCGACAAGCTTCCCGATGATGATATATCAGTTGTAATTCTCTATGTTACTTCAAAATCACTTGCCGTAAAGCTTGACAACAGCATTGCAGGCGATATTGCAGGTATCCTTGAGCTTGATAACATCGCATCGGGTCTTGCCCCCGATACCGTAGGTTCAGAAACAACTCCGCTGGATATCGAGTACATCGTTGAAAAGGATCCCGACTATGTTCTTGTAACAACTATGATATCAAGCAATGAAGAGGCTAAAAAGACTGTCGAAGAGCAGTTCGCTTCAAATCCTGCGTGGAGCTCGGTGAATGCCATAAGCGAGGGCAGGGTAATTTATCTTCCCCAGCAGTATTATCTTTATAATGCAGGCCCGTATTATGTTGATGCCATAAAATATATGGCGCAGAGCATTTATCCCGATATTTACGGAGAGGTGGAAGAAACGTTCTGATGGAAAAAACAGATCTGAGAGAAACCGTCTCATTTAAAGCGGCGGTGCTTGTCATTCTTGCGGCGGCAGTGGTGTTTGCATTTATTCTTGGCAACGTTGTGGGAACGATGGATATTTCCGTTTCGGATATTATAGATACTGTTTCGGGAGATCATACGGGGACCAATAACAAGGTCATCTGGAACATTAGGCTTCCCAGAATGATTCTTGCCGCTCTTGTAGGTATAAACCTTGCGCTTTCAGGCTCAATACTGCAGGGCGTGATGAAAAATCCGCTGGCGGATCCGTCCATTATAGGCATAAGCAGCGGAGCTGGACTTTTCGGTATCGTAATACTTGTAATATTTCCCCAGTGGCAGAATTTTGTGCCCATAGCCGCATTCGGGGGAGCAATGCTTGCAGCGGCGATAATATACCTTCTGGCATGGAAGGGCGGTATCGACCCCACAAGGATAGTGCTTTCGGGCGTTGCGGTATCTGAGCTTTTCGGTGCGGGAATATCGGCGACACTTGTTTTTTTCAGCGACAGAGTTCACGGTGCGCTTACCTTTATGAACGGAAGTCTTTCTTCACGAAGCTGGAGCGAGGTAAGGACCATACTGCCCTATACGATCGCTGGTCTGCTTCTGGCGTTCATCTTTGCGGACAAGCTGAACATACTTGTTCTCGGTGATGATACCGCAAGGGGACTGGGGCTTAATGTTGAGCTTACGAGGCTTGGCTTTACCGCTCTGGCGGCACTGCTTGCGGCATCTGCGGTAAGCGTTGTGGGTCTGCTGGGCTTTGTGGGGCTTATCGTTCCCCACAGCATAAGGCTTATCCTCGGAAATAACTACAGGATAATGTTCCCTGCAACAGCGCTCCTGGGAGCGGCGCTGGTCATGCTCAGCGATACCTTTGCTCGAACGGTTTTAAGCCCCACCGAGATACCTGTGGGAATAGTTATGGCTGTACTGGGAGTTCCTTTCTTCCTGTACCTTCTCAGAAAGTAGGCGCATATGGAAAATACTATTTTATCTGTGAGAGATCTTTGCGCAGGCTACAGAAATTCCCGTATCCTTGACGGCATAAGCCTTGATATACAGCGTGGAAAGATATATTCCGTAATTGGCCCCAACGGCTGCGGAAAAACGACCCTCATAAGGGCAATGAGCCGAAATCTCCGTCCACAAAGCGGACAGGTTTTGCTTGACGGAAAGGATATTTTCCGCACCAATACAAAGCTTGTGGCGCAGAAAATGGCGGTGCTGTGCCAGAATGACACGAGCATGAGCGATATAACCGTTAAAACGCTGGTTGAATACGGCAGATATGCCCATAAAAAGTGGTGGTCAGGCACGGGCAACGAGGATAAAAGCATTGTTGAATGGGCAATCAGGCGCACAGGCATGACAAAGCTGCAGGACAGAAAAATAAATGCGCTTTCAGGCGGCGAAAGGCAGCGTGCCCGTATTGCCATGGCAATAGCGCAGAAGCCTGAGCTTATGCTTCTCGATGAGCCGACGACTTATCTTGATATCGCTCACCAGCTGGAGATAATGGAGCTTGTGGCGGCGCTAAACCGTGAAGAGGGGATAACCGTTGTGATGGTGCTGCACGACATGAATCATGCGGCAAGATATTCCGATGAGCTGATCCTGCTGAACAGAAGCAAGGTACATACTATCGGCGCTCCGAGAGAGCTGCTTGAGAACGGCGAGCTTGAAAACGTGTTCAGCGTTGAAGCGGAGATACTTTCCGACAGCGAGGATAATTCGCCTGTATTTTATGCAAAGAGGAAAAAACAATGAAATTTACTTTTATAACCGTTTCCGCCCCTGCCCTGAAAAGTCTGATGAAAGCGGCAAAGGAGATAATGAGCCTTGAAGAGGGACTTCTGGAGCTGCACCTTTACTATGCAGTCACAGAGTATGGCAAAGAAAAGACCGACAGGCTCATATCCGATATAAAGACCTCCGATATGGTATTTGTTGACCTTATGGGAAGCCCTGTTGAGACTGTAAAGGCTGTTTATGAGGGGCTTAGGGAATGTAATGGAAATGTTATCCCTTACGGCAATTCGGCAAGGGAATACCTGAAGCTGGGCAGCTTTTCCGCAGCGGGAATGATGTCAGGCGGCGGAAAAAAGCCCGATATGGCAGCTATGAAGAAAATGCAGTCCATGGCGGAGGCTATGGGAAAGATCATGCCCGGAAAAATGCGTGATATGAGAAATTACTCGCTTATCTGCAAGTATTTCTATGTTGCGGACTATAACAATATCCTGAATATGCTGTATCTCATACTGAGGGAATATGGTGGCGGGAAAAAGCTGCCCAAGCCCGCCGAACCGAGGGAGGTACCTGCGGCTGTGGTCTGCAGGCCAAAGGATATGAAATGCTACGGCAGCTTTAAGGAGTTTTCCACCGATTTTCCTTTTGATGAGGAAAAGCCTGTTATTGCGTTCCTTTACTATGGCCATATTTATCCTATGGACTATTCGGGGGCAGTGGCTGAGATATGCGAGCGCCTGCAGAAGAGCGCAAATGTGCTGCCTGTGGCAGTCTCGGGAATGGACAGTATAAATGACGGAACGCTGAAAAAGCTGCTGACAGAGTTTATGCCTGCAAAGACCGAGCTTATAATGAACTGTATGTCCTTCCGACTGAGTGCAGGGCCTATGGGCGGAAACATTTCAGCGGGAACAGATATGCTCAAAGAGCTTAATGTTCCCTATCTGCACCCGCTCTTTATGTCAAGGCGCACGGAAAAGGACTGGAAAGATTCGGTACAGGGCTGCACAGCCTCAGAGGTGCTTATATCTGTAATGCTTCCCGAGCAGGACGGAGCAATGCTTACGCTTCCGGTTGGTGCCAAAACAGAACCTATGTATGATGAGGAGTTTGACGTTACCTCCGACGAGATAAAAATAATCGAAGAGCGCCTTGAAGCTCTTGCAGACCGTGCGGAAAAATTTATAGAGCTCAGAAAGAAAGCCCGTTCCGCCAAGAAGATAGCGATAATATGCTATAACTACCCACCCGGAGAGTCCAATGTTTTCGGCGGTGCATTTCTGGATACATTCGAGTCCGTTTCGGCTATCCTTTCGCTTCTGAAAAACAACGGCTATACTGCGGAAGAGGCTGATGCACAAAAGCTCATGTCCGACTTTATAAACGGCGGTCTTGTCAATACGGGCAAATATTCCGATGATGATAAAATGCTCAGATATTCGCTGGCGGACTATAAAAAATTCCTGAACGGCTTTGCTGACAGGGATTCCGTAGTAAACGCATGGGGCGAACCGGGCGGAGATATCATGACCGATGATAACGGTGATTTCCTTATTCCTGCTGCTGTATATGGAAATGTGCTGGTGGGTATCCAGCCGTCAAGAGGGCTTCACGAGGATAACGACAAGCTTTATCATGATAAGTCTCTTCCGCCGCATCATCAGTACATTGCTTTTTACAGGTATCTTCACGATAAATTCGGTGCGGACGCTGTTATCCACGTAGGAACACACGGAACTCTGGAATTTTTAAAGGGCAAGGAATGCGGAATGAGCGGAACGTGCTATCCCGATATGCTGCTTTACGACACGCCGCATTTTTATCTGTATTACTGCGGAAATCCTGCGGAAGCAACTATTGCCAAGCGCCGCTCCCATGCCGCACTTGTGGGCTATCAACCGCCTGTATTTATTCAGAGCGGACTTTACGGCGAGTATGCGGAGCTTGCAAAAATGCTGGACGACTATCATCATCAGCTTGCATTTTCAAAAAGTGCGGCAGATGAAGTAAAGCAGAATATCGCCGCCCTTGCCGAAAAGCTCAGTTTGCCGACGGATATGGAAGAGCTTGAGTCGGAGCTTTACCGCCTGAACAGCTCCCTCATTCCCAAAGGACTGCACATTTTCGGTCAGGCTTATTCCGATGAAGAGGCGCAGTGCTATGTCCGTGAGCTGCTGAAAAAGCCTCACGATGATACACCGTCGCTGTGCGATATCGCTGCCGAGGAGCTTGGCATTGACCTTGTGGGGGCAGAAGAAAAGGGCGGCGAGCCGCTCAGAAAAATAAACGCTCTGGCTGAGGAATATTTAGATAAATATTTTGCAGGCGAAAGTGTTCCCGAAAAGCTCAGCAGAACTATTGAGTACGGACAAAAAAAATATGCCGAGGTAATGCAGAATGCCGAAAATGAGCAGCTACTTAATGCACTTTCAGGCGGATATATCCCTGCAAAGGCAGCTGGAGACATATACCGCAGCCCTGAGGTGCTTCCATCGGGATATAATCTTTATCAGTTTGACCAGCGTTTTGTGCCAACTCTGACAGCATATCAGCGTGGTGCAAGAGCGGCGGAAAATACTATCAAAACCTATTTTGACAAATACGGCCATTACCCCAATTCCACTGCGGTGATACTGTGGGGTCTTGAGACCTCCCGCTCCCAGGGTGAGACTATCGGACAGATAATGGCTTACCTTGGCGCAAGGCTTGCAAAGGGAAATTCGGCATGGAACCCCAAATATGAGCTTATCCCCATTGAGGAGCTGGGCAGACCCCGTATTGACGTTACAATAAACATCTGCGGATTTTTCCGTGACCTTTTCCCGAATATCATTGATAATCTGGACGATCTTCTTCATCTTGTGAACGAAGCGGACGAAACGGACGGGCAGAACTATATGAAGGCAAATTCCAAAAAGCTTTATGCCTATCTGACCGACAGGGGATATGACCACGATGAAGCAGAAAGGCTTTCAGTAACAAGGATATTCGGACCCCGAGAGGGAGAATACGGCACGGGCATAACCTCCATAATCGAGACAAAGGCGTGGGAAAAGGAAGAGCAGATAGGAAGCCGGTTCCTGACATCTCTGCATTATGCCTATAACCGAAAAGAACGTGGCGGAGACATGGGAGACCTTTACGAGCAAAATCTCAAAAGCGTGGAGATAGTCTCTCAGGTTCGTGACAACAACGAATATGAGATAACCGACCTTGACCATTACTATGAATTTTTCGGCGGACTTGCCAAATCCGTTGAGATGGTAAGGGGACAAAAGGCGGTAATGCTTATCACCGACACAACGGGAGCGGTGCCTGTTACCGAAACTGCCGAAAAGGCTGTAGCAAAGGGCATCAGGACAAGAGTGCTCAACCCCAAGTGGATAGACGGTATGCTTGCTCACAAATATCACGGAGCGCAGAAGATAGCCGACCGTTTTGAGAATGTTATGGGTCTTGCGGCAACCACGGGAGCTGTTGAGCAGTGGATATACAATGACCTTTGCGCAAAATATGCGCAGGATAAGGAAATGCGCCGCCGCATGGCTGAAAACAACCCATATGCTTACATGGATATTCTGGAGCAGATGGAGGAATACAGCCGTCGGGGCTACTGGAATGCGGATAAAGAGCAGCTTGAAGCCATACGTCAGGCTTATCTTGAAACAGAAAACAGGATAGAGGGTGAAAACCAATGAATAAAAGAGCCTATTTCCCATTTACGGCAATAGTGGGACAGGAAAAAATGAAGCGTGCGTTGATACTTAATCTGATAAATCCCGCACTGGGAGGAGTTCTGATAAAGGGTGAAAAGGGTACGGCAAAATCCACTGCTGTACGTGCGCTGACTGAGGTTCTCCCCGAGCGCATGGAAGCGGAGGGCTGTCCCTTTTCCTGCGACCCGTATGACAGGAGCTGCCAGTGCGACAGCTGCCGCAGCAAAAGCGAGCTTAAAGCAGTCAAAAGGCATATGAGGGTGGTCGATCTGCCTGTCAGCGCCACAGAGGACAGAGTGGTTGGAACTCTTGACATTGAACGAGCGCTGAAAACAGGCGAAAAGCACTTCGAACCTGGAATACTTGCCGATGCAAACCGCAATATTCTTTACATTGACGAGATAAACCTGCTGGACGACCATGTTGTTGACGTTATACTCGATTCGGCGGCTATGGGCATTAACACTGTGGAGCGTGAGGGCGTTTCGTTCAGTCATCCTGCAAGATTTGTGCTTGTGGGCACGATGAATCCAGAGGAGGGCGATCTCCGTCCGCAGCTTCTGGACAGATTTGGTCTTGTGGTAGATGTAAGGGGCGAGACGGATATTGAAATGCGAACCGAGGTCGTAAAGCGCTATCTTGAATATGAGAATGACTCCGTGGCATTCCTTGAAAAATGGAGACCCGAGCAGGAAAAGCTTTGCCGCAGGATAACCGATGCGGGCAAAATGCTTGGGAGCGTTACTTATTCTGATGAAATACTGCGCCTTGCGGCGGAGATAGCCGTATCTCTTGGGGTTGACGGACACAGAGCGGATATATCCATGATAAAGACCGCCTGCGCCAATGCTGCCTATGAGGGCAGGAATGCCGTTTCAAAGGAGGATATGAAGCTTGCGGCAGAGCTTGTGCTTCCTCACAGAATGCGCAGAAAGCCCTTTGAGGAGCAGCATATGGACATTGCGGCTGTTTTTGAGATGATAGAAAGCCGTGAGCAAATATGAGCCTCTTCCCGTATCCGTTCACGGCGATAGTTGGGCAGGAGCAGCTGAAGCTTGCGCTTATCATAAGTGCCGTTGACCCTGCAATAGGCGGCGTGCTTATTTCAGGAGAAAAGGGGACTGCAAAGTCCACTGCTGTAAGAGGACTTGCCTTTGCGGCGGGGAGAAAGGTCATTGAAGTTCCGCTGAACGTTACCGAGGACAGGCTTGTGGGTACGCTTGATCTGTCAGAAGCGGTAAACGGCGGAGTGAAACGCTTTGAAAAGGGACTTTTGTATGATGCTGACGGAAATTTCCTCTATGTTGATGAAATAAATCTGCTGGGAAACCACACTGCGGGCATTTTGGCAGAGGTCATAGCATCGGGGGAAAATATTGTTCGGCGTGACGGCATATCCTACAGCCACCCATGCCGATGTATCCCCATAGGGACGATGAACCCCGAGGAAAGATCGCTTCGCCCGCAGCTTCTGGATAAATTCGGGTTGTTTGTAAATGTCACGGGTGAAAATGATGTTGACAGGCGCACGGAGATCATCAGGCGCAGGCTTGAATACGAAAGTGATCCCAAAAGCTTCTGCAATAAGTATAGATCCGCAGAGGAGCAGCTTGCGGAAAGCATAAGAGAGGCTTCCCAAAGGCTTGCGTCGGTTTCGGTGTCGGAGGAAATACTCAGGCTCATTGCTCTCACCGCCAATAAAGCCTGCTGTGAGGGCAACAGGTGCGAAATAATCCTGACTGAGACTGCCAAAGCCCTTTGTGCATGGCGTGGCGATGATAATGTCAGCGAAAATGATGTTGCCGAAGCTGCCAAGCTGGTGCTTCCCCACAGAATGAGGTCTGCTCCGCCTGCAGAGAATATTGCCGAGCATGAAGAGCAGTCGGACAGTCGTGAAGAAACTCCGCCCGATAATGTCCAGGTGCAGTCCGATACACCGCAAAGCGAAGCTGCCGATGACAATAACATCGGCAAGAGCCATAGTGATACCGAGATGGCAGGGGAGGAGCTTCCGCTTTCAGCCGAGAGCATAAATGCCGCAGGAAAGAACGGCGGCAGCGGAAAGCGCAGCAAGACCATTGCCAACGACAGCAGCGGTCGATATGTGCGCAGCACCGTTCCCCACGGAAAATGCCGTGATATTGCTCTGATACCCACACTTTGCTGTGCGGCGCTGAACCGAGGCAGCAGAACTCCCGAAAACGGTATGATGCTTGCTGTCAGAAGCTCCGACCTCAGGCAGAAGGTAAGGGAAAAGCGCACAGGTGCCACTATTTTGTTTGTGGTAGATGCCAGCGGCTCCATGGGTGCAAAGCGCCGTATGAGAGCGGTCAAGGGCGCAGTGCGTGGTCTGCTTTCGGAAGCATACAGGAAGCGTGACCGTGTGGGTGTGGTCTCATTCAGCGGAAAGGGTGCACAGATACTTCTCAGTATAACAGGAAGTCCCGAGCTTGCAAGAAAATGTATGGACCAGCTTCCCACAGGGGGAAAAACACCTTTGGCGGCAGGCATTTTGCAGGCAAATGAGCTTCTTCGAGCGGAGCGGATAAGGACACCCGATGCGCTTCAATATCTGATACTTATTTCCGACGGCAAGGCAAATATCCCGCTTTTCGGAGACCCCTTTGAAGATGCCGTTTTTATGGCTGAGCAGGTGCGTTTGTCGGGAGTGGGGGCAATGGTGCTGGATACCGAAAACAGCTATATCAGATTCGGCTTTGCAAAGCAGATAGCCGAGCATATGAATGCAGAGTATGTCAGGCTTGATGATATTTCAGGCACTGCTGTGGAGGAAAATGTCCGCAGCTTTATAAACTGACCTTTGTTTTATACATTATAACAATGAATGACAGCCGAAAGGCTTAGAACCCGTCTTCACAAGCATATGCGCATGTCTTTTCGGCAAATTTTGCCGCAGACTGCGTTAAAAATCCTTGCCGGGCGAAAGCCCGCCTGCGGATTTTTGCCTACTCTGCAACAAAATTATGCTCGAAAATCCGCACACATTTCTTATGAAGACAGGTTCTTAATATAGTCATTATAAGATTTTAGGAGGAATATGAAATGAAAAAGGTAATTTTAACTATTGCAGCCATCGCAGCAGTAATGTCAATGACAGCTTGTTCCGGTGATGCTGCCGTTCAGTCACAGACAGATGCGGCAAGCACTCAGGCAGAGCAGCAGGAAAGCAGCGTCGGCACAGCTGCATTCACAGACGAAAACGGTGTGCTTACTTATCTTGACACCGAGCATTCGCCATTTGACGGTGCAGGTCTGAAAATAACCGCTGACAAGGCAGCAAAGACAGTCAAATTCGTTAAGACCGACCTTAACGGCAATGAAACAGTCGAATACTACACATTTGACTATAACAGCAACACTGTTGAGGAGTATTATTATGTTTCTATGATGGGAACAGGCTTCTATTACACCTATGACCTTGCCGCAGGCGAGATAGTAAAGATAGAGGACTCCGACCGCAATGATTCCACTCAGAGCACAAAGGACAACGGCAGATACGACAGTGCAAACGAGAGAATGAAGGGCGACGTTGCCGCTATCGAAAGCTATTTTACCGAGCAGTACGGAGTATCTGTTGCTGATATGGTAAGCTGATTATCGGCAAAAAGCCTGAAATTCGTCGGTTGGAGACACAGCGCAGTCATAGTTTTGGAACAAAGCATATAGCATACAAAAAAGCATCGTCCGCAAAGTAGAATTTTCTTTGCGAACGATGCTTTTTAGAACCTGTCTTCATAAGAAATGTGTGCGGATTTTCGAGCATAATTTTGTTGCAGAGTAGGCAAAAATCCGCAGGCGGGCTTTTGCCCGGCAAGGATTTTTAACGCAGTCTGCGGCAAAATTTGCCGAAAAGACGTGCGCATATGCTTGTGAAGACGGGGTCTTATATGCTCAATGGTCAGTTTCGGAGACTTTATTCTTGTTTCTTCTTTTCCTCTCAGTCTTGTTATCATAAAGCTTGCCGTCAGCCTTGTCAACGGCTTCCTTAAAGTCATAGGAGTTTTCACAGACACATTCGCAGAATCCCATGGACATATCTATATGATAAGGCTTGTTTGCCGTCCGGTTGAGATGCTCTATGTACCTGCGCTTTTTGCCGATTATGCTTTCAATGCCCTCTGTTTTCTCGCTGAGGATAAATGCCGCAAACTCATCGCCGCCCATTCTTCCCACAATGCCGTTTTCACCGAATGCTTCTTTAAGGCACAGTGCAAGGCTTTTTATTGAAAAATCGCCTTCGGAATGGCCGTATCCGTCATTTACCAGCTTCAGGTTATCCATATCCGCATAGCAGACGATAATATCTTTTCCCTTGCTGCTTTCGATAAATGCCTCTGCGGCTCTGTAAAATCCACGTCTGTTATAAATGCCCGTCATTTCATCTATCTCGGACAGATTTTCAGAGCGATATTTTTCATGTGCAGCTTTTCGTTTATCCTGTCCTGCTCGGAGATAAGATTTATGAGCTTCACCGCAGCACTTACCTGATACACCACCAGTTCAAGGTCAGCAAAGAATTTGTCGGAGGTCGGCTCGCAGAGCAGCAGACCGTATTGATATTCTCTTGAATACAGATCGGCAATGATGAATGTGTGACGCTCGGAATCGGAGATATATTTGTTTCGGTACATATATTCAGATGAAACGTCACGCTCATTGGCAGGGACCATGCTAAAGTTCATTCCGTCCTGATATGACATGAATTTCCATTTAAGATTCTTCGGGAATTCTCCGTTGTTGTGATATTCCGCAGGCTCATCAATGAGGAAAAGATAGCTTGACTTTATGTCAAGACAGTAAAACTTGTTCATCATACGGGCATAGCTCATTGCCATATTTTCATTGAACATAAGAGTGTCCCTTGTGAAAAGATTGGAAAGATGTGTGTGTTCCTTTTGGCTGTCCTCCAGCTTCTTGAAATCATTTATCATTCCGTTGGATATTTTTATTACAGCGTATTTGAATATCCTGTTGATAACAGAGACATTTTCGGCAGGAGCATTCCTCATAAGCCACTTGTGGCAGCCGTCAACGGTCTCTATCATTCTGGGCACAAGCTCCACTCCATGCCTGTTGCTTGACAGAAATTCTTCTGTCTTGTCGGAAAGGTATTTCAGGTCATCGGCATCAGCTGTTCTGTTTATTATTCTTGACCTTAGCTCAGCGACCATTTTCAGGCAGAATTGCTTTACCTGCTCATATGTTTCCGCAGGAATGTTGCTTTGATATATATAGTTGATTATATTTTCGGCTATGGCAGTATCATCGCCGCTGAACACGTTATTCATATTGCTCAGATACAGGCTTTCCGATGAGCAGGAGGCACGTGGGATAAACTCCGTTTTGCAGTAATGGTCTGTGTCATTTTTGCCGCTCAGAGCGTTCACTGCTTTTTCCACAGCACGGTATCCCATGGCATATGCGTCAGCTTTTACCGATGCCAGAGGCGGGTCCATTTTCACTGCAAAGAGGCTGTCATCGAAGCCTACAAGCATAATGTCCCTGCCGATGCTCTTTCCTCTTTTTTGCAGGATAGGGTAAAATACAGATGCCATTTCGTCATTTACGCAGATAACAGCGTCGCAGTCGGGATTTCTGCCAAGAAGCTCTTCTGCTTCGCTGACGCAGAACTCGGATATATCGCTTTCAATTATCATATTGTTATTGAATTCAATGCCGTTTGCGTCCAGCGCAGCTCTGTATGCTTCATATCGCTCTCGGCATTCGAGATTGATAAGCTTTCCTATCATCATGCAGATATGCTTTCTGTTTTGCTTTTTTATAAGGTAATCAACAGCCTGAGTGACGCCTGCTTTGTTATCGTAAATGAGATAATCATATCCGTCAATGTTTGAGGCAACATTCAGCAGAGGAGTGCCGCTGAGATGATCCAGCACTTCCTTTTTGCGCACATCATCGCAGATATATGCAATAGTTCCCGTACATACTATCAGATGATCGAGCTTTGCCTTTGCGGCATAGTCCATAAGAATGTTGTACTGATACTCAAACTTCATATCAAGCATGGTATTACCGTAGTCAACATCAAGGTATTTCATAGGAAATATAAATAAATTCGCATCAAAAGCCTCAGCTGCCGCAATAGCACCCTTGGACACCCTGTTGCTGAATGAATCCATAATGTTTGCAACCAGAATGCCTATATTATAACGCTCGTTCATACTTTCACCTTTTTCACATTAGCCTTTGCGCCAGCCACAACGGATATGAACATATTTCTGCTCTGCTGACAACAATTTAAAAGCCACAATGGTAATTACATGATTATAACATAATTGTATGCAAAATTCAACTCTTTAAAGAAAAATATACACTGCAGCACTGATGGATTTTTCGGACAGACCGGAGCATTGAATTTATTAAGCATAAGCTATATCACCCTGCTTACCGGCAGAGTGGGGTCAAAGCCCTTGTCATCCGCAGTCTGACCGCCTATGAAAACATAGTTATCGGGCAGCTCCCGTGGGGTAAAGCCTGTGAGCTGCTTGAAAACACGGTTGAAGCTGCGTATAGTTCCGAAGCCTGCGGCAAGTGCGGCTTCTCCCGCAGGCATACCTTTGGACAGCATTTTTGCGGCGGCGCTTACACGGACGATGTTCAGGTACTCCGAAAAGGTCATACCCGACATTCTGCGGAAATACTTGGAGAAATAAGGCTTGCTGAAGCACATAAAATCGGCAGCCTCATCAAAGGTCATATCGGCGTAATGCTCGGAAATGTGGCTGAGAAGCGACTTGTATGCCGTGCTTTCCGAGGAGTTTTTCAGCGCCTCCGCCTTTTCATTTCGGAATATCTCAGCCATAACGACAGAGGCAAGACCCGAACATATCACTTCATAATATTTTTGCCCCCTGGATATCTCCTGTCTGATTTTTTCAAAGATATCCGAAAAATCATATTCGTTTTCCAGCAGGGGACAAACAGTTGTCTGCTCGCCGTATGATGAAAAAAGAAGCTCGGAGTCTATCTTCATAACAGTGATGATGCTTTCCGCTTCCGCCTTTATGTAATGCACAGCTCCGCTGCGGATAAAAACGCATCTGCCTTGGGTTAGAGGATAGACCGTGTTTTCCGACATTACCTCTGCGCTGCCCTTTTGGGCAAAGATAAGCTCGCTTTCCATATGCCAGTGGGGAAGATTCTGCAAGCCCATGTAACGCTGGACTGTCACCTGTGAACGCCCCGAAAGAACGCTCTGCTCATATCGTGCTATCATGCTGCTCACTCCTTTTAGGATATTATACCACACAGGTTAATAAATGTCTATAATCGGCAAACAGTATTCTTGAAAAAATCCCGCTTGTGCGGTATAATAAGCTTAATATTATTTGCATGGAGGAAATGCTGATGAAAACCTTGTATTTTATTACCGGAAGTCAGGATCTTTATGGCGAGGAGACTCTTGCTCAGGCTGCAAAGGACTCAAAGGAAATGGCTGCATATCTGAATGAGCAGCTTTGCGGCATTGCAGGCGTTGTTTTTCAGCCTGTGGTAAGAAACAGCAGCGAAGCGCTGGATATCTGCACAAAGGCATCGTCCGACAAGGACTGCGTGGGAGTTATAATGTGGATGCACACCTTTTCTCCTGCAAAAATGTGGATAAATGCGCTTAAAGTGCTGAGCAAGCCTATGCTTCACCTGCACACCCAGTACAACGAAAGACTTCCCTATGACAGCATTGATATGGACTTTATGAACCTTAATCAGTCTGCTCACGGCGACAGGGAGTTCGGATTTATCTGCACACGTCTGGGCATAAAGCGTGAAGTCGTTTCGGGATATTACAAGCACGCCGATGTTATCGAAAGAGTGCGCCATTTTGCTCAGGCTGCCGTTGCAGTTGATTTTGGCAGGGGAATGAGAGTTGCCATGTTCGGCAACAATATGCGTGATGTTGCAGTTACAGACGGCGACAGAGTGGAAAGCGAGATTAAGTACGGCTGGAACGTGAATTACTATGGCATTGGCGATCTCTGCGATATCATCTCAGGCATCACAGATGAAGAGATAGATGCAAAAATGGCTGAATACACCGAAAAGTATGCCATGAATACCGACAATCTTGCCGCAGTAAGGGAGCAGGCAAAGTATGAAGCGGCGCTGGAAAAGTTCCTTGCCCGTGAGAATATTTCCGCATTCACAGATACATTCCAGGATCTTCACGGCCTTTCGCAGCTGCCCGGAATCGCTGCGCAGAACATTATGGCAAAGGGCGTAGGCTTCGGCCCTGAGGGCGATTATAAGACCGCTGCCCTTGCTGCCGTGCTTTTCAAGATGGCTGAGGGAAGAGACGGTGCAACAGGCTTCCTGGAGGACTATACATATGACCTGCCCGAAGGCGGCGAAACCGAGCTTGCTTCCCATATGCTGGAGGTATCTCCCGTATTTGCGGCTGAGCAGCCTAAGATCGAAGTCCACCCTCTGGGAATAGGCGGAAAATCCGATCCTGCACGTCTCGTATTTGAGGGAGTAACAGGCGAGGGAATCGCTGTTTCCATGATAGACCTTGGCGATCGTTTCAGACTGGTTTGCGCAGATATAACCCTTGTAAAGCAGCCTGAGCCTATGCCAAAGCTTCCTGTTGCAAGAGTTATGTGGAAGTTAAAGCCCGATTTTGCCACAGGCTCGGCAGCGTGGATATACGCAGGCGGAGCGCATCATGCGGTTGTTTCCACAGCGCTTACAGCAGATGATATCAGACTGTTTGCAAAAATGACAGGCACTGAGCTTGTTGTCATCAATGACAAGACCGAGCTTAATGCTTTTGAGCAGCAGCTTGAAATGCTTGACACTATGGCTTCTTTCAGAAGATAAATTATGCGGGATATGCACCTCAAAGGTCAAGGCTTTTGGGGTGCATTTTTTTCTTGACACGGGTACAAAGTTGTAATATAATCATAATATCATACTAATCTTCAATCGCTCTATAGGCAAAGCCGACAGATGAAATAAGACCAGTCAAGGAAAGCGACCGCAGGCGGGCTTGCCGCCCGGCAAGGGAGCTTGACGAAGAATGGGCTTATTTCAGCCGAGGATTTGTCTGTAGGTTGATTGAAGATTAGTATCAGTTAAATATTTTGACTTGAAGTTTTAAATCGTTGAAAGAGGGCTTACAAATGAAAAGACGTTACATAATAGCGGTGCTGCTGATGTGTATGCAGCTGACAGCCTGCGGTGCGGCAGGGGAGAACGGTGCGGAGACCGGTACAAGCGAGATTTCAAGCTCCTCCGAGACTGTTGAGACCACTGAGACTACCGTGGAAGAATCATCGGAAGCGGAGACGACGGAAGCTCAGACCGAGATTACCACTGAAACTGCGCCTGATATCGACATAGAGAAGGTAGAACTTCTCAGCCTGAACGATGTCGAAGCTGTTTCGGGATATCCCGATGTATGCGATATAGACAGCATAAGCGCAAGGCAGAAAAATGATGTGGAAGGCTTTTACAGCTCTGAGTATGCTGCTGAAAATCCCGATTATAGTCAGCTTGCAGCGCTTGAAATGATTTCTCCCGACTATGATACCTCAGAGTATAAGTATATCGCCGATGATTTTGACAATGACGGCGAGACCGAATACTATCTTTTTATTGAAAACAAGCAGAACGTAGCCGATGATTTCTGCAACGGCGGTTTTGATGATATAAACAGCAGAAATTTCGGAAAGTCTGTGACCTTCTATTATATTGAGGACAGCGGTGAGGCTGAGTTTGTAAGCTTTATGAACTGTGTTTCATCCACTTCCGAGATAACCTCCTACAAGACAGCCGATTACGGCAGCGGCAAGCATCTGGTATATTGCTACTGGCCCGCCTATGACGGGGTAGGCGGCAGCGGAAATGCAAGGCTGTTTGACAAGACGTGCTTCTTTGATATGACATACGGCGGCGTGTTTGCTGACGGCGACGGCATTCTCAAAGCATCGACTTATACTCTTGTTTACGAATACATCTGGGACGGCGCTGATTATACAGTCATCGGGTATGATTATGATATGCCTGACGAAAACGGAGAGCTTATTGAGCTTGACGATTATCATGTCAATCGGACTTCGGGACCCGAAAAAGTAAATTGGTTCAGCGGCAAATAAGACCTTTGCCCCTCGGTGCAGATGCACTGAGGGGCTTTTACTTTTTGCAGAGTATTCGACAAAAATATACAACATTTTACAAAATTTGTGGCTCATTTCGTTGACTTTGCCGCACAAAAGTGATATAATCAAAACTGTTATGCTTTGTTGAGTTACTTTTGCTGACTGACAAAGGCCGCTGACTTTATTTTTGCGGAAGGGTCGGGGTATTTATGGAAAATATTGTTAATCTGAAGGACATCGAGGTCGTTTTTGAGGACGGCGAGCGTATCCTGAAAAAAATCAATCTGGATATCAAGGACAAGGAGTTCGTAACCTTTCTGGGGCCGTCAGGCTGCGGCAAGACGACTACGCTCAGGATAATCGGCGGATTTCTTGAACCTACAAGCGGTGATGTTTTCTTTGAGGGTAAGCGCATCAACGGGCTTCCTCCCTATAAGAGAAACGTCAACACCGTGTTCCAGCGATATGCTCTTTTTCCCCATCTTAATGTGTATGAAAACATTGCTTTCGGTCTGAGGGTAAAAAAGCTGCCCGACAAGGAGATAGTAAAGCGTGTGGGCGAGATGCTGGAGCTTGTCAATCTGAAAGGCTTTGAAAAGCGTTCTGTAGCCCGCCTTTCGGGCGGTCAGCAGCAGCGTGTGGCAATAGCCCGTGCGCTGGTAAATCACCCCAAGGTGCTGCTTCTTGATGAGCCGCTGGGCGCTCTTGACCTGAAGCTCCGAAAGGAAATGCAGACGGAGCTGCGCAAGATACAGCAGGCTCTGGAGCTTACCTTTATATATGTTACCCACGATCAGGAGGAAGCTCTTACCATGAGCGACACCGTTGTGGTAATGAACAACGGTAATATCCAGCAGATCGGCTCTCCCACAGATATATACAACGAGCCTGTCAATGCCTTTGTTGCTGACTTTATCGGTGAAAGCAATATCCTGAACGGCATTATGCCCGAGGACTGCGTTGCGGAATTTTCGGGACATCGCTTTGAGTGCGTTGACAAGGGCTTTGCCAAAAATGAAAAGGTAGATGTGGTGATACGTCCCGAGGATATCAAGATAGTTCCTCCCGCAAACGCAAAGCTTACGGGAATAGTTAAGTCCGTTGTTTTCAAGGGCGTTCATTATGAGATGACAGTTGACGGAATGGAGCACAAGTGGATAATCCATTCAACGCTGCACGAGCCTGTCGGAACCATGATAGGTATGGATATTGCTCCCTTTGATATCCACATAATGAAGAAAAGCGAGGAATGAGCATATGAAAACAAAATGGGTCTCGGCTCCGTACCTTGTATGGATGACCGTTTTTATTGCTGTTCCGCTGCTGATGATAGCAGTATTCGCCTTTACCACCAATGACGGCGAGTTTACCGTAAAAAACATTCAGGACGTGGGTCAGTATGCGAATATTTTCTTCCGCTCCATATGGCTGTCGGTAATTGCTACGGCTATATGCCTTGTGGTGGCATATCCCGTGTCGTTTATCCTTTCACGAATGGAAAAGCACAAGCAGGCTACCATGCTTATGATAGTAATGCTTCCCATGTGGATGAACTTCCTGCTTAGAACATATGCGTGGATGACGCTTCTCGGCAACAACGGCGTTATCAATCATCTGCTGGGGCTTATTGGCATAGGCCCTTTGAAGCTCATAAACACATCTGGCGCAGTTGTGCTGGGAATGGTCTATAACTACCTGCCATTTATGATACTGCCCCTTTATTCGGTAATGGTGAAGATAGATAAAAGCGTTATCGAGGCGGCTTCCGACCTTGGCTGCAGCGGAGTGGCAACTCTCTTCCGTGTGATAGTTCCCCTGAGCCTTCCCGGAATAACCTCGGGCGTTACCATGGTGTTCGTGCCTGCCATCTCCACATTTATCATTTCAAGAATGCTTGGCGGCGGTTCAAATCTGCTCATAGGCGACCTTATCGAGATGCAGTTCTTGGGAAATGCTTATAATCCTCATCTGGGAGCTGCCATTTCTCTCGTTCTTATGGTCATTATCCTTGTTATTATGACTGTTATGAATCAGTTCAGCCCTGACGATCAGGTGCTGATATAAGGAGGGGCGCAGAATGAAAAAGCTTGGAAAAATCTATCTTGTTCTGGTCATGCTTTTCCTCTATGTTCCTATATTCGTGCTGATAGTTTTCTCATTCAATGAGTC
The DNA here is from genome assembly GCA_902363145.1 of Oscillospiraceae bacterium. Taxonomy (GTDB): domain Bacteria; phylum Bacillota; class Clostridia; order Oscillospirales; family Ruminococcaceae; genus Huintestinicola; species Huintestinicola butyrica. The sequence continues at coordinate 941,146 of CABIZB010000001.1, read as the reverse complement.
AAAGAGCAGGAGCGTGTTCAGCGGCTTTACTCTTGACTGGTACAGAAAGCTTTTCCAGAACGATATCATCATCTCGTCTCTGGTGAACACGCTTATAATCGCAGTTATTGCAAGCATCGTTTCAACAGTCCTTGGAACTCTGGCTGCCATAGGCATAAACAGCATGAAAAAGGTGCCAAAGGCTATTGTTATGAACATAACAAATATGCCTATCATCAACCCCGAGATAGTTACGGGCGTATCCCTTATGCTTCTGTTTGTGTTTTTTGCGGCAAGAATGAATTTAGAATTCGGATTTGTTACGCTGCTCATAGCCCACATTACCTTTGATGTACCGTATGTTATCCTGAACGTTATGCCAAAGTTCAGGCAGATGGATCCTCACCTTTACGAAGCGGCACAGGACTTAGGGTGCAGCCCCTTCAAGGCGTTTATCAAGGTGGTATTGCCTGAGATAATGCCAGGCGTTGTAAGCGGTTTCCTTATGGCATTCACATACTCTCTTGATGATTTCGTTATCAGCTACTTTACCAGCGGCTCATCATCACAGACACTTCCTGTTACCATTTACTCAATGACAAGACGAAAGGTATCTCCCGAGATAAACGCACTTTCCACTATCATATTTGTTGTAGTTGTTGTTATCCTTATCGTCAAGAATTTTATTGAGATAAGACAGCTTAAGAAAAAGGGGGCGTAAGGGCATGAGAAAAATATCTTCCGTAATTGCCGCTCTTCTTGCTGCGGCTATGCTTTGTTCATGCTCTGCCGAAAGCGCTGAGGATACTTCTGCCGATGATGTCCCCGAGGAGGAGACCGAGGCACAGACCCTTACTATCGACGATCCCGAGTATTACATCCGCTTCAAGGGACAGAACATTTCAATAAATGTCTATAACTGGGGCGAGTACATCTGCACGGGAGCGGACGAGGGCACGCTTAATGTAAATGCCGAATTTACGGCGCTTACGGGCATAAAGGTAAATTACACCAACTATGCCACCAATGAGGAGCTTTATGCCAAGCTGAAAGGCGGCGGAGCTTTCTATGACATTATTATCCCGTCTGACTATATGATAAACAAGATGATAAAGGAAAAAATGGTGCAGAAGCTTGACTATGACAATATCCCCAACTTCAAGTACATCATGCCCAACTTCCGCAATCTTGAATATGACCCCGATAATGAATATTCCGTGCCATATACATGGGGAACAGTCGGCATCATCTACGACGAGACTATGATAGATATTCCCCCTGAGGAGATCGACTGGGATATTCTCTGGAACGAGGATTATCTTGACAATATCCTTATGTTCGACAACCCCCGTGATGCCTTTGCCATTGCTGAGATAAAGAACGGCTTTTCGCTGAACACAGAGGACAGCGACGAGCTTATAAAGGCTGCCGAGGACTTGAAAGCACAGAAGCGCATAGTCCAGGCGTATGTTATGGACGAGATTTTCGATAAAATGGGCGCAGGCGATGCTCTTATAGCTCCCTACTACGCAGGCGACGCTCTGACCATCATGGACGAGAACGACTCTCTCAACTTCGTTGTCCCAAAGAGCGGAACCAACCTTTTCGTTGACGCAATGTGCATTCCCACATCGTCAAAGCAGAAGGAAGCGGCGGAAATGTACATCAACTTTATGTGTGAGCCTGATATCGCCTATGCGAATATCGACTACATCTGCTACTCCACACCAAATTCAGCGGCGTATGACAAGCTTGATGAAGATGTGCGCACAAATCCCGTTTCCTATCCGGATCAGGATTTCATTGGAGAAAAGACCACAGTATTCGTAAATCTTTCCGATGAAGCAAATCTTCAGATGCAGACCCTCTGGACGGAAATGAAATCCGCCGAGGACGAGAACGCCAACACATGGATAATGCCTGTGTTCCTTATCGCCTGCATTGTGTTTATGATTGCTGTTCAGGTAAGAAGATACATCAAGAGCAAAAAGGACATCTTCTGATGTCCTGATATAAAATAACTCCCATGTATAAGGTTATGTACCATACATGGGAGTTATTTTTATTTCTTGTCGTTCTTTACGTTTACTTTTTTCAGCTTTTCAAATATTCCTATTGAGAGCTTGTGTTCATTTTCAGCCGCAGGAACGGGATAATAATCTGCCGTGTCGGGGGAGAGCCCTTTCTTTTTCAGCAGGTTCTCTATAAATTCCTGGGCAAAGGCGTATATTACCGCAAATATTGGCACGCCAAGCACCATTCCCGCAAAGCCGAACAGTCCGCCGCCAAGGAAGATGGCCACCATTACCCAGAATGCGGGGAGACCTGTGGAGTCGCCCAGAATGTAGGGACCAAGGATATTTCCGTCAAACTGCTGTATCGCAACTATCAGGATAACAAAGGGGATAGTCTGTGACGGCTCGGAAATGAGCAGCAGCAGTGCGGAGGGTATCGCTCCGATAAAAGGACCAAAAAACGGGATAACATTCGTTACACCTACGATAACGCTTATGAGCACCGAATATTCCAGCTTCATGAGCTTCATTGCCACAAAGCATATCATACCGATGATAAAGGAATCCAGTATCTTTCCGTTGATAAATCCGTTGAGGGAGTTGTTTGTTTTTCTGAAAGCTCTCAGCATATTGTGGCATATCTTCTGGGGGAATATTGCCGTCATAAGCTTTTTGCCCTGAGCAAGGAATTTTTCCTTGTCAAGCAGCAGATATACCGCAACGATAAATCCGATGATAAAATCCTTTAGACCTGCCAGCAGTCCAACAGCGCCGTCTTTCAGCTTTACAGCCCAGTCGCCCACCTTTGGAATAAGGTTATTTACGGCGGTAAGCACGGCGGACTGGATATCATTGAGCTGATTATTAAGATATGTTACTATCTCGGGATATTCCGCCAGAGTGGTATTTACCCAGTTGTAGATGTTGTTCATATAGTTCTGGGCGTTGTTGAAAATGTTCATCAAGCTGTCCAGAACCTGCGGCACGATTATTGCGACCAGTGTGCATATCACCGCTATGCCGAAGATTATGGCAAGCACGGTGCTTATAAATCTGCAAAGCTTGGGGTGGGGCTTTTTTCTTTCAAGCAGTTTTTTGAACTGCCTTTCCGTCCGCATCATAACAGGGTTCAGCAGATATGCAATCGCTATGCCCCAGATAACGGCGCTTATTGTGCCGAGCACAGTTCCCAGTGCGCCCATTATCACCGAGAATTTTGATACAACTATTACCAGTGCAAGGCATATGGCAAAGGTTATTACCGTATATACCGACACTGTGGTGTATTTGCTGTTCCAGTCAACCTTCATAGGCATTATCCTTTCCGTTGTGACAAACGCCTTGTGCGTATCATACAATACAGATTATACACCATTTTGCGACATTTGTAAACAGTGTAAGAGTAAAAATACCGTAAAAAAGAGAATGCCGCTGCCTTTGAAAAGACAGCGGCGGATATCACTTATTATTCTTCCGGCTTATCCTCGGGGTCAACCTCTACCTTGATCTCGGGAGCTTCTTCACCTGCAGCGTCAGCCTCTACGGTGTCCTCGTGGTCGATGACCTCTTCGGTCTCCTCAGCGGGAGCTTCCTCAACAGGCTCGGGCTTTTCGATCTTAGTGCCGCACTTGCCGCAGTAGTCGTTCTCGGCATCTACCTCAGCACCGCAGTTCTGGCAGAGCAGAACACCCTTTATCTTACGGACGTGCTCCTTGAGAGCTTCGATGGAAGCCTTCTTTTCGGAAACCTTGTCAAAAAGCTCCTTCATGGTATCACAGCAGGGATTGTCAAGATTGTTGTCATAATAGGTCTTGCCGATCTCCAGATAAAGCTCGTTAATTGCTCTCTCCTCGGAAGAGATCTTGAAGTTAGCCTTTACAACATCTGTACCAAGCTTAGTCTTTTCGCCTACAGCCTTGCCTGCATTGTTGATAGTTTCTGCAAATTTTTCAAACATGATTTTTTCCTCCTGTTAATATGGTTATGTTTTCGGAAGCCGCAGACGGTGCTTAACGCCTTCTGCATCGCTTCCTTGTGTTGGCTTTCTTGCTATGTTCTCAGTATAACCCACAAAAGCAGTTATGTCAACAGGTTACAGCGATTTCTCATTTTTGTGAATCACTTTTTAATCTTCTTTTAATCTGCACAGTATTCTTTAATAATGAGAGGTACCATATAGCCTGTATTGAGGTAAAATGCTTTCATGGGATAAACAGCGCCCATGTGACCTATGTGATACCTTTTGCGAAGCTCTTCTATGATATCATGGTCGGACATACCGCTGTTGTGCCAGTCTATGACGTGGTTTTTCGTCCACTCGAACTCATACAGCGCATTTTCAAAATACTTTCTGCATTCCTCTGCGCCGTCCAGCATTCCCCAGTGGGGAAGAACGATATGCTCTGCTCCCAGAGCCGCAGCCTTTTTCAGTGACTGTTCACCCTGCTTAAAGCCTGTGAGCAGTATGGGAGCCGCCGCAGTGCCGTTGTAAACTCCCAGAGTTTCGGACGAAAAGAGTGTCTTGCTTTCACGGCAGTAAAATCCGATAGAGCACTTTGTATGACCCGGGAAAGCCATTGTTTCAAGCTTCAGACCGCATACATCAATGACCTCTCCGTCCTTTACCACCTTATCCACATGGAGCCTGTCCGTGCAGTCGGTGAGATATGGCTTTTTGTCAAGCTCATGGGCGGCGTTAACGTCCATCTCGTATATGGTTTTCAGAGCCGTGGGGCGGGTGAACACATAAGCTGTGTATTCGCCTGCGATAACGGGGATATCCCTCCACCTGTCCGCCAGGACAGCACAGCCCATAACGTGGTCGTAGTGTGAGTGGGTGAGGATAATGGCATCGGGCTTCTTTCCACCCAGTATTTTTTCGACCGTATCCGCCATTTCTTCCGCACAGAAGCCGAAGCCTGTGTCGTACATAAATGCCTTATCGCCGTTCTGCACAAGAAGCGCTGCGCTTCCGGGGACAGCGGCGGCATCTGTTACCTTGATATCATTCATAAATACCGCTTTCTGCAGTGGGGTGTTGATCTCAGCCGCTTAATACTATATCATTTCTGTATATAATTATTATAAAATGATAGTGTGAATTTTTATACTGATTATATTTAAAATAGTGTGATTTTGCGGTTCATAAAGTTAATGAAATATGTACTTTATTGGACTTGACATTGTCCCAAACAACAGCTATACTATACTTAGTAAATAATGTACAATCACATATATGGGAAAGGAAATTGCATATGGAAAAGGTTCTCGACTGGAACAAATACATAGATAAATCTGCCGAAACTGTTTCTGAGGGCATTGTTATGCTCAAGAATGACAACAACGCTCTGCCGCTCCGAAAGGACAGCGAGGTGGCTGTTTTCGGACGTATTCAGCTGAATTATTACAAGAGCGGCACAGGTTCGGGCGGACTTGTCAATGTGTCCCGTGTTATCGGCATAACCGACGGCCTTGAAGAAAGCGGCAGCGTTAAGGTGAATGAGGAGCTGCTGAACGTTTACAAGGAATGGACAAAGGAGCACCCCTTTGATTTCGGCGACGGCTGGGGAGGCGAGCCATGGTCACAGGAGGAAATGCCCGTTGACGACGCTCTTGCTGAGAAGATCTCCAACTTCTGCCAGACTGCGATCGTTATTTTCGGCAGAACAGCAGGCGAGGAGAACGACAACCGCTTTGAAAAGGGCGCATATCTGCTCAGCGATGGCGAGGAAAGTATGCTCCGCACAGTAAGGAAGCATTTCCGGAAGGTCATCGTTCTGCTGAACGTTGGCAGCATCATTGATATGAACTTTGTGGAGGACATCAAGCCCGATGCCGTTCTGTACGTATGGCAGGGCGGAATGATCGGCGGAACAGGAACAGCGGACGTGCTCACAGGCAAGGTATCACCCTCGGGAAAACTGCCTGACACCATTGCGTACTCCGTTTCCGATTACCCCTCTCACGAGTATTTCGGCAATACCCGCCGCAACTTCTACTGCGAGGATATTTACGTAGGCTACAGATATTTTGAGACATTTGCTCCCGAAAAGGTACAGTATCCTTTCGGCTTCGGTCTCTCCTATACAACTTTTGAGCATAATGTTACACACTCTGAGCTGAATGACGGCAAGATAACTATAGAGGTTTCCGTCAAGAACACAGGCAATTATTCGGGCAAGGAAGTTATCCAGCTTTACGCCTGCGCTCCACAGGGAATGCTGGGCAAGCCTGCAAAGGTGCTCTGCGGCTTTGAAAAGACAAAGCTCCTTGCTCCCGCTGAGAGCCAGATACTTACTATTGAAGTGAATGTTGACGACCTTGCTTCCTATGATGATTCGGGCGTAACAGGTCATAAGAGCTGCTACGTGCTTGAAAAGGGTCAGTATATCATCTGCGCAGGCACAGATGTCCGCAGTGCAGAGGCTGCATTCTCCTTTGAGATCGACGAAACTACTGTTGTAAAGCAGCTTACTCAGGCTCTTGCTCCCGTGCTTCCTTTTAAGCGCATGAAGCCCTTTGCGTCGGAGCATAAGCTTAAATTCGTTCCCGTTATGGAAGATGTTCCCACCTCCGAGGTGGACGAAAACGAGAGACGTATTGCAAATCTCCCTGCCGATATTCCCTTTACCGATGATAAGGGCATAAAGCTTGCTGACGTAAAGAGCGGCAAGCACACCATGAGCGAGTTTATCGCACAGCTTTCCGACTATGACCTTTCCTGCATTATCCGTGGAGAGGGCATGGGCAGCCCCAAGGTAACTGCGGGAACAGCTTCCGCATTCGGCGGTGTTTCAGACAGGCTCTCAGCTATGGGCATTCCATGTGCCTGCTGCGATGACGGCCCTTCGGGTATGCGCCTTGACTGCGGCACAAAGGCATTCAGCCTGCCGAACGGCACTCTGCTTGCTTCCACATTCAACCGTCAGCTGCTCAGCGAGCTGTTTGCATTCACAGGCCGTGAAATGGTGGCAAATAAGGTCGAGTGTCTCCTTGGCCCCGGCATGAACATTCACCGTCACCCTCTCAACGGTAGAAACTTTGAGTATTTCTCCGAGGATCCTTTCCTCACGGGCGAGATGGCTTCCGCCCAGCTGAAAGGTCTCCATTCCGAGGGCGTAACAGGTACTATCAAGCACTTCTGCGGAAATAATCAGGAAACAGGCAGACACAATATCGACTCTGTAGTTTCCGAAAGAGCGCTCCGTGAGATATATCTCAAGGGCTTTGAGATAGCCGTAAAGAAGGGCAAGGCACAGACTATAATGACCACCTACGGCTCCGTAAACGGCCTCTGGACGGCAGGCAACTATGACCTTAACACAACTATCCTCAGAAATGAATGGGGCTTTAAGGGCATTACCATGACCGACTGGTGGGCAAATATCAATGAGCGCAGCGTGCCTGTTTCAAAGACCAACTTTGCAGCAATGGCAAGGGCGCAGAACGATGTTTACATGGTATGTGCCGACAGCGCCAATAACGAGGACAACACACTATCCGCTCTTGAAGACGGCACACTGAAAAGGGGAGAGCTTCAGAGGAATGCTGCAAATATCTGCCGCTTCCTGATGGACACTCAGGCAATGAAGCGCCTGTGCGGCGAGGCTGACACCATAAAGATAATCAACCGTCCCGATGACGGCGGCGAGGATCTGGCAGATGTCACCTTCTATAACCTTGATGAGGAGCTTACCCTTATCCCCGAAAACATCTGCACCGACAGAGGAAGTAACTTCACCTTTGCAGTCGATGTTTCTCACCTTGGCAAGTATAAGATAGTTATTACCGCAAGCTCCGAGCAGAGCGAGCTGGCACAGCTTCCTCTCACATTTTTCAGCATGGGTTCGCCAGTTGCTTCCTTTACATGGAACGGCACAGGCGGCAAGCCCGTATCAAAGGAATTTTCTATTTTCCTTTTCTCACGATTTACTTCAATGCGTATTTATTTCGCGCAGAGCGGACTGAAGATACACGATATCAAGTTCACTTTTGTTGATGAGGTATAATAATACTAATCACCAATAAAACTATAGACAAAAAATCATCGCATAATCCATATACGCAAGATTATGCGATGATTTTTTGTATAGTTTTTAATTGGTTCTTAGTATAAAACCCTCCCGCAGGCACAAAGTCTGCGGGAGGGTTTTTGCATATGCGGCGAATTATTTATCAGCCGTAAATTTCGGCAGTTCATCAAGTGTGATAACAAGGTCGCTGTTATAAACTTCCTTTAGGTTTTTCTCATCATTGTTTTTGATGTAGTCCGTGTGCCATATCATGAACCATGACCATATGCAGCCGTCCTTTTCAAAATTCTTTACGGAGGGGACATTGCCGCACTCGTGGAATGACATGGGTTTTTCGGCAGTGTTTATCTTTTCAAGCTTTTTCCACGCCTTTTTATTGGTGGAGTTATCATAGGTGTCCGAGCCGATAATGTCGCAGTAGTCATCGCCCACGTACCAGCCGCTTCTAACATCGCCTGAGTAACCCAGAACCCAGATAAGGTTTGTAAGCCCGAATTTGTTGGTGTATCGGTCGTACATCATCTGCCAGAGCTTGATGAAGTTTTCTCCGCCGCCTTTGCCCCACCAGAACCATTTGCCGTCGAACTCGTGGAATGGCCGCCATAAAACTGGAACGCCCGCATCACGAAGCTTTACTAACGCCTCGGCAGCCTTGTCCCAGTTTTCAAGCATTGCCTTGTTTTCCTTGGTGCCTTTTTTAAGCAGCTTATCAAAATCAGGCTCGTCATTAAGGCTTTCCTGGTAGCCCAGACCGTTTATGCCTGTGTGCCAGCAGATAGTCACCAGTCCGCCCTTTTCCCACCAGTCCTCTGCACGCTCAACAACGCCGTCAAAATCGGCGTTCATAAAGTCAAGACCTCTCATAGCGGGAAGCTTGCCTGTTGTTTCCTTGATATAATCCATCTCATAATCGGGTGAGCCCATCCATGTGGATTCCTGCTGACAGGACAGCATTACCTTGCCGTAATTGTCGCAGATATAATCATACACCTGCTGAGTTATCTCATCGGCATCTGGATTTGAGAGCTTATGCTCGCTTGTCTTGTGCTTTGTGGAAAGCTCGGTCACAGAAACAGTATTTTCCGCCTGAACTGAGGTATTGTCAGCGCAGCCTACGGCAATAAGACACATCTGTGCGGCTAAAATTAAAGCGGCTAATTTTCTTATTTTCATATTGACCCTCACTTTAATGCGGCTTCGATACGGTCAAGCTCGTCATCTGTAAAGTCAAGATGCTCGATGCACTTAACATTTTCGATTATCTGCTCAGGTCTGCTTGCGCCGATAAGCACAGTCGCTACCGCCTTGTTGCGGAGGACCCATGAAAGTGCCATCTGAGACAGTGTCTGACCTCTTTGAGCAGCGATGACGTTAAGGGTGTTGAGGCGCTTTATCATCTTGTCATCAAGTTCTTTGCCTATCCAAGTGTTTCCCTTGCCCACACGGGAATCCTCGGGGATACCGTTGAGATATTTTCCTGTCAGGAAGCCCTGATAAAGAGGGGAAAACACCGAAAGACCTATGCCGTTCTCTGCAGCAAAATCGTCCAGACCGTCCCTTTCTATCCATCTGTTGAGCATGGAGTAGGAGGGCTGATTTACTATAAATGGAGTTTTAAGCTCCTTGAAAATGCCCATTATCTCCTTTGTCTGCTGAGAATTGTAGTTGGATATACCCACATACAGTGCCTTGCCCTGCCTTACGCAGCTGTCAAGAGCCACTGCGGTCTCTTCAAGGGGAGTGCCGGGGTCAAAAACATGGTGATAGAAAATATCAACATATTCCAGTCCCATTCTTTTAAGGCTCTGATCAAGGGAGGATATGAGATACTTGCGTGAACCGTTCCTGTCGCCGTAAGGGCCGTCCCACATCTCAAAGCCTGCCTTTGTGGATATGCACAGTTCGTCACGGTAGCGGCGCATTCCTCTGTCAAGTATCTTGCCGAAATTTTCCTCGGCGCTGCCATTATATGGGTTGCCGTAGTTGTTGGCAAGGTCAAAGTGAGTTATGCCAAGGTCAAAGGCGGTGTGGACCATTTTCTCCATATTGGCGAACACGCCCTGATAACCGAAATTCTGCCACATTCCCAGAGAAACGGCAGGAAGCTTGAGGCCGCTTTTTCCGCAGCGGTTATAGATCATTTTCTCGTATCTTTTTTCGTTTGGAATATACATATGCCCCTTCCTTTCGGGATAAATTTCATATTACCATTATATCACAGCAGGCGTATGTATAAATGTATAATTGATATATAATCTTAAAATAAAAATGACCGTGATGCCAAGACGGTATCACGGTCATAGGTTTATCCGTTGTCGCTGTCACGGATATAAGCAAAGCCTGCATCAAAAAGAGCCCTTGTGTCGTTCCATCTGATAGCTGCGCTCTCGCTTCCAAGACACACGATTATAAGCTCGTGGCCGAAGCGCTCAGCGGTGGCAACAACGCAGTGTCCCGAATAATCGGTCATTCCTGTTTTAAGTCCTGTAGCATAGGTGTAATAGTCATCGCTGTCAGGCTGGATAAGCTTGTTCGAGTTGTTCCAGTAGATGTATTCGCCTGAGAGAAATTCAACTTCACGGTAGGTCTTTTTTCCCGAAGCTGCTATCTCGGGATAATTCTGGGAATAAAGGGTTATCCTCAGCAGATCCATTGCAGTAGTGTAATGGTTATCGTTGTGGAAGCCGTCGGGACAGGTGAAGTTTGTGTTCTTGCAGCCTATCTCCTTTGCCTTTTCGTTCATCTTGTTGACGAACACATTCACAGCCTCCTCTGCGGGGAGAGCTTCATCGCCTGCGATCATCCTGCCCGTAACGGCAGCGGCGCAGTAAGAAGCGTCATTTCCCGAGGGGAGCATTATTGCGTCCAGCATCATCTCTCTGTCAAGCTGACTGCCCACATTGAGATATGCAAGACTGGAGCCGGGCTGTACCAGTGACTGCTCATCTCCTGCAGTGAATACAGTGTCCTTGTCGGTGTATTCCATCATTATGGAAGCGGTCATTATCTTTGTGGTGCTGGCAGGATATGCCTTTTCCTCAGCATTCTTGGAGTAAAGCACCTGACGGCCCTGAACGTCGTACATAACGCAGTAGGGGGTCTGGATTATCATATCTATGGGGTAGCTGTCTTTCTGCTCGAAGATCTCATTTTCAATCTTCATCTCTTCCTCACGCTGAGCCTGATCTATCTCGCTCTGAGTGGGGAGCGCCGCAAGCACCTGATATTCCGAGGCGTCAACCGTAAGCTCGGTAACAGTCTTTATCTGTGAAAGTGCGGAAGCCAGCAGCCATATTCCGCCTGCTGCAAGTACAAGCAGTCCCAGCAGAGTGAGCCTTGCCTTCAATACCTTCTGCCTTTTGGCGGCAGCCGCACCGGTTGGTCTTTTGCCGGAAATTTGTCTCATTTTATATGTATCCTTTCAGCTCTCTTTTTCTAAGCGTTTATGTAAAATATTTTACCATATCCTTCGCATTGATATCAATAGGCATTTTTCACTAATTTTCAGACTGTTTTGCACATCTGTAAGTCCTTTGGGGTCATATTATGCCGAATAATGTTATCTGTCCGATTTTTCGCCCACATCATATGATATAATTATCACAAAGAAACAGAAAGGATGAGCAATATGGCAAATGTTATCTTCCGTTATTCGGTCACACCCTCATACGGCTGCTGCGGAGACAGCGACGGCGGCTTTTCTCTCACGCTGACTGACGGCGGCGATGTGGAGTATATGGAGTACAAATTCTGCAAAATAACCGAGTCGTGCAGGCACTTTGACCTGTCTCCCAATGCGGCGGCAGAGATAGGCAGTATCATTTCCGAAAATAATGCCCGCCTTGATGACATTCCGCACAAGCTTGAAAACGGCAGCTTTGACGGGGATATATTTGATATCTCTTTCGGCTCTCGTAAATACCGTGGCTTAATATCAGCATGACTGACCTTGCCCGCCTGAAAAAGCGTCGTCCCTCATACTATGAAGCAAACAAAAACGCCATTGAGAACGTTAATTTCATAGCTGAGCTTACGGGCAGGATACTTGGCATTATCATAAACGAGATCCCTGAGCTGTAATAAAAATACTGCGGACATTTCTGTCCGCAGCAGAGCTTGTTTATCATCCGTTGTTTGTAACGTAGTCGTTGATTATCTTTTCAGCGGTCTCAGCCTCGGAGCCGATGATGAAGTAAGCATAGTCTCCGCAGGTACCTACGATAGAGTTGTTAGCCATGTCGATGTCATCGGGATACCATGCGTCCTGGTCGATAGCCTTTTGCTGACGTGCCTTCAGGTCTTCCGCAGCAGCATCAACATCATCGGCCTGAATAATGATTATCTCGCTCATAACTGCGCTGATGGGGCACTGCATAACGATCATTTCCTTGTAATTCTCGTTGGAAGCGTCCAGCAGGAAGTATTCGCTGAGAATAGTGGGGTCAGTTACCATATCGAGAGCGGGCCATTCGCTTTCGCTTGTTATCTTTTCGATAATGGGCTTGAGGGAATTTGTAGTGTTCTCAAAGGTCTCGGGAACGGTTGTTTCAGCGTTGTCGTCGGGGTCAACGCCGAATGCGCTGTCATCTTCTGCCGGCTGACCGTCATCGGGCTTTACAGCTTCGCCTTCGGGGAGAGATACATTGGTGTCGGCATCGGAAACTATCCATGAAGCTTCGGAGTCCTCTGTTTCGTCAGGGGTGCTTTCGGCAGGAGTAGTCACGGTAGTGTCGGCACTGGTATCAGATGCCTGTGTATTGTCATTTCCTCCGCAGGCAGTAAGTGTCATTGATGTAACAGCAAGAAGCGTAAAAATCATTGCGATCTTCTTATTCATAGTAATTTTCCTTTCAAAATCAAACTTTGCCGTGCTGCATTTTTCTGCAGCAAGATGATTATATCAGATAGTCGGAAGATAATCAACCTTTACGGGCAAATGTTGTTTTTTTCGTTACCTTTTGTAATCGGTATGTTTGATACAAAGTAAAAGGGCGCTTTCATTATGAAAGCGCCCCCGTTATGTTTCAGCAAAATCAAAGGTCGATGTACAGACCGTCAGCCTTGCCGTTAACAACATAGTAAGCCTTGTTGTCCTCGGGCTTAACATAAACTTCGATGGAGCGAACCTGCTTTCTGGAGTTGTCAGCCTTGTAAGCAGCCTTGCACTTTTCAACGATCTCATCAGCAGCAAACTTGTTTCCGCCGAATTCGATGAAGAGCTTTGCGGTATCCTTTTCGGGAGCCTTCTTGACAGCCTTTTCAGCAGGAGCTTCTTCCTTCTTTGCAGGAGCCTTCTTAGCAGCGGGCTTCTTCTCTTCCTTTTCAGCCTCGGTCTTTACTTCAGCCTTAGCCTCAACGAGAGCCTTTACCTCGGGAGCAGCAGCCTTTGCTTCAACAGGAGCGGCAGCGGGTACAACGGTTTCTGCGGATTTATTTTCGGTGGTTTTTACAGTGTTAGTGTTTGCAAATTTATTGACTTTTTTGTTTGCCATAACAGCATACCTCCAATAATTATACGTTTTCTTCATTATATCACAGGCATTTGGCTTTGTCAAACGTTTTGCATTTTTGCGGAAAAAATATGTGTATATTTACAATTTATTTCGGCAAAGAAATGCCTTAATTGTTATAAACAGCTGTAAAAATGCACTGTGAAACGCTTTATCCGCCATTTGAAGCCATAATTGGTCAAAAAATTTACATGACCTGTGTTGACTTTTTACGCCTTCTGTGGTATAATTCTAATGTCAGAAAATACAGCAAGGGTGCTATATTCGGGGTGATTTTTTTCCTTGGAATATTGTACCTTTTTTTTTTTTTTTGATTATTTGGAGGAGCAATGTCATCAACAAAAAAGATATTATCCGCTGTCATATCGCTTACCGCAGCGGCGGCTGTTATCACGGCGGTAAGGTATGCCGTTTCGGATAAAAACGCCGAATATACATTCAGCGGATTTTACTTTGATACCGCCGTTACCTGCAAGACTGTTTCTTCTGACGGAAGTCTTTCGGAAAGCTGCAAAAGTATCGTTTCGGAGCTGGACAAAATCGCCTCCGCATATGATGAAAATTCCGCAGTTTATAAGATAGATCACGGCGAAAAATTTTCTCCTGAAAAATATCCCGATATTGGAAATATGCTTAACGGATACAAAAGCTTTGAGGAGAAATTCGGCGAGGGGATAACCCCTTTCTGCGGCAGTCTTACACTGCTGTGGAACATTTCCGCCGATGCGCCGTATGTTCCCACTGAGACGGAGATCTCCGCAGCTTTGGAGAATGTAAATTCTTCCGTCGATTATGACGGCGCTATTCCCGAAGGCTCGCTCCTTGATCTGGGGGCAGGCGCAAAGGGATATGCCTGCGACAGGCTTCTTGAAGCCGCATTGTCCGATGAAAAAGCCGATGAGATAATTTTCTCCACAGGTTCGTCCTCTCTTATGTGGAGCAGAGAGGGCAGAGATTTCACAGCTGCGGTGGTAGATCCCATTAACGGAGGAACCGCTCTTGAATTTCCATGCGGCAGCTCGTTTATCTCCACGGCAGGCGGGTATGAGCGGTATTTTGAGGATAACGGCAGGAAATATACGCATATTATGGATATCCGTACAGGCTATCCTGCCGAGACCGATATTGCATCCGCAACAGTGATACTTCCCTGCGAAAGCGGCAGTGGTCTTGTGTCCGATCTGCTTTCCACGCTTATATATATCGGCGGCACGGAAAATGCAGAACACTATGCCGAGATATGCGGCGAAAGCTTTGAAGATTACGGCATCATTACCATAGATAACAGCGGAAACGTCACATCATACGGCAGCGTGGATATCGTCAAATGACAGGAGGAAATATGAGCAGAAGGGAAAAAATAATAATTTTTGCTGTTGCGGCAGTCTGTCTCGTATGTTCCGTGATTTTTGTTTTTATTCCGAAAAAAAGCGGCAGCTATGCTGTCATTTCTCTTGACGGCGAAACTGTTATGAAAAAAAGTCTCAGCGACGAGGGCACATTCACCGTCCCTCAGATACCGAATATGGAGTTTGAGATAGCTGACGGCGGCGTTCGTGTAAAGTCCTCCGACTGCCCCGACAAGATATGCGTTAAAACAGGTCTTGTTAGCCACGAGGGAATGTCGGCTGTGTGTATGCCCAACAGGGTAATAGTTACAGTGGAGGGCACAGATGAAAAGTAAAGCAAAATATGCGGCTTTTATGGGCATTGCCCTTGCACTTACCGCAGTGCTTTCCTTTGCCGACAGCTGTATATCGGCAGCCTTTCCCATTCCCGGGATAAGGCTGGGGCTTGCAAATATCGCCATTATCGCAGTTATGATACGATACGGCACAGTCTCAGGGCTGCTGATGACCTTGCTGCGCTCGGGTTTTGTTTTCCTCACAAGGGGAGCTTCCGCAGCTGTAATGTCACTGAGCGGCGGTCTGCTTGCGTTTGCGGCTGCTGCCGTTCTTATGATAATAATGAAACGCTCCTGCAAGTTTTCCTGCATAATCGCAGCCATGTGCCACACTCTGGGGCAGCTGGCAGCTGCCTGCGTGCTTACGGGAAGCGTTTATACTCTTGCTTATGTCGTTGTGCTAATGCCTGTTTCCATATTTACAGGCTTCCTTACCGGAACGGTGCTTCAGGCTCTGCAAGGGTTTCTTGATGATAGAAAGGTGGTTAAATAAATGCTCAGAAAAACAGGGGGAGTAAAGCTCCCTCATCTGAAAGCGACCGAGAATGAGGCTACTGTGAACCTGCCTCTTTCAAAGGTGCTTACAGTGCCTATGTCACAGTCAATGGGTGCTCCCTGCGACTGCCTTGTGAAAAAGGGCGACACGGTCACAATGGGTATGAAGATTGGCGATTCGGACAAGTTTATGTCCGTTCCCGTTCATTCGCCCGCTTCGGGAAAGGTCACAGATGTGATCGATTACCGCACATCAAACGGCGGAACCTGTAAGGCTGCTGTCATTGAAACTGACGGTTTGCAGACAGTCTGTCCCGATGTAAAGCCTCCCATGATAACCGACCGCAAAAGCTTCCTTGCTGCTGTAAGGGAAAGCGGCTGCTGCGGACTTGGCGGTGCAGGCTTTCCCACTCACGTAAAGCTTGGCTTCGACCCTGCCAAAACGCCCATTGATACTCTTGTTATCAACGGAGCCGAGTGTGAGCCGTACATCACCTCCGATTACCGTGAGTTTATGGAAAACAGTGAGGACGTGACCGAGGGTATCAGATTCATTATGAAGATACTCGATATCCCAAACTGCAAAATAGGCATTGAAGAAAATAAGCCCAAGGCTATTGAAGAAATGAAAAAACGCACTGCGGATATCAGCGGCGCAGAGGTGGTGTCACTTCCGTCAACATATCCTCAGGGCGCTGAAAAGGTGCTTATATATTCCACCACAGGCAGGACTGTTGCCGAGGGTGAGCTGCCCTCAAATCAGGGCGTTATCGTTATGAACGTATCCACAGTGGGCTTCCTTATGCGGTACATCAGAACGGGTATGCCCCTTGTTTCCAAGCGGATCACCGTTGACGGCAGCGCTGTAGGGGACAAGCGTGGAAATTACCGTGCGGCAATAGGCACTCCCGCTTCCGAGATACTTTCTTTCTGCGGTGCTGACAATATCGGCGAGATACTTTACGGCGGCCCCATGATGGGTCTTTCCCTTGCCGATGAAAATCAGCCGCTTATCAAGGTCAACAATGCTATTCTTGCATTCACAAAGCCCGATGAGCACAAGACCACATCATGTATCCGCTGCGGAAGATGTATAAGAGCCTGTCCTGTCGATCTTATGCCCGTTTCCCTTGAAAGCGCATACGACAGAGGAGACTCGGCAGAGCTTAAACGGCTCAAGATCAACCTTTGCATAAACTGCGGCTGCTGCTCATATGTGTGCCCCGCAGGCAGGCGGCTTGCCGAGAAAAATCAGCTTGCCAAGGCGTATGTGGCAAAGACTGACAAAAAGTCTGCCGCTAAAAAGTGAGAAAGGATATGATAGTGTGGAACTTACAGTAACACCTTCACCCCACATTCATGACAATGTCAGCACACGCAAAATAATGCTCCGTGTGATAATTGCGCTGACACCTGCCTGCATTGCGGGAGTGATAATTTTCGGATACATGGCGTTCATAAACCTTGCGGTCTGTATCGCCTCATGCGTATTTTTTGAGTATATTCTCAGGCGAATGATGAAGCGCTCCCAGACCATTTCCGACATGTCGGCAGTGGTAACGGGAATGCTGCTGGGAATGAACCTGCCGCCCACAATAAATCCGCTGTACGGCGTTATCGGCTCCTTTGTTGCCATAGGCATTGCAAAGCAGCTTTTCGGCGGAATAGGTCAGAACTTTGCAAATCCTGCCATTGTGGGAAGAATAGTGCTTATGCTCTCATTCACCGCAAGTATGTCAACATGGTGCAAGCCTTTTTATTATCTTAACGGTGCAGATGTGGTTACAGGCGCAACGCCTCTTGTTTCAAAGGACGCTGATTATCTTTCGCTTCTGCTTGGCACCACAGGCGGCTGTATCGGCGAGACCTGTGCCATTGCGCTTATAGCAGGCGGAATTTATCTTATTGCCGCAAGGATAATCACACCTCATGCTCCTGTGGCGTTCATCGGAACGGTTTTCCTGCTGACGCTCATTGCAGGCGATGACCCCATATATGCCGTTCTTTCCGGCGGACTTATCATCGGTGCATTCTTCATGGCAACGGATTATGCCACCACTCCTCTTACGGGAAAGGGCAAGATCATCTTCGGCATAGGCTGTGGACTTATCACCTTTGCCATAAGAAAATTCGGCAACTACCCCGAGGGAGTTTCATTCTCAATACTGCTGATGAACCTTCTCGTTCCCTACATTGACCGTCTCTGCGAGACAAAGCCTGTAGGCGCAAAGGCTCCCGAAAAGGAGGCTTCAAAATGAGTATGAAAGAAAAGATAATGCCTCCTCTGGTGCTTACTCTTATCTGCGTGATAACCTCAGCACTGCTTGTTGCGGCGTATAACATAACATATGTTGATACCACAGGCGTTATCACCGACGAACTGGCTTCGGGACTTACGGAGATATACGGCGGTTCAGACGGCTTTGATATGCTGATGAACGATGACGGAACTGTCAAGACCTATGACGGCGTTACCTCGGTCATCACAAACGGCAGCGGCACTGCCTTTGAGATAACCGCTGACGGCTATTCAAAGGGCGGACTTCACCTGCTTATCGGCTTTGACGAAAGCGGAAGCATATGCGGCATTTCGGTCATCTCCATCGGAGAAACTCCGGGTCTCGGCACAAAGGTGCAGAACAAGGATTTCCTCGATAAATTCAAGGGCATATCCTCCGAAGATTATCAGGTGGATAACATTACAGGCGCAACTTATTCCTCAAAGGGAATGAAAGCCGCCGTCAATACCGCTCTTGAAGCATATTCTCAGATGAAGGGAGAGAGTGAGAATGGCTGAAAATAAATATCTTCACGAATTTACAAAGGGCATCATCAAGGAAAATCCCACGCTGGTAACTCTGCTTGGAATGTGCCCCACTCTTGCGGTAACTACCATGGCAAAGAACGGCCTTGGAATGGGACTTGCCACCACATTTGTACTTGTCTGTTCCAATGCAGTCATATCACTGTTGAAAAACGTTATCCCCAAGGCGGTGCGCCTGCCCTCGTTCATCGTTATAATCGCAGGCTTTGTAACGCTTATCGAATTTCTTATGAAAGGCTATATCCCCGCACTGTACAACAGTCTGGGACTGTTTCTTTCGCTCATAACCGTTAACTGCATTATCCTTGGACGGGCTGAGGCGTTTGCTTCTAAAAACAAGCTTATTCCCTCTATCCTTGACGGACTGGGCAATGGTCTGGGATTTACACTTGCACTTTTTGCAATGGGTTCTGTCCGTGAGATACTTGGCACAGGACAGTGGATGGGAATTGATCTTCATCTTCCGGCTCCTATGACCATTTTCATCATGCCCGCAGGCGGATTTTTCGCTCTGGGCTGCATAATCGCACTGGTGAACAAGCTGGCAAACCGCAAGCCTCCTCAGAAGATAGGCTGCGGGAACTGCCCTAATGCTTCTGCCTGCGGCGGCTGCGGAAAGGAGGAAGTATAATGAAAGCGATGCTTGTTATACTTTTCAGCGCAATGCTCACCGACAACTTTGTCCTTTCAAAATTCATGGGCATCTGCCCTTTCCTCGGCGTATCAAAAAAGCTTGACAGCGCTGCGGGAATGGGTGCGGCGGTAACTTTTGTAATGATATGCGCCACTATATGCACATACCCCATTTACACACTTCTTCTTGCTCCCTTTGGGCTGGAATATCTTAAAACCATAGCATTTATCCTGATAATCGCACTTTTCGTTCAGCTGCTCGAGATGATAATGAAAAAGGTGCTGCCCGCACTTTACAATTCGCTGGGCGTATATCTGCCCCTTATCACCACAAACTGCGCAGTTCTGGGCGTGACCATTCTCAATATCGACAACGGCTATACCTTTGGTCAGTCCATTGTTGATGCGCTGGGAGCAGGTCTGGGCTTTACTCTTGCACTGCTCATATTCAGCGGAGTGCGTTCAAGAGTTGAAAAGGCAGATGTGCCTGAGACTTTCAAGGGCGTTCCCGCAACGCTTATTGCAGCTTCGATAGTTTCCGTAAGCTTTATGAGCTTCTCGGGAATGGTCGAGGGAATATTCGGCTGATGGAGGAGATAAAAAATGTTTGAAACTTATATTCTTCCCGTGCTGATGTTTGCTGTTATGGGACTTGTGGCAGGAATTCTTCTTACAGTGGTGTCAAAGCTTTTTGAGGTAAAGACCGACCCACGAACCGAAGAGGTAAACGAAGCGCTTCCTCAGATAAACTGCGGAGCCTGCGGCTACAGCGGCTGCTCCGATTATGCCAAGGCGATAGTTGAAAAGGGCGCTCCCACAAACCTCTGCCGCCCCGGCGGAGCAAAGGTGGCTGCCAAGGTGAACGACATAATGGGCGGCGATGCTTCCATGGAAATTTCCAAGGAAATAGCCGTTGTAAGATGCTCGGGCGACTGCGATACCGAAAAGCACACCTTTGATTTTGACGGCGTGCAGACCTGTGCCAATGCAAAGCGCTTTTACGGCGGAATGTGGGGCTGCAAATACGGCTGTATCGGTCTGGGCGACTGCGTAAGCGTCTGTCCCAATGGGGCTGTCAACGTGGAAAACGGACTGGCAAAAGTTACTGCCGAAAAATGTGTGGGCTGCGGACTTTGTGCCGATGCCTGTCCCAACAATATCATTGATATGCGCCCGTTCGGTCAGGCTGTTGACGTTATGTGCAGCTCGCACGATATGGGCAAGGCAGTAAAGGCAGTGTGCAGCAGCGGCTGTATCGGCTGCAAGATATGCGAAAAGCAGTGCGAGTTTGATGCTATCCACGTAACGGACAACCTTGCACGCATTGACTACAGCAAATGTACCGCCTGCGGAAAATGCGCCGCAAAGTGCCCAGTTCATGTTATCCATATGGATAAATAAGACCTTATTATAATAAAAAACAGAGCCGAATTTCGTAAGAAACACGGCTCTGTTTTTTAGTTCGAGAATTTTTTCAGCGCAGACGGGATATAAAGTGAACCGCCGATTATAAGCAGTCCCGTATCTCCTGCACATACATATGCCCTGTGATATGCCTGTGCCAGCGAGACACATTCGGCTTCCTTGAAGCATTCCGCAAGCTTTAGGGCAAAGACAGTTTTGGGACAGAAGCCGTCAATGCAGAATGCTTTGTCGATGTAAGGGGAGATGTATGACAGCGACTTCTGCCAGTCCTTGTCGCCGCTCATGCCGCATATCATGATCTTAGGGTACTGTGGGAGTGTGGCGACAAATTCGGAAAGCGCTTTCATTCCGTCGGGGTTGTGTGCGCCGTCTATTATAACCATGGGGGACTTTTGCCTGATTATCTGGCAGCGGGAGGGGACTATTGCTGTTGCGATTCCCTTGTGAAGAATATCGTCCGTTAGCTGTGGGTAGTGTTTTTTCACTATCTGAGCGGCTTCTATGGCGGTTATGGCGTTATAGACCTGGTGCTTTCCTGCCATTTCGGTGGTGTATTTGCTGCCCTTGTAGGTAAATCCGCAGCCGTCAGCGCCGAGATGAGTTATTTCAAGCTTTGATGTATCGGGGATAATGACCTTTGAACCGTGTACCTCCGCCTGATCTCTCACTGTCATAACAGCCTTCGGCGGATTTTCGGGATAAAGCACAACGGGGCAGCCGTCCTTGATGATGCCTGCTTTCTGATAGGCTATCTTCTCAATAGTGTTACCCAGAATGGCAGTGTGGTCAAAGGAAATGGACATTATCACCGAGCAGATATTGTCCCTGATAATGTTTGTACTGTCGTAAAGACCGCCCATTCCCGTTTCAAGCACAACCACATCGCACTTCTGCTCAGCATAGTACATGAATGCAATGGCGTTTGTTATCTCAAACTGGGAGTAGCCTGCATTGTCATTTTCAAGTATGGGCTTTATGATGTCAATGAGACGTGCAAGCTCATTGTCGGGTATTTCCTCGCCGTTTATCTTTATCCTGTCGTTGTAGCGGTAAATAAAGGGGGAGGTGAACTCACCCGTTTTGTAGCCCGCCAGCGTAAGAGAATTTGCCAGCATTCTTGTTGCCGAGCCTTTTCCGTTAGTGCCTGCAATGTGGATAAATTTCAGGTAGTCCTGAGGATTTCCCAGCTTGTCAAGAAGCAGGGCAAACCTTGCGAGACTGGTAACGGGTGTGCCCGATTTGGTGTACTTATCAAGAAAATTTACTATTTCGCCGTTCAAAGGGAACATCTCCTGTTTTATTATGCCTGACTGTTAAGGGCGGCTTTTATTTTTTGCGAAAGCTCGTTGGCTTTTTCTGTCATGTAAGGGCTGGCAGCCAGCATAGGGCCGCCGATGTCAAGATATTTGCCTGCATTGAAGTAATCTCCGCAGAGGTAAAAAAGCTCTGCCGTGTCACAGAACACAACGCCGTGAATATATCTGTTCAGGGGCTTGGTGCTGTTTACAGCTTCCGACTTGATGAAAGTATTTACCTTGTTTTCAAACTCATTTTTCATAAGCTTCAGGTCAAGAGCCTTGCGGTAATTGCCCCTTGCTTTTTCGTTAAGGATAACGATATTCAGCGCAGTTGAGCAGCAGAGGTAATTTTTCTCATAGCAATGCTCGATAAAGGGAACAGCGTCCTCATATGCCCTCATAACGCTTTCGTTATCACCGATCAGGTCGTAAAGGCTGAGAGTATCGTCATAAAAGCTCATTCCCGCTTCGGGATATTCCGCAAATCTGGAACGGTCAATGGAATTGAGCAGGCTTATGGCTTCGTTGATCTGACCTCTCATCATATATGTGTCGCAGAGCAGCAGGGTAAGCTTGGTTTTATCGGCATAATTGCCTGCTTCGCCTATCTTCCGATAAAGCAGATCTACAGTGCGGTCAGAGATGAAATCGTTCTGCATGGTTTTATATGCGTCCATAACGCTGGGGCCGTTGCCTGCGGGAATGACTTTCTTTCTTATGATGAAATATCCGACAACGTCTGCCGCAAGGATAATCATGAAAACAGCACTGAGTGCGGCATGGTCGCCCGATGACACAGCACGCAGCAGCCTTGTTGTTACCAGCACTACAAAAATAACTATCGCACTGATAGTGGTGTAGGACTTGACAAGCGTTGTCTGCATTTTGTAAAGCTTTTCCATTTTTTCATTTGTTATCTCTATCATTGTAATACCCCTTTTTTGTCAAAATATTTCCATCTCTTCTGCCAGCCTGTGATAAGCTTACTGCCATCAATGCAACATGTTTTTTCAACTGCCGTTGCATATGCGCTGTTTCGCTGACGTGTCTCTGCTTCATTTTCAAATGCTTTTTCTGTCTGTTCGTCTGTTATATTCCTCATGTAATACCCCCTGTGAAATAATGTCAGACCTTGTATTCCGTCAGACTGTAGCCGCCCTTTTCAATGTCAAATACCTCGGTATATGGCTTGCCGTCAATATATATCCACCGTTCAATGTAATCGGGAGACAGCTCAAAAATACGCTCACTTTCCATAGATGAATACATATCAAATGAGCCTTTGTAACATTCCTCAAAAGCACTGCGGAAGACTTCATTTTCAAGAGGTCTGCCGACTTCACGGCAAATGCCCTCTATCTGGATATTGTCGATGCACAGCGCCGCATGGGGATTTGCTTTGAGCTGCGCATATTTTCTCATGTTCATATCCGTCTGAAAATAAAACCTGCCGTCAATGAGCACAACGCTCATCATTCTGGAGGATACTTTGCCCTCGGACGAGGTGGAAAGCACCATCTTTTTTGCTTTGCCGAAGCTTTGATAAAATTTCGTCAGTTTTTTGTCCAGCTCTGTCACAATATCACGCCTTTTCTTTGTTTTTTGAGATGCAGATAAGCACGGCTAAGAACATAAATGACAGACCCCATGTTTCGCCGCCAGAAAACATTTTTGCAGGCAGGGGAGAGCTACATACAGCGTTCAGAACAGCCTTGATAACGCCGAAAATAACATACAGCACAATAGGGCCGCAAAGTATCCATGCCTTTGATATGTTGATGACCTTTTTGTAAACCAGTCCTATGTAGGCTATTGCCACCATAATGTCAGCCGCAGTCTGCCATATTGTGGTTATTATAAAGGGCATGATAAGCACGGGTGTGAAATACTCGTCTATCTGCTCGGGAGAAAGCCCTGCGTCAGCCGCTGCCTTAAAGCCCATGATAGCCATGCAGCAAACACTGTGTATGCCGAAAATTCCCAGTGACATCATTCCCGAACCGAAGCCGAAAAGCTTTCTGAGCTTTGAGGGCTTGCCGTCCAGCCTGTCTGTTATGTAGGAAAGCATGGCTCTTGAACCCAAAAAGTAGCCTATCATGGCAATAATGCCGATGAAAAATGACAGCTGATAATAAAGCATTGGTATCTCTGTGATGCTCATGCTCATCATTCCGTTTACGGCGTAAGGCTCGCCCTCGCCACGGAATGAAAGCAGTATGTCGCCAATTCCGCAGAAAAACATTCCGATAAACCCTGCCAGCAGGTACGCTTTTCTCTTGTTTTCGCTTACATATCCCATAATAAAATTCTCCTTTGAAATAAAAATTCCGCCGCCCGAGAGAGCAGCTGTTAAATTTGATTATGTTTTATACAATGCCAAGCTTTATTATGTCCGAAAAAAGCCCTGCAAAAATGCAGAGCTTTTATACTATCATTTCTTTTTGCAAGGTTATTATATCACAGCAGGAAAGATATGTCAACGCTTTGCGAACAATTTCCGAGCAATCTGTTTACAGCCTGCATAGCTGTAAGTCTATGGTTACTTTTTGCAGTTCAGCTTTGAGTAAATAAAGGTATCCCGCCAGATAGGTCTGCCGTTTTCGTCCTTTGAGAAATAAACGCTTTCCCGCAGGTGAGCTTCACGCATAAAGCCAAGCGCTTCAAGCAGCTTCCATGAGGCTGTGTTCATAGTGTCGCATTCGGCATATATTCTGTGCAGACCTTCGCCGAAGGACTTTTTTATCAGGGCGGCACAGCATTCCCGAGCGTATCCGTTTAGGCGGTATGCCTTGTTGAACAGATAACCCAGCTCTGCCGTTTCAAACTCACGCTTGCCAAGATAAAGGCTTCCTATCAGTTTGTGCTCTGATTTCAGCTCGGCGGCTATCATTTCGTCGGAATCCATCATTATATCCAGGCTTGCCGCCGCTTCATTCATGCTCATCGGGGGATATGGTTCATATTTGACCGTGTCAGGGTCGGAAACATACTCATAAAGGTCGTTCAGGTCGCTCTTTTTAAATCTGCGAAGTATGAGCCTGTCCGTTTCGGTGAAAATAATATCGTCGTTCATATGTTCTCCTTTTTATGTCAGTACATCAATTTCATCAGTGGCGGGCGGCTCAAATATCCGTCCGAACTTTTCTGCCAGACCGCTGTCAACATAATATGCGTTCAGCCTGCCCGCACTGATGTCGCTGTTTCGCTTTTCAATGCGCCTGTGCCATTCTTCATCGGTTATGTTAATGTAGTGAAACTCGTTTTCTATGCCGTGTGAATTGTAAAAATCCCTTGCAAGCTCACGCTCGCTCTTCGTCCAGAAGCCCCAGTCAAGGATAACATTTGTACCTGTTTCAATTATTTCAAGGGACTTGTTATAAAGGTAATTTTCTGCCCGACAGACGTAATCGTCCAGCTTTTCACCCGCTTCATTACCGAAAAGTGCAAGGGTTATCTCATCAACGGAAAGTATCACGGCACTGTATTCAAGCCGAAGCTTTTGTGCGTAGGTGCTTTTACCGCTGCATATTTTGCCGCAGGTCATTATTACTTTTGGCATATCAGGCTCCTTTCTTTACATCTTTATATTGTGACAGTTTTTGTTACATTTAGTATCTTGTGTACGCTCTGTTATAAAAATATTATATCATTTATGTAATAAAATGTCAATAAAAAACTGCCGCATAGGAAGAATTTCCCAGCGGCAGAATGAAGTTATATAATTACTTGGAGAATGCAGCGATAGACTGCTCTATCTTTGCCATCTTGTCAAGAGCCTTGGCAAGCTTTGCCTTTTCAGCCTCGACCTGCTTTTCGGGAGCCTTTGCCATAAAGCCGGGGTTATTCAGCTTGCCCTGAGAGAAGTCGATATCCTTCTGAACAGCTGCCTTTTCCTTGGCAAGTCTTGCAAGCTCCTTCTCCTTGTCAACAAGGTCATCAAGGGGAATGAAAATTCTTGCGGAATGGGTTACGGCAGTTACGGAGTCGGGAATATCAAAGCTTGCGCCTATCTCAACAGAGGAAGCGGAAGCCAGCTTCTCAAAGAAGATGATGCCCGACTTGAAGATATCTGCGTCGGCAGTTTCGATGTAAAGCTTTGCCTTTACAGAAGGAACTACGTTCATTTCGGAACGGCGGTTTCTTACTGCCTTGATAGCGTCGATTATCTTCTCAAAAGCCTCTTCCTCAGCGGTGAATACCAGCTTTTCGTCAAATACGGGATAATCGGAAAGCATTACGGGAACGTCGCCGTCGTCGATAGCAGACCATATTTCCTCAGTGATAAAAGGCATAAAGGGGTGCAGGAGCTTGAGCATTCCCTTCATTACCCAAACGAGAACTGTCTGAGCAGCAGCTGCGCTGTCGCCGCCTGCCTGGATACGGGGCTTTGTCAGCTCGATGTACCAGTCGCAGTAAACGTCCCAGATAAAGTCGTAAAGCTTCTGACACGCAACGCCCAGCTCAAATGCTTCGAGGTTCTGGTTTACTTCCTTGGCAAGGGTGTTGAACTTGCTTATTACCCACTTATCCTCCATTGCAAGATTTTCGGGGAGACCTGTGAGCTGGAAGTCATCGGGCAGGTTCATCATGATAAATCTGGAAGCATTCCACAGCTTGTTTGCAAAGTTTCTGGAAGCCTTTACCTTGTCCTCGATGTAGCGCATATCGTTTCCGGGAGCGTTGCCTGTTGCAAGCATAAAGCGGAGAGCGTCTGCGCCGTACTGGTCGATTACCTCCAGAGGGTCGATGCCGTTGCCCAGAGACTTGGACATCTTTCTGCCCTGAGAGTCTCTTACCAGACCGTGGATAAGAACGGTATTGAAAGGAGCCTTGCCCATATTCTCAATGCCGCTGAACATCATTCTGATTACCCAGAAGAAGATGATATCATAGCCTGTTACCAGTGTGTTTGTGGGATAGAAATACTTAAGATCTTCAGTGTTGTCGGGCCAGCCCAGTGTGGAGAAAGGCCACAGTGCGGAGGAGAACCATGTGTCCAGAGTGTCGGGATCCTGTCTCATAGGCTTGCCGCACTTGGGGCAAACTGCGGAGCTTTCCTTTGTAACGACCATCTCGCCGCAGTCGTCGCAGTAGAATGCGGGTATCTGATGACCCCACCATATCTGACGGGAGATGCACCAGTCACGGATATTTTCAAGCCAGTGATAATATATTTTGTCAAAACGCTCTGGAACGAACTTTGTCTCGCCATTCTTTACAGCGTCGATAGCAGGCTGTGCAAGAGGCTTCATCTTAACGAACCACTGAGTTGATACCTTAGGCTCAACAGTAGTGCCGCAGCGGTAGCAGGTTCCAACATTGTGCTCGTGATCCTCAACTCTTACAAGGAAGCCGCCCTTGTCAAGGTCTTCAACTATCTTCTTTCTTGCCTCGTATCTGTCCATGCCCGCATAGTCGGGATAATCTGGGATTATCTTTGCATCATCGGTCATAACATTGATGATAGGCAGATCGTGGCGCTTGCCCACCTCAAAGTCGTTGGGGTCATGGGCAGGGGTTATCTTAACAACGCCTGTACCGAATTCCATATCAACATAGTCATCGGCAACAACGGGGATCTCTCTTCCTACCAGAGGGAGGATAAGTGTCTTGCCGACAATATCCTTGTAACGGTCATCGTTGGGGTTTACTGCAACTGCGGTATCGCCCAGCAGAGTTTCGGGACGGGTGGTAGCAAGCTCAACATATCCGCTGCCGTCCTTGAGAGGATATCTCAGGTGCCAGAAATGGCCAGCCTGATCCTCGTAGGTAACTTCCGCATCTGAAAGGGTGGTCTTGCAGTGGGGGCACCAGTTTACTATTCTCTCGCCTCTGTAGATAAGACCCTTTTCGTAGTATTTTACGAAAACTTCCTTTACAGCCTTGGAACAGCCCTCGTCCATGGTGAAGCGCTCTCTTGACCAGTCGCAGGAGGAGCCGAGCTTTTTGAGCTGCTCAACTATGCGTCCGCCGTACTTTTCCTTCCACTTCCATGCACGCTCCATGAAGCCCTCTCTGCCGAGATCTTCCTTGGTGATGCCTTCCTCACGCATAGCGGCAACTATCTTTGCCTCGGTAGCGATAGCGGCGTGGTCTGTTCCGGGGAGCCACAGAGCGCTGTAGCCTGACATTCTCTTCCAGCGGATAAGGATATCCTGGAGAGTTTCATCAAGGGCATGTCCCATGTGGAGCTGACCTGTTATGTTTGGAGGGGGAATAACGATAGTATAGGGCTTTTTCTTTGAATCAACTTCCGCACGGAAGCAGCCGTTGTCCATCCAGAATTTGTAGATCCTGTCTTCAAATTCCTTAGGGTCATAAACCTTTGACAGTTCTTTTTTCATTTTCTTCTTTCCTTTCGTATCGGCATTTCGGCATAAAAAAACGCCCCGAAGCCGATTATTGGCTTCAGGACGGAGATATCCGTGGTACCACCTGAATTCGCTGGGTCACAGCGCACTCATTATTCCGTAACGGGGAATATCCGCCGCAGACTACTTTAAAAGTTCACCTGCGAAGCTCCGAGGCTACTTCTGCATACACCGCATAAAGACTTGCACCGACCGTCTTTTCTCTGAATGCGGGAGATAGGCATACTCCTCCTCATCACAGCATTTGTTTAATGAAAATTATAGCATGGGGCAGGGGATTTGTCAAGGGATTTTTTCTCTTTATTCCATTGTCTTTATCTTTTTATTGTAAAGCCTTTTGAAAAGTATCACCGATATCACGGCAGAAAGTATCTCTGCAATGGGGAATGTGAACCATACCGTATAGCAAAGCTCGGGGGAGATTTTTGCTATTGCCGCAAATATCCATGCAAAGGGGAATATGAACACAAGCTGCCTGCAAACGGAGACTATCAGCGATTCTATTCCGCCTCCCAGTGCCTGAAAGATACCCTGAAAGGCTATGTTTGCACCTGCAAACAAAAAGCTCAGGGAAACTATCCTCATGGCGCTTATGCAAAGCTCCGATGTTTCTCCCGAAAGCCCGAATACAGCCGAAAACGGTGCTGCAAATATCTCTGCTGCCGCAAGTCCGACAAGCATCATTATTGCGGTGTAAAGATGACCGCATTTTATTCCGCCGATTATGCGCTGTTTGCTGCCCATGCCGTAGCTGTAGGAAACGATTGGGGTTATGGCATCACGTATGCCGAAAGCCACGAAAAGCATTACTTGCTGTATCTTGTAGTAAAGTCCGTATGCCGTTACCATTGCGGTGCTTATGCCGCCAAGCACAAGGTTCAGTCCGTAGGTCATTACTGACATGAGCGCCTGAGCTATTATGGCAGGCAGACCTATGGCATAGATCTCGCCGATAGTTTTTCCTGACGGCTTTATGCAGCTGAGCTTTATTTTTACGTTCACGTTGAATTTCAGGTGGAAGATAAGTCCTGTTACAAATGAAAGTATCTGACCGATAACGGTTGCATATGCCGCACCCTTTACGCCCATTTCGGGGAAACCCAGAAGTCCGTATATAAGAATAGGGTCAAGGATAATATTCGCCACAGCGCCTATTATCTGTGCAATGGTCGAAAAGCCCGAGTGTCCGCCTGCCTGCAGAAGCTTTTCAAAAACTGAGAAAAATATTATGCCGAATGAGAACACGCAGCATATGCCAAGATACTCGTTTGCCATTTCCGATATGAGCGGGTCGCTTGTCTGGCTGGAAATGTAGATATTCGTTCCAAACAGACCGAAGATGATAAACATCAGAGATATTACGATGCCAAGAAAAACCGCATTTCCCGCAGCCTTGCCTGCCTTTTCCTTTTCGCCCATGCCAAGGCATTTTGAGACGAGCGCATTGACGCCCACGCCTGTTCCGATAGAAACTGCCACCATAAGCATCTGCATGGGGAAAGCAAGGGTAAGCGCATTGAGTGCGTCCTCGCCGTACTCTGCCATGTTGGATACAAATGCGCTGTCAACTATGTTATAAACTGCCTGCAATATCATAGACAAAACTATTGGTATTCCCATTGCAAGCATAAGCTTATTTACGGGCATTTCTTTCATTTTGTCCGTTTTTCTGACCTGTTCCATAAATACACTCCTTAGAATAAATAAAAAAAGTGCAGCTAAAGAAGTAAGATCGGACTTACGTTCTTTAGCTGCACATCTTATTTAATAATTATACTCTTTTGCGTTTGTGATGTCAAAGCGACTTTTGTACAAATTTATTTGCCGGTCTGAGTTTTTTGAGCTGCATTATGCACAATCACATATTTTCAACAGGCTCGATACCCAGGATATCAAGGTGCTTTACTATCATCTTTCTGGTAAGGGCTGCAAGAGCAAGCCAGCTTGAACGCTTGTTCTCGTCAGGCTCGCTGATGATGTGGTTCTCGTGATAGAATGAGGAGAAAGCCACTGCCAGCTGATATGCGTTCTCGCAGATGTAGTTGGGAGCCTTTTCGTTCATGGCGTGCTCGATAACATCGCCTGTCATTATCATTTTCAGGATAAGGCTGCGCTCTGCTTCGCTGTAAACGCCTGTGAGACGGGGAGTGATGCCCTCAGCCTTTTTCATGATCGAGTTTATTCTTGAAACGGTGTAGAGAAGATATACGCCTGTCTTTCCGTCGGTGGACATGAACTTGTCAAGGTCAAAAACATAGTCCTTGGAACGGTGGTTGATAAGGTCGCCGAACTTGATGGCTGCCATGCCTATCTTTCTTGCGTATGCCTCTCTGTCCTCGCCTGCAACAAGAGCAGAATCCTTCAGACGTTCAAGGGAAGCGTTGGTAACGGTCTCGATAAGGTCGGAAAGTCTCATAACTCCGCCGTCACGGGTCTTGTAGGGCTTGCCGTCGCTGCCGTTCATGGTGCCGAAGCCGAGGAATTCAAGCTCAGTGCTGTCGGGTACAAGCTGTGCAAGGCGTGCGCAGCGGAACACCTGAGTAAAGTGAAGCTCCTGACGGTTATCAACAACGTACCAGATCTTGTCGGGGGCAAAGTCTTTGTTTCTCTGAATAATGGTTGCAAGGTCGGTTGTGGCGTAAATACTGGAATTATCGGACTTGCGGACGATAACGGGAGGCATGGGAGCCTTGTCGTCCTCCTTTGCAACGTCAACAACAAGTGCGCCGTCGCTTTCACGGGAGAGGTGCTTGTCCTCCAGTATCTTCATAAGCTCGGGAATGTATTTGTCAGCGTCACTCTCGCCGTACCAGTAATCAAAATCAACGCCCAGCTTTTCATAGTTGCTTTTCAGGTCGGCGATAGAAACACGGAGTATCTCTTTCCAGAGTGCGATATAGCCTGCTCTGCCGCTCTGAAGCTCAAAGGTGGCAGTGTGAGCCTTTGCTTTGAAATCATCGTCTTCCTTGCTCTTCTTGCTGGCAAAGGGATATACCTCGCAGAGAAGCTCAGCGGAAAGGGGAGGAACGCCGTCAGACTCCTTGAAGTCCTCGGAGAAGCACTTCCAGTCGGGATATCTTTCGGAAAGCTCTGCGATTACCAGACCTATCTGAAGACCCCAGTCGCCCAGATGAACATCGCTGTAAACGGTGCAGCCGCAGGCACGGGCAAGTCTTTTCAGGGATTCGCCGATGATAGCCGAGCGGAGATGACCGATGTGCAGGGGCTTTGCAACGTTGGGTCCGCCGTAGTCGATAACGATCTTTTCCTGCTTGTCAGCCTGAGGAACGCCGCAGAATTTATCGCTGTCAATGCCTGCCGCAAGGGAGAGCATATATTCGTCGCTGAGGGTAAGGTTCAGGAATCCGGGCTTTACGGCTTCCGCCTTGGCAAAGATCTCCTCGCTGCTGAGGACTTCCGCAACCTCGGAAGCGATGGCAATGGGAGCCTTTCTGTAAGCCTTTGCAGCCGCAAAAGCACCGTTGCACTGGAACTGGCACAGGTCAAGACGGTCAGAGGGAGTAACAACGCCCGAAGCCTCGGGATAGCCGCATTTAACGAATGCAGCGGTAACGATATCTGTAAGAGCCTTGGTAATAGTCTGCATTTATATATCCATCCTTTGTACAAATCATATATAGCTTGATTTTACCATATACTTTATGATATGTCAAGTAAGATGCGAGCATTTGGGCTTGTTTTCGCCTTACAAAAAATCCTCCACTGTTTCCAGCCTGCCCACAATATGATCCACACCGATATTGTCAGCCGCAGCCTTTCCGTTGGAAAAATAACATGTCTTCATGCCAAAGTTCTTTCCACCCGCCATATCGGAGGACATGGAGTCGCCGATTATTATGGTTTCGCCTGGCATAATAGGCTTTTCACGTCCATCGTTCAGTATCTCAAAAGAGCGGGCAAAAAACTCCTCAGACGGCTTTGATGCACCTATCTGCTCGGATATAAAGAAATAGCTGAAAAACTTCTTCATGCCTGCCAGTTCAAGGCGGTGCAGCTGCTGGTCATAAGGCCCGTTGCTTGCCGCACAAAGTATGTACTTTCCGTGCAGATATTCCAGCAGCTCATATGCCCCCGCAACAGGTATGGCGCTTTCGTTAAGAGCATGGCGGAAATACTTTTCAAAAGTCTCTCCGTCAAATTCTATCCCAAGGGAATGAAAAACGTTGTTCCACCTTATCTGTTCAAGCTGGGGAAATGTGATGGTGCCCTTTTCTATCATGCGCCAGAGCTTGTTATTTTCAGTGGTAAAGATGTCATACATATACGGTTTGTAAGGTTTTAATCCAAAATGCTCAAAGCCCGTTTTCATGGACTGCTTCACGTATTCCTCAAAATCAAGCAGAGTGTTGTCAATATCAATAAATACAGCTCGCATAGCTTTCCTCACAATCATTGTTTTGGTATTGCACTGCTTTGATTATATCATTGCTTTTTTGTGATGTCAACGGAAAATATTTTTAAAAAGCTCTTGACAACGTGAGTTTCGGGTGCTATAATACACTTGCAGTCAAAGCTGTAACAGTTTGAACTGCAAATATCAACAAGAATTGGAGTTGGGAAGATGCGTACTGTTTCCTGCTGAATTTTAAGGTGCATATGAAAATTTTTAAAGCGCATTTTATATGCGTTTGTTTCAGTGCGCCATTGCAGGAAAGATGTGCATATTCCCGACTTTTATATTGATACGGTGCATTGTGTCCCTATGCGCCTTATTCGGTGTAACTGCCGCAGGAGATGAGCTTTCCTGCGGCTTATTTTTTTGCATCGGAGGCGCATATTATGTCAGTTATAAATATCACAGACCTTACTTTTGCCTATGAGGGCAGCTATGACAACATCTTTGAACACGTAAGTTTTCGCATTGATACCGACTGGAAGCTTGGCTTCACGGGACGCAACGGTCGGGGAAAAACTACATTTTTGAATCTTCTTCAGAGTAAATTTGAGTACAGCGGCAGCATTTCCGCTGATGTCGATTTTGAGTATTTCCCTTATGAAGTCAGCGACAGATCGGCTGATGCAATAGATGTTATCGGCGGGATATGTCCTGATTACGTTTACTGGGAGCTTGTCCGTGAAATGAATTTTCTCGAAATTGATGAGGAAGTCCTATACCGCCCCTACTCGACCCTTTCATTCGGAGAGCAGACAAAGCTGCAGCTTGCGGCAATGTTCCTGCGGGAGAACAGCTTTCTGCTCATTGATGAGCCTACAAATCATCTGGATATGCACGGAAGAGAGCTGCTCAGCCGATATCTCAACAGCAAGAAAGGATTTATACTTGTGTCTCACGACCGCACGTTCATGGACAGCTGTGTTGACCACATCCTTGCCATAAACCATGCGGATATTGAGATAACAAAGGGCAATTTCTCCGTATGGCTGGAAAACAAGGAGCGCAGAGATGCTTTTGAGCTTGCGGAGAATGAGAAGCTGAAAAGCGAGATAAAGCGCCTTGAAAAGACCGCTGCCGAAAAGGCTGAGTGGTCGGACAGGGCGGAAAAGCGAAAGATAGGCTTTGACCCGACCAAGGTTGAAAAAAGCCTGACCCGACGGCCGACAGAGGCAGCAAAAGCCAAAAAATCCATGAAGCGTGCCAAGGCGATCGAGTACAGATGCAGCAGGGCGATAGAAGAAAAATCCGCACTGCTCAAAAACATTGAAAGGGCAGATGCTCTTAAAATAAAGCAGGAGGATTTTCACGCCGATACTTTGGTGCAGTTCAGGAATGTGTCAGTGGAGTTTGGCGGCAGAAAAATTTTCAGCAGTCTTAATTTCACCGTTGAAAAGGGCGAGCGTGTGCTGCTTATGGGCACAAACGGCTGCGGAAAATCCACTGTGATGAAGCTTGTCTGCGGTCAGGATATCCCTCACGGCGGTGAGATAATTATCGGCAGGGGACTGAAAATATCCTACGTTTCTCAGGACGCATCGGAGCTTTCGGGCAGCTTGTTTGACTTTGCACGTCAGCGAGAGATTGATGAAAGCCTGCTGTTTGCTATTCTGCGAAAGCTGGATTTTGCCCGTGTCCAGTTTGAAAAAAACATGAGCGGATTCAGCTCGGGGCAGAAGAAAAAAGTCCTTTTGGCTGCAAGCCTTTGTGATTCGGCGCATATCCACATCTGGGACGAGCCGATGAATTATATCGACGTTATCTCACGTATGCAGCTGGAGCAGCTTATCATACAGTACCGGCCCACTATGCTTTTTGCGGAGCATGACAAGGCATTCTGCGACGGGATAGCGGATAAGGTCATAACATTCTGAAAAAATCGGGAGCTGATGATCTTCGCATCGGCTCCCGATCGTATTTGCGTGTTTATGAAAGAATGGGCTGGAGCTGTCTGCCAGACAGTGCGGCTGCGGCGGCTTCGGGAAGCTTTGTAAAATCAGCCACCGCCGATGTGGGCTTTTTGATGAAATCGTCCTGCCTGAACGGAACAAAGCAGATGTTCTTTATGTTAAGCAGTGTTCCGATATTTTTTGCCGAGGCGGATAGTGCGTCGTTGGTGGAAACTGTGATAAGTACAGGTCTTGCATTGCGCAGGTGGGATTTGACCGCCATTGTCACGGGGGTGTCGGTTATGCCGCAGGCGAGCTTTGCCAGCGTATTTCCCGTGCATGGGGCAACTATAAGCAGGTCGAACATTTTTTTCGGACCTATAGGCCCTGCCTGTGGTATGGTGTTGATAACGCCTCTTCCGCAAATGTTTTCGGCGGTCATGATGTTTTCCTCGGCTGTGCCGAAGCGGGTGTCAAGTGAAGAGGCGTTGTATGACATTATGGGGGTCAGCTCAGCCCCTGCGGCTTTCAGCTTTATCATCTGCTCAAATGCCTTGGAAAAGGTGCAGAACGAGCCGCACATGGCAAATCCGATCTTTGCTCCGCTGAGGGGTGATATGCTGTCTGTCAAGATGTTCACCTCCTTGTAAAAGGTGTGTATGTTACTTTCGTTCGATGAGTATGTTTTCGATAGCCTTGCCGATTATCTTTCCCGAGCTTATGGGTGCGGTCTTTCCCGGTAGGGACAGCGTCCATATGGCACGAAGCCCCATTCTGCCTGCGGCTTCAAAATCCATACCGCCGGGCTTTGAGGCAAGGTCTATCATAAGGCAGCTTTTGGTGCATTGGGACAGTGCGCTTTCATCAAGGATAAGGTGGGGGACAGTGTTGAAGATAAGCTCCGAGTCCGAAAGAACACCAGAGCTTTTAAGCTCTGATATATGTATGGTCTTGCAGCCGAATATCTCAGCCCATGCAAGGTCGGAGTATTTTCTTGCGCATACGGTCATCTCTGTTCCGAAGCCGCTAAGTATCCTGATAAGCGCTTTGGCGATGCGTCCCATTCCCAGGATAAGCACCTTTTCTCCCGCAAGGGTTACAGCCTGTTCCTCAAGTGCTATCTGCACGGCGCCCTCTGCTGTTGCACGGGCGTTGAGGACGGACAGCTCCTCACGCTCAAAGTAGTCGATGACCTCTATCCCCTTGGAGGAGAATATCTCACGCACCTGCGGGGATATCCTGCCGCCGAAAACGATGCCGCCGTCCCTCACCTTGCCCGAAAGCTCTTTGAGGGATATGGTGCCTCGGTAAAATGGCGTGCTGAGTGTAATGCCGTCCGACGAGGGCGGCAGGGGAAGCACCAGATAATCGGTGCGCTGAGGGACGGACATAACATTGTCTGCCACTGTGATTTTGTCTGATGTAAAAACGTTTTTGTCAAAGCCGACGGTATAGACCCTGTGCTTATCCCCAAGCTGTTCGGCAAGGGCTGAAAAACGCATATCTCCGCCTGCGATAATATATGTGTCGGACATGGCGCATTTCCTTTCCTGAATAATGGGCATTTATCCTGCCCTTACACATTATATGCGGAGCAGTGCGCTGCGGTTCGTATATGTAACGGTCAAATATTTCTATTGTATTTTTGCGGAAAATGTGGTATAATAACAGTAATTTAAAGCATAAAAGGACAGGTGAAGGGATTTGAAGACCTTAGAAGAAGTTAGAAAAGTTTTTGCAGATGACAGATTTGCCACCGAGAATGGCGCCGTCATTGAGGAGATAGGCGATGGATACGCAAAATGCTCCGTAAAGCTTGAACGCAAGCATAAAAATGCCATGGGCGGCGTTATGGGCGGAGTTTATTTCACACTGGCGGACTTTGCCTTTGCAGTGGCATCGAACCATGGGAAAATGGGAGTAGTCTCCATAAGCTCCAACATAGCTTTTCTCAGTGCGGCCAAGGGCGATATGCTTTATGCCGAGGCGCACTGTGTAAAGGACGGACGCACCACTTGCTACTACAATGTCAATGTTTATGACGAGACTGGCAGGCAGGCTGCGGCTGTGACTATCACGGGCTGTCATGTGGGCTAACAATAAAACGGCTGTCGGTATTTCACGACAGCCGTTTTGCTTTTTTTATGGCATTAAAATAGTATATTACAGACCGTATTCGCCTGTGCTTATGGTTATAGCCTGTTCAACAGGGATAATGAATATCTTTCCGTCACCGTATGCACCTTTGCCGCCTGTTCGGGCAGCGGTTATCATAACGTTAACTACCTTATCCACCATTTCATCTTCCACCACAACCATGACCATTTCCTTGGGCATTTCATCGTAATGGATAGCGCCTACTTTAAGTCCCTGCTGCTTTCCACGGCCAAGAACGCTTGTTCTTGTTGCAGGATATATTCCGTTATCCGCCAAAGCGGTAAGCACATCTGAAACCTTTTCGGGACGGATTATTGCTTTTACCATTTTCATAAACATCGCTCCATTACAGCATTATTTTATAAATATATGGTAACTCTTTTTGGAGCATTTGTCAAGTGGGTAAAATACAAAAATGCAGGAAATTAAAAATAAAAATTCATTTTAGCTAAATTTATTTTGCAGAAGTGCTTCCGAAACCGCCGCTGCGCTTGTCCTCAGCTGCATCATCAACTGTTATTCCGAAAGGCATGAAGATTCCCTGTGCAAATGCGTCGGAGGCCTTCAGCTCAAGTATTTTGCCGCTGTTTGATTCGTTGGTTATCCTTATCTGGATATGACCCTCGTTGTCAGCGCCAAAATAATCGCTGTCGATAATGCCAACGGTGTTGTCGAGCCTCAGGCGGTACTTAAAGCCAAGTCCGCTTCTGGGGCAGCACATAAGGAACCAACCGTCATCTATCCTTGCACGTATTCCTGTGGGGATAGTTATTGTTTCGTTGGGCATAAGCTTTATGGGGCAGGGAATATAAAAGTCATAGCCTGCGGAGCCTGATGTGGCACGCTTTGGCAGGCGGATATCCTCATACATTTGTGAAAGCTCCGCTTCCGAATAGTTTGGAAGAAGTCTTGCGCCGTCAGCCAAGAACTGCTCCTTTGATATTTTTTTGAATTCAGCGATCCTGTTCATTCCGAGATCTCCTTTAAAAGCCTGTCAAATGTGGGACGGTCTGCAAGTCCTGCGGAGAATGCGGTTGCGCTTCCTGCGGCTGTACCCCATTTGAGGGCGGTCTCATAATTTTTGGTGTTTATGTATCCTGCAATGAATCCTGCAAGCATTGAGTCGCCTGCGCCTACAGAGTTGACAGCGGTGCCCTTGGGAGCGCCTATTCGATATACGTTTGCGTCCTCTGCTGCAAGCACAGAGCCGTTTTCTGCCATAGACACGATAACATTTGATGCTCCCATAACACGCAGTCTCAGTGCACAGGCTTCCGCCTGATCTGCATTGTATATCGGACAGCCCAGAAGCTCGGACGCCTCGTGATGATTGGGCTTTATCAGAAAAGGCTTATATTTGAGAAGCTTTGTGAGCAGGCTGCCTGAAGCGTCTGCAGCAATAAGCACGCCGCTGTTTTCAAGCCTGCGGCAGATAGTCTCGTAAATGTCCTCGGGAACGGACTTTGGCACGCTTCCCGCAAGAATAAGTACATCACCGCTTTTAAGAGTGTCGGTTTTCTTCAGCAGCTTATCAATGGCTTCGCTGCTGATAACGGGACCGCCGGGGTTTATCTCGGTTTCTCTTGCACTGTCGGTCTCGAAAAGCTTGACGCATATTCTTGTAAAGCCCTCATCAAGGGTGATAAAGTCGGCGGAGATACCCATTTCCTTTACCGCTTCAGTAAGAGCTGCACCTGTAAAGCCTGCGGCAAAACCCCATGCGGTACTTTCGGTGCCAAGCATTTTCAGCACATATGAAACATTTATTCCCTTTCCGCCCCAGCATATTTTTTCTGAGGTGGTTCTGTTCACGCTTCCGCCGTTAAGGCTTGGGAGCCTGAGAACATAGTCAACTGCGGGATTGAAGGTAACTGTATATATCATAAAAAATTCCTTTTTTGCAGATGTATTTATTTTGCCGAGCCACGGATAATAAGCTCGTGATCCAGAATGATATGCTCATTGTTCTTTTCGGTCTTGTGCATATTTTCCAGAAGCTTTGTGATAACTGTCTTGCCCATTTCATATCCGGGCTGAGCAACGGTGGTTATACCGGGGATATACATTTCGCTGAGGCTGATGTTATCAAAGCCGCAAACCTCCAGCTGTGAGCCGATGGCAATGCCGTCACGGGAAGCCTGCTTTATAACGCCAACTGCCAGCAGGTCGGAAATGCAGAAAACTGCCTCGGGAGGCTCGGGGAGGCTCATAAAATATTTCAGTGCCTCACAGCCATCGGTGTAATCATATGAGCAGCGGTAGATGTACTTTTCGTCCTTTTCAATGCCGTAAGCTGCCAGAGCACGGGTATATCCCGCTTCTCGGTCGTGAGAGGAATGAGCGCTTGTTACAGTGGTGATAAGAGCGATCTTCCTCTTTCCTTTTTTCAGGAAAAAGCTTACAGCGTCAAAAGCCGCCGCTTCGTCATTGATAGTAACGGTGAGAACATTTGCACCCTCTCTGCGCTCGCAGCAGAGAGCAATGTTATAGCTCTTGTTCAGCTCGTTGAGTTTTTCGCCGTCTATCTGAGTTCCGAGAAGCACTGCCGCATCGACTGTGCGGTTAAAGAGCATATTAAGCAGACGCATCTCGGTATCAAGATAGCTGTTGCTTGTACTGAGGAAAATATCATAAAACGGATATGCTGCGTCCTGCATACCATTGATGATGTTGCTGTAAACAGTATGCTCAGTTGAGGGCAGAATAACAAGGATATTGTTTGTCTCGCATTTCCTCAGGTTTCTGCCGAGAAAATTGGGACTGTAACCCATTTCATTTATGACCTCGTTAACTGCTGCCGCAGTCTCATCGGATACTGCCGAGCTGTTGTTGAGCACTCGTGAAACAGTTGCTACCGATACGCCTGCCGCTTTGGCTACATCTTTAATAGTGACACTCATTTATATTACCATTCCTTTCGGAAATTTATACGATCTTTTCGTCCTCTTTGAGAGAACGGTTCTTTTCTTTGAGCTTTGCATTTTTGCGCTCGGCACGCTTTACCGAGCGTTCATATGAGAAGATATCCGCAAAAACAGCTATTGCCAGAAGCACCGTAACGATTATTGCGGGATATATCCTTGATGTGAGTACCTCAATGCTTTCTTTTGGTACAGTTGCATTGGGGATCCCGTTGAGAACTGAAATCGGGTATATGTAAAAAACAGTTCCTGCAATATTCAGAAGCGCTGAGCCGAGATTTGTTATCCGGTTCCTGAAAAAAGCCAGCAGTAGCGATAGACCGAGAAGCACTACGGAAATTATCAGTGCTCTTCCGATGTCAGTATAGTTATTGGACATAAGTCCTATTCCGCCCATAAGATTCAGAAAAAGGCAGCATACCGCAAATGCGGCGCAGCTCAGCCCCAGGATTATCTTTCTGAAAATTTCCATAAAAAATACCGTTCTTTCCTGTAAAATAAAACCGCTGTATCATCACAGCACTGCTAATATAACATTATATCACATTTTTTGCGCCTATGCAAGCGATTTTTGACCCGATAATAAAAATTTGCAGGTGAGTGACAAATGACCAATAAAATGCAGAAATGGACATATGTACATTTAATGCTAAATCCGACTTGATTTTTAAAAGAATGGGGGTAAAATTACAGAATATAAAACTCTTATATTTTGAAGTGCGGTGCAAATATTAAAACAGTAAGGGTAAGTTCCGACAAAGAATGCACTCTGTTGTGCTGTGTGCTGCGGTCGGCACCTTGCGGCAGGAAGTTCGTGCTGATGAACGATAAAAGCTGTACAGGCTTTCAATAAGATGCTGTTTACTCGGCTTTATCGTAGATCGGTAAAAGATGCGGCGGAGAGCTGCGGAGAGGATGAAGATATGGTATCAGCACTTAAACTGCTCCGTGGTGCGGCGTGTGCCGCCCTTGCGGCACTTACGGGCGGTATCCTTTATTATAACGTTTCTCTCCCCGATAATTATCTTGTTACGGGCGGAGAAAATCTGAAGCTGGGCGAGCATATAGCAGTTCGTTCAGAGAGTATTATTCCCGAAAATTATTCCTTTTATTTGCAGTGCCCGCAGAATGCGGCGGCAATGTCTGGGGCGCTGGCTTCCCGCACTGAGCAGCTGACCCTTTTCGGCGTATTTCCCATAAAGAATGTAAATGTCACCGAGGTGGCAGAGCCTGTGGTAATTCCCTGCGGAACGCCATTTGGCATAAAGCTTATGACCGAGGGAGTTCTGGTAGTGGAGCTTACGGGCTTTGACACTGGTGACGGTATCATATCGCCTGCAAGAGAAGCAGGCATTGACGAGGGCGATGTTATCGTCAGCATTTCGGGCAAGCCTGTTTCGGGCAATAAGGACGTGAGTCGCATTATCGAGGAAAGCGGCGGCAAGACCCTTGGTGTGGAGCTGATACGCAGCGGTGAGCACAGAGTGGTTTTTCTCAAACCCGGCAAAGCGGCTTCGGACGACAGCTACCGTGCGGGAATGTGGGTGCGAGACAGCTCCGCAGGCATAGGCACGGTGACTTTTTATGACCCCTCCACAGGGATATTTGCAGGTCTTGGCCACCCTGTCTGCGATACGGACACGGGAGAGATGCTTACCATGTCCTGCGGTGAAGCGGCTGACGTATATATCAGCGGCGTGAAAAAAAGCACGGCAGGCGCTCCGGGAGAGCTTATCGGAATGTTCACCTCCGACAAAGCCAGCGGAAGCCTGCTTGTGAACAGTGAATGTGGCGTTTACGGCAAAATGGGCAGCAGTCCCACACTTAAAAGTGCAGTTCCCGTGGCAATGCGGCAGGAAGTGCAGACAGGTGCGGCTGAGATATATGCCACCATCAGCGGCTGCGAGCCTGAGTGCTATTCGGTCGAGATCGAAAAGATAGATATGGGCAATTCCATCGACTGCAGGAATATGGTCATTCATGTGACCGATGAACGGCTGCTGGATAAAGCGGGCGGCATAGTTCAGGGAATGAGCGGCAGTCCCATTATCCAGAACGGCAAACTTGTGGGAGCGGTCACTCATGTGCTTGTCCGTGACCCTACAAGGGGATATGGCATTTTTGCCGACACCATGCTTGAATGTGCCAAAAGTGCGGCGGGATAAGACTTTACAGGGAACACACTGAATAAATGTGTTCCCTGTACATAGCTACAAGTATCTACGTTCATAGAATTTTAATTATGTGGGCTGTTGATTTTTGTATGAGCTTGTAGTATAATATTTTTAGTTGTCTTACAGGCATAATGAAAGTTGGTTCAGACTCGGAAGGATGGAATTGATTTGTCCTCATACTATGACCGCAAAAAGAAGGAAAACGGCATCAAATTCCGTATTTCTTTTGTAATATTATTTGCCGCAGCAAGCTTCGCTGCGTGCTTTGCTCTTTATATGAAAAGCAGCTCGCCTGCCGATGATAAGCCCCAAGCTGATGTCAGCGCATCTCAGGTGACGGCTTTTACCGTTTCACAGACCGTTTCGGAAACAGAAACAGAAACGGAGGCGGTGAGTGAAAGAACATCTACTGCCGACATTAACCCCATTGCCGAAAGTGCAGAGGTAGATGAAAGCTACTTTGATGACTGTATGTTTGTGGGCGACTCCCTTATGGTGGGACTTGGCACATACGGCTTTATCTCCGAGGAACAGATCGCTGCAGGCATCGGAATGAGCGTTGTCAGTATAGGCACTACACCTCTTACAAATGCAGACGGAAGCGAGATCCTTGCAGCCGATAAGGTTAATGCCGCTTCTCCCCGGCATGTTTATATCCTGCTGGGACTTAATATGCTGGGAACCTATACCGATGAGCAGCTTTTGTCATATTATGGCGATTTTATTG
Source organism: Oscillospiraceae bacterium (assembly GCA_902363145.1). Taxonomy (GTDB): domain Bacteria; phylum Bacillota; class Clostridia; order Oscillospirales; family Ruminococcaceae; genus Huintestinicola; species Huintestinicola butyrica. The sequence goes on along the minus strand of CABIZB010000001.1, from coordinate 898,598 downwards.
ACAGCATCAACAGGGAAAATACGGATATCTATGTCATTTCCGTTCCGCCCGTAACAGGGGAGAGGGAAACTGACGAGGATAATCCTATCCTTAATTCGGATATCGACAGCTTCAATGCCGATCTGCTTAAATTTGCAAACAACCGCTGTGTTTACTATGTTGACCTTAACACGGCACTCAAAGGACCCGACGGAAGATTTCCCGAGGAGGACGCCGAGGCGGACGGTGTGCATTTCAAGAAGCCTACCTACAGGACTATGCTTGAATATCTTCGTACACACGTTTACAGCGGAGAATAAGAAAAATATGAAAAGGTCTGTAACAGCAGGTCTTTCTGAAAGGTGATAGTAGATATGAAGAAATATTGTCTTGCCGCTGCGGCGGCTTTATGTGCTGTTATGATGACAGCCTGCGGGGCAGGAAACGGGGCTCCTGCAGATACTTCCGTTCAGTCGGAGACCGAAAGCGTCACTGAGTCCGTTTCCGAGACTGTGAGCGAAACAGAAGCGGCTTCCTCCGAGGAAACTACCGTCAGCGAGACTGAGGAAACAACTGAGACCTCCGAGACCAAGGAAGCTTTCACTTGTGCGGATATCGTTGCTGAGATAGAAAACACCGTAGAGCTGCCCTCCATGGCTGATATCGGCGCTGACCGTGTTCATATGTATCTTGATTTTGAGATCCCCGAGGGCTGCGACTTTGCAATGTCCATCTGCGGCTCAGGCGGATTTGCGGATGAGATATTCGTTATAGATGCTTCCGATATCGATGAAGCGGCTCTTGAAGCTGCGGTTGAAAAGCGCATTACTGCAAGAGAAAAGGATTTCGAGGGTTACAATCCCGATGAATATGACAAGCTGGAGAATTATTTTTCAAAGTACAGCGGCGGTTATTATATGTATGTTGTTACAGCCGACAACGCAGCCTGCGAAAATATTTTTGATAATTATGTAAAATAATTTCTCTCTGTGACAAGTTTTTACAAAAAACTCTTTACATTATAAGCAAAATAGTGTAAAATAGATAATTGAAAATGTATGATAGAGGGAAAGGATGTTTGAATTATGCCCGATGAGATCAAATATAAGCGAGTTCTTCTCAAGCTCAGCGGAGAAGCCCTTGCGGGAGATAAGAAAACAGGTCTTGACTACAGCGTTATCACGCCCATATGCGCAAGCATAAAGAAGTGCGCCGATGCAGGCGTTCAGATGGGTATCGTTGTAGGCGGCGGAAACTTCTGGAGAGGCCGTTCCAGCGGCGCTATGGACAGGACCCGTGCAGACCATATCGGAATGCTTGCGACCACAATGAATGCACTTGCTGTTGCTGATGTGCTGGAGTCCATGGGACTTGATGTACGTGTTCAGACTGCTATCTCAATGCCTCAGGTCGCAGAGCCTTACATAAGAAACAAGGCTGTAAGACATTTTGAAAAGGGAAGAGTCGTTATCTTCGGCTGCGGAACGGGAAATCCCTTCTTCTCCACAGATACCGCTTCAACTCTGAGAGCTGCCGAGATCGAGGCAGATATCGTCCTCAAGGCTACAATGGTAGATGGTGTTTACGATAAGGACCCCAACAAGTATGATGACGCTGTCAAGTACGATAAGCTCACATTCAACGAGATACTTCTCAAGAATCTTGCGGTAATGGACAGCACCGCTGCTTCCATGTGCAAGGACAATAATCTTCCCATTCTTGTTTTTGACCTCAACCGTCCCGAAAATATCTATGATGCCTGCATGGGCAAGAATGTCGGAACACTCGTAGTTCCCGAATAAGCAATAATATGTGATAAATATACTTTGAAAGGAAAAGATCAATATGCACGAAACAGTTAAAACAGCCCAGGAGAAAATGAGCAAGTGCCTCGCAGCCCTTGAAAGAGAGCTTACCACAGTAAGAGCAGGAAGAGCTAACCCTGCTGTTCTCGACAGGATCCAGGTAGATTACTACGGCACTCCCACAGCTATCAACGCAATGGCTGCAATCAGCGTTTCCGAGGCAAGAGTTCTGGTTATCCAGCCCTGGGATATGTCTGCTCTCAAGAATATTGAAAAGGCTATCCTTGCTTCCGATATCGGAATCACTCCCACAAATGACGGCAAGGTACTCCGTCTTGCATTCCCTCAGCCCACTGAGGAGCGCCGTAAGGAGCTTGTAAAGAAGGTAAAGGCTGACGGCGAAGAGGCTAAGGTAACTGTAAGAAATGCAAGAAGAGATGCTCTTGACAAGCTTAAGGCTATGAAGAAGAATTCCGAGATCACCGAGGACGACATGAAGTCTATCGAAAAGGATCTCCAGAAGGTAACTGACAAGGCTGTTGATGATATCGACGCAGTTGTTGCTGACAAGGAAAAGGAGATCATGACCGTCTGATCTGCGGCTATATTTGATTTACAGAGAGGTTGTGTAGTTATAAGCGCATCTGATCTTTCTAAAAACACTGCAAATGTTCCTGCTCATGTGGGATTTATAATGGACGGCAACGGAAGATGGGCTGCTAAGCGTGGTCTTCCACGTCCTGCGGGTCATAAGGCGGGAGTCGATAATCTCCGCAAGATAATGGACGCCTGCCGAAACAGGGGAATAAAGTATGCCACTTTCTTTGCGTTTTCCACCGAAAACTGGAAGCGCCCCAAGGAAGAGGTAGATGCTCTTATGCGCCTTTTTTACGATTATCTTGACGAGGCTGACCGGTTTACGGGCAAAAAAGCAAGGATAATGTTTCTCGGCAGCAAGGAGCCGTTTCCCGAAAAGCTCAGGGAACGCATGATAAAGCTGGAGCAAAATTCTGTGGGCTATGACTCTATGACGATTATGTTTGCGATGAACTACGGCGGCAGAGATGATATTGTTTATGCGGCAAGGCGACTGGCGGAAGCTGCTGCCGATGGGGACATTAAGCCCTCCGATATTGACGAGAAGCTTTTTTCGGGAATGCTTTACACAGGTTCAGCACCCGATGCCGACCTTATCATACGCACCAGCGGCGAGCTGAGGCTTTCCAATTTCCTTTTGTGGCAGGCGGCGTATGCCGAGCTGTATTCTACAGATGTTTTATGGCCTGATTTCAATGAAAAAGAGCTGGATAAGGCTCTTGAAGCATACGCTTCAAGAAGCAGGCGCTTTGGAGGTGTTTGACCGTGAAAACAAGAATCATAACTGCTATAATCGGTATTACTATTGGCATAATCGTAATGATACTCAGCAATACCGTGCTTTATCCCATTGTTGTAGCGGCAATAGCGGGAATGTCCGTGTATGAGATTCTCCATGCCTGCGGCTGCGGTGTGAATAAGTATCCGGGCCATTTTGCAATGTGCATTGCCTTTGCTGTGACGATACCATTGCTTACATGGTTTGATTTTATCGGCGATATCTGGAGACTGCTTGCAGCTTCTGTTATCGTGTTCCTTATGTTTGCGGGATATGTTGCCGATCACAAGCGCCTGCCCTTTGACAAGCTGGCTGTGATGGTGACCACCACCTGCCTTATCACACTTTCCGTTACCTGCCTTGTATCTCTGAAGAATATGAGCAGCGTTCACGGCATATCCTATGTTATAATGGCTCTTATGGCTGCGTGGATACCTGACGGCGGTGCATATTTTGTAGGTACATTCTTCGGCAAGCACAAGCTCTGCCCCGATATCTCTCCCAAGAAAACAGTCGAGGGTGCAGTCGGCGGACTTGTGGTAACTGTCATTGTTTTCATTCTTTACGCAATGGGCTACAAGTATGTTATGCACCTGAACGGAATTGATTTTGAGGTAAATTACCTGCTGCTTTCCGTTGTAATGATGATTGCAACTCCCATCAGCATGGTGGGCGACCTTTCAGCTTCACTTCTCAAAAGAGAGTACGGTATCAAGGATTACGGCAAGATACTTCCCGGTCACGGCGGAATAGTTGACCGCTTTGACAGCGTTTATTTTGTGCTTCCTTATATCATGCTGGTTTTCAACGCATTCGGTCAGAATATATTTGTTTCCAGCGTTAGCTGATGATGTGAAATAACGGTGCTGTTTCGAGCTCGGATAAATTCGGAGCAGGGCAGCACCTTGATTTTTTTGGAGACGTTTTTATGAAGAAGATAAATCTGCTGGGATCGGGCGGCTCTATCGGCACTCAGACTGCCGAGGTATGCAGGCTCCACGGTATCGGCATACATTCCGCTGCTCTGAAAAGCAACTATAAAAGACTTGCCGAGCAGGCAAAAGAATTCGGCATGAAAAGGGTCTGCATCTTTGATGAGGAATATGTCAAGCCTTTAAAAAATGAGCTTTTCGGAACAGGCACGGAGATACTTACGGGTATGGAGGGACTGTGCGCCCTTGCGTCGGACGATACTGCGGATATCACTTTCAATTCCGTTGTGGGAATGGTCGGATTAAAGCCTACTATTGCCGCTCTTGAAAGCGGATTGGACGTTGCTCTTGCCAACAAGGAAACTCTTGTTGCAGGCGGAGATATCGTTATGAAGCTGGCTGCCGACCTTGGCAGGCAGATACTTCCCGTTGACAGCGAGCACAGCGCAATTTTTCAGTGCATAATGGGTATAAAAGGAGAGGTTTCAAAGCAGCTCAAAGGGATAATCCTTACCGCTTCGGGTGGGCCTTTCTTCGGAAAGACCTTTGAAGAGCTGGAAAATGTGACTATCGAGCAGGCTCTCAAGCACCCCAACTGGTCAATGGGCAGAAAGATAACCGTTGACAGCGCCACACTTATGAACAAGGGGCTGGAGCTTATGGAGGCGTGCCATCTTTTTCACGTCAAGCCCTCTGATGTGGAGATAGTTGTCCACAGGCAGAGCGTTGTCCATTCGGCGATAGTTTTGGCGGATAATGCGGTCATTGCTCAGCTTGGCGTTCCCGATATGAAGATACCTATACAGCTGGCTCTTACATATCCCGAGCGTATGCCCTCGGCATCAGGTAAGCTTTCCCTCACCGATTATGGCAAGCTTACCTTTGAAAAGCCTGATATGGAGGCTTTTCCATGCCTTGCTGCGGCTGTCAGGGCTGCCGAAACAGGCGGAACGGCGGGAAGTATTGTGAACGGTGCCAACGAGCGTGCAGTTGAGCTTTTCCTTGACAAAAAGATAGGCTTTAACGATATAGGCAGGGGAGTATGCGCCGCACTTGATGAGATACCCGTAAAGTGCGCCGACAGCGTTGACACGGTTCTTGAAGCAGATAAGGCTGCAAGAGCATTTATTGACAGCAGATATCACATCTGCTGATTTTCGGAGGAGCTAATGAGTACAGTTATTTCTATCATCTGTGCGATCCTTATTTTCTGCGTGATCGTGGTGGTACATGAGTTCGGTCACTTTATCGTTGCGAGAAAATGTGGGATAGACGTAAAGGAATTTGCCATAGGAATGGGCCCTGCGATATTCAAAAAGCAGGGTAAAAACACGCTTTTTACCATTCGTATCCTGCCCCTTGGCGGTTACTGCTCCATGGACGAGGACGAGGAAGCTGTCAGCGAGAACAGCTTCCGAAATAAGTCTGTTTGGCGCAGAATGGCAGTTATTGCAGCAGGTGCCATAATGAACCTGATACTCGGTTTTCTTATTTCCATAGTGACACTTCTGGTGGCACAGCAATACACCACAAATATCGTTGCCGAGATATCCGACGGTTCGGGCTGTCAGGCAGCGGGTATGCAGGTGGGCGACAGGATAGTAAAGGTCAACGGACTGCATATCTTCACTGCAAATGACATCATCTATCAGCTCAGAAATGACGGGGACGGCGTACTTGATTTTGTGGTAGTGCGTGACGGTCGGAAGCTTGATCTGAACGGTGTAAAATTCCAGCTCACTGTTGATGAAGAAACAGGCGAGCGTGTGCTCAACTATGATTTCAAGGTATATGCCAAGAAGCTTGGAGCAGCTGATCTTCTTCCTCAGGCGGGAAACAAGTTCTGTTACTATTCACGCCTTGTGCTCCTTTCACTGAAAGACCTTATCACAGGCAAATACGGTCTTAACAATCTTCAGGGCCCTGTGGGAATAGTTACGGTTATCTCGGAAAGCGCTCAGGAATCAGGCTTTGATATAGGATTTCTGCTTGAAATAGCTATGCTTATTTCGGTAAACGTGGGAATTTTCAACCTCCTGCCCCTGCCTGCTCTTGACGGCGGCAGACTGGTTTTCCTTATCATCGAAGCGATGCGCAAAAAGCCCATGAAGCCCGAAACAGAGGGTATGATACATTTTGCGGGCTTTGCACTGCTTATGCTGCTTATGCTCTTTGTTACATTCAATGATGTGAAGAATATCATAAAGTAGCCTTGTGCTGAAAGATACCGCAAATCAAAGGAGAATGCAAAATGAGAAAGCTCCACCCCGTAAAAGTCGGAAACCTTACCTTTGACGGTAAGAAAATATATATCCAGTCCATGCTCAATGTTATTGCTGATGACGTGGAGGGCAATGTCCGTCAGGCAATGGCGCTTGAAGAGGCAGGCTGTGAGATAATTCGTGTGTCCGTGCCGTCGCTTAAAGATGTACGGCTCATTGAAGCCATAAAGAACAGGATATCCGTGCCTCTGGTTGCGGATATCCATTTCGATTATAAGGTGGCGCTGGAATGTGCCGCAGCAGGCGTGGATAAGATACGCATAAACCCCGGAAATATCGGCGGAATGGACAGGGTAAAGGCTGTTGCCGATGCCTGCCGTGCAAGAAATATCCCCATAAGGATAGGCGTTAACTCAGGCTCCCTTGAAAAGGATATTCTTGCCGAGTACGGCGGCCCCTGCGCCGAGGCTCTTGTCAAAAGCGCTATAGGTCACGCAAGGCTGCTGGAGCAGTGCGATTTCAATGATATCGTAATTTCCATTAAATCATCCGACGTTAAGACAATGATAGCAGCATACCGCCTTGCGGCAGAGCAGACTGAATATCCTCTGCATCTTGGTGTTACCGAGGCTGGCACGGCTCATATGGGACTTATCAAATCGGCTGTTGGAATTGGCTCGTTGCTTTGTGACGGCATAGGCGAGACTATCCGTGTTTCCCTCACTGATGACCCTGTTACCGAGGTGGCAGCTGCAAAGGATATTCTCAAAGCAATCGGTCTTGGTCACGGAGTAAAGCTTGTGTCATGTCCCACCTGCGGACGCACAAGGATAGATATTGTAGGGCTTGCCAAGAGCGTTGAAGCTGCGGTAAAGGATATCCCCGAGGATATCACGGTTGCAGTCATGGGCTGTGCTGTCAACGGCCCCGGAGAGGCTGCCGAGGCTGATATCGGCATTGCGGGAGGAGACGGCTGTGCCGTTATTTTCCGAAAGGGCAGGCTTCTTAGAAAAGTAAATGAAGAGGACGTTTTGAAAGAGCTTTTGTCTGAGATAGACAAGCTGCGGGAGGAAAACAGAAATTGCTGATAAAAGAGCTTTTTTCCGAATATACCGATAATATTCCCAACCCCGTAGGCAGGGGAGAGCTGCTGAAAATATGCCACAGCAAGGACGGCAAGCAGATGGTTCTGTTTGCAAAGTTTACTCAGCTGCAAAGGTTTGATAACCTTGACGAGTTCGAGCGTGCGGCGGCAAAGGCTGTGGGGCTGGACTATCTGCGTGTAAAGTGCAGATATACTCCCGATATGCTGGACGCAAAATACACGGGTGAGGCTGTCAAGCGTTTAAAGCAGGATATGGCAGTGATAAACGGTCATCTTAACGGTGCGTTTTATTATATCGACAACAATACCGTACATATCGAGCTTAAAAGAGGCGGTGCGGAGCTTTTGTCAAGGGCTGGCTTTGAAAATGCTCTTGCAAAGCTGCTGAATGAGGAATTTTCCGTAAAACTTACCGTAAAGCTTATCGAAAAGCAGACAGAGCAGGATAATGACTACCATTATGAGCAGATGATGAAGCAGGTCTATTCCGATTCTCTGCCCATTCCCGACCCTGACATTCCTGCACGTCCCGCATATGTGGAAGAGACTCCTCAGACAGTCACCGTTGATTTCAAGGATATCCCCGTAATGAGCGACGGCGCTGAGATAGTTAAGGGAAAGCGCATTTATGCCGACAGCGTTACCAACATCGGCGATATAAATGAAGCCAGAAACGGAATTGTTATCTGGGGCGATGTTTTTGACTATGCCGAAAAGGAGATAAAAAACAAAAAGGGTGAGGAAAAGCGCATAACCACTGTTAGCCTTACCGACTACACAGGTTCTATTTCCATAAAGGATTTTGCCGACAAGGACAGCGAAAATGTTCTTGCAAAGCTCAAAAAGGGCTGCACCGTTGTTATCAGGGGCAAGGCGGATTTTGATACATTTGACAACGAATTTATCATGCGTGCCAATGATATCATGCTGGTGAAAAAGCTTGAAAGAACTGATACCTGCGAGGAAAAGCGTGTTGAGCTTCATATGCACACCAATATGTCCCAGATGGATGCGATAACCCCAGCGGACAAGCTTATCAAGCGTGCATATTCGTGGGGACATAAGGCTATTGCCATCACAGACCACGGTGGACTTCAGGCATTTCCCGATGCGGTGGCTGCCTGCGATGATATAAGAAAAGGCGGCGGAGAGTTTAAGATAATATACGGCTGCGAAGCCTATTCCGTTGATGATACCGTTGAGGCTGTCAAGGTCTATAAGGACGTTCCCATCAAGGGTGAGCTTATCGTGTTCGACCTGGAGACAACGGGCTTTTCAGCTACAGGCGAGAGGATCATCGAGTACGGCGCAGTAAGGCTCCGTGACCTGGAGCTATGCGACACATTTTCCAGCTTTGCCGACCCCGAGCGTCCTATCCCCGAGAGGATAACAAAGCTTACGGGTATCACGGGCGAAATGGTCAAGGGTGCGCCCTCCGAGAAGGAAGCGTTGGAAAAATTCATTGAATACTGCGGTGAAGATCCCGTGCTTATTGCCCACAATGCGGGCTTTGATACGTCCTTTATCCGTGCGGAATGTCTCCGTCACGGCATTGAGTTCCATTTTTCCACTATTGATACGGTGGTAATGTGCCGTAGTATGCTCCCCGAGCTTAAAAAGCACAAGCTTGATGTTGTGGCAAAGCATCTTGGACTGGGCGAGTTTGACCATCACCGTGCCTTTGAGGACGCAAAAATGCTGGGACGCATTTTCATCAAGCTTGCCACACGTCTTATCACCGAGCACGGCTGTGTGAACATCAGCGAGATAAACAGCGTTACCAAGAACGTTGACCCAAGGCTCCTGAGAACCTATCATCAGATAATCCTTGTGCGCAACAATGCGGGACTTAAAAATCTGTACAAGCTGGTTTCGTTCAGCCACCTGAACCATTACCACAGGCGGCCGAGAATACCCATGTCCGAGCTGCTCACGTACCGTGAGGGCCTCATCGTGGGAAGCGCCTGCGAATCGGGCGAGCTTTTCACTGCTGTCCGTGACGGCAGACCATGGGACGTTCTCTGCGAGATAGCTTCATTTTACGATTATCTGGAGATACAGCCTGCCCTCAACAACCAGTTCCTTATCCGTGATGAGGATTACGAGAATATCAACACCGTTGAGGATCTGCAGGAGTTCAACAAAACGATCGTTAAGCTGGGTGAGGCGCTGAACATACCCGTTGTTGCCACCTGCGACGTTCATTTTATGGACCCTGCGGACTCTATATTCAGAAAGATACTTATGTACGACAAGTTTGCCGATGCCGAATATCAGCCGCCGCTGTATCTCAGGACGACTGATGAAATGCTGGAGGAATTTTCCTATCTTGGCAAGGAAAAGGCTTACGAGGTCGTTGTTACCAATACAAACAAGATAGCGGATATGGTCGATCCAGATATCAGACCCATTCCGCCGGGAACATTCACCCCAAGCATGGATAATGCCGAGGAGGAGCTTCCCCGAATCACATGGCAAAGAGCTAAGGAGACTTACGGCGACCCGCTGCCCGACATCGTTCAGAAGCGTCTTGACAAGGAGCTGAACTCCATTATCAAAAACGGATTTGCGGTTTTGTACATGATCGCCCAGAAGCTTGTTGCAAACTCCAATGAGCATGGCTATCAGGTAGGTTCCCGTGGATCTGTAGGTTCATCATTCGTTGCAAATATGTCAGGTATCTCGGAGGTAAACTCTCTGCCGCCCCACTATCTTTGCCCCAACTGCAAAAACAGCGAGTTCATAACCGACGGTTCGGTCGGCTCGGGCTATGACCTGCCGCCTAAAAAGTGCCCCAAGTGCGGCACTGAATACATAAGAGAAGGTCACGATATCCCCTTTGAAACGTTCCTTGGATTTAACGGAGACAAGGCGCCTGATATCGACCTTAACTTTTCGGGCGAGTATCAGACCTCCGCTCATAAATACACCGAGACACTTTTCGGAAGCGAGAACGTGTTCAAGGCGGGAACCACAGGTTCGGTTGCTGAAAAGACCGCATACGGTTACGTAAAGCATTATCTTGAAGCCGTTGGCAAGCACGTTTCAAAGGCTGAGGAAAACAGGCTCACACTGGGCTGCACTGGCGTTAAGAGAACCACAGGTCAGCACCCCGGAGGAATGGTCGTTGTTCCCTCTGATTATGAGGTTTACGACTTTACCGCCGTTCAGCACCCTGCGGAAGACCCAAAGTCCAACTTCGTCACAACCCACTTCGACTTCCATTCACTCCATGATACTATCCTGAAGCTTGACGAGCTTGGACACGATGTGCCCACACTTTACAAGCATCTTGAAGACATGACAGGCGTTATGACAAAGGATATTTTCCCTGCGGACGAAAAGGTAATGAGCCTTTATCAGTCGCCCGCAGCACTGGGCGTTACCGCTGAGGATATCGGCTGGCAGACAGGAACCCTTGCTATCCCTGAGATGGGTACGGGATTTGCCATGCAGATGCTTCTTGATGCAAAGCCCACAAAATTCTCCGACCTGCTCCAGATCTCGGGACTTTCCCACGGTACGGACGTATGGCTGGGCAATGCGCAGGACCTTATCAAAAACGGCATATGCACAATTTCGGACGTTATCGGCTGCCGTGACGGTATCATGACATATCTTATCTATCACGGCGTTGATCCCAACCTTTCCTTTAAGATAATGGAGATAACCCGTAAGGGTAAGGCTCCAAAGCTCCTCACCGAGGAGATGAAGCAGACCATGCGTGACCACGATGTTCCGGAGTGGTACATTGACAGCTGTCTGAAAATAAAATATATGTTCCCGAAAGCCCATGCGGCGGCTTATGTTATTGCAGCCAACAAGCTTGCGTGGTACAAGGTCTATTATCCGCTGGAATTTTACGCTACCATATTTACAGTTCGTGGCGAAGATTTCGATGCCGAAACTGCTATGCAGGGCAGAGAAGCCGTCAAGTTCAAGATGAACGAGATAAAGGCAAAGGGAAATGACAAGACTGCCAAGGATTCGGGCACATATGATATGCTGCTGCTCACCAACGAGATGATGGCAAGAGGCTACGACTTCCTGCCCATTGATATTTTTAAGTCCCACGCCACAAAATACAAGGTGGAGGACGGAAAGATACGTATGCCCTTTGCGGCTGCGGGCGGCGTTGGTGAAAATGCGGCAAAGGCGCTTTATGACACGGTTCAGCAGGGAGATTTCATTTCCATTGATGAGCTTCAGGAGCGCAGCGGAGTTTCAAAGTCCGTTATCGAGAAGCTGGAGTCTATCGGAGCCATGGGCGATCTGCCCAAGTCCGACCAGATAAGTCTTTTCTGAGGTGAGCTATGCACAAGGTATTATGCTCCACGGGAGCGCTTATAACAAGAAAAAACGGCAGAGATCACAGGCTTCTGGCAGGCTTTGCGGAGCAGCTCCATTGCGACGGATTTGAGTTTATGCTCTATGATTCGTGGTATGATAAGCTTGATAGTATTGCCGATGATGTAAAGGCGATGGGGCTTGATATCCCCGCCGTCCACTGCGAAAAAAGCATAGGCGAGCTTATCGCTGCCGAAGATGATCTGGCATATGAGCGGTTTGAAATGAACTGCAAGGCTACCGAAAGGGTGGGCGCAAAGCTGCTGGTGCTTCATCTGTGGAACGGGCTTGTGTCCGACAGCAATTTCGGCGCAAATCTTAGAGCTTACGGCAGGCTTGCGGATATGGCTGCTGAGCATGGACTGATGCTTACCGTTGAAAATGTTGTCTGCAATCATTCCACTCCTGCGGCTCATCTTAAAGAGCTGGCGGAGGAATATCCCCATATACCGTTCACCTTTGATACGAAAATGGCTGAGTTTCACGGTGAGCTTGACAAGGTGTATGATGAAAAGCTCTGGACTGACAATATCCGTCACCTGCACATCAACGACTATGGTGGGGGAGTAAAGGACTGGTCAGACCTGCGGACGCTGCATTTCGGCGAGGGTCATGTAGATTTTGAAAGATTTTTCGCATTTGAGAGGAAAATGGGCTACAGCGGCGACTTTACCGTTGAAGCAAGCTCCGTCAGAGATGACGGTTCCGTTGATATAGACAAGCTTAACAGGGATTTTTTGATTATCAAGGGTCATATTGCCTAATTTATCGGCAAGCCTTGACAAGATATGATTATTATGTTATTATAGTAGTATGATAATTCGGTAATATGGTATCACTTTAATGTAATAAAATTTGGGAGATAGTTATGAAAAGATTTGATTTGATCACCCCCGAGGGAACAAGGGACCTGCTTTTTGAGGACTGCGCTGCTGTCCGTGCAGTGGAAACAAGGCTCCAGAACAGCTTCAAGGCAAAGGGCTATTCCGAGGTAATCACTCCGGGACTGGAATTTTACGATGTTTTCAACATGAAGTCAAGATATTTTCCTCAGGAAAGTATGTACAAGCTGGTGGATAACAAGCTGAGACTTATGGTAGTTCGTCCCGATTCCACAATGCCTATCGCACGTATGACCGCTACACGTCTGAGAGAGCAGGAGCTTCCTATCAGACTGTGCTACAGTCAGAGCGTTTACCGCAGCAAGCCCAGCATGAGAGGAAGAAGCGATGAGATCCGCCAGACGGGTATCGAGCTTATCGGCTCCGCTTCAAAGCGTGCAGAGCTTGAGATACTTTCAAATGCTCTTGAGGTGCTTTCCTCATTCCAGACAGAGGGCTTCCGCCTGGAGCTTGGTCATATCGGATTTTTCAAGGCAATGATAGAAAAGCTTGACTGCGACAGCGATACTGCCGAGAATATCAGAAGCCTTATCGAGGTAAAGAACTATCCCGCTCTGAACGATCTCCTTGATACAGTAGGGGACAGCGAGGCAGCAAGGGCGCTCAAGCAGCTGCCCAGACTTTTCGGCGGCGAAGAGGTATTTGAAGAGGCTGCAAAGCTTTATTCCGACCCACAGGCAGATGCGGTCCTCGCCGAACTGAAAGAGACCTATGAGAGAGCCAACGCTCTTGGCTACAAGGGCATGATAACCATTGATCTTGGTCTTGTAAACCGTATGGACTACTACACAGGTACTGTTATAAAGGGCTATATCGAGGGCTGCGGAGACGCTGTTCTTTCAGGCGGAAGATACGACAAGCTTCTTTCCGAGTTCGGCTACGATGTTCCCGCCGCAGGCTTTGCAGTAAATGTTGACGCAGTTGCAAGAGCTGAGATGAAGAAGATAGACTTCCGTCCCAAGCCTGTTGACGTTATTGTATTCGGCACAGACGGTCATGAGACCGATGCGGCTGTACATTGCAGCAAGCTTATTTCCGAAGGCCTTACCGCTGAGACAGCTGTGTTTGATATTATTGAAGAAGTACGTGCCTATGCCGCAAAGAAGAAGATCGGAAGAATAGACATCGTTTCCGATACCATTACTTCCGAGAAACTGTAATAAAGGAGAACTTCAGATATGAACAGCAATATATCAAGACCCCTGAGAATAGCTCTCACAAAGGGCAGACTGGAAAAGGATACCGTGGCACTGCTTGAAAAGCTTGGCTACGACTGCACAGCTGTCCATGAAAAGGGCAGAAAGCTCATTCTCCCCGTGGGAGACGATATCGAAGTTGTCCTTGCAAAGGCAGCGGACGTTATTACCTACGTTGAAAACGGCGTGTGCGACCTTGGCGTTGTAGGCAAGGATACTATCATAGAAATGAGCGGCAAGTTCTTTGAGCTTTCCGACCTTGGCTTCGGCAAGTGCCGCTTTGCTCTTGCAGGCAAAAAAGGCGAGAACTTCTATGAGGGTACTCACGTAAGAACTATCGCCACAAAGTACCCCAACGTTGCAAGAACATTCTTTGAAAAGAAGAATATGGACGTTGATATCGTTAAGATAGAGGGAAGCGTTGAACTGGCGCCTCTGCTGGGACTTTCCCACGCTATCGTTGATATCGTTGAAACAGGAACAACTCTCAAGGAAAACGGCCTTGAGGTATATGAATATATCTGTCCCATTTCCGCACGCCTTATTGCCAACATGGTAAGCCTGAAGCTGCGCAAGAATGAGATAGAAAAGCTTATATCGGCTATTGAAGCCAACATCTGATAAGGAGTTTTGTCATGATAAGAAAAATTATTGCAGACGGTACTTCCGAAGTCGCTTTCTTAAAGGAAGTTGAAAAGCGCAACGGCGAGACCGACAAGAAGATATCCGAAATAGTTTCGGACATCATCGACAATGTTAAGGAAAACGGAGACAAGGCTGTAAACGAATATACCCTGAAGTTTGACGGCAAGCTCCCCGAATATTATGAAGTTCCCCTTGATGTTATCCACGATGCACTTGACGAAGCAGACGAGGATTTCGTAAATGCGCTTCTGGACGCAATGGAGAACATTGCTGAGTTCCACCACAGACAGAAGGAGCAGAGCTTCATTGATGCAAAGTCCAACGGCTGCATTCTTGGTCAGCGTGTAAGAGGTCTGGAGAGAGTAGGTCTCTACGTTCCGGGTGGCACAGCAGCATATCCCTCCTCCGTTCTTATGAACGCTATTCCCGCAAAGATCGCAGGCGTTAAGGAGATAATCATGGTAACACCTCCAGGCAAGGACGGCAAGCCCAATCCCGATATCCTTGCTGCGGCTGCTGTTGTAGGCGTTGACAGGGTGTTCATGTGCGGCGGAGCGCAGGCTATTGCTGCTCTTGCATACGGCACAGAGACTATTCCCAGAGTTGACAAGATAGTAGGCCCCGGCAACATTTTTGTTGCCACCGCAAAGAAGCTTCTTTACGGCAAGGTCGATATTGATATGATCGCAGGCCCCAGCGAGATACTTATAGTTGCAGATGAATCCGCTGACCCCAAGTTCCTTGCTGCCGACCTTATGTCTCAGGCTGAGCATGATAAGCTTGCTTCCGCAATCCTTATCACAACCAGTGAAAAGATAGCTGACGAGACCTCCGCTGAGCTTGAAAAGCAGATGCAGTCCCTTGAAAGAAAGGATATTATCCGTTCTTCCATCGACAATTACGGCGCAATAATCGTTACCGACTGCGTTGACTGTGCACTTGAGCTGGCAAACGCCCTTGCTCCCGAGCATCTTGAAATTCAGGTAGAGGATCCTATGAGATACCTTGGAAAGCTTGACAATGTAGGCTCCGTATTTATGGGCCGCTACAGCCCCGAGCCTCTCGGCGACTATTTTGCAGGCCCCAACCACGTTCTTCCCACCAGCGGAACTGCAAGATTTTTCTCGCCTCTGTCCGTAAACAGCTTTGTAAAGCGTTCTCAGTTCATTTACTATACTGAGCAGGCTCTTCTTGATGCAAAGGACGATATTGTTTGCATCGCTGAAAAGGAAGGTCTTACCGCCCATGCTCATGCCATTAAGATTAGATTTGACAAGTAATTCTGAAAGGATTGTTTTAAATGGCATACGAGCTTAACAAAAAGCTTAAGGGCATTGAGCCTTATTCTCCCATAAATGAAAATTATGCAGTCAGACTTGACGCAAATGAGTCTTGCTTCAATATCGGGGACAAGCTTGGCGATGTTATTGCCGATGCTGTCCGCAATATCGACTTCAACCGCTATCCCGATTCCGCAGCGGAGCTTGTAACAAAGGGCTTTGCCGATTTTTACGGCATTTCTCCCGAAAAATGCACCGCAGGAAACGGTTCGGACGAGCTGATAAGCGTTATTCTTGGAGCGTTCTTGGAAAAGGGTGACACAGTTCTCACCCTTTCTCCCGACTTTTCAATGTATGCCTTTTACGGCTATGTTGATGAGCTGAAAATAAAGGCTCTGCACAAAGAGGACGACCTGACTGTTGATATCCAAAAGGTCATCGACTGCTGCAACAATAACAATGTTAAGGCGGTCATCTTCTCAAATCCCTGCAACCCAACATCGCTGGGAGTTTCACGCAATGATATCATCAAGCTCATAAAGAACGTTTTCTGTCTTGTTGTAATTGATGAAGCATATATGGATTTCTGGGGAGAAAGCGTGCTGGATCAGGTGGATAAGTACGATAATCTTATTGTGCTGAAAACCTGTTCAAAGAGCATGGGAATGGCAGCCCTGAGACTTGGCTTTGCCGTTGCGGACGAGGGTATCACAAACGCTCTTAAAGCGGTGAAGTCGCCCTACAATGTAAATTCCGTAACTCAGGCAGTTGCCTGCGAGATATTCAGGCACAAATCGCTTATAAATGAATACACCGCTGAGATAATAGAGAGCAGAAAGCAGCTGAGAAGGTCTCTTCTTGAACTGGCTGAAAACTGCACCTATATTGAAAAGGTGTACGATTCGGTGACAAACTTTGTTTTTGTGAAAACATCAAAGGCAAAGGAGATCTATGATAAGCTTCTGGAAAGAAGCATCGCCGTCCGCTATATGGGAAGCTATCTCAGGATAACAGCGGGAACGGAAAGTGAAAACAAGCTGTTTCTGGCAGCACTCAGGGAAATTCTTCCGCAGCTTTGATACGAAAGGAAAAATCATATGCGCATTGCCGAAATAACAAGAAATACAAAGGAGACCCAGATTACCGTTAAGCTTGACCTTGACGGAAAGGGCGTTCATAACATTGATACGGGAATAGGATTTTTTGACCATATGCTCACTGCTCTGTGTGTTCACGGTGGCTTTGATATGGACGTTTCGGTCAAAGGCGACCTTTATGTTGACGGTCATCATTCCGTTGAGGACACAGGTATTGTGCTTGGTATGGCATTCAAGCAGGCTGTGGGCGATATGAAGGGCATTGCAAGGTATGGAACAAGCTTTATCCCCATGGACGAGAGCCTTGGGTTCTGCTGCCTTGATATCAGCAACAGACCTTTCCTTGTTTTTGAATGCAGCTTCAATGACCCCAGAACAGGCGAATTCGATAACTGCCTTACCGAAGAGTTCATGAGAGCCTTTGCGTTTAATGCAGGAATCACGCTTCACCTTAAATGCCCCTACGGCTCCAATGACCATCACAAGAACGAGGCAATGTTCAAGGCACTGGCGCACGCACTTAAAGCAGCTCTTGTTATAAACGGCGGCGAGGTGCTTTCCACAAAAGGAGTGTTGTAAATGATAGCTATCATTGATTACGGCGCAGGAAATATTTTCAGCGTGAAAAACGCCCTTGATTATCTGGGCGTTGAAAACAAGCTTACAGCTGATAAGAATGAGATATGCGCAGCAGACGAGATCATTCTCCCCGGAGTGGGCGCTTTCCCATGGGCAATGAAAATGCTCCGTGACAGCGGTCTGGTGGATACCATCAGGGAAGAGGCAAGAAAAAAGCCATTTCTCGGTATCTGCCTCGGTATGCAGCTCATATTTGACAAGGGCTATGAGTTTGAAGAGACTGACGGTCTGAGGCTTATCGGCGGAAAGGTCGAGAAGATAGACCGTAAGGATATGATAATCCCACACATGGGCTGGAACGAGCTGGAGATAAACAGGGACTGCCCCATTCTGAAAGGACTTCCGGAGCACCCTTATGTTTACTTCGTCCACTCCTATGCCGCTGTGTGCGATGATGCAAATGTTTCCGCATACTGTGATTACGGCGGAAAAATAACCGCTCTCGTTCATGACGGAGCATATGTTTACGGCGCACAGTTCCACCCCGAAAAGAGCGGAGAAGTGGGACTGCAGATGCTCAGAAACTTTGCTGAGCTTGCCTGATACGAACGAAAGGAAGGTTTGATATGCTTGCTAAAAGAATAATACCCTGCCTTGATGTCCGTGATGGTAAGGTAGTGAAGGGAATAAAGTTTGAGGGCATAAAGGACGTGGGCGACCCCGTTGAATGTGCCGAGGAATACAACAGACAGGGTGCCGATGAGATAGTATTTTACGATATCACCGCTTCATACGAGGGCAGGGGAGTGTTCCTTGACGTAGTACGTGAAACTGCGAAAAAGGTTTTCGTTCCTCTCACCGTTGGCGGCGGGATAAAGAGCGTTGATGATATCAGGGATATTCTGAGAGCTGGCGCTGACAAGGTGTCCGTCAATTCCCAGGCTGTGAAAAATCCTCAGCTTATCAAGGACGGCGCAGATATTTTCGGCAGCCAGTGCATATGCGTTGGCATTGACGCAAAGAAGATAGGCGACCATAAGTGGACTGTTTATATTAACGGCGGCCGTGTGGATATGGGCATTGACCTTATCGACTGGGTAAGGCGCATAGAAGAGCTGGGCGCTGGAGAGATCTGCCTTAACTCCATTGACGCTGACGGAACCAAGGCAGGTTTTGACATTGATATGCTGAAAGCTGTGTGTGATAATGTGTCTATCCCTGTTATTGCCAGCGGCGGCGCAGGAAAGCTTTCCGACTTCCCCGAGGTGTTTGAGAAAACAGGAGCTACCGCAGCCCTTGCCGCATCACTTTTCCACTACAGAGAGCTTACTGTCGGGGAAGTCAAGGCAGAGCTTAAACGCCATAATATCCCCGTAAGAATAATATGACCGAAAGGATAGCATAAATGGGACTTATTGAGGAAACAAACGAGCTTATGCTGGACTGGAACAAGCTCAGCGATATGTCTCGTGAAAATCACGTTATCCCCGTAGCGGTGCAGAATATGGATACAAAAGAGGTTATTCTTATCGCATACATAAACAAGCAGGCACTGGAGGAATCTATCAGGCTGAAAAAGGTAGTGCTGTGGAGCACCTCCCGCAATAAACTCTGGTTCAAGGGGCAGGAGTCGGGCAACACCTTTACTCTTCACAGGATATTTGTAAATTGTGAGCAGAATTCGCTGGTGTTCATGGCAACTCCCGACAAGGGAAACATCTGCCACACAAGCTATAAGGGCATTCCCAACAACTGCTATTACCGTGAGCTTGATATGGATACAATGAAGCTCATAAATTTAAATGAGGAAAGAGAGAAGTAAAATGACCGTATATCAGGAAATATTTGAAGTATTGAAGCTCCGCAAGAAAGCATTTGACGAGGGCAATGCTCCCGAAAAATCATACACCTGCTACCTTTACGAAAAGGGCGTTGACAAGATCTGCAAGAAGGTTGGCGAAGAGGCTGCCGAGACTATTATTGCCGCAAAGAACGGTGACAATGAGGAGCTTAAAAACGAGATAAACGATCTGCTTTATCATGTAATGGTGCTTGCCGTTAATCAGGGACTTGAATGGTCCGACGTTGAGAAGGTTCTTGACGAGAGAAACGAGAAGATAGGCAACCTAAAGCAGTTCCACACCACCGATAAAAACAGCTGATAAAACCCAAATATAAATAAAAGCGTTCACTCATTGAGAATGAACGCTTTTTCTTTTGCCTATAGAGTATAAATTATTGTGTCGATTCCTGTGCAGCCACAGCCACGCCGAGAATGGTTATGTTCTTGTCCTCGCTGCCCTCTGCGGGACGTATCTCGATATCCATATCCTTTATGGTCTGGAACTTGATTGCCAGCTCAGAATAAGGCTCGTTCCAGCCATCTTTCTGGTTGGAGTGGATAGTCTTGACCTTTGCGCCGTTTATATAGACCTCAAAGGAACCCATTGTGTCGGAATTATTACGCTTGAAAAGTAAGAATACGCTGCTTGCGGTGGCTTTGAATTTAAGCGGGTCAGTACCATCAGAAAGCTTCCAGCTGGTGGGGAAGTCAGTTGCGCCCTGCTCCACAGCTTCAAAGGAACCTGTGTCGGTAAGGCTGATAAGCTCTGCCGTGGGAGCTTCGGGAGTTACAAGCTGTGAATCCATAAACGGATAACCGAACCTGTATGCAGGCGGGAGTGTGTATTCCTCATCGGGAGCATTTTCGGCTTGCGTCAGCAGATTTTCAATAAAGCTGCAAAGAAGCTTGTGACCCTCGGTGTTCGGGTGTGACTGGTCATCTGAGTAATCCTCCCATGTCATTCTGCCCTCGTCAAATTCGGGAGTAAGAGCGTCTGCCACGGATATCATTGGCAGGGAATAATAATCGCCTATCTCTTTCATGTATTCCTGAGCGGTGTAGCCGTTTGCTGTTCTGTTGAAAATAAGCACCACCGCAGGGTCATTTTCTTGTGTGAGAACTGTCCGCACAAGTGACTCATAGGATTCCTTGTGAGTATTGTCCTGAGCGTCGTTTACCGCAAATTCCACGAAAACAATGTCGGCGTTATAGTCCAGCACGTCTTTTTGCAGTCTGAGATTTCCCAGCACCGAGGGAGTTCCGCTGACACCTGCATTGACGTATTTGACATTATCGCATGTGCCGTATTTTTCTGCGATGTAATTGTAGGAAAGCTTTGCATAGCAGCCCTCAGCACCTGCTGTTTCACCACGGGTAATGGAGCCGCCGATGTATGCCACGGTCATATCCTCGCCTGACTGCGCCTGACGAAGCTTTGCTTTGAGCCTTGATGTATTTCCAAGGCTGTACAGTGAGCGTGACACCATTGCCGCCTGAAATTTCTCGGGAGTTTCGGGAGTTTTTGAGACAGCTTCGGAAACTGCAGATGTATCTGTGGCCGTGCTTTTCTGAGCTGTATCGCCGCAGGCTGTAAGGAGCAGTGCGGCAGAAAGAACTGCCGCACCTATCATCGTAAGCCTTTTCATATCATTCACCCTTAGGAACCTTGCGGAAATAGGTCTTAGCCATTTTCTTCATTGCCTTCGCAAGCTCCTTTGTGCAGGCGTCCTTATCCATGCGCCAAGCCCAGTTTCCGCCGCCGATGGTGGAGGGGATATTCATACGTGCGGAATTGTCAAGGCAGAGCCAGTCCTGCATCTGGATAACGCAGTTTTCGGATACGCTTGCGTATGCGCATCTGATAAGCTCACGGACAACCTTGCTGTCCGAAGCGGACTTATCCAGTCCAAGATATTTTCTGATACGCTTCTTTCCTGCCTTGTCCTGAGCAAGATACCAGCCGAGAGCTGTCTCATTATCGTGAGTGCCGATATATACAACGCTGTTTTTAACATAATTGTGGGGAAGATAGCTGCTGTCCTCGCCGCCGAAGCCGAACTCGAGAACGTTCATTCCGGGATAGCCTGCTGCCTTGAGCATAGCCTTAACCTCATCGGTAAGGAAGCCAAGGTCCTCCGCTACCAGCTTAACATCGCCAAGATCTGCCTTTATTGCACTGAAAAGCTTCATTGAAGGACCCTGCAGCCATTCGCCGTGCTCAGCGGTCTTGTCGCCGGCAGGAATCGCATAGAAGCTCTCAAATCCCCTGAAATGGTCGATACGGGTAAGGTCAAACAGTTTTGCGCTGTACTGAACACGCTTTATCCACCACTTATAGTTATTCTTGTCCATATAGTCCCAGTCATAAAGGGGATTGCCCCAGAGCTGACCTGTGGGAGAAAAATCATCAGGAGGGCAGCCTGCCACCTTTGTAGGCTTTCTGTCACTGTCGAGCATGAACATTTCGGGATTTGCCCAGATGTCGGAGGAGTCCATGGAAACATAGATGGGCATATCGCCGTAAATGCTTATTCCACGCTTGTTGGCGTATTTTTTCAGATCCTTGTATTGACGGAAGAAGAGAAACTGCATGAACTTCCAGCAGTCAATGTCAACACCGTGTTCCTCGGCATATTTTGCAAGGGTCTGAGGGTCTCTGAGACGGTAGCTGTCAGCCCATTCAGTCCACATGACCTGCTTGAAGAAATACTTCATTGACATGAACATCGCATAATCGTCCAGCCACCAGGCATTCTTTCGGCAGAATTTGCCGAAAAGATACATCTGCTCGCTGTCGGCATTTGCCGTAAAGGCAGCATGAGCCTTGGCAAGGATAAGGCGCTTGAAGGAGAACATCTGACCGAAGTCCGCAAACTCCTTCTTTTCCGCAAGTATCTTCAGATCCTTGTCGTCCTCGGACACAAGTCCTGCCTTGATAAGCTCGTCAATGTCGATGAGCATGGGATTTCCCGCAAAAGCCGAGTAGCTCTGGTAAGGAGAGTCACCGAAGCCTGTGGGGCCTACAGGAAGAATCTGCCAGTAGGTCTGACCTGCTTTTTTCAGAAAATCAACGAATTTATATGCCTCGCTGCCGAGAGTTCCCACTCCGTATGGAGACGGGAGGCTTGTAATGTGCATAAGAACGCCGCAAGTTCTCATAAATTTATCCGACCTTTCGGTTATTTTATTCAGTAATACTATTATACAGTTTATATTCGGTTATTGCAAGAAATTTTATGAAAATAATAGTGACAGGAATAAAAACTTGCTTTGCAGCCATAATAGCTATCGTGGCAGCTTCATCTGCCTGCGCAGCAGTCATTTGCGGTGCATACGGAAAGGATGATATAAAATGTGCAATAATCAGAACCAGCAGAACAACCGCAGCAGCAATCAGCGGAATAACCAGCAGAACAATCAGAATCAGCAGAACAGCCAGAACCGTCAGGGCAGACAGCAGCAGGGACAGAACTGCCGTCAGAATCAGCAGCAGAACCAGCAGAACAATCAGCATCAGAACTGACGCTGATATATTTTCCTCAAAGGGCATACGTAATACCTGCAGCAAAGGGATCACGTATGCCCTTTTTATTTCTTTGTAATAAATGCACAAAAAACGTTTAAATTATTTGTTGGGTAGAAATGACACATTACAGTTGAATTTAAACGTTTAATATGGTAAAATATCTATAAGGATTGCCGGGAGTGGGTCAAAGTATATCCCGACAGTCATTCCGTTCCGTGACAATGCGGGAGGTTTAACTAAAATTATGAAAAATGAGGTATGTTCAATGAAATTCGGTTTCTTTGATGACGCTGCCAAGGAGTATGTTATCACATCTCCCAAAACCCCTTATCCTTGGATAAACTATCTTGGAACACAGGACTTTTTCAGCCTTATTTCCAACACAGCAGGCGGATACAGCTTCTATAAGGACGCTCGTCTGGCAAGAATCACACGTTACCGTTACAACAACGTTCCCGCAGATGCAGGCGGACGCTATTTCTACATAAACGATAACGGCACTGTATGGAATCCCGGCTGGTCTCCCGTAAAGACTGAGCTTGAGGAGTATGTATGCCGTCACGGTATGGGCTACACAGTTATCAAGGGCAAGAAGAACGGTCTTTCCGCTGAAGTTACTTTCTTTGTTCCTCAGAACTTCACAGGTGAAGTTCAGAAGGTAGTTCTCAAGAACGAGAGCAGCGAAAAGAAGACCTTCAAGCTTTTCTCCTTCGTTGAGTGGTGCCTTTGGGACGCTCAGGACGACTGCTCCAACTTCCAGAGAAACTTCAACACAGGTGAGGTCGAGATCGAGGGCAGCACAATTTACCACAAGACCGAATATAAGGAAAGAAGAAATCACTTTGCTTTCTACACCGTAAATGAGCCTATCGACGGTTTTGATACCGACCGTGAGACATTTATGGGAAGCATTTACAATGATTTTGCAGATCCTGAGACTGTATTTGAGGGCAAGCCTCGCAACTCTGTTGCTGATGGCTGGTCTCCCATCGCTTCCCACTGCAAGGAGATCACTCTTGCAGCAGGCGAGGAAAAGACTCTCGTTTACGTTCTCGGCTATGTTGAGAATCCTTATCCCGAGAAGTTCAATGCTGACGGAACCATGAACAAGTCCCGTGCATACGAGATGATGAAGAAGTTCGATTCCGCTGAAAAGGCTGACGCTGCTCTTGCAGAGCTGAAGAAGACCTGGGACGAGCTCCTTGCTAAGTACACCATCTCTTCTCCCGATGATAAGCTCAACAGACAGGTAAATATCTGGAACCAGTATCAGTGCATGGTTACATTCAACCTTTCACGTTCCGCTTCCTACTTTGAGAGCGGTATCGGAAGAGGAATGGGCTTCCGTGATTCCAACCAGGATATCCTCGGCTTCGTTCACCAGATCCCCGAGAGAGCAAGAGAGAGAATACTTGATATCGCCGCTACTCAGCTTGAGGATGGCGGAAACTACCACCAGTATCAGCCCCTTACCAAGAAGGGCAACGATGCCGCAGGTACAAACTTCAACGATGACCCCCTGTGGATGATCCTTTCCACAGCTGCATACATCAAGGAAACAGGCGACTACGACATTCTTAATGAAATGGTAGATTATAAGAATGATTCCAAGCTTGCTCAGCCCCTCCTTGACCACCTGAAGAGAAGCTTCTATCACGTTGTAAACAACAAGGGACCTCACGGTCTGCCTCTTATCGGCCGTGCAGACTGGAACGACTGCCTTAACCTGAACTGCTTCTCCCGTGTTCCCGGCGAAAGCTTCCAGAACACTGCAAGCAATATCGCTAAGGAAGTTAACCCCGAAACAGGCGAGCCTCTTAACGAGCAGACTGCCGAGTCCGTAATGATCGCAGGTATGTTCACATATATCGGACCTGAGTATGTTGAGCTTTGCCGCAGAATGGGCAACACCGAGGAAGCCGACAAGGCACAGGCTGAGATCGACAAGATGAAGCAGGCTATCATTGACTACGGCTGGGACGGCGACTGGTTCCTCCGTGCATACGATGCTTACGGCAAGAAGGTCGGCTCTCACGAGAATGAAGAGGGCAAGATCTTTATCGAACCTCAGGGCTTCTGCATCATGTCCGATGTAGGCGGCAAGGAGTTCACCGATAAGACCATTGCAAGCATCGACAAGTATCTCGGTACTTCCCACGGTCTGGTTCTTAACAATCCCGCATTTACAAGATATATCGTTGAGTACGGCGAGATCTCCACATATCCCGGCGGATACAAGGAGAACGCAGGTATATTCTGCCACAACAACGCATGGATCATGTGCGCAGCAGCATATGCAGGCATGGGCGACAAGGCATTTGACTACTACACAAGGATCGCTCCCGTATATCAGGAAGATGAAAAGCTCCACAGAACCGAGCCTTATGTATATGCTCAGATGATCGCAGGTAAGGACGCTAAGAGATTCGGCGAGGCTAAGAACAGCTGGCTCACAGGTACAGCTGCATGGAACTTCGTTGCAATTTCCCAGTATATCCTCGGTATCATTCCTTCTTACGACGGACTGAAGATCGATCCTTCCATTCCTAAGGCTTGGGACGGCTACACCATATCCCGTCAGTTCAGAGGTGCAACATTCAACATCAAGATCGAGAACCCCGATCACGTTTCCAAGGGCATCAAGTCCCTTACCGTGGACGGCAAGGCTGTTGACGGAAATGTTATTTCCGGTATCACAAGCGGTGTTCACGAAGTAGTTGCTGTAATGGGCTGAGTTCCTTTAACAGTAAATTGAATACATAAATCAAAGGCTGTGCAGGTCATTCTGCGCAGCCTTTTGCTTTGATTAGAAATATGCGCATTGTCTTTTGGTATTCGGCATAGTATAATACTAATCACCAACAAAACTATATACAAAAAATCATCGCATAATCCATATACGCAAGATTATGCTCAATTTTTTGTATAGTTTTTAATTGGTGCTTAGTATAAATTACCCAAAAGTGCAGTTGTCTATAGCTAACTCATTGTATAGCCATACGAATTGATGTTAAATAGCATTGTTTTTTATTGACAAAACCCGAAACAGACACTATAATGAATACATGAACATCTGTTCATGTATTCATTATAGTAAAGGGGTGCTCAGCATTGTTTATTGAAATAAACGATATCAGAAAAAGCTATGGCAGCGGGGAAAGCAAGGTAGAGGTACTTAAAGGAATAAACATTGGCATAGAAAAGGGTGAGTTCTGCGTTCTTCTCGGCCCTTCGGGAAGCGGCAAATCCACACTTCTTAACATCATAGGCGGAATAGATGACGCTGACTCGGGTTATATTTCCATAGACGGTGAAAAGACAGAAAATATGAATGAACGCTCGCTGACAGAATATCGCAGAAAGCATCTTGGCTACATATTCCAGATGTACAATCTTATACCCAACCTTAACATAAAGGAAAACGTTGAAACAGGCGCATATCTCAGCGACCACCCTCTTGATGTTGATGAGATACTGAAAACTCTCGGACTGTATGAGCATCGTCATAAGCTTCCTTCTCAGCTTTCGGGCGGTCAGCAGCAGCGCTGCTCCATCGGAAGAGCTATTGTAAAAAATCCCGATATCCTACTTTGCGATGAGCCTACAGGTGCGCTGGATTACAACACTTCCAAAGAGATACTCAAGCTTATTGAGACTGTAAATCAGAAATATAACACAACTATCATCATGGTAACGCACAATGAGGCTATCAAGGACATGGCAGACAAGGTCGTAAAGCTTCGTGACGGCATGGTTAGAAAGCAGATAATCAACGAAAAGAAACTTTCAGCCGAAGAGCTTGACTGGTAAGCGGAGGTGTGCAGATGAAAAATCCACTTAACAAGCGTCTGCCCCGTGAGCTTGCAAAGGACGCTACCAAATACATTGCCATTTTTATAATGATGGTGCTGCTCATATCCATATGCTCGGGTATGCGTGTTGGAAATGAGAGCCTGAAAAAAGCGTATTATGACAGCTTTGAGCTTTATAATATTGAGGACGGTCATGTTACCTTTGACAAGCCTCTTCCCGAAGAGCTGCGGAATACATTTGAAAGCAATATTGACATGACGTTCTATGACAATCTGTACTTTGACGAAAAAACAGCCGAAACAGGGGCAGATATCCGTGTTTTCAAGCAGTCGGACGCTGTTAATACCCCTTGCCTTTTAAGCGGCTCTCTTCCTGCACAGGACGATGAAATAGCTATAGACAGAGTTTTTGCCAAAAATAACGGTATAAAAGTTGGCGATACTGTTACCCTCAAGGGAAAAGCACTGAAAATAACAGGCTTTATAGCGCTTCCCGATTACAGCACTCTTTTTGAGAGCAACACGGACTCGATGTTTGACTCCATCAATTTTTCCGTTGCTGTAATGACCGACAGCGGATTTGAGACCATAGAAAGCAAAAATCTCAAATATAACTACGCATGGCAGTACAATACTCCCTATGCTGATGATACGGAGGCAGCCGAGCGCTCGGAAAAGTTTACTGACCTACTCAGCGATGAGCTTACAGATTACGATGAGGCTATTGTTCAGGTTCAGATAGACGCTCTTACCGATAAGCTTGAAAAGGCTTCCGAGGAGTATGCGGATATCTACAAGGCTTCTTTTGAGAAAAAGGTTGACGAGATAACAGCAGCGGCTGAAACAGGTGCGGAGGAATATGGCAAGCTTTACAAGGCAGCTATTGAAAAGAAGCTTACCGAGGTTTCAGAAAGCATTTCAAAGGGTGCGGAGGAATATGCGGCTCTTTACATGGCAACAGGCGAAAAGCCCTCTGCAGCCGATCTTTCCGTTCAGACAGATGATTTTACCTTTGGCATCATTGAGAACAGTGTGAATGCGATGCTCACCGGAAGTGAATACAGCGCTCCCGATGAGCAGGAGTTTGTTGAACGCTATATTGATACTGTCGAGAAGCCCAAAAAGTCCGACCTTTCTGTGGAAACAGATGACTTTGTGTTCGGCATTATTGAAAAGTCCGTTGATGCGGCTGTAAGAAATGAAGAGTACGACGGCCCCACCGAGGAGGAATTTAAGGACCGGTACCTTGATTCCGTGGAAAAGCCTTCAAAAGAGGAGCTTTCCACAGAGCTTGATGATTTCCTTTTCGGCATCATTGAGGACGCTGTCAGCGCTGAAATAAACGGTGAAGAATACACAATGCCCGAGGACGAAGCTTTTGAGGACGAGATAGATCAGAGTAATATCATCACTGTTGATGATTATGTTCCCAGATATCTTAATCAGGCTGTAAATTTTGCCATTGATGATATCGGCGGCGATGAAGCAGGCTCAATGGTAATGTGCTATATGATGATAGTTATTATCGCATTTATTTTTGCTGTCACTATTTCAAATACCATTGTCAGCGAAGCGGGAGTTATCGGTACGCTCCGTGCGTCAGGCTACACAAAGGGCGAGCTTATCAGGCATTATATGATACTTCCCGTAATAGTAACAGCTGCGGCAGGCATTGTCGGAAATATCATCGGATACACTGTAATGAAGGATTACTGCGTTGGTCTTTACTTAGGCTCGTATTCGCTTACCACTTATACAACAGTATGGGTTCCGTCCGCATTTGTACTTTCAACAGTTGTGCCTATCCTGCTCATGCTTGTGATAAATCTTACGGTACTTACTTCAAAGCTCAAGCTCAAGCCCCTGAAATTCCTGCGTCATGACCTGAAAAAGAACACAAATAAAAAGGCAATGCGCCTCAATACCAAAATACCCTTCAAAACAAGATTCAGTCTCAGGATATTCTTTACTAATCTTCCCGGATATATCGTAATGATAATCGGCATACTTTTCGGAGCGGTGCTTATAAGCTTCGGCGATATGTTCCCCAGAATGCTTGACCAGTATAAGGAAATTATTACCAATGATATGATAAGCAGCTATCAGTATATTCTCTATGATTATGAGGAGGCTGATGAAGTAACTGATATCCGGGCGGAAAAATTTGCAATGTCAAGCTATGATTATTCAAAGGAGGGTTTCCTTACTGACAGTATTTCCGTTTACGGCATCGAGAAAAACAGCAGATATATCCATTCGGCTATTCCCGAGGGCAAGGTGCTTATTTCTACAGGTATAAGCGAGAAGTTCGGCATCAAGACTGGCGACAGCATAGAGCTTGATGAAAAATACAAGCGTGACAGCTCATATACCGTTGAGGTAGGCGGCGTATATGATTACCAGTCGTCCCTTGCGATATTTATGAATCTGGACGATTACAACAAGCTTTTCGGCAATAAATCCGATTATTTCACAGGCTATTTCTCAAATGAGGAGCTTACGGAGCTTGATGATGACGATGTTGTTTCCGTTATAACCGCTGATGACTATACCAAACTTTCCGACCAGCTTACAGTTTCAATGGGCGGAATGATGGAACTTTTCAAATGGTTCGGAGCTATGTTCTTCGTTATCGTTGTTTATGTTCTCTGCAAGCAGGTCATTGAGAGAAACTTCCAGTCTATCTCGCTTACAAAAATACTTGGTTTCAGGAACAGCGAGATCGGCAGCCTTTACATAGTATCGACCTCTATAGCCGTTGTTCTGGGACTGGCGATTTCCGTTCCCTTCATTGATGTTGCTATGAGAGCGATTTTCAAAAGCTATCTTTACACCATGATGACAGGTTATTTCCCATATGTGATGAGCCCTATAACATATATTGTAACAGTTGCAACGGGAATTATCTGCTATGCGGTGGTGGCACTGCTCCAGATGAGAAAGGTATCAAAGGTTTCCAAGAGCGAGGCTCTCAAAAACGTGGAATAAGTTTTATATATGTAAAAAAACGTCCGTACCTGAAAAGATACGGACGTTTTTTCTGTATGTACTCACGGAAGCTTTCTTTTTTCTTCATGGCAGCATTTTGAACATTCCGAACAGCAGCCGCAGCAGCCTTTCTTTCGGGAGCGTATCATGTATCTGACTGCACATATCAGCAGAAAAATTATCAGCCCCAGAGCTATCCAGTCGGCAAAGTTCATTGTAACACCGCCTTATATCGCAAGAATAAGATTGCCAATGTTATAGACTGCAAAAGCTGCCAGCCATGCAACGGCGCACTGAATGAATACAAATGCAACTGCCGCAAAGGAGGAGTTCATCTCACGCTTAACGGCTGCCACAGCTGCCACGCAGGGTGTGTAAAGCAGGGAGAACACAAGAAAGCTTACTGCGGTCATAGGAGTGAACATTCCCTGCAGAAGTGCGGGAAGCAGGTCGTTGGAGGAAGCTCCCACCAACACAGACATGGTGGATACCACCGCTTCCTTTGCGGTAAAGCCTGTGATAAGTGCCGTGGATATGCGCCAGTCGTTAAAGCCGAGAGGTGCAAAAACAGGGGAGATTATCTTTCCGATAGCTGCCAGCATACTTTGTGAGCTGTCAGCAACCACATTCAGGCGGGTGTCAAAGCTCTGCAGGAACCAGATGATGATAGATGCCGTAAATATTACCGTGAATGCCCTTGTAAGGAAGTCCTTTGCCTTGTCCCACATAAGCAGGCAGACGCTTTTTGGAGAGGGGAGACGGTAATTGGGAAGCTCCATTACAAAGGGGATAGGCTTGCCTTTGAACTTGGTATGACCAAGGATAAGGCCATAAATTATTCCGCAGATGATGCCGAAAAAGTACAGCAGGCACATTACCAGTGCGCTGTGGTTGGGGAAAAATGCCAGCGAGAACACAGAGTAAATGGGCAGCTTTGCACTGCACGACATATACGGTGTTAGGAAAATGGTCATCTTGCGGTCACGCTCGGAGGAAAGTGTCCTTGTCGCCATTATCGCAGGAACAGAGCAGCCGAAGCCGATTATCATAGGCACAAATGAACGTCCCGACAGACCTATTTTTCTCAGCAGCTTATCCATTACAAAGGCAACTCTTGCCATGTAGCCGCTGTCCTCCAGTATAGACAGGAAGAAAAACAATGTGACGATTGTGGGCAGGAAGCTGAGGACGCTTCCAACGCCTGCAAAAATGCCGTCAATGATAAGGCTATGTATAACAGGGTTCAGCCCGTAGGCAGTGAGTGCGCTGTCTGTAACGGCAGTCAGCTTGTCGATGCCGAGAGACAAAAGGTCGCTGAGAAATTTGCCTATGACCCCGAAGGTGAGCCAGAAAACAAGTATCATTATCAGCAGGAAAAGGGGAATTGCCAGATATTTGTTTGTAAGCACGCTGTCTATCTTGACGCTGCGGATATGTTCCTTGCTCTCGTGGCATTTTACCACTGTCTGGCGGCACACGTCCTCGATAAAGGTGTAGCGCATATCGGCAATGGCAGCGTTTCTGTCCATTTTCAGCTCGGTTTCCATTTCGGTGATGCTGTGTTCTATCATGTCCATTTCGTTGGTGTTAAGCTCCAGCATTTCTGTTATGGCAGGGTCAGCCTCGATAAGCTTTGTGGCGCAAAATCTTCTGCCAAGTCCGACTCTGTCTGCGTGATCCTCGATTATGTGGCATACTGCATGGATACAGCGGTGAACAGCGCCGTTGCAGTAGTCTATTTTCTGCGGAAGAATTTTCTTTTTCGCTGTTTCAACGGCTGTTTCGATAAGCTCGTCAACGCCCTCGTTCTTAGCCGCAGATATGGGTACGACGGGTATTCCCAGACGGTCGGAAAGTCCTTTGATGTCAATGGTTCCGCCGTTGTTTTTTACCTCGTCCATCATATTCAGGGCAAGTACCATAGGTATCTTCATTTCAGCCATTTGAAGCGTGAGATACAGATTTCGCTCAATGTTTGTGGCATCAACAATGTTGATTATGCCGTCGGGCTTCTGCTTTATAAGAAAGTCACGGGTGACTATCTCTTCGCCTGTGTATGGTCTGATAGAGTATATGCCGGGAAGATCAACTACAGTACAGTTTTTCTGCCCCCTTATCTCGCCGCTTTTTTCCTCAACGGTAACTCCGGGGAAGTTGCCTACGTGCTGATTTGAGCCTGTAAGCTGGTTGAAAAGCGTTGTTTTACCGCAGTTCTGGTTTCCTGCAAGCGCAAATACCATAAAATTATCATCCTTTCGGCTTATTATTCCTCGGTTTCAATGGGCATTACATCTATTTTCTGAGCGTCCTCAAGACGAATGGTAAGCTCATATCCTCTCAGATGTATCTCTATGGGGTCGCCCATGGGAGCGACTTTGCGTATCATTATCTTGGTGTGTGGGATAATGCCCATATCAAGCAGTCTGCACCGCAGAGCGCCCTCGCCGCCCACAGCTGTTATCACGGCTTCTTTGCCGATCGGAAGCTTGTCAAGTGTCATAGAATATGTATCCTTTCAAAAGTTTGGTTAGACTAATCTAACATTTGATAGTTAAAAAAATACGACCCTGAAAAGGGTGTATTTTTTATCAGCCTTTTATAAAGCTGCATATTTCCGAGAAATATCCCTTTGAATGAAGTATTTTCTTGGAAATATCAGCAGATGTTTCATCTTGGAAAATGCCGAAAACTGCCGATCCGCTTCCTGTCATACATGAGCAGAGAGCGCCGTTTTGCAGCATGATGCTTTTGATATCCTCCACTTCTTCAAGGTCGGTGGCTGCTTCAAAAGCGTTATAGCAGCAGTGAGATATCTCGGTCATATCGGCTTTTGCAAATATCTCCTTGATATTGTGATGGGGTGGACAAAGATTTTTTGAATCCACTGCACTGAAAGCCTCTTTTGTGGAAATTCCGATGCTTCCCTTGCCTATAAGAACAGTTCCCGAAAGCAGCGGCAGGGGAGAGATCTCCTCGCCTATTCCCGTGCAGTAACCGCAGCCGCCCACAATGCAGAACGGAATATCCGCACCTGTCTTAACGCCGATATCGCACAGCTCCTGCAGTGAAAGCCCCGTGCAGTAAAGCTTGTTCAGTCCTTTGAGAACTGCCGCTCCGTCGGCGCTTCCTCCGCCCATTCCCGCCTGAGAGGGAATGCGCTTGATTATTGATATTCGCACATTGCTGCCGCTTATGCCTGTGTGCTCAAAAAAAGCAGCGGCGCACTTGTATGCAATGTTGCTTTTGTCGCATGGGATCGAGCTGTCCGAGCAGATTATCTCGGTTTCTCCCGTTATCTTTGTTATCTCTACAGTGTCGCAAAGGGAGATAGAGTGCATGACCGTTTCGATGGTGTGATACCCGTCAGTCCGCCTGCCTGTGATATCAAGATAAAGGTTTATTTTCGCATAAGCATTCAGTGTAACACTGTCCATAGGTCTGCCTTTCAGAGAAATTTCCCCGAAATCGCCGCAGTGACGGTTTCGGGGCAAATCATTATTGCTTGTCCTGTTTCAGCTGTTCCACAAATTCTTTCATGCGTTCAGCCGCAGTCATAAGGTGCTTGAGCGAATATGCGTAGGAAATTCTGATATATCCCTCGCCGCAGTCGCCGAAAGCATTTCCCGGAACTACCGCAACATTGTGCTCATACAGCAGCCTCTCGCAGAATTCCTCGCTGGAAAGTCCTGTTGACTTTATGCTGGGGAACACATAGAATGCGCCCTTTGGCTCAAAGCAGTGGAGACCCATATCATTAAGGGCATTTACCAGCCATCTTCTGCGGATATCGTACTCGTTGCGCATTTTGACGATATCGGCATCGCAGTTGTCAAGAGCCTCTATAGCCGCATACTGGGAGATAGTGGGGCTGCTCATTATGCCGTACTGATGTATTTTCAGCATCTGCTTGATAATGGGCTGAGGGCCTGCCACATAGCCAAGTCTCCAGCCTGTCATAGCATATGCCTTGGAGAAACCGTTTACGAAAATAGTGCGCTCCTTCATGCCGTCGATCTGGATAATGGAGCAGTGCTTTCCGCCGTATGTAAGGGAGCTGTATATCTCATCGCTGAGGATAAGGATATCCGTTCCGCGTATCACTTCTGCAATGGCTTCAAGGTCCTTTCTTTCCATAACAGCGCCTGTGGGATTGTTGGGGAAGGGGAGGATAAGCAGCTTTGTCTTGTCGGTGATCTTTTCACGGAGCATTTCGGGAGTGAGCCTGAACTCGGTCTCTTCCGTAGTCTGGACCGATACGGGAACACCGCCGCAGAGAGATACTATAGGACCGTAGCACACAAAGCAAGGCTCAACTATAAGCACCTCGTCGCCTGGATTTATGAGCGCTCTTATGGATATGTCGATACCCTCGGAGCCGCCTACAGTAACGATTATCTCGCTCTTAGGGTCATAATCCACGCCTGTGTTCTTATGTATGTTCCTGCTGATAGCCTCACGCAGCTCAACGATACCGGCGTTAGCGGTGTATTTGGTTTTGCCCTTTTCAAGAGCTGTAACGGCTGCCTGACGGACATTCCAAGGTGTCTGGAAATCAGGCTCGCCAACGCTCAGAGAGATGACATTATCCATCTGAGCGGCAATATCAAAAAACTTTCTGATGCCTGAAGGCTTCATATCTTTACATTTTTTAGCAATAAGTTTATCGTAGTCCATCACGGAGAAACGAATCCCCTTTCATCTGCGGCTTCATTTTCGATAAAGAAGCCTTGTTCCTTATATTGTTTGAGCACAAAATGTGTTGATGTGGATATAACGCCGTCAATGCTGGACAGACGCTTAGCCACAAACAGTGCGATCTCCTTGTAATTTGTACCGCTGAGGGTAACTGCCAGGTCAAAGGAGCCTGACATAAGTGTTACGGAATCCACCTCGTCGTACATCATAATGGTGCGGGCGAGCTCATCAAAACCAAAGTCCGCCTTGGGTGTTACCTTAACTTCTATAAAAGCAGTAACGGCGTTTTTATCCGCCAGTTCTTCATTCAAAATAACGCTGTAGCCCTTTATAACGCCTCTTTTTTCATAATCGGCAATACGTGCCGCGACCTCCTCGGGGGTAACACCGAGCATGACCGCCAGCTGTTCGTTAGAAAGACGAGCATTTCCCTTTAAAAGCTTGATAAGAGAATCCATGAATAATACCATCCTTTCTTTGCCGTGCCGCATCTGCGGGTAAGTTCACAGCTGTGTATCTGCGATATCTTGAGCATCGCAAAATAAAACACAAGTTAATTATACAATATTTTCATCGGTTTGTCTATAGTATTTTGAAAATTTGCCCCGATTTCGGCAAAATTATTGACTTGAAAGAAAAAAATTGCTATAATGATTATAAATACCTGCATACTGATTTTTGGGGGAATCATATGAAAAAGTTAGTTTCTCTGCTCCTTTGTGTCATAATGACAGTGGGCTTTTTCGGCACGGGGGTCTCGGCTGTACAGAAGATCGGGCTGACCAGAACTTCCATCACTCTTGAAGTGGGGGAGACAGCAACGCTGAAGCTTTCGGATGCCAAGGGCAAGACCAAGTGGCGTATAACCGACGCAAGCGTGTGCAAATATAAAAACGGCATCGTTACAGCAGTCGGCGAGGGCAAGGCGTATATCTATGCCACCAACAACGGCAAGAAATATAAGTGTACAGTGACCGTTACAGCTCACGAGGAAAGCGTGACATCTTACGATCCCGACAGCTTTGACTCGGTTTTTTCAATGGAAATGGGAGAGCGTGCTCAGGTGGATATCATGACCACGGGCTACGGCAAGATAAAGATCCGCAACGAGGACCCAAACATTATATCCGTTTCCTGCGGAACTGTCACTGACGGCAGCTTTACGCTTTATATCGATGCAGAGGGCGTGGGAGTTGCAATGGTAACGGTATATGACAGCACCGACCCTTCGGAATATTTCACTCTGGGATTTGTTGTCTCCTCATGGGGTTCGGAGGCTCAGAATGATTATTATACCGACACAAACGCTGACATATTATCTTCCGATGAATTTGTTGATGAGGTAATCCGCCTTGTCAATGAGGAGCGTGCGGCGGCAGGACTTGACGCTCTTGAAAAGAATGACACCCTGTGCACAAATGCCGGCAAGCGTGCAAGAGAGGTCGCAAAGAAGTTTTCGCATACCCGTCCCGACGGAACGAAGTGCTTTACTGTCATAACCATAAGCTTTACCAGTGCTGCGGAGAATATCGCCAAGGGTCAGACCTCTCCCGCTGAGGTAATGGACAGCTGGATGAATTCCGATGGCCACAGAAAGAATATTCTTTCTCCCGACTATTGTCAGATAGGTGTGGGGTATGACGAGGCATCGGGCAGCTGGGTGCAGATATTTACAGATTGATTTTATCCTGACAATTTCTAATGTTAAATTGAAATAGCAGCTTATTTGTGTGAAGATATATCGGCTTTTGAGGTGATATTTACTAAATGCTTAAAGCAATATTTACAGACTTTTACGGCACGGTTGTGCATGAGGACGGAGAAGTTATAAGAAAAGTATCACAAGAAATATGTGCTACCGGAAAAGTAAATGATATATCAGAAGTAGGTTCCTATTGGTGGAATGAATTTCAAACTTCATTTAACCGTGCATACGGTTATAGCTTTGAGACTCAAAGAAAATTGGAATATAAGTCATTAGAAAAAACAATACAGCATTTTAATTCGTCTGCTAATGCAGAGGTATTAAGTAACCTGATGTTTGACCATTGGATAAAACCACCTATCTTTGAAGAATCAAAGCAGTTTTTTGAAATGTGTCCCGTGCCTATATATGTCGTATCTAATATTGATAGAGATGATGTTTTTCAAGCAATCAAATATCATAATTTAAGGCCAACTGGGGTGTTTACAAGCGAAGATGCCAAGGCGTATAAACCCAGAAGTGAATTGTTTGAGTTTGCATTAAACAACGTTGGTTTATCTGCTGGGGAAGTATTACATATTGGTGATTCTTTAAGCAGTGATGTAAAAGGGGCTTCCTCTATTGGAATAAATGCGATATGGGTAAATAGGAGTAATCGAGAAGTTCCGACAGATATCATAGCTGTAAGAAATTTATTGGAAGTATATAACACATGTTTTTTTGATTAAAAATCAGCAATATTCCAGATAAGCACACTGTACAAACTCCAGTATATAATTGATGGTGAAATATGAACATAGATTATATCCATGAACCGACCGATCTGCAGTGCGGTCAGGCAGTGCTGGCAATGCTGCTGGGTACAACTGCCGAATACATCTGCCAATACCTTGACAATGACCGTGAGACAGACCTGCGTGAAATGAAGCGTGTACTGACTGAACACGGCATAGGGTTCTCTCCCCAACGCAGGCAGGCACATACAGCTGCCGATCTTCCTCGCTGTGCACTGCTCAGTCTGGAAACGCCAAGGTGCTGGCACTGGTCACTGTATGCGGACGGCACTTTTTACGATCCCGAGCATGGCATTTTAAGTGATTTTCCTCAGTCAGACAGAAAGTTTTACTGGGAGATATTTCCCGAGACTGTCTTGTCAGAACGCACTTCGGATAATAATTTGGAGGAAACGATATGCGGGAGATAGAAGCATCTGAAACACGAAAATTAGAGAAATGCCTGCGGGCATTGGCTGAATATCATAACGGTGCCTCCGTTAATTTTAAAGGCGATTATCCAAGCCGACCGTATGAGGAAACATTGAGGCTGTTTGAAGAGGCTTTGTTAAAAAAGAACTCTCACATAGTGCAGTGGAAGATAACGGTAGTGTTGTTGGCTTTGGCAAGATAGATATTTGCGGCAATGTCGGTAAGCTGGATTATCTTGTTGTGCTTAAAGAATACCGTGGCAAAGGATACGGCAAGGCTCTTATGGACTGGGCTATGAGTTCTTTTGACAGGAACGGTGTTCATCATATCGAGGTCAAGGTGGTTGATGGAAATGAAGCGATTCATTTATATGAAAAATACGGGTTTAAGATGAATGCGCATATTCTTGTCAATAACCGATAATTCAAAGCTTTTAATGCCCTTTGGGCTTAACTTATAAGATATTGAAAGGAAGTTTATTTTATGAGCATATTAGGAAGTCTTACATCAACCGATAAGAAAAAGCTTGCATTACTTATCCTCTGGCTGATAGCAGGTATCGGAATGGTTGTCATAGGCATTTTTGCCTTTATAAACCGTCAGCAGACAGTTGACGCAGTTTCGGGCGTGCTGGGTGTTTGTGCGCTTATCACCTGCATAGTAACAGCAGGTATCCGTTTTTCGCAGGCAAAGCTTATGGGTGGAAGCAAGTTCACCCTTGACTGGCTGCTGTGGCTTGCCATTGCTCTTTTGCTTTTTAATACAAAGATACTCCAGAAAATAGGCAGCTTCACCTTTATAATCATCGGAATAGTTGTTGCCTGTGAGGGCGCGAGAGCGTTTGTTTACGCTTTCAAGAACAGCGATGACAAGCAGTGGTATGTTCCCAGAATAATTTTTTCCATAATCATCACCATACTGGGCGTTGTAGTGGTATTCAATTCCGAAAAGATATTCAGAGGAATGACAGTGCTTGCTGTGGGCATATTCTTTATCGTTCACGGTCTTAATATCCTTAACGACTGGATAGGCAGAGCAAAGTATTTCCACTATTTCAGAGGAACCGAAGAATGAGTTCAAAGCAGGGAATAATCTTTGATATGGACGGTCTGATGATAGATTCGGAGCGTATCATAAACGACGCTGTGGTAAGGGCAGGGCATGATATGGGACTGGCGGATATCGAGCATATCAGCCTTAAAACCATCGGCACCAGCCATGACCACACCCGTGAGATCTACAGGGAAGCTTACGGCGACTTTGATTTTGAGCATCTTATGGACTTAAAGCACAAATATATCGACGAAATTATAGGGGACAACGGTTTTCCGCCCAAAAAGGGAATAACCGAGATACTTGAAAAGGTGACAGCAAAGGGATATGTGACGGCGGTAGGCTCGTCAACGAGAGAATGGGCAGTAAAGGAATTCCTCGGCAAGATAGATGTGCTGAAATTTTTTGACATTTTTGTCTGCGGAGATATGGGGCTTAAAAGCAAGCCTGCCCCCGATATTTTCCTTGCCTGTGCGGATAAAATGGGGCTTGCTCCCGCTGACTGCTTTGTGCTGGAGGATTCGATAAACGGCATAAAGGCAGCGCACGCCGCAGGAATGAAGCCTGTTATGATCCCAGATATGATTGCTCCCACTGAGGAGATAATGCCAATGCTATATGCACTCAAACCGTCGCTCGTTGAAGCGGCTGAGCTTTTCTGAGGTGTTTACATGATACCCGATAATATTGAAGCCTATATCTTTGACCTTGACGGCACGCTGATTGACTCAAACGGTGTGTGGAAAGAGATCGACAGGCTTATTTTTGAGAAAAACAATGTCAGTCTTTCCGACACCGAGCTTAATGCGGCGGCTGCCATGAATTACAGCGATTTTCTCGGATTTCTGCGGTCATATGGCATTGTCTATACTCTTGATGAGCTGAAATCCGAGCTGAACGGCTATGCGGTCATAAAA
The DNA here is from genome assembly GCA_902363145.1 of Oscillospiraceae bacterium. Taxonomy (GTDB): domain Bacteria; phylum Bacillota; class Clostridia; order Oscillospirales; family Ruminococcaceae; genus Huintestinicola; species Huintestinicola butyrica. The sequence goes on along the minus strand of CABIZB010000001.1, from coordinate 859,390 downwards.
TACAGCAGCGAGATAAAGCTGAAAAGCGGTGTTAAAGAATATCTTGACAAGCTAAAAAAAGCAGGAAAAAGGATATTTCTTGCCACTGCTTCCCCCGAAAAGCTATATGCCCCTGTGCTGAAAAATAATGGGGTTTACGGATATTTTGACGGATTTGTTACCACGGAAGAGGCAGGAGCGGAAAAGGACTGCCCCGACATATATCTGCTTGCCGCAAAAAAATGCGGTGAGGAGCCGCACAACTGCGCCGTTTTTGAAGATATCCTCAGTGGGATTAAAAGTGCAAAGTCCGTAGGAATTTTCACCGTGGGAGTTTATGACAGCTGTTCCGCCGACGAAGCCGATTCGATAAAAAATGCGGCAGATATGTATATAATGGATTTTAAAGAGCTGCTTTGAGCGGCAATATGACTGATTGGAGATTTTATATTATGGATAAGCGTTACGCAGTTCTGATAGACGCTGACAATGTTTCGGAAAAATACATCAAGCCAATACTTGACGAGATATCCAACGAGGGCGTTATCACCTACAAGCGTATTTACGGCGACTGGACACGCCCTGCACTTGCTTCATGGAAGCAGGCACTTCTGAACCACAGCATTACGCCAATTCAGCAGTACAGCTACACCACGGGAAAAAACTCTACAGACTCCGCCATGATAATCGACGCTATGGATATTCTTTATTCCCATAATGTTGACGGTTTCTGCATAGTTTCCAGCGACAGCGACTTCACAAGGCTTGCGGCAAGGCTTCGTGAGTCGGGCATGCACGTTGTGGGAATGGGTGAAAAGAAAACGCCCAACCCATTTATCGCAGCCTGTAACAGGTTTGTTTATCTCGAAAACCTTGCACAGGGCGAGGTGAGCGATACTGCCGAGCAGGATAAGGACAAATCGGACGATGAAGTTCACGAGGTTGTTAAGGCAAAAACTATCAAGAATGCTATCTGTTCAATTATCGGCGAGGTCTCCGATGATGACGGCTGGGCATCTCTCAGCGAGGTGGGAAATATCCTGCTGAAGCGTTATCCCAGCTTTGATGTGCGAAACTTTGGCTTCCAGAAGCTGACACCGTTCATCAAGTCTCTCGGCAAATTCGAGATATACTCCATTCCCTCTGAAAAGGGCAATGTTAAGGTAATGTACGTCAGAGTAAAATGATACTGAAAGGAAGATCATTATGAAATACACCATTAAATCAGACAAGCTTACAGCAGTTATCGACAGCTTCGGTGCGGAGCTTTGCTCCGTAAAGGACGCATCGGGCAGGGAATACATATGGACAGCCGAGGACGTGTGGAAGCGCCATGCTCCTCTGCTTTTCCCATTTGTATGCAACACTGCTTCAAAGAAATATACCGTAAACGGCAAGGAATATGCTCTTTCCAACCACGGCTTCACCAGAGACACTGATTTCCCGACAGCTGAAAGCACTGACAGCGCTGTGGAGCTTTCATACAAATCCGATGACAGCACAAAGGCACATTATCCCTATGATTTTGAGTTTTCGGCAAAGTATTCGCTTTCGGGCAGCGTGCTGAGTGTTGCTCTCACAGTCAAGAATACAGGCAGTGAGGATATGCCTTTCTTCATCGGCGGACACCCCGGTTTCCTCTGCCCCTTTGACGGCGAGGACAGCACCTTTGAGGATTATGACGTGGTTTACGAGAAGAACGAGACCATCGTTCAGCACCTTGCTGACAAGGACATCACTGTTCTTGAAAACGGCAGCAAGGTACACGTTACAAGAGAGCTTTTTGCCAACGATGTTTTCATGAAGGATAAGCCTGCTTCCTCAGCTGTTTCGCTTGTCAGCGAAAAGAGCGGCAGAGCCGTGACCGTAAAGTATGATAACTCAGGCTGCATTGCAGTGTGGTCACCCTATGACGAAAGAGGAACATTTGTTTGCCTGGAGCCTTGGGCACAGGCTCCCGTTTACTGCTGCGACACCGAGGAGCTTACAAAGATGCCTCACGCACAGCACCTTGCAGCAGGCGAGACCTACACATTCAAATTCGATATCGAAATAAAGGAATAATTTATACAACGGTGCTGCGCTATGCAGTGCCGTTTTTAGGGTAAGGATATTATGATTAAACCTGAGATCGAAAGAAAATTTCTTATAAACCGGTCGGCAGAGCTGGACAGCCACTGCATCGCAAGGATCGAGATTGTCCAGACTTATCTTGTCAAGCCCGATCCCGATATACAGCGCAGGGTGCGTTCCATGACGAGGGACGGCGTTTGCCGCTACTATTACACCGAGAAAAAGTTCGTTAGCCCTATTGAACGTCAGGAAAATGAACGTGAGATATCCGCTGAGGAATATAATGAGCTGCTTTGTCAGGCGGACGATTCACTTGTGCCTATCATCAAAACACGGCGCATACTGCCCTATGAAGGACAGAATTTTGAGATCGACAGCTATCCCTTTTCCGACGAGCTTGCAACAATGGAGCTGGAGCTTGAAAATGCCGAACAGCACATCAGCTTCCCGCCCTTTGTAAGTATTATCAAGGAGGTAACGGGGGATAAGAGATATTCAAATGCAGTGCTTGCCGCCAATGGCTGCTTCCCTGAGAATTAAGCGGCGTTACGGAGGTCAATATGAAAAAAAGGATATTTGCCGTTGCCTGTGCAGCACTGCTTCTCACAGCCTGCGGAGCAAAAAGTGAAAACGCTTCGGAATCGGCTTCCGACAGCACTTTTGAAACGGAAAGCTCGAAGATCATAACCGATGATGTGTTTGAGGCGGCTTCTTTTGAGTCTGCGCAGTCCTCTGACGGTGCCTTTTCCGAGTATAATCTGGAGCTTAAAGGTGCCAAGGAAAATTACATGGCAATAATCCGCCGTGGTGAATTTGATGACGAAATATCGGTAACTCTGGAGAATAATCAGTATCAGAGCAGCAGCTTTGTGATAACTGCGCCCTCGGGCTATGAGCCGTTTTTCCCCTATACTCAGGCGCAGGCATCGACTATTGTGAATGTTATTTCAAATGATATCACTGACGATTATATCCCCGACATAATCCAGTTTACCTTTTATGTGACGCAGGAGGAGATAGACAAAGGCTCTGACCTGTCTTATTCTGTCAGCAGAATGTACACTATTGATGAAAACGGCGAACTGAGGGAGATAACCATTAAGGCTGATGACAGCGAGGGGGCTGACACCGAGAAGGATATTTCCGATATCCTTGACCAGGTGCACCTTTACCACACCGAGCCTGATAAGTTCATCTATGAAATGGTGGTAGATGATACCAATGTCTATGATGAAAACGGCGAACTGAAGCCTATCGGAGACCGTGTTACCCTTAAAACGCTGACCTTTGACTACAGCGTTCCATGCTTTGTGGCAGGCGAGGCGGAGATATCCGAGGATGACCCACTTTATTTCGGATATGCCTACTGGGCAGCTGCCAACACCGAAGCGCAGTATTTTATCATGACCACTTTCAACATTACCGACTGGGAAAATTATGTTGAAAAGACAAATGACACAACAGGCAGCTCGGAGTATTATTTTAAGATAGATGACAGCAGATTTAAGTCGGTCGATGACCTGCTGCCCTATCTGGAAAATGTTTTCACCGCCAGCACCGCAGAGCGCATTTTCAACGATGCGCCGCAGAAATACTGCGATATTGACGGCAGCCTCTACGGCATTGCAGGAGACGGCGGTATGGACTTTACCCTCGGAACGCTTACATTTACCGATGTTGAGGTATTGTCAGACAGAATGATATTCCGTTCCCGTCAGGAAAAATATACCGAGGACGGCGACCCTGCGGGATATACCGACGGCGGCAATTTCGTTATCACAAAGCAGCCCGATGGCAGCTGGAGAGTGAGCCAGTACAGATATCCGTATTCAAACAACTGACAGGAGGTATCTTATGAAACTTTTTATTATCCGTCACGGCGACCCCGATTACACCATTGACTCACTTACCGAAAAGGGCAGAAAGGAAGCGGCGCTGCTGGCGGAAAGACTTAAAAATGTTAAGATAGATCATTTCTACGTATCTCCGCTGGGACGTGCCCAGGCGACGGCTAAATACACCCTTGACGCTATGGGCCGCACAGCTGAGACCTGCCCGTGGCTCCGTGAGTTTGATGCTCATGTCAAAGATATCCACACAGGCGAGGAACGTATCCCGTGGGATATGCTTCCCGAGGACTGGACGAAGATAGCCGATTATTACGACAAAGACAAATGGTATGATGTTCCCCAGATGGCTGAGGGTCACGTTATTGACGAGGCGAAAAAGGTATATGACGGCATTGACGGCATACTGGCACGTCACGGCTATGAGCGTGATGGCAACATCTATAAAGCTGTGAGACCCAACAGGGAGACTGTTGCGCTGTTCTGCCATTTCGGCGTGGAGTGCGTTATGCTGGGGCATTTGCTGGGAGTGTCTCCCATGGTGCTGTGGCACGGATTTTGTGCGGCTCCCACATCGGTAACTGTGCTTACCAGCGAGGAACGCCGTGAGGGCAAGGCATATTTCAGAGTGAACACCTTCGGCGATACGGGACATCTTTATGCAAAGGGTGAGGAGCCTGCATTTGCGGCAAGATTCTGCGAAACATTTGATTCAGATGAAAGACACGACTGACAGACAGGGGGAACTTGAATGAAAATTCCGACCAAAAGACTTACCGCAGCGCTGGCGGCACTTATGATGTGCATTTCCTGTACTGCCTGCGGCGACAAACAGACTGATGATATCCAGACGGATACCTCTGAGGTCATCACTTCAGCTGCGAAGACTGAAAGCTCGGAGACTGCGGCAACTGCCTCAGATTTCTTTGACAATGAGGATTATGACCCGCTTTCCGATGATTATGACCCATACGGCGGCGGAGGGGCTGCCACTGTTGCGGAGACTTCTTTCAGGCTCGATACCGAGAATAAAACAGAAGAGGGATCCAAAGCAGTTTCTGTATCTGAAACGGAAAATAAGCAAAGCGATAAGACCGAGACTGTAGCGGAAACGTCAAAGTCCTCAGACAAGGCAGACAGCAAATCTCAGTCAGAGGGAACAGATGCGCAGCTTACAATATCCGTTCCCAACGGCTGGAACGACGGAACGGCGGATTATTCTCAGATAGACGGAACCGTTAAAAACAAAGGAAAATCGGTGGTTGACGGCTGGACAGCTGTTATATCGCTGGGCAGCGGTGCTTCCGTTGAGCAGTCGTGGAACTGCGACATTGCCGTAAAGGACGGAACATTTACTATTACCCCTGTGGAGCATAACCGCTCCATTGACCCCGGCGGAGAGGGCACATTCGGTTTTATCGTTAAAAATCCCGGCAAGATCGATACGGATAATGCAAAGCTAACATTTGGCACAAGCGAATACACCGCTGTCGGCGGAAATAATAACAGCGGAAATTCGGGCGGCACATCAAAGCCTGCTGCCAATCCTACCGCAAAGAAAGTACCTGAGCCAACTACCGATGACTGGCTCTCCGTCAAGGGCAACAAGATAGTTGATTCAAGCGGAAATGAGGTCTGGCTCACAGGCGTGAACTGGTTCGGATATAATACGGGAACCAATACCTTTGACGGCCTTTGGACCTGTGACTTGAACAGCTCACTTTCCGAGATCGCAAACAGAGGCTTTAATCTTCTGAGAGTGCCAATATCCACTGAGCTTATCAACAGCTGGGCGGCGGGGGAGTATCCCACAGCAAACTTCAATCACGCCACTAACGACTATCTGGTGGGCATGAACAGCCTTGAGATATTTGACTATGTTATAGGTCAGTGCCGTGCCAACGGTATCAAGATAATGATAGATATCCACTGTGCCAAGACCGATGCCATGGGTCATATGAAAAATATGTGGTACGATGGCGATGTTACCGAAAAGGATTATCTTGATGCTCTTTCGTGGATCGCTGAGCGTTATAAGAATGATGACACTATCATTGCCTATGACCTTGAAAATGAACCCCACGGAAAGGCAAATGAAGATCCCCGTGCCAAGTGGGATTCCGGCAAGGACAGCGACAACTGGAAGTACATAGCCGAAAAGGCAGCAATGGCAGTTCTGAACGAAAATTCTCACGCCCTTGTAATGGTCGAGGGTATCGAGATATATCCCAAGGACATCAAGAAAAACGGTGATTTTTCGTCAACAAACCCTTCCGATTATTATAGTACATGGTGGGGCGGAAACCTCCGAGGCGTAAAAAACGATCCCATTGATCTTGGCAAGTACAACAGCCAGCTGGTGTATTCGCCACATGACTACGGCCCTGCGGTATATCAGCAGGAATGGTTCAAGGGCGATTACACATTCGACTCACTCAAAAAGGACGCATGGCAGGACAACTGGCTGTACATCTATGACACAAACACAGCTCCGCTGCTTATAGGTGAGTGGGGCGGATATATGAGCCAGCCTAATCTGAAATGGATGACATATCTGAGGCAGCTTATCAAGGAAAAGCGGATAAATCACACATTCTGGTGCTTTAACGCAAATTCGGGAGATACAGGCGGACTTGTAAAGGACGACTTCACCACCTGGGACGAGGAAAAATACGAGTTTGTAAAGGAAGTTCTCTGGCAGGAGAACGGCAAATTCGTGGGACTTGACCATAAGATACCTCTCGGAGAAAACGGTAAGTGCCTTGGTGAATAATGAAATTAAAAAGCTCCGAGTTTTTGTTTTAACTAAACTTTTGCAAAAAAAATCAGCCCGTATGGACTGATTTTTTTGTTACCTTAAAATTACTCAGCAGCAGCTTCAGCCTTGGGGCTGTTTCCGCCGTTCTTCTTTTCCTCAAGCCATACCCACAGAGGACCTGCGATGCAGATAGTGGAATAGGTACCTGAGATAAGACCTATCATCATGGGGAAGGAGAAAGAGATAATGGAATTTACGCCGTAAACCATTGCCACGATAGTTACTACCAGCATTGTTGCAATAGTTGTAACAGAGGTGTTGATGGAACGGGTAAGTGACTGGTTTGTACTGAGATTTGTAAGCTCTGCAAGGGAAAGCTTGTCCTTGTAGAGGGTCTTGTTTTCTCTGATACGGTCGTAGATAACGATGGTATCGTTGATGGAGTAACCGAGGATAGTAAGGATAACTGCCATGAAGTTAGCATCAATTTCCATACCGAAGATAACGAATGTGCCGTAAACAACGATTATATCATGGAAAAGTGCGATGACAGCGCAGATGCCAGCCAGCCAGCCGCCGATGTTCTTGAATCGGATAGCGATGTAAAGGATAAGAACGATAGCCGCAAATACTGCCGCAACAATACACTTCTGGAAGAATTCCTTACCGGAAGAAGGTGAAACGTCGGTGGATTCTGCCATCTGGAGACTGTTATCTGCATATTTCTCTTCAAGAGCGTCATTGAGGACGATCTGCTTGTCAGCAGTCAGACCCGAATTTGAGAGAAGAGAGAGCTGAATGTTATTCTTTCCTGTGTTAAAATCCGTACCTGTGGTAACTTTTACCTGAATGCCGCCCAGAGCCTCTTCTGCGTCAGCCGCAAAAGCATTGCTGTCGATATCTCCCTCATAAAGATAGGTGATAAGAGTACCGCCCTTGAACTGGATATCAAGCTTTGCGCCAAAGATAAATGTTGAAAGAATGCTGAAAATGACGATAATGCCTGAGATTATAAAATAGATCTTTCTATTCTTTATATAATCGAACTTGAATTTTGTCTCACTCATTTCTTAGCACCTCCGTAAAGCCTTGGATTTCTGAATGCCTTGAATCCTGAAAGGGACATAAGCATGAGTCTTGAACAAAGAACGCCGAAGAACAGGTTAAGGACAGTACCTGTAAGGAGCGTAAATCCGAATGAGTAGATCGTACCTGCGGTCGAAGGACCGAACATAAAGAATACAAAATGAAGTGCCTTGGAGCAGATGCTGTCGGGAGTTCCGAATGCACCCATGAGTATGATAGCTACCAGGATCATTGTAACGTTTCCGTCAAGGATCGCTGAGAACGCACGCTGATAACCGCTGTTGAGAGCACCGTCAAGAGTCTTGCCGTTGGTGATCTCCTCCTTGATTCTTTCGGCTGTGATAACGTTTGCGTCAACGCCCATGCCGACTGCAAGGATAATACCTGCGATACCGGGAATTGTAAGAATGCTGCTGTCCTTGAATCCAAAATAGCCTGAAACGAATGCCAGTGTTCCTGCTACCTGACCTGCAAGGGAGATAACTGCAACCACACCGGGAAGCTTATAAACAGAGATCATGAAGACAGCGATAAGTGCAAATGAGATAAGACCTGCAACTACCATTGCTTCCAGAGCGCCCATGCCAAGGCTGGGGGATATGGTAGAGAAGCTTGCTGTAACAAGCTTGAAGGGGAGCGCACCGGAGTTTATCTGGTCTGCAAGCTTCTTTGCGCTGTCGGCGTCAAAGTTGCCTGAGATAGTCGCATTACCGTCACTGATAACAGCGTTAACGGTAGGAGCGGAAATATAAGTATCGTCCATCCAGATGGAAATTCTGCCCTGCTCCTGATAAAGTCTTGCTGTGGCATCGGCAAATTTCTTTGCGCCTTCATCTGTAAGCTTGAGGGCAACCATCCACTGTGTTCCCGAAGAGCTTGACTGCTCATATGCGGCATAAGCCTCGGAAACGTCCTTGCCTTCAAGGATAACGTTCTCGGCGGTAACGCCTGAGGGATGATTGTATTCATCAAGCTCAAGACCTTCTCTGAAAGTAAGCTGTGCGGTCTCGCCCAGCTCCTTTACAGCAGCTTCGGGGTCGAAATCCTCCTCGCCTTCCTTCCAGGGGAAGCGGACGATTATACGGTCATTGTTGTAATCAACATAAGCCTCGTAATCAGTGATGCTCAGGTTGATCATACGCTGGACAAGAACTTCCTTAGCGGCGTCCAGCTGTTCATCGGTGGCGTCAAATCCTTCGGGGGGAGTGAACGTAACATCTACGCCGCCCTTGATATCAATACCGAAGCGTATGTCGTCAACGCCCTTGATGTAAACTGTTTCGTTATCGCCGTAAAAACTGCTGAAGCCGAATATAACGGATAGCGTGAACGCCGCTATCAGCAGGAATACAACGAAAAATACAGGCTTGCTAACCCTTTTCACCTTTTTGACCATTCCTTTCCTGATGCCGCAGAATCATTGATAATGCTTGTGGGCACCGTATATACAGCCGAAATTGCATACGACCGCAATTATCGTTTTATTATAACATTTTTTTGTATATATGTCAATACCTTAAAATCCAAGTTTTCATTGATTTTTGCAAAAAAACGGATTTAAGAAAAATGCTTGTCTGTATGAAAATGGTTTTAAACCAAAACATTTCCGATAATAATAAGAACAACTGCTCATATAATATTACTGCAAACCCCATAAGACGCAAACGCAAAGCGCACGGCGTCGGAAATATAACAAATAAAAAGGAGCAATCAATTATGAAAAACGATAACCTTACAGCACAGGGCAGAGAGACCCTCGAAAGATTCAAGATGGAAGCAGCTAATGAAGTCGGCGTTAACCTGAGAAATGGTTACAACGGCGACCTTTCCGCAAGAGAAGCAGGCTCAATCGGGGGAATGATGGTAAAAAAGATGATCGAGGGTTACAAGCAGGGTCTTAACGGCTAAGCTTTCCTGAAAATATAAGAAAAAGGGATGTATCATGCGGTACATCCCTTTTATTATTATTGAGGACTTTTTTACAGCTCCTTACTATTTTATCTGTGAAAATAAACCTTAAAATTTGTAATTGCCCCTGTTTAAATGTCTTTTAGCTGTCGTGAGTTATGTCTGTTGAGCCGCTTTTAGGTCATGTCCGAGTTTAAGTCCGTCGCCGTCTGAGATGCTGTCGTTATACCTGATTCTTTATATTGAGCCTATCAAATATGGCAATTATTCCAATGACTGATCCTGAAATAATATTATTGATACAAATAAAATATACATCTCTCAGATAATTGGGACCATTAAAAAATATCAGATCCATATTATCCGTTCTCATGGCATAAAACTGAAAAATCAACCATCCTGACGATAACATAAAGATAACTGCTAAATATAATAATGTTATTACCCGCCACCTATTATTTTTTTTTATTACCAAAAAACCTAATACATTAAGAATAGGTATTGTTGCAGATTCTATTGGTACAAACATACAATTCAACAAGCCAAATGAAATTCGCAGTAAATCATTACCATCAAATAAAGAAAAGACTCTATTCCAAAAAAGATTCGGCATAGCTATAAGAAAAATAAATATCAAAAATCTAATAAGGTTCTCTTTAACAACTTCCTTATTCATTTAATTCATCACCTGATTGTTATAGTGATTTTATTTCTCCTCCGATGAAGCCACGCCGTCAGCAAAGGCGTAATTTGATTTGCCGCTCTTTTTGATCTTGTACATAGCTGTATCGGCAGATTCAAGCAGCTCTGTGGGATTGGAGCCGTTTTCACGGAAGAACGCAATGCCTATACTACAGTGGATATTGAGTTGCAGTCCTGTGGACTCGGATTTAAAGCCTGCGTTGAGTGTTTTTATCATGTCATCTGCCACCTTGCCTGCATCGCCGATGAGCTTCAGGTTTGTAAGACACATTACAAATTCATCACCGCCAAGACGGCCGCCGAAACCTCTGTCACTGGTCAGTTCCTTGATGGATTCTGCAACAAATTTGAGTACATCGTCACCGCACTTGTGCCCATACTCATCGTTGAAATGCTTGAAATCGTCCAGGTCGATGAACATAAGAGCGTCCAGCGATCTTCTGGATTCTGACTGACGCATTTCCTCGTCAAGACTGCGCAGGAAGCTTGCACGGTTGAAAAGCTGGGTGAGAGCATCATAATTTGCCTTCTGCATAAGATTGATCGTGCTCTTCTTTTCACGGTCGATATCGGCTATCATTCCGATTATTTTTGAGGGAGTTCCGCTCTGATCCTTAAACTTTCGTCCCTGTATCCTGAACCAGCTAAAATCGCCATAGATGTTTTTCAGGCGGTATTCGCCCTCCCATTTTTCACCCTCATAAATAAGTATCTTTTCAACATCGTCATTAAAGCGCTTGATGTCGTCCTTATGCACCTTCATTTTATAAAGAAAGCTGTTTGAAATGCTGTCTGTCTGGGCTCTGAAACTGAATTTCTGATTGAAATTGTTTGATACATATACGGTACAGGCTTTGAGGTTTATCTCAAAAACCACATTATCCATCATGGAAACGACGGTTTTGTAACGCTGCTCGCTTTCGTAAATGCTGTCAAACATGGTGTTGAAGGCAGAACCGATCTCGCCGAACTCGTCGTTGGTATTAAGCTCCAGCCTTATTGTTGTGTCGCCTTTATTTTTCTGGTTTATTACACGGATTATCTTGCTCAGAGGTTCGGTGTATGTGATACAGATAAGTATTGCAAGTGCAGAGGTCGTGATACAGAATATGACTACGGCAAATTTTGCTGATTTGAAATCTGCTGAGATATTACCGGAAGCAAGAACATTATCGTAATAGCTTACAACGCTCCAACCCGCCTCGGGAATAGATGTGCCGATAACTGTTTTTCCGTCATATTCGGCGGACAGTGTCTGTGTAACGGAGCTTGTGGTGTAAAAGGGGATAGCATCGGTGATGTTATCGCCTATCTCACGGTATTCAGCAACAGTTGTGAGAGATTTTGGATAGCTTACACTTGAGGAAATGTATTTTCCTGCGGAATCCACCAGAAGCACTGAGGCATAGTTGCTGTAGCCTGTAAGTGACAGGGACTTGCATATCTGAGTAAGGTCAATTCTTTCAACAACAAGTCCTATCTGATTGCTCACGCCCGAATAAACACGCTTTACAACGTAAAATGAGCAGGTGTCGCTGTCAGTGGGACCGTATATATGAGAGATGCCGTTGTTGCTGTCTGCTGCGGCGTCAAGCTCCTTGTATCTGTCGCAGTAGGAGCCGATGTCATTGATATCATATGCGGCAAGAACAGTTCCGCTGGTGCTGGTGATGAACATATCCGTAATAAGGTGATTGCGCTTTACTGTGTTGCGTATAGAGTCATTGATCTGCCTGTAATAATCATCATCCAGAGTAAGCTCAGCTCTTTCAATGTATTTTTTCAGATAGTCGCTTGATGCAAATTCCTTTTCGTTAAAGGAAAGATTATGTATAACATCAGCGATATAATCGGCTTTTGTCTCGTTAATGTTTTTTAGAGCCTGCACCTGGGACGCCGATACCTGATCCATAGATATTTTGGAAAGATATACATAAAGGAATATAAGCGGTATCAGAATGATTATCAGGAACAGACTTATCATTTTAAGACGGATCTTCAACAGTTTCCCCTCCATATCCACCGTAGGATATATATATATAATGTATCAGGTTATGAATAATTTCTTTATTAACAAAATCAGATGTAAATCAGATGTAAAATTGTATATCCATAATTTTATCATAAATGTACAAATTTGTAAATATCTTTTTGGGCTTTTTAACGCTCTGCCCGAACTTTTGTATGCTTTTCACAAAAAGAGGCAGGCTTTTTTTATTTTCAAAGCACAGGGTTCTGCAAAATTCGCACTGTATGAATGATAAGATTAAGCCAGAGACGCACAAATCATGATACAAAACAGACAAACAAAAGAAAGGACTGTAAAAAATGGGAGTAAAAATAGAAAAGGCTGACGGTGAGGTCAGAGCCTTTCTTGACGGAGAGATAGATCATCACTGCGCTCCGTCCATACGCAATGAAATAGATCTGGCGGTGGAAAGCTGTCGTCCCGAAAACCTTATCCTTGATTTCGGCGAAGTGACGTTTATGGACAGCTCGGGCATAGGTCTTGTTATGGGACGCTATCAGGTGATGAAGAACATAGGCGGACGGGTGAGCCTGCAAAATACCCCTGTTCATATCAGGAAAGTGATGCGGCTTGCGGGTCTGGACAGATTTGCCACTATAAACTGAATTGGAGGAATTACATAAAATGGCACATATAGAAAATGAGATGCGTGTTACACTTGCTTCCCACAGCAGCAATGAAGCTGTGGCGAGAAGCGTGGTGACAGCATTTATAATGCAGATGGACCCTTCTGTGGGAGAGCTTGCGGATATAAAGACAGCAGTTTCCGAGGCAGTCACCAATGCCATAGTTCACGGCTACCGGAACAGCAGCGGAAATGTGGAGATACTTTGCAGGATACTTGAGCGGGACGTGCTATACATACGTGTAAGGGACAAGGGCTGCGGCATACCCGATGTAAAGAAAGCAATGGAGCCGCTTTTTACTACCGTTCCCGAGGAGGAGCGTGCGGGGCTTGGCTTTGCGGTCATGGAAAGCTTTATGGACAGCGTTTCCGTCAAAAGCGCAGTGGGAAAGGGGACAAGCGTTACTATGAAAAAGCGCATCCTTTCCGCAAGCCTTATACGTGCCGGAGCTAACGAAAATGAGTGCCGCTGACATCGCTTCCGCAGCTTCCGCAACGGACGAAAAGCTCCGCAGAGACAAGCTTGTTACGGAAAATCTGGGGCTTGTACATCTGTGTGCAAATCGTTTCAGGGGCAGGGGAGTGGAATATGAGGAGCTTTACAGCTCAGGCTGTGTTGGTCTGGTAAAGGCGGCAGGGGCATTTGATGAAGAAAGGGGCGTGAAATTTTCAACCTATGCTGTTCCTGTTATTCTTGGCGAGATAAAGCGTGTTTTCAGGGACGGCGGAACGGTCAAGGTGAGCCGAAGTCTTAAAGAACTTTCAATGAAGGTCACACGGGAAAAGGCTGATTTTATCCTAAAAAACGGCAGAGAACCGACTGTGTGCGAGCTTGCGGACATAATGGGCGAATCGGCTGAGAATATTGCCGAAGCACTTTCGGCGGCATTGCCCTGTATTTCCCTCACAGGCGGTGAGGACGAGGACGGCAGGCAGCAGGATATCCCGTCCCCGTTCCGTGAAGCGGATATTTACGAGGGCATTGCTCTGAGGCAGGTGATGGACAGGCTTTCGGCAGATGACAGACGGCTTATATTCCTGCGGTATTTTAAGGGGCTTACCCAGAGCAGAACGGCGGATATGCTGGGAATGACCCAGGTGCAGGTGTCAAGGAGGGAGAAAAAAATACTGGGAGAGCTGCGGCGGGAACTGGTATGATCTGCAAAATATGAACATGGGTGCTTATGCGAATGCTGAGCACCCTGCTTTTTTATGCTCTGCAAGATAAAGTCTATAGACTGATCGGTAAAAAGTATAAAAGGGTTTCGTTTCTTTCATCTTTTTGAAATAAAAATTGTTAATATGATTTTTTTAGAAAAAAACAAGTGTAATTTTTGTTGTAAAATACATATAAAAAATCTTGAAGGAATAAAACTGATGTGGTATAATATATATAAATAATCCCAGCTTCGGGAATGTCGGAGGTGTTATTCTGATGAGCGGCAAACTTACGGTGGGTGTTTTTATTCATCATCTGGATAACGATTATTCCAAGGCTTTTCTGAAAGGAACAGCTGCTGCCGCCAACGATCTGGACGTAAATCTTGCTATTTTCCCGGGTCGTGCGCTTGACTGCCAGCTTGCTGACAGGCGATATACGGTTTATGAATATCAGAACAACGTCGTATATAGCTTTGCTTCAAGCAAGTCTATGGACGCACTGATAGTTTCGGCAGGAACTATCGCAACGTGCGTTTCTCACGATGAATTTAAAGAATTTCTTGACGGATATGAAGGACTTCCCATTTTGACAACGGAAACAAAATTTGAGGACTATCCCTGTATAAGATTATCGGGAAGCGGTATAAAGGAGCTTGTTTCTCACCTTGTTCATGAGCACGGAAGAAAACATATCGCATTTGTAAGCGGTCCGGAGGGCAATACCGATGCTGATGAGCGCCTGAACTATTATAAAGAGGCTCTCGCCGAAAACGGTCTGGAGTTTGATCCTGACCTTGTTACATACGGTAATTTCTCTGAGTACTGCGTTGATATAGTCACTGACCTTATCGACAGGAACGAAGGCAAGATAGATGCTATCTGCTTTGCCAACGATATGATGTGCCGCGGCGGTTATAAGGCTATTGAAAGCAAAGGTCTGCGTGTGGGCAAGGATATTGCCGTAACAGGCTACGACGATTCCGAGGTAGCAGCAACGCTTAGACCTATGCTCACCACTGTCCGTGCCGATGCTTCAAAGCTGGGCTACAGGGCAGTTGAGGAAGCTGTGCATATGGCAAAGGGTGAAAAGGTCGAGGATATCTGCATTGATTCCATACCCGTTTTCAGATTTTCCTGCGGATGCATCTCTCAGGCTGAACAGAAGGTAACGCTTGATAACCTTGATGAAGCTTCCGTAAGAAAGGCTGTTGATAATATCCTTTCCGAGCATATCCAGAGGTACGAAGTCAGCATGAGAAAGCATGACTGCATAAAACGTCTCCATGAATTTGCACATAAGCTTATGTCCTATGCGGCAGGTGCGGATATCTCTGTTGAAGAGCTTTTTTCCAAATCCTATTTTTCAAGGATAATGGATTCGGATATCTGGAAGTTGGTATCTCCCGAGGCGTTTCTCAGGATAATGAAGAGCATCCGCTCCGCATCTCTTTCCGCCTGCGAGGGCAATATGATGGGAAGAAAGCTCAATGTGCTGAAAATACTTGAGGGCAGCATGGAAGTTGCTTCCGAGTGCATAGTAAATATGCACTACACCACTATGAACGATATTACATTCACACACTTCCTTATCGGTAATATCACAAAGGATATGACCATTTATGACAGTGATGATGAAAAGTGTTACTTCTCTATTGTAAATGACCTTTACCGTGCTCATGTTGACAGCAGCTTTGTTTATACATTTGAGAAGCCTATTATCCATGACCCCGAGAGTGAGTGGAAGCTCCCCGAAACTATTCTGCTGAGAGCGTATAATGACGGCGACAAGCTGGCTGCCGTTACAGGCGAGGCGTGCAAGCTTCCTTCCAGCAGGATCATTACCAACCAATACACTCCCAACGGCCGCAACCGTATAATGGTCGTTTCTCCGCTGTTCATGAACGAGGAACAGTATGGCGTTATAGTCTGCGAGATGGAAAATGAGTATTTTACATATATTTACTCAATTACACCCCAGATCTGCTCCGCTATAAAGCTTACAAACCTTGTTGCAAAGCTTGAAAGCTCTCTTGACGCTGCGCAGAGCAGAAACAATGTCCTCAACAGAATGTCTATGATAGACGAGCTTACAGGCGTTTATAACAGGCGTGGATTTTTCGTATCCGCAAACAGGATACTCAAAGCTCCCGAAAACGAGGGCAGGCAGGCTGCCATTATCTTCGGCGACCTTGATAATCTTAAAAAGGTCAATGATACTTTCGGTCACGATGACGGCGACTATGCGATCGTTTCCTGCGCAGAGTTCCTCAAAAAGAGCCTGAGAACCACAGATGTTGTGGGGAGAATAGGCGGCGATGAGTTTGCGGCATTTGCAATATGCGATGATGCTGATATAATCGCTCAGCTTCCGACAAGAATAAAGGGTATTGCTGCAAAGCATAATGAAGTCAGCGACAAGCCGTACAATGTAACGGTAAGTATCGGTATTTATCCTATAATCTGCTCACCCGAGCTTAATATCCAGGAATTTATGGATAAGGCTGACAATGCACTTTATGAGGACAAGAAGAAGAAAAATCCAGACATTATGAAGCACAATATGTGAGTTAAATTAAATGTTTGCGAAGGCTGATGCTGCTGATGCGGTGTCAGCCTTTTGCGTAATGAGCAATAATTATGGAGGGTCAGATATGATAAAGGTGATAGGCTTCGATATCGGCGGAACGCTGATGGAATACAAAAATATGCCCAATGTCTGGATAGACTATTATAAAACAGGCTTTGAAACGGTGCGGGACAGGCTGGGACTTCACATTTCAGACGATGACATAGCAAGGTCGGTGGAGGTACTGAGAGGTTATAACCCAAAGGTGAAATACCGTGAGGAGGATATTGCTCCCGAGGTCATATTTACCGATGCCACATCTCATTGGAAATGCAGCTTTCACCTTGAAAAGGTGATAGATATTTTTTACCGCTCCATGGGGCTTGTACCGTATATCTATCCCGATACTGTAAGTACTTTGAAACAGCTCAGGGCGGACGGGTATAAGATATCCACTCTTACAGATGTTGCCACAGGAATGCCCGATGAGCTTCACAAGAGCTATTTTCCCGAGCTTATGCCCTACTTTGATATGTATGTTTCCTCGCTTTCCTGCGGATACAGAAAGCCCAATCCAAAAGGCCTGTCGGATATTGCGGAGCATTTCGGCGTATCGCCTGCGGAAATGGTTTTTATCGGCGACGAGCAAAAAGATATAATTGTTGCCAAGCGCTTTGGCTGTATGTCTGTGCTTATTGACAGAAAGGGCAGAAATGCTGATTTCGGTCAGGAGCATACTATTATGAATCTCACTCAGCTTGAAGAAATACTGTAAAAGTAAAACAGCTCTCTGTCATTGTGATGTGCACATAACAGAGAGCTGCTTTTTTAGGTGATTATACGTAATATTGCGCCTGAGCCTTGAACATCTCGGCATAGATGCCGTCATGCAGATGAACAAGTTCCTCGTGAGTTCCCGATTCCTTTATGGTACCGTCGGAAAATACCGCTATCCTGTCGCAGAATTTGCAGGAGGACAGGCGGTGAGAGATATAGACCGCTGTTTTTCCGTGAACCAGGTCGTTGAACTGGCGGTATATCTCGTATTCAGCCACAGGGTCAAGGGCTGCGGTGGGTTCGTCAAGTATTACCACGGGAGCGTCTTTATAAAGCGCACGGGCAATAGCCATTTTCTGCTGCTCGCCGCCCGAAAGCTCCACGCCGTCCTTGTCAAACTGTTTGAACATCATAGTGTCCCTGCCCTTGGGGAGAGAGTTTATCTTGTTCAGAAGTCCGACCTTTTCATAAAGCTCGTCAACCTTTTCGGGGGAGTCCTTTTTACCAAGCAGAATGTTATCCTCGGCGGAAAATGCCAGAAGCTTGAAATCCTGGAAAACTACCGAGAAGCACTTCATATATTCGTCATAGTCGTATTCACGGATATTCACGCCGTCCAGAAGTATCTCGCCGCTTGTTACATCGTACAGTCGGCACAGAAGCTTTATGAATGTGGTCTTTCCCGCACCGTTAAGCCCTACGATGGAAAGCTTTTCGCCGCTGCGGAGCTTTATGGAGATATCATGCAGGACTTCCTTGTCCGCTCCCGGATATTTGAAGCTTACATTCCTGAACTCTATCTCGTGGCTGCCGTTTAAGTCTGCGATCTTTCTTGTGCCCTTTTCCATGGCAGGGGGATAGTTCATGAACTTGATTATCTCGTACATATAGCTGCTGCGCTTGACGATATCCTGAAAGCCCATTATTATAGCCTGCATGGAGCTGTAAAGTGTTCCGCCTGAGGCAAGCAGCTGGGAAAATACGCCGATGGTGATTTTTCCTGTGATGGCAAGCACGCCAAGGTAGAAATATGTGCCGAAATCACGGAGAACACTTATTATAATGTCAATGATATTCAGGGGATATTTCTTGTCGTTTATGTTCTGCCAGTAATCGCCCAGACGTTTTATCTGTGCGGCGGATTTTTCAAGCATCATGCCTGCCGCACTGTAAAGACGGATATCCTTGCCGTAGTGGAAATCCTCCATTTCCCAGCAGATGTACCAGAAAATGCGGTCTATCCCCGAAAGCTCCGAGAAGTTCTTGATGTCGATATCGTTTTTCTTTGCGTTTATCACAGCCGACGCTGCCAGAAGTACTATTATGATAATGAGCAGAACGGGAGCGGTGAGTATCATTACCGTTATTACGCCCAGAAGCTTCAGCACGTTTGAGACTATGTTGAAGAAAGCGCTTGCAATGTTGTGTGTTCCGCCTGACCACTGTATTCCCTCACGGGCTTTCTGTATCTGGTCAAGAGCCTGTTTGTTTTCGGTCAGCGTGAAGTCTATCTTCATGCAGAGCTGGGATATCTCCTCGCTTGCGGCGTTCAGGAACATATCCTCTGTTTTTTGCAGCTGTATGTTTATAACGCTGTTAAGTCCCATAAGCAATATCTGTGACATTACCATTGCCGCACCGTAAAATACAATGATGCGGATATCCTTTTCGGGTGCGGTCATGGCGTTTATCAGCAGCGGGAGAAATATTATCTCCGCAAAGGGAACGGCTGCACCGATGATCACGTTCAGCACCGACAGGGGAATGTATGATTTTTTGTACTGTTTTATCTGTCGGAAGCAGTATTTCAGCGATTCCTTGGTGGGCGATATTTTTTTGTCAGCCATTTGAAGTCACCTCCTGACACGGTACATCGAAAATGTCCTTGTCCTCAACGTAATATTGTGCCTGAACACGGAACATATCTGCATAAGCACCGTCAGCTTCCATAAGGGAGTCGTGAGTGCCTATCTCCACCATTTCGCCGTCCTTGAACATTGCCACTCTGTCGCAGAAGCGAGTGGAGGAAAGACGGTGGGAGATATATACTGCCGTGCGGTCGCCTACAAGCTCATTGAAGCTCTGATAAAGCCTGAATTCAGCCAGAGCGTCCAGTGCGGCGGTAGGTTCGTCAAGGACTATTATCTTACTCTTTTTATAAAGCGCTCTTGCAAGGGCAAGCTTCTGCTTTTCGCCGCCTGAAAGGTCAACTCCGTCATCATAGAGGACTTTCAGCAGCTCGGTATCAACGCCCTTTTCCAGCTTGTCGAGCTTGTCGCCCAGACCTGCAAGACGCAGCATTTTTTCAGCCTCTGCCTTATCGGTATTGAAAGGTTCCTTCATGGAAACATTTTCCGCTACAGGGAATGCAAATACCATTACGTCCTGAAAAGCGGGAGCAAAAAGCTCATAGTATTCCTTGCGGTCAAATTTGCGGATATCGGTGCCGTTCATAAGGATACAGCCCTCGGTCACATCGTAAAGCCTGAGCAAAAGCTTGATAAATGTGCTCTTTCCTGCGCCGTTCAGACCCACAACCGCAAGCTTTTCGCCTGCATGAAGCGTAAGGTTCACGTTTTTCAGGGCATATTTTTCCTGACCTCTGTATTTAAAGGAAACATTCTTAAATTCAAAGGTATATTTGTCCGCAGGGGGAATGGGGATAGTCTGTGCCTTGTCATCAACAGAGG
This sequence comes from Oscillospiraceae bacterium, assembly GCA_902363145.1. Lineage (GTDB taxonomy): Bacteria > Bacillota > Clostridia > Oscillospirales > Ruminococcaceae > Huintestinicola > Huintestinicola butyrica. The sequence continues at coordinate 839,189 of CABIZB010000001.1, read as the reverse complement.
GAATATCCATAAAGCTGCGGTAATCATCGGTATGTGCGCTTCTCTCACGGAGGGCGGACAGCGCCTGCAATATCTCGTTTATGGCATTGGAGAAAGCCGCAGCACTGGCGGTATAGAGTGTAAAGTTACCTATGGAAAGTCCGTTGAACACCACGCTGTAAACAAGCCAGCCTATGATTATCAGCTGCCGCAGCAGAGATATACCGTGAGCAAAAATGGTGTTGTATATCCAGTACTGGCGGGACTTTATCCAGTGGCGAAGCTCCTCGTCGTAAACGTCTATCTGCTTTTTTGCCAGATATTTCTGCATACCGAACAGGCGGATATCCTTTGCATAGGAAAAATCGGTCGTAACGTTTTCCATGTATTCCAGCTTGCGCCAGTGGGGCATCATAGCGTCCCACATTTCCTTTTTGTCCTTTTTGCGTATATAGTCAAAGAACAGGAACTGGGCAAAGGAAAGCACTACTATTATAAGGATTATCCAGGGGTTAAAGGTGGTCATGATTGCTACTGCAATGGTAACGGATATTATCTGCACGCCCATTACCTGCATATAAGTCATCATTCCCTGAACGCCCTGCCAGTCGCCTGCGGTGGCTCTTTTGGCTTTCTGGAGCCTGTCGAGCATCTCGGGAGTTTCCAGAGCCTCATACTCCATGCCCAAAGTTTTTGCGATACGCTCCTTGATTATCATAAGCCTTACATATGTAAAGCCTACGCTCATTTTCATAGACGATACGGTGTTGAGCCACATGAACAGAAGCTCAGCTGCCGAGGTAATAAGCGTAAGATACAGCAGAGGCTTTATATCCTTATCGGGGGAGCTTGCCTGCTGTTCTATCATATCTATTACAAGCTTACCGATGAAGCTCCACAGATAGGTCATTGAAGCTGCGGCGATACTGCCTGTGATGATAAACAGGATAAGGGATTTCCTGTATTTGACAAATTTTTCAAAAATATAGCGGCAGTTGCTTATAACGCCGTATTCCTTGTGAAATTCATCGGTGTTTTCATCTTTTTTATTGCGTTTAAAAAGGTTCACTCTGTATCATACCCCTTTCAGTCATATGTTATGGTATCATTTGTTTTTTTCAGAAAAGAAAGATCCTCACGTTTGAACCATGCTTCATCATCCCAGCTGATCTGATTCTGATATGAGCTTGGCGATGATATCATCATATCCGCACATATTATTATCATTATTGGTGCAATTGTCAGTACAGATGAAGTTCGGTATATACTGTCGCTTTTATTGTCCTCATTTATAATGCTGCCTTTTGAAAATGTGCCATTAAATTTACAGAGAAAATCAAGCGATTTTTCTGCCTTTTCTACAGGAATATCCAGAAGCTTTGCAACGGTTTTGGCACGGACAGCCTCCTGCCACTTTAATGTCAGCATATATTGAAGTATTTTCAGGTTTGTTTTATCCCCGAGGAATGCAAAAAGCTCAGCTGCTTTGTCGGTTACTTTCAAATAATTTGCAAGGCCCTCCTTCGGCTGCTTAACAAGGAAATAATATTCCAGGTTTTTGTTAAGACGCATATAGGTAAAGCCTGCTTTGCTGCTGATTTCCGATACGGTGACGGTATCTTTTTCGTCAAGCTCCGGGCGGTCATAATATGATCTGGTAGATGCCCATGCAGCGAGTTGTATCGCCCATGCGTAATTCAGCGCCTGTTCAAAGAACTCTTCCTTGCTGCTGTCGGAATCTGTCACTATATTCTGCAGCTCATCAATGATCTTCTGGACTGTGGAAGTATCCTCTTTTGCTCTGCCGTAAAGATAATCTATCGACACACCGAAAAAGTCTGCGATCTTTGGAAGAAGGTCGCCGTCGGGATAGCTGCCGTTTTCCCACTTGCTGACTGCCTGCGGGCTTACACCCAGATGAGCCGCAAGAATATCCTGTGTTACGCCATGCTCCTTGCGAAGCTTCTGAAGCTGTGCTGAAAATGTTGTGTTCATATTCAAGACCTCTTTTGTTTGATTTGACTACAGTATATCACAAGCGGCAGTTGATGTAAATTGCTGATTTACACTATCGTTCTACTTTTGGCATATATATCCCGATTTATCAACCTTAGGTAGAATTTGCGCATAAAAACAAAAAAGCCGCACTTCACATACAGGAAATGCGGCGGTTTAACGAATGTATGCTGTCAGACAGTTGCGAAAACGGCAGACAACAGCTTTTCCTTATATGATGACACATATTTTGTTCCGAATGTTGATATATTGAGATGTACGAACATATTGCCTGCCTCCTTTCATAATAATATGTTTGCAGTATATCACAACAAAATGCACTTGTCAATACATTTTTGCCAACAAAATGAAAAATCTCTCGCAGTTCATGGTAACAGATGTTTTGGAGAATATGATTTCACTTGCGGATAATTAGGATATGTATTTGTGAGATATGTCAGAATATAACGAAAAGATTGTATAAAATGCTCGGTTGTCAAAAGGCGGAAGCTGTGTTATAATTAAATCGGGGATGACACCCATAACAAAAAACAGCACACAACCGAATACATGATGACAAAAGGGGGAGATACCCATAGGAAAAAACGTAATTGTCACTGATGAAACGGGTCAGAAGATAGGTCTTACCTACCCCAAAAGGGCAAGGGGACTTGTAAAAAACGGTCGGGCAGAGTATGTCTCAGACTGTATGATTCGTCTTTTGCACTTTGACTCTGCTCCGACATTAACGGAGGAAGTTAAAATGAGTAATGTTATAAATTTCAGTGCAAGAGAGTTCAGATTTGATAAGACCTGCGAGGACAATACAGGCATAAGAGCCGTTATCACAACATCTCAGGGAAATACCGAAGCCTATGAGATAGGCGACTGGAGCTGGACTCAGATATTCTGTGATAAAAAGCTTGAGAAAAACACAGATTATATCTTCCGCTTTGCAATGACAGGCGGTCATAACGATACCGATGATGAGGTGTCACTGGCGGAAATATATGCCCTTGACGGCTACGACGACCCTACTTCGGCGTGGGAGGACAGAATGACCTTTGCGCTGGGAAAGAGCCGTTATGCCCCCGTTATAAGCAAGCGTGACAGAACAGGATTACTGAGAGTTTTCGAGATACCGTTCAACACAGGCGACTCGGAGAACTGGCGCTTTGTCCTTATAGCACAGCACGCTGTTGCAGTATTTTTCGCTCCTCTTGAAAATTCCGCTTATGACGGACTTGAGGACCTTACCTATGAGCAGTGGCGTGAGGAGCGTACAGCACAGCTTAGGGATGAAAAGTCAATCTGGAATAAGCCGACCGGGAATAAGCATTCGTCTTCGCATTTCAATGATATCGTATCTTATATTAAAGAGGCGACAGACTTTGCCTCAAAGATAAAGGTGCTGAGCAAAAAAGCGGTTAATAATGCCGAATTCACCGAAACGCAGTTTGCAGAGCTTATCCGCAGTCTTGCTGACGGAGATATCCGAGAGTTTTCAAACATTACCGTTCATTCTGACGATAATGATGAATTATTCGACCTCGGCGGCAGTATCGACGGAGCGGTACTTTCCTTTGACAGCATTACGATGACTGCAAGAGCCTTTTCAATGCTTGTAAATAAGCTCGGAGACGGCTGCGTTGTGAACATCTCAAATGTTAACGTTACCGATGAGGGAACGCTTTATGATATCGGCGTGCCGACTGACGGAGCAGTCATAAATCTTTCAAAGGCGACTCTTCCCCAAAAAGTGCTTGATATGCTCAACAGTAAAAAGGGCGACGGCTGTATGATATCCACTTCGGAGATATCCATAAACGACTGAACTCCTTGAATTACTCTTTTAATATGTAAATCGGACGGTGCGGGAATTTCTCCCGCATCGTTTTTATTTTACTTTCCAATACTATTGACGGAAAGAATAAAATGGAGTAAAATATAAATATAAACCTTTGAAAGGAACGGTCACATGAGCATAAAATTCCATCTTCCCGATTTCTGCGGAAATTACAAAATGAACCTTTATCTTGCGGACACACTGAATGAGCACCCCGAGTATTTCTATGACGATATAAAAATAGCCTCTTCCTACGGCTGCTTTCCCCCCGCTGCATGGAACGGCGGCAGGACTGTAACGGGAGCGGTCCGCCGTGAGTTCATCGACTTTATTATCAGGCAGTACAATTCAAGGGGTATTCCCATAAGATATACCTTTACAAATCCTCTTATAAAGGAGATACATCTTACCGACCCGTTCTGCAACATGATTACGAGAATTGCGGAAAACGGTCTTAACGAGATAATCGTGAATGTTCCCGTGCTGGAGGATTACATAAGAAAGAATTATCCCCGTTATCCTCTCATATCCTCCACGGTGAAGCAGATAGAGGACAGAGACGCTCTTCTTGCGGAGCTGGAAAAGGACTATAAGCTGGTAGTTCTCGACTATAACTGGAACAACCGCTTTGATGAGCTGGAAACTCTTCCGCATAAGGATAAGATAGAGATACTTGTGAATCCATACTGCACACCCCACTGCAAGCGCAGAAAGAAGCATTACGAATTTTTGGGCGAGCGCCAGTTTGAGCATAATCTGCAGGTGTTCGGCAATGAAAAGCAGGCGCTTAAACCTATTCCCCAAAAGGAATTTCCATGTCCCAATATGAGCTTTGATTTTTACGACACCACAGGATTTGAAACTCATGTTTCACCCCAACAGATATATGAAAAGTATGTTCCTATGGGATATGAGAACTTCAAGATAGAGGGCAGGCTCATGCACCCTGCGGATATCCTTGAAAGCTATATGTACTATATGGTCAAGCCCGAATACAGGGATATGCTCCGCCTGAAAATGTTCAAACACCTGCTGGAGAGAAAATGATGGGACTTTTTTCATTATTCCGCAAAAAGGATACTTCCGAACAGCCCTTGAAAAAGCGTCTTGCATCAATGCGCTGCAAAACGGTGAATTATGTGCTCACCGATTTTGACGAGCTGTGCGAGGGCATGGAAAGGTCGGCGGAGGAACTTGTTTCCCTAAAACCTGTGAACTACTACGCTCTGAAGGACGAATATATCGAGGCGGCGTTTTATTCCGATGATGCACACGAGGAGAATTATGTTATTTTTAGGCTCGTAAAGAACGACAGACCCGTAAAGGCAAGCGGGATCTATCCCGTTTCAAAGGACGTTCTTAGAAAGGCTTACACAAAGCTCGGCTCCGTTGATTTCTGATAAAAACAAAAAAACGGCTTGCCCGCTTGATTTTATGGGAATAAAAGTAAATTTGCATTAAAATTATAAGATTTTTACAAAAACCTCTTGACAAGTAACCGATTACTATAGTAAAATATACTTAAAGTTTCGGGCGCAGATACACCCTGAATTTGTATGATAAATTTTGTATTTACATAATGGAGGTAATTAAAATGAGCGAATTTTTCCCTACAATCGGTAAGATCCCTTACGAGGGCAAGGACAGCACAAATCCCCTTGCATTCAAGTACTATAATCCCGATGAGGTAGTAAACGGCAAGCCTATGAGAGAGCAGCTCAAGTTTGCTCTTTCCTGGTGGCACACCATGGGCGGCGACGGAACAGATATGTTCGGCTGCGGCACTACCGATAAGACCTGGGGCGAAACAGACCCCGAGAAGAGAGCTATAGCAAAGGTTGACGCTGCTTTTGAGATAATGGACAAGCTTTCTATCGACTACTACTGCTTCCACGACAGAGACCTTTCTCCCGAGTTTGGCTCACTTGCAGAAACAAACGCAGAGCTTGACAAGGTAGTTGCATACCTTGAAAAGAAGCAGGCTGAAACAGGCAAGAAGCTTCTCTGGGGCACAGCAAAGTGCTTCGATCACCCCCGTTATATGCACGGCGCAGGCACATCTCCCTCCGCAGATGTATTCGCATATGCAGCAGCTCAGATCAAGAAGGCTGTTGAAGCTACTGTAAAGCTCGGCGGTAAGGGCTACGTATTCTGGGGCGGCCGTGAGGGCTATGAGACTCTTCTCAACACCAATATGGCTCTTGAACAGGACAATATGGCTCGTCTTATGAGAATGACCGTTGACTATGCTCGTTCCATCGGCTACACAGGCGATTTCTACATTGAGCCTAAGCCCAAGGAGCCTACAAAGCACCAGTATGATTTCGATACAGCAACTGTTCTCGGCTTCCTCCGCAAGTACGGCCTTGACAAGGATTTCAAGATGAACATTGAAGCAAACCACGCTACACTTGCTCAGCACACCTTCCAGCATGAGCTGAGAGTTGCAAGAGACAACGGCGTATTCGGTTCTATCGACGCAAACCAGGGCGATCCTCTTCTTGGCTGGGATACCGACCAGTTCCCCACAAATGTATATGATGCAGCTCTCTGCATGTATGAAGTTATCAAGGCAGGCGGTTTCACCAACGGCGGTCTCAACTTCGATGCAAAGGCAAGAAGAGGCTCCTACACCCGTGAGGATATCTTCCACAGCTACATTGCAGGTATGGATACATTCGCACTTGGTTACAAGATCGCTCTCAAGCTTATTGAGGACGGCAGAATTGACAAGTTCGTTGAAGATCGTTACGCTTCCTGGAAGACAGGCATCGGCGCAGACATCATCAGCGGCAAGGCAACAATGGCTGACCTTGAAAAGTATGCACTTGAAAAGGGCGAAGTTACCGCTTCTCTTACCAGCGGCAGACAGGAAATGCTTGAGTCTATCCTCAACAACATTATGTTCAGCCTCTAATTCAAAAATCACATTTATTTTCTGCCCCTGTTTTACAGGGGCAGTGCTGTAAACGGAGTGCTTTTATGAAGTGGGACAGTAACCAGTATATGAGGTTCGGGAATGAAAGGACACGTCCCTCTGCAGAGCTGGCGGCGCAGATAAGGCTTGCAGCTCCCAAAACTGTTATTGACCTTGGCTGCGGCCCCGGAAACAGTACGGAAAATCTTCTTAACCGTTTCCACGAGGCGGATATCCTTGGCGTTGACAGTTCAGAGGATATGCTTGAAAGTGCAAGGGAAAAGTATAAGGGTACATCGCTTCATTTTGAGCAGATGAACATATCGCCCGATATGACTGTCGATAAGCGATATGATGTTGTTTTCTCCAACGCCTGCCTGCAATGGATACCCAACCATAAAAGGCTGATACCTAAGGTATTTGATATGGTAAACGACGGGGGAGTTATGGCAATTCAGCTGCCTCTTTCCCACAGGCTTGTTATCTATGATATAGTAAGGGAGCTTGAAAACAATGAAAAGTGGAAAGGCAGCTTTGAGGGTGTTGAGAAGATAAAAACTCTTGAGCCTGAGGTGTATTTTGATATGCTTTCCAATCTTACCGATGATTTCAATGTATGGGAAACGGTCTATTATCACAGAATGAAAACATATGATGATATCATAGAATGATATAAGGGAACGGGTCTGAGACCTTATTTCAGAGTGCTTTCCGAGGATAAGCAGGCAGAATTCTGCGAAGATATCCTCAGCAGGCTCAGAGAAGAGCTTCCCATGCAGAAAAACGGAGAGGTCATCTACAAATTCCCCAGACTTTTCTTTACAGCATATAAGTACGGAGAATAATGAATGGATATCGGCAAAATCATTGACATAATTGTTGGATTTTTCAGTGAATATATTATCCCCAATGCAGGAAAGATAGCGGCTGCTGTTCTTATAGTCATGGCGGCGCTGTTCCTGTTAAGGCTCATTTTGCCTGCACTGTGGGAGAATTTTCTGCTGTTTATCGTAAAAAAGTCCGACGAGCACAATAATCGAAAGGAATGAAAAAAATGAGATATGTAATAGGAGTTGACCTTGGCACAAGCGGAACAAAGACTGTTCTTTTTGATGAAAAGGGCACTGTTATCGCTTCAATGACAATAGAATATCCCATGTATCAGCCCAAGAACGGCTATGCGGAGCAGGATCCTGCTGACTGGTACAATGCGGCTGTAAATACCATAAAGGGTGTTATCGCAAAGAGCGGCGTTTCAAAGGACGACATTGTGGGCGTTGGTCTTTCGGGACAGATGCACGGCCTTGTAATGCTGGACGAAAACAACGAGGTCATCAGAAAGTCCATTATCTGGTGCGACCAGAGAACTGCCGCTGAAGTTGAGGAAATGAACGAAAAGGTTGGCAGAGAAAAGCTCATTGAGATAACTGCCAATCCTGCTCTTACAGGCTGGACTGCCGCAAAGATCCTCTGGGTAAAGAACAATGAGCCTGAGAACTATGCAAAGTGCCGCCATATCCTTCTCCCCAAGGATTACATAAGGTTTATGCTTACAGGCGAGTATGCTACCGAGGTCTCCGACGCATCGGGAATGCAGCTTCTTGATGTTCCGCACCGCTGCTGGAGCAAGGAGATCTGCGACAAGCTGGGTATTGATATGTCCATGCTGGCAAAGGTATATGAGTCCTGCGAGGTAACAGGAAAGATAACCGAAAAAGCTGCCGAGCTTACAGGTCTCAAGGCAGGAACTATTGTTGCAGGCGGCGCAGGAGACAATGCTGCTGCGGCTGTTGGAACAGGCGTTGTTACCGACGGCAGAGCGTTCACAACTATCGGCACAAGCGGAGTTGTTTTTGCTCATACATCAAAGGTCTCCATCGACCCCAAGGGCAGAGTTCACACCTGCTGTGCAGCAGTTCCAGGTGCATGGCACATCATGGGCGTAACTCAGGGCGCAGGACTTTCTCTGAAATGGTTCAGAGACAACTTCTGCAATGCTGAAAAGGAAACCGCAAAGTACATGGGCGTTGACGAATACTACCTCATGGACAAGGAAGCTGACACTGTTCCCATCGGTGCAAACAGACTGCTTTATCTCCCTTACCTTATGGGCGAGAGAACCCCTCACCTTGACCCCGATGCAAGAGGAATGTTCTTCGGACTTTCCGCAATGCACACCAAAAAGGATATGCTCAGAGCCGTTATGGAGGGTGTTGCATATTCTCTCCGTGACTGCATGGAGATATGCCGTGAAATGAATATCAACGTTTCCGATATGATGGCGTGCGGAGGCGGCGGAAGCTCACCTCTGTGGAGACAGATGCTTGCTGACCTTTACGCTTGCCCCGTAAAGACATCTGCATCTAAGGAAGGCCCTGCACTGGGCGTTGCTATCCTTGCCATGGTAGCGGCAGGCATTTACGCATCCGTTCCCGAGGCTTGCGAGGTGATCTGCGGTGTTGACAAGGTTCAGGAGCCTGTGGCAGACCATGTTCCTCAGTATGAAAAGTTCTACAGACTTTACACCGAGATATATCCTGCTGTAAAGGACAAAATGGCTGCTCTTGCTAAATTATAATCAAACGCATCACAAGCGGTCCGAGGATAATTCTTCGGGCCGCTTTTTTAATGATAATTTTGTGATAATATTAAAAAAGGTATGTACATCTAAGAAAAAATATGATATAATATGTTTATCTGCCCGATGCGGAAATACGGAAGGGAGCAACCGATTATACATATGGACGATCTGAGCGAGCTGCTTATTGATTCTAAAAGCGATGAAAAATTCAATCGGCTTTTCAGAAATCTTATAAAAAAGAATAAATATATCATTGAAAAACGTGGTTCAAGCGATTATTATATCATAAATGACGGAAAAAATTCTCTGGGGTTCGACATTTCCTTGGAAAAGTACGATTACATAAAAAACAAGAATCTTGCCGCCTGCGACACGCTTATGGAGCGAATAAAGCGGGAGTTTTACATACTTGAACGGCTTATTTCCTTTACAAACGGTCAGGAATTTTTAAGATATACCGTTATGCGCCGTGAAGAGATAGGCAAGGGAATGGTGTATGACAATTTTATGGGCAATCTCAGGCGTGTCATATGCTACACTGGCGACAATGTAAGTGCAAGAATACTGGACGAAAGCTATATGAAAAAGTGGGACGTTCCCAAGGAAGTGCTTTTCTCCGTTGCCGACAGGAATATGTGCCGAATGCTTGCCAAGGCGGAATACACCGAAAAAAAGATAAGCTGCGGCATTGACATAAACTGCCTTGATTTTAAGGCAGAGGGCAATGATTTTACGGTTGCTCTGATGATGTGCTCCGATTTCAGAGAATTCATCTCGTCCAAGATAGGCTCACGTTTTCTGGCGGCAGCTCCCTCAAAAAATACGCTTCTGGTGCTGTCGGAGGTCACAAACGACGTGCTTGAACGGCTGGGAACGGCGATAGTCAGCGAGTACCGCTGGGCTTCTCACCCGCTTACTACGGACATTTTCCATTTCAGCTCCACAGGGATAGACATTGCAGGTCATTTTTCGGAAATAGACGCATAACACAGAAAGGACAATTTTATTATGAGAAAGATAAAGCAGGATACCAAGAAAAATGTTATACGTGTTATAATGTTCATTATGGCGATCGTTATGATACTTAGCTTTGTTATACTTCCGCTGACTATGGACGTTGCTGCCGAGGAAGATAACACCGCTGTTACCGTTACGGAATTTGATACAGGTGCTCTTTCCGCTGCCATTGAAAAAGCAAAGGACGGCACTGACCTTAACCTCATAAAGAAGATATCCGTTTCGGGCGGAACTCTTAACTCTGCCGATTACGGCGCTCTCTGCGGATATCCCAATACCGAGATAATCGAGCTTGCTGGCTGTGAGACGGAGGACGGCGTTATCCCCGAGAATGCTCTCCAGTCCAGAAACCAGCTCCAGTACATAAGTCTGCCCAAGAATACCGTTACTATCGGAGCAAGGGCATTTTCAGGCAACAGAGTTCTGCTCAAGATATCCATTCCCTCAACTCTCAGAAATATAGGCGATTATGCTTTTGAAGGCTGCGAAAAGGTGGAGAACTTTGTTATCCCTGCCGAGGTCGAGACCATCGGCACAGGCGCTTTTTCTGACTGCAAGGCTCTTTCCGGATTTGCCGTTCCCGAGGCTGTTACCGAGATACCCGACTACTGCTTCTCAAAATGCAGCTTTACTGAGCTTCATCTTGGCCCTCAGGTCACACATATCGGCGACGGAGCATTTTCCGACTGCCACAGCCTTGCGGATATCTATTACTATGGCAAGACCGCTTTCACTGCCAATGAAAGCGCCTTCCAGAATCTTAAAGTAACTATCCATACCTATGACGGCGGAGAGGGCTTTGACGCTCTTTCAAGCAATTTTGTGACTGTTGCATATGATCTCAGCGAGGACAGCAAGTATATTGCTCCCAAGTCTGCCGACGCTGACCCTGTTTACGAGACTGAGGCTCAGACCGAGGAAGCTGCAGATGAAACAGAAGCATCTTCCGAAGAGACTTTATCAGATACATCGGCAGAGACCAATGCTGAAAGTGATACAGCGTCTGAAACTGAAAGCGATTCAGCGGTTTCCGAAGCAGCTCCCGCAGCTGCACAGTCTTCCCAGGGCTTCAGCACTGTGTCAGTTATCGTTATAGCAGTTCTCTGCGCAGCGCTTGCGGTTACTATCACTCTGCTTATCGTAAACAACAAGAAGAAAAAATAACTGTTATTTACGGGTAGTCGGTTATTATCCGAATATTCCGTCAATAATCAAAATAAACAGCAGCTCAGACGGGCTGCTGTACTTATAGTAAGCTGTGAAAGGAAGTATGAAAATGACTGACAGACCCGCAGAAAGAAATGACAAGATAAATGCGCTTATCGAGAGCGTTGAAAAGGTAATAGTCGGCAAAAGAAAGTCCATAGAGCTTGTTATTGCCGCAATGCTCACAGGCGGACATATTCTTATAGAGGACGTTCCCGGAGTGGGAAAGACCCGTCTGGTTTCAGCCATTGCACGTTCCTGCGGCGGTGCTTTCGGAAGAATACAGCTGACACCTGATGTAATGCCCTCAGATATCACAGGCTTTACTATGATAAACACCGTAACTCATGAAAGCGAGTTCAGAAAGGGTGCCGCATTCTGCAACTTCCTGCTGGCAGACGAGATAAACCGTGCATCGCCCAAGTCTCAGTCGGCGCTCCTTGAAATAATGGAGGAGGGTCAGGTCAGCATTGACGGAAACACATATCCGCTTCCAAAGCCCTTTATGGTGCTTGCTACACAGAACCCTGTCGAGACCTACGGAACCTATCATCTTCCCGAAGCTCAGATGGACAGATTTCTCATGCGCATAAGCATGGGGTATCCCAGCCCAAAGGAAGAGTTGGAGATACTTGACAGGAATGAGAACAGCATATCATCTTCCGAGCTTACTCCCGTTATTTCCTGCGATGATATCTGCGCATTGTGCGATAAGGTGAAGCTTATCAGATGCAGTGAGAATATCAAGCAGTACATCATTGATATAGTAAATGCCACCAGAAATGCCGATTACATCAGTCTGGGTGTCAGCCCCAGAGGAAGCATTGCTTTGTATAAGACCGCAAAGGCATATGCCATGATATCGGGCAGAGCGTATGTTATCCCCGATGATATAAAGTTCCTTGCGCCTTATATCCTTGCTCACAGAATAATCCTTACTCCTAAGGGAAAGGCTGCCTGCGGAAGCTCCGAGGGAGCAGTTGCCAAGATACTCGAGACTGTAAACGTACCTGTGGAATAATATGAAAATAAAGGTTTTACTTAACGGTATTATAAATTACGCCGCTGCAGTGGCGCTGGCAGTAGTGTTTGCACTGTATATGAGCGGACGTGTGGGCTGGTTCATAACTATTGCGTTCATCTGCGCCCCAATTATATCGGTGCTGCTTACAAAGCTTTGCATGACAAGGCTCAGCATAGAGTGTGAGAATAATTTCCATGCACTGTGCAAAGGGGAGAGCTGTCAGTTCGAGATAAGGGTCATAAATGACTTTTTCCTGCCCTCTCCGCCTGTGATGATAGATGCGTCCGATTCACCCCGTGCGGTTTGCGGCAAAAAGGGCTGTTCCGTATCCGTATTGCCCTATTCTGCCGAAAGCGTTTCCTTTGATTTTACAGCAAGGATATGCGGCCCTGCGGATATCGGAGTAAAGAAGATATGGGTCACAGATTTTTTCGGACTGTTCAGCTTTCCGCTAAAAAATGCGGATATGTCAAAGCTGGCTGTATCAGTGCCGGTTATCCCTGATATTGCCGATGTTCAGGCAGATGATAACGTGATAAAGAGCGCACTTATAGCTTCTATGCTTGCCGATGACAGCGAGGAAACTACGGAAGCTTCCATGAACACTTTTGGCGGCTTTCCGGGCTTTGAGAACAGAGAGTATGTTCCCGGCGACCCTCTTAAAAGAGTGAACTGGAAGCAGTCTGCCAAAATGGGCAAATTGCTTGTCCGTCTTGATGATGAGACTGCCTGCTCCGCTATATCGGTGGTGCTTGACAGCACATTCGTTTCGGACAAAATATTCCCGCCTGCATTCCTTGGCGAGGAGATGTTTGCAGGCTGTACCGCTGAGGACGTTGTTCCTATGATAGCACAGTCGGCGGTGGAGACCTCTCTCGGAACAGTCCGCACCCTTATGGAAAGCGGCTGTGCAGTAAGCTTTGTGATGATGACAACTGACGGCTGGATATCATATCCTGCCAATGATGACAATGACCTTTCCATGCTCAGAACTGAGCTTGCTTCCTATAAATTTGAAAGCGCATACGGAAAGTCACGCTTTCCATATGACGAGCTTGCGCAGAAGTCCTGCTCGGTGGCTATACTCTGCACGCCGTACCTTGACAAGGCACTTTCTGACACCACAGACCTCAGCGGAACTTCCGACGGCAAGGGCGGACTGACCATCGTTATGTCTGCCGCAGCTGTGGCTCCCGATGTTACAGTCAAAGGAAAGGAGGCGGCTGTGAATGGATAAGAAAAGATCAGATTTCTTTCAGAACAGCCTGACCGCTGTTCTTCCTCTGATTCTTTCGGTGGTGCTTAGCTCTGCGCTTTATTCGGTTTACAGCATAAATCTGTTTTCCGTATGGACGCTGGGTATAATACTTGTCACTGCGGTGATGTTCCTGTTCTGTCGGTTCATCGACAAGCACCATTTCATCGGCGGAGCGATATTTGTAGTGGTGCTGATGTTTGCACTGTACTGGTTTATGGTGCTGATTGCAGGCAATGACTACGGTCAGACCTTCCAGCAGTGGTTCCTGACAGGTGCCGACAAGGTGCAGACAAAGACAAGCTATCTTCTGGCGCTGATGGTAAGCTTCGTGCCCTTCTTTGCGGTGACGGTTTACTATTTTTCCATGATACTTTACCGAATGTCATTCCTCACGCTTATCAGCCTGATACCTTGTGCGGTCTATGTAAAGGTACTTTCCGATATCGACAACGTGTATGTTGCCCTCATTGCCCTGCTTAATGTGGCGATACTGATGAGCAGCGTGCGGCAGAAGCGTGAAAACGGCAGAATGGTGGTGGGCAAGGGTGCATCGATGATGTCGGCGGCGGTATTTACCTTTGTGCTGCTGATAATCTCCGCAGCCATACCCAAGGAAGAAAATGCACGGTATTATGACAGATTTGAAGAGCTGTTCATGGATACCTCCAACAATAACAGGCTCTTTTCCGATTATACCTATTTCAGCGAGTTTTCTGGCGGCGCAGATTCGTTCAGAGGCTTCTCCAACCGACGTATGTACACGGTTTACGGCCCTCAGGACCCATATTTCAAGCGCCAGACCTTTGATTACTATGATTTTGAGAATGACCGCTGGTATGCGGACGATAGTTATTCCGAGCCGTATTATACTGATTATGAGTGGACGGCTCAGGCGGGAAAGCTTTCCCTTGCTCAGCTTCAGAAAGCCATAAAGGCGGCTGACGGCTACGAAAGCGGATTTTCGGCAAAGTACGGTATGTCAGGGCTGTCCGACTATGAGCAGATAACGGACGACTATATTTCAGTCACTATTCAGCCTGAAAATTTCGGTGCTGTATATTATATTGCTCCTGTAAGAGCAGTTTCAGTAACTCCCGTGGGGCAGTCCGAGCAGATATATGTAACAAGAAGCGGTGTTTTCAGGAACCGTGAGCAGCCCCATGCGGCGGGTATGCCATATACCGTTACATTTTACGATGAATATTACACCCGATACAGATGGTTTGCTCTGGGCGGTGCGGATATTGATGATGAAAAGTGCGGCGAGATGCTGAACGAGCTTTACACCGTGCTTATGCAGAACCGTGACGATCTGGCTGACACTGCGGAAGCATTTTTGCAGGTATATAATGACGCAATGGACTATAAGTCTATCTACCGGGAAAATGACCTGCTTATACCCGACAGAGTGCGTGAGCTTGCTCAGCAGATAACCGCAGGA
Organism: Oscillospiraceae bacterium; assembly: GCA_902363145.1. Taxonomy (GTDB): domain Bacteria; phylum Bacillota; class Clostridia; order Oscillospirales; family Ruminococcaceae; genus Huintestinicola; species Huintestinicola butyrica. Next base: position 823,925 of record CABIZB010000001.1, on the reverse strand, counting down.
CTGACATATGACTGGGAAAAAGCATCTGCTTTGCAGAATTATTTCATTCAGAATAACTATGCCTATGACCTGAACTATGTGGCGCCCGATCCAAGCGTTGAGTATTTCCTCTTTGACAGCAAGCGTGGAAGCTGTTCGGACTATGCGGCGGCATTTGTGCTGATGGCACGTTCTGTGGGACTTACAGCCAGGTATGCGGAGGGCTATTCGCCCGATGTTACCTCCCGTGACAGCGTTTTTGCCATAAGCGACAGCTGTTCACACGCATATCCCGAGGTGTATATCCAGAACATGGGCTGGGCGGTGTTTGAGCCTACCGTGCCCTCAGGCTATAACGAATTGGAGAGCGATACTGCGCAGGGCGGCGTAAACTTCAAGGTGGATTATAACCTTGTTTTCGTACTTTGCGTGATAGCTGCCATTGTGTTTATAATTGCTCTGATAGTGATTATCTGCGCTCCCGCCATATCCGAAAAGCTGTTTATGGGCAGGCTGGAAAAGGCATCGGCAGGGGACAGTGCTGTTATGGTATATAAGCGGCTCAGCGGCAGGATATGCGCAAAGCTTATCCCCGAGCATGAGTCACTTACACCATATGAATTTGCGGAGGCACTTGAAAAGCTCACAGGCTGCGACATCAGCAAGGCTGTGTTCATACTTGAAAAATGCTCCTACGGCGGCTCTCAGGCAGATGACAGCGACAAACAGACTGTAACTGCGGCATACGGCGAAGCTTTTGCGGCAGTAAAGGAATACAAGAAAAATGAAAGGAAGATGCTCCATGAGAAAAGATTTCTTCGCAATAGGACGTAAGCACTGTGCGGTTATCACAGGCGCAAGCTCAGGCATAGGTGCGGAATTTGCACGCATACTCAGCAAAAGAGGGACTTTTGTTATCCTCTCAGGCAGGAATGAAGATGCCCTCAACAAGCTGAGAGATGAGATAGGCAAGGACAGATGCACTGTTATTCCCGCTGACCTTACCAGCACCAAAAACTGCATTGACCTTTATGCAAAGACTAAAAAGTATGACCCCGATATCCTTATAAACAATGCAGGCTTCGGAGTTTTCGGTGACTTTACCGAAACATCTCTCAGCAAGGAGCTGGAGATGATAGATGTAAATATCAAGGCGATGCACACACTTTTCAAGCTCTATACCAAGGATTTCGTCAAGAAGGACAGGGGATATATCCTGAATGTAGGCTCTTCAGCAGGACTGCTTCCAGGGCCTCATATGAGTGCATATTATTCCTCCAAGAGCTATGTTATCCGCCAGACCCAGGCTGTGTATGAAGAGCTTCGCAGGAAAAAGAGCCATGTTCACGTTTCAGTCCTCTGCCCCGGACCTGTACAGACCGAGTTCAATAAGCGTGCAGGCATTGAAAACATTATTTCCAAGGGAATAACTCCCAGGAAGTGCGCTGTGTATGCTTTGAAAAAAATGAGGGAAAATAAGCTTATGATACTTCCCACACTGCCCGTCAAGCTTCTTGACATAGCAGTAAGGCTTGCACCTGCCGAGATCCTGGCATTCGGCGCAGGTATCTTTATGATGGGAAAGAAAAAGATATAACGGAGAATAGCTATGTATGATGTGATAATTATCGGTGCGGGGCCTGCGGGACTTACGGCTGCCGCTTACAGCGCAAGGTCGATGCTCAAAACGCTTGTTATCGAGAGATACCCCTTGACGGGCGGGCAGATGCTTCTCACCGATGTTATCGCAAATTTTCCCGCATATGTCCCCTCTGATGGCTCAGAGATAGCAAAAAATCTCAAAGCTCAGGCGGAAGAAGCGGGTGCCGAGTTTATAACTGCGGAGGTCACACGCATAGCTGACGGCAAGCCAAAAACTGTATTTGCAGGCGGAAAGGAATACCAGGCAAAGACCATGATAATCGCCTGCGGAGCTGAGCATAAAAAGCTTGGAGTACAGGGCGAAGATAAATTCGCAGGCAGGGGAGTTTCCTACTGTGCTGTGTGTGACGGCGGATTTTTCAGAGAAAAGAATATTGCAGTTATCGGCGGAGGGGATACGGCTCTCAAGGACGCATTGTATCTTTCTGCCATATGCCGAAAGGTGTATCTTATCCACCGCAGGGACAGTTTCAGAGGCAGTGCGGACAAGCTCAGCAAATGCGAACAGACGGACAATATTGAAATTATCCGCAGTGCTGTATGCCGTGAGATATGCGGTGAAAGCAGTGTTACGGGTATTATCATCGAGCAGAACGGTGAGCGCCGCAGGACAGAGTGCAGCGGAGTTTTTGCGGCTGTGGGCATGGCGCCCTCGACCAAACTTATAAATGATATCGTGAAGCTTGACGAAAAGGGCTGCATTGAAGCGGGAGAGGACTGTGTTACCTCGGCAGAGGGCATTTTTGCGGCAGGAGATATCCGCACAAAGCCCCTCAGGCAGATAGTTACTGCCTGCTCTGACGGAGCAAATGCGGCAAGCTCGGCAAAAAACTATATATTATCCGAATAAGTGAATAAGCACAAAAAAATAACGGACCCCGCAAGGAGATCCGTTATTTTTTTATTAAGTATGTTGATTATTCAGCAGCAGGAGCTGAAACGGGACATACGTCTGCGCAGGAACCGCAGTCAACGCAGGTATCAGCGTCGATAACGTACTGACCGTCACCCTCAGAGATTGCTGAAACGGGACATTCTGCTGCGCAAGCGCCGCAGCTGATGCAAGCGTCGGAAATTTTGTAAGCCATAGTAAGTACCTCCTAATTTTTTGCGAAACGGATATGTATAGAGCCATTTCACCTTATACATATATTTTATCATATAATCTAAAAAATGCAAGAGGTAATTGTTAATTTTTTTATTTCCAAAAAAAATTTCCCCAAACACTTGAAATTTGGTTTCAAATCAGTTACAATATATATGTCGCATTATGCGTAAGTATGCAGTGGAGGAATTTCGTGATGTTACATAGCACTTATGGGTTTGGTAATAATCACAGCGCTCAGGTCGGAAGATCCGAGTGCAGCGGGATTTCTGCACTCTTTTTTAACTGTGGCAGGGTATAGCCTTAACGGCACCGCCGCAGTTTTTTGTTTGTATCGCCAAATTGCGAAAGGATGGATTGGTTTTGAAAAAGGTTGCTGTTATCATGGGCTCGGACAGTGATTTTCCTGTTGTTAAGGATTGCATCGCTGAGCTGAAGAAATACGGCGTTCCCGTTGAGGCAAAGGTAATGTCTGCCCACCGCACTCCGGGACTTGCTTCCGAGTTTGCTTCAAAGGCAAAGGCAGAGGGCTTCGGCGTTATAATCTGCGCTGCGGGCATGGCTGCTCATCTTGCAGGTGTTATTGCAGGTCATACAACACTGCCTGTTATCGGTATTCCCATCAGGTCATCTTTCGAGGGACTTGATGCACTTCTGGCTACCGTTCAGATGCCTTCGGGTATCCCTGTTGCAACTGTAGCGGTAAACGGTGCAAAAAATGCGGCTGTTCTTGCTGTTCAGATGCTGGCACTTTCCGACGAGGAGCTTTCCGCTAAGTTGGAAAAGTCCAAGAAGGATATGATCGACGGCGTTATCGCAAAGAACGAAAAGCTTCAGAAAATGGTTGACGAGCTTTGATATTACATATCAGGGCTTGCACATATAAATCAAAAATCTTTACGGCACGAAAGACCGTTTGAAAATTAGGAGGATAAATACCATGGAAAACATTGTAAAAACCGAGCAGCTCTATGAGGGCAAGGCAAAGAAAGTATTCGCTACCAACAACCCCGATTACGTTATCGTTGACTACAAGGATGATGCTACCGCTTTCAACGGCGAAAAGAAGGGCACTATCAGAGGCAAGGGCGTTGTTAACAACAAGATGACCAACTATATGTTCGGCCTGCTTGAAAAGGAAGGCATTCCTACTCACCTTGTTAAGGAGATCAACGACCGTGAGACCATCGTTAAGAAGGTTGAGATCGTTCCTCTGGAAGTTATCGTAAGAAACGTTGCAGCAGGCAGTTTCTCCAAGAAGCTCGGCATTGCTGAGGGTACTCCTCTCAAGCAGCCTACTCTCGAATTCAGCTACAAGAACGATGATCTGGGCGATCCTTTCATCAACAGCTACTATGCACTGGGTCTTGGTCTTGCTACTCAGGAAGAGATCGACACTATCTCCAAGTATGCTTTTGCTGTAAACAGCTTTATGCTCAAGTTCTTCAAGGAGCACAACATCGACCTTATCGACTTCAAGATCGAGTTCGGCAGATACCATGGTCAGATCATTCTCGCTGATGAGATTTCTCCCGACACTTGCCGCTTCTGGGACAGCACAACCCACGAGAAGCTTGACAAGGACCGTTTCCGCAGAGATATGGGCGGCGTAGAAGAAGCTTATCAGGAAATGATGAAGCGTATTTTCGGAGAATAATCAATGGGCGGCTTTTTCGGCGCAGCGTCACTGAATGACTGCATAAATGATGTATTTTTCGGCACTGACTATCATTCGCATCTGGGCACCAAGCGTGGAGGTATGACTGCATACTCTCCCGAGCTTGGCTTCCAGAGAAGTATTCACAGCATAGAAAATTCTCCTTTCAGAACTAAGTTTGAAAAGGATATTGAAACAATGAAGGGCAATCTCTGTATCGGCTGCATAAGCGATACAGACCCTCAGCCCATTCTTCTCCGCTCAAAGCTTGGTCTTTATGCCGTATGCAACATCGGTATAATCAACAACGCAGCTGAGATAAGAGACGAGATACTCAACGACTGTTTTGCAAGCTTTGAGTCCATGAGCAGCGGAAAGGTTAATTCCAGCTCGCTTATAGGTGCACTCATTGCTCAGAAGGATAATTTCGTTGACGGTATCAGGAATGCTCAGGAGAAGATAAAGGGTACGGTTTCACTCATGGTGCTCACCGAGGACGGCATAATCGCTGCCAGAGACAAGGCAGGAAAGCTTCCCATTATCGTGGGCAAGAGAGATGACGGCTACTGCTACTCATTTGAGTCCTTTGCTTTCCAGAAGCTGGGATATGAGATCTACAAGGAACTGAAGCCCGGAGAGATCGTGAAGATCACTCCCACCTCCTGCGAAACTCTCAGCCCAGGAACAGATGAAATGAGCATCTGCACATTCCTCTGGACATATTACGGCTATCCCAACTCCATTTATGAGGGGGTAAACGTTGAGGCTATGAGAATGCGCAACGGCGAGATAATGGCAGAGGCAGATATCAAGAACGGATGTCTTCCCGATGTTGATTATATCTGCGGCGTTCCCGATTCGGGTATTCCCCATGCTATCGGATATTCCAACCGAAGCGGCATTCCCTTTGCACGTCCTTTTATCAAATACACACCCACATGGCCCAGAAGCTTTATGCCTCAGAACCAGTCCATGAGAAATCAGGTGGCTAAGATGAAGCTTGTGCCTGTTCACGAGCTTATCGAGGGCAAGAAGCTCCTCTTTGTGGATGACAGTATCGTAAGAGGAACACAGCTCAGAGAGACCGTTGAATTCCTTTATTCAAACGGTGCCAAGGAAGTTCATATGCGTTCTGCATGTCCGCCTATCATGTTCGGCTGCAAGTACCTGAACTTCTCCAGAAGCACATCTGAGCTTGAACTTATCGCAAGAAAAATTATTGACGAGCTTGAAGGCGCAGAAGGCGTTAAATATATCGAAGAGTACAGCAATACCAACACAGAGCGTGGAAAGAAGCTCAGGGCTGAGATCTGTTCGAGACTCAAGCTTACTTCTCTTGAGTTTCAGTCTCTTGAAGGCACAGTGCGTGCTGTGGGCATCCCCGGCTGCAAGCTGTGCAGCTATTGCTGGAATGGAAAGGGTTGATCCGAATGTTTAACGGTATTCACGAGGAGTGCGGAGTCTTCGGTATATACAGTCCCGAAACTTCCGACGTTGCAATGCAGACATACCTTGGTCTGTATGCTTTGCAGCACAGAGGACAGGAGTCCTGCGGAATCGTTGTTAACGATGCAGGCGTATTCAGCTACTATAAGGATCTCGGACTTGTTCATGAGGTCTTTAATAAGGACAGACTCCATGCACTGGGAGAGGGCAACATCTCCATCGGTCACGTAAGATACTCTACAACAGGCAATTCAAACCGTTCCAACGCACAGCCTCTGGTAGTGCGCCATGTGAAAGGTCCTCTTGCTATCGCACACAACGGAAATCTGACCAACGCATATGAGCTGAGAACGGAATTTGAGCTTAAAGGCGCAATTTTCCACAGCACTAACGATACCGAGGTCATTTCCTACGCTATAACCGAGCAGAGGCTTGTCTGTTCCTCAATAGAGGAAGCAGTCGAAAAGTCAATGCTCAGGATAAAGGGCGCTTATTCGCTGGTGGTAATGTCTCCGCAGAAGCTTATTGCTGCAAGAGACCCCATCGGCTACAGACCTCTTTCCATCGGCAAGCTTGGCAATTCCTATGTTGTCGCTTCCGAGACCTGCGCATTTGACAGTGTCGGTGCTGAATTTGTAAGAGATGTCCGTCCAGGCGAGATAATCGTTATTGATGAGAAAGGTCTGCGTTCCATTGAGACACATATCACTCCCAAGCCTCATCTCTGCGTGTTTGAGTATGTTTATTTCGCACGTCCCGATTCCGTTATCGAGGGTTCGTGCGTTCATCATGCACGTCTTAAAGCAGGTGAGTACCTCTGGAAGGAGCACCCTGTTGACGCTGATGTTGTTATCGGCGTTCCCGACAGCGGACTTGATGCGGCGCTGGGCTTTTCCAGAGCATCTGGCATTCCTTACGGCATAGGCTTTATCAAGAACAGATATGTGGGAAGAACGTTCATTCAGCCATCTCAGGCAGAGCGAACCAACTCCGTAAAGATAAAGCTCAATGTTATAAGGGAAACTGTCCGTGGCAAGAGAGTCGTTCTCATTGACGACAGTATTGTCCGTGGAACCACTTCTCAGAGAATAGTTAATCTCATTAGGGAAGCGGGTGCAAAGGAGATACATATGAGAATATCCTGCCCGCCCTTTACAAATCCCTGCTACTTCGGCACGGATATCGACAGCAAGGAAAATCTTATTGCCTGCCGCATGACTATTCCCGAGATATGCAAGGAGATAGGTGCTGACAGTCTTGGCTACCTCAGTGTGGATTCCGTTAAAAAGCTTGCAGTTGATTCCGACTGCGATTTCTGCGACGGCTGCTTCACAGGTGTATATCCGTCAGAAGTTCCTAAGGAGATACCCAAGGATAAATTTGAATCAAAAATAAAAAAGGCAGTTAAATAACAAAATAGATGGTACTGCGTATTCATAACAGCCCGCAGCCTGACTGCGGTGAAAGGATTGGATTAGATAATGAAAAGTTTTTCTGAAAGCTACAAGGAAGCCGGCGTTGACGTAACAGCGGGCTACAAGGCTGTAGAGCTTATGAAGGCTCATGTTGCCAGAACCATGACAAACGGCGTTCTTTCAGGCATCGGCGGCTTCGGCGGACTGTTTGAGCTTGATCTCAAGGGCATCGAGCACCCTGTTCTTGTTTCAGGAACAGACGGCGTAGGTACCAAAGTCAAACTTGCTTTTATAATGGATAAGCACGACACTGTCGGTATCGACTGCGTTGCAATGTGCGTCAACGATATCATCTGCTGCGGCGCTAAGCCCCAGTTCTTCCTCGACTACATTGCCTGCGGAAAGAACATTCCCGAAAAGATAGCTTCCATCGTATCAGGCGTTGCAGAGGGCTGCGTTCAGGCAGGCTGCGCACTTATCGGCGGCGAGACTGCTGAGCACCCGGGTCTTATGCCTGAGGACGAGTACGATCTGGCTGGTTTCTCCGTTGGTGTTGTTGATAAGAACAAGATCATTGATCCTTCCCAGCAGAAGGAGGGCGATGTTGTTATCGCTATCAAGTCCAGCGGTGTTCATTCCAACGGCTTCTCACTGGTAAGAAAGGTATTTGCTATTAACGAGCAGAACCTTCACCGTCATCAGTCAGACCTTGGCACTACCCTCGGCGAGTGCCTGCTGACTCCCACAAAGATATACGTAAAGGCTGTAATGAGCCTGCTTGATTCCGTTAAGGTAAAGTCCCTCAGCCACATCACAGGCGGCGGATTCTATGAGAATATTCCCCGTTCTCTTCCTGCAGGAATTTCCGCTAAGATCGACAGAAGCGCAGTTCAGGTGCTTCCTATCTTCGACCTTATCGCAAAGACAGGAAAGATCCCCGAGAGAGATATGTTCAACACCTTCAATATGGGTGTTGGTATGGTCGTTGTTGTTGACAAGAACGACGCTGACAAGGCTGTTGAGGCTGTAAGAAACGCAGGCGAGGAAGCTTACGTTATGGGCGAGCTTGTAAAGAGCGACGAGGGCGTTATCATCTGCTGAGTACATCACAATACGGCTGTATAAAAATTTGTACAGCCGTATGTTTTTACATTGGAAGAGGAACAGGACAATGAATAACACCAAGCTGAAAAAAGCAATGATACTGGGAACCATAGCGCTTATCTGGACGATACCCTCCGTCAACCTTTTCGGAGTTATCGCTGTTATCGTGTCGTGGATAGCCTACAGCAATTCCAAAAAGAATATGGCTTACGTTTCAACGGGAATGTATATCGCCGCTACTATTATAAGTATTCTTTTTGCGATCGTACTTTTGTTTGCAGGCGGAATGTTCAGTTTCGTGGGCGAGGCTGCGGGCGTTTCACACAACGCAATGACAAATTTGCTCAACGGCATGGCGGCATTTTCTCTTGTAGGCGACGGACTGTACATTGCGGCTGCCGTTTCAAGCTACAAGGGCGGAAAAGCAGCTGAAAAATCGGATTCTCAGAACAATGGATTTTTTGAATAGATCCTGAAAGGACAAGGCTTATGAAAAATATAGTCGTGCTTGTATCAGGCGGCGGAACAAATCTTCAGGCTCTGATAGATGCCGAAAAGCGTGGAGAGCTTCAGGGTGGAAAGATAACCTGCGTTATCTCCTCAAAGGAGGGCGCATATGCTCTTGAAAGAGCTGCTCAGAACGACATAAAGGGTATTGTTCTTCCCAGAAAGGACTATGCCGACAGCCACGAGTACAGCAAGGCGATGCTTGAAACTCTGCGGGCTGAAAAGGCTGATATCATCGTATATGCAGGCTTTATGACCATTCTTGATGAGCAGGTCTGCAAGGCATATCCTTATAAGATGGTGAACGTTCACCCTGCACTTATACCCTCATTCTGCGGAAAGGGCTACTATGGTCTTAAAGTCCATGAGGAAGCTCTCAAAAGGGGAGTAAAGGTAACGGGAGCTACAGTTCATTTTGTTACTGAAGTTTGCGACGGCGGACCTATCATTCTCCAGAAAGCCGTTGAAGTCAAGAACGGCGATACCCCCGAAGTACTCCAGAGAAGAGTTATGGAGCAGGCTGAATGGAAGATACTTCCTCACGCTGTTTCACTTCTTTGCCAGGACAAGGTGCGGGTAAAAGACGGCGTGGCATATGTCACCGAATAATATCGGTAAATTTTCGGGCAAGGCTGACGATTATGCCAGGTACCGCCCGTCATATCCCACGGAGCTTATCGAATATCTTTATGAAACGGCTCAGACCGATTCTGCTGCGGATATTGGCGCAGGCACGGGAATTTTCACCAGACTGCTTATGAACAAGCCATGGAAAGTCACTGCTGTTGAACCCAACGCAGATATGCTCCGAAAGATATTATCCCATAAGGACATCAGCGTGATAAACGGCACTGCCGAGCATACAGGGCTTCCCGACAATTCAGTGGGACTTGTTGCGGCGGCAACTGCTTTTCACTGGTTCGATGCCCCGAGCTTTTCAAAAGAGTGCGAGAGGATACTTACCGATAAAAAGCTTGCAGCGATCATATTCAATGACCGTGTAAGCTGCCCCATGATCGACGAAAGAGATGAGCTTATGAAGCGTGCCTGTCCCAATTACAAGGGCGGTCATGCAGGGCTTATGTCAACAGGCGACGGGGACAGGTTTTTAAGGAATGATTTCCTTACCGACTGTGAATATACCGAATATTTCTTTGAGGAAGAATATGACCTTGAGCGTTTTCTGGGGGATAACTTTTCCCGTTCCTATGTTCCCAATGAGGGGCAGGAGGGGCATGGATATATCCGCCAAGCGCTTACAGATATTTTTTCAAGATACGAAAAGGGCGGAAAGGTCACAATACCATACAGAACGACCTGTTATCTTGGTCACATAAAACACCGAAAGGACGATTGAGCAATGAAAACATTATCACTTGAAAACGAGCTTAATTCCAACGCATATCCCGGCAGAGGAATCGTTATAGGCAGATCGGCAGACGGCAAGACTGCTGTTACCGCATATTTTATCATGGGTAGAAGCGTAAACTCCCGCAACAGAGTTTTCACTGAAACAGCTGACGGCATCAAGACCGAGGCTGCTGACCCTTCAAAGCTGTCCGATCCCCATCTTATCATCTACTCTCCCGTAAGAGTTCTTGGCAACAAGACCATCGTTACCAACGGCGACCAGACCGATACCATCTACGAGCTTATGGACAAGCAGCAGACCTTTGAGCAGTCTCTCAGAACAAGAGAGTACGAGGACGACGCTCCCAACTTCACCCCCAGAATTTCAGGCATCATGCACGTTGAGAACGGCGAGTACAACTACGCAATGTCTATCCTCAAGTCTGCAGACGGCAACCCCGATTCCTGCGAGAGATTTACCTTTGCTTACAGTACACCTGTAAACGGTGTTGGTCATTTTATCCACACCTATATGGGCGACGGCAATCCTCTTCCCAGCTTTGAGGGCGAGCCTAAGAAGGTAGAGCTTGGCAATGACAGCATTGACGAGTTTGCTTCAAAGGTTTGGAACGCTCTTAATGAAGATAACAAGGTATCCCTTTTTGTAAGATACATCGACATCGCAACAGGCAAGTGCGAGTCAAGGATCATCAACAAGTACGCCAAGTGCGAATGATTTTGAAAGGAAGTAATAATCATGGCAAACGAAATGCAGCTTAAATACGGATGCAACCCCAATCAGAAGCCTTCAAGAATTTTTATGGCAGACGGCAGCGAGCTTCCCATTGAAGTTCTCAACGGTAAGCCCGGATATATCAATCTCCTGGACGCTTTCAACGGCTGGCAGCTTGTAAAGGAGCTTAAAAAGGCAACTGGTCTTTGCGCAGCAACCTCTTTCAAGCACGTTTCTCCCGCAGGCGCAGCAGTAGGCAAGCCTCTTTCCGACACTCTCAAGAAGATCTACTGGGTAGATGATCTGGGCGAACTTTCTCCTCTGGCTTGCGCATATGCAAGAGCAAGAGGCGCTGACAGAATGTCCTCCTACGGCGATTTCATCGCTCTTTCCGATGTGTGCGACGTTTGCACCGCAAAGATGATCCAGAGAGAGGTTTCCGACGGTGTTATCGCTCCCGGCTACACCGATGAGGCTCTTGAAATTCTCAAGTCCAAGAGAAAGGGCACTTACAATATCATCAAGATAGACGAGAGCTATGTTCCCGCTCCTATCGAGAGAAAGCAGGTTTACGGCGTTACATTCGAGCAGGGCAGAAACGAGCTGGATATCAACACTGAGCTGCTTGCAAACATCGTTACCGATAACAAGAATATCCCCGATGACAAGAAGAATGATCTTCTCATTTCCCTTATCACCCTTAAATATACCCAGTCCAACTCCGTTTGCTACGTAAAGGACGGCCAGGCAATAGGAATCGGCGCAGGTCAGCAGTCAAGAATCCACTGCACACGTCTTGCAGGTCAGAAGGCTGACAACTGGTGGCTGAGACAGAACCCCAAGGTAATGGCTCTTCCTTTCAAGGCTGACGTAAGACGTGCAGACCGTGACAACGCTATCGACGTTTATATCGGCGATGAGTATGAGGACGTTCTGAGAGACGGTGAGTGGCAGAAGGTATTCACCGAGAAGCCCGAAGTCCTCACTGTTGAGGAAAAGAAGGCATGGATCGCTAAGAACACCGATGTTTGCCTCGGTTCCGACGCTTTCTTCCCCTTCGGCGACAATATCGAGCGTGCTCATAAGTCAGGCGTTAAGTATATCGCACAGCCCGGCGGCTCTATCCGTGACGACAACGTTATCGAGACCTGCAACAAGTACGATATCGCAATGGCATTTACAGGAATCCGTCTCTTCCACCACTAATGATGAAAAAAATTATCATTATGCTGTCGCTGGCACTGGCGCTTACTGCGTGCGGTGCGGCTGACAGCTCTGTTGCCGATGATCCCGATGTGATGATAGAGACCTCTGCTTTTGAAGCGGCTGAACCTGTGATATACAGCGGCAGCGGATATTCCATTGAGATACCCGATACATGGAAAAAATCTGATGTTCAGCAGGAGGGTATCGACTGCGCATTGCAGCCTGCATATCCCCATAACGACACCGAAGCCGCAACACTGCTCATATTTCAGGTGAACGAGGGTACGGGCGGAAGCTCAGTTGCTGAGATAGGCGCTCTTCTGGAAGAGCAGTACAAGAGCATGGCTGACTATACCGTTGCTGACAGCGGTGCCTGCACGGCAGGAAGCTGTGACGGCTATTTTGTTACGATAAAGCGTGAAGCTGAGGGAATGACTCTCTGCACAAAGCATATCGTCACTGTTGATGACAGCTGCCTTTACAGCATAATACTTACAGCAGCAGAGGAGCAGTTCGATTCCGCACAGTCGGAAGCTCAGGCGATAATAGATTCCTTTACAATCGACTAAAACTTTCTGAAAGGATGAAAAAAATGGATATACTGGTAGTAGGCGGCGGCGGACGTGAGCACGCTATTATAATGAAGCTTGCCGAAAGTCCACGTGTTAACAAGCTTTACTGCACACCCGGAAACGGCGGAATTTCCCGCTATGCCGAGTGCTTTGACGTTAAGGCAACCGATATCGGGGGCGTTGTGGCTCTTGCAAAGAAGCTCAAGGTCGATATGGTTGCAGTTGCTCCCGATGATCCTCTGGTTCTGGGAATGGTAGATGCTCTCAATGCAGAGGGAATCATGACCTTCGGTCCCAACAAGGCTGCTGCTATTATTGAGGGAAGCAAGGTATTTTCCAAGCACCTGATGAAGAAGTACAATATCCCCACAGCAGGATATGAAGTATTTTCCGACAGTGCTTCCGCTATCGCATATCTTAAGGAGCAGAACACATATCCCGCAGTTATCAAGGCTGACGGACTTGCTTTGGGCAAGGGCGTTATAATCGCTCAGAACGAGGAAGAGGCTGTTGAGGCTGTAAAGTCCATGATAGATGACAAGCAGTTCGGCGAAAGCAGCGCAACTGTAGTTATCGAGGAATTTCTTACGGGTCCTGAGGTATCAGTTCTTTCCTTTACAGACGGCAAGACTGTAGTTCCTATGATATCCTCCATGGATCACAAGCGTGCTTATGATAATGACGAGGGACTTAACACAGGCGGAATGGGCACAGTTGCTCCCAACCCTTATTACACCGATGAGGTGGCTAAGGAGTGCATGGAGAAGATCTTCCTGCCTACCATCAACGCTATGAACGCCGAGGGACGCACCTTTAAGGGCTGCCTTTACTTCGGTCTTATGATAACCCCCAAGGGCCCCAGAGTTATTGAGTATAACTGCCGTTTCGGCGATCCCGAGACACAGGTAGTTCTTCCTCTGCTGGACGGCGACCTCTGCGAGATATTCGAGGCTATCTACAACGGCACTCTTGCAGATGTTGACATCAAGTGGAAAAAGGAATACTGCACCTGCGTTGTTATGGCATCGGGCGGATATCCCAAGTCTTATCCCAAGGGACTGGAAATGCACGGACTTGACGATAAGGGTCAGGTCGAGGGCGCATTTGTTTATCATGCAGGCACCAAGTATGAGAACGGCAAGTTCTACACCAACGGCGGACGTGTTATTGGCGTGACCGCAACCGGCGCTACACTTCCCGAGGCACTTGAAAAGTCCTATGCGGCAGTGGATAAGATATCCTTTGAAAATGCTCACTACCGTCACGATATCGGCAAGAGAGCAATGATGGCACTTAAATAATTTTAATGAAATAAAACAAAAGCTTATGTACCAATCAACTTTGGTACATAAGCTTTTTTGTTTATATTCGGTTAGATCAAAGCCTGCACTTGAAATCCTCATATCCAAACTCATGTTCAAGATGGATTTTCCCGTCAGTGTCTATGCGGTAAATAGCAGGAAGTCCGATGCCGTTAAAGGTGTTGTTTTTGCACATGGTGTATATTGCCATGTCGCAGAAAATAAGCCTGTCGCCTACGGAAAGGGGCTTGTCAAAGGAATAGTCGCCGATGATATCTCCGGCCAGACAGGTAGCGGCTCCGAGACGATAGGTGTAAGGCTTTTCGCCTGCCTTTCCGCTGCCTATGATGTTGGGGCGATATGGCATTTCCAGCACATCGGGCATATGGCAGGCAGCCGATGCGTCGATTATGGCATGGCTCACTTCGCCGCTTTCAAACACTTCAAGCACTTCCGATATAAGCCAGCCTGCATTAAGAGCCGCTGCCTCACCAGGTTCAATATATACCTGAATATCGTATTTATCCTGAATGCAGCTGATGACCTTGCAAAGCTTGTCAACATCATAATCATCTCTGGTGACGTGATGACCGCCGCCGAAGTTTACCCACTTCATTTTTGAAAGGTACTTGCCGAATTTCTCCTCAAAATGGGGGATAGTGCGCTCCAGAACGTCACTGTTCTGCTCGCACATGGTATGAAAATGCAGACCGCTGATGCCTTCCAGCTCGGATTCCTCAAAGTCGGAAGCACGAACTCCCAGACGGGAATTTCCTGCGCAGGGGTTATAGATATCCGTTGCTATTTCGGAATACTCGGGATTAACACGGATGCCGCATTCAATGTGCCTGCCCTCGGATATCGCCTTGTTTACCATGGGGCGGAAGCGCTTCCACTGGTTAAAGCTGTTGAAGATAATGTGACCGCATATCTGTGTTATCTCTTCAAAGTGATCGGGGCGATAGGCAGGGGAGAAGATGTGTACTTCCTTTCCCGGCATTTCCTCGTATCCCAGCTTTGCTTCATACAGTCCGCTGGCAGTTGTGCCGTCAAGATATTTTGCCATTAGGGGATATGTGCTGTACATTGAGAAAGCCTTCTGAGCCAGCAGCACCTTGCAGCCTGTCTTTTCGGAAACGCTGCGGAGAATTTTCATGTTCTTTTCAAGCAGCCGTTCATCGGTGACATAGCAGGGCGTTTTCAGCGAATTTATATCAAAGTCCATCATTTTGGAAGCTCCTTTCTGAAAAAAATGCTCCGCCGCAAGGACGGAGCATGATATCACTTGTCAGTCTTTTCTTCTTTTTCAAGCTCTTCTTCAACGGCTTCTTCATCAACTATCTTAACATTGTCAAGCTGACTTTTCAGATTGTTGATAACGCTCTTGCGGTACTCGTCCCTGAGAGCAGCCTGTTCAGCTTTCTCTTCATCAGTAAGATTTCCTTTGTGAGCAAGCTCATTGATGCGGTTGATCTTATCCTGTGTCATAAAATCAGTTCTCCTTTGATTCCTCGGCGGAGTCGTCCTTCTTTGCTTCTTTGGCAGCCTTCTTGGCAGCAGCCTCGGCAGCTCTTTCCTTGTTTACCTGCTCAACAGTGCCTGCATGAGCAGTGGTCTTAAGGTCAGCGGGAAGCTCGGATACAAAGCCTTCAAGCTTTTCATATGCTATCTTGGCGGTGAAATCCATGCCGCTGGGACGGATATTTCTTGCGCCGAGTGTGTAAATATCACTGGATACGGTGGTCATGCCGATAGAGCGCATAGCTCTGGGATTTTCCTTGTTGCTGTCAACAAAATCCTTGAGAGAGGAGCTGAAAGGAATGGAGAACTTGTCCTCGGGGAGAGAACCGGCCATTTTGAGTATCTCTGTTCCTCTGTCGTTGAGGGCAAGGATTCTTCCGTACATAGGAGGAGCCTTCAGGTCTTCGGACTTGATGCCGAAAAGTGTGTTGAGAAGTATTCTCTTGATACGAGCCATGGGGTAACGCTTTACCTTGATGGCGTTGAGCAGCTGCTCGAGTGTGCCTGACATTCTTGCAGCCTGGAAGATCCTGTTTTCAAGACCCTGACCTACGTCGGGAACTGTTGCCAGTTCCTGAGGAGAAATGGTTCTCAGGCGGTACATAAGTATTCTTTCAAAGTTCTCGAACCAGCAGAGAAGCTCCTTGTCATCGTACTCGTTGATAGCGTCGGCAGTGTCCTTGGGAACGAATGCAGAGAAGTCCTCGCCGTCGTCGATAAGTCTGCGGATATATTCGCCACTTGCGATGTTTCCGCTGTGCTCCTCGCCGTCATGAGCAGCACCCTCACGCTTAACGGTAAAGGGCTGTATCTTATCCATAAGACCGAGAATTTTCAGTGATTTGAGATATTCAACAGCAAGAATATTGTTGGGGGAGTTGAGCACGTCGCCTACCAAGGGGCCATACTTATAAGTTACCAGCTGATGAACAGCGTCGGGGAAAGGCATACCCTGTTCAAGCAGAGGCTTGAGGTTCTCGGGGGTGGTGACAGCCATAACAGCGTCTGCACATTCCTTGAGCTGGTCGATGCTGCCGCTTTCGCTGCCGAAAGAGATACCTTCAACGCATCTGAGGGAGCCGAGGAGCATAACACCGCAGCGTGCAAAAAGCTCAGCATTTGCAAGGCAGTACTGAACGGGCATTTCAATAACAAGGTCAACGCCGTTCTTTACAGCGATCTCAGCTCTCTTGAACTTGTCCATAAGAGCAGGCTCGCCACGCTGAACGTAGTTACCGCTCATGATTGCAACGATGTGAGTAGCACCTGTCTGCTTCTTGGTTTCTTCTATCTGGTAAATGTGTCCGTTATGGAAAGGATTGTATTCGCAGATGATTCCGTATGTTTTCATTAAAATAGTTCCTCCGGTTCTTTTCCGCAGCTGCCAAGGCATAGCTGCGCATATTGATAATTCATTATAACACATTCTCTGAAATAATGCAAGTATATTTTAAAATAAACATATGTAATATAAAATTTTATGTAAATTTTGTGCAGTTTTCAGGAGAAATTTACGTAGTCTCGATGATGACCACAGCCTGCTTTCCAAGGTCAAAAAAGCGCTCTTCAAAAAGGTCGAGCTTATATGTTCCCGTGCCTGCCTGAGGGTCATTTACAAAAACCAGATTGTTTTCAGTGTCATATCCCGTAAGCAGCAGGCAGTGCTCGTTGCCTATCCATTTGATAGTCTTGCCTGTGGATCTGTCCGTCCATGTGGCTCCCTTTGTGGTGGGCATCATCTTGCTTGTTGCCCAGACTATCACAGGGTAGCCCATATCAATGTATGAATACAGCCTGTCAGGCTCGCAGCCCGTAAGGTCATATACCTTGAAGCTCCTGTCGGGAACGGTTTTCAGAAATTTTTCCGCCGTGTTCACGATAACTTCCGCATAGCAGCCGTATGACCTGTAAACTCTGGGGTCGCCCACAAATACTTTTCGGTAATCGCTCTCACGGTATGCGCCTTTTTCAAGAAAGCTGTCCGCAAGAGAAGTGTGCTTTATGTTCAGATCATAGAAATTCAGCGCCATTGCAAGGGAAGTGACCTCGCAGCCTGTGGGAAGCTCGGGAAGCTGCTTTATCATGGGCGCTCTTACATGACCTGCCGGGGCATAATTCTTTACGGGTACGGTTATTTCGACATTTCTTGATATTTTTGAGCTGTCGTTCCTGCTTTTTACTGCAACGGTGTAGTTTCCTGCAATAAATCCGCTTTTTACCGTTGTCTTGCCGTCGGCTTTCAGCCAGTTTTTGCCGCCGTTTACCGAAATCATGTATTCTTCCGATGGAGAATAGTTTTCGATATCAATGCTGATGCTTCCGCCTTTGTAATGCTCTTCGCTTATGCCTGTTACGTTGATGAGAATCTCTTTGTCATGATTTATGCCACTGTCGCCCAGACATACAGCCTTTGTGTCGGATAGAGTGGAACGCTTTCCCGTTACCATGGCGCACAGCTGATATGTGCCTTCGGGAAGAGAGGTGAAATGCACGCCGCTTTTTCCGTAAACAGGGATAAAGCCCTTGCCGCCGTTGAGGCTTATGCTGTACTGCTGTGACGGGTCATAGTCTTTTATATAAACTGACAGACCGCTGCTGTCGGCATGATATCCGAAATCTGTTCTGTCATCAGCGGAGCATACGGCTCCGAATGTGCCTGATACTGCGGATATTACCAGCATAACAGCAAGCGTTCCGATTTTTCTGAGCATTACTTGGGACTATCCTTTCCGATGGCATTATCTGCCGAGATTTTGGTTAGAGAATTTGACAGGTATCTTTACTCCGTCCTTGAAAGCGGTTTTTACTGACGGGTCACAGTCATCTGTTCGGAACAGTGCATAAGTGCCGTCATCGCCCTCATAGATAAGGCAGCTTTTCATGGGATTGTCGATACATACATAGCTGTCGCCATATACAAAGTCTGCGTTCATGTCGGGCGTGGGATAAACAGTGAAGCGCTCGTCCTCGGCTACATTTCCATATTCGTAGGGGATAAGGACTTCGGCAAAATCCTCGTCCTCGGTGAAGCCGTCCGGCAGGCGAAACTCTGCGTAAAGCGTATCTGAATCGAAATTCCTGTGCATACGGGCATAGCTCAGCTCTGCGCCCTCGGGAAGCTCAGTAAGCTCCAGCTCATTCATAACCTGAGCCATCTGAGACTCGGTCAGAGAATCGGCATAAAGTGCATATGTGAGTGTAAAATTATCCTTGATAAAGTACCAGCCCGCATACAGAACAGCAAATATCAGCAGGGAGATAACGGTATAAAGTTTGTTTTTCGGGTCAACGGGAGGGCGACCCTCGTCCTCATTATCGACTGCGGGCAAATTCTCTTCGCTCATTATGTGAAGCTCCTTTGTAAAATAATATTTTATTATATCATACTGATTTGTTTTTTTCAACTGTTTGAGGAGAATAAATTTGCATATGAAAATCAGTTCGGCGCAGTGCCGCAAAAATCAACTTGTGATTGACAGCGGAAAATTACTGTGGTATAATTATATCAACGGCAAAAAGGCCGAAATGTTCTCGGAAAGGTGATTGTTTTTATGGAATTTACTGATTTGCAGAACGCCCTCAAGGACGCTATGAAAGCAAGAGATACTGACAGAAAGGAAGCTGTGCAGACCCTTATCGCTGCTGTAAAAAAAGCAGCTATCGACGCAGGCACAAGGGATAATATCACATCTGAACTGGTTGACGGCGTTATCCTCAAGGAGCTGAAGGTGGCAAAGGAACAGGTGGATACCTGCCCTGCCGAGTATGCCGAGCAGCTCGATGAGTACAGGCGCAAGTATGATATAATCAAGAGCTTTGCTCCCGCACAGATGAGCGAGGAAGAGCTTTATCCCATTATCAAGGGAAAATTCGGCGAGCTTATCGCTTCCGGCAATAAGGGCGCTTATATGAAGGCTGTTATGGCTGAGCTTAAAGGCAAGGCTGACGGAAAGCTTATCAACAAGGTAATATCCGATATCGCAGCAGGCAAATAAGCCTGATATGATGTTTCAAGTGCTTAACATTCGTGAAGTGTTAAGCACTTTTTCATATTAGCGTGCAAAATATTGCCTTTTATTTACAATATGTCGGTTGACGTGCATACTATAATGTGCTATACTATATTTAATATATGAGCGATGTAATCATTGTATATATGCAATGAGTTTTGCATATTGTGCGGAAGCGAGGGGTTAATGTGATAGGCGGTCAGAAGATAATTGCCGTTTGTGCTGCAAAGGTCCATGAAGACGATGTTCAGAGCTATCTGTACCCGCTCCATCTGGCACTGGATAAGAACGGATATAAGGATCTTGTTCTGGCAACTACCACAGATCTGTACGAAAATAATCTGTTTGACAAGGGCGAGGCTGGCATATTCAGGCTTATCGACTCCAATATGATTGACGCTGTTGTTTTATTTGCAAATACGCTCAAAAATGATTTTTACATAGACGATATCATAAACTGTGCAGCCAAAAGGTCATGTCCCGTTATTGTTGTAGATGACAGCAGGGAGCATGAGGGCTGCACAAATGTGCTTTTTGATGAGTCCGACGCTTTTTATAAGCTGGTAGATCATCTGGCGGAAAAGCACCATTTTACTAAGATAAACTGCATTGCGGGCATAAAGGGCAACAGCATTTCCGAAAGGCGAGAGGCAATATACAAGCAGGTGCTGGCTGAGCATGGCATTCCGTTTGAGGAAAAGCGTTTCGGCTACGGCTGCTTCTATTCCTATCCCACCAAGCAGGTAATGCAGGGCTTTCTTGATGACCCCGACGGTCTTCCCGAAGCAATAGTCTGCATAAACGATTCTATGGCAATAACTGTCTGCGAAATGCTCAGCGAGAGAGGGATAAAGGTTCCGGAGCAGGTAGCTGTCACAGGATTTGACGGCATTGAGCAGGAAAAGTACAATTTTCCAAGAATTTCCACCTGCCGCCGTGATATGGACAAGTTTGCCCAAATGATAGCGGATATCCTCAAAAAGCTTTTTGACGGCGGTCAGACCGAAAGCTGCTATAAATTTCCATACACCGTTGACTATTCCGAATCCTGCGGCTGTAAGGAAATTTCCGAGGCTCATGTGAACAAATCCCTTAATCTGATGTTTGACAGAATAAATGACGATTACCGCATCAGCCGTTCCATGAACAATATGATGGCAAAGCTTACCAATGTTACCGACATTGAGCAGATACGAAGGATATTAAAATCCTACATGAACTGCAATACATATGTCTGTGTGAATAAGGATTTCCATGATATGAACGATACGGAGCATACCTATAGCAATTCACCGTTCACCGATGATATGATATACAGCAAATATTTTTATGGTACAAATAATGTTGAAACAGGAAGATATCTCAGAAATGATTTGTTCCCCGACAAGGATATGCTTGCAGGCACGGATTCGCTCCCGTTTTTTATGCCGCTGCATGACAGGAGCAATATTTACGGCTATATGATATTGTTTGCGGTCAATGAGCGCAGGGAGTATTTCTCTCAGTCTATCAGAAACGCACAAAGGTTCATTGCGTCTCTCAACACCAGCATGAGCACGTATGTTCAGCAGAGAACACTTCGTATGTCAAATGACAGGCTCAATGATATCCAGAACAATATCATTTCAAGCTTTGCGGATATGGTTGAGTCAAGGGACAAGTTCACAGGCAAGCACGTCAAGCGGACAGGGGAGTATCTCAAAGTATTCAGCTCCCATCTTGCAGGTCTGCCTGAGTATTCCGAGGTGCTGAGCGATGAGTACAGGCAGCTGATGTACAAGGCGGCTCCATTGCATGATATTGGCAAGATAAAGATATCTGACAGTATCCTTAACAAGCCCGGAAGGCTTACTCCCGAGGAGTTTGATGTTATCAAGACCCACACTATCGAGGGTGCAAAGATAATCGAGCAAACACTCAGGAATATTGAAAACAACGATTATATAGAAACAGCCGAGCAGATGGCGCTCTACCACCATGAAAAGTGGAACGGCACAGGCTATCCTATGGGGCTTGCAGGTGAGCAGATATCCTTGTGCGCAAGGATAATGGCTGTAGTCGATGTTTTTGATGCGCTTACCAGCAAAAGAGTTTATAAGGACGCATTTTCTGTGGATAAGGCCATTGATATTCTGAAAGAATCATCGGGAAGCCACTTTGAACCCGAGCTTGTAGATGAATTTATAAAGATACGCAGCAAGATAGAAAAGGTGTTTGAAGAAAATTCTGATTGAATAATTCTTTTATTTGCCAATAAAAATCCCCTTTGGCATTATAATATTTGACATTAGCTTCTGATAGGCGGAAGGAGCTTTTATGAGCAATAAGTTTAAACGATCAGAGATCATTTCGCTGCTTTTTACATATAATGCTCCCCCCCCTTTTTTTGGAGGATAAATGAATCGGTTATAACAAAAAAAGCCGCCGCTTCCGTTTTATTTCGGAAGCGGCGGCTTTTTTTATTCATCTCAGAACTGTTTTATCAGAAATCAACTTCAGTGTCGTAGTAGCAGCACTTAAGCAGCTTTTCCATCTCTTCCTGAGAAGGCTGACGGGGGTTGGAGCCTGTGCACGCATCTGCAATGGCGTTCTTTGCGATCTCGGGAAGTCTCTCCAGGAATACGTTCTCGGGAACGAAGCCCTGCTCTGCGGGATAGCTGTCAGCACCGTAGTGGTTGATGCTGTGAGGAATGTTCAGCTTGTCATTCATGCCTCTGAGGTATGTAATGAGAAGCTGTATCTTTTCTTCCTTGCTGTTTCCGCCCAGACTCATAAAGTCGGAGATCTCAGCGTAACGGTCTGCTGCCTCGGGATTCTTTGCGTTGTATGCGATTACCTTGGGCAGATACATTGCGTTTGCGGCGCCGTGGATAATGTGAGAGCCGTAATCGGCAAAAGCTGCGCCTGTCTTGTGAGCCATGGAGTGAACGATACCCAGAAGAGCATTGGAGAATGCCATACCTGCCAGGCACTGTGCGTTGTGCATAGAATCTCTCTTAGCCATATCGCCGTTGTAGGAATCGATAAGGTCATGCTCGATCATCTTGATAGCGTGGAGAGCGAGAGGGTCGGAGTAATCACAGTGTGCGGTGGAAACATATGCCTCGATTGCGTGTGTCATAGCGTCCATACCTGTGTGAGCAACAAGCTTCTTGGGCATTGTTTCAGCCAGGTCAGGGTCAACGATAGCAACATCGGGGGTGATCTCAAAGTCAGCGATAGGATACTTTATTCCCTTGCTGTAGTCAGTGATGATAGAGAAAGCAGTTACCTCGGTAGCTGTGCCCGATGTGGAGGGGATAGCGCAGAAATGAGCCTTCTTGCGCAGCTTGGGAAGACCGAATACCTTGCACATATCCTCAAATGTTACATCGGGATATTCGTACTTTATCCACATAGCCTTTGCAGCGTCGATAGGTGAGCCGCCGCCCATAGCAATTATCCAGTCAGGCTGGAACTTGAGCATAGCGTCAGCGCCCTTCATAACAGTTTCAACTGAGGGGTCAGGCTCGATGCCTTCATAAAGCTGAACCTCCATGCCTGCTTCCTTGAGGTATTCCACAGCTCTGTCGAGAAAACCGTTTCTCTTCATTGAGCCGCCGCCCACGCAGATCATAGCTCTTTTTCCTTCGAGAGTCTTCAGAGTTTCAAGGCAACCCTTTCCGTGGTAAATATCTCTCGGTAATGTAAATCTTGCCATAAAATAAACCTCCTTATTTATTTGCAGATAACTATATTTGTAATATTCACCAAAAATATTACCTCATAGCCTTATTTTATCACACAAAATGCTGTTTGTAAAATATAAAATTATTCATATTCACATATACATTTATACATGAGCAGACCTCAATAATAAGCTTTATAGAAAAAATACCGGCATTTTTTATTTAACTTGTATAAAAATACATAAACGCTCTTGAAAAATAGAGCCTTTTATGTTATTATTATATAATAAATGGATATGGTATGAGCAGCTGTATAACAAAATGTACTAAGCTGTTTCATCTGGCTACAACAAAGAAAGGATAAAGGCTGATGAATGAATATCTGATATGCAAGGTACCTGATGAGCAGGGCAAGATATCTTTTGTGGTATTTGATGAGGACAGTATGTCGGTCAGCGAGTATGATATTGCTGAGATAACCCAGAAAATAGTTCACCGTGAGATATACAATGCAAAGCTTGAAAATTCTGTTGTAAAGATAACCGACAGTAAGCACGCTCTGGCAAAGCTTACATATGAAGAGAGAAAGCACTCTACTGCATTCTATATTATCAATCAGTACAAGTCACCCTTTGATTCGGTGATGTATGCTGCTGTAAGCAACACCGGCGAGCTGTTTGAGTTTTCGGCAAATTCCGCAGCCGACTTTTTCAAGGATAAAAAGGTGGTAAACGGATATCTGAACAAAAGCGGACTTCATGTTATAAATATTCCAACGTTTACAACAGCGCTTCATAAGTCGCTGGAGCATACCAACGTTCATTAAGGCAGAAGGAAGGTAGGAGACGGTGAGCAAGGCATTTGCGGAGGCGTTCAGCGAATATATCAGAGAAAGCGAGAGATGCTTCGGCTTTGTCTGCGACCTTTCTGACGGCACTTTCAGTGTTGAAAACAGCTCGGGGCATTTCAAAAGCGTGTTTGTCGAGGGGATAAATCCCATAGTGCAGCTGCAAAAGGACGATGCCGTTCACCCTGCGGACAGGGAAATGGTGTCAATGTTCTGCGGCGAGCTGCTGGCGCCCAAAGGTGTCTCCGAGCGTGACGGCAGTCTCAGCATAAGCTTCCGCCTCAATACAGGGGAAGCAAAGTCGACTGTATATGAGTGGGTGATAATGAATATTATCCCACGCAGCGACGGCAATGACAATATAAACAGCATTATCGGCTGTATCCATATTATGACCGCCGAGGAGCTTGTCAATAAGGATATAGTTGACAGCTTCACCAATGATACTCACCCCAAGGTTTATGAAAACAGAGTTCGCTCCATTCTCGAAAGCGGAGCGAACACAGCTTTTGTACAGTTCGATATTGAAAAATTCAGGTTTATAAACACCGAATACAGCGAAAAAACAGGCAATGACATACTTGATCACATAAGAAACGGTCTTGATGTCATATGCGCCGAGAAGCAGGTGCATTTTCGTCTTGCCGCCGATATTTTTGTTATAGTCACGGCTTATAACAGCCGTGACGAAATAGATGTTCTTATCGGAAATATAAACAGGCTTCTCAGCCGATACGGCAGCATTGAATATAAGCTTGTGTTCGGCGTGTATTTTGCCGATGAAGGGGATAAGACGGTTCCTGTGCGCATACTTATGGACCGTGTGGCTCTGGCAAGGGAATCTGTAAAGGGCAGTGCACTGAAAAATGTGGGCTATTACGCCAAAAATCAGGAAAATGTGCTTAACCTCCGCAGGCAGATAGAGGAAAGAATGTATTATGCGCTGGAGCATAACGAGTTTGAGATGTATCTTCAGCCAAAGTACAGCATTGAAGCCAATAAGATAGTTGGCACTGAGGCGCTGGCAAGATGGCGGCACCCCGAGTACGGTCTTATTTCTCCTGCAGACTTTATTCCCGTGTTCGAGCAGAACGGATTTATCATCAAGCTTGATGAATACATCTGGGAGCAGGCGTGCAAGGCTGTGCGCAAGTGGATAGATATGGGCCGTGAACCTGTGACTATTTCCATAAATATTTCAAGGGTGCATCTTGACAGCGGTGACTTTATCGGCAAGCTCAATGCGCTTATCAAAAAGTATGATATTCCCCAGAAGTATATTGAGACGGAAATAACCGAAACAGTGGAAAATCCCAGAACGGAAAATGCTGTGCGTGAGCTTAAAGACAACGGCTATGTGCTGCTGATGGACGATTTTGGTTCGGGATATTCCTCACTCAATACTCTCAAAAGCACTCCTTTTGACGTTATCAAGATAGACAGGGCGTTTTTCAGCGAATTTATGCTTTCCGAAAGGGGCAAGAAGATAATCGCCCACACTATTGCAATGTCAAAGGACATCGGTCTTGATATGGTGGCTGAGGGCGTTGAGACAAAGGAGCAGGCAAGCTTTCTTTCCCAGTGCGGCTGCGATACGGTTCAAGGTTTTTTGTATTCAAAGCCTGTCCCTCTGGCTGAATTTGAGAAAATGGCTTACGGAGCGTAAGTTTCCTGAGCGGATATTACTGATATAATTCTGCATCTGTGCATATTGTGGGCACAGGTGCAGGTTATTTTTGCGCCAATATGCGGTTATATACATATTACTTTTGATATTAAGCGATAATCAACAAAAATTCGCTGCATATTGAAAATGTTTTTATGCAGTTGTTAAAAGTCGCTTTTTTAAGCCGCAGATCCTGTCAAGCTATTTGTAAAAAATTGTAGGATTGCATAATAAACGCACGTCAATAGTATGAAAAATTACACTTGCCAAATATAGAAAAAGGTTGTATAATACTAGATATAGTGGTTTTGCAGATGACAGACCCGTGTATATAGTGTTCCGCCTAAGAACGGGACGGCAGATATACACAGGATTTTTTTTACGCAAAACATATATCAAGACATAAAATGAGTTGAAATTCATGTCGTTCAGGCTTGAACGACATCAAAGGAGACGGGGTTATGCTGCTTCTCGGGCTGATCGGAAGGCAGGGCTTTGAAAGGATGAGTAGATTTAATGAAGATTATCAAAAGAAACGGATCGGAAGAGAATTTTGACGTTTCAAAGATCTCCGCTGCCGTTGCAAAGGCTAACAAGGCGTGCGAAAAGGGAGCTATTTCCGCAGAGGAAATAGAGGACGTTGCCGATTACGTTGAATATAAGTGCAATAAGATGAACAGAGCCGTATCCGTGGAGGAGATCCAGGATATGGTGGAAAATCAGCTTATGGCAAAGGGCGCTTTTGAGCTGGCAAGAAGATATGTAAGATATCGCTATACCCGTTCCCTTATCCGTAAAGCCAACACTACCGACAATAAGATACTTACCCTTATCGAGTGCAGCAATGAAGAGGTCAAGCAGGAAAACTCCAACAAGAACCCTACAGTCAACAGCGTTCAGCGTGACTATATGGCAGGCGAGGTCAGCCGTGACCTTACAAAGAGACTGCTGCTCCCTCAGGATATTATAGAAGCTCACGAGCAGGGCATAATCCACTTCCATGATGCGGATTATTTTGCTCAGCATATGCACAACTGTGACCTTGTAAATCTGGAGGATATGCTCCAGAACGGCACTGTTATCAGCGAGACTCTTATTGAAAAGCCCCACAGCTTTTCCACAGCCTGCAACATCGCTACTCAGATAATCGCACAGGTTGCTTCCAACCAGTACGGCGGTCAGAGTATCAGCCTTGCACATCTGGCTCCTTTCGTTCAGATATCCCGTGAGAAGATAAAGCGTGAGTTTGATGCCGAGGTCAAGGAGCTGGGTTGTGATCCCGATGAGGAAACAAGAGCAAGAATAGTTGAGGATCGCCTGCGCAAGGAGATAACAAGAGGCGTTCAGACTATCCAGTATCAGGTCGTAACTCTTTTGACCACCAACGGACAGGCTCCCTTTGTTACCGTATTCATGTACCTTAACGAAGCAAAGAACGAGCGTGAGAAGAAAGACCTTGCAATGATAATCGAGGAAACTCTCAGGCAGAGATACCAGGGCGTAAAGAACGAGTCAGGCGTGTGGGTAACTCCCGCATTCCCCAAGCTTATTTATGTGCTTGAGGACGATAACGTTGACGAAGGCTCCGAGTATTATTATCTGACCGAGCTTGCAGCTAAATGCACCGCAAAGAGAATGGTTCCCGACTATATTTCCGAAAAGAAGATGAAGGAGCTTAAAGGTGACGTTTATACCTGCATGGGCTGCCGTTCATTCCTTACCGCCGACCGTTCTTACAAGAAGGGCAACCTTGCAAATGCAGGAAACTACAAGGAAGGCGAGCATAAATATTACGGACGCTTCAATCAGGGCGTTGTTACCATCAATCTGGTAGATATCGGACTCAGCGCAGGCAAGGATATGAACAAGTTCTGGTCGATATTCGACGAAAGAATGGATCTTTGCCACAGAGCGCTCAGATGCCGCCACGAACGTCTCAAGGGTACTCTTTCCGATGTTGCGCCTATCCTCTGGCAGTACGGCGCTCTTGCCCGACTGAAAAAGGGCGAGGAGATAGACAGGCTGCTTTACGATGGATATTCCACCATTTCCCTTGGCTATGCAGGTCTCTGGGAGTGCGTTTACAGCCTTATCGGCAAGAAGCTCACCGAGCCTGAGGGCAAGGAGCTTGGACTTGAGATAATGCGCAAGCTCAATGAGTACTGCGCTAAGTGGAAGGACGAGGAAAACATCGACTACAGTATCTACGGAACTCCTCTCGAATCCACCACCTACGAGTTTGCAAAGTGCCTCCAGAAGCGCTTTGGCATCGTAAAGGGCGTTACCGATAAGAATTACATCACAAACAGCTATCACGTTCACGTTACCGAGCCTGTGGACGCTTTCACAAAGCTGAAGCTTGAATCCGAGTTCCAGGCGCTTTCTCCCGGAGGAGCTATCAGCTATGTTGAGGTGCCAAATATGCTCCACAACATTTCTGCTGTAATGCAGGTCATCAGATTTATCTATGACAATATCATGTATGCTGAGCTCAACACCAAGAGCGACTACTGCCAGGTATGCGGCTACGACGGCGAGATAAAGATCGTCGAGGACGACGGCAAGCTGGTATGGGAGTGCCCTCAGTGCGGAAACCGTAATCAGGACAAGATGAACGTTGCCAGACGTACCTGCGGATACATCGGCACCCAGTTCTGGAATCAGGGAAGAACTCAGGAGATCAAGGAGAGGGTGCTTCATCTGTAATGAGGTACGGTGAAATAAAAAACTGTGATATAGCCAACGGCGAGGGCGTAAGAGTAACGCTCTTCGTCTCGGGCTGCACCCATCACTGCAAGGGTTGCTTCAATCCCGATACATGGGATTTTGATTATGGTATGCCTTATACCACAGAGACGGAGGAGAGCATTACCGATATGCTCCGTCCGTCATATATAAACGGACTTACTCTTCTGGGCGGCGAGCCTATGGAGCCTGATAATCAGCGTGCGCTGCTTTCGCTGGTCAAGCGTGTAAAGCTGCTTTTCCCCGAAAAGGACATTTGGTGCTATTCGGGCTATACCTTTGAGGAGCTGACAGAGGAGAGCCGTGCAAGGTGCGAGTGTACCGATGAGCTGCTGTCATACATTGATGTTCTTGTTGACGGCGAATTTGTAGAGGAAAAGAAGAACATCAGCCTTGCGTTCAGAGGCTCGGAAAACCAGAGGATAATCGACCTGAAAAAG
This sequence comes from Oscillospiraceae bacterium, assembly GCA_902363145.1. GTDB lineage: Bacteria > Bacillota > Clostridia > Oscillospirales > Ruminococcaceae > Huintestinicola > Huintestinicola butyrica. The sequence goes on along the minus strand of CABIZB010000001.1, from coordinate 794,991 downwards.
ACCTTTGAAAAGGGCGATATCGTTATATATGAGCTTGAATGTGACAAAATAAAGTAATATTCGGACTGCCTGTTATATGTGCAGTCCTTTTTATTTTTGGGTACATCAGAAAATTTTCAAAAACGGTTGCATTTTTTTCGGAAATATTGTATAATAGTACCATCGTTATACGCAGCGGCACGGGAAAAGAGCTGCTGCATCAAACTTAATTCAAAGGAGAGTTAAAAATGTACGAGAATATCATTGATACTATCGGCTTTGTTCAGCAGGCTGACCCCGAAGTCGGCGACGCTATGGCAAAGGAGCTTGCACGTCAGAAGAGAAACCTTGAGCTTATCGCCAGTGAAAACATCGTTTCCCCCGCAGTAATGGCTGCTATGGGCAGCGTTCTTACCAACAAGTATGCTGAGGGCTACCCCGGAAAGAGATATTACGGCGGCTGCGAGGACGTTGATATCGTTGAGACCATTGCTATCGAAAGAGCCAAGAAGCTTTTCGGAGCAAAGTATGCAAACGTTCAGGCTCATTCGGGCGCACAGGCAAATACAGCTGTTTATGTGGCTCTCCTTACACCCGGTGATACTGTAATGGGCATGAGCCTTGCTCACGGCGGTCACCTTACTCACGGTTCTCCCGTAAATATTTCCGGAAAATACTTCAACTTTGTTCCCTATGGCACAAATGATGAGGGCTATATAGACTATGAGGCTCTTTACAAGGAAGCTAACAAGTGCAAGCCCAAGCTTATCGTTGCAGGTGCTTCCGCATACCCCAGAGCTATTGATTTTGAAAAGCTCTCCGAGATCTCAAGAGCTGTAGGCGCATATCTTATGGTAGATATGGCTCACATCGCAGGTCTTGTTGCAGCAGGTCAGCATCAGTCTCCCGTTCCTTATGCCGATATCGTTACAACAACTACTCACAAGACCCTCAGAGGCCCCAGAGGCGGTCTTATCCTTACAAATAACGAGTATCTTGCAAAGAAGATCAATTCCGCTATCTTCCCAGGTACACAGGGCGGACCTCTTATGCACGTTATCGCAGGTAAGGCTGTATGCTTCGGCGAGGCTCTCAAGCCTGAGTTCAAGGAGTACGGCAGAAAGATCGTTGAGAATGCACAGGCTCTTGCAAAGGGTCTTCTTGACAGGGGCTTTGACCTTGTATCCGGCGGTACAGACAATCACCTTATGCTGGTTGACCTTCGTCCCTTTGACCTTACCGGTAAGGAATTCGAGCGCCGTCTTGATGAGGTTTATATCACCGTCAACAAGAACGCTATCCCCAACGACCCTCAGAAGCCCTTCGTTACAAGCGGCGTAAGAGTAGGTACTCCCGCAGTTACAACAAGAGGTCTGGACACCTCCGATATGGAGAAGATCGCAGAATTTATGTACCTTGCAGCTAAGGATTTCGACGGCAATGTTGAAAATATCCGTGCAGGCGTTACAGAGATCTGCAAGAAGCACCCTCTTTACGAATAAGAATATTTCGGAGGCAGGAGGCAGTTTGTCTCCTGCCTCTTTTTTGAGGTATGATATGACACTTTGCGGCGACAGATATACGGTGGATCTTCAAATAGATAATACATATACTCTCGGCTCTGTTGATAACAGGAAATATGATATTGTGCTCAATCCCGAGCAGCTCAGACGACCCAATGACTGCATATGTCTTAGCATTACGGTTTATGGCGATATGCCTAGGACGGCTTTGCTTATCACAAATAATTACGCAGGAGGAACGCCGTCTGCCGTTTTGGAAGATGATATGATCGTTATTCTGTGCGACTGTTATTTATATAAGCTGCGGCTTGATGATCTTGAAATTATTCTCCGCAGGGAAATTGAGCTTTATGGCTGTTCCTTTGAGCTGTGCAAAGCAGAGAACGGCTGGATAATTTACGGCGAGATGGATATCATCGGACTTAATAGAGACTTTGATAAAATATGGTCCTTTTCAGGTCATGACATTTTTGTTTCCTGCAATAATGAATGCTGCTTTGAGATGACAAAGGACGAAATATTGCTGTGCGATTGGCAGGGCTATCATTATGCCTTAAATTATGACGGCTGCCTGCTCAGGGAATGGAAATAAGTGACATAGTAACGCAGTAACACAAACAATATACAGAAATGAGGACAGATCATATGAACGCTCCCATATTTTCAATAGTAATTCCAGCACACAACGAAGAGAAATACATAGGCAAATGTATTGAAGCAATAAGAGCAGCCTCCGCTCATTTTGATAAGGAAGCGGTTCAGATAATAGTTTCCGCCAATCGCTGTACCGATGAAACAGTGGCAATATCACGCAGAATGGGCGCAGAGGCATGCGAAAACACTGTCAGATGTATAAGCTCTGTAAGAAATCAGGGTGCTGCCCTCGCAAAGGGCAGGATACTTATTTTTATTGATGCCGACAGCTGTATGTCCGAAGGTTCCTTAACTGAAATTCGTGAAATGCTCTCATCAGGTGAGTTTATAGGCGGTGGAACACGTGCAAAATTCGACAGAATGTCCCTTGGCATAATAGTAAGCTCCGCTTATATCGCCACGCAGATAATCCCAATAATGAAAAAGCACAAGACGGCTCTTATGGGCGGAATGTTCTGGTGCTATCGTGAGGATTTTAAAAAGCTGGGTGGCTTTGACGAAAGCATGGTAAGCGTTGAGGATATGGACTTTGCCATACGCTTAAAACAGCTGGGAGACAGCTGCGGGAAGAAATACGGCGTGCTTAAAAAGTCATATATCGTTACCTCCAGCAGAAAGTTTGACCGGTTCGGTGACTGGTATCTTGTAAAGAACCGCAGCCTTACCAAGGCTATTTTTACGGGAAAAGACCGTGAGGCTGCCGATAAATTTTATTATAACGCAAGAAAGTGACACATGGCATAAAGTTCCTGCCCCGTGAAAAGCATTTTCCCAAGGAATGTGAGCAGGCAAGAAAGGATACTCTTGCCATTATACTTGATACGCTTGATAAATGGCACGTTTAATATCATAAAAGGAAGTGATGAAAATGTCCGCACCTCTTGCAGACAGAATACGCCCCAAAACTCTTGACGAGGTGGTGGGACAGCGCCATCTGCTGGATAAAGGAAAATATCTGCGGAGAATAATAGACGGCGGAAATATCCCCAATATGATATTTTACGGTCCCTCGGGAGTTGGCAAGACCACTGTTGCCCGCATTATTGCTGAAAATTCGGGAATGAAGCTCCACAAGCTCAACGGAACCTCAGCGGGAATATCCGACATCAAGGACGTTATTGCCGATACGGACACCATTGACGGCATGAACGGCGTTCTGCTGTACCTTGATGAGATACAGTATCTTAACAAAAAGCAGCAGCAGTCCTTGCTTGAATATATCGAGAACGGGCAGATAACGCTCATAGCTTCCACTACCGAAAATCCATATTTCTACGTTTATAATGCCATACTCAGCCGAAGTGCCGTTTTTGAGTTCAAGCCAGTTACGGCAGAAGATATCGTCCCTGCCGTTGAAAGGGCGTTCAGATTTCTCTCTCAGGAGTCTGGCGTTAAGATAAAGACGGAAAAGGGCGTGTGCGAATATATTGCCCGTGGCTGCGGCGGCGATGTGAGAAAGTCTGTCAGCGTGTGCGAGCTGTGCTTTTTAGGTGCGGAAAACAACGGCGAGGAAGCAAGGATAACTCTTGAAGAGGCAAAATCTCTTACTCAGCGCAGCAATATGCACTATGACCGTGACGGCGATCAGCATTATGATATTCTGTCGGCGCTGCAAAAGTCCATTCGTGGTTCCGATGAAAATGCTGCGGTGCATTATGCCGCACGCCTTATCGAAGCAGGGGACATTATCTCCCTTTCAAGGCGGCTCCTTGTTATAGCGGCGGAGGACGTGGGACTTGCCTACCCTCAGGCGATACCCATAGTAAAAGCCTGCGTTGACAGCGCAATGCAGCTGGGGCTTCCCGAAGCACGTATTCCTCTGGGAGATGCGGTGGTGCTTCTTGCCACCGCGCCAAAGTCAAATTCGGGCTATATGGCGATAAATTCCGCCCTTGAGGACGTGCGCACCAAAGAATGCGGCGACTTTCCACGTCATCTCCAGAACAAGCACTGTGATGGTGAGGACGCACAGGTCAAGGGTCAGCATTACCTATATCCCCACGACTATCCCAATCATTATGTTAAGCAGCAGTATCTGCCCGACCCTATCAAGGACAGGGTGTATTACCATTTCGGTGAGAACAAGAGCGAGCAGGCAGCCCTTGCCTATCGCCGCCGTATCCTTGAAGAAGAGGAGAAGCGCACGGGCAGAAAATAAGCCTGATACAGTATAAAGATCCCTTATCCTGCCCATAATTACGGCGGAGGGGATAGCTATGCAGATCATCGGGAGAAGAATAATCATAACGGCAGCCGTTATTGCCATATTCGGCGTGGGGCTGATGGGGAGGCTTTTTTATATCCACCTGAACCGCAGTTTTTATCTGGGGTATGACGTTTCCGTTCCCAGAAAGGTGACTGTGGTCTGTTCCTATGGCGATATTTACGACAGGAACGGTGTCAAGCTTGTTAACCGCAGTGAAAAGTATCTTGCGGTCATAAATCCCAAGGCAGTAAACAGAGAGGTAATTGAGCCGCATATCACCGACACGGAAAAGTATGAGAGCTGTATTGACGGCGATGCACTTTTCCTCTGCGGTATTGACTGCGATAAGATTCCCTCAGTTACGGTGATACCCGTAAGTCAGCGTTATGATAACAGTCTTTGCACCCACATTATCGGATATATCGGAGAAAACGGCGGAGTGTGCGGGCTTGAGGGTGCCTATGATGATATCCTGAGGCAGCCTAAAAGCTCCGTTACTCTGAGCTACAGCGTTGACGCAGGCGGCGGACTGCTTGAAGGTCAGGGTGTGACCATGCACTGGGAGGACAGCTTCCGCACAGGCATACGCACTTCCATTGACTACGGCATGCAGTCTGTTTGTGAAAAAGCCATGCGGAACGTGGAAAAGGGCGCAGCCGTGGTAATGGACATCTCCACAGGTGAGATATGCGCTGTGGTGAGCAAGCCCGGCTATGACCCCTCTCACCCTGAAAACAGCCTTGATTCGGTTAATTCTCCCTTTGTGAACAGAGCCTTTTCCGCATACAGCGTAGGGTCTGTTTTCAAGCTTGTTACCGCAGGGGCAGCGCTGGAATATGGTATTTCCGATGAATATACCTATAACTGTGACGGTTCAATAACAGTAAACGGTCAGGAGTTTGACTGCCATCGTTTCGGCGGACACGGCGAGCTTGATATGCGAAAAGCTATTGTGGAGTCCTGCAATCCTTACTTCATCTGCCTTGCCCAAGATATTCCTACGGATTTTCTTCACAGCTTTGCGGAGAGGCTTTGTTTGGGCAAGGAAAACCGCCTTACGGCAGGCATATCCTCATCGTCGGGATATCTTACCTCATATTCCGAGCTGCTTGTCCCTGCGGAAAAGGCGAATTTTGCTTTCGGTCAAGGAAAGCTCACTGCCACTCCCTTGCAGATAACCCGAATGACAGCTGCCATAGCGAACGGCGGTCAGATGCCCGAGCCGATACTGGTGCACGGTGCGTCGGACAGCATCAACGGAGTTCAGGCAGCGGCAGCTCCGCCAAGATTTACCAGAGTAATGAAAGGCTCCACTGCCGATAAGCTGAAAAGCTATATGATAGATACGGTTTACAAGGAAAACTCCATGGCTGTGCCCGAGTTTACCACAGCAGGTGGAAAGACCTCCACCGCTCAGACGTGGACATATGATGAATACGGCAATGAAAAGCTCAACTGCTGGTTCACGGGATTTTTCCCTGCCGATGAGCCGCAGTACGCTGTCACGGTAATGATAGAAGAGGGTATTTCGGGAAATATCACCTGCGGCCCTGTTTTCAAGGAAATAGCCGACTCAGTCAGAATGAGGCGGTATGGAAATAACTGATGAAAGGCTGATAATATGAAATTCAGACCATGTATAGATATACACAACGGCTGCGTAAAGCAGATAGTGGGCGGAAGCCTGGCGGATAAAAATTCCGCTGCCGATGAGAATTTCGTTTCAGAATACGGCGGCGGATATTATGCGGAGCTTTATAAAAGCAGGGGATTATCAGGGGGACATATCATTATTTTAAATCCCGCAGGCTCGGAATATTACGAGGCTGACCGCAGGCAGGCTTTTTCGGCGCTGGAAAAGTACCCAATGGGGCTGCAGATAGGCGGCGGAGTGAATGTGGACAATGCGGCTGAGTATATCAGCCATGGAGCTTCCCATGTAATTGTAACTTCCTATGTGTTCAAGGACGGAAAAATTAGCTTTGAGCGCCTCGAAAAGCTTTGCTCGGCTGTGGGAAAGGACAGGGTAGTCCTTGACCTTTCCTGCCGCAGGCGTGACGGAAAATATTACATAGTTACCGACAGGTGGCAGAAGTTTACCGATACCGAGGTCACAGCCGAAAGCATTGAAATGCTCCGTGGCTACTGCGATGAGTTCCTTATCCATGCTGTTGACGTTGAGGGCAAGCAGCACGGCATTGAAAGCGATATCGTTTCTCTTCTTGGCAGCATTGACGGCATTACAGCCACATATGCGGGAGGAATCGGCTCTTACGAAGATATCCGGAAGCTGAAAGCTCTCGGCAGAGGACGCATTGATTTTACTGTGGGAAGTGCGCTGGATATTTTCGGCGGCTGCCTTGATTTTGATAAGATTTGCTCCGAATACAACGACAAATAATATAAAAATAATAGAAAAACCCCGTGAACATCCGACTTTTGGACATTAATACTAATCCTCAATCAACCTATAGACAAATCCTCGGCTGAAATAAGCCCATTCTTCGTCAAGCTCCCTTGCCGGGCGACAAGCCCGCCTGCAGTCGCTTTCCTAGACTGGTCTTATTTCATCTGTCGGCTTTGTCTATAGAACGATTAAAGATTAGTATAACGGGGTTTCTGTATTTTGTGTGGGATATTACTTTATAAACTGTTCAGCCCATTTTCTCAGCTCGTCTTCACCTGCATTTGCTGCAAAGCGCTTTCCCTCTTTGAGAACAGCACCCTTGCAGGAAGGCTCAAGCTCGGAGTTGGTTTTGCCCATTCCGCTGCCGCCCGATGTTGCCATGGGCACTACCACCTTGCTTGTCAGGTCATACTGCTCCAGAAATGTGTTGATTATAGTGGGGGCAACGTACCACCAGATAGGGAAGGCAACAAAAATAATGTCGTATTGCTCCATGTTTTCCACTTTCTCCGCAACCTCGGGGCGGAAGCTCTTGTTTTTCATCTCAACGCTGCTTCGGCTGCTGCTGTCCATCCAGTTAAGGTCAGCGTTTGTGTAGGGCTTCACAGGCTTTATCTCGAACAGGTCTGAGTTCACTGCCTTTGCGAAACGCTGAGCCAGCTTTGCGGTAACGCCGCTTGCGCTGAAATATGCTGTAAGAATCTTTGCCATAATATTTTTCTCCTTATTTCTTTTCATCTAATAGTATAACACCCTGCGCAGGATTTTTGTCGATAGCTCCCACGATGGGGTGAGGTACATACATTTCTTCAAGGTAGCTGATATCTTCATCTGAGAGCTTTACATCAAGTGCGCCCACAGCATCGTCAAGATATCCCGCCTTTGTTGCGCCGATTATTGGGGAAGCAACGCCCTTTGCCCACTGCCATGCAATGGCTATCTGTGACATTTTGCAGCTGTGCTTTTCGGCAAGCTCGCTGACACGCTTTACAATAAGCATATCCTGCTGCTCCATGCGGTCATATTTTCCTCGTGCCACACGGTCGGTAGTTCCTCTCAGTGAATCTGATTCCCAGCTTGCCCTTGCAAGATGTCCCGCCGCCAGAGGGCTGTATGGCATGAGTGAAACACCCATCTGCCTGCAAATGGGGATAAGCTCACGCTCGTCCTCCTTGTAAAGCAGATTGTAGTGATTTTCCATAGCCGAGAACGGTGTCCAGCCGTTATCCCTTGCCGCAAGCTGCATATTATAAAACTGATATCCGTACATTGCGGAAGCGCCTATAGCACGTACTTTTCCTGCCTTTACAAGATCATTGAGGGCTTCCATTGTTTCTTCAATGGGGGTATCATAGTCAAATCTGTGGATTATGTACAGGTCGAGGTAATCTGTTCCGAGGCGGGAGAGAGTTCCGTCGATCTCACGCATAATGGCTTTTCGTGAAAGCCTGCCCTCGTTGAAATACACCTTTGAGGCAATGACTACCTTGTCACGGGAAATGTTATTTTTTATTGCTCTTCCGAGATATTCCTCGCTTGTGCCTGCGGAATATCCGTTGGCAGTGTCAAAAAAGTTGATGCCGAGGGAAAGGGCGTGCTTTATGACCTCCTCGCTCTGCTTTTCGTCCAGAGTCCAGTCGTGCATGGTGCCTGCCTTGCCGAAGCTCATGCAGCCGATGCACAGCTTTGATACTTCAATGTCGGTTTTACCAAGCTTTGTGTATTCCATAAATGTTCCTCCTTTATCAGCTGTCAAGTCCGTCCATCCACTGACGTACATCATCTTCCGTTGCTCCTGCATTAAAGCGCCTGCCGTCGGATATGGTCACATCGGGGCAAAGGCTTGTCAGGTCGTCTATGCTCTGACCGATGCCGTTTCCGCTTGATGTGCAGAAGGTGTAAACGGTCTTTCCGCTCATATTATAGCTTTCAAAGAACGTGTCAATGATCCTGGGAGCCGTTCCCCACCAGATAGGATATCCAATAAATACGGTGTCATATTCGGTAAGAGCGGTCATATCGCCTGAAATGGCGGGCCTTGCGGAATCGTCGTTCATCTCAAGATTTGCACGGCAGTTGTCGTCATTGTAATTCATACTAAGCACCAATTAAAAACTATACAAAAAATTGAGCATAATCTTGCGTATATGGATTATGCGATGATTTTTTGTCTATAGTTTTATTGGTGATTAGTATAAACCACCTTTCATATTCCAAGCAGCTTTTTTGCCTGAGTAAAAGTCAGATCATAAATGGACTTATAGGTGTAATCCACACCCGCCAGCTTCATGGCTTCCCTTTGCTTGTCGGTAACGACTGTGTAGGGGTAAATTCCGAACATAAAGGGGAAAAACGAGAATATAAAGTCCCGCTTATCCTCTTCGGACATATCGTCAAAGAACTGTGTCAGGCAGTTTTTTACCTCGGCAAGAGCCTGACCGTAAACTTTCTTGAACTCCACCAGCCGTTCCATTCTGCTGTTGGCTTCCATGTCATAATGGTTCATGGAGAGTAGCTTCAGCAGATTTTCCCGCTCTTCAAGGGAATGTGCCAGAGCGGAGGCAAATTCAGCCCTGCTCATTTCAATATTATCCGCACGCAGCTTTTTCAGCTGTTCTATCCAAAGAGTGTATTCCCTTTGGAGCAGCGCTAGGAATATCTCTTCCTTGGTGCTGAAATAGTTGTAGATAGATGTGCGGGTAAAGGAGGTAACGCAGCCTATTTCCTTGACGGTGATATCCTTGAAGCTCATGGTTTTGTACAGCTCTTCGCAGGCGGAAACTATCTCGTCCTTTCTTGACTGAGTAAGCTCGTCCGAGCCTTTTGGCATATGCTCACTTCCTTTCATAAGATGTATTCTGACACAGTGTCATTTTGCTTTCTGAGGATATTATAGCACTATTCTGACAGCGTGTCAATATGCTTTTATAAAAAATCGGCTGCCTGTAAAAACAACCGATTTTTTATTTATATATGGGAAGCAAGCTCAGTGAGCACATCATGTATATCTCCGTCAATGCAGACAGATCTGTGTGATATCTCATCGGGGCAAAAGCATTCCCCAAGATTTATGCAGGCATAGACTGCATTGCTGTTTTCCGCTGTCATCTGCATAAACGAATATTTTATGATAGCGGGAGTGTTGAAGCCTACGCCCAGTTCAAGGAAAAGTATGTGCAGTCCCTTATGGCGGCGGAGAAAATCGCTGTATCTGCCGCTTGCCGCATACCAGCCCTCTTCGATGATGTCTGTTATCTGATGAACGCTATTATCAAAAGCCTGACCGAATGCAGCGGTAAAATTATTGATAAGTGCCTTTCCTCCGCCGTTTTCGGAATATTCCACAGCGTTTTTGGTGGCATATCTTGGAACACCGGGCAGGAACGATGCGCCTGCACCGTGGTATGCAATGAGCATTCCGCACTCTTCAGTGCCCTTGAGATATCCCTTCAGCTCGCTTATGTTGTCAAAGAAGCAAGGGGACTCAATGATAACAGCCTTGCCGTTCTTTTCTACAATGAAAACCTCGTTGTCAATGAAATCGTTGGTCTTGTAAGCGTGGAGCTTTACTGTGCCGAAGTCGTAAACGTTCATTTCACCCTTGGCGAGCTTTACTGCTGTAAATGTGTTCTTATTCATGGTATGTACCTCCTGAAAAATATTCGGTTGATTTATACTAAGCACCAATTAAAAACTATACAAAAAATTGAGCATAATCTTGCGTATATGGATTATGCGATGATTTTTTGTCTATAGTTTTATTGGTGATTAGTATTATTCTTTCGGGAGATTCGGGCGCCTGATCTCTTTCTGTGATTTTATGATATCACATATGTCTGCGCTTGTAAAGAAGGCACTTTTTTGTGCCATAGTTTTCGCAGGGTAACTAATGCGCAGCTGCGCCGTCGAAGTGTATCAAGTTCAAATGTAAACACTTTATGAACACGCTTTGCTTGACAGTTTTGCGGCTGTGTGCTAAAATGTATCCTGCAGAAACTAACAGCTGATTTGATACTGTGAAAGGTGGTGTTATAATGATAAACAGCTCTGAGCTTCCCGCCTGCCCTGTGGAAACTACTCTTATGCTCATTGGCGATAAGTGGAAGGTGCTTATCCTCCGTGACCTTATGAGTGGCACAAAGCGTTTCGGCGAGCTGAAAAAATCAGTCAGCAGAATTTCTCAGAAGGTGCTTACGTCAAATCTCAGGGATATGGAGGAAAACGGACTGCTTTCCCGCGAGGTATTCCCCGAAGTCCCGCCAAGAGTGGAATACACCCTTACGGAGCTTGGCAGAAGTATGTCGCCAATACTTGACGCTATGGCAAGATGGGGCACCGAATATAAGCAGAATGCAGGGGTAAAACAGCAGGTCTGATCATTCCGATGAGGTTTTTTGGTAAATTTTGCTATTGATAATGCACAATGTATGCGGCGGTTTTATGTATATGATTTATACATAAACACGGTTTTTACTCAAACTTCTCAATTCCTATTGACATTGTAGGATAAGAGATGTATAATCTAAAACATAGTAAATTCATATGATTACTTGTGATTAAGAATTTTAAACAGTAATTCTATATTTGCTGATGGAAAGGATGAGAGTTATGAACCGTAAAATAACCGCATTGACATTATCACTTGCACTGGCACTTTCTGCCACAGCCTGCGGAAGCAAGGCCGACAGCAATGATGAAAATGTCGTAAAAATAGCATACCTGCCTATAACCCATTCACTGGCCGCTCTTGAAGAGGCCGATGAGCTGGAGACAGGTGACGGCATCAAGGTAGAGCTGGTAAAATACGGCTCATGGCCCGAGCTTCTGGACGCTCTTAACACTGGAAGAGTTGACGGAGCATCCGTTCTTATCGAGCTTGCGATGAAATCAAAGCAGGAGGGCATAGGCTTAAAGGCAGTGGCACTTGGTCACCGTGACGGCAACGTGGTCATCGTTTCAAACGATATCAACACCGCAGCCGACCTTAAGGGAAAGACCTTTGCTATCCCTCACAGGCAGTCCTCCCACAATATTCTGCTCAATGAAACACTTGCGACAGCAGGTCTTACCGTTGACGATGTAAATGTTACCGAGCTTGCACCCACAGAAATGCCTTCCGCACTTGCCAGCGGTCAGATAGACGGCTACTGCGTTGCGGAGCCTTTCGGAGCAATGGGCGTATCACTTGGCGCAGGAAAGGTGCTTTACAGCTCAGAAGAGCTGTGGCCCGATTCTCTCTGCTGCGGACTTGTCCTCACCGATAAATTCATTGAGGAGCGTCCCGAGCAGGCTAAGGAATTTGTTCAGAGCTACAAGGCAGCGGGCAACAATCTTGACAAGGAAAAAGCAAAGGAAGTTGCAAAGAAATATCTCAGCCAGACTGATGATGTTCTTGACATCTCTCTTCAGTGGATATCCTACAACGACCTTGATATAACCGAAGAGACCTATGGCCAGCTTGTAGAAAGGGTAAAGGAATACGGTCTGTCCGATAATCCTCCCGCATATTCCGATTTTGTTAAGACTGATTTCTGATAAGGCGTGATAACATGAAAAAATTGCTTTCAGTAAAAAATGTGATCATATCCGTAGCCATTCTTATTCTGATATGGCAGCTGCTTTTTATGGTAAGCAGCTTTGATGCGGCACTTTTCCCCTCGCCGAAAATGGCGCTTGACGCTCTTATCGAGATGATACAGAACGGCAAGCTGTTTGAGAATATCAAAACAAGTATGTTCCGCTTTGCTGCGGGATATATAAGCTCTGTAGCGGTGGCAGTGGTGCTGGGACTTATCCTTGGCAGGCTTCCAAAGGTGTTCCAGTACATAAATCCTGCCGTTCAGCTTCTCAGACCCATTTCTCCCACAGCATGGATGCCTTTTATAGTGCTTCTTTTCGGTATCGGTGATATGCCTGCTGTCGTTATCATTTTTATTGCGGCATTTTTTCCTGTTCTGCTTTCAACTGTTGGGGCTGTGGCAAACATTGACCCTATCTATCTTAAAGTCGCAAAGAACTTCGGCATAAAGCAGCCCGAGCTTACCTGGAAGGTAATACTTCCCGCAGCATTTCCCCAGATAGCAAACGGTATCCACCTTGCTCTGGGAACTGCATGGATATTCCTGGTAGCAGGTGAGATGGTCGGCGCTCAGTCGGGTCTCGGCTACCAGATAATCGACGCAAGAAATAATATCCGTGCGGATATCCTGCTTGCGACCATATTCGTTATCGGCGTTATAGGAATACTTCTCGACGGACTTCTTAAGCTCATCGAGAAGCAGATACTTAAATCATGGGGAGGCGTTCACTGATGTATATTGAAGTAAAGGACGCCTGCAAAAGGTTCGTTCAGGACGGAAAAGAATTTGTGGCTCTTGACCATGTTTCCCTTGATATTGAAAAGGGCGAGTTCATCTGCCTGCTGGGACCCTCAGGCTGCGGTAAAAGCACACTTCTCAATGCCCTTGCCGGCTTTGACAGGGTAAACAGCGGCAGCGTTAAGATCGACGGCAAGGAAGTTACAGAGCCGTCCATCAACAATATCACCATTTTCCAGAATTACGGACTGCTCCCATGGAGAAATGTTCTCAAAAATGTGGAGCTTGGTTTTGAATCCAAGAAGATACCCAAGGAAGAGCGTGCAGATATCGCACGCAAGTATATCGACCTTGTTGGTCTCAAAGGCTTCGAGGAGCGTCACCCCCGTCAGCTTTCGGGCGGTCAGCAGCAGAGAGTTGCCATTGCAAGAGGTCTGGCAGTTGACCCCGATATAATTTTCATGGACGAACCCTTCGGAGCTCTGGACGCTATCACAAGAATGAAGCTCCAGGAGGATATCCTCAGGATATCCAGAGAAGAAAAGAAAACTATCATATTTGTTACTCACGATATTGAGGAAGCCGTTTTTCTGGCAGACAGAATTGTTGTCATGATGGCAAATCCCGGAAGAATAAAAAGCGTTGTCAAGGTCCCTCTGGGCTCTCACCGTGACAGAACAGCCGAGGATTTCTTCTATGTACGTGACAAGATATTCGAGCTGTTCAATATGAAGGCTGATACCTATATTGAGTACTACATTTAATACCAAATTCAGGAGGATATATAATGAGCGAGCATACACACGATCATGAACACGAGCGATGTCAGGAACATGAGCATCATGACCACCAGCATGAGCATCATCATGACCATGACCACGGTCCAGCACATATACATTCCCACAGAAATATAATCGGCTTTGATGAAAACGGTATCCCTACCGTAATCCTTAAGGCAAGCCACGGCGAGGGAGAAGAGGACGATCCTCAGGCATTTATCAGGGACTACATGAACGCAGTTTCCAGATACCGCAAAACATATCCCTCCAAGCAGGACGTTATTGACCAGACCCCCGACCCCGCAGTGCGTGAAATGCTGCTCAGAATGGATCAGCTGGGAATAGATACCTGCTTTGACAGATTTGACCAGCAGAAGCCCCAGTGTAATTTCGGACTGGCGGGAATTTGCTGTAAGATATGCAATATGGGTCCCTGCCGTGTTACTGCAAAGTCTCCCAAGGGTGTCTGCGGTGCTGACGCTGACCTTATCGTTGCAAGAAATCTGCTCCGTTCAGCTGCCGCAGGTGCTGCACAGCACGGTATGCACGCAAGAGAAGTAATGCTGGCTCTTAAATGGGCTGCTGAGGGCAAGCTTGATGTGCCTATCCTGGGCGAGCAGAAGATACGTTCGACTGCCGAGGCTTTCGGCATCAAGCAGAAGAACCGTCAGCTGAAAAACGTTGCAAGAGACCTGGCTGACGCTCTTCTTGAAGACCTTTCAAGAACTGTTCCCGATGAATACAAGACCATTTCCGCCTGCGCTGCTCCCGAAAGACAGCAGGTATGGAAGGATCTTGATATCCTCCCTGTCAGCGCATATCACGAGGTGTTTGAAGCATATCATAAATCCGGCTGCGCCACTGACGGCGACTGGAGATCGGTAATGCAGCAGTTCCTGCGCTGCGGACTTGCTTTCACGTTCTCAGGCGTAGTAGGCGCTTCCATCGCAACCGACAGCCTTTTCGGCGTAGGCGACCGTGTTACCTCAAAGGTAAATATCGGCGCTCTTGAAAAGGGCTATGTAAATATTGCCGTTCACGGTCATCTTCCTCTGCTGGTAAGCCAGATAGTTGAGGCGGGCAAGCGTGAGGATCTTATCGAGCTTGCAAAGTCCAAGGGTGCAAAGGGCATAAGATTTTACGGCATCTGCTGCTCGGGTCTTTCCGCAATGTACCGCTATGCAGGCGTAATACCTCTTTCAAACGCCGTATCTGCCGAGCTGGTACTTGGCACAGGTGCACTTGACCTGTGGGTTGCAGATGTTCAGGACGTTTTCCCCTCTATCATGGAGGTTGCTCACTGCTTCAAGACCACAGTTGTCACCACCAGCGAATCCGCAAGGCTTCCCGGTGCGGAGCGATATGAGTACGATCATCACCACTCCAACATTGACGAAACAAAGGCGCTGGCTGAAAAGATAGTCCGTCGTGCAATAGAAAGCTTCGAGCAGAGAAAGGGCATTCCCGTATATATCCCGCCCTATGAGGTAGAGGCAGAAGTCGGCTTCTCTGTAGAATATATCTGTAAGCGCTTCGGCAGTATGAAGCCCCTTGCAGACGCTTTAAGAGACGGCAGGATACTCGGTATCGTAAACATGGTCGGCTGCAATAACCCCAAGGTGCTTTACGAGAAGTGTATTGTTGACGTGGCAGATGTTCTGCTGAAAAACAATGTTCTTATCCTTTCAAACGGCTGTGCTTCCTTCCCGCTTATGAAGCTTGGCTACTGTGCGATCTCAGGCAAGGAAAAGGCAGGGGAGTCCCTTCGTGAGTTCCTGGAGCCTGATCTTCCTCCTGTATGGCACGTCGGCGAGTGTATCGACAACACAAGATCCAGCGGAATATTCGCAGGAATTGCAGGCGCTCTCGGTCATAAGATGTACGAGCTTCCCTTTGCATTCAGCTCACCTGAGTGGGGCAATGAAAAAGGCATCGATGCAGCTTTGGGCTTCCGTCTTAACGGTATCAGTTCCTATCACTGTGTTGAAGCTCAGATATACGGCTCAAAGAACGTAATAGAGTTTCTTAAATACGGCACACTTGAAACTCTCGGCTCTACAATGAACGTTGATACCGATCCTGTAAAGCTGGGCGAAAAGATAGTTGCCGACATGAAGGCAAAGAGAAAGGCTCTTGGCTGGGATAAATAAAAATATAAAAGGAAAAGGTTATAAATATGGCTTGCTTTATAGTTCCCGCAGCGGAGGCAATAGTTACCACCGCTGTACAGAAAATAGTAAAAAGAAAAGAAGATAATAACGGCGCGGAAAAGACATCAAGATTTTCCGAAAAGCTCAGTGTGCTGAACGGTCTGCTCTGGGGCGGCTCTGGTCTGCTCGCTTTCGAGCACGTATGGCACGGCGAGATAATACCCTCGTTCCCGTTCCTTACAGTCGCTTCCGACCCTGCACAGACAGCGGAAATGCTCCACGAGATGGCAGTTTCCGGAACGGCAATGGCTCTGCTTGTAACTGCTGTATGGGCAGTGTATGTGCTTATTTCGGCAAAATCAAAGAGCAGAGACACCGATACCGCAAGATCGGGGGCAGGCGCATGACCCTGCTTATAACCGTATTTGCGGCGGTCATATCAACACTTGTCTGGTACGTATCGGAAAAGGCAAGAAATATGAAGATAAGTCTGCTTATGTATATGTTCTGGGGAGCGTCCCTTATGTGGCTGGTAGATGCTGTTGTTGAGTATCTTGAAGCGGGTGTGGAATTTTTCGTTCCCTCCGCTCAGGATATGCTGAATGATGGTTTCCTCGGGCTTTCGGTAACAGCTCTGGCGCTGACAGTCTGGGTCATATATCTTCTCATAAAGGATCCGCTGCACACTATCAGAGGCAGGAACAGCAAAAATAATGGAGTTTAAGGTTCAGAAGGAAGTTCTCGACAGCGGCGTAAAGATAGTCTTTGCTGCTGTGGAGGGCATGGATTTCTGCGGCGGTTTTGTGGTTATTGACCCGTTGGGAAATATCACAGCTCATGCCGATGATTCCGAGCAGCTGCTTTATGCGGATATAGATATGTCATCGGCCTCCGAAATAAGGGCTGAAAAGCCATATACATCACTTATACTAATCACCAATAAAACTATAGACAAAAAATCATCGCATAATCCATATACGCAAGAGTATGCTCATTTTTTTGTATAGTTTTTAATTGGTGCTTAGTATTAGACGAAAAGAATTATACTTATGAAAAAAGCTCTGCGTTCGCTATGTATCGCAGAGCTTTTATATTTTTATTCTTCACTGTCAATGATATATGCCGCCGTGAAAACAGCAGGGGAGTTCCAGTAAATGGTTATCTCGTTGAGAGAATACGCTCCCACATCATCGGCATAGCATTTCATTGGCGGAGTGCCATTTTTGATAAGCTTTCGTGCAGCTTCATCAGATGGATATCTGTTAGGCCCGCCGCTTACAAGTCCGGGGATACACTCGTCAATGCCGTCCGCAGCGGTGGGGCGCATATGGGGATTTTTCATGCTGTTTTCACCCTCACCCGATACGTATGAAAAGCCCAGCGCATTAAGTCCCAAAAGAACATGGAGCTGCTGTGCCGCATAGTCGTAAAACTTCCTTTCGCCGCAAATCTTGTCGGAAATGGCAAATATCATTGCATACTTCATCAGGTTCATGCTGCTGCCCCAGCAGTAGCTTTTTTCGTCCATGGCAGCACCGTATCCGCAGCTGTCCGCAATAGTTTTCAGGCGGTGGGCTTCATCGGAAAAGGCTTTTTTGAATGTGTCGGACAATGCAGCGTCTTTGTTGCCGCTGTAAAGCAAATACCCCAGTGCACCCAGACCGCCGACAGAGCCATAGCCCAGAGCTGTAATGGGGAAGCTGTCCTTCAGCGCCGTTTTCATAAGGTCATGATATTTTTCATTGCCTGTAGCGGTAAAAAGCTCCGACCACGCCCAGAAACGGTTATCTTTGTCCGAGTCCTCGCCGTACGTGCCTGTTTTGCATTCCTTGGGATTATCAAAGTAAAAATCGGGATTGTTTATAAGCCACTGCGCTGACTTTTCGGCAGCGGAAAGCAGCTTTGCGGAATATTCTTCTTCAAATTTCTTATAAATTCTTGCCGCCAGAGCGCAAACTGCTGCATGATCGGCGGTTGCCATGGAAGAAATGGGGAGCACATACATCTGCGCAGTATCTTCCTCGGGCATGATGAAGGCTGCGTGATGTGCCGTTGTCGCC
Organism: Oscillospiraceae bacterium; assembly: GCA_902363145.1. Lineage (GTDB taxonomy): Bacteria > Bacillota > Clostridia > Oscillospirales > Ruminococcaceae > Huintestinicola > Huintestinicola butyrica. Next base: position 776,916 of record CABIZB010000001.1, on the reverse strand, counting down.
TTATGGTAAACAGCGCCGTCCGCCCTCTGCATTTTGAGCAGCCAGTCAAGCTCGACCTTGCATTCCGCAAGAATATCGGGTAAAACTCCGCCGCTTTCGGGAATGTTGATGTTCTGCCTGTCAAATGTCCGTGGGAACATTTCATAAGCATAAAGCAGGTGAGCCAGTGCGCAGGCTCCTGCGGTAACATATCTGCCGTAATCTCCCGCATCGTGCCAGCCGCCGCTTACGTCAAGCGAAACGGAGTGATCTTCCCAGAGCATGGCAGGTTCAGTGTGGCATCTGCCGTGAGAGAACTTTCCTGCATGCTTTTCGTCAAGTCCGCAGCCGCAGCGAAGATAATAAAATGCCTTAGTCATGTCGTCCAGCACCTTGCTGTGAACGCTTTTACCGATGAAAAAACGCTCGGAAACAGCACCATTGTCGGCAGTGATGTAATATTCGCCCTCGTCCTCAAAGCCAGAGAAATCAGCGATATAAACATCATCGCCCGAAAGCTTATCCATGCCGAAATGTGTCACTCTTCCTGCAAACACGCTGTTTCCGTTTATATCGTTAAGTGTAAAATTCTGTGCTTGAGATGTTAAAACAGCAGTTTTCCTGCCGATAGTTTCATATCCTATAAGATCTGTAAAAATAGCTGCCTTTTTCATAAATACCTCTTTTCCAAAGCGTAAAGCTTTCAAAAAAATTTATTACAAAGTATAGCATTTTAATTTTGGAAATGATATAATATATACATCTTAAAGTTGTAAAAATCTATCACAGGGGGGAAATGACATGAATACTCTTTATGAAAAAAGCGACAGTCTTAATTCGCCGATAGAATGCTTTATGGATTACGGTTCAAGATGCAGCTTCCCCATAAAGCCCCACTGGCATTATTTTATGGAGATAATCTACATATTTGAGGGCCATGCTGAGGTGCGTTCAGGCAGTACGGTCATATCGGCAGGCAGGGGAGACATGGCACTTTTTCACCCCAAAGCCGTTCATTCCATATCCTCCGACTCGCCCGATGATCTGAGATACGGCGTTATCAAGCTTGATATAAATTGTATAAATATGACCGCTGACTACGCCCCCAAGTTCAGGAGCATTTTCAGCTTTGCGGAGCAGCGTGGAATGAGCATATATTTTGACAATGCCCAGACCGAAGCAATAGAAGCATCACGCATATTTGAAAACTGCATAAAAGAAATGCAGGTGCGGCGTTACGGCTATAACGATATTATCCGCTCGGATATATCCTGTCTGTTGGTGGGCGTGCTGAGGCTGTGGCAGGAAAGCAAATTTACTATCGACAGCGAAGTCTTTGCGGACGACGGCGTTTACGATATCTACAACATAACCGAGTATATCGAAGAAAATCTTGGCAAGGGTATAAAGGTCACTGACATTTCGGATATGTGCCGTATGAGCTATTCCAATTTTGCCAAGAAATTCCTGCGGATATACGGCAAGACCTGCAAGGAATATATGGAGGAGCTGCGATACATCAAGGCAAGAGAATTTCTGCTCTTTACCGATTTTGACCTCACCTATATAAGTCAGGAAACAGGCTTTTCCGATTGCAGCCACCTTATAAAAACATTCAAGCAGAAGTCGGGACTGACTCCCAAACAGTTTCGCAGCGGACAAAGACTATAACAAAAAGGCTTCCGGAAATGATATCGGAAGCCTTTTGAATTATATATATTGAATTAGAACCTGTCTTCATAAGAAATGTGTGCGGATTTTCGAGCATAATTTTGTTGCAGAGTAGGCAAAAATCCGCAGCGGGCTTTCGCCCGGCAAGGATTTTTAACGCAGTCTGCGGCAAAATTTGCCGAAAAGACGTGCGCATATGCTTGTGAAGACGGGTTCTTATATATTATCACAGCAGCTGATTTACGCACTGAGGCGGTTCACCGAGCCTTGACGTGGGAGCAGCCCACCTTACCGCATTGGTGATGATCCTTTGTATCTGCGGCATATGGTATATGGGATATTCCTCATGTCCCGGCTGGAAATAAAATATCTTGCCCATGCCACGGGTAAAGGTGCAGCCGCTGCGGAACACCTCTCCGCCCTTGAACCAGCCTGTAAAGACCACATCATCTGGCTTCGGAATATCGAAAAACTCGCCGTACATCTCTTCTGTGGGGATATCTATGCAGCTGTCAATGCCCTGAGCAATAGGGTGATAGGGAGCAGTGCACCACAGCTTTTCGCTGTCGTCATTTCTCCATTTTAAGGTCATGCCGGTGCCGAGCAGAGCCTTCATCGGCTTGCTGAAATGGGCGGAGTGCAGACCTATAAAGCCCATGCCCTGAAGCACATTATTCTGTATGAGCTTTACATTTTCATCTGTGATGTCCTCCTGACGGGCGTGGCTCCACCAGATAAGCACGTCGGTATTTTTCAGCAGCTCCTCGCTTATTCCCTGATTTTCCATATCAAGGGTGGCGCAGGTGACAGTGATATCATCCTCCACACCGAGAAAATCCGCAATGCAGCCGTGTATTCCCTTGGGATATACCTTTGCAATGCCCTCATATTCACGTTCGTGAACATATTCGTTCCATACAGTAACTCTTATCATCAGTTATTTCCTCCGTTAAAATCAAGTCCGAAAAGGTAAAAATGACCGCTGTAAGCCGCATTCGGCTCGCTGTCGTACCAGAACATCACCGTGTCAAAGCTTTCGGGTGGTTGATATTCGTCGTCCGATTTATCCCCCATATCGGTAAATATTCGCTCCGAAAAGCCGTCATTGGCGGCAGTTATGCGAGTAGCTTTGCAGTCAAGCATTTGGGGGATAATATCGGAAAAATAAGCCTGACCATAGTATCCCGCAGAAGAGCAGCTTTCGGGTGATGCAGCCTTCAGTCTGCAGTATGTGTCATCGTCAGTGCATATGTAGATGCTGTAAGAGATATACGCAGTATAGTCTTTAAAGTAAAAATCTTCCACATATCCGTCAAGGCTGTCAGCCAGCGCCTTTATGAGCTTTGGGTCACGCTCGTTTATAAAAAGCAGATAGCCCGTGTGATCCTCGCCGTTAAAGGGATTATCCATAAAAATGTAATCAGAGCAAAATTCATCTGCGATTTCTCTGAAGCCCTCTTCTGCCATTATGCTGATATTATGCTTCCTTAGCGTTTCTTCGTATTGGTCAGCGCCTGCGGAATAAACGGGCAAAAATATGCTGTAGCTGAACTGCTGCGTAAAGCTGAGATCATTTTTCGGGTCATACATTTTGTAATAAAGGTAACGCATTTCGGGGTCGCTTATGCCGAAAAGTGACCATGAGCCTTTTTCCTTTTCGATAGCTGTAACGGTCATATCGGGATATTTTGCCCTGACATAAAGTTTGGGAAAAATCATATCATACAGCAATGTCAGCACTATAACAGCTGCCACAGCGGATAAAACTATTGCCACTGCCTTTTTCTTTTTTGTCATCAGATCACTCCATCTAAAAATTCTGCCGATCGTTTAATGTACATAAGCTGGTCTTCCGCACCAAAGTGCTCAATGGTGTAAATGCCGTCATATCCCCGTGCTTCAAGAGAGGCTATTATCTCTTTCATTTTTATGCAGCCGCTACCCACGGGAGCAGGATACATTGCCTTGCCGTCAACGGTCATTTTCATTTCGCATTGGGGCTTTTCGATAAGTGAACGGTCTTTGCAGTGAACGTGGACTATCCTGTCTTTCAGCAGTTCAAAGGCATCAAGCTCAGACTGACCGCTGTACATAAAATTGCCTGTGTCAAAGGTTATCATCAGCTGAGGTATGCGTTCTGCAAACCACATCATCTGCTCCGCCGTTGCAATAGGGCTTTTGCAGTCGTCAAAATCCTCGATAGTGGGAATTATACCCTCTGACTGCGCATATTCGCACATTTGCTTCATAGCGGCAAGCATTTTCTCTCGCTCATTCTCACTCTGTGCCTTGTCATCGGAGGCGTAAAATCCCGGAATTATCATTACTTTTTCACAGCCGAGCTTTTTTGCAAGCTGAACGTGCTCAAAGCCTGCGGAGCCTTTCTGTGAGCTGCCAAAATCATAAAATCCGTAGATAGATGATATTCCCATGCCCTCATTTTTCAGCATATCCGCAATAGAATTATCCCTTTTAAGGTCGGCAAGATCAACCTCTGCCCAGCCGATACCGAGAGAATGTACCTGCCTGATAATATCCTGTATTGCCATGCCTTTCTGAGAGGCAGCCTCTGCCATGTGGTGATAAAACACAGATTTTTTCATAAAAGCGCTCCTTACACGTCCGAATTACTGATATTATAGCATAACTGTCGTAAAAAAGCAATAAAAAGCCCTCAGAACCTGCTTTCTTTTCTGAGGGCTTTTATATATGAAGGAAGTTGGAATTGGTTTGGGAAAGTTGCTTAATAATTTACCATTGTCATTGCATCGGTAAATGTGAGCTGGCTGCGCATAAATCTCTTGAGCAGGCTGAATGCCTTTACGCAGGGCATACGGTCAGCAGAAGCGGAGGTGATGTCTGCATATTTGCAGCCAAGCTTCTTAGCCATCTTTTCCAGCTGTGCGTTGAACTCAGCAGGCTGAGTGCCGTTGCCTGTCTCGCATACGGTAACGATAACGATGTCTGTGAAACGGTTTCTCTTCTTGAGAGCCTTTACAACATTTGTGTATTCTGCAATGATCTCGGGAATTGTTTTGAAGCCTCTTTCAAGGTCAGTCTCACCAAGCTGGAGAACGATCTTGGAAGGAGCAAGTGTCTCAACGCAGTTGATGAGAACGGGTTCTGCATCAAATACGGAAAGATCGGTAAAGCTGCGGTTGTAGATGTTGAAGTCAAGCTCAAATGCCTGTCTCAGCTCACCTACGGGGATATCCTTTGCAAAGGTGGAGCCCATCATGACAACGCCGTTGCTTACGGCAAGCTCATTGAGCTTCATGTATTCTTCAGCTTCTCTTTCGTAAACCTTTGCGATAGAAGCTGTCTTTTCAGCTGCCTCAGCTTTTCTGTTTATAAAAGAAATTCTGCCTGTTCCAAGGGGTGCCATAAGGCTTTTTCCAACAGCGTTTTCCATAATAGTATCCTCCTATGATTATTTTGTAGTTAAGATTTATTCGGTTACAGCCGCAAGCTTATTTACGCCAACGGTCTTCTTATCCAGGTGCTTGTTTCTGAAGTAGATGCCGATGCCTGTAGTTACCATTGCGATGTTAAGTACGTAGAAGAACATTACATACCAGTGAACTGTTTCGTACCAGGGCTGGGGAGCGTTTGCTGCGATAAGAACAAACTTGCCGACGAATGCGAAAACATATCCGATCCAGATGAAGAAGTAGAAGGGAAGGCTTATTCCCTTAGCTGAACGGGATCTCCATGCCTTGATAATGTTAAGGGGCCATGAGATTCCGAAGCATACGACCATCATCATTTCCATTAAGCTTGCAAAAGTATTCATTTCTTTTCTTTCCTTTCGGTATTGGTTTCTTTGTTGTCTCTATTCTAACTCCAATGGGAATAAAAATCAATGATCGGTAAGTTATCAACGCATTTTCCTTATCCTCGGCTGAAATTACTTAAAAAAGTAAAATCGTCACAAATCACGGAATATAGCCATTATTCGGCAAAATACCTTATTTACATTACTTTCAAAAGTCCTTTTTATCCGCATATTCCCTTTTCAAAAGTGTTTTTATGTGTTATAATATTTACAATACACCTGAAAGGCGGTCATATGAATGAACAGCAGACAGCGCCGCAGCGCCCGGACAGGCACCATACAGCGGCAGATACTCGATACACTGCTCATACTTGTATCGGTGATGACTGTACTTATTACAATAATCAGCATAATAGTAAGCATATATACGGACAGAACAAGGCTTGACCAGAACCTTGAAAATATCGCCCAGGCGGTGGCTCAGTCACAAATAATCCGTGATAAGCTTACCGACGGCAGCATTGACGGCAATATGACCGAAAGCTATCTCGACTCACTTAAAAGCTCCCTTACAAATATTGATGTCATTTCTGTCATAAGCTCGGATAACAAGCGTATCTACCACACAAATCATGAGCTTATCGGCACTGTTTATGACGGTACGATACCCGATTTTACCGACAGCGACATTTTCTATGTCACCTCCGATACAGGTCCCTCGGGCGCACAGAGGCGTGCATATGCTGCGATTTATGACGACAGCGGAAATTATGTGGGATTTGTCCTTGCGGTAATGCTGACCCAGAATATCAGAAAAACAGTAATAAGCATAATAATCCTTCATACAGTGTGTGCGGCTGCGGTCATCACACTGGCTATAGCGTTGTCAAGACAGCTTTCCGATAGGATAAAGCGTATCCTCAAGGGCTATGAGCCTGATATTTTCAGCGCTATGTTCACCGTGCGTGACAATGTGCTTGAATCACTGGAAGAGGGACTTCTCGCCTTTGAAAAGGACGGTTCTGTGGTTTACATAAACTGCGCCGCAAAGAAAATGCTCGGCATTGGCGACAGTGACGATAAGCTGAATATTTCCCGGGCAATACCCGAAATGATGACGGGAACTATAATGTCTTCAGGCGAAAAGATATCGGGATTTTCCGTTCATTCCGACAGCGGCTCGGATATCATAGCCGACTATGTGCCCATAACAGAGGGTGACAGCACCTCAGGCGGACTTTGCATTCTCCGTGACCGAACCGAGTTTACAAAGCTTATGGAGGATCTTTCGGGCGTTAAATACCTTGTGGAATCAATGAGGGCAAACAACCATGACTTCACAAATAAGCTCCATGTTATCCTGGGGCTTATCCAGATGGGGCGCACAAACGAAGCCTGCGAGTACATAACCAATATAACCTCTATCCAGCAGACTGTCATACATAGTATAATGAAAAATATTGATGACCCGTCAGTGGCAGCGCTGCTTATCGGCAAGTATTCCAGAGCAGCAGAGCTTAATATCAAGTTCACGCTGGAGGGCGGCAGCAGGCTTTCACGCAATGATATCTCTCTGCCGTCGGGCGACCTGATAACCATTATCGGCAATCTTACGGAAAACGCCATGGATTCGCTCAACGAGAAAAATGAGCTTCCCAAGGAGCTTACCGTTGGCATCTTCACAAAGCCCCATGCAATGATAATCACTGTTGATGATACGGGCAACGGTATATCGGAAGAGAACAGAGAAAAGATTTTTGAAAACGGCTTTTCCACCAAGGGTGACGGCAGGGGAACCGGGCTTCACCTTATAAAGCAGCTTATCGAAAAGCATAACGGAACCATTTCCGTTGAGTCGGAGGAGGGCGTTGGCACGTCCTTTACCGTAACACTTACAGATGAAGGAGGCGGCAGCAATGTATGAGGTCGTGATAGTTGAAGATGACCCTATGGTCGCCATGATAAACAAGCAGTATGTGACCGAAAACAAGCATTTTCATGTAGCCTCCGTGTGCCGTGACGGTGATGCGGCGCTGGCTTACCTGACGGCAAACAATGTTCAGCTTGTTATTCTTGATGTGTATATGCCAAAGACCACGGGCATTGAAGTGCTGCGCAGGATAAGGGAGAAAAATCTTCCGCTGGCGGTAATAATGGTAACAGCCGCCAACGACAGCGCAGCCATTGAGGAAGCGGTAAGGCTTGGTGTTGTAGATTACCTTATCAAGCCCTTTTCAAGTGCAAGATTTCAGCAGGCATTGGAAAAATTCCTCAGCAGACAGGACGCATTCCACGATCTGGAGCAGTTCAGCCAGCAGCATATTGATGCCATGCTTAACAGCGGTTCCTCAAAGACCATTGAGCAGCTTCCTAAGGGAATACAGGATCAGACCCTTGAAACGGTGCACAACTTTCTTGAACGAAATCCCGATACAGATTTCACAGGCGAGGAGATCGCAGACAAGGTGGGGCTTTCACGAGTTACGGTCCGCAGATATTTAAATTTTCTCCTTGAAAAAGGCACTATCTCGGGCAATATGAACTATGAAACAGGCGGCAGACCTTGTATGCTTTATCGGATAAACAAATAAAAAAACACGGATACTGTTATTTGCGGCAGTATCCGTGTTTTTTGTGCTTGTATGTATTTATCAATAGTTTTCTTCGCTTATCTCAAAATAGCTCTGAGGGTGATTGCATACGGGACATACATCGGGAGCCTTGGTTCCAACAACGATGTGACCGCAGTTGCGGCATTCCCATACCTTGACAGTGCTCTTTTCAAATACCTGGGAAGTCTCCACATTTTTAAGCAGTGCACGGTAGCGCTCCTCGTGATGCTTTTCAATAGCGCCTACAGCTCTGAACTTTGCGGCAAGCTCTGTAAAGCCCTCTTCCTCGGCGGTCTTGGCAAACTCCTCGTACATATCTGTCCACTCGCAGTTCTCGCCGTCAGCGGCAGCGCTGAGATTTTCGGCAGTGTTTCCGATGCCGTTAAGCTCCTTGAACCACATCTTTGCGTGTTCCTTTTCATTGTCAGCAGTCTTGAGGAAAAGGGCAGCTATCTGCTCAAAGCCCTCTTTCTTAGCCTTTGAAGCAAAATATGTGTATTTGTTCCTTGCCTGCGATTCACCTGCAAATGCTGCCTGAAGATTAATCTCGGTCTTGGTTCCCTTGTACTTGTTATCCATGTAACATTCTCCTTTGTAACAGCAATATAATGATAGGCTTTTGAATTATTTTAACATATTGGAAGCAAAAAGTCAAGGGCAGGTTGTGCATAATCAACATATTTTAATTCCAGTTGATTTTTTTTGCTATCTATGGTAAAATATGTTTATATCATATTTTGTATAAAAACGGCGGTGATATTTTGATACTATACTTTTCGGCAACAGGCAACTGCAGATACGTGGCTGAGCATATCGCACACGATCTGGGAGATACGGCAGTTTCGATAGAAAAGCACTGCGGAAAAATACAGCTCATGCAGAACGAAATGCTTGGCATTGTGGCCCCCACATATGCGTTGGAGCTTCCCATAAATGTCCGTGAGTTTTTAGAAAATATTTTCATAGAGAACTATAGCGGACAATATGCTTTCGTTGTCGCAACCTACGGTACAACTCCCGGAGCAGTGGGAGCACAGGCTGACCGCATACTAAAAAAGCATGGCATAACGCTTAATGCACGGTTCAGTATCAGAATGACCGATACATGGACTCCGTGGTTTGATCTAAGTGATAAGGAAAAGGTAGAAAGTCGGCTTGCTCAGTCGGAAAAAGAACTTGCTAAGGTTACAGATGATATCAGAAATAAAGTCACGGGCAATCATATGCGCTTATCATGCCCCAATGCAGTCACATTTTTTACGGATAAATACTATAACAGTATGCGGTAGACTAGGCATTTCAGGGTGAAAGACAGCTGTATAGGCTGCGGTCTGTGCGCAAAAAGATGCCCTGTGCAGGCGATAAGTATGAAGAACAATACGCCTGTATGGGTCAAGGATAAATGCACAGCCTGTCTGCGGTGTCTCCACAGCTGCCCTAAGTTTGCCGTTCAGTATGGCAGCAAAACAGAAAGGCACGGACAATATCTTAATCCAAATGTAAAGAAGGAACTTTTCAAATGAACAGAAAAAACATTATCTACACCATAATACTTGCAGTCGCAATAATATTCAGCTATTTTGCTGAGCTGCCCCAGTCGGTCATCATAAGCATAATAATGCTGATAGGCGGATTTTTCCTGCTTATAAAGGGCGCTGACTATTTCGTTGACGGAAGCTCCTCTCTGGCGGCAAAAATGAAGATCCCATCGCTTATCGTGGGTCTTACGATTGTTGCCATGGGTACAAGCGCACCTGAGCTGGCGGTAAGCATCTCCGCAGCTGTCGGAGGTTCCAACTCCCTTGCTGTCAGCAATGTTATCGGCTCCAACCTTTTTAATATAATGGTTGTCCTTGGAATATGCTCCGCTATCAAGCCCATTGCCACCAACGACAGCGTTGCAAAGCGTGATTATCCCATTGCTGCTGCGGCAGCGCTGGTGTTTGTGCTGTTCCTTCTTGACGGAACGCTCAGCAGGCTTGAAGCGGCAGTATTTCTTATTGCATTTGCAGCTTATATGATAGTGTCCGTGAGAATTGCCAAAAAGGAAGCGTCAAACGCTGATGATACGGCTGTGCCCGCTGATTTTTCTCCCCTCGTGTGCGCCATGAGCCTTATCGGCGGAGTTGCGGGAATTGTCCTCGGAGGAAATCTTGTGGTCGAGCACGCAAAGCTTATTGCAATGAAAGCAGGCATGAGCGAAACTCTGGTAGGTCTTACTATCTGCGCCGTGGGAACCAGTCTCCCTGAGCTTGTGACTTCCATAACCGCCGCACGCAAGGGCGAGAACGATATGGCAGTGGGAAATGTTGTAGGTTCCAACATTTTCAATGTCCTTGCCATTCTGGGAATTTCAGGCGTTATCACCCCCATATCGGTAACAAAGGATTCTGTGATCGACGGATTTATCCTTGTGGGAGTAAGCATCGTGTCCTATGTATGGTACATCACGGGAAAGAAAATGTCCCGTGCGGAGGGCATTACGCTGGCAGTGCTTTACGGCGCATATATGGCGTACATCATCGCCCGAAATTACGCTCTTTAAGACATACTTTTCAGAAAATTCATTGACAAACAGGTGGCAATATGCTAAAATATCATTTGTAAAACCTGTAGTGGATTTTTCCGGACAATGTCACCTTTTCGCCACACAACTTGATTCAGTTGTGTGGCTTTTTTATGTTTATTGATAAGGAGTATTTTATGAACAACGACTTTATGAAGCAAAAGCCTGTTTTTCCGCTGATACTGTCCATGTCGCTGCCCATGGTCATATCAATGCTGGTAAATTCCCTGTATAATATAATCGACAGCTTTTTTGTGGCAAAGATAGGCGAGAACGCCATGACCGCTCTTTCGCTGGTGTTTCCTATACAGAATTTCATAAATGCGGTAGCTATAGGATTTGGCATAGGAATAAATGCCGTTATTTCCATATTTCTCGGCGGGGGAGACACCAAGAAAGCGGATACCGCCGCTTCTCAGGGGCTTATCCTCGCAGCCGTTCACGGAATAGTGCTTATGGCGGCAAGTATTATCGCAATGCCATATTTCCTGCGAATGTTTACTGACGATGAAAGCGTCATAGAGCTGGGAATACAGTACTCTGTCATTGCATTTTCCTTTGCACCCGTTATAATGCTGGGAATTTCCCTTGAAAAGATATTTCAGTCCGTGGGCATGATGAAGGTAACTATGACAAGTATGCTATGCGGCTGTATTGCAAATATTATCCTTGACCCGATGCTTATTTTCGGTATCGGATTTTTCCCGAAGCTTGGCATGAGAGGTGCCGCTATTGCCACAGGAGCAGGTCAGCTGCTGACCCTTGCTATCTACATCATAACCTACCGTGTCAGACAGATGCCTGTAAAAATAGACCTGAGGCAGCCAAAGCCCGTCGGCCATATTATCGGAAGAATGTACTCCGTAGGCATTCCCGCTACCCTTAATCTTGCGCTGCCCTCGCTGCTCATCTCCGCCCTGAATGCTATCCTTGCGGTGTATTCGCAGAGCTATGTGTTGGTTCTGGGCATATATTACAAGCTCCAGACTTTCCTTTATCTCCCCGCAAACGGCGTTATTCAGGGAATGAGGCCTGTTATCGGCTTCAACTACGGTGCAAAGGAATACAAGCGTGTGAAGCGGATCTATAATGTTGTCCTTGCCATGTGCGCCGTTATAATGGCACTGGGAACTGTAATATGCCTTGCTGTTCCCTCGCAGCTCATGGGGCTTTTCACCGAAAATCCCGAGACCGTAAAAATAGGTGAGACTGCGCTTCGTGTCATATCCATAGGCTTTATAATTTCAAGCGTGTCCGTTGCGGCATCGGGAGCGCTTGAAGGGCTTGGCAAGGGCGTTCCGTCACTGCTCATTTCACTGCTCAGGTATATCGTGATAATCCTGCCTCTGGCGTTTATCCTCAGCAGACTGACAGGACCTGACGGTGTATGGCACGCATTCTGGATAACCGAGGTAATAACCGCTGTTCTTTCCGCACTTATCTACAAATATTCCGTCAAGCTCGATGATACATCGGCTGAATAAACAGCTGCGGCTCCCATGCGACAAACATGGGAGCCGCAGCTGTTTATTATGTTTATTTTGATTTTTTGCTGAGAATAAGGTGCTTTATTGCCATTATAGGGTGGGACATGAACGCCAGAAGCGGAATGAGCATTCCGCAGATATCCACAGCTCCGCTGCTGTAAAGGCTGAGCGACAATATAAGCGCTGCCGCATCAAATATCAATATAAGAACCCGTCTTCACAAGCATATGCGCACGTCTTTTCGGCAAATTTTGCCGCAGACTGCGTTAAAAATCCTTGCCGGGCGAAAGCCCGCCTGCGGATTTTTGCCTACTCTGCAACAAAATTATGCTCGAAAATCCGCATACATTTCTTATGAAGACAGGTTCTAAATGTGTTTGCAATGGCGATGTTCGTTCCCGTAAGCTTGTTGAGAGCGCTTTGCTTTTGCGAAAGAGCGTCTGTCCTGCTGTTCATAAGCTCCATGCGTTCATTGTCCTTGCCGTACTGGATAGTCTCGTTCAGTCCACGGATATTTTCAAGCACCAGAGCCGCCAGCTCGCCCGACTGACCTCTTATCTCATCGCCTGTATTGCCGCTGCCGCCAGCAGACCCATATAAGGGTGAAAGCTGCCGATGAAAAGACACATTACGATCTCGGTAACTATTGCGATACATATGGGGGAGATGGTGTGGGCAAAGTCTCCTCAGCGATTTGAACACTTTGTCCCTGACTATTGCAAGGAGCGTGAAGGCTATGTAATGATTGGTCTTCTGCTCGGTATATCTCATACTAAGCACCAATTAAAAACTATACAAAAAATTGAGCATAATCTTGCGTATATGGATTATGCGATGATTTTTTGTCTATAGTTTTATTGGTGATTAGTATCAGCACTGCACGGAGAAGAGCAAATACCGCCAGCAGTGTCCAGATAGTTTTCAGCGCCAGTGGAGTATCATATCCCAGACCATTCAGCACGGCATATCCGCCGAGAACTGGTATGAACTGCACCGCCAGAAAACCCAGTGTGCCTGTGACTACAGCCAGAACCATAAATCCTGCCAACGGCTTTACAAGCCCCAGCATTCTGAAAAGTGTACCTGCTTTGCTGCGCTTTTTCATGCCATCACTTCCTTGCGATCACAGCAAGGGGAGCAGCAAAGGCACTCATGGGCAGCTCGTGGAAAAGCTTATATTTCTGTTCGATCATTTGAGCAACAGTATATATCATCAGGGCATTGCACATCAGCTCCAGCCATTGAAGCACGATGTTTCCTATGATATATTTTCTGCTTTCGGGACAAATTTTCATCAGGCGTTTATCAAACATATTTACTCCATTCCGCAATTTTACGATCAATTAGTTTTTGCTAACTGGCATTATAGCTTTTTTGTCCCATCTTGTCAATGTACAGCTTTGGGACAGAGAATGACACACAGATAACATAAAATGTCATTACCCCTCTTAAAAGCGCATAAATATGTTATAACGCCAAAATTTGAATGGGGGCTGTTGTCAGCATGATAAGCTACGATGAACAAAAGGAACGTCCTGTAATATTAGGGGAGTACATAATAGAAACAAGGTCAACGGTGCGTGCTGCCGCAAAAAAATTCGGCATAAGCAAATCGACTGTACATACGGAAGTAACAAAGCGGAAAATGATGTGACTATAAAATAATCTGTTACGGAAATTCCGTAATTCTGTTCCTGAATTCTGTAGGGGAACAGCCGATTATCCTCCTGAATTGCCTGTTGAAGTTGGATATGTTGCGGAAGCCGCAGTCAAAGGCGATCTCCAGAACGTCCTTATCGCTGCTGCGGAGCGCCTTGCACGCCTTGTCTATCCTGAAATGCGAGATGTATTCCATTGCGCTCAGTCCCACATGGTCATGAAAGCGATTCATAAAATAGCTTTCGCTCAGGTGAACCGTGGCGGCAAGCTGCTTTATGGTGATAACGTCGTTGTAATTCTTTGCGATATATTCAAGGGCGGGACGGATAACGCTTCCCGATTCGCTGTAATCGGGGTCGCTTTCCGCCTCAGTCTCCAGCAGCCAAAAAAGCCGTATAAGCTCACTTCTCAGCAGCATATCCAGCGATGGTGTGTCGCCCACAGCGCAGGAAAAAATGTTGCCTGTTATTTTTTCAAGCTCGCTGTAATAATGATGCTCGTGGGTAATGTGAGTCTGTATCCGCATACTTCCGTTTATCAGCGGCTTTATACAATCTGTGACATATCTGTCGGAGTCGGAGCTACCGAAAATATCACTGCTGAATACGATAGTATCATACACCTGTGTGATGTGGGGACATGGATAAATGGAGTGGAGCACATTCGGCAGGGTTATGATTATATCTCCAGCCTGCGATGTGAATTTTTCCTCCCCGCAGATAAACTGAGCTGAGCCTTCACGGACAAAGCTCAGCTCAAACTCGCTGTGCCAGTGCATGGGAACGCAGTTGAAATAATCGGGAATAGAACATTTGTAGTAGCTGAACGGCTTTATATCGGAAGAGTGTATCCGATTTTCCTTTGAGCTTATATTATTCATGCTGCCGCCTCCGAAAAAGTAGGATAGTATCAGTAAATGGTAGAATATCAATAGATTACAAAGCTGTTTTATAGTATTATATCATAAGAAGAATAAAACATCAACGTAAATTTTAAAGGATGTGCTGAAATGATAAAAAAATATGTTTACGGAGACCCCTTTTTCACTGACGCTGTTGTTAAGGATATAGAAAAATCAGAGGATAAGCTCCCTTATTTTGATGTCAAAGACGGAGTGTTCACATACGCTCTTTCCGAGGACGATATCGTATATGGTCTGGGCGAGCAGATACGTGGCATCAACAAAAGAGGCTGGCAGTATGTGAGCTGGAACTACGATAATCCCAATCATCACGAGGATACCCGTTCGCTTTACGGCTCTCACAACTTTATAATCATCTGCGGCAAGCAGACCTTCGGTGCATTTTTCGATTATGCCGGAAGAATGGAGTTTGACATCGGCTACACCAAAAGAAGCCTTATGCAGATAAAGCCCGAAAAGAATGACATTGCCGTATATATCATCACAGGCGAAAACGAAAAGGACATCGTAAAGCAGTTCAGGCAGCTTATCGGCAGGAGCTATATCCCGCCTTTCTGGGCTTTCGGATACGGTCAGAGCCGCTGGGGCTACAGGAATGAGCAGGATATCCGCACCGTTGCCGAAAAATACAAGGAAGCAGGCGTCCCCCTCGACAGCATTTATCTGGATATCGACTATATGGAGCGCTACAAGGATTTCACCGTTGATAAGGAGCGCTTCCCTGACCTTAAAAAGCTTTCCGACGATATGAAGTTGCAGGGCATACATCTTGTTCCCATAATCGACGCAGGCGTTAAGATAGAGGACGGCTATGACGTTTACGAGGAGGGTGTGAAAAACAACTATTTCTGCAAGAACGCCGAGGGTAAGGCCTTTGTGGGTGCAGTATGGCCCGGAAGAGTTCATTTTCCCGATTTCCTCCAGCCTGAGGCAAGAGACTGGTTCGGCAGAAAATATGCGGCTCTCACAGACCTTGGCATAGAGGGCTTCTGGAACGATATGAATGAGCCTGCCATCTTCTACACCGAGGACAGGCTTGCCGATACCTGCAATGAGATAAAAAAGCTTACTTCGGGCAACATGGGCATCAACGAGTATTTTGCATTCACAGGAATGGTTGCGGGACTTAACGGCAACAAGGGTGATTATGACAAATTCTACCATAATGTTAATGGCAAAATGGTAAAGCACAGCGAGGTACATAACCTTTACGGCATGAATATGACCCGCTCCGCCAACGAGGCTCTCAGAAAGATATGCCCCCATAAGCGTACACTGTTCTTCTCCCGTTCCTCCTACATCGGCGCACACCGCTACGGCGGAATATGGCAGGGCGATAACAAGTCTTGGTGGTCGCATATTCTCCAGTCAATGCAGCAGCTTCCTGCACTCAATATGGCAGGCTTCCTTTTCACAGGCTCCGATACAGGCGGATTTGGCTGCGATACCACCGAAGACCTTATGCTCCGCTGGCTCCAGTATTCGCTGTTCACACCGCTTTTCCGCAATCACTCAGCAGACGGAACACGCTTGCAGGAGCTTTAT
Source organism: Oscillospiraceae bacterium (assembly GCA_902363145.1). Taxonomy (GTDB): domain Bacteria; phylum Bacillota; class Clostridia; order Oscillospirales; family Ruminococcaceae; genus Huintestinicola; species Huintestinicola butyrica. The sequence continues at coordinate 760,700 of CABIZB010000001.1, read as the reverse complement.
CAGTTCGATAACATCGCTTCCGCAGCCGAAATGATAAAGATAAGATATGCACTTATCCCATACCTTTACAGCGAGTTTTTAAAGGCAGCGCTGAATGATGAAATGATGTTCAGACCTTTGGCATTTGATTTCCCCGAGGATAACACGGCAAAGCAGGCAGAAGATCAGCTGTTCCTTGGCAATGAGCTTATGATAGCACCCATTTACAAGCAGAATGCACAGGGCAGATATGTATATCTCCCTGAAGAAATGATGATGATAAGCATGAAGTCCGTAAGCGACTATACCGCCGCTGTACTTCCCGCAGGTCATCATTATGTTGAAGTTCCCCTTGATACCCTTGTTTTCTTTATCCGCAAGGGCAAGGCAATACCTTTCGGAGCAGCGGCAGACAATACCTCTCAGATTGATATGTCAGCTCTCAGACTGCTGGGCTATGACGGCAGCACATATGAGCTTTATTCCGACAACGGCTATTCTCCCGAGCCTGAGGACAGTCTTAAAATAACCACATTATAATAACAGCAAAGCCCGTCAAGATATTTTGGCGGGCTTTGTATTTTTTAATCTGCGGCAGCGTACAGCTCATAGCTTTGGGCGGATATTTCGTCCGATAAACCGTAAACAGTGTTTGTCAGCACATATTCGCCGTTGTTTACATACACTTCGATAAGATTTTGGTCAACGTAAATATCAAGATGACAGCCCTCCTTAATCTCAGGAGTGTGAAATACGCATTTTATCTCACTGTGACCTGCAAAAACATCGGAGCGGTCAGCGGTAATAATGTCATTTTTCCGTGATAGCTTGTATCCGCCGATGTTTATCTCTTCGCCGTTATTCATATCAAGGCTGAGCTTATATCCGTCCGCACCTGCTTCTGAGGGAGAGGCTATCTTTTTGGTGAAAAGCCTTTCGGCATTGGGGTGGGGACGGAAATATATGTGACTGTTTCGCACTTCAACAATGCGAGGGATACAGAACATTCCTCTGCGGTTTTTGGCAAAAGGCTCGGGCATACGTGCCCATGCTATGATAACACGGCGGCCGTTTTCGTCAGCAGTGCTTTGCGGGGCATAAAGATCCTCGCCGCAGTCAAAAAGCTGCCATTTGTCCGCAATATCCATTTTGCAGCTTGCTTCGTCAAAATCGGCAAGGGCGCATATCGTAACAGCATCATAAAGCTTTTCGTCTTTCAGAAAGCCAAGAGGAGATATAACGATAACTCCCGTTCCGTCAGTCTCAAAATAATCGGGACATTCCCACATCCAGCCCATGCCGTCCTTTTCGGCAAAGTTCACGTATTCCCAGTTAACAAGATCGGAGCTTTTGTAGAAAAGCAGACGTCCTCTTCTGTCAGCCGTGCTGCCCAGAACCATGTACCATGCGTACTTGCCACGCCATACCTTGGGGTCACGGGTATGATTTTTGCAGCCTACAGTTTTATCCTCAATAGGCGGTATTACAGTGAACTTGTCCGCCAAATTATCAAAATCATAGCCGTTTTCCGAGGTTATGGACATCTGTGCGGCAGTAAATTCATCATTGATGCAGGTGTTGATGTTCTGCGGATTTTCCTCTTTGTAGCTCACACCAGTGTAGAAAATGTGCAGCCTGCCGTTATGCTCAACAGCGCTTCCCGAAAAGCAGCCGCTTCGGTCATCGGGCTTTGAGGGGTAAAGTGCGATATCCTTGTGCTCCCAGTGCATCAGCTCCTTGCTTACAGCGTGTCCCCAGTGCATTCTGCCCCATATCGGCGCATAGGGAAAATGCTGATAGAACAGGTGATATTCGCCCTTGTAATAAATAAATCCGTTGGGGTCATTTATCCAGCCTCTTGGGGCTTTTAATCTAACAAAATCAGACATAGCAAACCTCCGTGTTAATATTCACTGACATTATAGCATATCGGGCAGATGAACGTCAATCGGTAATTGAAATTTCTGCGCATATGGTGTATAATTATATACATCAAATGTTTGGAGGTAAGCAGATGAAAAATCTTGTGAACGGAATACATCATGTATCGCTCAAATGCAGAAAAGGGCAGGAATATGACAAGGCAGTGGATTTTTACGGCAATGTGCTGGGACTTGAAACAACCCGAGTGTGGGAAGACGGCATAATGTTTGACACGGGAAACGGAGTAATAGAGATTTTCACAAACAGGGAAGACGATGCAGATACAGGGGTGATACGTCACTTTGCTTTCTCCGTAAATGATACTGACAGGTGCGCAGCTGCTGTAAGAGAGGCTGGGTATGAGGTATTTATTGAGCCAAAGAACATTGTAATACCATCTGAAAAGCCTCTTAGTGCAAGGATAGCCTTTTGCTTTGGCCCTCTTGGCGAGCAGATAGAGTTCTTTCAGGTGAAATAAAGACAGATTTATCTGCATTTGACAGCCATTACCGTATATGCTATAATCATATTAAAATCGCAAAAGGAAGTGAAAAGATGACATATCTCCTTATGAATAAGGACACTCCGTGGCTTTTATTCAGCTGTGAACATGATGAGTTTGGCGAAATCCGGCTTAAAGAGCTTGAATGGTTTACAGAGCTGCGTCCCTTGGGCTATGCCGATCTTTTCAGCTTTCTTGACAGAAGAAAAGCGCCCAAGCACAGAAAGCACATAGAACAGCTGCTCGAAAGGTACGGATGTACCGAGTTAGATGGATTTATCCGTGTGACCCATGCGGTCTCTCTAAATGACACCTTTTGGGTCAGGGAAGAGACCAGCACCCTTAAATGGGCAGATGTTTCGCTGTACAGCAATCTTTTTGATGAAATTATAGCAAATGCCGCATTTGACGGTGCTATAAGCGATACCGACTTTTCATCGGCTTCACCCGAATTCGGCACAGACGGTTCATATGCCAAGTGTTGGGTACGTGAAGCGGACGAAATATTTCTATGCAAAAGCGGAAGTTCTGCCTTTGTGATCGAGCCGCTGTCGGAATATCTTGCGTCACAGCTGGCTGAGATCATCTGCAAAAAATATGTGCCATATGATATGGATTTTCTGCATGGCAGGCTTGTCAGCAAGTGCAGGCTGTTCACCGATGAACATATGGGCCTTGTAAAGGCAGGCAGAGTTATCACAGGCGGAAAAAGCATTGCGTCTCTGCTCGGATTTTTTGAAAATATCGGCAGCGGTGATGATTTCAGACGAATGTGCATATTTGACAGTCTTATCCTGAATATTGACAGGCATCTCGGAAATTTCGGAGTGCTTGCGGACAATGATACAATGAATATCATCGAAATGGCTCCGGTGTTTGATAACAATCGTTCTTTGTGCTTTGATCTGGATAATGACCAGCTCAAAAATGTTGACTGGTATTTGAAAAAGCTCAGACCGTCTGTCGGTTCTGACTTTATAGCGACCGCAAGGGGACTGCTGACTGATGATATCCGCACAGAGCTGAAAAATCTTAAAGGATTTGCTTTCAGGCAGCACCCCGGAATATCCGTAGATCAGGAAAGGCTTGATCTGCTCAGCGGTATAGTGAACAGACAAATAAGAGAAATACTTGCGTAACGAAAGGAAATCAGAATTGGAAAAAATACGGAAGCACTTCATATTTCACGGCAATGTTCAGGGCGTGGGTTTCAGATACACAGCGTGCTACACCGCAAGAAATTACGGGATATCAGGCTGGGTGAAAAATCTGGACGACGGCTCCGTTGAAATGGAAGCAGAAGGACGGTCTGCGGATATTGACGCTCTTGTGCATTCTCTGGAACAGCTCAGGTGGGGCTATGTTGAGCGGATAGACTCAAAGCTCATTCCCATACACGGCGATTATGATTTTGAAATAGTATAATACAAAAACAGACCTCATCATTCAGCCTGCTTATCCGGGCTTTGTGATGAGGTCTTTGTTATCTTACTGCGTTATATCATACAAGCCCTGCAAACTGGAATCCCAGTATGCCCACAGCACAGATGATGCTTCCCGCTAAGTTCCAGCCTGTGGGACGCTCTGTCTTTTGGAACATACCGATAATAAGAATGGTTATCAGTATCATGGGCTGGATAAATGAGTCGTTTGTCAGGCTTATGGCTATAACAGCGTTTTCAAGTATAAGTCCCAGGACGTTGGGAATCTTTGCAAGGGCAACGATGCTTACTTCCTTGGGCTTTCTTTTTGCAAGGCTGATAATATCTGACTTGGGGAAAAGTATTACAGCAAGGATTATCAGCGCCGCAAAAAGCGCCATATCCGACGAAATGCAGCCCACCTTGTTTATCCATGTAACTGCAATGCCGTAGCCGTATCTGGAAAGGAGATAAAGTATCAGGGGTACAACTATTTTTTTGTAGTTAACATTCTTTTTGCCCGTTTTTGCTATCATTATAAGACCTGCGGCGGTTATTGCCACGCAGAGGATTTTCAGGGCTGTAAATGTTGCATTGCCGAGGATAATATCCGTGAAATATGACATGAACATACATATTCCAAGCCATGCTTTCAGCTCAAATGCGGACATTTCCACAAGTATCCTTGCGGACATCTGAAATTCCAGCAGCTTTGATATGAGCAGCAGAAAGATAAACACAAAAGAAAGGGGAGTTATCTCAAAAGTTCTGTCCAGAAAGGGCAGGGTGAATATCATAAAGAACGATGTGGCGACTGCCATAACAAAGGTCATCTGGCTGCCGTTCATTTCCGCCTTGCTGACGGCGTATTTGTCGTTCAGGGACGTGATGGTGTAGCATATTACTACAAGTACCATAAGTATCATAGCGTGACTTCTCCTTAATATGCGATTTACCTTTTAATTATACCGACATCGGAATATTAAAGTAAGAGTATATGATGACCTTATAGCATTGCAGATGTCACATTTTTATAATTTCATGCTTTTCCTGAACCGTCCCGGGGAGATCTTGTAATATTTTTTAAAAGCGGCAGTGAAATATTCCTGAGATGAATAGCCCAGCCGTTCCGAAATATCCGTAAGACTTAAACATTCATCTGCAAGAAGCAGCTGTGCGGCGGACATTCTTGCCTGAGTTTTCTTTTCGCTGAAGCTGCTGCCATAATATTTTTCTATAAGCCGCTGAGTCTGCCTTGTGCTGAGCCTCAGCCGTTCAGACAGCTCTTCAAGGCTGGCAGTGCGATATTCGTAAAGAAAGTATTCCTCAATGGTAAGGCTTGTGCGCTCAAAGCTGTTTGTGGGGGAAACTCCGTTTTCCGCAGAGCTGCTTATGTAATTCCTTGTGATGCCGATGACTGCCTCGGATATCAGCAGCTTCACCATGTCGGTGTAGCCTGTCTGACGGCTTTCAAGCTCAGAAAAAAGCTTGCGGAACAGTGGGAGAAGCTCCTGCTTGTCCTGACCTATCCAGAATTTCTGCGCCAGGAATTGCCGTATCAGACTGTCATAGTCTTTTTCGTTCCCATCGTCAGCCCTCAGGTAGATACACCATTCAAGCATGGGATTGCTTTTATCGGTTATCTGTGCATGGGGCACCAGCGGGCCTGTGATGAACAGGGTGTTGGGGGTAATATCAAACTCCCTGCCGTCAGCGATAAGGGTGCCGTGTCCCTCGGAAATGTAGTGTATCTCATAGCAGCCGATGCCGTGGCTGTGCATGGGAAAGTCGTGGATAATATGGGTCGAGATAAGATTGACCGCATGGAGCCTGCACTCGCCAATGTCAAACTGTATATCAATATTGCTGAAAAAATTCATGGCTGTTCCTCGGTAAATTTAGAATATGCGACATTTTGCCTGATTTGATTATAGCAAGTATAGGATAGATTGTCAATACTGTAAATTTATGCCTGCATCTTCCCAAATCCAATAAAATGTGATATAATAAAATTAGCAAACACTAATCAATACTAAAATGAAAGGGCGGTCACAGATGACAAGCACAGTTTTCGGATACGATCATATAATGATGCGTGCGGAGTATCGCACTCCCGACCCGCACAGCCATCTGGCAGTCCATTTTATCGCAGGTCTGGACGGCCCTGTTCATTGTGTCGTATCAGGTGACAGCTTTGATGCGGACGCTGTTTTCATAGCCTCAGATGTAGTCCACACAGCATATGCCGAAACGGGTGATATGCTGGTCTTTCTGTTTGATACCGCAGGCAGCATTGCCGAAGAGGTGCAGAAGCAGTATCTGTGCGGCAGACCGTACTTCTGTGGTGACAAAGAAACTGTCGAAAAGCTCCGCAAGATATGGAAAAACAATCCTCCTGCACAGGCTGACAGCCTTATAACTCAGCTTCTGGGGCTTGACACCGTGGGGAATACCCTCCGTGATGAGAGGATATCCCAGGTGCTGGAATATCTGCGCTCGCTGGACGAAGTGCCTGAGGATATAACAGCCCAGCTTTGCGCAAAGGTCTGCCTTTCTCCCAGCAGACTGTCACATCTTTTCAAAGAAAATGTGGGCATATCCCTACATCGCTATCTTGCCATGGATAAGATGCGCAAGGGGTATATCCATTTCCAAAAGTATGGAAATATCACCGAAGCCTCCATGCGTGCGGGATTTGATTCTCCATCCCATTTTGCCGCCACCTGCAAAAGAATGTTCGGCATCTCCTTTTCGGAATTTGTGAAAGGCAGCGAATAACAGCAGATAATTGAAAGTATTTTCATCGGAAGTATGATATCATAGGTATAGTTTAAGGAGGAGTTCCGATGAAAAAATATGATATCACACAGCCCGTAAAACTGAAAAAAGGCGTATATGAGCTTAACAGCGAGAGCAACTTCAACTATCAGCTGAACCGTGTAATCAACTGGGACGGCGGCAGGCTTGAGGACGTGGCTCCAATAGCATCAAAGATAAAGGTAAGCGCAGACTGGAAGCGTGAGCTTATTGCTCTCGGCGACAAGGCGATGAGCGAGGAACGCACCGAAAATGCCATTGCATATTACCGTATGAGCGAGTTTTTTATGTATGACGGCGACCCTGACAAGAAAAAATACTATCTTAAAGCTACCAAGCTTTTTTATAAGTATTATGCGGATTTCTTTGAGGGTGAAAATGCTGTTATAGAAAAATTTGACGTGCCCTTTGAAAATGTAAAGCTTCCTGTTATGCACACCGTTCCTACAGGCAAAAGCAAGGGTACAATACTTATCCACGGCGGAAACGACAGCTATTTTGAAGAATTTCTTTTCACCGTACTTTATCTTCGTGAAAAAGGCTTTGAGGTCTATATGTTTGAGGGTCCCGGACAGGGCGGAGTTATGAGGGTACAGGGAATGCACTTCACCCATGAGTGGGAAAAGCCCGTCAAGGCAGTGCTGGACTATTTCAAGCTTGACGACGTTACCATAATCGGCATATCCCTTGGCGGATATCTGGCGCCAAGAGCGGCGGCATTTGACAAGCGCATAAAGCGGGTAGTGGCGTGGTCGGTATTCCCATGTTTTCAGGACGTTATCGTAGGAATGCAGAAGCCTGCTGTTCAAAAGCTCTTCCGCATATTTATGGCGCTTCACGCAAGACCGCTCATAAACCTTGTTTTCGGCATCAAGGCTAAAAAGGAGCCTGTTATCGACTGGGGCTTAAAGCATGGAATGTACGCCTACGAGGCAAAGGACGCATACGGATATGCCAAAAAGCTGAAGCTTTACGATATTGCCCCCATTGCCGACAGGATAACACAGGATATGCTCATCGTGGGCGCAAATCAGGATCATTTCATTGATTACCGCATGGTGGGACGAGAGATAAATATGCTGAAAAATGTAAAAAGCCTGACTTTCCGTCTTTTCACCGACAAGGAGGACGCTCAGAATCACTGCAATGTGGGAAACGGAAAGCTTGTGCTTGATAACATTTGCAGCTGGATAGATCAGATAAGCAGCGAGGTAAACTGAAAATGATGAAATTTATTTATTGGCTCACTATGTCGAGAAGCCGTAAAATGATAATCGAAAAATACGGCAGGGATTTCTGGGATAAATTCAAAAGCGGCTCGGATAAGCTTTTCCGTGAAGTGCTGAAAGAAACTCCAGATATAGGGGAAAGCGTGTTTTCATTTAATTATGCCTATGCACCGTCTTATGTGGCGTGGTATAAGACCATGCGGGAGCTTTCGCTGACAGCCGAGCAGGCGGACGAGCTTATGTGGCTCATGAATGAGAAAATGCTGCTGACCGTTCCAAAGCCATTTCTGCACATGGCAGGAAAGACTTATCTGAACGGCTTTCGCAAAAAAGCGGCAAAGCATATGGAGCGCCAGAAAAACGGACTTCACCCCTTTGACTGGGAGATAAGCTACCGCAACATCGACAGCAACAGCTTCGAGATCGACATTACAAAATGCGGCTTCATCGCCTTTGCAAAGAAATTCGGTGCAGAGGGAATGCTCCCGGGAATATGCAGCGTGGATTATATGATATCCTACTACATGGGCAACGGCTTCAAGCGCACTACCGCTCTTGGCTACGGCGACAGCTGCTGCAACTGCCATTATGAGCTTACAGACAAATGCCCTCTTCACCCTCAGGACGGCATGAAATAATATAGATTACATAAAAAATCCATTGGTCGGATATTTAGAACCCGTCTTCACAAGCATATGCGCACGTCTTTTCGGCAAATTTTGCCGCAGACTGCGTTAAAAATCTTTGCCGGGCGAAAGCCCGCCTGCGGATTTTTGCCTACTCTGCAACAAAATTATGCTCGAAAATCCGCACACATTTCTTATGAAGACAGGTTCTTAAACCGAACAATGGATTTTTGTTTTACTTGATCAAAAGTTTTTCATCTATCTCAATATCAAAATCCAGCAGATCAAGGATATCCTTCTGCATATCAATGCCGGGGTAAACCTCAATGAGCTTCAGACCGTTATCTTCAAGATGGAAAACACAGCGCTCGGTAACATACAGAACATTCTGGTTATTGACATGAGCACGCTTGGCTGAAAAGCTGATGTTATCTATCTTATTCACAAACTTTGCAATAGAGCCGTTCTTGTTTATCTTTACTTCGTCGCCGTTTTCGGTAACATCAAGTCCCTTGGTGTTGAATGTGAGGCAGAAAACTACCGTGGGAGTTTTGGCGGTGATGTTGGCAAATCCGCCTATGCCCGAAAATGCGCCGGGACCACGGTGAGAATTAACGTTTCCGAAACGATCCACTTCAAGAGCGCCCATGAAGCAGATGTCAAGACCGCCGTTATCGTAAAGGTCGAACTGGTTTGCCATATCGTTCATGGAAGCAGCGCCTATCATTGCGCCGAACACTGTTCCCGAAGCAGGGAAGCCGCCTACGCCTCCAGATTCAACGGTAAGGGTTATCCTGTCCAGCATTCCGCTCTGTCTTGCATAGCGAGCCACATTTTCGGGGAGACCTATGCCGATATTTACGATATCATCGGGTTTAAGCTCCATGGAAGCACGCTTACCGATAATATTTCCCGCAGGATTTTCTGCATGCTTGGTGTATGTGCGCTCTGCAAGCATCTCGTACCAGTCATGCCACTGGGCATAAGGGATCTCAAAGCTTCCCGTAAGGGACTCATATGCCGCATGACGAGGCTCAGGCTCGACCATAACAATAGCATCGACCATACAGCCGGGGATAATGGTATTACGGGGACGGGCAGGTGTGCTGACTATCCTGTCAACCTGAACTATGACCTTGCCATGGTTTGCTTTTACCGCCTGGCAGATGGACAGCGCATCGCCAGACATATACATATCATCGAATGAAATGTTTCCCTTGCGGTCAGCAGCAGTTCCCTTGATAAGGGCAACATTCAGCTTCGGAAGAGTATAGTAGAGAAATTCCTCGTTATCTACCTCAACACGCTTTACAAGCGATGTGTCCTTTGATATATTGTTGATTCCGGGACCATCAAGGCGAGGGTCAACGAAAATATCCAGACCGACCTTTGATAATGCTCCGGGCAGACCTCCCGCCTGCGCTCTGATAGCGTGGGAAATGCAGCCCAGAGGAAGATTATATGATTCAAACCTATCCTCCAGCACCAGCTTCTTTGTGCTGAGCATAGCTCCGAAATGGCCGCAGATAAGCTTATCCACAGCCCCCTCTCTTATGTAGCTTTCCGCATTGCGGTTCTCGTCCCATACACCAAAGCCTGCGCTTGATACTATTGTAAGGTGAGCAGGCGAGCCTGTTGCCTTGTATCGGCGGTACAGTGCCTCGTGAAGCTCTACGGGATTTTCTATTCCCACAAACGAATTCAGGCAGATAACATCACCGTCATGTATGAGCTTTACTGCTTCGTCCGAATCCATTATTTTAAACATTCCCTGATTTCCTCTTTTCGATTCAATATAAACACATCTTCTATTTTAAAGGTTTTTCGCTGTTTTGTCAATAAATTTGCAGGAATACAGGTGTATTTAAATGTAACTTTTGGGTTAATATTTTGGATTTGCATAGAATTTGTGGGGATATTCTCATTTTTTGCGGATTATTTTTATGCCGCTATCGGCAAAAACTGCAGGGATTTCGGTGTTTTGCTGTTGATATTTTGCCGATAATGTGTTATAATAATATCGGTAGGTGATGATATGGCATATCTTTCAGTTTCACAAACAGCCGAAAAATGGGGAATTTCCGAAAGAAGCGTAAGGAACTATTGCTCAGCGGGACGTATTGATGGTGCGTTTCTTACGGGTAAAACATGGAATATCCCCGAAGATGCTGTAAAACCAGCCCGTAAAAATACTAAGGAAAAGGCTCCCGAAACACTTCTTGAAATACTCAGGAACGAAAAAGCAAGTAAATATTCAGGCGGCATATATCATAAAATACAGATCGACCTTACCTATAATTCAAATCATATTGAGGGAAGCAGGCTTACCCACGACCAGACACGCTATATTTTTGAAACCAATACTATCGGTTTTGAAAATGAGGCAGTGAATGTGGACGATATCGTCGAGACAGTCAATCATTTCAAGTGTATTGATATGATAATCGACAGTGCAGATAAAAAGCTTACGGAGAAGTTTATAAAACAGCTTCACGGAACGCTGAAAAACGGCACGGCAGACAGCCGCAAAGATTGGTTTGCAGTCGGCGATTACAAACGATTCCCAAATGAGGTCGGCGGTATGGAAACAACTGCGCCTGAAAATGTTTCATTGGAAATGAAAAAGCTTATAAGTGAATATGATCTGATAAGATCCAAAAGTATTGAGGATATCATTGGCTTTCATCAGAAATTTGAAAAGATCCACCCTTTTCAGGACGGAAACGGTCGTGTGGGCAGACTTATCATGTTCAAGGAATGTCTTTGCAATAACATTGTCCCGTTTATTATAACAGATGAACTGAAAATGTTCTATTACCGTGGGCTTAAAGAGTGGACTTATGAAAAAGGTTATCTGATTGATACCTGTCTGTCGGCACAGGATAATTTCAAGAAGATACTTGACTATTTCAGGATACCATATGACCAAAACTGAGAACAGACCTCTGTTATAAAAGGTTTATATGTTCACCTATGTATCTGCTTGAAATTTAGAGTAAAACGGTGTATAATATCATATGTACACTGAGTACAATGAAAAATAAGGAGATATCCAATGTCAGAAGGCGTTTTCAGAATTGCCGATAAAAGACCTGCAAGAGATGGCATGACCATTTCAAGAAATATGGGTCTCGGCACTAAAACAGGCGTATCATTTTTCTCGCTTGGAAAAAATACGTCCATAAGCCGTGAAAGCTATGACAGCACAGCAATATACATTGCAGCTGAGGGAAAGGGCGATTTTATCGTCTGAGAACCTTCCGTTCGGTGTGAAATGATCGAGGGAAGCGTGCTGATAGTGCCGCCTGCCACTCTGTGCGGAATGGAAAGCGGCGAAGGAATTATTTATACCGAAATAATCACAGATAAGGAGATAGTTATGAACAGTGCAGTTAAAGCAGGAGAAGTTATGAAGCTCAAGGACCTTATTCCCTATGAAGAGGGAAGCATCGCAAACCTTGATATTGCAAGCAACAGCAGCATGAAGTTCGTGCTTATGTCATTTGATGAGGGCACAGGTCTGCAGCCCCACCGTGCTCCCGGAAATGCGATCATTTTCGCTCTTGAGGGCAAGGCAGTTATCGGCTATGAGGGTAAGGATTATCCCATTGAAGCAGGTGAGAACTTCCGTTTTGAGAAAAACGGTCTCCACAGTGTAACAGCTGACGGAAAGTTCAAGATGGCTCTGCTTCTTGTGCTTGAATAACATTTGAGTATGCCTCAAAAGCTCTGCATTTAACGATGCAGGGCTTTTTTTGCTATAAGTATCCGATATAAAGCTTTGAGCATGAATAATGCTGATTGTTTTCACAAAATCATGCTTGTAATATTTTTCCTGTTGTGATAAAATGTAATACGTTAAAGCAGGAAGCCACAGAGACGGCGTTGCTTGATGTATTTATCGGGAGGAAAATAGTGTGGATTCTGTAAGTTCAAAAGAAATGGACATGCTTAACGGCGGTCTTGCGGGAAAGCTTATCCTGTTTGCAATGCCGCTGGCTTTCAGCAGTATCCTGCAGCAGCTGTTCAACTCGGCGGACGTGGCTGTTGTGGGACGTTTTGCAGGGGATAATGCACTGGCAGCTGTGGGCAGCTGCGTGGCTCTGGTGGGCATATTCGTTAATCTTATCGTGGGACTTTCGGTAGGCCCCAATGCGGTGCTTGCAATGCTCATCGGTCAGAAGGACAGAGGAAAAATAAGCGAGACGCTTCACACCGTCATTACCTTCGGCGTATTCCTTGGCATAGGTCTTATGCTTATCGGCTGGCTCACTGCAAGGCCCATACTTGAGCTTTCAGGCACACCCGAAAGCGTTCTTGATGAAGCTCTGCTGTACATAAACATATATTTTATCAGTATCCCGTTTATGGTGATATACAATTTCGGAGCAGCCATTCTGCGAAGCTATGGCGACAGTCAGCGGCCTATGTACTACCTGCTGATATCGGGCATAGTGAATGTGGTGCTGAATCTTGTGCTCGTTATAGTATTTAAGCTGGGAGTAGCGGGCGTTGCCATTTCAACAGTAATATCAAATGTTTTAAGCACCGCCTTGGTGCTTATACACCTTTACAGGCGGCAGGACGAATTTGCTTTCCGCTTTGAAAAGATGAGGATAAAAAAGCAGCCCCTTATAAGAGTGCTGAAAATAGGCATTCCTGCGGGAATACAGGGTGCTATATTTTCCATATCAAATGTGTTCATTCAGAGCGGAATAAACTCATTCGGCGAATACGCCATTGCAGGCTCATCGCTGGCACTGAATTTCGAGTATTTCACCTATGACATTGCCAATGCCTTTGCTCAGGCGGCTGTCACCTTTACCAGCCAGAATTACGGTGCAGGAAATATCAAAAGATGCAAAAGGATTTTCTGGCAGTGTATGCTTTTCGGATTTGTTTTTACCGAGGCGCTGAGCATCATATTCATTGCATGGGGCGACTTCTTTGTAAGCATATATACCACCAGCGAAATGGTTGCGGCATTTGCTCTCAGCAGAATGTATCACGTATGCTCACTGGAAGGCCTTACCACTACATATGAAGTCGAAAGTGCAGCTCTCAGAGGCATGGGCAAATCTCTGGAGCCTGCAATATTTACCATACTCGGAACGGTAGTATTCCGACTGATATGGCTTGCTACCATATTCAAGATGGTTCCCACCTACGATATGCTTATGAACGTATATGTGGCTTCGTGGGTGTTCACGGGAGTATCGCTGCTCATTGTTTATCTTCATCATATGAGGAAAATAAGCAGCAGCTGATTACAAAAACACCAGGCGTTCTGTTCTCTTTTATCGGAGAGAAGGACGCTTCTATTTTTCGCTAACAAAGATAAAGGATAATTTTTTCCTGTCCGTTTGGATATAATATAGCTTAACAGTCTTGCAAGCGGCGTTAGTTTGTGATATAGGCAATACCGCACAAACCATTGAAAATCAGGAAGAAAAATGGTATAATAAAAACATGAACAGACAACTGACATTTTTAATGATAAACGATGAATTGGCGAAAACAGACCGCCAAATTGAATATTATGTTTGCACTCGCAAAACTTTATCTGGCTGACAGAAAATCTCTGACGGCTTGATAAAGTGCGCCTGCAAGCAGATTTACAGAGGCAATATGCCCGTTACAGAGCTTTATGCGTTTAACTTGATTTGTGAGAATTTATTGGCGGCATTGTACGGTGTTGCCTTAAATAAGGGCTGATAATATCACAGCCGTTCCCAAGCTTTTCGGGAACGGCTGTTTTTTTACTTTATAATTCTTCTCAGATGTTCAGCATACATTTCTCTTACTTCCGCATATTCGCCCAGCCCCTTTACAACGGGAACGACCTCAAAGCCCTGAGAAGCTAGCGTTGACTTCCAGCTGTCAGGTTCATCTCCAGCCATATCGTTGTTGGCATGGTCGCCCGCAACAAGAAGAAAGGGCGTAATGATGACTTTTTTGAAGCCTGCCGCCTTTATCTGCGGGATAATGTCTTCAAGAGTGAGTGTTCCCTCAACTGTTGCCGCAAAAATGTTTTTATATCCCTTTTCTTTGCATTTTTCGGCAAAGCGGGTATAAATGGCATTGGCGCTGTGTTCTGTGCCGTGACCCATAACTGCCACAGCATTTTCGGAGCCAAGCTCATTTTCAAAAAGGTCGCATACCTTTCCGATATCTTCATCGGAATCAAGAAGAGGTGTGCTTGTTTCAAGCACGGTGAATTTGTCCTTATATTTTTCTGCCGCCGCAGTGATCTTATTGTATTCAAAGCCGTTTATTATGTGTGTGGGCTGGATATACACGTGAGTATAGCCTTGATCTGCAAGCTTTTCAAGAGCTTCTTCAACAGTGTCAATCTGTTCGCCACGCTTTTTAAGGGCAGCTATCACCATTCGGCTGGTGTAAGCCCTGCGGACTTCAAAGCCATTAAATTCCTGCCTCAGCTTTTCTTCCACGGCTGAGATGGACTTTTCTGCCGCCTGCTCATAGGTAGTGCCGAAGCTTGCAGCGATTATTGCTTTTTTCATTTTACGGTCATTCCTTCCTTTGCAGCTTTTCTGAAAAAATACTGCTTTACATTTTCATCATATATTATCTCAATGCCAAGGGAATCCTGCACGGCTTCACTTTGGGATATGTGCCGTGGAGAGCCTGTTTCGATTATCCTGCCGCTGTCCATGGCAATGATATTGTCGGAATATATCAGTGCAGTGTTTATGTCGTGAACTACCATAGCAATGGTTTTTCCCGCATTTTTTAGTTTCACAGCCAGCTCCATAAGCTCCAGCTGACTGCTCATATCAAGATATGTAGCAGGCTCATCAAGGAGCATGATATCCGTATCCTGCGCCAGAAGCATGGCGATATATGCCCTTTGGAGCTGACCGCCCGAAAGCTCGTTTGCGTACTTATCCGCAATATCCGTCACCTCTGCAAGCTCCATTGCATCGGCAATTTTTCGCTTATCCTCAGAAGAATATTTTCTCGGATACCCAAGATAGGGAAAACGCCCGTGGGAGACCAGCGAGCGCACCGTTATGCTTCCCGCTGAGTGTGACTGGGAGAGATATGATATTTTCTTTGCAAGGTCAGCGTGCTTTATGCTTGCAATATTCACGCCGTCAATGATAATGCTGCCCTCAGATGGGGTCAACAGCCCGCAGCACATCTGCAAAAGAGTGCTTTTTCCGCAGCCGTTTTTCCCGATTATAGAAGTTATCCTGCCGCTTTCAAAGGCAGCGTCAATGTTATAAAGCACCTGCTTTCTGCCATATCCGCCGCTGACGCTTTTCATTTCAAGCACCGTGCTTTCCTCCCTTCTTTCTGAGAAGCAGATAGATAAAGAAAGGCACGCCGATGTATGAAACAACTATGCCCAGCGCTATCTCATGGGGAGCAAAAAGCGTCCTTGCCAGCAGGTCGCACATTGATGTGAAAACCGCCCCCATAAGTGCGCACACAGGTATTTTCAGCGTGTGACTGCTTCCCGTCAGCTTTTCGGCTATGTGCGGGATTATCAACCCGATAAAACCGAGAAGCCCCGAAAAGCTCACCGCAGCTCCTGCCAGAAGCGCCGCAAGAGTAAGCAGAACAAATCTCAGCAGCTTCACGTTCATTCCAAGGGTAAATGCAGTGCTGTCTCCAAGGGCAAGCACGTCTATATCGTGTCCCAATAGGATTACGGCAGCTATGCCCGCAATTATCAGCACCCACGCAGGGGAAAGTGCGCCAAGAGAAATACCCTCAAGTCCGCCTATCCTGAAATCAGAAAGACCCGAAAGAGTATCGGTCACAAAAGTCGTAACAGTATCGGTTCCCGCATTAAATAGGCTTGAAATGGCAACTCCCGCAAGAACAAGAGTTATCTTTGATGCCCCGGTTTTCCTGGCAATGAAATATACCAGCATCACCGCCGCCAGCGCTCCGATAAAGGCTGCCAGCGACCTTACTCCAAAGGTTGTCGGAAATATCGCCAGACTTAGAACTACCGCAAAGCCTGCGCCTGCGTTAACGCCGATAATATTCGGCGAGGCAAGGGGATTGCCGAGAACCGCCTGTATAACAGCGCCCGATACGGCCAGAGCAGCCCCTGCCAGAAAGCCTCCAAGCACACGGGGGAGCCTTACGCAGTAGATTATCCTGCCGTTGGCGGTTGCTTCTCCGTCCATTATGCCGTCAAGCACTTCTTTTGGCGAAAGGCTTACCGCTCCGAAAGCAATGCCCATAAACGCCGCTGCTGCCAGAGCCGAAAAACAGCACAGGAGGATTGCTGCGGGGTGTTTTTTATCATTCACCATACAGTATCTCCGCTAAATTCTCGTAGGCCTCGCCCCATTTTGCGTTGGGCTTGTAGTGGTAAAGCGCTTTCGGAAGTATGTAAAATCTGCCGTTCTTTACGGCATCAAGCTCTGACCATGCGGGGCTTGATGTAAGAGTGTCATTAAGGGTCTGTATCGCCTTGTCCTCGTCCTTTCCCATGGTGGTGACGAAAATAAAATCGGGGTCGTCCTTGATTATCTCTTCAAGGCTGAGGTTATCCAGCAGGGATTCATCGGTATCGGCAATGTTTGTGCAGTTAAGGTCTTTTAGCATTGCGCCTGCCGTGGTGTCAGCGCCCTTTGCATGGACTTTTTGAGAAGATGCCCTCAGCAGCAGCACTGTGGGAGACTCATGCTCCTTAGCTTCACTTACCACCTTGTCAACAGTTGCCTTTATATTCGTTCCGTTCTGCTCATACAGATCATCACGTCCTGTGATCTCTGTAAATTCTTTCAGAACGCCAAGATAGTCGTCAAAGCTTTCAACGCTGTAGTAGCACACATCAATGCCCGCATTTGTCAGAGTATCTTTGAGCTTTGTGTGCTCGGCTATTTTTGATGACATTATAACAAAGTCAACGCCCTCGGATATTATCATTTCCACGGAGGGAGACTTCATTTCGCCGATGCACACCACATCGTCAGCCACCTCAAACTGGTGTTCGTCATAAGCGTCCTGCGTTACGTATGACAGCTTTCCTCCTGCCAGAAGCCATATTTCCGCAAGGCTTCCCGTACACGCAGCCACCTTCTGCGGCTCCGAAGCCTTAGCAGCCTCGGATGAGCTGTCGGCTTTGGGTGCTGAGCAGCCTGTTAAGATAAGCACAGCTGTCAGCATAAGGCAAATTATTCTTTTCATACCAAACCTCTCTTATTTTTGCTGTATTCGCAGCATTTCTTTGCAAAACGCACCGCCATTTCGGTGTCCGCATAAAAATGCAGATGTGGGTAGCCTGCGTACATATTATCATCTGCATATGCGCAGTCATATTCAGCTCCGCTGCTTGCTTTCTTTGCGTGCAGGTCGCTTCCGCAGGCGGTGCTGTTCCAGTAGTGGAACTCGTGTGCCCTGACCGATCTTCCTTTGTCAAGGAGCATACAGTCTTTTTTGGCGATAAGGCTGACATAGCCAAAGCGCTGGAGCCTGTCAGTCCTGTAAGCCTGCCCGTTTATAACGCCAGCCATTTTGCGGCGGATACCATTCACATCTTCAATGCTCTCGTTCAGGTACATAAATCCGCCGCATTCGGCAATAACAGGCAGTCCGCCTGAAATGCTCTCCTTTATCTCATGCAGAAGCGGAGTGTTTTCCGAAAGCTTTTCTGCATAAAGCTCGGGATATCCTCCGCCAAGGATAAGCCCGCCGATATTCTCGGGCAGTGCCTTGTCACTGAGTGGCGAAAAGGGGACTATCTCGCAGCCAAGCTCTTCAAGCAGAGAAATATTGTCAGCATAATAAAAGCAGAAAGCACTGTCATATGCAAGGGCTATCCTTACATTCCGAGCAATGTTCTTTGGAATATCAGGCTCGGTGCATGGCATAACCACAGCATTTTCGGCTGCTTCAAGGAGCTTGTCGATAAGTATGTACTTTTCCGCCAGCTGAGACAGCCGCAGCAGCTTTTCTTTAAGCCCCGTTATCTCGTCAGCCGTAACAAGCCCCAGATGCCTGCTTTCAATGGAATTATCCTTTGAAAAAGGCAGCCTGCCGAAATATGTCACGCCCATTTCATCGCAAAGGCTCACAGCAGTCTTTTCCATGCTTTCAGGCAGACGGTTGAAGATAAATCCAGCGATGTTGTTAGGCGTGCGGAATGTGAGAAAGCCTTTCATCACCGCACCCATTGACGCGCCCATTCCCTTGCAGTCGATGACGATGACCGCAGGCGTTCCCGTTTCAACGGCAGTGCGGCAGGCAGAATGACTTTCGCCAATGCCGTCGTAATAGCCCATAGCTCCCTCTATAATGTTCATATCCGCCGAATTTTTCTTCAGCAGGTAATTCAGCGTGCCTGCGGGGCAGAAGTAGCTGTCAAGATTATAGGACTTGGTGCCGATTATCTTGCTGTGAAACATAGGGTCAATGTAATCGGGGCCGCACTTAAACGCACCAACGTTAATACTGCGCTCCGAAAGAGCTTTCAGCAGTGCGCAAACAACAGTCGTCTTTCCGCAGCCGCTGTTCGTGCCAGATATCATTATCCTTTTCATGTCCGCCTCGCTCCGCTTATGATAAATATGGGATTTTCGGCGTTCAGCATAGTGCTGCTGCCAACTTTTCGTGTCCGTGTGACGGCTATCTGCGATATTTCGCAGGGGATATTCGCTTTGGCAAAAATCTCAACAGCTCTGTTAAGCGTTTCAAGGGTCACAGCGGTTATAACAATATTGGCATAGGGATTTTTGCTGAGAACAATGTTCATTATCTCGCTGAGCTTTCCGCCCGACCCGCCGATAAAAACGCTTTGAGGAGCAGGAAAGCTTAATGCCTCTTCCTCTGCCTGACCGCAAAAAACGGAAATATTATCGCACCCGAACTTTATTGCATTCTGCCGTGTAAGCTCCTCCGCTTCGGGCGACTTATCTACCGCATACACCCTGCCGTCAGCACATTGCAAAGCCATCTCCACCGTAACGGAGCCTGTTCCGCAGCCAATATCCCAGCAGATGCCGTCACGCTCAGCCGCCAGCTTTGATATGCAAACCGCACGCACCTCTGATTTGGTCATGGGGATTTTCCCACGGATAAAGCAGTCATCGGATATCCCCACAGGCGTAAATCTCTCGTAATTATGGTTTATGACAACCATTACGCAAAGGTTCGCATTTTCATATCCTGTAAAGTCAGTAGCCCTGCCTGAGGATATCTTTTCATTTTCAGCCGCAAGGTCTTCACCGATATAAACCTCTGTATCGTTCAGACTGTATTCACACAGCCTTTGGCATATTTCCGATACCTTAACCTTCCCACCAAGGAGAAAAAATACCTTTTCATTTGAGAATACATTCCGCACAATATTGGCTTCCGCACCGTGAAGGCTCACAAATTTGCAGTCCTGCCATGGAATGCCTATCCTGTCAAAAAAATAAACAGGGGAGGATATGCCGCTTATAACACGGCAGTCACCTATAAGCGGCAATAGCTTTTCCGTGCCGCTGTAAAAGCCGCAGTCGCCTGACATAAGCACTGCGATTTTGGTGAATTCCGAAGCCCTTATGCGCTCGGCTATCTCTTTCGGGTCATAGGAAATAAACAACTGCCTGTTAAGGTGTTCAAATGGTTTGACCATGCGCCTTGCGCCTATTATAAGCTCTGCGCTTTCTATCGCTTCCTTTGCCTCGGCGGTGAGAGTTTTATCGCCGTCCATTCCAATGCCTATAACAGCTATGTCCTTATTCACTTCTGCACCTCCCCAGCAGGATATTTTCCGCCTCTTCCAATGAAATTCCATTTTCATCGGGGCGCTTTATAATAATAAGCCCTGCACCGCATACCTGAGCCGCATTGACTTTTTCTGCAAAACCGCCTGCGTTTCCGCTGTCCTTTGTTACCAGAAATTCTGCACTGCTTCTTTTAATATGCTCAATGTTCTGCTCCAGCGTAAAAGGACCTTTTTCCGCAATTATCTTTTCATTGGGAAATCCCAACGCTCTGCACTCGGCTATGACCTTCGGCAAATCAAGCACACGGGCGGTAAAACGCTTCGCATAGTCATGCACAGCCGTGAACGCCGCAAGCTCCTTGCTTCCTGTGGTTATAAGCGCATTGCCGTTTACAGTGTCAAGATACTCCGCCGCAGCCGTAACATCGTCAAAATAAATGGCGCTTTCGCATATTGCGTCGTCCGCACGTTTTATCCTATATAAAGTGACATTTTTTTCGGTGCAGGCGGCAGTTATGTTCTTTGTGACCTCTTTTGCATATGGGTGAGTAGCATCTATCACTGCCGATACTCCAAGCTTTTCTATCATACCTGCAATACCGCTTGCATCTTCTCTGCCAATATTGATATGCACATATTCCGACTGAGGGAGCAGCTCAGCGCCGTATTCCGTAGCCACGCTTATGCAGGCATTTATCCCGTGATCTGCGCAGAACTCCGCCAGCTGCCTGCCCTCGGTAGTTCCGCCGAAAATAAGTATATCACACATTTTTATATCCTCGTGGAGTGACCATTTTTCCGTTTATATTCTTGGTTTCGCTGTTGCCGATGAAAACGGTTGTGAACATATCCGCCTTAAAATCACGAAGCTCGGCAAGGGTCATCACACCGCTTTCCATGCCGATTCTGCCGATGTTGCGCACATATCCGCATACCGTTTCGGGGGACTTATATTTAAGCGTTATGTCACAGGCTTTTGCCAGATAGTCTGCACGCTTTTTGGACGACGGATTGTATATCGCCGTGGTAAAATCCCCCATAGCGGCGCAGGCAAGGCGCTTTTCAATCTTTTCCCACGGGGTCAGCAGGTCGGAGAGGCTTATCACAGCAAAATCATGAGTTAGGGGAGCACCCAGCACTGCCCCTCCGCTGAGTGCCGCCGTAACACCTGCCACTATCTCAATATCCGTGTTGGGGTAATTTGCCGAAAGCTCCAGTGCCAGCCCTGCCATGCCATAGACCGAGCTGTCGCCGCTGCATACCAGCGAAACGATTTTGCCGCTATCAGCCTGTTCAAGTGCAAATATTACCCTGTCCTTTTCCTGCTTCATGGCAGTTGAAGCAAATTCCTTGCAGGGGAACATCTCTTTTAAAAGCTCAACATATACCGTGTAGCCCACGATAAGGTCACTTTCCTGCAAAGCCCTCTCGGCTTCAAGGGTCATGCCCTCCTTGTTTCCCGGGCCAAAGCCAATAACATATAATTTCATAATACCCGCCTGTTAAAATCAATTTTTACGGGAGCTTCCGCCGCCGCAAAGGTCATTCCGTTCATAGCCTGCTTTTTTACAAGCAGACTTTTTCCCATGACCATAGCACTGCGCTCGCAGATATTGTCTGCTCCCGTTGTTTTCAAAACAAATTCAGATGATGTGAACTGTCCTTTTACCGCCATAAGCTCCGCAGCCGAATAAAACTGCGGCGGAATGTTATGATTGTGGCAGAATGTAAGTATAGCGTTTTCCTCCCGCTTGATGTCAATGGTGCATAAAGCTTTCACACGGCGTATATCAAGCTTGTTTTCCGCAAGCTGTGATAATAAAAATAGCTCAAACTTTTCTGCCGATGTGCCCTTTTTGCACCCTGCCCCGATAATGATATCCTTAGGGATAAGGTGCAGAGTGTGTTCAAACGGCATTTTTGCTGCGTCAGAGGAAATGCAGATGCCAAGCCTTTTATTGTCACAAAAAGGGGGAGTGTTCAAGCAGCCTGTATCGCTGTAAAATCCCACATTTCCGCCGTTTGCCGTCTCTGCCGCAATTTCCTTTGCAATGTCATATTCGCAGATGTACAGGTCATTTGCAGCTGCAAAGCTGTCAGGGGAGAATTTGCCGCCGACGTCCGTAGCAGTGGTTATAACAGGCTCCGCACCGATGATCTCCGCAACTTTTTCGGTAAGGGCGTTTGCTTTTCCGATATGCCCCGATAACAGCGATATAGCAAATTTCCCGCTTTCGTCTATGACCACAACCGCAGGGTCACTGAGCTTTGAGACCACATGGGGAGCAATCATTCTCACAGCTATCCCGCAGGCGCATATGAAAATGATCCCGTCATATTCCCCAAAGCATTTTGCGGTCATCTGCTTCATATCATCAAAAGGCACAGCAGAACCGTCACAGTGCTTTGAAAAAGCAAATCTGTCGCAGGCTATGCCAATACCCGCAGCTATCCTGCGTGATATTTTGTTTCCGTTCTCGGTGACGGATATAACCGCTATTTTCATATCCGAACATTCCTTTTTGTGACTATAGCTTTTAAATCTCAGCCTTTCTGAACTCAGTCTCAAAGCTCTTGTCATAAAGCTTTGAAAGGGAATAATCATTGCCCAGGAAATACCCCACGCAGATAAGTGCTGTTTTGGTAATGCCGTTATCCGACGCAGTCTGAGCAAGATCCTCCACAGTACAGCGGCAAACCTTCTGGTCAGCCCAGCTTGCCTTGTAAACTATGGCAGCAGGGGTGTCGGGCTTGTATCCGCCCCTGATAAGCTCAGCCGAAAGCTCCTTTAGAAACCCCGTGCTGAGAAAGATGACCATGGTAGCATTATGAGCAGCCAGAGCAGCAATGCTCTCCTTTTCGGGGACAGGCGTTCTGCCTGCCATTCGTGTGATTATCACCGTTTGGGACACATCGGGGAGAGTATATTCTGCCCTGAGAGCTGCTGCCGCCCCACAGAAAGAGCTTACTCCGGGGCAGATGTCGTATTTTATCCCCAACTCGTCCAGCCTGTCCATCTGCTCACGAATTGCACCGTAAAGCGACGGGTCACCTGTGTGGAGCCGCACGGTCATTTTTCCCTCATGCTCTGCCGATTTTATCACGTCAATTACCTGCTCCAGCGTCATATAAGCGCTATTGTGTATCTCGCAGTCTTTTTTTGCATATTCCAGCAGCTGCGGATTTACAAGCGAGCCTGCGTAAATAATAACATCAGCCCGTTCAATAAGCGATTTTCCACGCACGGTTATAAGGTCTGCCGCACCGCAGCCTGCGCCCACAAAATTAACCATTGTACTCCTCCATAAGCGTTTTGATTATCCCGTCTGCAGAGCTTGTCATGCCGATAATTCCACGCTTGTCCGAAAACATTACAGCGCCTATAGGTATCTCTCCCTTGACCTTTGCATCAAGATAATACTGAGCCTTTTCCATAAGCACAGCCGCCACACTGTCAACTGCATTTGCCTTGTCAAGCTCATCAAGAGCGGCATCTACCGTTGCGCAGGAGGGGAGCTTTTTTAATATCTTAGGGTCAACATCGGCCATAACTCCACAGGTAACAAGCACGTCCATGCGACCGTCAGCCTGAGCCGAATGGGTGTTCATTATGC
This sequence comes from Oscillospiraceae bacterium, assembly GCA_902363145.1. Lineage (GTDB taxonomy): Bacteria > Bacillota > Clostridia > Oscillospirales > Ruminococcaceae > Huintestinicola > Huintestinicola butyrica. Next base: position 736,891 of record CABIZB010000001.1, on the reverse strand, counting down.
CTGCCCCCAGCTTTACAAGCTTGCCGATATGCCCCACTATAAGCACGCTTTCAAATCCCAGCTCCAGCGCAATATCAATGGCGTCGCCGATGTAATTGCTGCATTTAACTCCGTAATTCATTATCATAGGCATATTTTCAGCAAGAAAGTTTTGGCTGTAGTTACCTATGGTCAGCAGCAGATTTTTTCTGCCCTCGGAACGCCTCATGCGCTCCTCCACTTTAATCGTGTCTATAAGTGCACGGCTGCTCATTGGCTCAACTATGCCGCTGGTACCGATTATGGATATGCCGCCCTCAATGCCCATTCGGGGATTATAGGTTTTAAAGGCGATCTGCTCGCCGTCGGGAACGGATATCGTTATCCTTATCCCGCCGTGATAGTCGTATTTTTCGCATATCTCCGTGATCGCCGCCGATATCATCTTGCGAGGAACGCTGTTTATGGCGGCATTTCCCACAGGCTGGTCAAGTCCTGCCTTTGTGACCCGTCCGATGCCCTTGCCGCCGTCAATTTCAATGCCGAAAGGTATCTTTTCCGCCTTGGCATAAACAAGAATGCCGTTGGTGATGTCGGGGTCATCGCCGCTGTCCTTGCGCACAGCGCAGGAAGCGCAGGCCTCGGATATCTCAGCATTTTCTGTGGAAAGGTGAAGCTCAATGCCCTTGGGCGTCATAAGCTGAGTTTCGTGTACAGATTCGCCTGTCAGCAGCATTTCCGCAGCTGCCTTTGAAGCCGCTGCCGCACATGAGCCTGTGGTATATCCGCAGCGGAGCTTTTCTTTTCCGTGGTATATGTATTCGTCAAGCATTTATGTTCTCCGTTACTTTGCCTGTTTTCCTGTCGTACAGCCTGTAAAGCAGAGCATTGCAAATGGCAGCCGCCACACCGCTGCCGCCCTTTCTGCCTGCTGCAACGATATACGGCGCACTTCCGCCCATGATTATCTCCTTTGACTGCACAACATTTACAAAGCCCACAGGCACGCCGATTATCAGCGCAGGTTCTACCTTTCCAACCCTTATAAGCTCGTCCAGGCGGATAAGCGCTGTTGGGGCATTGCCCACTGCGAATATCACATTTTCATGACCGAAAAGCTCCGCAGCCTTATCCATGGAAGCTACAGCCCGTGTAGTTCCGTCACGCTTTGCCCTTTCCGCAACATCACTGTCAGACATAAAGCAGCAGGCACGGCAGCCCAGCGCTTTCATGGCAGGCTTGCTTATGCCCGATTCTGCCATGTGGGTGTCCGTTACGATAACAGTGCCGTTTTTAAGTGCTTCAAGCCCATTCTGAACGGCATTTTCGGAGAATTTCATATTCTGCTTGTAGTCAAAATCAGCGGTGGTGTGTATCACACGCTTAACTATCAGCTTTTCGGTCTCGGATAAACCCTCTGTGCTGCCAAGCTCGCTTTCGATTATTTCCATGCTCCTGCGCTCTATATCCGCAGGGCTTACGTTCTCAATATTCATAATACCTCAAAAAAATACACCCTTGCCATAATGTGCCGAGACGGACAGATATGGTAAGGGTGTATATCAAAAACGTACCTGCCAATTCCTCGTGGCTTTTCTTGTACAAACAGCAGGCAGGTCTCCCGACTTAAACTTCATCACAGAAAGGAGCCTTCCCGATTCCTCAGTGGCATATTTCCCTCTGCTCATTTATCACGGTGACGAGATCGTACAGGATTTTCACCTGTTTCCCTTTTCATCGGACCCGTTAACATAAACGCCAACGTCCGACACCTGATGTTTTTATATTCATTTTCTTTATTATATCATTGCTGTATGCTGTTGTCAATGAATAAATTGTATGGAATTGTTTTGCTTGCATGATATATGGAAATATTATTCATATTCCAGAGCTATAACCTTATTCCTCACCAGACAGTTCTTGCCAACGTTGAGCTTGCACTGACCATCTCAGGCGTTTCCAAGTCGGAGTGCAGGAAGAGAGACGTGGAAGCACTGGAAAAGGTGGGGCTGGGAAATCAGCTACACAAAAAGCCCAACCAGATGTCAGGCGGTCAGATGCAGCGAGTTGCCATTGCCCGTGCCCTTATCAATAACCCGGATATACTCCTTGCCGATGAGCCTACAGGCGCACTTGACAGTGAGACCAGCATTCAGGTAATGGAGCTGCTCAAGGAAATTGCCAAGGACAAGCTTGTTATAATGGTAACTCACAACCCCGAGCTTGCGGAGCAGTATGCCAACCGTATAGTCAGGATAAAGGACGGAACGCTGACAGGGGGACAGTAATCCCTACACTCCCGCATCGGGACTTATCGGCGTAGGAATATCCTACCTTGCAATAATCCCCATCAATGCAATAGTTTATAACCTTACAGGCATTGAGTGACTTAAAGCATTCCTGCCTCTTCAGGCAGCAGTGGTGCTTGTAGCTATCAGCATGGTGCTTACACTTATTGCAGGCCTTATCCCCTCAAGAGTTGCTTCCAAAAAGGACCCCGTTGAGGCACTCAGAACCGAATAACGATCACTTATACTAAGCACCAATTAAAAACTATACAAAAAATTGAGCATAATCTTGCGTATATGGATTATGCGATGATTTTTTGTCTATAGTTTTATTGGTGATTAGTATTATATCGCTCCTGCGGCTTTTTCGGTCGCAGGAGCCTTTTGTATATGTAAAAGGCAGTTAATTTGTTAAAGCAAAATAAAATCATTTACTGATTATTGATTTATTTGTATAAATGTGCTATAATTAACTGTAACAAACAATAAGCTTGCAAAGGATGGTGTATATGAGCGAAAATAACAGGTACTTTATGAATAAGAACGAGCTTCTCGCCAATGCCGAAAAAGCATTTGAGGAAAAGCAGTTCTGCGTATATTATCAGCCGCAGTACAACTATATGAGCGGCAGAATAGTAGGTGCAGAGGCGCTGGTCAGGTGGATACACCCAGAATACGGAATGCAGTCTCCCGGGGATTTTATCCCTGTTTTTGAGGAAAACGGACTTATTACCCGTCTTGACCTTTACGTCTTTGAGGAGATATGCAGCTTTATCAGCAGGTGCAGAGGAACTAAAATAAAAACTGTACCCATTTCATTCAACGTATCAAGATATGATGTTATCAGCGGCGATTTTATTGAGCGTATAGAAGAGATCCGCAAAAAATACGATATTCCCGTCACAAATCTGCGTGCCGAGATAACCGAAAGCTCCATGATCGGCGGAAATGACCATATGGTTAAGATAGTGCATAAGTTTCAGTCTCTGGGCTACGTGGTTGAAATGGACGATTTCGGCAGCGGATATTCTTCCCTCAATGTCCTCAAGGATATCGAAGTGGATATCATCAAACTGGATATGGCGTTCATGCGTGGAAATCTCACCAAGCGTGGGGGTATAATCATAAGCTCCATTATCCGAATGGCAAACTGGCTGGGCACTCCTGTTATTGCCGAGGGCGTGGAAACTCCCGAGCAGGCGGAATATCTCAAAAGCATCGGCTGCATATATATCCAGGGCTTCCTGTTCTCAAAGCCTGTCCCCGAAAATGAATATGTGAATATGCTGAGAAACTTAAAATCCGATGTGCTTGCTCCCGGAATGAAGCTTATAGACAAGCTTGATGCCGAAAAATTCTGGAGCCCCGAAAGCTTTGAGACCCTTGTGTTCAATAACTTTGTAGGCGGAGCTGCGGTCATTTCATTCAAAGATGACGAGATAGAGACCCTCCGAGTGAACGAAAGGTATCTTAAAGAGCTGGGCATGAATATGAACCAGCAGGATATCATTCTCAACCAGAAAAATCTTAATTTTGACGAGAAAAACAAGCAGATATACATAGATACCATCAACCGTGCCATAGTTTCCAACGATTATGAGACCTGTGAGACCTGGCGTGAGGTGTTTTCCCAGTGCTGCGGCGAGGATTCCCTGTGCATCGAAAGCACTATGCGTGTGATAGGCCGTGCCGAGGGTCAGTATCTGCTGTATGTGCTTATCCGCAACATTACCCATGAAAAGAAAATGTACATGAAGCTGTATGACAGCGAGAAAAAGTTCAGAACAGCAGGCGAGCAGGCAAACATCTACTGCTGGGAATACACCATCGATACCAAGGAAATGCGCCCATGCTTCAGATGTATGCGTGACCTGGGGCTTCCGCCTCTGCTGGAAAATTATCCCGAGCCTGTAATCGAATCAGGACTTTTCCCGCCCGATTACGCCGATATGTACCGTGACTGGCACAAGCAGCTGGCAGAGGGAGCAGAGCATCTTGAAGCCATAATCCCTCTGACAGTCAACAGGATACCTTTCCATGTCCGTTACACCGCCGAATTTGACGAAAACGGCCACCCATACAAAGCTTACGGTTCCGCAACTCAGGTCGTCGATATGCCGACTGAGAAATAAAACAAATACCTGCATGGCTTTTGCATTTGTAAAAGCCATGCAGGTATTATTATGTTTTATTGGTATAAAACTCCCTGTTTCTTTTTCTGTACTCAGCAGGGGATATTTTTTCATGCCGCCTGAAAACCGTGCTGAAATAGCCAGCATCGGAAAAGCCCATCTGCCTGCCTATCTCCGCCACGGGGATATCCGAAAATTTAAGCAGACGCTTTGCCTCGCTTAGCCTGCACATCATAAGATATTCGTTTGGGCGCATGTGCATGGTTTCCTTGAACACCCGACACAGGTGCTGTGGCGTTATGCCTGCCAGCTCCGCAAGCACGGTCATGGGGAAATCCTTGCTGTAATTATCGTCGATGTAGTTCAGCACAGGCATGAGCAGGCTGCTTCTGTCCTTGCCCTCTTCCGTTGATTTGGCAGTGTGGTAAAATTCAAGGATATACTGATATATCAGCCCCGAACAGATGTAATTTCCGTATATCTTATCCGATTTCTGCTCAATGAACATCTTGTTATATAGATTGCACAGGCTTTCGGTGCTTTCGGGACGGATAACGCAGGGCTTTGTCATTTCCAGCTCTTCAAGCAGAGCCTTGCAGGCGCTTCCGTCAAAGGCTGCCCACCTTACGTCCCAGCAGGCGGTCAGGGGATAATACTCATGGGGATAGTCCGCAGGCAGGAAGAACCATCTGCCCTCGGATACGGTAAGGGTCTGGTCATTAAAGCGCAGCTCTCCCGTGCCCTTTGCGCTGTAAAGTATCTGGTGCCACAGATATCCCTCAGGGCGTGATATCTGCCCCTGATATTCGCTGCCGCCTATTCCCGTAAGATAAAAGGGAAGCTCCTTTACCTGTGCAAATGTAGGGTATATGCTCTGGTTTACTGCCATAATGCTGTTCCTTTCGATAAAAACATCTGATTTATTATAGCTCCGTATTGCGAAGATGTCAAGAGTGTATTATACTTTTTGAATATAAAATCTTCTGCATATGCCATTATGTGAAATGTGTATCAGCCTGCACTTTAACATTTTGAACATTATCTCTTTAAAGATATTCATAATCTTAAATTGACGTGAGCTGTAAACAGTGATAATATATAATCATCAAACATGAACACTGAGTGTTTATCGAAAGGAAGATATTATGAACACACCTCTTGCACATACACCGCCCATGGGCTGGAACTCCTGGAACACTTTCGGCTGGAATATCAGCGAGGAACTTATAAAGACCACCGCTGACTTTTTCGTTGAAAGCGGACTGAAAGACGCAGGCTACGAGTATATCGTTATCGACGACTGCTGGAGCGAAAAGCAGCGTGACGAAAACGGCAGGCTGGTTCCCGACAAGTATAAGTTCCCCAACGGTATCAAGCCCGTTGCCGACTATATCCATTCCAAGGGACTGAAATTCGGTATGTACTCCTGTGCGGGCACACACACCTGTGCAGGTCACCCGGGCAGCTTTGAGCATGAATTTCAGGACGCTGAGACCTTTGCGGAGTGGGGCGTTGATTACTTAAAGTACGACTACTGCTACAAGCCCAAATCCGCTGACGGCGAGAACCTCTACAAGCGTATGGCAATGGCTCTGAGAAACTGCGGCAGAGATATCCTTTTCTCCGCCTGCAACTGGGGAAATGACGATGTTTACAGCTGGATAAGGGAATCCGGCGCACAAATGTTCCGCTCCACAGGCGATATCCAGGATAACTGGCAGTCAATAAAGAGCATTGCAGAATCTCAGATAGGCAGGGAAGCATACGGCGGAGTTTACTGCCATAACGATATGGATATGCTGGTAGTCGGTATGCACGGCTGCGGTGACAACGCCGAGGTGCTGGGCAAGGTAGTAGGCGGCTGCACCGACACCGAGTACAAGACCCATTTTGCCCTCTGGTCGATAATGAACTCTCCTCTTATGATAGGCTGCGATGTAAGAAAGATGTCCGAAGCTGCTAAGGGGATACTCACCAACAAGGACGTTATCGCCATCAATCAGGATATTGAGTGCAGAGGCCCTTACTGCATCAGGCAGTGGAACAATCCCGAGAACGTGTTCTCGCTTATAAAGCCTCTCAGCGGAGGCGATTATGCCGTGGGTATGTTCAATTTCAGTGACAAGAAAAGCGAGATGTCTCTCCAGTTCTATGATATCGGTCTGCCTGCGGCATCGGGCAGGGGACTGGAGCTTTACGACTGCTACTCCCATTCCGTCATTGGCACATTTTCCGAAAGATATGCGGCACAGATCGAGTCTCATGACTGCCTGATGTTCCGTGCAAAGGTAGTAAAGCTTTAATGGCAAACTACAAGACGTGCAAAAAATGCGGCTCGGAGCTTCTGGCAGACGATATTGCCATTCACCGCAAGCTTATAAGCAGGAATGCAGAAGAATTTCTCTGCATCGACTGCCTTGCGGAGCATTTCGGCTGCACCAGAAAAGATGTTGAAGAGCTTATAGCATATTACCGTGAAAGCGGGAAATGCACATTATTCAGATAAAATAGAAACGAGCAGGCAATACTTAATGCCTGCTCGTTTTCGTTAACAGTGTTACTGCTTATTTTTCTTGTGCCTGATCTTTATTTCGGGTATCGCAAGATTATCAAACACCATTTCATCACCGCTGTCATTATCATCAATGTCGTTATCCGATGCTTCATCGGCAGAGTCCACATGAATTTCGGGCACTGCCAGATTTTCGGAAAAATAATCGATCTTATGCTTCTTATCTTTCATACAATTACCCCCGTTTTATCAGTTGATTATATTGATAAAAAATGTGATCACAAGGCTGTTTATAAAGTCTGCAAACATACTGCCCACTATGGGAACAAGCAGATATGCCTTGACTGACGGCGCATATTTTTCGGTTATCGCCTGCATATTTGCCATGGCATTTGGCGTAGCGCCCATTCCGAAGCCGCATACTCCTGCGGAAAGCACCGCTGCGTCATAGTCACGTCCCATGGCGTTGAACACCACAAAGTAGGAAAACAGTGCCATTAGTATCACCTGCGCCAGCAGCAGGACTATAAGCGGAAGCGCCAGCTCTGCCAGCTGCCATAACTTCAGGGTTATCATGGCAATTCCCAGAAACAGCGACAGGCATATGCCGCCGATGTCGTTTATCTCGCCCATATGGATATGGAGCTTGCCTGTAAATTCGTCAATGTTTCTCATAAACGCTGCGACGATCATTGAGCCGATATACACGGGGAATGTCATTCCCGTAAGAGAAAGCGCCCATGAAACTACAGTGCCTATTCCCATTGCAATAGCAATCTGATAAGCCGCAGGAGCGTACATACTTACTGAACGGTGATGCTTGTGCTCCTCTTCCTCAAGAATGGAAGCGTCCTCAGCGGAAACTCCCTTGAGCAGGTCATGCTTTATTATAAGCCTGCGTGCAACAGGGCCGCCCATAAGAGAACCGATGATAAGTCCGAATGTGGCTGCTGCGGTGCAGAAGGTGGTAGCTCCCTCGATGCCGAAATCTTCCAGCACTCCGCCGAATGCGCCCGATGTTCCGTGACCGCCCACCATGGGGATAGAGCCTGTACACATACCGATCAGCGGACTGATACCCAGCAGCTCGGACAGTCCCACAGCCGCCAGATTTTGCGTGATTATCAGCACGCAAAGGCAGAACAGAAAGACCACCAGACTTACTCCGCCTGCACGCAGCACCTTTATATTTGCCTGAAAACCAACAGATGTAAAGAACATTACCATGCAGACATTTTTCAGCGTTTCATCAAATGTAAATTCCACTATGCCGAAAACATACAGCAAACAGGAGACAACCGCAAATATTATTCCGCCCACAACAGGAGCAGGGATACAGAATGTCTCCAGAAAGCGGACCTTCTTTTTTAGAAATCCGCCCAGATACAGCACTCCCACAGCGACCGCAAGAGTTTGGTACATATCAATATTCAGTGTGTGCAATACAATGAGCCTCCCTTAATTATCCTGAGCACCGAAAATAAAGCTGTTTCCGTCATTTTCGGGATCGGTGCTTACCGTTATGCCGACAGATGCGTAGTAATCGGCAGCCCCCTGATGAAAGCTGCAGGGGATATCCAACACAGCAAATTCGGTATCAGGCTCGGGAACGGCTACGGAATATTTTATGCTGCTGCTTTTGCCAAAGAGCAGAGCAGTTATGTCCTTTATCTGCTGACGGTCAGTGTCGGAGTCGGCAACAAGCACAGCTTTTACGCTAATAGTTGGGATATCCTCGTCCTGACCGTGATATGTTCCCGCAGGTATGGCTATCTCGCTGTAACCCTTGTATATGTTCAGCATATATTCAATAGTGCGGCTGTCGGGAGCGATAATGCGTATATCTGTGCTTTCGGCAAGCTCACTCACAACAGTGGCAGGAGTGCCGATTATAGCGAAAAAGGCATCTATATCGCCGCTTTCAAGTGCCGCAGCCGAGTCGCTGTAGGACATATAAACAGGCTCCACCGATGAAAAAGCCACACCTGCCGACAGCAGCAGATATTCGGCATTCTTCGCAACGCCTGAGCCTTCATCGCCGACAGATATCTTCTTGCCTTTAAGGTCAGCTATGCTGTTTATATCCGACTTACTGCGGACGACTATCTGAAAAGCCTCGTCATAAAGTCCCGCAACAGCTCTCACGCCCGAAACAGGCTCATTTTCAAAGTCACCCACGCCGTTGACCGCTTCGGAAAGCACATCGCTCTGAACTATTGCCATATCAATAAAGCCCTCATTCATCAGGCGCAGATTTGCCTGAGAGCCTGCGGTTTTCTTGACTTCAATGCCGTTTTCATCAAGCTCATGCAGCAAAGTTCCGTAAGAATAGTAGTTGCCGCCCGTGTTGCCTGTTCCAAGTCTCAGCACTCCTGACTGCCCGCAGGAGCACAGCAGTGACATTGCCATGACTGAGGCAGCAGCGGCTGATAATAATTTCCTGATATTCATTAAATTCCGCCCTTCGGTTCATTTTGCCCATACATATATTTTATCAGATTTTATAGCGGATATAATTAAATAAACTGTCAAATGGCTATTAATTTTGTGATGCAGGGGAGATATCACAAAAAAACTGACCTATCAGATTGATAAGTCAGCCACAATTATGTATCTGTTTGCCGGTCGCTCAAATCCTGTTCTTTTCCGCTTTTCATATCGTCGATCAGCCGTTTCACCCACGCCTCGCTGAATACTTTTGTCACCATTTTGTATGTATCTTCGGGAGTGTTGGGGTCGTGAAAGGTAATGTCAAGCCTCATATCCATAGGAGTCTCCTTTTGCGGAATATATTTTTGAAAGCATTTCATATATATTCCCTGCTGACGGATATTATGCGGTCAAACTCTGCTTCTCAAATTCTTCTTGCAATTTATTTCCTTTTGTGTTACTATCTTATTATAACATGAAAAGGAAGTGCAGATATGCCACATTCATCAGGAGGAGGCTCCCACGGCGGAGGATCTCACCACAGCAGTTCATCACACAGATCGTCACACAGATCATCAGGATCAGGCCCGTCAAGGCGCATACGCACAGGATATTTTCCCGGTGCAACACGCTACAGGTATTACCACAGGCATAAGCCAAGATATGTCTATGCCAATTATGATATCAGGAAAGGCCGCAGCCCTCTGCGCCTGCTTATGTTGCTATTTTATATCCCGTTTTTCATTGCCATTGTAGGCATGGCAAGCGAAACGTTCAGGGTGCCCCAAAGGCTTTCAACAGATTATGATACATCGCTCGTCATATCAGACTACATAAATGTGCTCGGCGACACGAAAGCTCTCGAAACTTCAATGATGGCTTTTTATGATGAAACAGGCATAACGCCCGCAGTTTTCACCGTTTATAACGAGGACTGGCAGGATAATTACAGCTCGCTGGAGAACTATTCATACGACCTTTATGTAAACGCCTTTGACGATGAAAAGCACTGGCTGATAGTATATTCCCAGCCCCAAGAGCCTGATTCTTCCTTTAACGACTGGTACTGGGAGGGTATGCAGGGCGATGATACATCGGACATACTCACCTCCGCCAAAGCAGACGGGTTCAATTCCGACCTGCAGCGATATCTTACGGATAAATCCATATCCGTTGCCGATGCCATAAGCCGTGCTTTTGATAACCTGACACCTAAGATAATGAAAAAATCGGTGGATACGTCAATGCTGTTTCCGTTCCTGTTTTTCGGCGGATTTATCCTTATCCATGCTTATTTTATGGTATTTCACGATCCGTCAAGAAAGTACAGAAATGCAGAGGTTTGCCCCGAAAATGCACCTGTCGGAGCTCAGTCACGTTCTGTACAGACTGAACAGACTGTGCAAGCTGTTCAGCCCCCCGCACCTGCCGCTCATGAAGAAAGCTGCCCATACTGCGGCAGCAGCTATGTACCGGGCAGAGACAAGCGCTGCCCCTATTGTCAGTCTCTGCTTGATTATTCCCACGATACAAACGAATAACATAAAAACAGGAGTGCTCCATATCGGAACAACTCCTGTTTTGTTATAGGCTTATATATTTTCCCGTAATGCTGTTTTTGTTATTCATTATCTCAGAAGGCGTGCCCGATGCTACTATCCTGCCGCCCGCTTCTCCGCCGCCCGGGCCCATGTCAATGATGTAGTCAGCATTGCGGATAACGTCAAGATCATGCTCAATAACAACAACAGTCGCACCGTTGTCAATAAGAGTTTGGAACACACCAAGAAGAGTGCGGACGTCCAGCGGGTGCAGTCCGATGGTAGGCTCATCGAACACAAATACCGAGTCGGACTGCAATCTGCCCATTTCGCTGGCAAGCTTCAGTCTCTGAGCCTCTCCGCCAGAAAGGCTGGGAGTTTCCTCGCCAAGTGTAAGGTAGCCAAGTCCCAGCTCCTGCAGTACTTTCAGCCGCTGATATACTGTCTTCATATCTTTGCAAACATCAAGGGCTGAATCCACGTCCATATCCATAAGCTCAGGCAGCGATATTGTAACACCTGCCGCAGTTGTAAGCTTTACAGCCAATGCGTCCTTGCTGTAGCGTGAACCGTGACATTCGGTACAGGGGACTGTTACATCGGGCAGAAACTGAACATCAAGGCTGATAGTTCCCGTTCCGTCGCATACAGGGCACCGCAGACTGCCTGTATTATAGGAAAATTCGCCTGCTTTGAGCTTTCGGCTTTTTGCATCGGCAGTGGCAGCAAATATCTTTCGCAGCTCATCATGCACATTGGCATAAGTGGCAATAGTGGAGCGGACATTTATTCCGATAGGTGTTGCATCTATGAGCTTGACGTGGCTGATGCCCTCCGCTGTAATGTCTTTTATATGCCCCGGCATCGCTTTTCCCTCAGTCAGAACCTGCAGGGCAGGCACAAGACTTTCAAGCACAAGCGTGGTCTTTCCCGAACCCGATACTCCCGTAACAACTGTGAGCCGTCCCTTTGGTATATCGGTTTCAAGGGGCTTTACCGTGTGTACCTGCGATGTGGCAAGATGTATCCTGCCAATATCAAACATTTCGCCGCTTTCCGCCTGAGGGCGAATTACAGACTTTGCCTTTCCCGAAATAAACGGCCCTATTTGCGACTTTTCGTTTTTACAGATATCTTCAAGCGTTCCCTCGGCGATGACATATCCGCCGTTTTTGCCTGCCTTTGGCCCCATTTCTATAAGCCAGTCCGCTTCTTTAAGTATCTGGGTGTCATGATCTACCAGCAGAACGGAATTTCCGTCAGCTATAAGGTCGTGCATAACACCGTTAAGTCCCGTGATATTTGAGGGGTGAAGCCCGATGGACGGCTCATCAAGCACATACAGCACGCCTGTTGTGCGGTTTCTCACTGCACGGGCAAGCTGCATACGCTGGCGTTCACCTGTTGACAGGGTGGAAGCGGCTCTGTCAAGGGTGAGATACCCCAGTCCCAGATCCATAAGGCGCCTTGCGGCAGTTTCAAACGACTCGCAGATGCTTTCCGCCATCGGTCTCATTTCAACGGGAAGCGAACAGGGGACAGCCGCCACCCAGTCAACCAGCTCTTCAAGGCTCATTTTGCAGGCTTCGTCCAGCGTTATTTTGCAAAGCTTCGGCTTCATTGCCTTTTCCGAAAGCCTTGTGCCATGACATTCGGGGCAGACCTCTTCTTTGAGAAATTTTTCCACACGCTTCATGCCCTTTTCGTCCTTGACCTTTGCAAGAGCATTTTCTACAGTATAAACTGCATTGTAATAGGTAAAATCCAGCTCTCCCGCCTGATTTGACTTTTTCGCCTTGTAAAGTATATGCTTCTTTTCAGCAGGGCCGTTATATACTATGTCCTTTTCCCTGTCGGTAAGCTCACGGAAAGGAACATCTGTCCGCACGCCCATTTCACGGCATACATCTGTCATAAGCGACCACATCAGGCTGTTCCACGGAGCTACCGCACCCTCATCAATGGAAAGGGAGTCATCGGGAACCAGCGTCGTGATATCCACTGTGCGAACCATTCCCGTTCCGCCGCATCTTCGGCAGGCACCCTGACTGTTGAACGCCAGCTCCTCGGCAGAGGGGGCATAAAAATGCTCGCCGCACTGCTGGCACACAAGGTCATGCCCCGCTGCCACGTCAAGAGTAGGCGCATGATAATGCCCGTTGGGACAGCAGTGCTCTGCCAGACGTGAAAACATGAGCCTCAGACTGTTAAGCAGCTCTGTTCCCGTTCCGAAGGTGGAACGTATCCCCGGAACGCCCGGACGCTGATGAAGAGCCAGTGCCGCAGGAACATATAACACTTCATCGACCTGAGCCTTTGCCGCCTGCGTCATACGCCGCCGTGTGTAGGTGGAAAGCGCATCAAGATACCGCCTTGACCCCTCCGAATACAGCACGCCCAGCGCAAGAGAGGATTTGCCCGAGCCCGAAACGCCCGCCACCGCAACTATTTTATTGAGAGGCACATCAACATCTACATTTTTAAGATTATGTACCCTTGCGCCTCTCACAAGAATTTTATCAGTCATAAGATCACCTTACTGTATTGTAGTTACACAGTACAGCATAATACAAATGAATATGAAATTCAAGTGCATACGGGTTAATTTTTATAATTCCTCCAGGGTTTCGTCTCTGAGCTTCAGGCTTTCGAGCTAAAAGCTGCCCTTGGCTATTCCCACAGCGGAGGTTATTTTCTCCACAGACATTCTTTGCAGTCCCATCTCTCTGCTGAGCCTTATTCCCGCAAGCATCAGTTCATGCCGCAGTTTTGTCATTTCTTCTTCTGTAAAAGCTATCGGCAATAGCACACCTCATTTCTGTGACCATTTTTATTCGTTTTTGGTCACAGCTATACGTTACTATATGCTAACTATAATGTCAAGCTATTTTGAAATGATTTGTTAAAGTTGTATATTTGCAACAAAATCTCATAGGATTTTATGTATAAAAAATCGCAGAAGTCGGTATTGACATCTGCGATTTAAAAGGATATTCAGAATATTTGATTATTAGAACCCGTCTTCACAAGCATATGCGCACGTCTTTTCGGCAAATTTTGCCGCAGACTGCGTTAAAAATTCTTGCCGGGCGAAAGCCCGCCTGCGGATTTTTGCCTACTCTGCAACAAAATTATGCTCGAAAATCCGCACACATTTCTTATGAAGACAGGTTCTTACTTAACAGTATAAAATCCTGCGCTCTTGGCGGGAACAGTGATAATGCCGTTTTCGGCAGAAGCCTTACCCCCGAAGCTGTAAATGCTTTCACCAAGCGAAGGATTGCTTTCAAAGGAAACCTCTCTGTCAGCGGGATTTATGATAACAAGTATCTTTTCGTCACCGCTGCTTCTTACATATGCAAGAGGATATTCGTTCTTTTCGGCATATACAAACTCTATCTCGCCCTTGCTGAGAAGTGCCTTGTGGGACTGCCTTATTTCTATAAGCCTGTTTATCTCATGCCACAGAGAATTTTCATCTGCCATTTCGGCAGCAGCGGTGGGTCTGTCGGCACTTTCGTCCTGCCTGATGTACAGCGCTTCCTTGGGTGCGGAGCTGAAGCCTGCATTTGTGGTGCTGTCCCACTGCATGGGGGAGCGTGAACCTGTTCTGCCGTAGCCGCCCTCAACAGAGGTTAGACCCTCAACATATCTCATGCCGATCTCGTCGCCGTAGTAGATAAAAGGCGCTCCCGGCATTGAAAGCAGGAATGCAAAGGCAATTTTTAGGTTATCACCCTTGATAGTGCGTGCCAGTCTGTCCATGTCGTGATTGCCCGAGGGTATGCAGATAAGCCCTTTTTTCTCGGACTTTTCGTAATTCTCCTTATACTTTGCCACGAACTCGGAAACATCGCCCTTGCCTCTGTCGGAGAAGAAAGGTTCCTCGCAGCGGAAAAGGTCATTATAATGAGACGGGCCGAAGTGGAGCAGGAAGTCCATATGGAAGCCGCCCTGAATGGATTTGTCAGGCTCGCCCCATTCTGATACCATTGCAGCTTCGGGGAATTCCCTGTCAAGGAATTCTCTTACATTCTGCCAGAGCTTGATAGTACCCTTGCCGTCCTCATCGTTCTTGACCAGGGAGCCTGCCATATCCACACGGAAGCCGTCGCAGCCCATTCCCAGCCAGAAGCGCATAATGTCCTTCATAGCTTCAAGAGTTGCCTTGGGGCCCTCTGCGTCCATAGGCTGCTGCCAGGGACGCTCGCATTTATAGAAGCCGTAGTTTAGCGCAGGCTGATGTGAGAAAAAGTTTACCGCACAAGTACCGTCTCTGTCGGAAAATCCTCTTATGCTGCCCATATTCTGAGGGTTTTCCCAGATGGAATCAGTCCATACATAACGGTCGGTGTATTCATTCTTTTCAGCCTTCATTGATTCCTTGAACCACTTGTGCTGAACGCTTGTATGACCCGGAACAAGGTCAAGAAGAACGTGCATATCACGCTTGTGAACCTCATCAAAAAGATGCCTGAGATCCTCGTTAGTTCCGTATCTGGGAGCGACCTTGCAGTAGTCGGAAACATCATAGCCCGCATCGCCGAAAGGGGACTCGAAGCAGGGATTTATCCAGATAGCGTTGCAGCCCAGCTTTTTGATATAATCAAGCTTTTCGATTATTCCGTTGAAATCGCCGATACCGTCACCGTTGGTGTCGTTGAACGATTGAGGATATATCTCATAAAATACTGCATTATCAAGCCACTTTGCCATAAAAAATTACCGTCCTTTCAAAAATATGAATCGTTATATATTTCACATTATTGCTTTCTGATTATATAATACTGCTTTTGACCACGCATTTCTATCAAAAAAGCACTATATAATAATACTATCCTACTTTTTAAATCAGATAAACAAAAAGCACCTAAACAGATGTCCGTTTAGGTGCCAATGTTATACTAATCTTCAATCGCTCTATAGGCAAAGCCGACAGATGAAATAAGACCAGTCAAGGAAAGCGACCGCAGGCGGGCTTGCCGCCCGGCAAGGGAGCTTGACGAAGAATGGGCTTATTTCAGCCGAGGATTTGTCTGTAGGTTGATTGAAGATTAGTATTATAGCTTTGTATTGCCAGACCTGTCAATGCTGATTTATGTCAGCCACAGAGCCTCGCTCCACCAGCCGTGTATGAAGCTGCACCGAACTTATCTGTATGCCGCTTTTTATCTGATGCAGGGTGAAAAATGCAGCTTTTCCAATGTGAAGTCTGTTCTGATAAATAGTTGTCAGCGGAGGAACGCAGCATTCGGAAATGGGCAGATTGTCATAGCCTGTGATGCTTATATCCTGCGGAACACGATAGCTGTTACATTTTCCTTTGCAATATCCAGTACCATTCTTTTGATGCCCTTGCCCGAGAAATGCCCGTACTTGATGATGCTTTCCGAAACAGGTATCCCCAAAGCAGTCAGATTATCCGCATATGCGTTTTTTCGCTCGATGGTAACTATGCTGTCAGCTTCGCCGCCAAGAAAATCTATTTTCCGATGACCTTTTGCATAAAGGTACTTCACCGCCTGAGTTATACCGTCGGCATTGTCACAGCCGACTCTTGCCACAAGGGGATTTTCGATGTAGTTATCAAGCACTACCATGGGTATGTTATGCCCACGGTTGCGCTCGATAAAGTCAATATGCGGGCGAAATCCGAGGAAAAAGATACCCTCATAATTCTTATCAATGATCAGATGGTCATAGTCACCTGTGTTGACCTGATCCTCAGTAACTGAGATTATGTTTATCCCCACATTATTTTCAATGGCAGCCGTCTGGATACCTGCGATTATCTCATATCCAACTGATTGCTCGTGCCGTAATGTATTCCGAAAACCAGCACGGCAACGTTTTTCTTGCACATCATACGCTAGGGGCTGATGTTATATTCCATTTCGGCAGCGCATTTCCGCTGCTTTTTCTTATAACAAACCATATTGACAATAACAAAGTGCTGTGATACAATATATAAAAAGTACAAAAGAGGGCGGTCATCATGCTTACCACACAGCTTCGTCAGATAAAAAGTTACCCCACATATCAGCTCCATGCTTACACCAGAAGCAGCAGCTCGGCAGCAGAGGATATGTTCCGAATATGTATCCTTGAAACAATGAAATGGCTGCGTTCAAGGCTTTCTCGCTTTGACACCCTGCCCGAACAGATAATGCTTCCCGAACCGGAAAACTATGATCTGCTGTCGTTTGATATGCTCCAGTCATTCAGCCTTAGCATAGGCTTTAATATCAGCGTTGTTTTTATTGAAAGCAGGGGAGTGTGGTCGTTTGAGCTTACGGAAACTGATATGGGCGAAAATCCCGGCACTGACAGAGAGCGCCCTCCCGTAAACGGCAGGACATTCCGCACCGAAATTTCTTTCATGCTGCATAACGACTGCGTTGAGATAGGTATCCGAACCATATGCTCCGAGCCATCGGACACAACAGCGCCATGCAAGGTTTTCCGCCCCGCAATAGTTAAAATGCTGGCACAAAATCCCATGATCGGTCTCAGAAACGAATATGAGATGAACGGTCAGCCGCTTGATATAACCACAAGGTCTGAGGCAAACCTCCTTATTGATGCAGTGCAGGACCCTAAGTTCAACATACCCGTGGTGATAGCAGCGGAAGCACCGTATGAAGCGGAAGAATGTCATGAAATATCAGCTGCCGATGTGAAAGCTCTGCTGAGCAAACATATGGCAGCATTAAAAGGATACGGTCTTGATGATATCCAGCTATCGCTGTACGGTCTCAGACCCGCAGATGAATTATCCTCTGTCAGGGTGGATATATCTCACCTGGGCTTTGAAACAAAGCTTGCAAACAAAGATCATACCATTTCGGATTCGGAAGCAAAGCCTCAAATGCCTGAAAAGCCTGCTGTTTCTATTACCGATGAAAAAGCGGACCGGCTTCGGACATTTGACTATCAACGCCTTGCACGGAAGTCGGTGGGATATGCCTTTATATGCTTTGTAAAAGAGGATTGCTTCGGCATCTTCAATAACCGAATGGATATGAAGCTGCAATGCGGAGATGTTATTATCATCGACCATAACACAGTGATTGAAAGATTTCCTTACAGCGTATCATCTGCTGATTTTGATGAATTTTACTGTCGGATAAAGGAAAAAGTTCTTTCTCTGCCCATGCGCAATACCGTTGATTTCGGCAATGTGGTTTTCGGCAGTGATGCAAGACTGCTGGAAATAAAGGAAAAGAAGAAGCAGAACATCACTATTGAGGAAAAATGCGATCTGCTTTCTCAGGAAAACAGAGAACTTAAAAATAAAATACGTGATCTGGAACAGAAATCCGCCGCAGGCAACCAGACCTCCGATGAACTCAGGCAATACAGAAAGCTTCTTCGTGAATCGGAGGAAAATGCTGCACAGCTTTCCGCAAGCCTTAATGAACTTGAAATGCGTTACCGTAAAATAAGCGATGCGTTCTATAATTCAGCATCTGTAATAAAATTTTACAAGGACAAAGCCGAAGCAGCGGCTGAATTTCCCACAGAAATATCCGCAGTGGCGGAATGGGCGGAACGTGAGTACGGCGAATACATTGAAATAAGCTCACGGGCAAAAAGTGAGCTGAAAAAATATTCGGGAAGTCTGGACGTTTCCACCCTTTGCGACGGCATATATTTTCTCAGCGGTTACGCTAAATTCAAAACAGGCAGGATAGATAAACAGCTCCTTGACCTGTACGCCGAGCACTCAGGCTGGGAAGTCCAGAACTGCGGAAAAGAAGCATTGAAAATCTATAAAAGCGACTACACAATGAACATTGACGGCAGAAAACTTCTTATGGATCAGCACATAAAATACGGCATAAAATCTCAGGTGCTTATCCGTGTATATTTCACCTGGGACGATGAAGCAAAGAAAATTGCCATTGGCTATATGCCCGGGCATCTTCCTACTGTACGAAACAGCACATAAAAAAGGCTCCTTCCGATATGAAAGCCCATATCGGAAGGCGCCTTTTTATTTATTGACAATATCATTCGATCTCGCTGTGGAACTTCTGGAGAGACTTGACTGTGTTTGCACCTCTGCTTCTTACTGCCTTGATGCCCTCAACAGTAGCCTTTGCAGCCGCAACGGTAGTAACATAGAATACACGCTTGCGGATAGCGCTCTTTCTGATGTAGCTGTCGTCCTCGAGACCCTGCTTGTTGTCGGGAGTGTTGATGATGATATCTATCTCGCCGTTGGTGATAGCGTCAAGAATGTTGGGTCTGCCCTGCTGGAGCTTGCAGATCTTTTCAGCCTTGATGCCGTTCTTGGTGAGCAGGTCATAGGTTCCGCCTGTAGCGATTATCTTGAAGCCGAGAGCCTCAAAATCCTTTGCAACGCTTACTATCTCAGGCTTGTCGTTGTCATTTACGCTGATAAGAACAGTGCCCTCCAGCGCAATTCTTGTCTGAGTAGCCTCCTGAGCCTTGTAATATGCCTCGCCGAAATTGTCGGACATTCCCAGAACTTCACCTGTGGAGCGCATCTCGGGGCCAAGGAGAGGATCGACCTCACTGAACATATTGAAGGGGAATACGGCTTCCTTTACACCGTAGTGCTTGAACTTCTTTTCACGAAGCTCGGGCACGGGTGAGGGCTTGCCTGTGATAGGTGCAGTGATTATTTGGGTAGCAAGCTTTACCATCTGGATATTGCATACCTTTGAAACCAGAGGAACGGTTCTCGATGCACGGGGATTTGCTTCAAGCACATATACCTTGCCGTCCTCGATAGCATACTGCATATTCATAAGACCCTTTACGCCCATTTCCTTGGCGATCTTCTTGGTGTATTCCTTGATAGTCGCAACATTTTCTGCGGAAATGTTAAGCGAGGGGATAATGCAGGCAGAGTCGCCCGAGTGGATACCTGCAAGCTCGATATGCTCCATAACAGCAGGAACGAATACGTTCTCGCCGTCGCTGATAGCGTCAGCCTCGCACTCGAGAGCATTGTGCAGGAATCTGTCTATAAGAATAGGTCTGTCGGGAGTTACGCCGACAGCGGCATTCATATAAACTCTAAGGTTTTCAGCATCGTGAACAACTTCCATTCCACGTCCGCCAAGAACGTAGGAAGGACGAACCATTACAGGGTAGCCGATCTTCTCTGCAATAGAGAGAGCGTCGTCAACCGTAACAGCCATTCCCGACTCGGGCATGGGGATACCAAGCTTTTCCATCATGCCTCTGAACAGGTCTCTGTCCTCAGCAAAGTCAATGGTCTCGGGAGTTGTGCCGAGAATGTTCACGCCTGCCTTTTTAAGGTCAGCCGCAAGATTAAGGGGAGTCTGTCCGCCAAACTGTGCGATAACGCCCACGGGCTTTTCCTTTTCATGGATAGAAAGAACATCTTCAAGAGTAAGGGGCTCGAAATAAAGCTTGTCAGAGGTATCATAGTCGGTGGAAACAGTCTCAGGGTTGCAGTTTACCATGATAGTCTCGAAGCCCAGCTCCTTGAGAGCATTTGCAGCGTGAACGCAGCAGTAATCGAACTCAATACCCTGACCGATTCTGTTGGGGCCTGAACCCAGTATCATTATCTTGGGTCTGTCGTTGTTAACGGGATCCTTATCGGTTCCATTGTAGGAGGAATAATAGTAAGCAGCGTCCTGAGTTCCGCTTACGTGAATGCCCTCCCATGTCTCAACGATGCCGTACTCAATTCTCTTTGCACGGATATCATTCTCGGGAACATCAAGTATCTGTGAAAGGTACTTGTCAGAGAAGCCGTCCTTCTTAGCCTGTGCAAGAACGTCCTTTTCGGGAATAGCGCCCTTGGCTGCGATAAGTGCGTTTTCTTCATCAACAAGCTCCTTCATCTGCTCAATGAAGTACTTCTTTATCTTTGTAAGCTCAAACAGCTCATCAACGGTAGCACCCTTTCTGAGAGCCTCATACATGATGAACTGGCGCTCGGAAGTGGGAACGTGGAGCATGCCGATAAGCTCTTCCTTGGTCTTATCGTGGAAATCCTTTGCAAAGCCCAGACCGTAGCGGCCCTTTTCAAGGCTTCTGATAGCCTTCTGGAAAGCTTCCTTGTAGGTCTTGCCGATGCTCATTACTTCGCCCACAGCACGCATCTGAGTACCAAGCTTGTCCTCGGCGTTCTTGAACTTCTCAAATGCCCAGCGTGCAAACTTGATAACGATGTAGTCACCGTCGGGATAATACTTGTCAAGAGTACCGTACTTGCCGCAGGGGATATCCTCCAGAGTAAGACCTGTTGCCAGCATTGCGGAAACAAGTGCGATAGGGAAGCCTGTTGCCTTGGAAGCAAGTGCGGAGGAACGTGATGTTCTGGGGTTTATCTCGATAACGATGATCCTGCCGTCCTCGGAGTTTCTTGCAAACTGAACGTTGGTTCCGCCGATGACCTGAATAGCGTCAACGATCTTGTAAGCCTGACGCTGCAGCTCCTTCTGAACGTCCTCGGGAATGGTGAGCATAGGTGCGGAGCAGAAGCTGTCGCCTGTATGAACACCCAGAGGGTCGATATTTTCAATAAAGCAAACGGTTATCATGTTGCCCTTGCGGTCACGCACGACCTCAAGCTCCAGCTCTTCCCAGCCGAGAACGGACTCTTCGACCAGTACCTGACCTACGAGAGAAGCCTGGAGACCTCTTGCACAGACAGTTTTAAGCTCTTCTGTGTTATATACCAGACCGCCGCCTGTACCGCCCATTGTGTATGCGGGACGGAGGCATACGGGATAGCCCAGCTTGTCAGCGATCTTCAGCGCCTCTTCAACAGAGTATGCGACCTCGCTGCGAGCCATGGCAATTCCAAGGCTGTCCATAGTTTTCTTGAATTCGATTCTGTCCTCGCCACGCTCGATAGCATCTACCTGAACGCCGATTACCTCAACATTGTACTTTTTAAGGATACCCTTCTTGTCAAGCTCTGAGCAAAGGTTAAGACCGGACTGACCGCCAAGGTTAGGCAGCAGGCAGTCGGGGCGCTCAGCAGCGATGATCTCTTCAAGTCTCTCAGCGTTAAGAGGCTCAAGATAGGTAACATCAGCAATGCCCGGGTCTGTCATGATGGTTGCGGGATTGGAGTTGACAAGCACGATCTCGTATCCAAGCTTTCTCAGCGCCTTGCACGCCTGAGTGCCCGAATAGTCAAATTCGCACGCCTGTCCGATGATTATCGGCCCTGATCCGATAATAAGAACTTTTTTACGGTTATTCCCCATAGTTAGTATCTCCCTTGAAATTTATCGTAATGGAATAGTTAGCTTTTCCATTATAGCATATTTCAGACAAAAAGCCAATAGATTTTGCAAATTTTTTGCTGAATTTACTGCTTTTACAAGAGAGTGCCGTTTTAGAACCCGTCTTCACAAGCATATGCGCACGTCTTTTCGGCAAATTTTGCCGCAGACTGCGTTAAAAATCCTTGCCGGGCGAAAGCCCGCCTGCGGATTTTTGCCTACTCTGCAACAAAATTATGCTCGAAAATCCGCACACATTTCTTATGAAGACAGGTTCTTAATTCGTTCTGATGTTGGAGCAAAGCAGCTTTTTTAAGTCTCCCAGCGTTTCGCAGCCGCTTTTTTCACGCATAGATGCCAGCAGCTTTTTAACATAGCTGTAGGAATAAAACAGCTTGTCGCATATTTCCTTGCCGCTGTAACCCATTGCTATAAGCTCTGCCACTTTGCACTCGGTCTCGGTAAAATAAGCCGTCGGGAACTGTGACGACAGCACAGGCTCAGATTTTTTCAAAAGATTACTTATCCTTGCAAGCAGTATTTTCTGAGAAAAGGGCTTTTTGATGTAGTCCGCCGCACCAAGCTGAAAGCCCCTCAGCTCGTCCTCCTCGTCGGACATTCCCGTAACAAACACCACAGGGATATTTCTGCATTTGGGCATTGATTTTATTTCGATTATAACGCTGTAACCGTCTATATCGGGCATTCTTACATCAAGGAGGATAAGGTCGGGGAGAGCTTTATCAGAAAGAGCTTCAAGCGCTTCTCTGCCTCCCGAATAAAGGCTGACGCTGTAGTTCACGCCCAGCAGCACTGCGGCATTTTTTAACAGCACCTTGTCATCATCGACCACCATTATACGCTGCTTTTTATCGTCCATTTTCGTTTCTCCTTTCCATAAACTGCCTGAACAGAGCTTCCGCACTTACAAAGTCAAGCTCGTCAACAAACTCCGCAATATAGGTCAGATTTTTTATATTTTCGCTGTCCGTTTCCATGGCAATAAGCTGTTTCAGGTCATTCTGGGTTTCAAGCCAGATATGCTCTTCCAATCCCTTTTGTATCTGTGCCTCCAGACTGCGGCTGCTGGCAGCTTCGCCGACAGATGAATTGATATTATCTGCTGTTTCCGAAATAAGCAGCTTCATGCCCTCTGCCGCACGCTTCCACTCGAACATCAGCAGACTGCGTGCATGAGCCGCATACTCTCTGTCACCTGCATTCAACCGCTTTTCAAGCTCATTTGCCGCCTCAAACAGCGTCAGAGCGCCAATTCCCTTGGCAGCCGATTTAAGGGAGTGTATCTCAAACACAAGACTGTCGCTGCCACTTTCAAACATTTGCT
Organism: Oscillospiraceae bacterium; assembly: GCA_902363145.1. GTDB lineage: Bacteria > Bacillota > Clostridia > Oscillospirales > Ruminococcaceae > Huintestinicola > Huintestinicola butyrica. Next base: position 713,421 of record CABIZB010000001.1, on the reverse strand, counting down.
CTACTTTTTCATGGCTGCGGTCATAGCCGTCAGCAAATATCTCAGCCAGTGCGCAGAAACGGGTAATGTTTCCGCTGAGATAGCTCAACCCCGATTCAAGGCTGATGTCATACATTTTAAGACCGTCCGAGAGCCTGCGAAAGTCTTCGGGAGAAAGCACGTCCTCGGATGCACTGCTGATTATTACCTTTTCCGCAGGAAGCAGGGATATGAGCAGCTTTTCCAGCGTATGCCAGCGCACAGGCTTTGAAAGATATGCACAGAACCCTGCCGAAATAAACTTTTCCTCCGACCCCGAAAGAGCCTCGGCTGTGAGAGCAACAACAGGAGTGCTTTCCGGCAGACCGTTTTCACGCATTATCCCAAGAGTTTTTATGCCGTCCGTAACAGGCATCATGTAGTCCAGCAGGATAAGGTCATAATCTGCCTTTTTAACTGCTTCCGCCGCAGATATCCCGTCAGAGGCTGTGTCAACGGTTATCATGGTGCGCTCCAGCAGAAGGCTTATAACGCGAAGATTTTCGGCGTTGTCATCAACCGCAAGTATGCGGCATTCGGGAGCAATAAAGCTGTCGGAGCAGGTCTTTTCGCTTACTTTCAGCGATATCTCGCCTACAGGTGAGCTGTCGCATATCTTCTGCGGTATCTCAATGCCAAAGGTGCTGCCCTTGTTTTCGCAGCTTTCCACAATCAGCCTGCCGCCCATGCTGTCCGCCAGATCCTTTGAAATTGCAAGCCCCAGACCCGTTCCCTCAACAGCACATTCAACAGCGTTTTTGCCACGTCCGAACACCTCAAAAATGTGTTCAAGCTCCTTTGAGGGAATACCTATGCCGGTATCGGAAACGGTTATCCTGAGAACTGCTTTTTTCTCATCATCGCCGCAGGGAACAGTCTCGGCAGAAAGCTTTACGCCGCCCGATTCTGTGTATTTGACCGCATTGGAGATAAAATTTGTGACTATCTGCCTGAGATGGTTCTTATCGCCCTCAAGCATGGACATCATCTGCGGGGAAAACTCAGTGTCAAAATCCAGCCCCTTTTTTCCGCAAAGCTCGCTGCCTATGGAAGCAAGCTCGGATATAAGCGAATCTGTGCGGTATGGCTTTACGGCGGTTATCATTTTTCCCGACTCTATCTGAGTAACATCAAGGATATTGTTTATTATTGAAAGCAGCAAATCGCCTGCACTCTGTATTTTTGATGTGTATTCCCTGATCTCGCTGCGGTCTGAAGAGCGGGTTATAAGCTCATTCATTCCGAGAATAACATTTATGGGCGTGCGTATCTCGTGGCTCATGTTTGCAAGGAAAATACCCTTTGCCTTGCTGCTTCGTCTGGCTTCCGCCATAGCTTCTTCGAGCTGACGCTGCTGGGCATTGTACATTCTTATCTGAAAGAACATTGCCGCTCCCAGTGCCGCCGACGATATGCAGAAGCCTGTTATGACATCGCCCACAACACCCTTTTCATCGGGAAAAGATGTTACCCACTGCGGAAATTTATAGGCAGCAACACAGCAGAGGATGTATATGACTATCTCGGCAGCAGCGCATATGATACCCGCCCTGCCTTCAAGCATAAACAGCGTGAAAACGACTGCAAACACGAAAAAGCATGGCATTCCGCTGTTATATCCCCCTGCGGAGAAGAACATTATGGGGAACAGAAGCATAAACACAAATGTGACCGTTATTATGTAGCACGGTCTGTAGTTGCCAGTTACCGCTGAATACACAAGAAGTGCGCCTGAAAGCAGAGCCGCCGACAGCAGCACAACGCTGTTCAGCGCCGACGCACCGTTTATCAGCGACACCGCAAATATAACAAAGCTCACTAAAAAGCCCGTAACAGCAAGGAGATTAAATATCCTTGCCTTGAAATTAAGTTCCCGTGAAAAAAGCCTGTACTTTATTCTTTTGAGCATATCATCACCCCGTATTACTGCTATTATAACATATGCAAACATGCTTCGCAACGGTTTGAACGCAGAAGTGTCCCTGAGGGACATTGTATTTGCGCCGTGTATATCCTATAATGAAAATGGACTATGATATACTGAAAGGGGTATTTTATGAATATTAAAAAAATGCTTTTCTGCACTATGGCTTGTCTTATGCTGGCGGGCTGTTCGGGCAGTGATGATATGACAGACCCATCTGACATTTCGGCAGATGTTCTCTATCTTTACGATGTAAAAAACGGGGCGATCAAAGCAGGGGAGGACTGGTCAGACAGCGGGGACGAAGGCTTCTGGCTGCCTGTTTCCGATGATGTATATGCGGAATTTCAGGACCCTGAACGTGTGGGAGCATGGTCTCCCGAGCAGTATTTCAGCGCAAGTGAACTTAAAAAGGGCTTTAAGGACGGAAAGATAGGCACTGACTCAAAATTCACATGGACTGTAGGCGATGACGGAAAAATCAACCGCCTGTATGAAGTCAATTACTACGCAAACAACAGCGTAACCGGTTGAAAGGGGGATAACATATGCCTTTCTGGCTCGCACTGCTTCTTATGCCGTTATCAGCGGCAGGAATAATTTTATCGGCTCTTAAAATAAAGAAAAAGCCTGTAAAAATACTTGGCATCACACTTTTTTCCATAGTATTCGCACTTATGTTTACCTACATCATACTTGTATTTATAATGGCTTTCAGGGCGGACGATCCTTATGATGATCCCGACCCAAATGCCGTCAGCTCACATTCCCAGTTTGTCGCAGCTGTGGAGGATATGACCGATAACGGCGACAACACCTATACATATGATGACGGCGAAATATCCCTCACCTTTGAAAAAATATCAGCAGATGATATGGAAAGCGCTCTTGAAGAAGCCTCATCGGCTGATAATACAGCGGCTTTGTCCGACAATTCCGTGATAAGCGGCTCAGTCCTGCACGGCGAAAGCGGCGGACGTGAATGGTCGGCTGTAATAGATGCTGAGGGCAAGCCCCAAACGGTATATATATCCGCAGGGGACACTATGGTATCAGCCAAGGTGAACACATCGCCCAATAATGCAGGAGCCGAATACACAGCTTCCGCAGCAGCTGTTCTTGTAACTGACAGCACGCCCTATTCGGAAGATGCCAATAAAATCGAATACCGCACTGACAGCTCTTCCTTTTACATCGAAGAAGCAAACTGCCTGCTTTATTATCCCGCACAGCTTACAGCATTTTCCGATATAGGCAGCGGATATATCTTCCGTGACGAGAAAAGCAGCGCAGTCCTTAAAGTAACTCTCACTCCTAATGAATATACCTCCATGTCAGAGGTGGAAAGCTTTATAAAGAACACTGAAAACAATCAGGTTCTGGCATACGGGGCAAACTGGTTCACCTCGGAAAGCAAAGAAAACGGCAGGATAACATTCGATTATTCGGGCTTCGGCAGCAGATATATAGTTGAAGCGGAGCTTACATATCCCGAAAAAAACTGCAATGTCTTTGGCAAGCTCCAAGGACTGATAAAATGCTGCTTTGTGGGTGACGATATCTGGAAAAGCACCGCCTCGGGCGAGGGCTACTCCAAGGATAAGGTCACTGCCTACAGCGACAAATTCAGCAGAGAAACAGCGGCATATTATAGCGAGAAACACGGCGTTATCCTGCTTTATCCCGAAATATTCTCTCAGGTGGATAAAACCGATGAATACGTGTTTTTCACCGACCCTGTTACAAATGCGGAAATAACCCTTTTCGGCGATACAGACCGTATCCCTCTCAGCGACTGGGCGCAGAACTATGGATTTGATGAAAGCTATATTGACGGCGAACACCGAGTAAAAGCCGGTGATATGAACGGCGGAAGATACGGCGTAATGTACCTTACCGATACCGAGAACGTGTGCGCTGTGCTTAGCTATCCCGAGGAGTACGCATGGGTGTATGAAGAATTTGAAGAAAGCTTCACTATCATTTCCTCAGCCTCCGAGATAAGCAATACCGAAATGCAGACCGTTTTCATTGAGGAATACGGTGCACTCATCACAATGCCCCTCCAGTTCACACAAACGTCCTTCTATGACGGTGTTATCCGCTATAAGGACGGTCTTAACGGCATGGAAATGACCGTTACCTTTGAATACCTCACCACAAAAAAGGAGCGCAGAAATCTTTTTGCCTGCTTTGACGTTATCGCTGATGACGATGATATCCGCATAGGCGACAGCTATGTGAGCTGGCTTTCAAACAGCGGATTTTTCTACGGAGCAAGGGGCAATGATATGAAAGCCCTTATGCAGATAGATGCTCCAAATGTGGCAAAGGCATACGAATCCACTCTCCCCATGTTCAGCGTGGAATTTGTCACCGAGGACAGCAGGGAAGAGACCAAAGCCCAACAGCTGGCAAAAGAAGCAAGGAAGACAGAACTCACCATGTCCGACCCGCCCGAGGAAGCTTCCGTTATAGTTACCACAGTTACAGAAGCTGTTGCATATCCAAACAAAGTGCTTATCTATGAGCCTGAGTCAGATTATACCTATGCCTCTGCCGATGGTGAATACTGGTACAGCCTTGAACAGGAATATGACGAGAGCATTCAGTCGGATTCAGCCATATACTGCATAGAGCAGAAAGAGCTTGTTGCCCATATTCTTGATATTCTCAGATACAATAATTACGATGTAGATAAGCTTGCAAAGGATTATTATAAGCGGATAGGCTATGTTGACTATGATGAAGAGTCAATGCTCCAGAATCTGACCATGGACACAGAGTTTGCCATGTATTTTGCCTACAAGTGTGAGCCACAAAAGGATTCCGACCTTGGCAAGGGCGTGCCCTCTGTTCTGGAAGAGATATGCAATATCCTTGAAATCGAAAAGCCCGATTATGTCCGTGATATTTCCGAGGAAACTTCTCAGACCACAGCACCCGCCGTCACAGCTCTGACAGAAGCAAAAACAGAAGCGGTCACATCTCAGCAAACAAAGCCTGTTACGACTCAGACGACTTCTGCAAAGGAGCTTGACCGCTATCGGATAACCGACGGCGACACAAGCCACGATGCAGAATACGGCTACAACAGCAAAATGGCTGAAACTATCGACATGATACTCACCGAATATGACGAGGACTCTATTGCCGCATATATCGCCGACAAATACAGCGATGAAGAGCTTACAGCAATCACCGCCGAAATGTACACAGGCGGATACGACTATGATTACGGCTATATCACCACCCTTGTATATATTCTGGCAAATTACTCCGACGACCGTGTTATAAGCGCCATGGCAGGCGGTTCACCTCTGCCCGCAAAGGAAGCATACATATATTTCCCCGAATATGACGATTACGGCACAGGCTGGGGCGAGCCTGATATCTACACCGACACGGTATGGAAAATAACTGACAGCGATAAGATAGAAGAATACGAGCTGCTTACCGATACTTCGCTTTGCAGTGATATCTACGACAAATACGGCGATGTTATCCTTTGCCTTACCGGATCATCAATGCACGGCGAAAAAGTGCCTTTCTGGGTAAACAGCTGGGAAAAAGATATGGGCAAGGCGGCATATCTGCGTGACAGGATAGTCCCCAATGCAATAAACTACATTGATGAATACTGCAGCGGTGCAGACGGATTTTATATGGACTGCCTCAGTGCGGACGCAAAGCTTATCACCTTTAACGCAGGCTGCTCAAAGCATACAGGAATAAAAATAACAGCCATTGATATGTATGACCCCGATTTTGACACAGTGGATTTTTACCTTGACATAAACACAGGCGCTCTTTATTGCGGCGGCTCTGAAACGGTAACCGGCGATATTTTCGGATAAGAGGTGCATTATGGATAATAAGGAAGCAAAACGGATAGGAAAAATACTGCTCCGTATAGCAGTCACATTGCTTCTTATAATAATAACTCTCGTAGCAGCTGTTTCTATAGCAGCTTCCTACGGCTTTACGGCAGGACTTATTGCGGCAGTCATCGGCTTTTTCATATGTTCTGCGGTCACAAAGGCGATGAAAAAATCAGGCTCAGACGATATAAGTAAGGATATCCTGCCCGATATACTTATGCAGCGCATTGAGCTGAAAGAATACTCCGCCTCTAAGCGCTTTGACAATCCTGAGATAAGACGTACAGGTCTCCTCAGCGGATTTACTTCTGCTGACGGCGGAGCGTATATTGACGGCTCGGTCAAGGGCATACACTTTGTCCGCTGCAATATCGAGCTGACAGACCGTGATACGGAAGAAATATATAACCCCGATATCAATTCATATGAAAAAGTAACATCTGATAACAAGGTCTTTTCAGGCTATATCCTGCGCACCGAACATCAGATACCACAGTATGCGGGAGTGAAAGTGTGCAGTGACACTGCAAATGCTCCTGCGCTGTGTCGGAACGGTGAAAAGCTTCGCAGTGAAAACGGCATATCCGTATTTTCATCTATCGGAGAAAATGTACCTGTTGCTCTCACAAACGGTCTTTCCGCACTTGTCGCCGAAACAGGGGATCCCGCAGCGGCAGCTGTGACAGATAAGTATATTTACCTTGCAGTATGCACAAACGACCTGCCGTTCAAAGGCAAAGCATTCCGTTCCATAAAAGCAAACAGCGAAAAGTTCACCGCTCAGACGGAACAGCTGGTGCGTATTGTTGAAAGGCTGAATTTTCTCGATCATGTACGTTAAAGCACATTAAGCAAAATTCTCCACACTTGGCATGATTTGTTAATCTTTATATGTTATAATATCATGCAGTAGTATTATAGCAAGGTCATTTTATGCCTTGCTATAATTTTATTTATCGGAGGTATTCACAATGCAGATGAACGGACATTTGTCTGAATATGATGAAAAGGCTATCACAGATGTATTCCTGCATGAAAAGAACGCAGGAATAATCGGCGGGTACTGTGAAGACGGATTTCCGCTGTACTATGCAAACGATAAAATGGCAAAAATGCTCGGTTATCCCGATACCGCTTCACTGGCAGAGGGTATCGGCGGAATGGTGGCAAACACTATACACCCCGACGATATGCCGCAGGTGCAAAAAGACCTTACCGACAGCTATTACGAGGGTCAGACATATGAGACCACCTACCGTATGCTCCGCAAAGACGGAAGCTGGTTCTGGACTGTGGATAAGGGCAAGGTCATCAGGACCGATGACGGCAGGCTCGCCATTGTAAGCATATGCAATGACATGACGGATTTTGTAAGGCGGCAGAAGGAGCTTGAACAGCAGAATTTTCTGTCCGAATCAATGTTCAAAAATCTGCCGGGGGGATATCACCGCTGCTCGTGTGAAAAGGGCTTCCCGTTCCTTTACGTCAGTGACCGTTTCCTTAATATTCTCGGCTGGACTGAGGAGGATATCAGAACACGGTTTGACAACAAATACATGAACCTTGTTCACCCCGATGACCGCCAGCTCATACTTAAATACTGCAATACGGTGATACGGGAAAAAGGGACCGATAACTATGCAGATCAGATATACAGGCTCCTTGGAAAAGACGGCTATCACTGGGTATCCGATACCACAATACTCATTGCCGCAGGCGGCAGAACTTTTTTTCAGGGTATAATCTCCGACATAACCAAATATATGGAATATAAGGAAAAAGGAGAGCGTGCCCTTGAAGCTGCTCTCAGCTCGGCAAACCTGAAAAATGAAGTTATCTCTGCCGTAAGCACGCTTTTTTTGCAGATATATGCAGTCGATCTCACTGCCGAAAGATATGACCGAGTTAATACCGATGGCGTTAAATACGGCATGGTGGAACGTGGCGGACATATTTCCGAAATGGCTGATATCGGGATAAACCAGCTTGCTTCTCCCGAATATCACGATGTTATGGCAGAGTTTCTTGATTTTGATACCCTTGTAGACCGCCTTGCCGATAAAAATTCCGTTTATACGGAAATGAAAGGCTTCAACGGCAAATGGTATTCTGTTAATTTTATAGTGCAGAGCAGGGACGAAAATGGAAAAGTAACAAGAGTGCTGTATGTTGTAAGCGACATAAATGACCGCAAGACCAAGGAGCTTGAATACGAAGAAAAGCTTGTAAATACACTTCAGGAAGTGAAGCGTGCTGATATAGCAAAATCTGATTTTCTCCGAAGAATGAGCCACGATATCCGAACCCCAATAAACGGCATTCGTGGAATGCTTGAAATAGCAAACCATTTCCCCGAAAATATGGAAAAGCAGGCAGAATGCCGCCGCAAGATAGGGGAGGCGTCGGGATATCTGCTGTCGCTGGTAAACAACGTTCTTGATATGAACAAGCTGGAATCGGGCAAGGTAATACTGGAAAACAAGCGGTTCGATATCATAGATATGCTGAAAAAATCCAATTCCGTTGCTGAAATAAATGCCTCCGAACACTGCATTGCCTTTAATGTTGCTGAAAGCAAGATTAACATAATCCACAGGAATGTTATCGGCAGCCCGGTACATCTCCAGCAGATACTTCTCAACATGACAAACAATGCCGTTAAATACAACCGTGAAAACGGCAGCATAACCGTATATACCACAGAAGAGCCTATAGACAGCGATACCTCCATGTACACCTTTGTTTGCTCCGACACAGGCATCGGCATGAATGAGGATTTCATCAAGCACGCCTTTGAGCCCTTTTCACAGGAGGAGCGCAGCGAAAACAGCTCCTTCGGTTCAGGTCTCGGTCTTTCCATCGTCAAGGAGCTTGTTGAACGTATGGGCGGAAAGATAGACCTGCAAAGCAAGGTCAATGAAGGGACTTACTTCTCTGTCTCCGTGCCTTTGAAAATTGACCGTGATGTCAGCGGAGAAAAGTCCGACAGCACTGTCCGCCCCACAGTTGATATGCACCGCAAAATGGCTCTCCTGGTCGAAGATAACGAGCTTAACATGGAAATAGCCGAGTTTCTTCTTGAGGGTGAGGGCATGATAGTTGTAAAAGCCTCCAACGGCAAAGAAGCTGTGGAAAAGTTCGCCGCTTCTGAGGTCGGCGGATTTGACATCATCTTCATGGACGTTATGATGCCCGTAATGAGCGGACTGGACGCTGCCCGCAAAATAAGGTCAATGACCCGTGCGGACGCTCAGACCATACCCGTTATCGCAATGACCGCAAACGCTTTTCAGGACGATGTTCAGCGCAGCTTTGAGGTGGGAATGAACGCCCACATCACAAAGCCACTTGATATCAACAAAATTCGTGAAGCTATAACGGACGTTATGACTAAAAAGTAATGATATCCCCCGATAATGATATTCAGTCGTTATCGGGGGACTTTTTATATACAGAACAGAGCAGAAATCTTTTCTGTCCAAACGGAGCATATCTGTCCGAAAGGGATAGACAAACAAATATTTGCATGATATAATATCATATAGTTAGCAATAGACAACATAAAAAAGGGGGGGCACAGAATGAACGGTGCGGAAGCATTCACAAAGCAAGGTGCAGAACTTCTTGCACAAAGCAGCGGGTGCAGCGTCTGGAAATTCAGGAATGAAACTGGCGACGGCACAATGACCTGCTATGAGCTTTTTGACGGCGTGCAGCTTTTCTACAACGATTTCCACATGGAATATGTCGATTCGGGATATGTTCCCCAAAATGGCGTTCTTGTGGCAGATCACTGCAGCGAGGGGCGAATGGAATATGAATATGCCGAAAACACATTTTCTTATTTTGAAGCCCACGACGTAAAGCTTGATACAAGGCAGATACATACAGGTCGGTTCGTGTTCCCGTCATGCCATTTTCACGGCATAACAGTTGGATTTGCCACAGCTATAGCCGAAAGATCGCTTAACGGCATGATAGACGGAATGACCATTGACTTTGATAAGTTTACGGAAAAATTCCGCATGGGCAAATATCCCGTCGTTATTCGTAAAAATACGACTCTTGATTCTGTTTTCAGCGGAATGTACGGAGTTCCCGACAGCATACGTCTCCCGTATCTGCGGGTAAAGGTTCTGGAACTTCTGCTCTGCCTTGATGCTGCTGAGACGTCAGAAGATGAAAAGCGACAGTATTTCTACAGGACGCAGGTTGAAAAGGTCAAGGCGATAAAAACATTTCTGGCAGAAAATATGTCAGATAATTTTACTCAGGAAGAGCTTTCGGAGCAGTTTGAAATTCCTCTTACAACAATGAAAAGCTGTTTCCGCTCGGTCTATGGAACGTCTATCGGAGCATGGCTCACAGGCTTCCGAATGAACAATGCTGCGGAAATGCTGATAAATGACAGAAACAAAAGCGCAGCAGAGATAGCAGGACTTGTGGGATATGACAGTGCAAGCAAATTTGCGGCGGCATTCAAAAGGATAATGGGGCGCACGCCCATTGAATACCGCAAAGATATCCGCTGAAAGGAAAGATGAAAATGGAAAAGGAAAAAAGCAGCTGGACAGCCACGCTGTTCAGGTACGCCGAGGGGCAGAAGGCAAAGCTTGTGATATCGGTGATACTCTCAGTCATAAGCGTAACATCGGGGCTTGTGCCTTTTTATTGTATGTACAGGATAATATGCCTGTTCACTGACGGCATAGCTTCAAGCAGCTCGATAATCGGCTGGTGCATTGGTGCGCTGGCGGCTTATATCGTAAAGGTAGTGTTGTTCACGCTATCCACAGGCATCTCCCACAATATGGCATACAATGTTCTTGAGGGACTTCGTCTCCGTCTGGCAGACAGATTTCTCCACGCACCTCTCGGAGATGTGGAGAATCACTCCATAGGCGAAATAAAGAACATGATGGTGGATAAGATTGAAAATCTCGAACCTCCTCTTGCTCACATGGTCCCCGAGGGTGCAGGACATATCGTGCTGCCTGTAGTGAGCATTATCGCTCTCATCTGCATCGACTGGCGAATTGCTCTGGCATCGCTGGTAACATTCCCTCTGTCATTTATCTGCATGGGGCTTACCTTTAAAATAAGCGGCGAAAACTTCGATAAATACGATCAGGCGGGCGCTTATATGAACAGCACCGTGGTTGAGTATATCGAGGGAATTGAAGTTATCAAAGCTTTCGGACGTGCAGGCGTTTCCTACGAAAAATACGCAGGCGCAATAAACGACTTTAAAACATTTGTTGTAAAGTGGCTCGCTTCCACATATGTGACCATGAAGCTTGCATTTGCGCTTTTCCCCTCAACACTTATCGGAACACTGCCCACAGCGCTGGCTCTGGCATCATCGGGAACCATATCTCCTGCGCAGGCAGCACTGGCAGTAATGCTTTCTATCTCCATGGTAGGCTCGCTTGCAAAGCTGGAGGTATTCTCCGAAAATATGCGTCAGGTCAAGTTCACGGTTGAAGGACTGGAAGAGTTTCTTAATATGAAGGAGCTTCCCGAGCCTGCAAAGCGTGCAGATGTTAAAAAGATAGATGTTTCCCTTAAAAATGTCAGATTTTCCTACATGGGAAATGCTGATGATGAAGTCCTCCACGGCATTGCCATGAAGCTCCCTCAGGGCAGCTTCACAGCTCTTGTTGGCCCATCCGGCGGAGGAAAATCCACAGTGGCAAAGCTTATCGCCCGCTTCTGGGACGTAAGCTCGGGCAGCATAGAGATAGGCGGCGTGAACGTCAAGGATATGCCCCTTTCCCAGCTTTCGGAATATGTAAGCTTTGTTACACAGGATAACTTCCTTTTCCGCTGCTCCATACTTGAAAATATCCGTCTGGGCGATCCCAAGGCAACCGATGAACAGGTAAAGGCAGCTGCAAGAGCAGCCCAGTGCGAGGAGTTTATAAACAAGCTCCCCAATGGCTACGACACTCCCGCCGGTGAAGCAGGAAAGCGCCTGTCAGGCGGCGAAAAGCAGCGTATCGCCATTGCAAGAATGATGCTCAAAAATGCTCCCATAGTAATTCTTGACGAGGCAACAGCATTTACCGACCCCGAAAACGAGCATAAGATACAGCAGTCCATAACAGCTCTCACCAAGGGCAAAACTCTGCTGGTAATTGCCCACAGACTTTCTACCATTAAATCTGCCGACAATATTGTTGTGCTGAAAAACGGCAAAATACTTGCTCAGGGAACCCAGGAACAGCTTCTGGCAGACTGCCCGCTTTACAAGGATATGTGGGAAGCCCATATAGGCGCAAAGGACTGGGCTGTTGCCACAAACGGAGGTGCGGAAAATGTTTAAAACTATCAAGCGCATAATCAACTGGTGCGGTGAATTTAAGGGCAGGCTTTACGCAGGCTTTGCGGTATCATTTTTATCTCATATTTTCACAGCTATGCCAATAATGGTCGCAGCCTATACCATAGGACTGCTTATTGACTCAAAAATGAACGGCACAGCCTTTGACAGAAGCTGGATATGGAAGAGCCTTGTTTTGCAGATCGTTTTCGTTGCCCTCAGATTCTTGTTTGATTATCTCAGAGCAAGATTTCAGGAGTCTATCGGCTATGAGCTTACCGCCCGTGACCGCCTTGCAGTAGGTGATGCCCTGAAGCGAGTATCTCTCGGCTATTTCCAGCAGGTAAGCACGGGAAATATACTCAACTCGGTAACCACAGGTCTTTCTACCCTTGAAAATATGGGCATACGAATGGTCGATAATTTCGTAGGCGGATATCTGAACTTTATCGTTATATTTGTCACACTTGCAATATTCAGCCCCGTGACCGCACTTATAGCACTGGCAGCCGCAGCGGTTTCATTCATATTCCTTGTGCTCATCTCACGCTACAGCGCCCAAAATTCACCTGTTGAGGCTCAGGCTAACAAGGATATGACAGGCGCAATAATCGAATACTCAAGAGGACTTGCGGTAGTTAAGTCCTTCGGAAAAAGCGGTGCTTCCATGGATTCCGTCACAAAGGCGGTAGGGGACAGCAAGCGCATACATCTTAAAATAGAGTGGGGATATCTTCCCTCAAATCTCTGCCACCTGATAGCCCTTAAATGCGGCTCGGTAGCACTTGCACTTGCAGCGTCACTTATGTGCCTTAACGGAAAGATGGACTTTTCCGTAATGCTCATGTTCGTGTTCTTCTCCTTTGTGGTATTTGCAAGCCTTGAACCTATCAGCGACAGCGCACACACTCTCAGCGTTATCGACGATGCAATGGATCAGCTGGATGCTCTTAAAGGAAGCAGCTTTATTGATGAAAACGGAAAGAATATTCCTCTCAGCCACTACGATATCGAGTTCAAAAATGTTGATTTCGGATATGATTCCCGTCAGGTGCTTAAAAATGTAAGCTTCTCTATTCCCGAAAAGACATCTACCGCCATTGTGGGTCCGTCCGGCTCAGGAAAGACCACTATCTGCAGCCTGCTTGCCAGATTTTATGATCCCAACAGCGGAAGCATCACAGTAGGCGGCCATGACCTGCGTGAAATGACCTGCGACAGTCTGCTTTCAAACATCTCCATGGTTTTCCAGAACGTATATCTTTTCAATGATACCATACGTGCAAACATCTGCTTCGGAAAGCCCGACGCTATCGAAGAGGAAATGATAGCCGCAGCCAAAAAGGCACGTTGCCACGACTTTATATCGGCTCTCCCTCAGGGCTATGACACCGTTATAGGCGAGGGCGGCGGAACTCTTTCAGGCGGCGAAAAGCAGAGAATATCCATCGCAAGAGCTATCCTCAAAAATGCTCCTATCATAATCCTTGACGAAGCCACCGCTTCCATCGACCCCGAAAACGAGCATCTTATCCAGTCGGCAATATCCGAGCTTACAAAGGGCAAGACGATCATCACCATCGCACATCGTCTCGCAACTATCGAGCACGCCGATCAGATACTTGTAGTCGATGACGGCAGAATTGCCGAAAAGGGAACTCACAGCGAGCTTATCAGTCAGGACGGCGTTTACAGGCGCTTTGTACAGATAAGGGAAAAGGCTGAGGGCTGGCGCATAGGCAGCGTATAAGGTCAATACAAAAAAATCATCGCCATATACACAAAAGCATAATGCCTTGTGTATATGGCGATTTTTTATGTCTATGTCAGAACTTGTCTTCACAAGCTAAAATCGACGCAACATGGTTTGCAAATTGGAAATAATACAAATATTTTCTTGGTAAAAAGGCCTAATTTCATAGTCCTTTGACAAACGCCTAGACCAAGTCATCCAGCCAAATGTTCGTTCAACTACCCAACGAACAGGCTGAATTTCAAATTCATTTTTTATTCGCGGAGAAATATCAACTTTTAGAACCTGTCTTCATAAGAAATGTGTGCAGATTTTCAAGCATAATTTTGTTGCAGAGTAGGCAAAAATCCGCAGGCGGGCTTTCGCCCGGCAAGGATTTTTAACGCAGTCTGCGGCAAAATTTGCCGAAAAGACGTGCGCATATGCTTGTGAAGACGGGTTCTTAAATTGTGAAAAATTTCAAACGTGTTTTTAAAAGTACCCCTGTATCCTTGATCGGCACGAACGCCAATAAGTGTGGGATAACGATATAAAGCTTTTTCAAAAGTATATACTCCGCCCTTGGTATCGTGAATGTTGCCGGCATGGACGTGCACACAAAGCGGATTTCCCATTGTATCTGTTACTATATGCCGCTTTCGTCCTTTTGTTTTTTTTCGCCGTCATATCCTCGGTTTTCATTTGATGATACTGTTTTAGCACTTTGTGAATCAATCAAAGCATAGCTTGGAGCTTCTTTTCTACCTTTTGCCAAACGAACTTTTTTGACCGGTGCTTTCTGTATTTTATCCCATATTCCATTCAGACAAGCTCTTCTATAGAAGCTATATACGGTCTTCCACTTAGGAAAATCTTTTGGCAGGTTCCTCCATTGACACCCTGTTTTCACCAAGTAAAATACCGCATTTATCTGTTCTCGCTTTTCTTCCAAGCTCCTGTATTTTGCTTCCTGTAATATTGGTTTTATTATTTCCCATTGACTTTCCGTCATATCACTTGTATATCTCATTGTTCTTTTATTTTACCACATTTATCTTGTGAAGACAAGTTCTCATATTCACAGGATCCTTATTCAGCATTGTCACCACCATTATTGAAAAGAGAACAGAAATAACAAGGCATTCAACAATAATTATCCACACAGACATAGTAAAAACTCCTTTATATTTTATTTCCCGTATCCTGCCTATAAAAGCATGATACAGGTATTTTACACCTCTGTCAATTAAATGACCATACTTGTTTTGGGTCATTTATATATTAGCACAGGCTAATTCATTTGCCAAGAGATTTGATAAAATTTGCCTATATCGCCAAAAAACTCTTGATAATCACGGCTGAATATGTTAATATATTTTAAAGTTCATCGGCACAAAAAGGAGGACGCTTATATGCTTGAAAACGCATTAACAAACACCAATGATAATTCCGACCTTAAAGAAAAGACCGTTCAGCTCAGGCAGACGCTTGCGGAGCTTCAGCTGAAAATCCGAGAAAACAAACTCCCAGTCATCATTATTTTTGAAGGCTGGAGCGCATCGGGAAAGGGAAGTCTGATAGGCGACCTTATAAAACATCTTGACCCCAGATTTTTCAAGGTCTATTCCACCCTGCCTGCTGACAGCGCTCAGATGCGCTATCCTATGATGAAACGCTTCTGGGCAAATATCCCCGAATACGGCAAAATGGCAGTCATGGACAGAAGCTGGTATCAGGAGCTTGCAGTCGCATGTATGGAAGAGGATATCTCCGATAAGGAATACGCCCGCAGAGTAAAGACCGTCAACGAATTTGAACGTCAGCTGAGAAATGACGGTTATCTTATCATAAAATTCTTCCTGCAGATCAGCAAGGAGGAGCAGAAGCGCCGCTTTGACAAGCTTCGTGAAAGCAGCGAGACCAAGTGGAGAGTGACCGAGCGGGATAAAAAGCGTCACAAGCTTTATGACGAATATTATAAGGCATTTGACGATATGCTCACCCGGACCGATACCCCGCAGGCTCACTGGACTGTTATCGACACAACCGATAAGACTTTCGCCAAATATCAGATGTTCAGTACCGTTGCCAACCGTATAACAAGTGCCCTTGATTCTCCAAAGGTAACTTTTACCTCCGATAAGCAATACAAGTTGCTGCCAATGCCAAAGCTTTCCGATATTTCACTTGAAAACAAAACGCTTTCGGACGAAAATTATGCCGAACAGCTGAAGAAATGCCAGAAAGAGCTTTCCAAGCTCCACAGCAGTCTATATCAGGCAAAAATACCCATGATAATCGCATTTGAGGGCTGGGACGCTGCGGGAAAGGGCGGAGCTATCAAGCGCATATCATCTGCCCTTGACCCAAGAGGCTATGAGGCGATACCCATTGCCGCTCCCGATAAAACAGAGCTTGCTCACCATTACCTGTGGCGCTTCTGGAACAATATTCCCAAGACAGGCCACATTGCCATTTTCGACCGCACCTGGTACGGAAGAGTTATGGTGGAAAAGCTCGAGGGCTTTACTCCCGCCGAACGCTGCGCTCAGGCTTACGATGAAATAAACGGATTTGAAAAGGAGCTTTCCGACAGCGGCTTTATAATCGTAAAATTCTGGATCCAGATAGATAAGGACGAACAGCTCAGGCGCTTTACAGAACGTCAGAACACCCCTGCTAAGCAGTGGAAAATAACCGATGAGGACTGGCGCAACAGGGAAAAGTGGGAGCAGTATGAAGCTGCCGTCAACGAAATGCTTGCAAAGACATCTTCCGCCTATGCCCCGTGGAACGTGATAGAAGCCAATGACAAGAAATATGCCCGAATAAAGGTGCTTCAGACGGTAATTGCCGCTGTAAAATCACGCCTTAAAGATGACAAGAACTGAACGGAAGATAAGCCATGAACGGAATATATGTAATGGATCAAATGAAAGATATTGAAGGCATTGACATACTCCTGAGCAAGCTGCCCGAAAGCTGTCATCGCTGGGACACTTTCAATTTCATTGACGAATTTAAATATCAGACCGTATTTGATGATACCGACAAATACGACTATATCAATAATATTGAAATGGTTATTCGGGACGAGCAAAAGAAATACTGGCTGAAAATGCTGTTAACAGATGTAAGCGGTCGGATAAGCTTTGATACCCTCAACGGCTTTTTTCACGGGCTTGTTATTGATGACTATGGTCCGGGTCAGGAGCGCCGCTACAAGTTCAGCTGCTGTGAAATGGATATTGACCTGTATTTTTACTGCGCAAAGATATCTGTGGAATTACTTTACCCATAACAACTACCAAACACCGTTTTTCCCCACATAAAGTATGATATCATATTAGAACCCGTCTTCACAAGCATATGCGCACGTCTTTTCGGCAAATTTTGCCGCAGACTGCGTTAAAAATCCTTGCCGGGCGAAAGCCCGCCTGCGGATTTTTGCCTACTCTGCAACAAAATTATGCTCGAAAATCCGCACACATTTCTTATGAAGACAGGTTCTTACCTAAAGCTATGTAATATGAAAGGAAGCCACGCAATGAATATTGCCGCATACTGCCGTGTATCCACCGATAAATCAGACCAGCTCAACAGCCTTGAGACCCAGAAAAAGTTCTTTGCCGAATTTGCGGAAAAGAACGGTCACAATATGGTACGGCTGTATGCCGACGAGGGCATATCGGGCACAAAAATAAAGAACCGCAGAGAATTTCTCAGGCTCATGCAGGACGCAAGGCAAAGGCAGTTTGAAATGGTAGTGGTAAAGGACATCTCACGCTTTGCCCGCAACACCGTGGATTTCCTGCAAAGCATACGCACCCTTAAAGAACTTGATATCGAGACAGTGTTTCTCACATCAAATCAGAAAGTGCTGGGCAATTCAGAATTTGTGCTTACCATTTTTGCGGCGCTTGCGCAGGAGGAGTCCGCAAACACCTCCAAGCGTGTAAAATTCGGCAAGCGGGTCAATGCGCAAAAGGGACGTGTTCCAAACATCGTTTTCGGCTATGACAAAATAGCGGGGAACTATTTCAATATGGATATCAATCCGCATGAAGCCGCTGTGATACATGATATTTACGATATGTACCTCAGCAAAGGAATGGGAGCGCTTAAAATCGCAAACGCCCTTAATGAAAAAGGAATAAGAACAAAACGCAGCAGCAAATGGACTCAGAACGCTGTGTGCAGGATACTCACCAACCCCATATACACAGGCAGAATAGTCAACGGCAAAGAGGAGGTCAAGGACTTCCTGACAGGGGAGCGCATTGCAAAAAGCGAGGACAACTGGATAATCGTCTTCCGCCCCGAACTGCGGATCATCTCAGATGAGGATTTCCGACAGGCAGGGGAGCTGCTAAAAAAGCGCCATGCCGCCTTTAATATGACCCATGAGCGGCAAAGCAGCAAACACCTTTACAGCACACTTATCCGATGCAGTGAATGCGGATATTCTTTCAGGCGCTCTGTTTACCGTGGCAGCGTCCGATGGATATGCAGCGGACGAAACTCCAACGGCACAGGCAGCTGCCCCAACCGCACAATTATAAACGAAGCCGACCTTACCCATGACCTGCAGGCATACTTTTCCCGGATAATCGCAAACAGAGAAGAATTCACACGCACTGTTATCGCACGATTCAATGAGATATGCGGCAAAAGTGACAGCGGTGCCGAAAAGATCTCCGAGCTTAAATCAAGGCTGAGAAAGCTTGAAAAAAAGCGTGAAAGGTATATGGATATGTACGTTGACGAGCTTATTTCCCGTGATGAGCTGAATACAAAGGCAAAGGATATAAACGAGGAAGCGGAAAATATCCGCAGCGAGCTTCGGCTCATTGACGGCAGAGCGGCAAAAGGGGACAGCCTTCAAAAAAAACTCGAAAATATGTTCTCCTCTGCGAAAGCAATAACTACATTTGAGAAAATGACCAACGCCCAACTCAGGCAGATCATCAGCAAGATCACTGTGGATAAAAGCGGAAAAATAGACGTTTATTTTGATCTTCTGGACGAGCTGAAAATAGGCAGCGATTTTCGCTTTTGTTACGACCGTACACAAAGACCTGACAGAAAAGCTGCCGAAAATAAGTCCGTCAATGTTTCCCGCAGTGAAAGAGATACTTGAAACAAACAAACGTGAGCGTCATATCCGTGGCGGACTTGCAACCAAGCACAAATACGAAGAACAGCACAAAACAGACCTGCACAAATAAAAGAGATCCTCTGACTGATATCCGGCCAGAGGATCTTTTCACTTACTCTCTTCTGTTTTCTTTTCAAGTTCCTGTGCGTCCTCATATCTTGCAAATATCTGCTTTTCTACGCCTATCTCACCCTCGAGAGTATAGGTAACGGAAAAGGTCACAACGCCGTTCGATACGCTTTTTTCAATATCCCGCTGAACTATCTCGGAATTTCCTGTGATAAAGTTTTTCTCGTACCTGTCTATCCTCTCGCCAATAAGCTGTTCGGCTTCCTCCTCGGTTCGGGTGACAGTCACTTTTTCCAGCAAATGATAGTGCATATCCACCCTTGAAACGGGAAAGGTTATTTTTCCAAGTGTCAGGGGAGTTTCGTCCTCATTGTACTCATATTCGCCGTCAACACTGCCCTCGGAGGAATAAACAAAGCGCTTCCCGAAAATAGATATGGCTTTCTTTTCTGCCGTGCCCGCTCCCACATATTCCTCACATTCAAGCGGCTTGGAAAAGGTCATTTTCTCGGTGTATATCCCTGTTATCTCCCCGATAGAATGGACATAAAAGCTTCTGCCGTATTTTGTATCTACCACTCCGCTTACAATGATATCACCCTTTTTTACACCATCGCCCACCATCGGCACCAGCATTCCGCTGTAAAGGCGGACATTTTTTATCTGTGCGTCCCTTGATGCCACAATATTGCAGGGAGTGTTCTTGCTCTGCATTTCGGGCGGCTCGGTAAGCTCGGATATCTCCACCACGACCCTGCTTCCCGTGTGACGAATACCTATCCAGCCCACGTCCTTGTCCATTCCCTTTATGCGCCTTTCCGCCTGGCGAAGGTCAATGTCGGATATCCTGCTGCCTATGCTTATGCCCGTATCTTCAAGCAGCGATATTATCCTGCTGTCGGAGATAGTCTCGTTTCCGCCTATCTCTATCATCATCACCCTATCATTCAGGAACGCTATTATCCCCACAGACAGCATAAAGCCTATCACAAGACCGTAGCGCTTTTTATATTTTTTCAGGACCACCGCCGCACCATGCTCACTGCTTTGGGTCACATTGAGCCTGTATGCCTCTGCAAGACTGCAAAGGCGCTTCATATCCTTGGTGCGGACATATCCGCTGATAACATTTTTACGTATCTCCAGCCCGAAGAACTGCACGGGACTGCATCGCAGGGCATTTACGAACTTGTTGTAATCGCCGCTGTCGGAGGATATCTCAAAATATGTGCGGCTTCTTATTTCATACAGATTCATTTTACTCCACCTCGTCCTCATTGCCGTGGAGCTCAATGGAAGCTATCCTGCCACGGACGGATATGCCGTCTGTATTATAGTCGGAAAGCCGCAGATTTGTGCCCCATATCTCCACCACCAGCCCCGACGATGCCTTTACTTTAAGATAAATATCGTTATATTCCATTATCCGCCTGCAGTTTTCTATCTCCAGATAAGAATTGCCGCATACGGTTATCTGCGTGTTGAATGGCTTCAGATCCATATGTATTACCGTTCCTTTCAGATAAAAGATTATCGGAATATTATCCGCCGCTTCATATTATATATATTGATGGACGGGCTTTCATATGCCCGAAACGGGAGGATAACATGAAAGAAACACATCTGAAAGGTCGCTTGCAGGCGATCGCCCTAACAGCCTGCGCAGCCGCAATGATATGGGCGTGCCGTGAAACAGCTGCCGAGGCAAAGACTGCCGCAGGGCTGTGCCTTACGGTAATGATACCGTCACTTTACGCATTCACCGTTCTGTCAAAGCTGATGATATCCACAAACACATATAAGCTCATCGGCAGACCCTTTTCATGGATATCACGATATATACTGCGAATGCCCGCTGAGTTTTTCCCAATCTTCCTCATAAGCCAGTTCGCAGGCTATCCCATAGGCGCTTCGCTTATAAGCCAGATGGAGACAGAGGGGAAGATAACCCCAAAACAGGCGGAAGAAATGCTCTGTTTCTGCATCGCTCCGGGGCCTGCATATATCTCCGCCGTGGCTGTTGCCGTTGCTCCCGATATTGCAGGCATGAGCGGATATATTTTTCTTGCCGTGGCAGGGGCAAATCTGCTGGGAGTTCTGTTAACCTCCTTTACCCGAAAGATACCTCCACGGTCGGAAGAAAAGGCAGAGGTCACATTCTCGGCAAGCCTGTTCACCGAATCTGTAAGAGCTGGAGCGGAAAGCATGGCAATGATATGCGGCATGATAATCTTTATGGCGGCGGTAATGGGAATACTGGGCAAGCTGAGAGCATTCGGAGCAGTCTCCGCTCTGCTTTCACGGGCAATAAAATATCCGCCTGCACAGATATATCCCTTTGTGCGGTCATTCCTTGAAATAAGCAATCTTACAAGGATATTCGGCGATGTTACAGTAACTATCCCCATGGCAGCGGCAATGCTCAGCTTCGGAGGCATTTGTGTTCATTTACAGATAATGTCCGTTTGCAGGGGATTTTCGCCTATGAAAGCACTCCTGTGCAGAATACCATGCTCCGCCGCAGCTTTTCTGATATGCAGGCTGATAATGCCCGATTATTTTCCCACAGAAGCAGTGGCTGTAAACGCTTCCATCAGCAGAGAAGCTGTCATTATTAGTCATAATCAACCAATACTTTCTATATTTTTGTTGATTATGACGATTTTAATAATCTCACAAAAAACTATAGTCAAAAACAAAAAAATGTGATATAATGAATAATGATAAACAGCGGCATTACATAAAACATCATTGCCGCAGGATAATCCATCCACAGGAAAGGAATGTTCATATGGCAAAGAAGAAATACTTCGGCAACGATATTCAGCCCCAATGTCAGTATTGCGCATTCGGCACAAGAGCAAAGGACGGCGGAAAGGTTTTATGTGAAAAAAGAGGCCTCGTAAACGGGGACGCTTCCTGTCCCAAGTTTTCTTATTCACCTCTTAAAAGAATTCCTGTAAAACAGCTGCATATTCCCGGAAATTTTGATGATGAATAATTAAGCAGGCTGCCGATGACCTCGGCAGCCTGAATTTTTACAGGAGTGTTCTATGGATCTACAGGAAATTATGCTCAATGCACAGGAAAATGAGGACGATATTGAAAAGCAGTCCTTTTCCGATGATATGGTGCGCGGGATAAAGCTTTACGGAATTGATATCGAGGAATCGGATTTCAACAGCTGCCGTTTCAGAGAATGTGAGTTTGAAAAGGTCTATTTCAAAAATGTAAGCTTCAAAGGCTGCGACCTTTCCAATATACATATGTATGACTGCACCTTTAAGCAGTGCAGCTTCGATAAATGCCGAATCACAGGCAGCTCATTTTCCGAAAGCCTGCTGGAAAGCTGTGTTTTTTCCGACTGCACAGGGCCTTACTCATCTTTCGGAGCCTGCACATTCAAAAAATCCTCACTAAAGGACTGTACTCTCAACGAAAGCTCATTTGCCGATGCAAAGCTCAGGGGCACTGCTTTGAAAAACAATGTTTTCAGCGGCTGCGACTTCGGGGGAGCTGACATAGGCGGCTGTGATTTTTCAAGCAGCAGCATAAGCGGCGCAAGATTTTCGCTGTCCGCCCTTAAAGATGTAAAGGTAAATTACGAGCAGGCTATAGAGCTTGCAAAGCTTTTGGGACTGAAAATAGTCTGACACAGCAAAAGAAAAGAGCTTTCCGTTTTTGTTTCGGAAAGCTCTTATTTTTATTGCTTTTTCAAGTCCACGCAGGCAACTATCATTTCACCGTTTTTATCGTAGAATTTCGAGGAAATGGTCTTACAGCTCTTACCTGTTGCATTGGATATGTACCAGCCCGAAATAAACGGGTCTTCGATCTGCTCTTTTATAGCGTAGAAATAATTCTTTATATCATGGTTCACGCCGACTATTGCAGGGTGATAACCCTCCAGTATCTCAACTCCGGGGGACATTACTGTGTCGGTTATCTGGAAGCCCTTTTTATTGATAAGGAACGCACATTCTATTTCGGTATGCTCGTTGACGTAATTTCTGAGCTCTGCGTTATAATCGTCCGTTGTCATACAGGAAAGACGGTTCACAAGATTGTAAATGATGCGCTTGTAGCTCTCGATCTTCATATTGACAATGGTGGGGTTTTTCTTGGTAGAGATGTTAAGCTTCTGGGCAGCGTCCTCTATTTTCATTCTTGCTTCGTTGGTGAAAAGATAGTTGAACTGCTCAGGCTTCTGGAAATAAAAGCCCTGAAAATAATCCACGCCCATTATCATGCAGGTGATGACCTCATCTACAGTCTCAACACCCTCGGCAACGGTCATTGCGCCTATCTGCTTTGCGGTGTTGATGATGGAGCGGAAAACCTCCTGATTATATTTGCTTGAATCTATCTGGGAGACAATCGCCCTGTCTATCTTGATGATATCGGGATTTATGAGCATTATGCGGTTAAGGGTGTCAAGCCCTGCACTCACATTGTCAAGTGCAATAAGAAAGCCTTTTGAACGGTAAAAATCCACGAACATCATCAGGTTGTAGGAGTCCTTTACCTGTGATTCGTTAAGCTCGATAACGATATTCTGGGGAGAAATGTTGTTTTCCGCAGCCGTTTTCATTATCTCGCCCGTGCCTGAAGTTATGCCGTTGAGAACAGATGTCTCGAAATTGATGAACAGCGACGGAGCTGATGTCTCGGCTGAAAAAGCCTTCATCGCCTTTTCACGGCATATTCTGTCAAGCTTTAATGCGGTGCCGTCCTTTTTGGCATAATCGAACAGGAAAAACGGCGAAACTATCTCGCCGTTGTAAACACCTCTTGAAAGAGCTTCAAGGCCGATAAACTTTCTTGTGTTAAGGGAATATATCGGCTGGAACTCCACTATTATATCTTTTTTATCTATAATCTCACGAACGATCTCCGGTGTGACTTTCACGGCAGATCCTCCAATCTAAATTAAGTTCAGGTCATTTTCTTATCGGTCAGAAGCTCGGTAACTGTCTTGTTATCAGGCTCAAGCTTTGCGCAGATCTTGTTGTACTGCCTGTAAAGCTGCTGGGTGCTGTTTTCAATGAAAAAGTAATATATAAGGTAACTGAAATCAAGTATAAGAAGCAGTGCATTTACGACCATAAACGCAGTGAGCTGCGAAAGGAAAAATACGCACATCCCTATAAACAACAGGATACAGCACATTATCGTCACCATAAGGTGGATAAGGCGCTCGTGCTGGATAAACTCTATCTGTACAAGATGTTCTCTTTTCAGTGCCGCAAAGTCGGTGCTTTCGTCCTCGAGGGCTTTATCTACCGATCTCATGTAGGTTTTTATGTAACTGCCCATAATATGACCTTCCTTCATTTTTATCCGACAAAGGCGCTCTGAACGGGCGCATATTTTCGATTAAGTTCATTATAACATACTTACCCGAAAATTTCAAGAAATTTTCGTAAAAATCTCATATAATTTCAGAGCATTCTATTGCAAAGAAATGTAAAGTGTGTTATACTGAAACCTGTCATTCGGACAACAAAATATATACATAAAACGCAAGTGGAAAGGATAGGTCACAACAATGAACAAGCTCATCACAGCCATACACGGCTTTTGTATGTCCCTTGCCGACAGCGTTCCCGGAGTTTCGGGCGGCACGGTGGCATTTCTTATGGGATTTTACGACAATTTCATAAATGCTCTCGGCAACCTGATAACAGGCTCATGGGAGGAACGCAAGAAAGCCTTTTTCTATCTGATAAATCTGGGAATAGGCTGGATAATCGGCTTCCTTATGGCGGTGGTTATGCTGTCAAGCCTGTTTGAGAGCCATATTTACACCGTATCATCTCTGTTCATCGGCTTCATAATCTTTGCCATACCTCTTGTAATAATGGAAGAAAAGCAATGCCTGAAGGACAGGGCTTGTATGTCATTCTTCCTGCTTATAGGCATAGTAATAGTTGCGGCTATAACCCACCTTAACCCCGTAGGCGGCACCGACAACAGTCTTAACCTCGATAACCCCGGCCTGCTGATGTACCTCTACATATTTATTGCAGGCGCTATCGCAATATGCGCAATGATCCTCCCGGGAATTTCAGGCTCCACGCTGATGCTCATTTTCGGTCTGTATGTTCCCATAATCACAGGAATAAAAGACCTGCTCCATCTGGATTTCCATGCACTTCCTCTTCTTATAGTTTTCGGTCTGGGAATCATCACAGGCGTTATCTCAATAATCAAGATAATCCAGCGTGCCCTTGAAAAGCACAGGGGAGCAACGGTTTACCTTATAATCGGTCTGATGATAGGTTCCATATACGCAGTTATTATGGGTCCCGCAACTCTTGATGACCCTCAGCCTCCCATGACCTTCGGTACATTCCGCATCATACCGTTCCTTATCGGCGGAGTTATTATTTTCGGAATGCAGGCTATGAAGCGCTTTTCCGAGAAAAAGGCAGCTGCTTCCGCCGCTACCGAAGAGAACGGCAGCAATACCGCCGAATAAAACAGAATAGGACAAATCTCACCTTGAATATATTATTTTAAATAATATATCCGAGGTGATTTTTTATGTTCGGCGGACTGATATCATGGCTTATGGAAAATATGCTGTACTTTGCACTGCATATGGAAAGCGGCACGGTATTTCCAAAGCCGTTGTCTGCACAGCATGAGGCGGAGGCGTTCCGCCGCATGGCAGAGGGGGACACTTCCGCCCGCTCTGAGCTTATCGTGCATAATCTCAGGCTTGTGGCTCATGTGGTGAAGAAATATTACACGTCCAACGCAGATACGGAAGAGCTTATCTCCATCGGCACTGTAGGACTTATAAAAGCGGTATCCACCTTCAACAATTCCAAATCCACCAGGTTTGCCACATATGCAGCTAAGTGCATCGACAATGAGATACTGATGTACTTCAGAAGTGCCAAGAAAAGTGCACGTGACGTTTACCTTGATGAGCCTGTTGACGTTGACAAGGACGGCAACAGCATGAGCCTGATGGACATTATCGCCGAGGACGACAACATGGTTGACAGGATAGACACCATGATAAAATCCCGCCAGCTGTACGGCTTTGTGGAAAACAGCCTTGACGACAGGGAGCGGGAGATAATCCTTTACAGATATGGCCTTTACGGCAAAAAGCCCCTTACTCAGCGGGAAGTGGCGGAAAAGCTGGATATATCCCGCTCATATGTTTCGAGAATCGAAAAAAAAGCTCTTGAAAAGCTGAAAAATGAGTACGAAAAGTAGCTTACGAAAATTTTTTCGATACCGATTGAAATAAGCCTAAAAATGTGGTATAGTTTATATTAACTTATACCATAATGGGGAGGAAAAATTATGCCGAGAATAAAGCACATAAATGCAGATATTCTTTCCGATGAGGAGCTTACTGCCGTATCGGATATGCTGGACAGTGCTGAAAAGAAAATGAACGAAAAGCTTATGGAAGAGATAGACCGCCGCAGATCGGGCATGGTAAAAAACAGCTCAGGGCTGTGGGTACCTGTTGATGCTGATAACCCCCGAAGCTGATATCATAGCTTATAGCTTATATTCTTATCGCAGACCGCTTACCTTGCCGTGGCGGTCAGCATTTTTCGTTATCTTGCAGATAGTCAGATTAAACAAATTTCATCGGATACAATAGGTATTTATCACAATGAACTGCGGAAAAATATTTTCAAAAAAACTTGCAACATATAACGGTTTATGTTATAATTAAAAGAAGTGATTTGCTGTGAAGGAAGTGTACTGTTGAAAATACTGGGAATAGACCCCGGCTATGCTATCGTGGGCTATGGGATACTGAATTATGACGGCTAC
This sequence comes from Oscillospiraceae bacterium, assembly GCA_902363145.1. Classification (GTDB taxonomy): domain Bacteria; phylum Bacillota; class Clostridia; order Oscillospirales; family Ruminococcaceae; genus Huintestinicola; species Huintestinicola butyrica. Next base: position 686,508 of record CABIZB010000001.1, on the reverse strand, counting down.
AAGTTCAGACCGTTGGGCTATGGCGCTATCACTACGGAAGCAGGCACGGATTTCACACTGAGGCTCATGGATATCTATCACGATATGGAAACAGTGCTTGACACCTTCAAGCCCGATGCCATGAGTATCGAAAAACTTTTCTTCAACACGAACCAGAAAACGGGCATTGATGTTGCTCAGGCAAGAGGCGTTATCATACTCGCTGCTGCCGAAATGGGCGTGCCAGTGTTTGAGTACACGCCGCTGCAGGTAAAGCAGTCTGTTGTAGGCTACGGCAGAGCGGAAAAGAAGCAGGTCATGGAGATGACACGCTCGATCCTCGGGCTGGCTTCCGTACCTAAGCCCGATGATACTGCCGACGCATTGGCTCTGGCAATATGCCACGGTCACTGCTCATCGGCTATAAAATTCAACTGATACAATAAGGATTGATAATATGATATACAGCGTAAGAGGAACTCTCGTTCACAAGGAAGCAGGTCTTGCGGTAATAGAATGCGGCGGTGTTGGCTACGGCTGCCGAACCACCTATAACACCCTTGCACGCATGGGAGATATAGGCAGCGAGGAAACCCTTTATACCTATCTCCATGTCCGTGAGGACGACATTGAGCTTTTCGGCTTTCATGACAGGCAGGAGCTGGGCTGTTTCAAGCTGCTGCTGGGAGTTTCGGGCGTTGGCCCCAAGGTATCGCTCAGTATCCTTTCGGATATTGACCCAAATAACTTTGCTCTTGCTGTAGCGACTGGCAATCACAAGCTTCTTACAAAGACTAAGGGCGTTGGCCCCAAAATGGCTCAGAGAATAGTTCTGGAGCTTAAAGACAAGATATCCAAGGAACAGATGAGCTTTGCGGAAAGCTCCGCTCCCGCAGCCGTGAACAGAGTGCTAATCTCGGGCGGAGCAGCAGGGGAGGCTCTGGACGCTCTGCTGGTACTGGGCTACTCTCAGGCAGAGGCGGAAAGCGCCGTTTCAAAGCTTGATCCCGCTCTCTCTGCGGAGGAGTTGATCCGTCAGGCACTGAAGAGCCTTGCAAAATTCTGATAATAGGTAAGCCGAAAGGAATGATTGAAACTTGCTGGAACAAAGCGATATTGATTTTGAAGAGCGAATGGTCTCTCCAGAGGCGATGCCTTCCGACGAGGACGACGTTGATTATTCTCTGAGGCCCAAAACTCTTAACGAATATATAGGTCAGGAAAAGGTAAAGGAAAATCTTGCGGTATATATCAAAGCTGCAAAGCAGAGAAACGAGCCTCTTGACCATGTGCTTCTCTACGGCCCTCCGGGTCTTGGAAAAACCACACTTTCTGCCATAATCGCCCACGAAATGGGCGTAAATATCCGCATAACCTCAGGTCCTGCCATTGAAAAGCCGGGCGATCTGGCGGCACTGCTCACAAATCTCGGTGAGGGCGATGTGCTTTTCATTGATGAGATACACCGCCTTTCCCGCTCCATTGAAGAAGTGCTTTACCCTGCAATGGAGGATTTTGCCCTTGATATCATCATCGGTAAAGGCCCCTCGGCACGTTCGCTTAGAGTAGATCTGCACAAGTTCACCCTTGTGGGCGCTACCACAAGAGCAGGTCAGCTCACATCACCTCTCAGAGACAGATTTGGTATAATCCAACGTCTGGAGCTTTACTCCCATGAGCAGCTCACCGATATCGTAATGCGCTCTGCCGTAATTCTCGGCATTGCCTGCGATAAGGACGGCGCTCTTGAGATAGCAAAGCGCTCCAGAGGAACGCCACGTATCGCAAACCGACTGCTAAAGCGTGTCCGTGACTTTGCGGAAGTAATCGGCGGCGGAAAGATAAACGGCGAAATCGCTGCCATCGCCCTTGACCGTATGGAAATAGATTCACTGGGACTTGATAATCTTGACAAGAGATTTCTAAATATGCTCATAAAGGGATACAGCGGAGGCCCTGCGGGACTTGAGACCCTTGCCTCGGCTATAGGTGAAGAGGCAGTTACGCTGGAAGATGTCTGCGAACCATATCTTATGCAGCTGGGCTTTATTTCAAGAACACCACGGGGAAGATGCGCAACATCCCTTGCATACAGGCATATGGGCTACAATATTCCCGCTGAAAAAAGCGGTCAGATTTCTATGTTTGAATAAAGAGGAGAGATCATACTTTAATGGGCAGATTATTCGGCACCGACGGTGCCAGAGGTGTTGCTGTGACCGAGCTTACCTGTGAGACTGCCATGCAGATAGGCAGAGCGGCGGCATCGGTGCTCTGCAAAAAGGCAGGCCACAGGGCAAGGATACTTATCGGAAAGGACACACGCATTTCCTCCGACATTATGGAAGCTGCGCTTACGGCAGGTATCCTCTCAGTGGGAGCGGACGTTATAAGTCTGGGAGTTGTTCCTACTCCCGCAGTGGCGTTCCTTGTAAAAGCCATGCGTGCCGATGGGGGAGTGATGATATCCGCTTCGCACAACAGCATGGAATTTAACGGGATAAAGCTTTTCTCGGGCACAGGCTTCAAGCTCTCCGACGATATCGAGGAAGAAATAGAAGCACTGGTGCTCGATACTCCCGAAAAGCTGACCCAGTCGCTCAGAAGTGGCAGCAATGTGGGCAGGCTCACTGTTGACAGAGAAGCGGTGACAAGCTATATCCGCCATATTCTCGCCACAGGCGAAAAGAGCTTTGAGGGAATGAGGATAGCAGTCGATTGCGCAAACGGCTCTGCCTCCGCAACTGCCGAAAAGCTGTTTACAGGGCTTGGCGCAAAGGTATATCTGCTGAGCTGCGAGCCTGACGGCACAAACATCAACGACAGCTGCGGCTCTACTCATCTGGAGCAGCTTTCAAACTTTGTAAAGGCAAACAGCTGTGATCTGGGCATTGCGTTTGACGGCGATGCGGACAGGTGCCTTGCTGTTGATGAGAACGGTACTGTTGTTGACGGCGACAAGCTCATTGCCATTTTTGCAAAGGATATGAGCGAGCGTGGCAGACTGCCTGACAATGCTGCCGTGGTCACTGTTATGACAAACATTGGCTTCAGCTTCTTTGCCAAGGAAAACGGCATAAAGATGATAACCACCAAAGTGGGCGACAGATACATACTGGAACAGATGCTTGCAGGGGGATATTCCCTTGGCGGCGAGCAGTCGGGCCACATTATTTTCCGTGACTTTGCCTCCACCGGCGACGGTCAGCTTACGGCGATACAGCTGCTTTCGGTCATGAAGCGCAGCGGCAAAAAACTTTCCGAGCTTGCGGAGCTTATGGAGAGATATCCTCAGGTAATGATAAACGTGAAGATATCCACCAGATGGAAGGAAGCATGGAAAAACATTCCCGAAATAGAGGAAATGATAGAAAATAAAGAGAAAGAGCTGGACGGCAGCGGCAGGATACTTGTCCGTGAAAGCGGAACAGAGCCGCTTATCAGAGTTATGATAGAGGGAAAGCTCTTTGAAACAATAAATGAAATGGCAGTGGAGATAGCCGATGTTATCCGAAGATGCTGCCCCGAAATATGACCATGGGAGGAATTTGAATTGAGATGCGCCGACAGATGGCATGATTACCGCCTTGTTGACTGTACCTGCTCTGAAAAGCTGGAATACTGGGGAAAGGTCTCGCTTGTGCGCCCCGACCCTCAGGTCATATGGAAGACCGCAAAGAAAACACCTGTCTGGGATAAGGCTGACGGTCATTATCACCGCTCCGAAAAGGGCGGCGGTCAGTGGTCGTTCACCCGCAGGCTGCCCGAGTCATGGCAGATAGGCTATGACCTTATCACAGGTCAGAAGCTCACATTTAATATCCGCCCCACAGGCTTCAAGCATACGGGACTTTTTCCCGAGCAGGCTGTCAACTGGGACTTTATGGCAAAGATGATATCCGAAAGGATAGCGTCAGGCAGGGAAGTTAATGTGCTCAACCTCTTTGCATACACAGGCGGAGCTACTCTTGCCTGCGCTGCTGCCGGCGCTTCCGTCTGCCATGTGGACGCATCAAAGGGAATGGTGCAGTGGGCAAGGGACAACGCCGCTTCATCAGGACTTTCCGACCGTCCCATACGCTGGATAGTTGATGACTGCGAAAAATTCGTTGTCCGTGAAATAAAGCGTGGCAGGCGCTATGACGCTGTTATAATGGACCCTCCTTCCTATGGCAGAGGCCCCAATCAGGAGGTCTGGAAGCTGGAGGACTGCGTTTACGATCTGGTGGATCTGTGCGTGGGCGTTCTCAGCGATGACCCGCTGTTCTTCCTGCTCAACAGCTACACTACGGGGCTTTCTCCCTCGGTAATGGCTTACATTATCGGTGAAACCGTGGGCAGCAGATACAAAGGCAAAGTCAGCGCCGATGAGATAGGTCTCCCTGTGGAAACGGGAAGCTATGCGCTGCCATGCGGCTCCACCGCAATGTTCACAGCTGAAAATATTTGAAAGGATATTTTATGGAAGATATAATTTCTGCCGAAAACCTAACGTTTTATTATTCCGAGCCTGCGGACGATGACGAGCCTCAGGCGCAGGTAAATAAGATACTCGTTTTTGACGGACTTGACCTTAAAATAAAAAAGGGAAGCTTTACGGTCATTCTGGGGCACAACGGCTGCGGAAAATCCACCCTTGCAAAGCATATGAACGCTATTCTTCTGCCCTGCGGCGGAAAAATGTATGCGGCAGGCTTTGACACATCGGACGAAAGCAAGCTTTTTGATATAAGAAAGCACATCGGAATGGTTTTCCAAAACCCCGACAATCAGATAGTTGCTTCCGTTGTTGAGGAGGACGTGGCGTTTGCTCTTGAAAATATGGGCGTTCCTCCCGCTGAAATGAGAGTCCGTGTAGATGAGGCTCTTAAAGCCGTGGGAATGTACGAATACCGTGAGCATTCGCCGTCACAGCTTTCCGGCGGTCAGAAGCAGCGTGTTGCCATTGCCGGAATAATCGCAATGCGCCCCGACTGCATCGTTCTGGACGAGCCTACAGCAATGCTTGACCCTGCGGGCAGACGAGAGGTCATGAAGACCATTCGCAGGCTCAACCGTGAAAACGGTATAACCATCATACTCATAACCCATTATATGGACGAGGCTGCTCAGGCAGAAAGAGTCGTTGTAATGGACAAGGGCAAGATAATACTTGACGATACGCCCTCCGAGGTGTTCTCTCATGTGGATATGCTGAGAGAGGTGGGTCTTGACGTTCCACAGGTGACGCAGCTCATGTACCTGATGGATCACAGCGGTTTTGAGGGTGCCGATACTCACATCATCAACGAGGAAGAGTGTTCAGATTACCTGTATTCATTGCTTTCAGCAAACAGATAAATGAAAGTTTTAATCTCATTTTAATCAATGTTACTGCTGTTATTTAAGAGTAGTATGTTATATTTGTACCGATGAGTGAGATCATCGGACAAAATTTGATCGAAATGAGGAATGATTTATGGTATTGCTTTCACTTCTTACAGGTATTATCCTGCTTATAGTTGCAGGTGTTACAATAGTTTCAATGCTTTCGGGCGTAGGGGTACTGCTGTTCTTCTGCATTGCGGCTATAATCTGCGTTCTGTGCGGACTGGGAATGCTTATAAAGCTTCTGGGAAAAGGTGTTTTCTCGCTTCTTAAATGCGTGATATTCCTTATCCTTATGCTTGTCCCCGCAATAAACATCATCGCTCTTATAGCACTTTGCATCATCTGCATAAGATCACTTCGCAATAACTGAGACAGGAGCAAGGGGGAAAAATTATGGGATTTGCAGTAATTTTAATTGTTACCATAGCGCTGGTAATATTTTTCTGTATGGACTGTGCGGGAAAAATAAACAGGCAGGCAGAGGGCACTGGAGTTATATATCTGGCAGTGCCAATGCTCCTGACAATTATTCTTTGTATTTGCTCATTCAGATGGAAAAGCGAAATAGATATATTTGACTCCATAGACGAGTACGGATATTTCTGGGAGAGCAAGTTCAAGGATATCCTTGCATTTGCGGGAATGTGTATCCTTTCCATACTGCCCGCTGTTATCTCCGTTATCGGTTGCGTAAGACTTGCCCTTCACAACGGCAAAACAAAGGAGCAGCAGATGTTCGGCTCACCTGACGATGATATACACTGCCTGTCTGTGTGGTCAAAAACATCAACGGCCCTCGGCGCTGTATGCACTGCTGCATTTTCTGTTTTTGCTGCCATAGCGGCGGTGAGCGCATTCAGTTTTGCGGCTGTAAGCAGTCTTAAACTCATTGCTGCCACAATACTTATCGGCTGCCTTACATTTGGCATAGGCTTTATCGTAATGGCTGTTCTGTTCCCTATGTGGGTGTTGATCGTGGGCTTTCACACCATAATGTCGTCTCTGCCCATGGTACTTGCAGCAGGTGTCAGCGGAACAGCACTTATAGTATTTCAGGTGATGTCGGCTGTTTTTATGTCGGCGCAGGTGAAAAAACTGGTTGAAAACGGCAGCATAACAAAGAAAAAGGCTGCACTTTATATATTTCTTTCACTTCTTCCCGTGGTCAGCATCGTGAATGCTGCACGGATTAGCAAAAAGCTCTCTGTCGGCGCATAACCGACCAATTTATCAGGAACATTATCCGCAAGGAAATGTATCCGCCTGGAGGATAACAGATGTCTGTAATTAGAACCGAAAATCTCACTTACACCTACAGTCAGGGGACGCCCTTTGAAAAGACTGCGGTGAAAGATGTTAATATCGAAATCGAAGAAGGGGAGCTTGTGGGCATCATCGGCCACACAGGCTCGGGTAAATCTACCCTTATCCAGCACCTTAACGGTCTGATAAAGCCCACTTCGGGAAAAATATTCATTGACGGAGTTGACATTCATGACAAGAATATCAAGCTCCGTGATGTTCGTTTTAAGGTAGGTCTGGTTTTTCAGTATCCCGAATACCAGATATTTGAAGAAACTGTTTATAAGGATATCGCTTTCGGCCCTACAAATATGGGGCTTGACGAGGGCGAGATTGACAAGCGTGTAAGAGAGACTGCGAAGCTGGTTGGCATTGATGACAGCCTGCTGAACAAGTCTCCTTTTGAGCTTTCCGGCGGCCAGAAGAGAAGAGTTGCCATTGCAGGCGTTATGGCAATGCGACCCAAGGTGCTCATTCTGGACGAGCCAACGGCAGGTCTTGACCCGAGAGGCCGTGAGATGATACTGGGTCAGATAAAGCATTATCACGAGGAAACAGGCTCCACGGTGCTGCTTGTTTCCCACAGCATGGAGGACGTGGCAAGATTTGCTCAGAAGATACTTGTTATGAACAAGGGCGAAGTATTCTGCTATGACACGCCCCCTGCGGTATTTGCACGGGCTGACGAAATCGCAGCCATCGGTCTTTCTGTGCCCCAGATCACGAAGGTATTCTCTATGCTCAGAAGCAGAGGGATCGACATAAGGGGCGACGTTTACACCATTGAATTTGCCATGAAAACTATAAACGAATACCTTGCGGCAAAGGGAAAGGCAGGTGAGGGCAATGCTTAAAGACATTACCATCGGTCAGTATTTCCCCGGGAACTCCTTTGTGCACAAGCTTGATGCCCGCTTCAAGATACTGATAACCGCTCTCTTTATCGTAATGATATTCACGGCGGATAATTTTGCAGGTCTGTTTTTATCTCTGCTGTTCTTTGTTATTGCATTCGCAGCTTCAAAGCTCTCACTCAAACTTATTGTAAAGAGCATGAAGCCTATTATCCCAATCATCATATTCACCTCAGTGCTGAATATCTTCTTTATTGACGGCGTTACCGTATTCAAGATATTCGGCATAAGGATAACCGATAACGGACTTATCACATCGGGATACATGATAATAAGGCTCATAGCCCTTATCTGCGGCTCCTCACTGCTCACCTATACCACGTCTCCCATTGTGCTGACAGACGCTATCGAGCAGATACTGAAGCCTCTTTCAAAGCTGAAATTTCCCACCCATGAGCTTGCTATGATGATGACAATAGCTCTGCGGTTTATCCCCACACTTATTGAGGAGACTGACAAAATAATCTCCGCCCAGAAAGCAAGGGGAGCGGATATGGACAGCGGAACAGTTATCCAGAGGGCAAAGGCTCTTGTGCCTATACTTATCCCGCTTTTTGTATCGTCATTCAGGCGTGCGGAGGAGCTTGCTCTTGCTATGGAATGCCGCTGCTATAACGGCGGTGAGGGCAGAACAAAGCTCAAAACACTGGTATCGGGCGGAAAGGATTATGCGGCTCTGTCTGTGACCATGCTTTTCCTCGGCGGAGTGCTTCTCATAAATATGGGCAGGGTCATTCTGTGAGGTGCTTATGGCTGACAAACGCAATATCAAGGTAAAGATAGCCTACAGAGGCACAGCATACCACGGTTTTCAGCGGCAGGAAAATTCCGTTGCGGTGCAGAATGTGGTAGAAGGAGTTTTATCCCGTCTCACGGCTGCTCCTGTATCGGTAAACGGCTGCTCCAGAACAGACACGGGAGTTCATGCGAATGAATACTATTTCTCATTTAATACAGAACATTCTATCCCGTGCGAAAACATTATCCGTGGAATGAACAGCCTGCTTCCCGATGATATTTCCGTGCTGGACTGTGAGGAAGCTCCCGCTGATTTTCATGCACGCTATTCCTGCACGGGCAAGGAATATATCTATAAGATACTGAACAGAAAAGTACGTGACCCATTTTTATACGATCTGGCTTTTCATTATCCCTATCCCATGGACACAGACATCATGAACGCCGCTGCCGAGAGAATAGTAGGCACACATGATTTTCTGAGCTTCTGCGGAGCGCTGGGCATAAAGGAAAATTCCGTAAGAACGGTGACAAAATGCGATGTATCACGTGAGAGAGATATCGTTACCGTGACCGTCAGGGGAGACGGTTTTCTTTACAATATGGTGCGCATAATAGTAGGCACACTTATCTACGTGAATGAGGGCAGACTCAAGCCTGAGGATATCGACAGGATAATCGCAAGCCGTGACCGCAATCTGGCGGGCGTCACCGCAAAACCATACGGCTTATATCTTAACAAGGTCTTTTACTGAAAGGAGAGGGAATATGGCAGTCACCGATATTTCGGAGCTGAGAAAAAAGCGTCAGGCTAAGAAAACAAGAAATCTCATCATTAAAATATTCATTGTGCTGCTTATCTGCGGTGCTGCACTTGTGGCGGTATTCACCAAGGATATGTGGTACCCGTACCTTAACGGCGTGCTGACCACTATCCCCGAGACAGTTCAGCCCGAAGCCTCCTCCGCAGAGCTTGCAGAGGGAAAATTCCCCATAAAGGTCGAGGGCGGTCTGGGCTACCAGCTTATGAGCATCGACAACTGCATTGCCGTGCTAGATGACTCACAGTTCCATATCTACAGCAGTGACGGAAAGGTGATGAACGAAAGGCAGCACACCTATGCAAATCCTCTGCTGTGCGTATCAGGCAGCAAGGCTCTCATCTATGACGAGGGCGGACGTGATTTCAGCCTTGAAAGCAAGTACAAGACAATTTATGAAAAAACTGCCGATGATATTATCTATATCGCAAAGCTTTCAAGCTCAGACTATGCGGCTGTGGTAACAAAGTCGGATAAATTTCTGGCAATGCTGAAAATTTACAACGCAAACGGCGAGCCTATTTTCACATACTACAGCTATGACAGCCGTATTATCAACGTTACCTTTACCAACAACAGCGCAGGCTGCATCGTAACAGTTCTCACGGCAGAAAACGGCCAGCTGGTTTCAAAAATGATACGCTTTGATTTTTCCGACACAGACCCCAAGTGGGTCAGCGACGGCATTCCAGCTCTTGCGCTGGATACAAGGTTCACTTCCGACGGCGGCATAATCATGATAGGCGACACCATGTCCGCAGGCTTTGACTCCGAAGGAAATATAGTTTCTCAATATTCCTACGACTACACCATCGAGGACTATGACTCAAACGGCGAGATAACGGGCGTGCTTACCAAAAATGCCGACCTGAGGCGCACAGCTCTCATAACCTTCAGCGGCTCCAACTGCACGTCGCCCATAACAACTGTTCTTGACGATGATGCCGAAAAGGTATTTGTTGACGGCTCCAGCGCATATATTTTAAGCGGAGACGGAATAGATGTTTACACAGCAAACGGTCTCAACACAGGCAGCATAGCCCTCGAGGACACTTATGATGACTTGTGCAGGAACGGAAAATATATTTACCTTATGGGTTACGACACTATAAACAGGATAGATTATTCCGACTGATGCAATGCCAAAAATCTCACAGGAGAGGAGAACCCACGCAAATCAAATGCGTGAATGATAAATTTTAATGAGTGCTTATATTTATGATATCGCCCTGCTGCTTATAATGATAGTATGTATAGGGCTGGGGTATAAAAGGGGAGTGCTCAGGACAATTCTGAACTGTGTTTGCTTTGTTATCGCTTTTGCAATAGCGTCTGTTCTGTCATCGCAGACGGTAACGACCTATGTGTATGACAGATATCTGCATGACAAAGTGCAGCAGCGCATCGACACGGTTGTGCAGGACGTTAAGACCAAAGCACAGGATGAGATACGTGACAAGGCAAATGAGCTGGCAGACGAGATAATAGAAGAAAGCTTCGGCGACAATGAGTTTATGAAGCAGTTTGCAGGGGATATCATTGATGACGGAGGAAAGCTTATTTCCGAAAGTATCCCCAAATTGTATAATTATTTGGGCATAGACCTGCGAACACTATTGACTAATCCGCAAATTAGTGATAAAATAAAAGCTATAACCGAAAAGTACGGCGATGTTATAGCCGATGAGCTTAACAGCCGAATGCCTCTCGGGATAAAGGTCGATAAGGCTTACGTAAGGGATATGCTGTCCGATGAAAACGCTGTGGAAGCGATATTCACTGAACTTTGGGGTATAAGATCCGAAAATGCGGAATATAATGGCATTGCGGATTATCTGGAGCAGATCGTTGTAAGACCTGCCTGCATACGCTTTCTGGGAATGATAATATGGGCTGTGGTGTTTGCACTGTGCAGTCTGGTGCTTCATCTCATTGTAAGAGCGGTGCTTGTTGTAAGGAAATTACAGCCTATAAAGGCCTGCGACTCCATATTGGGAGCGGTGGCAGGCGCAGCGGCAGGTGCTGCCGTTATTGCGGCGTGCTGTATGCTTATTGTCCTCGCCGTGCGATGGACGGGCGGAACAGAGTATATGAATGAAGATATTTTCTCCCATACTCTCGTTTTCGGCAGAATATATGATCTGATGACAGAGCTTAAAATTTAATGTGCGTTTATTCGTACAGAAAGGATGGAATTGCAGTAATGCGTTGCAGCAGATGTAAAAAACGTGAGGCTGTGGTGTTCATTCAGTCCATGCAGGGCGGCGAGAAGCATAGCGAGGGCTTATGCCTTGTATGCGCAAGAAAAATGAACATCCCGCAGATAAAAGAATATATGGATCAGATGGGTATAACAGACGATCAGCTGGAAGAATACGCTGACGCTATGACTGATCTTTCAGATAATATTGATTCCGATATGTTCAAGATGGGCGGAACAAACTCCTTGCCCAACTTTTTCAATGCACTGTTCAATGCGACAAAGCCCACGGACGAGCAGAACATGACCGCCGAGGAGGCTCCCGGTCAGGGCGCTGATGCCGATATTCCCGACAGCGTGGGCAAAGGCGACGGCAAGGGAAGCAAGGACAAGAAAAGAAAGTTCCTTAACTCTTTCTGCACCGACCTTACCGCCCGTGCAAAGGAAGGCAAGCTTGACAGGATAATCGGAAGAGACAAAGAGATCGCCCGCACCATTCAGATACTCTGCCGCAGGCAGAAAAACAATCCCTGCCTTATCGGTGAACCCGGCGTCGGCAAAACTGCCATTGCAGAGGGTCTTGCTCAGAAGATAGCAGCAGGGGAGGTACCTTTCCAGCTGGCCAACAAGGAAGTATTTCTCCTTGACCTGACTGCTCTCGTTGCGGGAACTCAGTTCAGAGGTCAGTTTGAGGGCAGAATAAAAGGCCTTATCAACGAGATAAAGACAGAAGGCAACATTATCCTCTTCATCGACGAGATACACAATATCGTTGGCGCAGGGGACAGCGAAGGCTCGACCATGAACACAGCCAATATCCTGAAGCCTGCTCTCAGCCGTGGCGAGCTGCAGGTAATAGGCGCTACTACCTTTAAAGAGTACCGAAAGTACATTGAAAAGGACAGCGCACTTGAAAGACGTTTCCAGCCTGTAACTGTTAACGAGCCTACCATTGAGGACACAGTTGAAGTGCTCAAGGGCATAAAGGGCTATTATGAAGAGCACCACAAAGTAAAGATCAGCGATGAGCTGCTCAGAATGTGTGCTGTTTTATCCGAAAGATACATCAACGACAGATATCTTCCCGACAAGGCTATCGACCTGCTGGACGAGGCCTGCGCAAACCGCAGCATCAGAAGCATTGAGCTTTCCAACGAGCATGATATGAAGAAAAAGGTATCTGACCTGGAAAACGAGATAAAGACTATAGAGGACGGCGACGAGCCTGATTTTGAGGCGCTTGCCGAAAAGAAATCTCTCCTTATCCGTGAGAAGAACGAGCTTGACGATCTGGACAAGAAAATTGAAAATATCAATGTTGAGGATTCAGACCTTGCAAAAGTAATCGAGCTCTGGACAGGTATCCCAGCAAACAAGATTGAAGAGACCGAGTTCAAAAAGCTTGCCGCACTTAACAGTGAGATGAAAAAGCGCATAATCGGTCAGGATAAGGCCGTTGACCTTGTATGCGAAGCTATAAAGCGTTCAAGAGTTCAGCTCACAAAGCGCAGACGTCCCGCTTCATTCATTTTTGTTGGCCCCACAGGTGTAGGAAAGACCGAGCTTGTAAAGGTTATCAACGATGAACTGTTCAACGGAACTGACACGCTTATCCGCCTTGATATGACCGAGTATATGGAAAAATTCTCCGTTTCCAGCCTTATCGGTTCACCTCCGGGATATGTGGGCTATGACGATGCAGGCGAGCTTACCGAAAAGGTTCGCAGGCACCCTTATTCCGTTATCCTTTTTGATGAGATCGAGAAGGCTCACCCCGATATCATGAACCTGCTGCTCCAGATTTTGGACGAGGGTCATGTAAAGGACGCTCAGGGCAGATCTATAAACTTTGAGAACACCATAATCTGCATGACCTCCAATGCAGGCAGCTCTGACAAGACAACAGGTCTGGGCTTTAACAAGACAGAGGGCGATATTTCCCGTGAAAAGGCAATGAAGGCTCTGTCCGAGTTCCTGCGCCCCGAATTTCTGGGCCGTGTTGACGAGATAGTCGTGTTTGATCCTCTTTCAAAGGAAAGCTACGCTGAAATAGCAGGTCTTATGCTTACCGAAATGAAGGATCCTCTGTCAGAAAAGGGCATTGAGCTTAAATATGACAAGCGTGTTCCGGCTGCCATTGCCGAAAAGGCATACGGCAAGAAGTTTGGTGCAAGAGATATCAGAAGCGTTATCCGCTCCGAGATCGAGGATAAGATAGCTGATATTATCGTCGAAAGCGCAAGCAAGCCTGTAAAGACTATAAGGATATCCGCAAAGAAGGACGGTATCGAGGTATCGTCATCTGAATAACCAAATCAAAATTGCTTCCGCGCATATGTTCGGGAGCAATTTTTATAGCTTTATCGCTATACTTTATTCACAGTATGTATTATATTACAAAAATATCTGCACATTTTCTACAAAAATGGATTTGACAAAATAGTGAAAATATGTTATGATTATTAAGTGGGATCAGGAAAATTATTGTAATTTATCCTGGTAATAAAATAAATATACAGAACGGTGGTTGTGTGCAGATGGATTTTGCAGAGTTTCAGAAAATGCTGCTGGATAGTCTCAGAGATGACAACATTAAGAGCCAATTTTTAAAGCTTTTAAGTGATGACGGTGTGGCAGCGGAAATCGAACGCTACGAAAATCTTGTAAAAGAGCTGGAGGAAAAGCTTGCAAAGTCCTCCAAGGAAGCAGAAGAAAAGTATAGCAGTCTGCTTTCTGAATTTAATGATTTGTCAGGTACATCGGCTGCCGTTAAGCTTGAATCTGAAAATAAAGATAAGCGCATCGCAGAGCTTACCGAAAATATCGCCAAGCTCACCTCTTCCGAAAGTGACAGCGCTAAAATCGCATCCGACAGGATCGCAAGACTTACCAATGAAGTTGATTCTCTCAGGAATGAAGCAGGCGAAAAGGACAAACGCATTGCAGAGCTTACCGCTTCCGAAAATTATCTCAAGGCTCAGCTTACAGCAAGCAGCTCCGCTGCCGATGATATGAGAAAACAGCTCGAATCCACAGGCTCCGAGAAGGATTCCGAGATCGGCAGACTTAATGAAAAGCTTGCTGCCGTTACATCTGAGTTTGAAACTGTCAAGGCTCAGAACGAAGCTGACAAGCAGAAGGCTCAGAACGACAGTGCAGAGATCGAGCGCCTTAAAAAGGAAAAGGAAGAGGCTGCAGCACAGCTGGCAGAGACCGAAAAGAATGCCGCTTCCGCAAAGGCAGAAATTGAAAACAAAAACGCAGAGCTTGAAAAGAAGATATCCGAGCTTGAAGCCAAGATCACAGACTTTACCGCTGATATCGAAAAGGCAAAAGCAGAGATCAGCAGCAAGGATAAGACCATTGCTGAGCTTAACAGCAATGCCGATGCGAAAAATGCAGAGCTTAATGCTAAGGTAGCTGCTCTCACAGCTGATCTGGCTGCCGAAAAGAGCAAGTACGAAAAGCTCAGCGGCGAAGTTGATACATACAAATCCGAGATCGAAGCAAGTGCTGCAAAGCTTAAGGATACTGAAGCCAAGCTTGCAGAAGCACATGAATCCATTACTCAGAAGGACAGCACTATCACTTCTATGAACACTCAGCTCCAGGGTATGCTCATTCTACGCCAGAAGATAAACGAGTATGCAGAAACCGCAAACGCATATGCTGAGGAAGTGGAGAACGCAAGAAATATTCTTGCCGAGAGAGATAACACCATCAGCTCCCTCAATGAGCAGGTAACAGCTCTCAGCTCCCAGAACAGCGAGCTTGCAGCTAAAACAGAGCAGTACAGCGAAGCTATCAATACCAAGAACACTCAGATCGACGAGATAGGCAAGTATGCAGAGTCCCTCAAGAATCACGCCGAGGATCTTTCCAACCGCATTCTTGAATGCAAT
The DNA here is from genome assembly GCA_902363145.1 of Oscillospiraceae bacterium. GTDB lineage: Bacteria > Bacillota > Clostridia > Oscillospirales > Ruminococcaceae > Huintestinicola > Huintestinicola butyrica. Next base: position 671,282 of record CABIZB010000001.1, on the reverse strand, counting down.
GCAGAGATCACTCAGAAGACCAACGAAGTCAATGAGCTTAAAAAGGATATCGACGCATACAACCTCACTTTCGGCGACCTTACACAGGTATTTGAAAAGTACCAGAACCTTACTCCCGCTACCAAGGAAGGCCTCAAGGACGTATTCAATGAGGATCTTAATGTAAGAAGCTTCCTCTCCAGCGGCGCTCAGTGGGGTCATATCCAGGCTCTTTGGGAATACACTCAGCAGAAGATAAATGCAGAGGATTTCTCCGATGTAGGAACTCTCAACGAGATATTCGCTTACTTCCTGGATTTCCACAACAGCAGCTATCCTTCACCTCTGTACGCACTGCTTGACACCAAGCCCGGTGACGCATTTGATGAGGATCAGCACACCAAGATAATGACCAGAGAAGAGCGCAAGGCTGCATTCTTTGACAAGAAGAAGGCAACTGTTGAAGGTCCTATCAAGGAAGTTGTTCTTTACGGCTACAAGAACCTGAAAAACGGCAGAGTTCTCAAGCCCTCTATTGTAAGAGTATAATAATATTTGCGGCAGTCTTGAAAAGGCTGCCGCATTTTTAGAACCTGTCTTCATAAGAAATGTGTGCGGATTTTCGAGCATAATTTTGTTGCAGAGTAGGCAAAAATCCGCAGGCGGGCTTTCGCCCGGCAAGGATTTTTAACGCAGTCTGCGGCAAAATTTGCCGAAAAGACGTGCGCATATGCTTGTGAAGACGGGTTCTTATATTTTCACTGCCATATTCTGTATAGCTTTCTGCCTGCATTTACAGCTTGAATAAACTCCGTTTTCATGTTATAATTAAATCAATCCGAAAGGGTAGAGCGCTGACCCGTCGGAAATAAATGAAAGGAGATAATCAAGAATGTGCGGTTTTAACTTTGGAAACATCAACTGCTTCATGGACTTCATCAAGTCTTGCTTCGGCGGCAACTGCTGATAAGCTCTGACAAACATTAACATAAATAACTTAGAACATAGGCTCAGATATGCACCGTTTCCCTGAGGTGTATATCTGAGCGATTTTTATTTGTACGGTTGATTTTTCGGACGAATTATAGTATAATTGATACATAACTTATAAAGGAGGGGCAGCAATGCAAAAGGAAGTCAAGATGCAGGATATAGCCGACAGGCTGGGGATAAGCGTTGTTGCGGTCTCCAAAGCGCTAAGCGGAAAAAGCGGCGTCAGCGAGGCTATGCGTGCAAAGGTCTGCCGCACAGCCGAGGAACTGAACTATGTATATAACCCACGCCGTAAATCTGTTCAGGGCGAGCTTACGGGAAATATCTGCGTGCTTGCTTCCACAAGGTTCATTGACGCTGACTCCTTTTATCTAAAATATTATAAGCACATATCATCCCTGCTCCAGAGCAGGGGACGATACGCATTTTTTCATACCATATCATCTTCCGACGAGGAAAATCTCATATATCCCGAGCTGCTGACCCCAGGCAGAACAGACGGAGCAATAATTCTGGGTCAGATGTCAAAGGCATATATCGAGCTGATAACCTCAAAGAATTTTCCTGTGGTATTTCTGGATTTCTATGACGACAGAAAGGATATCGACTGCATCATAAGCGACAGCTTTTATGCTTCTTACGATATTACCAACTATCTTATAAACATAGGCCACAGAAAGCTTGCTTTTGTTGGCTCGGTAAAAGCTACCAGCTCCATTCAGGACAGATACTTAGGTTATGTGAAGTCGCTTATGGAGCACGGGATACACGTAAGCTCAAATTACGTCCTTGATGACCGTGGTGAGGACGGACTGATGGTCCCGATCCGTCTGCCTGTGGATATGCCAACAGCGTTTGTGTGCAACTGCGACGGCACGGCATATGAGCTTATAAAGCAGCTCAACCGTGAGGGCTATCGTGTGCCGCAGGATATTTCGGTAACTGGCTTTGATAACTCAATGTATTCGGATATGTCCGAGCCTAAGATAACCACTATCGAAGTAAACACGGAGCAGATGTCCTCGCTGGCAGTAGATACTATCCTGAAAAAAATCGAAAATCCGTCCTATAATATCGGCAGAATGCCTGTGGGCGGCAGGATAATCTATAAAAACTCGATGCGCTCCCTTATATCCGACAGCATAAGATAACCGATTTGGTAAAATTAAATAGTATTATGCGATAAAAGTTAACTTTTTTAATAAAAATGATGCTTGCAGAAAAGTTAAATATATGAGATAATTATTATAGATAACTATTTTCTATTATTTGTGAAATGAGGTATTGCCAATGTCCCATCAGATGGTAATTGTTCTCGACTTCGGCGGTCAGTACAATCAGCTTATCGCCAGACGTGTGCGTGAGTGCGGCGTGTACTGCGAAGTCAAATCCTATAAAACTCCCCTCGAACAGATCAAAACGATGAATCCTGTAGGTATCATCTTCACAGGCGGTCCCAACAGCGTTTATCTTGAAAGCTCTCCCACTATCGGAAAGGAGATCTTTGACCTTGGCATTCCCGTTCTCGGTATCTGCTACGGCTGCCAGCTCATGGCGCACGTTCTCGGCGGAAAGGTATCTACCTGCATAACCTCTGAATACGGCAAGACCGAGACTGAATATGACAAGTCCTGCGTACTTTTCGGCGGCGTTGACGGTATGCCCGAAAAGGCTGTTTCATGGATGAGCCATACCGACTATGTTTCTGAGCTTCCCGCAGGCTTCAGAGCAGTTGCTCACACTGAGAACTGTCCCGTTGCCGCTATGGAAAACAAGGAAAAGAAGCTTTATGCCGTTCAGTTCCACCCCGAAGTTAACCACACTCAGTACGGTGTAAAGATGATCGACAGCTTCCTTAAAAATGTATGCGGCTGCACAGGCGACTGGACCATGGGCAACTATGCTCAGACCGCTATAAAGGATATCCGTGAAAAGGTTGGCGACGGCAAGGTGCTTCTGGCACTTTCAGGCGGCGTTGACAGCTCCGTTGCAGCAGCTCTTCTTGCAAAGGCTGTAGGGGACAAGCTCACCTGCATTTTCGTTGACCACGGCTTTATGAGAAAGAATGAGGGTGACGAGGTAGAGGCTGCTTTCGCAGGCTGGGGCATCAATTTTGTAAGAGTTAATGCCAAGGATCGCTTCATGGCAAAGCTGAACGGTGTATCAGACCCAGAGACCAAGAGAAAGCTTATTGGTGAGGAGTTTATCCGAGTATTCGAGGCTGAGGCAAAGAAGATCGGCAAGGTGGATTTCCTCGTTCAGGGCACAATATATCCTGATATCATCGAAAGCGGCGCAGGCGATGCTGCCGTTATCAAGTCTCACCACAACGTAGGCGGACTGCCTGATTATGTTGATTTCAAGGAGATCATCGAGCCTCTCAGACTTCTTTTCAAGGACGAGGTTCGTGCTCTTGGCCGTGAGCTTGGTCTTTCCGATGTTCTCGTTGACCGTCAGCCCTTCCCCGGCCCCGGTCTTGCTATCAGAATCATCGGCGAGATAACTGATGAAAAGCTTTCTATTCTCCAGGACGCTGACTTTATCTTCCGTGAGGAGATTGCCAAGGCAGGTCTTGACAAGAGCATAAATCAGTATTTTGCAGTGCTCACCAATATGCGCTCCGTAGGCGTTATGGGTGACGGTAGAACATACGACTACACTCTTGCGCTGAGAGCTGTTACCACTACCGACTTTATGACTGCTGACTTTGCTAAGATCCCTTACGAGGTTCTTGAGACTGCCGCTGCAAGGATCGTAAACGAAGTAAAGAGCATCAACAGAGTTGTGTATGATGTTACCACAAAGCCCCCCGCAACTATTGAGTGGGAGTAATTAGAGTCCGATTCTTTAACTGTGTAAATGTCGAAAGATGTCATAGCCGCTCTGTCATTATATCATAAAAAATGTCGCTGTCAAGGTTAAAATGAATGTCGAAGACAACCTTGACAGCGACAATTTTTATGATTTCTGGCAATTAAGCGGTTGTGCCGTCGTATTATGTCATAACGTGAGACACATTTCAAAAATCACAACCGAAAAAAATCACAGTACCCGTTGTGAGTGCTGTGATTTTGAACTGCTCGATAAATTGGAATTTATTTTGGCAAATCATCTTCCGCTTTAAAATTCACATTACTGCCATCGATCGAGATTGTGATCGTGTAGTTATAGATTATACCATCTTCTGTTTCCAGCTTAAATGTTACCGCACCACCTCCGAGATACTGAAAATCAGGTTCGTCAGACATTCTTGCATATGTGCCATACTGTTGAAAGTATCCGTCTGCATCAAAGAACGCAACATTGCTTGATTGCTCCTTATCGTTCCGGAAGAGTACTGCACCAACACGGTCACTGGCATGATCTGGAATTAAAACACAGTCTATGTATTCCCAATCTGTTTCTTGCACAAGAGAGAACATAGACACAATATCTTGTTCAGACCAGATTTTTCCTCCATTCAGATTACTGATATCTGTATTCTGAACCGGATTGCTGGCAGAATCTGATGTTTCTGGCATGGCGTCTTTGCTGCTACAGGCGGACATTCCTAATACACAAACCGTCATGAAAATAAAAAGCAATGCTCTCTTCATATGAATACCTCCTCAAATTCCGATTTGTCGAGCAGACATATTCAATCTGCTGTTAAAGGCATTATACCATATCAAAAGATAGATTGTCAAGTCAAGTGCAACAAAATCAACGAAAAAATTTATAAAGCACTTCGAGGGGAGTACGAAAACCAAGGCGTTTACGGGGACGATTATTGATGAGATCAACAATATGCTGAATAGATTCAATAATGAAATGCGACAAGACATCATTCTGCGTATATGACAGCGGATTCAGGAAAGAATGGGAATGGGCGCTTAATATCAGAAGCGTTATTGTTTTCGGCAGGATCCGTCCTGTGACCGACCCTGACCTTGCTAAGAAAATATGCAGAAAACTGTGTTATAAATTCACCGATGATTAGAGCTATATCGAGCATGAGCTGAAATTCTCAGGGTCGAATGTGCTTTGTCTGGAGCTTATTCCAGAACATATCACGGGAAAATTAGTAAACGAATCATAACAGCATAAAAAAGCAGCCCTTTCGAGCTGCTTTTTCTTATATATTAGAGTTTGTAAATATCAATTTTTCTCTGCATAGCACTTGAATGCGCTTTCACCTGCCGCAAGGTCGCTGCCGTCCTTTTTCATGGTAAATTTACTTATCAGAGGACAGATGATAAGCGATGAAAGCATTGTAAATGAACCGCAGTTAAGGGGAGACAAAATGTTCAGCTTCCAGCCCATTGCCTTTACACTCTCAACAAGTCCGGGGAACCAGCCCATGCTGAACATAACTGTATGCAGCACTGTCACACCAACGCCCCATACAAAGCACACGCCAACTGCTGTGCGGGATATCTTCTTAGAGAAAAGTCCCCAGAGGAAAGGCGCAAGGAACGCACCTGCCAGCGCACCCCATGAAATAGACATCAGCGTGGAAATGTATGCGTTCTTGTTCATGGCAAGAATTACGGAAAGTGCAAGGAACAAAACGATGAATACTCTTATCACAAGTATCTGCTGCTTGTCGGTCATATCCTTTTTGTAAGGCTTTATCATATCAATGGTCATAGTGGAGCTTGATGTAAGCACCAGAGATGAAAGAGTTGACATAGATGCGGAAAGCACCAGCACGATAAGTATTCCAAACAGCAGCTCGGGAAGAGCCTCTGTCATCATTGCGGGAATAATAGTGTCATACTGGAGTTTACCTGCGGCAGAGGTGCTTACGAAATTCTTGGTGGTATCCGCAGGATCGGTGGTGGAATAAATGCGTCCGAAGCCGCCGAGAAAATATGAGCCGCCTGCTACGACAATGGCAAAAATGGTGGAGATAATGCTTCCACGCTTAATTGCAGCATCGTCCTTGATAGCGTAGAACTTCTGTACCATCTGAGGAAGTCCCCATGTTCCGAGAGAGGTAAGAATTACTACTCCGAAAAGGTTAATGGGGTCAGGGCCGAAAAGGGAAGTGTATGTACCAGTGTTTCCGCTGTTGTCTGGTATCTGTGAAAGGGAGCCGACAGCTTCTGTAAGTCCGCCCTTGTGAGCCAGAACGCATACGACTACAGATGCAATGCCTATGAGCATGATGATTCCCTGAACGAAATCATTAAGTGCAGTAGCATGATATCCACCGAGAATTACGTATATTGCGGTGAACAGCGCCATCGCCACGATACAGGCGGAATAGGGTATATGGAAAGCTGTTTCAAAAAGACGTGACAGACCGTTATAAACGGAAGCTGTGTAGGGGATAAGGAAAATAAAAATGATTATCGCCGAGGAAAGCTTCAGCGGCTTTGACAGATATCGCTTTTCAAAGAACTCGGGCATGGTAGATGTCTGCAAATATTTAGACATTATTCTTGTGCGCTTTCCAAGCAGGAACCACGCAAGAAGTGAGCCGATGAACGCATTTCCCAGACCTATCCATGTGGATGCCAGACCGTATTCCCAGCCGAACTGTCCCGCATAGCCAACAAAAACTACCGCCGAGAAATAAGAAGTTCCGTATGCAAATGCTGTGAACCAAGGGCCGATGCTTCTTCCTCCAAGAACAAAATCATCCACGTTGGAAGTCTTTTTACGGCAGTAAATGCCTATGCCTACCATTATCGCCAGGTAAGCGATCAGTGTACCCCAAAGAACCATAAAAACAATCCTTTCATTTTCCTTTTATTTTATTGCATAATAGCTTTAAATCATACATACTTTAAATTTGCTTGACTTTAAACCATTAAAGTGCATATGGTATAATTTTTCGGGGATATTGTGAGGAATATCCCCGAAATAATGATAGATCAGATCACATATTATAAACGTCAACAGCGCTTAAAAGCTCGTGCTCACCCGACAGGACAGCTTCTGCCTTGTCATTGTCAGACGTTTTGATAACTATAGCAGCATTTTCGCCTGATGTAAGCGCATACATATACTTGATATCTATGCCGTTTTCGGAAAGCTGACCGCTGAGCCCTTTCAGTGCACCGAAATGATGGGGGAGCTTAACAGCTATAACATCACCAAGCACTGCTGAGAAACCTGATGCTGCCAGAGCATCCACCGCTGCGGCAGGCTGTGAAACTATCATTCTGAGCATTCCGTACTCACCTGTGTCGGAAAGGCTGATACATATGATATTGATATTTGCTGCGGACAGTGTTTCGGTGACTTCCTCAAGCCTGCCCAGTCTGTTTTCAATAAAAACCGTAAGCTGTTTCATTTGCACTCAATTCCTTTCATAAGATCAGTTCTGACCTTTTCTGTTATCGGTCACACGCTTTGCCTTGCCCTCAAAGCGCTTGAGAGTGTTGGGAGATTCCAGCTGGATAACAGCGTCAAGACCAAGCATTACACGAAGAGCTGACTTGAGCTTCAGGCGTATCCTTTCAAGCTCTGCATAATCGTCGGTCATCTTATCGGGAGCAAGTTCTACTCTGATAGTAAGAATATCCGAGTGATTCTTTCTGTCAACGATTATCTCGTAATGAGGGCCTATTTCCTCAGTCTTGAGCAGAACCTCTTCGATCTGGCTGGGGAATACGTTTACGCCCCTGATCTTGAGCATATCATCTGTTCTTCCGCTGAGATTTTCCATTCTTGCAGTGGTTCTTCCGCACTTGCAAGGCTCGTACATAAGACGGGTAATATCTCTTGTGCGGTATCTGATAAGCGGCAGAGCTTCCTTGGAGAGGCATGTAACGACCAGCTCGCCCTTTTCGCCTGCGGGGAGAACTTCGCCTGTTTCGGGGTCGATTATCTCGGCAAGGAAATGATCTTCATTGATGTGCATTCCGCAAAGCTCGGTACATTCGCCCGAAACACCTGGGCCAATAAGCTCGCTCATGCCATAGTTCTGTGTAATGGTAAGATTATCGCCGTAAAGCTTGTGCATCTCATCTCTCATAGCTTCGGTAAGCAGCTCGCTTCCAACAAGAGCTGTTTTGAGCTTCAGGTCAGTTTTGGGGTTAAGACCCATCTGAGTAGCCACCTCGCCGATACGGAGAGCATAGGAAGGTGTTGCAACCAGCAGAGTTGTACCGTAATCCTTCATGTACATTATCTGCTTTTCGGTGTTGCCTGTGGAAGAGGGGATAATGCAGGCACCTATTCTTTCAAGGCCGTTATGTAAGCCCAGCGCACCTGTGAACATACCGTATCCGAAGCATATCTGACAAACATCGCTGCTTTCCGCACCGCCTGCCACCGCAAGCCTTGCAACACATTCAGCCCACGTTTCCAGATCCTTTTTAGTATATCCTACAACAGTTGGCTTGCCTGTAGTTCCCGATGATGCGTGTATTCTTGCAAGCTGGCTCTTATCCACAGCAAAAAGGCCGAAAGGATAGTTGTCACGCATATCCTGCTTGGTTGTGAACGGGAGACGCTTCAGGTCATTGAGGCTTTTAACGTCCTCAGGCTTGATGCCTGCTTCGTCCATTTTTGCACGGTAAGGCGCAACCTTTTCATATACCGTTGAAACGACCTTTTTCAGCTTTTCAAGCTGTATAGCTTCGATCTCTTCACGAGAAAGAGTTTCTTCCTTTGCCCAAATCATTATATCAGCTCCTAAATTCAGCAAATTAAGTATTTTTTACAAAAAAACTAAAACACGTTAATTTTACCATAAAATAGAAGCAAAGTCAACCTTTTTTATAAAAAAAACCAAAAATCTTACAGTGCAGTTCCTTTAACAGGGATATACAGCGATGAGATATCTGCACCCTCCAGCTTAAGAAGCCTGAGCTTTTTATCTGTTCCGCCTGCATATCCCGTAAGATTTCCGCCTGCGCCAACTACTCTGTGGCAAGGCACGATAAGCGTAACAGGATTATGTCCCACAGCGCCTCCCACCGCCTGAGCCGACATTTTGGAAACACACTTTTGCTTTGCCATGATATCGGATATCTCACCGTATGTCATGGTATGACCGTAGGGGATAGTCAGCAGGATATCCCAGACTGCCCTGCGGAAAGGCGTTCCCGATAATTTGAGCGGCGGGGTAAAATCAGACTCTTTGCCGCCAAAATAAATATCCAGCCACCTTATCGCTTCGTCAAACACAGGAATATGCTTTTCCTCATGCTGTTTGGAAAGAGTTGCTGCAAAATATTTCTGTCCGTCAAACCAAAGCCCCGTAAGACCATCTTCACAGCCTGCCAGCGTAATGCCGCCAAGCGGGGAGTTATAATGATATGTATATTCCATGTTATTCACCGTTCCAACCGTATTTTTTCATATCCACACAGCCGTTTTCCTTAAATTCCACGCCCTCGTTTTCAAGCAATGAACGCTGCTCATCAAAACCCGGAGCAAGTCTGCCTGCGCTGTTAACGACTCTGTGGCAGGGATATTTTCCGTAATATTCCGCCATGCTCAGCACCTTGCCCACAAGACGTGAATTTTTCTCTCGACCGATAAGGCGTGCTATCTGACCGTATGAAGCGACTTTACCCTCAGGTATCTCCTCAACTGCGGACAGTATTTCATATATCAGCTCATCATTCAGTACACCTGACATAATTTTTCTCCATAAATTTTGTTATCAGCGCTTATTTTTGGGCGCATAATCCTTCATTCCCTCAACAGCGCCGCCCGATACCGCCCAGAAATACAAGCTTGCGGTGCTGCCGTAAGGGGACAGCCGCCTGCGATATTTTTCAAAAAGCTTTTTGTCTATTTTTCTGTGATGATACACCATGCGCATTCCACGCTGAATGGCAAGGTCGCCAAAGCTCAGTATGTCAGACCGCTGCATACAGAATAAAAGTATCATTTCGGCAGTCCATACACCAACGCCTTTGAGGGATGACAGCGCCTCAACAGCCTCTTCATCTGACATATGCCATACTGCGTCCAAACTGAATTCACCGCTGACGACTTTATGGGAAAAATCCTTTATATATTCAGCCTTGCGAAACGTCATACCCAAAGACTGAAGCTCAGCCGCATCAGCAGAATCAATGACCTCAGGCGTGACATGACCGTATTTTTCATTCATACGCAGCCATATGGTCTGCTGAGCCTTGGTGGATATCTGCTGACCTATGATGTGATGCACCACAGACGAAAACAAGTCCGTATCAACGGTTCGGTCAATGTGACCTACTTTGTCAATGACCTCGGCAAGCTTTTTATCCTTTGATCTTAAATATTCGATCTCTTTATCGCCGTATTGGAAATACATTTTTTCACCTGATTTATACTATTTTACTTATATTATAACAGCCAGGCTGATAATCTGTCAATGTTTTTTAAGGCTGAAAGAAAGCAAATAAAAAAATCAGTCGGTTGAACGCTTAAAATCCACCGACTGAAATATGACTGGTGTTGTGGGTGACTTCCACCGCCCACACATCATATTGATTATAACCTATACAACCGAATTTGTCAAGTATGAAAGGATAATAAAAATGAAAAAATATATTATTAAAGATGTAGGTTCTTGTTTTGATGTTTATGAATTACTGCCAAATTGCAAGGAAAAATTGGTCTTTATTGGATTTTCAAAAGATGATTATACAATAGATTTGGTTAAAAAATGGCTTTATTCCAGATATAGCGGTAAATATAAAATACGTCCCCAACAAATTTTGTCAGAATAAAATTTCATTGCCTGTGCAGAAATGTGCAGGCAAATTTCTTGACACTGCGCCACAAATGCGGTATAATGAATGTTATGAATAAAAATAGAAAGGACGGAATTAAAGCTGTTCGTATGGATAAAAAAATATCTAATTTCGCATAATCAAAGTTATGCGAAATTAGATAAGTAAAAATTATATTTAAACTCCATATTGCACAGTTTTATACCATATAAATGCTCTCAACAATACTTGATATAATATTAGACGCTCTTTTAGATTCGGCAAAAATGCTGCCATTTTTATACCTCACATTTTTGCTGATGGAATTTATCGAACATCACGCTGCCGATAAGCTTGCGCTCGCACTTGAAAAAGCAGGTCATTCAAACATCGGCGGAGCTGCTGTCGGTGCGGCTCTGGGCTGCGTTCCGCAATGTGGATTTTCCATTGCTGCATCAAATCTGTTTTCCAGCAGAATAATCGGCGCAGGCACACTTATGGCTGTCTTTATTTCCACCTCAGATGAAGCAATCCCCATCTTGCTTGCTCACCCTGACCAGATAAGTTCTCTCTGGAAGCTTATTGCTGCAAAGTTTATCATTGCCATAATCGCAGGCGCACTTTTCGGCATTCTCATAAAGTTTTTTGTAAAAGAACCCGATGATGCGGAATTCGACCAGATATGCACCACCTGCGGCTGTGGCAATCACAGCATATGGCTCTCGGCATTCCATCACACACTTGAGATTTTTGTGTTCATCTTAATTGTCAACCTCATAATGAACTCTATCATGGAATTTGCCGGTCAGGACAATGTATCCGCATTTTTGAACGGCATCGGATTTCTCCAACCGTTTGCATCAGCTCTTGTTGGTCTTATCCCCAACTGTGCAGCATCTGTAATTATAACAGAGCTGTATGCCAGCGGAAGCATCTCCTTCGGAACTGCCGTAGGCGGACTTTGCACTGGTGCAGGCGTGGGACTTGCAGTGCTTTTTAAGACAAACAAGAACCTGAAAGAAAATATCATTTTCCTTGTATATCTGTATTTTATAGGCGTTCTCAGCGGCTCTGTACTTAATCTTTTCTGCTGAGTTTTAAATTGATCTGAGAGGACGGTTTTCAGCGTGACTGATCTGAAACAGTTTATAAAGCAAGAGGCTGTTGCAATAATCGCATTCATAGCCGCTATTATTTCCTGTATTTTTGTTCCTGTAACAAATTATGTTTCTTATATTGATACCGACCTTATCGGTGTTATGTTCGGATTTATGGCTGTTGTTGCAGGCTTTTCGGTAAATAATGTTTTCAAAGTTCTTTCAGAACAGGTTGCCGCACTTGCCAAGGACACAAGAAATCTTGCTCTTGCGCTGGTTTTCATGGTATTTTTCATGTCCATGCTCATCACCAACGATGTTGCTCTTATTGCATTTATCCCGTTTACCGTAATGATGTACGAAAAAATAGACAAGTCCCCTGTTTATGTTATCGTGCTGCAGACTGTTGCGGCTAATATGGGCAGCGCATTTACACCATTCGGCAATCCGCAGAATCTGTACCTTTTTTCTGCCTCAAAGATGACATCTTCGGAGTTTTTCTCTCTGACGCTTCCCGTTACGGCAGTAAGTATGCTGATGCTTTTTATAGGCTGCATGATGATAAAAAAAGAGCCTATTTTTTTGGAAAAGGACGAACAAAAGGCAACTGTCCAGAACCCCAAATACCTGCTGCTGTATGCTGCGTTGTTTATTTTATGTATTCTTTCCGTTTTCAATGTAGTTGACACAATAAGCGTTTTTGCGTCGGTCTGTGTCGTGGTGGCAATAACCCAGCCCAGCGTTTTTGTAAAGGTAGATTACGGCCTGCTTGCCACATTCGCCTGCTTTTTCATTTTTGTGGGAAATGTCAAGAATATTCCCGAGGTAACTCAGTTTATAAGTAGCGTGATATCGGGTCACGAGTTTGAAAGCTCCGTTCTTTGCAGCCAGATAATTTCCAATGTCCCCACTTCCGTTATGCTTTCGGCTTTCACAGATGATTACAAGTCCCTTATCCTCGGAACCGATATCGGCGGTCTGGGAACCCTAATAGCTTCCCTTGCGAGCCTGATATCCTACAAAAGCTATCTGCGCTCAGAAAAATCCGACTCAAAGAAGTTCATCAACTGCTTTACAATAGTGAACATAATTTTCCTTGCCGTACTCGTTCCCCTGGCAAAATTCGTAATACTTAAATAACTTAAATAAATGAGGGCTGATAAAATGGAATACATGAAGTTCAGGGATAAAAGTCTCACAATCGGAGAAAGAATAGATGATTTGCTGGGCAGGCTCACTGTTGACGAAAAGATAAATATGCTTTCTTCGGTTCAGTGCGAGGTGCCAAGGCTCGGTGTCGGAAAATGGACTATCGGCTGTGAAGCTGCCAGAGGCTTTGTGTCAAAAGACCCGAATGAGGTCTCCACAGTATTCCCTCAGCCCATCGGAATGGCATCGACATTTGACAAGGAGCTTATGCGAAAGATAGGCGAAATCGCAGGCGACGAAACAAGGCATTATTATAAGCAGGATCCCACAGGCAGGCTTATGCTCTGGGGCCCCACTGTTGATATGGAACGCAATCCCCTATGGGGAAGAACTGAGGAAGCCTACGGAGAAGACCCTTGCCTTGCAGGTGAGATGTCAAAGGAATACACCATCGGTCTTGCAGGTGCTGCTCACAGTGAAGAGCCTGCCGACAAGGATATCAGGGACTGCCGCACAGACGAAAGCGGAGTTCTGCTGAAAACTCTCCCCACCCTTAAACATTTCTGCGCCAATAACAACGAAAAAGACCGTATGTGCGGAAATTCCGATGTTACCGTGAAGCTGCTCCACGAATACTATTACCGTGCGTTCAAGCCTGCTCTCACGGAGGGCGGCGCTCACGCTGTAATGGCTGCCTATAACAAGATCGGCGGCGTTCCCGGGGATATGAACCCCGATATGCAGCACGTCCTTAAAGATGAGTGGAAAATGGACTTGGCAGTAAGTGACGGCGGAGCTTTTTCCCAGAATTATCTTGAACACGGCTATACAAATTCTCACGCCGAATCACTGGCGCTGTGCATAAAGAACGGTACCGATACCATGACCGATGATGGCCGCATGGTAGCTGCCGCTGCAAGAGATGCACTGAATAAAGGGCTTATTTCTGAAAATGATATCAACAAGGCTGTGGGAAATGTTCTGCTGGGACGGTTCAGGCTGGGCGAATTTGATGACAGACACAAATATTCCGATACCGACACTTTGCCTGACAGCGAATACGCCCGCACAATAAACAGGCAGGCAGCTTATGAGCAGATTTGCCTGTTAAAAAATAACGGCATTTTACCATTAACAAGTGAAAAATTATCTGTCAGCGGAGAAAAGAGAAAAATTCTTATTGCAGGGCCGATAGCTGATGAAAATTACCGTGACTGGTACACAGGCGTGGCATCTTATGCCATTTCTGTACGAAAAGCATTTGAAATGCACTTTGACAAGGAAGCGCTTTCCTTTGATAACGGATACGACTATGTTGCCGTAAAATCCAAAGCAAACGGAAAATATATGTCTGTAAGCGATGACGGAAAAATAAACTTTTCTGCCGATAAGATCACCGAACGTGAGCTTTTCGAGCTTCACAAATGGGACAAGAGCGTTTATAATTTCAAATCTCTGTTCAATGGCAAATATGTCACCGAAAACGGCACATACTCCGCTTCCTCGGAAACACCATACGAATGGTTTATAAAAGAATGGTTCAAGCCCCACGAATACGGCGAATATGTTTATTTTGAATCGTGGCATGATGACTCGGTTTATGTTAATGAAAATGGAGAGCTTGCCGTAAAGCCAACCTGCCGCCCCTCCGAGAATAGGCTTTTCACTATTGAAACTGTTTCAAGAGGAACAGAAAGACTTCATGCGCTGGCGCACAAGTCGGATATTGTGATATACTGTGCAGGAAATCACCCGATGCAGGTGGCAAGGGAATGTTATGATAGGGAAACTCTTGCTCTCCCCTCTCATCAGCATGAGCAGATAATGAGCCTGCCCTCCGAAAAGCTTGTGCTTATGCTTATATCAAGTTACCCTTACGCCATAGTCAGCGAAAGCAAGCACGCTTCGGCGGTAATTTACTCCTCCCACTGCGGTGCAGAGATGGGAAATGCTGTGTATTCGACCATATTCGGTGAAAATAATCCCGCCGCAAGATGTCCTATCACATGGTACAGATCAGAGCATGAGCTTCCCGATATCAAGGAGTATGATATCATCACATCACGCTCAACATATATGTATTATGACGGCGAGCCGCTTTATCCCTTTGGATTTGGCTTATCATACTCCAGCTTTGAATATTCTGATCTTACGGTGAATGCGCTTGACGACTGCATAAAAATATCCGTAAATGTAAAAAACACCTCCGACACAGATGGAGATGAAGTGGTTCAGATATATTTCTCTGCGGACACTGCCCCCGAAAGAATATCTAAGCTCTGCGGATTTGAAAGAGTCACCATAAAAGCGGGCGAAACCGCCAAATTATCCCTTGAAATTCCCAAGGAACGCCTTGAAGCCTACAGCACCGTTAACGGTAGAATGGAAATTTTCAGCGGAAAATACACATTTATGGCAGGCGCTTCAAGCAAGGATATACGCTGCACGGCTGATGTGATGATATCAGGGGCAGAGGCTTCTTTCAGAAAATGCGGTGAAACTTTTTACTGTAAAAATAATGACAGTATCTTCAGAGGTTCCCTCGGATTTTCCAATGCGAAAAACGACTGGTATGTAAAATTCGGCGACTGGGGCGGAAATGTCTCATTTGAAAGCTGTCAGTTTGACGGCGCAGATCATATGATAGTATATGCTTCAGCCCCCTGCTCCCCTGCCAGAATTGAAATTATCTGCAACGGCAGCTGCATAGGCTCGGCTGAGATACCCCCGTCAGCCTCATGGGACGATTTCCATGAAATAAAAATCCCCCTTGAAAAAGCTCCTGACAACACTGTGGAATTTAATTTGCAAGGAATGTCAGCAGTTTACAGCTTTATGGCAATGAAAGATGAATAACACGATTTCACTTGCTTTTTATACATCAATGCTGTATAATGTAAATATGAGTAACCTGATCGCCTATAACGATCATAACTCTGAGAAAGGATGGCCGTAATATTGAAAAAAGTGAAAAGAATTGCTGCTTTTGCTGCCGCACTGCTTACCGCAGCGGCTATCCCCTGCTCAACATATGCGGACGACGAAATGATAATCGAGATAATCCCCGAAACTGCCGACACCATCGTAACAGTCAAGCCTGAAAAGGACAAGACTAAGATAAGCCCCTATATTTTCGGCATAAACGACAAGGGAAATATAGCGGGCATATCCCCTACAGTTATAAAGCAGACGGGCACATCTCTTTCAACCTACAACTGGGAGACAAATTTCTCAAATCCCGGAACAAGCGGCAATAACTCAAACGATATATCGCTGGTAGATAATTTTCCATCCAGCAAATGGAGCTCACCTGCGCTTTACACTGATTCACTTGTTACCCGTGGAATGATGAACAATATTCCCGTAAGGCTGGTAACTCTCCAGCTGATGGGATATGTCTCCAAGGATTCCATGGGTATCGTTTCTGACGATGCTTTGTCGAAGCAGACAAGATGGTGTACCGTGCAGTTCCATAAAAACGACACATATCTTAATCAGCCCGACACTGACGATGACGTGGTCTATATGGACGAATATGTGAGCTATCTGGTAAACCGCTACGGTTCAGCCATGGAGGGCGGAATAAACGGATATTTCCTTGACAGCGAGCCTGATAAGTGGGCTGAGAATTTCTCGGTGCTGGGTCTTGACCAGATAACCCCCGACGAGCTATTGTATCGTTCTGCGGAGCTTGCATATGCAGTCAAGACTATTGACAACAAGGCTTTTATATTCGGTCCGTCAGTCAGCGGGCTTCAGGGCTGCATAAATCTGAACAATTCAGACGCATGGGGCAGCCGTTCGGATAATGAGTATTCATGGTTTATAGATAATTACCTCTCGTATATGTATATGCGTGGCGATCAGGTGGGTTATCGTCTGCTGGACGTTCTGGATTTGCACTATTACACCGAAGCGCTTACTCCCGTGGGCATTCCTGTGCTCACAAGCAGCGATGAGTTCAGCAACGCTTACCGTATGCAGGCGGTCCGAACACTATGGGATTCGGACTACACGGAAAACAGCGTTTCAGTGCTTATGAACAAGCAGTTCACCCCGCTTATCCCCACATTGCAGGCTTCTATAAGAATGAATTATCCCGGAACTCGTCTTTCATTCTCTGAATATGACTTTGGCGGCGGAGACAATATGAGCGGTGCCATTGCCGAGACAGATGTGCTGGGAACCTTTGCAAAGGAAGGCGTTTACCTTGCCTGCCTGTCCCCTGTTTCGGATGATTACAGCTTCCAGAAGGCTGCCATGAATCTTTTCACCGACTATGACGGTGAGGGCACAAAGTTCGGAGATGCGCTTGTATATTCTGACAACGACGATGATACAATGAGCTCGGTATATGCGGCTGTGGATAATGATGACCCTGAAGTGCTGCGTCTTATACTCACAAACAAAAACATGGTGAATACGAAGAATTTCAACATAAATATCAAGTCATCTCAGTATGATTATGAGCTTTCCGAAGCATACCGCATAGATGAAAATGCGGACATTGTAAACATCGGAACGGACAGCTTTGAGTATGGCAGCAACACCGTAAGCTTTGATGCAGATACAATGTCCGTTTATATGCTGGTGCTCAGAAGCGTTGGCGAGGAGCTTATTTCCGAGGACAGCAGCGAAAGCGTATGGAACACAGAAGCTTCACAGGCAAATGAAGATGATAAGATCATAACCGAAAATCCTCATGGTACTACCGAAAGCGTGACAGTTTTACAAAGCTCAGAGGCTGTTACCGAAGACACCAATCCTGCGGACGCAACAGTTCCTGACCTTATCGAAACTTCTCAGTCAGTTGCAGAAACCGTTACAGTTTCAGCAACGGATGAAGAAACTGCCCAGTCATCTGACAGCGACATATCGGAAGCGGAAGAATCCGATGAAAATGGTGACGAAGAGGCTAAAACAGTTGCCACACCTGTCAAGGTGATAGTATTGTCACTGGCTGCCTGCGTTGGTGCAGGAATATTCTATGTTCTTATTATAGATAAAAAGTAAGATAAACCATAAAAAAGCAACAGGCTATGCGAAAAGTGCAGCCTGTTGCTTTTTTATTTACGTATAACACAGGAAGCTTTGAAGCATTAACAAAACAAAGGCTCACGGAAAAATATCCGTGAGCCTTTGCTTTAATCGTGATCTTTGATATATGATTTATGCGAATCGGAGGGATTTAATGAGGGCTTCATGCAGTCCTTGGTAAATCCATCTGCCTTGGCATGGTAATGAGCTGTTCCTCTGTTATCATGCTTTGGTGAAAGACGGCAGTCCGTATCCTGTGAGGTATGAGCTGTAAAGTCTTTATGACCGTTATTATTCTTGCTGAAATTCATTCAGTGCCTCCATAAATCAGTTGGCGAAATCAAACGCAGCCCTGAGCCTTCATAGCTTCAGCAACCTTCAGGAAGCCTGCAATGTTTGCACCTGCCATGTAGTTGCCTTCCATGCCATACTCCTTAGCAGCGCTGTCGCAAGCATTGAAGATGGAAACCATGATGTTGTGGAGCTTAGCGTCAACTTCCTCGAATGTCCAGGAAAGTCTTTCGCTGTTCTGGCTCATTTCGAGACCGGAAGTAGCTACGCCGCCTGCATTGGCAGCCTTTGCAGGACCATAGAGGAGACCGCTTGCAAGGTATGTGTTGATAGCGTCGGGAGTAGAAGGCATATTAGCACCCTCTGCGATAGCAAATGCGCCGTTAGCAACGATAGCCTTTGCGCCTTCGCCGTCGATCTCGTTCTGAGTTGCGCAGGGAAGAGCAATATCAAGCTTGATATTGCCTGCGTTGCACTTAAGTGTCCAAACGCTGCCCTCATGGTACTCAGCATTCTTGTGAGAAGTTCTGCCGATGTACTCCTTGATTCTGCCTCTCTCAACTTCCTTGATCTGCTGAACGAGCTCAAGCTCGATTCCGTCGGGATCGTAGATGTAGCCGTTGGAGTCGGAAACTGTGATTACCTTAGCGCCAAGAGTTGTAGCCTTCTGGCAAGCGTAAATAGCAACGTTTCCGGAACCGGAGATAACAACGGTCTTGCCCTCGAAGGACTTGCCGTTAGCCTTAAGCATTTCGTTGGTGAAGTAGCAGAGACCGTAACCTGTAGCCTCTGTTCTTGCGAGAGAACCGCCGTAGGTAAGACCCTTACCTGTGAGAACGCCTGTGAACTCGTTGCGGAGTCTCTTATACTGACCGAACATATAGCCGATCTCACGTCCGCCTGTACCGATGTCACCGGCAGGAACGTCTGTGTCAGCACCGATGTGCTTGCAAAGCTCAGTCATGAAGCTCTGGCAGAAACGCATAACCTCTCCGTCGCTCTTACCCTTAGGATCGAAGTCGGAGCCGCCCTTGCCGCCGCCCATAGGGAGGGTTGTAAGGCTGTTCTTGAATACCTGCTCAAAGCCGAGGAACTTGATAATACCGATATAAACGGAGGGGTGAAGTCTGATACCGCCCTTGTAAGGACCGATTGCAGAGTTGAACTGTACTCTGAAACCACGGTTTACCTGTACCTTGCCGTTGTCGTCAACCCAAGGAACACGGAAAATGATCTGTCTTTCAGGCTCAACGAGTCTGTCAAGAACGCCTGCCTCAACGAGATCGGGTCTCTTGTTGATAACGGGCTCGAGGGTCTCAATAACCTCTGTAACAGCCTGAATGAATTCGGGCTCACCCTGATTACGCTTCTTAACATTTTCCAGTAAATTGATAAGATATGTGTTGGTTAACGCCATTGTTAACAACCTCCCTGTATAATTTTCTCCATGCGAAAACTTCCATCACATAAAGACTGAGTTTATTATAACACCTTTATTCAGATTTTGCAAGATGTAAAACGCAAGTTTGCAAAAAAAATCCTGCATATTTTTTGAGCATTTTTAACAAAATTCTCAAAGCGTTATTTACACAGAGTCAAAATCACATTACGGCAGTGTAAATATCGTTCTTTCTCACTCCTGTTATCCTTGCGGCTTCCTTGCAGGCATCGGACATCTTTGCACCGCCCTCAATGAGCTTGCGTGCAATATCGGCGGCTTCTTCCACCGAATATTCATCTTTCAGCTCTTCAGCGCTCATGCCCTCCACCACAAGCACATACTCCCCTCTCGGAGCATTCTGCTCATAGTATTCTATCGCCTGAGAAAGCGTTGTACGCATTACTTCTTCATGTATCTTTGTAAGTTCACGGCATATGGATATGCGTCTGTCACCAAAATATTTCAGCATATCCTCAAGAGTTGACCTGAGCTTATGTGGTGCCTCATAAAAAATCAGCGTGTGAGTATCCTTGGATACGGATTTAAGATGCTCAAATCTCTGCTTCTTTGTGACGGAAAGGAAGCCTTCAAATGCAAAACGTGATGCAGGGATACCGCACACCGCCGCCGCCGTTGCCATTGCCGTAGGTCCCGGAACAGCTTCCACGGGGATATCAAGGTCTCTGCACATTCTGACCAGATCCTCGCCCGGATCGGAGATACAGGGCATACCTGCATCGGTTACCACCGCACAGCTCTCCCCGCTTTGCAGGCGGCTTATGATATTTTCCGAAACGTGTGATGCAGAATGCTCGTGATAGCTGAGCAAAGGCTTTTTTATATCAAAATGATTGAGAAGCTTGACGGTAACTCTTGTATCCTCGGCACAGATGAAATCCACTTCCGACAAGATCCTGACAGCTCTGTAGGTGATATCCTCCAGATTGCCGATGGGTGTTCCCACAACGTAAAGTTTTCCTGGCATTTTATTCAGTCCTTTCATCGGTCTTTCCGTAGATCTGTGCAAGCTCTGGGCTTATTCCCCCGCTTCCGCTGATATAAAGCTGCGGAAGCACCTGCATAAATGAGCCGCCGCCCTTTCTTCCTTCAATAAGGAAAAGCCATGGAGCATCACTGGGCGATTTTGATACGAACCGCAGATATTTCGGCTCGATATCATTGTCACGCATGGCGCACATAACGTCCGCCAGACGCTCGGGACGGTTGCACAGACACAGCCTGCCGCCGTATTTCAGGAGCTTATTTCCGGCAGCGCACACGTCAGATATGTTGCACAATATCTCGTGACGGGCTATCTTGTGAGCCGAAAGCTCGCTTTCAATGCCCGCTTTGGCTGCCTTATAGGGCGGGTTGCAGGTGACAAGGTCACATCTGCCCAGCGGAGCATCGTTTGTAAGTGCTTTCAGATCCATAAGCAAGGGATATGTCTCTTTCAGCCCAGAGCGGCTCACAGTCAGCTCAAACTGCTCTATCGCCTGCGGCTGAATATCCACGCCATATACCTGCTTAGGCTCATATCTCAGGCGCATGAGAACGGCAATTATTCCGCAGCCTGTGCCAAGGTCGCAGACAATATCCTTGTGGCGTGCTTTGGCAAAATCAGCCAGCAAAAATGCGTCAGTGCCGAAGGTATGCTCCTTTGTGACGCATATCTCACAGCTTTCTCCCAGCTTTTCAAATGTATTAAAATCAGACATTTAATGTCTCCTTGTTATAAGATTTATGTTTCATATCTATTTCCTTGGAAATAGGTATGAAGTACTCCAAAATTCATTAAATGTGCAGAACATCATCAGAACTTTTTCAGAGATTCACGATGCACCGATTCAATATTATCGCAAAGGAAATTGTAGAAATCAACAGCTGCAGCTGACTCGGTATTGTTGCATACGACCGTTATCTCCCTTCGGCAGTCGGGCACGGAAATTGGCAGCAGAGCAACATTATCGGTGTTGATATCTCCCCATGTATAAGCAGGCCAGAAGCCGATACCCATTCCCGAACCGATAAGGTCACGTACCGTTGAGGGCGAATCGCTTTCGAATATCACATTGGGTACAAAGCCCACAGTACGGCAGAACGTGTCGCATATTGAATGAAAAGGCTTGGAGCCTGACAGGCTGATAAAACCTTCACCTTTGGCATCGGAAAGATTAACAAAATTCTGTCTGGCATAATTGGAATCAGCAGGCACCGCCAGCCGTATCTCCTCCGTAAAGCTCCTGTAAAGGCAGTTCTTCGGGATATTGGGGGTAAGTCCTGTAAATTCAGTCGAGACTGTGCAGTCGCAATTTTCCTCATCAGCACTCTGATACAGATGAAACTTTATATCGGGATTAAGCTTTTTATATTTGATAATAAGTTCAGTGACCAGAAGAGATGCAGCAATAATATTGACACGTATGGTCTTTTCTTCAAGGTCAGCAATTCTTGTAAGGTCATCAGGAATACGCTCAAGTGTTTTGAGTACAACACCCAGCTGCCTGTGCAGATATTCCCCGCATCTGCTGAGAACAACGCTTCGTCCTCTGCGTTCAAACAGCTTTACACCGAGCTCGTTTTCAAGCCTCTTAACAGACTGTGTAAGTGCAGGCTGCGCAATATGAAGCTTTTCGGCAGCCTTGGTTATCTGACCGCATTCAGCGGCTACATAAAAATATTTAAGCTGTGTTAATTCCATATATGTGCTATCCTTTCGCAGGCGGCATTATATCTAATATGTTTTGCCAAGTAAAATTATATCACCGCAGCATAAAAAAGTCAAGAAATGAAGAGCAGGCAAAAAAATAAACGGTTCAGATAAAATCCAAACCGTTTATTTGGCGCAGAAGGAGGGATTTGAACCCTCGCGCCGGTTTCCCGACCTACGCCCTTAGCAGGGGCGCCTCGTCACCACTTGAGTACTTCTGCATAATGGTAACAAAATTAAATATATAGGAAAAATGTTGGCGGAGAGGGTGGGATTCGAACCCACGGTCCCTTGCGGGATCACTGGTTTTCAAGACCAGCTCCTTAAACCACTCGGACACCTCTCCATTATGAGGCTTGCCGCATTACTGAAACCACTCTCATTCAGCGACTTATTTAGTTTACCATAAAAATTCTCATTTGTCAATAGTTTTTTCCAAAAAAATGTGACTTTTTTTATATCTGAGATTTTACTATACACTTTTGGTTTTCATGCCTTGACAAAACAAGCTAAAAATGGTAAGCTTAATCAAAATAACAGGCTAATAAAGCTGCCTTGATTTAAAATAAACTTAATCTAAAAAGGACTGATCCTATGGCACTTATGAATGAAGAAATATTTTCCGCAAGGATAAGAGAACTGACAGATGAAAGCGATCTTGACGAAAGTGCAAAGAGAAGCTATGCCCTTCTTGCGGCATATGCTTTCGACTCCGATAAAATGAAACACCTTATATATGAATACATTCAGCAGGAAGAGATCACACTGAAATCTCTTGCAGATTATATTCTGTCTATTGTTCCGAGAGTTGAAAATGATTAAGATGTCTGCGGCTTTGGGATAATGCTAAAGCTGCAAACGACCTGAAATTTGACTGATGATTGTGCAAATTTATTTTTGCGTTTTGTCGTAGTAGTGTCGTAGTAGCGCCGTATATGTATATCATATTAACATATTCTACAATTATAAAAATATAAAAAATGCTCTCAAATGACGTGTTATAGCCATTTGAGAGCTTGGTGCGGATAATGTGACTTGAACACACACGGTATTGCTACCACTAGAACCTGAACGT
Organism: Oscillospiraceae bacterium; assembly: GCA_902363145.1. Lineage (GTDB taxonomy): Bacteria > Bacillota > Clostridia > Oscillospirales > Ruminococcaceae > Huintestinicola > Huintestinicola butyrica. The sequence continues at coordinate 647,863 of CABIZB010000001.1, read as the reverse complement.
CGTATTTGGGCGAATATTCACCCAGCAAAATACCCCTTGGATTTTATTCCGAGGGGTATTTATCATTTATAATCTTCATTATCTGAGCCACAGCGTTCTCCGTCTTCTCATTGGTCTTTCGCTGTTCTTCTCTCAAAACATTGACATATGCGTAAAGTGCATCTTTTTCGCTAGTCACATTTTTCATAGCTGGGTCTATAAGAGTTTTCTGTAAAAATTCATCATCACTCTTAGTTCCACTCGCAATTCTTGACCTTCCAGCCAGATAATCAAGTGATACATTCAGAACATCAGCCATTTGAACGGCAACGCTCAACGGAATATCTCTTTCGCCACGCTCATATCTGCCGTACACTATCGTATTCATCGCAAGCATTTCTGCCAATTCGGCTTGTGTCTTTCGAGCTTGTTTTCGTGCTTCATATAAGTTATTTGAGTACATTTTATCACCTCGATAATACCATTATAGCACATTTAAATACCTTTTGGTAGTATTTTTCAAAAAATAACCAAAAGGTATTGACAACAAGATAACTTAATGGTATTATAATAACTGTACGGTAATAATAATTATCGTATGGTATGCTTCAATGGTTAATCTCCAAAAAGCCCCCGAAACTGCCGAGCGAAAGCCGCAAGCACCGCAAAGCCCACTGGCTGCGGAGCTGCGGAAGCGGCGGCAGTGAGGGGGGCGAGAGACTACTTGATTATATCCACAGATTTTTCTCAGAGGGTATTGAAAAACGGCTATAATTCAGGATTTTGCAGTTGCACGGGAGGTATAGAAAATGCTTAGGAAATCCTATAACAATGTATTCCATAATATGAAGGTCAAGAAATATCCGCAAGGTATGTGTAAGATTACAGTTGCCAGCAGAAATATTTTCCGTGAAGATGGCTGGGAAGTATGTGAGAATGCTCAACACGTAAAAATTCCAAAGCCGCAAAGCAGTTCCCCTGTTACCAGAAACGACAGCATACGCCGCAGTATTACCAGCGTTTATGATATCGTCCTGATGAATGAGAACACCTTCAAATATTTCGTTACCCTCACCTTTGACCCTGACAAGGTAAACAGCAAAGACCCCAAAGAGATAATTTCCATTTTGCGTGCGTTCCTAAAGAATATGACCAGCCGCCACGGCTTAAAGTACATACTCATTCCAGAAAACCACAAAAAGGGCGGCATACATCTCCACGGACTTTTCAATGAATGTCTGACCCTCACAGACAGCGGCACACGCAAAGTCAAGGGCTATGAGAAGCCCCTGCGGCTTGAAACTCTCAGGCGCAAAGGTATTGACCCTGCAACTGCTCAGACTGTGTACAACCTGCCACAATGGAAATACGGCTTCTCTACTGCCATTGAAATATTTGGAGACGGGAACGGCATTGCTGGCTATATTACAAAGTACATTACAAAAGACCTTTCAAAGATATTCGGCAATTACTATTACGCTGGCGGAAACATTGTTCGCAAAGTACCTGTCAGCCTAGATGATACCGATTATTCGAGCTTCATATGCGATTATGAGTATTATTGCGAGCCTGCAAAGACAGGCTTCAAATACCTGACCACTGATTAGCGTTTGCTCAACACAACGGTTCTAGTGGTAGCAGTCGGGGAAAATTCTCATAAAGTTTGCAGAAGCTCCGAGGGTTTCCGTGCGGCTCACACATAATGAGGGCAAGAGGTCGCCCCCACACGCTTACCAAAGGAGCAGCACCAGCAAGCCCACGCAAACCCCATAGAGGACAGCAAAACAGGCGGCGCTCTGAGGGGGGTGACCTCTTAAATGCCCGATCTCCGTGAGCCGCTCGGAAAGTCTTGGAGGAGTTTGCAAAGTTTATGTGAATTTTACACTGACGGACGGAACCGCTCTCCCCATTCAATCCCCTTTTGCAAGCTGCCTGTTATGTGATTATATGTGATATATGAAAGTAGGTGATAAAATGACCTTTGGCGAATGGTTCGATGAATTTTTTGAAATATATTGTTATGGCATAGTCACTCACGACTGCGCCGTTGAATATCAGATAATCAACAAGAAACACTTTTATCCCATAGCTGATATGGAACTCTCAACCATTAAGCCTATGCACATTCAGCGATGTATGAATACTGCTATTGATTACAGCACCAGCCGACAGCGCAAAGTGTATTATCTGCTCAAACGCTGCTTCAATGAAGCCGTCCTCAATGAATACACCGACAAGAACCCTGTCGAGAAAATCAAAGCACCCAAAAAGGTTTACAAAGAGCCTTGCCTGCTTACCAAAGAGCAGATGAAGAACCTCTTCCACGCTGAATGCCCTGAAATGCTTATGTTTGAGCTGGAGCTGTGGACAGGTCTCAGACGTGGTGAAGTGCTTGCCCTCACTTGGGAGAATGTTCACTTCGATGACGGATATATCAGCGTATGTCAAACGCTGGTGAACGCTTCTCCTCACCCTGAGATACGCCCCTCTACAAAGAGCAACCGTGACCGCCGTGTTCCTCTATGTGACGAAAGCATTCGTATCCTCCGCAGAGTTCAGGCAATAGACAAGCAGACAACAGGCTTTGTATTCCATAACGACGACGGGGAACACCTTTCCTTTACAGCTTATCATCACCGATATATCAACTTTTACCGTTCGGTGCAGGAGCAATACCCAAATATGCCTTACATATCCCCTCACAAGCTGCGGCACACTTACGCAACATACCTTTTGCAGAGCGGCGCCGATATTGAGACTGCACGCCGTATGCTGGGACATTCCAACATCAGCACAACATCAATATATGTTCACTCAACTTTTGAGCAAATGCAGAAAGCTGCAAACAACCTGAAATTTGACTGATTAGGACTAGAACACTTTGCATAATACTATGAAAAATGCCCCTTACAGTGACGAACTGCAAGGGGCTTCAAACGGCTTCGTTAAGCCTTGGTGCGGATAATGTGACTTGAACACACACGGTATTGCTACCACTAGAACCTGAATCTAGCGCGTCTGCCGATTCCGCCATATCCGCATTACTTTAATATTATACACCCACAATACTTATTTGTCAAGGCATATTTGCGGATTTTACATTTTATTAACATTATTTTTGCTTGGCATATTTGAAGAACATAGTCTCGCTGAACGGGTCATACCAGATGTCCGATGTATCATCGGACGAAATGAAATAAACCTTTTCAAAAGACAGCGGCAGCGCATGGGCATTGTCAGTTATATAGTCCTCAAACGCTTTTACAGCGTCCTTTTTTTCGGACAGATCAATGCACCTGTCCGCACGCTTTATAAGCTCATCTGCCGAGTTGCAGTCGGGCAGGAAATCAGCTATCTGCTGCATGAACTCCTCAGCAGAGTTGGTCCCCCCTTTTATCTCGGCAATGCACAGGTCATAATCGCCCGATTCAAGCCTTTTTTTGTAGTCAGACCTATCCTCGAATACAGGTGAGCAATACAGCTCCAGCTTGTCCTCAAGGTCAGATGTGATGCTGTAAGGCAGCGATTCGGAGTTCAGCGAGTCATCTGCAAGAAGAATGCTGCTGTTGAAATCAATATCGGTATGTCCCGCTGTAAACCTGTCCCAGACTGCCTTTGCAGACGATGCTGACAAGACCGTTCTGCTCTCGGGATAAAAGTCACGGAAGCTCTTGTTTGTTACGGTAACTGCGTTGGGAATAAATCCGAATGCCTGCACTGAATTACCGCTCAGCTCCCCTGCCAATTTGTCAAGGTCAACAGATGAAAATACAGCTCTTCTTACGTCCTCATCTGCTGCCATGGGTGACTCGGGAGAAATAAAAAGGCAGGTAGTGCTGTCAATATACTCACGGCAGGAATACCTTTTCTGCACGCTGCGGTCGTAAAGGGCAATATCATCTATCACATAGGCATCAATGCTGATGTTGTTTTCGGCAGAATATGCCTCCCTGTCCCCTGTTATCTCGATATTTACTATATCGGGGTAGGTTTTGTAGCCGTCAAGGGAATTTGCCGATATTTTTTCAAGAGTGATATGATTATCGTGCCAGTAAGGGTCATAGTTCCAGTCGGTGATGTAAAATGCTCCGCAGGCATATGTGGCATCTGCCGCCAGACCATATCTTCCACGAGTGGAAAGAAACAGCTGCTCATTGCATGGGGACGCCGCAGGGTGCGCCATTAGCTTCAGGAACTCACAGTCGGGATATTCAAGAGTTATCTCAAGTGTAAGTTCATCAACAGCCTTAACGCCCAGCTGAGAGCTGCTCATTGCACCGCCGTAAACCGCCATACTGTTCTTAATATCCGAAAAGCGCTCAGTATGGGGAGAATGTGTCTGAGGGTCATAGATGCGCCTGAAAGCGTATTCATAGTCATATGCTGTAAGCGGAACGGTCTCGCTTGATGAAAGCCCCTGCCAGCACAGACCTTCACGCAGCTTAAAGGTATATGTCAGGCCGTCAGATGAAACAGTATAGCTCTGCGCCGTACCGTTGACTATCATGCCGCTGCCATCAATATCCATAAGGGTGCCGTAAATGTTGCGGATAACATAAAAAGACTCCTTGTCCTCCGCAAGCTGAGGGTCAAGGTTTCCGGGATTTGACGATATTACAACATTGAACTCTCCGCCTGAGCCGTCATCTCCGCTGCCGCAGGCTGTAAAAGACATAACGCCGAAAAGCGCCGCCATGATAAGGATATTTACTTTTTTCATGCCGACGCCCTCCCTGATTTTATTTGTTTGCAGTATTTTTCCTGAATCCCATATAGCTTTCAAGAATGATGACAGCCGCAACCGCATCGACCACATTCTTTCGTTTTTTGCCACGCACATTGACCTCATTGAGATAATTATGGGCCGAGACAGTCGTGCAGCGCTCGTCCCACATTACGACCTCAATGCCTGTCATTTCATGGAGCCTGTCGCCGAAAAGCGTGCATTTTTCCGCCCTTTCGCCCACAGTGTTGTTCATATTCTTGGGAAATCCCACTACGATAAGCTCCGCCTGCTCCTGTTTCGCAAGGTCAGCGGCTTTTTCAAGGCAGCGGTCAAAATTCTTTTCAAAAATGACTGTAAGCGGAGATGCCAGAAATTCGCTTTTGTCGCAGACTGCAATCCCTGTTCTGCTGTCCCCGAAATCCACGGACATTATTTTCATAGATACATTCCTTTCGACATCATTTTTTACACCATTTTGATACTGCAAGAGTAGAAAGCCCATCTTTCAGATGAGAGCTGTCGTTCTTGAATATGATATGGGGCATAAGCTCATCGTCATATTCGATAAGCGAAACCGCCGTGTTGTCCGACCAGCCCGGGTCAGCGTAATTTTCCCATTCTCTGCCGTCGGCATAGTTAAGGTACGCCTTTATCGCCATTCCGTGAGATATCACGGCAATAGTCTTACCATTGTTCTCTGCGGCAATGTTCCTCATTGCAAGCTTCATTCGGTCATATACCTGCCGAGTTGATTCACCGTGCGGAGCCTTGAATTTATTTATCTGCTTTGACCACAGCTCATATTCATGGGGAAATTTTTCAGGCAGTTCGCTCCACCTGACGCCCTCCCAGTCTCCCGCATAAATTTCGATAATGTGAGGGTCAACGGTTAGCGGCAGCCTGTGATATTTATTCACAGCCTCTGCAGTAGCCCTTGCACGTCTCAGCGGGCTTGTATATACCTCTTCTATGGGGATATCCTTGAAACGCTCTGCAAGGCACTCCAGCTGCTTTCTGCCCTTTTCACTTACGTCAGTGTCGATATGTCCCTGAAAAAATTCTTCCACATTGCCCTGCGCCTCAGCGTGACGGACAAGATATATTTTTACCATCTGATTCATTCCTTAGGATAATTTCTGACCTTTTCAAGCCATGCTCTGCTGTTTGCAGCCTCTTCACTGTTATAATGACATCCGAGGCGCTCTGCCGTTTGGGGTGCAAATTCATCAAACAGACCGCACATAATAAATACAGCGTTCCATACCTCTTCCGCATTTGCTCCGCCGTATGTTCTGAGAAAGCGCTCCCACACATCGGCAGGAAGCCATCTGTACATATATTTTGCGGATTTCCCCACGCTTACGGAAAAGTCGGTATCAAGCCCTATCTTCCACGAAAGTATCTTCACAAGCTGCGGACGGACTGCATAGGACAGCATATCATGAACATACGGCAGCTCATTGCGCCACAGACCCTTTGCAACGTTGTTCAGGCACCACCAGAACTCATTGCAGGCAGCCTCAAACTCCGCCTGAGACGGCTTTTTCACACGATACTGCTCATCTGTCGGCTCGGGGATATTGGGCATAATGCCGTCCTTGTCAAGAAGTATCCTGCAAAGCTTGTCGCACTCATAATCAAAACAGCCGACAGACTCGACATGAAGGTCAAGCCTGTTTCCGTCAGCAAACTGAATGAGCCAGCCATAAGACTGTGAAAAATCGACCTCTTTTCCCAATGACCTGTCCAGCTCGTCGGGACACTGCATATAAAGCCTTTCGCCGAAACGGTCTATCCAGTGCTTGTCCTCATAAAAGGGCTTTGTCTCCCTGACCGCATACACAATGTCATAATCCTGAAAAAGGTCCTTCGGTGCGTTTTTATCAGTCCGTGAACCGTTCATATACACAGCCCTTATGCGTTCATCTGCACGGGCTGTGCCTATGATAAGCTCATACATTTCCTGCTCAGATCTCATTTTTACCAAGGCTTGACAGAGCCTATGATATCCTTGAGCATGATATTCTTCTCAGCGCAGTAATCAGCCAGACCATCATTTATCTTAACGGGAACCATGGGGTCATTGAATATAGCCGCACCAACCTGTACAACAGATGCGCCTGCCATCATTATCTCCACTGCGTCCTCCCACGAGGAAACACCGCCCATGCCGCATACAGGTATCTTGACGGCATTTGCCACCTGCCATACCATTCTTACAGCCACAGGGAAAACAGCGGGGCCGGAAAGACCGCCTACGTTGTTGTGGAGGATAGGTCTGCCTGTACGGATATCTATTCTCATGCCAAGCAGAGTGTTTATAAGGGATACCGCATCTGCACCCTCAGCCTCGCATGCCTTGGCGATGTCGGCAATGCTTGTGACATTGGGAGAAAGCTTCATCATAACAGGCTTTGAAGTTGCCTGTCTTACGATCTTTGTGATATGAGCCGCACCGTCGCAGGAAACGCCGAAAGCAGCTCCGCCTGCCTTTACGTTGGGGCAGGAGATGTTGACCTCGATCATATCAACATCGGTGCTGTCCAGCTTCCTTGCGATTTCCGCATACTCCTCTGCTGTGGAGCCTGCAATGTTTGCAATTACAACAGTATCCTTTGTTTTAAGATAAGGCAGTTCCTCTGCAATAAAGTGGTCGATGCCGGGATTCTGGAGACCAACGCTGTTGAGCATACCCGAAGGAGTTTCTGCAATTCTGGGAGGAAGGTTTCCTGTTCTGCGCTGACCTGTGGTTCCCTTTACAGAGATACCGCCCAGCTCGGACAGAGGATAAAACTCTTCAAACTCCCTGCCGTAACCGAATGTTCCCGATGCGGGGATAATGGGGTTCTTGAAGTGAACACCTGCGAAATCTATTCCAAGTCTTGACATATCAGTCATCGAAAAGCACCTCCTCAGCATTGAAAACGGGGCCGTCCTTGCAGACATGAGCGTAATATTCCTCGCCGTCCCTTATGGTGCGGCAGGCACATACCAGGCAGCCGCCTACGCCGCAGCCCATTCTCTCTTCAAGAGATACCTGACATCTTACACCTGCGTCTTTTGCCTGTGCGATTATTCTTTTGAGCATAACAGAGGGACCGCAGGCATAAATGACAGCGGGCTTTTCCTTGGAAAGCACCTCCGCCAGAGCGTCGGTAACAAAGCCCTTCCTGCCCGCAGAACCGTCATCGGTGCAGAGGATAACATCAGCTCCTGCCGATGCAAAATCCTTCTGGAGAATAACTGCGGAAGCGTTTCTGAAGCCGCTTATTACTGTTGCATTCTTTCCGTAATGCCGGGCAATGGGGAGCATAGGAGGATTGCCTATTCCGCCGCCGATGATAACAGCCTTTTCGCTCTTATCCAGCAGCTCAAATCCCCTGCCGCCAAGAGGTGCAACTATATCAATAAGCTGACCCTCGGCAAGCTGAGAAAGCACCTTTGTGCCCTTTCCTCTTACCTCAAAAACAATTCTGAGAGTACCCTTTTCCTTGTCGATACCACAGATGGAAATAGGTCTGCGGAGCATAAAGCCGTCAGCCTTTATGTTCACAAACTGACCGCACACAGCCGCCTGAGCCACCTCTGGACAGCTGATAGTCATATCATATATTTCGGCTGCAAGAGCCTTTTTGCTGATTATAGGGTAAACACCCTGTGTATATTTCATAAGCAGATCCTTTCTTGTTATAAAGGTCGTTTTCTCGGGTCGTCGATAACATACTCCGACTCATCGGGCATGGCGGACTTATCCGTCTCGATTTCGCTGATGTCTATCTGCGGCTTTTCCTCGCTTTCGGCAATTCTGGAGCTGTCGTCAAACCACCTGTCGCAGTCTGAATTCTCCACGCCTATGCTGTCCATATCATTAGCTGAGGGTGCTTCTGTAATACTGTAATTTTGCAAAGGGCGCTCTTCCTTGCCGTAATAATCAAGCTTCTTCTGTTTTCTGAGCCATTTTTCACGGTATTTTACATACTTCGAGTTCTTATCCTTTTCCAGCAGATAGTTGAATTCGGGATAGCCCTCTTCATCTTTAAGCAGGTCCATTTCCTTATAAGAACGTATGGCAAAATCCTCAGACCAGAAGCCAAGCACAGAATAAACCAGCAGAATAAAAATATGGGAGGGCTTCATAGGCTCAAACCTCAGAAATATCTCCAGAACAGTAAAAATGCACAGCAGAATATAAACGACCTGAGATATCCTTGACAGCTTTCGTATCAAGAAAACATCTGAAACAAAGCTCAGGATAAGCAATATGGGAGCAATAAAAAATGTTGCGCCGAACCACGGGAATGAGATAGTTCCGACTTCCTCAGCCAGTATATGGACCATTTTTATTCCCGCACTTGTGTAGCTTACCCAGATATACATACTTGCGGCACTTATCAGTGTCACAGCAAGGTTTACATAGACATTGTAAATTCGGGAAATCATCAAATTTCTTTTTACAATGTACATTTTTCTGCGGTTTTCTTCGTATTTTTTCTCTCTGACAACTTCCTTTTCCAGGTCGTTCATAATGCCCTCCAATGCTGTAAAAGGGCTGTAACGAATTTCTATATACCGTTACAGCCCGTTTTTGCTTTTAAAGATCAGCTGGATAGCTCCATCAGATCTTTGTTATATCGATCATTTCCATATCGTCAATGTTCTTGCCCATTGCCAGGATATCGGCAACCGCATTTGCAGTGTCGATAGCTGTCAGGCAGCAGATAGAACGCTCAACTGTCTTACGTCTGATCTTAACGCTGTCGTATGCAGGGATACGTCCCTTTGCGGAGGTAGAGATAACGTAGTTTATCTTTCCGCTGTCAAGGAGCGTCATAACGTTGGGCTTTTCTTCCGAAGCCTTTCTTACAACGTTTGCTGCGACCATGTTCCTGTTAAGCGTGGAAGCGGTTCCGCTGGTAGCGTAGATATCAAAGCCAAGCTGCTCGAACTTGTCGGCAACATAGATTATCTCCTGCTTGTCGGTGTCACGTACTGTGATAAGCACGCCGCCGTCCTTCTTCATGTTGTAGCCTGCCGCAACAAGTCCCTTGAAAAGAGCGTCCTCAAAGGTCCTTGCAATACCAAGGCACTCACCTGTGGATTTCATCTCAGGGCCAAGGGCAGTATCAACATCATGGAGCTTTTCAAAGCTGAAGACAGGGACCTTGACTGCAATGAAGTCGCCCTCCTTGTGAAGTCCGCTCTGATATCCCTGCTCCTTAAGGGATTCGCCAAGCATTATCTTTGTAGCGATATCCACCATGGGAACGCCTGTTACCTTTGAAATATAAGGAACAGTTCTGGAAGAACGGGGGTTGACCTCAATAACGTAAACCTCGTTGTTGTAAACAACATACTGGATATTTACCAGACCGATTACGTTAAGAGCCATTGCCAGACGTCTTGTATATTCAACGATAGTCTCTCTTATTCTCTTTGTAAGAGTAAGTGCGGGATATACGGAGATAGAGTCGCCGGAGTGAACACCTGCACGCTCAATGTGCTCCATGATTCCGGGGATAAGGTAGTCAGTACCGTCGCAGATAGCATCTACCTCGACTTCCTTGCCCATCATGTACTTATCGATAAGCACAGGATTTTCAAGAGCGGTTCTGGTGATGATCTCCATGTACTCGATGATATCCTGGTCGGAGTGAGCGATTATCATGTTCTGACCGCCGAGAACGTAGGAAGGACGCATAAGAACGGGATAGCCCAGATCCTGAGCAGCCTTAAGAGCTTCCTCGGTGTTCATAACGGTATGACCTGCGGGACGGGGTATTCCGCACTTGTTGAGCAGCTCATCAAAACGCTCTCTGTCCTCAGCAGCATCAATGCTGTCTGCAGAGGTTCCGAGTATCCTTACGCCCATATCGGAAAGGTGCTTTGTAAGCTTGATAGCTGTCTGTCCGCCGAACTGAACAACAACACCGTAAGGCTTTTCAGTCTCAATGATAGACTCAACGTCCTCCTTGGTAAGAGGATCGAAATAAAGTCTGTCGCCTGTGTCAAAGTCGGTAGAAACAGTCTCAGGGTTATTGTTGCAGATAATTGCATCGTAGCCCATTTCCTTGAGCGCCCATACGCAGTGAACGGAGCAGTAGTCGAACTCGATACCCTGACCTATTCTGATAGGACCCGAACCGAAAACTATGACCTTCTTCTTGCCTGTATCAGTGCGGTCAATGAACTGTCTTGCCTCGTTCTCCTCGTCATATGTGGAGTAGAAGTAAGGTGTTTCAGCCTTGAACTCGCCTGCGCAGGTATCAACCATCTTGAATACGGCTCTTGTTCTCTTGGGGCACTTCTGACCGCTCATGCGCTCAATGGTGCTGTCAAGATAACCGTACTTCTTGGCAAGGTCATATTTTTCACAGGTAAGCTCGCCGTCTGCAAGATAAGCTTCCAGATCAGCAAGGTTTTTAAGCTTGGAGAGGAACCACATATCAATCTTTGTGATATCATGTATCTCTTCAAGGGCAACTCCCCTCTTGATAGCCTCGAACACAACAAAGGAACGTTCATCATCTACGTCCTTTATCTTGTTGTATATCTCCTCATCGGAAAGCTTTTTCAGCTTTTTGAGGTTCATGGAATCAAGTCCCAGCTCAATAGAACGTACAGCCTTCATCATAGCCTGCTCGAAAGAGGTTCCTATAGCCATGACCTCACCTGTTGCCATCATCTGAGTGCCGAGAGTACGCTTTGCGTAAACGAATTTATCGAAAGGCCACTTGGGGAACTTTACAACAACATAGTCAAGAGCAGGCTCGAAGCAAGCGTATGTCTTGCCTGTTACTGCATTGATTATCTCGTCGAGAGTGTAGCCAATGGCAATTCTTGTTGCAACCTTTGCAATAGGATATCCTGTTGCCTTGGAAGCCAGTGCGGAAGAACGGGAAACTCTGGGGTTTACCTCGATCACCGCATATTTGAAAGATGTGGGGTGAAGTGCAAACTGGCAGTTGCAGCCGCCCTCTACCTTAAGCTCGGAAATAATGTTCAGAGCCGCAGTTCTGAGCATCTGATATTCCTTATCGGAAAGAGTTACCGCAGGAGCGATTACTATGGAGTCACCTGTGTGAACGCCAACGGGGTCAAAGTTTTCCATGGAGCAGACTGTGATAACATTGCCCTTGCTGTCACGGATAACCTCGAATTCGATCTCCTTCCAGCCGCTTATGCACTTTTCAACAAGTATCTGGGTGATAGGAGAAAGTCTCAGTCCGTTTGTTGCGATATCAATAAGCTCTTCCTCGTTATTTGCGATACCGCCGCCTGTGCCGCCCAGTGTGAATGCGGGACGGACGATAACGGGATAGTGAATGACCTTTGCAAAGTCAACAGCGTCCTCAACTGTCTCAACTACCTTTGAAGGGATAACAGGCTCGCCTATTTTTTCCATAGTGTCCTTGAAAGCCTGTCTGTCCTCTGCCTTGTGGATAGTTTCGGGATTTGCGCCCAGGAGCTTTACATTGTGCTCTGCAAGGAATCCGCACTCAGCAAGCTGCATGGAAAGGGTAAGACCTGTCTGACCGCCGAGAGTGGAAAGAATGCTGTCTGGCTTTTCTATTTCGATTATCTTCTTTACAACGTCAAGTGTAAGGGGTTCGATGTAAACCTTGTCTGCCATTGCCTTATCGGTCATGATGGTAGCAGGGTTGGAGTTGATGAGGACTACCTCCAGACCCTCCTGCTTGAGGGCACGGCAGGCCTGTGTGCCTGCGTAGTCAAACTCGGCTGCCTGACCGATGATGATAGGACCTGAGCCGATTACAAGGACCTTTTTTATATCACTGCGAAGCGGCATCTTACTTAGCCTCCTTTGAGGATTTGATCATATCAATAAATTCGTCGAACAGATATGCGGTATCCTGAGGACCTCCGCAGGCTTCGGGGTGGAACTGCACGGTAAAGCATGGGAAGTTCTTGTATCTTACACCCTCGCAGGTCTGATCGTTCGCATTCTTGTGGGAAACCTCGCCAACAGCGGGATCAAGGCTGTCGCTTACCACTGCATAGCCGTGGTTCTGGGAGGTAACGAATGTCCTGTCAAGTGCGATATCAATAACAGGCTGGTTTGCACCTCTGTGACCGTACTTGAGCTTTTCGGTCTTTGCGCCGTTGGCAAGAGCCATGAGCTGATGACCGAGGCAGATTCCGAAAATGGGTATCTGACATTCCTTGAGCTTTTTCAGGTTCTCAATAACATCTGTATTCTCAGTGGGGTCGCCGGGGCCGTTTGAAAGCATTATTCCATCGGGGTGCATCTCAACGATCTCCTCAGCGGTAGTCCATGAGGGAACGACTGTAACATTACAGCCACGCTTTACAAGCTCTCTTCTGATATTGAACTTGTAGCCGAAGTCATAAAGGACAACATCGTACTTGGGATCCTCAGCCTTAAAGACTTCCTTTTCCTTAACGGTTACGGACTTAACAGCATTCTTTATGGAGAAAGCCTGAATCTGAGCCATAAGCTCGTCCTTCATCTCATATACGTTTTCGGTGGTGATAACGCCGTTCATAACACCGCTTTCACGGATAATTCTTGTAAGGCATCTGGTGTCGATGGAGTGGATACCGATGATATTGTGCTTCTTGAGGAATTCATCGACATTGCCCTCACATCTGAAATTGGAGGGTGAGTTGCACCACTCTCTTACGATATATCCGCTGACGCATGAGCCTTTGGACTCATAGTCATGGTCGTTAACGCCGTAGTTTCCGATAAGGGGAAATGTCTGTGTAACGATCTGGCCGAAGTAGCTGGGATCGGATAAGGTTTCTTCATATCCGGTCATACCCGTTGCAAATACGATCTCTCCGACAGAAGTTCCCTTGGCACCAAAGGAATATCCCTCGAAAATACGTCCGTTTGCAAGCATAACATAAGCCTTGTCTCCCATATTGAATAAAGACATTTGTTATCCTCCTAAAATTTTATAGTTTACCGCTTCGCCGGGCAGTAAGTCAGACTGCCCGACAGTTGACGGGTTATATCACTTGTCCTGGGAAGGAGCCTTGATTGCAGGAATGTGAGAGGTGATATCCTCCTTCATTCTCAAAGCCTCACGTCTTGCAGCACCTGCATAATCGTGTTCATCGCAGCCTTCCTTCTTGTATGCGCACATTATTGCACGGGAAGAGTTTACTATTGCGCCAAGGCCGTTTTCATCAAAGCCCTTTGCAACGCCCTCTGCTCCGCCGCCCTGAGCGCCGTAGCCTGGAACTAAGAAGAATGTGTGAGGGAGCTTTTCACGCATTTCAGCCAGCATTGCGGGATATGTCGCACCCACAACCGCACCTACTGCGGAGTAGCCGTAGCTGCCCATGTACTTTTCTCCCCACTTCTCGCACATATCGCCCATTGTCTCGTAAATGGTCTTGCCATCGCAGAGACGTCTGTCCTGAAGCTCGCCGGAGGACTTGTTGGAGGTCTTTACGAGAACGAAAATGCTTCCGCCTGTTTTGAGAGCAGGCTCGATTCCGTCTGTGCCGAGATATCCGTTTACAGTGAGAGCGTCAGCACCGAAAGGAGCGATTCTTTCGCCGTAAACCTCAGTAGAACCCAGATATGCAGCGGAATAAGCGTCCATAGTAGCGCCGATATCGTTTCTCTTGCCGTCCACGATAACGTACATACCCTTGGACTGAGCATACTTGATAGTCTTGTACAGAGCTTTTACTCCATAGTAGCCGTACATCTCATAATAAGCTGCCTGGGGCTTTACAGCAGGAACGATATCGCACACTGCATCAATAATGCCCTTGTTGAACTTATAAAGAGCGGCAGCTGCTGCCTTGAGACCTGCACCGTGCTTTGCAGCGCACTTTTCCTTGATATATTCGGGAATGTATTCCAGCTTGGGGTCAAGACCTACAACGGTAGGGTTCTGTGTTTCAATGATCTTTTCGATCAGTCTGTCAAATGACATTCTATCACTCCTTTTAACTGCGGACGGATATTCATATATGACCTTGCCCTGAGACACGGTGATAAGCACCTTTCCTCTGAGCTTTTCGCCTTTGAAAACTGTATTGCGTGACTTTGATTTGAACTTGTCGGGATCGATAGTCCACTCCTTGTCAAGGTCTGCGATTATAAATTCAGCGGGAGCGCCCTTTTCGATGACAGCTTCCTTAACGCCGATGAGCCTTCTCGGCTCTGCGGACATAAGCGTTACTATCTTTGTCATAGGCACCTTGCCTGTATGATAAAGTGCGGTAAGAGTTGCCGCAAAGGAAGTTTCAAGACCTACGATGCCGTTGGGAGCCTTTTCAAAATCAGCCTTTTCCTCGGGAGAGTGAGGCGCATGGTCGGTGACGATGCAGTCAACGGTTCCGTCAAGAACGCCCTCCAGCACAGCTCTTCTGTCCTCTTCCTCACGGAGAGGGGGATTCATTCTGTAATCAGCGTCCCTTGCAAGAAGCTTTTCATGTGTAAACATCATATAATGGGGAGCGGTCTCGCAGGTGACCTTTATTCCACGCTTCTTAGCATCACGGATAATGCCTATGCTGCCCTTGGTGGAAACGTGACAGATGTGTATTCTTGCTCCGCAGGAATCGGCAAGAGCGATCTCTCTTGCGGTAATACTGTCCTCGGAAGCCCTGTCCATGCCCTTTACGCCAAGCTTTTCGGATATCTCGCCCTTGTGCATTATGCCGCCGTTTATTATCGCCAGATCTTCGCAGTGGGAAGCAACAAGCAGTCCGCTTTCCTTGCTCTTTTCAAGAGCTTTTCTCATAAATTCGGCGTTCTCCACAGGTCTGCCGTCATCGGATATCATCTTTATGCCTGCCTTCGCATACTCGTCCTGGTCGGCAAGCTCTTCGCCATTCATGCCCTTTGTTACGGCACACACAGGATATACCTTAACGCCTGTAGGCGCTGCCTTATCCATAATGTAACGGGCAGTCTCAACGCTGTCGCACACAGGCTTTGTGTTGGGCATACAGCACACTGCCGTAAATCCGCCTGCCGCCGCAGCAGCACAGCCTGTGATAACATCTTCCTTATAAGTCTGTCCGGGATCCCTGAAATGAACATGGATATCACACAGGGCGGGAAGCGCTGCAAGACCTGTGCAGTCGTAAATAAGGTCTGCATCACAGTTAAGATCTGCACCTACATCTGCAATATCTGTTCCGTCAACAAGGATATCCGCCTTATAGCTGTCATTTTCGCTGTAAACCGTAACGTTTTTATACAGTGTTTTCATTCGCCGATTCCTTTCATAGTGCTTTCCTGCTCAAGGATTATAACCTTGTCGCAGCCGTCAGCCTCTTTGACCATGACCCTGACGGTCTCGTCCCTTGAAGTGGGGACATTTTTTCCTACATAGTCGGGACGTATGGGAAGCTCCCTGTGGCCTCTGTCAACAAGCACAGCAAGCTGAATGCACTTAGGCCGTCCCCTGCTCATAACGGCATCAATAGCCGCACGGCAGCTTCTTCCCGTAAAGATAACATCATCCACGAGAACGACCTTTTTGTCCCTTACATCAAAAGAAACAGAGGACTTATCCTCGTCAGCCCTGATATCATCACGGTAAGCGGTGATATCAATAGTACCGATGGGGATATCCAAGCCCTCTGTTTCATGAAGCCTTTCTGCAATGCGCTGAGCGATAAACACGCCCCGTGACATTATTCCAATAAAGCAAAGATCCTCAGCGCCCTTATTGCGCTCGATGATCTCGCAGGAAATACGTGCAACAGCACGATTCATGGATTTTTCGTCAAGAATAACTGCTTTCTGAATCATACCCTCACGCCTTTCCATAAAAAAACTGCCCGCCGCAGTACGACAGACAGTTTTGAAAATTCATATAAAACGGCGCACCACAAGCTATACACTTCACAGCGCAGACGCAAATATTCACATTCAAGCTGCCTTGTCGATCTCACGGGATCAACTTAAAGGTTGCTTACTATTGAACATTATACCACACTTATTAAGCAAAGTCAACACAAAAAGCAATGAATTTTTGATGAACATCACAGATATTTAGTGGTTTTCAACGAAAAATGCTGTCAGACCTTGCTTTCTTCCTTGGATTCCTCTATCATTTCAGGCTGATTTTCAGTTTCATCACTGCTGTGCCTGTGTCCCTTGTAAAGCATCTTATCTCTGAGCAGCTGGAGAGATTCGGAGTAATTGTGAGAATGAAATTTGGGGAACGCCCTCAGCAGACGTTCTGTTGCGGTGTCCTTTTCGGATATGAGGCGCTCATACTCACTTCTAAGCTTTTCAAGATTGTACTCATTCATATCCTGCATCTTTTCAACAACATTGTCCTTCACATCAGCGACCTTTTCCACAACGTTATCTTTCACATCTGTCATTTTCTCAACAACATTGTCCTTAGCGTCGATTATCTTATCCACATTGCTCTTTACTTTCAGAGTGCCGGAAGCAAGCTTCTTGCCTGTTTTGACGGAAACCGAAAGCATCAGCTTTGAAAGCTCATCAAGTCGTTTTATTTTATTCTGGAGCTTTCTCACAGCCATCAGAGACGCTACAGTATCGAGCAGGATAAGCACTGACATTATTATGACAATGCTCATTCCAAGCTTCACAGGCATTGCATTTATTGCTTTGAGGACCAGCGGCTGAACGTATCTTATGACCACAACGCAGCCTGCGCCGAAAAGCATGGAATTTCTCAGGCATATATAACCCTTGTAGTTGAATTTCATATTAGAATAGTCCCACCATCTGGCGTGGAACAACTTTTCCATTCCCCAGCCCACAAACAGCTCAAAAGCGGTGCAAAGAATGGTCGAGGCCACAAAAAGCGGAACTATCGTGTTGGCTATGGGTCTGAAAAATACCGTGACCATAACAACGCCCAGTCCCTCAATGGGGCATATGGGCATATTCAGGAATCCTCTGTTCTGATACTCCCCTGTTTCATAGGTCATGTCGATTACTTCGATGCACCAGCCTATAAAGCTCCAGAAGCAGAACATCAGGAACATCTGATATAAACTTAACCCTGCAAAAGGTATAACCTGCATAAAATACGTTCTCCCTTCACGCAAATGCCATGCGTCACACCAGATCCGAGCCGTTTGCCCTGATATGGAACTCAACTTCCAGAAATTCGGCGGATTTTTTGCAAAGTATCATTCTCTGCATAAAAATTTCAAAGTACTCCATTACCGAAGAAATACGCTTGTCAATGGTAAGGTCAAGTATAAGCTCGGTTTTATCTTCATTAAAATAAATCTCGGACTTTTCTACCGCAAAATTCACCCTGTCGTGGATATCCTGCGCCAGACATTCGATATTGCGCACCCTGCTGCGGCGAACATCTGTCTTGTCAGCAATTATAAGAGCCGCCGTGATCGCATTCAAAGGCTGAGCAGTGCCCTCGTCATGATTGCCGATAGCGGATATGATATCGCATATTTCCTCGGCAGGCATATTAAGATTATCCAGCAGACGGAAAGCCATGACAGCTCCGCTCTGAGCGTGGTCAATGCGATTTATAACATTGCCGATATCGTGAAGATATGCGGCTATCATTCCAAGCTCCACCTTGCGTTCATCATAGCCAAGACCCTCAAGGATCATTTTTACCGTATCCGCAACCTTTTCAACGTGAGCAAAGGAATGTTCGGTATAGCCCTGAGCCTTGACCGCCGCATCGGCATTCTTTATATATGTGTGTATATCGGGATTTTGTCTGATATACTTATAAGTAACATTGCTTGACATATTTCTCCTCCGACTGCATCATACATTCATAACGTCATTACTCAAATATTATACCACAGCGGTGAGATTTGTCAAGGAAATTTAACAGCAAACAGGCGATTTCGCCGAAATGTAACCATTTTTTAACTTGATTTTTAACTATCAGACTATTATAATATAAATAGGAAGAGTATGTATATACATTTTCCTTAACATGGCATAAAAAAGAAAGAGCCACATAAAAAGAACAAAATGATCGGAGATGCGTCATTTGAAAATAATCAGAACTGTGCTGGGCTTATCTGCCGTTTCAGCCGTGCTGATTTTCGGATGTTCCCGTCTTTATAACAACGGAACAGAAGAATCCGGCACAAACGGAGCTACCATCTCGGCAGAAGAATACCCCGTTGAGGAGACCGCTGCAACTGAGGTTACTCCCTCATCAGACAAGGAGCTTTCCCTGACAGAAAGCTCATCTATCTCATTCACATTCTTGGGCGACTGCCTGCTGTCCACCAATGCAGGCGATACCCGCACTGATACATTTGCAAAATATGCCGAGAAATGCGACCCGTCATATTTCTTTGAGAAGGCTGTCCCATACTACAGCAACAGTGATTTTGTCATTGCAAACAATGAATTTGTTTTGTCGGACAGAAACCTGAGCAAGTCAAAAAAGAGCGGAACCGCATTCTGGTTCAGGTCGCCCACATCATACACCGATATTCTGAAAGCAGGTCAGATAGACATTGTGACCATCGCCAACAATCACACCACAGATTACGGTGCAGAGGGCTATAAGGATACTCAGGAAGCGCTGGACGCAGCAGGCATCATATGGGGCGATCTGCAAAATCCCGTGTATGTTGAAAAGGACGGCGTTAAGTTCGGAATAATCTGCACAGGGTTGTTCAGTCCATATTATGACCAGCTTATAACTCCTGTAATAGAGGAAGTCAAGGAAAACAGCGACATTCAGATAATGTATTTCCACGGCGGCACAGAAAAAGAGCACGTTCCTGACGACTGGCTCGTTGAGCTTTGCCATAAGTATGCCGATATGGGCGTTGACCTTATAGTCGGCTCTCACCCTCATGTACTTCGTCCGATGGAAGAGTACAACGGAGTGGACATCATCTATTCTCTTGGCAACTTCTGCTACGGCGGAAACCGTCTTCCCGAGAACAGGACGGTTATTCTTACTGAGACTTTCACATTTGATGAAAACGGCAACTACATATCCCAGGACGAAGAGTTCACGCCATTTTACGTATATGGCGGCGACCATAACTACTGGCAGCCTGTTCCCATAAGTGACCCTGTGGAGATATCAAAAACTCTTGCATTTATGTACGGCGCAGCTGAGCTGCCGTATTAAGAATATGATATGATTTTAAGCACCTGCTTTGCGGGTGCTTTTTTGTTGGAGTGCAATCACTTCAAAAGAGCAAAGCATTTTCTCCATTCAGATGACATCATCATATCTATTTGATTTTGAATCATTTCACTATGTCTTGGCTGAATAATAAAGAAATAATATCTTTGCGAAATAGGTATAAATTTAATGCAAAGCCCTGCTGCATCGGATAACATTTCATGTGAAAGCAATTCCTTATGCCGATTTATATAAAAAGTATCATTGTACCGAGCCTTATGCTGATAATATATCACACTGGCACCTTGAGAATAATAATCTGTCAGTTCGCTTGGTTCAACATATTTATTGGCTCTGGGCGTGCCTGCAGCAGATCTTACGATCATGCCATTATCAGGATCAACAAACACGACATCAATGCCTAAAAGCGTTTTTAATGCGTTCTCATGCCAATCACTGCGGAAATCAAAACGTTCTGATTTATTTTTATCGGAAAAATCAAGTGGAGCTGAGTAAAACTTAGCCTGAAGAATATTATTATTTTCAAGTGACGATACATTACGCTGCCCACAGCTTATGATCTTTTTCAGTTCTGAATATAACTGTTCATCACAATTCTTATATTGAGAATAATCTACAAATTTCCCGTCTTTATTATTCAATTCCTTTGAAGTAAGATTTGGATTAAGATACCAGTTTACACCGACCGAGAACCCTGCTGCATAAAGCGTGCGAAGCAATCCCAATTTTCCAAAATCTCCGATATCACCTGCATAACGATTTTGCATAATTTCACCTTTTATATTATTTATTGAAAGTTATTATACACTGTACAGGCAGATAAGTCAAGAAAAATAAAAAATGCAAGTCAGGCAGAGAATTTCTCCAACTGACTTGCATTTATATTTTACTTTACGTTAAGTGCATTAAATCAGCTTTAAATGCACATTTTACGCCTTCATAGCCTCTTCAACAGCAACTGCGCAAGCAACTGTAGCACCAACCATAGGGTTGTTGCCCATGCCGATAAGACCCATCATCTCAACGTGAGCAGGAACGGAAGAAGAACCTGCGAACTGAGCATCAGAGTGCATTCTGCCCATGGTATCAGTCATACCGTAGGAAGCAGGACCTGCAGCCATGTTATCGGGGTGAAGTGTACGGCCTGTTCCTCCGCCGGATGCAACAGAGAAGTACTTCTTGCCCTTTTCGATGCACTCCTTCTTATATGTACCTGCAACGGGGTGCTGGAAACGTGTGGGGTTGGTGGAGTTACCGGTGATGGAAACGTCAACGCCTTCCTTCCACATGATTGCAACGCCTTCTGTTACGTCGTTAGCGCCGTAGCAGTTAACCTTTGCACGGAGTCCGTCGGAGTAAGCCTTGCGGAATACTTCCTTAACTTCGCCTGTGTAGTAGTCCATCTCAGTCTCAACATATGTAAAGCCATTGATGCGAGCGATAATCTGAGCAGCGTCCTTGCCGAGACCGTTAAGGATAACACGAAGAGGTTCCTTACGAACCTTGTTAGCCTTCTCAGCAATACCGATAGCACCCTCAGCAGCTGCGAAAGACTCGTGACCTGCCAGGAATGCGAAGCACTTGGTTTCTTCCTCAAGAAGCATCTTGCCGAGGTTACCGTGGCCGAGACCAACCTTTCTCTGGTCAGCAACAGAACCGGGGATGCAGAAGGACTGAAGTCCCTCACCGATAGCTGCAGCAGCATCGGCAGCTCTTGTACATCCCTTCTTGATTGCGATAGCGCAGCCTACAGTGTAAGCCCACTTTGCATTCTCAAAGCAGATAGGCTGAATGCCTTCTGTGATCTTGTAGGGGTCAAATCCCTTAGCCTTGCAGATATCTGCGCACTCTTCGATAGAGCTGATTCCGTACTTGTTAAGAACCTCAAGAATCTGCTTTTCTCTTCTTTCATAAGATTCAAATAAAGCCATTGTAGTTTATCCTCCTTATTTTTTTCTTCGACTATTACTGCTTTCTGGGGTCGATGATTCTTACAGCATCAGCAACACGGCCGTACTGTCCCTTAGCCTTTTCAAAAGCAGTGTTTGCATCGTCGCCGCCCTTGATGAAGTCCATCATCTTACCGAAGTTTACGAACTGGTAACCGATGATCTCATCGTCAGCGTTAAGAGCGATGCCTGTTACATAGCCGTCAGTCATCTCGAGGTAACGGGGACCCTTTGCGAGAGTACCGTACATTGTACCAACCTGAGAACGAAGGCCCTTACCGAGATCCTCAAGGCCTGCGCCTACTACGAGACCGTCCTCGGAGAATGCGGACTGGGAACGACCGTAAACGATCTGGAGGAAAAGCTCTCTCATAGCGGTGTTGATAGCATCACAGACAAGATCAGTGTTGAGAGCTTCAAGAATGGTTCTGCCGGGAAGGATCTCAGCAGCCATAGCAGCGGAGTGGGTCATACCTGAACATCCGATGGTCTCAACGAGAGCCTCCTGGATAACACCTTCCTTAACGTTAAGGGTAAGCTTACATGTACCCTGCTGAGGTGCACACCAGCCCACACCGTGTGTAAAGCCGGAAATGTCCTTGATCTCCTTAGCCTTTACCCATTTTGCTTCCTCGGGGATTGGAGCCGCACCGTGTGCAACGCCCTGTGCAACGGGGCACATTGTTTCAACCTCATGAGAATAAATCATATTAGTTACAAACTCCTTTCAGTTTATCGCAGCAGCGGGATAACCGCACTGCATACATTTACATTATACAAGATAAATCCCCAAAAATCAAGTATCTTTTCAAAACATCTGAAAAAAATTACATTTTTCAAACTTTTTTTGCAGGAAAAAGCCGCCTAACCTTCATAACAGATCAGACGGCTTTTAAATAATATCTCAGATATCCAAATTATTACTGTCGGGCGGATAGTCGGCATCTGTGTCATACTGACCTACCGGAGGATTATCTGCCGCTGGCATAGGGCATGACGAGGGGAAAAACTCTTCCGTGGGAAAATCCAGCCGTCCGAACACCTCACAGGGCGACTCGGCAGGCGATGCGCACTCCTTATCGGGAATGCAGTAGTCATATGTAGGGACAAGCAGGCATACAGGTCTTGTGAGCCGTATCACGCTGAACAGCCCCAGCGTTACCGTTATGCCTCGGATCACAGCAATATCTCCGCAGGTGCCCGTGTTTATGCAGTCTATCTTTGTTTCAAGAGCTATAGGCTCTACAACGCTTACGGTTACCTTGGGAAGATTTATGGTGCGGCAGCAGCTGTCGGTCTCGCCAATACTTTCTTCCGTGCTGCTGAAGGTCTTGATATTTGCCTTGCTGCCGTAAAGAATAACACGCTTGTTCCACACCGCCGTTCCGCAGAGAGGAACTGATTCATCGGTGCAGGAACACTCATATGCGTCCATAGTCAGGCGGAAGGTGTAGGTGATATCCACCGCATAATAGCCGTTTTTGAACGGGATACTGTCAATGGTAACGCAAACATTGGAGACCTCTGCGCACCGTGTCTTGACAACGGTGGTCTTCTCGCTGAGAACAAAGCCCTCGTCCAGTGTTACCATAAGGTCGCTGATACAGTCACGCTCAGAGCAGGAATCAAATATGCGCTGCACCTCAACAGGCACTACCGACTTGATATCGTGGCATTTCCCGGGGTATTTATATTCGTCGTACATAAAAAGCCTCCTATATTTTTATTTTATAATACATATATTATTCCGAATATTGCCCAAATGTGACTGCCCCAACCTTTTTTTACACAAATTTTCCTGCCATTGTCCGAATATACTGCGGTTCATTTTCGACACAAACCTTGTAACAGCTGCTGTATAATAGCATATGTGAGGTGATTGGGAATGTTTATTTATGCTGACGTGCTTATCATCGTCAATATTTATGTTGATTTTCTGCTGATACAATCGGCAAAGACAATAACCCACAGTCCCATGAAAACTTCACGGGGCATTATCGCAGCAATGCTCGGCAGCCTGTTTTCGCTGGTGATATTTCTCCCCCGCCTGCCTGTGTGGCTGATGATGCTTACAAAGCTTATATCCTCGGCAGTGATAGTTTTTACGGCATTCGGATATGAAAACAGGCGCATATATCTGAAACGGCTTTTTATCTTCTATCTCACCGCATTCATATACGGCGGACTGGGAACGGGACTTGCATACATCTCGGGCGGAAAGCTGCTTGTTAGCAGAAACGGCATATTATATGCGGACTTTTCGCTTCCTGCACTTGTGATAACCTCAATAGCCGCCTACGCCTGCATTGCGGTGTATAAGCACTTTGCGGACACCTCGGAGGAGGGAGCGGTATATACCGTGATAGTTTCCGACTGCGATAAAACGGTAAGCTTCAAAGCCATATCAGACACGGGCAATCTGCTGAAAGACAGCTTTACGGGAAAGCCTGTGATAGTCTGCCCCGCCTGCGAGCTGGCAAAGCTGTACGGAGATATACCCCAGTGTGACGGCACGGACATATCAGCCTCGGGAAATATTGCCGTCATGACCCGTTGGCGGCTTATCCCCTGGTCAACCGCATCCGGCACGGGACTTATCCCTGTGATACTTCCAAAAGAGATATGTATAAAAAATGATGAAACAGGCTGCTTTTCAAAGGCAGACGCATATCTTGGCGCATCTCCTTCCAATAATGCTTACGCAGTGTTTCACCCCAAAATTTTAATATAAGAAAGGCTTGATGAAAATGTTTAACTCGGAACAGATAATACTGAAACTCAGACAATGGGCAAGCCGGCTGTTCGGACTGTCTGACGGTGTTTTTTACATAAACGGCCCTGAAACACTGCCCCCTCCCCTTACCAAAGAGCAGGAGGAACAGGCATTTGCCATGCTGATGACCGATGACCCCAAAGGACGTGAAAAGCTTATCGTGCATAACCTGCGGCTTGTGGTATATATTGCAAAAAAGTTTGAGTCAACGGGAATATGCGTTGATGACCTGGTTTCCATCGGAACCATCGGGCTTATAAAGGCTGTGAACACCTTTTCGCCCGAAAAGAACATCAAGCTTGCAACATACGCCTCCAGATGTATTGAAAACGAGATACTTATGTTTCTCCGCAAAAGCTCTCAGCACAGGAACGATATCTCCATTGACGAGCCGCTGAACATCGACTGGGACGGGAACGAGCTGCTTTTATCGGATATTCTCGGAACAGATGAGGACACTGTCAACAGCAGCATTGAGGACGATGCGGAAAAAGCAGTGCTCCGTGAAACTGTTGCCTCTCTCCCCCAGCGTGAGCGGATAATCATGGAAATGCGCTTTGGCATGAAAACAGGAAAGGAGATGACACAGAAGGAGGTGGCAGACGTGATAGGAATATCCCAGTCCTACATCTCACGGCTGGAAAAAAAGATAATAAAAAAGCTGAAAAAGGAGCTTGACAGGCAGATGCTGTGATCCTTTTTCAGCTATGATCTTTTTTGCTTTGCGGCTTTGGCTTTTTCTTGCCGAAATACGTAGGTCTGAACCAGTTTACATAAACGCTTTCTATCATTCTTATGGTATAATCGTAAAGGGCAAACACAAGATTTATGAACACCATAACGGCAGCCACCGCATATTCGCCCAGGAAAGCAAAATCCCCGAAGAAATCGTAAACGCCCATTATAAGCGCAATGAGCTTGTACCATATGATAATGGCTCCGTTGAAAACTGCCAGCTTGCAGCATATCCGCAGCAGCTTGAATTTTATCTTGTCAAGCCATGGCAGGATTATGGGATAATACCCGAAAAACATTATAAACAGCGTGGAAGCTTCTTTATCGGGCGTGAGGAACAGTGACAGCAGCGACACGGCACAGTATGCGGCAAATGCCCAGCTTGTACTGACTTCCCTTGCCACGACTATCATAAGCGCTCCAGCATAGATAGGAATAGCCATGCTTAGCAGCGGAAAAACGCCTGTCAGGAACATAAGTGTAAGGCACAACGCCGACACTACTCCGCCGACTGCTACCTTATAGCTTGTATGCTTATTGTTCACAGGCATTCTCCTTTCCGACTTTCTATCCAATATGTCATTAGTAAAATATTATATCACATTTCAGCAAAAATGTCAAATAATTTTGTTGAAACAAAACAAATGCCGCCCGATTTTCTCAGGCGGCATCTGCTTTGATTTTATTTCCTTATTACATTTTCAAGAGCCTTTTTCTTCTTTTTATGCACGGCAGCCGCAACTGCTGCAATTATAACTGCTGCGCCGCCTGCGGAAGCTCCTGCTATAAGCGGGATATTGTAGGAATGTTCCTCAGTGGTAATTGTGAAATCACAGGAAGTTACAGTGAAGGTAAGGTATTTGCCGTCCTCCTCAGTATCGACCTTCTGACCGTCAACGAACACCTTTGTGCCGCTTGCACCGTTAAGGGGCAGGAAACGGATAAGGTGGCTCTCTGTGCCGTCATCGGGGATAGAAACGTTCCAGTCGTCACCGCTGACATTTTCCGCAGTCAAGATGTCCTTATCGGTAAATGTACCCTCAGCAAGCATTACAGGGAAGCCGTTCTCTCTGGTCATTTCAGAGGAAATAGTGGTAACATTTTTGAAAAATTCCGCATTTATCACTCCGCCGTAGGTCATATGCTCATAATTATGCTCTTCCCAGCGTGAGAAATATCCGTCCTTCTTGGGAACGGCAGGAAGCTGATCCTCGCTTACAGATTCGCCGTACTTGAAGTCAACAGTGCCCACAATATCATCTTCATTTTTGAAAACAAGAGTAAGCACTCTGAATTCTTCGGGTGTACCGTCCATAGCGATCATTTCTTCATATGTAACGGGATATGCCTTTTCGCTGTAGCTTACGCCGTCAACTGCGCCCACATCTCCGCCTGAGTAAACGTTGTTTTCAAGCTCGCCGTCGCACTCGCCTGCAACAGCTCCTGTGTTTTCATCGGAGTCCAGTATATCAACAAAGCTTATGCAGCTATGGATATCATGTCCGCTGCCTGCGATGCCGCCCACATAATCTCCGCCCTCGATGCGGCACATAGCGCTGCTGCCGTATATTGCTGCAGAGGATTTTCCTGCGATACCGCCTGCATAGCCGCCGTCAGTGGACTGAACGGAGCCCATTCCAATGCTGTTGATAACGCAGCCTGTGTCCATCTCGCCCACAATGCCGCCGACGTTATCCTTCTTTGAAATTACTTCGCCGCTGTTTACGCACTCACGTACAACTGTTCTGGACTGATATACAAAATCGTAGGAACGGCTTCCGACCTTTTCGATATCACCCTCGGGGTCAATGGAATTTTCAATGCCCATGGTTCCCGCAATGCCGCCGACGCTTACATCGCCGTTTATCTGACCATAATTCTTGCTGGCAGATATTTTTCCCTCTGCCCAGCCGCCCTTATCCTCGGCGGATATATCCTGAGTGTAGTCCGAAAGCTCAGTGGGCTTGTCGTTAAGCTCATCAACAAGGTCAAGAACAGCGTCGCTGACCTCGGAAGCCTTGTCGTTTATCTGCCTGAAGTCCTCGGAAAGGATATCTACGGAACCGCTGGTGCTGTCGTTGAGCACGCTGAGGCTGTCAAGCAGCTTCTGAATGCTGTCGGAAAGGGTATCTCTCTTTTCGATGAAAACATCATCAGCACCTGTAAAGCTTATCTCGGGCTTGCCTGCGAAATAGTCAATAATATCGTGAACGCAGTCCATTCCGTCAGATATGTAGGTCACGGAATCATTTCCGTACTGAACTGCTTCCTCTGCCTTGTATGCAGCTGCAATAAGCGATGCGGACGCATCATCTACATAATCCCATGCGTCCTGGATACGGTCTATCAGCGACTGTGCCGACTCCCCTGCGCTGTCAACGCCGTCAGCAGACTTTTTCAGATATTCGATAACATCATAAAGGCTGCTTATATTTACATTCGGGTATATGATAGTTGCGGTGGGAGCGTTGTCAATGGTATCACGGATATCATCGGAGCATCTTTCAAGCACGTCTTTAAGGTTGCTTGCCGCATCTGAATTGACCAAATCGGAAATGCCGTCTATCAGATCTGAAAGGCCGTCGAAAAATTCCGAACCTGAACCCTCCGAAAGAATATCAAGGATATCGCTTATGTATGTGTCATACGCCTCGGGATCCCTGATACCTGCATCATAAAGGGTCTTGATGGCGTCAAGGTCATCTTCTGCCTTGTCAAGATCATCTGCCAGGCTGTCGGAAACTCCGCTCAGCTTCTCCAGAGCATTCTTTATCTTCTCAACAGCATCCTTTGTTTCCGTAGAATCATTGTAATTTTCAAGAGCATTCAGCATATCGGTAATTATTCTCTTGATATTTTCATTGGTGTCCTTGAAGTCGTCCAAATTATCTTTCAGCGAATCAATGGCATCTTTCATTGACTCTTCATCGCCAAGACCCGAATTAAGGGAAGAAAGGCTGTCACGGAGATTTTTGTTTGCATCGCCCAGTGATTTTATGGAGTCTGACAGGTCTTCAAGTCCTGGGAAGATTATATCAAATGCCTGATCTGTGCTGTCAAGCGAATCAGCCATCATATCCCCTGCTTCCCAGAGGGTGTCAAGCGCATCTGTCATGGAATCGGAAGCCTTTGAAAAGCTGTCTGAAGCGGGCTCGGACATATCTATCAGGTCAGACACACGGGCGCTCAGCTCGTTTATGGAATCAATATTTGAATTGATCACCCTGTCCGCCTCGTCAAGGAAATCATCGGAATCGGAACGCACCTGCTGGAGTATATCAATGGTATCGTCCATATCGCCCGAAACCTGATTTGACGAATTGTTGGCATCATCAATAGTCCGGTCAATGATGTCGTTCATTTCATCAAGGCGGTCACGGAGCTTGTTCATGCCTGTTTCGGAGAAAAGCAGTGAGAAATGCGGCTCTGCCTGACCCACGATTCCTCCTGTATCCTTTCTGCCGTTGATAGTTCCATAGTTTTCACAGCGGCTGATATAGCCGTTCTGCCTGCCGCATATGCCGCCGATGTTATATCCGATGTGGGGATAGCCTACCATTCCCCTGTTTATGCAGTTCTGGATAGAGCCTGTTGAATAGCCTGTTATACCACCGCAGTCTGTGATATCTGCAGCACTTTCGGTGGAATACAGGTCCTCGAATTTCAGATTATCAAGGTCAAGGGACGAATCAGTGGCGTTGGTATTTACGGAAGAAGCGTTCTCGCACTGCATGATAAAGCCTGTGTTCTGTCCCGCAATTCCGCCTGCAAAATGGTTAGCTTCTATTCTGCCAAGACTCTTGCAGGAAGCTACCATTCCGTTTTCATCGTTAAGTCCGACTATTCCGCCGCACTGCTCCTTGCCTGTGATAACACCGTTAAAAGTGCAGCCGTAAATGGTTCCTTTGTTAACGCCTGCAATGCCTCCGCATTTCTTTGCAGAGCCCGAAGGTGATACCTTTCCCGACACATTGAGATTTTTTACACGTCCTGTTTTTTCAACATATCTGAACAGACCCATAACAGAGCCGTTGTCAGTAATGGAAAAGCCGCTTATTTTATGGCCGTTTCCGTCAAAGACACCGCCGAATGAGGGAACGGAAACGAATTCCTTGTCAGCAAAGCTGATATCCGCATTGAGCACGAAGGTCTTGCCAACGGAATAGCTGTCAAGGGTGCAGTTCTTTGCAAACTCGGCAAACTCCTCTGCCGAGTTGATATATATCACGTCGGACTTATCGGCAGATATCTTTGCGGAAGCCGAATAATCCTCCGCATACACTGCGGGAACTGCGGAGCAGATATTTGCGCACATTGTAAGAGCGGCGACAGCGGCTGAAATTCTTTTAATTCGATCCATCAGTAATTTTCTCCCTTTCGCCATGAGAATTATCCTCTTCACCGTCAGTCAGTCCGTCAACGTTTTTGCTTTCAATGCGTGCGTCAACATCACCGATGATGATACCGTTGACTATCGCATCAATGCGTCCGTTAACATAGCCGTGAACAAGGC
Organism: Oscillospiraceae bacterium; assembly: GCA_902363145.1. Classification (GTDB taxonomy): domain Bacteria; phylum Bacillota; class Clostridia; order Oscillospirales; family Ruminococcaceae; genus Huintestinicola; species Huintestinicola butyrica. The sequence goes on along the minus strand of CABIZB010000001.1, from coordinate 618,087 downwards.
CTGTAACAGCGATCTTTCCACTTGAGACCTGAGTGCGCTCACGCTTCTTGATAGTAAAGGAAGTCTTTTCGATGATAGTATCGCCCAGAAGAAGTATCTGAGGAAGTACGCCCATTACGAGAACGATGGAAATAAGGGTACCACGTCCGAGGCAGACACCGATAGACGAAATGGTTCCGTTTGATGAAAGCACACCGATAAGTGCGCCTGCTGCTGCAAGTATTGCACCTGATGTGATGATAGTGGGGAACGCCTGATTAAGTGTCTCGGTTATAGCCTGCTTGATAGGCATCTGCTGCTTAAGCTCCATATAACGGCTTGAAATTACGATAGCGTAGTCGATATTTGCACCCATCTGAATGGAGTTTACGATAAGGTAGCTGAGGAAGAACAGAGGTGAATCCTCGAAATAAGGGAATGAGAAGTTCATCCAGATACTTCCCTGAATTACCGCAATAAGCAGTACAGGAAGTCCTGCCGAATTAAAGGTGAACAGCAGGATTATGATAACAAACAGTGCGGAAAGGATACTGATTATCAGGTTATCATTTACGAAGGACGATGAAAGGTCATAGTCACTTGTGGAGTTACCGACGATGTAAACATTATCGGAGGGGTAGAACTTGTATGCTTCATCGTGGATAGTTCCGAGAAAATCAAAGGTCTGAGTTCCCTCTTCAGGGAGATTCAGGTAAACAAGGATTCGGCTGTAGTCATCGCTCTGGAGCTGAAGCTTTGCCTTGTTGAGCTGTGTGTGGAGATCCTCAAGTGTGTCCATAAGGTCATCATCAAGTGTAACATAGCCCTTATCGACCTCGTCATACGCAAACATGAACATATCAATAAGGGGCACGCTGTAGCTTTCAAGACCGTTTACAACATCGCCGTAGTCCTCGTCGTTGATGGCATAAGCCGCATAAAGCACCTTTGCCACTTCATAATCAAGACCCACAAGCTCGGAGAACTGTCTGGGAGTAAGCTTATCGGTAAGGACATAACCGTCCATTGCCTCGATATTTGCAAGACCCATTACCGAGTCAACTTCTTCATAGTTACTCAGACGGTTTATGAGCTTGCTTTCACTCTCATAGTCGCCTGCAGGGACCACAAGGGCAGCAAGATTTGTTTTGCCGAAGTTATCCTTTATCTTCTGTTCAGCTATCTGCTGGTCGCTGACACGGGTGGTTTTAAGGTCACTGGTTCCGTAGCAATAGGGGCACTGATTGGAGAAAATAAAGCCCACAATAGCTAATACAACGAACACAGGGGGGATAACATATTTTGTTGCAAAGGCAAATTTGCCCACTGCCGAAATTTTGGGAACGAAGTTCTTATGCACGCTCTTGTCGATAAGATTTGAGAAGAGCATGATAAGTCCGGGCATAAGAGTAAATACGGACAGAAGGCTGAACATGATAGCCTTTATCAGTACCATTGCAAGATCGGCGCCGATCCTGAACTGCATGAATGCCAGTGCGATAAGACCCGATACAGTGGTCAGGGAGCTGGAAGATATCTCCACTATCGCCTTACTGAGGGCTGTTATACAAGCCTCACGGGGAGCCATTTTCTCATGCTCCTCGCTGTATCGGTGGATAAGGATAATAGCATAGTCAATAGCCAGAGCCAGCTGAAGAACGATTGTTACGGAGTTTGATACGAAAGAAATGGTTCCCAGCAGGAAGTTGGTTCCCATATTTATAAGTGCTGCCGCAACGAATGTTATGAGCAGCACGGGAACCTCCGCATAGGCTCTTGACGTAAAGGTAAGCACCAGTATAATGATAACTGCCGCAATAAGCGTTACGACATTCATTTCCTGAGCCAGCTCGGAAGATGTATCAACACCGACCTCGCCCGATACATAAAAGTCATAATCGGAGAGCATCTCCTTGATGCCATCCATAGCATTGACGCTTATCTCGTCATCAGCCTCACCGTCAAATGTAACGGAGAAAAGTGCTGACGAATTTTTATAGTGATCCTCCGAATCATCAAATGCGACCTCGGATACACCCTCGATATTTTCTATTGCGTCCGATATGCTTTCCGCCTTGTCATAGGTGATATTTGATACCATTACCGAAGCAGAACCGTATGTAATAAACTCATCGTCCATAAGAGTAAGACCCTGACGGGTTTCGGTGCTGTCGGGAAGGTATGTGGTAAGATCGTCCTCGACCTTTACCCAGTTACGTGAAAAAAAGCTGAAAATTATCGCAAAGATCCACAGCAGAAAAAACAGATTTCTTTTATCTACAATGAACGAAGCCAGTTTATACATAAACGACTCGTTCTCTTCTGCATTCTGCGGAATTTTATCTTTTGACAAAAATAGCACTCCTTTCGCTGTTTTATACAAATATTCTACCATAATTTAAGTGAACTTGCAATATACAAAAATAACTGAGTGTCAAAAATATTTAGACATTTTTGGGAAAATGTCTGGAAAAGTCCTGCGGGATATGTTATAATGTTAATCAGCATATCAATCTGAACATATATGACCAACCGTGAAAGGATACTTTAAAATGCCTAATACAAAGACAGCCGCACCTATTAAATATCAGCTTGCTGCCGCTCTGAAATCTCGCCTTGTAAACTCTTCACTGGATAAAATAACCATAAAAGAACTGACTGATGACTGCGGAGTAAACCGCCAGACCTTCTACTACCATTTTGAGGATATCTATGACCTGCTGAGGTGGCTTTGCAGCATTGAAGCTGAACAGGTAATGCGCTTGCAGGACAGCTCTGTGTCATGGGAGGAAAGCTTCGGACGGCTGTTGAATTATCTTTCGGAAAACAAGAGCTTCTGTCTATCGCTGCTAAATTCAGTTGAGCACCGATATCTGAAAAATATCCTGACAGATTATATGCAGGCGCTTACAAAAAAAGCAATCTACTCGGAGCTTGCTGGTCTTGGCAAGGACGTTGAAGCAAAGATACGTGAAAAGCAGGATATATTCGATTTCAACGTGACTTTTTATTCTCAGGCTGCCGCCTCAATGATGGAAAGCAAGCTTCTTGGAGATATCCAGCTTTCAAACGAGAAATTCATCGAATACATGGAATTTGTCATTGAAAACAATCTCCGTGGAATTGCCGCAATGATGTAACAACTAAAAATATCGGACTGATGTACCGTTTGATGCGGTCCATCAGTCCGATTTGTTTTATCAGATATTTGCAGCGATAACGTCGCCCATTCCGGAGCAGGTAACGTGCTTCATGCCCTCGGACATGATATCACCTGTGCGGTAACCGTCCTTGAGAGCCTTGTCAACAGCCGCTTCAACTGCGTCAGCTTCCTTATCCATATCAAAGGAATAACGGAGAAGCATAGCTGCGGAAAGAATTGTGGCAATGGGGTTTGCCTTGTTCTGACCCGCAATGTCGGGAGCAGATCCGCCGCTGGGCTCATAAAGCCCGAACTTAGTATCGTTAAGGCTTGCGGAAGCCAGCATTCCGATAGAACCTGTTATCATGGAAGCTTCATCGGAAAGGATATCGCCGAACATATTTTCGGTGAGGACAACATCGAACTGAGCAGGATCCTTTACCAGCTGCATTGCACAGTTATCCACCAGCATATGCTCATAGGATACCTCGGGATAATCCTTTGCTACCTCTTCAACGATCTTTCTCCAGAGTCTGGAGGAGTCAAGAACGTTTGCCTTGTCAACGCTTGTTACCTTTTTTCTGCGCTTCATGGCAATGTCAAAGGCACGTATTGCGATTCTTCTTATCTCGTTCTCGTTGTATGTAAGGGTATCTGTTGCGGTAACAACGCCGTCCACGGTCTCAGTCTTTCTTGCGCCGAAATAAAGACCGCCTGTAAGCTCACGCATTATCATCATGTCAAATCCCCTGTCGGCGATCTCAGCCTTTAAGGGGCAAGCGTCCTTAAGCTCGCTGTAAAGCACTGCGGGACGAAGATTTGCAAAGAGGTTAAGGGACTTTCTCAGCTTCAGAAGTCCTGCCTCGGGGCGCTTGTCCGCAGGGAGCTTGTACCAGGGTGAAGTAGCTGTGTTTCCGCCGATAGAGCCCATAAGAACTGCATCTGCTGCCTTTGCCCTTGCAATGGTCTCATCTGTAAGAGGAACGCCGTTTGCATCAATGGAGCAGCCGCCCATAAGGAGCTGGTCATACTCAAATGTGTGACCGAATTTCTTTGCCACGCTGTCAAGGACCTTCATAGCCTCGGTCACTATCTCTGGACCGATGCCGTCGCCCTTTATAACTGCGATTTTCTTATTCATAACGATTCTTCCTTTCGGGAAAAGCTCCCGCTTTATTTTACTTTTTCAGGGAATTGAGCAGTCCGCCTGCTGCGATTATCTCCTTGATGAACTCAGGGAAGGGCTGCGCCTGATAGGTGTGACCCTTGGTCTTGTTGGTGATAACGCCTGTGTCAAAGTCGATCTCAACCTCATCGCCCTTGTCGATATCCTTTGCAGCTTCATCGCATTCAAGTATAGGCAGAGCGGTGTTGATGGCATTTCTGTAGAAAATTCTTGCGAATGTAGATGCGATAACGCAGGAAATTCCGCTGGTCTTAATAGCAATGGGAGCGTGCTCTCTTGAAGAGCCGCAGCCGAAATTCTGCTCAGCTACCATTATGTCGCCGGGCTTTACGTTTTTTACGAAATCAACATCGATATCCTCCATGCAGTGAGCCGCAAGCTCCTTGTGGTCGGCAGTGTTAAGATATCTTGCAGGAATGATAACGTCGGTATCAACGTTATCTCCGTATTTATGAACTTTTCCGCAAACCTTCATTTATAACAAATCCTTTCAAAACATTATCTACGGCTTTATCAGCATTCATAATCAACGCATTTTCTGTCGCAGACAACAGAGCGAACATATGTCGCAACAGCAACGTGCTCGGGATTGGTCTGGTATGCCTTCAATGCGCTTTCATCGGTAAATTCCGTATCAAGCATAACATCTCCTGTGGAAGAGGGCAGCAGGTCGATATTGACCTTTACGCTTGTCATTCCGGGGATCCTGCCTGCAAGTCCTTCAAGACCGCTTTTAATCTTTTCGGCAGCGGCTCTTTTTTCACTGTCGGAATATTCGGTTTTAAGAGTCCAGATAATAACGTGCTTTACCATGATTATCCTCCTTACATTACCTCTGAGGGATCAGAGATCTTACCTGTTATAGCCGAAGCTGCCGCAACTGCGGGAGATGCAAGATAAACCTCAGACTCGGGGTGACCCATACGTCCTACAAAGTTTCTGTTGGTGGTGGCAACTGCTCTTTCACCCTTTGCAAGGATACCCATATGACCGCCGAGACAAGGGCCGCAGGTAGGTGTGGAAACTGCGCAGCCAGCTTCTATAAATGTTTCCATATATCCGTTCTTTATGCAGTCAAGATAAACCTGCTGAGTTGCGGGGATAACTATGCAGCGTACATTCTTTGCAACGTGTCTGCCCTTGAGTATCTTTGCAGCCATTGCCATATCCTCGAGACGGCCGTTTGTGCAGGAACCGATAACGACCTGATCTATCTTTACCTCGCCGCACTCATCGGTGGTCTTTGTGTTTTCGGGAAGATGAGGGAAGGAAACTGTGGGCTTTATCTTTGAAAGGTCGATGTCATAAACAGCGTCATACTCTGCATCGGCATCAGCCTCATATATCTTGTACTCACGGTCAACTCTGCCCTTCTGATATTCAACTGTGATATCATCAACAGCAAAAATACCGTTCTTTGCGCCTGCTTCGATAGCCATATTTGCCATGGAAAGACGATCGTCCATAGAAAGGGACTTAAGACCCTCGCCTGAAAATTCCATTGACTTGTAAAGAGCGCCGTCAACGCCGATCATGCCGATGATATGGAGGATAACGTCCTTGCCCATTACATACTCATTGAGCTTGCCTGTAAGGTTGAACTTGATAGCAGAGGGAACCTTGAACCAAGCCTCGCCTGTTGCCATACCTGCGCACATATCTGTGGAACCAACGCCTGTGGAAAATGCTCCAAGAGCGCCGTATGTACAGGTGTGGCTGTCTGCGCCGATGATACATTCGCCGCTGGCTACGATGCCTTTTTCGGGAAGCAGAGCGTGTTCGATGCCCATTTCGCCGACATCATAATAATTCTTGATGTTGTACTTTCCTGCAAAAGTCCTGCACTGGAGTGAATTTGTTGCGGACTTGATGTCCTTATTGGGTGTAAAATGGTCCATAACCATTGAAATCTTAGTGTTGTCAAAAACGCTTGTAAAGCCTGCTTTTTCAAACTCGTTGATAGCAACGGGAGTGGTAACATCGTTTCCGAGGACCATATCCAGCTTACATTTGATGAGCTGTCCTGCTTCAACCTTATCAAGACCTGCGTGAGCCGCAAGTATTTTCTGAGTCATAGTCATACCCATAACTGAATTTCTCCATTCCCGACGGAAATTATAGTGGTGCGCCCGCCGAATACACCATATTTTCCGCCGCCCTGCAATATACAGGACGGCGGGATAAAAACAGCTTAGCTGTTCATTTTTGCCTTATAGTCTTCCTTGAGCTTTTCAAGACGCTTGCTGTCCTCAGCACGCTTTGTACGTGCCTCCTCCTGAAGCTTTCTTGTCTCGTCGATACCGTTTACGATAGTTTCCCATGTCTTTTCAAGAGTCTCTACCTTGATAGAGCTGCCCATTGCAAGCTGAGTTGTGAGCTTGGTCTGGTCAACGGTATTCTGAGCATTTTTGAGAAGAAGCTCATTTGTCTTATCATCAAGAGCCTTCATTGCATTTGCCTGGATACGCTGTCTCTTGAGCATAACAGCCTGAGCAAGAGCCTGCTTGAATACAGGCATTGTGATGATGAAAGCGGAATTTATCTTTCTGATAAGATTGATGTTCGAAAATTCCATTGCTTTGAGCATAGGAACGGTCTGCATTGCAACATTTTCCGCAATTTTCAGATCCATTACACGCTGTTCCATGATAGATCTTGTCTGCTCGAGAGTCTGGAGATCCATTGCAGCTGTGCCGGAATCGGGATTGTTCTGTACCTTTACCTTGAAGTCCTCGATGTACTGGTCAAGCTCCTTGCAAGCCTGCTCGCCTGCCATAATGTATTTGAGGAGCTCTTTATAGTACTCAATATTTGCGTTGTACATGGTTTCAAGCTTTATGTTGGACTGAGATATCTCGCTCTCGTACTGCTTGAGCTGTACATATATCTTGTCAACCTCTTCACCCATGGTGTGGTACTTGGCAAGTATCTTGTCAAGCTGCTTTCTCAGGTTTGCAAAAAAGCCTGCCTTCTTTTCCTCGGTAAGCTCCTTGACATCAAACTGATCCATGATATTTTTAAGAGCATTGAGCAGCTCGCTTGAATCGTCCAGCTGGGTCATGTTCATGGAGTTGAGCACCTGGTCGGAAGCCTTGGAAATCTCCTCTGCCACCTGATTACCGAATGTGATGATGGAGTTGGGGTCATTTGCGTTGATAGTGCTTACAAGCTTGTCGATCTCCTCGCTGGAAGCAAGCTCCTGCTTCAACTCGTTGGCTGTGTCAATTATGGAATAGGTCTGAGGTTCGGTTATTTTGAGATTAAGCTCCTTGGAAGCCGCCGCTGTGTCAACTACGGTAGCCTCCGCAGGGATAACGTCGCTTTTCTTCTCATCTGAAGGTGTAAACTGTAATGCCATAATATTTATCGCCCTTTCTTAAATAAATTTTTAAAAAGTCCGTTATTCTGTTTTTTCACTCTTGGCTGTGTCGGGATCTTGAATCTCGGCACAGAAACATTATACGGGAACTGATTCATGGTATGTGTCTCGAAAGCATCATCGGAGACGTATGCTTCGATATCACGGTAGCCTGACGGTGAAAGTATCAGCACATCAAAGCCCAGATATGAAAACAGCAGCAGCTGAGTACATTCAAGCTTTGAGAAAGGCTCCTCTATCGCATCTACCACCACAAACTTCGGGATATCCTTTGTATAATCATACTTCTGCAAAAGCTGGAGCACACGTCTGTCAAGGTTAAGACCTGCATACATGATGTAATCCACAGTTTCGGCAGGATTATCCATTTCCAGCATTCCGTCGTCGATAGCCGCCTGCATCTTCTCCATAATAAGGTTCTGGAGCGCTTCGGAAAGGAAGCCGTATTTATTCAGCGGCGAGCGCATCAGCTCGGGAATATTCAGCTTGTTGCCGTCATGATACGGTGCGTATATTCGTGTAACGTTAAGCCCGGGCCGCTTATATGACGGTGACTTGATGATGTAAATGGAATCGGGAGTAAGCAGATCTTCCGTCATGTTCCAGTAATCCTTAAGGTTGCCGTCGTCAACGCCGTTTACCTTGGCAAAGATAGTGGGAACTATTACCCTGTCCCCTCTTACCGCAAAGCCTGAACGGAATTTTGCAGGCTGATCCCACAGTATGCTTATTTCATCAAATGTGGTTTTCAGCACCACTGAATCCATCTTGTCAAACTGCCTGTCACGGAAAATTGTATCTCCGCCGTAAAGCATGGTATCAAGCTCACGCTCGGCATTGTATGCCACCGTAGCTATCTTGGTCTTGACAAGCTTCTGGGGGAAAGGCTTTATATTTGCCGACATGGGCAGCTCTATCTTCTGTAGCTTATCCGCAAAGGGACATACCTCAAAAGCATTTTCGCAGCTTTTATCGGGCGATACGCATATCACATCAAATCCGCTGCGCTGCATAAAGCAAAGGAACAGCACATCTTTCGGAGTGGGATTTCCGTAATACATCACTATGGGGATATCATCGGAAGTTCCCGTTTCAATAGCGTTTGCCACGATATTGAACTTATACACCAGCGACATTCCGATATCAAGCACATCTGTCCTGCTGCATGAGAGCATATCTCCCAGCACCTTTTGGGCAAGCTGAGTTCTTCCGGGGTCGCTGTTGATATTTACCTGACCGCACAGTCCCGATATCACTGAGCCGCTGCAGCTTGTATCAATGCCAGAAAGCATATATTCGGCAGCCGCTCCCGGCTCTTCAAGAGGAGTGTCGATAAATGCAAAGGGTCGGTTGGTCTTTTTTATATCGTCCCGCAGGCTGTAAAGGAAATTATTGTAGGTATCTTCCTCATAGCAGCCCGAAATAAGCAGGAAATAGACAGGTATGAGCTGACTTTTGTTGAAATGACCGCCCCGTGAAAACAGACGGGCAGAATGATCCTCCAGCAGATCCTCCGTCAGGCGGTTGATGTCTGCGGAAATAACTTCGACCAAAGTATTCATTCCTGAAATCATAGGTTAATGATCGCCACCGTTTTATAATATTGTACATCACCGCACCTATCGGTCGGATATAACAGTACAGTTTGATTATACAATATTTTAACATATCCTGTCAAGAGAAATAACAAAAAACAGATTAAAACTGCATTAAACTCAATTAAATTTCAGCTGTGACCTGTCAGGCGAACGGCAGGTCACAGCCTGATGTTTTTATCAGCCGACTATTCCGCTGTTATTGATAGCGGAAACAAGAGCGGATACGGAAGCGTCGATGATATCTGTATTGATGCCTGCGCCCCAGAATACGCCGTTCTTGGTCTCGATACCAACATATGCCACAGCCTGAGACTGGGAGCTGGTCTCAAGAGCGTGCTCCTGATATGTGATAAGGGTATATTCCAGACCAAGCTCCTTCTTAACAGCATTGGAAACTGCGTCCAGACGGCCGTTGCCCACTGCTTCGCAGGTCACGGGCTTTCCGTCCTTGTTGATGGTAACGCTTGCTGTGATGCCGTTCTTCTGTACAAAATGAACCTCGTCTATCTTGAAGTTTGTCTCGATATTTACGTACTTATCGAAGAATATCTGCTTGATCTCGGAAGGCATAAGCTCCTTATGAGCATGGTCGGAAACGCTCTTGACAGCATAGCCGAAGTTCTCACGCATCTTAGGAGGCATATCTATGCCGAACATCTGCTCCATGATGTAGCCGATACCGCCCTTGCCGGACTGGGAGTTGATACGAATAACATCGCCCTCGTATTCTCTGCCGACATCCATGGGGTCGATGGGAAGATAAGGAACGTTCCAGTGCTCGGGATCCTTTTCCTCTCTCCACTTCATGCCCTTTGCGATAGCGTCCTGGTGAGAGCCTGAGAATGCGGCAAATACCAGTCTGCCTGCGTAGGGGCTTCTCTCGTTTACCTTCATGCGGGTAACTCTTTCGTATATCTCAACGAGAGAACGCATATCGGAGAAGTCCAGCTGGGGGTCAACGCCCTGAGAATACATATTCATAGCCAGTGTTACGATATCAACGTTACCTGTTCTCTCGCCGTTTCCGAAGCAGGTACCCTCGATACGGTCACCGCCTGCCAGCAGACCCATCTCTGCATCCGCAACTGCGCAGCCACGGTCATTGTGGGGGTGGAGGGAGATGATAACATTCTCTCTGTCGTGGAGATTATCGCTCATGTATTCTATCTGGGAAGCATAAACGTGAGGCATGGAAAGCTCAACGGTAACAGGCAGGTTGATGATGACCTTATTGTCGGGAGTGGGCTTCCAGATGTCGATAACGGCGTTACATATCTCCAGTGCGAACTCAGGCTCTGTGCCTGTGAAGCTTTCGGGAGAATACTCGAAAATAAAGTTGCCGGGAGTCTTTTCTCTGTACTCAGCACAGAGCTTTGCACCCTCAACAGCTATCTTGATTATCTCTTCCTTGCTCTTTCTGAATACCTGCTCACGCTGTGCAACGGAAGTAGAGTTGTAGAGGTGAACCACAGCGTTCTTGCAGCCTGCAAGAGCTTCAAAGGTCTTTGCGATAATATGCTCTCTTGCCTGAGTGAGCACCTGTATCCTTACATCATCGGGTATCATGTTTCTTTCGATAAGCTCACGGCAGAACTCATATTCTGTCTCGGAAGCTGCGGGGAAGCCTATCTCTATCTCCTTGAAGCCGATATCTACCAGCTTTTTGAAAAATTCCAGCTTTTCTTCCAGGCTCATGGGAATGATAAGAGCCTGGTTTCCGTCTCTCAGGTCAACGGAACACCACATGGGAGCGTGGTCGATATATTCCTTCTTTGTCCACTTCATGCACTCAACGGGGGGCATAAAATATCCTCTTGTGTACTTAGATGCGTTCATTGTAATTTCCTCCTGTAAAATTGTTGTTTCCGTCAGAGAGACGGTCCTTATTTGATCGTAATAAACCACATAGGTCAGATAGCATGGCAGCCGCCTCCTTTCGCATAAACAAAAAGCCCGCCTCACGAAGCCTATGCTTCGAGAGACGAGCTGAATTTACCCGTGTTACCACTCTCATTCGTATCACAGTTGCCTGCAATACCTCATTTCGCATCTGACAATGCGCATCTCTGTAACGGGAGAACCCGTTCAAGCCTAATTGCATATGCTTTCAGCCGACTGCTCAAGGACGAGTATAACCGAAGTTCAGTACCGCATTTCACCAATGCTGCGGCTCTCTGGAAAAGAAGCTGCGGGTTTATTTCCTGTCATAGCATTTGAAATATTACAATAAACAGTATAGCACGGTGTTTTGATTTTGTCAAGAGTTTCGGAGGATTTTTTTACAGAATGAAGCAGATAAGTCCTCCGCAGCCCTCGTTGATTATCCGCTCCAGCGTTTCCTGAAGCTTCAGCCGTGCATCAACGGGCATTCTATAAAGCTTGTTGTGCAGTCCCTCATTAACAAGCTCATGCAGGGATTTGCCGAAAATGTTGGACTCCCAGATCTTGCCGGGATTTTCCTCGAAATCACGCAGGAGGTACATGACAAGCTCCTCCGACTGCTTCTCGCTGCCCACAATGGGGCTTACCTCAGTGATGATATTCGCTTTCATCATGTGGATAGACGGAGCCGACGCTCTGAGCTTTACACCGTATTTTCCGCCCTGACGGACTATCTCAGGCTCTTCCAGCGTAAGCTCGTCAATGGTGGGCATTACGATACCGTAGCCCGTGGCATCGACCTCACGCAGAGCATTCTCTATCTTTTCATAGGAACGCCTGATATCGGTAAGCTTTTTGAGCAAAGGCAGCAGGTCGCTTTCGCTTTTTATCTCGATACCCGTTGTCTCGCCAAGGATCCTGTAGAAAAGCTCGCTTTTTAAGGTAACAGAAATATCGGTGCTGCCCTTGCCGAGGTCGATATTCCGCACGTCCGAATAGGTGATATCCTCACAGCGGCGCACCTTATCCACTATACCTCTGGCATCACGGACGGTCTTAACGTCCTTTGCCGCCTCACGAATGGTGTCGAATATCTCGTTTTTCAGCCAATGACCCTTGGGAAGCTCTGTTATCCACTTGGGCATGGAAATGTTTATTTCCTTTACGGGAAAGCTGAAAAGCACCTGCTTTAAGATATTCTCGATATCCTCACCGTTCAGGTCAAGGCAGTTCACGGGCATTACGGGCGTGCCGTATTTTTCCGACATTGAAGCGCACAGCTCCGCAGTTTTACTGCTTTTGGGGTCAACACAGTTGAGCAGCACAACAAAGGGCTTGTTTATGGATTTAAGCTCGCTTATCACCCTCTGCTCCGATTCCTCGTATTCGCTTCTGGGAATATCGGAAATGCTTCCGTCGGTAGTGATAACCAGACCGATGGTGCTGTGCTCGGTAATGACCTTTCTTGTACCAACCTCTGCCGCCATGTTAAATGGCACTTCTTCCGAAAACCACGGAGTCATTACCATACGGGGAGCTTCATTCTCTATGTATCCGATAGAGCTGGGGACAATATATCCCACGCAGTCGATAAGGCGTACATTGAACCTTGCGTTCTCCCCTACCACTACTTCTGCTGCCTCTTCAGGTATGAACTTAGGCTCGGTGGTCATAATGGTTTTTCCCGCAGCAGACTGGGGAAGCTCATCAACAGCCCGCTCCCTGCGAAAATCGCTTTCGATATTGGGAATGACAAGCTGTTCCATGAACCGCTTTATAAACGTGGATTTACCTGTGCGGACAGGCCCTACTATACCTATATAGATATCGCCGTCGGTACGCTTGGCAATATCGGTGTAAATATCATTTTTAACCATATCTGCATATTTCCTTTCTTGTCACGCAATGGGGATAAGCAGCATTCTGCCTTCCCTGATAACGTCTCCGTCAAGCTCATTTTCTTCTATCACTCTGGAAATGGCTGCACCGTAGCGCTTGGCAATGCCCCACAGCTCCTCGCCCTCCTCGGCAAAGTACAGCCTGAGAGCATATTCGTCGTTCTTCTCACGGGGAGAATCCTCGTCAACGGCAATATCGGTAATGGCTTCCACGGTATCATAGCCGGTTATCTGTCCCCTTGCGGCTACTTCAGCCTTTATCTCCGCCTTGTTTTCATCGGAAATGGTATATCCGCAGGATATCACCGAGAAGACCAGCCTGATATCCGCATCGGCAGTAAGAGCTTTTCCGTCAAGTCCTGCGGCTGCGGTAAGATCCTCCTCAATGGGAACATCGGTCTCGCAGATGATAAAATCGCCGCTTTCAGTCCTGCCCATAACGGAAAGCACGGCAGTACCCACAGCCATTGCCTTTCCGTCAGTGATAACAGCCCTCAGCTTTGATACCGTACACCATGCGTCGTACACTACCGAAATGGGGCTGTCCTTATTTTCGCAGATGCCCTTTACGATAAGTGAACTTTCAACATTCACAGGCTCCAGCGCCGTTTTTACTGAAGTGCAGGTATGCGATGAGCTGTGAGAGGTGGAATATTCATCGCAGGCAATACCGTAGGATGACATTCTGACAGCTGTGCAATCGATGAAAAGCAAAACCTCGCACTCAATGCTGCGTGACTCGCCGTCACCCTCGGAGCGTGGGATAATATCGCAGGAAATGACCGAGCTGCTTATGCGGCAGTCGTACGTATCGTCCATACCTTCAAGCTCCACAAGCTGTGAGAATGGCATGGAAAACTGCATACAGCACACATTGCTGTCCTCTCCACCTGCAGGAACATATGCAATGCTTATTTTAAGCTCGCCCTTGGCAGCGACCTTGCTGGCGATAGTCTTTTTATCGGAAGAAACTATCTCGGCGGAAGCTCTGAGGATACTGCCGATGGGAGGTGCGTCCGCTCCCAGGTCAAATTCGTCCGAAACAGTAACACGCCTGCTTGTTCGGATAATGGACGAGGGACAGAGGCAGCTGCGGGTCTTTAGCTGGACATTTCCACCAAATACCTCGCTTACCACATCTGTCTCGCAGTCTCCGAATGCGTTGATGCTGATAGTGACCGCTCCCCTTATATCTATTCTGCGGCGGTTCACGGCACGGCAGTTGATATGGTCAGCCTCAGCGGAAATATAGACCGAGGGTGAATCAACACTTCTGTCAAGATTGACCGTTCTGCTGTAAACGAGCTTCTGGTCAATAGCTTCAGGACGGGAGCTGTTTTCAGAGCAGTAAATTATCTTCAGGCAGACGGTAAGCTCGTAGGTTATCCTGTCGCCGTTTGCCGCACAGGATGTTATCTTTGACTCGGCACAGCACTTGATTATCCTGAATATCTCGGGATAGTAATCAGGCAGAACATAATCCAGCTCTATGGACTGCTCCTGAGTGCAGCCGCATATTTTTTCGGTAAATCTCACGGGTTCTTTATTGACTTTCAAATTCACTGTAAACCATCCTTTCGTTGGAACGTTTTGTCCTCTTCACAATATATTCTGCATTCTTACCATATATTCTAAGCAAAATTATAAATATCAGATAAAAAAATCAATATGTAAACGATTGACATATGTGCAGAATAATGATATAATATTCTCATTGGATCTTCAGGCAGAAGATATCCCGAAAAAAATGATACGTCTCAGGAATGATGAATTTATCAGAAGGAGAATATGAAAATGCAGTCACGCTTAAAAAGAACAGCTTCCCTGCTCACTGCCTTTATGATGGCAATGTCATCAATGGCGCTTACAGCCTGCAGTGACAGCGGAAACACCACAGAAGAAGAAACTACCACAGGTCAGTCGGAAGAACTGGCAGCGGAAAATACCGATGACAGCCTTTATGTAAATCCCGACTGGTCATACGGTCAGGTCGCTATCGGCGGCGGTGGATTTGTAACAGGCATCATAAGCACCTGCGAGCCTGGGCTTTTCTACGCAAGAACAGACGTAGGCGGTGCTTACAGATGGGATAATGACGCTCAGCAGTGGATAAGCCTCAGTTATGAGATATCCGAGGACGACAAGGGATTGCTTGGAATCGACGGCATAGCTGTTGACCCACAGAATGCGGCTAATGTTTATCTCATTGCGGGAACATCTTATTTCAGCAATGCCAAGACATGTATAATGGTATCACATGATTACGGTGCACACTTCAAGCAGATAGATGTGAGCGACAAGATAAAGGTACACGGCAACGGCATGGGCAGAGGAAACGGTGAGAGAATTGCCGTTGACCCCAATAACAGCGACATCATTTACTGCGGCGGCAGAACAGGCGGTATGATACGCAGCACTGACGGCGGAGAAACATGGGAATCCGTTGCTTCTTTCCCCGTAAACTCCACCAAGAACGAGAACGGCATCAACATTATAACGTTCGACGGCTCAAAGTCCGCTGACGGCAAGACTACACGCATTTACGCAGGCGTTTCAGAGTCAAAGACAGATAACATCTACTACTCCGATGACGCAGGCGAAACTTGGAGTGTTCTCCCCGGAATCGATGAAAAGGCTCAGAAGTTTATGCCTCAGAGATTTGACCTTGATTCCAAGGGCAATCTTTACGTTTCCTACGGCAACCACGAAGGTCCTTGGAACTCCACTCAGGGTACTCTCTACAAGTTCAATGCCGATGCAGGTACAAGCGAGGAAATTCAGGTAGTCAACTGGACTGTGGGCGATATTGTTATCGACCCCACCAATGACGACAACATGGTTCTCGTTACCTCCGAGGTATGGACAGAGCAGCCCAACGGCGCATTCGGCGACAAGTTCTTCCGCACCACTGACGGCGGAGAAACCTGGGAAAACCTTGACGGCAAATACACCATGTCAACAAACGGCATGGACTGGATATACAATGCGGCTATCCACTGGTGCAGCTCCCTTGCCATGGACAGCGGCGACTCCAACAGAATTCTTGTAAACTCAGGCAATGGTATCTTCGCCTGCGACAATATCTGGGACGAGTCTCCAGAATTCTATTTTGAAGCAAAGGGCATTGAGGAAGTTGTTCCCGAGGATATAGTTTCCTACAAGGATTATCCCCTTGTATCCGCTATCGGCGACTATGACGGCTTCACTCACGAGGATATCTTCACCTCAGGCGAGCGCCACACAAGGCAGATAGGCTCCACCACCAGCATCGCCATTGCAGCCCTTGACCACAACATCTGGGTAAAGGTCGGCGGCGATGAGAGCAATCAGCTCCTCTGCTACTCCACAGACGGCGGCAAGAACTGGACTGATATCACAAATTCTCCCGAAGAGGGCAAGGTTTACTACAAGGGCAAGGTCGCTCTTACAGCTGACGGCTCCGCTCTTATCTGGAGCCCCTCCAATTCAAACTTTACATACCGCACCGAGGACTGGGGCAGCACCTGGGAAAAGGTCGAGGGTATCATCGGCAGCCAGGGCGTATATCTCATCGGCGACCCTGTTAACAAGGATTATGTTTACGGCTGTGCAAACAGCATACTTTATGTAAGCTCCGACGGCGGCAAGTCCTTCAAGAGAAAGTTCGATACCATGAGCACCTACAAGCGCATGGCAGTTGCTCCCGACATTGAGGGCACAGTTTATATCCCCGGCGGCGGAAGCGGACTTCTCAAGACCACCGACCACGGCGAGAACATTACTCTTGTGAACGGTCTCAAGTTCTGCGAGGCAGTTGGACTGGGCAAACCCAAGAATGACGGCGATCCTTATGTTATCTACGTATGGGGCACTCCCAAGGACAGTGATGTAAAGGGCATTTATATGTCCGAGGACGAGGGCGAGACATGGGTAAGAGTAAACGATGACCTTCACCAGTTCGGCGGCACAGGAAACGGCGAATTTGTTGTGGGCGATATGAACGTTTACGGCAGATGCTATATGTCCACAGTAGGTCTGGGAATCGCATACTGCGACAAGAATGAAAAATAATAGGCATATAATAAAAGGGGCTGTCGCAGCTTAAATGCGGCAGCCCCTTAAAATTAAATAAAATTCATAATATTGATGTCCGATACGCTCTCATCAAATTCAAGCAGAGCATCGGAAATGTCCGTCTGCTTTATATAGCAGGCTGTATCCGCAGCCTCATCACAGGCAAAACATTCAAAGCCAAGACTTTTAAGCTGTGCAGCTCTCCTGCTCCCCTCTTCACTTTTCGGGCATATTACGGAAGCGGTGATAAAGCATCTGCTGCCCGAAAGGGTGATATTATCGCAGCGAAGCTTGCCGTAGATCGGTATCTTATGAACAAGCCACGCTGCGGTTATCTCAGACTTAGGCACATTAAATATGATGGTTTTCCCATGCTCATTCTTTTTCAGCGCTGCTAAACCCGTCTTTGGCATAACGCCTTCAAGAGCATATGTCACTCCGTCATAAACCGCATACATTTCATCAGCTGTCATAATGCCATTTCCTCCCGCCACATCATTTTTCATTTAAACTGATTATATCACATGAGATTTTTCTTGTCAAATTTGTTAACCAGTTTCAACATTCTGCTCTGCAAGCACCACTACTGTGATTTTTTTTTTATTAAATGTTAAATTTACTATTTACAAGTATAAAAAATAATGGTATAATATGGAAAAGGTACTAACAATAAACGTTATTTTATACTAAGCACCAATTAAAAACTATACAAAAATCGAGCATAATCTTGCGTATATGGATTATGCGATGATTTTTTGTCTATAGTTTTATTGGTGATTAGTATTATGCCCCCATTTATATACTGAAAGGATGATATCAATGTCAAAAACTATCCTGATAACAGGAGGAGCGGCAAGCGGCAAGTCAAGATGGGCTGTTTCATATTTTGCAGCCTGCGATTATGTTCTTTACCTGCGCACATCGGACGCTGTTGACGCTGACACTATGCACCGTATCGAGTACGGAAACAAGCAGAACTATGTTGAATGGGACATTAAAACAAATGTAACAAGCGCTCCCGCTTCATATTTTACTGACCATAAGTTCGTTATTTTTGACAGTTTGGCAGCATACACATCAAATACCATCAAGGAAATGTGCCCCGATGCTTCTGCCATGACGGACGAGCTGAAAAAAGAGATTGAGAAGAAGATCATCGGTGATGTTACCGAAATGTATGACACTATTATGATCAAGGACGGCAGCATGATAATAATCACCCTTGAAACAGGCTTCTCCGTAACTCCCGCTGACCCTGCACAGGCTGCTTTCAGAGAAATTCTCGGTGCAGTTAACCAGAGAATAGCAAATATGTCCAACGAAGTATATCTTTCAGCCAGCGGAATACAGTTTAATATCAAGTAATTTGAAAGGAACAGCTATATATGACATTTGAAGATTTTATTATGGAAGCAAGAGCGCTCAATGCTTCTGATATCCATCTTACAGTCGGCGCTCCCACAGTTGTACGAGTAAACGGTGAGCTGAGAAAGTTCGGCGAGCTCAGCGATATGGTAGTAAACCGCACCATTCTCTCAATTCTTTCGGCCGACCAGGAGAAGCTTCTTACTGAGGGAAATGACATCGATTTCAGCTTTGAGCTTGAAAACGGTGCAAGACAGCGTGTCAACGTCTTCCGCCAGAGCGGAAGACTTGCCTGCTGTATCAGACTTCTCAATAACAAGATACCCACACTTGAAGAACTGAAAATGCCTCCCGTTCTTACCGAGCTTGCTCAGAAGCGCAGAGGTCTTATCCTTGTAACAGGCCCTACAGGTTCAGGTAAATCAACCACTCTTGCAGCTATCATTGACTATATCAACAAGAACCGTGCCTGCCACGTTATCACTATCGAAGACCCCGTTGAATACAAATACACTCAGGAAAAGGCAACTATCCACCAGCGTGAAGTCGGCAGAGATGTTGATTCTTTCAGCAACGCCCTGAGAAGTGCTCTCCGTGAAGACCCCGACGTTATCCTCGTAGGTGAGATGCGTGACTATGAGACTATTTCCCTGGCAATGACTGCCGCAGAAACAGGTCATCTGGTATTCGGCACATTACATACATCAAGCGCTGCGCAGACTATGGACAGAATCATTGACGCCTGCCCTCCCCATGCACAGGAGCAGGTACGTTCTCAGCTGGCAAACATGATACAGGGCGTTATCGCTCAGACACTTGTACCCACTGCTGACGGAAACGGACGTGTTGCAGCCCTTGAGATAATGGTAGGAAACGACGCTATCAAGAATCTTATCCGTTCCAACAAGATACCTCAGATCGAATCCACCATGCAGTCCAGTGCACGTCAGGGTATGTGCACCATCAACGACACCCTTGGCCGACTTTACAAGAGAGGCATTATTTCTTACGAAACTGCAATAGAATTCAGTTCAGACAAGACAGAAATGGAAAAAACACTTACCCAGATGGCAGGATTCTGATATCCTGCTGCTAAGGGCTAAAGATCTATAAAAGGCAGGTTACCCATACTATGAAAATGAATGAACAGCAGTTTGCTCTTATCAAGGAGCAGCTTAGAAAGCTCACCTCTCAGGAATGTTTTTACAAACATAAGCTGGAGGGAATCAACGTTGATGACATAAAATCTCAGGAGGATTTTGAAAAGCTCCCCTTTACATGGAAGGGCGACCTGAGAGACGCTTATCCTCTGGGACTTCAGGCAGTTCCCGATGAGGAGATAGTACGTATCCACTCGTCTTCGGGCACAACGGGCACTCCAGTTATTATCCCCTACACCAAGAAGGACGTTGAGGACTGGACTATAATGTTTGAGCGCTGCTACCGTATGGCAGGCATCACCAATCTGGACAGGATACAGATAACCCCAGGCTATGGCTTATGGACTGCGGGTATAGGCTTCCAGCTGGGCTGCGAAAGACTGGGCGCAATGGCTATACCCATGGGCCCGGGCAACACCGACAAGCAGCTCAAGATGATGGTGGATATGCAGTCAACCGTTCTCTGTGCCACATCTTCATATGCGCTTCTCCTTGCTGAGGAGATCGCAAAGCGTGGAATTTCCAATAAGATAAAGCTGAAAAAGGGCATTATCGGCTCAGAGCGCTGGGGCGAGAAGATGAGAGACAGAATATCCAAGGAGCTTGGCATCGAGCTTTACGATATTTACGGTCTTACTGAGGTTTACGGCCCCGGTATCGGCGTAAGCTGCGGCGAGCACAACGGCATTCATGTATGGGACGATTACCTTTACTTTGAAATAGTTGACCCCGTTACAGGCGAAAATCTCCCTGACGGCGAGGTTGGTGAGCTTGTCATCACCACTCTCAAAAAGCAGGGCGCTCCCCTTATCCGCTTCCGCACACATGACCTTACAAGAATTATCCCGGGAAAATGTGTCTGCGGCTGCGAGCGCCCCAGAATTGACACCATTTTCGGAAGAACAGACGATATGGTCAAGGTCAAGGGTGTCAACATCTTCCCCAGCCAGATCGAGGAATTTCTCAAAAACGTTGATGGCGCATCAAGCGAGTATCAGTTCGTTATCGACCACCTTGAGGGCAAGGACATCTGCACACTTTATGTTGAAGCAGAAGAGGGCGTTAACAAGTACGAGCTGGAGCACAGGATCGTTGAGGGCTTCAAGGGCAAGATCGGCATAACCGTTAATGCAAAGCCCGTTGCCATCGGCGACCTCCCCAGAAGCGAAAAGAAATCCACAAGAGTTTACGACAACAGATATTAAGATATACTTTTCAACATGAAAAATGCCGCAGGTCTCCCTGCGGCATTTTTTTAGATGATACAGCCCGTATCGAAATTATCAGCAGCCTGAGCCGCAGATGTTGCCGCCGTTGCAGCCATTGCCGCAGCAGAAGAAGAGAACGATAAGGATAATGATAATCCAGCAGCAGTTGCCTCCACCAAATCCACCGTTGCAGTTGCAGTTCATAATAAAACTCTCCTTTGAAAAATGTATTGTTGGGAGCATATCTTGCTGATATGTATTCCCTGAAGGCTTTCAGCGACGTTTTCGCTTTGTCTTGCCTTCATAGTTCATATTATGCTGCGGCAGCAAAATGGTGATAAAAAAATCAGGCATAAAAAAGGCGGCATCATCTGCCGCCTTTTAAGGTATGCTGTTTTATCTTGTAAGCCAGATATATGCGATATCAAGAGCCTCATAAAGACTGCTCTTTTCGCTCTGCTTGACGATAGCCTCAACGGGATTGAGCTTTTCGTCGGTAGCCATTTTGTATATCCTTACCTTGCTGGCAACGTCGAGATTGCCAACTTTAGTCTTTTCAATGATCTGCATCATTATAACATAAGAGTCGTACATATTGCCGTAGTAAATTTCGTCACCTTTTCTCACCAGCGGATAACCCTTGTAAGTGAAGAAGTCGGATTTTTTTGTCTTGACCTCTGCTGCGTCGTTCATAGCTGTTCCTCCTTATATCACAGAATTTGCTGCATTTATCTCTTTAATACATTATAACACAAATATACAGAAAAATCAAGTAGTTTTTTCATATTTTGGAAATTTTTCATAAGAGTTCTTTACAGCCCGAATAATATCATTATAGCACTCCGCTACTGAAAAATATGCCGCAATCTGCCGCTGTTTACCAGGTATCCACCATATTCTCGCCGTTAAGCAGATGTCCCAGATTTTCAATGAGACGTGAAGTATATGCTGTTCTGCACTTGAAGCTTGTTCTGCCGTTAAGACGGATAATAGTCTTTCGGTCATCGGACTTGATAAACTCGATCTTGTCCGTACCACTCTGGTGGGTGATGGTTATGGTGATATCAGCGGGAGCATCGGTTTCTTCAAGATAAAGCTCCTCAGCAGGGGCACGGAGAATAAACTGGTAGAAGCTCTTGAAGTTATCGGCGGTAACGTCACCGTCGCTGCACTTGACCTGAAAATCGGAAGAATCGCCGTTAAGCTCAAAATGAGTGCTGCTGTCGGCGGTTGCCACATCTATTGAGCTGATGCTGTAGATGTATGTGCTTGTTATCATAGTCATGGAGATATCAAGCGGCATTACAGTTGCCCAAGGGATAGTGTCGGTATTGAACATATATATCATGTTGATGCCGTCAGCATAGCAGTATCTTCCCAGCACCTTTCCGTCGCTGTCAACGTACTCATTGCCGATAAGGAGCTTGAAGTTTCCGCCTACGATATCGAAATCCACCTCAGCAAAGGGATCGTCAAGTCCGAACTGTGCCATGATCTCATCTGTGGGAGCAACAACAGCAATATCGGTCGCTGTAAGGTTGAACACATCGTTGAGCACATCATAGGAAGTATCGGGGTTAAGATCCAGCTGAACGGGGCTTGTCATAACATGAGTAGCCGAGTTGCCGGAGATAATATTCTCATCGTCATGACGGGTATCATACTCAAGCACGATATCATAGTCGATATCCTTGCGGGAAATGGTCAGCTTATTTATCTTGGTATAGTCGGTAGTGTCATTTTCGTCCTCTGCCTGCTTGGCAGTGTAAACTGTCTTGGCAAGGAAGTCAAAGCTTTCGTTGAGATAGCAGTCGATATCAGATGTATCAACGGCATAAACAGTGTTCTCGCCCTTGAAGCATACATAGGTAAGACCTGCGGAGGGTGAATCTGAGCCTACAAGTATCTCCTTAACAGTTTTGGAGCTGTCGTCAAAGGTAATTGTAACATCAGCACGGGGGGAGGCCAGTCCGTAAACAGAAAGGTCTTCTGCATTGTCCGAGGCTGTCTGATCTGCTGTAAGGCTTGAAGCAGCGCTCAGGATATCCTGAATCGCCACTGTGCTGTGAGGCACGCCGATAAAATCCTTGACGAACCAAGAGCTGTCATCGTACTTGACGATATCGTACTCCCCTGTTTCGTTCTTCACATGGATATCGCTTATAAGGGAAGGATCCTTTTCATAAAGCAGACGGGAGAGGGTCTCGGTGGCGGTAGTCTCCTCCGCCTCCTGAGCCTCGTCGTCCTTTCCCAGAACTGTAAGAGCAACTATTGCACCGATGAGCATCACCAGCACCACTGCACCGATTATCAGAAGCTTGACATTCGATTTCATTACTTAGTTCTCCTTCTGATAAATACCACTGCACCTACGATAAGCACTGCAAGAGGAATAACGAACACGAACAGAACCATATATCTGCTTACTGTGCCCTTGTCGATATCGAATGTTGCTGCGGAAAGATCCTTTGCAACGATGGAGATACCGCTGTTCTTGCCTGCCATGGTGTTGAGTACGGAAACGAAATAATCGCCGTTGTTATAGTAAGTGGTGGAGGTGAATGCCTCGTCCATTGTCTCGGAAGAACCGATAACAAGGACATTGCTGAATACCATATTGTTGTCGCTGTCGAAAACGTACTTTCTGCCCAGAGCCATAGTGGTCTGAACTCCGTTTACGATATTGGGAGTGTTGCCGTTCTGGATATCAGCCTGCATATCCTCGGTCATCACAAAGCCTGTGTCCTTGGTCTGGAGAAGCGCAACTGTGCTTCTGGTATCCTTGGAGTCGAACAGGAGAGTAATGGGTCTGGACTGGTAATCAATAACGGGAAGAGCTGTCTGTGCAACATTTCCCGAATAATCATTGTCGGTAATGTAGTTTCTTACAACATAGTAGCTCTGACCCTGGAGATTGTTGGTGTCCTGGTCGCCTACTACGCCGTCCTCTACCTTTATGCCCCATTCAGCAAGGAATACGTCAATGTTTGCGGTAGATTTCTGGGTGTAGTCTGCAAGATAGATAAGGTTCTTGCCAAGATTTCCGCCGTTGTCGAGGAAATCATAGAGCATATCAATCACGTTGGTATCGTAATCGTTAAGGGGCGCATCAATAACAACGATATCTGCGTCCTCGGGGATAGTATCCACCAGAGGATCTATCTCAGTTACCTCATAGCCGTTTGCAGCCAGAAGAGAATTGATATTGTCGTAGGAAGTACCCGATGTCTCGCTCTTGAAAAGAACTGCTTCCATAGGATCGGGGTCGGTAACATACATGATAGCAGAGGTTATCTCCTGCTCCGCCTTGGAAGAAACGGGAACATCATAGGAAGTAAAGGAAGAGTAATCGAACTGTGTTTCGGTGTTGTAAAGATCCTGTATAGTCAGCACCTTGATTCTCTTGTCGCTTTCAACTACGATGCTGTATGCGCTTATCTCGCCCTTGTACTTGTCCTTGTAGCGGTCAGCATAGGTAGGGTCCTTGACCATATCAACGAACTTGAGTGTTATGTTGTCATTGTAGATTGAGTACTTTTTAAGCACCTCGTAAGCCTGCTTATAATAAATGTAGTTGGAGGTCTGGAAAGTAAGCTCATCGGACATACATACAATGGAAACAGGCTCGGTAACAGTATTGAGGTAGTCAATGGTCTGCTGGGATATCTCGAAGTTTCCGTTGGTGGTAAGGTCGATGGACATATTCACCTTGTCAGATGCCATGTTCACAACAACATTCACAAGAACGACAACTGCAATTACCACTACTGTAATGGCTGTTGCAATGGAGCCGTACTTGAATTTTCTTTTATTGAATGCCTTTTTATTCTTTACAGCCTTTTCGGTAGTCTCATCAGCGGAAACGGCTGTATTTTTTGTATTCTCGGCATTTTTCTTTTCCTTAGCCATTTATTTCATTCCTTTCATCAGATGTAAACATCAATTCGGTCAGCCGTCAGGCATCAACTCCAGCGGCGCTTTTCCAGTACCCTGACGGTAAGGAAGTTGAAAATAAATATTGTGCTGATAAAGAACACAACGCTTGTGATATTAAGGATACCCTGAGTAAATTCAGTGTATCTGTTGTAGAAGCCGATAGCGACCATTACCTTTTTAAGAATGTCGATGCTTACGGTAGATGCGATAACATCAATCATATAAAGCACAAGGTTGATGATGATGCTTACGATGGCAGCTACTATCTGAAGCTCTGTAAGGGAGGAAACGAATATTCCGATGGAAATGAATGAGCAGCCGAGAAGCAGCAGTCCAAGAAGATTTCCGATAACGGAAGCCCATGCGATCGTTCCCGCAAGCTTCAGTATCACAAGGATATAGGGAATGTATATTGCCATGCCCACAAGGAAAACGACTGTTGCTGCAAAAAACTTGCCCATTACTATCTCAAAAAGATTTACGGGAGCGGTGAGCAGTCCCTGATCTGTTTTGAGCTTCTTTTCATCTGCAAAAAGCCTCATGGTCAGCAGCGGGAGAAGTATCATCATAATAACGAATACTCCCGCAAACACATAGGACATATCGGTAGAACCGTTTGCCAGATTCATATTAACGAAGTAAAAGGCTGTGATAATATAAAATACTGCGAGAAAAATATAAGCAATGGGTGATGTAAAGTATGCTTTCATTTCTCTTTTGAAAATTGCGCCCATTACATTTCACCTCCGTCTGCTTTTTCCTCTTCTTCCCCGTCGGACTCATTGATATCGGGAGCGGACTGAGCAGCGTTTGCGATATCGACTGCATTTGCCACTGCAACCGCACCGTCAACCTGCTCCATCAGCTTTCTGTGAGTATCCTCGTCAACGGGCTTGGACTTTATCTTGACATCGGAGCCCATTGTTATCTTAAGGAAGATATCTTCAAGGGTCATTTCGTTGGACTTGAGACCCAGCATATACCAGTTTCTGCCTGCAATGCGCTTGAAAAGCTCACGTCTGATATCGGAGTCCTCTTCCACCTCTATCTCGTAATCGTAAGCGCCGGGCTCTCTCTCCATCTCGGCAGTAACTTCCCTAACGCCGGGAATTGTGCCGATGACCTTGAGTATCTCTTCACGGGGGCCGTCGATCCTTGCGGTGTAGCGCAGATCGTCGGAAACGGTTTTTGTAAGGTTTTCGGTAGTATCATCTGCTGCGATAACGCCCTGATTGATGATAACTATTCTGTCGCAGACTGCCTGTATCTCGGACAGGATATGGGAAGAAAGGATAACGGTATGCTTCTTTCCCAGCCTCTTGATAAGGTTTCTTATATCAAGTATCTGCTTGGGGTCAAGACCTACTGTAGGCTCGTCAAGAATAAGTATCTTGGGGTTTCCGATAAGCGCCTGAGCCATGCCCACACGCTGCTTGTAGCCCTTTGAAAGATGCTTGATGACACGGTTATAGACATCTGATATCTTTACAAGCTTGCAGATCTCTTCAAGATGCGCCTGCTTGGGTATCTTGCACTTTTTAAGGTCATAAACAAAGCTGAGATACTCCTTGACGGTCATATCAAGGTAAAGGGGCGGCAGCTCGGGGAGATAGCCTATCTCCTTCTTTGCGGCTGTGGGGTCGTCCAGAATGTCTATCCCGTTGATGAGCACCTCTCCGTCGGTGGCGGAAATGTAGCCTGTGAGGATATTCATGGTTGTGGATTTACCTGCGCCGTTGGGGCCGAGAAAGCCCAGTATCTCGCCGTCATTTACGGTAAACGAGATATCGTCCAGAGCTTTTTTGCTGCCGTAATGCTTGGTAAGGTTTTTAACCTCGATCATTATAGTCATTCCTCTCCGTGAGAATTGTAATTCCGAAAGTCGCACTATGACTTTACTGCATCACTGCACAAATTCGTTAATGATATTTTAGCGTTTCAATGTGTCAGTTATGTGAAAAGTACACGTTAATGCAGAAAAAATCTTCAAATTTATGCTTTCTGCAGTGATAAAACAGAGTATTTTCAGCCGCCAAGCTTGGTAATTGCAGCTTCTGTACGCCTGATGGTCTCGTCCTTGCCGAGAATTGCGGCAAGCTCGATTCCGCCGCCGGGGGTAAGGGCCTTGCCTGAAAGTGCAACTCTGAGAGGCCAGAGCATAAATCCGTTCTTTACGCCCTGCTTTTCAATCTCAGCAAATATTGCGGAGTGGATATTCTCCTCGTTCCAGTCCTCAACGCCCCCCAGCACGGGAAGAAGCATTTTCAGTGCGGAAAGACCTGTTTCGGCGTTTGTCTTCATCTTCTTGTTGAAGTAAAGCTCATCGCTGTACTCGGGCATTTCGTCAATGAAATCCACCTTTTCGGGGATATCGGTGAAAAGCTCGGTTCTGGGCTGGAGTGTCTTTACGAGAACATCAATGTCAATATCCTCACGCTTGCAGGTCTGACGGATATAGGGAAGTGCCAGAGCCTTGAACTCGTCGTGGGAAAGACGTCTGAGATGCTCGGCGTTGATAGCCTTCATCTTCACGATATCAAAAACTGCGGGAGACTTGGAAAGTCCCGAGATATCGAACTCCTGTACCAGCTCGTCAAGAGAGAATATCTCGTTCTCGCCCTTGGGCGCCCAGCCCAGAAGTGCGATATAGTTGATGATAGCGGGAACATAGAAGCCCTTGTCAACAAAATCGCCGAAATATGCGTCGCCGTCACGCTTTGAAAGCTTGTGCTGTGCGTCACGCATGATATGCTCAACATGGATATACTCGGGGATATCCCAGCCGAATGCCTCGTAAAGCAGGTTGTACTTGGGAGCGGAGGAAAGATACTCGTTTCCTCTTACAACGTGGGTGATGCCCATAAGGTGGTCATCAATAACGTTTGCAAAGTTATAGGTAGGCATACCGTCAGCCTTGATAAGTATCTGGTCGTCAAGGATAGCGTTTTCAACGGTAATATCGCCGTAAAGAACATCGTGGAATGTAGTGCTGCCCTCAAGAGGCATCTTCTGGCGGATAACATAGGGTGTACCCTCCGCAAGGAGCCTGTCAACCTCTTCCTTGGGAAGGTTGCGGCAGTGGCGGTCGTACATCATATTGGATACCTTAGCTTCCTGCTGAGCCTTGTGAAGAGCGTCAATTCTCTCCTTGGTGCAGAAGCAGTAATACGCATGACCCGACTCAATGAGCTTTAAGGCATATTCCTTGTAGATACCCATTCTCTCGGACTGAATGTAAGGGCCAACGGGTCCGCCGATATCGGGGCCTTCGTCCCAGTTAAGTCCGCAGACTCTCAGGGTATCATATATCTTTTCAACTGCGCCCTCAACGTATCTTTCCTGGTCGGTATCCTCGATCCTGAGGATAAAATCTCCGCCGTACTTCTTGGCGATGATATAGGTGTAGATAGCTGTACGCAGGTTGCCGATGTGCATAAAGCCCGTGGGGCTGGGTGCAAATCTGGTGCGTATTTTCTTAGATGTATCCATTTATAAACAGTCCTTTCTGAAAATATCAGATATACTTTTATATATTGTATTCTCTGCTTCTGACGGTCTCGGTGTCCCTTGCTATCTGCTTCCTGAGAGCTTCAATGCTCGGGAACCGCTTTTCGGGGCGGAGAAAATCCACCAGCCGCAGAACTATGTTCCTGCCGTAAAGGTCGCCGTCAAAGGAGATAAAATATGTCTCCGCATGAGGGGCATCGCCTACTTCAACCGTAGGCTTCACGCCGATATTGGTAACGCCCTTATAAAATTTTCCGTCTATCATGGCATAGGAAGCATACACGCCGAATTTCGGCAGAACACAGCCGCTGTCTATACGCTGATTGGCGGTGGGAAAATTCATCTGCCGACCAAAATGGTTGCCGTTGACCACCTCGCCGGTTATGGCATAATCATGCCCCAGCAGACGGTTTGCGGAAACGATATCCCCCTCGGCAATGTCCTTTCTTATATCGGAAGAGCATATCCTTACGCCGTTATCGGTGATATCATCGACTACGATAAGCTCCATGCCGTTTTCTCTGCACAGCACGGACAGTCCCTCAGCAGTGCAGGAAGCTCCCCTGCCCAGTCTGAAATCCCTGCCGCATACCACAGTCTTGGCGTTCATTTTTTTGCGTAGGATATCTCTCACAAAATCCTCGGCAGAATTATTCTTTATGCGGGAAAAATCGGGCATATAAACATACTCTGCCCCTTCGTGTTCAAGGAGCAGGCATTTGGTCTCGTCACTGTAAATGGGACGAAAGCCTGTGCCCTTGGTATCCACCGTTGCAGTCCTGAAAGTGCATACGGCGGCGCTGAGATCATTCGCTGCGGCATTTTCCGCAGCTGCGTCAATGACCGCTTTATGCCCCCTGTGAACTCCGTCAAAAACGCCAAGGGCAACAGATGTGTATTTTCCGTTTATCTGCTCCTCATCGGACAGAAGGATCAAAGCAATCACCTCAAAAATCAGAGAAAATTCTTTTCGACTTTCAGAAGATCTTCGTCACGCATTATAACGGCAGTGCCGATAAATCCGCCGCTGCTGCCGAATACTGCGTATCTTTCCGAAGCCGTATCATCAATATCAAGTCGGGAAACGTCAAGGCGTATCCCGTTTCTGTACATTCTTTCCTGAGCCTCGCACAGTCTTACCTTTGGCAGATAGTCAAAAACAGCTTCTACGGGGAGAAGATATTTACCGAAGTCCCTGTCACCGTCGGCAGTCTGCTGGAGCTGCTCAATAGTCACGCAGTCATCGAGAGTAAAGCCGCAGGCAGCCGTGCGCACAAGCGATGTCATTATTCCGCCGCAGCCCAGCTTGTCCCCTATATCATTTATAAGGGTGCGGATATATGTACCCTTTGAGCAGGATATCTCCATAACTCCGCTGCGTGTCTGCTCATCATATTCCTTTATATCAAGGGAATAAACGGTTATAGGTCTCGGCTCTCTTTCAACGGTCTTGCCCTGTCTTGCCAGCTCATAAAGCCTTTTTCCGTTGACCGAAACTGCCGAATACATGGGAGGAAGCTGCATTATATCTCCCCTGAAGCACTCTGCCGCAGATATAAGCCCGTCTTTGTAAACAGGTGTGTCATTTTCTGAAATGACCGTTCCGCTGCTGTCCTGAGTATCGGTAGTAACGCCAAGACGGAAGCCTGCACGGTAAACCTTGTCATGGTCGGGAAGCATATCGCACGCTTTTGTGGCGCAGCCTGCAAACACAGGCAGAACGCCCTCCGCCATAGGGTCAAGAGTACCTGCATGACCAAGCTTTTTCATTTTGAGGATACCACGCATTTTGGCAATAACATCAAAGGAAGTGAAGCCCACAGGCTTATAAACGCAGATGATACCGTTAAGCTCACTCATGACAGCCCTCATGACAGCCATAGATCAAAACCCAGCGCAGGCGCAATAACAGAAAGTATCTTGAGCTTTACCTGGGAAAGGTTGCCCTCCACAGTACAGCCAGCCGCACGGATATGTCCGCCGCCGCCAAGCTTTGCGCAAAGCTCAGAAACATTCACGCTCTCCGCACTTCTCATGGAGACCTTGAATTTGCCCGGCTCCTTTTCCTTGATGGTAACGCCTACCTCAACGCCCTCCACCTGCATGGGAATGGAAGCCAGTCCCTCAAATTCCTCGGGAGCAAGTCCTGTTTCCGCTATCATATCGGAGGTAACTGCAATAACGGCGCACTTGTCATCAAGGTACATTTCCATGGAGTTGATAACGTGCTGCTCTACAGTAAGGCGTGCCCTGCTCTTTATCTCGAACAGCTCACGGTTTATCTTTGCGTAAGGGATACCGTATCCCATAAGCTTTGCCACTATCTCATGGCATCTGGGAGTGGTATTTTCAAAACGGAAGCAGCCTGTATCTGTGGAAATGCCGGTGTAAAGGCACTCGGCAGTCTGGAGGCCTATGGGGAACTTGCCCTCGGTGAACACCTCGAAAAGCACCTCGCAGGCAGCCGCAGCCTTGCCGTTGAGCAGAGTTTTTGCGGCATAGCCCGTGTTGGAAATGTGGTGGTCAATAGCCAGGTCAACAAAGTCCGCATAAACGGAAAGAGCCTTTCCGAAAAGGTTCGTATCCGCCAGATCTACTGAAACTATAGTCTGGGGAACGAACTTCTGAGGCTCATAGCCGTTGTAAAGATAGGAATATCTCTTGGGAAAGGGGTCGGAGCAAAGGACATTCGCCTTTTTGCCCACAGCTCTCAGCGCTCTGCAAAGTCCGAATCCGCTGCCCATAGCGTCTCCGTCAGGATTAACATGGGTAAGGATATAAAAATTGTCATTTTTAAGCAGAAAATTTGCAGCTTCAAGAACTGTTATGCTTTCAACCTTTTTATCACTGTTCAAACCTATGACCACCTTTCTGACAGCCGCACCATTACGGCTGTCTGCCTTCCTCGGCTTTATTATTCGTCTTCAGACTGTGTCTCTTCCTCATTTTCAGCTTCCGCAATGTTCTCGAGCATCTTTGCTATCTCTGCGGAATGCTCGATGGAGTCGTCCGCAATGAATTTCAGCTCGGGGCATTTTTTCAGATGAAGCTTGTTGGAAATTTCTTTTCTTATCATCCACCCTGCGCTTTCCAGACCCTTTACGGCATTTTTTGAAGCCTCCATGCCGTCAAGGTGGGAAATATATACCTTGCAGTGTGAATTATCGCCCGAAAGCTCGGTACGGACAACAGAAACAAGTCCGTCCTTTACTCTTGGGTCCTTTATTCTCTCACGGATAAGTCCTGAGATCTCACGCTTAATATCTTCGGATAATCTTGCATTCTTAAAGTTTGGCATATCTGCGCCGTCCTTTCCGCACTGTTATTATCAGTTGGGACGATATTCTTCCATGATAAATGCTTCGAAGATATCGCCTTCCTTGATATCATTGAACTTTTCAAGTGTGATACCGCACTCGTAGCCCTCGGCTACCTCCTTGGCATCGTCCTTGAAACGCTTAAGGCTGGACATCTTATCCTCGGCAATAACTATGCCGTCTCTTACAACTCTTATCTGGCACGCTCTTGTTACCTTGCCGCTGAGAACATATGCACCCGCAACAAGACCAACGTTGGAGATCTTATATACCTGACGAACCTCGATACGTCCGACAGCGATCTCACGGTACTTGGGAGCAAGCATACCCTTCATAGCGGTGCCGATCTCCTCGATAGCATCGTAAATGATACGGTAGAGACGGATATCAACGCCGTCACGCTCTGCGTTTTCTGTAGCAACGGGGTCGGGACGAACATTGAAGCCTACAATGATAGCATTGGATGCGCTTGCAAGCATAACGTCGCTCTCGGAAACAGCACCAACTGCGCCGTGGATGACCTTTATGCGGACCTCATCGTTGGAGAGCTTTTCAAGAGACTGCTTGACTGCCTCAACGGAGCCCTGAACGTCAGCCTTGACGATGATAGGAAGCTCCTTGATCTCGCCCTGCTCGATCTGGCTGAACAGGTTGTCAAGAGTAACCTTCTGATACTGATTGAACTGCTCCTGCTTAGCCTCATGCTTACGCTGCTCAACAAGCTCTCTTGCGAGACGCTCATCTTCAACTGCGTTGAACACATCGCCTGCGGAGGGAACCTCTGCAAGACCTGTTATCTCAACAGGATAAGAGGGACCTGCCTCATGAACAACATTGCCCTTGTCGTTTGTCATAACACGAACACGTCCAACGGAAGTACCTGCGATGATAACATCGCCTGTTCTCAGTGTACCGTTCTGTACAAGCAGAGTTGCGATAGGTCCTCTTCCCTTGTCAAGACGTGCTTCGATAACAGTACCCTTTGCCAGTCTGTTGGGGTTAGCCTTAAGCTCGGCAACCTCGGCAAGAAGAAGTACGTTTTCAAGCAGCTCGTCAATGCCCATACCGGTCTTTGCGGATACAGGAACGCAGATAACGTCGCCGCCCCATTCCTCTACAACAAGGTCATGCTCGGTGAGCTGCTGCTTGATATTGTCAGGGTTTGCGCCTTCCTTATCCATCTTGTTGATAGCAACGATAATGGAAACGCCCGCAGCCTTTGCGTGGTTGATAGCCTCAACTGTCTGGGGCATGATACCGTCATCAGCGGCAACAACGAGGATAGCGATATCCGTTACGGACGCACCTCTTGCACGCATAGAGGTAAATGCCTCATGGCCGGGAGTATCAAGGAATGTGATGTCCTTGCCCTTGTAATTTACTCTGTAAGCACCGATGTGCTGTGTGATACCGCCCGCCTCGGAGTCGGTAACGTGGGAGTTTCTGATCCTGTCGAGAAGTGAAGTTTTACCGTGGTCAACGTGACCCATAACAACAACTACGGGAGCACGCTCAACGCCCTCGCCCTCATCGTCGCTGTCGTCGATAAGACGCTCTTCAATGGTAACAATAACTTCCTTTTCAACCTTTGCGCCCAGCTCTTCAGCAACGAGAGAAGCTGTATCAAAGTCGATGACCTGGTTGATGGTGCACATCTCGCCCAGACCCATGAGCTTCTTGATGACCTCGGTAGCTGTTACCTTCAGTCTGGAAGCAAGCTCGGAAACAACGATCTCATCGGGAATGAGGACTTTGAGCTGCTGCTTTCTTGCACGCTCAAGCTCCAGTCTGCGGAGCTTCTCAGCCTCGGTCTCCTTCTTGCTGGAATACTGCTGCTTGTTTCTCTGAGCAGACTTCTGTGTGAGCTTCTGCTTCTTGGATAAATTGTCCTTGCTGCGCTTTCCGCTTCCGCCGCCGGAAAGAGGCGCGATATTCTCGTACTTTTCGTTGTACTTGTCGATATCAACATAGCTTCCTCTTGTATCAACGGTACGCATCTTCTGCTCTACCTTTACGCTCTCGGAAGAGAAATTGCCGCCCAGCTTGGTCTTGACAGTCTTGTTATTGTCAGCGATCTTGTTTTCAGGCTTCTTAGGCTCCTGCTTAACAGCGCTGTTCTTCTTTTCATCAGACTTCTTCACCTGATTGTTGAATCTTTCAAGTGCAGACTTCTGCTCGCTCTTGTGAAGAGGCATCTTTTCGTTATTGTTATTATTGTTCTTGGGTGCCTCGGGCTTCTTCTCAACAGGCTTTTCTGCCTTTGGTTCAGCCTTGGGAGCAGCAGGCTTTGCAGTCTGAACAGGCTGTGCGGGCTTTGCAGCCTCGGCAGCTGCTTTCTGGGGAGCCTTGGGAGCGGTATCCTTCTTTGCGGCAGGCTTTTCCTGCTTCTTTGCAGGTGCAGGCTTCTTATCGGCAGGCTTTTCTTCCTTCTTAGGCTCGGGCTTATTGTTCCTTGACTCGAAGTAAGGATTGAAGCTATCCACCTGATTATTCTGTGAAAAAGACTCGAGAATATAATTAAGCTCATCCTGTGTAATGCTTGCAGATGGCTTCTTTACGGTTCCGAACTTATCGGAAATAAAGTCGCTAAGCTCCTGATTTGATATTTTAAGGTCCTTGGCAACCTCGCTGAGTTTGGATTTTGTCTGGTTCTGTTTTGTACTCATAGGCTATAATTACCCTCCTATTATTACGTGACGTCTTTCGGATATTATCCGATAAGCTCTGTCAGTTTCTTTGCAAATCCTTCGTCGCATATTCCGATAACACCTGCTTTTCTGCCCACCGAGAACTCTATCTCAGCAATAGTGGCATCAATGCAGTGAACGGGAACAGCCTTTTGGTCTGCGAAAAATCTGACTTCTTTTTCTGTTTTTGCGGATATATCCGAGGCAAGAAAAACCGCTTTCGCTTTGTCCGTGAGTATGGACTCCTTAACAGAATCGAAACCCATGGTCATTCTTCCCGCTTTTCGGCAGATCGTAAGCAGACCGAATAATTTTTCTTTACTGACGCTCATTCAGCTCTCTCTCCATATTATCATAAACCTCGTCTGATATGCGGCAGGAAAAGCTTTTTTCAAGTTTTCTGGATTTTCTCGCAAGTCTCAGGCACTCGGCATTGGGGCACACATAAGCTCCTCTGCCTGATTTTTTTCCTGTTGTGTCCAGAGATATCTCGCCCTCGGGAGACCTTACCACCCTGATAAGCTCCTTTTTGGGCTTCATTTCATTGCAGCCCAGGCACATACGCATGGGTATCTTTTTTACCGCTGCCACAATATCACCTCATTTATATAAATGCGGACGGTCAGTCCACAGGATTTTCAGGCTTGATGTCGATCTTATAGCCAGTCAGACGGGCTGCAAGCTTGGCATTCTGACCCTTGTTTCCGATAGCCAGTGAAAGCTGGTTGTTGGGAACGATAACAGTGCACGCCTTTTCGTCGCCCTCAGCCACATCTACCCTGATAACATCAGCGGGAGCAAGTGCCTTGGCAATGAATACTGCAGGATCCTCGTCATAAACGATGATGTCGATCTTCTCGCCGCCCAGCTCCTCAACTATCTTGCTTATCCTTGAACGCTTGGGGCCGATGCACGCACCTACGCAGTCAACGTTGGGGTCCTTGGAGCAAACTGCGATCTTTGTTCTGGAGCCCGCTTCTCTTGCGATGGACTTTATCTCAACTACGCCGTCGTATATCTCTGGTATCTCAAGCTCGAAAAGTCTCTTTACCAGATCCTTATGTGTACGGGAAATCTTGATGGCAGGCTTTCTGTCGGGGTTAACGATGCCCACAACATATATCTTGATGATATCGCCCTCTGTAAGTACCTCTCCGGGGATCTGCTCGTTCTTGTAGAGATAGATCTCATTCTTGTCAACCAGCAGAACAGCGTTGCCTGTTGCAGGCTCTACCTTCTGGACGGTTGCGGAGATAATGTCATGTACCTTATCCTTGTACTGGGCAATGAGCTTTTCCTTCTCAAATTCCTTTACATCGTGGCGGATAGACTGCTTTGCATACTGAGCAGCAACTCTGCCGAACTTTGCTGTATCAAGCTTGTAAGGAACTCTGTCGCCGCAAACGCAGCCGGGAACGATAGTCTTTGCCTCTTCGATGTTTATCTCGTTGAGGTCAATAGGCTCATCATCAACGACAGTTCTGAGAACGCATACATCAAATACGTTTCTGGCAGGGTCAATATCCACCAGGAAATCGTCACAGTCGGGATATTCCTTTCTGACTGCCTTCATAATGCCCTGCTGGATCTTCTCAACAAGAGCCTCCAGCGGGATAGAGTTTTCATGTGCGAGACATTCAAGTGCTTCAAAAAATTCCTTGTTCATCTTTTTGAAATTCCTCCTGAGTTAATAATGTTAATCGCCGTCTTCACAGAATTCATCGGGAAGCTCCTCGTCATCGTAGAGCTTGATGAACGCAGTTTCGGAAATAATAACCTTTTTGGTGCCGTCCTCGGTCTCAACTGTAATGCTGCCGTCGTCTTTATTATACGCAGTCAGAACAGCGATAAATTCCTTGACGCCGTCTTTTTCACGGATATATCTTATGCGCAGCGGGCACTCGAGATACTCAAGGAAATGTTCCTCTCTTTTAAGCTCTCTGCCCAGTCCGGGGGAACCGACCTCAAGCATATACTGCTTATCTATAGGGTCCTCATCGTCCAGCGCCTTTGAAAGCGGACGTGTCATAGCCTCGCAGTCGTCCATATCAACGTAGCCGTCGGGCTTTTCGATAAGCACTCTGAGATAGCGCATAGAGCCTTCCTTGTCGAAGGTCACGTCCCAGATGGTAAGACCAAGCTCATCGGCGATGGGCTTGGCGATATCGAACACCCTTGAAACGGTGCTGCCGCCCTTGCCCCCTTTTTTTCCTGCCATAAACAATACCTCCATCAAACAAGAAAGACCGGATTGCTCCAGTCTTTGTCCTTTACTATTGGTGTACTTTGATTATTATACCACACTCATTTTGAAATTGCAAGTGTTTTTTTGATTTTTATGCTTTTTACAGCCAATTTTTGCCTCTTTTCTGCCGATACCTCACTGATTTTTAACAGTGATCCGCTTTAAGGTCAGAATACATATTAAATAGTGTATTCGATTACCTACCAAATCCTTCATTTCCGTAATTGACAAATCCGTCTTATTGTGTTATGATTTAAATATCAGAGCTTTTTTGCAATGCTGATTTCACATCACCCTATAGAACGATATGAAATCAGCATATAAGCTCATACATTCATGAAAAGGAGCACAAAATTATGTATCCAATCAAGCTTAAGCCTGCTTTTAAAGACTACCTCTGGGGCGGCACAAGACTCAGAGACGATTTCGGCAAGGACTGCGATTTTGACAAGATCGCTGAAAGCTGGGAGCTTTCCTGCCATAAGGACGGCAACTCCGTTGTGGCTGACGGCGAATTTGCAGGTCTCACACTGGCTCAGTATATTGAAAAGGAAGGCAAGTCCGTACTCGGAACAAACTGCGAGAAGTTCGAGAACTTCCCTATTCTTATAAAGCTTATCGACGCTAAGGACAACCTTTCCGTTCAGGTTCACCCCAACAATGAGTATGCTCAGAGAGTTGAGGGCGAATACGGCAAGACCGAGATGTGGTATGTTGTTGACTGCGACGAGGGTGCTTCCCTGCTCTACGGCTTCAAGCATAATATCACAAAGGAAGAATTCCGTGAGAGAATAGAAAACAATACTCTGCTTGAAGTTACAAACTCCGTTCCCGTAAAGAAGGGCGACGTTTTCTTCATCGAGGCAGGAACTCTCCACGCCATAGGCAAGGGTATCCTTATCGCTGAGATACAGCAGAATTCCAACACCACCTACCGTATCTACGATTACGGCAGAGTAGGCGCAGACGGCAAGCCCAGACAGCTCCACATCGACAAGGCTGTTGACGTTACAAACCTCTGCCCCGCAAAGCCTTATCCTCAGTCCGAACCTGTTGACATGGGCGGCTGGACAAAGAAGCGTCTTGCAAAGTGCGAATATTTTACCGTTGACGTTATCAATGTTGATACCTCCGCTGCTCTCGAGGCAGACAAGTCCTCTTTCGTAAACATTCTTGTTCTTGACGGCGGCTGTGTGCTTTCCTCCGAGGGCAACGATGCAGTTGAGCTTAAAAAGGGCGACAGCGTGTTCATTCCCGCAGGTCTGGGCAAATTTGAGCTTACAGGCAAGTGCTCCGCTGTTATGACCCATATTGATTGATATTATAATAGTATTTCAGGGAGTTTTGCATGGATATCCGTACATTTATAGGTGACAGGAGCTTTTACAAAAAGATTTTCACAATAGCCGTTCCCATAATGATACAAAACGGCATTACGAATTTTGTTGCTCTTCTGGACAACATAATGGTAGGTCAGCTAGGCACAGCTCAGATGTCGGGTACGGCGGTGATAAATCAGCTTCTGTTCGTATTCAATCTCTGCATTTTCGGAATTCTTGCAGGCCCCGGGATATACGGTGCGCAGTTTTTCGGCAAGGGCAGCAGCGAGGGCGTGCGCAATACTTTCCGCTTCAAGCTTTATGCAGGGCTTCTGGTGCTGCTGGCAGGCGGAACGATCCTATCATTGTTCAGCACCGAACTTATAAGCTCGTATCTTACGGGAAACGGCGAGGAAAGCAACAAGGCGCTGATATTGCAGTCGGGACTTGACTACCTGGGTGTAATGATAGTAGGTCTTATCCCATTTACGGTAACACAGATATACGCCTCCACGCTGAGAGAGACCAATCAGACGCTTGTTCCCATGTTTGCAGGCCTTACCGCCGTGCTCATGAACCTTGTGCTTGACTGGGTGCTTATCTTCGGAAACCTTGGCATGCCCAAAATGGGCGTAAAGGGAGCGGCTCTTGCCACTGTTATCGCACGATTTGCCGAGTGCATCATCGTTGTGATATGGACTCATGCCAACAGCGGCAAAAATGCTTTCATCAATGGCGCATACAGCAGTCTTAAGATACCCTCCGACCTTGTGAAGCAGATAATCATACACGGTCTGCCTCTGGCTGTAAATGAGGGACTGTGGTCATCGGGAATGGCTCTGCTGAACCGATGCTACTCAATGAGAGGGCTGGAAGTGGTTGCGGCTACCAATATCTCCTCCACTATCTTCAACCTGTTCTCGGTCATCTTTATTGCCCTGGGCAATTCCGTTGGAATAATCGTGGGACAGATACTCGGCTCGGGAGATATGAAAAAGGCACGGGAGACCGACACAAGGCTTATCGCATTCACCGTTGCGGCAGGCATTTTCACTGGAATCATGATGGCTGCACTCTCAAAGGTATTCCCTGAACTTTACAACACAGATGACAGTGTAAGGTCGCTTGCAGGCAGCCTTATAGTCATCTCGGGAATGTTCACTCCCCTGACCTCATTTATGCACGCTGCATATTTCACCCTTCGTTCGGGCGGAAGAACGTTCATCACTTTCCTTTTCGACAGCGTATATGTATGGGCTGTCACTATACCAACGGCACTTCTTCTGGTAAATTTCACCGATTTTGATATTCTTAAAATATACTTCTGCTGCCAGGCAGTGGATATATTAAAGGTAACAATAGGCTTTATTCTGATAAAAAAAGGCGTATGGCTGCGGAATATCGTATCTGCGTCTTAATATATGAAAGGCGGTCAAACAAATGAAATATTACATTGGCATTGACTTGGGCGGAACAAATATCAAAGCCGGAGTTGTAAATGAGAAGTTTGAGATAATCGCAAAGGCTTCCACAAAAACTCTCTGCCCCCGTCCCGCAAAGGATATCTGCGATGATATGGCTAAGGTGTCCATTGAGGCATGTAAGCTGGCTGGCATTTCCGTTGACGATGTTGAATGGATAGGCGTGGGAACTCCCGGTATCGCTGATAATATCAACGGCACTATCCCCTATTCCAACAACCTTGATTTCCACGATGTACCCGTAAGAAAGTACATTCAGGCTCATATCAACAAGCCTGTTTATGTTGCTAACGATGCCAATGCAGCTGCATACGGCGAATTTGTTGCAGGTGCTGCAAAGGGCGCAAAGAACGCTGTCTGCATCACTCTGGGAACAGGCGTTGGCGCAGGAATCATCGTTGACGGCAAGATCCTCACAGGCTCCAACCTTGCAGGCGCAGAGCTTGGCCATATGGTCATCGAGGTCGATGGCCCTCAGTGTACCTGTGGAAGAAAGGGCTGCTTCGAGGTATTCTCCTCCGCAACAGGTCTTATCCGCATGACTAAGGAAGCTGCCGAGGCTGACAGCTCCTCCATACTCAACAAGTATCTGGCAGATGACGGCAAGTTCTCAGCACGTCACGCTTTCATGGCTATGAGAGATGGCGACAAGGCAGGTACAGAGGTAGTTGAAAAGTACTGCAAGTACCTTGCTGCAGGCATCACCAACACCATCAACATCTTCCAGCCTGACATTCTCTGCATAGGCGGCGGCGTATGCAACGAGGGCGATCCTCTTCTTCTCCCCGTCAAGGAGCTTGTCAAGAAGGAAGTTTACACAAGAATGCTTTCTCAGAACACCGAGATAGTCATTGCAAAGCTCGGAAACGACGCAGGAATCATCGGCGCCGCATTCCTCGGACTGGAGAGCTGAGATGGGATTTCCGGACAAAATAAGATCATTCGTTGAAAGCGGCGAGCTTGACAAAATCACCGAAAAGGTCGGTCAGACAGTCAATACTCTTTTAGACGAACCCAAAAAAACGCAGCTCAGTATGCACGTTCCGCTGCACAGACAGTGACACAGGCTGCTCCGCAGGCATCAGCTGCGGTAAGTCCCGCAAAGCCGTCACGAAACGTAACTTTTACATTCTGTGACAGCGATGATAACAATGCAGATATTGATGTTGAATCCTCATTTATGCTCAGCGGCGATTTCGTTGAAAGCCGCTCGGGTGCAGCTGAGATAGATTACTGCGCAGTATATGCCCCCAAAAGCAACTCCGATTATGAAGAGGGCGACAGCTCACAGCCCGTATTCATTATGACAAACGTTGCCGAAAGTGAGATACACAACATCATCTGCAATTATAAAAAAGGCATTGCAGACAGCAGCATAACAAAGGTAAACCTGCCAAATGACAGGATATACTTCAAGGCAAAGCTCATGGCTGCCGTTGATGAAGCGGCAGCTACATACAAGGAAACCATTTTATAACAAAAGAGGTAATAAAAAATGTCTTGCAAAGATTGTAACTTTTTCTGTGAGGGTGCCGACAAGGCTCCCCAGCGTTCACTTTTCAACGCTCTCGGAATGACCAAGGAGGAAATGGAAAGACCTCTGGTAGGTATCGTTTCTTCTTACAATGAGATCGTTCCCGGTCACATGAACATCGACAAGATCGTTGAAGCCGTAAAGATGGGCGTTGCTATGGCAGGCGGTACACCTGTTGTATTCCCCGCTATCGCAGTTTGCGACGGTATTGCAATGGGTCATCAGGGAATGAAGTATTCTCTCGTTACCCGTGACCTTATTGCAGATTCCACCGAGTGCATGGCTCTTGCTCATCACTTTGACGCTCTGGTAATGATACCCAACTGCGACAAGAATGTTCCCGGTCTGCTTATGGCTGCTGCCCGTGTAAACGTACCCACAATTTTCGTATCAGGCGGCCCCATGCTTGCAGGCCACGTTAAGGGCAGCAAGACTTCACTTTCCAGTATGTTCGAGGCTGTAGGCGCATACACCGCAGGCAGAATAAACGAGGAAGAGTTTGAAGAGTTTGAGAACAAGGCTTGTCCCACCTGCGGAAGCTGCTCGGGTATGTACACCGCAAACTCCATGAACTGCCTTACCGAAGTTCTGGGCATGGGCCTCAAGGGCAACGGTACTATCCCCGCTGTTTATTCCGAAAGACTGCGCCTTGCAAAGCACGCAGGTATGCAGGTAATGGAGCTTTACAGAAAGAACATCAGACCACTTGATATCATGACCGAAAAGGCATTTCATAATGCTCTTACCGTTGATATGGCTCTGGGCTGCTCCACCAACAGTATGCTCCACCTCCCCGCTATCGCTCACGAGTGCGGAATTGAAATAAATCTCGATATCGCAAATGAGATAAGCGCAAAGACTCCTAACCTCTGCCACCTTGCTCCCGCAGGTCACGCTTATATGGAGGATCTTAACGAAGCAGGCGGAGTTTACGCAGTTATGAACGAGCTTAACAAGAAAAATCTGCTCAACACCGACGTTATGACCTGCACAGGCAAAACTGTTGCCGAAAATATCGCAGGCTGCGTAAACAAAAATCACGATATTATCCGTCCTATTGACGATCCCTACAGCGAAACAGGCGGAATCGCAGTCCTCAGAGGAAACCTTGCTAAGGACGGCTGTGTTGTTAAGCGCAGTGCGGTAGCTCCTGAAATGCTCAAGCACACAGGCCCCGCAAAGGTATTCGACTGCGAAGAGGACGCTCAGGCAGCTATCCTCGGCGGAAAGATCGTCAAGGGCGATGTTGTGGTTATCCGTTACGAAGGCCCCAAGGGCGGCCCCGGCATGAGAGAGATGCTCAACCCCACCTCCGCTATCATGGGCATGGGTCTCGGCAGCGATGTTGCTCTTATCACTGACGGTCGTTTCTCAGGCGCATCAAGAGGTGCGGCTATCGGTCACGTTTCTCCCGAAGCAGCTGTTGGCGGCATTATCGGAATCGTTCAGGACGGCGATATGATAACCGTTGATATCCCTAACTACACCCTCAGCCTCAACGTTGACGATGAAGAGATCGCACGCCGTATGGCTAACTTCACTCCCAAGAAGAAGGAGCTTAAAGGCTACCTCAAGAGATATGCTGCCCTTGTTACATCCGGCGCACAGGGTGCTATCCTCAAGAATGAATAATCACACAATCGGAGCGGTAATATGAGTAAAAACAGCGCATCTAAGACCATAGGAAAAATAGTGTCACTGATAATCCTGATAATCCTGCTGGGTGTCATAGCCGTAACATGGTTTATCGGCGGTCAGACAAAGGCTATCGAAAAATACTGTGCGGCGTTTGCGTCAGGCGACCTTAAATCAATGAACAAGGTGACGGATATTTATTCCGATCAGACTGACGACAAGAGCTTCAAACAGCAGCAGAAGGATCATTTCAGGTCTCTCCCCCAGTTTGAAGAGCTTGAGGACACCGATGTTATCAGCTCCGATGTTGATGTAAAGTACCACAAAAAAGCCGCAGACTTTACCCAATGGGAATGTATGACCAAGGCAGATTACTTCTCGCAGGGCATGAGCATTTCACAGGATATAACATTCACGCTGAAATTTGAAGGCGGCAAGTGGAAGATAATTAGTGCGGAATAATAAAAAATCAGCTCCGAACATATGCTCGGAGCTGATTTTTTTATTTTATGATCTTTTTCATTGATATATGGGGACAATATTCATCGAAATATTCATCGCCGTAGGCTGTGTAGCCCATGGCCTCGTAAAAGCCCTTTACCCTTGTCTGAGCTGAGAGAACTGCCGTTCCCCCGCCAAGCTCGGATATCTTGCTTTCGAGAAGAGAAACTATCTCACGGCCGAGACCCTTTCCTCTGTACGGCTTCATAACGGCTATCCTGCCGATATGATAATCGCCGTTTTCGGTAAAGAGCCGACCCGTTGACACAGGCTCTCCGTTATCTGTGAGAATGCCGTGGTAGGCTTTATTGTCCGTATCATCAAACTCGTTTTTGAAACCCTGCTCATCAACAAACACAGTCTGTCGGATAAGCTTTGCTTCGGGAGCATTTTCCAGCCCCATAACTATCCTGCTTTCCATCATCAAAGCACCTTTGAGAGAAATTCTTTCAGTCTGGGGTTATGCGGGTTTTCAAAGAACTCCTTGGGAGGATTCTGCTCCATGATAACGCCGTCAGCCATGAACATTACCCTTGATGCAACCTCACGGGCAAAGCCCATTTCGTGAGTTACCACGACCATGGTCATGCCGTCATCGGCAAGCTCGGTCATGATGTTCAGGACTTCGCCAACCATTTCGGGGTCAAGGGCTGATGTAGGCTCATCAAAAAGCATTACATCGGGATTCATTGCCAGTGAACGGGCAATGGCGATTCTCTGCTTCTGACCGCCAGAAAGCTGCGAGGGATAATTATAAGCCTTATCAAGAAGTCCTACTTTTTTCAGCAGCCCCTCTGCCTTAGCCTCTGCCTCTTCCTTGGTCATGAGCTTCAGCTTTACGGGAGCAAGAGTGATGTTATTTATTATACTCAGGTTAGCAAACAGGTTGAAGTGCTGGAACACCATTCCCATCTTCTGGCGCATGAGATTAAGCTCTTTTTCGCTTGAATGGGTGATGTCCGTTCCCTCGAAAATGATACTGCCGGAAGTGGGCTTTTCAAGAAGATTGAGGCAGCGCAGAAATGTACTTTTTCCTGAGCCTGAGGGGCCTATGATAACGACCTTCTCGCCCTTTTCGATGTTCTCGGTGATGCCTTTGAGTATTTCCAGATCACCAAAGGATTTACAGAGATTTTCAACGCTTATCATTAGCCGCCAGCCTCCTTTCGAGCTTTGTAACAAAGTGAGTAAGTACCATAACGATCACAAGATAGATGAT
Organism: Oscillospiraceae bacterium; assembly: GCA_902363145.1. Lineage (GTDB taxonomy): Bacteria > Bacillota > Clostridia > Oscillospirales > Ruminococcaceae > Huintestinicola > Huintestinicola butyrica. Next base: position 573,857 of record CABIZB010000001.1, on the reverse strand, counting down.
TGCTACGGCAATAAGGGGCATAAACGGCTCATATGTTGCGGAACGGATAGTATCGCCGCCCTTGGTAAGATCCTGCACGGCAATATATCCTGCAACAGAAGTCTCTTTCAGCAAAACGATGCACTCGTTTGCAAGAGAGGGCAGAACATTCTTGAACGCCTGCGGGATAATAATGTACATCATTGTCTGAGCATAGTTGAGGCCAAGGCTTGAGCCTGCCTCAAACTGACCGTTATCAACGGACATTATGCCCGAACGGACTATCTCGGCAACATATGCAGCAGAGTTCAGACCGAACGCCAGCACCGCCGCAAATATCTTATCAACGGAAACCGATGCGAAAATAACAAAGTAAATTATAAGCAGCTGAACTACAACAGGCGTACCTCTGATGACTGTAAGGTATATCTTTGCCAGAACATTCAGGAATTTGAGCTTTCCTGTCTTGTCGTGGGTGGAACGGACTATTGCAATGAGAAATCCCAGAACGATGCCCAGCATTACGGCAAAAAGCGTAATAACTATCGTGTTTTTAAGGCCGTTTGTAAGGTATTTCCAGCGGTCGTCCACGATAAAGGTCTTATAGAACTTGTCAGCAAAATTCGTTATAAAATCCTGAATCATCGTTATAATATCCTGAATCATAAATAGCATCACTTCCAAACTGAATGCGGCTGCCCGCAAGACTGCTGACAGCCGCAAAATTTAAATGGTTTACTTTCTTACAATAATTACCTGTGTTGCTGTAGTATAGGGATCAGAGAAGTTTACGTTTTCAAGTCTGTCCTCGGTAACGGTCATACCTGCAACGCCAACGTCAGCCTTGCCTGTCTGAACAGCGGCAATGATGGAATCGAACTCCATGTTGTCGATCTTAAGGTCCTTGCCGAGAATATCGCAGACAGCCTTCATCATATCAGCGTCAAAGCCTACAACGTCCTCGCCGCTCATGCTCTCGTAAGGAGGGAACTCGGCGTTGGTTGCCATTACGATAGTGCCGTCATACTGAATGCCCTCGGGAGAGGTGTAGGGGTGCTGACCTGCCTCATCGCCGATCCAGTTGGACTTGATCTGCTCAAGAGTGCCGTTAGACTCGAGCTGTGCAAGAGCGTCATTTATCTGCTGGGTAAGCTCGTCGTTATCCTTCTTGATAGCGATAGCGTAGTTCTCATCGGGATACTTGTCATCAAGAATAGTAAGGGAATCACTGTTCTGGCTTACAAATACGGTAGCGGGCTGGAGGTCGATGATAACTGCATCGATCTTGCCCTGCTTGAGAGCCTGAACTGCATCAGCGCCCTTGTTGTAACGCTCAACGGTAGCGCCCTCAACATCGGAAGCATAGGTATCGCCAACTGTACCAAGCTGAACGCCTATCTTCTTGCCGTTAAGGTCATCAATGGAGAAAACGGTATTTTCGGGAGCCTTGCTTCCGCAGCCTGTGAACATTGCAGCGGAGAGAACTGCTGCAGCTGCTACAGATATTAACTTCTTTAATTTCATACTAAATGAACTTCCTTTCATAAACCCCAGTTATGGAATCATATTTACACTTATTATAATATAGTTTATAAGGAAATTCAAGCATCTTTTCAAATTTAATATATTATTTTACATTATAACAAATTTTATTTCAGATTTTTCTGCAATGCTGTGATATCACTTTATTGCGATAATTATTATGCAAATTAAATCAGATATTAACTTATATGCAAAACAAAATACATCAAATGACAGGCGGATAATATTATAATTATAATAATAACCAACTCACGAAAGGATATGATATTTTGGAAGAAACAGCAGTAACAGAAGCTATCAGCGAGGTAGCTGATACAGTCGCCGAGACTACAGCTCCCGAGATAGTCAGCGAGGCAGAGGTCGTTATGGACGCAGTTGCCAAGGGCAGCGTTACAGGCGATATGCTCAAAAAATTCGGCGAGTCAATAATCGCCTACCTTCCCACAGTTATAATCGCAGTAGTGATCTTCCTGGTGGGAAAATTCATAACAAAGCTCATTATGAAATTCGTTGACAGGTGCATGGGCAGGTCTCACATTGATGAGACTGCACAGGGCTTCCTCAAATCCCTTACAAACATCATACTGTCGGCATTTGTCATTGTAATCGCCCTTTCCGTTCTGGGAATACCCATGACATCTATCATCACAGTAATAGGTGCGGCAGGCGTTGCCATCGGTCTTGCTCTCCAGAACAGCCTTTCAAACATCGCAGGGGGCTTCATCATTCTTTTCACAAAGCCGTTCTGCAAGGGTGACTACGTTATCACAAACGGCATAGAGGGGGTTGTTGACGACATCAGGATCCTTTCAACAAAGCTTGTTACTCTTGACAATAAAATAGTATATATCCCGAACGGCATGGTCTCCAGCGGAACTATCACCAATTTCAGCCGTGAGGACAAGCGCCGTGTTGATCTGGTATTCAGCGTTTCCTACGAGCAGGATTTCCGCAAGGCTATTGACATCATCAACGGCGTTATCAGCGCTCACCCCCTGACAGTAAAGGAAGCGGGCGCATTTGCACCTTTCGCAAGAGTATCGAACCTTGGCGCAAGCTCGGTGGATATCACTATGAGAGTATGGACAAAGACCTCCGATTACTGGACAGTTTATCATGATATGATCGAGAACGTCAAGACTGCCTTTGACAAGAACGGCATTGAGATCCCCTACTCCAAGCTGGACGTTAACATCAAGAACAACGCATAAGATCTTATCCGCAGTGTGCTTTATCATACTGCGGATAATTTTGTAAATAAAGTGTGACATATGAGACTTAGCTGTCAAAAATCACGCATTTAAACCATTTTCCGACAAATAAGCCTTAAAAGGGAAAATTTCAAAAAAAGCTTGACAAACGTATTCCGTTATGATATAATATAAAAGTCGTCAGAAACGATAACAAGTAAAACAAGAGTAACTTCTGTTTTGTCGGGGTGTAGCTCAGTTTGGCTAGAGCGCTACCTTGGGGTGGTAGAGGCCGTGGGTTCAAGTCCCGTCACTCCGACCAGATAAAAAGACTTGTTTCAATATAATGTTGCAAACAAGTCTTTTTATTCTTCTTACTTGTTTATCCCCTTTAAAATGTCGGGGTGTAGCTCAGTTTGGCTAGAGCGCTACCTTGGGGTGGTAGAGGCCGTGGGTTCAAGTCCCGTCACTCCGACCATGAAGTCCTTACAGTTTTCTGTAAGGACTTTTTGTTTTATACTGATAACAATTTCTATAAAAAATCTCCCCTGCCAAAAGCAGAGGAGATTTGCTGTATCATTATCTTTTCAGATTATTAAGTCCATACTTTCTTATAGTGTCACGATAATTCTTGAATGAGTAGTTGAGATCAACATATTCATCTATTCCCGATATCCTGCCGACCTCGCTGTACTGCCACATTCCGTAGTGGTAGCTGTAGTTTTCAGCAAGCTTTACTTCATCGCCCCAGCAGGCAACCCAGATATCGTACTTTTCTATCTTATCCATTATAAGATTATCGTCAAAGAACTTGGCATAGCTGTATATCATTGCGTAATAGCCGGAATTTTCAAGTGCTTCCATAAACGTGGTGACGATATCGGTAACATCACGCCTTGGCATTGACTTGTAGAAATCTTCCTCAATATCCAGCACCACGGGATATTCGGGCGAATAGTCGCTGATGGCATTCAGGAAATATGCAGCTTCCTTTCTTGCCTCGGAAACGTTGCGTGCATACATATAATGATAAAATCCGTAGGGAATATCATACTTTTCGCAGCCTGCCACATTCTTTGCAAGCATTGGGTCGGTGTCCTCATAGCCGTAGGAGGCTCTTATCATTGCAAACTGAGCCTTGCCGCTGCTCTTGACACGCTTCCAGTTTATATCTCCGTTCCACTTGGAAACGTCAATTCCTGCTATCCTGCTGCCGTAAACGGTGACATACACGCTGTCTGTCTTGCCGTTGTCGGTGGAAAGTGTGATGACAGCGTTGCCTTCCTTGATGCCTGTTATCTCGCCCTTGCGATTGACCTTTACCACAGAAGGATTATCCGACTCGATGGTGTATGTATATTTTGCACCTGCGGGATAAATCCTTGCATCAAGCAGGACTTTCTGACCTACCTGAACGCCTGCGGATTCCTCGGCAAATTTTACCATTGAAGGAACCAGATCGCCGTTTGCGTCATATTCCTTGGTTATCTTTTCCTCATATGACTTATCCTGCTCTTCCTGGCTCATAACGGAAACAACATTGACGTTGAGCTTTATGCTTTTTCCGCTGCCTGTTTTGCAGACGATCCTTGTGTTGCCTGCTCCCCTTGCGGTGACAACGCCGTCACTGCTTACGGAAGCCACTGCCTTATTGAGCGAGCGGAATGAAACAGTATCTGTGCAGTCGGAGGGAGCCAGCTCGTAGATTATTTTATATGTATCGCCCTCGTATATAGTCACGGAGCTGTGTTTAAGCTCAATGGACTTTGCTTTATCGGAAGATGAAGCAGGTGTTTTGCTGTCGCTTCCGCTGTTATCACCGTTATCGCCTGTATCCTCGATAATATCATCGGAAGAGGTATCCTCCTCAACGGGAGCTGCCTTGACGGTAAGGGCAAATCTGTCCTTTACGCCCGATGATGCCTTTACTGTGATTATAGCCGTGCCCTTTGCCACTGCGGTGACATTTCCCTTGGAATCAACCGTTGCCACCTTTTTGCCGGAGCTGGAATAGGTCAGCACATCGTCCGAATTTGACGGCTTCAGGCGGCAGCCTATTTTAAAGGTATCCCCTGCATAGACTGTGGATTTATAGCTGTAAATGGTAACTTCCTTTGCAGGCTTGGTAACAACGCCGTCGGAGGTATCCACTTCCTCAGTGGTCTGCCCTGTTTCGGTATCGTCAGTTACCTCGTCAGCGCCGTCGTCCGTGTTATCTGTATCATCGGTGACGGTATCTTCGTCAGTAGTATCCGTATTATCGCCGCCTGACGCAGTATCGCTGCTGTCCGTTTTGTTCCTGCTGAAATCGGCATAAGCGTAAGCGGGGTCGGTAAAATCTGCAAATGCGGACGCTCCGCCGCACATGACCATTACCGCAGCCGACACAAGCGCCAAAGCTCTTCTGGTATAACGCTTCATTTTCGAGATCCTTTCAGTATTTTTCTTTGTTTGTTCAACACTTATTTAATTTTACCGTATTTTGCAGCTTATGTCAATAATTATTATAAATGTAACCAATTTGTCACATTATAAGAAAGCGCCCTGCAAGGCTTATCATGCGCATCACGGAAAAAAATCAGTTACCGAATTTTGTTTTCGAGCGTAATCGGTTACAGCAAAAATAATTTTTATTTTTGGCAATTCCCTTGACTTTTGGGTGGATTGCGGTTATTATATATAATGTGTAATAATGTATAAATATGCTTATGCTAAACTCTGATCGTTCTATAGGCAAAGCCGAGAATTTGTTTGTAGGTTGATTAGAGATTAGTATTACATCGGAGCACTTTGCTTTCGGCAAAAGCTCTGTTAAAATATGATCCGAAAGGAACGTGATGTTAGGGTTGAACGATAAGCTCAAGCTTTACGGGTTTAATAATCTCACCAAAACTCTAAGCTTCAATATCTATGATATTTGCTATGCAAAGAGTCCCAGGGAGCAGCAGGACTATATTAAGTATATCGACGAACAGTATAACTCCGATAGACTTACCAAGATCCTCTGCGACGTTACCGATGCTATCGGTGCACACGTACTGAACATTTCAAAGCAGGACTACGAGCCTCAGGGTGCGTCGGTCACGCTGCTTATTTCCGAGGAACACCTTGACAGGGACGATATTGACGAGTCCTGCAATATGCGTGGAGTTCCCCAGAAAAGGGATATTGCAGGGCATCTTGACAAGAGCCATTTAACTGTTCACACCTATCCCGAGTTTCACCCCGACAACGCCATCACAACATTCCGTGTTGATATTGACGTTTCCACCTGCGGCGAGATAACTCCTCTTAAATCACTTGATTATCTTATCGGCAGCTTTGATTCCGATATCATTACCATTGATTACCGAGTAAGAGGCTTTACCCGTGACGAAAAGGGCAAAAAGCTTTTCATCGACCACGATATCACCTCCATTCAGGACTATATCGCCAAGGACACCCTTGAAAAGTATGACGCTATCGACATCAACGTATATCAGGCAAATATTTTCCACACCAAAATGATGATAAAGGAGATATTCCTCCAGAATTATCTTTTCAATACCGACACCTACGAGCTTGCACCCAAAAGGCGACTTGAAATTAACGACCTGTTAAGACGTGAGATGATAGAGATATTCAGCGGAATGAACATATTCTGATACACCTTGAAATGAGCTGATACTGTGACAAAAAATCTGAAAAAGACTGCCTGTTTTATATGCGCTTTCACCGTGCTTACAGTTTCCCTGCTGTGGCTGGCGTGGGGAATAAAGGAAAATACAAAATATCACAGGATAACTGCACAGATAACCGATATTTCCGAGTTCAGCACCGAAAACAGCAACTTTTATAAAAGCGGCGGCAAAGAAAAATACACTGTTGCTAATGCGGCATATAAATATAAGGATCTGTACGGTCAGTATCACACCGACGAATTCACTGTCTATGAATTTGAAAGCGATAAGTATGCCGTAGGAGACAACTATTATATTTATCAGGTTGACGGCTGGAGAGACCCGATAGCAGAATCTCTTGCCAAAAGCGATATGCTTGATAATCTTGTATGGCCTGTGATATTTACTGTTTCCGCTCTTATCGTAACGCTTTTAAACGCCAAGGGACTTAAATATTTCGGCATCGCTGCGGACAGACTTCAGTTTCAGTTTATTCTATCCATTGTGATCTATGTTTTATGTGCGGGCTACACCGCCTATATTCTGTTTTTCTGGCGGACTACCGCTATATACTTCAGCGGGCTTGATGAGTTATTTCATATGGCAAACGCAATTCTTATGTGTGCAGTCGGCGTGATCGCTGACGCTGTTGTATGGGGAGTATCCATAAGCCGCCTGCCTGCCAGCGAGGGGGAAATTTAAGCAATGCAGTACACTCAGAACAATGCGCCTATTTACGAGGCGCTGATGAAATATAACGAAGCAAGAGTAGTACCCTTTGACGTGCCCGGTCACAAGCACGGAAAGGGCAATCCCCTGCTCACCGAATTTCTCGGTCAGACCTGTATGTCCGTGGACGTTAACTCCATGAAGCCACTGGACAACCTTTGTCACCCCGTTTCCGTTATTCGGGACGCAGAGCGACTTGCCGCCGAAGCTTTCGGGGCAGGTCACTGCTTTTTTATGGTAAACGGAACCACTTCCTCCGTTCAATCCATGATACTTTCCGTCTGTAAGGAAGGGGATAAAATAATTATCCCCAGAAACGTACACCGCAGCGCCATCAACGCTATGATAGTAAGCGGCGTTGTTCCCGTTTATGTAAATCCGGGAGTTAACCACAAGCTTGGTATTCCTTTGGGCATGAGCGTAAAGGACGTTGAGCAGGCTATCATTGATAATCCCGACGCAAAGGCGGTTTTTGTTAACAACCCCACATACTACGGAATTTGCTCCAATCTCAGGAAGATAACAGAGATCGCTCACGCTCACGGCATGAAGGTGCTGGTCGATGAGGCTCACGGCACTCACCTTTATTTTGGCGAGAATATGCCCGTTAACGCCATGACGGCAGGAGCTGATATGGCGGCTGTTTCAATGCACAAAACAGGCGGCTCCCTTACCCAGAGCAGCTTTCTGCTGGTGGGAAAGAACGCAGGGATATCCGAGGGTCATGTGCGTGCGATAATCAACCTTACACAAACCACAAGCGGCTCATATCTGCTGCTGTCCTCCCTTGATATTGCAAGAAAATACTATGCTACTCAGGGCAGGGAGCTTTGCGCTCAGGTAGTAAAGTCCGCAGAATACGCCCGCACGGAGATAAACAAGATAGGCGGATATTACGCTTATTCCGACGAGCTTGTGAACGGCGATGATATCTTCGCCTTTGACAAGACAAAGCTGTCCATATATACAAGAGATATCGGTCTTGCGGGAATTGAAGTATATGACATTCTCAGGGACTCCTACGATATCCAGATGGAGCTTGGCGATATTGGAAATGTGCTTGCAATCATGTCTCCCGGCGACCGCTGGAAGGATATCGAGCGTCTTGTTTCCGCACTGTCCGAGATAAAAAGGCGCTTCGGCAAGGAAAGCGCAGGCCATGTGGATCATGAGTACATAAACCCAAAGATAATGCTCTCCCCAAAGGCTGCTTTCTACGGCGAGCAGGAAGTCCTGCCAATTATGGAAAGTGCGGGACGGATATCCTGCGAGTTTGTTATGTGCTACCCTCCCGGAATACCCATTATCGCCCCCGGCGAGCTTCTCACTCCAGAGATACTTGAAAATATCGACTACAGCAAAAAGCGTGGCTGCTTTATGACAGGTACCGAAGATATGAACATCGAGAAGATAAGGGTAATAAAGGAATGATATATGGCTTCATCAAAAGAATATCTTGACTATATTCTTGACTGCCTGTCGGGGCTTGATGAGATAACCACACGCAAAATGATGGGTGAATACATGATATATTTCCGCAGCAAGCTTGTGGGCGGCATATATGACAACAAATTTCTTGTAAAGGATATTTCCTCAGCCCAAAGGCTTATGCCAGATGCTCCCAGAGAGCTTCCCTATGAGGGTGCAAAGCCGATGCTCCTTGTGGAAAATGCAGAGGACATGACTTTTATATCACAGCTGTTCGATACCCTTTACAGCGAGCTTCCCGCACCAAAGCAGCGGAAGAAAAAGAATTAAGAAAGGCGGCTGATTTTCATGGAATTATGGTTCAGCGAATATCATTCAAAGGACGCTAAAATGTCTATCAGAATTGACAAGCAGTATTACAGCGGACAGAGCGAATTTCAGAGAATTGACGTTTTTGAAAGCCCCGAGTTCGGCAGATTTCTTACCCTTGACGGCATAATGATGCTCACCGAAAAGGACGAGTTCATCTATCACGAAATGATAACCCACGTTGCAATGGCTTCCAACCCTGATATAAAAAAGGTGCTCGTTATAGGTGCAGGCGACGGCGGAACTGTCCGTGAGCTTACACGTTATGACACTATCGAACACATCGACATGGTGGAGATAGATGAGGAAGTGGTGAATGTTTGCCGCAAGTATATTCCTCAGACTGCCTGCAAGCTTGATGACCCAAGGGTGCATCTCCACTTTGAGGACGGCCTGCGATATGTGCGCACAAAGGAAAACTGCTACGACCTTATAATCGTTGACAGCACCGATCCCTTTGGCCCGGGAGAAGGTCTTTTCACCAGCGAATTTTACGGCAACTGCTATAATGCCCTTACCGAAAACGGAATTCTGGTAAATCAGCACGAAAGCCCCTATTATGACGATGACGCAAAGGCAATGCAGAGAGCGCACAAGCGCATAAAGGAATTCTTCGATATCTGCCGTGTATATCAGGCACATATCCCCACATATCCCTCGGGACACTGGCTTTTCGGCTTTGCCTCCAAGACTGTTGACCCCCTTAAATTTGACGCTGACAGGTGGAACGCTCTCGGAATAAAGACAAGATACTACAACACAGACCTGCATAAGGGCTGTTTCGCAATACCAAACTATGTAAAGGAGCTTCTGGATAATGCAACCTGAGATTAAATGCTTTATCGGCTGCGATGTTCCCTTTGAGGAAGCAGATACGGTCATTTTCGGCGCACCGTTTGACAGCACCACATCGTTCCGTCCAGGAACACGCTTCGGCCCCGCTGCAATGCGCTCCGAAAGCTTCGGGATAGAGACATATTCGCCATATCAGGACAAAGACCTGCTTGACCTGAAGGTCTTTGACTCAGGCGACCTTGAGCTGCGCTTCGGCTCCCCCGAATCCGCTCTTGACGATATCGAGGCAAGGACAAAGGAGATACTTGATGCAGGCAAGCTGCCCATAATGCTTGGCGGCGAGCATCTAGTTACTCTGGGAATTTTCCGTGCAGTGGCAAAGAAATATGACAATGACGTTTATATACTTCATTTTGACGCTCATGCAGACCTGCGTGACGACTATCTTGGTCAGCAGCTTTCCCATGCCTGCGTTATCCACCGCTGCCATGACATCATAGGCGACGGCAGGATATTCCAGTTTGGCATAAGAAGCGGCGACAGGGACGAGTTCAGGTTTGCGGCAGAGCACACCGAAATGCACAAGACCGACATAGGCGGAGTTTCTTTCAGAGGTCTCCCCGATGTTGTGAGCCGCCTTAAAGACAAGAACGTGTATCTCACCATTGACCTTGATGTGCTTGACCCTGCATATTTCTGCGGAACAGGCACTCCCGAAGCAGGGGGAGCTTCTTTCAATCAGCTGCTTGAAGCTATCATCCTCATTGGCGAAGAGCTGAACATCGTAGGCGCTGACATGAACGAGCTTTCGCCTCATTACGATCAGAGCGGCGCATCGACTGCCATTGCCTGCAAGCTTTTAAGAGAGCTGCTCCTTGCGCTTGCAAAATAATCGGAGGGATATTGTGAGATTCAAAGGGATATTCTCCGACAGGGAAAATGTCTTGTACCAATACACCGTTTTCCTGAAATGGCTGTGCATAGCCGTATGCTCGGGCATTTTCATAGGAGTTGTATGCTCGTTTTTCCATATGGCTCTTGACAAGGTGACCCAGATACGCACTGCAAATCCGTTTCTCGTAATGCTTCTCCCTCTGGGCGGCGTTGTTATCGTGTGGCTCTACAAGCTCTGCGGAATGGACAACGACCACGGCACCAACGGCATCATCAAGGGTGCAAGAGGAGAAGAAAAGGTATCTATAAAAACTGCGCCCCTTATTTTCATAGCCACGCTGATAACCCATCTGCTGGGCGGTTCGGCAGGCAGAGAGGGTGCGGCGCTCCAGCTGGGCGGAAGCCTTATCTCCCCGCTGAGAAAGCCACTTAAACTCAACAGGAACGATTACTCCATGCTCATAATGTGCGGCATGGCTGCAGGCTTTTCCGCGCTGTTCGGCACTCCTGCCGCTGCGGCGGTGTTTGCCATTGAAGTGACTGTAGTGGGCATTGCCCATTACTCGGCAATAGTCCCCTGCCTGCTGTCCTCATTGACTGCGGCAATGGTGGCGGACTGGTTCCACGTAAAGCCCACATCATTTCTCGTCCGCTATATCCCCGAGTTCCATGCTGACTCATATTTCATGCTGGCACGAACTATAATTATGGGTATAGCAGGTGCGATAGTGAGCATTGTTTTCTGCAAGATAATGAGCAAAACAGCGGAGCTTTACAAAAAATACATCAAGAACCCATACCTGCGAATCCTTGCAGGCGGAGCTATAGTTGCGGCGATATCCATGCTGATATATGCGCTGACAGGCAGCTTTGACTACAACGGCGCAGGCACTGATATCATCAAAAAGGCTTTTATCGGTCAGAGCAGACCCGAGGCATTCATTCTGAAAATGCTGCTGACAGCTCTTACCCTGGGCTGCGGCTTCAAGGGCGGAGAGATAGTGCCCTCACTTTACATAGGCGCTACTTTCGGCTGCTTTTTCGGCGGCCTGCTGGGACTTTCCCACTCCTTCGGGGCTGCTGTGGGACTGGCTGCGGTTTTCTGCGGTGTTACCAACTGCCCCTTTGCAACGCTCCTGCTGACCATTGAGCTTTTCGGAGCGGACGGTCTCCCCTATTATGCGCTGGTCATCGGCATATCGTATATGCTTTCGGGCTATACGGGTCTTTACAGCGCTCAGAAATTCTATGATAATAAATTCATTCACCGCAGATTCCGCCACCTCAAGACCTATAAGGAGATAAAGACTGATTCTGCCGCAAATAACGGAAAGGATTGATATATATGGAGCTTATCACAGGAATAAAGACAAGGCGCACAGTGAGAAAATTCACCGACAAGCCTGTTTCAAAGGAAACTATCAACGAGATAATCGGTGCGGCTGCCTATGCTCCCTCGTGGAAAAACTCTCAGACCACCAGATGGAACATCATCACAGACAAGGCTCTCATTGAAAAGATCGCTGATGAGGCTGTATATGGCTTTGCCCACAACCATGACATTATCAGAAACTGCGGCTGCATTGCCGTTCAGAGCATAGTAAAGGGCATATGCGGATATGAGCGTGACGGAAGCTTCACCACTCCTCTGGGCGACAGCTGGGAAATGTATGACGCAGGCATTGCCGCTCAGACATTCTGCCTTGCTGCGCATGATATGGGCATCGGCTGCGTTATAATGGGTATCGTTGACGGCGACAAGCTGTCCGAGATACTTTCTCTGCCCGATACCGAAAGAGTTGCGGCTGTTATCGCACTGGGATATCCTGCCGAGGAGCCTGACTGCCCTCATAAAAAATCGGCAGAGGAAATTTCAAGATATTTCTGAAAGGAGCAGTGACTATGGGATATGTATCCGAGATAAGAAAATATGTTGGGCACCGTCCCATAATCCATGCTGCCGCAAGCGTTATAGTTGAAAACTCCCGGGGACAGATACTTTTGCAGAAGCGTGCCGACAACGGCACATGGTCATACTGCGGCGGTGCTGTGGAGCTTTTTGAAAAGGTGGAGGACACTGCGGCAAGGGAGCTTCTGGAGGAAACGGGACTTACTGCCGAAAGCCTTGAACTGTTCGGCGTATTTTCCGGCACGGAACAGCATTACACCTATCCCAATGGGGACGAGGTAAGCACCATTGACATTGTGTATATCTGCCGCAAATATTCGGGCGAGATGAAAATGCAGCCCGAAGAGGTCATGGAGCTGAAATTCTTCGATATTGACCGTATCCCTGAGGATATCTGCCCGCCTGTAAGGGAGCCTATCAAGAAATACATCGAATACAGGCACAGGGACGCAATTTTCTGACGCAGCTTATCTGTCACAACAAAATACTTATTAACTGAAAGGAATTTGATATATGCTTTTACTTGACGAACTCAGACTGGAACTGGAAGGCTACCGCAAGGATATGGCTGACCTTTACAATATTCTTAACATTGACAAGCTCAAAGAAGATAACGCAAAGCTTCAGGAGCAGTCCGCTGCCGACGGCTTCTGGGACGATCTGGAGAACTCCCAGAAGGTTATGCAGACCATAAAGCAGAATGAGGCTACCATAGAAAACTACAAGAAGCTCAACGAAATGCTCGAAGACACTCTTACAATGATAGAGCTTACCGTTGAAGAGGGCAATGACGAAGACGAAGCTACTGTTGCAGAGCTTAAGGCAGAAGCTGAAAAGTTCAAGGCTGAGCTGGAGACCACCAAGCTCACCACCCTGCTCACAGGCGAATATGACAGCAAGAACGCTATCCTTACATTCCACGCAGGCGCAGGCGGAACAGAGGCTCAGGACTGGGCAGAGATGCTGTTCAGAATGTACAACCGCTGGGCTGAGCGCCACAACTTCAAGGTAACTACACTTGATTACCTTGACGGCGATGAAGCGGGAATAAAGTCTGCTTCCATTCTTGTTGAGGGCCTTAATGCTTACGGCTTCTTAAAGTCCGAAAACGGTGTTCACAGACTTGTACGTATCTCCCCCTTTGATTCATCCGGACGCCGCCAGACATCATTTGCTTCCCTGGAAGTTATGCCCGAAATGGACGGCGCTAACCTTAACATCGAGATACGCCCCGAGGATCTGGAGATCGACTTCTACCGTGCCAGCGGCGCAGGCGGACAGAAGGTCAACAAAACAAGCTCCGCTGTACGTCTTACACATAAGCCCACAGGAATAGTTGTATCCTGCCAGACTCAGCGTAGCCAGTACCAGAACAAGGATTATGCCATGAAGATGCTGGTATCCAAGCTTGCCGAGATAAAGGAAAGAGAACACCTTGACAAGATCGAGGACATCAAGGGCGTTAAGAAGGAGATCGCATGGGGTGCTCAGATACGTTCCTATGTATTCATGCCCTACACCCTTGCAAAGGACACACGCACAGGCTTTGAAAACGGCAATATCAACGCTGTCATGGACGGAGATCTTGACGGCTTTATCAACGCATACCTTACCGCCCTTTCTCACGGCGATCTACAGTAATCATCACTCCCCATACGGCGAAGAACACGCTGTATGGGGAGTTTGCAAAGTGTGTTGAAAATTTAACAAATATATGATATAATGATTTGATTAAATATTTAACCATATTGAAAGGAACTGCAAAACAAATGGAACACTCTATAAGATTTCCGCTGCCATTCAACATTCACGTTGGGTTTGTTATTTTCAGCGTTATCATGCTGATACTCTGCTATAAAAAGAAAAAGAACGCATATGAGTTGTATATGCTCATCGGTGTGGCATCAACAATGCTCATCTACGTATCGGAAGCAAAGCCGTTTTTCTACATTCTGGGACTTGAAGAGATAATCCTGTTTATCATGACAGTTGTGGATATGGTAAAGGTATCGAAAAAGGCTCAGGCTGAGGAAAAGGCACGTCTTGAAGCAAAATCGGAAGCGGCTGATGAAACGGTCAATGAAAAATCCGACAATGCTGACATCGCAGAGGATACAGCCGACAGCACGGAAGAAAACAAGGACGACTCCGCAGAATGACCCATACGAAAGGATTTTCCGAATGAAGATAGTTCTGCTTGAAGAAAAAACGGTAACGCAGGGAGATATCTCCCTTGACTGCTTCTATTCGCTGGGCGATGTTACAGGCTACCCACTTACCCCACAGGATAAGGTGGCTGAGCGTGTGGGAGATGCGGAAGCGGTCATCATCAACAAGACTGTTTTTACCCGTGAGCTTATGGAAAAATGCCCTAAGCTCAGATATATCGGACTTTGCGCCACAGGCTACAACAATGTGGATATTGCCGCAGCAAATGACCTTGGCATAACCGTATGCAACGTCCCCGCATATTCCACCTCTGCCGTTGCACAGCAGGCATTCTCATATGTGCTGTACTTCGCCAGCCGCACGGCTGACTACAATGCAGACGTTCATAACGGCGGCTGGGTAAGGTCGGACACATTTTCATACTTTACCATTCCCACCTACGAGCTGGACGGTCTTACTATGGGAATAATCGGCTACGGAAGCATTGGAAAGGCTGTTGCAAGGATAGCGAGAGCTTTCGGAATGAAGGTCATCGCAGCCACAAGAACACCTCAGACTGACAGCGAGACTGAATTTGTCTCCATAGACGAGGTATTTTCACGGGCAGACTTTATATCTGTTCACTGCCCCCTTACCGACAAGACCAAAGACCTTGTAAACTCCGAAAGACTGGCTTTGTGCAAGCAAAATGCTATTGTTATAAACACCGCAAGAGGCCCTATAGTAAATGAGCATGACCTGGCGGAGGCTCTTAACAGCGGCGTTATTGCAGGTGCGGGAGTAGATGTGGTCGCAGTCGAGCCAATGCAGGCGGATAATCCTCTGCTTACAGCCAAAAACTGCGTTATCACCCCTCATGTGGCGTGGGCGCCTGTTCAGACAAGGACAAGGCTTTTGAAGATCGCCTCAGACAACCTGAAAAAATTCATTGACGGAACACCTCAGAATACAGTCAACTAAAACTTGGGAGATGCTTATATGTTTGATATAAATCAGAAGAAAAGAATAGTTATAAAGGTAGGAACCTCCACACTTACCCATAAAACAGGCAGGCTCAATATCCGCAGAATGGAGCGCTTTGTAAAAACTCTTGCGGATATCCAGAACAGCGGTTACGAGATAATCCTGGTATCATCGGGAGCTATCGGTCTCGGAATGGCAAAGCTCGGTCTTGAATCACGCCCCTCCGATACTCCAATGAAGCAAGCCTGCGCAGCTGTGGGTCAGTGCGAACTGATGTACATATATGACAAGCTTTTCGGCGAATATAACGTCAATGTGGCTCAGATACTTCTTACAAAGTACGTTCTTGAATCCCCAAGGAAAAACAACGTTGAGAACGCTTTCCAGAAGCTTATCGACCACAATGTTATCCCCATCGTTAACGAAAACGACACCGTTGCTATTGATGAGCTGGAGCTTGAATTGGGTGAGAACGACTCTCTGGCGGCTCATGTCGGCATCTTCTGCCACGCTGATATGCTCATAATCCTCTCCGACATTGACGGATTTTTCGACGGCGACCCCAGAAGCAACCCCGATGCAAAGCTTATCCCCGTTATCACAAAGATAGACGACAGGATAAGAAACCTTGCAGGCGGTGCGGGAACAGGTCTTGGCACAGGCGGCATGATAACAAAGGTAAACGCTGCGGAGATCGCCACAAAAGCAGGCTTTGACATGGCTATCCTCAACGGCAGAAATCCCGAGGTGCTTTATGACTTCTTTGACGGCAAGCAGGTAGGAACTATTTTTCTTGCAAATGAACACGAATAATGAAAGGCGGTAATGAGATGACCTATATTGAAACTCTCGGCTCCAATGCCGTAAAGGTAAAAAAGATACTGGCAGTTGCCGATACAGGAAAGAAAAATTCGGCTCTGGCTGAAATATCCCGTGCGCTTATTGAAAATTCGGATAAGATAATCGAAGCAAATCAAAAAGACCTTACTGCTGCAAAAGAAAACGGAATGTCCGTTTCCATGCAGGACAGACTTATGCTCAACGAGGACAGGATAAAGGGCATTGCTTCCGCTGTTGACGAGCTTATCAAGCTGGAAGACCCTATTGGCAAAGTGGATAACGGCTCTGTTCGCCCCAACGGCATGAGAATTACCAAAATCCGTGTTCCTATGGGCGTTATCGGAATGATATATGAATCTCGTCCCAATGTTACCGCTGACGCCGCCACACTCTGCCTTAAAACTGGCAATGCAGTTATTCTCAGAGGCGGCAAGGAGGCTTACAACTCCAACAAGTGCATCTGCGAGATAATGAGAGATGCCGTGGAAAAGGCAGGCTTCCCCAAGGATATCATTCAGTTTGTTGATGATACCACCCGTGAAGTCACCACCGAGCTTATGAAGTGCGACAAGTATCTTGATCTGCTTATCCCCAGAGGCGGTGCAGGTCTTATCAAGGCTGTAACCAAGAACGCAACCGTCCCCGTTATCGAAACAGGCACAGGCAACTGCCATCTGTACGTTGATGAAAGCGCTGACATTGAAATGGCTGTGAACATTACCGATAATGCCAAGACCCAGCGTCCCTCCGTTTGCAACGCTATCGAAACACTGCTTGTACACAAAAACATTGCAGAAAAGTTTCTTCCCGCTGTGAAGAAAAAGCTTGACGAGCATAATGTAGAGATAAGGGGCTGCGCCGAGACAAAGCGAATCCTTGGCGACTGCGTTGTTCCCGCCACCGAGGAGGATTATGCCACCGAGTTTGGCGACTACATCATCGCTGTAAGAGTGGTTGACGACATTTCCCAGGCAATAGAACACATTGCGGAATATTCCACAGGTCACTCCGAGTGCATCGTTACAAACGACCTTTCAAACGCTAATAAGTTCAAGAGCGAGGTAGATTCCGCCTGCGTTTATGTAAATGCTTCCACCAGATTTACCGACGGCGGCATGTTCGGCTTCGGCGCCGAAATAGGCATCTCCACCCAGAAGCTCCACGCAAGAGGCCCTATGGGACTTTACGAGATAACCACAAATAAATATCTGATCGACGGAAACGGTCAGGTACGATAAGGAAACGGCTATGTCTAAAAAAAAGAAGCCCGCTGAAAAGAAAAACGGCGATCTCATTGAAATGCTTGACTCCGCCTTTGATGAGGACATTTCCGAAATAAGCGAAATGACTGAAATGGAAGAGGGCGACCAGCCCTCGGACGCAAATTCGGCAAAATCAAAGGTATTTAATTTCATTGTAGGCGTTTTTGTTATCATAATGTCGGTCATAGGCATAATATCCACTGTCGGATTTATCTCCGACAAAGTACACAGCATTATGGACAACACGGAGCAGAAAAACGAGTTTGCAAAGTTCATCTACCCCGTAGTCATCTGCGACCCTCCCGCCTTTGACCAGACCACAAAGCTCAAAAACGAAACAATAATCTCCGCCGCCATATGGGATATTATCCTGTACGAGGATAAAAGCAAGTACACCATGGACTTTGACTACATAATCGTACCCGAAGTCGATGTTGAACAGCACGCCGCTAAGCTTTTCGGCTCGGGTCTTAATCTGACACATATGACCATTGCGGCAGCGGATATCTCATTCTATTATGACGAAGAGCTAAGCTCATACAGAATACCCGAAAATCCCAAGTTCTTCACCTACTCCCCTTATATCGAGGAGATACAGAAGTCGGGCGACAGCTACACACTTACAGTCGGATATGTCTCCCCTACGCCCGCATGGCTCACGCTCACATCGGACGACACTCCCCTGCCTGAAAAATACGTTGACTACGTTGTTCAGAAGAAAACCACAGGCTATACCATCGTTGCCATAAAGGCATCGGACAAGGCGCCTCCCGCAGGGCACGACTCAGGATTGTAAGCTGTTTTACGGAGGATAAAATGCCAAGGATATACCCCTTATTTTCATCAAGCAAGGGAAACTGCACCTACATAGGAACAACCGAAAGCGGCGTTCTCATTGACTGCGGCGCATCATGCAGGAAAATATGCAATGCGCTGGAGCTGAACAGTCTCAGCACATCGGCGGTGAAAGCAATTTTCATCACCCATGAACACTCCGACCACATCAGCGGGCTGAAAAATTTCACCAAAAAGACAGGCATTCCCGTTTATGCTCAGAGCATGACCATGGATACTCTTTTTGACGGCGGATATATAAATTCCCACAGCTATGATATGTCGGGCGAGGTCTGCATAGGAAATATGGCGGTAAGCTACTTTGAGACTTCCCACGATACGCCTCAGTCATGCGGCTACCGTGTGGATTTTTCCGACGGCAAAAGCTGCTGCGTATGCACAGATCTTGGTTACGTGAGCGATACTGTCAGAAATGCGGTCACAGGCTCTTCCGCAGTGTTGCTGGAAGCAAACTACGATGTGAATATGCTGAGGAACGGGCCTTATCCCGTTTATTTAAAGGAGCGTATCCGCTCAGACCACGGTCATCTTTCAAATGATGACAGCGGAAATTTCGGAGCGGAGCTTATAAAAAGCGGCACAACAAGGCTTATCCTCGGGCATCTGTCGCAGGAAAACAACACGCCCGCAACGGCAGAATACACCGTTGAATCCATAATCGCACAGAACGGACTTCAGCGCAACAGCGATTATATCCTGTCCTGCGCTCCCGTTGAAACAGGCGGCGGATTTATTTCATTCTGATATTTATTTTACAAAGCAGCTGATGTTATCGGCTGCTTTTTTGCATATCAAATAAAAATTATTGTTTTTCAGTAAAAAGGTATTGACAAACGCATTTTGGTGTGATATTATATATGTAATGAAACGTGTACACATCGATCATAATATCATCTGAAAGGGTGCTTTGAAAAATGACAAAAGAAAAACGTTCAATAGCGATAACATCGGTACTTATCAAGATAGCCATTGTCCTCTGCACAGCGGCGCTGTTCCTTATGCCATATGCCGCAAAAATGTATGAGCAGATATCGTTCCAGCGAGATAACGTAACAGTCCCTCTGCTGATAACCTTTTATGTGTGCGCCGCATTCGGATTTGTTATACTGTTCGTGCTCAACAAGCTTATAAAGAACATCGGCAGTGAAAAGGTGTTCATTGACGAAAACGTAAAGCTGCTGAAAATACTTTCATACTGCTGCTTTGCAATAGCCGTAGTTACCCTGATATTTGCAAGATTCAGGATACTTGTTTTTGTTATCACCTTTGCAGCCGCTTTTATCGGACTTATCCTCCGTGTTATCAAGAACTGCTTCACAGAAGCAATACGTCTCCGTGAAGAAAATGACTTTACAATTTAAGGAGGTTTTGCACTGTGGGAATTATTGTAAACCTTGATGTGGTAATGGCAAAAAGGAAGATAGGTTCGGGTGAGCTTGCCGAAAAAATAGGCATCACTCAGGCAAATCTATCTATCCTCAAAACAGGAAAGGCAAAGGCTGTGCGCTTTTCTACCCTCGAAAAGCTGTGCAAGACCCTTAACTGTCAGCCGGGTGATATTCTGGAATACGCCCCCGACCCTGAGCCTGAAAATAACGAAAGTGACGAAAGGAACGGTCAGCCATGAATGAAATGCCTGTAAATAACACACCTGCATATCAGGAATATCACCCTGAGGTAATAAAGAAATATACCTTTTCCGCCCGTGAGACGATATTTGCCTATATTGCAGCCGTTCTCGGCTTCTTATCGGTAAAGCTTTTTGCTGCTCCTCTGTTCACAGAGGGCAGAATGGGTCTGGGAGCAATGATATTTGCTCTTCTGCTTACGGTTTACTGCCTCATATATCCTGTGAGCCGCACTAAATTTACGTTTAGAAAAGCACTGCGCATTGCCCTGTGCATTTCATTTTCGGTTAATATTTTTATAAATCCGAACCTGCTGATACAGTTTCTTGACCTGATATTTGTACTGCTGGTGCTGGCGTATGATAAGCTTGCGGACTCCGATGAACGCTTCCGCACCATAAGAAGATTCTTCCCTGCGGATATGTTCGGCTCGCTTATGATAATACCCTTTGCCGAATACGGCGCAGGTGCAGCGGCACTGAAAGCTCCCGCCGAGAAAAGCTCCTCGGGAAAGAACATCAAAAGCGCTCTGCTGGGTCTTATCATCGCCGTTCCTGCCACACTTATCGTATGCGGACTGCTTATGAGCGCCGATGATAATTTCAGCCGCATAATCTCATCTATCATGAACGACGGCTTTACCAAAGTCATAATATTCATCGTTCAACTGCTTATAGGACTGCCTGTTGCGTTCTACATCTTTTCCGGCTGCCGTGCATCGGAAAAGCAGCTTTCAAAGGAGCTGCTGAAAGATGAGAACTACGAGAAGAATCTCCGCTCGGTACGTTTTCTTTCACCTGTTGCGGGCGTTTTCTCCGCACTCCCAGTTTGCGTGCTTTATGTTATCTTTTTCTTCTCCCAGCTCAGCTATTTTCTCTCCGCATTTATGGATAAGCTTCCCTCAAATGACACTAACTACTCCGAATATGCCCGCCGTGGATTTTTTGAGCTGTGCTTTGTATCTGTCATAAATCTGGCGATTATTCTTGCCCTTAACCTTTTCTGCAAGGATAACGACAAGGAAGAGCGTCCCGCAGCGGTCAAGGCAATGACCTGCATACTCAGCGTATTCACACTTCTGCTCATATCCACCGCTGTAAGCAAAATGTTCATGTATATAAGGGTTTACGGTCTTACCCAGCTGAGAGTTTACACATCTTGGTTTATGCTGCTTCTGTTCGTGCTTTTCACATCGGTCATTCTGTCAGTCATAACAAAAAAAGTCAATCTCTCAAAGGTGACTGTCACGGCATTTGTGATAATGTTTGCCGCCCTCAGCTTCTGCAACATTGACGGAGTTATCGCAAAATATGACCTGAACGAATACAGCAAGGGAAATCTCCCCTACTTCAGCTTTAGCATGATGAGCGACCTTTCATCGGGCGCCGCTCCCGAAATTATCCGATACAGAGATACCTGCACAGACAAAAATGATGTGCGTGTACTTGACAAGATACTTGACCAAATGGAAAACGACTGTGACGGAAGAACATTGACGGTCTATGATATTATCCTCAGAAATTCCGCAAATGCCGAATAAATAAACGATAAGCCTCCTCCGCATATCAAGCGGAAGAGGCTTGTTTATTTTATAAGTGAAATCTTCTTTCTATCTCTGCCGTGGTGGATCTTCCTCTGAAAAGGAAAAGTGCCGCCATAAAGATAACGCTTATCACGGCGCATATGACTGACGGGTAGTTTATCTTAACCAGTCCCGCAAACAAACATATCAGCGGCAGAAGCCCGTAAAATCCGCCTATGATAAGGTAGAGGATATACTCCCCCGACTTCATTTTCAGCACCTTTGCGATTATGAAAATGGACACTGTTGCACACACGCAGGCACACGGAAGAACGAAGTCCAGTGACCAGCCACGCCAGCCTGTGAACCTGTCCCACAGCACCGACAGCGCTGTTATCAGGAACAGCTCCCAGGTGATGTTTTTCAGTATCCTTTTGCGGTAGGCGATGCCAACAGATGTGGTGAGCCATGCGCAGATAACGCCTGCTATACATATGACCGACCACGACAGCCTGCCGCTGAGAAGATAATCCGTTGCGGCGCAAATGACTATCGCCGATATGGCAATGAATGAAATAAGCTTTATGAGAAATTCGCTGCCAAACCTCGGCTCGGCAATGCGTGGGAACATATCCCGCTCCCTTTCGCCTGTAAGCTCGCCCTGACAGAGAGGACACCTGCCCTTATCACCATCGACATTTACTCTGCATTTTCTGCACTGCTGCATGATGTGTCATCTCCTTCCAAAGGCTTTTCAGCGTAAGAATCATTGCTTCTCACGGTAACATCAATGCCAAGCTCGGTAAGTGCCCTGAAAAAGTTCCGCTGAACGTCCGTTGCCGCATAGCTTGATGTAAAGCCCATTTGCAGCTCATCTTTATACGAACATATATTCAGCTGGATATTCTGGGTGCTTACAAATACCGAAAAACGCTTTATAAGCCCGTCAAACTCCTTGGGCATATCAACCTTTCCCACGTTGGAGATAACGGAGGTCTCGCCCTTTACGCCTATTTTTCTTGCGATCCTAAGCACCTCATTTTTAAACGGCAGAGGGGCGATCTTTACAAAGGGATTGTGCTCCAGCGCCGCAAGGCTGTTCATACGAATGGCAAGATTATCTTTCGTAAGCTGCTTTTTGAACTCCTCGTTCACCACGTCAATGATGTCCTCCATCTCGCCGCTTCTTTCGGTGAAGTTGTACTGCACCGATATCATTCCAAAGAAATTCTTTGCGGTCTCGGAGGGAAAATATCTTCTGAGGTTTACAGGGATATTTATAACAATAGGGCGGTTCCTGCTCTGGAGAGGCATTTCCATACTCAGTGCCTTTATATACAGCGCCGTCAGGAACACAGTGAGGGAAGTTTCATACTTATGAGCCGCTGCGATAACACTTTTTACCGATGCAAAGCCCTCTATCACAAGAAGCTTGTTGTTTTCAAGCCGCTCGCTTTTCAGCCTGAACGCCTTTATCATCTTCACGCTGCGCTTTTTGACACTCTTGTCATAATACTTTCGAAAGCTGTCATCACTTTTCTGGGAAAAGGAAGCGTCATCGTCAAGCACAGGCGGGCAGTCGCCGAACAGCTCGGGATATCTGTAAATGATGTATCGGTAAACGATGGTTTTAAGGAACATCAGCGCTCCCGTGCCGTCCGCAAGGACGTGGAACACCTCGAGATTTATCCGCTTGCCGTAATAAGTTATCCTGTAAAGCAGGCTGCGGACATCATCTTCATATATTGCGGCACAGACGGGCAGGGATTCCTCGCTAACCTGCGGTTTTAAGTCGCAGCTTTCAAGATAGTACCAGAAAAGCCCTTTTTTCATTATCACGTTGAAATTGGGATAGCTGGCAGCCGCATTCTCGGCAGCCATTTGCAGCACATAAGGGTCAATATCGTCGGTAAGCTCGCAGGAAAATCTGAACACACGGGTATCGGCGCCCTCAACTGTAGATGGGAAAATTTTAGCCGCATTATCAAGGCGGCTCCACGGCGCACTGCTTTCTCTGCGCATATAAAACACCTCGGTCAATCCGTTAAACGGAGAAAATACATTATGATGCTCACAGCTTCCTTGGCGTGAGGGTGACGGAGCAGGTCTGTACCGAAAAATCCGTGATAGGCATTTTTGATACGGAATGCTCTCACATTGCCGCCCGCATTGTAAAGCCGCTTTCCGAAAGCCTCACCCTCGTCACGGAGAGGATCATTCTCTGCGGTAATGATAAGCGTTTCGGGCAGGCCCTTGAGAGACGCCGCCTTTATGGGCGATACATATGGGTCGTCCTTCTGAGAGATATCATTAAGGTACAGGTCAAGATAGCCCCTCATGCGCTCTGCGGTGAGCAGGCAGCCCTTTCCGTTCTGCCTCATGGAGAGGTACGGTGAATCGTCGCCGAACTCACAGGCTGTGGCGGGATAGATAAGTATCTGACGCCTTACACGGAACTCGTGCCTGTCTCTTGCTCTGAGAGAAACGGCAGCGGCGAGGTTTCCGCCTGCGCTGTCGCCGATAAGAATGATATTGCGCTTTTTGATGCCGTATCTTGCGGCGTTTGCGAACACCAGTCTCGTTACCTCGTAGCAATCGTCCAGACCTGCGGGATATTTATGCTCGGGAGCAAGGCGGTAATCCACCGAAAGCACATAGCTTCCCGTCATTTCCGCCAGCTGTCGGCAGACCTTGTGGTATCTGTCGATATCGTCGATGACCCAGCCGCCGCCATGGTAGAACACCAGCAGTCTTGTGCTGTTTCCTATGGTTCTGGGCGGGTATATCCTCACACGGATATTATGTCCGTCGGGAGCGGTCACATATTTATCAAAATGCCCGTCATTGACTTTAACGGCGCTGCGCACCATGAAATGTACTATTTCACGGTGAATCTTATAAAATTTGCGGATATCGGGCGGGTTGAAGCTGCTTATCAATTTCTTAACAAGTGACGGCATACATTACCTCCGTTTTATCATCATATTTGCTGTAGTTTTATTATACACCATTTTAGCCTGCAGGTCAAGCGGAGAGCAGCTGCTCTCGAATAAGAACCTGTCTTCACAAGCATATGCGCACGTCTTTTCGGCAAATTTTGCCGCAGACTGCGTTAAAAATCCTTGCCGGGCGAAAGCCCTCCTGCGGATTTTTGCCTACTCTGCAACAAAATTATGCTCGAAAATCCGCACACATTTCTTATGAAGACAGGTTCTAAATCAGATATAACTTAATAGGTATAGGAATAATCCGCACACCTTGACTTATTAACTTACATACTGCACTTAATGCCACATCATTAAATTATATCTCATTTATTTTTATCTCTCTTGACAAAATCACGCTTTTATTGCATAATATATAATAGTAAAATTAGCTTGAAAGGACAATGACAATGAACAGTGAACGGCTGAATATCGCTTACATAGGCGGCGGTTCGGATAACTTTGGCTGGAAGCTTATCCCAGAGCTTTCGGGCGAAGATATCTGCGCTATGGTAAGGCTTTACGATACGGACAAGTCCCGTGCTCTGGCAAACGAGGTCATAGGCAACGGGATACATGACCATGGCGGAGTTAAGGGCGATGTGGTCTATCTTGCCTGTGATGAAGCGGAGGAAGCCCTCAGGGACGCTGATTTTGTCATATTGTCCTTTGACCCCGGAAGCCTTGAAGAGCTTGTGACCGAGCTTCATCTCCCCGAGACCTACGGCATTTTCCAGCCGTCTGTGGAAAACTCCGGGCCGGGCAGCGTTATAAGGGCGCTTAAAATAATGCCTGTATGCGCTGAATATGCAAGAAAAATAAGTGAACTTTGCCCCAATGCCTGGGTCATAAGCCTGTGCACTCCCATGGCGGAATGTATCTCAGTAATGAAAAAGGTGTTCCCGAAAATGAAGCTTGTGGGAGCTGACTGCTCCACTCACTCCTGCCGTGATATGCTGGCGACCATTGTCTGCGAAAGCAAAGGCATCACAGGCGTAAGGCGGCGTGATATCAAGACAAATCTGCTGGGCATCGACGGCTATTCATGGTTTGACGAGCTCACATTCTGCGGTGAGGATCTTTTCCCCATGTTTACGGAATATGCGGAAAAATACGTATCAAACGGCTACGAGTTCAGGGCCAATGAATACAAGAATAATCCCGATGCGGACGCTCACAAGGTAAAGTTTGACCTGTTCCTGCGGTACGGTCTTATCCCTGCCCAGAACGACAGGATTACCGCAGGCTTCTGTCCCCCATGGTACACGGGAAATGTGAAGGAAATGAACTCTTGGAAGTTCTCCCCCATCACTGCGGCGTACAAAAAGAAAATAGTCTCCGACAAGGCTTCCCGTGTGAAAAGATACATGAATGGCGAGCCTCTGCCGAAGTCGGCAGGAACCACTGAGGTTGCGGCTATGGTGCGTGCGCTGGCAGGCGGCGGAAACTTTATCTGCCCTGTTATCATGCCAAACCACGGTCAGGTGGAAAATCTGCCTGAGGGCACGGCTGTGCAGACAAATGCACTTATCAGCCGTGGAGCTGTCCGCCCCGTTGCGGCAGGCGCTCTTCCCGAGGACATACTTTGTCTCACACTCCGCCACTGCGGCAATCAGGCTCAGGTGGTAAGGGCGTATGAAACAAAGGACCTTGATGTTGCTTTCAACGGCTTCCTGAATGACCCCGAAATGACCTGCGGTCTGAACGATGCAACGGAGCTTTACCGTGATATGCTTTCGGAGGTACGCAAGCACCTTATATATTACTGTGAGGACTGAGTCTTTACCTGCATTTTACCGAAGCTGCAAATTTTTCTTCTTGATTTATTTAAGTGACAGGGTATAATAAAAATAATACAATTACATAGAGCGAGGTTGCTGTTATGAATAACTGCTATGACAATCGTGAACTCAGCTGGCTTAAATTCAATGTACGTGTTCTTGAAGAGGCAACGGACGACAATGTTCCCCTTTGCGAAAGGCTGCTTTTTTCACAGATATTCCAGTCCAATCTGGACGAATTCTTTATGATAAGAGTCGGCTCCCTTTACGACAGAACTCTTGTTGAGGATAACGAAGCCGACAACAAGACAGGCATGACCCCCAAGGATCAGCTGAACGCCATTTATCACAAGGTGGCAGAGCTTGTTCCCCTGAAAGATGCCGCTTACTTCAACACCATGCGTGCTCTTTCCGCTATCGGCGTGGAGCACGTTAAGATGTCATCTCTCAAGCCTGAGGAAGAAAACTATCTCAGGGCGTTCTTCAATTCCGAGATCCGCCCCATAATCTCCCCGCAGGTAGTGGATAAGCGTCACCCGTTCCCATTCCTTAAAAACAAGGATATCTATGCAATCACTCATCTGGAGTCCAAAAATTCCGTTAAGCTGGGCATTATCCCAGCAAACGGAAGCTTCCCCAGAATGATAATCCTCCCCGACAAGGAGCGCCTCAGATTTGTTCTTGCGGAGGAAGTTATCCTGCGTTACTGCAACAGCGTTTTTGAAAATTACCGCATTATCGACAAGGCGCTTATAAGAATAACCAGAAATGCCGACATCAATATGGAAGAGGCTCTTTATGACCATGATGTTGATCTTCGTCAGGTAATGGAGGAGCTGCTGAAAAAGCGTAAGAAGCTCTCCCCTGTAAGGCTGGAAATTTACGGTTGCCTCAATAACGAAGCGGAGAAATTCCTGTGCCACAATCTGGAGCTGCACGAGCATCAGATATCCCGCTGCAAGGCTCCCCTTGATATGTCCTTTGTATTCTCGCTTAGAAACAGGATAGAAAAGGCTCACCCCGAAATGTTCTACACCCCCGTATCTCCACAGCGCCCTGCCGAGGTAATACACGGTGCGCCCATGATCCCCCAGATACTCCGCAGAGACATTCTGCTTTCGTACCCATATGAGAGCATTCGTCCGTTTATCGCACTGCTGAACGAGGCAGGAAATGACCCTGACGTTGTTTCCATCAAAATAACCCTTTACCGTGTGGCTTCCAACTCAAAGATAGTTGAAGCCCTCATAAACGCTGCCGAGAACGGCAAGGACGTCTTTGTTCTTGTAGAGCTTCGTGCAAGATTTGACGAGGAAAACAACATTGAGTGGTCAAAGCGCCTTGAAAAGGCAGGCTGCAAGGTAATGTACGGTCCCGAAAATCTGAAGGTACACTCAAAGCTGCTGCTTATCACAAGAAAGAACGGCAGCGAGGTGCAGTACATCACTCAGATAGGTACAGGAAACTACAACGAAAAGACATCCGAGCTTTACACCGACCTTTCCCTTATGACTGCCGATTCCGACATCGGTGCGGAGGCAGGAACAGTGTTCAATGCTCTTTCTATCGGCAATCTGGTGGAAAATTCCTCTTATCTGCTGGTAGCCCCCCTTTCGCTCCAGAACAAGATAATCGAGCTTATCGACAGGGAGATAGCCGCTGCAGAATGCGGAGAGGAAGCCTACATCGGATTGAAGCTCAACTCACTTACCGACAAGGTGCTTATGGATAAGCTCATCGAAGCAAGCTGCGCAGGTGTCAAGATCGAAATGGTCATCAGAGGAATAAGCTGTCTGGTTGCAGGTGTCAAGGACAAGACCGAGAACATCACTATCCGCAGCATTGTGGGCAGATATCTTGAACACTCCAGAATTTATATTTTCGGCAAGGGTGAACGCCGGAAGGTATATATCTCCTCCGCCGACTTTATGACAAGAAATACCATCAGGCGAATAGAAGTTGCCGCTCCCATAAATTCTCCCAAGATACGCAGCAGGATACTCCACATTTTCGATATCATGCTCAGGGACAATGTTAAGGCACGTATCCAGAATCCCGACGGAACCTACTCAAAGGTAATTCCCGCTGAGGGCGAAGAGCTTATCAATGCTCAGGAATACTTTATCAAGGAAGCCGCAGAAAATGCAAATGCGGCAGCTGTCCGCAGGCCCATAAAGGTCAAGGTAAGAAGAATAAGATAAAATTACAATTCAGAGCTTTAACACTTCACCCAGACCCAGTATTAAAATCTATAGTATAATAAAGCGGCTGTAAATGCCGTCCGTTATGGGCGGCATTTGTTTTATGTATGCTTATATGCCCGCTTGATATTTTTTTACAACTTTAAAATATATATATTATATTATTCGTGAAACCAAAGTGCTATACTTTGTAGGAAATTTCAATCCGGCTGCGGAACGCTAAAAACTTCATAATTTATTATGAAATATCCAATTGAAAAGCATGGTAAATAGTGTAAAATAACACTTAATGTCTTGAACCAAACTCTACAGGGAAGGCTTGGTGCGAAAGGAGGAACTGATATGTTCCAGATCAAATGGTTATGGGAAAACCTAAAGGGGTATCGGGCGGTATATATCGCTGCACTGTGCATGACGGTCATCTGCCAGTCAATGTACATCATCACGCCCCACTACAGCCAGCAGATAGTAGATGAATTCATCTACGGGGAAAATGCTGCTGCCAATCTTGCCGCCGCTCCGCAAAGGCTGGTAAGTCTGGTACTTATAATGATAGGCTTTACGTTCCTGCGAACCTGCATTACATACACATCGGGCATATGCTACGAAAAGGCATCGCAGGGCATCATCTACAAGGTAAGAAATTACCTTTTCGCAAATGTTCAGAGGCAGGACTCGGACTTTTTTGACAAAAACAGCACAGGTGACCTTATGACACGTCTCAGCGGCGACCTTGACATGGTGCGTCACTCCATTGCATGGATAATCAAGTCAATACTTGAATGTATTGTCCTCTACAGCGCATCGGTAATTTTCTTCTTCTCCATAGACTGGCTCATGGCTCTTTGCATGATAGCCCTTACACCTGTTATTTTTGCAATCACTCTTGCATTCAGGAAGGTCATCGGTCCCAGATACGTTGATCTGCGTGACCGTCTTTCCGCAATGAACACGGGTGCTGAGGAAAACATCTCAGGCAACCGTGTTGTAAAGGCTTTCGCCCGTGAGGATTACGAGGCAGAGAAGTTTGACAAGCTCAACAAGAATTACTCCGCCGCAAACAAAAGCGCATCGCTGGTATGGCTCAAATACTTCCCATCTATCGAAATAACAGCTCAGGGACTTGCTGTGGTACAGATCCTTGCAGGCGGCCTGTTCGTTATGAACGGCAGAATAACCGTGGGCGAATACACTGCATTTTCGGGTCTTATCTGGACAATGACCAACCCCATGAGAATGCTCGGAAACATCATAAACGATCTCCAGAGGTTTGTGGCTTCACTCAACAAGATAATCGAAGTTTATTATTCCCGTCCCCTTATCGTTGACCGTGCGGACGCTGTTGACAAGCCAGACAAGTTCAAGGGTTCCGTTGAATTTGACCATGTTTCCTTTGCATACAACAAGAAAAATAATGTTCTCCACGACATCTCCTTTAAGATAGAACCGGGCGAGACAGTTGCTATCATGGGCCCCACAGGTTCGGGAAAGACCACTCTTATCAACCTTATCTCCCGTATGTATGACACCACATCGGGCAAGGTAAGCGTGGACGGAGTGAACGTGAAAATGCTGAAGCTTGAACAGCTGAGAAAGAACATCGGCGTGGCTTCTCAGGACGTGCTTCTTTTCTCCGACACCATTGACGGAAACATTGCTTTCGGCAGAAGCGATATGCCCGAGGAAGAGGTTTACAAGTACGCAACTCTGGCTGCCGCAGACGATTTCATCAGAAAGACCTCTGACGGATATGACACCATCATCGGCGAAAGAGGCGTGGGACTTTCGGGCGGTCAGAAGCAGAGAATATCCCTTGCCCGTGCGCTGGCAGTAAAGCCCTCAGTCCTTATCCTTGACGATACCACCTCCGCCGTAGATATGGAAACTGAAAAGTACATTCAGAACAGCCTGAAAAATCTTGACTTTGAATGCACAAAGATAATAATAGCCCAGAGAATATCTTCTACTAAGAATGCTGATAAGATAATCATACTCAACAACGGTTCCATTGAAGATATCGGAACACATGAGGAGCTTATCGCAAAGCACGGCTATTACAGAGAAGTTTACGACCTTCAGACCAACTAAGGGGTGATATATTATGGCAAGAAACAAATACGACGTTGACGAACAGCTTGAGACCCCTTTTGACATACGGCATTTCAAGCGTGCGCTGGTTTATGTGGGAAAATACAAAAAACAGGTCATCATATCAATGCTGCTGAGCGTTGCGGCAGCGGTCATCTCACTGCTGGCTCCCATTATCACACAAAGGGCGCTGGACATTACCATTCCCGAAGAAAATAAGGCCGAGCTTATTATACTTGCAGTTCTGCTGCTGCTCACCATTGTTATAAGCGTTATCTTTTCCACAATACGTGCAAAGATAATGACTGTTGCAGGTCAGGACATGATATACGACATCAGAAAAGACCTGTACGAACATTTGCAGAAGCTTCCCTTTGAATACTACGACACAAGACCTCACGGAAAGATACTTACAAGAGTTATCAACTACGTAAACAGCGTTTCCGACCTGCTCACCAACGGACTTATCACTTTTGTGCTGGAAATGTTCAATATCATTTTCATCATCGTGTTCATGTTCGTGGTAAGCTGGCAGCTGGCTCTGGTAGTTCTGGCGGGACTTCCCCTGTTCCTGTTCTTTATGTTCGCTATCAAAAAAATGCAAAGAAGGGCTTGGCAGAGCGTTTCAAACAAGTCTTCCAACCTTAACGCATATCTTCACGAGGGTCTGGTAGGCGTAAGCATCACCCAGAGCTTTACCCGTGAAGAGGAAAATGAGCAGATATTCGACCGCCTTTCCAAGGAATACCGCAAGAGCTGGATGAAAGCTATATACTTCTCAAATGCGGTATGGCCAGTGGCTGATAACATTTCCATCTGGGTAACAGGTGCGATATATCTGGTAGGTCTGCTGGTGCTTGGTCCCAAGGCAGGAATCACGGTGGGAACTATCGTTGCTATGACAGGCTACTCAGGCAGATTCTGGCAGCCTATCATGAACCTTTCCAATCTGTACAACACCTTCATCAACACCATTGCATACCTTGAAAGAATTTTCGAGACAATGGACGAACCCGTTACCGTCACCGACAAGGAAAATGCCACAGAAATGCCCGAGATAAAGGGCGATGTTACCTTTGACCATGTTACATTCGGCTATGAAGAGGGCATCAATATCCTTGAAAACCTTAGCTTTGATGTAAAGGCAGGTCAGAGCATTGCGCTGGTAGGCCCTACGGGAGCGGGAAAGACCACTATAGTAAATCTTATTTCAAGATTTTACAATCTGAACGGCGGACGGCTGCTTATTGACGGCATTGACATCTCCGATGTTACGCTGAAATCACTTCGCTCACAAATGGGCATAATGCTCCAGGACAGCGTTATTTTCAGCGGCAGCATTCGTGACAATATCAGATACGGCAGACTCGATGCCACCAATGAAGAGATAGAAGCTGCCTGCAAGGTCGTGGGAGCGGACGAGTTTATAAACGAGATGCCCGACGGATACGACACCTTTGTTAAGGAAAGAGGCTCTTCCCTTTCTCAGGGTCAACGGCAGATGATAGCCTTTGCAAGAACTATTCTTGCAGACCCCAAGATACTTGTGCTTGACGAGGCTACCTCCTCCATTGACGCAAAGACAGAGCGGTATATCCAGCACGGCATTGACCATCTGCTGAAGGGCAGAACATCGTTCATCATTGCCCACCGTCTTTCCACTATCAAGAGCTGCGACAAGATAATGTACATCTCCGACAAGGGCATTGCCGAGTCGGGTACACACGATGAGCTTATGGCTAAGAAGGGGCTTTATTACAAGCTCTGCATGGCTCAGGCGATATGAATATGACCACAGTCGGGTATTTTATCCGGCTGTGGTTTTTTATTTTTTTGGAGAAAAATAAGCTCAATTTCATCTTGCAAATTCCGAAATGATATTATTTTTCTGCGCATCTTCACTTTATTTTTATCAATACTGCCTTAATATTTTAAATATATTCGCCGATTTTGCCCAAAATATTCAACAAAATATACAGTCAATATATGTAAAAATTATTCAAAATGCAGAAAAGAATGACCAGCAGTCAAATCTCAACTGTAGTTGAGGTTTAGTTGAGATTCAGTTGCGGAAACTATATTATATTGGTATTGTTGAAAGAAATATCGGAACACACCGATAAATATAAAACGAAAGGACGGTCATGATTATGATTATGAAGTATGACATTTATTCACTGGGTATAATGGTAGCTGTCATCTCATTCCTCGGATTTTCACTGGAAAATCTGTGGCTATCACTGACAAAGGGGTTCATTGACAACCGCAATATGAATGCGCCGTTCCTTATGGGATACGGTCTGCTGGTCGTTGGAATGTACCTGCTGCTGGGCACGCCTGAAAATATGGCACTCGCAGAGATGGTTCCCGTTGACAGATCAAAGGGCGAAAAATTCTTTGTATATTTCCTCTGCGCTTTCGCAGTTGTCACCGTGGGAGAACTTATTCTGGGTCATCTGATGGAAAAGATATGCGGCATTCAGTACTGGAACTACAACTGGATCCCCTTGCATATCACACAATACACATCAATACCCACAAGCATCGGCTTTGCAGCCATCATCACTTCCTTTATGGGCGCCTGCTTCGACCCCATAATGAGCGTTATCACAATGATACCCGCACAGGAAGCAAGATCCGCCAGCATTATCCTTATGCTGATAATGTCCACCGACCTTATTGCAAGCTTCTCAAAGATGCACAGAACAAGAAGTCTCAACACAAAGTGGCAGATACAGACCCGCCGCAGTCACCTCAAAACAACATGACGCTTACAGCATCATGTGCGGCTGATATATTTTACGGCAGCTTTCCTTTCAGGAGGCTGCCGCTTTTTTTGTTTGCTCACCTGCCAATGAACTGAAAAAACACTAGGCAAATACATAAAAACAGCGCTCGGTAAGAAATGCCTTTCCGAGCGCTGTACAATTTAATTTGTGTGATTTATGAAACCGTAACCTGTGTGAGCATCAGGCAGGCGCTTCCGAGGCAGATAACTGCCGATACCCAGAATGTGGGCGATTTAAGAAGTGCGCTCCATGTGAGCTTTTTCTCCTCTGCCTGCTCAAACTCGTATGTGTAGGAGGTAGTGATGATATCCGACTGATTTACCTTGCCGTACTTTTTCAGCATAAAGAACAGTGCAACGCCGCCTATTACAAGCTCGGCTGCAAAAGCAATGAACTCATATGTATAAGCCTTGTCGCCGATAGCGTCGGCAAGCTTATGCTCAAAAATGTAGGACAGAAGCATTGCATTGGCATTTGCAACTACGTGACATATCATGGACGAGATTATTGAGCCGCTTTTAAGGGCGATATATCCCAGCAGCATTCCCAGCAGGAAGCCGTTGAATATCTGGTTGAAGTTTGCGTGCATAAGTCCGAAAAGCAGTGAAGAAGCGATAAGGGCAAATGTTCTGTTGACAGGTGCAAGCAGATTCATGGCAAGACCTCTGAACATTATCTCTTCCAGAATGGGGGCTGCCACCACCACATACAACAGAAGCACGATATTTGTCACAATATTGTCAGTGAAGCTGAGGGCGGAGGACGTGGTCTCGCTCATGCCTGTATAGCCTGTCAGATTTGTAACAAGGGTCTGAACCAAAATGGAAAAGCCCTGTATTCCGAAAATGCCCAGCGCCGCCAGAACGATACCCGATGAAGGAAAGTCAGACTTTGAGAACATCTCATTGAATTTGAACTTCTTTGAAGCAAAATATACTATTATAATTGCAAGAATATTTGCCGCAAGCATACATACCGAGTTCATCAGTATCATTGCCGAGCCTTCCGACATACGTGCAGTAAGCTCTGCCGTAATCGTTTCTGCGGTAAGCTCCGGGTTATCGGCAATTATTGAGGGCATCACCATTGCTGAATATATCATCTGGAAAATAACCATGCCTATCATGGCAAAAAGCTGCTGCCAAAGGATAAGGGAACCAGCCCAGTTATATCCGCTTTTAACTCTGCGGTGTATCATTACGGGGCTTTCTTCATTTGAGCTTTCTGGCTGAGGGGTATTATTCCAGCTGTACTGAGCGGGCTGTGCTGTTTCGGGAATATCAAATTCCCCGTTCTTGTTGATATTGTCGGACATTTTCATATCTCCTTTTGTAATATGCTTTACTGAGCTGCTTTATTAAACTGCTTGGTATGGGATTATTATATCAGTTAAATGACAAAAAGTCAAGCAGACCAAGAGTTTTGGCTGATTTACCATTTACGGCAATGATTTTCCTCTTGTTTTGTGCATCGTAACAATATACACATTTTTTTATATTTGTACTGGAAATCTTTATTGGAATGTAGTATAATAAAAATAAGTATGTGAAAATAAAGCATTTTTAGATGTTATACCAGTCTTTAATCGTTCATTAGGTTGATTGAAGATTAGTATTATATGAATAGAAAGGAAAGGTCATATATGCCTGCATATCTCGATAATGCCGCTACCACAAAGCCCTGCGAGGAAGCCGTTGCTGCCGCTCTCGCCGCTATGACCGACAATTACGGCAATCCCTCCTCTCTCCACAGAGTGGGTCTGAACGCCGAGCTTGCCGTTACGGAAGCCCGCAAGTCCATTGCCGCTGCTCTTGTCTGCCTGCCTGAGTGCATCACATTCACATCGGGCGCTACCGAATCCAACAACACGCTTATCATAGGCGCTGCCGAGCATTACGGCAAACGCAAAAAAAAGATAGTCGTTTCCGCCATTGAGCACCCATCCGTTGAGGAAAGCATGAAGTATCTGGAAAAGAACGGCTTTGAGGTCGTAAGGATAAAGCCCCAGAAAACAGGCGAGATCGACGCTGACGAGTTCATCGCTGCCGTTGATTATAACACCGTGCTTGCCTCCTGCATGCTGGTAAACAACGAAACGGGAGCTATAATGCCCGTAAAGAAGATATTTACACAGATAAAACGCTCCTATCCCGACTGCATCACTCACTGCGACGCTGTTCAGGGCTTCCTGAAAATACCCATCAAGACAGCAGACCTTAACGCTGACCTTATCACCGTAAGCGGTCACAAGGTACACGCTCTCAAGGGCGTAGGCGCTATGTACATCAAAAAGGGCATCAGGGTAAATCCCAGAATGCTGGGCGGCGGTCAGGAAAAGGGTATGCGCTCGGGAACAGAGTCAGTTCCACTTATAAGCGCATTCGGCGCTGCGGTAAGGGCACAGCTCCAGACAATCCCCACTGCATGGTCAAATGCTGAAGAGCTTAACAACAGGCTGAGAAAGAAGCTTGCGGCTCTTGACTACATCACCATAAACTCCAACGCTGAGGATCAGTGCCCATTTATACTGAATTTCTCCGTAAAGGGCATACGTTCCGAGATAATGCTCCACTTCCTTGAAAGCAAGAATATTTACGTTTCCAGCGGTTCTGCCTGCTCAAAGGGCAGTCACAGCAGTGTGCTTACTGCTATGGGCATTCCCGACAAGGTGGCTGATTCTGCCATAAGAGTATCATTCTCCAGAATGTCATCATGCGGAGAGGTAGAAGCACTGGCGACTGCATTGCAGGAAGGCTACATGAGCCTTGCCAAGAGATAAGAAATCTGAAAGGAATTATGATATGAAAGAAATTATCCTGCTCAAAGAGGGCGAGATCGCCCTCAAGGGTCTTAACAAGAGAACTTTTGAAGAATCATTCATCAAGAACCTGAGACACCGCCTGAAGCCTCTGGGCAAGTTTGACTACACCCGTTCCCAGTCCATGATCTACTGCGAGCCTCTGGAGGACACTATCGACATGGACGAGGCTGTTCTCAGGGCATCGAGAGTTTTCGGCGCTGCTGCCATATGCCGTGCGATGATAACCGAAAAGGATTTTGAGACTATCTGCCGTGACGCTCTGGAATACTGCGGCGAGGAGCTTTCCTGCGCACGCACATTCAAGGTTCAGGCAAAGCGCTCCGACAAGCGTTTCCCTATGAAGTCTCCCGAGATCTGCGCTGAGCTGGGCGGACGTATCCTTGAAAAGTTCCCCAAGCTTGATGTTGATGTAAAGAACCCCGATGTTACCGTAAACGTTGAAATAAGAGACACCAACGCATATATCCACACAGGCAACCGCCCCGCTGCGGGAGGAATCCCCGTAGGCACCTCAGGCAGAGCTATGCTGCTGCTTTCGGGCGGTATCGACAGCCCCGTTGCAGGCTATATGATGGCAAAGCGTGGAATAGATATCTCCGCTATCCACTACGTTTCTCCCCCATACACCTCCGACAGAGCAAGAATGAAGGTAGAGCGCCTTTGCGAGAAGATAACCCCATGGTGCGGCGATACCACATTCTACTGCGTTCCCTTTACCGAGATACAGGAAGCTCTGAGAGACAACTGCCCCGAAGAGCTGTTCACCATCATCATGCGCCGCCTTATGATGGAAATTGCCCAGAGGATTTGCGAGAAAAACGGCATAACCGCCCTCATTACAGGAGAGAGCGTTGGTCAGGTTGCAAGCCAGACCATGGGCGCTATCGTATGCACCGACAATGCCTGCCGTATGCCAGTATTCCGTCCCGTTATCGGCATGGACAAGAGCGAGATAGTTGAAATAGCACGAAAGATAGATACATTTGATATATCCATCGAGCCATACGAGGACTGCTGCACTGTATTCACTCCCAAGCACCCCAAGACAAAGCCCATACTTGAAGAGGTCATCGCAGCACAGAACTCCTTCGATTTCGAGCCGCTTATCCAAAAGGCTGTGGAAGAGACCGAGGTCAAGAGATTCAATATCTGCTGACTTGATGCCTGAATGGCAGTTTTGTGTTGTCAAGGTGAAATAAGCCCGTCTTTTGTAGAAATAGTTCCGCTGTATTTGATATATCTCACAAACTTTGATCTGTTTTATTGACTTTTGGGCGTTTTGAGTGTATTATTAAGTTATATAGGTGTCGCCAAATGGGGTTGATCTATATTTTAATTATGACACCACAAAGAGAGACAAGCCTGAAATTGAAATGAAATAAGCTCTCAGAGAAGGCGGTCAGATTAAATGGCAATGTCAAAAAGCGCCGAAAGGGCGTACAAAAAAGCGGTAAAGGCTAAGAAAAAAGCCAAGCGAGGTCACTGGCTGCTCATACAAAAGGGCGACAGCGTGAAGGAAGTCTTTTCAAAGCTCTTCACTCAGTTTGCCGTGCTGGTTCTCATAGGCTGCGGAGTTATACTTGCAAATGAATTCCGCCTTTCATTCAGCGCACGTCAGCTTAACGATTCGCTGAAAAGCCTTTATCAGTCATATATAGCTCACGATTCGGGAGGAGATGTTCTCCCCGGAGCTGCCCAGCTGCTGAAAATAAATCCCGATACTGTGGGATATATCAGCATCGACGGCACAGAGGTGGATTTTCCTGTGGTACAGACTACAGATAACTCCACTTATCTGAAAAAAGCATTCGATGGCAGCAGCAACAAGGCAGGCACGGTATTTCTTGATTACCGTGACGTGCTCACATCAAATAAAAGGTCGGACAATCTTGTCCTTTACGGTCACAATCAGAAAGACCGTTCAATGTTCGGCAGCCTGAAGGACTACAAGAAAAATCTTGAGCATTACAAGGCTCACCCGACGATCACATTCAACTCAAACTATCAGAGCGATGTTTACAAAATTTTCGCTTACTTCGTTACCGAGGTCGAGCCTTATCAGACTTCGGACGGATATGTTTTCGACTATCACAATTACCTTGACCTTTCCGACAAGGCGGTCTATGAGGATTTTATCTCGAACATAAACGAGCGTTCCCAGATCGTAACATCGGTAGATGTAAGGTATGGCGATGAGTTTCTCACACTTTCAACGTGCAGCAATGAGTTTGAACCCTCAAGGTTCGTAATATTTGCACGAAAGACACGAAAGGGCGAGGATACCGAGGTAGATACGTCGGCAGCATACCTTAACCCCCAGGCAAAAGAGCCTGACTGGAAAGTGATATTCAAATAATCCGGAAAGATGGTTAAAAGATGAGCAGCAATAAAAAAACATTCTCTCCAAGAAAAATAATTGTGGTGATAGCGTCCGTAATACTGGCATTATCACTTGCATATCTTGCATATTATATTATTCAGGAACAGAAAGCGGCAAAGCTTGAGGACGAGCTGGCAAAGCGCCATTCGGAAACAGTGATAATCACTCAGGAGACTACTGCAGCCGAAACTGAGGCGACTACCGAAGCTACCACAGAAGCCACAACTCCTGCTCCCGAGCCTCTTGTTATGCTCGATTCCATGCAGAGCTTTGTAAATGACAACGCAGACACTGCGGGCTGGATAACCGTTGGCGGCACAACCATCGACAACGTTGTTATGCAGACCGATAACAATGAATATTACCTTGACCATGACTTCTACGGCAATTATTCCCAGCCGGGAACCGTGTTTGCCGACTTCCGCTGCGTGGTAAATGATTACGATTTCAACCAGAGCGACAACATCGTGCTGTACGGCCATAATCAGGCAAACGGCGCTATGTTCGGCACTCTCCAGAAATACAAGATAACCAAGCAGAACACAAAGAAGTTTGACTTCTATCTCCAGCACCCCACATTCACATTCTCAAACCTTTACGAGGAATACACATATAAGATAATCGCCATTTTTATCTGCGAGGTCGAGCCTGAGCAGACAACGGACGGCAATGTGTTTGATTATCACAACTACATACGCTTCGGCTCAAAGGAAAGGACTTATGAAGAGTTCATTTCCAATGTAGAGGAGCGCTCCGAAATAATCACGGGCGTTGATGTTCAGGAGGGGGACAAGTTCATGACCCTTTCCACCTGCAGCAATGAATTTGAGCCTTCACGCTTTGTCGTTATTGGCAGACGTGTCCGTGACGGCGAAAGCCCGGAGGTGGATACCTCTCTCGCAAAGCTCAATCCCGACGCAAAGGAGCCTGACTGGAATTACATCTACAGCAGATAATCAGGCTAAAAACAAAAAGGAATGTTATTACTATGTCAGATGAAAATAAGACCTCAGGCGGTGAAAAGAAAGACGTTGACGGTTTCTTCGACAGTCTGATAGAAGATTTCACTGCTGAGCAGTCGGGCGATCCTTCGGAGAGCAGCGCTCCTACGAAGGAAAATGATCCGCCCAGAACTATGCGTGATTTTTCCAAGTTCTTCAATGACGCAGCCGCTTCGGGCAGCGGATTTGAAAGCACCATAGACAATACTGCAGATACTGAAAGCGAACCCGCAGGCGTGGAAGCTCCCGAGGCTGAGGAAATATCGGATATGGCTGATGTTTCCGAGGCAAAGACCGTAAGCTTCTCCCCTGTTACAGATAAGCCCGAGCCTGAAAGCAATGCTGACGGCAAGGCTAAGATAACCGAGCCTGTCACCGACGAAAACGGCATGATAGTCATTTTCGATGAGGAAGCAGGCATTGACGCTACTGCGTCCACCGCTGTTTCCGATGAAGCAAGCCCCGAAAAGGACAGCAACATTACGGAAAACAAGGTAGAAAGCGACGAGATAAATATTTCCGCTGACGGCGGAGATCAGCTTGACCAGATCGTTCAGTCGGACGAAAAGGACAATGACAATGATGAAAACAGCATTATCATTGAGGATAACTTTTCTCCCGACAGCAATATTTCCGATGAGGACAGTCCTCAGGAAAAAAAGCCCGAGGAAAGCGCACCTTCCGAAAAGAAGCCTTTTATCCAGGGGATAATCCCATGGAAGGGCGACAGCGCAGGCGAAGTTATAAGAAAGATAGTTTTTATAGCTTCAACAGGCGTTTTTGTGGCAGCTGCCATAATGCTCATCAGCACGCTCATACAGTCCCGTGAAATGGTCGAGACTGCAAAGGAAATAGAGGAAAAGGTAACTACTACTGTTGCCACTTCTATTCTTGATGACGGCGAGGTCGTTACCATTCTCCCCTCTCAGGAAGAACGTGAGTCCCACGCCGAGAGCGTTATGAACGACTTTGTGAATATCTCCGACAATGTTAAGGGCTTCCTTGAGATCCCTGCCTGCGACATATATGCTCCCGTTGTTCAGGGCGATGATAACATCTATTATCTGACCCACACCTATGACGACAGGAAAAACAAGGCAGGCTCCATTTTCATTGACTACCGCTGCACCGTTTCGGAGGATTACACTTCTCCCAATGTGGTGCTTTACGGTCACAATCAGGAAGACGGCACCATGTTCGGAAACCTGAAGCTTTACAAAAACAACGTGGAGTTTTACCGTGAAAATCCCATATTCTCGTTCAACACCGATTACGAAGTAGGCGATTATGTTATTTACGGCTACTTTGTTACAAATGTGTACGAGAAGCAGGATTCCAACGGCGAGGTTTTCCACTATCACGATTATATCGAAACGCTGAATGACGAAGCTACCTTTAACTGGTACATGGGTGAGATAGGCAAGAGAAATCAGATAATCTCCCCTGTTGACGTTGCTTTCGGCGACAAGCTCATGCTGCTTTCCACCTGCAGCACTGAGTATTCGGACTCCAGATTTGTTGTGCTGGCACGAAAGCTGAGAGAGGGAGAAACTGCTGACAGCTTTGATTTCTCCACCGCAAGGCTCAATCCCAACGCAAAGCAGATCGACTGGGACGCTATCCTTTCAAGGAACAGCACCTCTGAGGAGACCACAACGGAAACCACCACTTCCGAGACTGCTATCACCACTTCGATCATAACCGCACCTCCCGAAATGATCACAACGGTAACGACAGAACCTACCACCGTGACCACCACCGTCAAGACCAGGCAGAGCGATGCTGTTGTTTCAAAGCTGAGCCTTGCTCCGAAAATTGAGAATGGAACCACCGCTTCTGTTTACAGCGA
Source organism: Oscillospiraceae bacterium (assembly GCA_902363145.1). Lineage (GTDB taxonomy): Bacteria > Bacillota > Clostridia > Oscillospirales > Ruminococcaceae > Huintestinicola > Huintestinicola butyrica. The sequence goes on along the minus strand of CABIZB010000001.1, from coordinate 532,230 downwards.
GCCTGAAAGCGAAACGGAAGTTCCCGATTCCGATGTTTCCGACGGAGAGGAGACCACCGTACCCGAATCCGAGACTGAACAGTCAAGCTCCCGCAACACTGCTCCCTCTCTTGCAACACAGGTCACGACCACAAGAAAATCCAAGAAATAATATTGATATTCTGAAGTTTACGAGGTTTTTGCTATGTCCATGAGCGATGAAGTAAGATTTGAAAGAAAGCCTGCGAAAAAAGGTCCCAAGAAAACCTTTGCGCAATCCTTTTTTCCGCAGAAGGGCGACTCTTCATCAGAGATCATCAATAAGATAATCGTACTTATCTCCATTGTTGTCCTGATAGTCTGCGCCGTTCTTCTGGGCGATTACTTTTACCAGATGTATGAGGCAAAGCAGAACCACAATACTCTGAAAGTCATCTATCAGCAGGCGCAGCTCCAGCAGTCACAGTCCTCTCAGGACAAGACCGATGACGTTCCTGCCGAGACCGATGAAAACACTCCTCCCGAGGAGCTTCCTCCCCTTGAAGAGCTGGCTGCGGCAAAAGAGCTGCTGGCGATCAACCCCGACACTGTAGGATATGTACGTATCCCCGACTGCGTTGACGAGCCTGTTGTCAAGGGCACGGACAATGAGTATTACCTCAAGCACAACTTCTACAACAATCAGCGCCAGTGTGGAACCTGCTTTGCGGATTACCGCAACAAGGTGGGCGGATATGAGCGCTCGGACAACATTATCCTTTACGCTCACAACCAGAAGGACGGCACTATGTTCGGAAATCTGGACTACTACCGCTGGGATCCCGCTTACTGGCTGAAAAATCCTTTTGTTTATTTTAACACCAATTACTCGGAAGACGTTTATGTTATAATCGCTTCCTTTGTAATAAACACTCTCCCTGAGCATGACAATGGAAATCCCGTTTTCGATTATCAGAATTATATTGATTTCAACGACGATTATCCTTATGACAAGTTCATGGACGAGATAACAAAGCGCAGCACTATCATTACCGGTATTGACTGCACTGAGGACGATGAGTACCTCACACTTTCCACCTGCTCCACCGAGTGGGACGAATCCCGCCATGTTATCGTGGCAAGAAAGCTTCGAGCTGATGAATCCACAGACACTATCGACACCACAAAATTCAGCAAGAACCCCAATCCGAAATGGCCCGCCATCTACTATAAATATAACGGCGGAACATATATAGACGAGTAACGACCGTCAGAGGGAATTTCTGCACTTTGTTCCCTGAAAAAAAGAGATAAAAGCTACGAGAAAGGATATTATTATGAAACTGAGAACTGTACTCAACGGCATAGCTGCGCTTGCTGTTGTCGGTGGTCTCTACACCTTTGCTTTCTGCATGAAGGACGAGGTAAACACCGACAGTATTTCGGGAAAGTTTTACGAAACTCCCGCCGAAACACAGCAGACAGAGCAGACTGACACTGTTCAGACAGAAAAAGCATCAATAGATATTTTTTCTGATGCCGCACATAATAAGGTACTGAAGGAGAAAGCCGATATCCCCGAAAGCGCCGAAGAAGCACAGGTAAACAAGAGATTTGACCTTAACCCCGAATATGAGGCTGTGACCACAGCTCCCGACGAGGTGGTCATAACTCCCCTTTATGTTACCGAGGCAGAAACTGAAGCTGTTGTGACAGCAGTACCCGAGGTAATGACCGAGGAGGAAGTCACAGAGGCTCAGCCTGAGGAGGCAGACGAAACGACCGCTTCCGAAACAACTGCTGCCGAGGAAGAGTTCACCGACCATATCGTTGCGGAGGTAACTGTTGAGGCTCCTGAGGCATTTGCAGACGCTGCCGAAAGCGAGGCAGACCTGCTTTCCGAGCTGGACAGAGAAACAACTCCTGTTACAGATGGGGCTGTCACCGACTCCACCGATGATATCGAGCGCAGACTGGAGCAGATGCAGGAGGACATAGACGCTTCCACACAGCCTACCGATGACTCCGTTTACGACTATTCGGACTATTTTGAGACTACTCCCGCATGGTCTGAAACTGCCCCCTCCGATACAGCTCTTACCACTTTCGACCCCGAAGCAGGCGAGATATTCACTGCAAGAGTTGACGGAACCGTTCAGCAGTTTGACGCATATCAGCTGGTATCAATGATAGTTTCCACTGAAATGTCGCCCTCGTTCAGCCCCGAAGCTCTCAAGGCTCAGGCTGTTGCGGCATATTCATATGTTAAATACCACAACGTAAACGGACTTGTACCTACCGTTCTGGTAAAAAGAGATATTCCCCAGGAAGTGACCGACGCAGTAAACGCTGTATGGGGCAAATGCTGCTACTATAACGGCAAGGTTGCCCAGACAGTTTACACAGCTTCCTCCGCAGGCACTACAGCTTCTGCCGTAAATGTATGGGGCGGTGCAGATGTTCCCTATCTCACAAGCGTTGCCACTCCCTTTGATGCTCAGTCCGACCCCAACTATGGTGTTATCACCGTATTTACCGAGGATCAGATCCGCACAGCGCTTGAAAGCAGCTTAGGCATCACCTTATCCGAGGATCCCGCAAACTGGCTCACAGTAACCTCCAGAGTTGACGGAAATTACGTAAGCGGACTTAATGTTGATAATCAGCTCACAATTTCCGGCATGAGACTTCGTGAGAAGGTGCTCAAATACAGCATCAAGAGCTGGTGCTTCGACGTAAGCTATGCTGACGGTGAATTCACCTTTATTACATATGGCTACGGCCACGGCGTAGGAATGAGCCAGAACGGTGCAAATATTCTCGGCAAACAGGGTTATACATACGATCAGATACTTGCTTACTACTTCCCCGGTATCACAATAGAGTAAGCTTACAGAAAGGACGCCGTTATATGACCGCTTATGATATCATAATGAAAAAACGCCGTGGAGGTATCCTCTCCGACGATGAGATAAGATGGTTTGTTAACGGATATGTGAGGGACGAGATCCCCGATTATCAGATGTCGGCACTGCTGATGGCGATATGCTTTCAGTCAATGACAGCTGAGGAGACGGCAGCCCTCACAATGGCAATGATGCACTCAGGCGACACATTCCACCCGTCTGAGGAGCTTGGAGCCATTTGCATCGACAAGCACAGCACAGGCGGAGTCGGAGACAAGACTACATTGATCGCTGCGCCTATATGCGCTGCCTGTGGAATTTATGTTCCAAAGATGTCGGGACGTGGTCTCGGTCATACAGGCGGAACGATCGATAAGCTTGAATCAATTCCGGGCTTCAGCACCTCAATAAGCCATGAAAGGTTTATTGAGATAATCAGAAAAACAGGCTTTTCCATTGCAGGGCAGTCAGGCACGCTGGTTCCTGCGGACAAGAAAATATATGCGCTGAGAAACGCCACTGCCACAGTTGACAGCATTCCCCTCATATGCTCCAGCATTATGAGCAAGAAGCTTGCAACTGGCGCTGACGGTATCGTCCTCGATGTAAAGGTGGGCGATGGCGCTTTCATGAAAAATTACGATGATGCCATGAAGCTTGCTTCGGCAATGACATCTGTGGGAAAGCTGTCAGGCAGAAAATGCACAGCTGTCCTTACCGATATGGATAAGCCCCTGGGTCATGCGGTGGGCAATTCAGTGGAGGTCATTGAAGCAATAGAAGCGCTGAAGGGCAATGCTCCCGCTGACCTTTATGAAGTCAGCATTACCCTTTCCGCAGAAATGCTCATGCTTGCAGGCAAGGGCGATGAAAACTGCTGTCGCAGGCTGGCGGAAGATGCAGTACATTCGGGCAAGGCACTTGAAGCATTCAGGACAATGGCTCAGATGCAGGGCGCAGATGTAAGAGCATTTGACGACTACTCACTTTTCGGAAAGCCGAAGCGCACAGCAGAGGTAAGAACTGACAGGAGCGGATATATCTCAAAGATATCCTGCGAAAAGACAGGTCTTATATCGCTGGCTCTGGGCGCAGGACGAAAGGTCAAGGGCGGCGACATTGACAGCACCGCAGGCATTATTTTCAGCTGCAATGTTGGCAGCTGCGTAAATAAGGGCGATGTTCTGGGAACGGTGATGACCTCCTCCGAATGCGACCTTGAAGAAATAAAGCGTGATTTCCACGATGTATTTTCGTTCAGCGACGAGCCTGTTCCCGAAAGAACTGCCGTGCTGAAAATTATCAGAAACGAATAAATGCCCCTTTTTCGGGGCATTTTTTATACAATAAAAAAGAAAGGACATAATATGAACGGATATATTTATCAGCAGTCGAATATGATGTGTCCGCCGCCTGACAAGGACGAAAAAAAGCAGCTGCGGCGGTACTATTTCAGGATAGCATGGATAGTTGTAACGCTGATATTCGTTTTCAGCATACTTAACACACTGATATTGCAGCTATGTGCGGCAATGCTGGGCGGCGGATATTCCAAGGAGCAGATAGACGCAGGCAAGGAAATCATCAGGAGCACTCCCCTGATGAAAGCCATATATTCCTACGGCTTCCCGTTTATTGCGGATATTGCAGCTTTCGGCGTGGGTCTGCTGGTGACAAAGACGGATATCAGGAAGAAATTCACAGTCAAGGGTATCACAGGCGGAAGCTTCCTGAAATTCACGGCGCTGTCTTTCGGAGTTGTAACAGTCGGCTCGGTCATAAATGTAATAATCTCAGCCATTGCGGCGGCTCTCAGCGGAAAGCTGTCGGACTTTTCCGTAAACAACACCAGCGCACTTAACATTGCGCCGCAAAACAATCCCCTATGGCTTGAAATACTTATCTACCTTTACATCTGCCTGCTGGGGCCTATTATGGAGGAGCTTATCTTCCGTGGAGTGCTTCTTGACGGACTGCGCAAATACGGCAACACATTTGGAATAATAATGTCCGCAGTGCTGTTCGGACTTATGCACCAGAACTTCTCACAGTGTCTCCCGGCGTTCTGCATGGGTCTGGTATGGGCGTACATTGCGGTAAAATACAACTCGCTTGTCCCCTCAATGATACTGCATATGATCAACAACAGTATGTCGGCGGTGCTTATGGTGCTGATACAAAACAGCAGCATAGACATCAGCAACCTGCAAGCCACCATCATGGGATATATGCCGCTGGTAATAGCTTCCCTGCTGAATGTGGCTCTGCGCCTTGCCTGCATTATTGCTTCAATAGTTATCATTATCAGGTTTTATTCATCGGGCGGAAAGCTGTTCCGCACATCGCTCTACTCAAAACAGCGCACATGGAAGTATTTCTTCACATCGGTACCATGGCTTGTGGTAATCGCCTATATGCTTTACGGCACTGTAACAACTATCAGCATATAAACATATAATATCAACGGGGGCATCGGATATCATACTAAGAACCAATTAAAAACTATACAAAAAATCGAGCATAATCTTGCGTATATGGATTATGCGATGATTTTTTGTCTATAGTTTTATTGGGGATTAGTATCATTATCCGTCCCCCACTTCTTTTTAGAAAAATTTCTCCGCCGCTGTTTATTTTCACGATAAGCGGTAAAAATATAAACAGACGATAAATTCCGATATCAGGAAAGGATGATAGCAAAAATGTCTGTTAAAAGAGGAGAAATATATTACGCCGATCTCAGCCCCGTGGTAGGCTCCGAGCAGGGCGGCATACGTCCTGTACTTATCGTTCAGAACGATGTGGGCAACCGTCACAGTCCCACTGTTATAGCGGCTGCCATCACAAGTCAGCGTGAAAAGGCAAAGCTGCCCACCCATATCGAGGTACACGCTGATAAATGCGGCCTCTCAAAGGACAGTGTTGTGCTTCTGGAGCAGATACGGACCATTGACAAAAAGCGTCTGAAAGAACGCATGGGCGAACTGGATACGCCGTCAATGAACCGTGTTGACAACGCTTTATCCATCAGCTTCGGATTAGGTTCAGGCGGAGCTACATAACGTTCCGCCATAATATAAAAGGCTGTATCACGAAAAATGATACAGCCTTTTGCTTTGCATTATTTTACAAAATTAACTATCATTATTCCCAGACCCAGCACCGCAAGCACAACGCCTGTAGCACGGTTCAGCGTCTTTGGCGACGCCTTGTTAGCAAATACCGCAGCGACTCTCGCCCAGATAAGCGTGAACACAATGCAGAGAATAAGCACCGGGATATCGGGCATTCCGCCCATTACCATATGCGAAACAGCACCGGTGAGCGCCGTAAAGGTCATGATGAAAACGCTGGTTCCAACAGCTGTTTTAAGCTCATAGCCCAGAACGCTTGTAAGGATAAGGAGCATCATCATTCCGCCGCCTGCACCGATAAATCCGCAGATAAAGCCTATAAGCACGCCGCAGACAATAGACTGGATAACTCTCTTCCTGGGAGAAACGCTCTCCATCTTCTCCTTGGTGGTCATAACCGGCTTTACTATGAACTTGATACCCAGCAGGAACGTCATGCAGACGGAAAATCCGCCCATTGCCGAGTTTGGCACAAGCTTTGAAACATAGCTTCCCACAACTGTGAATACCAGCACGGAAACCATCATTATAAGTCCGTTTTTAATGTCAAGATTTTTGTTTTTGCCGTATGTATATGCCGAAACTGCGCTGGCAAGCACATCTGAGGCAAGGGCAATTCCCACAGCCTCATATGCGGGCATTCCGAGGAACGTTACCAGCATTGGGGTTATCACCGCAGCCGCACTCATTCCCGCAAAGCCTGTTCCCAGACCTGCGCCCATTCCTGCCAGAAAGCAGACGATTATTGTTATTATCCAGCCTGACATTTTTAATTATCCCTTACCTTATTTTAACTTTGAAGCTCTCCCTGCACTTAGGGCACTGAACGGTATGCTCACCCTTTTGCTTGGGGAGCCGCAGAACTGTCTTGCACTTGGAGCACTTTTTATAGCAGTGTTCCTTATCTGTCAGCATGGTCTTTGTCATATTAAATTTGCGTTTTGCCTTGTCGGTAAGCTGCATGAATTTGATATTTTCCTGCTGGCGCTTGTAGATATTCTTGGAAAACGCCCTGAACATTCCCCATATGAGCAATGCCCATATAAGCAGATTGAGTATGGTCGAGCGGGCAAAAAAATTGATTATCATCAGCACGATACAGGCTATCATAGTCGCCTTATAAAGGCTGTCTGGGCCGCTTCTGCCATACATAAAGTTTATAAATTTATTCCTGAGCTTGTCCATTTTAAACGCTGCCTTTCATTAAAAAGTTAAAAAGGGAAAGAAAAGAAAACCAAACATTCTTACAATAAACATTATCGCCAGCACCATTGCAATACCTGACAAAAGTCTTGGGATAAACCTGTGTATCTTCAGCTTAAAGCCATGCTTTTTATTGAGCTGTGCCGCATAATCAGCATACACCCTGTTGGTGCTGTCCATACGTGCCGCCTGCTCTGCATACTGCACCGCATCGGAGAAATTCTCCATGCCCTCGCTGCATTCGGCTGCGTAGAAATACCACCTGGCATCTCTTGCGGAGACAGAAAAACGGTTCAGCACAGCGGCAGCGTTCCGATAATCGCCGCTTCTGAGGTAGTTGTCGATACGTTCAAAGGCTTCCTCGGCGCTCATGGTATCGGAAGAGTGCATATTAAAGCCAAATCCGCCGAAAAACGCCTTAAAGATATCATCAAAGTCATTGATATCGGCATACCGGTAATAATAATTGGTTCCGTTTCTGGTATAGGTTCCGCTGGGGGCGGAGCTGCTGTATGCCGCACTGCCGTATGGGCTCTGACCCGTATCCCCTGACTTTATGCGCTCGTAAGCGTCGTTTATCTCGCTCATTTTGCGGGCAGCCTCGGGGTCATCGGGGTGAAGGTCGGGGTGGTACTGCTTTACCAGTGTACGATACTTTTTCTTTATATCATCATCGGTAGCTCCCGGCTCAAGACCGAGAACTGCATAGGGATTTTCACTCATATCAAGTCTTCCTTTTTATCGTGTAAATAGAGCATTCTGCTATACTTTTATTTTAACACACAGAAAATCAACCGTCAACCGATAATCATAATTTTCAGCTGTTTATCACATTATTCTTTTCATTCTGTCGCAATTCTAATGGGATTTTAATGTCACTCAGGAATTCAACAGATGTTCAACAAGTATCCTTAAACCGAGAATGATAAGTATCGCACCGCCTGCGATCTCCGCCTTGGACTTGAATCTGGTTCCGAAAGCAGAGCCGATCTTAACGCCTGCGGCTGAGATAACAAATGTACAGACTCCGATGAAAAGTACGGCAGCAACGATATTAACATCAAGGAATGCAAAGGTTATGCCGATAGCAAGTGCATCGATACTGGTGGCAACGGCAAGCAGTGACATTGACTTTGCCGTGAATGACGGGTCTGCGCCCTCGTCATCATTTTTGAGCGCCTCTCTAATCATATTGAAGCCTATGAGAGCAAGCAGCACAAATGCGATCCAGTGGTCAATGGCTGTGATATACTTTTTGAAATTTACGCCGAGAAGATAGCCCACCGCAGGCATAAGCGCCTGAAATCCGCCGAACCATGCGCCGCATATCATGGAATATTTCAGCTTGTACTTAGGTGTGGCAAGCCCCTTACAGACTGAGACAGCAAATGCGTCCATTGAGAGACCCACAGCAATAAGAAATAATGACAGAAGATCCATTTTTCAAATCCTTTCAAGAATAATAATACATTCTATGAATATGCCGCTGCTTGTATGACCTTGCGGTCTTTGGTTCCGTACAAAACAAAAAGACTCATATACAGACAGAACCGAGACCTCGGCTACATCTGTACATGAGTCTTATCAATTAAGGCAAACCGGACCTTTTCGGTCGGTATGTCGATTTGCCGCTTAAACCTTGTATCAGTCTAAGAAGATTACTCCCCCACGCAGGTACATATTCACAATATTGTAAGTTTAACATATTAAACTTATTTTGTCAAGCGATTTTTGAAATTATTTGTAATATGAGTAAAGATTGCACTTTATCATGCCGTTGTAAAGCTTTCTGCGCTTGTTGGCAGTCTTGCCGAAGAACTTTTCAAAGTCCTCATGGGGCGAGATTATTGCACAGGGGTGCTCTCTATCAGCCTTGAACACCTTGCCCATTTCGGTATAAAGCTTCTCGGCTTCCTTTATTTCCAGCATTCTTTCGCCGTATGGAGGGTTGCAGACTGTTATCTCGCCGTCCTTGTTGTCGTAATCCCTGATATCGGCACGCTCTATCCTTATGCGCTTCTTCACCCCTGCCTTTGCGCAGTTGTCGATGGAAAGCTGAACGCACTCGGGGTCGATATCATAGCCGTATGCGAAGAAATCACTGTCACGGATAATGCTGTCCATTGCACGGCCACGCTCCTCACGCCAGATATCCTGGGGGATAACGTCCCACTTTTCGGCTGCAAATGTCCTTTTAAGTCCCGGAGCAATGTTCAGCGCCTTGTATGCGGCCTCGATAAGGAAGGTTCCGCTTCCGCAGAAAGGGTCGCAGAAAATAGTATTTCTCTTGACCATTGCAAGGTCAACTATACCTGCCGCAAGGGTCTCCTTGATAGGAGCAGCGTTGGAATTGCGGCGGTAGCCTCTCTTGTGCAGTCCCGCACCCGATGTATCAAGATAAACGGTAACGGTGTCCTTGAGGATATTGAACTGTATCTGATGAACAGAGCCTGTTTCCTCGAAATAATTCAGATGATAAACGGAAGCCAGCCTGTCAACCGCTGCCTTTTTGATAATGGACTGACAGGCGGGAACGCTGGAAAGCTTTGAGTTCAGGCTGTGACCCTTGACGGGAAATGCGTCGCTTTTGCCAATAAATCTTTCCAGAGGGATAGCCTTAACACCCTCAAAGAGAGCGTCAAAGGTATCGGCGTGAAATTCAGCAAGCTTTATCTGCACTCTTTCAGCTGTGGCAAGGCAGATATTTGCACGGGCAAGGATATCATATCCGCCCTCGAATGAGATACGTCCGTCGGTGACGGTGATATTTTCGCCGCCGATCTTCTTTATCTCAAAGTTAAGTACGCTTTCCAGACCAAAATGGCAGGGGCAGCTGAGTGTTATCTTATTATCCATATAAAACTTCCTTTAATTCGATGTGCTTTCATCATTAGCGGCACTTGCGGACGAGCCTCCGCACTTTGTGCAGATAGGGGGAACGTTGGTGGACTTGTAGTAGCCCTTGTTGCCTGTGGGGCAGCTTCCGCTGGCGATAAGGCCTGTGTTGGAGCAGTAGTAAAGCTCCTTTATGGTCTCGCACTCGGGGAACTCAGTTCTCTCCCCAGCATCCGCAATGTCGCCGAAGATGTTCTTCCAGAGCTGTGCGGTGTTGTAGTATGTGCCTGACTTTACAGTTCTGTTATCATCATAGCCATACCATACGCCGCTGACGTAATCGGGAGTGCAGCCGATGAAGAGGTTATCTCTCCACTCCTGCGATGTACCTGTCTTACCTACAACGGGAACGTTGTTGAGCTTTGCAGCCTTACCTGTACCGTTGGGGCCTTCGATTACCTGCTGCATCAGCTTGTTCATAACATAAGCGGATTCCTCGCTGATGGACTGGATAGGTGTGTAACTGTGCTGAAGGATAGTCTCACCCGAGGGGTCAAGAACATAAGTATATGAGGTGGGAGCGAAATACTTTCCGCCGTTTCCGAAAGGCTGATATGACGCAACAAGCTCTCTGAGGTAAACGCCCTGAGTGAGCGCACCAACGGACATAGGCGAAAGGTCGGCATCGTAAGCGGTAAGTGTGGATATCTGGAACCTGTTCATTACAAACTCGAACACGTTTGAGGGGCCTGCCGCCTGCACGAGACGTGCGGAAACGGTATTCAGCGAACGCTGGAGAGCCTGGAACGTAAAGTACGATCTTCCGCTCCATACGTTGTTTGCACCTGTGGAGCTGTAGTTTGTAGGCCATTTTCTTGTCTGACCGGGGTTGTTTTCATCGGGTATCTCAATGGGCAGGTCGGGGTAGATTGATGACCATGTGGCAAGGTTATTTTCAATGGAATAAGCATAACCTGCAATGGGCTTGAAGCTTGAACCAGCCTGTCTCTTTGCCATGGTGGCACGGTTGAAGATGTTGGAGCCTGCCTTATCGCCTATTCCGCCTGCTACCGCAAGGATATTTCCTGTGTAGTCCATACAGATGAATGCGGACTGGGGCGGGTCGCTGAGGACGTTGTTGGAGAATGTGCTGTAGTCTCTGTACTTGGCTTCTATTGCCTCCTGCATCTCGATATCAATGGGAGTGTAGATGGTGTAGCCGCCATTGTAGAGCATATCGCTGGCTTCATCGAACTCAACGCCGTAAAGGTTCATAAGGTCAAGGGTAACGTCACGAATGACCATATCAATGTACCAGTTCTGTATCTCGCTGGAATTGGTCTCGCTGTTGGGGTCTCTGAACTGAAGCTCCTCGTTAACAGCATCGTCATACTGCTGCTTGGAGATAGCCGCATTATTGTACATTGCCTTGAGCACCAGGAGCTGACGCTCACGGTTTGCTTCCTTGTTTGCAAAGGGATTAAGGCTTTCGGGGCTTTTGGGGATTGCCGCAAGGCAGGCAGCCTCTGCAAGATCAAGCTCGGACACGTCCTTGCCGAAATATTTGAGAGCAGCAGCCTGAACACCTGAGCAGCTTCCGCCCATACCTACACAGTTAAGGTATGCATCAAGTATCTCGTCCTTGGTACGGTATTTTTCAAGGTCAGCCGCACGGAATATCTCACGCATCTTTCTGTCCATGTTCTGCTCTTTATCACCGGTAACGTTCTTTACGAGCTGCTGGGTAATGGTAGAACCACCCTGCTTGCTTCCGTAAAGCATACCATGGGTAAGCTCGTTGAGGAAAGCACCGAAGGTACGCTTCCAGTCAACGCCTGCGTGCTCGTAGAAACGCTCGTCCTCGATATATACGAAAGCGTCACGGACATGCTGAGGGATACGGTCGATGGATACGGGGATACGGTTGGCACCACGGCTTATCTTTGCAAGCTCTACCTGATTGCCGTCCTTGTCATCGCCGTAAATAAAGGTCGTATAGGCAAGGTTAAGGCTGTCCAGGTCGATATCTATGGGCGTATTCTCTCTGAACTGCATTACATACACGGTAAGAGCTGCCGCAATGATAGACACCGAGATGACAACTATAAGTATAAGCGTAAGAAGCACGGTTCCGATAACGGTAAAGGTCTTTTTAACGGGGCCTGCCTTCTTCTTTTTTCTTTTCTTCTTTTTTGGAGCGGGAGCCGCCTCAGCCATATGCTTGGGAGCTGCTTCGTCAGCGGCTTTTTTGGAGAATTTCTTTTCGTTGCTCAAAATATTTTCCTCCTTATAAGGGATATGCTTGGGCACAAACACGTTATCTTACATTATATCACATAACCGAATTATTTTAAAGTGTTTTTTCGGTTTTTATCAATTTTTCCATATATTGCCGTGAAACGGTTGACGCAGGCGGCAAATTATTATATAATTATACAAACAAATATTACGGAGGCAACGGGAATGGTCAGTTATTATGAGGATGAAAACCTCTGCTCGCAGTATGTAACGGACGTAAAGCTTTCTTTCGGCAGCAAGCGCAAAAAGCTGCTCAAGGAGCTGTGCAAGTTCAAGACTGCCGCAGCAGATGAATTCTGGAGAGAGAAAATACGTGACGAAAGCTACCTGCCTTACATTATGATGTGCCGCAGCAATGAGTTTTCCGATTATCTTGCAAACCGCCTGAACGACCTTCTGGAAAGGCTGATCAGCGGTATGAATCCCTCCGATGCAGTAAACGAGGCATATTTCCTGCTCCACACCTGTTTGTTCAAAGAATCGGACAAGCTTTTTGCCGCATACGGCAGGCTTGCCTCAAAATATAAGCTCATAACCGATATGGGCATAAGCTGGGCTTCGGACGATATAATATCCGAAAAGAGCCAGCCCGATTTTCTTTATGCAAGGTATCTCCTTGAACGTGATATTGATGCGGAAAGCTCGTTTTTCAGCTTTCTCACCGACACGCTTATCCTCACCATGAGCTATGCCATAATGCTCGACAAGGACAGCGAGACCGTCACCGCCAAGGTAAAGCGCCTGTATGAAGATTATCCCGATGTGTTTGCCTCGGCAGGATTTTTCGCCTATTTCATCAAGGATAACTATGCGGCGTATGACAAGTTCAGCTATCTTATGAAAGACCCTGTGGATTATCCCAAGCTGATGTGGGTGCTGGACGGTCTGGACTATGCGGACGGCAAGTATGCCCAAGGCTCCCCCACCGCCTTTTTCACTCCCGACAATGAAAAGGTACACTTTACCATTGATATCGACGATCTGGATATAAGGTGGTACGAGTTCCTTGCATACAAGACCCTTTCAGATACAGAAAGCTTCACCGTAAGCGACCCGTTCTTCATTCCTCTGTTCTGCCGCAAGTTCTCCGCACAGCTTTTCGGCATGATAAATCCCGAAAACGAGCAGGCAATGAAGATATGCTCCGACTATTTCAAAAAGTCAGCGGTAATAGCTGCAAATCAAGTGGATTTTGCGGGACTGCGGGTGTGCGGTCTTATTGAAAATGACGAGGACATCATACAGCTCTGCATGGATATAGCAAAGCGCATATGCGAGGGCAAGCAGAGATACTGCTATATGAGCCTGTTCAAGTTCTTTAGCGACACCGACCCCGAAACTGTTGCCGAGGCTCTCAGTCAGGTAACGGCATATATCGAGGAAAACGAACATTCAGAGGTTCTGGCAGAGCAGCGTGAAGCATTCCTGACAGAAGCTCACAATTATCTGAACGGAGAAAGCTCCGCATTTACTCCTGACCCTGACCGCTGATCTTACCCTGCTTTTTCCTGTGTATCCTGTAAGCCACCGCAGACGAAACGGCAATGATGACCTCAATGACAGCACAGATGATGAACTCGGGCGAAAGCGGCTCGGTTATGGCTGAGCCCATAAAAGTAGTAAGTATTATTCCCGGAGCTGTGCCCAGAAACGAGCCGATGATGTAGTCCTTGTAATCAAAGCGCAGGCTTCCCATAACAAGGCTTACGATATCATATGGCAGGCAGCTGACGATACGGAGGAAAAATGCTCCGAACCGCTGGTGCTTGGTGCTGTATTCACGGACGATGCTTATTTTCTCGTGCTTTGCGGCAAGCTTGTCCACCACTTCTCCCTCGGCATATTTTCCCACTGCATAGGGAATGGACGCCATTATAACTATTCCCAGCAGATTAACGGGGATAGCCGCATATATGGGCAGTACCGCTCCCGCAACTGCGGCAATGAGCAGCATGGGGAAGAAATAGGACAGGGATTTCAGTGCATACATAAGCAGTAACACAGCCGCAGCAGCCAAGGGAGCTGTGGGCGTATAGTTCAGCACCTGCTCAAAGGTAAGGTCTTTAAGGGCGGCAAAATATATCACAGCCATAAGAACGATCATAAGCACAGGCGCCAGCTGAATAATTCTTTTAATGATCTTTCCTGATCTCATTTTTCATCATTCTTTCCATAGAGATTATATAATCCTCCGCATTTTATATTACACCTGCAATGTGTAATTTTTTCTCACAAAAAATGATATCTTTGTGTTAAAAAGATGAAAGTATGAAATCGTCTTGTTTTTTGGAAAAAAATGTGATATACTATAAGGAACAAACCTAGCCAATGGCAGATCGGAGGAGTATAGTTTGTTTAACTATACAGGATATGAATGCAAGTCCTGCGGTAAAAAATTTACCGATGATGACGATATCGTGGTATGCCCCGAATGCGGCACTCCCTATCACAGGGACTGCTACAAAAAAGAGGGCAGATGTATAAACTACGAGCTGCACAGCAAGCACATGAGCTGGAAAGCAGAGGTCGAGGAAAAAGAGCAGGCGGAGGGGCTTAAATGCTCAGTCTGTGGCAATACTCTGCGAAATGACCAGCTTTTCTGCGACAAGTGCGGCACTCCCACTCCCTATTACCTTTCACAGAAAGACAAAGCGGACGGTGAAGAACAGGAAAGCTTTTCAAACGGCGATACCTTTTTCAACAACGCCGAGCAGAACGCTATGGAGACCATGTATCCGTATATGCTCAACTACAGCGATCCTCTCTGCGGATTCAGTCCCGATGAAAAGTACGACGAGGACATGACCACCAAGGACATTGCGGATTTTATAGGCAGCAACACAAGGTTCTATCTTCCCAAGTTCAGGGTGATGAAAGCCACAAAATTCAAGCTGAGCTTCAATATCCCCGCAATGCTATTCCCCGAATTTTACTTTGCTTACAGAAAGATGCCTTTGCTGGCGTTTCTGGTGCTGCTGATAAAGTCCATCATATCCATTCCCTCATCGCTTATGGGCATGAAGATAATGCTCACGGAATACGGCTTCAAGGACGCACTTGTTAATATGTATCCCTCGTTTGAAGCGGCGCTTACCAAGGTTGCCGAGTTCAGTGTCACCGGTGAAAGCTTCAATATGCTGTACAACATATCTTCGCTGGTGAGCTGGGTAGTCATATTCATCTTTGCAACGCTTTCAAATTACTTCTACTACAAAAACGTTATCTCCAAGGGAAGCAAGATAAAGAAAAGCGCAGCAGCAAGCGGCATAAACGTATCGGAAGCTCTCAAAAGCGCAGGCGGAACCTCAGCGGCGCTGCTGGTTACATTTATCGTTCTGTACTTTCTTTCCACATACGCTGTAATGGCTGCGATACTGCTTATAGTTTGATAATGCAAAACGTCGGACACACAAATGTGTATCCGACGTTTTTTTCGTCCGCTTCTCAGCGGACATCAAATTCAGGGTTGAATGCGTAGAAGTTTCTGGAGTTGAGGTTATCCTGACTTATGCGAAGAGCTTCACCAAACCTCTGGAAATGTACGATCTCACGCTGTCTCAGGAACTTTATGGGGTCACGGACATCGGGATCATCTGCAAAACGCAGGATATTATCGTAGGTCGAGCGAGCTTTCTGTTCCGCAGCCATGTTTTCATGGAGGTCGGTGAGAATATCTCCCTTTGACTGGAAGTACGCTGCGGTGAACGGAACGCCTGCTGCCGATGACGGATAGATGCCCAGCGTATGGTCAACATAGTATGCGTCCAGTCCGCCTGCCTTTATCTGCTCGGGAGTAAGGTTCTTGGTCAGCTGATATACTATAGATGAGATCATCTCAACATGAGCAAGCTCCTCGGTGCCGACATCGGTCAGAATGCCCTTTACCTGAGCATAGGGTGCGGTATATCTCTGGCTCAGGTATCTTAGTGATGCAGCAAGCTCACCGTCGGGACCGCCAAGCTGTGAAATTATCATTTTAGCCAGAGCAGGATTCGGATTTTTGATGTTAACGGGATACTGGAGCTTTTTTTCATATATCCACATATCAGTTAGCCTCCTTTTCCCACGGCCAGGGGCCCTTTGCCCATTCAAAGACATTTTCGCAGCCTGACTGGATAGGTGTCAGAGGTCCGAACAGCTCATTATATGACCGTACTGCCTTTTCACGCAGTTCCTTGTATCGTCTGAACGCAAAAAGTCCGTTGCGGCAGGTGGGGTGAGTGTCGAGGTACAGCTGGAGCTCATACAGATAAAAGTCGTACATCTGAATGGCGTACATAAGCTGACGGCGTTTATTTTCCATACTGTGCTACGCCCTCCTTTCCAAGAAAAGGCATATCAAGCGACGGGAATATGGTGCCCTTTGCCAGAGCTACATTCTCGGCGTAGGTGTCCTCCCACTCCTGATAGGGCACATATGCCATGGCAAGAGGTGTATCCTGAGGAAAACGTCCCCGGGGTATGGTCAGTCCGTCTGTACTGCATTTGTCGTTTTCGTTCATCTTCCCTCTCCTTTCGGTAATGTATTCGGCGGAGTATCACAGGGCCGCTGCTCCTGTGATTTTCCGCTTTTTTATATTATGCGGCGGGTGGAGATTGGTGAAAGGGCAAGATTGCAGGTAAGATTTTTTAGCTTCATCTGCTGTTTGTTTTGTCTTTTCAGCAAGTTCTTTTTCAGTAACAATTACCGTATCTAACCATGAAATCAAAGCACTTATACCAGCGGATAATCCCCAAGTTAAAGCAGCATTAAGAGCCATAGTGACAGCTCGAAGACCTATAGTTTTTGCTGTTGTAATCGCTAATTGTGTACCATAACCAACAAGAGATGCTTTAGCTCCGTTAAGACCGCCCAAATAATTACCGAGCTGAGTATTACTCTGACTAACTGCTTTTGCAAATGCCTTTGCATTATCTGCACCAGACTGTTGTGCCTGATTGAACAAAGTCATTGTTGATTTTACATTGGCAAAACCTTTAGTATTACCATCAAGAATTGCAGCATAGACACCCTCAATACTTGCTTTTGCAGAAGCTCCCTTTTCAGCGAGTTCAGCAAAGTATAAAGCAACATTAGAATCACGATTTGTTGCACCTTGTAAAAATCTTTCCCAAGGTCTATCAAATTGCTGATTACTATTTATTCTGTTAAATTGATTAACAAAACCAGCTACTTCAGTTGATGCCAAATTAAACCCACTTGATATCTGTTCTGTCTTCTTAAATATATTTGTTAAACTTCCGTCAACAGTCTTAAATACCAAATATAAAATTTACGTTTTGAATAAATTTTATAAATAATGTTGACTTCATTTAATTTATAGTATATAATTAAAGTACAGAGGTGATTTATTATGAATAAAAATGAGAAAGAAGATATGATGGCATATTGCCCCAAATGTGGGAATATTGGTGGAGAAAATGATATATGTAATTTTTGTGGAACTAAAGAAATTGTAACGCCGTATTCGTGGGACAAATGGTTATATGATGGCGGTTACGATTTTGACCCATCTAAGAAAATCCTCGAAGAATATGTAAAACCCAATCCACTCTTCGATGAAGAACTCTACAATAAAAGGGTAGGGGTAGAAAAAGCCCAACAGCAAGCTACTCTTGATATGATGCGTATGGAAAAACAACAAGCTCAAAGAGCTAATGTACCTAAGTGTCCTACCTGCGGTTCAACAAATGTAGAAAGAATATCTACAGCTCAAAAAGCTTTTGGCTTTGCTTTGGTTGGATTATTTAGTAGTAACTTAGGTAAAACTATGCACTGTAAGAACTGCGGATATAAGTGGTAAGATAAGAGGCATCGTATTTGGTACCAAAGTCTTTTGTTTATATCACTTATAAAACGCTGCGATATGTTTTACTCACCTCTCCCTATAAACACATACATATCCCCCTTACTGATCTATGTATCAACCATATCAGTAAGGGGAATTTTATTTCATTAAAATCAAATTAAAACTTCCGAAATCTATAGACATCTGCACATATAATATGGTAAAATAAACTCATAAAAGAGGAAAAGCAGGAAATTAGCACTCTCACGCACAGAGTGCTAAAATTTACTTATTTGTCACAATTCTAACATTATATTGTCACAATAAGCAGTTATACTGATACTTGTAAAAAGTCAGAAAAAAGAAAACCGCCTGCAAGGAAATCCTTACAGACGGATATCTGGTGGAGATGACGGGAATCGAACCCGTGTCCGAAAACCGATCCACACGACTTTCTACGAGCGTAGTCTGTTATTTACATTCCCTCGTTCAGCCGTGAACAGACACACAGCTGAACTCAGTAGCCTGCGATACATCAGACGGGCGCAGGCACTCCCGAATGACGTTCACCGTTAATCGACGCCTGAGCCGGAACCACGGTACTTTCCGGGCAGACGAGCAGCGCTTACGCAGCTGCTAAAGCAAAATTATCGTTGTCGTCTAATTTTAAAACGTGTGCGGGTTATAGAGATCAGCACAGTCCTCTGCTCGCTTATCATGCTTCACAATCCCCGTCGAAACCTTTACATCCCCAGGTTATGAAGCGAACGTTTTACCTGTTTCTCTCCTTGATGGCTCTGTCAATATCACGCTTGGCAGCCTCGGCAGCCATTGCATCACGCTTATCGTGAAGCTTCTTGCCCTTGCAAAGACCGACCTGCATCTTGACCCTTGAACCCTTGAAGTAAAGAGAGATAGGAATGAGAGTAAGCCCCTCCTGCTTGATAGTACCGAAAAGCTTGTTGATCTCCTTCTTATGGAGCAGCAGCCTTCTGACTCGCATGGGGTCACGATTGAAAATGTTGCCGTGTTCGTAGGGAGATATGTGCATTCCCTTCACCCACAGCTCGCCGTCTTCAATAGTACACCATGAGTCCTTGAGATTAACGCCGCCCTGGCGGATGGCCTTGACCTCAGTTCCCACAAGCTCGATACCGGCTTCATAGCTTTCGATGACAAAGTAATCGTGCCTTGCCTTTCGGTTTTCGGCAATAGTTTTAAATCCGTTTTTATCGGCGGGCATCACGACACATCCTTTCATCAAAAAAGCTACAAAATAAACTATAGCACATTTTCATTTGATTGTCAAGCATTTTGGTGCCGAAATTTTCGGCGTTAAAATACAAATTTCCCGCAAAATATCCGTACAAAGGAGCGGTCACATATGAATATTCTTTATGAGGTCATGAGCCGCAACAGGTAGCTGACCGAAGCACTCCCCCACTTGAAAATATAACTCACCGTCTGAAAGGAAGATGAATTTTATGAATATGCAGAAACTTACCAAAAAGACTATAGAAGCCATTCAGGCTGCACAGGATACCGCTATTGAGTACCAGAACACCAACGTTGACCAGCCTCATCTGCTTTATGCGCTGATGACTCAGGAAAACGGTCTTATCCCTCAGCTGATGAAAAAGCTGGGCAAGGACGCAACCGTTATTGCAGGCAGCCTTGAGCGTGTTATGGCAAATATACCCAAGGTAACGGGCAGCGGACGTGATATGAACACCGTTTATATCTCCCAGTCCCTTGACAGACTGCTCAACGCCTCCGAAGCCATTGCCAAGAACATGGGCGATGAATTTGTATCCGTAGAGCACGTTATGCTCTCCTACTTTGACAACGCTGACAAGGACATCAAACAGATATTCAAGGACTTTGCCATTGACAAGGACAGCTTCCTGAAGGCTCTTCAGGAGGTAAGAGGCAACCAGCGTGTTACCACCGATACTCCCGAGGACACCTATGATGTGCTTAAAAAGTACGGTCAGGATCTTGTGGAGCTTGCCCGTCAGAACAAGCTTGACCCTGTTATCGGCCGTGACAGCGAGATAAGAAACACTATCCGTATCCTGTCCCGTAAGTCCAAGAACAACCCCGTTCTTATCGGTGAACCCGGTGTCGGTAAAACTGCCATTGCAGAGGGTCTGGCACAGCGTATCGTCCGTGGAGATGTTCCCGACAACTTAAAGGACAGAAAGCTCTTCTCCCTTGATATGGGTGCTCTTATTTCGGGCGCTAAGTTCAGGGGCGAATTTGAGGAGCGTCTGAAAGCCGTTCTGAACGAAGTTAAAAAGTCCGAAGGCAAGATAATCCTCTTCATTGATGAGCTGCACACCATTGTCGGTGCCGGCAAGACCGACGGCGCTATGGACGCAGGCAACCTCTTAAAGCCTATGCTTGCAAGAGGCGAGCTTCACTGCATCGGTGCGACCACTCTTAACGAGTACCGTCAGTACATCGAAAAGGATCCTGCGCTTGAAAGACGTTTCCAGCCCGTGCGTGTTGATGAGCCTACCGTTGAGGATACCATTTCTATCCTCCGTGGACTTAAAGAGCGTTACGAGGTGTTCCACGGCGTAAAAATTCAGGACAGCGCACTTATCACCGCCGCTGTTCTTTCAAACCGTTACATTACCGACAGATTTCTCCCCGATAAGGCTATCGACCTTGTTGATGAAGCCTGCGCTACCATCCGCACGGAAATGAACTCCATGCCTACCGAGCTTGATGATATCGCAAGAAAGATCATGCAGAAGGAGATCGCCGAGACTGCCCTCAAAAAGGAAGAGGACAAGATATCTCAGGAGAAGCTGGCAGAGGTAAGAAAAGAGCTTTCCGAGCTGCGTGACGAGTTTAACTCCATGAAAACACGCTGGGAAAACGAGAAAAACTCTATCTCCCGTCTCCAGAAGCTCCGTGAGGACATTGAGCACACCAACGCCGACATTGCCAAAGCTGAGCGCAGCTACGACCTTAACAAGGCTGCCGAGCTGAAGTACGGCAAGCTCCCTGCTCTGAAAAAAGAGCTGGAAGAGGCTGAGGCTGCTGCTGATGACTATGAGAAGCATACTCTGCTCCGTGACAAGGTAACAGATGAAGAGATCGCCAAGATCGTTGGCAGATGGACAGGCATACCCGTATCCAAGCTTATGGAGGGCGAGCGTGAGAAGCTGCTGCATCTGGACGAGGTTCTCCACAAGAGAGTTATCGGTCAGGACGAGGCTGTTCAAAAGGTCAGCGAGGCAATACTCCGTTCAAGAGCGGGAATACAGGACCCCAACCGTCCTATCGGTTCCTTCCTCTTCATGGGTCCTACAGGTGTTGGTAAGACCGAGCTTGCAAAGGCTCTGGCACAGGCACTGTTTGACGATGAAAAGAACATTGTCCGTATCGACATGACCGAGTACATGGAGAAACACTCCGTGAGCCGTCTTATCGGAGCGCCTCCGGGATATGTTGGTTATGAGGAGGGCGGTCAGCTGACTGAGGCTGTTCGCCGCAAGCCTTACTCCGTAGTCCTCTTCGATGAGGTCGAGAAGGCTCACCCCGATGTATTCAACATTCTGCTCCAGGTACTTGATGACGGCCGTATCACCGACTCTCAGGGCAGAACGGTAGATTTCAAGAACACCATAATCATACTGACCTCCAACCTTGGCTCCGAGTATATCCTTGAAGGTATTGACGAGAACAACGAGATAACTCCCGAGGCAAGAGCTCAGGTTGATAAGCTTCTGAAAACTCACTTCCGTCCCGAGTTCCTGAACCGTCTGGACGAGATAGTATTCTACAAGCCCCTTTCCAAGAAGGAGATATATCCTATCATCGACCTTATGCTGGACGGTCTGAGAAAGCGTCTGGAGGACAAGCAGCTTGAGCTTGAAGTCACTGACGAAGCTAAGGAATTTATCGCTAAGGAGGGCTATGACCCCATTTACGGCGCACGTCCCCTTAAGAGATATATCCAGAGCAAGCTTGAAACTCTTATCGCCCGCACTATGATCGCAAACGACCTTGACCCCTTTACTACTATCAAGGTTGACAGCGACGGCGAGAAGCTCTCTCTTACGACTATCGCACCTGAAAAGGACAGCTGATGACAAAATAAACCAAAGCTCCCCCGAGATAATTTCTCGGGGGAGCTTTTTTGTTTGCGCATATGTATTATCAGCTCTGCGGCAGAAGCTTGTCACGGTACCTGCCGAAAAGCTTTGTTATAAGCTTCAGTTCAAGTCCCACAAGCACTGCGGCGATTATGGTTCCTGCGCCTACGCTTCCCAGGCTGCCAATAAATATCATGCAGACCGCAAAGGATATGTATTGAACTTACGGGGGAAACGCCAAGATTGGATTTTACGGATATGGATACTCCCAATGTCATTATAAACAGTCCCATAACATAGATAACTGCTCTTTTTGCCGGATCTTTATTCAACAGATCATCTCCGAACATCAAAAATAACACCGCCGGCATTGCCTGCCGGCGGTGTTTGTATATCTGTCAGTTGTTGTGTTGATCAGAAACCGAGGATCTTTGCAAAATCATCGGAAATGGTCTTTTCAAGAGCAGCAGCTTCTGCCTTGGTAGTGCCTGTGGTGGTGTAGTAAGCCTTGATCTTAGGCTCTGTGCCGGAGGGACGAATGATAACGCTTGCGCCGTCAGTGAGCTTGAATGTGAGCACATCGGACTTGGGAAGTGTAAGCATTGTCTTTGCGCCTGTTGCGGTATCAACGGAGGTGCTTGCAAGGTAATCCTCGAAGCGTGTTACGGTAAGACCGCCGATAGTCTTGGGAGTGTTGGTTCTGAGGTCGGACATGATCTCCTTCATTCTCTCCATACCGGTCACACCCTCGCAAACGAAAGAGGACTGGCTGTGAATATATACTCCGTACTTCTTGTACATATTCTCTCTTGCCTGAATGAGGGAAATGCCCTTGGTGCGGTAGAATGCAGCCATTTCGCAGATGAGCATGGAAGCAACAACTGCGTCCTTGTCTCTTACATAGGAGCCTGCCAGGTAGCCGTAGCTCTCCTCGAAGCCGAAGATGTATCTGTCTTCCTGACCCTTATCCTCCAGGAAGCCGATCTGCTCGCCGATGAACTTGAAGCCTGTAAGAACTTCGATAAGCTTAACGCCGTATTCCTTAGCGATCTTAGCTGCGATATCGGTTGTAACGATGGTCTTTACTGCAACGGGATCGGCAGGCATTGTGCCCATCTTTGTTCTCTCGGAGCAGATGTATTCGAGAAGCATTGCGCCTACTTCGTTACCGGTGAACAGCTCATAGCCGTTGTCGGAAGGAACTGCGATACCAACTCTGTCGCAGTCGGGGTCGGTAGCGAGGAGAAGGTCAGGCTTTACAACGTTGCAAAGCTCCAGACCCTTTGCAAGTGCTTCCTTGATCTCGGGGTTGGGGAAGGGGCAGGTGGGGAAGTTTCCGTCGGGATATTCCTGCTCGGGAACTACGGTAACGTCCTCAACGCCTATCTTCTTGAGGATAGCTCTTACAGGCTTGTTTCCTGTGCCGTTAAGAGGAGTGTAAACTACCTTGAGTCCGCTGGACTTAACCAGATCGGTGTGGATACCCTGCTTGGATACCTCGTCAAGATAGCTGTCGATAACGGACTGAGGAATGTAGTTTATTCTGCCGTCTGCAACGCCGTCATCATAGGAGATGGTCTTTGCACCGTCAAACATGGGAACGCTTTCGATATTCTTGAGCACGATCTCAGCTGCGTCAAGTGTGAGCTGGCAGCCGTCGGAACCGTAAACCTTGTAGCCGTTGTACTTGGCAGGGTTATGGGAAGCTGTGATCATGATACCTGCGCTGCACTTCAGGTTTCTTACTGCGTAGGAAAGCATGGGAGTGGGCATAAGCTCAGTATAGATATGTACCTTGATGCCGTTTGCAGCCAGAACTGATGCTGCTTCCTTAGCGAAAACGCCGGACTTGATACGGCTGTCGTAGGAAATTGCAACAGAGGGAGATGTGAAAGCCTTGTTAACATAGTCTGCAAGACCCTGAGTTGCTCTTCTTACTGTATAAACGTTCATTCTGTATGAACCTGCACCGATAACACCACGGAGACCGCCTGTACCGAATTCCAGATCACGGTAAAATCTGTCCTTGATAGCGTCGCTGTCACCTGCGATAGACTTAAGTTCAGTCTGAAGGTCAGGGTCATCAACAGCCTTTTCGCACCAGAGTGAGTAAAGTTCCATTTCGTTCATTGTGATCACCTCATAATTTATTTTGTCTGAAAACGGCGTGGCTGAATGCCCGCCTGAATTTTCACATTCAACTCATTATACCACATTTTTTCGGTATTGCCAATAGGATTTTTGCGATTTATCATATTTTTAACATTTGAACAGCAAAGCTAACTTTCTCAAACGTTTTCATAGTACATTCTATATATCCAATGTCAAAATGTCTGATTTGCTGTCCGATTTTCCGACCAGATCGTGTGCTATAATGTAAATATGATGAACAGCAGAAAAGCTTATTCAAATCAAAGAGAGGATATGATAATATGAAAAAAATAATGTCAATAATCAGAGAATATCCCGCTGCCGCAGCCCTCTGCGTTGCCGCCGACGCACTTGTGACAATAAGGTTCACCAGACTGTCAGCCGCCAGCGACCCCACTGCAATGACATATTTTATTGCGCTTTACGGTGCTTTCATGGGCGTGCTCATCTTCTCCGCAGGACTTGCAAGAGCTTCCGCAAAGGCTGAGGAAAAAGCTGCACAGAAGCGCAGAGAACGCCGCAGAAACGCCATTTACGCCATGCGTGAAAGAGAGTTCTACAACATCAGAACAAACCCCTGACATTCACATCAGTTGAACATATTGTTGCGTATCTCCTTGGCGGCATACATTCCCTCGAGGGTCTGACCGGGAACATCGGGGTGAAGTCCGTCACGGAGATATTTTCCTGTGCCGCCGATCACCTCGAACTTCTCGCAGATACCGCTGTTGTGGAAGCAGTCGATGACCTGTGCGCTCATTCCGCCCGCTACCTTGCGGAGCACCTCGATAGTCTTTTCGATCTTTTTGTTATGCTCGGGTGTTGCGGTCTGGATAGGTGTGAGCACGAACACACGGCAGAGAGGGAACTCCTCCATAATGCGCTGTATGCACCATCTTGCTGCGCCTGCCTCGGTGAAAAGGTCAACGCTTTCATTGCCTTCAAGGGTCTTGCCCTCCAGAGCCTTATCGGGGCAGCCAAGGCAGTCCTCAGCATCATTTGTGCCCATTGCAAAAGCGAACACATCGGGCACGGGAGCCTTTCCGCTCTTTACCTCTTCAATAAAGCGCTGGGTATGAACGACAGCGCAGTTGTTGGCTCTCTTCTGAAGCTCAACAGGGTCGTCAGTTTCCTCCCAGCCGTCGCTGATGCCAGCAAAATCGGGAGAAGTATAATCCTGAGTGGTAACGCTTCCGCCGCTGTACGCGATAGTGCGCTTGTACCAAACGGAGCTGCCTACGGCAACATTGTGATGGGAAGCCATTCCCAGCTCTTTATATACGTGATACGACCACTGCTCCCCTGCTGTGATGCTGTCGCCGTCCACGCCGAAATTCAGCTTTGAAAAATCCATATGAACACCCTTTCATACATATATAATATGGATATATCTTACCACTTTTATCTGCGAATGTCAAGGCAGGAACGGTTCTCATACGGTACAGGGCCATTTTATCCGCTTGACAAAAGAGCGTGAAAATCGTATAATCATTGTAATACATATTTATGGGAAACGCATGAAAAGCTGTTTATTTTATTTGAAAGGAGCGTGGGTCAGTCTGTCTGACCGCACATAAAGCCATGTCCGAAAAAGCCAAAACAATCCGAGAGCCATTTTTCACGCCTAAGCGCAAAAAAATCGCCGCAATATGCTCCGCAGCCGCTGTAGTGCTGTGGCTGATACTGTGGAATATCTTTCCAATGGAATTCTACTCGCTTTTCTTTGCATCACTTGTAGGAAGCAATCTGCTGCTGGCGGTCTTGGCGGCGGTCATAACCTTTCCATCGAATCTTCTTTGCAGCAAAATAACAAGGCGTGACATTTCCGCAGGCATACATCTTATCATCAACATTGTGTTTATGGTAGGCTGCATTTTTCTGTATTCTATTTTCAGATACGATGCTGTTTGGCTGCTGATTATCGGCATTGCGGCGCATATTGCGGCGACTGCCCTGTTGTTCGCCAAGAGCAAGGCTCCGCAGGTAAGTCACATCAAAGAGCCGCTGTTCGGCACAGCTAAAATGATAGCTGCGGGTGTTATCTGCACGGTTCTTTCAGACTGTATTTATTATCTGCTGTTTTCGGCTTTGCTTAATATTTTTAGGGAATAATGTTCGGCGCAGAAGCGAGGGTTTCTGCGCTGTTTTTATTTATTAAGATATGATTGTGATTGGCTTTAGCTTTGTATTTTGGGCGTAATGGGTGCAAATCAGCTATCTGGAAATTGTCATAATTTTCAGTACATACCCGTGAGAGTGTGACGAGACTGGCGAGTGCATTCTCCACGAGTTCAACCGATTTCAACTCACACACCCGTGAGGGTGTGACGATCATCACCGACTTTTCCCCGTGCCCCGGAAGATTTCAACTCACACACCCGTGAGGGTGTGACTTGATTTTGATGTCGTGTTTGTAAATGAGCCAACAATTTCAACTCACACACCCGTGAGGGTGTGACCCCTTATCGTTGATGTAATAATTTATGATTTAGATTTCAACTCACACACCCGTGAGGGTGTGACATCCCCATTAGGATTTAGTCCTGAGAATATGCCAATTTCAACTCACACACCCGTGAGGGTGTGACTTGTAAACACCATTTATGCGATCACGGTGCATTTATTTCAACTCACACACCCGTGAGGGTGTGACAGTTTCCAATTCAGCAGCATAATTTTGAAAAAGATTTCAACTCATTTGGTATCAGCGCATTTTATTGCGTATTATAGCCACTTTCAAGCATATAAAGTATTACTTGGTGTGTCGAAAGTGTGTCTATGGGAAAATATGCTTTTTGAAAAACACACCACTTTGAAACAGTTGCTGAAAAACACACCATCACACAAAAAACACACCATCAGAGGTGTGTCGAAGTTTCACGAACAATAATAATAATTGGGATAAGACACACCTGCCAAATCACCTTACCAAATCTTGAGACTGATTCATCCACTGGTTCTGGTATATCTGCATATCTATATTTTTAAGCAAAAAAATAAGAGACCACCGAAGTGATCCCTTATCTTATTATTTTGTTGTTTGTTTAAGCATCCATGAATGGAGCTCATCTTCAATTATAAGTATTTTTCTTCCGACCTTAAATGATGGGAAATCCCGTCTGTGACACAGATCATATGCTATATTTATTGAACAATTCAGATATTCTGATAATTGTTTTGGTGTAATTACTTTTGGCTTATACATATTCGCCGCCTTGTTGGACTGTAGCAATCTATTATTCCCCGTCCAGCCCGTCAAGAACTTCCTTGATGCCAACGAGACCTGCATAACCGCTGCCGCTGCCATCGGTAATAATTGTCTTGACATTGGGGTTGATTTTTTCAACAGCCTTCATCTGAACATCGAGCTTCTTATCCTCGAAATATTCGGCAGTATAAGACTTCTGCTTTTCAAGTTCTGCTTCCTTCTGAAGTCTTGCAACCTCGACGTCTGCCTCTGCCACCTTGATCTTGTTCTCAGCAACGATAAGTTCAGCCTCGGCCGCCTTCTGCTTCTCATATGCGGCTGCATCGGCTTCATTCTGGCGGCGAACAAGCTCCTTTTCAGATTCTGCCTTCTGCTGATCCACGATCATCTGATTGGTTTCATCCTGCTTCTCTCTTGCAAGCTTAGCAAGCTCGACCTCGTTCATCGCATTTGTCTTCTCGTCAATTTTAGTCTGAATGTCCGCAGGAAGTGAAAGTGTGCCGATTTCAAAGCGCACAAGCTCAACGCCGTATGTATTAAGAAGTGTATCGGCGAGTATTTCAGCTGTTTCGGTCTGTATCTGAGAGCGAGAAGACTGGATATCATATACGGAATAATTCTGAGTGATAACCGAAAGCTTACCCTTGGCGAGACCGTAGATGTCATCATCTACAATGCTGTCGAACTTCTTGGTACCGAAGTTCTTAATAATTGAACCGATATCTCTGGGCTTCACTGAAATATAGATGTCGGCCTCAATGTTTTTACCTTCCTTGGTACCAACAGTCATAGACCAGTCTTCCTTACTGTCGTTTTCGGCGATGCCTGTCCAGTTACGGGTAACGATAGTGGTGGGATACTTAAGAACTTCCTGAGTTACAGGATTGATCCAGACGAGACCAGTAAGCTGAGCGTCTATTACCGACGTGCCTTCGATGGTATTTGGTGCCCCGTTTTTAATTGTGCGGTCATACTTGTAGCCGACATAACCTGCACCAATATTAGTGGTGCATACTGCGAAGCCGATGATACCTACGACCAAAACAATAGCGAGGACAACTGTTGTAATAATTCCTTTGTTCATTTTTACATTACTCCTTTGATTTTAATTAAAAAACCCTTTATCGGGTTTATTACTTTGATTTTTTTGCTTTTTGTTTTTGTAGCAACCAATAATCAAAACGATTATATTGACTACAACAAACACAAGCAGAACGAAGATAAGAAGTCTCATCATTTTGTAGTGCTACCGAAGCCGCCATTTCTGATGCCGTCGGCGTCATCGTCTTCGATCATAAAATACTGCTGAATAACGCCCTGCACAAAAGCTTCCCCTTGTCTGACAAGCACAGTTTTACCCTCTGGGCTGTCATTGTAAAGTTTAATAAAAATATTACCTTCATTGTTAGGGTTGTTGTAAAAATCCGCATCGATTACAGGAATTTCATTCCATATCTGCAGTTTAAACTTGAATCCAAGTCCGCTTCTGGGATAAATAGCAAGGAACTTGTCGTTATCGAGCAGCACTCTTATGCCGGTGGGAATCTTTATTGATTCACCGGCCTCAAGCTTAAACGCATATGGTGCATAAAAGTCATAGCCTGCGGAGCCTGATGTGGCACGCTTTGGCAGCTTCAACTGGTCATACAGCGCTATGTATGCTTCCTCGGTAAGACCGGGAGCACAATTCTTAACATCTTTTAAAAACTGACTTGCTGATATTTTTTCAAATTTCATGATTTCTCTCCTTTTTTATTGCCACAGACTTGGAAGTAAGTCCATAAATATTATCTTGTTGTTGGACACACATTCAATCCGTTATCCTTGAGATATTCAATCATCTCATTTGCCGGAAGGCGCTTTATTAAATCCTGCAAAGTATAAATTTCATGTTTTAGATATTCGGTAGTTATTTCGCACGAAACAAAGTTCTTATTGGAAAACTTCGCCCAACCCCATTTTAAAGGTAACTCCGAATATTTATCGCCAAATTTTGATTTTTCCCACGGGAACATGCAGTCGAAACAAGGATATGAACATCTTTGAATAAATTCGTCATATGATGTAATACACTCTGTTTTGGCAGGCTGCATTTCTGTGTAGTACCATCTGCCCCCATAACCACAATACTGGTCAAGCTTTTGTCGGATCTCATGTTCTTCTTTTCTTATCGTCAAAATAAGGGTATAGTATGTTTGTACTATCTGTTTCATTATTTTTTACCTTCTTTATATCTTGCCAATTGACGAATTGGTTAAACCAAGGCGGTGGATTATTCAGTGAATCCCAAAGGTTTCCACGAAGACTTTATCAAGAATATCATCAATGATTTCACTGTAATCCACTATATCACCTCTTTGTTAAGCACCTCATAATTTTTCAATAGTTACAATGCAGCTCTTTTTAAGTAAGCCTTTCTTTCTAATATGTTTTAGGGCATATTGAGGACGATCATTAATCGAAACAACCACTACCTTATCCATTGCAGGATTATAAAGTAAATAGTCCCCTATTTTGATTTTAGCATACGGTCTGAAATATTCGTCAAAGCTGCCAATCACTACTTCGCCTGATTTCTGTGGTAGTTTAATCATCGATATCCACCGTTACCTGTATATCATCGTAAAAATCCTTAATGATAGTTGACAGTTCCTCATGTTTTTCTGCAGGAACAAGCATCAGCACACGATTAAAAACATCTTTGAGTTTAAAAATTATAACAATCGTTGCGCAGCCTTCCCCTTGAATTCTGCCTTCTCTTAATCCGATAACGAAAGCGCCGATACATATTGCAACGGTTACTATACCAACAATAACATAAGTCATTTCATTCATCCTTTCAGATAATCAATATAGTGTTCAAGCTCCATTGGTTTTGGCGATTTCTTTTTTGTTTTTACCAATTTATTACCTTGAACTTCACATAAAAAATAAACATCTCTAAGGGCAGAAGATGTAATGGCATGAGTTTGCATGCCATTACATATATATACCGCCCAGATAATTTCTCCTTTGGGAGCTACGAGCATATGACATCAATCCTTTCCAATATTGCTTAACTTATTTATATAATAGCATATTATATCCAATATGTCAAGAGGATTTGGAAATTATTTTAGTCACAGAAAAGGACTACCTTGTTTTGCTTGAAGCTTTTTTGAATATCAATAACGCGTTGATTGCTTGAACCGGCAAATGCTAACGATATATCTCTTTTATCTTTTTCATATTTGCCGTCAACAAGAATATCACAACATCTAACAATATCAAGTGGAGATATGCTGTTCGTATTGGCTCTTTTGTTTTCTCTGTCATTATTTAAAATCTCTTCCCAAGTATAACCTGTATAGAGCCAGATTTTTTTGTTTGGAAATTTTTCTTTAACCGTTTTAACAATTTGATAAACAGTTTCAAGATTTTGTGATTCAAGAGGATGTCCCCCGGAAAGAGTTAATCGAGAGATATAAGGTTTATTGAGAACGTCGAGGAGTTCCTGCATCGTATCTTCTGTAAATAATTGTCCTACATTGAAATCCCAAGTTTGAGGATTATGACAGCCGTGGCAGTGACAGTTGCACCCCGATACCCAGAGTACAACTCCTATGCCTGTGCCGTTAGCAGTATCACACTTACTGATTTTTATGTAATTCATTCGTCATCACCAAGATGTATAACTCTTTCCTTTATTTCTTGAGTTCTGCCTTGATTCCAAAAATTACTTCCTATATAACCGCAAGTACGACGTGCTACATTAAGTTTCTTTTCGTCTCTATTACCACAATTAGGGCATTCCCATACAAGTTTGCCTGTTTTCTTATCTTCAATAATCTGTATCTCGCCATCAAATCCGCACACCTGACAATAATCAGATTTTGTGTTAAGTTCAGCATACATTATATGGTCATAGATAAACTTGATCACTTCGAGCACGGCTTCAATATTATTGCCCAAATTAGATGTCTCCACATAAGATATTGCCCCTCCTGTTGAAAGTGACTGGAATTCAGATTCAATGGAAAGCTTAGTGAAGGCATCGATAGGTTCTGTAACATGAATATGATAACTATTGGTTATGTAATTCTTATCAGTTACACCCTTGATTATTCCAAAGCGCTTCTGTAAACACTTTGCAAATTTATATGTTGTTGATTCCAACGGGGTACCGTAAATTGAAAACCCGAGATTAAGGTCTTCATCCCATTCCTTACACTTATCGTTCATGTACTGCATTATTGCCTTGCCTATCCTTTGACCCTCGGGTTCAGTCAGTTTATGCTCTGATAACGCAAAAACGCATTCCCAGAGTCCGGCATAACCAAGAGAAATACTGGAATAACCGCCAGTAAGATACTTATCGATAGTTTCTCCTTTTTGTAGTCTTGCCAGTGCTCCATGCTGCCAGAGAATCGGAGCAACATCTGATGGCGTTCCTTTGAGACGCTCATATCTGCAAACTAACGCCCTGTGACAAAGTTCAAGACGCTCATCGAATATCTTCCAAAATTCCTCATAAGAATTATGAGGACTATTTCTTTTAGCTGTAAGTGCAACATCAACGAGGTTAATTGTTACAACACCTTTATTAAATCTGCCATAGAATTTATAATTTCCGTTTTCGTCTTTCCATGGAGAAAGAAAAGAGCGACACCCCATGCTGGTAAAGCAATGTCCATCTTTCAGTTGCTTCATTATTTTTTCACTGATGTAATCGGGAACTAATCTTTTGGCGGTGCATTTTGCGGCAAGTTCTGTGAGATAGTAATAAGGTGAATCCTTATATATATTATCTTCTTCAAGAACATAAATAAGTTTCGGGAAAGCGGGTGTTATCCAAACACCTACTTCATTCTTGACGCCCTGATAACGCTGTTTTAATACCTCTTCAATAATCAGAGCAAGATCGTGTTTAGTTCGCTCATCTTGCACCTCGTTCAGATACATAAAGATAGTGACAAATGGAGACTGCCCATTTGTAGTCATGAGAGTTACTATCTGATACTGAATTGTTTGAACGCCCCGCTTGATTTCATCGAGAACTCTATTTTCAACAATTTCATCGGATACAGTTAAGCCATCATCAATAAATTGCTGACGTATTTTTCTTCTTGAGATGTCAACGAAAGGGGCAAGAGCCGATAAAGACACACTTTGACCGCCGTACTGATTGGAAGCAACCTGAGCAATAATTTGTGTTGTAATAGTACAAGCAGTTGCAAAACTATGAGGTTTTTCAATCATTGTGTCTGAGATAACAGTGCCGTTCTGGAGCATATCCTCCAGATTTACAAGGTCACAGTTGTGCATATGCTGAGCAAAATAATCCGCATCATGGAAGTGGATTATGCCCTGCTCGTGAGCTTCGACGATATCGTTGGGAAGAAGCAATCTATCAGTCAGATCCTTGGATACCGTGCCTGCCATATAGTCTCTTTGTGTAGGCAAAAGTGTAGAATTTTTATTTGAATTCTCTTCTTTAATCTCTTCGTTTGTACAATCAATCAATGAGAGTATGGTGTTATCGGTATTGTTCATTTTTCTTGCCAGCATTCTTTTATATCTGTATGTGATATATGCCTTGGCTACATCTTTACAACTATCCATGAGAATATTTTCAACGATATCCTGTATCTGTTCGACAGATATTTTTTCGGCGGTAATATTACTGCATACTTTAGAACAATCACTTAAAGCATTATCAACATTGTCATTCGTTGGATTTACTTCATTATAAGCTTTAAGGATTGCATTACAAATTTTGTCTTTATTAAATGGGACTTTATCCCCGTTTCTTTTTACAACTATCATTTAATCACCCTTTCTAATACGTTTATAGTCCGAAGTAACAACAACATCTAAGGGGCTCGAATATGTACTCTCATCAATCTCTCCCTACTTTAGGCAATACTTTCATTATACAATCTTGGCACAACTGTTCTCCATCTAATTCTCTGAGATCTTCTGGAAGCATTTCTTCTTCGCAGCGATCACAATACCAATGAGGAGAGCTATAATAAGGACAGCCAGAATATAAACATGGCAGTCCGCAGTCCACGCAATCATTTTCATATACTTTCATTAGCTATTACCTCTTATACCTGATTATCTTACCATTTCCCATGGCTACATCTATGTACTGAGGGTATTCGCCATCGTTCTTATATGAATTAAACTTATACACCTTTATCGCAGCAGGAAGATAGTGACTGTTTTCGCAAACTTTACACTCAGTTTCTGACTTATAAACTGTATTACAGATTTCGCACTGGAATTGGCTTAATGTTTTCATTGGTTATCACCGTCCTTTTAAATATATCAATGAAACTCATAGATGACTTGTTCTTACTATCCAGTGTAATAGTATCTTTTGATATTTGGGCAATTTAACGCCAAAGTAATCTTCAAGGAACTGTGCCGGATTGGATTTGTAGAACTTCATCCATTCGGAATAATTATTGGCTTGCATTGTTATCACCATAGAAGCCTATTATCAGGCTTGTCTTTTTTGGTGCTTTCTGCCAAAAGGATCTTTCCAATCGTCTCTACGTTATAGCGTTCCAGATCTCTCATTATTGCTTCTGCAAAATATACATTGAAATGCGCAAGATAATCTATTTCATCATCAGTAAGATTGGGTCCATAATCGTACTTGATTGAAATGTTATCAAGTTTACGTAGCGCTTCATCAATATCGTTGAGTTCTACAGTATTATGGTAAAAGTCCTTACAAGCTTCGCCTTCTGGGCTTCTGCCGTAATGTTCTATCTTGTAGCAAACATCTTTATGTAAGCAATCGTAACAGGTCATTCCCATATTATTTCAATCCTTCCTACATAATATCACTTAAACATTTTCTGCATTTCTGATTTGACCAACTTAGAAATAATTTTCTGTAATCCAGACTCAATTTCCCTATCGGTGGCAATACCAAACTCATCTTTGAGTTCTTTGTATTGTTTGGTTCTAATATATTTATTAGAAATATCAGATTTAACACGTTCTGTAATTTCTTTTTTCATATTATCATCAAGAGTGTTACTAATTATCTCAATAACGGTTTCTGTAAGCTTGTCTTTAAAGCTCCTGCCATAATGGTCTTGGTTACGCATTACTTCATTTAACATTTGAACTGCTGCTTTGTGAATAATCTGATCTTGAATGTTTTCAATATCAGAATCATCGACAGAAATATTTACCTCCAGGTTCATTTAATCACTTCCTTTCATGGGTTACACTTATATTCACAACATCCAATCCGTCAACCGCATAACCACCTGATTTGCCCTCAAGCTTGACCACAAGTGTGCCGCTACAAAGCCATGGTTCGGAGCATACCGTCCAAATCTTTTCCTTGTTTTGATCGATTACATAATAGTGATCATTCATAAAGACCTTATCACCAATTTTTATAATACTCATTATTATCAATTCCTTTCACATTTTTTACAATAAAACGAGTCTTTAATCGTCTTTATTCTAACCATTTATTTTCTGCCTTGTAAAATAGGAATACAATCACGCCAATGCCAATTATCCAGACTATCCAAAATGCTATTAAAGTTGTAGTTTGAGAAGTTGTTATATATTCCAGCGTGTCATTGATATTCATATTAGTATAAAATGGTGAATTGTTTGAAATGGTATTATTTCTTAAATCAGTAAAAACAGTTCCTTTGTATGACGTTGAAGCACCGTAATACTGATACCTAACTTTACTTGATTCTTTTATTGTGTCAATATAAAATGTTGACGGTAAAGAAATTTTATAACTGTCAAATTTTATATCACAAAATTTAATTTCTTTACATCTTACACTTTCTTCACCTGCATAATCCCAAGTATAATATACTTTAGTTCTTGTGTGCGTATTGCCGTTAGAATCGGTGTAAGCTTCAGTTTTGGTATGCCGATTATAATGTTCCTCTATTTTTTTGACATACATATAAGAACCACCGATTTCAGGATAGGACACTGTATCGACCGCATTTAGTTCTCCGTAAACAAACGCATTGCCCACATTAGTGTTCATTCCGTACTGAAACATTTCAGAAGACTCAATTTTTACAGCTTTATTGTATATTTCATTTTTATTTGTCTGATATTCAACAATTTTATTTGAAATAACAAGCCCAATCATCAAAAGGATTGCAATAATTGATATACTTACAATTACTTCTCTTTTGGTAATTTCAAAATCATTTTTATGAAATTTCCAATTTCCATAATCATAAGTTTTATTATTAAATCTCATAATCAATCACCAAACAAATTCTGAGGAGCATCTACAGGAGCGTTATAATCAAGATAATTATATTCCTGTTCTTCATAACCTAAGATGTCAAGGAACAATCTGTTTGGAAACTGTCTTATGTAACGATTATACTCTTTGACTGACTTATTATAGTTACTGCGATATTCAGCAATAAGATTTTCTGTCATAGACAATTCATTCATAAGTTGCTTGTAATTTTCATTTGACTTCAGCTCAGGATATGCTTCTGATACTGCTGTAATTGCAGTAGTTACATTTTCAATATCTCCAGTTGACCCTCTTCCTTTAACGATAGCAGTGAGGGTATTGGCTTCGTGCTTATCATATTCCTTGACACAATCAACAAGATTATAAATAAGGTCTACTCTGCGCTTTTCCTGTATTTTTATATCTGACTGTGCCGTATTCACCTGTTCTTCAAGAATAAATGCTCTATTCTGAGAACTTTGAATACCGAAGATTGCGAGTACAATAACGAGAATTGCGCTAATGGTGATAATAATTCCTAACTTCATTTTACTTTTACTCATAGCTTTATTTTCCTTTCATCAAATACTGTTTTTATCACTCTATCCAAAATGTTACCACATCGACAAGTTCAGGATAGTCTTCGCAAAACGAGTTCCAAGCATCAAGAATTTGTATAAAGAAACTCATTGTGTTGCCAATACTTCCCCAGCCGTTTGGGGCTTCATACTGTATATAATTTTCTCGATTCTCGTCGAGTTCACGAAGTCCTTTCTTTATCTGTGGAATTATATCCTTGCAAAGTCCGTTATTGGCTTCATTCTCCCACGGCAACCCGGTGGAGAGTTCTATAATTTTGCGAACGTTCCATGTTATATTTGCATCACAGTCTCCAATACGAACATACTTATTGACACCCTCGACCTTGACTTTGAATGAAATATCGTAACTCATTCATGTATCACCTTTCAATGAAATGTTTATTTGCTTGCAAGAGCCTTTTCAGCTTCTTCCTGAGTAAAGAATACAATCTTACCAATGTCGTCATCGACAAAAGCAAAAGACACAGGGAACTCATCGAAGCTGCAATAATAAGCATTATAGCCATTAGTGATTTTTATAGATGTGACATGTCCCTCATGAGGAATTCCGTCAACGAATTGATCATCTGTCCAAATGGACTGATTTACTTTAGCACGAGGGAAAATAACGCCGTTTTCAAGCAGAAAATCTGCTAATCTCTCAGAAAACTGTTCGTCTATATATCCACAGCTCTTAAGTAACTCATTTAATCTTTCACGTTCTGTCATCTTTATGCACTCCTTTAATTTCATAATAAAAGCAATTTTTCATCATATTACTCAATTCCATATTCTTTGAAAAACTCTGGTATATCCAACCATTCATCTTTCATAAGATTGCCTATCTTTGTAATAGACCCGCCTAAACCATTCGAAACTACTCTTATGTACTTGTTTTTGCAATCTTCCCACTTACTTACACCAACTACTTTCATAATTCGAGTAAGTAAATCCATACTATAAGCACAACACTGACGTTTCTTTGTGTTCTTATTATATTCATCTAAAGCGTATCCACCTATGACACAAGTTGTTCCATCAGAAATATCAACTGAGATACCAAACGTAAGAATGCCGTGGTCTTCGTAATAGATTGATACATTTTTAATTTGTGCATTAAGAATTTCTGGTATGTTATTCATTTTTATTCTCCTTGTCTGTTACTCGACGAATTTTCATCGTATTCATAATAGTTGCATTCCAACACCTCATTGGCGGTATAAAAGTTCTTCATGACCTCAACACCCTCAATCGAGGCTTTATGCTGGCATATGAGACCGAAAGTATTATCGTACTCACGATTTATGCAGTTATAACAACCTTGTTTGCCTTTGTTAACGATCATTGTGCTCCTCCTTATTGGTCATATGTATTGCTCCCTTTTAATTTATCTTCGAAACGGTTGTTCTTTAGTGATTTCTCAAATATTCCAATATTTCATTTACGATATCATCATAATCTTTGATATCGCCATTGCGAACAGTGTATGGGATATTCCAAGAATTTAATTTTTCCATCAATGGAGCTACAAGAGCGTCGCTTTCTTCCTCGGTCTGAAGTCTGCCTTTAGGGTTATAGGGCTTTACTCTCTTTAACAGGTATGTTTTATTATTGAATGAAGAGAAGCAATTATATACGGTTTTGTTGAACTCTTCACCAAGAATTTTGCTTGAATTGTAAAATGAAGACAACAGCAAAGGAGAGTCGGTTACAATTACATCGACCTTATCTTTACAGCGGCTCATTTTATAAAATTGTTTGCCGAATATATAAATCTGATTATCGGGCTGAAATATGGTTGGATTTTCTTCCCACACCTTGTCTTTGGCAAATTCTGTAATTAGTTCAGCGTTTATGCCAGCCATCTTGAGCTGGCTGAAAATATAAGCTGCTCCAGTGCTTTTTCCTGCGCCGGGAACGCCGAACAGATTAACTACTAAGCAATTTGTATCCATATATGTCCTCCTTATTTGCACTTTGTAAAGCTCTCCTTTGTATTAAACAATTTTTCGCAACTGCTCTGGTAAGCTCAACAAAGCGTCATTAGCTTCTTTGTTCAACTCTTTTGAACGCTTCAATAAGCGGTCGGATTCGCTACGCTTCTTTCGTATATTGCGAATTGTATCGGCAAAAACCAATAAATTATTGTCACGATAGGGTTTTATGGTAGTTTGATACTTGCGTTCTTCCGGGCACCCACAACAAATGCTGGAATCAAAACAATGCGAACACGGACTGATTGGAATTGTTTGCTTTAACAACTTCAAATCGTCATCGGAAAACGTGTATATAGTTTGTTCTTTCATATCAATCGCCTCTTATTTCAATTCAAAACCTTTTACTTCGTCAAGAAATAAAACTGTTCGGGGTTCTCTGACCTGTCCGCAAACATTTTCAATATGCTGACGCTGTTCCTGCCCCATTTTATAAAGCTCAGGATTGATATAATATGTATCGGGTTTATCATATCCTACAAGCACTATAGCAACTGCATTGCCGAATTCATCACGGCTCACTACCCTGTCGGCAAAAGTTACCAGTTCGCTTGATAAAACTTTATTCCTGCAGAAAGCCTTATATTTCTTGTGTGAAACTTCGATTGCATCGGGAATATTCTTTTGAATTACACCTATGCCTGTATCGATAGCCTTTACCGATACGACTTTTTCAATGGTGAAGTTATTGATACTTATATTACTCATCTCTTAAAGCTCCAACAGTAATTGACGAACTCATAAAACCTGAACATCACCTGATTGTAAATATCAATCTTGGCTTCATTTGTATGTTGCTGACGTTTAATATGGAGTTTAGCGAAATCCCGCCAATGATCATCCGTCACTTCGACTTTTTCGTTCTCGGGATCACTGCTGCCGCACCAAGGGAGTAAAAACACACGATCATCGTCGGTAAGTCTGACGATAAGCTTGTATTCTGATTTTGACCAGAAATAATATCGAAGCTCGTCTTTTATTACATTGGCAAACTGTTCTTTGTCTGACATGGCGTTAAGGTGGATATTGAAGTATTTGACAAAACTGCCGTGCTTGAAAATATTGAACGCTTCGATTTCATGTTTATTGATATTGTAGTTATATACAAACCATTCCATTAAGTTTCACCATCCTTGAGTATAGCAGCGCCGCAATTTGGACAGAAATGTGGGCAAAATTCATAGCACACATCGTCCTCGGCATCATAACCGCCCATATCACGAGTTGTAAACCCGCATTCTGAACAGATGAACTCATCAACGGGATTCATCTGCGTTACGTTTCTGCCGTATTTTATTGGCGCATATTCTATGATTTCGCCATAGTGCCCGGCATATCTGTCGGCATTATTCCTTGAATGATAAACTTTTAGGTGTCCATTGTAGCCGATTATCTTCTTACGTTCAGGATCAAACACGAAAAACATATGGTCGCCTGCATGGTATCCTCTGCTCATTGAAATTCCTCTCTTTCGCCGATATTTACTTATTCGTCTTCGTATTCATCATCGTCGTCATAATTATCATTGAAATCATCATCACCGAAGAATACGTTGTAAATCCTACCGTCCATCTCAAAAGATGTTTCAGAATCGCTGAGACAAGACCGGTCAAGCTTCTGACCACAATATGGGCAGTATTCAAAATCACTGTCTGAGATGTCGCAATCACATCTTCCGCAAGTTATTGATTCAGGGTCGAATGGTGCCCTCTTGCTCCAAGGTTCGTCTTTATCTAACATTTTTATTCCTCCTGTTCCTGCTTATTATCTTCACTCATGATATGTTTCCTTTCATTTTTATCAAAGCAATAAGAAACCAAAATACAGATAAGCCTATGGAAGTGTAGAATAGCCTCATAGACCACTGAATAAGTACAACTTTGTTGTCGTTTGTGCGTTTTACCTCAGATTGCACTTTTTCAATTAGTGCAACGTATTGTAAATTCTTCGCCGCATCCGATTTTATGGTTTCATAGTGCCTCTGTATAAAATCGCTCGTCTCTTTTATGCTAACAAAGTCGTTACGCTTTTCTCTTTTTTGCGCCATAGTTGCCAGAATTAGACTTGCCAAAAGTAGTGCAGTAATTGTAGAAAAAGCTAAGAGCAAGAAGCCGTATGTAAGAGGATATTTGTATTCTACTGCGATAGCAGCTACCATAAATAAAGCAGCAGATGTAAACGAAAAACCTGTCTGCATTTGCGTACTCTGTTGGATAAGTGAATCCTCTCTGCGAAGTTCAGCTTCATAAATTGTCTGCGCAATTTGACGAATATGATTGCTTAATTCCTTCTGCTCGTCAGCATTCGGAAAGTTCTCCTCACCCATATATATTCCTCCTGTTTAATCATTAGTTATCTTTGCTCCACAGTTGGGGCAGTAATCCGATAAAACAAATTCGTCATTACAGTTAAATATAGCTTCGTTGCCACAATTGGAGCATTTATATCCCGCAATTGGGTCACGTCCTGCGAATTTAGGGTTGAAGCCTGTCATTTCGCTTTCTGATATTGGCTTCCAATGTCCATGCTTTACGGATACAACATCTGCAGCGGGAGTATATTGAATTTCTGTCATTATTTCTATTGCGTCAAAGCCGAACCGCTTTTCATTCAGTCCGTTGGTG
The DNA here is from genome assembly GCA_902363145.1 of Oscillospiraceae bacterium. Lineage (GTDB taxonomy): Bacteria > Bacillota > Clostridia > Oscillospirales > Ruminococcaceae > Huintestinicola > Huintestinicola butyrica. Next base: position 491,204 of record CABIZB010000001.1, on the reverse strand, counting down.
ATGAACTGTATGATTGAGTCACGCTCTATATACTCCTTGTCAGTCATTCCTGTTGTCTCCTTCTTTTATATCCCTCAATAATAGCTTTTAGAGATTCTTTGGGGTGGCGGAAGATGAGATGCACGATCATATTGCGTATCACCACATTGCTGTCACCTTTATAGGTTTTTCCACAAATCTTGCATGACTGCTCGGCCAAGAACGATATGCTGCCGTTGAATTTAATCATTGTTATCACCCTTTTCTTTCGCACATTTATAGTACCGATTGCCAGACATATCAATTTCGAAAGGACGATCATGATTAGGAAAGTGTCCTGAACAGATGATTTTGCCTTTATCATCGACAATTCGTACTTCAGCCTTTTGGTTAAAATACTTCTCAAGTTTAGAATGTTTCATACTTATCCTCTTCTTTTGATTTATGTTGTTGTAACAACTCTATTTAATCCTTGTCTTACTGTTACAATGTATTTTCTTGAAAGGCCAGTACTTGTAGAAGATATTGCAGACATTGTTGGTGTGATTTGGACATCATAGCCTTCAATTAGCAAAGCATTTGCGATAAGTTTGGCATCACGCACTTCTCGTATTACCAGTTCAAAGCACTCAGCATCTTTAAGTATCATATTATCCCTCCTTTGGATACAGGCTTAGTCTCGTGAAGCATATCCACGAGACCACACCTGCGCAGCCGATTCAGATCTCTTCAAGCATCTTCTGAAGCTCATCAACGGACTTGTTCTGAAGCTCCTGTTCCTGCTTATTGGCAAGAATAGCCATGATCTTCTGCTTCTGAGCCTTACGCTCCTTATCGAGCAGTCTTGCGTTTGCTTCCTGCATCTTGATATCAAAGATATACTTTACAATAGCAATCTGGACATCAAGCGCTGTGTCTTCAGCTGTCTTTGTCACGAGAAGACTCTCTTCCTCGGACTGCTTGACCTGTCTGTTAAGTGTCTTGAACACGGTATCAAGATCATCGGTTCTCAGATCCCAGAGGTCTTCCACGGAAATCTGACCCTTAAAGGGGAATCTTACTTTATTTCTGGTTGCGTATTCAAACATATTTTCCATAATCTTTTCCTCCATCAAAATTTGATTTTCATAACTCTTTCGGTGTTACCCTTGACCTTGACGATCAGCTCATTTCTCTTTGTTGACGAGAAGCCAAGACCTGAAAGCTGGTCATCGGAAGGCTCAACTCTCATCTTGGAACCGAGGGCTTCAAATACCCTCTTGTGCTGCACAAGCTCCTGCTTGAGATATTCATTGAAGAAGCCGTTGGGAGCCTCGTCATTGATACAATCCTTCAGCATGAAGAAGTAATGCTTGTTGCCGATGCCGTTCTGCTCGTCCCAGTAATTGGGAGAATAACACATAACGGATACGGGTACGAACTGGTTCGTAGTAACGCCCCAAATGGTCTTTGCCGACATACTGGACGTAATATATTCCTTAATGGTAAATACGCCGTCCTTCAGCGTAACATCTGCGACCTGAACAGTTTCTCCCGATCTCATAGGCTTGTTGTAGTCAAATGAGTAAATCTGACCATCGAACTCAATTTCCGCCCTGAAACCCTTCTTAACTGCGCCTGAATACTGGTTGACCATGAAGCGATATACACCGTTTTTCATCTTTGACAGATCACCCCATGTGATATTTTCCACAGCAACCTTACCGCAAGGCTGTATAATATCAACGTCAAGCTGACCGCCCATTGATGAACGACCAGGCTTTTTATCGGTTCCAAAATAAATTTCATGATTATTGGGTTCAATGCAACGCGCATCGAGGTCACAGTTATCAGTTCCACATTCATTCCACTGAATAGAGAATCTGAGCACACCGTCAACCTTGCCGCCGGCAGACTTAACATTCTCTCTTATCTGGCTATCTGTAATATTGCCCGCATAACTCCAACTGAAATTGTTATTCCACTTAAACATCGTCTTGCTGTCCTTATTAACAGGTGCGATGAGTGAAACCAGATTTGAACTGTGCTTATTTTCAAACAGAACTTCGAGTTCTCTTGCGGCAGGCAGTACGTCAGAGATGAACTTTTCGATAGGAACTTCCTCGACCTTGTTGAACTTCTTAGGATTAACTGCAATTTCCTTCTCCATTTCATCAAATACGCTTGCGCCGGAAATCCTCTTTGCAGAGTCCTTATTTGAGAACAGGATATTGTTTACGGTAATGTCGTCCAGAGTAGCATATCTTCTTGCCAAAGAGTCTATATATCCGAGCTCTTTAATAGTGTTCTTAGCGTCGTCCAGCATCTTCTTTGTAAAGATAGCCTTGGGACGCTTATAGTTTGCAGGAGCCACGATTTGTTCGTATTTACGGACTGCGAGGTCGAGATCCATATCTTCACTGATATTCACAAGCAGAGTACCAATACTGTGATTCCTGATACGGCCAATAACATTGCCGGCAGCGGCAGAATTTTCCCAAGCATAGTTATCCTTGTCTGCTTCAGAAAGTGTCATATACTTGCGCTTATACTGCAGGAACTTTTCGAGCACAGGCTTCCACTCCTCACCTCTGTAAAGAGAATTGGAAGAAATGAGTTCCAGAACGGTCAGCACAGAATCTTCGGTGATCTCGTCAAGAGAGCGCTTGAATACGTTCTTTGTGTCTCTGAAATCACCCTGAATGTCGGGGATCGAATTGCGAGAGTTGTTTACAAATCTGCCGGGCAGCTGAAGGTAGAAGTGTTCCCATGTCTTTATGGAGTCGTCTTCCAGCTTCTCAAATGAATGCTGAGAACCTATTCGATTGAACTTGCTTAAAAAGACATCGATTACTGTCTTTGATTTGATAAAAGCGTTGAGGGCGTCTATGGAGGGCTGGTAAACCGGATCTTCGGCATTAAAATCCCAGACGGTTGTGACCTTGCCATTTTTGATGACTACAACGTTACCGATTGCCTTGATGAAGCTACGGCAACAGGAGCAGTCGTGTTCTCTACGCTTACGATAGATCTCGTTAGTGCCCTTGGGGAAACTGTCAAGATAGAGATTCCACATCTCGTCCTTGTCAACATTCACCACGAAGACATTGTTGGCATCCTTGGTAATCTGATTAAAATGTGCTATCAGATTATCTCTCATTGTTACAAAGCTCATTTGTAATTTCTCCTTTTATTTTAAATTTGGTTATTGCTGCTTATCTTTGAAAATTCTGATAATCATAGTACAAGTTGTAATCGTCTTGTTCGACGTACTCTACATATTTGTTATAGTAAACCTCTTCGAGTTCAATTTTGCATTCACCCCTAAGATTAAAATAAACATTCCATATAGCTACATTTTGACCTTGCGGCAATGGTTTAATTTTCGTTTGTGTAATAAAATTTATTTGATTATCCCAAACACTTATTTCTTGTCGGCGAATACCCAAAAATTCAAACGGATAATAAATATCGTACCCAGTATGTAAAACACAATATTTCTGTATTTCGTTTAAAATGCCCCTTTGGAACCACGTTAATTCAGCCTTTTTCATTGTTTATACACCCCTGGCATTGCCTTTCATCCTTTCGACAAATTTATTCACCTCTTCCAGAAACCTGTCTTCTTCCCAGTAAAATAGATTTGAGTAAGCGCATCTTTGACAAGTTTTCAAGAAGTTTGTCATGAACTGACCGAAGCGCCAGTCAGGAAAATGCTCCATGTGAATATCACGAAGCCTGTCGTAAAAGTCGTACAGTCTGTTTGGATTACGCATTAGTCTCACCTTTCTGTTGTGTATGCTCACCCACTGATAATCTCAATTATAATGCCGATAATCAGCACAAGAAAAAATATTGCAATGGGTATCCACAGCGGAGCCAGCACCCAGAGCCAACCCCAGTGAATAACTCCACAAAGCTTTAAAACAATGAAGACAATCGTGAGCAGCCCGAAAAATCCTACGCCGCCTGACGACTTGTTTGATGAACCGTTTGATGATGAATTATTGGACATTATGATTTCTCCTCTCTTTCTTTGTATCTGGAAATAAGTTCTTTATACATTATGGAAATAATCTTTTCTGTAATATAACAGAAAAGCAGACAACCGTATGCTACGACCGATATAGAACCATTGGCAATAACCATAACACCACAACCAATCCAAAGTACAATCGACACAAGGTCAAGCCAATATCTTTTAATTATTTTCATCTATAAATTCCTCCTTAAAAATGCTATGGCAACTCTTTTCATCCGGTAAATAAAGCATCCTATAGTCTTCGGCATGGGGATTCTTCGCAGGCTCAACATATGTTTCTATTTCTACGAAAGAAATCTTACTGTCAACAAACGCCCTGTCCCAACGTCTGCCACAACAGTTTTCGCTTATTACGTATGTATGCCATTCTTCGCCGTTGGAGAAAAGGACTACATCCGAATTTCTTTTCAGCTCAACAATTTGAATACCCTCATCGAGCATTACTTCAAGAAGGTTATAAAAAATAAAATGTGCTCTTGCCTTTGTCGTGGCAAAAATAATGCAGTGTTTAATCATCTTCGGAAACCTTTTCAGGAGGGTTAGGTAGTGGCATCCAATGGGTTATATTAATATCATATGTTTCACCCGTATCTGCGTACATACCTTGAATCCAGCCCAATATTGAATGATCCCAAGCTTTTGCCTTGTATCTATAATGACCAACATAGAAATGTTCTCCATCGGTTATTAAATAGTCATTGTGGTCACTCTTTTCGGGCAACTTATCTTTTACGCTTATCCACTCCGACATTACGATTTCTCCTTTTCTTTATAAAACAGTCCTCTCAGTGTGCATATGTCACGAGGAATGCTATCCCTATCTTCAACATCGTGCAGCTGCTTGACCCAAGCATAGAATTCATTTGCCAAAGGAGTTGTAAGAGCCGCAGTTCTCTGAATATATCCCTTACGAATAGCCTCCTGAGCTACGCTTCTCATAAACTTCCAGAAGTTATAATACGTCAGCTTGAGCTTAACCATATATCCCGCACTATCTTCAATGACAAAGCCCTCGATTTTTCTGTCGTGATACTCATAATCGGGATCAAGCACCTCATAATACCAGTCGAAAAATTCCTGCCAGTTGGCAATCTCATAGGCTTTTTCCTTATGCTTCATGCCAAATTTATCCGCTATATTGGTCATCTGCTCGTAATCATACTTTGAAAACTCCATTGTGTTATGTACAATATCCAGCAGGAACAGTTCGCTGTCGGGATAATCGATAACGTGAGGGTCGTTTTTCATATCAACGCACTCAAATACGAACGATACATCATTGTCTTTGATATACTGTTTCATAGCGGCGATATTATCGGCAGAAACCTTGCGATAGAGCATATCTTTGAGATATCCCGCAAAATCGCCCTCGATAGTCGATTTGCTGGCAATGAAAAGGTCGTCATTATATTCATCGTAGCTAACAATTCCGAGGAAGCCGTTTTCCTTGACGTATGCCGTTACAGGGAACTGGAGCTTATGCTGGAGCATATCAAATTTAGTTTCCGAACGCTCGTTTACATTGAAAAATTTATTATAAGCTCTCGCTGCGACCTTGCCCTTTACGGTGTCTATATATAAGCCTCTTGCCTTTGTTGTCTGCTCATCCCAAACCTTGTCGTAAAATGCCTGCTTAGTAAAATTGAAAGACGAGATATTGCCGAAAGACTTTTCCTGAATGTAACGATTGCTACGGAGAGACATGATAACATCGGCAACAGAACTGTTTACTACAGATTGTTCCTGTACAGCTTCGGGTGTTTTGAAGACATAGTTGGGCATTTCCATAGTCTTATATCCGTCATTGCTTATCTGAACGCAGCGGAGACAGCCACCAAATTCAACCTTTCCTTCGAGATTAAATACTCTGTCATTGACCTGCACAGGAAGCGACTTCGTGTTCCTATGTCCGTGAATCTGATATGTATTTTCGGGTGTAGTTCTTATAAAGGTGTCAGAGATAGTCTCAAAATCATTATACGAACCAACGCCGTGAATCATCTGATCAGTTGCAACAAATGTGAGATTGTCGGGGATTGTGCTGAGGCCGGCGTGAGTTACAATGAACTGATTACCGTTATATGTATAATAAGCGCACTGACCAAATTTGCGGTAAAGCATTCTGAGGTCTTTTTTGCTGATCTTGGCAGCATCAAGCTGAGGACGGGTAACAAGTTCAAATTCCTTGGATTTGCCACGGACATCGTTGGCATAAAGCCACAGCCATCTCTCATGATTTCCCTCAAGCATAAAGACGTTCTTTTTATCTTTGATGGAGATAAGGAAGTTAAGCACCTCGACGTTCTCAATTCCCCTGTCGATATAATCACCGAGGAATATGTAGAACTCGTCGTCTTTAAGTCCGCCGTTGAAGTCAAAATAATACTGAAGTGCAGAATAGCAACCGTGAATGTCTCCGATATGGTGGATTTTCTTATATTCAGACAAATCAATGCTCTTGAACCAGATCTTGTCTAATTCATTAGGCTTTATTACTTTAATGCCTGCAGGAATCTTCTGAGTAGCAAACCTTGAGTACATTTTATCAATGACCTCATCGGAAACTCTTTTGACCTCGGGTCTGCCTGCGTTTCTTCTTTTGACTTCCTCAATGGGAATATCTGTGAAATCGACACAATAAATTCTGTAACGGTAGGTGTCGCACATATTTTTGTATCTGTTCATTTCTACGGTTTTAGAGTTTGTTGCATCGATCACCGTAAACTCGCCTTTCTGCATACGATATTCAAGCAAATTGAATAAAGTATTCCATACAGCTTTATCGTTGCTCTGGCTGATACCGTAAGAACCATCAGGCTGCATTATGGGGCTCTGGTGCATAAGTCTGATGTCGTCAGGCGAAATCGCATACGGCTTCAATCCGTTCTGCTCGATCCATGTTGATTTTCCGCAGCCTGCGGAACCTCTTAAAAGCAATAATACTCTCATTATAGTTCTCCTTTAATCGTTTGTAATTTCGTCGTATTTTCCTTCTATTATGTCGTTCATTATTTCTGTAAGCTGTCTGAACTCCTTAGCTCCGCCTACACACGCCCCCGAACATAACTTAAGCTCATACGACCACATGTTTTTTTCTGCAAGTCTAATCGGAAATCCCTCATAAATGACAGTACCTATTCTATAAATCTCACCGGTTGCCTCATTTATGGCATTGTCGGTGAGTATACGTAAATATTCTGAATTATAATATCTTTTATTGGGAACGTCTTTTAGGGAGTAATAGACCTGGGTAAATTTATTTACAAGAAAAATCACTCCCGTATGAATACGATAGACATCCTGATATACACTTGAATAGATTTTATCAGCAGTCATCGGGCATTTCGAAAAATTTGCAATAGATTATATCGGCTGCTCTTTCCGGACCATATTCTTCGTTATTGATTATCAAATCAGCATGAACATCCTTAAACGCCAGAAGATCGTTTTTTATACGTTCAAAAGCGTCGTCAAAACTGTCTCCTCTACCCTGCATACGTTCTAAGCAAATGTTGGCATTGACTTTCAAGTAAACCGATATAATATTCTTATTGCCATTATATAAATTATCCAATATTGCTAAACCAGCAGGATCAATTACATATGTATCACATTTATCAACCTGTTGCTTTGTTGCACAATAACGATAGCCGTTATAATTTGTGAAAGCTACCATATCTTCGAACTTAATGGTATCAAATTCTTCATTCGAGACAAAGATATGATTAACTTCTTCCAGATTTCTTCTTGGTCTGGTCGTATATGAACGGATAGGCTTTAAGCCATATTTTTCGTTAAGGATCTGTTCTACAGTTGTCTTGCCTGAACCGGATGGGCCGAGAATACAAACTATATTATTCATGTTTTACCTCCAAGTCGTCAAAGAGTACAGGAATTTTTTCTTTAAACATTTCCAGCATTGGAATTATAATCTGGAGCATCTCAGGATGTGGCTGACCTGTTGTGCCGATCGCACGCAGCTTAAAAAAGTGACGCCATTCACGAACATTCATCGTTACCACAATCTGGGTAGCTATAGAGTTATTTAAAACATCACGAGCCTGCTGAGCCGTCCAGCCATGTGCGATTAAAGAAAGATAAATCTCTTCGCACTGGTGACAGCTATTCAGCCACATCATCTCTTCGTCTGAAATATCCTTGCACTTTTTCCAGCCATCAAGCCTTCCCCAATCGCCAAGAACATTTTCACTGACCCATTCGGGACGAATAAAGGTTAACTGATTTCCAAACTTGTCCTTGGAATAATTGCAGTAGCGAGTAGATGACTGAGAAAAAGAAGCTATCCTGTGGCGGACTATCTCGTGGGTAACTCCCCTATTGGTTTCAATGACAACAGAAATATTAGCGTGCTCCAGTGGGCTCTCATGTCCTATCTTTATTTTATTAGTGATAAATGAGTTTCTATTGCCTTTGGGCTCGGACTGGTAACAAATGCGATATGCTTTTTCGATAGTATCAAGCATCTGTTCTGCATTTGGTTCGTAAACGAAGTTAAAACCGGGGTTAATTATTCGCATATTTCGTCCCTCACGATCCAGTTATTAAAATCTTTAATATATGTATCAACGTCATCTGACTTAATTTCCACGGCGATGGGCTCGCTAAGATTAAGAGAATAAAGGCCCATGATGGACTTGGCATCTACTATAAAATTGCCATGAGCAGCTGTTATTTCTGTTCCGAGAGGTAAGCTGCTTGCTGCTGCAGAAAAATCTATAACATCTCTGGGAGTTGTTAATTTAACTCGAAAATTTTCAATCATGTTATGATTCTCCTTTCTGATATGTTAATCCGCCTGAATATTTAGGCGAATTGTGTTGCGCTAAAACCTCTTCATAAAATTTCAGTTCTTCCGGAGTGGGTTTGCGGATCACTGTTTTTGCCCTTCGGTTAATCTCTTCATATCTTTTAACCATACGTTCAACTTCATCTGTATATTTTTCTTTGCTTGTCATACTGTTAAACCGTCATAAAGCCTTTCTATTGAAATAACATTTCCCTCAAAATCGTTAAGTGTTCCCACTGTTCCACTGCGACGCACACAAGAGGGCATCAAATCTGTATCTACGATAAATTCGATAATATTCGCACTGATAAAATTGCCGTCGTTATCATACACTGGAGAATACTGATTATTCACATCGGTATGGCGATCGTCTTTAATATCTCCAACGGTGACATCAAATTCCGACCCACTGTCTAAGATCACATGAAACTGTTCTCCGCAATTTTCTGTATAGTAAGTTCCAAGTGCCACCATGTATGTATCCCCAATACGTCTTAGTCCGTTTTCATCAGTCCATGCGTGCTGCTGGAGGTTGTACTGAGCGGACGATGTATCGGTTATGGTGCGGTAATCCATATATGTTTTGAAAGAAGTGTCCAAGTCAAGTTTTTCATCATACGAAACTGTTACCAAGGTGGCTTTTTCTGTAGCGTGAGTTGATGAAAAATCTTCAACGGATATTGTAGGGTTTTGCTTATCATATCCAATATGCTTTAATGCACTGTTAAAATAGCATCCTAAACAAGCAGTGCAGCATATATTTGTAGCAATAAGAGCATAAATTGCTCTGATTATGTCTCTGTTCAATGTTTTTCATCCTTTCATAGTATTATATCCCCTCTTATTGAGGGATTGATTTTTGTTACAGTTACTATTATATATTATTATATCCAATATGTCAAGGGATTGTGGATGTGGAATCAAATTTCTTTTTCGATAAAGGTTTTAAGCGGCTCTCTAAGAGTGCAGTTTTCATGAAGCCATGTGATATAGTCAATATCAGACTTTATATCAACGAATTTTTGACCTTTATACTTTCCAAAGGGCATAATGAACTCGTCAGAATTCTCCGCAGCAGGTGCCGAATAAGAGTTAATGTTGGGCTGTTCAAAAACATACTCTAAATGCTTACGGCTTGCAAGATAATCACACATATGTACAAACTGCTGTGCGGCAGTCACGGGCTTAGGGAGAACGATGTTGCTACGCTTATCTGTGTTCCAACCACCCATATGTGAAGCGATCATACTTGCTATTTTGTTTTTATCCGCCTGCGAGATGGCTTCACTTCTGCTGTTACAAACCCATTCAGCTGCGATAACAGGATGGTCAAAAACCGTATAAGTGCTGCCGTTGTCGCCGTGCTTCTTTGCATCGTGGAGTATTCCCGCAACACGGATCATATCCTTGGTATCGTTGTCAAAATCAAACTGCTCAAGTGCAAGCAGGTCATTTGCAATTCCTACAAGGGCTTTTGTGTGACGGATGAGTCCTTGCTTTCCCGCTGTGTATGCTGGATGGTACTTTCCTGTACTTGATGCTGGGACTGTAAAGAAATAATCTGGAGCATCCTCTAACATTTCAATACAAAATTGACATAAATTAGAATTGTCAATTGTATTTAACTCCACTGTAAAAATTTCACTTTTATAACTCATATTAATCCCTCCATACAATTTCTATAAGCATATTCTTTGAAATATTCATTTTCCAATATAATTCTTCCTTGAATTGCTTCATCCTTAGTATTGTAATATTTTCTAATTTGTTTTCCTTTAATTTTTGTATAAGCTACCCATTTCCCAGATGACTTATGGTAATATACACCAGTATAACCTGAAGTATTATTAGTTTGAATTTCTCTGTTATAACCATTTTGTGACGACGAAACAATACGAAGTTCCGATTTTCTATTATCATATCTCTTATGGTGTATATGATCGACATATTCGTCTTCTTTGGCATTCATAACGAGCCTGTGCATTAAAACTTTATGAGTGCTAACAATATATTCGTTCTTATCTTTATACCATCGATTTTGTGAAATTTTATTATAATCTTCAATATCAAAATAAAATTCTTCGCCTTTTGACGTATATCCAATACCATATGCCCCTGATAAGTCATATGTATTTGGTGTAACCTTTCTGGGGTGTTCTTTTTGAAGTCTTCTACCACTTTCTATTCTTTTTTCTTTATTTTCACATCCACATGATGTCTTTCGTCCACTCGTCAATTTATCAGTTGTTACATAGCAATAATTACCGCCTTGACAATCACATCGGCATAACCAACGTGTAATATGTCTTCCATCGGGCTTAATATAATCTTCGGCTTGCTCAATAACGGTGAGTTTTCCAAATTGTCTATTTGTTAAATCAATTCTTGGTTTTGTCATATATAACACTCATCTCTTTCGTGTTGAGTTCTGCTCTGAATGTTTCTGATTTTATACTCATTGTATTTTATCCTTTCTAATATGTTAATCGACTTATGTATTTATCCAACCAATAGTAGGTGCGTTATTATAGTTGCCTACTTCCCAGACAAACCAAGCATAGCACTTTGCAGATGACATTCTCTTTTCTGTACCATCTTTATTGTAAAGAGTATTACCATCCTTGTCCTTTGCACTGAAATCACCATTCATACCACAAAGTAGTCTGTTCGCAGCTACCCACACTCTTACGGGCGGCCTTGTTTTAAAAAGTTTTGTTCTTTTATCACTTTCAAGGAACTGTATTGGAAGAAACAGTGCGAGTTTCTTACCGTTTTCGAGCAAATCAAGAGAATGCTCTGTCCATTCTAACGCTGTTGAATAGGGGGGGTTAGTAACTATATTATCACCGAAAGACTTATTGCATATAAAGAAATCAATGTTACCTTCTCCGTAACCCCTATCAATTAAATCTGTACTTATGACATCATAACCAGCCTTGACAAGCTGTTTTGAAATATGTCCTTCTCCGCAACAATTTTCCCATATAGAACCATCAAATGTTTCAACCTTCAAAAGTTCTTCGACCGCTTTAGGCTCAGTAGCGTAATAATCATGCTCTGCTCTATCGTGGTCTGTATGATTGCTTGCTCCAAGCGTAACAAATGTTGTTTTCTTATTACCTGTCCAATCTTTACTCATATATGACTTCCTTTCAACGTGTTAATTCATACTTATCTCATTTTTATCATCTCTGATACGATGCATCCAAACCGGGAATCTCAGTCCATATCCCCCGTCATCGTTCTTACTGATTTCAAAAAACTGAATTGTAGCTATCTTGCCGATTATCTTATCGGGATTAACCCAAAAATCGACACGTTCCTCATCTGAAAAGCCGCTGCCGCATTCACATTGATAGTGTTCGTCATTGTAGATAAATTCAACTATAATGCCACCAAGCTTATTTGTATTTTTGCCTGTACCTTCGTAAACATCAATGATTTTTAAATCAGCATCTTGCATAACCTTGACTTTAAGCAGATTATTTGTTCTCTTAAATTCATAAGGCTTATCATCAAGATTTATCATTATTCCCTCTTTATGTTTATCTCTTGCTTCGTTAAGATGTTTCATTATCATTGATTTATCAACGCCCTGATAAAGTACAGGTAACAAGCAAACGTGGTCAAGTTTAACATTATCAAATATCCTTTCGAGCAACTTTCTGCGTTTGCAGTATTCGGTATCACAAGTCTGCTCAATGAAATCCTCATATCTGAGTGTATCAAAAATCATATACTTGAGTCCTGACTTAATCTCTTTTTTTCTGGCAATCGTAGTAACTATCTTATAATTTTCGGCAGAAGTAAGATCTTCACAATTGACAGCTACTAATTCACCATCGAAGAAAGCGTTGTGTATATTATTCATAGCAAGAAACGCTTTCATATCTTGCTCGACTTCGACGAATCCTTCCATTGGCTGACCTTGACGAGAAAAGAGTTCAATCTTATCATCGTGAACAAGACAAGCAGTACGATATCCGTCAAGCTTTTCGGTCAAGGTAAATTCTCCTGTTACTTTTTCGGGATGCTCAAAGTATTTATTTGCTAACTGAATTTCACAACTTGGCACAAAACCTTTACCGTATGTGTCATTTACTGTCTTAGCATCTATACCAAGCTTCAGAGACTTGGTTATCAGCTGCTTATAATATTCTCTATACTCTTCAGGCTGTAAGCCGATAAAGCCCTGCACAATAGCTATATCGCAATCTCTGCCTGTATGGTTTTCTGACAAATAAATCATCATATCTCCCCATGTTTGAATAGGAGCAGTGTCATGAGGAACGGATTTGCTAAGTTTTTTTACGCTGATTCCTGTAACTTCAAAAGGATTTAAAAGCCATCTCAAAGTCATTTTAAAAAGAGCGTTGGTTTTGTTCTCTTCAAGGATTGATATTTTCTCAGTTCTTTTTGTTGTTGCTTGAATGCTTTTGAATATATCAAAAACTTTATCCATATAGTTCCTTTCTCGGATATAGTCCAAAGACTGTATCCGTTATCTGAGCTGCGACTTCAAATAATACGATAATACTCCGTAGATATAGACTCCGCTGAATGCTGCATCCGGCATAAACATCAATTCAAGCCCATATCTATGATTATAAGTATGGAGAGTAGCAAGAAAAGCTTTGGGAGAAATGTCGGTCTTGTAGGTTTTCTGTATGATATCAGCATAATTTGCATTCTCTATCATCAGATATTTCTTGCCGGGGAATGTAGCAAGCTCCTCTTCAAACCTTGCTCTGCTCTGGGTTATGTTGCTGCTGATTTCTTCAAGACTTGCCTTACGTTCAACCATAATTTGGTGGTCGAAATACATATCTCGGTCTATATTCAGCTTTTCATTGGCGGGAATGTAGAAGCTATAATCACCGTTCTTCAGAGCTTTAACTACATAATTGATATGATTTTTATCGAACCAATCAAGAATTGATTTGTTGACCTTTTCACGGGAATCGACTATTATCGTCAGAGACTTCATCAGCTCTTCTTTTTCCTTATCGGTATATTTATAATGGGAAAGCATTCTATCACCTCACATTCGCCCATTTTTTGAGAATAAGTTCTGTTTCTTCCTTACGATACCATTCACCCTCGGGAGTTTTACCCCACTTGGGTTCTTCAGAAATATCAATAGCTTTGATGATATCATATTGATTAAGTGGATTTGCATCAAATACTTTGGCTTTGATTTTCATCGTAATAAGTTCTCCATTATTAAGACGATATGCTGTTATTGTCTTGTTTGCATATTTCATATTGATATCAGATATTGCATAATAATTATCACTCAGCTTGGGCATTGTTGATTTGATATATCCGAGACGGACATTTTCATATGATATTCTCGTAGATAACGGCGTTTTATTGTTGGGAATAGTCTTCCAGATTTCTTTTAACGCTGAATCATAGTTGAATTTGCTATATGTCTTGTCGGTTTCTTTAGAATATTTTGCAATGATCTCTTCATATTCTATCGGAAGGTTTACTTTTTTGAATGAAGCCCTGCCATAGAGTTCTTTAACAGCATTCATAAATTTTTCAATCTTTACGATTGATCCGAAATCTTTAAAATAATCTAATTGAATTAAAATTTCAAGCTGATCAGAACTTATTATTTTTGCTTCTTTTAAAGCTTTCCATAGAGAATAATAATTATCGAATGTATTGCCTTGAGCAAAATCATATAAACTCTCTGCTAAATTCTGACTTAAATTCTTAATTGAAACAAGCGAAGGATTGATCACTCCATTTTCGGGGTCTGCAACGAATCGTCTGTTGTCTAATCCGAATTTATATTCACCTTCTCGAATATTGAAACCTTTAAGCATTTCAGCTTTTAAAGTAGAAACCTTATCTTTTTTGCCTTTTCCTGAAAATTCTTCAAGGAGCACTTCATAAAATTCGTAAGGATAATAGGCTTTTAAATATGCACAATACAAAGAATCATACGCCATACTGAGCGAATGAGAAGCATTAAAGCTATAGCGACAACTATCTGAGATAATCTGCCATATTTGCAAACTCTTTTCTTCAGCTTCTGTTTCGGTCATATGTTCTTCTTCAATGATACGATTTTTTATTCCATCAACAAATTTACTCTTCAAAGGCTTGACTTTTTCTGGATGCTTTTTTGCAATTGCTTTAATGATACCATAGCATTCGTCCATAGGAAAACCAGCATAGTTCAGAATACTCATCTGCATTTCTTGATATAAAATAAAAGACTCTGGAAACTGTGGTGTTTGAATAAGTTTGTCAATCGCAGCAATGCCATATTCGAAATGTTCCCTTCTTTCAAATGTAGAATACATTGATTTGAAACCGGGGCGTATAGCAGCTATAAAAGCACAAAGCTCCGAAACATTAGTTGCCTTATACTTCATCATCTTTTTAGCTGTGCTTGCCTTTTCGATTTGATTAACACCAATCGTTAAGCCTTTCGCATAGATATCCCACACCTTTTGATTATCTCTTACAATATCATCAAGTTCATTTACAGTATGTTGCTTAATCCCGATACGTTTATATATTTTGTCAATAAGTAAAACAACATCGACTTTCAGCAAATCGTTTTTGAGAAATTTATAATGCTCAGCTATTGCACCGTCAATTACAGCTGTTATATATTCTTTTTTAGTGGAATCACTTTTACATTTAATAAGACCGATTTCTTTTCTAATATCGCCAGAATACAGCAAATATCCACATGGAGCTTTTTTCTTATCCATTATAATACCCCAGTATTCTTGGCTGTTAGTTATGTACTGATGATATTGTTCGTCAACATAGTCATAAATATTTATGTCATCTTTTTCATCGTCATCAGCCATCTTATAAGCTTCTTCATACTCATCAATCTGTTTTGATATTTCATTGGCGAGTTCAAAATTCATATTTTGAGCCTTAGCGTAAAGCTTAAAAGCCGATTTCTTTTTGGCTGTTCCAAATGCAATCATTGGATATGCGTGACCTGATGTCCCGTATATTTCTGTAAGGATTTCATTCTGGGCTTCAGCAAAAATATCCGGATCGGATACGTTTAAATCAAGATCTGGAAGAGATCTTGTCTGAAGAATACGAGTTTCAGACATAAATCTTTCTGGATAAAGTTTAACTGGGCTTTTAAATCTGTCAAGCTTTGAAAAACCACAAAGAGTATTTGTGAAAAAACTTACACCAGATCCTCTACCGGTTGCAGTAATTACTCCGCCTTTTTCGATTGCCCTTTGCACTATCTTATAATCAAGCAACGGATAATCAACCATGCCAGTATTTTTATATACTTCAACTTCATGCTTAACTCCATCGAAATACGATTGATACTCAGACTCCGGGATATCTTTCATATAGTCTCTAAATTTTTTGGAAATTAAGCGACTATAAATTTTATTCTTTTCTTCTTGAGTTTTTGTCGGATAAGCTGACGGAAGTTTTATATCATCATTTAAAATAATGTCATCGAACGTCAACAGTATGTCTGTATTATCCATTGCTTCCTGAATTTGTTCTCGTGTAAACACTTTTTGATCAAGAAATCTATTCATGATAGTTTCATCATCAGGATAATCCATGTACCAACCGTCTTCATCTTCATAGTGTATGCCTTTGGCGGTCAAAATATCATCACGCTTCCACGCATCGCTTTCCAATATGTAATGACTGTCAAGCCCAACGATCATCTTTATTCCGTATTTCTTAGACAAATTAAGAATGTGCTTATTTAATTGCGCCTGCTTTTGAGTATTGTGATATTGAATTTCAAGCATAAAGTTGTCTTTAAAGTGATCATGAAGCTTCAAAACAACATCATCGGCATCGTCATATTTCCAAAAAGCAACACAGGCAGATGTAACAAACACATCTTCGGGCGGCAAAGATAAAAGCAAATCAACATCAATACGTGGAACATAATAATATCCTGTTAAATTGGCTTCCGATAAGATGTCGTTAATCGCTCGTCTTCCATTCTCATTTCGTGCTAACAGGATAATATGACATCTTGTACGATCATTTGACGTTCTGTCTTTGACCCAACCTGCTTCTGCTCCGAAAATAAACTTTAAATCATATTCTTTGGCAAGCTCATATGCTTCATAATAATAGCCTTGCCAATAATGCTCTACCGACGAAATAACCTTATGTCCAAGTTCAACAGCACGTTTAGCATATTCTTTCAAAGAAGCAGCCGAATCTGCTATGAAAATATTGGAGTGGCTTGTATGCTTATGATAATTCTGCATTAAACCACCCCTTAAAACAAATCATCTACATCATCCTGCTTAGGTTCTTCTTTGATATGATTGTGGTCGGCAATATACTTGCATAAATTTCTATACCCACACAGAGTATTGCAAAAGAACTCGTTCTTTTTTGTGATTTCAACCGGTTTCCAGTCTATTTCATTGTCACTCTTACTTTCAAACTGGTCGATATGAGTTTTTATGTAATTTAATGTTTCCTGCTTGAGTTCGTCAGTTATCTCATACCATCTGACATAAGGCTTAATGGTGTACTTTTTACGAACCTCTTCGGGAAGTTTGTCCCAAGAATTACGTTTTACAGCATCATCAAGCATCATCTCAATATCAATTTCTGTAAAGCCAAGATTTTCAAGATTCGATTCGAGATACGGTTTCAGTTCTTTAAGTATCTTGCCTCTATTGAATACTTTCTTAATGCGAGTTTCTGTTTTAACGTTTTTACGAGCTTTACCGTTCCAGCTAACCTCAGCATACTTAAGCATTATCCAAGCAACATTTTTAACGGTGTAACCTTCTTGCTCTTTACCCATTGCATAAAGCACAAGCTGTCGCCCATGATGTACTAAATCTTTTGCTGTGAATTGTGATGACGTTTTCCAGTCAAAAATGCTTAATGTACCATCATTGTTATGTCTGATAAGGTCGATATAGCCTTGAAGATAATGGATCTGATCGCCGCAGTCATATATAAACAGCTGTTCTGTCTCAAATTTTCCCTTTGGCTTCACGAAGCCCACGCAAAAATCTTTCATATCGGCTATCCAATTATCACGGATGCTTGTACCACCGTTCCTATCGTTAGGAAAATCAATTCCAAGCATATCCATATCTTCAAGCTCCTTATTTAAAGCGGGAAGTAAGGTTTCTTCCGTACTCTCATCATTCATAATTGCTTCCAGACAATCATGAATTCTTGTACCGAGAATGCTATAGCAGCTACTGCTCTGTTTTGCGTGCTTGACATATGATAAATATGCCTGATATTCACACTGATCGATCGTATTAAGCTTTGAAATGGAATACACTTTCTTCTTAGCGTCGAACAGTGCTTTCAATCGAGGGTCTAATTCTCTCTGCCCCATTTACAACCACTTCACTTTCTTATTTATTGCATAAGCAAATTTCTCTTTGCCTAAATCTGTTATTGATTGCTTTTTGTCTTTCTCCAGAATTTCGTTATCATCATCCCAGATATATCCGACCTTATTCTTTAAAATGGAATTATCACAGACAAGCTTACTGGCTTCATCTCTCACAAATTCTTCATCCAGTCCCTCATCGAAAGCAACGATCACTTTATCTGTCATCAACGACTTTATATATTTTGATTGCGTTTGACTGATATGACAGCCTGATGAGCCGAGAACACAATTACATCCGAACGAAGCCGCTTGCATGGGAGCTTTTTCTGACTCACATATGATACATAAATTCTTTTCTTGTATCGCTTGATAATTCCGATGAAATCCAAAGAGCGTCAGGCTTCTCGAACACGGAATAATTGGCAACCATCTATCTTCATGAGCACAGTTTTTATCGTTAAGTCTTCCCATTATTCCACACAATTCACCTTTGAACGTCCAGATTGGAACCGTTATTCGGTTTGTCTCAATATCATAGCCGACATTAAACTCCGACTGCACTTCGAAGCTGATGCCATCGTTGAAAAAAAGCACATTGGGAGCGTTAACAAAATCGTTCAGCACCGAAGGAGAGTATGTCTGCACCACACTCTCCGGTTCGGCAACTTCTTTATGGAGATTTTTAAAGAAACCTCCAAATGGGAGCCTAATATTACTGACTGAATTTGTTGTCTGAATGCCAACTTTCTTTGCTATATATCTGAGACATTCGGGAAACGACATTCCCTCTCGTTCCATTACAAGAGTATAGAGATTACCCTTACTGTTGGTGCTGAAGCAGAAGTATTTCAGCGTATCCAAATTCATAAGAATAGACGTGGGGTTATTACCCTCTCCCCTTGCAAAGCGAAACTGCTTTTTAATGGCGTCAAATTTGATATTTGAAAAGCCTATGTCTTCAAGGATTTCACTGACAGAATCGGGATGGCTGGATAAAAATTCTGTTATAGTAATTACGTTCATAGCTTCTCCTATGCGGCGTGATCGTTATATATCGTACAATATCCTAATTCGGTCCATTTATTGAATCTGCCATTCCATTCATATAGAACAGTTTGCTTATCTTCGTCGTTACGGGTTTTATCAAGAAATGCTACAAGATACTTTTTATCCTTGTCAAGCGTTATCATCTCTTTGATTTTAGTTAACTTGCCATTAGCATCACGCTTTAATCGATATGCCTTACAATCATGCTTCTCGCCTGTGTACTCGTCGTCCCACAACTGACGGAGATATATCATTTCGGAATATACTTCCTTAACCTGTTTACCGTTAGAAAGACAGCCCGCATCGAGCCAACGCTTATTTAAAGTGCTTAGAGCCAGCTGAAATGTAGTAATGACGGCTATATTCTCTTTGCTTCCAAGCTGAAAAAGCTGACGGGATTGAATAAGAAGCTGTTCCCATGTTGAGCGGTCAAAAGTATCTTCGACTTTTAGTGTGTCATAGATTGCCGCCTGATAGCCAAGCTTAGCGAGCTTACGAATTATCTTTTTGGTTTTTGCCATATCGGTATCAAAAAGCTTGACAAACTTAATATTGGGATATTTCTCAGCTGATATCTGACGAGCAAGTTCAAGCATTTCTTTTTGCGAATCTGTAAAATGTCCCATTTTTATTTTCTTTCTTGTCAGTTCCCAATAGTCAAGATCTTGAGTAAGAATATGTACAAGTAAAAGCTGTTGAAACGAGTGAATTTTCTGTTCGTTGCTGATTATTGCTACTTTAATCCCCTGCTCAACAAGAGGAAGAACAATACATTCAAATATAAAACTTGATTTTCCGGTGCCTGAATGGCCGCCAATCATTGTCATTTCACCGAGCGGCAGCCCCATAGTAAGATAATTCAGGATATGACAAACCTTACCATAGTTCAAACCCATTTCCTCGCCTGCATCGCACTTGTCTATATAAGCCTGATCAATAACAAGATCTTCAATTACTGAGTCATGTCCCGTATTTAAGCTGATAGAATTTAGCAGATAGTCATAGTAGTCATAGACTTCCTGATTAGTCATCTTCATAAGCTTTTTGACATTATCAAGCACATTAAAGCCTTTATCGTGGAGCATCATCAGCGTATTCATTTTGGCAATCTGGTCAAAATAAGCATCGGTGTTTTCCACGTCTACAAGACTGCGAAGTTCTTCAACTGTCTTATAGCCGCCAAGCTTTTCAAAATGTTTTTTTACTGTTGGCTTATCTTCAAGAAAAGTATAAATCGAAACATTATCAAAAGCCTTGAAACCCTGTTTATAAAGCTGTTTGCCAAGAGAATAATAGAAAATTCCATCTTCTGTCTTGATCGTTTCGTCATTATTGTCGTTTAAAGCACCGTAATCACTATATAGGTCTGGTTGTTTCCAAAGGCAGAAGATAAAACTTGCCTCGACTGCATTGCGACCATCGGTTAATTCTTTTGGATACTCATTTAGTTCTTTGCTCAAATATCATCACCGTCCAACCATGACGTTATGTCTCTGACATTTGATGATGCAGGAACCGATTCAGGAATGTCTATAATTTCGGTATTATGTTTTTGCTGCTCACACTTCTTATTCCATTGATACGACTTGTTTACATCATTGATATTGTTACTAATAATTGCGAATATGTACGATATCTTACCCGATTCGTTTTTAAATTCTTTGTTGTTTGTGTAGCGCAGGATATTATCTTGCATCTTTTCAATAGTCTTGAGGATTACGTCGTAACTATAAAAGCTCAGTTCATTTAACTTCTTTTGAATATATGATGGGAACTTTTGCCCTGTTTGATACCCAAGAAAATCATATGCTATCTTTGATACAATGGCGTTGCGGGTATCAATCTCGTGGCGGTATTGATCATATACCGCCTGAGACTGATAATAAAATCTTCCGATTTTTACGAATGTGTCAGTATTCCCTTCAACGCCTGTTATATGACATTTACAAGGTCTACCCATAGGACATTAACCAAGCACTGCAAGCACTGCTTCAAGTGATGCAGTGGGGACTTCGGTGTCCTTGAAGTTCTTAAGACCGACTTCAGCCATCTTAGACTTGACGGCAGACTGAATTTTCTCTGTTGCATCGGTGAAACGGGACTTGATTTCGGCAATGATTTCTTCATTGCGGTCAAGGTCGATTTTGTTAGTGGTTGCATTTTTTGCAAATTCAAGACCTGCCTTATTTCTTGCTGTTTCCTCTGCTTCCTTCTGCTTCTTGATTTCCTTGTCAGAAAGAGGCTTAACCATAGAGGATTTAACACCATTTTCAAAGGCTTCTATGTAGTTTTTCGCACCATATTCGCACTTATCAACCATACCCTTGAAACGAGAACCACAGTCCACAAATCCATCATCACGGAAGTGCATATAACGCTTAGTACCTGTTATTACTCCATTTTCTATTGTTTTATCAATAGAAATTGTCATAATAACATCGGCTTTATTTGCAAATATGCCATCATAATCAGAATTAAGATTTGATGTAAGCTGCTGGTATTCGTCGCCGTTTTTCTCCTTAACATCTTTAAGCTTGGTATGTCCAATAAGAAAAATACCATATCCTGCATGTCTTAAATCTGCAAGAAGACCATCAATGAGATCTTCAACTTTTTTTCTGCCAGCACCATAACCACCAAAGGCAGCGTTCAGAGATTCGGCAGCTGTTCCCTTAATCTTTTTGTGCTGTCTCATTATCTCGGCAATAGCAATTTTAACCAATTCATCCACAGTATCAAGGCAAATAAGCTTAAACTCACGTTCTGATCGGTTCTCAATAAGATCCTCTTTAATCTCCATTAAAGTAGCCCAATCTTCTGCGGGGACAGAAATGAGCTCATCCAGTGCATCAGCTCCGGTTTCGTTACCTATCGCAATCTGGCAACCATAATCGGTTGACCCATATTCCTCAAGAAGTAAATCTCTGAATAGAGTTGTTTTTCCGCTTTTACGCACACCTCTGATAAGGTGTATATAGCTTCCAATGTCACATTTTACTTTATTTTTCTTATATTCGATTGGCATAATCGTTCTCCTTTGATATTTTTTGCGAATTATCGTAAGACCATTCGCCGAAATATTTTTCTTCTGCTTCTTTTCGAATTTTTACAGCTTCAGCAAAGTCATCATAACCACCGAGGTAAATTTTGTTATTATTATATCGGATTGATGCTGTCCATTTATTTTTTTGTTTATCCCATCTAACTCCAGTTACACCGGATTTGTTATCCTTGCGCAATCCTTTGTTTTTGCTGTTTTCCAAATCTGTACAAATTCTCAAATTACTTTTTCTATTATCTAATTTATTATGGTTGATATGATCAACCTTCATATTGTCTGGACAATTTGTCACAATACGATGAAATAGAACGGCTTGATTATTTCTTTTCGATGTTAAATATCCGTTTGCATTTACATACCAACATCCATTATTTATCAGTTCAAAATCGTCACGATCAAATATATATTTCTCGTTTTTATTTGTATATCCAATACCATGACTGCCGGAAATGTCAAAATTATTACTTCCTAAAATACATCCACACGACTTTACTCTTTCCATATTTAAATCGTGTCCAGTAACAATTACCAGTTGGGGATTTCCGCAGCTACACCGGCACAGCCAAGCCGTTCTTCCATATTTGTAGCCAGCTCTTTCAATTACGGTCAGACGACCAAATTTCTGACCGGTCAAGTCCTTAAACTTGCCCATTAGAACAAGTCAAAAGCCTCGTCATCTTGTCCGTCAGCCTTGGGAACATCATCATCGACTTTCTTCGCTGACTTCTTGGGCTCATCCTCGGTTTCGTCAAGCTTTTCTTCGACGGCATTAGGCACATAAATCTCGTCTTCGAACTCAGACATCTTCATATCAAGTTCGACCAGTCCATCAGAGAAATCATCGCCCTTGCCGAAGTCTTTCAGTACAGGCTCAAAAACTCTGTACTCGTTTACTTTATCTCCAAGTACACCATTCTTGGGCTTAAAATCGTCAAGCTCCCTGACACCAAGGTCAACCTGCATCTTCTGAGCAGGGGTTAGCATATCATATGTAAAATCAACAGCTTCAGCGCCCCTGAGAAGAACCACTTCCCAAGCAAGATGACACATATTCTTATTCTTAATGTCCATATATGACATCTTATAATCAAACAACTGCTTATGCTTTTCGTTTTCCATATCATACTTGCTTGCGTTGAATACAAGCTGCATGGGAATATACTTACTGCCCTCATCCTTGTTTATGTACTGTTTAATATATCCATCAAGATAGATTTTCTTTTCATCCTTGAAATCAGTCTTATCAATACTGTCCTTGTTATAGTAGAAATCAAACGTCAGTCCGAGTCTGCTCTTTCTATCCTCTTCGACAGCGTACAGGTTCTGAAGTCTGAACTTTTCATACCATTTACCCTTCGAATATGTCTTCTGGTAATCGCCCACAGCAAGAATCTTGCCCTTGTATTCAGGAAGCTTCTCTGCAAGAAATTCAATCATATCAAACTGCGTGAGAAATTCCTGACGGCCATCAAACTCTTCGCCCAGATTAACAATGTACTTTCTGTAATTTGCAACTGTTGCAACAATATCGGGATCCTTGCGATCGTCCCAATCAATTTCAATATCGTTATTATCAGTGTCTTTTGACTTGATAATGCTTCTGGGGCTATCCGACACCTCCATAAATGCCATATTGGTGTCGCTTTCCTTGATACCAAAGTTCAGCGAAGTCAGCTCCATAGAGTTTTTCTTACCATTTCTCACATACTCAATTGTCTTTGTTGACAGCAAAGGCTTCTTTGAAGTTTCCTTGGGAATCGATATGTTTCCCACAAAGTTAAATCTATTATTCATTCGCATTGTCCTTTCCGAGCAAACAGTTTGCTCTTTTCTGTGTTTCTTCTATCGCCTTCTGAATTTCCTGTGGTGAATTCTTGAGCGTTATATCTACAAAGTTCGATATATCTGCAATCAATGCTGATCTATCATCACCTGTAAATCCGTTGATTTTATCCTTAATGACCTGACAAAAAGCCTGGCTGCCATAAGAAAAGCCAATATTAAACTGCTTCTGCAGTTGTGTCTTATAAACTGCCTGAAGCTTTGCGATATTGTTATCAACTGTTTCAATCTGATGTGACTTCATTGTTCTTCTCCGCCTTTCCGTCAAGATCGGGTCTGTATCTGAACTTAGGCATAGGCTTCAGCTTATGAAGATTTGCATAATGCTTTCCGTCTATAATCTTCTTTGTGTCTTCGTCACATTCGCCTGTACGGATATACTTATCGAGTGTCTCATATGTAAATCCGAGATTCTCCTCATCAGTCTTACCGCAGAGACCGTCGGTAGGCACCTTATCGATCAGACAGCTGGGAAGCCCAAGCTCTCTGCCGATTGCCTTAACTTCCTGTACTGTAAAATCGTGGAGAGGACTGAAATCACCTGCACCATCACCGAACTTGGTTGCGTAGCCGACCCAATCTTCACTGAGATTGCAGGTATTGGCTACTCTGCCGCCCCTAAGAGCAGCTATGCCATAAAGAACAGTCATACGAATTCTTGCAGGATAGTTGGTTTTCATGCAATCAATGTTTCTTTGATCACATGTTTGAGGCAGACGACTATAGCTAAACAGTTTGAAATCAAATGCCTCGCATATTTTATTGATGTTAATTTCATAAATATTCGTATCAGGAATTCCGCATACAGTATAAGCTGTATAAGAATATCTGATATCATTCTGTTCGCCTCTGGGGAGCAGCACTGCGATTACTCTCTCGGGACCAAGTGCTTCAACACACAGCTTAAGCACTACCGAACTATCCTTGCCGCCCGAAACACCGACGACGGCAGTTGTGTTCTCATCGCCGTTCTTGTCAAAGTACCAACGGATCCAGTTGATAATCTTGGAAGTTATCTTCTTTGCATTAAAATCATTCATCTTAATTTCTCCTCATTCGTCCAAAGTTATAGAATTATTGATTTTTATTACGATTTCGTCATCACTCATATAGGAAGCTATCCCAGATTGAAGATTGACAACACAAGAACGCTTAGTAATGCCATTCATTTCAAGCAATGCAGTCCTGTCGACGTCAGAAAGTTCAGACCACTTGTCAGCTATCTCGAGCATTATCTGGTATGTTGACTTAAATGTCTTCCCGTCAATCATTATATCAACACCAGTAAGTTCAAGAATACGCTTTCTCATTGCTAAGCTCATATCAGTATTGATATAGTAAGAACCATTCTTCATAAATAAATTTCCGACTGGTATATTTTTTAATTCGACTGTTTTACAACTGTTTCTGATTCCAATTTGTGCCATAATATCACTCCTTATTTACATATCCCATTTCCACTTGCCAACAAAGTGTTGCCAGGGCATTACAAGCCTCGAAAAGTCCGGCCTTATCATCAAGAAATAGGTTATAATATATCTTCAAACCGTCTCCATATCTGCCAATTTCCGGGATATTCTCGTTGATAGTATCGAATGGAAGGTTCTCATCATGAAGAAACTGGATATTCTTTTCGTTGTGAGGATTGGCTGTAAACACGATGAAATAGGGGTTCAAAACCGCTTTTGCTTTGCGTATCAAGTTCTTCGTGTGATCACAGCATTCGCTTTTATATGGCCTCACTGTATCGTCAAGGTCATATGCAATTATCAAGCGGTCATGCTCCACGTAGGCATCTCTGAGACGCTTATACAGAAAACCATCTACGAAAGCATCGTCTTCTTTTACTGTTGGTGTCATCAGAATCCTCCTTCGTAAAGCGTATTACGAACGTCGGCAAGCGTCTGAGTGTTATAGCACTTACCGTCCTCGAACACTGTACGGAACAAGCCATTGACAGGAACTGTCTCAGCTGTAAAGCCGTCCTGATACTTTATCTCGCCGTGCTCTTTATAGATAAAGCACATACCCTTCTGGGACTTCTTGAATCCCGTATCTGTCTTGGGATTCTTAAAAATCATTATGGGCTTACCATCTACCTCACCATAAGTCGCCTTAATAGCTATTGAATATGTATCACGGGTAAAAGGCTTGAGCATATTGTCCTCTTCAACGCACATCATTGAGAAGCTGCCGACACCGAGGATTACATTATTGCAGGCAAAACCGTTGTCAATGAGCCTCTGGTATATCTGCTGACAGCGCTGAACGGTGATACTGTCCCCGTAAATCGCCTTAACGTGAGGGTCGAGTACCTTATAACCCTTGCTGTTGACTGTTCCGCCGAATTCTTCCCAGAGTGCAAACACAGTTTCGGTCACTATCTCAACAGGGTCTCCGCTGTCCCCTCTTATCAGCATACAGCCGTTGTGAGCCATAATTTCAGGCTTTAGCTGAGGCAAAATATTATTGACTACATTCCAGTAATCATAAGAATCGCATACTACACTGAAACTGTTATTGGGATAAAGCTCAGTCAGCAGCTTACGGAGAAATGTAATCTCATCGCCGTCGATAGAGAAGTTGCTGGTCATCACTGAATGTTCGGTTGATACCGCCCCGTAAGCTACGGGCTCCTTGGTACAATCGCAGTGATAATATTTTTCCAGCCAAGGAATTGCGGGTACTGTCGCTGTATTCAGAAACGAAGTACACCAACCGGCAGAAGAGGCAGTCGCACTTTCAAGACTATGCTGACCTCTGAATGAAAAGTCTCCGAGAGCCTTGGCTCTGGGCACGTCATCTTCAACGCTGATGTCGTAGAACTTATCAACGATCTGACGATACCAATAACCCACATTTGCAGACACCATTGGATGCCAGAGTGAAGCACTCATAAGACTTTCAAGGAACTGTCCGACCCATATAAAATCAGGGTGTGTGCTGCTTATTCCCAGCATAGGAACGTGCATGGGGACACGGGTTCCCTCGGGAAGTGCCGATATCTTAACAGGCAAATAGCCCAGCTCGTGAAGAGCTCTGATTTTTGCGGTATCATATGTACCCTTGCCGAGAGTGCTGCCGAGAACTCTTTCATACTCGGCGCAGACCTCATCGACAGGCTTATTGAAAAATTCGTTATTGAAATATTCCACAAGATACTTCTCGATAAACGCCTGAAGTCCGAAGAAGACGAGTTTGTCATCGTGTACTCTGGACATTCTTGGTGTCATATAGGATACGAGCTTAGTGAGCTTAGGGCTCTGCTGAACCATCATACACTCTTTGTAAAAATCACAAAGAAGCATTGGCATTATTTCATTCATATGAAATTACCTCTTATTTCTGTTATTTTGTCGTTTTCAATGGGGATTTCCAGTGTATTGACTGTATAGATATGATCAATCCAGTCTGTCGTGAGCAGTATTCCTTCATACACAGCCTTTTCAAGATGAGTTACAAACAAATCTACCTTGGCTGCACCTGCCGCTTTAAGAGCCTGAGCTGCAAGAATAAATGTGCCGCCCTTAACACAAAGGTCATCGATTATCAGAATGTTTTTGTCCTTAATATCGGGGGCATTAACCAGCTCATACTTTTCAATCTTTCCGGTTGAAAGCTCACGCTTCTTGTTACCGTAAAAGTAATTAGTATATTTGAGATGTTCTCCAAACGACTTGCAGGCTCCGTTGTCGGGATAGAATACGTAATCGGGGGAACTGTATTTATATGCCTCATTAACGCCGATATCGTATATGGTTCTGACATTGTTAATAAGTGCCGGAGTTACATTGGAGTGAGGTGTAAGTATTGTTACCGAATCAAAATTAAGAGAATTGATGATATCGGCAACATATCTGAGGCTGAACGCCATTGAAGACATCTGCCTATCCATTCTTGAATATGGCATATATGCAATGGTCAGAGTTATGATTGCTTCATCCCAACCGTAATCAACTCTGTTTTCCTTTGACTGTTCATCAAGACACTTCTTGGCCACAATGAGCTTAAAGATATCAGCGTCCGATTCATATACAAGCTTGATTTCATTTACTGCATCCTTAACATAATAAGTCCCCATATCAAAAATGGTTTCACCATTAGGGAAACTTTTATCCCCAAAGGGTGCACTATTTATGTAAACCATAGTTACACCTCGCTCTCGTTTATGATATCGATCTGGCAGCTCTTCATAACTTCGAGCGCTGCCTTATGCTTTTCGGGTGTTGAACCGGCGCAGCAGGAGGCGTCAACAATGATTGGCATATCGGGAAGTGCAGCTCTTGCCATAAGAGCGTTGGATACAACACAGATATCGGTGTCCAGCCCGATAAATTCAATTTCGTCGAACATTTTACCTTCACGAATAAGTAAACTCATAAGCTGTGTACTGCCAAATGTGTTCTTAAGAACGATGTTCCCTTCTCTGACTTCGGGCTCCAATATTGCATATGTATTGGAGTGATACCATGCGTCGGCGACATCATCATTTATCATCCAGCCGAAAGAACGAGCGAGACAGTGCTGAACAGGAAGTTTTCTCCCCTCAAGAGTTTCAGCATAATCGTTATAATGAGTATCTTTTGTGAATAAAATTGCCGTGTTTTTATCAGCAGATTTGATTTTTTCAACTACATTAGGAACGATTGCCTGTGCTGCATCAGAACCGAGAGACCCATCGATAAAGTCATTCTGCATATCAACCACTACGAGAAGTTTCATTCGGCCGCCTCCTCAGTCTTTTCAATCTTGCGCTTACCCTTACTCTCATAATCCTTACAAGAAGAGGGCTTTAACACGTTGATAAAATTGCCCTTTGAAGTTGTTTCGGTATATGTAATTGGCATCATGGCAGAACGAACAAAATTGCCTTCCTCAGTCTTCTTCGTACATTTGTAACCTCTGAACTGAAAATATTTACAAGTATTACACTTACCGGAAGCATTCATTTCCTTAAGATTTTCGTCATTCAGCTTTGCGCCATCGGAGCCTTTGGCATAATTTGAAGCATTATAATTATTTGTCATTTATAATTATCCTTTCTAATGTGTTTTAGGGTCAATTTTAGCCGCACAGCCAAAAGAATTAAACAGCTGTACGGCAAATACTGTAAAAGATTACCTTGATGGATTCCACAACCATCTCTCCTTATGATTTGATTTGTATATGTAAATCGCCACTATGGGTGAACGATGAACTCTGGGCACAGTTGACTTCATCGCAGTCTCCGACCCAATCAAACAGAATTGAATACTGCTTGTGAACTACCGACCGTCTAAAGCCAGTCGGCTTCTTGCTTCATCGTCCTCGTAACCTACTAACTTCACAAGCGTAAATTCCGATAGTTCCTACCGTACTACATTATTATTTAGGCTGATTTAATCAGCCTTAATCCTTCATACAAAATATTTATAGCAGCGTTTATATCTCTGTCGTGACGTGTATTACAACAAGGACAAGTCCACTCTCTTACAGATAAATCCTTAGTTTCCTTATTAATATACCCACATACACTACAAGTCTGACTACTTGGAAAGTAAGTATCAATCTTGATATACTGTCTACCATTCCAGTGAACCTTGTACTGTAACTGCCTTGTAAGTTCATACCAACTACAATCAGAAATACTCTTTGCAAGATTATGATTTTTAACCATATTGCTAATTTTTAAGTCCTCACTCACTATCAGTTGGTTTTCCTG
Organism: Oscillospiraceae bacterium; assembly: GCA_902363145.1. Classification (GTDB taxonomy): domain Bacteria; phylum Bacillota; class Clostridia; order Oscillospirales; family Ruminococcaceae; genus Huintestinicola; species Huintestinicola butyrica. The sequence goes on along the minus strand of CABIZB010000001.1, from coordinate 461,394 downwards.
AATTAGTTTGTGAGAAATTTTATGCAAATTATCAACACGGATATTTGTTATCTTCTCATACAGTCTTGCGACTTTAATACGCTGTTTGTTCCTATTATTGCTACCCTTTGTCTTTTTAGCAAGTTTTCTTTGCTCCTTTGCAAGTTTCTTTTCATACTTGTAAAGAGTTTTGGAGTTTTCAAACTTTTCACCATCAGATGTGATGACTAAATCCTTGATACCTAAATCAATACCAACCATAGCACCAGTAGACTTCATCTGAAAATTCTCACAATTTACAAGAATAGAAATAAAATACTTGCCACTTGGCGTTTGAGATAAAGTTGCAGATTTAATTATACCAACAAATACTCTATGAACTTTTGCTTTTACCCATTTAAGTTTTGGAAGCTTAATTCTGTTCTTCTCGAAATCAACCTCTATGTTGTTGTTTGTACTGTTAGTAGAATAAGATTTATGATTATTCTTCTTACTTTTGAATTTAGGATAACCAGAATGTTCTTTGAAAAATTTCTGATATGCGCTATCCATATTATAAACAGAATTAGTAAGAGCAAATTTGTCTACCTCTTTAAGCCATTCATATTCTTTTTTAAGAACTTGATTAACATAGTTGTTACAACCTATCTTGTTTATAGATTTCTTTTCTGCTTCATAAAGATTTTTCCTATAAGCAAGCGTCTGATTATAAACAAATCTACAACAACCGAATGTTTTCTGAATTTGTATTTCTTGTGTTTTATTTGGATAAAGCCTATATTTGAATGATTTAAACATTGGTTTGTTACCGCCTTTCTACATCACTGTTATATCACAGCGAGCTTAACCCATCGTCTAAAGCCAATGGGATTGCGGCTGGTTTATTTTATTTCAAGTTTTAACATTGCAATAACCTCCATATCCAATATTTCTACGCTATTTTGGTACGAGAGATGGGCTTCGAACCCACACGCATTCCTGCAGCAGTTTTTGAGACTGCTCTGTCTGCCTATTCCAGCACTCTCGCATATTTCGTTAATAATATAGCAACTGACGTTAGCTATTATTAACATCTGGTGCGGGTGACAGGACTTGAACCTGCACGCTTGCGCAATAGATCCTAAGTCTATCGTGTCTGCCAGTTTCACCACACCCGCATGTTGGTCTCCCAGATGGGATTCGAACCCATCCTGTAGGGATTTTAAGTCCCTTGTCTCCTGCCTCTGGACTACTGGGAGTTATGTGCCCGTCTTTCCGGGCTGCCACGATGTCCAGCTTCGACATCTGCCGATTCGGGTCTTACGGCGTGACAACATTTCTTATGTTGCGCAACGAGCTGGATCCTTGCCCATCACACCCCTATACAGCGGTATTAAGGAACCCCTGCAAAACCTGTTTTTCACATTTCTGTTTTAACGTTATCTTGTGAGTTCTGGCTTCTGCACCCGTAGGCGTCTCCAATAAGCCGAGGCTGTATTTAAACTTGCCCGATCTACCCCTCGTCAGGGTCTTGATCTCATCAGGAGCTAAAGGCCGCATTTAAATCATAATGGGCAGCGGAGCACCCGTGCGGTCTTATATCGGAATCGGTAATGTCCGAACCTCAACCACTCAGACAGCTATATCGCCATACCGCAAGCTGATGTGGATTTTACAGTTACAAGGGTGACACTAAGATAATCTCCGCCACGTTTACCCTTGTTATCATCTGTTATACAGCACAGATGACCTTGGCCACTGAGTTTTCACCTACAAGCTTCAGTCTGCATCTGCTTATCGGTATCATTGGTGAGCCGCTCGGGTACTTACCCCAAGCAACGGCTCATATGTGCACCCTGACTGACCTTCGATTATGCGTACTGCTCCGAGATTATGTTAAGGTGTAGGGTGCTTTATTGTTGTATCCATATCCATCTACGGGATTTGCACCCAATGCCTTCGTTTTAACGACGTCTTAACTCCTTGACTAAGAGGGTATGGATATTGGTTGGGATAGTGTGATTCGAACACACGGAATGGTAGAGTCAAAATCTACTGCCTTCCCTCTTGGCGATATCCCATCAAATAATAAATAAAAAAGGATTTAGTGATTGGAGTATAACCAACAATTCCGGGGTGGAAGACCGGCGTTATGTAATTGGCTCTTTGCTACTACTTTTCCCAATCTCATGAATAAAGGTACTTGCACAGTGGTTCGCTTCAGATTTCATTTTACCAATTATTTATTTTTTTTAACTACACTAATTCCGTTGGCGCAACAACCGAGACTCGAACTCGAACACCATCATACGATGATTACTCAGAGGTTAGCAACCTCCTGCCTTACCAAATTAGGCTTATTGTTGCATTCGTGCAGCTTGACGTACTGCACATGAGATCTTCAACGCTAAGAGGAGCTTGCCATCGTAGGGGGTATATAAATGTTTATCCACCATCAACCAGCCCCGAGGATCACACACAGCCGATGGATTCGCCGCTTTAACCTATATCGGGGATTTCTATGAACTCTATGATTTACAATTTACAATTTGAACTTTGAAGTGCAGCAAGTCTGCCATCAAGTACGCACGTTTGCTACTATAAATTCTGAACTTTAATGTTTAAAACAATTAAGCTTTGAATTTTAAACTTTCAGCTATTATTCGGACTTTAAACTCTGCCCGAAAACATCGTAGATACTCGATATTCTTAATATCTTTAGCATTTGGAAGCTTTTACAGTTTCAAATTGTTTTGTTCATCATTTTAGACTGTTGATGTTCAGTTGAAACCAGTTAAGTGTTTTCGGTTGACGATGGATAATCAGCTTAATCAGTAGTTAATTTCGATTTCGGTGGTTGCATTTGCCACTGTAATGGCTGCGTCCACCTCAGCTTCGAAAGCGTCGATCTTATTCTTCAGGTCTTCGATTGCCTTCTTTGTGTCAATGCCCTCAATAAGATCAAAAGTATTTTCATCGATGTACTTTGCTCTCGCCGCATTTATAGTCTCCACCATTTCGCTGGAAATAGTGTTATTGCTGCTGTTTGTTCCATAAAGGCTAACGATATAGGCCTCACAAGCCCTTGTTAATTTTTCTCCATTATTATTCTGGAGCAGGCTCTGCGTATTTGTATATTGAGTTGTCATGGTATTGAGCAAAGCCTTCATATAATCAATACCCGTCTGCTTCATATAAATAGCTTCGGCGACAGTCATCTGTTCGCCACTGATAGATACGATTGTGGAGGCGTTTGCCTTATTTACCGCCTTCTTAATGGCATTATTCCTGTTGATAAGAGCAACTATTTTGTCGTAGTTACCCTGCATTTCTGCTCTTACGTCAGAGATGTTCTTACCATTCAGGGTTCGCATAGTATGCTTGCTTACGTTACAGAATGTCGCACTGCGAATCTCTGCTGTGATTCTGTTGTTGAGCACCTTCAGCTCGGAAAGTGCCTTTGTGATGGTCATTTTTTCGTTGGTCATGATGACTCCTCCTTAATTTTTAAATGTAAAATATCCAATATGTTTTCGCATTGATAAATAATAGCGAAAATATATATTTGGTGAGCCATTGGGGATTTGAACCCCAGACCAATAGTTTAAAAGACTACTGCTCTACCGACTGAGCTAATGACTCATAATTTTTCATACTTTGATTTTACAATTTATACCTGACAAAAATATGATTATGAACATTTTTGTAACTTACGGTTACGGGTTAAATAACATCTCCGATATTCCACCCAGCAGCCCCATCAAGAGTTGATGAAAGAATGTTCATTATATCCAATATGTTTTGGACTTCTTGGAATAACGGCTCATTTCTGAACCGTTCTCCCTTGACTGTATTTATATTATATCAGATGAGTTTAAACTTGTCAAGCGATTGTGGATGTTGCTAAAAATTTTTATGTACTGCCTTACATAAGGCAGCGGATCATTTATAGAAAACGTTTTTCCAATTCTGATAATCACGATATGTGCTATAACCAATTTTTTTCTGATTTGAAATAGCAAACACTCTAAAATAATCCGATATATTGTTTGATGTGATCTCCTTTCCTTTCTGTTCGTCGAGATATGCACGATAAAAATTACCGGATCTCATTATCCAAGTGGGGACGAGAACTTTACCATAATACTTATTATCAATATCAACCTCCATTCTATCCCATGCTCTTCTGCGCTGAGAATGAAAATTATCGTTGATTTTACCGAGAGAATTCTTCTTATTTTTAGCTCTTATCAAATAAACGGACTGGGTAAATGGCATAACGCTATCGTTTATTACGACACTATCCATGTCCTTATACTCATCAATTATTTCAGCGAAACGATCTGACACTATAATAATATCGTCTCCGACTTTTATACGATTGCCCCGCACATCTGATTTTTTCAGATTATAAATTTCGGTATTGCATAATCCATTCCAGTACAAACCATAAAAAGTCTGATACCAAATTATCATGGAGGAATCTTGCTCCATCATAACGCTTCTGATACAATCCAACAAGTCATTTTCGTCCGCAAACATTTCAGTCATAATTTTCCATCGTGGATTTATATCTTCGCTTATAACTCTTTTTAGCTCATTTACGGTATCGTTTGAACAATATCCCATCTTGGTTGCCCATTCTATATACTTATTTATAATACTTTTGCAGTTAAGTATGGTATTAATGTTAATGATTTTATTTCTCTCAAACAAAAGTTTAAAATCGTTATAATTGAAATTATACAAGTCCTTTTTTAAAAGTTCTTCGGTATCGGAAAACTTTTCAAACTTATACATATAGGTATTGCAAGACATGTCCGTATAGTTTCCTTCTTTCATGCTTGCCAAAAATTCTAACTTTTTTTCCTCGTTATACATTCTTCTCCCCCATTTCTTCATTGATTATTTCTATACTCTTTTTTAAATTTAAAAAATCCAATTTAGGGAAAACAGCAGCAAGTTCATCTTCCCAATCTAAGCGATTCTGAAGTTTACTGCTTAAATAAACATAGATCGGGAATACAGAATTTTTGGCAGAGACACTCTTTTTATAACCTACAAACGCATCATAATTGATATTTGCAAGTTCATTAAAAAATTCAATAAGCCATTCTGCAACTTTGCTCTGTTCCTTGGCCGTTCTTGCAGAATAATGCTTATCAATAGCAGCCGCAAAATCCGATTTAAGAATAAAGCCCTGACCGACCTGAATTCCTTGCTGAGTATCACAGAATTTGTAAATACCATCAAGCTCACCGCTGCCAATAATCTTTTTCAGAACATTGTTTCCCATAGTATATTTGTATTGAGCCACTACACTCTTATTGATGGGGGCACGTTCTTCGTCTTGATTGATGATTCTCTGAGCAGTCGCACGAGAGCCTATTGTCAGAACAATGGGCATAGTCATTATGATATTTGGATTATTCATAAGAGCATACTCGCTGCCTTTATCTCGATGCTGACCATCAATCTCGGCAATATAACCTGATTTCAATATAACTCTATCATCTTTTACCTCATAGTCAGATTCGTCCGCCACGATATGCCAACGAAGAGAATTGGGAAAGAATGTTCCGTCGCTCATAGACTTTCCGATTGCTCTGGCACGGTTGTCATCATATTTGATATGGCTTATAAAGTCATTATCGGAAAGCTTGGTAATGACAGTTTCTCTTTGCATTCCTTCTTTCCACTGTATAATGCCAACAGATTTCAGATTCGCAATATCCTGTATGGATAACGCTGTCAGATAATTATCATTGTCTGTAAGTCTTGCCAGTATCGGAAATGCTATTGGCAATTTAGAATAGCTTCTTTTGATATAAGCGGAATTAGCCTCGGTGATTTCCGAGGCGGTAAAAAAATGTGAAACATCAGGAATTTTTAGTGCAGCACTGTGTTTCGACACAGCTTCATACAGCCAACACAGCACAATATCTGATACGTTTTCCAAGTCGGGATTAGACATAAGAGGGCCAAGTTCTCCCCATGTCATTTTGCCGGTATCTATAAGCTCGGCGGAATAAATATCTTGGCACACGTTAAGCTTTGTCGAAAATAGTCTTTTTAATATTGCTATGGCTTCATTTCTTTTTGACGCATTCATATTATCACACTCCATGTATTATGATAAAGTAGTATATGCTTGTATTTGCTTCATTATAACACATGTTTTCAAATATGTCAAGAGAAATTCAGGATTTTCTGAAAGCGCTGTGTCTTATGCACATTGCTCTCGAAAGCTTTTAAGACAAGAGGAGTCGCCATTATCATAGCTGTCGCAATTCTTTCAAGCTGTTTATCACTCAGATGTCCAACAACTTCAATTATCTGAAATTTGTTAATGACCCATTGGCTTTCGGCTTCAAAAGTCGTATTTCTTGGCAGTCCTTGAATTTCTCCGGCTTTAAAGTGTGCATGAGTTGGAAGCGTGCTGTCATCTCTTTTTGTAGTTCCCGGAAGAACCTCTACTGTAGGAGAAACTTTATTTCCAATGTTGTTTGAAACAACGACGGCATATCTTTCTCCGCCCTGCTGATGCCCGATAGCGTTTGGCAGTATTATTCTAATTACATCTCCTGTTTTAACATTCATTGACAAGTTCTCCTTTCATAGAATCAGGCGGGCTTTTTCATATTTTTGCTTGGCAATAAAGCCGAAGCAAGATTAACAACATCTATTATTTCAACAGAAGCTTTAACGAAGCCCGGAAAATCAAAATTTGTTTTTACAAACTCCTCGTACATCTGTTCGTTGGGAGCGTATTCATCTATATAATAGTATGTATCTCCAAAGTTTGGTATTCCATTAAGCAGTGGAACAAATATGCTAAAGTAATACCACTGATCATCATAGTCGAGTTCCTTTTTTAAAGTATCAATTACCAATCTTTCCCGGACTGCAAGCGGAAGCTGGAACCAGTCCAGCTTCATTTCTGCAAATCCGTTGTGAATATTCGTTGATGTGATAATATTCTTGCTGAATTCAAGATTGAAGTTATCGATTAATCTCATACTTGCTCGCTGCCTTTCTGATAATTTCTGTTCCATGTGTCAGGTGGAAGTTCTTCTGCCAGCATATCTGCATTTCTTTCCAGGATTTCTTTGCTGTTAGGGCGAAGGCACTTGGGGTTATTGGTTTTTTCATCCATTCTATATTTGGAACATTCCGCATGGCAAAACTCTTTTGTATCCAACCAGTTTTGCATATATTGTTCATCGTAATAATAACCAAGACAATTCAGAAGCTTGCACATGAATCTCTTTAAATAAATAGGATCTTCAAGAGCTAATACGACTTCTAATACTTTGCAAACGTTTTTAAAGTTTTGATTTATGATTTCTTCTTCCCTTGAGTAAAATAAATGCTTTTGAGGCTGTCCAAGGAGTGTCTCAGTAAATAGGTTTCGAGCATTATTGGGACGACGATTTGCAATTCCGTAAGTAATTCTTTCCAGAACATCGCTGTCGTAATATAACCCAACGGCTTTTGCCTCCCTTAATTTTTCTGCTTTTTCCAATGGCAAAAACTTGTCAAGGTCAGATTGACGATAATTTATATAAAAAATATAGTACTTATCAAACAGTTCCAGATACCCGGGACGGGGAGAAAAGGGGCCACTTCTATCATAAGGGTCATAGACACATTTGGCCATAAGCCTAAACTCTGAGGTATGACTAAGCTTTTCCATTACAATTTCATCATAATAATACCCCAGAATATTAAGAATTCTACACGTAAGTCCTTCGATATACATTGATTCATCACTGTTTTTTGCAACATATGCCATGATCCTAAAATCATGATAATCAAAAAAGCGACGAACAGTATCTATTTTTTCCTTATCGAGTAAAGGAGATGGAAATTGATCTCCATTAAAAAAAACGGTTCCATTAAACCTGTTAATATCTGAAGAAGAGATATCTTCATCACGACGTGCCGCAAACTCAAGAATCGTCAATGTTATACTTATTTGGAATTTTTCATCATAAATAAGCCCCAGCTCTGTCGCCTTGTTAATATTTGTAATCTTTTCTTCAATGCTGCCGACTCTGGCATATTCAGCTGCAGCTATTCTGGATTCTTTAGCGGCTTCTAATTTTGCATCTACACATGTTTCTTTAACCTTTTCATGCACCACAGCGCCGCCAATACCAAGCCATGTAAAAATAGTACTTACCAATCCAAGCATTATTATTCTCCTTTCTTATTTCGCAATTCTGCATTGCGCTTTCTTGCTTCTGCAAGTCTCCTCATTAAGTCTTCACGAGCAGCTTGTTCGGCGGCTTTAGCTTCTCTTTCATCGTCGTCTTCAACCGATTTAACAAGAAAGAAAATTAAAGGATATGCAAAAATGATAATTAGTATAATTATTTCCATATATACACCCTCTTACACGTCCATTTCCAAAGCTTCATTCAGTTCGGAAAAGGCTTCATCAAAAGCATCGGCGGCAGAATTAAGGTGATCGATATATTCCTGCATTGCGTCGCCCTTCTCGCTTTCTTGATTTTTTTCAGACCATTTATCAAACCTTTCCTGTGCTTTGTCGGCCGCTTCTCTTACGACCGTTGCAAAATCGACTGTATCATTCATCTGGGAAAGTGCCATAATTCTATTCATGTTTTCCATTTGTAAAATCCTCCATTTAATTTAATATCAAATTATTTTCCTTGACAATTCTCAGAAAAAGCATTTTATTAACTGTCTTTTTCTGAGACGGAATTGAAACGCTGCAATTACCGTTTGAATAAATACGATGACTGCCGTGAGTTCTAAGATATGTAAACCCATTCCGTGATAATATATCCTGCACTTCTCGCACAGAATATTCTTTTATAAACATCTTTAGACCTCCTTATATATTTTGCCATACTAATTATAGCACACGATCTGGTCGGAAAATCGGACAGCAAATGTGTATGTCAAGAAATAATTAGTTTACTTGACTTTTATCACGAAATGTGGTATAATAATACTAAAGTTGAGAATATTCAACTTATAATATGATTATATACGCTTTTGAACGTAAAGTCAAGTGTTTTTTTCAAATTATATTCATCTTTGTTTATTATCGACAAAGATACAATTAAGAAACTATACAACAATTTACGAGGTAAACATTGAAATATGGAATACAGTGAAACCATAATACAGAAAATAGTAAACAGCGGAAAGACTAAGGCTTCCGTTGCAGCTGCTATTGGCTGTAACAAGAGCTTGTTCAGCCAGTGGGAAAAGAAACCGACTTCTAAGATAACTCTTGATATTGTAGTTAAAATCGCAAGATACCTTAACGTTACCGTTGACAACCTATTGTTTGATAAAATATCATTATCTGAGAACGACAAAGCATTATTAAATGTCTTCCACTCGCTGCCTGATAATGAACAACAGCGTTTTATCGGTCGCTGTTCTGAAATATCCGATAGACTTGGAGAATCTCAAAACAAAAGACGAAAAATCTCTATGCGCAAAATGGATGTTGCGGTTATCGCTGCAGGCGCAGGTGTTTCTTTCCCTTTTACGGAAGATGATTCTTTTGAAAAAGAGTCGTTTCCTATTGATGAAATCCCTGTCGGTGCAGATTGTGGAATTCCGATTGACGGAGATAGCATGGAGCCTGAATATCCCAATGGCTGCATTGTTTGGGTAAACCGTAATTGTGAGATCCGATATGGAGATGAAGTTATTGCCATAGTTGATGGTTGTCCCCTGTTTAAAGTTTATCAGGAAGATGGTCTTCATTCTTACAATTCCAAATATTCGGTTATAACTACAGACCACAAGATCGAAATTTTTGGCAAAGTCATCGGGTACTATATGAACGAAGAACCTCAGATGCTTGCCGCCCGCAGTTACAGTTTACGCAACATTTCCAAATCTACTAACAATTACTAACGCCCCTCCTTAATAATCACCCCGGCAGTTACAAACAATAACTGCTGAGGTGATTTTTTTGTATGAAAAATACAGACGAGCCAGAAATGCAGCGTGGCAATGTTTGGTCAACTGCAATATTAAAACGCTTCCCGTCAAACTGTCTCAGATTTGCAATCATTACAATTCCGAAGTAATAGAAAATTCTGTTCTGCCGACTGACAGTCCTTATGTTTTGGCCGCCGAGCAGAGAGGAAAAACAGTTATCGAGAACAACAGATATTATATCATTGTAAGAAATACCGAAACATATCAAGCACGACGATACACTATTGCTCACGAGCTGGGTCATATTATCATCCCCACCGATGACGAGTACGAGGCAGAAAGATTTGCGATTGACATTCTTGCTCCTGCGTGTGTGCTTTGGGGCTGCGACATTCATTCGGCAAATGAGATATCTGAAATTTGTAATATATCCAAAATGGCAGCCGAAATAAGAGCAAAGAGAATGGCAGTGTTATATCAGCGTAACGTTTTTCTTAAATCATCTTTAGAACGTCAGGTCTATGGACAATTTGCAGATTTTATCTGGGAATATAAGCATAATCACAATTAATCATATGTACCGTCGGCGCACATTTCATCAAAGGTTTTGACGTTAAGATAGACGCCGTTCCAAGGAGTGCCAAAGTGAGTCACTCCCCATACATAAAGATCCAGTTCATCGCAATAGTATACAATTTCATCGGTTGCTCTTGCCAAATAATCGGCAAAGCTCTGGTCGATAAGATAATACTGATAGATATCGTAATAATAATCATTTTCTTCATTATAATCACTGCCGCAGTAAAGGTCAAGTCCGAGATTAGTGATATTATTGCAGAGAATGTGATTTTCGTTTTTAACAAGTTCGGCATAAGATATCTTTTTCATACACAACACTCTTCTTTTGTATTATCAAGTTTATGAATTGAAATTATACAGTCCACCTTGACAGATCGCATGAGTTTAATAATGGCATCAGCAGGTGAAATTGCAGTTATGGTTTTCTTGATTCCACACCTGAATGATGGGGCTCCGCTATCAAACACGATTATATATTCGTTCATCATTATTCTTCCTTTCCATATTAGCATTCATCACAATTAGGACAATAGTTAAGATAGAACATCAGGCTAAAACAGTCCGGCTCTAATTCCTGACCATCAAAACAGAATTCCTCATGCTGAATCAGTTCGTCAAGAATAGCCTCGGCATTTGCTGATATAACCGTCTTACTTGTTCTGAATCTTTTTGCAAGATCATCAAAGTAAAATATGTAATTGCCGGATGTGGTTTTTGCAGTTCCTGTTTTTATCATGTAATTTGCGATTTCCTTTATGAACTTATTATTCATATTGCTGCCTCCATTTCTTTTCTGTACCTCAGCTGATCATAAGCCTCGCCTTTTGCAATCAGATTTTCGTATTCCTGCAAATCATAACTCATCGGGCACTCTTTAGTGAATTTCAACCGGGTACCCGAAACGGAGCAAAAGTATTCTCGATACTCCTTGCCTGTTTTGGATTCCATCATAATGATGGAACGATTCATGCACTCGCTGCACAGTTTCATATCCATAGAAAACATCTCCTTATTTAAACATATATTTTTCAATATGCTTCGTTCACGATTTTACAGTTGTCGGATTGAGAAAGCTCCTCGTTCCGAGCCGTTATCCACAGTCCATGGTGGGCTGTGCAGAATTTGGCGTGACGATTACTCTTCTTTTATTTCTTCAATTATGATGCCGTACTTTTCAGCAACGGCTCTGTTTATTGTAATCTTCCTACCTTCGACTTTGAGTATCTGTGCCTGACTGAACCGTCCGACAGTAAAAGTTTTTGTCGTGACGAGCGTTTCATCTTCGTGGATATAATTATCATAGCGAGGATCTTCTTTTGTAATATAAAAATTCGTCTGGTTCTTACTGTTATACCCACGATAATCATAACGTTTAAATCCGGTCCAGTAACCCTTTGTGAGATTACATCCGCAGTATTCACGAAGTTCCTTATACGAGTTGCAGAAGTGGTTATACGATTCGTCGGGAGTTACACATTCGACTTTGTATCTTGTTTTCATTTTTATTCCTCCGATTATCATTTAGTGTATCTCGTCTTCGTAGAATGGAGTGCCATCCGAATGAAGAATCTGATATACATATAAAGATACAGGTTTATTGATTTCAAATAACCGACCATTGATGTTTGCATATATCTTTGTAAATGCTCTTCCTTCTTTTTTTCTTACACATTCGTTGATAAGAGTTTCGGCTTGCTTCGCAGCTTTACTAAAATCAAAATCATATACCAGTTTCATTTCTACTCCTCCAATTATCAATCGTTCCAGTCAGGCTGGTCACAGTATGTAGTGTTCTCAAAAATCTTTCTCGCTTTTTGGACGGCTCTTGTTATGGATATTCTCTTTGGAAGTTTGAGCTGAACAGGAGCGAAGCAGCCGTCATAATGGAAGTCGATATTATATATCCACTGTCCATTTTCGTTTTCGAAATAGCCATAGCTATGAAGAGTTCCGTTTGGCTGATGACTCCATATATCTGTCAATTCCCTTATTATCCATTTTGTACCCGGTTTTATCATAGACTGCCTCCTTGTTTAATCTAATTCTACATAATGTTTTCCGTTTTCTTTGCGTTCCCAGCTGCCGATTTGAGCAATAGCAGCACACGCACCATGATAAAAAATTTCGTTTCTTGCTGATATAAACGTGTCAATATTAAGAAACATTAGAGAATATCTATCATCTAAATATTCTGCAAGCTTCTTTTCCATTTGACTTTTTGTCATTGTTATCACTCTCCTTCTGTTTTAATGAAATCTTCTCCATAGTAAAGGCTAATATCCAAATCGTAATTATCAGTTACGCCCCAGCTGTTATGATATCCTTCGTCTCCATCTACAAACCAACACTCAATATCACTCAGAATATCTTCTGTATCGGGTATCATTGTTTCGTTTGCCGTGTCTTTGCCTGCATCGAGCAGTTCTTTTCGGAACGCCCGACATTCAGAAATGAAATTATCAACTTTACGCTTGCCACCCTCAGTCAGTTTGAAGTCACACATAAATATTTCTTTTCCAAAGTCGTTATCGGTCAGTTTTCTGCCGCACTCGGGACAATATTTAAATCTGTTTTTACTGTTAGAATTATTCAGGTTTCCGCCGAAGCAAATCTCTGTTCTGCCTAAAAACTCAGCGATCTGCATTTTTCGGAAATCGAAATTTCCATTGCAAAGTTTACATGTGTTCATATGCCTCACCCCTTATTTAACATCATTATCGTTTGCTTCTTTGAGAATAACGACACCGATATGCCAGTGATTTCCTCTTAAATAAATGTTTTTGCCTTCATCGTCCGCAGTATTGATATCCTTTTCGGTAATAAGATCAATGCCTAAATCGTATTTTGCAATTAAGCCATTGATATGCTCGGCTACTTCATCTGGGCCGTCAAAATAATCGCCTTCGTAATCTTCGTCTTCCCCAATACTCCATTCAACATGGTAATAATCAGTGCCGAACCAACCTATATCATCGGTTATATACAGCCCGCCGTCCTTCTCCTCGGCTATCCAATGTATGGAAATACGATTATCATAATGCCTTGCAATTATCTCACGCCACATTTTGATCATTGGTCTCCATGCTGTTTCGGCAAAGATATCAAAACTCGACTTATCCTGTCTGTCAGTTACATTTCCGATGTCATCGATCCATCCACGGCAGCGGATAATGTTTTCGGGATTATCGATTCTGTCGCCGAAGCCGAACCCGATGAGCACATTACCAAGCCAAGGCTCACCAAAGCCTGAAGTTTCTGCATTTGACGATGTGTACTGTACTATCTTATTGTGCAGATCCGTAAGGTCTGCGAAGTTTCCTGTAAATTCTATTTTAGTAGAACACCAATTAGGCATAATGTTTTCTCCTTTCAATCTTCAATATCGTACCCAAAATGGCAAAATCCAATTAGGTCTGAGATATAATCTCCAATATCTTCTTCGTCAACGTCATCGGGAATTTCAACTTCTGAGGGCAACTCTTCAAAAAGCTTTTTGTCTCCGTCAGTGTCCCACATAATATTTACTGCTTTCATATCTACATCTCCTTTTTCAGTTGCGAAGTTCGTTGATCAGATCCTCATCTCCGTTTTCCAGAGCGTCGATCGTCTCTAAGTCAAGGCTGAAGCAGAAATCGCTGTCGTCCTCAAAGAACTCGTAGTTTTCGTTAGTATCAATATCGAGCGTCTCTTCTATATATTCCAAGACTGCACGTCTCAACTCCTGCGCTCTGTTAAAGCAGTCATAGAATTCTTTTATCATACCATTAAGCTTTGCGTTATCCATAATAAAATCTCCTTTTCAAATTACAATTTACCAAACTTATCGTCGCTGTTTATCTTTACTCTGAGCTTACCGCCGCTTCTGAGAATGTATTTCCAATTACCCATTACAAACTCCTCTTTAATCAAAATCGCAGGTATCAAACAGTTCAAGCTTGTGAACTGACATAAACCAGTCTTCATTGACTTCAACTGCCACTTCCGCTTCCGCAAGAGACTTGACAGGCTCAAGTCCTGCTTTTTCAAAAACTCTGTTAACCTCTTTGAGCACCTCTTCTTCTGTGGCGCCGTAGAGGTAATCTGCATCGCTGCCTATATCGTAGTCAATGCAGTATGTCATGTCGCCAAATTCATTCATGTCGTTTGTGCAGTAGATATCGCAGCCGAACTCCTCTGCGCACCAGCTGAATGAAATGAGCTGCTCGTCATCTTTGGTATAGCATTTTGCAATTATCGCACTCCATATGCCAAGGCGAGGCGTCCATGCGGTTTCAGTATATATTGTTGCGCAATCCCTGTCATATTCGATATCTCCTCTTAATGAGACCTTATCAGGATCGATTCCGAATTCATTGGCGATGTTGCGGAAGCTGCGTCTTTCGCAGTAGCTCATATCAGGGTGTGCTTCATCTGAAACAGCGTGCTCGATCCTGTTGAAAAAATCTGTAAGTGCATCATCATTTCCAAAAAATCTTATCTGTGTAGAGCAAATGTTAGCCATAATAGTTACCTCCAAATTCCATAAGCAGATAATCATAAAAACTTTTATCAGTGGTTGAATTACCATGTAATGCGTTTGGGTATAAATTCAATTTCTGCATTGCTATATGCAGTTATACAGTCTATCGGTGTATCAGGTTCGCCATCGAAATTTTGATATTTTGTGCATATTTTTGGCTCATGATCTTTGCGAGGATCAACATCAACAAATAACTTTCCGTTTTCGTTTTTATAAACGGGTCTGTTGTAACTGTCGTTTCCAATATAAATTAATGTTATTCTCATCAAAAAATCCTCCTATCAAATGTGAATTTTACTATCTTTTTCATTATTTATAACCTCCATTAAACAATTATTTTGTTTTGCAATTAGCATAACAAGATGTTTTCTACAAAGGTTTAGATGTATTGGAGGAGAGTGTCCGTGACACCCGCTGATAAGCGGGGTGTAACTGGACTGATCGCCTCCTATAGTACAAAGCTATTATGCTGATTGCAGTTATCAAAACCGAGCCTGGCGGCAATTTACTAAAACAGTTTAGATATGAGGGATCTGAAACGTCGGGCACTTGTCAGGTATGAATAGTGCCCGTCGGTGTAAGATCCCGAAATGCAGTTTGCCAAACTCGGTTATGCAGCCGGAATATCCATGGTATCGCTAAAGGAATTTAGATATGAACCTTCTGAAAGAAGAGTCATCGACGCTTCAATCAACGAAGTTGATTGAGGGTCATCGACTCATCTTTCGAAGGTGCAGTGCATATTGGATATCACGGTTACTGAATTTAATTGAAGTGCTTATTGTATTGCTGAAAGATTTTTAGATACAATGTCGTGGGTGCATCTTGAAGCTCGCACGTTTGCGAGCGGCTTTGTGATGATTCTCAATGACATTATTGCATTTAAGGTGCTGCAATTATTTATATATATTTCCTGACCGCCGAATTTTCGCTAAAAGCATTTAGATAACATGTATCACGGAGATGAGAAACATCCAGCAGTGTGCTGGATGGCTCTCATCTGAGGGATTACATGTTTGCATTAGGACGGACAGAAATCAGATCGGCAATTCCGGGCAGCAGTTGTTCGCTAAATTGATTTAGATAATACCATCTTGTCTGAGGAAGAGTTCAGGGAGTATCCCTGACACTCTTGCTTCAGACCAGATGCGTAATTTACAGGTTGCCGCCGGGAATTAAGAAATCATAACACCGAATTGTCGCTAAAGTAATTTAGATATAAAGAATCACGACAGCGGCGTGAAGCGATGGGTGACGCATCACGAGCGCCGAGGGAGGGATTATTGATTGCATTTTGTGTTATGAATTAGGAATTATTCGGCTTGTGGAAACATATGCTTACTAAAGATATTTAGATAAGAGGCAGCATAAACGATCTCGAACTCTGGAGGTCTCCAGGATGAGAAGATCGTGTTGCTGCGGACTTGAATTTTGTTTTCACAAGTCGGTTTGCAGTTAGTGATTTGCCGCTATAGCGTCCAGCTCAGAACGGAATGCAGACACGACATATTCGGCATCGTAATGCCACTGCTCATCATTGTCTCTGCAATCCTCATACATATCCAGTATGTCATGCCAGAGTTCTTGATTTGCAGTTACCTTCTCCTGTGTCTGAGCACCATATTCTTCTTCGATGGTCATCGCCATATCTTCTGCGTTGTATTCACTCTTGACGAATTTATAAACATCGAAAGCATCGTAAGAACTGAGCACTGTGCCGTTGACAACGTATTCACCATTACTGTTTCGTGTTACCATATGTATTCCTCCGTTACGATTACAAATCAAACGTTTGTCATCTGTTTTATAGTATCCTCAAATTCGAACATGACTTCATCAAGATCATAACTCCACTGCTCATCATTGCTCCTGTACTTTTCGTATAAGCTTGTCATGTCTTCCAGAAGTTCAGAATTTGCAGTTACTGCTTGCTCCACGTCTTCTCCATAATCATCACGCAGCCTATTGAGTATCTCATCTTTATTATATTTTCTTTCAAGGTAACGATATATTTCGTATGCCTCACAACATGAGAGCTGGATTCCATTTATAGAATAACCGTTGTTATTTTCTGTTACCATATATATTCCTCCGTTACAATTATAATAGTATAACTCTCAGCCGCAGCGGTTTACTAAAACTGTTTAGATTAAGAGTCCGTGATTTACAATCATCGGAGAGGAGTGATAACCGTCGCCGATGATCGCAAATCCGGATGATGTGCACTTTGCCGACTGAGAGTTTGCAGTTATTTTTTTTATTCCATATTCGCAAAAGGATCGCTGAGGCTGATGTAGTTTTCCGCCATAGAAACCTTAAGCGCCTTATAGAAATAGTAGTCAGGAGCCTGAATCTCAAGTCTGAGTTTTCTGAGAGCATTTTCTCTGGTATAGACTTCATCGAACCAATGGAGGATAAATCTTCTGTCGAACATAATGTAGTTCTTTAAGGTATAATAAGCACCAGCCTTCTTGAAGCTGCGGATAAACGCATCAGCAAGCTTGTGGTTCTTGAAGTATCTGCCGCCCTTCATGCCTGTGCCTTCGGGGATATCAAACGCTCTCTTTGCAATTACCAGTTCAATAGCCTCTGCAATTACAGCGAAGTCTGAGTATGACCAAGCGGTATTTATAAGGCTCTGAAGACTGGGCTGGAACTCCTTAGCGAAGTTCATAAATATATCGGCGATGCTATTCACATCAAAGAAATGCTTGCGCTCTTCAAATGCAACGGGGTCGTTATCTTTGAGGTGAGCCAGCAGCTTAGCTTCCTTACAGGTATAGAGGATGCTGTACTTATAGGTATAGAAATTTGCGATTACCTGATTGATACTTGTGGTGACACGCTCTTGTCTCATAAGTCTAATGAACTGGGCGGAGATCCAACGTCTTGTTGTTCTGGGGTTATAGACTTCGCCGCAGATCGTCTTGCCAAAATACTTACCGTGTGCAGGAACTGAGTTATCATTGTCAGCAGTAGGGATTGGAGTATTAGCCATATCGAGCATTGACTTTGCCACCAGTTTTGCAAACTCATTCATATCGAGGTTGCTGTTGTTAAGGTTAACGTTGTTCGTATTGTTGTTAGTCATAATAAATTTCTCCTTTTAATATGTATGGTTTATGGTTTTCGGGTTACTGGATATAGCTGCGATAGATTATGAAACTATCGGTCAGTTTACGGAACCAGCCGGGCGTTTCCCATTTCAGGCTGCCGTTAAGACTTCCGATTATAATAGCGACACAAAGCTTTGTGTGCATTACATCTCGGTTATCGTTACGGTAAAAGTCGGTCATGCTCAGCTCATCGGCAGACAGAGGTTTAAACAGGTAAGTCTTGCGGCTGTTCTCACTGCTCGGTGACGAATGAATAAAGTCCTCATAAAGAGTTACCAGATCGTCATAGCCGGACACAGGAGACCCCAACGAGTCGATAACTTCGCCGCCTATCATATCAGCTACAAGCTTGCCGTTTTCCATTACGACACGCTTATCTATTCTGATATTCTTTTTGACCAGATCGAACCTGAGCTTATGCCCCGATTCTGATTTTGCAATTAACGCATCATACAGCGTCATGTATAACACCTCCTTTTATCTTGTTTATCTCGCTCAGCCAGAGTTCGTGGTCGGTATGATAGACTTTGTACATATGATTAAGGCTGTACCAACCGGCAGCTCTTACCATATCTATTCCGTCTGCCATAGTCCTTTCCCTGTTGGCTTTAACGTTTATTCCTTTCTGAAACTGGATCGTGTAATTGGGATTATTATCTGTAGAACCGAGACCCCAAACCTTATTGCGACCTGTTATCACGGCTCTCAGGCAGTCCTTACAATACCTGTCTATCATGTCGATATCGTGTTTGCAGTTAACAGTTCCGAACAGATACTGACACATACCGAACTGGTTGCTGTTCTCCTCATATGCAAGGAACAGATACTTCTGGAGCCGCCTGCATATCCGCTTGGTCTCCGCTTCGGTAGCCGGTCTTTTGTGTTCTCTGCTCCACTGTATCGTTTCAGATTTTATATGCTGCTCGATACCTCTGAGAGTTTTCGCAGACACAGTTATCAAGTCGCCACGTATCTTAAAGCCCAGAAACTCGAACCAGTCTTTATCTGCCTGCAACGCTTTGACCTTTTTGGGATTAAGAGTTACACCCTTTGGTTCGAGCATTTGTTTTATAACTTCAAGGGCGTGGTCAGCTTCCCTGCCGAGGATTATGATATCGTCAGAATAACGATAATAGATAACATCCATCTTGCTTACAGCTTCATCAATATCTCTCAGGCACAGGTCAGCCAGCAGACAGGCAATAGGGTTGCCCTGACTTAGTGATTTATATCTGTATTCGGGTTTTCCGTTTACGATTATAGTATCGTCGTGATAATGTTTAATTACTATGTTATCAATACAATCCTTATCGGGAGTTATGATATCGAGTGTTCTGTCAAGCGTTTCACGATTTACGGTATCAAAGAACTTGCTCAGGTCAAGCTTGTATCCTTTGTACCATTTCTTACGGTTCATCTCGCTGACAAGAGCTTTTACGGTCTTGCCGGCTGACAGCCCCCTGCGGTAAGAAACACAGTTAGGATGTATCAGGTAGTGAAAATCGTCGTAATACATCTTATAGAATGTATTACACAGAACTCGGTCAAACGTTTCGAGAACTGCAAGCTTGCGGACTTCTTCAAAGTTTCGCTTCTCTGCTTCGGCGAATGTCAACCAGTTGCCTGTAAGCTTGTCAATGTACATTTCTACAGGGGCTTTGAACTCGATTTTGCAATTAGCGATAAGGTCGCCTGCAAGAGCCCACGCTGCATCTTGCGAAAACGTGGACAGCACGCACATATCGAGTCCCTTGCGGTCGATGTGCGAAAGCGCTCTTTCATGCAGCTCTCGGTCGTTCACAAACCGTTCAAGTTTATTCGGTTTCATTTATCTCTTCTCCTTTCCGATTATTCTTATTACAGTTATCAGTTCATCGTCATACAGATAACATTCGCAGTCATCTCCATGACGGCATGATGTTGTCCCCTTGTCATCATATACAGTTATTCTTCTTCCACCTCCCAAGTATCTGTTTCTGCATCGTCAAGATAGAGATTACAGTTATTATAAAATGATTTCTCTGCCGCTTTCACCGCTGCATCTTTATTTTCAGCTTCGATGTGAAGCGTTGTATATCCAGTTACTAAAAGTGTTACACTGTACTTCTTCATTTATAAGCCTCCTCTACTGTATATGTAACGATGTTACCGTCGGTCAGACTTATTGTTTTCAGATTCTCCCTTTCGTCGCACGTTTCATCTACGTGTATGTGAAGGTTGTCATATTCCAATAAGTCAAGGCAGTATGCCCTCTGCAGTTCTTCAACTGCGGTATCATAATCATCGCAGAGCTGAACAAGAAGTATGCCGTCATAAGCACTGCGAATAATTACAGCATAACCTATCTGATTCATCACCTATCACTTCTCCTTTATAGATATGATTACATTTTTCCTAACCTTGAAATTATCGAAAACGAATAACATCTTTGTTTCCTTTTCAAATTTTCCGGTTAGAATAACGTCGCACGTCACCAGCGGTTTCGTATGGACTTTTATTCTTTTGGTTATTTCATATGACTGACCTATGTTCATTCTCGTTCTCCTTTTGCAGTTACGGTCTTAATGACCACTTGACTGTTTTGATAAATGTTTCCTCAAAATAGTTATCGAGGCCGAAGCGATAGTTATTATAGACTTCTTTCATATCGCTCTTACTGAACCCGGTTTCGTCAAGGATATCTTCTATACCGTCGCTGCCGTAAAAACCGCCACAGCTGTATAATGGCCCATCGAATTCATACAAGGTGTACCCGTACACCTCGCCGCTCGCATACTGATTGAGTGCCTCTATTTCGCCCTGCAAAACTGTTTTCGCAGTTGCAATTGTAGAATCGTCAACCTTTCCGTATTCTTTTTCGATCTCATCATAGGTGACATAGATAAGACCGCATATTCCGCTGTCCCATCTGTCGCCAAAATCCGAAAGTGAAAATGTTACTCCGCTATGTACGTAAGCATACACAGGATACTGAACTCTTTTGATACCGGAAAGTGCAGTTGTCAGCTCCTGAAATGATTTGTAGTTATGCTTGTCTCCGTAAGCTCTTGTATCTCTTCCAAAGAGAATCAGATGTCCGAGACTGTCCCATTCTCTCGGTGATTCGCAGTCGTAATCTTTATAAATCACAAGAGTGTTTTACCTTTTGTACCTACCATAACAATTTCATTATTGCATACCATATTGAATGCCTCCTATTACCACCAAGGACAAAATACTGTCTTGCCATTTTCCCATTTTTCCAAAAACTCTTCACTTAAACCACCTGTCTTACATAAGGTCTCTATTACCCTCTCGTCTCCACAATAAGAACAATTTTCCGGAAGTGCATCCCAACCCGCATCTGTCAATCCCTTACGCTGATAACAAATCTCTTCAAGATTTACAACATAAACCACCTCATACTGCTCCACTATGTATTTACCGTTATATTTTCGTCCGCCACTTTCTGTGAAACTATTTTCGAAAATTACCTCTGCTTTGTATGTAGCAGTTTCAACATCCTCTTCCTTTAATTCCACATTACATTTTATTGCAAAGCCATCATCTTGCTGTACAACAGTTGAATTGCCTGTTTTCACTTTATAGTCTTTCTTAATGGTTATGTATAGCATATTAACTGTTTGATTATCACAATATTTTACACCACCATATTTAGATGTTATAACCATATCGCTTGTAAGACCCATAACATCTATAAGTATCTGCTTGATCTCTATATACCATTTCTTTATTTCACCTTTTACTAAATACTCTTTATATGGAAATGCAATATATTCCTCTTCGTTAAATAAGACCAGTCCATCTTCTTCTCGGGTATAAATCTCATCTTCCGTTAAACTAAAACCCTCTGCTATATCAGGTTTACTTACTTCATATAAATACATATCAAGTCCCATAGGTATTTTCTCCTTTCAAATTATACAATAGCCCATGTCACACCGTGATAAACATCATTAAGGGTACAGATGGGTACGTAAAGTATTTCTGCATTATCCCAAGATTTAAGTTCATTTTCTTCGATAACTCTAATTTTTAAACGCAAGTCAAAATAATCGGCTACGTCTCCAACATCATCAGCTTTACCCCACCATATCGCTTTGCGAAGTTGATAAGCAGCTGAAAGATATTTTACAATTCCATCACGAAACAATGGATAATTGTCATTGATATTAAATTCACCATCGTTATTTGTTATCTGTTCTATCAGATACTGTCCGAGACCGTTAAGCTCTCTACCAAAATCATTATCGTGCAGAGTTATTTCAAGATACTTCATTTGCAGTCCTCCTTTTATGCAGTTCTTATCAGTCCGCCGAACATCGGTGTCACTCCAATGCTTCCCATATCGGAACACCATTCGTCGTCGAGGTTTATAACCATTGCAATAGGGTAGCCTGCTTTGATATCCTTGTTATCCATTTCCCATTCCTCTTCATACTGACTTACAAACAGCATAGAAAAGCAGCGCCCGAAATGTGTCGGGGTATAAATGGCGTGATATACAAGTGCATTGTGCTCGGCTTCAAATTTTTCGATTATCTTCTGTTCATCTTCATTTGCCCAGTAGAGAGCACCCATCTGCTTGCTGACGTTTACTCTCCCCTGCTTTAAGTCTGCGATTGTGTTTTTATGAAGCTTCAGTGCTTTCATTCTTTCGATTGCTTCTGTGAGCTGCTGTTCTTTTGTTACCATAATAATTTCCTCCTTACTCGGTTTCAATAAGATTTACAATGAGCATAATAATCGCAATTACAAAACTCAAATTACCACTCCCTTGATAGTACATCTCCATGAGGCATTCTTTTCCTCCTCCTGCAGATATCTTCGGCTATCTCCCGCATAAGCTCATAACTGTAATTCTCGGGACAGCTTTTTATATATTTGACAGACGACTTACAGATAGAACATCTGCCTTTTGTGTTATAAGCACACTCAGTGCAGATGCCGTTATCAAACCCTGTTTTCGTAGGCATCACTCCTTTATTTTTTGTAGTAATCAAGTTCATCATTGACGACGAACACGTACTCAGCTTCAGTTTCATCATACCTACAGATGGTATTGTTCTTAGTAAAGGCAACTGCGTCAATTGGAGTTACGATAATATTGAACTTATCATAATCTTCATCTTCATTGGAACTATAGTCAATAAGCTTGTAGATCTTATTATCTTTACCGATATAGAAATCGTCAGTACCGTCTGTTTCAATCATTGAACCGTCTGCAAGCATAAGATATTCAGAGTTGTAGAGCAGAGTTGCCTTTATCATATTGTCCCAGAGCGACTCATCTTCTTCATAATCAGTTTCATCATCTGGGAAAGAATTGATAACAGTTTTACCGGTCTTGTCCTTGCCGTAGTATCTGCCGTAATCGAAGTCGTCATATCCGTCATCGCCGTCCCAGCCGTAGTATCTTTTACTGGCATAACCTCGGTAGCTGTATGTAGCTTCAATGTATTCGTACTTGGCAGTTTTACCCTCGGCTACGTCCTTGATAATTGTATTTACTCTTTCGATAACGTTATAAAGCTCATCAAGAACGATATACTCGCTTGTGGTATGAGCATTGTAATATCCGCTGCTGAAGTTTACAGCTGCAACACCGAGAGCGGGAGCTACATATGAGATGTCAGAGCAGGAACCATATGCAGTCTTAAAGCCGTATGTGTCAATGAACTTTTCAAATTCGGGATTATCGCAGTCATAGTACACGCTGTCGTTTGAGCCTTTACGATCCACTTCAATTATGAAGTTGATGTTTATGTCTTCGAGATTGATAATGCTATTACGGATATCGTCTGTGAAGTAATCAGCTCCCACACAACCTATCTCTTCGTCTTCGGTAAAGAGAATGTAAGGCTTAATGCCATCTCTGATACTCATAAGTGCAGTATAGATACCGCATCTGTCATCGCCGCCGATACCCTGTGGAGACCAGACACAACCCTTATCGGACATATAAATGTCTCGAACGGGTTCCTTATGAACAGTATCCATATGAGCGCACATCATTACGGGAACATTGCCTTTTGCGAATAAGTATCCGTCCGCATAGACAACATCATAACCGAAGCCGACGAGTATCGAGTAAAGAAAATCTTTGAGAGCATACTGCTCAAGTCGGATTATCTTTTCAAACAGAGATGAAAGAGGTCTGAAATCTCTTGTGCTGCCGATGATAGAATTATATTTTTCGATCATCTTATTTACGTTGTCGAGATCGGGTGTTTCGGGATTGAGGTTTCTTATGTGCTTTTCCGGTTCGTATTTCTTTACCTTGGGTGATAAAGTATTAAATGCGGAAATATTTGCGGTTGCGGGAGTGGTAGTAGTAGTTGTAGTAGTTGTTGTTGTAGGCATAGTCATTTTCCTCCATTAAATTATTTGATTAGAAGCGGTCATAATCATCATAAGAATCGACATCGGGGGCATCGTCATCACAATTATCATTTGCAATTGACGAATCGCAGTTATCACAATAAAGTGAACTGCACATTATATCATTAACATCTGATGTTGAGCGGTACTTCTGTGCCCCGCATTCTATACAATATGTACTACCGCCGACTGATATTGTGTTGCTCTGCTTCGGCAAATCGGGATTATCATATTTAAGTACCGTATAAAACTTCCAGTCGGGGTACATAAATGTATCGGGGTTGCTTTTGATTATTGTGTGATTTGGTGTCCACGAGCCGGGGACACCTTCGCACTCCGAAAGAATTTTCTGGACACGGTTTCGATATATAAAATACGGATTGCTGTCGCTCTCACAATAGTCTATTGACTTTGGGTATATTCTTTCGTGAACTATGTGGGGCGACTTATAGAATATCACTTGTCGGGTTATCTTCGGTATCTTCCACAATTCTCTTGACTCGAAGTCCTTATCATCAAGAGTGTAGAACAGAAGTGAAACCCCGTCAGTCAGATAGGACATACAACCTGCTTTGTGCTTTCCTTTATACTCAAAGCCATCGAAATTGCGGCTTGGAGTTAAACACATACAGTTGCTCCATGAGTTGCCATGGCTCATTGTAAGGTAATCCATAGGATTGACTGAGAGAACCGCAGTTCGTTTGAAGGCTCGGGGTGATATGCAGTCGCTTATCTTTGCGAAAATGCGGTTATACTCCGGGTGTTTTGTAAAACCAAAGTATTCATAGACTTTGTTCAGAATTCGTGTCGATTTTTGACCGCTCTTGAATTTAAATTCGGGAGCTATCAGATTTATTATGGACACGATATCGCCATCAACAGTTTCCGAAAAACAATACTGAGTTACAAATCGGAGAGCAGTGTCGTTATTGTTATTCATTGAAAAGAACATCCTGAACTCATCGGGGACGTTTCCACCGTGATTATCGAAGATGTGCTTTCTCAGTTTTGTAATTATGTTATATGAAACATCGCTGTTTTCAAAAATCAGTGCCCGCATCTCATCGCAGAAACTAAAGTAATTGCTGTCAAGTTCTCGCTTCTCGGTTATTGTAGTAACGATTGCGAGCTCGTCCTCTCGCCACATAGGGTGTTTGCGAAGTAACTCAAGAAGCGGAGTTTTATTTTTGCTCCACTCGTTTATGTTTTTGGCAACACCAAGCTCGGAGCAGGATATTCCGAGGCTTCTGAGATAATTGACTGCGGTTGTTGTTATGCTGTTTACCATTATGCAGTTACCTCCTCAGAGCTTTCGGATTCTTCTGTTTCCTCATTTTCCATATGCTTGTCATAGCAAGCTTCGCAAAAACAATCGCTATTAAGGTAAAATATATTTTCACGGTGGAAATAATCTTCGCAGTCATCACACTGTATGTAATATTTCTTAAGACAATCATCACAGACTTCGATCTCATCATCGTATCTGTCATAAACAGTTGTAGTCGGTTCGGCGTAATGCCACTCCCCACACTGATCGCAGCAACAGAAATCACCAATATAAAGACCGTTTTCACAAACGTTGCCATAATTTTCGACGTATGTGTAATCGCCTGTTTCATATTCCTGATGATATTCGCAATAGAAACAGCAGTTATCACAATACCACTCGCCGTCTATGCAGTGCATATCATCACGATCGTTGCAACAACCGCATTCATTACAATAAACTGTTTCCTCATCGGGGTGACACTTGTGACAAAGAAGACCGTTATGAGAATTATCTCTGTCTTCAAATTCATCTTCACATTTTTCAGCTCCGCAGTTTATGCAATAGCTTGTACCGCCCACGGCAATATGCTTTGCAGAACGAATAACGTAATCAAAGTCACAGTCTTCAGTATCACTGCCCTCTTCGACCTCGTTTTCGGAAACGGCAATTTCCTTTTTCAGATGTACAATGTAGTTAGGGAAATTATTCCAATCATCGTACATAAAAGTATCATCACGGTTATATACACTTGCTCTGTTGCGGTTCTCCTTGACCCAAAGATTCGGAGTTTTAAGACAGGTTGCAAAGATATCCTCAACAACAGTTCTGTACTGCTTAACAAGGGCTTTTCCTTGTTCCGTGTCATCGTTACACTGCGGGTAAAGGCGTTCCTGTACGAGCACAGGATAACTCCAGAAGAAAATCTGGCGATTAATTTTAGGTTCAAAGCAATAATCTGTGCCGTGATAATCCTTATCGACAGTATAGAATATCATTGATTCGAGATCATTGGCATAGCTAAGTGTTCCGCCCATATAGCAGCCACCGTAATTATCGGGACCACCTGAGAGGATAGTATGGCAGGAACGCCACGAGTTGCCGTTTGACATCAGCAAAAAGTCGATGATGTTTGCAGAAAGAACTGTAATACGTTCTACGTCAAACGGATTCATGCTATCCGCAAGCTTTGCAAACTCACGGTTATAGTTTGGGGTTTTATCAAAACCGAATTTACAGAACAACTTATTTGCAATTCGGCTTGTCTTTTGACCAACGTGTGTTCTGATGTCGGGATAGATTCGATTTACGCAGTCGGCAACTTCTTTGGACATTGTATTCATCGGTTCCTGAGAAAAGAGTGCTAAGAATACGGTGGCAAAAAGCCTTTTACTGTCAACATAGGAATCTGATATCCAACTCCAATTGCAAATATGCGATTCGCTTATCATTGTCTGCCAATCTATCTGAGACATTTCAGAAAAGCAAGTGTAAACATTGTCCCAAGGAGATACACCAGATTCAATGTGGTCGTATCCACAAAATTCTATAAGGTGATTAAATGCGGATTCTGAATCTGCCGATGATGGCATACGGTGCTCGGTCTGATGATAGACGACTGCTTTTGCCTCTTCGTTCCAGTTAGGGTGTTTACGAAGAAGTCTGAAAAGTGGAGCCTTCATGTTGAGCCACTCTTCGACATTCTTACGGATGCCATCTTTGGTAAACTTATTCGCACGGTCGATAAGTGCGCCATTGCGAGCAAATCTGTTGAACATATCATACACCTTGTTGGTGTAGTAATCGACAGAGAACTCGTTAAACTCTTTGGGCTCCGGTTCTGCAGTTTCCATCAGTCGTGCTGTTGCTTCGTGGTCGATCATACCGTCTGACCAATGCCAACGGCGTCCACTGTTGTCGTTTTCATCTTCGACCATATAATAAGGGCAGGTGACACTTCCCGAATGCGTTGTGTAAATTGTCATTGTTGTGCCTGCATATTTGTACATTTCAGACACTGTGTATAATACATGCCTTAAAGTCTCTTCATTTGCAATTACGACCTTCTGACCAACTTCATATCTTGTACTCATGATAATACCTCTTTCTGCCTTTCGGCGTTAAAATTTATTTGATAGTTCAAGCTATCAGAAAAGCCCACCAGACAGGCTGATGGGCTTGAGCTCATAGTTTGAAATATGACTATTAGAACCACTTACTTGATTGCGTATCTGTTGCAGAAGTAGTTGACTACTTCGGACACGGGTTTCTTGTAGTAAGGCTGGTTCTCACCGACCCATTTGCGGAGTTCGGGTTTTGTGGTCATGGGCTTCTTCCATGACTGCCCGTTCTGTATCATATCGAGCTCGGGCTGGAGCTCTTCGATAAAGTCACCGACTGTCCAGCCCTCGTAGATGTGCTTGTTAAAGTCGATTGCCATTATGTATTCACTCCT
Source organism: Oscillospiraceae bacterium (assembly GCA_902363145.1). Taxonomy (GTDB): domain Bacteria; phylum Bacillota; class Clostridia; order Oscillospirales; family Ruminococcaceae; genus Huintestinicola; species Huintestinicola butyrica. The sequence goes on along the minus strand of CABIZB010000001.1, from coordinate 433,186 downwards.
TCCTGAGCATTTCCGTTCTGGAAATCTCTGTAGTTAGTCGGACAGTTATTATCCGCACAAAATTTTAAGAGCTGAAGGAAAGCGTTGAAATCCAGTTTGTATTTGTCAAGTCCTCTGAGCTTTCCTTTGTTAATGCAGGTCAGAGTCTGCGATTGGACAGACTTGACATTTTCAGTTATGTAGCTGTACTTGAACCTCTTCAGCATTGGAGCAAAGAAGTGCTGAAGCGCCGATTCATTCATTGCTTCAAACAACCGGCGCATTTCCATATACGCCTTAAAATTACTGTCTTTCTCAGCTGCCTCGTTCATAGCGATAAGGCAGTCTATCGGAGAGGTGTATTCGGGATTTTCGGGATTTGCGGTTACGGGTTCGGGAAACGTGATTTTGCGTTCTGTGCCGTCACGATAAGCATTGAGGGTTGTAACGCTAAAAAGATTGGGGCGCCTGCGATTGCCCCGAAAGTCAGGGGTAAGTTTGCCCTTACGGACAAGCTCTTTCAGCTGATAATAGGTAATGCCGAGATACTCGGCGGCTTCGTGAGAGGTAAAGAAATTGAAGTTGTTGTTTGTCTTTTCCATAATAATTTTCCTTTCTAATATGTTTTGGCTTATGCGGTTTCTCTTGCAAGATCACACTTGCAAAGAGATATCTCCGCCTTGACGGTTGATATGGCGTCTCTAATTAGAGCAGCTTCGTATTTGCTATTTGCGGTTATAAGGTCAGCACTAAGGTCGGCGAGCTGTTTTGTTAGCATCGCCAATTCCTGCTTGTAGTATTCAGCCAATGTACTTCACCGTCCTTTTTAATATGTGTTCGCAACCGTATTTTACAGTTGTGAAAATGACTGTCTTCACAACGAAAACCCAGTCGCATACGCACCTCATGATTATTCCGCAGAACAGTGCGGGGAACACTACTATTCCTGTCATGTCTTTTTCCCACGGGGACATGATGGAAATAAGAATTGCTGTTGCCGCAATAACGGCAATGGAAATTATATGCCATTCTGCGGGGGCATAATGGTGTTTACGCATTTGTTTACGCATTGCGGTTCACCTCCTCGTCAATGGAGTCGGACAGCTCACAAAGACGGAACCAGTAACGGACACCCGTAGTATGGTAAAGGGCGAACTTGAAACCATGGTTTTCGAGAAGCTCAATAACATCACCGTCATCTGTAATATCAGAAAACAGTTTTGCAATTGACTCGACTGAATCGATCATATTATCGCCGTCGATCATAAGATTGATAAGTGAGGCAAGAGCCTCGGCAGTTGTGTAAAGATGGATTTTTGTATTCATTTGAATACTCCTTTCAAATATGTATTTTGCAGTTACCTGCTTGGGGTGGGGTGATTGATAAAGCAGCACCCCACTAAGCTGCTCAGACTAAAGCATTGGTATCACGTCCTTTCGTTGATTTCGGGTTTTGTTCAGGCAGTTCCCGAAACTGCTTCTACAATTACTGACATAACTACCTCCAAAGTCCACCGTGGGATTATCGGTTCACAGTTACCAAGTGTGAATCGTACATCTTTCGGCAGAGCTGTCGGATGTCAGGTTCGTGCCGCCTATTTCCGGTCGCTGGCACTTGGACCCTTAGTAGCGCATTGGAAACACCTACTTTCTAATATTGCTTGGCAGTTATAACCTTTAGACGATGAGCGTCAGAGGGCACTCAAAGTTGAGGATACGAAACTCGTCCCAGTCCGCTGAATAGGTATGACCTGCGAACTTGATGAATGCAAGAGACGAGTCCATTGCATCTCTGCGAAGGGTTATGTCACTCCGTGAGTGACAGCCAAGGTTGAAGAGGTTAAGTGTGAGATTGGGCATAGTAATTTCCTTTCTGCTCGGTTTAATGACATGAGCTGGTCGGTTGTCTGACCTCGACTGTTGCCAAGGTCTGTGAGCGATAAAATTACCCCCCGTCGGAGCTCATCTCCGCAGAGGGTTAGTGGGTTGGAGCCATTTGTTTTAGGTCGTTGACCCCAACAGGACGACCTGTGCCCGGGATTGGGCATGGCGTGGCATAGGATTACCTCACTTACTGAGCTTTTGCGCCTGTACTGCCTTAATCTGCTCGGGAGTAAGCAGATTCATAATAAACGTAACCATGGTTTCGTTCTGCTCATTCTTAGCCTTTTCAGCCTCGTATGCCTCCTTGTTCTTACGCATCTGCTCTGCAAGATCGTCCATTTCGGACTTGCTTGTCTTACGGGAAGACTTAGGGTCACACCATGTTCCGTCGTTGAGAACATGATTAGTAAGGTAGAGAGCATATTTGATAAATGTAGACTTGGTAGTGTAACCGCCAAGGACACTTTTTTCCTTGGTGTCTTTATCGGTCTTAGTCTGTCTCTTAGGGGCAAAGAGAGCGGTAAGCATAGCTATATTGCCAACACCGCAACCGAGACCAACCGCTTTAAGATATGAGCGGGCAAAGTCGTGAGCTTTGTTGACCGATTTATCTCTCTGGTTGTCAGTCCGTGATGTGGCGGCGGTTTCAAGATACTCAAAGACCTTGACAAGGTTGCCGAGAGCAGACTTGGCGGACTCGTCCTCGATGTCGGACAGCTTGGGGGCGTGTGCAAAATTGTCCTCAAGAGCGGTTGTTGTCATGGCAATATACTTGCCGTCTGCACCTTTTTTCTTATAGGTGATAGGGGTAGAAATAATAGTATTGAATGTAGAGTTAGTCATAAGACCTCCATTTTTAAAGTCACATGGACTATATATTTGAGTGTTTAGCACTCTATAGAGCGCACAAAGTCCGCACGGTTATCCCTATGCAAAGCGGCGGAAATGTTGGCGGTTTATGCGCTCAGACAGTGCTAAAATGCCCCATTATTCCACTTGACAAAATGGGACGGTTGTGTTATAATTTAATCGTCATCTATGATGTCGAACAGCTCGTCATCTGAAACGGCGGTATATACAACCCCGTTTATAATCCGGGTGTATGAGTAGCCGTCGTCGCAGATTCCGAGCTCCGGGTCGTCTGAAAAGTCTGTCATAGTTGTCACCTCCCTCCGGAGGGAATTTCCGCCACGTATTGCTAGTACGGGCGGATTTTTCTATGTATAACTATGTGTCACACCCCAAAGACATAGAGACTTTGGGCATAGTTTTTGTGTACTTGTTATTTTCACCCTTTATGTATAGACATATGCAACGTTGCCAAACGATTGATAATATTCTACACGCTTATTCAGCTCTCCCGCTTTTAGCCGTGTATAAGCCCTATCAAAAGCGCCGTGCGCCCATTTTATCGGTGTTTTATAGACTTTACATATGCGTACAGTCAAGCCCCATTGGCAAGCCGTGCGTAAAGTCATTCAGTACGTATTCAGTTTTCAAGGTACACCCCTAAGAGGGGGATTTTTACCCACCGACAAACGGTGCAACTTGAATGTTCAAGGTGTTTTCTGTCTCTGTCGTTTCCGTTCCCTTGACTGTAGCTATAATATATCGCACAATATCCAATATGTCAATAGACAACTGCAAAATCCCCGTTTTTGGCTTGCCTACGTCGTCCCTCTACTCGAAAAAGAGGGACAACGGGGTGTATTTTACAAGAAATTTTCGGTTAAAAATTCACTTTTCCTCGTAGTCACTTTTTGCTCATCACCCCTCACAAACCGCCCCATCAAACCGCTCCGCACGGCCCCGACTCCACTCAAAAATCCCGCCCAATCGCACTCAACCAGCTCCGATCCGCAAATCTCATTTTGTCCCTCTTTTTACGCTCAACAGCCCACACCTCTTTTCGTTGCAATCCACAAACTCTCCCCGCATTCCTTGTCACATTCTACAAAAAATTCACACTCAAAAAACTTCGTCACATTGCACAAAACGCAAAAAATCTCTTGCAATATCCAAAAATGCTTGACAAATCCAGTAAAAAAGCCTATAATTAGAGTATCAAAACATATTAGAAAGGGTTGACCAATATGTACGCAATAGCCAATTCGCCCGTAGTTTCTCTCGCCAATGTTATCAACATAGATCGTCGTCCGAAACCTGTCCCCTCTAATTACACGGCCCGAGGAAAGCGCAAAGCAACACCGGGAGACCCATTCCGAGAGCTCTCAGACATTCAGCTTTTCAAGAACTACTTTCACGAGCACTCCCTCCGTAACTATGCACTCTTTGTCCTTGGCATTTCAATCGGTATAAGAGGTAAAGACTTACTCCGTCTGCAAGTCCGTGATGTAGTAACCAACGACGGTTTTGTCGCTGATGAAATATCAACCTTCGAATCTAAGACTCACAAGATGAACCACCCAATCATCAACGCCGAAGCCAAAGCAGCGTTAGCTGAATATCTGAGCAGTCTCCCCGTAGTCCACCCCGAAGATTACCTTTTCAGAGCCTCATCTGACGAAAACAAGCCTCTTGAAACCAACTCTCTCCGTCGTCTTCTGGTCAGAGCAAAGGAAGTGCTTGCCCCTCAGCTCTCATGCAATTTCAGTCTCAACGTTCGTTCACTTCGCAAGACGTTCGCATATTGGATAATTGTTCAGCATTATGATGATCCCCACGTAATGGCTTCACTGCAGGAAATGCTCAACCACGACTCAATGCTCACAACGCTCCATTATTCCGGACACACTCGTGATCATTTGTCTGTCATGTACCAAGACATGGGAAACGTTGTTGCTGGCACGGCAACCAGAGCTCTCCCTCAAACAGAAAGTGTCGAAGCGATGCTCGAAAAGCTGCTTGATGCCCTTAAGCTCGATGCCGAGTAACCCCCGGGTACAATTAACACGAAACGCAACGTCACACACTCCACATTGGCGGGGCTTAAAATCCCTGCTATGCAATATTAGAAAGGATTTGTAATGATATACACTATATTCCAATGCCCAGTATCGATCCCCTATTGTTTCATGCCTTACGATGAAACCGAATTCTCGCCTGCTGATTATATTCCGGTTTACGAGGGAGAGATCTCGGGCGATGTCAACAGTCGAACGCTTGAAGCGCTCTACGAGGCTCTCAATATACACCATCCGAATGATTATCACGCCCGTTCTCTCTCGGTAAGCGATGTTATTGTGTTTGATATTGCCGGTAATCGCAAGGCATATTATGTTGAACCTATTGGCTTCAAAGAAATTAATTTCCCTACTGCCATTTCCTATCAGAAGCGTCACTAACTATACTATATATAAAGGAGTAATAATCATGAACGAAATAACCATCACCCTCACACCCGCTGAAATCGAAACACTCATTTATGGTTGTATGGCTGCTATTTCCTACTACTGCCACGAAGAAAACGAGGCTCTCCCCTATCAAGAGCTTATACGTAAACTCGAAGCATTACAGCAGACAGATAATATATATTTAAAAGAGGGCATAACAAATGAGTAAGTTTTATATCAGTGACCTTCATCTGGGTCACGAGAAAGCGATTAAATTCGACGAGCGACCATTCAAAGATTTGCAGGAAATGCAAGAAATCATCATCAGTAACTGGAACAATGCCGTTGGGTCAACTGACGATGTTTATATTCTGGGAGATATGTTCTGGAACAACAACGAAGCTCCCGAAGTCCTCGGAGCATTGAACGGTAACAAATTCTTAGTATTAGGAAACCACGACAGAATTAATTCCGATATGAAAAAATACTTCATATGGACCAAGGATTATGCCGAAATCAAAGACAATGGAAAACACGTTGTACTTTGCCACTATCCCATCGCACATTGGAGAAATTGTGACTACGGCACGATTCATCTATACGGTCACATTCACGCCGGTCGTGATACCCGTCCATTCGATGATTACAAGGCCATGATAAAACAGCGTGGCTTCTCATACGAATGTTACAATGTTGGCTGTATGATGCCGCATATGGACTACACGCCAAGAACATTGACAGAGATTATAGAAAGGTCAAGGTAATTTAAATGAGTATGTGGACATATATTAACGGCACTATCACGGTCGATGCGATCGGCAGAACTCAGGCGGAGAAAGAGTATATTCTCCGCACAGTTCTCGATCACCTGCCATTGGTCACAGGCTCCGAGGAAGATATGAACGTATATCTTATTCAAGCCAACGGGCACGATTGCGACAGCTCGGTCGATGAATTTGAGAACCATTCAAATCAGTTGGTCAATTCTTACGGTACTCACGACCAAAAGTATGGCTGGCTTAAAACACAGAGCGAATATATTATCGTAGTCGATGGAGCACTCCGTGACCGAACGTTTGACACGACTTTTGCAGAGTTTAACAAGTGGCTTTGTAGACTTGCCAAAAGAGTTAAGATCAATGATGTTCTTGTTAAATTGTCAGATTATGAAAAAACTTATATATTTTCGAACAAAGATGGAATATATACCAAAATGTTTGAACATCCAAGCTGGATATCAGATGACGGCGAACCTGCTTGGTGGGAATATCTGTACTGGCAGCCAGATTCAGTCGGATTTCCAAGACAATTGGCTTACAAATATTACATTGATCCCGATAACGACAAGCGTGTCGAGGATTGGATAAGGAGAGATAAATAATGAATAAAAATGATAGTCTTGGTGACAGAATGAAAACATACGAAAATGTAACCCGCACACATCTTACTCGCAGAACGCCTGTTATCATCAGGATTGACGGCAAAGCATTTCACACATTTACAAGAGGCTTTGTTAAGCCGTTTGATGATATTCTCGTTGAGACTATGCAGGACACAATGAAATATCTTTGTGAAAACATCGAAGGCTGTGTTCTCGGCTACACTCAGTCTGATGAAATAACTCTTGTGCTTTGTGACTATAAGAAGCTTACATCTCAGGCTTGGTTTGATAATAACATTCAGAAGATGTGCAGTATTTCAGCAAGTATGGCAACATTGGAATTTAACAGAAAATTTTGTGAAAATAAAGACCGATGGATTATGAATACTCATTCAAACGAAGATATGCTTGAAAAATGGTTCAAGATAAGGAACGCTTATGACGACGCAGATTTTCACGGAGCACTCTTCGATAGCCGAGTATTTAATATTCCAAAAGAAGAAGTCAATAATTGTCTGCTCTGGAGACAGCAGGATGCGACCCGCAATTCTATTCAGTCTGTAGCTCAGGCAAATTTCTCACACAAACAGCTGCAAAACAAGAATTGTTCAGAGCTTCAGGAAATGCTGTTTCAGGAAAAAGGTATCAACTGGAATAATATTCCCACTCATTTAAAGCGTGGTTCTTGCTGTATTAAAAAACAGTATGAGATTGAAACTGGAGATGGCGTGACACTGCGTTCTCGTTGGGTTATTGATAAAGAAATACCTATTTTCTCACAGGATACAAGCTATGTAAATAGCAGAATAATGTTTGAATGAAGGAGAAATGGATAATGATTGGTGCAATTATTGTTATTATTATCATATGTGCATTTATAACACTTTGGGTATTCATCCCATTATGTGCAGATGCTGATGCTTGGATATTCAATAAAGATTACTACAAAGACTGCTACAGCAACAAAGTCGCAATTTTACATGAAATCAAGCAGCTGCGTAAAGAAGTCGCAGACCTCAAAAATCAGACGAACGATGCGGGCTTTTTTAAGAAGGAGTGATAAGAATGATTGAGATTGATCTTTACATTGATAATGATTGGGAGCATTTTGAATTAGATGACGCATTAAAAATAATTAAAATAAGCAACAACACGAACGACGCAGATAATGAGGACATTGAATATGCAACAAAAGCTCTTAATAGTCCTTGGAGTGAAAACGGTCATTGGTTTAAAATAAAATACGATCGTGATAAAAAACTTTGGATATGCAAGCGAATAGTGGATTTTTATGATGGCTGCCAAGCAACTTTGAGCGTTTATTGTAACGATTATTACAAAGCGTTGAGAGAAAACGAAGATGTTTTTCATAAGCTTCAGCAATTTTATAATCCTGAAAATATTTCGTTTTAAAGGAGACGATGAATAATGAACATAAAAGCCAAATATAAGTTCTATATTTATCCTTATTTCAAGTGTCCTATGGTGAAAATTTCTTTTATTTATAATAGACATATTTTTAAGATCAACAAAGACATTTCCCGTGACCTTACATGGATTAACTGTCTTAATAAAGATATATATAATTTTACATTCTCAAATGGGTGTACGTTAAGATCAAAAGCAAAACTGCGAACAAGCTTTTATGATTGCTTAACCTTGGATGAAATATATCAAGTATTACAGCGCATAGGATTGGAGACGATCGTGAAAGAATATATAATTGATACCCTGAAAACATATATTGAAGCCCACAGAGACAAGGTAATAATGTCTGAACAGATGTCTTATCTGAAGAGTCTGACCACAAAGAAGTGGGAAACGCTCAATATTGAAATAAGTAGTATATTGGAGGAAAAATAATGAATAAATCAAATATGTCCGGCGCTTATGACATATACCGCCAAATGTTCAAGCAGATAATGTGGTGGGATCTGAGTCCTAAAGAAACTGGCAATACATACTTCAAAGACGGCACTCACAAAGTACTTGGAAACGAAGACGGTCATTATCTTTATGACCTCGGCTGGTCAATGGGCGATATGGGGTATCATGGCTGGTCTGGTCCGGCTGCTGAAAATGAATGTAATATTTACAACAAAGTTGAAACTGCATATTTCTATCTGCTTAAATCCCTTGCCGAAGCTATCGGCTTTGAATATACAGATGAAGATGTATGGAAGTACCACCTGAAAGATATCGACACGGATGATATGTTGAAGCTGTATGAAGTCAACAAGCAGAAAAAGGGGTGATGGCAATGACCCCACAAGAAGCAATAGATACGCTCAAGATTGCTATAACTGAGGTCGAGTGGAACTATCCACTTGACTATGCTGTTGCGATGGAAATGGGCATAGAAGCGCTGAAGAAAGAAATTCCCATGAAGCCGATTGAATACGATTCGGAATTCTTATACTTTGGTGACTGCCCTTGCTGTCAAAAATCAATCAATGATTATGATGATTGGAAGACGTGTAGTAATTGCGGTCAAAAACTTGATTGGAGCGATGATTAAAATGGCTGAACGTACTGCTTATATATGTGATATCTGCGGCAAGATTGTTCTTGATTATGATGAAACAGTTAGGCTAAAAGTTAAGATATACCATCAGTCATCACGCTACGACACAAAACTTTTAGATATTTGCGCCGATTGTGTCAAAAGTTTTGAAAAATGGATGGGTGAAAGAAATGAAAACGATGAACAAACACGAGTACATAGACCGTCGTATGGTGATCTTGACTATTGATAACTGCATTTCCTCGATGACGCCTGAAGAGTATGACGCATGCCGTCTTACTCTTGACGATTTAAAAAATTTCATCAAGACGTTTGCCGTCGCTGATGTCGAGCCGGTCATACGCTGCCGAAGGTGTGAATATGCTCGGCAGACACTTGACAAAAGGCTTTGTTGCAAGCGTTACGATTATGCAATAGTAGAAAAAGACTATTACTGTGCTTACGGAGAAAAATCAAAATCTCCTATTGAAATGAAAGGATGGGTATTATAACTATAACGGAATTATTGAATGGAGGTAATAAATGATGAATGCTGATATTAAAGCACAAATCAAAAGTAAGATACATAAAGTCTGCATAAATGGACTGCCTGCGTATGACAGTGACGGAAGAGTTCAACTTTATAGACGACCAGACCTGTCTGAATGGGCAGCGAAAGCAGCAGCCGATGGTGAAAGATACTTCTATGTTGAGGCTGTAAACCCTAATATCAATGGTGGTAAGCTTAGATTATGCTGCCCTAAATACGAGTACAGAGTTGATAGTCTCACGCAGGAAGAATATGATGCCCTGAAAGAATTATTAAAAGGAGATGATTAATTATGACAACAGAAGAAAAAATTGCAGAACTTGAAACTAACTGTAAGGCAATGACAGAGGAAATCGAAAAACTCAAGGCTGAACTTGCCGAGAAGAATGAAACAGTGTGGATTCCCAAATTTGACGATTTATATATGTATATTGATCCGTCAGGATACGTTATAAGCACCCTTTCTCGTGGTGATAATGCACTGGATAATCGCCGAATAAATTTTAATAACGTCTATCATTCAAACAATACGACACAAGAACATCTTAAATGGTACGCCAACAACGTTTTCCGTGTTCAGAATAGGTTAATGCAGCTACATGAACTGCTTTGTCCTGATTATTTTCCTGATTGGGAAGATGAAGATAAATGTAAATGGCATGTGTATTACGACAATAAAAATAAGTGCTTTGTATACACAGATTTTTATATATACAATCATTTTGTTGTTTATTTCACCGCAGAAGCAGCAGAAAAGGCTTGTGAAATTTTAAATCGAGAGAAATTTATGATGGAGGAATGATACTATGACAATAAATGAAATCAAGTCTGCACTCCGCAGCTCTGAATACAGCTTCCTGTCGGATAATCCACATCTTGGCTCTAATGTCATCTTGTTGACAGTCGGCGGTTCCCACGCTTACGGAACGGATACGCCCACCAGCGACTTAGATATTCGTGGCTGTACCCTGAATACTCCAAGGGAGCTGCTTACCAGCGAAAACTTCGAGCAGTTTGTAAATGAGGAGACCGACACCACGATATATTCGTTCAACAAGTTGGTCTCACTGCTCACTAATTGTAACCCCAACACCATCGAGATGCTGGGGAACAAGCCAGAGCATTATTTCTATGTCTCCCCTATCGGACAGGAACTTCTTGACAACGTTGAGCTGTTTCTCTCCCAGAAGGCAGCATACAGCTTCGGTGGGTATGCAACTGCGCAGCTTCGCCGTCTCGAAAATAAAGCCAACCGTCTTGTTGGTCAGGAACAGCTGGAACAGTATATCTATAACACACTGTCTCACGTTGCCGAAAACTTTGAAGAAAAATACGGTATTCCTGCAGGTCAGCTTCGACTGTATATCGACAAGGCTGTAAGTCCCGATATGGAAACCGAGATTTTCATGGATGTTAACCTGACTCACTATCCCATCAGAGACTACGCCGGAATGTGGGATGAAATGAAGAGTATCATCAAGTTTTACAATAACATCGGATGCCGCAATAACAAGGCTATCGAAAACGGAAAGCTTGGTAAGCATATGATGCACTTGATTCGTCTGTATCTTATGTGTATTGACATTCTTGAGGGACGAGGCGTAATAACATACCGTGAAAAGGAACACGACCTGCTGATGGATATCCGCAATGGCAAGTACCTTGATGAAAATCAACAACCCACTCCCGAGTTCTATGAGATGATAGACGAATATGAAAAGAAATATCAGTATGCTAAAGAGCACACTGAGCTTCCACCTAAACCAAACTACAAGGCAATAAATGATTTCGTTCAGAGCGTCAATGAAAGAGTGATAAAAAATGAAGTATAAGATTGATATGCCGCCCAATGCAAATGTAATCATTCATGCACTCCAAGATGCAGGGTACAAAGCATATGTCGTTGGCGGCTGTGTCAGAGACAGTATAATGAACAGATTTCCTCATGACTGGGATATATGTACTTCTGCGAGACCGGAGCAAATGCTTGAAGTATTCAAAGGCTATCGTGTTATCGAGACGGGTTTGCAGCATGGCACCGTAACAGTTGTCATTGATAGCGAACAGTATGAATGCACTTCGTTTCGCATTGACGGGACGTATTCTGACAATCGCAGACCTGACAGTGTGACATTCGTTGATGACCTCACAGAAGACTTAAGACGTCGAGATTTTACGATCAATGCAATGGCATACAATGACGAAGAGGGTCTTATTGATCCGTTTGACGGAATGGGTGATATAAAGCGTGGCATAATCAGATGTGTTGGGAATGCGGCAGACAGATTCAATGAAGATGCTCTCAGAATACTTAGAGCTATTCGATTTGCTGCACAGCTGGATTTTGCTATTGAAAAGAATACATCTTTTGAATTATGCAGGCAGAGAGAGTCTTTGGCAAACGTGTCCGCTGAAAGAATTACCAATGAATTCAACAAAATCGTTATATCCGATCGATTTGCCGGAATGTTGATAAATTGTTTGTGCATATTCGAACAGTTTATTCCAGAGCTTGAGGATATGTATAACTTTCAGCAGAATAATCCTCATCATATGCACGACGTACTTACTCACACATTTTGTACAATATTATTCTGTCAAAATGATCTTATTCTTCGATTAGCGGCATTATTCCACGATATTGGGAAACCTCATTCGTATCAAGACGGAGATGACGGTATCAGGCATTTTGTGGGACATAACATTGTCGGCGCTGATATGACAAATAAAATCATGGGACGTTTGAAATATGATAATAATACCCGAAACGCCGTTGTCCAGCTGGTTTTATACCACGATTCCACACTTGTTGCAAAGCCGTCGGCTGCTAAACGCTGGCTGAATAAAATAGGAGAAGTTCAATTAAAGCGTCTCATTGATCTTCGCAGGGCTGATATTTGGGGTCAGAAGACTCTTTATGATAAGGAAAAAATGAAGAGAATCGATGATTTTGCAGATGTTTTGAACCAAGTCCTTGAAAAACAGCAGTGCTTTTCGATGAAGGATCTTGCAATCAATGGAGATGATCTTATTGCCCTGGGTTTTGTTCCGGGTAAGAAATTAGGGGATGTGCTCACAGGGTTGTTAAATTCCGTAATAGATGACACTCTTCCAAATGATAAAGAAACGCTTTTAAAGGAGGCTCAGGAATGGCTCAAGTAAAGACATTCGACAATATTTATATCACAGGCGATAAGCACGGAGACTTCTCGGGGATCATGCGATTCTGTGACCAGCAAGGAACTACCCGTAACGACCTAATGATAGTTCTTGGAGATGCGGGCATTAACTATTACCGAAATGGACGTGATCTGAGGCTAAAAGAAATGCTCACTCAGTCCCCTATTACACTGCTATGCGTTCATGGCAACCACGAAGAGAGACCTGAGAACATCTCTGCATATACCGAAACGGAGTTCTGTGGGGATACGGCTTACTACGAACCCGAATACCCAAATCTGATCTTTGCCAAAGATGGCAGTATTTATGAGCTTAACGGCGCTAAGACACTGGTTCTCGGCGGCGCATATTCGGTGGACAAGTATTATAGGCTGATGAAAGGCTGGAACTGGTTCGAGTCTGAGCAGATCACGGACCAGCGCAAGGCTGAGATAGAGCAAATACTTGACGGAGCCGGATGGAGCATTGATTATGTGTTGTCTCATACCTGTCCTTATGATACGAGACCCACACACCTTTTCCTGAGAGGTATTGACCAGTCCCTCGTAGATAATTCTATGGAGGTCTGGCTGCAGAAGATTGCCGACAAGCTTGACTTCAAGCGTTGGTATTTTGGACATTACCATGATGACTGGGATAATGGAAAATATTCAATGCTTTACGGCGATATTGAAAAGTTCCCGTATGAGCCGGCGGACGAATAAGGTAAGATTTATGCGCACGAAAATACAAGAGTTATTAACAGAAAGGAATAGTCGTATGACAAATAACGAAATTAACAATCTCATCAGCCTTTTGCAGCGAGCACGGGCCACTATAAATCATATGGCGGCTGATCTCAATGAGCATAACGACTTCAACTGTTACTATTGCGCTCATTTCCCAAATGGCGGAGACGGCAAGTGCCCTATGTATTCAGACGATGGCAGCAATGGTTGGTGTCATTTCAAATGGAGGTTTGCTGACGAGATAGACAGTGCGGTCGGAAAGTTGAGGCTGGATCAAATTAGGGAATTGGAGCTAAAAATACGAGACCACGAGGAGGAGAACAAAAAAGAAGATGAACAATTATCCTAAAACAGAAAATCATATACAAGAAGCTTATCAACATATCAAGCCTTATCTTGATGATGAAACCAGTTGTAAGCCATTACACGATATGTGCCGAAACTGCGAGAGGTGGTGCGGTACAGAGCATGATTACAGCGAATGTGAGAATATGAATTGTTTCAAATTTTATCTCGCATACGAATACTTATGCTGGTGCGAAGCGTGGGATGAATATTGATAAGCCGTATCAGTACGCCAACGGAGGTGATTAAATGTTCTGGATAGGTTTTGTAGTTGGGATGTTCGCAGGCAGCTGTGCGCTTGCTGCTATAGCATGTGTAATTGCATCAAGTGACGAGGAGGATAATAATGAGACACGTTGAAAATATTGTTATCGGGACGCCTATTGTAGATCCTGCTGAAATATTTGCCGCAAACAGCGACGATTGGATCGGTAGCGAGTCTGAGAAAACATATTATACCGATGAAAGATATTTGCCTAAAATCCTTGTAGAATTAGGCATTTATCCATCGGTCAGCGAGATAAGGCGCAATAAGCCTGAACTGATTCGAACTTTAGACACCGTGGACTTTATAGAAATAAAGCCCAAGAAGAAAATTCCTTTATGGATATTGATAGGAAAATAATAATGATGATGATAACAATTAACTCAAAGAATGATATGACGTTTGGGACAGAATTTTCCACTTGGATAATAGCATTCTGCCCTGACTCTGACTCATGGTTTGTAACTAATCAGAGATTTTGGTGGTATGAATATCCTATAGAGTTTCAAAGCGAACAAGAGGGTATTTACTACTTTGTTAGTAATTATCAACTTTTTGACAAATTAGAAAACGAAATGAAAATACAAAGATATGAAAAAGGAACCGTATTTCTTGAAAATACAAGAAGCGTTTATGGTAAGCCCAAGGAAAATGGAGGTAAAAATGAAAATTAATTACATATTGGCAGGCTGTGTGCTTGCGGTGGGAATGTTGGCAGTAGGAGCAATAGCACTGGGAATATTTACAGTGCGCAGTAGATCACAAAACAACACCATTGAAAATCCTATGGTAAAATTATATGAGGATTCTAATAGCACTATTTGGTACGACAAGGATACAATGGTAATGTATTATGAACGTAACTGTACTTATTGCGTCGAAATAACCGTTATGGTCAATGCCGATGGAACTCCGAAGCTGTATAAAGAAGAAAATTAAAGAAAGGTGGAAATAACAGTGGCATTATCGGTTTATAAGGATCATTCATTCTTAATTTTTAATCAAGACGATAAGATTTGCAAATATGATTTTGCAACAAAGACTACATACGGATGGAGTGGAAGAAAAGTCAATTCGCTTCAAACACAGCTTCGTAATATTTCAATAAAAGAATTAATTGATGCCTGCTCCGATAAAAATTATGGTTTATTTTTACAGTCTATTATGGAATGGGAAGTAAAGGGCGGATCCAATATTTCAAATATAGGAACAATTTTAGATCGCATTCCTTTATATTCCAATCTTGAACAATATTACAGCGCAGGAATAACAAATATAAGTAAAAATATGTACGCAATACCCTTTTCCGATATTCCTAAAGGATTAAAAAAGATATGTAAAGAAAATAATATCTGTTTACAGCAAAACACATATGAATCCTATAAAAAACACGCAGATATATTTAATTTTGCAGCTTCGGAGCAATTTACGTCTCTTTCGTTTGGAACTATCGTAGAATATATACTTGCTCAACATGATTATCGAAATAATGATTTTTATATTGATTCTTTTATCAGATATAATTATCAGCCTAAAGCTCTCCTTAGATACATAGACGACCTGATAACTTACGAAGCGTGTAATTTAAATATCATAAGAGAAGTGCTCGATTATGCAACTATGATGTCAAAAATCAGTCCTAAATTTGATAAATACCCTCGACATTTTCTTACTACTCACGCTATCGCTTGTCGAAACTATAATCGTTTAAAACAGCAGTTTCAAGAAGATCAATTTGTAGCAAGAATAGATACTACTCTTGAAGACAAAATTGATGGGTATGTATTCATATATCCCAAGAGCTCTCAAGATATTAAAGATGAAGCCGTACAGCAGAACAACTGTGTTGCTTCATATATTAGTAGGGTTATATCCGGTGATTGCCATGTCATGTTTATGAGATACGCTGCTACTCCAAATGACAGCTTGGTAACTTTAGAGATCCGAGACGGTTATATTGTTCAGGCAAAGCAGAGATTTAATGATCCTATTACTAAAGAACAGCAAGAAGCAATCGACAAATGGAACGTGAAGCATCAACAGTCCAATATATTGACACAGAGAGGTTAAACAATAATGAACGAGATAACAATATGTGATACTTTAATCGGTATCAAGGAGTACAAAGGACAGCGTGTTGTGACATTCAAGGATATTGACGCCGTACATGGCATTCGTACATGTAGTATTGTTTATGGAATAATAGGTACTAAAGCGAGCTGGAGCCAGCTTATGAGAAGATGTGGCGCAAGAACCAAGAATGAAGTTATTCTTGCTCGCCCTGATAAATATGAGCTTTTCTGCGAATGTATAGAAAAACTGATGAATGAAATATAAGTATAGAAAGGATAATAGTAAATGTATTACATAGGCACAGGCAATAAGTACATTGCCACTAAATCTGATGGATATATGTTTGTAACAGAAGATCTCAGCAAAGCAAGAAGATATTCTACTGTTCAGAGAGCAGGACAGGCTCTTGTATCGCTACCTCGTAGATTCTACAATATTAGCACTCAGTGGTCTGTAAGACAGGATATTGTAGAAGATAATGAGCTACAGGGAGAGATTCAGAGCAAGACAGAACAGCAAACAGTGGATCGTGAGCCTGATGAAACAGTCGATGTCATAGAAACATTTGATAATGATGAGATTGATTATCTTACATTATTTGATGAAATGGCTGAGCTTAAAGCAAGAAAGAACGGATGTTTATCGAAGCTTCAGGGGAGATTATCTGAAATAAATGAGGAAATAACAGACATAGAACATCTGATTGAGTTTAGCAAGTTTAACGTGTCTGATGCTTATGCTGCCTATAAGATGCTGAGAGATACACTGCAGGAGAGACGTAAGATCAAAGATAACATAGTGGCCGTGAAAAGCTTGTATGACAACTGTAATGTAAATAAGTTAGCCGAAGATCATAAGCAGCTTGAGAATAGAGTCTACAAGCCAAGAAGACTGACCAAGTTGTTTGATGAAATCAGTGACAAATAAACTACTTTGCAGCAGGAAACAAGTTGCAGTAGGAATACAGCGTAATGAACTTACGTTCATTCCACTGGTCGTGACGTTTCACGTCCCGACTCTTAAAAATTCCCTTTTCTCCTAACGACAAGAGAGGAAGTGATTCCGATGTGGTAGCTGATCGTATGAAGTAAGGTATAAAGAACAATGTAATTTTGCCTCAAAAAAGTGCCTTTTTGCCTGTTCCTGCCTAACAAAAACGCAATTTTAAAAAGGCTCAAATTTGACGAGAAATCGGGCAAAAAAGGCTCAAATTTGACGAGGTGAATCTGTCAATGATTATTGAGGAGGGATTTTTATAGGATCGTATATAGATGCAAACACAGGAGAAATATTTGATGATGCAACATTGATCACCAAAGAACAGAAAGAAGTCAGAAAACAATATGCTGAAAACAATGAGCAGGTAGAATGTTTTAAATATCTGACAAAAAAAGAGCAGTTTGTCATGTACTTATTTAATATTCATAAGTCTATGACGGACTTGTCTCCTCAGACTGCAATCAGATTGGTATATCTTTCGACTTTCTTAGAATATGACGGAAAGTTTTTAAAATCAAATGGCAAATATATAACCCGAGAAAAGATGCAAAATTTAATGGTATTAAAGCCGGCAACATTTAAAAGATTTTTAGCTGAAGTAGTATCAACAGGATATTTGATCAAAGAGAAAAAACTTTACAAACTTAATACCGATCATTTTTACAGAGGAGAACTTTCGATAGATTCGTCTGACAAGAAGCAGAGATACGTTCGTGTTTACATAAATAATTTGAGGAAATTATATTTGTCCGTCCCCCAGAACAAGCACGTATATCTTGGGTATATATTTCAGCTAATTCCCTACATAAATCGTGAATGGAATGTAATTTGTTATAACCCCGAAGAAACAGACGAAGATGCAATAATCCCTATGAGCGTCGGAGACTTTTGTGAATTGGTAGGATATGACAGAACCAATGCGGCTCGTTTCATGAGAGAATATCGAGACATTAAGTTTGATTGGAACGGTTATAATCAAAGTTTCTTAGGATACTTTTATAATTACGAAGATGATAAAGCTGATATGAGATTCTTTGCCAATCCGAATATCTTCTTTGCAGGAAACGATTATAATCGTGTAAAAATACTGAAGATAGCCTTCACACAAAAAAGGGACTATATAGAGCCTATATCGGATCCGAATCAGTTTGTAGATGATTTTGACTGTCCGGATAGGTGGGATCTTTATTAAGACTTGCTTAACATATTAGAAAGGAGATAAATGCCTTGGAAACATCCCCATGTAAAGACTGTCCTGAGCGCTGTTATAATTGTCATTCTACTTGTGGCAGGTATCGAAAATATTCTATCAAAAGGAAAGCTATATCGGCAAGAACTCGTTCAGAAGACCTTCGGGCATATTATTGTGAAAAATATGCTCGTATAGGGAAAAAATAAAAGGAGGTTATTTTTCTGTCAAAACAAAAGACATATCAGAAGTACATCTTTAAGCTACGTAGTGGCAGGATATTGTCTGCTCCTCGTAAGAGCTTAACTTTGTCTCTGGAAGGCGCCAGACGTAATGACGAAATAATTGCTCTGGGAGATCGTGAAGTCATGCGCTTCATCGATGAGATCAACGGACTTGACGTTCAGGCGACAGAAGAAAAAATTAAAGCCATTCGGCGTGAGATACGAAACATACAGAAAATGCCAAAATCACTGGCAAACAAACGCCGTATAAAAGCACTATACTCTGAATTGGATCGGCTTCAATTTAAACCTGACTATGTTGCAGTCATAATGGATAAAACATCAGATTTTAAAAAGCTAAATACAGGTTTCAAAATTAATGGATTATCTTATAAAAGATTGATAGGAACAACTAACGGAGTAAAAAAATCCACGATAATATATGCAAGTGAGATATCCAATCAAGGAAAAATAATACATAAAGAGCTTGCCCGAAGGCTTGACAACGATCGAGACCTTAGTATCAAACTGGTTCCTGCAAAATTTGAGGCTTACAAATCACTTTCATGCAGCACTTCTACTCCGGTTTCGATGCCTAAAGGCATTCTTGTGGTAGATGATGTTTTTACTCATTTTCGGGAAAAGATAATAAATCTTGACGATGGCAACAGCGACGAACCGGTAATGACTGTTGCGGATCAGGAAGTGGAACTGAATACTAATGATGGATACGGACTTATTTGTCCTGCTTTGGCTGAAAAGTGGAGTTCCGAAATAGGAGAACATTATCTTGTATCTGGGTTCTGCACAAGGAATGCCTTTTTCAAAGGAATGATGTTCACTTTTGATTTTCATAGTTTTTGCGAAGAATACGGCGGGAACAAGATAATCAAAGATGTGTGGGGAAATAAACATAATCTCGACGATATTGAGATGATAACAACTCCATCGATGCTTAAACTTTGGGACTCGTATAAGAGTATAGATGATTACATAGAAAAAAGCACGGGTAATCATTACGGGTTTGCGATAACTAAAGCTTTACCTGAGAAACTTGAAAGTGAAAGAAATCTTAATTACCAATTTATTCAAAGTTACGAGCTAAATGATAAACAGATTGAAGAGCTTATCTCCCCTACCGTATCAGAGATTAAAGACGTTATCAGCGGAGATGTGAATAAGACGATTTTGTTTCTTAAAGGTATGGGCTTAACTGCAGATAATATCAATTCTGTCGAAAATGATTTCGCTAAGGCAATAATGATAGACCCTCGAATGCTTAAGGACAATTACGTAATAAACAGACTCAACTATATGCTCAAGAAAAAAATTGATGAGGCTAAGATCGGCGTACTTAAAATACATGGTAATTATGCGACAATTTCGGGAGATCCTGTTGCTTTATGTCAAAAAACATTCGGTATCGAAACAGATGAGAGTAAACTGGGGCTGTTAAATGCCGGGGAAATTTATTCGGAGTATTGGGCGGATCTCGGAGTGAAAGAAATTGTGTGCTTTAGGGCTCCTATGTCGGCGGCAAATAATATAAGAAGAATGAAGATAGCTGACAACCCTGAAATACGTCGATGGTATAAATATATACACGTTGTAAACGTGTTAAATGCTCACGACTCGTTCTGCCATGCGCTGAATGGGTGTGACTTTGATGGAGACGCATTGATAACAACAGATAATAAAGTCCTTCTTGAGAACACAAGAGATTTACCTGCAATAATGTGTGCTCAAAGAAAAGCAGAAAAAAAGATCATAACCGAAGAATTACTCGTAGAAGCTAATCAAAACAGCTTTGGCGATGAAATAGGTACGACAACTAATCACATAACAGCTATGTATGATCTCTTGCCTTTGTTTGATAAGAATAGCGAAGAGTACAAGACGCTGGAATATAGGATAATGTGTGGACAGTTATACCAGCAGAATTGTATAGATCGTACAAAAGGCATAATCTCCAAACCTATGCCTGATTATTGGTATAACATGTCCAAAAACAAAGTCAAAGATAATAGCACACCTAAAGAAACATTGAAAAAGAAATTCAACTCTTCTATCTGTGCAAATAAAAAGCCATATTTCACGAATTATATATATCCGGATCAGATGACCGAATACAATCAATATATAAAAAGCACGAATCAAAAATGCAGAATGCTTTATCAGATGGATATTGCGGAGTTAGAAGCTCTGCCCGAGAAGACAGAAGAGCAAAACGACTTTCTTCATTGGTATTATTTGTTACTACCCGTAAGTGATAATAGTTCAACGATGAATAAAATTTGTCATAAGATAGAACAGGAATTCGATGGATACATATCCTCTGTAAAATCATCGTCTGATTTTGATTATAGTATAATGAAAAGCGGCGCAGAGTATAGCAAATACGATTATGCGAAAATTAAACAACTCTATGACGAGTATTTAAAAAGAACAGTCGATTTTCAAATTAGATCGAAACAACAAAGATTGGATAGGGAAGAAACGTCCATTCAGTTTTTGGTGATGAGGGATGAATTTAAAAGAGAATGTCAAGCTATTTGTCCTAACGAATATGAATTGTGTGACATTATCCTTGACATGTGTTACAAGTCCTCACATTCTAAACAGTTTGCATGGGAAATATGCGTAGATACGATTATTCATAATCTTCTTGCTAAAAATAACAATGAAATTTCATATGTGTATAAAGATAAAGACGGCGAGATTATTTATTGTGGAGAAAGTTTTAGCATCGGGAAGGCAAAGGTGGAGACAAAGAATGATAATACTTAATGAACGTGCAGAAGCAGAGAGAATTATTGAGACAGGAAATGTTGGCGAAAAGCCTTCTGAAACCTTATCATTGCTTGCGAGATACTATTACAATGTTGAAAAGCTCACGGGGAAAAAATTATACAATAAGCTGAATGAGTTTATGCAAAATAATTATCCTAAGTACGATTCGAAATTATGGGAAACTGCCTTACAGAACAAAGTGAAAAAGGCAGATAAATACCCTCTTACAGAGATAAACGATGTCGTTATTACGAGGGCGGAAATGAAAACTATAAAAAATCTAAAATCTCCACCTCTCGAAAGACTTGCGTTTACGTTGTTGTGTCTTGCGAAATTCGGAGATAAAAGAAATATAAACAACAATGGTTGGGTTTGTCGTTCTCATGATGAAATATTCAAAATTGCTGCTGTACCAGCTACTATCAAAAAACAAGCAGCAATGCTGAATAGTTTATATCGAGCCGGATTGATTGGGTTCAGCATGAAAGTTACTAATACAAACATTCAAGTTCTATATATTCAGGAAGAATCGTATATGGCGATAAGAGTATCTGATTTCAGGGAGCTTGGACATGAATACATGAATTACTTAGGCAAGCATAAGTATATCAGATGTGCAGAGTGTGGGCGCTTGACAAAGTGTAAAGGGAATGCCCGCACAAAATACTGTAAGAACTGTAGTGTGAAAGTAAATATTGAACAGACAAGAATGCGCAAATTGCAAGATAAAGCTTGATATTCAAGTTGATTTGTAATAGTAAATTGAACACGCTCGAATGGCTATAATACGTTATTTGAGCGTGTTTTTCTTTCGTTTTTGATTGTTGTTTATATAGTAGGAATTTATGCCTTCGGTGGTACCGAGACTTTTCCTAAAATACGATTAAAAGGATGAACAAAATGATACAAATCAGTAAAGACGAATATTTATTTATCTGCAAGCATGTGCGTGACCCTTATATTACCATCTGTTCGAAGCGTAAACATGGAGCAAAGGGTAGTAGAATGAGCGGCAAGACATATTATTGTCCTGAAAGCAACAGATATCTCGGACTCATCAGAGAATATCGCAATATACGTGAGGGCTAAAGCATGACAGAGAATAAACAGACTGACAATATTGAAGCGGTAATTTCTGAAGAGAAGAGCTGCGAATGTGGTGAAATGAATGTTCTTGAATGTGCATCATCAAATAATTTCAATTATGGACTTGAAGAAATGTTTGTTATGTCGGACATTGAGGACAGGAAACTTTTTATCAATGGAGAAATCACCCCTGAGACCAGAGCCAATATTTCATATCATATCATGAGATATAATGCACTTGATATTGACGTACCCGTTACAGAGAGAACTCCAATCATCATATACATATCATCTACCGGAGGTTCTACGTGGGACGGTATGGGAATCTGTGACTGCATCAAAAATTCAAAGACACCTGTAATTGGTGTTTGTACATCATATGCACTGTCCATGGGATTCTATATCTATATTTCGTGCCACAAAAGATATGCTTCTGAAAACGCATTCTTTTTAAATCATGAAGGAAGAGACGGAGATTATGGCAGTCCTTCTAAGGTTGATGACTATTGGAGATTTGGTCAAAAATATAAAGAACGCTTGATGCAGTTTGTTGTGTCGAGAACAAAGTTTTCTATAAAAGACCTGAAAGAGATAGAGAGAATTGAAAATTATTATTTTGCAGATGAAGCCAAAACGCTTGGCATTGTAGATTCAATCATCGGCAAAGACTGTGACATTGATGAGGTCGTATAATATGGACAATCAATATTATATAGATCTTTACAATATTCTCTGTGAGAAGCAGCACAACGAGGATATTGAATGGCAGGATGTTGCCGATATGAGAGCCAGATATGGTATAAACGAAACCAGAGACTGTGCCCGTAAAGGTGCAAAGTTCTTCTATGAGTTTATCAACGGTGGCTGGGAAATCAAGCCTAAAACCAATGCTGCGACTATATCCACCAAGGAAACCGTTACGATAAACGCAGACAGATCGGAAACAAGCGAACGTACATTCTATATTGAGGATGAAAGTAAACTTCGTGACGTTGATTATCTTTTGCGCTTACATAATTATGATCCACGTTTCTTTGATGTTTCATCTGCTAAAAACAGCAAATGGAACAGTGGAGACAAGACACTATATTCAAGCAAGATAACTGTAAAGCCCAAAGTCCCCGAACTAATGGACTCTGACATGAAGCAGTGGTTCGATGATTTAGATAGAAGATACAGTAATATTACCATTCCCGTAGTATCATCAGATTACGGAACGGGTGATAATCTGCTTATTTTACCCATATCTGACCTTCACTTTGCTCTCAGATCCAGTATGCTTGAGACCGGAAGCGAATATAACTGCGAGATTGCTGAAAATCTATTTTACTATGTCATTAAAGATGTGATGTCTCGTGTGAAACATATCAAACTTAGTAGGATTATATTTACTATAGGCGGAGATCAAAGTAATTTTGATAATCTTGCTGGAACAACTACTAAGGGAACACCGCAAGATAATGCTTGTGGATATTTTGATATGATGCAGAAGCTGTTCGATATGACTATTATAGCTATTGATATGCTTGCAAATATCGCACCTGTAGATGTTGTCTTGGTGAATGCTAATCATGACAAGACTGTTGGATATTCTCTTGCACAATATTGCTATGCCTGGTATAAGGATGACAAAAGAGTAACGGTAGATATGTCCCCTGCTCCTCGTAAGTATCGTGTTTTTGGTAAAACACTTTTCGTGTTCGCACATGACGCTGATATTAAAAAGCTTCCTGCCCTCATCCCTGATGAGTGTAGAAAAGTATGGAGCAGTGTAACTAATACTGAAGTATTTTTACAGCATCTACATAGTGAAATGGTTCTCGATGAAAACAATCACATGAGAATTCAAAGATTGCCCACTATCAGTGCGCCATCAGCGTGGACTACTGAGCAAGGATATCGTTCAAAGAGACAATGTAAGTCTTTTATTTTCGATAAAGAATATGGACTTACGGATGTTCTATACACAAATATTAAAGAATAAAAGGAGAAATTATTATGACTAAGAAGGAATTTATCGCTGCTATCGCAGCAAACGCTAACATGACAGAGAATGATGCTGAGACTGCGCTTAATGCGGTTGTTGACACAATTATCTCAGCTCTGGACAAGAAGGACACTGTAAAGCTTTATGGCTTTGGCACCTTCTCTACTGCTGACGTAGAGGCTTGTGAAAGACAGAATCCCCGCACCAAGGAAAAGTTTGTTTCCCCTGCTCATACTGTCCCCAAGTTCAAGTTCAGTTCTACTTTTAAGAAGTCGTTTAAGTAATAAGGGGGCGATATTATGTCGTCTTCCAAGAAAAATCAGCCTGAAATGATCACTAAGACAGAATTTATAAAAAGGATGTCTTATGATACTGGCTTCACTCAGGCTAATTGTAGAATTGCTTATGACTCCTTTGTCAATATAATGAAAGAGACTTTGCTTGAAGGCAGAGGACTTTATTTCATTAAGCTTGGTTGGCTTGAGCCCTATATCAAGCCGCCCAGAAAAATGTTTCGTCTTGACGGAAACGGAGTAATGCTCGACGAAAATGGTAACAAAGTTGAGTATATTTTCCCCGAAACAAGATGGGTCAAGTTCCGTATCACTCAGAAGTTTAAGAGAGATATGAACCCCGGAATATATGATAAAGACGAAGAAGAAGATTAACGATGGTGCTGCCCCAATAGGGGCGCACTATTTTGGTGCGATGGTCAAGTGGTTAAGATGGTGCCCTTTCACGGCGTCGGCTCGGGTTCGAATCCCGATCGCATCCCCAATGAGCTTTCAGAGGCTTTGTGCTCCGAACAAGCCTTCGCCCTTGTGGCAAAATAATATATATAATAGTATATCAGAATGAAAGGAAGATTTATAAATGTCATATTCAGGATACCGCACAATTTATTTACCATCTGATCCTGAAGCTGATAAACGTGGCTTTGTCCCCGAACACAGAGTTGTGGCAAGGAAAATCCTTGGCAGACCTTTGAAGCCGGGCGAAGTAGTTCACCACAAGGATCAGAATCGATTAAATAACAGCGAAGATAATATAATCGTGTTTGTTTCCCGAGAAGCTCATACGAGATATCATCAGGGAGGCACTTTGGTTGAGACCGATGAGCCTAACGTTTACACGAGCTATTTTTATCGTCCCGAAATTCCCTGTGCTTATTGTGGACAAATGTTTAAACCTAAGAGAGCCGATGCTAAATTCTGCTGCTCTGAATGCAGCTCTTTAGCGCAGCGTAAAACAGATCGTCCAAACAGAAGGGAACTTAAGAGATTGTTGTTGGAATATAACATTACTCAGATTTCTAATATGTATGGTTTGACTGATAATGGCATCAGACGTTGGTGCCAAGCAGAAAAGCTGCCGTATAAGAAAAAAGATCTTGATAAAATGAGAGAAAAGGAAAGACTTAAAGCCGAAGAAAAGGCTTTAGAGAAAGAAATGAAGGAACGCATTGCAGAGCGTGACAGGATGATTAAAAAAAATAGCAAATGACATTAGTTCCTTCATAAAAAGGAGGAATTATGCCGAAGCAAAATTTAGGACGTAAAGCTCCTCAGCAGCAAAAGAAAAAAACTGTAGATACTCGTGTTGAGATGCTTAAACAAATTGCTGCTGGTAACGAGAATGTCCCATTTATGTATCGCTGCGAAAAATGCGGCAAACAAGTTATGGACGATGACAGAGAATTTATGATCAGCTTCAGCAAGCTTCACGTAGGTCACAGATGCAGGCTTCCAATATGCAAAGACTGTTTGGATTCATTATATGAGGAATATCTCGAAGAGCTTGGCAGCGAAGAAGAAGCGGTTCGCAGAGTGTGCATGAAGTTTGACATATATTATAATAAAGAGATCGTCAATTTGATGAAGAGCGCTTCTAAGCCTTTGAAGCGAATGACATACTATGTTGGTAAAACCCATACTGCAAAGTATGCAAACAAAACATATGACACTACTATATTGGAAGAAAAGGCAGAGGAAGATAAAATAACTACATATGAAGATATGTATTCTTCAAAAGAAATAGATCCAGATACGGTGTCTTTCTGGGGTTCCGGATTTAAACCTGAAGATTACGAATATTTGGATAGCCGATATTCTGAATGGATTCTATCCTATCCTGTACAGGCGAAGGCTATGGAAGCAATTATTCAGAAAATATGTTTGCTTGAGCTTCAGATCATGAGAGGTATTCAAAAGGGAGATAAGGTCGATAGTTTATGTAAGGCTATGAATGATCTTATGAATTCTGCGGGTATTCAGCCTAAACAAAGCAGCGAGAATACAATGAGTGACACTGCTTCATTTGGCGTCTTGATAAAACGTTGGGAAGATGAAGAGCCTATACCCGAACCTGAAGAAAAATGGAAAGATATTGATGGAATCAGACGTTATATCAGCGTCTTTTTCTTTGGGCATTTATCTAAGATGTTCGGATTTAAAAATAACTGGAGTCAACTCTATGAAGACGAAATAAGAAAATATACTGTTAATCGTCCCGAGCTTGAAGAAGAAGATATCAATCAGATCACATATGAAGATATTTTTGGGTCCGGTGATGAGCCTTGAGTAAATATAGACAGTATAATACAGGAATACAGGACAAGTCTGAGAAGATGATGACTACGATAGCAAAGCGTGCAGCATTCTACAGAGAAAATCCTAACAGATTTGTAAAGGATTATCTGGGAATAGAGCTGAAATTATTCCAAGAGATTATTCTTGTGATGATGAATTACTGCACGAACAGTATGTTTTTGGCCGCAAGAGGCCTCGGAAAAACATACTTAACAGCTATTTTCTGTGTTGTCAGATGTATCCTGTATCCCGGCACCAAAATATGCGTAGCATCAAAAACACTTAAGCAGGCCAAGGAAGTTCTGAAGAAGATAACGTCAGAACTTATGCCCAGCTCTCCTAATCTAAGATTGGAGATAAAACAAATAACTCTCAACAGTGTAGATGCTCAAATCGAGTTTAAGAATGGATCAATAATTTTTGTTACAACCACGACTGATACAGCTCGTGGCGGCAGATGTCATATACTGATAAACAAAATTGTCTGGACATATGGAAACATATGTCTGTAATCGAGTAAAATCGGTGAAGATTAAATAATGTGTTAATTAAATAAAGGAGGTGAGTAGTGATGGCACGAAAACTTCCTGAAGAATATGAAAAAGAATTTTATGAAATTCACGGCGATAATCTGACTCTATTGGAACCATATACTATAAGATCAGCAAAACTTAAAGTCAAATGCAATAAATGTGGTAATATCATATATAAACAAGCGTATAAAATGATAGGTTCTGCCTCGGAAGGATGTTATATTTGTAGCGGGAAAAATCATTTTAAAACCAAAGAAACACTTCAAGAGGAAGTAGATAAATTGTACCCAGATAGATACATAATTATTGGGGAATACGTGAAAGCACGCCAACCATTAGAGATAATCAATAAAAAATGTGGACATTCATATTACATATCGCCTGATAATCTTTTACGTGGTAAGGGATGTGCTCAATGTACAATACGACAATCTTCTTATATGGATTTAACAGAAGAAATTTTAAACAAGTACCATATTAAATTTCAAAAAGAAAAACGTTTTGAAGATTGCAAAGATATAAGATGTTTACCATTTGATTATTATTTAGAGGATTATAATTTATGTATTGAAGTTGATGGGCAATTTCATTACCTGTCTGCTAATGGTAACTTTTCCACAAAATATATGAATTTACCTGAAGTTCAAAGACGAGATAAAATAAAAACAGATTATTGCAAAAATAATAATATTGGTTTATTGCGTTTGCCTTATTTTGAAAAGGATAATTTTGAAAAAATGATTATAAACACATTACATATTAATACCGAGGTAATTAACGAGATTTCGCAAGGTTCGTTAACACCGTAACGCATAGGGGTTGAATAAATATAATACCCCCAAGAGTGCTCGACACGATTATATATAGTATAATCTGAGTTGGAGTAGTACCCAACAAACCTAACGTTAAACGAGGGTGAAAATATATGCTGGACTGGTCTGAATTGACAGACGTATCGAGAAATCGTATGAGAGAAATCTCCAGAACATAAAGATAAAAAGCTTTATGGATAACAAATCGACTTGATGAGTTCCGTCTGTGTAAAAAAGAAGTTATTGAAACCGTTCTCAGACCTTTTATGCGTTCTGAGCGTATGCCTGGTTTCTTCAAGAAGAAAGAATATGCTAATTATCCCAAGGAACGTAATAAAGAAATTTACATGTCTTCAGTGTGGCTTAAGTCGCATTGGGCATATAAAGAAGCGCAGAGCTATGTTGTCGATCTGATGAATCAGAAAAAGAAAACATTTATATGTGGTCTTCCTTATCAGATGTCTATCAAAGAAGGACTTTTGAATCCAGAGCAAGTCTTGGAAGAAATGATGAGCCCGACTTTTAATGAAATTTCATTCAGCATGGAGTCCGGTTGCTTATGGTGGGGCGAAAGTGAAGATTCATTTTTCAGGTTTGACGACTTAATGAAAGCCAGAAGAATCAAAGAAGCAATCTATCCCAAAGAGATATATACTCAGATCTCAAACAAAATCATTAAGTATCCCGAAAAAACACCGGGAGAACTCAGATTGCTTTCTGCCGATATTGCCGTAATGAGTTCGAAACGCAATAAAAATGACGCAACATCAATTTTTGTTACGCAGCTACTTCCTACTAAGGACGGTCAATATATCAGAAATGTTCTTTATTCTGAAAATAAGGAAGGCGGGCATACAGAAGATCAAGCTCTGACTATCCGACGAATTTTTGAGCAAATGGATTGTGATTACATAGTTATTGATACTCAAGGTGTTGGTGTTGGAGTATTTGATAATCTTGTTAAGGATATGACTGATGATGTAACCGGAGAATTTTATCCTGCTTTCACTTGTATTAACGATGCCGAGATGGCTGAGCACTATAAAGGATCAAGCACCAATCCTGCAAAAGTTATATATAGCGTAAAAGCTAACACAAAATGGAACTCTCAATGCGCATATGCTTTAAGAGACTGTATTCGTCGTGGCAAAATGAGACTTCTTCTTGATGAAGAGGAATTTAATGATGAATATGAAAGCAATAAAGCATTTTATAATTTGAGTGCTGAAGATAAGCTCACCATTAAAATGCCTTATATCCAAACATCGTTGCTAATCAATGAATTGGTAAATCTTGAATACACGACTGTTGGAGCAGAAATAAAAATCAAAGAGACCGGAACAAATCGAAAAGACCGATACAGCTCACTATCTTATGCAAATCAGATCGCAAATGAGCTTGAACGTAAATTGAGTAAGCCTAAACTTTCCCAGAGTGCATTTAGGCTTCAATGTAGAAGCCCTAAATGTATGTCGATAGGAAGGTGATATAAAATGGCAGAACAAATAAACTACAACGAACAATGGAAGAATGCTATGAAAGATTTGCGATTTTCTAAGTTGACCGACGTGCAAATTTTAAACTTAGCAAGCAATACTCACACTTCCGTTATTTATACCAAATATACAAAAGAAAACATTATCAAGTATCTTAAAAATCCTGAAACTAATGCCAAACAGCTGCGCAATGCTTCGATATACTTATATGAAGTTTCGTCACAGTATCGTAGAGTAGTCAATTATTTTGCTCATATGTGTCCGCTTAATTATATAATGTATCCGTTTAAGTTTGACGCCACTAAGGAAATAAATGATAAAGCTTTTAAAGCTTCATATAAAAAGGCTACAGATTTCATGTCGATATTTAATCTGCGTCATGAAATGAGAAAAGCATTAACTATCGCTTGGAGAGAGGATATCTTTGCAGGATACATTTATCAGACAAAAGACTCGTTTTACATAAGAAAGCTTCCTGCTGATTATGTCAAAATAGCTTCGATAGTCGATGGCTGTTATATTGTGGCTTTTGATTTCAGTTATTTCCGTGGAAAAGAAGATGAACTTGAATCGTATGGACAGGAATTTATTGATAAATACGAAATTTATAAGAAAGATTCCTCTCAGCGCTGGCAGCTTCTCGATGAAAAGAAACAGTTTTGCTTAAAAATTTCTGAAGATGTTACTTACCCTCTTATTCCTCTTGCCGGCTGTTTAGTGGGTATTTACGACATTGAAGATTATAAAGATCTTCAGAAGGGCGCCTCCATCCTGAGAAATTACAAGGCTCTTGGATTGAAGCTTCCTACTGATGAAACCGGAAATCTTCTTATTGATAAAACGCTTGCAGATCAATTTTATGCTCAGCTGACAAACATTACGCCTGATAATATTGGCGTTTTTGAAACCCCTATGGATGTACAAGTATTTGATTTCGAGAAGTCCGGAGCAGAAGATCCGGATAAAACCTATGAAGCTATCCGAAATTTCTATAACGATGTTGGAGTTTCTTCATTGCTTTTTGGCAGTGATAAACAAACTGCAGCATCGTTGAATATTTCAATAACAGCAGATGAGTGTCTGACGTTCGCTGTCAATCGTCAGATCGAACGTAATGTAAACAGGTTACTTAAAAATCTTAGTGGCACACAGAAATTCCAGATAACCATTTTGGATATAAGTGAATACCACAGACAACAGTTTCATGATTTACTTCTTAAGGATGCTCAATACGGAGTGCCTGTTAAGTCTGCTATTGCAGCCTCAGTGGGCATCGATCAACCTGCAATGAATGCTATGCTATTTATGGAAAATGATTTCCTGAAAATGCACGAAAAAATGATACCTCTAAGCTCTTCATATACTTTAGCTTCTGGAGATGAAGCAGGTCGCCCGACCGCCGAAGAAAATGGAGAAGAAATCTCCGACTCAAACGAAAACACAAGAGAACATGACAGTAACGCATCGAGGTGACAGTATGAAATTTATTATTACACAAAGTGAGAGTGTTGCTGACGCTTTGATTAAATCTGGATATGAGCCGTTACCTAATATGGGTAGCGGTTTTTTCATATTTAAAAACGAGCCATCAATCAGGAAGTTTTGTAAAGAAAATCTCGAAAATGGTGCTTACGTTTTTACAGACAAAATATTTCTTTGAGAAGGGCGGTGAAAAATTTGGCATTAAGCGAATTAAATAATGTTTCTCTCGCAGTAACATATGACCTTGATGAAAGTTTTGACACTGACCGATTCATTAAGATGAGACTCAGAGTATGTCATGATGGAGTAAATCCTAATGGCTCAAATTTTAACGTTGATGATATGAACTCTGCGAAAGGCACACTGAAAAACATTCCTATTCTTGCAAACGTTGAGTTTGACGAGAACGGCCAGCCCCAGTTTGGCTCTCATGATATGTCTATTGAAAAGGATAAGGTCAATGAGGGAGAATATCGTATGATTTACAAAGAAGTTCCCATTGGTGTTATTCCTGAGACGAACAATTATGAGGTAGCTGAATATGACGGCAAAAACTATGTATTTGTAGATGGATATGTATGGCGAGGATATTCAAATTACGCTGAGGATATTATCGAACGTGATAAAAATATCAAGCTTTCTATGGAAATAAGTGTTAATGAATTTACTTTTAATGCTGCCAAGAAAATCTATAACATAACCGACTATAAATACACCGGTATTACTTTTCTTAACAATGAGCTTGGTACAGGCATGAAAAATGCAATGGGTACTACAGACACATTCGCAGAAAAAGATAATATCAACGAAAAAATGCTTATTATCATGCAAGAGCTGAATGAAACTCTTGTCGCTTTTAATAAGAAAAATACTGAAGAAGGAGGTAAAGAACAAATGGATGAAAATATTGCAACAAACACTACACCCGAAGAGCAGTCTGCTGCTCCTGCGGAAAATTTTGAAGGAGAGCCTGCTGCGCCCGAAACTCCTGCTTCAGTTGAAAGCGGAGCTCCTGCAAATGATAAATTTGTAAAGACTTTTGAGCTCTCTCATGAAGACATTCGTTGCGGGCTCTATGCTCTTCTTGCAAATATTGAAACAGAGAAGGACGATGATTATTTCATAGACGCCGTATACGATACATGCTTCGACTATATTTCTTGGCGTAGTAATACTGTGTACAGACAGAAGTACACAAAGGATGGCGAAAATGTTGCTTTCGAGGGCGATCCTTACGAGATATTCGTTGAAAAGCTTACCGCTGATGAGAAGGCGGCTCTTGACACAATGAGAGCAAATTACGAGTCTATGCAGACAGAGGTGACTTCGCTTAGAGACTATAAAGCTAAGATTGAAGCTGAGTTTGCTCTTGCGGAAAAGCAGGAAATTATTGATAAGTGGTCTGAAAACCTGAAAGATTCTGCTGAGTTTGCAGCCCTTAAGGACAAGTTTAATGAATATTCCAAAGAAGATCTTGAAAGAGAGTGTAAGTGCATTTTTGCTGATGCGAAAGCAAGTTTTACATTTTCAGCAAAATCTAAAGATGATGGAGTAATCAGAATACCCATCGTAGAAAAAGATTCCGTATCTTCCAGTCCCTATGGCGACTTGTTTGATTTATACGGTACAAAGTAATATTAGAAAGGATGAATAATATGGCATATACAGTTGTAAATCTCGATCGTATGAGCGGCACAGAAGACAGCACCCTTCTTGTATCTCTCAAGTATTTCGTTTCCGAGAACCCTGCCGAGATTGAAAACGGCGGAATTGTTGAGATTGGCGATCTTATCGACAATGAGAGAGAAGTGAGAAAGGCAACAGCTCCTACAGCTTCTACTCCCATTACCAAGCTTGTACTCGTTGCAAATCCTGAAATAACTTATGATGAGACCAGACATCATGGTCTTGAAGAGTATGTTAACGAGGCCGGCAAGGTTATACGTGGCTATCGTTTCCACAGCGGAGATGGTTTCTCAATGACTGCCGAAGGCTTCTCCGGTACACCCGCTAAGGGCAAGTATCTTAAGGTTGGTACTACTACAAAGCCTGTAATCGCAAATGATACAAGCACTGGTACTATTATCGGTAAGATTACAGATGTGTACACCCTTGGTGCGCACACTTTCTATTACGTTGATGTTGCACTTTAATTTGAGAGGAGTGATTTTTAATGGCTACAGTAAATGATATTGTAAAGCTTGCAGTCGATACATATAACGGCGCCCCTGCCGGTCAGTATTCCCTTGATGAATCCCACGAGGTTGTTTATAACGCTATCGTTGCTGCAAATAATGGTAAGAAACATCTTGATAGGAGAGATATCCGTGACGGCAAGTGCGGTGAACTCTTTGCTATCATCGAAGAGACTATTGTTAAGACAGTAATTGATGGTCTTCAGGGTAATGAGTTCTTTATGAATATGGTCGAGTACAAGAACCTTGCTCTTGGCGATACTAATGAGTTTTATATTCCTGACGACTCCCTTTTCTATGTTGACGAGGTAGCTCGTGGTACTCAGGGTCTCAGACGTCAGAGACTTGGCGGCGGTAGTCGTATTTCTGTCAATATGAAGACTTACGGCATAAAGGTTTACGAGGAACTCGACAGAATGCTGTCCGGAAGAGCCGATCTCAACAATATGATTGATAGGGTCGGCAGATCTCTCGTTAAGAAGCAGTACGATGATATTTTTACTGCATGGACAGGTCTTGTTAACAATTCCGGTTCTACTTACATTCCTGCATCTGGTTCTTATTCTGAAGCAGCTCTTCTTGAGCTTTGCGAGCATGTTGAAGTAAACAATGGACAGACACCCGTAATTATGGGTACTCGTGCAGCTCTCAGAAAGGTTACTACTGCTACTGTTTCTGAGACCGCTAAGGAAGATATGTATAACATGGGCTACTATGGCAACTTCAATGGTATTCCTATGGTAAGAATCAACCAGATCCATAAGACAAATACTGATTCTTTCCTGCTTCCTGACAATCAGCTTTATATCATAGGTATTAACACTAAGCCTATTAAGTATGTAAATGAAGGCGAGGCACTTATTGTTCCTCCTACTTACGGTATGAATGCTGATTTCTCCGAGGACTATCTGTTCGTAAACAATGCAGGCATTCAGGTTATTATTCCTGATAAGAAGTTTGCTGTTTACACAATGTCTTAATTACTATTGAGAATTTAAAGGAGAAGAATATATGGCGTATTCAAAAGCTAAAACTGCCGATATTGAGAAAACACAGGATTCGGGTACTGCTGAAACAGTGCCCGAAACTGTTTCTGCCACTTATGTTCCTCGCAGAAAGATTCCCCTTGACGCTCAGGTTATGGTTAAAAATCTAACCGGAGGCAAGCTTATTTATGTAAGTAAAAGACTTGTGGGTTATTCTGAGGAATGGCATGAGTTTGGTGAGGAAATTCCAATGGAAATGGCAGAACTATATTCTATGAAGAATACTGATAGACGTTTCTTTACTGAAAATTGGATTGAAGTTGACATGGCTGTTCTGCGTGATTTGCAGATGGATCGTTTCTATGAAAATGCTATTACTGCGGACGAGATTGAAAACCTTTTCAATATGGATCAAGAAGAACTTATAACCAAGATTAAAACAATGAGTTCTGTTATTAAGAATTGCGTTGGCATTAAAGCTATGGAGATGATTAAAGATGGTCGTCTTTCCAACATCAATACTATTGCAGCTTTGGAAAAAGCTTTAAAGTGTGAGCTTTATGAAAGATAAGGAGGTGGGCTATGGCTACCCCTTATTCAAAAATTTATGAGGCGTTTGTTTTCAAGGTAAAGGCCTATGACCTTTTAATGCTACTCGAAGAAGACAGAGAAGACATATTGTATTTGTATATGACATCCGTATGTCGTAAAGTGGCAAAAACCGTAAAGACATATGTCAATCTCACTGACAGAGACGATGAAGTTAAAGAATTTCAGACAGAACTGGACGATGACATGATAGATATTATTGCTGAATGTATGATTACTGAATGGCTAAAACCTCAAATGTATTCGGATGAATTGCTTGAAAGTCGTTTGAACACTAAGGATTTTACCGAATACTCCCCTGCTAAGCTTATTGAACAAATGCGATATGTATATGAAATGAGTAAAAAAGAGTCGAGAGTTGCTATCAATAATTATACTTTTTCTCATGGCGATATTGCGGAGTTGAATAAATCATGATAACTACAAAATATAATTCAATTCCTGATGAACTATGCGAGAACTATTTTAATATTCTTATCAATCGTCTGTATAAAATTCTCCCTTTGAAAGAAGAATATTCCCCCACTGTATCAGTCTATATTGAGAGCTTGCTTTCAGAAATGACTGGTGGACAAGATGTAATTCTATTTATTCGTAATGACGGACAATATCTTAGTATCATCAATTCATTGGAATACATAAAAGACTGTGAAGATATCTCAATTTGCAAGCGAGAAATTTTTAGATGTATTCGAATCGTGGGAACATTGAAGAGAAAGTATTTTGAGGTGAAAGAATGAATTGGTCATTGTATAATCAAAATCTCACTGTAAAAGGTGATACTCGCAGAGACCGAGCAATTTTTGAAACTCAACGTTCAATGAATAAAAGAATCCCAAGGTCTCCTGGGTACAAGAATGTTATTATCGATGGAGAACAGCAGAATGTTGTTATTACTTCTTCTACTGAAAAGTATCACAAAAAAATAAATGCTATGCCCGGAGAGCATATTTATGCCGGAAGCATTGTCGAATGGAATAACTCTCATTTTCTCATTACTGACACAGATGTCGAAGATGAGATATATCAAAGCGGCGAAATGTATAGATGTAATATCTATTTAAAATGGCAGAATGAAAAAGGAGAGATAATCGGGCGATATGGATATTCAGAAGATATCAGTCAGTTTGCATCTGGTACAGTTGAATCTAAGGTTATGATGTCTATCGAACAGGTGTTTGTTGTAAAATTTCCCTGCGATGAAGAAACGATTAAATTAAGAAGAGATAAACGCTTTTTAATTGATATTATCAATGATAAGCCCAATGCTTATATTTTGACTGGCAGAAATGTTCTTAGTGGTAACTGGACTGCAGGTGATATTTCAGGAAAGGAATTTAATGGGAAGGACAAGGTTTTGACGTTGACATTCTCTCAGACACAACTGAGTGATGATGACAACTTAGATCTTATGATTGCAGATTATTTTGACCCCAACAAATTAGGGGAGCAAACTGTAAAACAGGGTTCCTGCATTATCTCTTATACAGGAGAGCCAATCATAAAAGTTGGTGGAAGCTATAAAACTTTTTCTGTAAAATTCTTTGACTCAAAAGGTAATGAAATCGTCACTGAACCGCAATGGAAATTGACCACTGTGAAGCCTGAATATGACGGTAACTTCAAAACAATAGTTACGGACAATAAAATAAAAATAAAAGCTGATAACGTTCTCGTTATGATAGGCGATCAAGTTCTTCTGGAAGTCTCCGACAAAACAGGAATGATATCGGCTCAACTTTTTATAAAGGTGGTGAGCCTGTATGGCTAATTCATTTGAAATAATCAAATATAAACAGCAAATAGGCTCAATGCTGATTAACTGTCCCGAAATTGTTGAACTTATCAATAATGATGAAATCGAAGAACCTGAAGATTTGATAGGAAAAAATATTTTCAACTTTATTAGATATCCGAACGCTCCAGAAGAAGAGATAACATTTATTGCATTTGAAGTCGATGTTCCGGAAGTTTATAGCGACAGAAACTACCTATTCAAACAGTTAACTATTACATTTTATATAGTATCACATGAAAGGCTTATGCCGACAGATGATGTGTCGGGTGGCGTAAGAAACGATCTTATTGCCGCTTACATAGATAAGCTTTTCAATGGATATGAAGGTATAGGCAAAAAAGAACTGAGACTTATCAGTAATACTGCTCAAGCCATAAGTGTAAAACATCGCTGCAGAATAATGAAATTTGTTGCTGATG
Source organism: Oscillospiraceae bacterium (assembly GCA_902363145.1). Classification (GTDB taxonomy): domain Bacteria; phylum Bacillota; class Clostridia; order Oscillospirales; family Ruminococcaceae; genus Huintestinicola; species Huintestinicola butyrica. The sequence goes on along the minus strand of CABIZB010000001.1, from coordinate 395,812 downwards.
ACTTAAATAACAGCAGGTGTAAAATATGAGTGATATAAGTCTGTTAAACAAAACTAAGTTTAAAGTTAACGATAATATTACAGTACATATTCCTACGCTGGGGGAAATCAAAGGTGACTCACCTAAGCTTTACGGAACAGATGAAGATGAAGCAAATTTTTATTCTTTAGTTAGCTTATTTACTTCGACCTCTTCAGATATCATGCTTGAATTGGATGAGGCGGGAATGGATTTTACAAAAATAACTGATTTTCAAACTTTTTTGATACTTTTTGGCGGAATGCCTAAAAAGGTTTTAGATGAAAAATCTTCTTTAATGTTTGAAAATATAAATCTTGCTGATTTCAAAGTTAGTTTGAGTACAATAAATGATTTACCTATACTGTACGATGAGGAGCATGATATCACGATTGACGAGTTGATGTATATGCAACTTTCAACGATCTTTTGTACCGTGTATTCGATTGAAAAGAGACATCGCAAGCCTGGAGACACAACTGCTAAAGAATATATCATAGAACGTCAAAAGGTAAAAACTAAAAGACGAAAGAAACAAAAATATCATTCTCGACTGGACAAGCAGGTAATTGCGTTGGTTAACAATTCCAACTTTAAATACGATTTTGATACAGTTGAGAATCTTACGATATATAACTTCATGTGTAGCTTAAAACAAATCGTTAAAAAATATCAAGTCGATAATTTAAACTCCGGAATATATGCCGGAACTGTTAATGCTAAGGGCTTAGGAGATAAACTTAATTGGCTTGATTATGAGTAAAAGACGGCAAACGACCGTCTTATTTTTTTATAAGGAGGAAAAACATGGCTGTTACAATCAATGGATTTACTATTACTTCCCTTGAAACCATTCATGCTTACAACAGAACTACTGGTGTTTGCGAGCTTTATCTTGATGAGCTTCAGGAAGCAACTATTGAAAACTCAGAGGATACTCAGGATATTACAGGTAAGGGTGACAGACTGCTTAAGCAGATCAAGAAGAATAAGGCAACTACTGTAACCGGTACTTCTGCACTTATCTGTGGCGATCTTATGGCTGCACAGACTGGCTCTGAGGTTGAAACTCCCGAGGGCGGTGTAAAGGTAAGAAAGCCTGATATTCTTGATGTAGCTAAAGGAGCTAAGAACGTAAAGACTACATTCAAGGCTGTTGGCGAGACTGGCGCAGAGATTTCTTCTCTCTGTATCCTTACTTCTAACGGTGCTCTTGGTAAGAAATTCACACAGGGTGCGGCTGTTTCTGCTGATGAATTTACATATGATCCTACTACTCAGGTAATCACTTTGCCTACAGATATTGCAAAGTCTGGCGACCTTAAGATCGTAGCATTCTACGACTATCTTGCAGACGGCTCTAAGGTTGTAAATAAGTCTGATATTTTCGGCAAGACTCTTAGAGTTTATGTTGATTGCATTGGTACCGATGTTTGCGATAATGAGTACAAGTGTCAGTTCGTAATTCCCAGAGGTCAGTTCTCCGGCGAATTCTCCATTTCTATGGGCGGAGATCAGACTGTTGAAGAGTTTACTATCAACACACTTGTTGATACATGTCAGACTTCCGCAGCTGAGCTCTTTGAGTTCATTGTATATCAGGACGCAGTTTGATTTTAAATCTATAATCAAAGGAGAGGGCTTTAAGCCCTCTTTCTTTGTACTTGTGCTTAGTGGCTCTGAGCCCGAGTACAAGGAAATTATTGAGGTGATTATATGAGTGAGATAAGAAAACCTAATACCATATGCCGCAATCCTAACTGTACTCATGGAGAAGATGGTGGCAGAAAGCATTTTTATGCTTGTTTGGCTTGTTTACGAACTGAAAGCTGGAGAGCGTACTGTTGTTCAAGAGAATGTTATGAAGAGTATGTTCAGCTCGTTCTTTTTAATCGTAGTAAGTCTCGTGAAGAGAAGTTCCCCGAAAGAACAGATATGACTATCCCTGAAATAGAAACCGTTTGGAATAAGCCAATAAAAGAGGTTGAAAATTATACCAAAGAAGTTGAGCTGAAAGATTATTTTGAAGAAAATCCTGATATGCCTCTTGGTGATATCATTGATAAAGTTAATGAGGATATTGATTCCGCTCGCAATAAATCAAATAAGAAATATAATCATTAACATAAATTAGGAGGTAAATGTCAAAGTTTATCTCCTATTTTTTTCAGAGGTGAACTAATGAAAAAGTTAAAACTGATTTCGCCGATACCTCCTTCGGTTAATCATTATCTTGGATATAGAGCAATTATGAAAAGCGGCAGACCAATGGCTGCAAGCTATGTTACGGCGGAGGCTAAAAAATACAAGACGAATTTTACTTTGTATGTAAAAGATCAAACTCGGAAACAAGGATATAAAATGTCCGAAAACCCATATCAACATTATTATGTGGACTGTGTGTTTTATTTTGACAGAACAGATCGGGATAGCAACAATTACATGAAGGTAATGCTCGATGCTATCACTGAAAGTGGCTGTGTCTGGATTGACGACAACGTTGTATGCGAACGAGTACAGGCAATTTATTATGATAAAGCCAACCCAAGAATTGAGCTTGAAATATATCCGGTGGACTATATAGGTATTTTTGATAATGCCTCAGCGTTAAAGAATTTTGAAAACCGTTGCGTCGGGTGTGTAAGATATACACGAAATTGTAGTCTGCTGCAGAAAGCAAAAGAAGGCAGAACTCAAGATGAAATTCATGATGGATTGTGTTTATGCTATAGAAAGAAAGGAAAATAATTATGATAAAAGAAAGAATAACATTCGCAGAAATGAAAATTTGCATAGATGAAGTAACAGATCTGTGCTTTCCCAATGGAGAATACTTGCCATATATGAAGGATTTTGCTATTTGGTATGTTCTGATGGAGCATTTTACTAATTGGGTAAAGCCCGAAATGAGTCTTGATCAGAAGTATTTTAAAACCCTTGATTTTACTTTAAGAGAAGAACTCTTTCAGAATATTCAGGTAACTTCAATATACGAAACAATGGAAAATACTATCGAAACAAAACGTCAAAAAGAAGTACAAGCCGAAGTGCACAACACTAAGCTAAATAAGGTTATTGAAGAAATTTTTGAAAAGCTTGATAATCCTGAAACTGTAGAATTACTTTCAAAATGGGGCGAAGAAATAGGAGTAAAAGAAAATGAGCAAACAAATTGATTTGCAAAAAATAATGAAAACAGCAGTAAAAAAAGCTTTGAAAGAAGATATTGAACCTGCTGTAAAAGAAGTTTATAAAAAACATGCTGAAATGTTGAAAGATATAAAACCGGGAAAAAACGCCGAAGGAGTTACAAATGCTGCTGCTAAAAAAGCACAGAAAAAGACTGCAAAGCATATAGCTCGCAGAATGTCTGATGAAAAATACATTGTAAGTAGTGATAAATACTTGGCGCCAGAATTCAAAGATACTGGCGCCTTTAGTGTTTATAACGATAAACCGCTTGAAACTCTGATGGGCTGGAAGGATCCTTATTCAGGACAAACCGATGAATTGTCCTTTACCAGATTAGTAGTTGATGGTAATATTCTTATCCACCCTGCTCTTACAGATCATAGAAACAAAGAAAGAATGGATGAAAAGCAATGGGCAACGTATCGTGAAAATAATCGTTTTGAAAAAAAGGCTTTTATCAATCGGGCTATGCACGATCTGAAACAGAATTATAAAGATGAATTTCAAGAGATGATTGCTAAACGCTTATTGGAAGAATATAAAAAAAATAAATAAGGTGTGTGTTTTATGGATTACAAAGGTTATACAGAATATACTTTTGCAAACGATGTCGAAATGGCAAATTTTTACGAGAATATGGCAGAAAATTCTTTAGGCTTAATGGTTAACGAATATTGTTTATTGTATTCTCATGATGGAGTCTTGGTTGATAAAATTAAATGGGACGGTATTAAAAATATTGCTGTTACATATAAAGCCATCAATAATGATTGGTTTTCAAAAATTAAACCGATCAACATAGAACAAGAACTTGCCTTTGATATGCTTCAAGATAAAAATACAACAATTAAATTAGTTACTGGAAGGATGGGCAGCGGTAAAACATACTTAACTGTTTGTCATGCTCTGCAGGCATTAAAACAAAATAAATTTGACAAGATTATTTACTTGAGGAATAACGTCTCGGTCAAAGATGTCCCTGAAATAGGATATCTCCCCGGTACAGAATTGGAGAAAATTTGTAATTTTGCTCTTCCTGTTGCTGATGCGCTTGGTGGTAAAGACGGTTTGAATATTCTTATGATGCAAGGGAAACTTGAAATTGTGCCTTTAGGTTTTATAAGAGGTAGGGACTTCAAGAACTCTGCCATTATTGTATCGGAGGCCGAAAACCTCACGGCCCAGCACGTTCAGCTTATTATAGGACGTGTCGGCGAAGGCTCTACGCTTTATTTTGATGGAGATATCAAGCAGGTTGATAAGAAGATTTTTGAAACCAATAACGGAATTACAAAGGCTATAGATGTTTTGAAAGGCAACAGGCTTTTTGGATATGTTCAGTTGCAGAAAACAGAACGTAGTGAAACTGCTGCGCTTGCAGATCTTTTTGATTGAAGGGCGGCGAGCAGATTTGAATATGATAAAAACTAAAATGACTTTACATAACGACATAACAGGAAGAAAAGCAGCTAACTTTGTTCATGGAGTTACAAGCAAACCTTACAATATATGGATTTACAAGAACGACAGAATGATAAACGCCAAAAGCATTCTGGGATTACTTTCGCTGAATTTACAGAGTGGAGATGAAGTTGAAGTACAAATTAGTTGCGACAACGAGAATGAGCTTTCAATTGTATGTAACGAAATTAATAATTAAGGGCAGATGACTGCCCTGTGTTGAAAGGAGTAATAATACATGGCAGGAAATATGCTTATGTTAGATGTCGGCATAAATTCTAAGAGTGCCGAAGATGGATTAGAATCTCTTGAAAGGACTCTTGAGAAAATAAGTCAAAAGAATGATAATCTTAAAATAGGAGAGCAGTTGGCTAATGATGCGAAACTTGCTCAACAAAGATATAATGATTTGATTCAACTTGTTGAAAAAGCAGAAAGCAAAACCAAACAGGTTTTTGCTATGGCAGGTTTAAAATATGTTATTGAAGATATAACTGCGCTAAACCAAAAAATTAAAGAGACCGGCGCAGAGATAGATCAAATCGAGCTAAAGTCTATTAAATTCGATGGTAAGGAATTATTTGATATAAAAGGTATCGACAAGTCAATAGATAAATTCGCTAAGGAAATTGATAAGTCTGCTAATGATTCTTTGAGCAAAATTTTGAAAACTCAGCTGGGTGATAAATTCTTTGCGGAGCAGAAAAAGAATTTGCAGGATCAACTGGAATACGACATGAAACAGCTTGCTAAGAATTTTTCACAAGATAAGCTTGAAGCATATATAAACAAATACTTTAAAACGAAAGCATTTTCTGCGGCAAAAAATGGAAGCGACACAATCGCTCTTAATGGCCGTTTCCCTAAAGAAATCGAACAGTTGCTGAATAATAAAAAGATCTCTGAGCAGCTTAATGCTAACAATATTGATGTTAAAGCGATTTTGCAGCAAAAAGCAAAGGACGTTGCTTATGTTAAGGATATGAAAGAACAAATAACTAAAGAATTCATAAGTTTCTTAAACAACAATACTGATGCAAACACTTTTGGTAAGAGTTATACCGACTCTGACATTAAGGCTATGACCAGTGGTTCAAATATTTCTGAAACAACAAATGAAACGCAGAAGTTAAAAGATGAACTTAAAGAGTTAATCGACCTTTATAATAATTTTAATCATAACACAGATGAAAACGAAATATATGATACTGTTGCGCAAATAGAAGCTCTCCGAACAGCGTTAAAAAGTTTGGGTGAAGAATCTTCAAAGGTCGGGAAAATTGACGATATGGAGATGTATAAAAAGTATCTGAAAACTGTTAAAGATACTCTATCTCTTTCAAGAGATATGAACGAACCGGGTAAGACTGATGATTATAGCGAAGAATATGCGGCGCATGCACAAGCATTATCATATGACATTGATACGTTAAATGAAGTAAATATGCAGGCAATTATTGATAGTAGCGCTAAAGCTGAAAATAAAATTTCAACTTTAAAGGAACGCTTGTCTGACATTGATATGCTGATAGCAAAAATAAATAGCTACAATTCTTTAGCTCCGGGATTCGTTGAAGCAATATTTAATACGAAAGATATCAATAAGCTGAATGAACAAAGAGAAATTATTATTGCTGGGTTGAAAAAGATGGGGGTTGACATATCAGGCATTGGTTCTATTTCAGGAGCTTTAACTGGCGGCAACGATAGCTTGACAAGTGGTACCGGTGACACTCCAAATAGTGATGAAATGCTATCATCTGAAGAAGCTGAAAAACTTAAGAAAAATTATGCCGATATTACCGCCGAAGTTGAAAAGTATAAGCAGCAGATTACGGAATTGACCGCCAAAATAAAAGAGTATCGCACAACTGCCGATCAGCCTGATGATATCAAAAATAAACTTCTAACTACTGAACAGGCTCTTGAATCTGCCAAGCAGAAGATTGATGAACTCAATCAAAAAATAAGTGACTTAAATGATAAATTGGAATTCGATTCAATAGTTGGCCCCGATGGTTTTGTGATAAATCAAGAAGATTATGATAATCTTACCTCTGCTCTTGAAAAAGTAAAAGCAGAGGCACAGAGTGCCAAAGACGAGCTTGAACAACTTAAAGCTACTTCTGTACAAGTAGGCGAAGGAGAACAAGTTGTTAAGGCTGGCAGCCCTGAAACTATTAAGGAACTTGGAGAAGCCGTTAAAGCACTTCAGGAAAGAATGAATAAGGCAGAGGAAATTTTGAAAGATATCCCCGAAGGTATGAGTGGGTTAAAAAGACTTAGCGGACAAATTGAAAAAATGTCAGGGAACTTCAATGAAGATGGCAGTCTGAAAAATCTTGGCACCACTGCAGAGGAATTGGCCGAACGGTTTAAGCAACTTGAAAATCAATTTGATGCAAAGATAGATAAAAAAATTGCTGAATTTGAAAAGAACTCATATAAAGGGAAGATGTCAAATAAAAAGTTTAATTTGGCAGGATCACTTAAAGACTTAAAGGTCGGAAACAACAAGCCTCAAAACGATATTGCTGATGATGATCCACAGGAATCAACTGCCAACACTCAAGAACTCTATAAGGAAACTGAAGCATATAAAAAATTATCTGAAGCAGTACAAGCTTTTAATGAGCTTACATCTCAAAAAATAGATAAAACCGATTTCGATGCAAGAATAAAAAGGCTGCAAGATATGCAGTCTTGTGTCAAGGATATTATTGCTACTGTAGAAAACTACGAGGGTAAAGCTAACGAACTTTCTGCTCTTGTTTTAAAGAGTAAAAATGGAGACATATCAATTCAGGATAGCACAAAACTTGACGCATTGATGAATAAATTGCAGTCTGGAATCGGCACGAATACTGAAAAGAAAAATCAAATGGCGCAGGCCAAGGAAGATGCAAAGAAATATGAGGCTGTAATTGATGAATATAATCAGAAATTCCAGAGAATGATTTCGCAGAAAGTAACGTCTGGAAAGCAATTCAATGTTTTAAAGCAAAACTTAAAGTCGATGTCTAATAGTGTTGATGCTATTATGGAAAAGTATGATACATTTAAAGGTCAAGACTTTTATTCATCTGATTTTGCAAACCGTGGAGAGGCTATTCGTGGGAAGATAAAGGACGCTTCTTTAGATTTGAATGAGATTTCTAAATATAAAAATTATGAAGAAGATATATTTAATATCCAAGCAAAATACTCAGAATCTTTGAAGAAGCAGAAGCAAGAGCAGGATGCTATAGCTGAAGCAGCTCGTAAAAGAGCCGAAGCTGAAAAAGAGGCATCCAATGCAGTTGAGCCAAAAGAGGCACCTGTCCCTGAAAATATATCAGTTGCTGAAAAATCCAGAGAAGAGCAGAAACGTAAAGCTTTAGAGAGGCAAGCGGCCAATAACAATCAATCAGAAGTTGGATCTCCGTCATCTAATATCTTAGCTTCAGAGGTTGAAAACTTTGATGAAATTGATAAGGCTGTAACAAATTTAACTCAACACATCAATGAAAAGACCGAATCAATCAAAGCCGAAGCTGAAGAGATGACTGTGGCGTCGGCGTCTGAGGTTGAATCTGTAACTTCAATCAGTAATGCTGTTGATGATCTAAAGGCAAAAGTTGAAAAGCCTTTTAAAATCAGTATTGGCAATACTCCCGTTGAAAATAAACCTTCTGAAGACACAACTAACGGCACCTTGACAGAAAGTTATAATGTTCTGAATGAAAATCAGGTTGCCTCTATTCGTGAGCAAATTGTTGCTGCACTCGGAGAAAATAATCCTATTCCAATTTCTTTCACGCCTAATGTTGAAGGACTAAAAAAGCAAATCGCCGACGAGTTGAAAAAGGTTCCTATTGAAATAACCAATAACAATATTAAGGAAACTCTGAACATACAGCATTTAAAAGTCGATCCAAAAGCATTTGGTCAGGGCATTAAAAATGTTAAAATCCAATCATTTAAACTAACTAAAGAAGCCAAGAATGGATTGAAAACTGATCTTGGCGAAGCAATGAAAAACGTTGGATTAAGCTTAGATACAAAACAACTTCAGGCTGATGTTGAGGCCGCCATCACCAATGCTCGTGAAAAGGCTGCTCAAAGAGCAGTAAGAGAAGCTCAAAGACAAGAAGAACCGCAAGTTCCTAAGCCGTCTAAATCTCAGCTAAATGAATATGACAAGGTTCAAAAGAGCATTGAGGACGCTTATAATGCTGCATCTAAGATGAAAGAGAATGTTTCCGGGGCACTTTCCAATATTTCCAGAGATCTCTCATCAGAACTTCAAAATACAGTTAACACATTGGGCGAAATAAATCCATTAGAAAATTTTGATGATGCAAATGTTTTGGGAGAATGGTTAAATCAAAATAAAGCTATTATTGATAGTTGGAATACTCTTGAGAAAAAAATACAGGACGTTCTCAAGTTAAGCAATAACACAGCAGAAACTTATTCGGCTACAATGTCAAATACAGACTTCGCTTCTAAGATGAGTAAGGACTTAGACAAAATAAAGAATAAGTTTAATGACGTATTTAGTGGAGATCAACTCGTAGCTTATAACAGTCTAATAGAAGCACTTGATAAGAAAATTCAGAATATTAATAGCGGTTCATCGAATTATAATATCGAAAATATTCAAGAAATCATCAATGCAATGAAGGCTTTGAATGAAACTACCGATAGGTTTACCAATATCAATAAATCTGTCAATAATCTGGATAAGCTTTTAAATACACTTGAAGCCGCCAAGAAAAACACAGTTAATCGTGGCGGTCAAGGTGATGAATATTATAATAAGATAACAGATTTAATTGCCCGAATTGAGAAATTAAAAAATGAACAAAAGGATCTGACAACTGGTTCCAATAAGAAAATCGGTGAGTTTCTTGGTAAAATAGAATCTATTTCTAAAGAAGTGGATGAGCTCAAGAAAAAAACTTCTGATTTCAAAGGTATGGATAATATTGCCGGTTCCGCAGAAAAGCTCGGCTCTAAATTTGATGATTTAATCTTTAAAATTCAGGATTTTATAGACAAAAACAGTAGGATCAATCAAGATAGCGGTCTTTCTGCCGAGTTTAATAAATTAATGATGTCGGTTCAAAATGCTGATAGATCAGCAAAATCATTGAATGAACTTACTGCGAAATTTAATTCTCTGAAATCTGTTGTTATGAGCAAGGGCTTGACTGGAAGATCTTTAGGTGACGAACTTAGCTTTATCGCTTCAAAGATTGGGCTCAAAGCAATGATTGGTGGAGCTACGTATCAAGCATTAAATTATCTTAAACAGATGATTTCTGTAGTCAGAGAACTTGATACCGGGATGACGAATCTTAAACGTGTAAGTGAAGAGACTGAATCTACATATCAAAAATTTATGACTTCTGCTGCTAATCAAGCTCGTAATCTTGGATCAACTATGCAGCAGGTAATTGATGCAACTACTGATTTTAGCCGTTTGGGCTACAACCTCAAAGAAGCTTCTGAGTTGGCTAACAATGCTTTAATGTATTCAAATGTAGGAGATTTGGATATCAATACCGCAACAGATGACATAGTATCATCAATGAAAGCGTTCAATATTGCTGCCGAAGATAGCATTAAGATCGTTGATACATTTAATACTTTAGGTAACAAATACGCTCTTGCTTCTGCGGATGTAGGACAGGGTTTAAGAGAGTCGGCATCGGCTTTAGCAACAGCAAACAATACAATGGAAGAATCAGCAGCGATGATTACAGCCATAACAGAAATTACACAGGACAGTGCAAGTGCGGGCAATGCCTTGAAAACTTTGTCAATGAGGCTTCGTGGAGCATCTTCATCTCTTGAGGCAGCAGGCGAAGATACTGACGGAATGTGTAATTCTGTTTCTAAATTGCGAGAAAAAATCAAAGGACTTTCTGGCGTAGACATTATGCTTGATGAAGACACGTTTAAATCAACATATCAAATTATGGGCGAAATAGCCGATAAGTGGGCCGATATGAGTGATATTAACCGTGCAAGCTTACTTGAAACTATTGCAGGCAAGACAAGAGCAAATCAGGTTTCAGCTTTGCTGAATAACTGGACCACTGCGTCTTCGGCTCTGGTGGATTCTTTAAATTCAGCGGGTTCTGCATTAGATGAAAGCGCAACATATGTAGATTCTATTGAGGGTCGCATAGCACAGCTCAAAGCATCATATCAGAAATTAAGCAACGATGTCATTGATTCTGGTCTTATAAAATTCTTTGTCTCCACAGGAGACGCAATCGTAAGAGCAACCGATTCACTTCTGTCATTTAGTCAGATATTCGAAAGAATTGCCCCAGATAGCAGCTGGGCGGAATATTTCGATGAGATCAAAGCTCTTCCCACTATAATTACAGCTATCAGTGCCGGACTTTCAATAAAGAATAAGGGTCAAAAAGCTGATGGCATTTTAGGTATTAATATGCCCTTTGTTCAGGTAACTGAGCAAATGCACAAACCGGAAAATTGCTGGAAATCGCTAACGCCGTTCTACCAAAGCGCAGCCTGAAAAGGTATTCGTCATGGTGAGGAAACTCAGAAAAAACAGAACGACTCCCCTATGCCAAAAGCTAACGGGGTTAATAATGTGAAATCAGCAGCCAAGCCGCTAAGTCCATAAGGATAAAAATTGAAGGGTGAGACCTTCTGCGGTCGGTTCAGAGACTGTAAGTCGGTTGGCAAGTAATCTGTTCGTTGGATACTTGTCTGAGAGACAGTCCAATCTCACTCAATAGAGTGTCCATGCTCAAGTGTAAAGACACTTTTAGAAGTAGTATGGAGTTATCAACGCTATCTATCAACGTAAAAGATAGAAAAACAAATAACAAGCAAAAACCGCCGTGGTATTCGGCGGATTTTTATTTACCATTTATGATTACAATCATTACATTATTTGATATGTGTTATATCATTTTAATATCAATAAAAGAAAGGAATTAATCAATGAGTAAAAAAAGAGTCGTATTGACGAAAGAAAGCAGCGATTATATTACAGTCATGTCTCCACCAACTCCAGAACCAATAAAAATTGTGGAATTTGAAAAAAAAGGAATCAATCTACGAGAGATTTTAATAATTGCTATTACTTCATTTATTATTGGATTTATCCTTTTTAAAATTATCTTCCTTTTTTTCTGTGTTTAAAGCAAAAGCAATAAAATATTTTATTAAATCCTTCGTCATCAATGGCGAAGGATTTTATTTATGAAACGATGTCAATAATTGTATCAAAGTATAGAAGCACAAATTGACGGACATCACTACAGAGATTTTTATCACAATGATTATTGTCAATCCATTGTTTATAACAAGCAATTACATTACCGAGATATCCCTTACCGTATATTGACTGTGCTTTATTCCAGAATTCATCTATTGGATTTTCTTCGGATAGATTAAACGCTAAAAACATCTTATTATATCCTAAGTTTTCAACCTGTGTTTTTAATTTCACAAAAGCATTTTTCTCAGCGAACATATATGACTTAGCATAATCGGATAACTGAGGATCAATAGATGATAGCAAATCATCAATCTGATTTTTATAACAAGATATTTCCTGTGAGACAATGTTCCACAAGTACACTTGTATTTTAGCGTAAATATCACACTTTTCCCATTCACCATACATTTCAGTTGTTTTTCTGACGCTTGCCCAATGAATTGTATTTTTTATAGTGTCAAACATTGAATCAAAAGAATTAAGAATGCGTTTATTAGTTGTAAGCGTTGGCATCACTTGTGACTTAAATTCTTCGAGTTTACTGGCCACCCTATTACGTTCACGGTCAAGTGCTGTTGGCTGCTTTTTCAGGCTGTTAAATATATTCTGAGCTCGTTGAGAAATATCATCGGCTTCAGAAATAAGGGAATTACGGAAATCATCTTTTACTTTGGTAATACTTTTAGAAAAATCCTCTCGGCAGTCATTGGCGATTTCAGAATCAATGTCGGCAATAACATAGTGTTGTTTTGAAGACGGATCGTCCCTTTTGCGAGGTGTTTTCATCATTGAATATGCTTCTAAAGCATTGAAGAAAATGGTATTCTTGTTATAATAGTTCAGTCTGTTCGATCTTATACAGGTATCGATTTCTGAAATTTTTATTCTTTCTCCATCTTTTTCATCTTCTGCTTCACAAACACTGTCAAGTTCACTATCTCTACAAGCAATAACGAGGGATAATCTTGGAATAATATCGGTATTTTCTTTAATTACCCACGAATTAAATATGGGATACAATTCTTTGTTGATAGGAGACGTTATTTTATCAAGAATAATATTGATAGTGTTATCCTGCTGAATCAGATTTTTAATGTCTGTGCGTCCCTCTCCGTCAAAGCCTCGAGTATCTATAATTTCATCGGTCCATTCGGGCAATGGAAGTTCGAAATCATTTTGACAAATTTGAATGTAAATACGTTTAGGTATTGAAACCCCCGCACACTTTCCAAGATTAATATCAGAAAATGTCTTTTTAAGCCATATTTTAAAATTAAATTTGCTATCGTAGGGTATAGAGAACGTATTACGTGTTGCGATGCCCGTTCTATTGAGAATCTCATTGCAGAAAACCGCATAGTCAGCAGCTCTGTATTTCTGGCTAATTTCATTTATGATATCTTCGTCTTTAGAATAGCCATTTTCCTTGGTAAAGCCTGCCATATTTTTTATCATTCTATAAAGCTCGGCAGATTCTGTTTTATCTTCTGATTTATTATCTTCATCAGATCCGATTTCTTTGTCGAACGTTTTGTCCCACACAGAACGACAATAGCTTTTTATGCAGTTTGTTTGTTCTTTTTGACTGCAAGGCTCTATACGTATGAGAGATTTTTTACCTGTAAGAATGTGGATTTCAGCTGCGGTCGTTCTTCCGCTGGCTGTATTCAAAAGGGGTACATCGTCTTTCTTTTTACCGACAAATTTATCAGTCAATAAATTAAGATAGTTACAAATAAGTGATGTTTTACCTACACCGGGAGCACCTATAAAAACGAGTTTATATTTATCAACGTCTAAAAGCTCGTCAATTCTATGTAAACGTTGGATATATTCAGATATAACTTTTTTGTTATTTGGGGAAATTACAGTATTGTATAACTCAAGATTTGACTGTGTGGTATTAATATAGTTTTGTATTTGATTCAATTATAACATCTCCTTGACATAATTTGTTATTATTATAACATATTTCGTCATAGTTTACAATAGCCAAAAAAATAAAGGGCAACAAATTTGTTACCCTTCACAAATATTGATTAAATTTTTGTATTCTTTAGCCAAAATTATATATCGTATTTTATTACATAATACGAGTGTGTGCTCCATAATATAAAATATCCTACAAAAATAACTGTATCAATAATTAAAAAACATAATATATTGGGGGTTGAATATTCGCTTTTTATTTTCAATGATGCAACGACAAGTGAAAACAAAGGAAAAAAATATTTATAACAGAAATTTGTAAATTTGGATATTGATTTATAGTTTTTTGTATAATCTTTTCCCTCTCTGTTAAATGTTATCTTGGAAAGTTCTGTTATTTGTTCTTCCAGATAGTCAATATATTTATATTCTCGTTCAATATATACCATTAATTGTGAATATCTTAATGTTTCATAAAATAAAGCAAGCCATAAAAAAGTTTGAATTACAGAAAATTGGTTGCTTAAGTCTAATAAATATTGTTCATTTATAAAATTAAAAATAATATTGCTATATTCGATAGGATTAAAAGTGAACAATAGAAGAATAAATAATAATATAAAAACAAGCACGAACTTTTTATCTCTTTGTTTCGTTTGTTCGGATATAACAACAAACGTTTCTTTATAATGATCGTAAAATAACTCTAAGTTATCCAAAGTTATGCCTCATTTAACGCTTTAATAATGGCATCTTGTGTAAATGACATTGCCCACGATGCTCCCGAGTTTAAAAGTTCCTCTGGCGATTCATAAGATTTATCGATCTTTACGCCAACTAACTTGTTTTTATGCGCTTTACTTTTTGCAACCTCAAAATTAATCCAGTTTTTATAACCTATTTCTTCGCTATCAGGATGCTTCTTATTGGCTTCAGCACCTATAACGACTAAAGTATATGTTGTTGTATTGATTCGTCTTGTTAGTCCTGCTTTTATTCTTGAAATATCATTTGATTGAATTTCATCAGAAGAACAATCTTCGAAAACAAAATCCATATTTTTATTTTTATCCCAAGCATCTAAAAGGAACTTATAATGTTTGTCATTGGTATAATCAAATGAAACGAAAACTTTTTTCTTAGACATCTTAGACATAGTAATATCTCCTTTAAAATAAAGAATAGAGGTGAGTATCCTAATGGTTTTAAAAAAATGCAATCATAATTGGAAAATCGACCACGAATGTTTTATTTATGATACTTATAGTCCTTTATCGCATTGTAATAAAATAAAAATAATCTATTATAAATGCGACAAGTGCTTAAGAGTAAAAAAAGAAAAGCTGTGGTAAACCCATATATAGATTATATCATATCTAATCATAAAATGCAATATAAAAATCTAATTTATTACCACTTATATCCGCAATCCTTACAGTGCATAGTCTTACCCAAGTTACTACTAAACAATCCAACCAAAGCAAAACCCAAAGCTTTCTGAGCTGTGGATATTTTTTCTACATTTGTACTTCCGCAGGTAGGACACTTGGGAACAAACGTACCCTTTTTCTGCTCGGCGATCTGACTGCGCTGTAATTCTAAGTGGCGCATTTCGATGGCGTGTTCGTCTCTCAGACGGCGCTTGTAAAGTTTCTCGGAGAACTCAGGGTTTCCGTAGAGAGCATCGGCGTTAGCAAGACCATCTGCATCTGCTTTACTCGACCAGCTATCATCGTCCGGAGCTTCGAATGTATAAGTGATCAAATGTTCATAACGACAGTAGATACATCTTTTATAAGCGCCTAAAGAGTGATATTTTAAACACCTTGGGCATATTTGATATTCGGCTTTAAACATTTCCATATTATCCCCTCCCATTATAAATCATAACACCGAAGAAGCTTTTTGTCAACACTTTAAGTAAAATAATTTCTCACAATTATTTTACTATGATAACAGATTGAATATATTCCAGCCTGCTTCGGTTATTAAGCAATTAAAAGAGCGATGGGAAAATAAAGATAATATATTTGATATTATTCTTGATGAAAAAGAGATCAAAACTAAACTTGACAAAGCTAAAAAGGACATAAAAGACTTTTCTTCTAAGTCATATAAATACTGGAAGAGCATTGCCGAAGGAACGACTGAAGCAAAAGACACTATGGACGCTTATCTTGCGACATGTGTTGCCGGCAATAGGGCGGTTTCCGAAGAAGGATATCAAAAATATATTGGCTCTACCTATATTGATTATGCTCAGAACAATACCAATATTCAAAAGATATTTGACCGCTATATTGAGCTTAAGGGTAAAATAGACGATGCGCAGGCAGTTCTGAAAGAATCAAAAAATAATCTGGGACTTTTTAAGCCGTCTCTCGATGACAATGCTTACGAACAGGCTAAGAAGGCTGTAGAAGATAATGAAAAAGCCGTTGAGAGTGCCCAGAAAGCATATCGTGAGTTCGATAATTCTATACGAACCGTAAATACCGGCATAGCAGATTTTGCGCAAAAACAAACACTCGGTGCCAAGTCCGGTAAAATCTACGAACATCAGGCTCGTGCTACCGCTGCCGCCAAAACAGTAGAGGCAGCGGCTATGACAGCTGCAAATATTGCTCTGTCGTTTGGAATCAGTTTGATTGTTCAGGCGGGAATTTCTGCGCTTGCTGCGTGGATAAATTCTGAGAAAGACGCAATTAAAAAGGCAAACGAACTTGCTGATGCTTTTAATACTGAGAATGATTCCATCAATGATAACATAGATAAAATAAAAGAACTCAAAGATGCTATAGAGTCTGGAACTTTAACCGATTCAGAAGCTTATGATAAGAAAAAAGACCTTCTGGAAATTCAGAATGATTTATATGACACCTACGGAGAAGAAGCTGCAGGAATTGATCTTGTTAATGGTAAGCGTGACGAAGAAATTGCTAAGCTTAGAGAAATCCAAAAGCTTAAAGCTCAGGAAATGTTAAATAACGGAGGATACGCAGGAGAAGAAGCTGCTGAGAAATATCTTACACAGACAAATACAACAGGCTGGAATGCACCTCTATCAAAGGGTGCAATGTCAAAATTTTCTCTTGCAGGTTTTACAGAAGCATTTTCTACAAATTCAGACGTAAAGAAAGAATTACGTCAAGAAGCTGAGAAACTTGGCGGACAGCGTGATCTAATAACTCGAACTACAACATTTAATGATGTTACATATGAAGAAATGATTGAAATTTATGATTCATTGATTCAATACATCAACGATAACTTCGAGGCCAATGATAAAGAAGCTGCCAAGTGGAGAAATAAACTTTCAGAACGCAGACGAGGTTTAGCAGAATCCGAAGATTATAAATCAAGCAAAGAAGTTTATGAGAGTAGTGCAAAAGAGCGAATTATCGCAAATGATGATGCCTACAATTATTATCTCAAAATTCAGCAAGCCATCGATGATTACAATGAAGCTGTTGTCTCCGGTGATACTGATGAAATAAATAAGGAAATTGAAAGCTTAAGTAAATTAAAAGATGGAATTTTAGACATCGAAGAAGCTGCAAATCATCAGAATGTTGCCGATTATTTCAACGAAATGTTTAGTGTATTTGACCAAGACATATCTGAACGAAAACTGCGTGATGCAATCACAACCAGCATTAGTAATAATGGAAAATGGGGAACTATATCTAAAGCACTTAACGGTAAAACAGACGTAGAAGCAAAAGCTTACCTAAGCAATGCTGAAAATGGCCTTACTGACTTTTTGACTGTTGCACAAGAAACATTCGGTACTACAATAGATGGTATCATTTCGGCATTTGCAGATCTCGGCATTATTGAATCTACAACAGCCAGCGACACTGACGCTGTAACCAAATCGTTCTCTGTACTTGTAGAACAAATGGATACTACGAGAGATAAAGTTGATAAATTCGATACGGCTATGTCAAAAATGATGACCGGCGAAACAATGGATAGCAGCGAAGTAAATGAAATACTCTCATTTGCTCCCGATCTTTTAAGTTCAGTTGAAAAAACAGCCAATGGATATGTTATAGCTTATGATAAAATGGCTGAAGCAAGAGAAAAGTTTGTTGCTTCCGAAAGAAAAGATATTTCAGATGAAATAAAGACAAATAAAAAAGAAGAAGCAGAGATCAAAAAAGAAATAGCTGAGCTTCAAAATAATTTATATACAACTGACGATCCCGAGGAAATGCTGGCATCCTGGAAAAGTAAGCTTAATAAATATACTTCTTTAAACGATGAAGTCGGCATTAAGCAAGCTACCGAGAATATTGATAAATATGAAAAGATCATCGAACAGAATAAGCAAATCAACGCTAAGATTGACGACAGAAAAAATAAAATCAAAGATATAAATGCCGAAACAGCACAATATCAATTCTTGCTCGAACAACTGGAAGATTCTACTCAGGACTGGGTGTCTATACTTAATAGTGCGGCAAATAAATTTGAAACTATAACAAGTAAAATACTTGAAATGCGTAATCAAATGGCTGCATATGGTGAACTTGATCTAAGTAATGCTCTTGATTTTATGCAGCAAGTTCCTGATTGGCAGAATTATCTCAGTATTAATAACGGGAAAATAGTATTAAACAATCTGGATAACACTACTCTATCTGAAATGATAAAGAAAACCAGCGGACTGGACGATGCGTATAAAGCACTGAAAGACGATGCCGATAAGCTTTCAGCTGCTCAAGAAGTATTCGAGTCAAAACTTAAAGCCCTTAAAGAAAAGCTTGGCGGATTAAATAGTGAAGGAAAAAATTCTGCTCAGATTCTTTCCGATATGCAAGCAAGTGGAAAATATACGACAAAACAACTCGAAGAAGCCGCAATGCGAATGGGCAAATTGGAAAGTGGAATAAATGCTACAGGAGATGCTATAGAAGATAGTAAAGAAGAATTGACGTTCTTAGATGAGATTTTAAAATCCATTATTGAATCGTTCAAATCTTCTGATGCCGTTAACAAGTTCAATAAGACAGTAAAGAATCTCAAGCATCAATTAGCTACGGGTGAAATAAATCAAGAAACATATGACCAAAGTTTTGCAACGGCTGTCACCACTTTAAAGAATACGGCAGCAGCTAATGATTCAGAAGCTCAAGATCTGATCGACAGTGGCGAAGAAGAGATATATAATGCTAAGCTCACTCAGCTTCAGAAAAATTTTGATGACGCAAAACTTATCATTGATAATGCTCGTGAAGACTTGCAAATAAGTGTCCTTGAATATCAGAAGCAATTTGCTGCTCTCAATGAACAGTATTACGCTCCGGGCACAAAGATTGGCAATACAGAAGATGGTAAGAAACAGTATGAAGCTAATCTTCGTGAAATTGAAAAGCTCGCAGGAGACGCATTCAGTGACATTACTTCCAGAATTCAAAACTCTATTGATTTTGGTAAAATAATCGATCCAAGCATCATTGATGATATCAAAGAAATATTTGAAGGTCAAGAACTTCCCAATGCAGTTGCTCAATCAATTCAAAAGGGCATAGAAACAGGCACATGGGATGCTACTGATTTAGCAGCTATGGCTCCCTATCTCTCGGAAGCCCTGCTTGGCAATTCTCAACAGTTGACCGGCGCACTTCAAGATGCGCTTGAACAACAGAAGAGTTATGTAACATCGGCATTTGAGTACGAAAAAGAGCAGCTCGACAATCAGCTTGAAGCCGGACTTATCTCATCTGACGACTATATTGACGAATACACTAAGCTCTGGGAAAAGTATTACAAGGACAAGAAAGAATTTGCAAAGGAAGATTTGCAGACACAAAAAGACATCCTTGAAGCCTATAAGAGTGAAATTCAGAAACAGATAGACGGCTTAGACGCAATGTCCGAGCTGCAGACTCAGCCTTATCAGGACGAGATCGATGCACTGAACGATGTCCAAGATGAATACGACAAGATGATGGACAAGCGCATCAAGGCTCTAAACAAGGAAAAAGAGAAGCTCGAAGAGCAGAATAAGGAACGTGAAAAGGCAAACGACATACAAGACAAGTATCTTGCGATGCAAAAAGCAAGTGTTAAAAAGTATATCGTACTGACTAATCACGGCTGGGAAGCTCAGGCAGACAGTGAAGAGTATGAACAGGCTAAAAAGGAATACGAGGACGCAAAGCAGGACTCCGTAACAGATGCTATTGAAAAGCAGATCGACGCCCTTGAAAAAGAAAAAGAAGCCCGTGACGAGTCTATCCAGACCGAGATCGAGGAACGTGAAAAACAAATCAAGCAAATCGAGACGCCTATCAACAATCTGACAAGGGTTCTGACGGCGCTCTTAGCGCAGCAATACAATCTTGATCCTGACTTTATAGCCCAGCTTTTGTCCAGCGCCGATGGTACAACAGCGCTCGAAGCTTTGAACAAGAAGATGGCTTTCAGTCAGTCTCAGGCTTCCGCTGCCGGCGTAGATGTTCCCGACGACACGCTTACCACTTCCGATGCCCAAAAAATGGTCGATGGATTGGCAGAAGAGAACAACCGTACTACGGAAGAGGCTGCCAAGAACATTGGACTTGACCTGAACAGCAGTAATTCTACAGCTACAGAGACCACTAAATCGAGCAATGCCACTGCACCTCAAGATGATGTTGTAACGGCAAACACCCAAGCTACCGAAGCTCTCACGGAAGAGATGAAAAAGTCTAACGACAATGCCGAAAAGCAAAATGCCGATAGTAAGAGCGACGACAATAAAGCTAAAGGCAATACTGTCGGAGGATATAACCTCGTTGCTGACCCCAAGACGGGTAAGCTTACAAAGAAACCTGTTATAATCAACGGTGAACCTGTTGAGGGTCTGGGCCATAAGGTTAATGCAACCACAAAGGCTGAACATGATAAAAATAAGACTGACTATCAAAAGGCACTTGAAAGTGGAACATTTACCGGCTCTTTCGCAGACTACATGAGGCAGCAAAGGGCTCGCAAAAAGGGTATCGTTCCTATAGCCGAGGCAACCGGCGGAGAAGCTAAAGTTGTTGCCCAGGCAATTCAGGCGTTTACGAGAAGCGCTGATATTCCTATCAACTCGAATATCAAGACCAATCAGATTATCGAGCCTGCTGATGTAGTTCAAGTCAACACTCAGCCTGCGTTTAATTGTACGATCAATATTGAAGGCAGTGCTGATGAAAAGACCGTAGAAAAATTCCGCAGCGTATGTGAAAACGAGATCAACGGTTACTTCCAGTATCTCAATAACACAATGAACTCAGCGTTTGTTAAGTCACGCTATAGTAAATAAAAAAATGCCCGTCTGAAATATGGCGGGCAGATATGTCTCTGATGCTGCACGAAGCTAAGAGGCACCAAATAAGAATGTAAAGAAAGGAGACTTCT
The DNA here is from genome assembly GCA_902363145.1 of Oscillospiraceae bacterium. GTDB lineage: Bacteria > Bacillota > Clostridia > Oscillospirales > Ruminococcaceae > Huintestinicola > Huintestinicola butyrica. The sequence goes on along the minus strand of CABIZB010000001.1, from coordinate 374,568 downwards.
ATGAATAAGGAAGGTAAGCAAATACTTGATAATTTTCAAAAGACTATGACTACCAGTGTTAACGATAATGCCAAAGCCATTATAAAGAAATCCGATTTTGACAAAACCCTCATCGGTTTTGTTTCAGATCAGCAAACCAAAAACGACGGCACGGTTCAATGGGAAATCCAGACCGAGGGCGCCGCTTATATGATAGATGCAAAGAAAAGCAATATTACGACTGTGGGTCAGAGGGTAAGGCTGTATCTGCCGAATCATGACTATAGGAATAAGTACGCAGAGGTTATTGATGATATTTTTTCAAAAGAGAACTTAATTGAAATAGTCAAGGTATCCGATAATGAAGTTTATGGCTTATATCAGGATAGTGAAAATAAAAAAATAAAATACAAACAAACAATTACCGCAGAAGGCAGTGGCAATGAGCGTCATAATTTTGTGGAAAAGATAGAAGTGGTGAGTGGAGATGACGTTTGATGAAGCAGCTTTGATTATGATGAGTGGTGGTGCAAATGGAAAAGTAAAAGAATTAACTATAACAGCTGACGGTTATTACCCTCTTAGTGCAGAAGACTTTTCCGCTGGTTATATTGGTTATAATCCAGTATATGTAGCAGTACCTCAAATTACACAAAAACTGGTTGTCACTGAGAATGGTCGATATAATTGTTCCAACTATGATAATATTCCATTTAATCCTATTGAAGTAAACGTACCCACTGCTCCAAAAATTTCTCCATTTTATATTTTTAACCCTGGTACTTATGGAGGCGGACACGCTGGCGATGACGTGGATGGTCTTAATCCAGTAATCGTAGATACTCCATTCTCAAAGTATATAGAGGCTTTCGATTCCCGCAAAGGAGAACTTTTACATAAAACTGGGGTCGGCTGGCCTTTGTATTCTTTTAATTATGGAAGAGACTGGTTTAAGTGTAATACTGGATGGTATATAGTACGTGCTCAATATGTAGGTAGCTTTGAAGAGGTACAAAATTATATGCGAAATACATTTGATACTTTAATTTCACGAGCAAGAGATGCTGCAATATATTTCGATAATGGAAACACATTAAGTGGATTGCGAATCAATTTTATGCACAATAGCAATGACAGTGTTGATACAGTTAGAAGTATAAACCTTACGGCATGGGTGACAGATCATTTCCTAAGTACCAAATCATCCAGAATAACCAGTGTAAATAAGACATTCACAAGTGCAGATGGCATAAGTTCGGGATCGATATATCGATTTAAATCATATAATATTACATCAGGTAAAGTAATAGCAATGATTGGAAAAAGGCAGGGGCGATCTTATGCAACGCCTGAAACACTAAACGACCCTAACTATATCGAAACTGATTTAACCTTTGAATTAGATATCTCGTCACTTGAGTTGCCGTTTTCTACGAGTGGCAGAGCTTATTACGGTCGATACGTTGACGTTGTAATGCCGAGTAATTATAGTCCGATACATGTCGATGAAAGTGAGGTGCCAATTTAATAATGGACATTAAAACAGCGGCTTTGTTGATGATGGGTTCAAATGCGACTGAAGCTAAAGCACAATACTTATACGCTTCTCAAAATAATAAAACTTATGAAGTATCCGAATTTGAAAAGCAACAAGGAATATGTGGATATGCGCCAATATCAGTTTCAACTCGTCGTCTTGCCTCTATTTCAATAAATCAAAATAGTATATACGATATAAAAGATACATCTCAATACACTAATGGTTATTGGGGGTATATATATGCAAATGTATATGTACCGAAAGATTTATCAGGATTAGACTCATTTGAAACAGATAACAATGGTGTTTATAACGCTTATGACAACAATTTAATGGGATTCAATTTATTTAGCGTTACAGGCGCTGAATGTCGATTAGCTGAATATTTGGGTGAACAATATAATTTCTATACATCATCTGAACTTAATGGGATGAGTGTCAATGATGTTCTTTCTCATTTGAAATATGGTGATTTGGTTAGCCATGCTGTCGATGGAGTTATTATAAACCAAAACAATCGAGTTGGTATTACTTGGTTCACTGGCATTTCACGTGATGATAATGGTAAGGAGCATACTAATTTTTATTTACGTATATATAAAGTCTCCAACAACGCCAGTCCATATAAAGAATATACCATTCCTGATATCAATGCGTCTGGTGCAGAGAATTTAATTATTGACAGTATAGAAACAAATGGTATGAAATGCACAATAACATTAAAAGGTTATTTGATAGTTGAAACTATAGGTGATGAAACCACAAATTCATCGTTGAATTTAAAAGCTTTCAATCAGACATTTACAGTTAATGCCAGTGATATAGTTGATGTATATGGCAATCAGTTGGTAACGACACCTTTTTCAAATGAATGGATATTTACAAGATAAACAAAAGGACGGTGAATAAAAATGTCAGAAACCCTATGGGGAATAAAAATATGGGACTCGACAGGTATATATTACTATACCGAAGTCGATACTTCTCAGGATATACAACATAATCGCCCCACTGAGTCTCAGGTGGGCTTATATAACAAATACCCTTTCCATACGCACAATGGAGAGGGCTTTTATTTTAGCGGCAGCTGCTCGGGTAATTTCTCAGACAACCAGTCCGGTGAATGTTACGAGGATTATAACTTCGACTACCGTATTGACGAGAATGGAAACTACATATATAACACGGTATATCTCGTTGGTTTTATGAAATGGCTGCACAATGACCATATCAAGTATCTTCAGCTTTCAGAAAATTTCGTAATTCCCGTAGGTATTCTCGGTGAAGTATCGACTTCAACAGAACACACTATAGACGATGGCTACACTTGCAAGGTATCATTCAACTGGGAGCAGCTCGACGATGATTATTCGCTCATTGACAGTTCCGTAAAATATTGTCCCAAGTGCAACAGTATAACCGCCCCGACAGCGGTTTACTGCCAGAAATGCGGAACCAAGGTAGGTGGCACATAATGGCTGTAAGTGACTACATACCTGCCGGAAAGTACGATATTGCTCAGCCAATACATGAGGGATATCTGACCAAAATCCTGTATCCTCACGCTGTAACGGTCAAGCTTAAAGTTGAGATCTGTACTTACACGCCCTATGTGGTGCAGCCGTTGAGAGATATCTCGGACAGCGTTCTTGACTTTAGCTACGACTGCGACTGCGAGTCCAATCCTCGGCAGACCGCAAGCATTACTGTTAAAGTCGATAAGGATGACCAGCATTGGTTCATGCGCCGTGAAAACAAGAGCCATGAATGGTTCGATGGCAACGCTACTCGTTCTGTAACGTGGCAGCCGCTTTTATACAAGATATCAAAACAATATTTCGTAGAGAACGACCGCAGCAATCCGCAGGAAGTGAGCTTCGGGTGTTTCGTACCAACAGACGATAGTTACACGTATGATTCCACTACAGGAACTATTCAGATAAATCTGTCGGGCATGACTATAAGCTTCACGAAGGAATACGGCGGCGGTATTACGATGGAGCGAGAAGGTAAGACATTTATTGACCCTAAAACGCATGAATATACAACAGTGGTACTCCCCCGCTGTTACAAAATTCCTGCGGAGCAAAGCATTGACAACAAGCTGTTCTATAAGATCGCTATGGGTTCTTACACAAATGAAGAGCCTAATCTCAGAAGTGAGTCAATGCCCGTACCTGTAACATGCGCCTCGGTTGAAGGTCAGCAGCTTTATGATATCCCCTACGACCTTGAGTTTGATGCAGACATTTGTGTCCAAGATGTATTTGATAAAGTCCTTGAGATAGCATATCCTGCGAGCAAGGGCAATCTGTGGATAGATGAAAACAGGACGCTGAGAGTTAAGCCGAAGCCCACTATACGTGGCGACCTCGTTATGTACTGGCGTGATTACAAGGACATTGTTATCAGCGAGAACGTCAGCTATAATGATTCGGGATTTTATAACATCACTGAGGTTTACGGCAAGGATAATATCTATGCGGTGTGCGAACAACATCATCTTGATATGGGCTTATATCCCAGAAAGCAAGTTATTACTGATGACACGCTCCAGACAGAAGAACTTTGCCAGAAGAAAGCTAACTGGGAAAACTACAAGGCTCGCTATGGTCGCATGAGCATTTCTGTAAGTCTTCAGGACAGGTACATGGCTGCATTCCGATATCCATCGCTCGCTGTTGGCAGGACTATTGAATACACGACCATTGACGGCGATACTAACCTATACTATATAAATAAGATATCAAACGGTTCAAACAACTGGACCATTGAGCTGACGTTGTTCAAGCCGCTGTACGAAGTTGATGACGACCGCATTAAGCAGACGTTGGCTATACCCGTGATATTTAATCATGAGATAATCAATGATGACTACAACTTTAAAATCAGGCTTTACATCAAAGGCGCAGATATCGGGCTGGGTGTTGCCAAGATCTATGACGGCGAGGGAGGCTCTTTCGTTGGGGAAAGCGCAAACACTTTGGGAACATACAAGCTGAACTGGGGCAATGTCGGTGCATACAAAATCGTGGATATACCTATCACGCAGAATGGAGAATACAGGTTTGCTGCGGCGTTATATAGTCCATTTTACGAAGACTCTGGACTGAGCGATTGGTACCGTATTACAGTTGATGAAGTGACTACACGTCCTATAACTGAAGACCCCGATCCTTATCCTCATCCCAATATGTTTGAGCCTGATGGACCCCACGATCCATATCTGCTTACAAACGATAACAAGCATCTTATTACAGATGACAACAAGCATGTTTCGCTATAAGGAAGGTGATTAAATGGCGAATGATATAAAAACCACGGCGCTGCCAAAAGTAACGGCGCTGTCGGGTTCCGATGATATTATAGTTAATGCTTCGGGCAAGACATCTCGTATCGGTCTCGACAGTTTTACCGCCAAGATATCAAGCTGGGATTCGATCGCAGACAAGCCTTTCGGCACGATAGACGGCAGCTATTTCAAGGTAAATGTAAATTCGGGCAGTTCCGTATTGTCGCTATCGGACGAGCTGGTACAGAACATATCTAATATTCGGAAAGATATATCCGATATTCAGGAGGCAGAAACAGAAACAAAGGCAAATGTTACAGAGCTTCAGACCACATCACACACCCATGCAAATATACAAGTTATTGAGTTATTCGGTACGAATAGCGAAGGAAAATTAACATGGGAAGACACGGTAGTGGGCAGCGATTATACTCTCCCAGCAGCGACTACATCTGCTCTGGGTGGAGTTAAACCTGACGGCAGTACAATAACTGTTGACGAAGATGGTACTATCCACGGAGCAACAACTTACACGCTTCCAACAGCAAGCACTACAGTCCTTGGCGGTGTTAAAGTCGATGGAACAACTATTACTATCGACAGTAACGGCGTTATAAAGGGCAGCGAAGCGCAGCCTTATACGTTGCCTGTAGCAACCACTACGATTTTGGGCGGTGTTAAGCCAGACGGTGAGACCATTAAGGTCAGCTCGGAGGGTGTAATCACGTGTATTAACGATAGTGCTATCCCAAGCTGGGTCGCAAATACAGCGTATGTTGTTGATAATTTAGTTGTTTACGGCACAATTATTTATCAATGTACCGAAGCTCACACATCAGGAACAGAGTTTGATGCTACTCATTGGACTGCTTTGACAGGTCAGCAGGGTGAAAAGGGAGACAAGGGCACCGATGGTGTCTCCCCTACTGCCAAAGTTACACAGACCGACCTTGGAGCTACCATAACTGTGACTGATGCTAATGGCACTACGACCGCAAATGTATCCAACGGTACATCTGCTATGTTGTCGGTATCGCAGACGGAAACGGGCTGCACGGTAACTGCGACTGATGGCTCGGGAACCACGAGCGCTACTATCACCAATGGTACAAACGGTACTAATGGAGATGACGGAAAATCGGCGTATGAACTGGCGGTAGCAAAGGGTTATACAGGCAGTGAAGCTGACTGGTTATTATCACTGAAAGCACCTGTACCGTCTATCGACTCAGACACAAAACACTGGCTAATTGGAGAAGAAGACACAAATGTAATTGCCGAGGGCAAGGTCGATATCAATACTGACTGTGCTGTTTTATACGCAACGCTTCCTGCATCCGGCTGGAGTAATACTGCTCCTTATACGCAGACTGTAACAGTAACATCTATCAGTGCAGACAATATGCCTATTGTGGACTTGAAATATTCCGACACAGAGGATAACTGGGACAGTGAGGAAAAGGCATTTGCCTGCCTGACTAAGATAACAACTGCTAATGGCAGCATCACGACAGTTTGCCGCAAAGAAAAGCCGACTGTGGATTTTACCATACAGATGAGGGTATCAGGTGATGTATCGGGTATCAATTTCGCTTCTAAGAGCGATCTGGAAGCTATAAAGACCAAGATATCTCAAAGTATTACGCTGAGTGCTGCAAGCTGGGACAGTGAGACTAAGACCAACACAGTATCTGCAACAGTGGATACGAGCAGGCTAAACACGCCTATTCCTGACGCTGCGTCTCTCAAAGCGTATGCCGAAAATGGTGTTTATTTATCGGCGGAGACTGATACAGCGTTTGTATTTTCTTGCAGTGAGATACCTACGGAGGATATTACAGTTAAGATAAAAAGTGAGGTAATCGCATGATAGGAAATAATACATATGGCGGTGGCGGTGGAAAGCAAAAAGGTATATACCCCATTGACAGTTCAGGATTGCCTACAGGTGATGTTATTGTACCTGATGGGGTGACAAGTCTTAATCCAAACATTTTTTACAACAATAAAAACATCACAAGTGTAAAATTGCCTACAACCTGCGTAAAATTTGATGGGTCGTGTTTTTCTGGTTGTACTAAACTAAAATCAGTCAATATACCGGATGGTATGCCAAGCATACCGAGTAATTGTTTTTATAATACAGCTGCTCTATCTACGGTTTATATCCCTGCAAGTGTTACATCTATAGGTGATAGTGCTTTTAATTATTCTGGCGTTTCTAATATCACACTTGCAGAAGGAACGAAGATGTCGTTAGGTTCAAGTTGTTTTTCCCGAACAAGTGTTACTAATGAAGATGTGACAAATATACTCAATCATGCCGGCTCTTTAAGTAGTTATGTGTTTGATTATACCACCACAATTACAGAGATAGTAATTCCAAAATGCTGGTTTGGTATGTTCGGTAATTGTACGAACTTAAAGAAAGTAACTTTGACTGGAGCTACAAAATCCAGCAGTGAAACATTATATCATTTTGGACAAAATGCTTTTCAGAATTGCACTGCATTGGAAGAATTTATCTTTGACATACCAGAGGATAAACAACAGGTTCAAAAAATAGCGTATGGAGCGTTTAATTCGTGTACAAAATTATCTTCTTTTACTATTCCTAACACGGTGCAAGAAATCGGCGATTATGCTTTTTCGGGATGTACCTCTCTAACAACTTTAAACATTCCAAGTAGTGTAACTAAAATTGATATATACGCTTTTAGACAAAGTGGGGCATTAAGTAATTTAACTATTGACGATAATGCGTTTTACTCTCTTGGAGGTTATTGCTTTAGCGATAATAAAAACATTACGTCTGGAGAGTTAGTAAAAAAAATACTTACTCACGCTACTACTCTTGGAACTAATATTTTCCAAAGTTGCAGTTCACTTCCAGCAGAATTGGAAGTGCCTAAAATTTCAACAGGAACTTTTTATAGCTGCACTTCTCTTGTAAAAGTGAATGTAACAGGTTATCTTGATACACTTAGTATGGGAAATGAAGTATTTAAAGGATGTTCAAAGCTGGAGGAAGTCACTTTGGCAGAAGGCGTAACTACAATAGGTGTGCAAGTTTTTTATGACTGTAAGGTCTTAAAGAAAGTATATTTACCCTCAAGTATTACAACTGCAACTAATTCAAGCTTGACATCTACAAATAATTCTTATTATGTATTTTATAACTGCACAGCTCTTGAAGACGTTCAGGTTGGCACGGACTGGAACATGAGTCTTCGCCTTAACGTATCCTCTAATCTTACGGTAGAAAGCATGGTTGCTATGTTTAACAACCTGAAGAATCTGACCGATGAAACGGCAAAGACACTTACTCTTGGCAGTACAAACCTTGCAAAGCTTACAGATGAACAAAAAGCTATAGCTACTAATAAAAACTGGACATTAGCGTAAAGGTGGGATAACATGGATTGTTTTATTACACGAAGAGGATATGTAAACAGTGGAGGCAGTTCAAGCAAAGTTACCCCTGAAAAACTGGGTTATGTATCGGGGGCAAATGCCTTTTTTGACGGCAGATGGAACACGCCTTACGGACACGTTTCCGATGGTGCATCGTGGACTGATTTGGTGCATGAAAAGAGTGCCTATCGAGTTTCTATGGGAGACACTGAAGCCAAGGACTACATTGATATAGATTACTACATTAAGCCAGCCGTAGCCAGTGGCGGTATTGTCTTGCCGATAGATATGTCAACTTACAGCAGTTTTACCGTAGAAGCTGTGGTGAAGATTGTTTCTTTGGATAGTTACCAGAGCGATATAATCAATACCTATGCAAGTGACAATTACGGCGGGTTCGGTATTACAGCGGAAAACTCTACAAAAATTACGTTTCAGGCATACTCAGGCGGTTGGAAAAATATGTCTTCGACCTATACTAAAGGTGAAATTGTCTATGTGGCAATGACATTTGACGGTAGCTCGCTGAAGTCCTATATAAATGGAATTTATTTATCTGAAGCAAGCTGTACAAATAAGATAACAAATACTTTATTCCCGTGTCTTGGCGTTAAAGCAGGAGGAAAGAATGAACACGCTGGCGGTCAGAGTTATTACTACAGAGCTGCTATTTATGATAAGGTACTAACAGCTGATGAAATTACTCAGAACTACAACAGGGACGTATATAGGTATGTTAATGGCAATGCGGATGATATTGATGACAGTGGCAGTGGGGATAAACCATCTGCTACAGTTGAAAAATCAACTGTCTCTTTCACTGCAAATATAACTTCCACATCAAAATATACCGTAGAATATAAGACATTGTATGATACCGCCCCCGCCTTTGAATTATACATAAACGATGAGTTAAAAGGTACTTATAGCGCTATAACTAACAATACCGTAGTCATAGATTTGGCAGACCTTGCTTTGTCTATTTCTAAAGCAAAAGTAGTCATTAAATCAACATCTTACTATGTTGGAATTTCACGAGTATATTCCGATGGTTTTATGAGTATGACAGCTGACACAATAACAGCCGACGATGGCGATATAATAGCCTCGGCAGAGAGTTATCGTTCAGGATGTAATCCGTATTATGCTTTTGACGGCTCAACGAGTACAAGTAGTTACTGGTTGGCAAACACTAAGACTACTCCCACATGGCTACAGATACAATTTCCAACGGCAAAGGTACTGAAAAGTTTCGTTATGTATAAAGCTCATGCACAATATGACGATTGCGTAAAAGCCTTTACTCTGCAAGGGTCTAATGATGGCTCTTCTTATGTTGATTTGGGCAGTTATGTTTTCTCTGAACAACTCATAACAGTATTCAGCAAGACATTTGAAGTCAACAATAGCACTGCCTACACGACTTATAGATTCTACATCACGTCTGCAAATAACTATCCTATGATAAATGAAATATCGATGTTCTTTGATGGAGACATCAATATCACTAATGAGTTGTCTATTGTTAATATGGGAGATGGCAGTGATAACAATGATAGCGGTCATGTTTTAATCGGCGGCACTGTTTACACGGGTACGGAATATAACGAGCAGTCCAAACCGATAAGCGGTCTGAAAGATGAGCTGACAGAATATTGCGGCTTCGGCAGTGACGGCGATTTTATCTCCTGCAATGCGGACGGCACGCTTGGATTTACCATAACTTCAAGCACTATCCAGCAAAATTATGGAGAGAGCAAAACCAAAGCCGATGAGTCCGACTTAGTATCAACGTACAATGTTATTTTGAAAAATGATAAAATCTTTGCATTTAAACATGGTGAAAAAGAATTTCATATCATTACAAAAGATACAAATGGAAATCCTGTACTGTTTTGGTGCTGGAATAGCCAGTATATTATTACCAATTCATCGGGATCAACAGGATATATGAATTATGTTGCCAGAACCAATGCCTCATACCAGCATTATATTGTACCTATGTGCGATTTCCTTGCAGGAAATAGGATAGACGGATTATATCTTGTAGCTGCATCGCCGTCAACAAGCTACACTGATTATTTTGTCGATTTTGGCGGAGATATTTACCGATTTTTTGGACAGGGTGGACATCAATTTGCGGTGAAGGTGAGTACATAATGAAGAAGCATAAGATGGAATTTTCTAAGAAAATTTATATACTAAACATTATTCTGGTCATCTTTGTTGTGTTTTCTTCTTTGACATTGATTGCCTTGAGTGGGAGATTGGGTTTGACAGACCTATCTCCCCTTTCTGTTATTTGTACTTCAGCCTTCTCCGAGCTAGCAGTTTATAGTGGGTTCTATGCAAATAAAGCAAAGGCTGAAAACATAATCAAAATTAGTAAGCAGATCGGAAATATTGATAACGAAAAAGTTCAACTTGCTAATCAAATAATGAACGGTGAGTTCAATAGTAATATGTAAAGGAGTGATAATTATGGCATTAAACATTAAGTCTTGTTATAGTACAACCTCTTTGACTTATGTGCCAAAGAGAACTATAAAATATATAGCGTTACACTATACGGCTGGCACAACCAGTAAGGCTGGAACAGCACTTGGTACAGCTAAATGGTTTGCAAACGGAGGAAACCCTTCTAATCCTGCATCAAGCGACTTTCTTGTTGATGATAGAGATGTAATTCAATACAACAAGGACATCGAAAATTATTATGCTTGGTGTGTCGGTGGTGCTAAATATACCAATCCTACAACTTCATTAGGAGCTTCACTTTATGGTATTGCAACCAATAAGAATACTATATCTATTGAAATATGTAGCAACAAAAAGAATGCCAAAAGCCTAAACGCTAACGATACAGATTGGTACTTTACTGAAGCTGAATTAAATAATACAAGAGAGCTTGTTAAGTATCTTATGAAGAAATACAATATTCCTGTTGAACGAGTTATAATGCACCATAGTGTAACGGGCAAACTTTGTCCTGCTATGTGGACACATAATGAGTCTGAGCTTAAAGGATATTATAATTTCTTAAAGTCACTTGATGAAGATTATAAACCGATATCGTCAGTTCCTACTACTCCCGCAATAGATAACAAATTCCCATATAGGGTACGTATTATTACAGATGAACTAAACGTCAGAGAAAAGGCGGGCGTTGGGAATAAAATCGTTACAACACTGAAATTTGGACAGGTATATACAATAGTTGATGAGACAACTGTTAAGAACAAAGATGGTTCTATAGCTACTTGGGGCTTGCTTAAAGCTTATAAGGCAACTCGTGGAGCGTGGATTAACGTTGGCTCGTCCTATGTAGAAAAAATAAAGTAAACGACAGAAAGGAAGTTTTATTATGACAGATACAATCAACATTACTCCTATATGCGAGGGTATTATTTCGCTGATTATTACAGTGCTTTCAATAGTGGTTATTCCTAAGATTAAGGTATGGCTCACAAACAAGCTTACAGTATCTCAGATAGATATTGTAAAGATTATTGTGACTTCTGCTGTTAAGGCAGCCGAGCAGATATACGCTCAGGCAAATAAAGCAGGAAGTGACAAGAAGAAATATGTCCTTGAATATGTACAGAATAAGCTTGCTGAACTTGGAATGAGTATTGATACTAAGGAGATTGAAATATATCTTGAGCAGGCTGTATTAGAGCTGAAAAAGAATACAGAGATAGACTATAAGCCTGAAATCTCAGAGTGAGGTGGGCTATGGAGAACTTCAACTTAGATACTCTTGCAACATATTGCGGAAGCATCTCGACGATCATAGCCCTTGTCGTACTCATCGTGAAACCACTGCGAACCAAATTTGTTGCTTGGATAACCAAAACCAGTGACAAAGAAGGGATAAACGCAAAAATTGATAATCTCACGGATCTGGTGCAAAAACAGATAGAGCAGAATGATGAGATCAACGCTGAACTCAAAAAGCAAAGCATGGCTTTACAGGCAAACCTAAGAAACTCAATACTCGTAATATATAACTCTCGAATGAAGGCAGGATATATAACAATATACGAAAAGGAAAATCTTGCAAAGCTACAAGAACAATATCAATCTCTCGGAGGCAACAGTTTTATTCACACTTGCTGTGATGAACTAAATGAGTTGCCTATAAAGGACGATTAACTAACATATAGACTGCTGTACTTATTGTATGGCAGTCTTATTTTTATAATGAAAGGGGATGATTTTATGGCTGGAAATCTTTCCACAAGAAGTGGAAGTTATAATACAAGTGTATGTAGTTTTTATGTTGATACAGAGGCTGAGATAGCACAGTTACCTACCACCACTAAAAAGGCAAGCGGAACATTTGCTGATAATCCTGATTTTGATGTGTTTCCTGCACTGAGGTCAACGTGTATTGTTGGCAATTACGGTGGCGAAACTGAAGTATATATTCTTACATCCTCTGGTTGGAAAAAGATGTGAGGTGATTAAATGAATACATTCAATAATGATGAAATGTATGCCATTTTAAATAAAAAGATAACCAAAAATAGTTCAGATGTTAATTTTCTTACTGAGGAAGTAAATTCTCATATTGACGATACGGATGTTCATGTAACTGCTAACGATAAGGCGAAATGGAATGGGTATGAAAATACTAAGGCAAACAAAACCGACATTTTATCGCAGACTATCGCCGAAAATCATAATAATATCTTTCGTGGCGATGATTTATTCGCCAAAGGATACACTATTGACGATATCTGCACTATGATTGCTGACGGGTCGTTTTCTGACATTTACATTGGAGACTATTTCACGCTATCGGGAAGCATTGAAAATGTTCCCTGTTTCGTGGAACAGACCGGTGATGATGGTACAAAATCACTGGTGGAAAGCACCCAAACAGTGAATTATGACACCAAATTCCGTATTGCAGGACTGGATACATACTTGAATACAGGCGATACGGCGTTTGTGCAGCATCACGTTGTGATTGTGCCTGATGGGGTTATCGGTAACAATCGAATGAACAGTACAAATACAACTACTGGCGGATATGTTAGCAGTTTCATGTTTGCATCGGTATTACCTGTGTATAATACGCATTTTGACGTAAAATTAAATAATCATTTGCTGTCGCATCGTGAAATTCTAAGTAATAATGTAACTGGAAATCAGGCAAGTGGCTGGGCGTGGGCTGATGTAAAAATCAATCTGATGTCTGAACCAGAGGTGTATGGCAGTAATCTGTGGGGAAACAAATATGATGTAGGTGTAAATTATAGGCAATTTCCGTTGTTTAGAATCGCATCAAAATATATTTGTAACCGCAACTGGTGCTGGCTAAACGCAGTCGCTGGGGGAAACGATTTTGTGGCTATGACAAGCAATGGTAATGCAACTCGCAATGGGGCTGGGGTTGCACTTGCTGTGTACCCCTGTTTCTGTATTGGTTAAAGAAATTTAGAGAAAGGAGACTGCAAATGGTAGTATATAAAAACAAATGGTTTATTATCAATATGGAACACCCAGATACAGACTGGCTCGGAGATGCCGATTGGGTTGTTCCAGATGATTCAGAACTTGGTAAGAAAATAGTATCCTATGCTCCTAATTTTGATCTTATAGTCAAGAACGGCAAGCTTATTGATGTTAAAAAGGGTAAGATTACTAAGGAAGAGCTTGATGGTATCAAGGAAGATAAAATTGCACAGTCTAAAAAAATGTTATCTGAATGGCTGGCAAGTCATCCGTATCTGTACAGTGACGGCAAGTATTACAGCTGCACCGAGGAGAAGCAGTCACTCCTGAATGGAAATTTAGCATCTTACGAAAGAGCCAAAGCAATAGGTGTTGAGTATCCTCTGAAGTGGAACGCAACTACAGCAGAATGTACGGAGTTCAGTTATAACGACTTACTTGCTCTGAGTCTGAGCATTGCCGCTTATGTTGCGCCCAAAGTAAGCAAACAGCAGTCAATAGAAGTTCAGATAAGGAATTGTGAAACTGTTGAAGCTGTAGATGCGATAGAGATAAATTATGATTAAACTTTTCACAAAATATCTGGCGCTGTTTTTTATCGGCGGAACAATATATGTTTCGATTGAACACATATGGCGAGGATGGTCGCATTGGACAATGTTTATACTCGGAGGTATATGTTTCATAGCTCTCGGACTAATAAACGAAGTCTTGGACTGGAACACACCGATGGTGTTGCAAATGGCTATTGGCTGCGCTATAATCACAACGCTGGAATTTATCACAGGCTGCGTTGTCAACATTGGACTTGGCTGGGACGTTTGGGATTATTCCCAATATCCACTGAATTTTCTGGGACAGATATCGGTCGGCAGTTCGGTGTTGTGGTACTTTTTGAGTGCTGTCGGCATCGTACTCGATGACACGATCCGTTGGAAGGCGTTTGGAGAGGACAAGCCTAAGTATAAATGGATCTGACGATATTTAAGGTCGGAAAGGCTCCCGACACTCCTGAATAGGAACCTGAGATGATGGATACGCCGCCCATCTAAATATTATAAGGGTAGTAGATAAAATCTACTACCCTATTTTTTCGCCCATAGATATTGAAATAAATTTCAGTATCATTTTACAAGTCATCTATTAAATTTACTGCATCGCTTTTTTGGTCTTCGATTAAATGAATGTACGTGTTTAAAGTAAAAGCTACGTTTGAATGACCAAGTAGTTCGCTTACAGTTTTTGCATCTACCTTTTTACGGAAAAGCATTGATGCAAATGTATGGCGAAGTGTGTGTAAGCCTTGTGGATTCTCAATCCCAGCTCTTGCACAAATATGAAGATAATTATTAAAAAGATTATGCACAGCTAAAGGTTTGTTTTCGGGCGAAATAACAAAGCTATCCTCGCCATTGTAATATTGGGCTTTGAGTTCGGTAAGAATAGAAATCGCTGTCTTACTAAGATCAACGTATCTATCTCGGGATTTAGCAGAATCTTGTTCTAATATAGTATATTTACCAGGCTGCTCTTCATCATCAGCATCTTCGTTATATTTATATATCGTTACAACATTAGATGCTACAAATATCCTTTTTTTATACCAGTCAACGTTCTTCCATTTTAATCCGATCAATTCGCCTGCACGAAGTCCTGTGTACATGGCAAATATGAGCGCTTTCCCGTATTTGTATTTTGGGGCAGCTTCTTTAAACAGAGCAATTTCATTGTCATTGAAAAATCTAATTGTTTTTCGTTTAAATTTATCTTTTGATGGAAGAGAAACATCATCACAAGGATTGGGCATTCCTTTAGGAAGATAATATTTGAGACCAGCCTTTAAATAAATATATACTTTTTTTATAGTGGATAACGATTTTCCCTCTTCGAATAATCTGTTTATAAGTTCCGTTTGAATGAGGCTTGGAGTTAGAGCTTCAATGGTGTAATGACCAATGGCGGGGTTGATATTTTTTTTAATAATATATATAATGCTATTATATGATGTAGGCTTGACTTCTATTTTTTTTACGTTTTTTGCCCACTGAAGCAAACATTGGTCTAAATAATTTCCAACAACTTCTGGACTTTTCTGCTGTAATATAATTTGAAACTCTTCCATTCTTTTTACGACATCAGCCTTCTTTTTGCCTTTGAAACGTTTATACTTAATACGTCCACTTTCATATTTTCCAATGGCTATTTGTCCGATAAAAATATTGCCCTCTTTTCGAATTGTTCCGTTAATCATATTCATCACCTCGATAAGTATATTGTATCATTAAAGTAGAGGTGTGTCAATAGGCATACGAAAAAAAGTGTGTTTAAAAGTGTGTCAAGACGGTGTGAAATGGCGTTAAAAGGTGGTGAAACAATACATTATATGTTAATATTAGTATATTTGTTTCTGCGTGAAGAACACACGTTAAGTCTGTAAATCACGCATTATAGCCATTTTAAAGGTATCTGGAAAGCATCGCAATTAATAATATCTATATATATTGAAATATACGTATTTGATTTCAACTCACACACCCGTGAGGGTGTGACGGCAAACCAAAACACACAACTTTGCGAACGGCAAAATTTCAACTCACACACCCGTGAGGGTGTGACTGCTTACGGCGATTATCCCTATCGTCGGCGTTCGTATTTCAACTCACACACCCGTGAGGGTGTGACAGAAACAGCAATCAATGATTTAATTAACAGTGGCATTTCAACTCACACACCCGTGAGGGTGTGACGGTCAATTCGGTTGCGGTTTCAGCTGTAGAGACTGTATTTCAACTCACACACCCGTGAGGGTGTGACACAGCGGAAATAACAACAGTACAATAACCAATATTTCAACTCACACACCCGTGAGGGTGTGACGTCTCAGAGGTTGCCCCCCTCATGCCTGCCAGAGATTTCAACTCACACACCCGTGAGGGTGTGACGAATATCATATTCCACGAACTCGGGATAATTACATTTCAACTCACACACCCGTGAGGGTGTGACATAAACCACATCTTTATATTACTGTCTTTGATATTTCAACTCACACACCCGTGAGGGTGTGACCGGATATTTTGCAGACTTGTAACGGTGAAGATGGTCATTTCAACTCACACACCCGTGAGGGTGTGACATTATGAAAAAAAAGCGTATTAGTGATGCCACAAATTTCAACTCACACACCCGTGAGGGTGTGACTCAGCATCGTTACTATTCGCATGAAATCGCTCAGAATTTCAACTCACACACCCGTGAGGGTGTGACCTGGTTCATGCAGCCCGTTGAAGTCCTTTACGATATTTCAACTCACACACCCGTGAGGGTGTGACGTACAAAGAACTGTACCACTGTCAACCAGTTCAAATTTCAACTCACACACCCGTGAGGGTGTGACACACTTATCCGAAATTTACGCCCATATGCAGGAAATTTCAACTCACACACCCGTGAGGGTGTGACCCTACATATAGACATAAAAAGGGTCACACGCACTACATGGGGGACTATTGTGTCTCTGTTCAAAAGATGTCAATCAATTATTTGCTGTATATTGGCATTTACACAGTGTTTTTTCTGCGAAGTGCACGGAAATTTCAGAACATTGATGGTTCGCTAAACTATCAGGACACCCTCGGGATTATATGTCTCCTTGATGCCGAAATGCTCAATGTGGCGCTCCCAGTTGTTGCCAAGATAGTATATCCGCAGGCTGTCTTTATTTTCGTCGATTATCTTCAAGAGTTTATCCTTGACTTTAAGGAAAGTGCCATAGTCCACGTCGATCTCAAAAACTGAATTCTGGACACGCTGCCCATAGTTCCGGCATTCCTTTGCCACCTTGCGGAGCCTTGCTTTTCCGCCTCTGTCCTCGGTGCAGACATCATAGCACACAAGTGTCATCATTATGACCGCCTCATTTCATCAGAAAGCACGGATACTCATCTATCTCGCCTCGTATATACTTTGCGAGCAAAGTGCTCTGTGCATAGGGAATAAGTCCCACGGGTATCTTTTCCTTTAGATATGTGTGAACTATCACGGTGCGCTTCTTTTCCTGCCACTGGGTTATGACCTTGCGTTTGCCGTCCTTACTGAGATAGACCGCTCCACCGGGCTGTACTTCAAAATCATCTGCATTTACCATTTTGAGATTTATCATTGTCAGCACCAGGCGTTCGATTATACATCTTATCTCCTCGACCATATCACAGGCAAGGCTGTTGCGTCCGGGACGAAGAGCATGATAAAATCCCGCATAGCTGTCAAGTCCCACCGCTGCCAATGCTGATGCGCATGTACAGGTCGCTATGGTATAAAGATACGACAGCATTGCATTTACCCTGTCAAGAGGCGGACGCTTTGTTCTGGAAGTCATAATAAAATCTTCCTTCTGCCTGAGTATCAGCCTGTCAAAGATATCAAAATATGCTTTGGCAGCACTGCCCTCTATGCCCATAAGAGCATCTCTGTCATCGGTTTCATATGCGCTGTCGATGCTGCTTTCAAGATATGCAATACAACGTGATACTGCGCCGTCATCGTCTATCTGAGGATTATCCCTAAGCGAACGCTTTATGACATATCGGGTATTTGCAAGCTTTGCTGCCACTGTGTTCTGCATAAGCAGTGCAGGCGGGTCGGCAAACATATCAAACTGGGCCTTGCGCAGATAGACATTGCCCTTGACCTCGCCCTCTACTCTTGCAAGGAACTCACCCTGCGGAGAGATGAAATTCAGCGGTATCTTATATTCCACACACTTGCCCATAAGTGCAGGAGAACAGCCACGGTAGCTGAAGCAATAGATATCCTCAACATTTGAAAAAGGTATCCTGAATTTTTCACTTTCATCTGTACGGCAGACGATATTCTCGCCATCAAGTGAAAGATATGCCGTTTCATCAAGCACGTACAGTGAATTAAGCAGCTTTCTTATGACATCTCCCCCTTTATCCCGCTCATTATTTCATCTCGGACATTATAGTGCACCGTTTTCGGGAAGCACACATCGTACAGCGAACAGCCCGAACATTTTACGCCTCTTGCCTTTTGGGGAATAACGCCGTCAGCAAGTATCTTTTTCATTCCCAAAAGATATTCTTTAAGCATTTTATCCCACTTTTCATACTCCGTATCAAATGGAAGCTTTACACGCCGTCTTGTTTCGAAGTAATAGATATATGCTTCGCTGTCGCATTTCCACATACTGTCGGCGCATATCTTCTGAGCAAATACCTGTATGGCATCACTGTCATGAAAATCCGCTCCCTTAGGCGGCTTCGGCTTGTATTCCACTATGCGCACCTTGTACTTGTCATCACTTCCGTCAATGCTCACTCCGTTCCTGCTTTTCACAAACTCCATGCAGTCCGTAACGCCGAAAATATCGTACTCATCGTTATACACCGCAACAGAGCTTCTTACAAGCATTCTGTCATTGGAAAACTTATGGTCTCCGCCGTGGACGTTTTCGTGCATAAGGTTTGCTTTTACCACAAAGGCATTTTCAGCCCAGTCGCAGTTAAGCTCAAGCAGAGCAAACCTTCTCGGGCAATACATATAATGCTGTATTGCCCTGATGTTTATGGTCTGCTCTTCGCTCATATCTTCTCGATAAGCTCAACGCCTGCGGGCATTGTTCTGTCAACACTTATCTCATAGTCGGAAAACTTTCTGGGTGCTCCGTCGCACTTGCTTTCTGCGGTTATCTTATCAAAAAGGACAGCTGCAGGGGCATTGCCGAGAGCGCTTTCATGCTTGAAAACATAAAGCTTTCTCAGGCACATTTTTCCTCTTGCGGAACTTCTGTCGTTTTCAAACATATTGATAATGGCAGTCCAGAGCAGCTCCAGATCCTCCTCGCTGAACTGTGTGACATTCTGCGCCAGCATTGCGGAAACATAACCCTCGGCACGGTAGAGAGCATATGGGATTATGCTCTTCCTGCCGATCTCAGAATTGCCTGACATATTCTGTCGCTCTTCAGTCGTCTTTGCCTGTCTTGTAATGGCAATATCCTGAATAAGCACGGGATCTATACTGCGGGCAAAGTTTATCTGAACAGGTCCCCTTACTATTCCGCAGAGGTCATCGCCTGTGCTCATTACTGCGCCGAATGTTCTGACATCATAGTAATTCTTGCAGATATATTCCTGCGCCCTCTTTTCGGCATCGGCAGGCTTATCGGCGTTCTTGCCTGTAGGCATTCCAAGCTTTTCATAAGCTTCGGTGAATTTGGAGTTGAGGGAACGGTCACCCTTGATAAGAATGTTGTAGCCTTCCTTACCGTTCATGGTAAGCTCCACAAAGTTTCTTATCTTCCTTTTGATGCAAACATCGGTAACGATGCCTAAATTGGTTTCGGGATCGATCCTGGGTGTATTGCCCGCATCGGGGTCGCCGTTTGGGTTGCCGTTTTCTACGTCAAAATACATTACAAATTCATAGCGGTTCTTGATAGCTTCCATAGTTTTCATTCTCCTTTATTATTCATTTACTGTTTCGGGTTCTTCATTTTTGTTTTGTTCAGCGAAAAAATCTTTATTCTGCTGAAAATATCCTAACTGAAACTTCCCCTTTTCCATAATCGAAAGATTTGTCGGCAAACTATCTTTGATTTTTCCCATTATCTCGTTGATGAGTTTTGAAAAGTCTATTGCTCTTCCCTCCTTGAGCTTTCTCAAATGATAGTTGGAAAGGTCAATAAGCCTTGGCATTATAAGCGCAGGTCTTGATGATGCCGATGAAAAATATGCGTCCTTGATAGTACGGTTGAGCTTTACATCTGTGGCTTCAAGCTGTATCTTTTCAAGCACGGCAAAAAGCCTGCCGCAAAGATATGCGGGATTTTTGTTTTCTTTATCAAGTGACATGGTGATTTCCTCCTTATCTCCGTTAAGTCTTGCTTTTCTGTTTATAAATGCCTTGATAAGCCCTGCACGGACTTCATTTATTTTTATTTTATTATTGCTATCGGTATCACTGTCGGTGCAAACCCTGCGCACAACAGTTTCAAGCAGAGTATATGGGTAATTTGTTCCGTTAAGAATTGCCTGAAATATATCTGACTGCAATGCGGGCGATATTGCATTCGCCGAATTGGGAGAGACAAGCTCCTTGTTTATTCTCCACAAGGGTATCTCACCGTTTGAACCGCAAATAGCCATATCCTGCTGATGCTGCTTTACGTTGTCGATTATTTTTCCGAATTTGTTCCTTACCATAAACTTCTGGCAGATGCGTGAGCCGTTTGGCGTGAAGCCTGCAACAAAAAAGTCAACTCCGTTATCAACATCGTCGTCAAGAGCCTGAGCATTTCCCGTCTGTCCCTTATGATAAATATTTTCCGACACTGCCTTGACATCGGCTTTTGTCGAATCTTCGGTAACTGCATTACTGCTGTTCAAGTAGTCGCTAAACAAATCGCATTCAGCCTTATCATCATGCTTCATCGCAAAGAAAACGACTGTCATATCATCGGAATATATATGGTGCATGGGGTCGGCAAGCAGCTTATTGAGAGACGATGTGTATTTTTTCATCGCCTTTTCGGAAATGCCGCTGTTCATTGACTGGCTCTTGCCGTATGACTCAAACGCTGAGCTGTTGAAATTTACAAGCACTGCACCTACGGAGTTGCCTCCCTTTATGCCCTTTATTTTGTCGTGTATTCTTGCGGCACGAAGCCTCTCACCTTCTATGGGGCACATCATAATACCGTCATCGCTTTCAGCAGCCTCTGCCGCAGCCTTTGCCATAATCTCTTCATACTTGGCAAGCACAGCTTTATCTTTATGGAGCTTACATTCAGGACTGCCGTCAAGAGCAAAAATATAGTAGCTTCCCTGATATTCCTTGCCCAGCTTTTTCAGCTGCTCATTTTCCGTTTCATTCTCGGGGACCCAGTTCTTTATAAAATTAACATATGCTCTTGCGATCTCCGAGTCAATGCCGTCAAAAAACTCAAGATTTTTCTTTACAAATGCTTCATGGGATTTTCTTGCCTTACCGGTCTTGTCATCGGGCGTAAGACCGATTTTTGCATCATAATTAAGTCCGAAAATATACAGCGGTCTGTGCTCGATAATATTTGCGTCAATTCCCGTTTTCTGTGTCCTTTTGGGCAGAGAAACCACAATAGGCTTTTTAACAATTTTGACCTTGCCGTTCTTCTGAGGAACGGATTCTTCAATACGCTTATCTATAATATCGGCCACCCTGCCGTCGGGAGTAAGCATTACCATCCAGTGGACGGGCTGCTCGGACATAATGTCCGAGGCAGCTTCGCCACGTGCAGATTGAATATCGTAATAATCGCACAGTGACCTTATCAGCATTTAAGCCCCTCCTCCCTGTACTTCTTCACATCAATAACACCATTCACAATATGAGGGTGATAGTAAACCGCATCAGCCGCATCACTGAAAACAGGCTTGTCCCAGTTACCGTTCAGCGGCTTGCCGCCGTCCCTGAAATTCATCTTATAGAGCATGATGCCCAGATCCTCATCACCCATAAGCTCGTCCGATACCTGAGAATAGTCGAAGCTGTCAACAAGCTCTATCTTTCTGACAGAAAACTCCCTGTTGCCAAGCACCGGCTGCCTGAAGCACTGACCGTTCCTCAGCCTGCGCAGGAGAATATTGTAATGTTTCTCCTCCCCCTCGTCCGCATGGTCGGATTTAAGTCCTGTCAGCTCAAAATGTGCCGATATGCCGTATTTCACGTTTCTCAGCACCATCGCCGACCTTTGCGTCCTCTGTTCGGAGGCATACATTATCGGGTCTCCCCTGCCGTTCATCTGCTGCTTTACCGCCTGATAGGATACCTTCTCTTTCAGCTCATTCCTGCGGACATTTACATATGTTATGGGGTTGAACACGACCAATTCGTCAACCACATAGCGTATTGCAGGCTTCCAATAAACGCATTTAAGAATACCCTCCACTGCTCCGGGCGTGGGAACTTTGTAGCTCACTCTCTCTACCTTTGAAGCAGGATCGGTAAAGCAGGCATAATCGCCTTCAACTATTATTTTGATTCCGAAACTCAATTAAATCACTCCTTTTCGCTTTAAGCTCGTATAAGTATTTTATCAAGTTGCTGGCCTTGATTACATTGTATAACAGCAATACGCAAAATTCAATAGTAAATTTACATAAATTTACATTGCTTTTTTTAGACATTTGTATTATAATAAACATAGATAGTCTGTACTTTGTGCAGTGAGTAGAAATGTATAAGTATTCTATCACACAAACGGTAGAGAGGAGACCCTGCGGGCTGCTGCGTAGTCCGCAGGGTCTCTGTTTAACTTTTAATATACTTTGCGTCCAGATCAGTATTTATGTCAAGACCCATTTCATCAGTATAATAGTTTTTGTTTGCAAGCAGGCACACGCCATTGCACTCGCTTATAAGTCCGCTTTTCATCAGCTCATTAAAATAAAATTTTTTCACAGGAACACTGTAGCGCTGTAGCTTACGCTTGACCTTCATATCGCCCGCTCTCAGTCTGCCGATAAGCTCGGAAGCATTTTCGTCATACTCGACCACTACCGCAATGCTGTCATCATCATTTATCAGCTGAAAACTTTCGGCATATTTTCGGAAAGGTATTGACATAAAGTTCTTACCGGTGCTGCATTCATCAATGCTGTTCTTTTGGATCAGCTCATCATAATCTTCAAAAAGCCTTGAAAAATAAGTTTCTATACACTCAGGTGCTGTAATGTCGTTAAATTTTTCAAGCAGTTTTTTAGTTATATTCCTGCGTGTGTCAAAATCACCATCATTTTTATGGGGTGTGTCATCTGCATCAAAAATATAAACGCAGCCATCGGAGCGGCTGCCCTCACGGTTGCATCGTCCGCCTGCCTGCAAAATGCTGTCAAGCCCTGCAAGCTCACGGAAAACTGTCTGAAAATCGAAGTCAACGCCTGCTTCAACAAGCGATGTGGAAACTACCGTCAGCTTCTCATCGGTCACGTTATCCGCAATATCTTTAAGGTGCTGACGTATCTTTTTAATGACCGCAGAACGGTGCTCGGGTATCATATATGTCGAAAGATGGTACTTTACGCCGCTCAGCATTTTATACACCTGCTGAGCCTCTGCCCTTGTGTTTACTATTATAAGGCTGCTCATACTTTCGGAGGCCTTCATTACCACATTTTCAAAAGATGTTTTGCCAAGGTCTATATATTGACACTTTTTAAAATCCGCAAAATGGGTCTTGTCTGTAATAAGCTGAGTAAAATCGTTTCCAAGGTATCTGCCGAAAAGCCCCGTATAATCGGGCATTGTCGCTGACAGAAATATAGCCGTGCTTCTCAGATACTTTGTGATGTACCCCACTGCACGGATACATGGCTGAAGATATTTTATCGGCAGCAGATGTATCTCATCGAATATTATCACGCTGTCTGCCAGGTTATGGAGCTTTCTCAGTCTGCTGCCCTTATAATGATACAATGACTGAAAAAACTGGACGCTGGTAGTGATTATAAGCTTGGCGTCCCAGTTTTCGGCGGTATGCTTCATTTTCAAGACAGTGAGATCATTTTCATCATATTTATCGTTTTTGTTGTCCTTATCAACGTCAAAGGAAAAGTTGGAATGGTGCTGGAGTATCTCAACGCTGTCACCCAGAATTTTCTCAAATTCTTCTGCCGTCTGCTCGATTATGCTTGTGTAAGGTATTACATATATAATGCGCTTTTTGCCGTCTTTAACAGCCTTTTCAAGGGCAATTTTAAGACTGCACAGCGTTTTTCCGCTGCCTGTGGGCATATTCAGCAGCTCAACAGATGAACCGTTTTGCGCCAGCTCATACGCCTGATGCTGCAGCTCTCTTCTGGCGGTCCTGACCTTGGTATCCGCCTTAAAGCCTGACATATGAGCGTCAAGGCGTCTGAGAGCCTCCTCAAAATCGCCTGTCATGCCTCGTTCTGCCTGCATATCGCAGAAAGTCTCGGTATCAATGAAATCCGCATCGGTAAGGCACGAGAAAACATATCTGGTCATAAAAGCATATAACTCCATGTACTCACGATTTTTCTCTTTGTCACTCAGGGAACTGTGCATAATCTCATTCATGCAGGCGATGATCTGTGAATCATCAGGGGCGGAAATTGTTATCTCATTTTTATACGCCTCACCGCTTTCAAGCTTTTTTGCACGGCTGAGCCGTCCCTGCAAAGTGGGTGAATCAGGTCCGTCCGCACTTGCACCGCCGTCCGGAAGCCCCGAATGATGACCTGCGATACAGTATTGCAGCAAGGGCGTCAGCGGATTGCGGCCAAAAATCCTTGCACATTCTGCCGCACCCTGAACAGCGTGCTCAGTTCTTGCGCCGCCGTTTATCCGCTTCTGGAAAGCCAACGTATATTTTCCGATGTCGTGCGTAAGCCCTCCTGTATAAGCGGCTGAACCGAGAAATCCTGCGGCATATTTTTCGGCCAGCTTCGCAACATCTTCAAGATGATTTTTTACTGACTGCTCCCTGCCGTCATCTGCCTTATGTGCTATGTACTCCAATAACATCGCCTCTTGATAATTTTTAGTTGTTTGTCAACGCATATATCAGGCAAAAGCTGTAGTTACGCAGTTTATTACGTCATAATATACACATTTATCAAAGCAACAGTTGTGTTTTTATTCATATTATAACACAGTGCAGTTTTGATTGCAAGCGTTTTTGGCAATAAATTTCAAAACATTACATTTCTTTTTAAAATTTGCAAAGGCAAAAAAAATCCGCCGGACTATTATCATAACAGTTCTGCGGATATCATACAAAACAAAAGCTCCTGCAAGGATCTTGCAGGAGCCATTGGCGGAGAAGGAGGGATTCGAACCCTCGATGCGCTATTAACGCATACACGAGTTCCAGTCGTGCGCCATAAACCGGGCTAGGCGACTTCTCCATACTGGTTTTCTTGTTGTTTTCTGTCGTATCTCTCAGCGACTTTTATATTATAGCAGATGCTTTCAGGTTTGTCAAGCGTTTTTTGCAATTTTTTTCGAATTTTCTCAAATTATTTTTCTGAGGGACGAAAAATCACGTATTGAAGCCACTTTCTTGGATAAAAAATTTTTTAGTGTGTCATAACAAATCTGCTTCCTTATATATTGACTATTTATGTATAGATGTAGTATAATAAAATATAACATAATGCTTCTGCTTAAAATGACAGCTTAAAGCACACATAATAAAAAATTGGAGTGATAGATCTTGAAAGCAATCTTACTGGCTGCCGGCCGTGGAACAAGAATATCAAGAATGGTCGAAAACATCCCCAAATCCACCCTGCCCATTGACGGAACACCTCTTATCAGAAGAACAGTCGTTCTTTTGCAAAGTGTAGGCATAGAATGCGTCGTTTGTGTAGGTTATCAGAAAGAACACATATATGCTGCTCTTGAAGGCTTAGATGTTACATACTACGTAAACCCATTTTATGATATAACAAACAGCATAGCAAGTCTTTGGTTTGCCGCTGAGCAAATAAATGATGACACGATCATTCTCAATGCCGATGTTTACTTTTCAAGAGAGATTCTTGATCTTGTACTGAGCAGCAATTACGACGCTGTAATGGTAATAGACAAAACCAGAACCGAGGTCGGCGACTACTTTTTCGCTACCACAGGCAATGGCTGCATTATAGAGTACGGAAAGGATCTTCCTTTAGAGAAAAGGACCTGTGAATACGTGGGCATCTGCAAGATAAAAAAATCCTTCTGTGCAGATTTCGTTGACAGAATGAGGTCACTTGTGGACAGCGGTCAGCACTCACTCTGGTGGGAAAATGTACTGTATTCCTTCACCGACAATACCGACATTCACACTATAGATGTAGATGGCAGATTCTGGTCAGAGATAGATTATTTTGATGATTACGAAAGAATACTGTCTTACATAAAATCGAAAGGAACTATGCCAAATGAGCAGCCACAGAATATATGAAGAAAAGCACGATATCGACACGGACAACACCAAAAACTTTTATGACCAAAGAGCCAAGAACATCGGCAATATGTCCAGCCCTTATGTAGCTGTGCTTCTCGGAGATCAGGACCCGCAGCACGCAGTAGATTGGAACACTTTTGAGAAGACCTTTATCCTTCCTCAGCTCAAAGTTAATAAAAGCTCTTCTGTACTGGATATCGGATGCGGAATAGGAAGATGGGCTGAATCCATTATCCCCGAGGCAGGCTATTATCTCGGAACGGACTTTTCGGGCGAAATGATAAAGATCGCTCAGCAGAGATGTTCTTTTGAAAATGCCGACTATGATTTCATAAACGTTTCTTTTCAGGAAGCGTGCAGGCGAAGTAGCGAAAAGCTCCAAAGGAAATTTGACCGTGTAGTAATCGGCGGAGTTTGTATGTACATAAATGATGCTGATCTGAAAGACTGCATAGCGGGACTTATCGACCTTCTCGACGAGCACTGCATAATGTATCTGACAGAAACCGTTGCTGTTGAAACCAGACTTACCCTTGACGAATGTCCCTCAGATGCGCTCAAAACCACTTATGACGTTATATACCGCACCCCTTCCGAATATAACGCTTACTATGAGGTCTTTAAGAACGCAGGGTTCAGGATCGTTAAGCAGGACTATCTGCCCCACCTTAACAACGAAGCAAGCTTCAGTGAGACGGACAGATGGTACACCATTCTGGAAAGGTAAGTTGTATTTATGTACTATGTTAATGAAAATATAAAAAATCTTTATAGAGTTAAATTCCACGATGAACGCAAGGATTATCTTCGCCTTGATATGAACGAAAATCCTGAGGGACTTCCCGCAGACTTTGTGGAAGAAATAAAAAAGAAAATCACGCCTGAATTTATTGCTTCATACCCTGAAAAGGACAGATTAGCAAAGCTGTTATCAGAACATAATAATATTCCCGCTGAGTGTATCTCCATAACCTGCGGCTCGGATGAAGCTATGCGGTTGATTTTCCAGTGTTTCGGTGAACAGGGAAAAGAACTGCTTACCGTTACTCCGACATTTGAAATGTACGATGTATATTCAAAAATGTTCGGAATGGGTCATGTCATGGCTGAATACAATGAGGATTACAGTTTATCTGTTGACAAGGCTTTAGATCTGATAACAGAGAACACAGGGTTGGTAATACTGCTCAACCCCAACAGCCCAATAGGTGCTTGCTGGAATGACGCTGACGCAAGGGCAATAATCGAAAAGGCAGCATCTGTCGGCGCTGTAACAGTTGTTGATGAAGCCTATCATTATTTCTATCCAAATACTTTTATGCCACTCATAAATGAATATGACAATCTTCTGGTGTTAAGGACTTTTTCAAAGCTGTTTTCCTGTGCAGGACTCAGGATCGGATATGTTTCCGGCAATAAACAGCTTATTCATTACATAGAAAACGCAGAATCAACATTCAATGTGAGCAATGTTGCTATTCTCTTTGCGGAAGAGCTTATCAAACGTCAGGACATGATAGAAAAGCTTCAGGAGATTGAAAAAACAGGGCGTGAATACCTTACATCAAAGCTGAGCGAACTCGGATATAAGGTTATTTCCAAAGAAGGAAATTATGTTTTATTTATGCCCAACAAGCCATCAACCGATATTGTTTCAGCCGCCAAAGAGCATGAAATACTTATAAGAGACTATTCCAAAGGCATACTAAAAGGCTGGGTGCGTGTTTCCACAGGCAGTATCGAATGTATGCAGAGATTTGTTGAAGTGCTTATCAAAATCGACACGCAGATAAAATGATTTTTTGCCAAAACTCCGTATTCCGCCTGCAATTTTCCACATTATACACCTGAGCATTTAACGCTCATTTGATTGACCTCCATTGATTTTATTTCTACAGCTTCCATGCCGTAGTTGTATTATATCAATGGAGGTTGTTTTTTGATAAAGCCTTACTTCATAACTGCATATAATGATAAGCCAAATATAAGAACCCGTCTTCACAAGCATATGCGCACACATTTCTTATGAAGACAGGTTCTAAAAATAATAGATCTCTCATCATTGACTAATCCCCCAAAATATGATATACTATTAAGGATATGTCTATCACAAAATACCGCAGGGACGGCATTATATTATACAGGAGGTCACTACCTTGAAAGAAATGAAAAAAAACGCAAAGCTTGAAACCAAATGCCTGCACGCAGGCTACACCCCCAAGAACGGCGAACCCAGAGTTATGCCTATCGTTCAGAGCACTACATATGTATATGATTCCACCAACTCCGTTGCGGACGTTTTTGACGATCCCACACTGAGCCTTATCTACTCCCGCTTTGAGAACCCCACCACCGATGCTGTTGAAAAGAAGATAGCTGCTCTTGAAGGCGGCACAGCTGCAATGTGCACCTCCAGCGGTCAGGCGGCTTCCCTGCTGTCTATCCTGAACATCTGCGAGGCAGGAGACAGCTTCATTGCTTCCTCTTCCATTTACGGCGGAACTATCAACCTTTTCGGCTTCACCCTCAAAAAAATGGGCATTGAGTGCATCTGGGTAGATGTAAATGCCACCGAAGAAGAGCTGAATGCCGCTTTCAAGCCCAACACCAAGTGTGTTTTCGGCGAGACTATCGCAAACCCCGCTCTCACCGTATTTGACATTGAGATGTGGGCAAAGGCCGCTCATGCGCACAATGTTCCCCTTATCGTTGACAACACCTTTGCTACTCCCGTTCTTTGCAGACCTATCGAATGGGGCGCTGATATCGTTATTCACTCCACCTCAAAATATATGGACGGCCACGCTGTTCAGGTAGGCGGCGTTATTGTTGACAGCGGCAAGTTCAACTGGGACAACGGCAAATTCCCTTGTCTCTCCGAGCCTGACGAGAGCTATCACGGCACTGTTTACACCAAGCAGTACCCTGTGCCCTACATCACAAAGGCAAGAATGCAGCTCATGAGAGACTTTGGCTGCTATCCTGCTGCTCACTCATCTTTCCTGCTCAATCTGGGACTTGAAACACTGGCTGTACGTATGCCCGTTTACTGCTCCAACGCAATGAAGGTGGCTAAGTTCTTCCAGAGCTGTGACAAGGTGATATCCGTTTCCTACCCCGGTCTTGAGACAGATAAGTACCACGACCGTGCCAAGAAGTATCTCCCCAACGGAACCAGCGGTGTAATCTCCTTCTCCATCAAGGGCGGAAGAAGCGAGGCTGTAAAGTTCATGGATAAACTGGAGCTTGCTTCCAACGAGGTACACGTTGCCGATATCCGCACCTGCGTTCTTCACCCCGCTTCTGCAACACACCGTCAGCTCAGCGATGAGCAGCTTGTGGCAGCAGGTATCGACGGCGGACTTATCCGCTTCTCTGTAGGCCTTGAAAATGTTGACGACATCATTGCCGACATCAAGCAGGCATTTGACAGAATGTAATTGTATTGTGATTTGTGAGGTCTTTACTATATGAACACAGTCTATGAAAGCCGTTTTGACAAAATATCGGGAATGATCGGCAAGACTCCCCTGCTGGAGATCCATTTCACCTACAAGGGCGAGCCGAGGCGCATTTTTGCCAAAGCCGAATACTTTAATCTTTCGGGAAGCATCAAGGACAGAGTTACTTTTCACATCATGAAGAAAGCTTATGAAAAGGGTGAGATCGCCCCTGACGACATAATTGCGGAAGCCACCAGTGGAAACACAGGCATTGCCTTTTCCGCTATGGGCAGCTATCTTGGTCACAAGGTAGTCATTTATATGCCCGACTGGATGAGCGCCGAGCGCATAAATCTGATGAAGAGCTTCGGTGCGGAGGTTCGGCTGGTATCCCGTGAGGAGGGCGGCTTCTTAGGCTCTATCGCCATGACGGAAAAGCTTGCGGAGGGCGGCGGAGTATTTCTCCCCCGTCAGTTCTCCAATGAGGACAACACCGAAACCCATTATCTCTACACAGGTGAGGAAATATCCCGTCAGCTGGCGGCTATGGGACTTAAAGCGGACGGGATCGTGGCAGGTGTGGGCACAGGCGGAACTGTAATGGGCATCGGCAGACGGCTCAGGAAAGACAATGCCGACTGCAAGGTATTCCCTCTGGAACCCCTTAACTCCCCCACTCTTTCCACAGGCTACAGGGTCGGCAAGCACCGTATCCAGGGCATTTCCGATGAATTTATCCCCGATATACTGAAGCTTGACGAGACTGACGCTGTTGTTTCCGTGGACGACATAGACTCTATCATAATGGCTCAGATGCTCTCACGCAAATTTGGCATAGGCGTAGGAATTTCCTCGGGCGCAAATATGCTGGGCTGTATCCTTGCGCAGAAGAAGCTTGGAAAGGACAGCACTATAGTGACCGTTTTTGCGGACGACAATAAGAAATATCTGTCAACCGATTACTCGGAAGAGTTTGAAGTGAAGGAGGAATATCTCACTCATGATATCGTCCTCACAGATGTTATCGCACACCGCTATGAATGATATTTTAAAAAGCTGCGAGCTTTGCCCCCGCCGCTGCGGAGCCGACAGGACAAAAACTGTGGGATTCTGCGGCGGCGGAGCTCTCCCGAGGCTTGCAAAAGCGTATCTGCATATGTGGGAGGAGCCGTGCATTTCGGGCACAAGAGGTTCGGGCACGGTGTTCTTTTCGGGCTGCAGCCTTAAATGCTGCTTCTGCCAGAATTACAGGATATCCGCCGAAAATTTCGGCAAAGAAATATCGGTAAGCCGCCTTGCCGAGATATTTCTGGAGCTTCAGGACAAGGGTGCGCACAACATAAATCTGGTAAGCGCCACCCATTATGTTCCCCAGGTCATCGAAACGCTGGATCTATGCAAGGGCAGGCTGAATATTCCCGTGGCATACAACAGCGGAGGCTATGAGCTGCCCGAAACTATAGAAATGCTGAGAGGGTATGTGGATATCTTCATGCCCGACTTCAAGTATTATGACAGTGAGATATCGGAAAAATACTCTGCTGCAAAGGATTATTTTTCATATGCTTCGGCGGCCATCGGCAAAATGATAGAAATTGCGGGCAAACCTGTTTATGACGAAAACGGACTGATGAAAAGCGGTGTTATTATCCGCCACATGGTGCTGCCCTCCCACAGAAAGGATTCCGAAAAGATACTGCGCACCATTGCCGAAATGTACCCGAAGGACAGCTATCTGCTCAGTCTGATGAGCCAGTACACGCCGTTTTACAAAAGCTGCGAACACAAGGAAATAAACAGGCGCATATCCACCTATGAATATGAAAAGGTGGCTCAGGTGGCAGCAGAGCTGGGATTTGACGGATTTATGCAGGAACGTTCCTCTGCCAAGGAGGAATACACTCCCGATTTTGACCTGTCGGGAATTTGATTTGGAGGTAACAAATTGGAGATAAACGTACAGCTTCACAACGAATTTAACGTAAAGCAGGAATACATAGACAACATCATAAACTTTCTGGACAGCGGCTGCACCGTTCCCTTTATCGCACGATACAGAAAGGAATATCACGGCACTCTCGATGACCAGACTATCAGGCTTATTTCCGAGCGCCTTACATATCTGAGAAATCTGGACAAGCGCAGGGAAGAGATAACAAACTCCATCACCGAGCAGGGCAAGATGACCCCTGAGCTGGCGGAGGCTATCTCCAATGCGGCGGCTCTGGTTGAGCTGGAGGACATTTACCGCCCCTACAAGCAGAAGCGCCGCACAAGGGCTTCCATTGCAAAGGAAAAGGGTCTGGAGCCTTTGGCGGAGCTTATCATGGCTCAGAACACAAAGGCCGAACCCTCTGCCGAAGCTGAGAAATACATCAGCGAGGAAAAGGGCGTATCATCTGCCGACGATGCTATTGCAGGTGCCTGCGACATTATTGCGGAAACAGTTTCAGATGACGCTGACCTGAGAAAGCGCCTGAGAACACTTTTCAACGTCCGTGGCTCAGTTTCCGTATCAGGCAGCGAGGAAAAAGACCCTGAAGGCACTTACAGGAATTACTACGAATACTCCGAGCCTGTGAGCAAGATAGCAGGTCACAGAGTGCTTGCCATTGACCGTGGCGAGCGTGAGGAAAAGCTGAAAGTCAGCATCGTGCTCCCTGAAGGCGACGCTGAAAGAATTATCCTCGGCACATATGTAAAGAACGGCAGCCCATGCGGAAAGCTTGTGGAGGCTGCCTGCCTTGACAGCCTGAAACGTCTGATATACCCCTCCGTTGAGCGTGAGATACGTGCGGAGCTTACCGACAAGGCAAGCGAATCGGCTATAAAGGTGTTTTCATCAAACCTCCGTCAGCTCCTTATGCAGCCTCCAGTAAAGGGCGAGATAGCACTGGGCGTTGACCCCGGTTTCAGGACAGGCTGCAAGCTGGCTGTAGTTGACAGCACGGGCAAGGTGCTTGACACAGGCGTGGCATATATCACCACAAATGAAAAGTTCAAAGTGGAGCAGGGCAAGAAGAAGATCACGGAGCTTATAAACAAGTACAACGTTTCCGTTATCGCCATCGGCAACGGCACGGCTTCGAGAGAGTCCGAGCAGATAGTTTCCGAGATAATCAAGGGGCTTGACCGCAAGGTTTCCTACATGGTGGTATCCGAGGCGGGAGCTTCCGTTTACTCCGCATCAAAACTGGCAGCGGAGGAATTTCCAGATTACGATGTATCGCTGAGAAGTGCGGTCTCCATTGCAAGGCGCTTGCAGGATCCTCTGGCGGAGCTTGTAAAGATAGACCCCAAGTCCATCGGCGTTGGTCAGTATCAGCACGATATGCCCAAGGCACGGCTTGATGAAGCGCTGGGCGGCGTTGTGGAGGATTGCGTTAACTCCGTAGGCGTTGACCTGAACACAGCTTCACGCTCACTTATGACCTACATTTCGGGCATAAACGCTACAGTTGCCAAGAACATAGTCACATACCGTGAGGAAAACGGCGAGTTCACCGACCGCAAGCAGCTGATGAAAGTCCCCAAACTCGGTGCAAAGGCATTTGAGCAGTGCGCAGGCTTCCTGCGGGTAATGGGCGGCAAAAATCCTCTGGACAACACCTCCGTTCACCCCGAAAGCTACGGTGCGGCAAAGAAGCTGCTTGAAATATGCGGCTTTACTCTGGCTGACATCGGCAGCGAGAAAATGAACACCGTTGCAGAGGCTGCCCGGAAGCAGGGTCTTGACAAGATATCCGAGGAAATAGGCATAGGCGTGCCCACTCTCCGTGACATCATCAAGGAGCTGGCAAAGCCGGGACGTGACCCCCGTGACGAGCTTCCCCCTCCCCTGCTGAGAAGCGGCGATGTTATGGAGCTTAAAGACTTAAAGCCCGGCATGGAGCTTATGGGCACGGTGCGAAACGTTATCGACTTCGGCTGCTTTGTTGACTGCGGCGTTCATGAGGACGGTCTCGTTCACATCTCCCAGATATGCAACAGATTTATCAAGCATCCTCTTGAAGCGGTAAAGGTCGGCGATGTGGTAAAGGTATGGGTACTGGACGTTGACCTGAAAAGAAAGCGTCTCTCCCTGACCATGCGCCCCGACAGAGCGCCCAAATCCATAAACTGAGCAACTGAAATCAAGCAAAATACAGCTTTCTCCGATATAATAAGATTACAGCAGCTGTAAAAAAGTCACAGGAATGAAGGAAGGTAAAATGTACGAGTGGCATAAAAATATGCAGACCATTGTTGATGAAATAGACATCTGCATAAAAAACAAGGACGATGAAGCCCTGACACTGAAACATCTGGCAGACAGGCTTGGGTATTCGGAATTTTACTTTTCAAGGAAATTCAGTGAGATATCGGGCATGAAGTTCAAGGATTATCTGCGGTACAGGAAGCTTGCTTTTTCGCTCATCGACCTGCGTAACACTGACTGCGGCATACTTGAAATTGCGCTGAACTACGGCTTTTCCTCTCATGAAGCGTTCACCCGTGCTTTTAGGGAAGCCTACGGCATCACGCCCAGTCAGTACCGCAGAAAGCCTGTTCCCGTTGTGCTGCGTACAATTATCCGCCCATTTGACTGCTATCTTACAGAAAACGGAGGAAATGATATGCCATATTCAGACGGAACGGTAAAGACCTATTTTGTAACTATCCCCGCACACAAATTCCTGCATATCAGGAACTACGAAAGCATCGGCTACTGGGATTTCTGGCAGAAGCAGAGCCTTATCAAGGGTCAGGACTTCGATACGATATGTGGCCTGCTGAACAGCATAAAGGGCAAGCTTGACGATGTGGGCGGCGATGAAGACAACAGCGGAAGCGGTCAGCTCATGGCATTCCTGAACACCCCTGAGGGCAGGATATGCAGCTGGGGCATTCCCCTTGCGGAATGCTACGGCGTGCGTCTGCCTGCGGATTATAACGGCCCTGTGCCCGAGCAGATGATACTTTCGGATATTCCTGAGGGAGAGTACATAGTTTTCGAGCACGGTCCCTTTGATTTTGAGACGGAAAATGCCATTGTGGAGCAGCACATCGAAAAAGCTATGAAAGAGTTTGACTACCGGTCCACGGGCTACTGCCTTGACACGGCTCCCGGCAGGATATTCTACTTCTATCACGACTGCAAGCGCTTCTGGAAATATGTAAGACCTGTCAGAAAAGCATAACAAAAACGACCCCGAAAGCACAAAACTTTCGGGGCTGTTTTATACTAATCACCAATAAAACTATAGACAAAAAATCATCACATAATCCATATACGCAAGATTATGCTCGATTTTTTGTATAGTTTTTAATTGGTGCTTAGTATTATATTCCGCATATTGTGAAAACCGTGTTATTTTCAAAGCACTCCTCTGCCCATGGTGACAGCTGAGAAATGACATTCTCCCACTGCTCCGAGCCTTTCGACAGCTCTTTAAGCTTTTTAAAATCGTCGGGGCTGACCTCTGTAAGACCGTAATAAGAGAAATTCGGCAGGGCTTTTGTAAAAAGCTCTGTCAGGCTGAGGCTGTCCCATATATCCGCATGGATACAGACAGAATCATCAAGCCAGCATTTGTTGTGATAATGTCCTTTCTGAAGCTCAAAATAAAGGGTGCTTCGGGAGCTTCTGCGTTCAGCTTCACTTATAAAATATCTCATATCATCACCGTATAAAAAAGGTCATCTCACTATGCTCGGAGATGACCTTTTGATGTTTTTAAATCAAAGATTGATGAAGTAATCAATAAGAGAGGGACCCTTTTCAATGAAAAGTCCTGTTTCCTTTGCAGACTCCTCGTTGAAAGAGGCTACGCCCTTTACAGGTGCGCTCTTCTTGTAGATGAGGAAAGGAACGGGGTCGGAAACGTGAGTTCTCAGAGCAAGAGGTGTGGGGTGGTCGGGAAGTATCATTATCTTGTAATCGTCATACTTCTTATCAAGCTCGGGTAGCATATAGCCCAGAACGTCCTTGTCGATTATTTCAAGGGACTTTACCTTGTTCTCGATCTCGTGTCTGTGACCGCACTCATCGGGAGCTTCCATGTGAACATAAACAAAATCACTGCCGTTTGCAAGAGCGTCAAGAGCTGCCTGAGCCTTGCCCTTGAAGTTGGTGTCTATGTAGCCTGTTGCGCCCTCGACCTCGGCAATATCCATGCCGCCGAACTTTGCAATGCCCTTTAAAAGGTCAACTGCGGAGATCATTGTGCCCTTGAGACCTGTCTTCTTGGTGAAGTTCTCCAGCTCGGCACGTCTGCCCTCGCCCCAGAACCATACGCAGTTTGCGGGGTTAAGACCTCTTGCGATTCTGTCCTTGTTGATGGGGTGGCCTTTGAGAAGCTCAACGCTCTTCTTCATCATATCATAGAGCTTTGCGGCATTGGGGTGCTTGGGAACATAGTCTCTTACAACTCTGCCTGTGATGTCGTGAGGAGGTGTGAGAGGAGCAAGGTCGGTGGTTCCGCCGTGCCAGATAAGGCAGTGACGGTAGCTTACGCCGCTGTAAAGGTCAAATTCCTCGTTGTTGAAATGCTCTGCAAGATAGTCAACGAGAACCTTTGCTTCTGCGGTGGAGATATCGCCTGCGCAGTAGTCAACGAGGGTCTTGTCCTCGAAGTTTGGCTCATCGGAAACGGTAACAAGATTGCAGCGGAAAGAAACGTCATCAGCGGACATATCAATGCCGATGGAACCTGCCTCCAGAGGGGAACGGCCTGTGTAGCAAACAGCAGGGTCATAGCCCAGAACGGAAAGGTTTGCAACATCGGAGCCGGGCTTAAGACCGTCGGCAACGGTGCGTACAAGACCCACGGTAGATTTTGCAGCAAGCATATCGGTATTGGGTGTAACGGAGCGGCTCATGGGTGTGCCGCCGTCAAGCTCGGGCAGAGGGTAATCTGCCATGCCGTCGCAAAGTAAAACGATGTATTTCATATAATTCTCCAATCCGCCGCAGTGCGGCTGAAAATAAGGGCAAAAGTCCTGTTTATCTTATTTTAGCATATGCAAACAAAAAATGCAAGAGCAAATAGCAATTTGCGTCAGCGAAAAAGAGATAAGCCGTCAAAACCCGAGAACCTGTGCTATTAATACTAATCTTTAATCGTTCTATAGACAAAGCCGACAGATGAAATAAGACCAGTCTAGGAAAGCGACTGCAGGCGGGCTTGTCGCCCGGCAAGGGAGCTTGACGAAGAATGGGCTTATTTCAGCCGAGGATTTGTCTATAGGTTGATTGAGGATTAGTATAAGCACAAGGTAAAAAGTTTAGTCCACCAAAAATGCCGCTTCCTTTCGGAAGCAGCATTCTGTCATATTCGTTATCAGCTAAGCTCAAACATACCTGTATAAAGCTGATAATATTTTCCATGGTCTGCAATAAGTGCGTCGTGGTTGCCACGCTCTATGATGTTGCCGTGCTCAAGCACCATTATTGCATCGGAGTTTCTTACGGTGGAAAGTCTGTGAGCGATTACGAATACCGTTCTGCCCTCCATCAGACTGTCCATGCCCTTTTCGATGAGGGCTTCCGTTCTTGTATCAATGGAAGATGTTGCTTCATCAAGGATAAGAACGGGAGGATCCGCAACGGCCGCTCTTGCAATGGCAAGAAGCTGTCTCTGACCCTGTGAAAGGTTTGCGCCGTCGGAATAAAGCATAGTATCGTATCCCTCGGGCAGATGTCTGATAAAGGAGTCGGCATTTGCAAGCTTTGCTGCCTTGATGACCTCTTCATCGGTAGCATCAAGCTTTCCGTAGCGGATATTATCCATAACGGTTCCTGTGAAAAGGTGTGTATCCTGGAGAACCATTGACAGCGAACGTCTCAGGTCATCCTTCTTAATCTTGTTGATGTTGATGCCGTCGTAGCGTATCTTTCCGTCGGGCACATCGTAAAATCTGTTTATCAGGTTGGTGATAGTGGTCTTTCCCGCACCTGTGGAGCCTACGAATGCGATCTTCTGACCGGGCTTTGCGTAAAGGCTTATTCCGTTGAGAACGGTCTTGTTCTCCTCGTAGCCGAAGGTAACGTCATCGAACTCAACCCTGCCCTGTACCTTGGTGTAGGTTATGGTTCCGTCTGCCTTATGGGGATGCTTCCATGCCCACACGCCTGTGCGCTCGGAGCACTCGGTAAGTGTTCCGTCGGGAGCTTCCTTGGCATTTACCAGAGTTACATAGCCGTCATCGACCTCGGAGGGCTCATCTATCATATTGAAGATACGCTCGGCACCTGCCAGTGCGGAGAGGACTGAGTTGAACAGCTGTGAAACCTGAGAAATAGGCATTGAGAAATTTCTTGTGTACTGAAGGAATGCAACGACTGTACCGACCATTATGGGGCCGCTGAAGGAATGAACGCCCTTGATGGCAAGTATTCCGCCCACAACTGCGGTCAGTGCATACTGAACGTGACCGAGGTTGTTGTTTACGGGGCCGAGGATATTTGCAAAAGTATTTGCGTTTGTGGAAGCTTCGCAAAGGCGGTCATTGAGCTGCTCGAATTCTTCCTTTGCCTGCTTTTCGTGAACGAACACCTTAACGACCTTCTGACCGTCTATCATCTCTTCGATGTAGCCGTTGACAGCGCCTATCTCCTTCTGCTGCTCCTTGAAGTACTTACCGCTCTTGCCGCCTATCTTTCCTGTGAGGAAGAGAATGACAAACAGCATTCCGATAGATACGAGAGTGAGCTGCCAGCTGTAATAAACCATCATTACGAACACGCCGATAATAGTAACAGCCGAAGAAATAAAGCTTGAAACTGCGTTGGAGAGCATCTCACGGATAGTATCGATATCATTGGTGTAGCGGCTCATAAGCTCACCGTGGGTATGGGTATCGAAATACTTTATGGGGAGAGTCTCCATGTGTGTGAACAGGTCTGTTCTTATCTTGAACAGTGTTTTTGTGGAAATATTCAGCATTATCCTTGAATATCCGAATGTGCAGAGAGCGCCGATAACATACACCAGCATCATCTGTCCCAGAACTGCCATAAAGCCTCGGTAAAGCTCGGCATTTCCGCTGTCCTTGATAAGGGGGGTAAGGTAATTATCTATTATTTTCTGGAGGAAAGAGGTTCCTATTACATTTGCAAGCGAGCTGCATATGATGAAAACGACTACCAGCAGGAGCAGCGCCTTGTACTCTGCCATATAGGAAAGTATTCTCTTGAATGCGCCGAATGCGTTCTTGGGCTTCTGCATAGGTCCTTGCTTACGTGGAGGCATTATTCTTCAGCTCCTTTCTGCTGTGAGTAGTAAACTTCACGGTAGATCTCATTATTCTTTATAAGGTTATCGTGAGTATCGAATGCGTTTATCTCGCCGTTGTCGAGGACGATTATCCTGTCAGCATCGCTGACGGAGGAAATTCTCTGGGCGATGATGATCGTTGTGGTATCTGCCAGCTCCTGCCTGAATGCGCTTCTGATCTTCGCATCGGTGGCAGTATCGACTGCGCTGGTGGAGTCATCAAGAATAACTATCTTGGGCTTTTTAAGAAGCGCTCTTGCGATACAAAGTCTCTGCTTCTGACCGCCGGACACGTTTACGCCGCCCTGACCCAGATCTGTATCGTATCCGTCGGGGAAGCTCATGATAAAGTCGTGAGCCTGTGCCTGCTTGCACGCTTCAACGATCTCCTCGTGGGTAGCGTTCTCATTTCCCCAGCGGAGGTTATCCTCGATAGTGCCTGAGAACAGAACGTTCTTCTGGAGAACCATTGCAACTTCGTTTCTCAGGTTATCAAGCTTGTAGTCCTTGACATTTCTGCCGCCTACCTCAACGCTGCCGTCAAGCACGTCGTAGAGACGAGGAATAAGCTGAACAAGGGTACTCTTTGCCGAACCGGTTCCGCCGATAACGCCGATGGTCTCGCCAGACTTGATATCAAGATTGATATTCTTTACGGTGAGGTTATCCTCGTCCTTGGCGTAGCTGAAAGAAACATTGTTGAATCTGATGCTTCCGTCTGCGGGAACAAGTGCGGGGTCTGCATCGTCATCTCTGATCTCGGGAACTTCGTCGAATATCTCAACTATTCTGTGCATGGAAGCGAGGGAGATAGTTGTCATAACGAAGATCATGGAGAGCATCATAAGGGACATAAGTATCTGAGTTACGTAGCTGATGAAGCTGGAAAGCTCACCGACAAGGAATGTACCGCCGATAACCATATTTCCGCCGAAATAGATAACGGCAACGATGCAGGCATACATAATTATCTGCATTGCGGG
Organism: Oscillospiraceae bacterium; assembly: GCA_902363145.1. GTDB lineage: Bacteria > Bacillota > Clostridia > Oscillospirales > Ruminococcaceae > Huintestinicola > Huintestinicola butyrica. Next base: position 334,221 of record CABIZB010000001.1, on the reverse strand, counting down.
CTGACCCAGAATAACGAGCTTTTCGGCATTTACCTGAGCGGCTCTTACCTCGTCAGCGGAAGCTACGAACTTCTTGCCCTCAAACCTTTCTCTTACGAATGCCTTTACAACTCTGATACCGATAAGGTTTTCCTGTACCTTGGAGTTGAGGGAGTCATACTTTTCAAGCATTTTCTCAAATCTGGGGAATGCCTTTGTTGTGATAAGTCCCACTGCAACGCCCAGAACGGGGATAGCGACCAGGAACACAACTGCCAGCTCTGCATTGAGGGAGATTGACATTATAAGTGCGATGATAAGCATGAAAGGCGCACGTACCGCCATTCTGATTATCATCATAAAGGTGTTCTGAACGTTTGTAACGTCGGTGGTAAGTCTTGTTACCAGAGAAGCTGTGGAGAACTTATCCACGTTTGCAAAGGAAAAATCCTGAACCTTGTCAAAAAGCTTCTTTCTTACATTCTTAGCAAAGCCCATGCCTGCCTTTGCGGCAAACTTTCCGCCCAGTGCGCCGCAGCAAAGGGAGAATATTGCCATGGAGACCATGATAAGTCCCATTTTTACTGTGAACGCCACATCGCCATTGGCAATTCCCACGTCCACTATCTTTGCCATTACCAATGGTATAAGAACTTCCATCAGTACCTCGCCTATCATTACCACAGGCGTGAGAATGGTATATTTTTTGTACTCGCCCACACAGGCGAGAAGCTTTTTCAGCATCTGTTGACCACTCCTTTGTAGTTATTCTTCTTTGAATTTCTCTAAATTTTCTATTGCAAGCTTCATCAGGCGAATGAACTCTTCACGCTCATGAGGTGTCATACCGTTTGAGAGATACTGCTCCAAACGGCAGATGTTGTCGTACATCTGCTTGCTTGTGCGAAGTCCCTTTTCGGTAAGGGTTATCCTCTTGATGCGTGCGTCCTCCTCGCAGACGCTTCTTGCAATGTACCCGCTTTTTTCAAGATTTCCCAGAATGCTCGCTACGGATGAGCGCTTTACCCCGAAATCATCTTCAAGATCACGCTGATACACACATTCGCCGTGGGCCGTGCGGTGAGCTATATAGGAAATTATCCTGCACTGCTCCCCTGTTATTATCTCGCCCTGTTTCATCATCATGGCATTGGTGGTATAGCGCAATGTTTTGGAAAGATGATTTATGTATCTGCCGATATGCTCATCCTCATTTCTATAGCTGCAGTCGGCATTTTCCATTTCATCAGCTCCTTTATTCCAAGAAAAAGAAAAATGTTAGACATCTATCAGTTAGAAGTCTAACATTCATTATAGCGGAATATAAAATCATATTCAACAGGTAATTTGTGAACAAAAGAACACAATCTCAAGAACTGCCCTTTGCACAATACTGCACATTTTCTAGGCAAAAAGTTTGTGCTATTTAACAAATTTGTCCGCAAACCACACGTTTTCTGCGGTGAACTCCCTGCCGTTAAGATACGAGAGAATGCCGCTGTCGGTGGTGAAATCAAATTTAAGCTTGTAGGAATAAAGCGCCTGAGTTTTGATGTTATAGCTTCGGTTCACCCTGTTGATGCCGTACTTTCCGTCACCCAGCAGAGGGCAGCCGATATATGCCATATGCGCCCTTATCTGGTGAGTTCTGCCCGTCATCAGCTCTATTTCCGCAAGGGTAAGAGTGCCGTCGGTCCTGAGCACACGGTACTTTGTTATTATAGTCTTGTTGGAGGCAGTCTTTTTGTCGGAAACGGTAACGGTATTTGTCTTGCTGTCCTTGAAAAGATAATGGGTAAGGGTGTCCGACTTTTTGGGCGGAACTCCCACAAGGATACAAAGATATTTTTTCTCCAGCTCCCTGTCCTTTATCTTCTGGTTGAGGATACGCAAAGACTCAGCATTTTTTGCCGCAATTACGATACCACCCGTGTTCCTGTCAAGGCGGTTGCAGAGGGCGGGAGTAAAGCTGTTTTCGTCCGCAGGGTCATACTCCCCTTTTGCGTAAAGATAGTGGAGCATACGGTTCACAAGGGTATCAACGGAACCGTCGTTATCCTCATGAACAACAAGTCCGTTTTTCTTATCCATCAGCAGGATATTTTCGTCCTCATACACCACGGTGATATCCGCAGGGGCTTTAAGGAACTCATACTCCTTTTCATCACTGCCGAAAAATTCATCGGGCAGATACAGCTCCAGCACATCGCCCTCGGAAAGTCGGGTGGATATCTCGCAGCGCTTGCGGTTGAGCTTGATGTTCTTGGTGCGTATACCCTTATACATCATGCTCTGCGGCAGGTTCGGAGCTGCTTTTTGTATGAACTTATCCACACGCTGACCTGCGTCGTTGGAATTGATAATGTATTTCTTCATTGAATTATATCTTCCCTGTAAATTTTATTGCTTTTGTTTTTATAGATTTGGCAGGCTGATTTATATATATGTATGACAAATTGGAATTTGTCATTCCTTCTTGTTCTTTTCAATAGCACTAATAGTGCAAGCAAAACCTGTAATCATTGAAAGTAGTATTGCTCCATCAATTGCTTCGTTCATTCCAGCACCAAAGAAAAAACCGACCAACGCTGCAATTACCATAAGAATGATCGAAATCATTACTCTCATAATATATACCTCCACAACTTACAATTTATCCAACATTTGATAGGCGGGACGGGAGACCCGTCCCCTACATTATTTTGGAATACCACCCAAAAAATTCACCGTACCCGCAGAACGGATACGGTGAAAGGTTATCTCTTACTTATTAAGAAGATACTCGTCAATAGCCTGAGCTGCGGATTTGCCTGCGCCCATTGCGAGGATAACGGTAGCTGCGCCTGTTACGGCGTCGCCGCCTGCATATACGCCCTCACGGGAGGTAAGACCGCTTTCGTCCTTGGTAACGATACAGCCGTGCTTGTTGGTTTCAAGTCCCTCAGTTGTGTTTCTGATAAGGGGGTTGGGAGATGTACCGATGGACATGATAACGCAGTCAACATCAACGGTGTGCTCGGAGCCTTCCTTTACAACAGGACGTCTTCTGCCCGACTCATCAGGCTCGCCAAGCTCCATGGATACGCACTTGATGCCGCTTACAAAGCCATTCTCATCGCCCAGTACCTCGGTGGGGTTGGTAAGGGTCTTGAAGATGATGCCCTCTTCCTTAGCGTGCTCGATCTCCTCTGCACGGGCAGGAAGCTCAGCCTCGCCACGGCGGTAAACTATGTAAACCTCTTCTGCGCCGAGACGCTTTGCGCATCTTGCAGCGTCCATAGCAACGTTACCGCCGCCGACTACTGCTACTCTCTTATTTTCCTTGACGGGAGTATCGCTGTCGGGCTTGTAAGCCTTCATAAGGTTTACTCTGGTAAGGAACTCATTTGCGGAATAAACACCCTTGTAGTTCTCACCGGGAATATTCATAAATCTGGGCAAACCTGCGCCTGAACCGATGAACACAGCCTCATAGCCGCTTTCAAACAGCTCGTCAATGGTAACGGTCTTACCGATTATCATATTTGTTTCGATATCAACGCCGATAGCCTTGAGACCGTCGATTTCGTGCTGAACGATGCTCTTGGGAAGTCTGAACTCGGGGATACCGTAAACCAGAACGCCGCCTGCAAGGTGAAGCGCCTCGAATACAGTTACCTTGTAGCCTCTCTTTGCCAGGTCGCCTGCACAAGTAAGACCTGCAGGGCCTGCGCCGATAACAGCAACTCTCTTGCCGTTGGAAGCGGGCATCTCAGGCTCGCCCTTGAAGTTTGCGTTGTGATAGTCAGCTGCAAATCTTTCCAGACGGCCGATAGCTACAGCCTCGCCCTTCTTTCCTCTTACGCACTTGCCCTCGCACTGGTTCTCCTGGGGGCATACACGTCCGCAAACTGCGGGGAGGGAGCTGGACTTGGAGATAACGCTGTAAGCGCCCTCAAAGTTACCGTCAGCGATCTCCTTGATAAAGCCTGGGATATCAATATTTACGGGGCAGCCCGAAACGCAGGGCATAGCCTTGCAGTGGAGACATCTCTGTGCCTCGTCAACTGCGATATCAGCTGTATAGCCCAGTGCTACCTCCAGGAAGTTCTTGTTTCTTACATCAGGCTCCTGAGAGGGCATGGGGTTCTTTTTAAGAGACATATTAGGCATTTCACTTTACCTCCTTGAAAAGATTGCAGGTTTCTTCGTACTTTCTTTTTTCAAAAGGCTTGTACATTGTGGAACGTCTCATAGCCTCGTCGAAATCAACAAGGTGACCGTCGAACTCGGGACCGTCAACGCAGGCAAACTTTGTCTCGCCGCCAACGGAAAGACGACATCCGCCGCACATTCCTGTGCCGTCGATCATAATGGGGTTCATGGAAACAACGGTCTTGATGCCGTATTCCTTAGTGGTTGCAGCAACGAACTTCATCATTATCAGGGGACCGATAGCGATCACCTCGTCATACTGCTCGCCGCTGTCGATAAGCTCCTTGAGGGCATTGGTAACAAGACCCTTTGTGCCGTAGGAACCGTCATCTGTCATCATGCAGAGCTTGTCGGAGCAAGCCTTGAACTCATCTTCAAGGATAACAAGGTCCTTGTTTCTGAAGCCAACGATGGAATGCACCTCGCAGCCTACCTGATGGAGCTTCTTTGCAACGGGATATGCGATAGCACAGCCAACACCGCCGCCTACAACAGCTACCTTCTTAAGGCCTTCTGTATGAGTTGCTCTGCCGAGAGGGCCTGCAAAGTCATGAAGACATTCGCCCTCGTTCATATGATTAAGCTTTTCGGTAGTTGCACCAACTATCTGGAAGATAATGGTAACAGTACCCTTTTCTCTGTCAAAATCAGCTACTGTAAGGGGGATTCTCTCGCCGTTCTCATCTGTTCTGAGAATGATGAACTGACCGGGCTCCGCCTTTTTTGCAACTGCGGGAGCTTCGATATCCATAAGTGTTACAGTGGGGTTTAATGCTTTTTTTCTAACGATTTTATACATTTCACACTGTCCTTTCGTTTAAAAAAGCAGTACGGAAGGCGGCAAATATCCCTGAAAATTTATCAAAATGCCGTATGATTCCGCATTTTCTGCATATATATTTATCTTAACATACACAGCCCGTTTTTAGAAATATAAAAAAAGAATAAGGGTATATAACATTATACATACCCTTATTCTGAATTGTCAAATATGCAGGCTTATTCGTCCTTTCCGCCGCCGAACTGCTTTTTGTAGCTCAATGGACTCATGCCCACATATTTCTTGAATTTGTTGTGGAAATAGTTGATGTTTGAGTAGCCCACCATTTCAGCCACCTCATACACCCTGTATTCGTCCATGGCAAGCAGGCGCTTTGCTTCTGAAATACGTATCTCATCGAGATAGTTGTTGAAGTTATCGCCTGTATATTGGTGGAACACCTTGCCAAGATATGCGCTGTTGTAGCCGAAGATCCCTGCCAGCATTTCAAGGCGAAGCTCACGGTTGTAGTTTGCTCTGATATACTGGACCACACGCTCCATGGTGCTCTTTGTGGTCTTGCCGAAGCAGGCATCAGAGATATCGGTGAGCTTTGTTCTGATAGCCTCCACCATCCGGCTCAGGCTGTGCATATCGCTTATCTCGTTTACAAAATCATCGCTTATCATGTTCTCGGGCTTTTTGTCCGCAGCGCTTCTGCTCATCTGGGAGCGCACGTCCATAAGCATGGTGATACAGCTTATCTTAGCCTTTTCGGGAGTATTGTCCGCAGTGAGCATGGACTCCATAAATCTGTCAAGAACGCCGTTGAGCTTTTCGGTATCGTTTATCTCCATGTATGCGTATATCCTGTCGGCAAAGTCGATATCCTCGGCGGTGCGGCTCTTTTTGAACACCTCGGTGCTTGCCACGCCGCAGTGATGGAAGATAAATCTCTTGCGGTAGAAATCAGCCGCCTCGGAATATGAAACGCATATCTCTGCCGGAGAGCTTACATTGCAGCCGCAGGAAATAAACGCTTCGGGAGAAAGCTCCTTGCGCAGCTTTTCAAGGGACATCATAACATCGGTATATTTCCAGCCCTTGAAAAGTATTCCCAGCGCACCGCTTATATCCACCGAAACTATATCCACGTTGTTAAGAGCGTCATAGAAGCGGCGGACTGTGTTATAGTCGGCAGACTGCTCGGGATGACTGCCGTCGGAGCAGACGATAGCGGCGCAGTAGCTTGGAAAATCATATTCATCTACGGCAGCTGCCACATGGATGGGGTCACCCGCAAAAAGCCCCTTGACAAGCTGCTCATTAAGGTATTCCCTGCCTATCTCCTGCTTGTATCTGTGCTCACGCTCACTCTTTATCTTCTTCCCTGCCGTCTTTATGGCTTCGATAAGCTCGTCCTCGTCAACGGGTTTGAGGATAAAATTCTCTACACCCAGCGCAATAGCGGTCTTGGCATAGGAAAAATCCGAATAGCCGGAAAGTATCAGCACCTTGCCCTTGAAGCCCAGCGCCTTTGCGGCTTCCGTCATCTCAATGCCTGTCTTTCCGGGCATTTTTATATCTGCGATAACTATATCGGGCTGGAGCGTCATTATCTTGTTAAGTCCGTCATCGCCGTCGTCCGCTTCGCCTATCACCTCGCAGTCTATCTCGTCCCACGGGATCATCATTTTTATGCCCTGACGAACATTAGGCTCGTCATCAACAAGCAAAACCTTGAACATATTATAACCGCCTTTCCTGAGGATACGTTACTTTTCCTTGTCCGTATCCTGAACAGTGATCTTTTTCTGAACAGGATTTCTCGGGAGAGTTATCCTTATGGTGGTTCCCGCCTCGGGAGCCGTTTTTATGGACAAGCCGTACTGCTCGCCGTGATACATTTTTATTCTCTTGTTTACATTTGTAAGACCGATGCTCTTGCCCGAAGAGGTATCGTTGCGCCTGAGCTTTTCTTCAAGCTCCGCAAGCCTTTCGGGGGTTATTCCGCTGCCGTTGTCCGAAACGTCGATAACAACGCAGTCGTTGTGATAATATACCTTTATATCGATATGTCCGTTGGACTTGCAGCCCTCGATGCCGTGGACGAATGCGTTCTCCACAACAGGCTGTATCAGCAGGGGCAGTATCATATAATCCTTGGAGACTTCGGAATAAATGCTGTAGGAAACTCTGTCGCCGAATCGTGCGGTCTGAAGCTCCAGATAACTGTTTGTGAACTCCAGCTCGGAGCGGAGCGTTACCTCGCCGTCCTTGAATTCAAGGCAGCGGCGCATGAACTTGCCCAGCTTCTTTACCAGGTCGGCGGTTTCCTTGTCGTTGTTGCAGTACGCCTTCATTCTGATAGTTTCAAGGGTATTATACAGGAAGTGGGGATTTATCTGGCTGGCAAGGGCTTTGAACTCAGCCTCCATCTGGTCGAACTTGAATGCCTCGTTCTGGAGCTTTGCCTGATAGATGTCGTCCATCATCTTCTGCATACTGGCGATCATCTGGTTAAGGTCGCTGTAAAGGTCGGCTATCTCGTCACCGCCCTTGTCGTTGAAGGTGACGTTGATATCGCCCTCCGCAACTGCGTGCATCTTCTCGCTGAGGAGCTTTATCCGACGTGAGAACACACTGGTGAAAAGTATGATTATCAGCAGGGAAAGTATGAGCATAAGTCCGCAGTAGCCGCCGTAAACCACAGAAAGCCTGCTGAGAGAGTAGTTTATGTAGGAGTTTGGAATGAGCATGACCAGCTGAAAATCCGCATTGTGGTTTATGGTGAAGTTATTCAGCACCGTGTAGCCGTCATATCCCCAGAAGCCATAGTCATAGGTCTTGGAGATGTCGTTAACGTTAAGGTCATTGTCCCCCGACACGCTGTCGCCCTTGACTATCTCGGCAAAATCGCTGAAAAATGCCTTTCCGCCCACGCACATTACCGTTCTTATATGCTCGTCGGGCATAACACGCATAAGCCATTCATCGGATATGACCGCCACAGCCACAGCGGTAACGGTCTCGTTGGAGGTATCGGTTATCGCCTGAGCACAGCCAAGATAATACTTGCCGTCCGTAGGGCTTTTGATAATGTCCCACACGGCTGTGCTTGGGTCCTGTGCAGCAGAATTGTACCATTTCTGGGTAAGCACGCTTTCGTCCGCATAGATATAGTTGGAGTTATACACGAACTCGTTCCTGTTGATGAAAACGTATATGTTGCTCACCTGCGGGGAAGCCTGAACATACTGCACATGGATATTCTTGGCATAGAAATCATAATACTCGGACTTTTCCGAGGAGCGCTTTTCAAGGAAGCTTTTCAGCTCGCCGCTGCCTGCAAACATACGCATTATGCTGTCAGTGGACTCCACCATATCCATGGTGCGGTAACGAATGCTGTTGGAGCTGCTGACAGTGCTGCTCAGTGTCTGATCCTTGATTATGGTACGCATATTCACCAGCAGCATTACGCTGGCTGCAAAAAGGGGAAGTATAACGATGAAAAACATCATTACCATCTGATTTCTTATGGGAAAGCTTTTAGTACCGTCTTTGATGATATTTTCCTCCTTTTGCCGCATATGTGATTTTATTTTAGCATATTTTGCTGTCTTTTTCAAGTGCAAATAAATAAAAAAGGCGTGATAAATTTACCACGCCTTACGCAGATATTAGAACCTGTCTTCATAAGAAATGTGTGCGGATTTTCGAGCATAATTTTGTTGCAGAGTAGGCAAAAATCCGCAGGCGGGCTTTCGCCCGGCAAGGATTTTTAACGCAGTCTGCGGCAAAATTTGCCGAAAAGACGTGCGCATATGCTTGTGAAGACGGGTTCTTAAAGATTTGAGATGTGCTCGAACACCTTGTCGGTGCTCCAGAAGAACATATCGTGCTTGAAACGCTCCTGCTTCAGTCCTGTTCTTTCAAAGAGGTCCATAACTCCCGGCTGAACGCAGGAGAAATATACCATTCTTCCCTGGGAGATAAGTCTCTCGCAGTATTCGTGGAGGGCTTCTATTCCCGAGATATCCGCAACGGTAACGCCTCTCATTGAGAAGATTATGTTGTAGCTGTCACCGAGAGAGGATACCTTGTCCTCCAGCTTTGCGCAGGTTCCGAAATAAAGGGGTCCCGTGATATAAACAACGCTGGTGTATTTGAGCTTTTCGGGGTCAACGTTATCCTCGTCAAGCTTATCAGGATCGACCTCGGCAACCGTTACCTGCATATCGGATACCTTTACAACAAAGAGGATAAGCGAGAACACAACGCCGATAAGGATAGCCTTTGTAAGGTCAAACACAACGGTAGCTGTCATTGTGATAATGAACTGTGCAATGGCTGTTTTGAGCTTTTTGCTGAAAATGGACTTTATAGTCTTCCACTCGTTCATTCTCCATGCAGTTACGATAAGCACGCCTGCAAGAGCTGAAAGAGGTATCATAGACATTACGCCGCCGAGAACGAACATGGAAAGCAGCAGTACAACAGCGTGGATAACGGAAGTAAGACGTGTCTCTCCGCCGCTCTTTATGGCAACACTGGTTCTGGCGATAGCTGCCGTTGCGGGAACTCCGCCGAAGAAGGGCAGCAGGATATTTCCTATTCCCTGTGCGGTAAGCTCGATATCCGCATTGAGCTTTTCATTCTTCATTCGTCCTGCGGAAGCTCCGCAGAGCAGGGACTCAATAAGTCCCAGAGCCGCAATGGAAACAGCGGGAACAACAAAGTTGCCAAACTCGCTGAAATTTATCTTGGTAATGTCAAGTCTGTCAGCAAGGAAAATTGTTTTTGGTATCTCGCCGACAACGCTTACATCAAAGTTGAAGATAAAGTTTGCTGCGGTGGCAAGAATAATTGCTGCCAGTGAACCCGGGCAATACTGGCTCAGCTTCTGAGGATATACAAACATGAAAACTATAACGCAAACGCCGATAATGAACGCTGTAAGATTGAAGCTCTGAGGCGTTGTGAAATAGCTTGCTATCTTTTCCAGGTTGTTAAGTCCCACGGACTTCATGCCGGTAAGGTTATCTATCTGACCGAGGGCGATGATAATGGCGATACCGCTGGTAAAGCCTGTGATAACAGGCGAGGGCAGGTATGAAACCAGTCCGCCCAGCTTGAATATGCCGCACAGCAGCAGTATGATGCCTGCCAATAAGCTTGCGATGAAAACACCCTGCATTCCGTACTGAGCCACCAGTGAAACAAGTATGGCTGTCATAGCTCCTGTGGGGCCGCTTATCTGATAGGAAGCGCCCGAAAGTGCGCCGATGATAAGTCCCGATATTATTGCGGTAACAAGTCCCGAAGCTGCGGTAGCTCCCGAGCTTACGCCGAATGCCAGTGCCAGCGGCAGAGCCACGGCTGCGACTGTTACGCCTGCAAGAACGTCTTTTCCGAATTTCTTGCCGTTGTACCCCTTAAATTCCCTTTTCAGCATTTCTGCAAATTGCCTGAACATTTTTCTTTTTCCTCCATGATCTCCCAAACATAAAAAAGTGCCAGTGGCAGCACCTCTGAAAGATGCTGCCGTGAATGGCACGTCACTAAAATATTATATTACCCTGTGAAAAAATTGTCAATGTATATGCTGTACAAAAGCTTTGACTATCGGTAAATGCTTTATGGCAATATCACTCAATAGCCTTGAGTGAAGATGTCATATCTATCTTTTTGAGTCTGAAATACAGCAGGAAGTTTACAAGCACTGTGAAGATGACCATTACCGCCGCTGCCAGCACGAAGCAGAACCAAGGTATATCGGGCGAGAACATTACTTCATCTACCTCGGACTTGCCTACAACAAAGCTTTCAAGGAAAATTCCGCCTACCAGTCCAAAGGCAATGCCGATTATGGAGGAAATGGTGTTCTCACGGTAAATGTACGCTCCCACCTCGCCGTCAAAAAAGCCCAGCACCTTTATGGTGGCAAGCTCCCCTATTCGCTCGTTGATGTTAATGTTTGCCAGGTTGAAGAGTATTACAAGAGCAAGCGCTCCCGCAAAAATTATGATGACAAGAACTATAAGGTCAAGGCTTGATACCAGTGTTCTGAACGTTCCCGTTCCGTCATACATAAAGGACGATGAGATTATTCCGTCGCAGGAAATAAGCTCGGAGGTTATTCTGTCTCTTTCGGATTTTTCGGGAGTTTCCCCTGTGTTTATCAGGATAAGGTTGTCGTCGGTCTCGCCGAAGAGAGAGGTGTAAGTGTCCCTTGTCATATAGACATAGTGGAAGGTGTAGTTTTCCGCAATGCCCGATACCTCTGCGGGGCCAGATGCACCGTCAATAGTTACAAAGTCGCCTTCCTTTACACCAAGCACCCTTGCCATTTTCTCGGTGATTATCACCTTGCCGTCCTCAATGTAAAGATGCTCTCCGCTCTTTCTGTTCTGAAGCTGAACGTAATCGTCCATGTCAGCAACATCATCAAGGGCAAGGATATAGCCCTCCATATTGCCGCTTTCGGAATAAACGTCGTGTGTCTCCTGAACGGCGCTCATATGTGAAATGATAGCACTTTCGCCGTTTATAACGTCCTCGATGTGCGCAAGGTCATCCTCGGGAACATCGCTGCCGATAACTGCGATAGCATCGTAAAGGAAGATATCGTCATACTGCTTTTCCGCAATGCAGGCAATGGCTTCCTTTAATCCGAATGCTGTAAGCATAAGGGCTGTACATCCGCCTATGCTTATAACGGTCATGAAAAATCTGCTCTTGTATCTGAAAAGATTTCTGAAAGTTACCTTGCTGCTGAATGAGAAGTGCTTCCAGATGGGTGTTATCTTTTCAAGCAGTATCCTTTTGCCATTCTTCGGGGGCTTTGGACGGATAAGCTTTGCGGGATATTCCAGAAGCTCGTTTGCACAGGTATATACCGCAGAAAGCGATGTACACAGCAGTGATACGCCCATGCAGCCCAGTGCATATGAGGGCATGAACGGCGCTTCAAATATGGGATAATTATACATCGTCTGATAGCAGATGAAGATTATCCTCGGCAACAGCGCCAGACCTATGGCTGTTCCCGCAAGGCTGCCAACAGCGCTTGCTATAGCCGCATACAATACATATTGCAGGATTATGGAGCCTGTGCCGTAGCCCAGTGCCCTGAGAGTTCCAACCTCTGTGCGCTGCTCCTCGACCATTCTTGACATGGTGGTGCAGCAAACCAGAGCTGCAACCAGTATAAAGAACACGGGGAAAACTGCGGCAATGGAGTCTATCCTTTCCGCATCTCTGCCGTAGCTCATGCAGCCGGGATTGAACTCGTCCCTGTTCCACACGTACCACTCGCCATCGGCAAGCTTATCCTCAAGCTCGCTTTCAGCATCGGCTATCTCTGCATTAGCGCTGTCTATATCAGCCTGAGCCTCGTCCAGCTTTTTCTTGCCGCTGTCCAGCTCATGCTTTGCTTTAGCAAGGTCGCTGTCATAAGCGGAAAGCTCTTCAAGGCCCTTGTCTATTTCCTCTTCGCTCTTGTCAAGCTGCCATTTCTGGGCGGATATCTGCTCCAGTGCACCTGCGGAAGCTGCTCTCACCTGCTCGTTTACGCCTGTTATGGCTGCCTGAGCGGCGGCCTTTGACTGGAGATCCTTATCGGGATTTGTGATTATGAAAACCGCCAGAAGGTCGGATATGGAAGCCTCAATGTCATTATCGTCATACACCTGCTGGATACTTCTTGACTCGTTGAGAAGCTCCTCGGGAAGCACTTTGACGTATGCCTTTTCGTATATTTTCAGGATATCGTCTATCTGAGTGCAGGTGGCGGCAAGGGCGTTCATCTTTTCCTCGTTCTCTGCCAGCTCTTTTCTGCCGTCCTCGATATCCTTTTTTGCATCGGTAAGCTCTTTTTTCTGCTCGTTTATCTGACTGTAGGACTTGTTGTACTCGTTCAGACCCTTGTCATAGTCCTTTTTGGCGTCGTCATATTTTTTCTGACCGTCCGCCAGCTTTTCCTTTGCATCTGCTATCTGCTCATCTGCATCGGCACGTATCTCGTCCGAACGCTCGCTGAGAAGCTGAGCTGACATTCCCTCGGCGTATTCCTCGGCAGCGGCTACGATATCGTTGTATTCATCTGAAAAAGGCTTGACGCTTTCGTCCATAGCCCCTGTTACCGAAAGGTAAAGGTCGGTATAAGCGTCATAGGCAAAGTTTTCCTCAGGCACGTAGATAAATGCACTTACGGAGCCTGTTCCGATAGTTGTGGAGCCTCGATCATATGAAACATACACGGGAGATTTTACAAGGCCCACCACGGTATATTCCGACTGATTTAAATAGTCAGCCACATCATTGTCGCCGTCAGCGGAAAGCTTTACGGTATCTCCTATTTTAAAGGATATCTTGTGCATGGAATCATAATCGGCAACGCACTCCCCTGCCTTTTCGGGAAGCCTGCCCTCCATAAGATAAAGCTTGTTGAGCGGCTGATCTGCCGAATAGGAAAGCACTGTTACAGCCGACTGACCGCCATTGTTTTCCACAAATAGGTCTGCCGAATAGCCTGCATATCCGCTGTCAAAATGCTCGCCGTCGGAAAGCTTTTCTATTTCATCGCCGTTAAAGCCCAGCGTGGATTTAATCTGAACGTCCGCAAGGGCATATTCCCTGTAATACTTCCAGCCGGAATTTTTAAGGTCAGTTGATACTGCGCTTAAACCTGCATAAAACGCACAGCCTATCGCAATGATAGTAAGGATCGCCACAAATCTTCCGGGAGATTTCTTTACGCCTCTGACAGTATTCAGTAAAAGCATATTTTTCTTCATAGCGTTATTACCTTACCATTCAATATTTTCAACAGGTGTGGGATTGGGATTGAGGGATATTTTTGCCACCTTGCTGTTCTTTATCTTGATAACACGGTCAGCCATGGGGGTTATCGCCTGATTGTGGGTGATGACTACCACTGTCATACCCTTTTCACGGCAGGTATCCTGCAAAAGCTTCAGTATTGTCTTGCCCGTGTTATAGTCGAGAGCGCCCGTAGGCTCATCGCAGAGCAGGAGCTTGGGTGATTTTGCCAGCGCTCTTGCAATGGAAACTCTCTGCTGTTCGCCGCCGGAAAGCTGTGCGGGGAAGTTGTTCATTCTGTCTTCCAGACCCACCTGCTTCAGCACCTGAGCCGCATCAATGCTCTTATCCTTGCAGGTCTGAGCCGCAAGCTCCACATTCTCATATGCGGTAAGGTTCTGCACCAGATTGTAGAACTGGAAAACAAATCCAATGTCATATCGACGGTAAGCGGTAAGCTCTCTGGGTTTGAGCTTTGCGATATCCTTGCCGTCAATGATAATCTCGCCCTCATCGCAGGTGTCCATTCCGCCCATAAGGTTCAGTACAGTGGTCTTTCCCGCACCGCTGGCACCTGTGATAACAACGAACTCGCCCTTTTCGATATCAAAGCTTACGCCGTCCGATGCGGTGATAGTTACCTCGCCCATCTGATAGCGCTTATATACATTTTTTAACGATACAAAACTCATATACAACCGTCCTCATAAGTTATTTGAATATAACAAACCACATTATATTATACCATAGCAGCCCTTTAATTGGAATTGACATTTTTTACAAATTAAACAGAAAAGGGGGTATATTTCTTAGCGAAATATACCCCTCATTATGTAGCAATATCACATCATTATAAAATACTGCATCGGATTTTTAGGATTTATCTTTACGGGAACATAGCCGCCCGCAAACTGCTCCTTGGGATTGGTCTCCAGATTTTTCTTGGAAAATCTGTACTTTCTTCCGTTGATAACAGCCTCGCAGAACAGGTTGTAATGAACTATCTCAGTGGTCTGACCAACAAAGAACTCGTTGATGCCTGTTATCTCTGCCTCAATGACCTCGCCGTTCTCGATCATTCTTTCATTGACAAGCGCATATGCGCCGATAACCGCAAAAACTGCGCCTATTGCTATGAACGCAATGGGTATCATCTTGAAGAACATAAAGCCTATCTCAGCCGCATCAAGATACGGATTGAGCACATGGAGCACTACCGAACCGAACACGATGAACACCAACGCCGCACCAAATGCTGCCAGCGCAGAGTATAAATATTCATGCCTCTTCATAAAAATCCCTCCCGAAAGGATCAGACATTAAAGCGGAAAAGAACGATATCTCCGTCCTGCATAACATATTCCTTGCCCTCGGAACGCACAAGTCCCTTTTCCTTTGCGGCAGCCATGGAGCCGCACGCCATAAGGTCGTCAAAGGAAACGACTTCCGCTCTGATAAAGCCCTTTTCAAAATCGGTGTGTATCTTTCCTGCTGCCTGGGGAGCCTTGGTTCCCTTCTTGATAGTCCATGCACGAACCTCAGGCTGACCTGCGGTAAGGTAGGAGATAAGGCCAAGCAGAGAATAGCCCTCCTTGATAATTCTGTCAAGACCCGATACCTCAAGACCCAGCTCGGAAAGGAACATCTCCTTGTCCTCGCCGCTCATGTCGGATATCTCGGCTTCAAGCTCGGCGCAGATGGGCAGCACTGCGGCGTGTTCACGCTCAGCTATCTCGCACACTGTCTTATAATGCTTGGAATTTTCGATGTTGTTCTTGAAATCATCTTCGCTGAGATTTGCAGCGTAGATGACAGGCTTTGCGGAAAGCAGCGGAGTTGTCTTGATTATCTCCTCCTGCTCCTCGGTGAAGCCGAAGGAACGGGCAGAGTGACCCTCTTCAAGATGAGCTTTCAGAGCTTCAAGAAACTCCAGCTCAGCCTGATACTTCTTATCGCCCTTGATGAGCTTCTTTGTGCGGTCGATACGGCGCTCCAGCAGCTCGATATCGGAGAAGATAAGCTCCAGGTCGATAGTTTCGATATCTCTCTCAGGATTTATCTCGCCGTCAACATGAACGATGTTATCGTCCTCAAAGCAGCGTACAACGTGAACGATGGCATCGACCTCACGGATATTTGCAAGGAACTTGTTACCCAGGCCCTCGCCCTTGGAAGCGCCTCTTACCAGACCTGCGATATCAACAAATTCAAGTGTGGCAGGGGTAAACTTATCGGGGTTGTACATTTCCCTGAGCTTGTCAAGACGGCTGTCGGGAACGGAAACTATGCCCACGTTGGGCTCGATGGTGCAGAAAGGATAGTTTGCAGATTCTGCGCCTGCATTTGTAAGAGCGTTGAAGAGCGTACTTTTTCCTACGTTAGGAAGACCGACCATACCTAATTTCATATCTTTGATTTTCCTTTGCTGATTTATTTATTGGGACGCAGATCATTCATCGTCGCTGAAATTCAGATTTTTAACATACTCGTCAGCGTCGAAATCGTCGCTTGAAGAGCAGCAGGCAGCAAACTTCTTGCTGAGTGCCAGACTGGCAGCTATAACGCCTGAAATAAGACCTATAATGAATGCACCGAGAGCTGCGGCAACAGCCATGCCCTTTGTTATCTTGATTTTCTCATTTGAATATCTGCATACGGAACCGATGATCTCTTCTAACATAAAATAGCCTCCTTAGAAAAAACGAATTTTACTTATTATATACTATTTTTCCAAAAAATGCAATAGCAATGTGAAGTTCCTCGGAATAATTTACAAATTTAAAGAGATACCGCACCTTGGCACGGTATCTCTTGATTTTTGTTAGCGGGGCTTAAAGCCTTATACCATATGGATCTTGCTTGCGGCATCGGAATTCTTTCCGTCAATGCCGTACTTCTTGTTGCGTCTCTTCTCAAAGAACTTGGGAGCGACCTTGGGGAACATTGCGTAGGTGAGAACGTCCTCGTCCTGCTCGATCCACTCTGCGCATTCCTTTCGGAGAGTATCAAGCTCAGGCTCAAGCAGATCTGCGGGACGGCAATCGATAGCCTCCTCGCCCTTGAGTATGGACTTTCTGAACTCGGGGTCGATAGGTGTGGGAGTTCTTCCGTATTTGCCTGCGATAACGTCCTTGAATTCCTTGGTAACGGTCTTGTATCTCTCGCCGCTGATAACGTTGAACACAGCCTGTGTGCCCACGATCTGGGAGGAAGGAGTAACAAGAGGGATATTGCCTGCATCTGCACGAACTCTGGGAACTTCTCTGAGCACTTCCTCGAACTTATCCTCCTTGCCCGACTGCTTTAGCTGGGACAGAAGGTTGGAAAGCATTCCTCCGGGAACCTGATAGATAAGTGCGTTTGCATCTGCAACAAGGATTTTGGGGTCAAGGAGACCTTCGTCGATATACTTCTTGCGCAGACCCATGAAGTAGCTTCTGATCTCGGTAAGCTTTACAAGGTCAAGACCTGTATCGTACTCTGTGCCCTGGAGCGCTGCTACCATAGACTCGGTAGGAGTATGGGAAGTACCGTGAGCCAGAGGAGACATTGCTGTGTCGATATACTCGCAGCCGTTTTCAATAGCCTTGAGCTGGCACATTGAAGCAAGACCCGATGTATAGTGTGTGTGGAGCTGAATGGGGATACCGATGTTCTCCTTGAGAGCCTTTGTAAGGGAAGCAGCTCTGAAAGGAGTAAGAAGCGCAGCCATATCCTTGATACAGATGGAATCAGCGCCCTCTGCTTCGCACTGCTTTGCGTAGTTTACATAGTAATCATCGGTGAAAACATCGCCCAGTGTAAAGGACATTGCTACCTGAGCGTGTGCGCCCTCCTTCTTGGCAGCGCGGATAGCTGTCTGGAGGTTTCTGATATCGTTCAGCGCATCAAAGATACGGATAATATCCATACCGTTTGCAACAGTTTTCTGAACGAAATATTCAAGAATATCGTCAGCATAGTGACGGTAGCCCAGCATATTCTGACCTCTGAAAAGCATCTGGAGCTTGGTGTTGGGCATATTCTTACGGATTATTCTCAGTCTCTCCCAGGGGTCCTCGTCGAGGAAACGGATACAAGCATCAAATGTTGCGCCGCCCCAGACCTCTGCGGAATAGTAGCCGATCTTATCCATCTCCTGCATAATGGGGAGCATCTCGTCAATGCTCATTCTTGTTGCGATGAGCGACTGATGAGCGTCACGGAGAACGGTTTCGGTGATTTTTACTTTAGGCATTGTGGATCGCTCCTTTCAGCTTATGCGATGGTAGCGAGAACGTCATCGGAATTAACGGTATCGCCCTTCTTGGCAGCGATAGATGTGATCTTGCCTGCTACGGGAGCTACGATATCATTTTCCATCTTGAGTGCCTCAAGAACTACAACGACCTGGCCTGCGGAAACAGTGTCGCCTACGTTTACCTTGACATCAAGGATATTTCCGGACATGGGAGCCTTAACGGGTGTGCCGTTGCCTGCTGCAGGAGCAGCTGAGGGTGCTGCGGCAGGTGCAGGAGCGGGTGCTGCTGCGGGAGCTGCCTGAACGGGAGCTGCGCCGCCTACTTCCTCTACTGCTACGTCATAGGACTTTCCGTTTACTGTAATATTAAATCTCTTCATAATGTATATCGACCTTTCAGGTTAATTTTATCAAAGGGGAAGAATGTTGTGCTTCTTGGGAAGGCGCTTGTTAAGGCGCTTACCTGCTGTAACATCAAGAACGGAAGCAACTGCTGCTCTTACGTTTTCGGCTGTTACCACTTCGTCAGCCGCACCCTTGGCTGCTGCCGCAAATGCAGAGCCTTCATTCTCGGCATATTCCTTGGCTACCTGAGCTCTTGCAGCTGCAAGGTCATCTGCGCCCTTGAGCTTGTCATGATAAAGGAACTCAGCTGCGCTGACAGGATCCATGGGAGCGATAACTGCCTCGGGAAGCGCATAAACTGCATCGGCAGCAACATTCCTGCCTGCAAATGCGATATAAGCCATTCCGCATGCCTTGCCGCTTACCAGTGCTATCTTTGCACATGAAGCCTCGGCATATGCGCCTGCAAGAGCAGCACCCACACGTACCATATCTGCGCCATGAAGGTCAAAGCCCTCGGTATCGGCAACAGTGATGACGGGAATGCTGTAAGCGTCGCAGAGACGAACAAATCTTGCGATCTTTGAGCAGTCTGCAGAGGTTAGCTTGTCCTTGGTCTTGTTGGTGGCAGCGATACCTGCTGTAACTCCCGAAACTGTGCAGAGCGCAGTGTAGGAAGCTGTGCCGTACTCGCCGTAAACCTCAAGAATGCTGCCTGCATCCGCAATGCTCTCGGCTGCGTTCTCGG
The DNA here is from genome assembly GCA_902363145.1 of Oscillospiraceae bacterium. Lineage (GTDB taxonomy): Bacteria > Bacillota > Clostridia > Oscillospirales > Ruminococcaceae > Huintestinicola > Huintestinicola butyrica. The sequence continues at coordinate 315,129 of CABIZB010000001.1, read as the reverse complement.
CGTTATCGAAAGCTGCGCTCACGGGAGCGTCAAACTCAAACTCGGGAAGGGGTGAAAGGTTATTCTGAGGCATAAGGGAAAGATATCTGCGGACAGTATCCATAGCCTCTGCATCGGACTTGGCATATGCGCTAACTGCGCCGCTCTTTGCTGCGCTCTCGGCGGAAGCGTTGTTTCCCGATGCGTCAAGATAAAGCTCAGCGCCCTCGGTGATAACGGAGAAATCAGCGGAGGAAGCTATCATTGCCATAGTTCCCGCACATACTCCGGAAATAACCGATACCATGGGAACTACGCCGGAAAGGCTGCCCATGCTGAGAAGAATATCACTGTAAGCGTTGAGAGCATCAGCTCCGTCCTCAACGAATGCGCCGCATGAATCATATATTCCCACAACGGGAACGCCGTTCCTTGCGGCAAGCTCGAACATTTTGCATATCTTGGCACTGTGAGCAAGGCTTACTGCACCCTTCATAACAGTGCTGTCCTGAGAAAAGGCGTATGCGGGAGTTCCCCCGATATATCCGTATGCGGTTACCACGCCTGCGAGGTTCTCACCGGCTCTGAGATTTGAGCCTGTTTCCGTATAAACTCCATCGTCAAAAAGTGCTGCAAGTCGTTCTCTTGCGGGGCATTGACCTTTGACAGCCGCATATTCCGCAAGCGCCGCTCTCTGACTTTCAGTCATCATAATTTAGTTCCTCCATTTCGCAGCAAGGCATGAGCAAAGCTGTAAATAAAATTTATCCGAGTTTAATTATACACCCTTTTACTTAATTTTACAAGAGATTATATGCCATTTTTTTGCAGTGACAAAATGTTTTTACAATTTGTCAAAAAAGAAGCGGACGCCCGAAGCAAATCGGACGTCCGCAAAGGGTGGATTTATCAGCCGCAGCAGGAGGGCTTGCAGACGAAGGACATACAGTCTGTGCACTCGGGAACGGTGGGGTTAGCCTCGTGAGTGCCAACCTTGATGGACTCGAGAGAGCAGTAATGCTCTGCGTTGAGATTATACTTGCAGCTTGTTACATCGCACTTGATAGCAGAATTCTTAGACATGACAAATACCTCTTTTTATCTATATTTTACCGCATTCCATACAAATGCCTGCCCAAAGCAAGCGTTTGTACGGATCGGGTACATAAGTATTATCTGCGGCTGTGCGAATGTCATTCATGGAAAAATTTCCGAATATCCATGCAGCTGCCTATTGACAAATCCGTATTCATGTGTTATAACCGTATTATATCAGACGATACAATTATAGCTATGTAACATTTCGCACTTTGCATTTGTATATATAGCGTGAGGGCTTCAATGCCTCAAAAGAAAAGAAAGGATATTCAAAAAATGAAAAAACTTACCGTCAAAGCAGTATGCCTCCTTGCATCTGCGGCAATGCTCACTGCCTGCGCTCAGAACAGCAAAACTCAGCCCGATACGGAAGCCGTCAAGACCCTGAACTATATCAGCACCCAGAGTATTTCTGACAGCAAGGCTATGGGCGAGATACAGGATTTTTCCTACTCCCCCGCATCGGACAGGCTCTTTTTCAGATCATATCTTATGACAGACGATTCGGCTGAATATTATTTCAACAGCATGAAGTCCGACGGAAGCGACTTCCGCTCCCGACTGATCACAGATGACCGCCGCTCAGAGATATCATTCACCGCTGACGGCTCGGGATATTATGTCAGCACCATGTATAACGATGATGGTCAGACCTGCACCCTTGTAAAAACAGACGCAGAGGGCAACGATGTATCGTCCCTGCCGCTTTCCCCCGAGGGCATCGACAACGATTTTTATGTTGACGGCATATGCGCTGCCGAGGACTATCTTTTCGTCAACTGCTACAACAATATCTATGTTTTCGGATATGACGGCAGCTTTATCTGCAAAATGTCCGCAGAAAACATGAGCGCATGGAATATGGTCAAAGGCGCATCGGGAACGGTGTATGTATGGTCATATTCAAACGGCTTTGTACTGTATAAGGCAGACATGACCAATAAGGAGCTTGTAAAGGCAGCGCTTCCATTTGACGAGGTGTATTCGTCCGATACATATCCTGTTTCGGGCTATGGTGACAGCGAGCTTTTTATCACCGACGGAACTACATTTTATTCCTACGACCCTGAAGTGGGCACAAAGACTGAGCTGTTCAACTGGATCGACAGCGGCGTCAGCATAATGGAGGTAACAAAGATATTCCCCACAGAGGACGGCTTCATATGCGGCGGAAGCGCATATCCCTCAGGCAGACCCTGCGCCTACAAAATTTCGGCAACGGACGAAAAGCCCGCACAACGAAAAGAGCTTATACTTGCAGGCGATGAATACAGCCTTGACCCTTATATAAAAAATCAGGCGGTAAACTTTAACCGCAGGGACAGCGAATACCGTATAACCCTTAAATGCTACAACGACATACAGTCGCTGAATATGGATATGCTTTCGGGCAAAACTCCCGATATACTTATGATAGGCAACGAGACCCCTGCGGATACATATGTTACAAAGGGAATTTTTGCCGATATGTATGAATTTATCGACAGTGACAGCGAGCTGAGCCGTGAGGATTTCCTGCCGAACCTGCTTAAAGCCTCCGAGACCGACAGCAAGCTTTATACATTCAGCGACCGCTTCAATGTATTCACCGTTCTGGGAAAAACTTCCATATTCGGCGATAAAATGGGCATCACCACCGAGCAGCTCAGAAACATTGCCGCACAGAGACCCTCGGGCACGGAGATCTTCCCCGGCTCCTGCAAAAACGATATCCTTGACTACGCCCTTTATATGTCAGGCAGCAGGCTTATTGATATTAAAAAAGGCACATGCGATTTTACCTCCGACTATTTTATCGGGCTGCTGGAATATGCAAATGAATATATGTCCTCACTGGATACCGACGCTTATTTTGATGACAGCTTCTGGGACAGATATGCCACCATGTATGCCGACGAAAGCTCTCTGCTGCTCATATCCTACCTCAACGATTATGCGGATATATACACCTTTGAGCATGAGAATTTCGGCGAGCCTGCCACCGCTGTGGGATTTCCCGTTGAAAGCGGTATAGGCTCTGCATTCGAGATAGAAACAGGCTTTGCAATAAGCTCCTCAGTCAATAAGGAGGGTGCATGGAGATTTGTACGCACCCTGCTGCTCCCCGATTATCAGGACTACGTTGACTGCTTCCCTGTGAGAAACGATTCACTTCAGAAAAAAGCTGAAAAAGCTATGACCCACGACAGTTCCCGTGTCACAAACCCCACAACCGTAATGGGACATATGATGCTTTCAAGCGGAACTATGGGCATCGGCGAGCCTGCTCAGGCGGATATCGACAAGGTAAACGCCGTTATAAGCTCCGTGCAGAATATCCACAAATACAACACCACCGTAAGCGACATCATCAGTGAGGAAGCGTCACGGTATTTTAATGGAAACATCAGCTCAAAGGAAGCTGCCGAAGCTATCCAGAACAGAGTTCAGCTTTATCTTTCCGAAAGCTACTGATATTATGCAAAAGTCCGCTGTCACAATAATGTGGCAGCGGATTTTTACTCAAACAAGCTCATCTGGTCGTATTCATACCCCAGTTTTGAAGCAGATATGATATCCTGCATTTTATAAAGTATGCCGTATTTTTCACATTCCTCGGTGAATGCTTTCCACAGCACTTTTACATTTGGGCAGGTGCATTCATAGGAATTGCCGAAGCGGTGGATATATTTGTCCGACAGCCGTTCCCCCGGGAATATGCTGTCAAGACTGCTGAGAAAATGCTCACGCTGAGTGTTCCTGAGAGTAACTCCGAAAGCGGGGTATATGAAATGCACTCCCGCTTCATGCCCAAGGCGGACAATGGAGCGGATATTCTCCTCGCTGTCCTCGATAAACGGCAGAACGGGCATCATGGTTATTCCCGTGAAAAGTCCGCTTTCCGACATTTTTGCCAGCGCCTCAAAGCGCTCCGAGGACACGCTCACATTTGGCTCAAGCTTTTTGCAAAGCTCATCATCGGCGGTGGTGACTGTAAGCTTGCACATCATGGGAGAATGTTCCTTTACGGAAAGAAAAATATCAATATCACGGGTCATAAGCGCACTTTTTGAAAGCACTGCACAGCCAAAGCCGTAAGCGTCGATAAGCTCCAGCGCATGGCGGGTAAGTAGAGTCTTTTCTTCATATGGATTATAAGGGTCGCTCATGGCACCCGTGCCGATGACCCCCGTATGTACCTTTCTGCGCAGCTCGTCACGGAGGATCTCCAGCGAGTTTGCCTTGCACCTTACCGAATCAAAGTCGCCGATGCCGTAGCAGTCGCTGCGGCTGTCACAGTATATGCAGCCGTGGCAGCAGCCCCTGTAAAGGTTCATATTATAGTCGGTGCCGAACCAGCCCGAGGTCTTGTTCCTGTGCAGTATGGAAACAGCCTTTACTTCCTCCATACGGCTTCCCCCTCTCATGTTGTCGGATATTGTCGTATTTATTTTATTATAACACATTTATCCGAATTTGTCATTGGTTTTTGAAAAAATATGTTTAAATCGCAGATACCTTCAATTATCATTATATCACAGGTAATATGACAGCGGTATGTCAGGTATTATAATACCAATCACCAATAAAACTATAGACAAAAAGTCTTCACATAACCCATACACGCAAGATCATGCTCGATTTTTTGTATAGTTTTTAATTGATGCTTAGTATAAGCAAACTTTTTTAATAAAATCCTCTGAATTTCTTTGTTGACAAATCCTTTGCGATGATATAATCTATACTATTGATATATTTTTGAAAGGATAGAACATATGAAAGAACTTACTTCGGGCAATCCCGCCAAGGTGATATTCGCCTTTTCGGTACCCATTATTATCGGAAACCTTTTCCAGCAGCTTTACAGCATGATCGATACTATTATAGTGGGAAGGACTATCGGCGTTGACGCTATAGCGGCGCTTGGCTCCACAAGCTATATCTCCACCCTTATAATCGGCTTTATGTCGGGTCTTACCAACGGCTTTTCAATAATAACCGCAAGGCACTACGGCGCAGGCGATAACGTTAAGATGCGCCGCTCGGTAGCGGGAACTATAATCATCGGTCTGGCGGTATCGGCAGTGCTTACCGTGGCAAGCATATTCTTCATCAAGCCCTTTATGCACCTGCTGAACACTCCCGCAGATATTTTTGATGAGGCTTACAGCTACATCTCCGTTACACTGTTCTTTATGGTAACAGCCATGCTTTACAATATGTCCGCAGGTGTTCTGAGAGCCGTGGGCGACAGCATAACTCCTCTGGTGTTCCTTATAATATCCTCCGCCATGAACGTGGGACTTGATATCCTTTTCATTGCAAAATTCGGCATGGGCGTTTCGGGAGCGGCGTATGCGACTATCATATCGCAGGCAGTTTCATTTATCCTATGCTGCATTTATATAGTGATTCGCTTCCCCTATCTTATCCCAAAGCCCGAGGAATTCAAGATAACATGGGAAGAGGTGTGGGAGCTTTTCTCTATGGGTCTGTCGCTTGCGCTTATGTTCTCGCTGGTCGAGATAGGTTCCCTTATTCTCCAGCGTGCAATCAATGATTTCGGCACAAAGACCATTGCGGCTCACACCGCCGCAAGAAAGATATCCAGCATTCTTATGCTCCCCTACACCGCATTCGGCTCCGCCTGCGCCACCTATTGCAGCCAGAACATCGGTGCGAACAGACCTGACCGTGCTGGCAAGGGCGTAAAAAGCTCTATCCTTATGGCGTGGGTATGGTCGGCTGCGGCGGTCATCATCGGATATGTTTTCTCGCCATACATCGTAAGCTGGATAGCAGGCACGGACGAGCAGTATATCGTTGACCTTGCATCAAAATATATGCGTGTAAATACTCCATTCTACTTTGTGCTTGCGGTGCTTATCGTGCTGAGAAGTTCTCTGCAGGGACTTGGCAGAAAGGCAGTTCCCGTAGCCAGCAGCATTATAGAAATGGTTGGAAAGGCGGTAATCGCATTCACCGCCGCACCTGCTCTGGGATACTTCGGAGTAATGATATCGGAGCCTATCGTATGGATATTCATGACCATACTTCTCATCATAGGATATGCTTCCGACAAGCAGCTGATGGAAGCCACATTCGGGAAGAAAAAAATTTCTTCGTAAATTGTAACAATCTGCCCCGCTGATCTGTATTACTATCAGAGGGGCAAAATTATAGAAATATTACAGGGGGTGAACAGGCAGATGCTGACTGACGCCGAAAAACAGCAGCTATTTAAAAATGTATTTGAAAGCTGCAGCCGACTTGTTTATTCGGTTGCATTCAGCTACATGAAAAACCGTTCAGACTCCAACGATGTTATGCAGGAAGTTTTTCTCAAATACTATAAGAACATGGATAAGCTGAGCGACTGCGGGCATATAAAGCCGTGGCTCATAACCGTTACGTCGAACATCTGCAAGAACACACTGCGCTCATCATGGTTCACCCGCATCGTCTCGGAAGATGATCTGGACACCGTTCCCTATGAAGAGGATTTCGGCGAGGAATCCGACCTTTTCCGCTCGGTGATGCGGCTGCCCGAAAAGGAGAGAGTTCCACTGCACCTGTTCTATTACGAGAACTTCTCCACCTCGGAGATAGCCCGTATGCTGGGAGTAAAGGAATCGACCGTGCGTGTGCGAATGATGCGTGGGCGTGAAAAACTGAAAAAGCTATATAAGGAGGAATCGGTATGAACGGCAGAAACAAATATGCGGAACAATTTGACAGAAATGCCGGCGAGCCTGCCGATTTTGACAGTCTTTTCCGTTTTGAAAAGGGCGAGCTTATTGCCAAGAAAAGGATAAAAATGCACAGCAGCAGGCGGCGTATAGCTGCCATGACAATAACTGCGGCTGCTGTGACGGCAGCAGCGTTCTTCGGGTTGTCCTATCTGAATTCCAGCGGAACATCTGACATAAGCATAGCGGAGCTTGCGGAAATGTCCGAGACCACTGCGTCTCTTGACAAATTTCTTGAAAGCGGCAGCGAACATCTGCTGAGTGAGTTCATTAAACCCACAGACGTCTGTTTCCACGCAGCAGTCACTGCCGATGCTTCACAGCAGGATATTTCTCTTGATGAAGCGGATATTATCCTCAGGTGCAGGGTGATAACAAAGAACTATCTTCCCGAAAGCGATACGGGACGGATAGAATATGAGCTGTCACCCATAGAATATTATTACGCCGATAATGTTTCCCCAAACAGCACTTTTACCGATATCATGTATGTGTCCTCCGATCCCACAGCGGACGGCGAACTGGGCGAAATGCAGATAGGCGACGAATATATCATCATGCTGAACGTTTCCGATGAATACGGAAATGTTCAAATAAGCCTTTCCGAAAACACTGCGCCCATTCGCAGAACTGCCGAGGGCTGGCTCATTGATTCACGCTGCGCCGAGCTTTGCGAAAATGCTGTCCCCGTTGTGAACGACATCGAAAGCGAATCGGGCAGGAAAATTTTCCTTGAACCCTCCGACGATGCCATGAACGAAAAGGTGCAGTATGCACTGGATAAAAGCACTCGAAAATATTATTATCACACTGCTGAAATTGCCTCTGTAACATTAACGGACGGCGAAAGCAATGTCTCATACACATCGGATATCCGTGAGATACACCAATTCAGCGAAATATTCGGCGGCAGTGCTTCCGACATATTTGAAAAAATCCGCACCGAGGACGAGAACGGCGGAACAGTGCTTGTCCTTGACAACGAGGAATATTTTAAGCTTTATCCCCACATAACGGGCACTGTTTCCTTTGCGGGTCAGAATTACGAGGGCAGTGAAACCGTTATGATACTCACAGCAAGCGGCACTGCAAGGACTGTTATCTTCACAGGACTTTCGAGCCGTGAGGTGAACGGTGGCGATCAGGCGGATACAGAGACGCTTATCGGTCAATGCGGCAGTGAGCCTATATATATCCGCTGCTATGACGATATGGGACAACTTATGAAAATAAATATTGATGAGTAAAGCAAAAATCGGACAAGGCACATGCCCTGTCCGACTTTTTTTATCATTTATCATTTCAGCTCAACAACGGTAACGCCGTCCTCGCCCTCGCCGAAAAGTCCGTTTCGGAAGCTTTTTACCGATGGGTGATGCTTCAGGTGGCGCTGTATGCCCTGTCTCAGAAGTCCCGTTCCCTTGCCGTGAATAATGGTTATTATGCCTGCATTTACCATTACGGCGTTGTCGATGAAAGCATCAACCTCGTGAATGCCCTCGTCAACGGCGCAGCCTCTTATGTCAAGCTCCAGCGAGCTTCTGCGCTCCATTTTCCCGCTGACCTTGGTTTTGGAAACTCCCGCTCTTGCGCCTGCGGGAGCCTTTTTGCTGCCCACAGTCACCTTGTCCTCCTCCGCAAGTCGCAGACGGCTTACGTTGGTCTTGGTCTTCATAATGCCCACCTGCACAAAAACATTTCCGTTGGCATCGGGGTCACTGGCAAGTATTCCCTTTTTGCCTATATCAACGATAACAACGCTGTCTCCCCTCTTATAAGGACGTGGAGGCTTATACTCGTTTTCCTTCTTGCGGACGGGATTTGCCTCGTCATACATTTTATCGAGAGAGCTGCGGCTCATGGATTTTGCGGCGCTGGTGCGCTTATCAAATGCTTCCTTGTTGCGCTCCTTGCGGATATCCGCCAGCTCTTCAAGAAGCTTATCTGACTGATAGCGGCAGTTCTCAACTATGCGCATTGCCTGGGTATGTGCCTTTTCAAACTCCTCGTCCTTACGGGCTTCAAACTCCTGCTTCTCACGTTCAAGGGCTTCCGCCTGCTCCTTTGCCTGCTTTTTCAGCTGAGCAAGCTCGGTGTTCTGCTTGTCAAGGGCACGTCTGGAAGCTTCCAGCTGAGTGACAACCTCTTCAAAGCGGCGGTCATCATCTGAGACCAGTGCCTTTGCATTGGCAATGATATCCGCAGGCACTCCCAGCTTTGACGAAATGGAAAATGCGTTTGATTTTCCGGGAGAGCCGATTATGAGCCTGTATGTGGGCCGGAGGGTCTTTACATCAAACTCGCAGGAACCGTTCTCTACATTTTCATGCTCGATAGCAAAAATTTTCAGCTCCTGGTAGTGGGTGGTGACAAATATCCTGCTGCCCTTTTCCATAAGCGCTTCGATGATTGAAACCGCCAGAGCCGCACCCTCAACAGGGTCGGTTCCCGAACCCAGCTCATCTATAAGGATAAGGGAGCTTTCGTCGGCGGTCTTGATGATGTTCACCACGTTGCTCATGTGGGAGGAAAATGTGGAAAGGCTCTGCTCGATGCTCTGCATATCGCCGATATCAACAAGGATATGCCTGAAAACGGATATCTTTGTTCCGTCAGCGGCAGGCACCATAAGTCCGCACATGGTCATGGCTGTGAGAAGTCCCGCCGTTTTCAGCAGAACGGTCTTACCGCCTGTGTTGGGGCCTGTTACTATAAGCGTGCTGTAATCCTTGCCCACGGTGATATCCACGGGAACGACCTTATCGGGGTCAATAAGGGGGTGACGTGCCTTTTTAAGCTCCAGAACGCCGTCATCGGATATCTCGGGGATACAGCCCTTCATCTTTGCGCCAAGGTTTGATTTTGCAAAGTAAAGGTTAAGCTCGGCGCAGGTCATGTAGTCATTTTTCATAGTCTCGGCGCAGGCTGCACAATCGGAGGAAAGCTCGGCGATAATTCGCTCGATCTCCTCCTGCTCCCTGCCCTGGAGAACACGGATATCGTTATTTGCCTCAACAACAGCCTCAGGCTCGATGAACAGTGTGGAGCCTGTTGCGGAGGAAGCATGGACGATACCCTTTACGTTGCCCTTGTACTCCGCCTTTACGGGGAGAACATATCTGCCGTCACGGACGGTTACGATGTTATCCATCAGCGACTTCTGCACGTCGGCAGAGCGAACCATCTTGTCAAGGCTCTCTCTTATCCTGATGCCCGCCTGAGCTATCTTGCGCCTGATGTTGGCAAGCTCGGCACTGGCGGTATCGGCGATCTCGTCCTCGCTGAGAATGGCGTTCTGTATCTTATCCTCCAGCCACTTGTTGGGGGAAAGCTCGGTAAACAGCGGAGTAAGCGTGTTCTCCGCATCTCCTGCGGAAGCGTAATAGTCGGTGAGACCCCTTATCTGCCTGAGCATCACGCCCACGTCAAGCAGTTCACGGAGAGTAAGACTTGAACCCGACTGCGCTCTTTGCAGCGAGCCTCTTATATCCTTGAAGCGATAAAAGGGCGGTGTGCCGTATTTTACCGAAAGGTCGAATGCGTCCTCGGTCTTTTTAAGCTCTGTTCTTACCTTGTCGATATCGGTAACAGGCTCCAGCTCGGATATCATGCGGAGGGTCTCGTCATTTCCTGCCTGCTCCGCCAGCATATCCATTATCTTATGTAATTCAAGTGTTTTATAGTGTTTATTCATTTTTATTATCCTCATATTGTGCAGACGCTGATATTGAATGATAAAAATCCAGCGTCCTGAAATGTCTCTCAAAATGCTCCTGTGCATACAGCTCGCTTATTTTGCCCAGCTTTTTAAGAGCGCCCTCGGAAAGCCTGAAGCTGAATATCCTGTCAAGCTCGGACAGGCACACAAACCTTATAGCCTCAAACATTCCCGGAGTTATCTCAATATTATATTTGTTGGGGTACAGCACCCTTGTCTGCATATGCTCATCGCAGAGGAATATCCCTTGCTTTATGAGAAAATACAGCGGTACATCGGAGCGGTAGCACTCATCACAGCCCAGCAGTCCGGGCATCATTCCCAGGTCTGCGGACACTCTCATCTCAAAAACGAATTTTATAAAATCGCAGTCCGCTTCCTTTTCGGATATCATATAAAGGCTGTTGAGAAAAAGCCTGTATATGTCGTTTGCGGTCTGCCCTGAGGTAACGGCGCAGGTTATTATCTCGGAAAAATAAGACGCAAGGGCAAGCTTCTGCATATCAAGGCGAAGCCCGTAGAATATTTTCACAGGCTCGCTGCTGTTAAGGTAATACCTGCCCGACCGCTCCCTGAAACAGAACTTTGAACAGGCAAAAAGCTGCGTTGAGGCATTATTGCCCGAACCCAGCTTTTTTGCGCCCTTTACCGAAATTTCCACAAGGCCCATATCGGGGGAAAGCACGGTGATGAACCTGTCATTATCCCCCACGTCCCTTACCGATATCACCGCTCCTACAGTGGTTATGAGCATCTGACGGCTCCCCTCCCGCTGACCTTGATGTGGGCAGCTCTCTGCTGCCTATGCCTTTATAGTAAAGATAATCAGCGACTCTTCCGCTGTTTTCAAAAACGTTCCATCTGTCACGGGAAAAATCCTCAGTCATAGCAAACCCTCCAATAGAAGTTTACTATAATTATTTCCCGAACCTTACTTTATATCATTGGTATTATTTGATAATCCGAAGTTGCGGATAAGTCCCTCACGGTTTCTCCAGTCCTCCTTGACCTTGAGCCACAGCTGAAGATTTACACGTATCCTGAAAAATTCCTCCAGCTCCTCACGGGCAAGGCTGCCTATCTGCTTGAGCATAGCGCCCTTTTTGCCGATTATCATGCCCTTGTGGGACTCTCTCTCGCAGTAAATGGTGGCGGAGATGTTCAGTATATCCTCACCGCTTTTTGTAACGCTTTCGCTGAGCTGCTCGATGGTAACTGCTATTCCGTGGGGAATTTCGTCACGCATGAGAAGCATTACCTTTTCTCTGATTATCTCCGACATAATGACCCTTTCAGGCTGGTCGGTAACGGAATCATCGGGGAAATAGTGAGGCGCAGGCACAGCCAGTGCGCTTATCTCGTCCATGAGAATGTCAAGACCGTCGTCCTCCGCAACGCTTACGGGAATGACAGACTTGAACTCCATTATCTGCGAAAACTCGGCTATCTTGTCAGCCACAGCGCCCTTGTCGTCAAGCAGGTCTATCTTGTTGAGCAGCAGTATAACGGGAGCTTTTCCGTCCTTGAAGCTGTTCAGGGCGTTTATATCTATCTCGTTTATCTTCTTTGTAACGTCGGCAACGTAGATTATGGCGTCAATGCCCGTTACCGAGTCCTTGACAGCCTGATTCATATGCTCGCCCAGCTTGTTCTTAGCTTTCTGGATACCGGGTGTGTCGATAAATACATACTGTATCTCGCCCTTTGTGAGAACTCCCGTTATCTTTGTACGAGTAGTCTGGGGCTTGTCGGTGACCATAGCTATCTTTTCACCCACAAGCTTATTCAGCAGGGAAGATTTTCCCGCATTTGCACGTCCCGCAATGGTGACAAAAACAGATCTTGTATCCATAAATTCAATCCATCTTTCAATTATTTTTAGGTTTAAAAACAAACATAAATGCCAGAATGAGCCATACCGCAAGAAGGAGAACAGCTGTCAAATTACCCGAGAAAAACTCCCATAAAACGGTAAGCCTTTCCCTGTTTATAAATATCACAGCACCGCAGACTGCCGAAAACAATGCGCATATCAGCACCGCTCCCGCAGCGCAGTCCTTTGCCGCTTTTGCTTTCGGGGATATATTCTTTGAAGCGGCATCAACGGCATTCTCCACCGCAGTGTTTATAAGCTCTGCGGATATTACCGAGGAAATACATATGACCACCGCCAGCAGCTCCGCCCGTGTTATCCCGCATATATAGCTGAAACCGCCGAAACGGTCACAGCAGCGCAGAGATGGAACCTCATATTACGCTCATGCCTGACAGCGTGCATCACGCCCGAAAAAGCGTATGTAAAGCTTTTAAAGAAAGCCTTCAGCTCATTCAGCATCGGGTGTGAAGGTAACGTCTCTTGAAATGCCAAGCTCGCCCAGTATCGCTTCTTCCTTTTCACGCATATTTGCAGCGTCAAGAGGAGAAGTCTCATGGTCATAGCCCAGCAGGTGGAGCATAGAATGAACGGTCAGGAAGCCAACCTCACGCTCCAGCGAATGGCCGTAGGTCTTTGCCTGCTTTACGGCTGTTTCCATGGAGATTACCACATCGCCCAGCAGCAGCGCACCTGTTTCCTGATTGATATCGTAAACGCCGTCCTCGCCGAGAGGGAATGACAGCACGTCGGTTGACTTGTCCTTTCCTCTGAACTGCTTGTTAAGGCGGCGTATCTCGTTGTTGTTGACGAAAGAAACGCTTACCTCAGCATCATTGCCGAAATGCTCATAGGAAAGCACCGCAGCGCAGCTCTTTCTCACCAGAAGTCTCAGCCCTACAGGTATCTTTACATTCTTCTGATTGTTCTTTATATATACTTTAAGCTTTGGCATAAGATCACTTCTTCCTTTCTTCGTTTGCCTTTTCGTATGCCTTGATAATATCCTGTACCAGCTTGTGGCGGACAACGTCCTTTTCGCTGAAACGGACTATCGCAATATCATCTACATTTTTAAGAACTCTTATGGCATCTACCAGTCCAGATTTTCCTGCATCGGGCAGGTCTATCTGAGTGATATCTCCCGTAATGACCATCTTGCTGTTGAAGCCAAGACGGGTAAGGAACATTTTTATCTGCTCCCTTGTGGTGTTCTGCGCCTCATCGAGAATGATGAACGCATCATCAAGAGTACGTCCTCTCATATATGCAAGGGGTGCGACCTCAATGCTGCCCTTCTCAATATACTTTGCAAAGGTCTCCGCTCCCATCATATCAAAAAGAGCGTCATAAAGGGGTCTGAGGTAAGGGTCAACCTTGTTCTGGAGATCGCCCGGGAGGAAGCCCAGCTTCTCGCCCGCTTCAACTGCTGGACGGGTAAGTATTATCCTGTTTATCTCGTGATTCTTGAACGCCTTGACAGCCATTGCCACCGCAAGATAAGTCTTTCCCGTTCCCGCAGGGCCAATGCCCATTACAATGGTGTTCTTGGATATAGCATCAACATATTTCTTCTGTCCGAGAGTTTTTGCCTTTACGACCTTTCCCGAGGACGTAACGCATATTCCGCCGTCGGTAAGCTTTACAGCCTCGTTCACGGAATTTTCCTCAACCATGGAGAAAATATATCGGAGGCTCTGCTCGTTTATGTTCTCGCCCTTGTCCGCCATTGCAGCCAGAGCTTCCACCGCAGCCTTTGCCTTCATAACGTTAGGCTCATCGCCGCTTATGCGTATATCATTTCCTCTGCTGAGTATGACCACGCCGTACTGCCTCTGCAATATGTTCAGATTTTCATCAAATCTGCCGAAAAGAGCTATTATACTGTCCATAGAAGAAACGTTTACTATCGCTTCCGCCACATTACCACCACCGATAAAAAATAAATATTCAATATATATTATATCACAGCTTTTGTAAAAAATAAAGACTATATGAAAAAATTATACAGTTCTTTTTATAAAATTCAGGATATTCCTCTTTCTTTTTTGAGATAATCGAATGCCTGGCGGATATTTGACACAGCGATTATGCCTATCTTATACCGCCTGGGGTCTATCTGCCGCAGTGACATCTTTGGAATGATGCACTTTTCAAAGCCAAGGCGCTGAGCCTCCGCAATACGCTGGGAAACGTTTGATATGCTTCTTATCTCGCCGCCCAGACCTATCTCTCCGAATGAAACAAGCTTTTCGTTTATGGGCATATCCATAAGACTGCTGTACAATGCCAGTGCTGTGGGCAGGTCGGCGGCAGGCTCATCAAGGCGGAAGCCTCCGACAATGTTCACATATACATCAAGAGAGCCGTAAAAAAGTCCCGCTCTCTTTTCAAGCACCGCAAGGATAATGGCAAGGCGGCTGAAATCAAAGCCCGTGGAAGTACGCCTGGGAGCGGAATATCCGCTTTTGGTAACAAGTGCCTGAATCTCCGCAAGGATAGGTCTTGTGCCCTCCATTACGCAGCCCACACAGCTTCCCGAAACGCCGCAGGGTCTGCCCGAAAGAAACATTTCCGAGGGATTTTCCACCTGAGAAAGACCGTTGTCAAGCATCTCAAAAACGCCTATCTCGTTGGTGGAGCCGTAACGGTTCTTGACCGCTCTCAGCAGACGGTAGCTCTGATGACGGTCTCCCTCGAAAAACAGCACCGTATCAACGATATGCTCCATTACCTTAGGGCCTGCAATGGCGCCGTCCTTGTTGACATGACCCACAAGGAAAATAGGGATCTCCAGGTCCTTTGCCAGGTGCATGAACATATTTGTGCATTCCCTGACCTGGGTTATGCTGCCCGAGCTGGAGCTTATGTCACGGATATTCATGGTCTGTATGGAGTCGATTATAACGATATCGGGGCGTGTGGCGGTTATGGTGCTGCACACGGATTCTGCATCGGTAATGCTCAGCAGATACAGGTTAGTGGTGACAACGCCCAATCTGTCCGCTCTCAGCTTTACCTGGCGGACGCTTTCCTCTCCCGAAACGTAGAGAATGGTGTGCTCCCTGCCGAAGTAGCTGCATATCTGCAAAAGCAGAGTGGATTTTCCTATTCCCGGCTCGCCGCCCAGAAGCACCAGCGAACCCTTGACCAGTCCGCCGCCAAGAACTCTGTCCAGTTCTCCTGCGCCTGTGGAGTAGCGTATCTCATCTTCAGTGTCGATCTGGGAGAGAGTTCTCACCTTGTCTGAGCAGTCCTCGCCGTTAAGAGCGGAGGGGGCTTTCTTTGCTCCCGCCTTTCTGGGCGCAGCCTCCACCACCTCTTCCTCAAAGGTGTTCCACTCGCCGCAGGAGGGGCATCTTCCGTTCCACTTAGCGGACTCATATCCGCAGGAGGAACAAATGTAAACCGATTTAAGCTTTGCTGCCATCAAAATACTCCTTACAATAAAACCCCTGCAACCTTGATTGCAGGGGCATGGGCTTGTCACCCTGTTAAATTCATTATGTTTATGAGCAGTATCCAGCTGAGTCCGTAATATGTCACCACGGCAACAAGGTCGTTGATGGTGGTTATCAGAGGACCGGATGCAACTGCGGGGTCTATCTTTATCTTCTTGAAAAACAGAGGGATAAGTGTTCCCACTGCGCTCGAAATCACCATTGAAAGCAGCAGCGCCGCACCTATGCAGGCAGATACCGCAAATGCGAAAGCGGCTGTTTTTGCCTTGAACACCATAAGGTAAAGCCCCACGAACAGTATGGAAATAACGCCGAGTATGACACCGCCCGAAAAGCCTATCTTCATTTCCTTTGCCACAAGGGAAAGCTTTTCCTTAAATGTGATGTTCTCATCGGTAAGCACACGGATAGTCACAGCCAGCGACTGTGTTCCCACGTTGCCCGCCATATCAAGGATAAGGGACTGGAACGCCATTATTATGGTAAGCTGAGATATTACCTCTTCAAAAAGTCCGACCACAGATGAAACGCACATTCCCAGCACCAGCAGCACCAGAAGCCAGGGCATACGCTTTTTAATGCTTGCGCTCAGCGGCTCGGAAAGATCTTCCTCTGCGGTAAGACCTGCCAGCTTTGCGTAGTCCTCGCCCATTTCGTCATCGACAACTTCAATGAGACTGTGAGCGGTGATAACGCCAAGAATGTGGCTGTTGTTGTCAAGCACGGGGATACTGTCCTCGGAATAATCCTTCAGTCTTTCGATACAATCGTCGATATTTTCGGTGCCGTAAACATAAGGGAAGGACGTGCTGATAAGATCTTCCAGCGGCTGCCCCTGCCTTGCGGTAATAAGGTCTTTAAGATCCATTGCACCGAAAAACTCCCCGCTTTCGTCCGAAACGAAAAGTGTGGAGATGTTGTCATTATCCTCCGCCTGTGCGATAAGCGCTGACATAGCGGATTTTACGGACATGGTATTTTTCAGTTCGATAAAATTATCGCTTAGCTTGCTGCCTATCTCGTCCTCGTCAAAGGAAGCGATAAGCTCTACTTTTCTTTTGGTCTCATCGTCCAGCAGATCGATGAGCTGATTCCTCTTTTCCTTTGACATTTCACGAAGGATAGCTGCACAGGAATCACTGTCCAGCTCGGAAAGCAAGGTAACTGCTTTCTTCATATCCATCTCGTCAAGGAAAAGTGCGGCGCTGTCCTCGGGCACATACTCGAATATTTCTGCCAGCACGGAAACATCAAGCACCCTCAGCAGCCTTTTTCTTTCAGCGGGAGTGACCTGGGTCATTACCTCTGCAATATCCTTGCCGTGGTAATCCCCCAGCTTTTCCTGCATTGCTTTCGGCGAAAAATTGCCCTTGATTATGCCGGCTATTTCTTTTTCATAATCGGGGATATGAACTTCAGCCGAAGCATTTTCCATTGCCTTGTCTTTTTCAAATTCCATTGATACCCAACCTTTCAATTAAAGAATCTGCTGCAAATTCATCATTGAAAGTGATAACGGGCAGGACAAAGGTTCCCGTTTATTCGGGCATAGTCCGAACTATATTCATCAAACGGCGGCAAAGCGGCACGCTCCGCACACCTACGGGGACGCATATCCGCAATCGCCCGTGACTATCACTGCTGCTCACTTTGCTCACCTCACATTTACAAATAAATTTTTTTGATTCTGCAACATATCTATTATACTACATTTTCTTCCGTCAAGTCAATAAAAAAATATTATTTTACATTTATTTTACTGTGTAAGCGGACGCTCATTATTGCCGGAATAATAATTTAAAGTGTATAAATGAATTGACTTTTTGCCATTTTTATATTATAATAACGTATAATATAACATTGGGGCAACTATAATATTTGCATATATCGGGAGGCTCTTATGAAAAAGCTTTTGTTTGTATATAACCCCCATTCGGGCAAGTGCCAGATACTTACCCATCTTGCGGAAATAATAGATATTTTCACCAAGGGCGGATATGAAGTAACCGCTCACCCCACCCAGGCCCGTGACGACGCTATGGAAACGGTCAGGAGGCGTGCGGCGGACTTTGACCTTATCGTATCCAGCGGCGGCGACGGAACCACCAACGAGACTATCAAGGGCATTATGGAAAGCGGCTGCAATATCCCCGTGGGCATTATCCCCGCAGGAACTATGAACGACTTTGCTTCAAGCATAGGTATCCCAAAATATATGCCCGACGCTGCCCGTGTCATCGCAGGGGGCACTCCCAGATATGTTGACATAGGCGCTTTTAACGGCAGATATTTCACATATGTTGCGGCGTTCGGCGTGTTCACTCAGGTAAGCTATGCCACCGATCAGCAGCTGAAAAACACATGGGGCGCACTTGCCTACATGACAGCTGCCGTAAGGGAGGCTCTCCAGAAAGGCGAGCTTAATCAGAAATATTCCATTACTATCGAGTGCAACGGTCAGACTATAAAAGATGATTTCATTTTCGGAATGGTCTCCAACTCCCTTTCCGTCGGCGGAATAAAGGGACTGGCAGGTAATGACGTTCAGATGAATGACGGTATTTTCGAGGGAATTTTCATCAAGAAGCCCTCTTCGCTTATCGAGCTTCAGCAGACCCTCAACGCACTTATCAGGAAAGAATTTGACGCACCATATTTCTACTATTTCAAATCCTCAGATTTCAAGTTCTACACCGACGGCAGCGTGCCCTGGACACTTGACGGCGAATACGGCGGAGCTGAAAAGGACATCTGCGTAAAGGTAGTCCATGACGCTTTGCGTATAATGGTTGATGGCGACAAGGCGGCAGGTCTTTCCAACCTCAAAGCAGAGTAATAAACAGAAAGCAGGCTTAACAATGGCAGATATCAAGGCAGCACAGGAACGGGCGGCAGAGCTGCGCCGTGTGCTTGAAAAATACAACATCAGCTACTATGTTCTTGACGACCCTCAGGTAGAGGACGACGAATACGACAGGCTCATGCAGGAGCTTAAAGCCATTGAGGCTGAATACCCCGAGCTTATCACACCCGACTCCCCCACTCAGCACGTGGGCGGATATGCGATGAACACCTTTGAAAAGGTCACTCACGTTGTTCAGATGGGCAGCCTGCAGGACGTTTTTTCAATGGAGCAGGTAACTTCCTTTGCACAGAAATGTTCCGAAGAGCTGGGCGCTCACCCTGTTTTCACCGTTGAGCCTAAGATAGACGGTCTGTCCGTTTCTCTTGAATATGCTGACGGCGAATTTGTAAGAGGCTCCACCCGTGGAGACGGATTTGTGGGCGAGGACGTTACGGCAAATCTCAGGACTATCCGTTCTATCCCCAAGAAGCTTCCCGAAAAGCTCCCGTTTCTTGAAGTCAGGGGCGAGGTTTATATGCCCCGTGAGTCCTTTGCGGCGCTGGTCGAGCAGCAGGATTTGAACGGCGAAAAGCCCTTTAAAAATCCCCGAAATGCTGCGGCAGGCTCACTCCGTCAGAAAGACCCGAAAATAACTGCCGCACGAAAGCTTGATATACTCATCTTCAACATTCAGCAGATAGACGGTGCAGAGGTCTCTTCTCACAGGCAGTCGCTGGAGCTTATGCGAAAGCTGGGCTTCCACGTCATCGACGACACAGCCGTTACGGACGTGAACGATATGTGCGCAAAGATAACCGAGATAGGCGAAAACCGCAGCAAATACCCCTATGACATTGACGGCGCTGTGGTAAAGGTTGACAGCTTTGCTCAGAGAGAGCAGCTTGGTGCCACCTCAAAGTTCCCCAAGTGGGCGGTGGCTTACAAATATCCTCCCGAAGAAAAGGAAACAAAGCTTATTGACATAGAGGTAAACGTTGGCAGAACGGGCGCCATAACTCCCACTGCCGTTTTTGAGCCTGTTCAGCTGGCAGGAACCACCGTCAGCAGAGCGGTGCTCCACAATCAGGAGTTTATCAGCGAAAAGGATATCCGCATAGGCGACACTATCCTTGTGCGCAAGGCGGGTGAAATTATCCCCGAGGTAATAAAGTCCGTGGCTCATGCTGAAAACTCCGTGCCGTACACTCTCCCCGAGGAATGTCCCGTATGCGGCGCAAAGGCTGTAAGATACGAGGACGAGGCGGCGCTCAGATGCCCTAACACCGAATGTCCCGCACAGCAGTACAGGAACATACTCCACTTCTGCTCAAAGGGCGCTATGAACATTGACGGAATGGGTCCTGCAGTAATATCCGCTCTTCTTGAAAAGAAGCTTATCGAGACTGCGGCGGACATATATTCCCTCAGAGCCGAGGACATCTCCGCTCTTGACCGCATGGGCGAAAAGTCGGCGAAAAATCTCATCGCCGCCATTGAAGAGTCAAAGAACGCTCCCCTTGACAGAGTGATTTTTGCTCTGGGAATACGCAATATCGGTGCGGCTGCGGCAAAGCTCCTGTGCGAGCGCTTCGGCTCCATTGACGAGATAATGAAAGCTTCGGCGGAAGATATCGCTCAGATAGACGGCTTTGGCGGCGTTATGAGCGAAAACACCGAAAAGGCTTTCAGAGAGCCGCACTTTATTCATCTCATAAACCGTCTAAGAGCTGCAGGGATGAAAATGGAGTACAAGAGCAGCGTTACCGACAAGCGCTTTGAGGGCAAGACCTTTGTACTGACGGGAACTTTGCCCACACTTAAACGTGACGAGGCAAAGAAAATGATAGAAAGCTTCGGCGGAAAGGCATCTTCCTCCGTGTCGAAAAAGACAGACTATGTTCTTGCAGGCGAGGAAGCGGGAAGCAAGCTCACCAAGGCTGAGGAGCTGGGCATAACCATTATCTCCGAAGAAGAATTTCTGAATATGTTGAAATAAGGAATGATAACAATGGCAAACTGGAAAGACAATCTCATCAAAATAGAACCTTACGTTGCAGGCGAGCAGCCCGCAAAAAAGGACTTTATCAAGCTCAATGCAAACGAAAATCCCTATCCCCCCGCTCCCGGAGTGGCAGAGGTAATACGCAATTTTAACGCAGGCGGACTTAACAAATATCCCGATGCAAATGCAATGCCGCTGGTAAGGGCTATTGCCGCAAGACTGGGACTTAAAGAGGAAAATATCTTCATCGGCAACGGCTCGGACGATGTTCTGGCGCTGTCATTCAGGGCGTTTTTCAACTCAGGCAAGCCCGTTATATATCCTGATATCACCTACTCATTTTATCCCGTGTGGTGCGATATGCTGGGCATTCCCTGCGAGACTATCCCTGTAGATGAAAACTACAATATCCGTGCTGAGGACTACAAGCGTGAAAACGGCGGCGTTATCATCTGCAACCCCAACGCCCCTACAAGTATCGGCAGAGGGCTTGACTTTATGCGTGAGATACTGGACGCAAATCCAGACAGCGTTGTTATCTCCGACGAGGCATATGTTGATTTCGGCGGCACATCTGCTCTGCCGCTTTTAAAGGAGTATCCCAATCTGGCAGTTATACAGACATTCTCAAAATCCCGCTCCATGGCAGGTATGAGACTGGGCTACTGTGCCGCAGGCGCAGAGCTTATCGCAGCCCTGAGAGCCGCAAAGGATTCATACAACTCATACCCCATCGACAGCGTTGCCATTGAAGCAGGCTGCGCTTCTGTTGCGGACGAGAAATATTTCAGCGACACTGTTGCAAAAATAATCGCCACAAGGACACGCCTTACCGATGAAATGCGCAAAATGGGCTTTGACGTTAAGGACAGCTGCACAAACTTCCTTTTTGCGAACCACCCAAAATACAAGGCTCCCGACATCAGCGCATTCCTTAAAACCAAGGACATTTATGTAAGATATTTCAGCAAGCCGAGAATAGACGATCACCTGAGAATAACTATCGGAACAGATGAGGAGATTGACGCTCTTATCGCTGCATTAAAGGAATACATATCAGCGAGCTGCTGATTTCGATAACTCAGCTTGCATAAAAATACTTTGCGCCAGATCATAATACCATTGTTACAGTGAGGCAGTAAAAAATGGAACTGAGCTATGAAGAAACAATGCGACGAATTGATGAGTATCAAAAAAAATGATACGAGATACATATATTGCAAAGAGAAAGCTTTCCCATGGATGGTTGAAGTGTTCAAAGGCGAACATCAACTGATCGTTGTTCCATATATTACTACGATAGGTTATTACTATACTTCTATGGCATGGTATCGCACACTTGACGATAGCGTATCACCTGATGCTATTGGCAAAGCTGTTCTGGATGCCTTTGAACATATCCGCATAAGTCCTGTTGATGCAAGAACCCGTGCAGAACGCAATGAAGATTGCTTTTATCTGAAAGAAACAAAATGCAAATCATATAAGGCTTTTAACAAAAAATATATTTGCAGCGGCGTT
This sequence comes from Oscillospiraceae bacterium, assembly GCA_902363145.1. GTDB lineage: Bacteria > Bacillota > Clostridia > Oscillospirales > Ruminococcaceae > Huintestinicola > Huintestinicola butyrica. Next base: position 292,903 of record CABIZB010000001.1, on the reverse strand, counting down.
GATATGGACGAACATGGAATGTACTCCGTATCAACTTCGGTAAATTCATTTGACAACAATGGTTATTGCGACATTGAGGGAGATAAGCCTGTTACACTTTCAAACACCGCTTCAGCGGCTGATATAGGCAATGCTGTTATTGACGCATTCAGGATATGCGAAGAATACAAAGCATCGAAAAAGCCTGACCCGTACCCACCCGTTGAAGCCGAGCTGCTCTCAGGCAAAAAGCTTGAAGTTTATCCTCCCCGTGACAGACATTTTTCCGATAGCGATGACTGCGGAGCGGCAGAGCTTTACAAGGGTTATGGATATTTTCCCAAAGAGGGTGCAGATTCGTCAGCGGAATTTTACCTCGGCATTGCCGCCGAGCTTGACTGTGATATGAGCGAGGGCAATATTCGCAAGGCATGGGAAAAGCTTCACGGCAAGGCAGAATTTTTCGAGGTAAAGTCCGCAGAGCACGGCATTTTTAAACTTCGTGCCGAAATGAAAAACAAAAGCGTTCACCGAATTTCTTATCTATTGCAGATAGATGAAAGTGAATTGCTTGACTGCACAATGGAGCTTCATAAGCCCAACAGCCGCAAAAAGCTTGATGAAAAGCTTACGGAGATGTTTGAGGAGTTTGCACGTAAGTGCAGTTTTAAAGACTGAACTATTGCCGCCGAATACGGCGGCTTTTTTATTAACAAGGAGTTTTATGCTTTCACTTACAAAAATGTACCGCCCCATAACAGCCCAGCCCTTTGACCGCTCGGACGGGTACAGGGAAATATCTCCCTGTGAAGCACTGAAGCCGTATATCCGCTGCTTCTGGACATATGAAAGCAGCCCTGATATGCAGCCGCAGCTTGTTATCCCCGACACCTGCATGGACATAATTTACCGCATTGACAATGACAGCGGCAAGGTCTATGGGTGCTTTTGCACCATTGACGAAAGCACCCATCTTTCAAGCGGAATGGCAGACGGCACATCGGTCTTTGCCATAAGGTTTTATGCCTGGACTGCGGCGCTGTTTTCGGGAAACTCCTTTGCGGGAACTGCCAACGGCGGATATGCTCCCGATGAATTTTTCGGGTCATTCTCCGCCAGACTGGTTCCGATGCTCATAAGCACAAACACTATTGAAGAACGTGCGCTGTATGCACAGAATTATCTTATGCGGATAATATGCACCGACCGCATAGATTCATGCCTTATAAACACTGTACATGATATATTATCATCGGGCGGAAGAGAAAAAATATCAGCTCTGGCGGAAAAGAACGCCGTATCAAAAAAGAAACTGGAACGCATTTTCAGCGAAAAAATGGGCATATCTCCCAAAAGCTTTTCATCGCTGGTGAGATATCAGAAGCTGTGGCAGGATATATGCTTTTCGGCGGATTTTGACATATTTGAGGCTGTGGTGAAATACGGCTTTACCGACCAGTCCCATTTGCTGAAGGATTTCAGGAAATATCACTCCATGACCCCAAAACAGGCGCTGGAAAATGCAAAAATGTCGCTTTTTTACAATACAGGCAGCGGATATCATGATATCATAAAATAAAAATGATAGGAGGATACCATATGACAGTATTTGAAAAAGCAAGAGGATTTGTTTACAGGAACGCAAGACCTTTGGAGCTTGCACGGTGGAGATTTCATTTTGAAAACGGCAGCGCAGATGATGTTGTGACCGCACTGAGCGCATTTCAGAATGAGGACGGCGGCTTTGGTCACGCACTGGAGGAGGACAATTTTAATCCAAACTCCCTGCCAATGGGCGTGTGGAAAGCAGCTGAGATACTTGACGAGATAGGCTTTTCGGATAAGTCTCACCCGATAATAAAGGGAATGCTGAGATATCTTGAAAGCGGCAGCTGCTTTGATAAGGCGCATGACCAGTGGCTGAACACTGTGCCCAGCAACAATGACTATCCCTGTGCCATATGGTGGGCATACAACGGCGAGAGCGACTTTCGCTACAATCCCACTGCGGCGCTGGCAGGGTTTATACTTAAATTTGCGGAGAAGGACAGCGTGATCTATCAGAAAGCGCTTATCATCGCAAAGCAAGCAGTGGAATGGTTTGATGCAAATGTTCCGTTCAATGAGATGCACGTAACGAACTGCTTTGTCAGGCTTTATGAATGTCTTTGCATAACAGGGACGGACGTTTGCTGCATGGACAGCTTCAAAGAAAAGCTCATTACTCAGGTAAATAACAGCATTTGCAGGGACACATCAAAATGGGGAAAGGAATATGTATCTCTCCCTGCTGACTTTATCCGCTCAAAGGACAGCATTTTCATAGGCGGAAACGAGGAGCTTCTGAAAGAACAGTGCAGGCTTGTAAAACAAATGCAGCTTCCTGACGGCAGCTTCCCCGTAACATGGATATGGTGCAATGACTATGCGGAATACCACATTGCCGCAAACTGGTGGAAAAGCGAGTTCTGCATAGGCTACATGAGATTTATCAGGGATTTTGAGGAATAATAATTTAGAACCTGTCTTCATAAGAAATGTGTGCGGATTTTCGAGCATAATTTTGTTGCAGAGTAGGCAAAAATCCGCAGGCGGGCTTTCGCCCGGCAAGGATTTTTAACGCAGTCTGCGGCAAAATTTGCCGAAAAGACGTGCGCATATGCTTGTGAAGACGGGTTCTTATACTAAGCACCAATTAAAAACTATACAAAAAATTGAGCATAATCTTGCGTATATGGATTATGCGATGATTTTTTGTCTATAGTTTTATTGGTGATTAGTATTATACTCCGCTTTAATTTCAAAAAACTATAGACAAACAGAACATAATATGCTATAATGATGTAAATGCACCAAAATCATTCAAGAAAGCAGTGAAAATATGTTCTTATTCAACAAATCAAAAAAGAATGAAGCTCCCGCACCTGCTCCTGTTCCAAGCAAGCCCGCTTCATCACCAATAAAGCAGCCCGTCAATGCAGATGACTTTTTCAAGGACATGGGAAGAAAGCCCAAGCCTAAAAAGGTGGATTTCAACATTGAATCCCCCGAGATAACAGGCCTCAGGGAAGCGCCTCTCCCCCGCCCCGAAAGCACTCTGTCAAACCTTGACACAGATGCAATTTCCACTGACGGACTTAGAGACAAGACCCTTGACGTGGAAGAGGGTCTGGGTAATATCAAGACGGTTGATGTTGAAGAAATTGATGCGGAGATGGACGAAGTTCTTCCCGACAAAACCGCAAATCCCGTTCATTACATACCCTTTGAGATACCCGATGAAGAGTCTGCTCCCTCCTCCGACCCACTTGACCCCGACAGCTTTTTCAGGGACATTGACAAGCGCAGGAACAGAAAGCCCAAAACCACTATCGAAGCTCCCGAAGTAACAGGTCTGAGGGACGCTCCCGAGGCTGCTCCGGAAAGCGATATCTCGGATATCGACACCGATGCTCTGAGCACCGACGCTCTCCGTGACAAGACCCTGCCCGATAACAGCTTTGTTCACGGCGACATCAACGTTATAGACACGGACAATATCGACACAAGCTCTTTAAGAGACTGATCTTATACTAAACACAAAATCTCCCTATGAACATAACGTTCACAGGGAGATTACTTTTGTTACCGGAGCTTGTCTATCTGAGCGTTTATCTCTTCAAGACCTGTGTTTACGGTATCAACAATGGAATCTCTTGTGGAGTACCAGTCGGTGCCGTTTATAGCCTGATTTATGCTGTCGCTGAGGAGAGTAGAATAATCGTAGGGAAGTCCGCCGTAGATATCACGGACAGGATTTTCGGAAGTAAGTCTGTGGACTTCGTGCTTCATCTCAACCATTTCATCGGACCAGCCATAATCGTTCTTATGCTTTTCATCGCTTATCTTGATAGCGCTTTCATCGTTGTAGGAAGCGATAACACACTCCATGAGCCTTGCAACACCCTCGGGGTTCTGAGCGCCCTTGCAGAGGTTGTAGCAGTCGATCTCAGCATTGTAATAATACTTGTCAGCCTGCTCGTCACGGGGAATGGGGACAAAGAAAACATCCTCCGCAGAGCCGAATGTTTTTGTCCATATCTCGGGGTCGGACTCTATCTCGTAAAGTCCGCCGATGTAGAACAGCTCTTTGCCCTCACCCATGAAGTTTATCTGCGGATTATAGGAGAAAAGGGATTTGTCAAAGATAAGACCGTTGCTGTAAAGATCGTACTGGAAGGTCATTGCTCTTTCAAGCGAGGGGTCCATAAGGTTGCTCTTGACCTTGCCGTTTTCCAGTGAAATTGAGGGAACGCCGCTGGCAAGGTAAAGAGGTGTGCAGTTGAACCAGCCGTCCAGACCGTACTGACCTGCATCGGTATCAACAAAACCAAGAAGCATCTCTCTGAACTTTTCAAGTGTCCACTCGCCGTTTGCGTAAAGCTCTGCGGGATCCTCAAAGCCCATATTTTCGATGGTCTGCTTGTTGTAATATACAACGTAGCCCTCAGTAGCCTGGCACGCCATAAGATAATGCTTGCCGCCTACGGCATACTGGTCGTTCAGGGACTGAACGCTCTGCCAGATAGGGCTGTCCCAGTCAACATAATCATCGTAGCTTTCGGTCATGCCTGAGATAACGTACTGGGGAATTGCCTCTATTGCGGGGAAGAAGTCGATGCCCTCGCCGCTGAGAACGTATGTGGAAAGGTCGGAGGACTGATTTGCCCATGTGGTGGGATAATACTTTATCTCTCCGCCGTATTTTTCCTCGAAAAGCTCCACGGAAACGGGCTTGCTGTTGCCGAAGCCTGTGGGATGCCATGGGTCATAGAAGGACAGCCACTTGATGGTCTTGTTCTCCATCTCCTTGTCGGTAAGGGTCTCTGCCAGAGCGGACACCTGCTCCTGCTGCTCGGGAGCGAGAGTTTCGGTGTTTATCTCAACGGTCATCTGAGTGGTAGCCTCAGAGGTAGTGTCAAGAAGTCTGCCATGCTCGCCTGAATCGGAGGAGGAATCGCCGCAGCCTGCAAAGCCTGCGGAAAGCATCACTGCTGCTGTTATTGCTGCTGTTTTTCTGAAATTTCTCATATCAATCGTTCCTTTCAAGTTCCTTGACAGCCATGAGGTCGCTCAGAAGCTGTTCATCATAAAATTTTGCATCAAGACGGTTGTAGAAAACTCCTGTGATATCCCACAGAACAGGGCATATTCCACGGATATATGCCGCTTCGCAGACAGAGGAAAGATACTTTCTTATCATCTCATCGGTCTTGTTTTTGGTGGAGGTTCCGAACTCACCCATTATAACCGGGATACCCTTGTCGATAAAGGTAGTTTTCAGCAGATCCATATTTCTGTTAAGCTCGGCATAATCCGCATCTGTACCCCACTCGCTGCGTGCCTTGCCCCAGCTTGCGTCCTTATCAAGGATAGCAAAGGTGGAGGGAGTGTAGTAATGAATGGAAACTGCACATCTGCCTGCGGGGTCGTCGGGCATTTTGAAAAGTTCGTCGCAGGTAAGCTCAACATCGGTGTTGTAGCCTGCAATGAGCAGGTGGCGCTTTTTGTTGTTGCCGCCGGAATTTCTTACGATATCAACGAATTTCTGGTTGATATCGTTCAGGATACCGAAAGACAGCTCCTTATCGCCCTCACCGCTGCTGCGGTTCCATATCTCTTCCCAGCCGCCATCTTCATTAAGGGACTCGAACATGAGATAATCGCTGTAATTCTTGAAATGGTCGGAAAGCTGAGTCCAGATGCGCTCATACTTGTACATACATTCATCTCTGTCCTCTTCATTGGCAAAGCGTGAGAACCAGCCGCCGTCCCAGTGGATATTGACGATAACGTACATTCCGGTATCAAGTGCCCAGTCGATGACCTCGGTAACTCTTGCAAGGTAATCGTGGTCGATGTCATAATTGCCTGTCATAAGATTTGACCACGCAACAGGTACACGGAGAACGCCGAAGCCGCTGTCGGCATAGCCCTGTATCATTTTCTGAGTGATCGTCGGACTTCCCCAGCCTGTTTCGTATGCCTGTACGGAGCTGAGTGACATTCCGCTGGATTCAAAGGTGTTGCCCAGATTGATGCCAACGCCCATATCGTTCACGATCTCGGCGGTGGTCATATCCCGCATTTCGCCCTTTTTGTCGCAGCCCGTAAAGCAGGCGGCGGACATTATCACTGCCATTATAAGCGGCAGTATCCTACGTTTTTTCATTGCGCTCTCCCTTTCTGTTGGCGTTTCGTGCTTGGTATAATTAAATTATAATTGGTATTTTGGTTTGTTTCAATAGCTAAAGGGGTCGTTTCAGCTGACTTTTTGTGCATTTTTCAGAATTGTATTGTTGAAAATCTGTCAGCTTATCCGCTTTTTTATATGCAGCCATTCTTAGCCCGAATTACCATGAATTTGTTGCAAAAATTATTGACAAGTCACGCAGAATAGTGGTATAATAAATATTATTGTATAGTCACAGTTGCCAAAACAGCTCGGAAGGAGATCTGAAATGTTCGTAGATAAGGCAGTCATAAAAATAAAGGCCGGGGACGGCGGCGACGGCGCTGTTTCCTTTCACCGTGAGAAATATGTAGCGGCAGGCGGTCCCGACGGCGGCGACGGCGGCAAGGGCGGAGATGTCGTTTTTGTCGTTGACGACAGTATGTCTACCCTCATCGACTTCCGCTATAAAAGGAAATTTACCGCAGAACGCGGTCAGGACGGTTCTTCAAGGAACTGCACAGGCAAAAATGCTCCCGACCTTATAATAAAAGTACCCAGAGGCACACTTGTTCGTGAGTCCGCCACAGGCAGAATAATGGCAGATATGTCATCGGACGAGCCTAAGGTGCTGGCAAGAGGCGGCAAGGGCGGCAAGGGAAATGCACGTTTTGCCACCCCCACAAGGCAGATACCCAAGTTCTCAAAGCCCGGCTTCCTGGGCGAGGAGTTCGAGGTAACTCTCGAGCTGAAGCTCCTTGCGGACGTGGGTCTGGTTGGCTTCCCCAACGTTGGAAAGTCAACGCTCATATCCGTTGTTTCAGCTGCAAAGCCAAAGATAGCAAACTATCATTTTACCACACTTACTCCCGTGCTGGGCGTTATCAAGCTCCAGGAGGGCAAGTCCTTTGTAATGGCTGATATCCCCGGTCTTATCGAGGGTGCTTCCGAGGGCGTGGGTCTGGGTCATGAGTTTCTCAGGCACGTTGACCGCTGCCGTCTTATCATTCACGTTATTGATGTATCGGGCAGCGAGGGCAGAGATCCCAAGGAGGATTTCGACATCATCAACCGTGAGCTGAAAAACTTCTCCGAAGAGCTTGCAGAGAGACCTCAGATAGTTGCCGCAAACAAGTGCGATATGGCAACTCCCGAGCAGATAGATGACCTGAGAAAATATGTGGAGTCCAAGGGACTTGAGATGTACGATATATCCGCTGCCACAACTCAGGGCACAAAGGAGCTTATCGCAGCCACAGCAAGAGAGCTGGAAAAGCTTCCTCCCATCAAGGAATATGAGGCAGAGGCTCCCACTCAGGCTGAGCTTGACGAGCAGGCAGGCATGGGCGAAAGATTTGAGATCACCCGTGGAGACGACGCTGTATTCTATGTGGAGGCTCCGTGGCTTGAACACATCATGCGCACCGTTGATATGGAGGATTACGCTTCTCTCCAGTATTTCCAGAGAGTGCTGCGCAACACAGGAATTATCGACAAGCTTGAAGAAATGGGCATTGAAGAGGGCGACACCGTTAACATCTTCGGCTTTGAATTTAACTTTGTATTCTGATCAGAGGTGGACAGCTCTTGGAGCTTTGGGATATTTACGATAAGGACAGAAATAAAACAGGCAGGACCATGAAGCGTGGCGAGCCTATGAAGGACGGGGATTATCATCTGGTAGTCCACATCTGCATTTTCAGTTCCGACGGAAAAATGCTTATCCAGCAAAGGCAGCCCTTTAAGGACGGCTGGAGCAATTTGTGGGATATCACCGTAGGCGGCAGCTCGGTGGCAGGCGACACCAGCATTGATGCGGCTGTACGTGAAGTCCGTGAGGAAGTCGGCATACAGCTCTCCCCCGCTGAGCTTCGAAAGACTATGACCATAGATTTCGGTCACGGCTTTGACGATTTCTACACCGTCACAAAGGACGTGGACATTTCATCGCTGAAGCTGCAGTATGAGGAAGTGCAGCAGGTAAAATGGGCTGACGCTGATGAGATAAAGTCGATGATAGACGAGGGGATATTCATTCCATATAACAAGTCGTTCATTGATGTGCTGTTCCATTTCAAAGACCATGTGGGCACAAGGACTGCGGCGGACACTACAGTTCCTGCTGCAAAGCCCCTTTGAAAGGACGGTGGCTGATATAGAAAAGCGTGAAGTAAATCAATACAGTCCCCTTACGCTGGCATTTCTGGGCGATGCGGTTTACAGTATGCTGGTGCGTGAAAAGCTTGTCATGACCGCAAATATGCCTGTAAAAAAGCTTCATCCCGCTTCCGTAAAAAGGGTGCGTGCGTGTTATCAGGCAAGGGCGGCAATGCTCATAGAACCAATGCTCTCGGAAGATGAGGCGGCGGTGATGAAGCGGGGCAGGAATGCTTCGTGCAGTATGAGCAGTGTTCCGAAAAGCTCAAACCCCGTGGAATATCACAAGGCGACTTCACTTGAAACGCTGTTCGGATATCTGAGCCTTATGGGCGAGGACAAGCGTATAAGAGAGCTGTTTGAATATATCTGGGAAAACACGGAGGTGGACTCCGAATGATAATGTATGAAAACCTCAATATGATAGAATGCGGCGGCGTCAGCTGCTACATAGTAAAGGGCAAAAATGGCGATGTGCTTATTGACACGGGCAGGGAGCAGTACAGAGATCACATTGAAACATGGCTCATGAACTACAATGTGAAGCTTATAATCCTCACCCACGGTCATGCCTCTCAGGTGCAGAATGCGGCGTATTTTTCAAAGCTGTACAATGCTCCCATAATGGCAAGCCCCCTTGACATGAGCCTTGTGAGTGACAGCTCATCACGTCCGTATTACATAACAAATCCTTGGGGACATATCCTGAAAAAGCGCAAGGATATGAATATGCGTATGCACATGAACAGCTTTGAGCCTGATATCTGTGTGGAAGAGGGCACTGACCTTTCTCCCTATGGCATAGATGGCGTTATAGTCAATCTGGAGGGTCACACAAGAGGTTCTATAGGAGTGCTGTGCAAAAGCTCGGTGGGATATGACCTGTACGCAGGCGACGCTGTGGCAAATCTCCCATTTCCCATGTTCCCCATGACTGCAGAAAGCCCGCTGCGGGCAAGGGAGGCTATAGAGAGGATCATTGATCTTGCTCCCGACCGCATACTCGTCTCCCACGGCAAGCCCATATGCTGCGGAGACAGATCATATAAGTTATTTATTGACAGATCATAGAAAGCCGACAGGCGGACATAATCACTTAAATTTATTTAAAGGAGTTTTTTAATATGTCAGGACATTCCAAATGGAACAATATCAAGAGGAAAAAGGAAGCTACCGACGGCGCTAAGGCTAAGGTATTCACAAAGATCGGTCGTGAGATCGCCGTTTGCGTAAAGGAAGGCGGCGGAGACCCCAACAACAACTCCAAGCTCCGTGACCTTATTGCAAAGGCAAAGTCCAACAACGTGCCCAACGACAACATCGACAGAATAATCAAGAAGGCTATGGGCGACGGCGACAAGACCAACTACGAGGCTAACATTTACGAGGGCTATGGTCCCTGCGGCGTTGCTGTTATCGTTGAGACTCTTACCGACAACAAGAACCGTACAGCAGGCGATATCCGCCACTACTTCGACAAGTTCGGCGGCAACCTGGGTACCACAGGCTGCGTATCCTTCATGTTCTCCGAAAAAGGCATTGTTATTGTTGAGAACACAGGTCTTGACGAGGACAAGGTAATGGAAGACATCTTCGACTGCGGCGCTTCCGACTTTACCATGGACGACGACGAGATCGAGATCGAGACTGAGCCTTCCGACGTTGGCGCAGTAAGAGAAGCTCTTGAAGCAAAGGGCTACAAGGTTATCTCCGCTGAGGCTATGCAGATACCCTCTACTTACACCACTCTCACCGATGAGGACGCTATCAGAAAGATGAACCTTCTCCTTGAAAACCTCGAAGAAAACGACGATGTTCAGAACGTATATCACAACTGGGATATGCCTGAGGAAGAGGAAGAAGACTGATTTTAAACGGCTTCAATACGTCGTTTGGCGGTTTTTTTCAAAATTGCATTTTTTGCTGAATCAAGAAAAATATATCAAAGCTATGATATACGCAAAGGGTAAAAAATCCGAGTTACGGACTTCTTTCAGCATATATATTTCGTATATAACGCTTCTTATTTTGTATATTGCAAAGTAAGGAGCGCTTTTTTATGCAAATTTCAGAGCTTATTGCTGAGTATATCCTTAACTGTGAGATTCAAAAATTCTCACATAAAACTATATCAGGATATAAAAATAACCTTGCCTATCTTGAACGGTTCTTATCCGAAAAGCATCACATTACCGAAATAGAAAAGGTTAAATCCATACATCTCAAAGACTTTTTCAAGTATGTATCTGATAAAGGCAGAAAAGAAACATATCTGAATGAACTTTTGAAAGTGTTCAGAACTTTTTTCAAATATGCCGTATCTGAGGAATACATATCATCAAACCCCTGCGAAAAAATCCCATGGGCAAAAGAGACTATGCCTCTTATACGTACTTTTAACGATTCGGAAGTCAAGAGAATGCTTGCAGTTTACGGTGAAAAAAGTTACCTTGAGATCAGGAACAAAACTATTTTATATATGCTTTTCGACACTGGCATACGCAATTATGAATTGTGTTGCCTCCCTATGGATGCAATTTCAAGCAATGCAATTTCCATTATGGGCAAGGGTAAAAAGGAACGTCAAGCAGCCCAAAGCCCTTACCTTGCTAAGATGCTTATGAAATATATGCGGTATCGAAGCGGATATTTTGAATATAAGAACATTTCAAACAGACTTTTTTTGTCAAGAACGGGTCAGCCGCTTACTGTTGAAGCAATCGAAAGAATTGTAAAAATCGCTGGGGAAAAAGCCAATGTTCGGAGTGACATAAGATGTTCGCCGCATACCTGCCGTCATTATTTCGCTCAAAGCCAGTTAAAAAACGGCATTGATGTTTATAGTCTGAGTAGGCTAATGGGGCACGGCAATATTATGATTACTCAGCGCTATTTAAACAGTATGCGTGATGATGAAATAACAGTGCGGTCGATCAAAACCAGTCCATTGATGAATTTGTTATAAAAAAATGGAGGACTGATGCCCCCGAACAAAATATTTATATAACCGTTGAAACCTTGATTATCGGATACCCGTCACACCCATTTCATGTATCATCTTGTCAAGTGTGGGTCGTGATATCTCCAACTGCTTTGCAAACTCTGTCTTGTTGATTTCTCTCTTGATGTACTGGGCGTACAGTCCGTCGAACTTATCCGATGTGAACGGCTTGCGACCCTTATACTTTCCGTTACGCTTTGCAATGGCTATGCCCTCTTTCTGACGTTCAAGCAAATTTGTCCGCTCAAATTCATTGATCGCCGCAATCATCGTAAGCATGAGCTTTCCAGTTGGTGTTGATGTGTCGATGCTTTCCTTGTTGCTTACAAGCGTTATGCCTTTGCTGTGAAGCGTTTCAACGATGTCAAGCAAGTCCTTTGTACTTCTTGCCAGTCTTGAAAAATCGTGAATATAAATGGTGTCTCCTTCTCGGGCAAAGTCAAGCATTGCTCTGAGCTGTGGGCGGTTCGTGTCCTTTGCTGAAATTTTTTCGGTAAACCATTTTTCAACGCCGAACTTCTCAAGGGCTTCAATCTGTCTGGCTTCATTCTGCTCAACGGTGGAAACTCTTACATAAGCAATTTTCATGTCGTGTGACCTCCTATGACTGTAAATTTGGGGTGTACTCTATTTTTACGCATTGCAGTTATCGAAAATTTGTAAATATAGGGTCGGTATGTGCATTGTTTTACGCTTTGTAAACAGGCTCAGACCCTATTTTTACAGTTATGGGTATATAGCAACCGCCCATCGCTGAGCGGTTGCTACATACATTAACATTCGGGTGAATGGAGTTATTGAATAGAAAAATTTAATGGCTCTATCCTTGCCGAAAGGGTCAGAAGCTTACCGTCAACATTGATCTTTTCACAATCATCGGATATGTTGCTTTCCTCGCCCCGTATAAACTTTTCAAACTCTTGAATTATGGGGACATTCCAATCTGCGCCGTTAAAGGTTGGATAATCAGACATATACATAAATGCCTCTGTAGTTCTGATTCTGCCGTTATCAATGGGGACAATGACATCAAGAGTCATATATTGCTCTGCATAATCAAGCGGCGCTCCCATAAGCTTCATTTTAAGGTCATACCTGTATTTGAACGGAAGTGAAAACCAATCAACGGAAAATACAAGGAAAGACGGGTATATCTTTACATCTTCAATATCGAATGACAGGGGCGCTGCCTCAGAAATGCGGTTATTCAGTTTTACATTATCCATTTTCAAAAATCCTTTCATTATTCAGTTTTGCCAAACGCCATAAGCAGACCCAGCGGAACCATGATTACAGCCGCCGTTATATCATAAGCGCCGTTATCATTGCTTACAATGGCGGACATACAGCCGACAGCGGTAAACATCACGCCGCACAGCCTTTGCTTAACAGCTTCTGGCATGGTGTTAAGAAGATGTGTAACACATCTGCGTATATTCATTTTGAAGTCTCCTTTGCTCTTATCCTCTCAGCCTGTTTTCCTTGACGATGCGAGCGAACAGCATTTTATTTATAGTCTTGCTGTGCGTGGGCAGACTGATATTTGATGTGCCGTTGCTGTAGATGGTGTGCCCACCTTTGCCGTGCCTTGAGAATGTGAACCCACTGGCGGCAAGAAAAGCAACGGCTTCACGGGTCGAATATTCCTTGATACGCATAAAACCTCCGAAATCCCTTGACATCTGGGGCGGTTGCGCTGTATAATAACAGTAGCCGCCCCGTGTGTCACGGTTGCCCCCTGCAAATGTCGGTTTGCAAAGGGCGTTTAGTTTACCGAACGGTCAAACGCTCATAAGATGAAGCTTTGAGATACGCCGTGTAGATGTCGGGGCGGTTCTCCTGCAAAGCCTTGCTGTCGATGCGGTTGCTGGTAACAGTGGCGAGACTGCAACGGTATTCGCCAACAACAAGCTTGCTGGTGTCCTGTGTGCGCATCTCAGACTTGATAATGCACTCAAGTTCTGCTATGCGTGCCTCTGCCTCTTCTTTGAGAAGCTTGAACTCTTTGAGTTCCTTAATTACTGCGTGAAGTTCGTTTGTACTCATAGTGAAGTACCTCCAATAATGTTAATGTATAAGGCGTGTGCCTTTGGGATAGGGCTGACAGGCTCAACCCTTTAGAAGCCGTTTACTTGTGTTCTCTATGCTTTTCAAGTTTTACGCTTGCGTTAGTGTTTTCTTTATATTCTTTGTAACGATTTTTAGCTTCTTTGTATGTATATTCAGAGCATTCACATTCCCAACCGTAACCGTAATTTGTCATTATATCCCATCTATCAATTGTTTTTCTTTTATTAGTGTTTTTCATTTGTTTAACCTCCATATTGTTTTTGTTGTGGTGTCCTTTACTGTATCTTATTATAGCATCATATAAGCATACTTGTCAATATATATACATACAAAATAATGTACAAACATACGCCGTAAAAATTGTATAATAAACACAAAAACTAACTATGCACTATGTATATTGACAAATTCGCTTTAATGCTGTATAATTTAATAAGTTTCATATAAAATGTATTGGAGGTAATATAAAAAATGGAACTGGATAAGTATATAAAAAAAGTTCTTATTGATAAAAACGTAAAGCAAGTAGAACTTGCAGAAAAACTTAATATTTCAAGGGCAAGTCTGGGCGGACTCATTTCAAGAAATAAAATGGGTGTTGATAAATTAGAAGATATTGCCGATGCTCTGAATTGTGATGTGAAAATTACTTTTATTGATAGAGAAACTAATAAAGAATATTGATTTGTATATTTTAAAGCTGACAAATAAACATATGTGCAAGCTGCATATATTTATCGCTGTAAGTTTATAAATGATTTTGTATGTTTTTATATTGACAATGTAACTTTAAAGCAGTATAATAATATCAAGAAATGAATCAAAAGAGCAACAAGCTCAAATGAAAGGTCTTGATATTATGTTAAAATGGTTCAAAACAGCACACACACTTGAGGACGTAAAGCACACATACCGCACGCTTTGCAAGCAGTATCACCCAGACCTGCACGGAGCGGCAACAGAAGAGATCATGAAGGAAATCAACGCAGAGTATGAAAGAGCCTTCAACCACTATAAGAACATTCACGCCGACACAGAGGGCAACACATACACCGCAGAAACCGACAGCACCGAAACGCCCGAAGAGTTCCGCAAGATAATAGAGTCGCTTATCAGCTGTGATGGTCTTACAATAGAGCTGGTCGGCAAATGGATTTGGTGCACAGGCAACACTTACAGCTACAGAGAAATATTGAAGTCCCTGCACTTCATGTTCTCAAAGAATAAAAAAGCTTGGTACTGGCACAGACCAGAGGACGGCACACGGAACCACAAAAAGATGACACTTGACGAAATAAAAGACCTTTACGGCTGTACAGAATTTAAGACCCAGCACGCCGCACGGATAACAACCGCATAAAATAACAGAGAGCTTGCCAAACAACGGCGGCTCTCTTTTTTATGCTCTCAGAGCTTCTACAAGCGCCGTGAGAGTAACTTTATATTTGTAGGGTAATTCACCATCGGGCAGGCAGAAGAGCTATAAAGGGCGTTTCTATTCGTTCTGGTGGGTGTCTGGGTGCGCTTGATGCTGTGCGCCGTACATGACCAGAGAGACAAGAACGCTGTCACAAATGCGGCGGCGGTTCTTGCAGACTGTGACCCTCTCAGAGCTTCTACAATGCGCTGTATGGCGTTCTACTGCTCTTGTAGCGTAATTTCACGTCTGATAATAAAGTCACTCAGAGAGCCGCACAGAAGCTAATACAGTGTGCTTGTAGCAGTTTGGGCGCTGGCTCGGTCTCCCAGATGATAAGCTTGTATGTAATACTTATTTATAACCCAATAATTATATCCTATTAAGTCAGTATGATATCAAAAGTGCTGAACAATATGGCAAAAAGTAACTATACCAACGGGGTATAGTTTACAAGAAAAAGGCAATAAATTAACTGTGTTCGTGTATAGTCACTAATTTTTCAGAACACATAATATTCCAGTCCGCTAACCTCCCCCACTGCACCGAGTGTTCACAACAGATACAGTTGTCCGAACACGAAAAACAGGGAAACTCTTCAACAACAACACCAACCACCGCAATCGCCATCTATCAGAACAGCGAGTTTGGTCAAATTCGCACCCTGACAATCCACGGCGAGCCTTGGTTCGTCGGTAAGGATGTGGCTGAGATATTGGGATATGCAAAGCCAAGAAATGCCATTATGTCACATGTTGATGATGAAGACAAAAAGGACGCCCCAATTCAGGGCGCCCTTGGTGGAACACAGCAAATGATAATAATCAACGAATCAGGTCTCTATTCCCTCATCCTCTCCAGCAAGCTGCCCACAGCAAAGCAGTTCAAGCGCTGGGTGACATCGGAAGTGCTGCCTGCAATCCGCAGAACAGGTGGCTATGGGGTTGCCAATGATCGGGTTCTTGCCGAAATCACTGCCCTCAGAGCCGAGCTGGAAGCAACCCGAAAGACTGCGCTCTATGCTGCTCGTTCCGTTGCACAGCCGAAAATAAAAAAAAGCCGTCACTCCGAAAAGTGGCGGTTTATAACAGATATTTTAAAGAAAAGGCTCAGAGATGCAGTTCAAAGCAGGACTTAGCCAATGCTATAATAGTGACTGCTATAGCTACTGCTTCAAGTCAATTCTTGTCAAGAAAAATCATTAAGTGCAGTTTCTTTTGCTTCTTTTCTTTTTCGCAAGGGGCATAAAAGCTGTAAGGAGCACAGCGACTGTATGCTTTTTGACCCGAAAAGAAAAGAAGATATATAAAGGGCTGTTGCTCCACTGGCTGTAGTGGCTGTGATGAAAGGTCGGAAAACACGACCTTAGCACAGGCAGACGGCAAAACACAGTACACGTGTTGTATGTTATAGTGACTCGGCACTTCACCGACTCCCTATGATAAGAGCAAAAGTGTCTCGGTGAACGAATCGTTCTGTCAAGGCAATAGCATCTCAAGTACTGTTTTAGTACCTGAGCTTGTCAATAAGGGAGCGGTTACAGTCTCAGTCCGTGATTCACTACAACAGTGACTCTTCTCAGAGCTTGAAAGGATATAGTGATCGGTCAATAGTTGTTTTTTATCACTGACTGTATATATTATCGTTGGAAGTGATACGTTTCAAGTCATTAGTCCTTTGCTTATTATAGTAGTGGGAACGGCACTGTCCTTGGCTCTTTACATCGGAGTGCTTGGAATCGGGCTTGCTGTCTCTTGTAGTCAGTGATAAATCTACTCAGTGGCATTATCATTGCTTGGCTATTGGCTATAGTGCGAGGGAAAATTCATCGTTCGCAAAGTAGTTGCTCACGCTGTTCCTCACAACATACGTTGTTCGGGAAAGCAATCTTTAATCCTTTTCCTTATCACTTGTTGCTTCTTGGAGCTGTTGATGGCAGTGGGTAGCAGAGGGGGTACGGTCTATAGATATAGAGGGAAATCTTCACCGAAAATGGGGTTTTTGCCTGATAATATCAAGCGAAAATGGCATTTCAAAAAGGGTCAAAAATGTCGAGCACGAAAAATGCTGTTTTCGCCTGATATTATCTATCAAAAGTGGCATTTTTACCCTCAAAAAAAAGGGTCAAAAATGTCGAGCTGGTATCTCTGAGGCACTTAGTTTCCAAAAAATACTATTAGAATTTGGCAATTACTTTTCCTAATAGTCAAATTTTCTTAGGACTCAGTCAGAACGTGGGGTTCTCTCACCGATGAGCAGAAGCTCAACATCGAGATCAGTGAAAACGAAGTCCGCAAAGATTTCTCAAAGGCAGAGCGAGTTGAATATGCACGCAGACTTGAAAAAATCGAGAGCGTTAAGGCAAGGGAAAGAATGAGCGACGGGGGCAAAGGTAAGGAAAATTTTCCTACCCTTCAAACTCGTGACGTAGTTGCTGAAAAGGTTGGTATTGGTTCTGGTAAGCAGTACGAAAAAGAGAAATACATAGTCGATAACGCCGACACTCTCACGCCCGAAGATTTCGCTGACTGGGACGAAGGCAAGCTCTCGACAAATAAGGCGTATCTGAAAATCAAGGAGCAGCTTGCCGAAAAAGAGAACCAAATCGCAGGATACGAAGCCAAGATGAAGCGTGTCGATGAGCTCAAGGCAAAGATACAGGGACTTGAATCAGTTGACAATTTGCACAATTTTGCAGTCAGAGACTTGTTAATATATACAAATTTTGCCTTTTTCAATATCACATCCACAATCGCTTGACAAAATTTGCCTTTATGCCTATAATAGTCTTACAAGGCAGCCGAAACAGTTGCATACTTTCACATGATACATTATATCATGCAATATGTTACTAAATATAGCTGTAATATTTTTACATACTATTAACTTAACTTGCCTTGTGAAACATTATGATGCGGGAGGACAGTCCAATGTGATACCAGAAATTATACTATTAAGAATTATATTGAAAGGACTGATTAGTTATGATGAAGTTTAACAAAAAGGAGAAGATATTCCTATGGGTAAAGTTTATAGTATAGTGGAAAATGACACAGGCGAAATATGCGGAGAAATTGACGACAAAGCATATAATAAAATTACTAAGCAGCCCACAGTCAAACAGCTCGCAGTTCATCAAAAATATAAGGAACGACAATGCGAAGTTGAATGTTTTAAAAACACTCACAGAGAGGACGGATTTATTATGTTTATATTTGGCGAAAAATGTGAAAAGTATGATTTATCCGACCTGAAACCTCAGACGGCTACAAGGCTTATATATCTTGCTACTTGGCTGAATTATAACGATAACTGCCTAAAAATCGGCAATAATGCTATGACCAGAGAACAGCTGCAAAGCCTGATGCTACTTGAAGACAGTACATTCAAAAGATTTTTGAAAGAAATTACCGAAAAGGGATATCTAATAAAATCAGGGAGTCAGTATTGCCTCAACGAAGCGAATTTCAAAAAGGGAGAGTTTAAGGCTGACGCTCCTCTTACGGAAAAGCGCTTTGTTAGGGTGTATATTTCATATGTCCGCAAACTTTATGAACAGACTCCTCAGTCACTGCATAAACACCTTGGATATGTATTCAAGATGATACCTTACGTAAATATAAAGTATAATATCATCTGTCACAATCCACTTGAAGAGGACGAAAGCAGCATTATTCCTATGACTATTGGTGAGTTCTGCGATGCGATAGGTTATGACAAAAATCAGGTTTCCAGACTGATAAATATTTATGACAATATTACATTTGAAGCAGATGGTCAAAGATACGTATTCTGCGGTTACAGATGGGCACCTAAAAAAGCCAATATGCGCATATACGTAAATCCACTGATCTTCTATGCTGGCAATGATTTCAGCAGGGTCGAGATACTAAAAGTTCTCTTTGCGTGAGAGGTATTGCCCTATGACGTTATTTGAAATATTTAATGCTTATAGGAACGGCAATAAGGACGTATTTAACCAGCTTGCAAGAGACAGAGTAAAGCTAAACAACAGCGGATATTACGACCACAGCGATTTTACACTTATCAGCCCTCTTGATAACCTGTCAGATGCACTATACAGAGAATACGCAGTCCCCTACAAGCGCAGTAAAGGCAGCAAATATCCCAAATACTATGAAGCGGTTTACAACGGTTCATATCAGGACATGAGGAAAGATGTTGTTATGATACTGTTCAGACTCTTTAACGATGAAAGCTTTACGGTTTCAACGGAAGAAGAGCTGTACGGACGATTAAAGTATGCGGTCACGGAATACATCAATAAGAGTATCAGTATTTCTGCAATGTCAGTCACAGATGAAACCGAGAATGAAGACGGCGAAACTTGCAGCTTGTATGATATGACAGCTGATAGAACAGTTGATATCGAAACGGCTGTTACCGACCCAGAAAGTCAGAGTAAAAAGGAATACCTTGGCTGTATCAAAGAAATGCAGCAGGTCATAAAAAGCTGCGATATATCGGCATTATGTGTAAAGAATGCGGCAGTCCAGCAAAATATAATCAGGCTGATAACAAAATATTATATGCCTCATTATAATGAACTGAGTAATATGTTCAAATTCCCGAAAGACTCGGAAATGCGTGAGCTATATTGCAGGGAATACGGACATATTGAACAATCACAGTATTCACGAGCGCTAAACAATGTTTTTAAGATGCTGTGCGACTGCACGACGAGCCTTAACGGATATAAATTATCCAGAACAAAATTTCAGAATGATGGTTATTATATCCCAACAATCAGGTGTGTGGAAATATCCGAGACTGACTTTGAAACACTGCTTTACGACTATGAAAAATCAGGTTATCATCTTGACAAAGATATCAAGGATATAATGAATATTGTAACAGGCACAGGCAATGACGAAAAGTTCTGGCACTTATCATCAAATGGGAGCGGCTATAGTATCATAAAGCTAAAGAAAAGCACTGACAGTTCTGATTATCGCCGTTTCGGAAATAATAACAATACGGTTGTTATGGACGGAAATATAATTTGCATTAAATCGGGCAAATGCAAATTATTTGTGAATGGCAAACACATTTTTTCATATGCTGCTGACAAAGAACTTTTCTATATAAAAAGGGCTGGAAACAATTATATCGGATATGCACTCGGAGCGTAAGTTCACAAAAGTCGTTATCCTTTTATATATATAAGTAGGGAACATTGAGGAGTGCTTTTTAGCCAAATTGATGTCACGCCTGACGATACTGCATTCTTGCTTCTATAATGGTCTCATCTTATCTGTCACAAACGTGACCTCTGGCATGTGAGTGAAAAGCCACTCCTATGTCCTCCCGCTAACAAAAAATTACTCCTTATTCATCTTACCGTCTGTGAAAATGGGCGGTATTTTTTTGCAAATTTTTGAAAGGAAGTCATAACGTATGAACTCAACACTAAAAACAAAAACCGCCTCTTTTATCGAAATGAGCGGCATACCTAAAACGCAATTTGCGAGTCGTGTAAGGCTCAGTTATGTGTCTTTGCAGGAATGGCTGAAAGATAACAGAGAACTAAGCTCCAATGCCGAAAGCCGCATAGAAGCATACATGAGCGAGAATTTGAAAAAGCTACAAAATATTATTGAATAAAAAAGGAGGTACTAATCAATGTTGTATAAAGGAAATTTACAGACAGCAATTTAGAGGCAGAAGGGCAGTGAATAAAATAGTTGAGCGCTGACAGCAGTTATTACCAAATGAGTAGAACAGCATGAAGCGCTCTCGGAACGAAAGGAGTTTTTCAATGATACAGCAAAGATTAAAAAAGCACTATGAAAAAGATTACAGAAAAGGAGCTAAACCGCCCCGATAACAAATATGTTGACCGCATCGAGGGTGAGCAATGGAAGATGACAGATAAATACCCTATAAATATAATATCAAACATGGGCAGGATATTCAGCATATGTTGCAAAAGGCTTATCAAGCCATTTTTGATGAGCAAGTCGAGATACTATTATGTTGATCCGAAAAATGATAAAGGTCAAGCCCCAAATGTCAGGCTACACAAGATTATTGCAGAGACATTTATCCCCAACCCTGACAACAAGCCTATCATTCATCATATTGACGGAAATTGCTTTAACAACAGAGCTGACAATCTCATGTGGGTAACAGCTGAAGAACATTACGAGTTGCATAAACAGATGAACGCTAAGAAAAATAAATAACTTTGCTTTTAAAAATAGGAAAGCGATATTTGCAAAATGAAAAATCCCTGCTCAGAAGAAGCAGGGATAATCTCAGAACTTACATCCGCAGTTTTTACAGTGATATTTTTTAGCAAGATACGGTGAGAGAACGTCCAGAACAGCAAAGGAAACCGCTTTGCTTATAAGAGGTATTTTTTCAATATTGAATGAACCACAGGAAGGGCACTTAGTCCATGAGCTTTGGATTTTAGTTTCAAGAGGTATATATTTATTTGTGTGAACTGCTCCGCACTTAGGACAGGTAAGTGTAACCCCGTCTTTCAAAACACAGTATGTATCAGTGATAGCTTCAAATTTATCAAGAGGAATATAAGCTATAGCGGAGCGGTCACAACTGCATCTAAGCTCAACACAAGGATAAAGGTCACAGGCTATTGCCTTGGCTTCCTCATTAGTTTTTATGCAATAGATCATCTCATACATGCTCTCACCCCACTATTTAAATAAATATCTTATATGTATATTATATCACAGAACATTTTATGTGTCAACCATCAAAAAAGTTTACAGAAAGGAAAAAAATATGGCAGACAATTTATTTATAAGGCTTGTTGCAAAGCTTAACCAAAGTCTGAGCAAGGCTAATGTTCAGTCAGATGTTACAAAGCTTGAAAACACACCGTTTTTCATAAAGCTAATAGGCAAGCTGAATAAAGGTGCAACAAGGGCAGCTATTCAGCGAGATATCAGTGAAATATGCAACACACAATCTATACGGGTAAATGCGAGAATTGACCGTGCTGGACTCAGGTCATCACTCAACAGAGCAACTCAAGAGCTACAGTCAGAGGCACAGAATAACCCTATCAGTATTCCCGTTGAAGTTAACAATGAAGGATTACAGGATACACAGGCAAATTTACGCAATGTTCAGCACGAGCAGGAACAGGTTGCAGATCAAAGAACAGGCATACAAGGTCTGCTTCAATCATATATCAGCTGGTACAGAGTGCTTGAACAGGTTAGTCAAGGCATAAGAAAGGTTGTTGATACCTCTGCCGAGCTTAACAAGGCACAAACGGATTTACAAATAGTAACGGGAAAATCAAATGCTGAAATGGCCAGCCTTATGGGCAAATACAATGAACTTGCAAAAGACCTGTCTGTTACTACTATTGACGTTGCATCTGGTGCCGATGAATGGTTAAGACAGGGTAAATCGGTTGCTGAAACTAACGAGCTTATCAAGGACAGTGTTATATTATCAAAGGTAGGTCAGATAGATGCAGCGGAAGCGACAAAATATCTGACAAGTACAATGAACGGTTTTAAAGCTGAAACTTCCGATGTTATAGGCATTGTTGATAAACTGACTAATGTTGACCTTGAATCAGCTACAAGCGCTGGTGGACTGGCTGAGGCAATGTCAAAGTGTGCGAACTCCGCAGATGTAGCAGGCGTATCAATGGATGCTCTTATCGGATATATTGTGACAGTTGCGGAAGTAACTCAAAAATCAGATAGTGTTGTTGGTGAATCATTTAAAACCATACTGGCACGTATGGGAAAAATCAAGCTTAACAACTGGATAGATGAGGACGGCAAGGATATCAGCGGAGAAATAAACGATGTTGAAAAGACACTGGCTCAGTTTGATATAAAACTTAGAAATAGCGTTACAGAGTTCAGAAATTTTGAAGATGTAATATATGATGTAGGTATGGCATGGGACAAGTTCTCCTCTGTTGATCAGAATGCTATTGCAAATGCGTTTGGCGGAGTATATCAGCGTGAAAATGTCATAACACTATTCGAAAACTTCAACCGTGCGCTGGAACTGTCTGAGGTATCGGCTAATTCAGCAGGAACGGCATATCAGAAATTTGAGGTATATGAAAATTCCCTTGAGGCTGCCACTAATCGCCTTACCGCTGCTTTTGAAAGTCTCGCTTATAACACAGTTAGTTCAGACTTTATTAAGGGTCTTGCTGTAGATACTGCCGAGATCGTTGAGTTTATTGACAAAACAAAGCTTATGGAGACAGGTATTAAAGCGCTTGTATTTACAGGAGCAATAAGCGGACTGCTCCATCTTGGAACAGGTTTGGTTAATGTAAGAAATAATGTGGTAAATTTCACGGCTGCTATGAACCTTGCAAGACAAGGGAGCGGTCTTACAGCACAGCAGACCAATCAGCTTGTTGCTGCATATAACAGGTGTACAGAAGCACAGCAAAGACTTATTATTAGCAGCAGAGCACTCAGCAATGAACAGCGCATAAGTATTCTCAGACAGCAGGGGTTGACCGATGCGGAAGCAAGAGCGCAACTTACAATTATGAGACTTATTACCGCAGAGGGAACCGCAGCCGCAGCAACTTTTTCACTGCGTGGAGCATGGGAAGCTCTCAAAATGAGCATTGCGACTAATCCAATAGGCTTGGTCATAACGGCTTTAACAGCAGGGGCAGCAGCAATATCCGAATATAAGCAGAAGCAGGAAGATATGGCGCAATCAGCGAGGGATTCTGCTGAAAAGACCGATGAACAAGTAAAATCACTTGAAAAGCTAAAAAACAAATACACTGAGATATGCGACAGCTCCGATTCTGAAATCTCAAAGGTACAGCAGCTTATTGAACTAAAAAACGAACTGACAAATACTTATGGTCTTACAGAAGATGCACTGCACAACCTGAACCTTGAACGTGAACAGGGCATAGAGCTTCTTGAACGTGAAATCAAACTTGCCAATATTGCTTCCCGTGGCGAATGGCTTGGTAATAATGTTTCTGCAATAAAAACAGCCAGAAATAAGATAGAGAGCAATCAAAACGGCTTGACAGGCGGACAAACAGACGGAATTATCCGCATTGAAGACGTATCAGTTGACGGAAAAATAGATCTCAACAATATAGATGATAAAATAATCAATATGTTCAAGAGTGCAGAGCATAAGTCAGATAATGGTTTGCTCTTCCAGTACACCGAATTTGAGGTTGCAGGCGATGATATGATTGAAAAATATGAAAACCTGCAAGAAATAATATCGGCACTGGGAAATGACACCGACCGAACAGATGAGGAAGAAAGACTGCTTGAACTTTTGAACAATGAAGCCGCCGCTATGAAAAAAGTTCTTGACGAAAATCGCAGTATTTATGAAACTGAAAAAAAGATGGTCGCTGAAAACCTGTTTGACAATTATGTCAATGAAAACTCAATCAAAGGGCTTGGAAAAGAAAGCTATTATGTATGGCGTGACGGGCTTCTTAAATCAGCTGACGGAGACAAGAGAATAAAGAAAAATCTTGAAATGATACTGGCTGAACAGCTTCCAGACCTTGAGAGCTACTATAATAATCTCTCCACAGCTAAAAAAATGTTTGCTTATATTCCGAAGGACAGCTCGGCAAGTGAAGCTGAGTATGCGAAAACCACTAATGAAGACAGGCAGCACTTTTTAACAGAGCTTGATGATAATGAGCTTGAAATTGCCACAAAGATACCTGACTTATTTTCAGAAGGCTTAGAGGGCGCAAGTCAGAAAATAGCAGCTTGGAAATCCAATCCCGACAACACTATCAAAGCGGAAGTTGATGAAAAGTCACTTGAAGATATTCAGAAGGCTTATGAAGCTCTCAGTAAATCCGCAGACAGCTTCATAAAAAATCAGAAGAGTTTAAAATCTGCTCTGGAAGAACAGAAAAAGCACGGCCAGTTATCAGCAAGCACTATAAGGGAACTGTCGGAAGCTGGCTACAGTGAAGCTCTTGTTACTGATAAGGTCACAGGAGCGGTCAAATTGGATGTGCAGGCTTATGAAAAGCTTAATGCTCAGAAACAGGAAAAGATACGCCTTGACCTTGTGAACGAGAAAAACAGTCTTGAAGATAAGCTCAGAGATGAACAGAGCGCCGTATCGGATTTAAGACAGGAATATGAAGCCCTTGCAAAAGCCGATATGGAAGCAAATGCAGGCAGATTATCTGAAATCACACTTGAGCTTGCGAAGCGTGGGGCGAATATTGAAGATATCCGTGGGCTTATCTCCCAGATAAACGGTGACATAACAAGTCTTACCGCTCCATCTTTTGAAAATGACAATACAGACAAAAACAAAGAAGCCTTTGACAAGCTGTATTCCCAGTGGAACCATGACCTTGAAATGAATAAGGTAACACAGGACGAATACATAAACTGGCTTGACGGTGCATACAAGCAGTATTTCTCCGACCTTACTAAATATCAGGACGAGTATAACAAGTACGAAGAAGAGGTTTACAAGGCACGTTCAGACCGTGAACAAAATCTTTTTGACAAGAAAATTGACAACCTTGAAAAGCTGGCTGACAAGGCACTTGATGATAAAATCGAAATTCCCAATGCAAACAAGGAGCTTGAAGAGTTTAACAAGAAAATGCAGTCTGAATACGGACTGGGCAATGTTGACCTTACTAAGCGTCCTAAAGTTGCTATGGACGATGGCTCAACGGCAACAGTTTTATCAAGCTCAGAGTTTTTGTGGCAGGGTGATGAGGAGAACGGCGAGTATGTTGCTGTACACTACACACCTATCCTCCCAGACGGCACAATTCTTGATGATGATACACTTGCTAAGTATCTTTACGAAACACTCGAAGGCTCTGATGATATCTTAAAAGCTGATACAAAGGGGCTTGTGCTTAAAGTTGATACAGGGCTTGGCATTACTGACGAGGACTTTAACAGCCTTGAAACCGATAATCCCACACAGCATATTCAGGATATAATTAAGGCTTGTGATGACTGGGACGTTACTTTACACAATATTCAAGAGCAATGGCTTGATGTGAGTGAAGCTGCTGAAAATGCAACTACTACAGCAACAAATAAGTTTGACTATGCCCGTGAACAGATTAATTCTGCGATAGCTGAGACACAGGCAAGAATTAACGGTATCAAAAACGGCACTGTAAGCGGTGACAATGACGACATTGAGCAGCTTACAGATGACCTTGACAGTCTTAATGACAAGCTTATCGATATCAATAAGAAGGAAATCGAATCAGAAAAGGATTATATCAGTGAACTCAAAGACGATTATTCCGATATGATGAACGAACGCATAAAAGCCGTTGAAAAATTGTCCGATGCGATAGAAAAAACTTATGATAACGAAATAAACGCCATTGACAAGAAGATAAAAGCCATTGACAAGGAACGTGAAGCAGAGGACAGAAAGCGCAAAATCCTTGAGGCTCAGAAAAAAGTAAAGGAAGCCGAAAAGGAGCTTAACAAAGCTGGTATCAAGAAATATATCGTGCTTACCAACAACGGCTGGGAAGCACAAGCGGATAACACAGATATTGAGGAAGCCCAGCAAAATCTTGATGAAGCCAAACAGGACTTGGAAGATGCTCTCAAAGATGAGCAGAAAGCCATTCTTGAAGATCAGAAAGATATTCTGGAAGAACAGCGTGACGATGCCAAGGACTATTACAGCGCACAAAAGGAAGCGCTTGAAACTCAAAAAGAGTATCAGGAAGATGTATGCGAAACTCTGAGCGATATCCTTGATAAAATCGGCGGCGATACCGACCAGACCGAAAGCAACAGGGCTTTGATTGACAATCTGACAAAATCGGGTGATGTAAATGCGGCAGTTTCCAGATTATCGGAGACCGAAAAGCAAAAGGCACTTGAAAG
The DNA here is from genome assembly GCA_902363145.1 of Oscillospiraceae bacterium. Classification (GTDB taxonomy): domain Bacteria; phylum Bacillota; class Clostridia; order Oscillospirales; family Ruminococcaceae; genus Huintestinicola; species Huintestinicola butyrica. The sequence goes on along the minus strand of CABIZB010000001.1, from coordinate 266,192 downwards.
CGGTCTGATAACCGAAACTGACGGCGGTTTTGAGCTGAATTACAGTGCGCTGGATAAAATGACGGGCAGTCTGAACACAGCGTTTGCCGACAGTACAAAGGCTATAAATGACCTTGCCGCAACTGTTAGTGAAAGCAATGATATTCACAAGACTGAAAACAATGCGGAGCAGCCCACAGATACAGTTACCGCAGGCGGCTTTAACCTTGTAGCCGCTGAAAAGACGGATAAGCTTACAAAGAAACCTGTTATAATCAACGGTGAACCTGTTGAGGGTCTGGGCCATAAGGTTAATGCAACCACAAAGGCTGAACATGATAAAAATAAGACTGACTATCAAAAGGCACTTGAAAGTGGAACATTTACCGGCTCTTTCGCAGACTACATGAGGCAGCAAAGGGCTCGCAAAAAGGGTATCGTTCCTATAGCCGAGGCAACCGGCGGAGAAGCTAAAGTTGTTGCCCAGGCAATTCAGGCGTTTACGAGAAGCGCTGATATTCCTATCAACTCGAATATCAAGACCAATCAGATTATCGAGCCTGCTGATGTAGTTCAAGTCAACACTCAGCCTGCGTTTAATTGTACGATCAATATTGAAGGCAGTGCTGATAAAAAGACAATATCCGCTATCGAAAACAAGCTGGACGAACGTTTTATCGAATATACCGACGCTTTGAACAAGTCAATCAATCTGGCTTACAACAAGCAAAAGGGTAAACGTTAATTTTACAAAGGGAGCTCTTTATGGGCTCCCCTATTTCTGTCTGCGAGACTGCATGAGGTCAAGTAGGCACTTATGACAAGAAAGGAATGTATTTATGAAGAAGGATTTGAGCAATCGAATTAGTGCGTTAGGCACAAACATTATACAAAAACCTAATTCTTTGTCTGCCGATTCACTCAAAAAGGCAGGCTACGACAAAACCCTCATCGGTTTTGTTTCAGATCAGCAAACCAAAAATGACGGCACGGTTCAATGGGAAATCCAGACCGAGGGCGCCGCTTATATGATAGATGCAAAGAAAAGCAATATTACGACTGTAGGTCAGAGGGTAAGGCTGTATCTGCCGAATCATGACTACAGGAATAAGTATGCAGAGGTTATAACCGACTATGAGTTTGATCACCCGTCAAGTGTGGAATATGACTCCGAGAAATGCACAGTAACCGAGACTTGGCTACTTTCCGACAAGACGGAAGAGACAAGGGTATTTACTCTGACTGTCAAGGATAAGGGCGGTTCATCGGAAGAAGTCACGGCGATTACATTCCCCGATGGCAGTGTTATGAACTTAAAGAACTTTTAAACGGAGGTAATTATGGCAAAAGAATTTGACAATTTAAATTCCCTGCTGGCATATGCTGAAAGGGATATAAAAAAAGTAATGCAAAAGGAAGTTGCTAAGGCAGCTAAGAAAAACATGAAAAAAGCAGTGGAAACGGCAGTTTATGACAAATACACTCCCCTGTACTATAACCGAAGAAAAGACAATGGCGGCTTATCAGATATAAATAATATGACTTCATTACCGATTGAAAACGGCATTATGCTTATTGATAATGCACCTCTCAATAATGGAAGAACAGATTACAGGCTTGATGATATCGTCGTTAATCGTGGTGTTTTAGGGTATCCGCAAGGAAGAGATTTTTATTCTGAAACATCTGATAACTTGAAGAAAAATAGAGATTTTGAAGAAGCTTTAGTGCAGGGATTAAAAAAGAAAGGCTATGATATAAAATAATTTCTATGTATATCATCATTCAGCTTGACAGAAGCTGCTCACATATGATATACTTTCCCCAATGACGGAAAGTCTTTTTCCGCAAATATCAATATACACTTAATAAGATTCTGTACTTTGTTTTATGCTGAAATGGCTATAACGTATGCTTCGATAGATTACAGCTTTACTGTAATAAAAAGCGTTCAGAACGTATATCACAACTGGGATATGCCTGAGGAAGAGGAAGAAGACTGATTTTAAACGGCTTCAATACGTCGTTTGGCGGCTTTTTTCAAAATTGCATTTTTTGCTTAATCAAGAAAAATATATCAAAGCTATGATATACGCAAAGGGTAAAAAATCCGAGTTACGGACTTCTTTTCATACTAAGCACCAATTAAAAACTATACAAAAAATTGAGCATAATCTTGCGTATATGGATTATGCGATGATTTTTTGTCTATAGTTTTATTGGTGATTAGTATCAGCATATATATTTCGTATATAACGCTTCTTATTTTGTATATTGCAAAGTAAGGGGCGTTTTTTATGCAAATTCAAGCCTAATTTGACTGCTGCTCTTTTTATGGCACAGAAAAATGCACTCTCCCGCCGAAGCGAAAAAGTGCATTTGCCAATATGCTATATCAGCCCACCGATATTAGCTGCGAATTGATTTTAGCATTTGTATAAATTATATAGTCACTGCAGCCTGAATTTTCAATAGGCTCACCGTTCTCATCAAGCAGCTGGGCAGTAAGCTGGACCTTGTAGTTGGAATATGTTTTTCCCTTGCTTTCAAAAGCCCCGCCTGTTATTACAGAGTAGCTTGATATCACTTCAAACGAGCCTGCTTCATAATTCAGCTCGGTTTCCCTGTCAAATACATACTCATAAGAATCTCCGCTTGATACAGGGGCTTTGGCTGTACCGTTTTTGTCATAAAGTATTATGTTCTCAAGATATTCCGCTATCGGAACAGCATCATAGATACCGCTGTCTGTCTTTTGATACAGCGAAAGCGTAAAGCTTACCTTTTTCGCCTTGCTGATGGCAGACTCAGGCAGGTTGAGAACATTGTAATAACCCACTGCCGTGATCTTGTCATTGGTATCAAGGCCGTTGATACCGAGCCTTATCATCTCATTGGGTGAATTTGAAGGGAGATTGTAGCTCAGTGTGGCAGCCTCAATATTTTCACGATAGTATGATTTGCCGTTGCTGTCGCTCCTGCTTTCAGACATCTTGCTCTGCTCAATGTTATCGGAAACATAAGCAAGGTTTGAACTTGCCGACAATGTAACTCCGTAGGTATCGTCCCGATCCTTACGCTCCGGAAACTGGGCAATAATACTTTCGCCGTCCGGATAAGTTATCACCATATCATCGCAGGTAATGGTAACACTGCCGCTTATCAGCCGAGCTTTGATGTCCAAAGGAGCTTCCTCTGTTCCTCCCGATACCATTATCACTGAATCCGTGTTGGAGAAATTCTTAGCGTATTCCGTGCTGCCTATCTTATATGTGCCCGAAACGCTGGGATTTCCCTTTATACCCTTGTCCGTGCCGCTTTCGTCTGTTCTTGTGGCTTCAATAACAAAACCGTGATACAGTTTTATCGAGTCATAATTAAGGTATGACTTGACATTTTCCGCACTTTCCGACTTCAAGGAGATGGTAGCGGTAAGCTCGGCTTTTAGCACTCGGTTACTGTCGTTGATGACCTGGTCGCCGGTAGTCCTGAAAGTAAAGGTCTGGTCATACAGATTTCCGAGTATCATATGCACCATACTCTCCGATGCACTTTCGTTATCCAGACGTGAGGGAGTCATATCAGTATCACCGAGCCTTGAGCCGCATTTCATGGTGATGTTTCTCATTGGCTCGCTGTTGTCAGCCTTGGTGAAAAAGCTGATATAATAATCCTCATCAAGAATAAGAATACCGTCAGCATCGGTCATGCCCTCTTTTGCAGTAAGGGTCACGCTGTAGAGCAATGAGGCATCTGTATCGGATTCTGTCTTTTTTCTGTAATAATCGTCTCCTATCTTAAAGGTCGCCTTTGAAATATCATTGCTGCATTTTACAAGTGTTCCGTCGTCAGCTTGCGAAACTGTGATATCTGCCGCTTTTTTCAGCAGATCGCAGAAAGTCACAGGCTCAAATCCTTTGCCGTCGGAGGTGCTGAACTTAGAAAAGTCCAGCTTATCGTCAGAGGCGGTAAAAGCCTCGCCTATTGTGGAATAATACGCCTTGGAACCGTTGTTTCTGTCCACCAGCACCAGACTTGTATCATCGGGCAGGTCTTGCTTGCTTTCCAGAAGTACATACTTTCCGTATGCCGTAAGCAGATTTTCTCCGCCGTTGATAACATTCTGCCATTCCTCAGCAGTTCTCTTGTAAGAATATGTAACGTGCGCTGTAATAGGAGTGCCATAGTTTTCAAGAACAGGATTGCCGTCGGTATATGCGCTTACATTGTAAGTCGTTCCCGAAAGAGCGGCTGCCATGAAATCAAAATTCAGCATTTTTTCAACATAAACGGGAATGTACAGATGATATGCAGTCTTTGAGGTATCGGCAGGGTCAAGATACTGAATGTCTATCAGGGTAAACTGCTTGTAATTGCTGTCATAATCCATGTTGGTCATTCTGAAATAACCGTTTTTGTATTCCAGCGTCTTGGTAAAGTTCTCCCCTGATTCAAAAGCTCCGCTTGTCTCATTCAGTCTCATTGGCATTATGTCAACACTAAAAACACTGCTGCCTGTCTGAGCATAGCTGCTGATAGATGTATCATTTGTAAGGATATGTATAAAGCTGTTGAGCATTTCGGTGATTTTTCTGTAGTTGGACTCATTTATGAGCAGTACCGAGAAATCATCGGGAACTGACGCACCTGTTTTCTCATTGAAGGTTGTAAGCTTCCCCTCATACTTTTGGAAGACATCATTGTACTCATCGGCAGCATTTATGTAACCCATACCCTTACTGATATCGGCTATGATAGCCTCAACCGCCGATTTGTCAGCACCGTCGCCTGTAAGGAACTTAGGACTGTCGGCAGTCTTGTCAATAACATTCTTGGGATTTACCGTTACATAGGGATATGCTCCCATGTCGTCAACATTGCTGTCGCTGCTGATAGTTGAAGCCTCTTTATTTGCAGCCGGCTCATCAAGGCAGCTGCCGTTATAGTCAGCGTAGATACAGAGCGATGGAGCAGTATTTATGTTGTCTTTTTTGCTTATTATATTAGCGGGAATTCCGCTCTCACCTTTTCTTGCGCTGATGCCAACCACTTTCACCTTGGTATTGTTCTGCATATAGCCGCATATCTCACCTGCTCCTGCTTTTTTATTTTCATTATTTTTAAACTGAACATTATCCAATGAAATGTTATAGCCATATAAGCAAGAATTTTTAGCCATTTTTCCGACAATTCCACCCGAATAAGTGCCATCACTGTTCTTACTGTTATTATCATTGATTTTTATTACACAATCCGAGATTTTGCTGTTTTTTACAATCAAAGTGCTTTTATTATCATTTATTTTTCCAACTATACCTCCTACATCTTCTCCGTATTCGTCTGTGACTATTTCGTAATTCTCAATCAAACAGTTGTCAATTATTGTATCACTTGAAGTCAACCCTATAATACCGCCACTGTGCCTGTAACCGGTTATGGTATTTTTATTATTCTTATCACCGATTATCTTCACATTGCTTATTTCACATTTCTTTACACCCTCCTTGACCAGTCCAATAATCCCTCCGTTAAAAGCAAATCTCTTGACCTCTTTATTGATATCCACATTTTTAATATCAACATTCTGTATTCGGCTTTGAATATTTTTTGCAGTAGTATTTCCGCAGCAGCCAACAATACCGCCTAACATTGCTCTTCCTATTAGAGGTGCACTGATGTCCAGATCTTCTATGTTGATGTTTGTCACCGATAAACTTGTTAACACAGTATTATTGGTATTTAGGAAAGCTCCGATAACAGTGGCAGCACCAATACCAACACCATATAATGATGCACCTTCACCACGGCTTGTATCACCGACCAGACTTATTGATCCTGAAGTAATTGAACCCCTGATCAATCCTTCTGAATCGGAACTGCCATCGATCTTCACATTGCAATTTCCTGCAATTCCAATTATTCCGCCTGAAAAGAAATTGGCACTAACGTTCAGATCATCTGATTTCAAGTCTTTAATTTGAACAAGTTTCTTTGCAAAGCCGACTATTCCTCCTGAAACAAAACACGAATTAACACTAAGCTTCTCCAGCTGTATCTTATCAAGTCGCAAATTACTGCCTACACCCGCCAAAGCACCTACACAGCTGAAAGAACTATTATTCTCATAAATAATATTTTTCTTTCCACTGTGATCTTTATAATACTCATAATCGACATGACCGCTGATGGTAAGATTTGAAATTGTATTGTTTTCATTATCACTTGATTGAATAAGATTGTTGAACAAGCCCAATCCGGTTTTACAATCAACGGAAGTTGTATTATTGATGTTAATATCGTTATAATACCGATCATAATCTTTTCCATACCTGTAAAAGCTCATATTCAGCTTAACAGTCGAACCGTTTCCGTTCAGGCTGTTGATGTGCATTGCCATATCAGCATCGGAGCTGTTGAGCGAACCGATACCACGGAAGCCGTCGGGAAGTTCATATGTGTTCTTGGCAAGGTCGATATCAAATGCAAAATTGTGGTTTGTCAGGTTCCTTGCAGGATATGAGCCGCTAATTGCATTTGTGTATTTGTATATGATGTACGGAACTGTGTTTTTCACATAAGCGTCAGTCTTTGCAACAGCATAATCAGACGTGTTACCCTCAGAGTCATCTGTACCTATATCGCTGTAAAGTGCATGACGGACCATTTTATTCTCACCGTAGCTAAACTTGGAATATCCGCTTGAATCTGCGCTTCCCGCACCGCTCATAGAGATACAGCTCAGAATAAAAAGCTGCTGGGAATCGCTGATCTTTATTGTGCCTGAGTTTGTGTCATTACTTTCAAAGCTTATTTTATCGGCAGCCGTGCTGATATCCGCAATGGAATAGTTCTTTGTGCCGTTCTTCATAGTGACCTTATCTTCTGCTCCGTTGAATGCAGAAGTCTCGGTCACAGCAAAGCCGTCAATAACTCTTCCGATAATGGGATTACAGTAAAGCAGAGCGTTGCTTCCGAATATGTTATTCATGCCGGCGGTAATTCCCGAATGTGAAGCATTGTCCATATTGCGGAAAATAACTCCGCCGTATCTGATAACGCCGATGTATCCGCCAACAGCCTTGTTGCCGTAATTAGTACCCGATTTAATGTCAATAGTTCCCGCATTTGTAAATTCAACGCTTACATTATCAATAATGTTGTCGCCGCCGTTTACTATGCCGATAACTCCGCCGTAAAATGCAGTTGTGCCGTTGCCGTCAGTTTCATACTTGCTGTCAGCAGCTGCGGAAAACTTTCCTTTAAAATTGGCGGTTACATTAACGGTGATATCCTTTATGACCGCACCTGTGCTCTGATAAATAAGAGGCTGGACAGTTTCATTGGTTATGGCATGACCATTGCCGAATACCGCTCCCTTAAACGGCACATTTTTTCCTATTCCCACAAAGTCAGCCGAGGTTATGGTTACATCATTGCCAAGCATATAGTAAGCCGATGCAAGCGTCTTCTGCATGTCGGCAAGCTTAATACTTGTTGTGCCGTCCTCAGATCTAAAGCAGCTGCTTTCGGCATCCCATAACAGAACCTTATGGCTGTTTTTCTCATTGCACCATGCTGAATAGCTGTTCTCCTGATAGTTTACAACTGCGCCGTCCTCGCTGTCGCCAAGGTTGTTGCTGAGTATCTTGTCAAGAAGCTCCAGCTGCTTTCCCTGACTTATTATGTAGGGGTCATTGTAGGTTCCGCAGCCTGTGTCCAGCTCTGCCAGAGCGGTCTGATTGACCTTTATCTCATGATAATTATTTTTGCTGTAAGATGCCGCAACATAGGGCAGAAAACTGCTGAAATCATATTCAGCATCTTCGCCTGTGGGATCGGTGTAGGAATCGCTCTTGAAATACATTTTCTGCATATCCTTGTATTCCTTGGAGCCTGATATTTCCATGCCATATGCAACGTTATGCTTGGCAGAATCTTCGTCCCAGTCCTCATCACGCCTGAAATTATATGTACCCGAGCAGTTGCTTCCTGCTTTAAATCTGAAGCTGTTGAGCAGAATTGCCTTGCTGAAAATTGACATATCGGTATTATATGCTTTGCTGAGAGCTGCATTTACTGCAGTGTCGGATACCGCTGCTTTTCTGCCGTCCAGAGTAAGTCCGCTGAATGTGAGCTTGATATCCTTGGAGTTTCCGTCTCTGCTGCCCACATCGCCGATAAGGCTTGAAGCGGCAGCAGAGATATTTTCTGTCCTGTATTTCTCGGTAGTGCTTACATTGCTGAGTTCAAGGGCAGTATAGCTGTCTATTTTATTTATAAGCAATGGAGCTGTGCTCTCGGTGCTGTTTACTCTTATGCCGTCAAGAACAATGCCATTCAGGACAGCTTTTGCTGTGCTGTTTACCGAGCCCATAACAGTTCCGCAGAACATAGCTCCGCTGTAGTCGGTATCTGCACCGACAGTGCCCGAAAATGTGATATTGCCCGCTGTTATGTTTCCGTCAGAATTTCTGAAAAGTCCGCAGTGCATAAGATAATGCTGCGACCTTTCGCCGACGGCAGGCTTTTCACCGTTTACTATCTTATCATTGCAGAATGTGAAGACTGCTCCGTCCGCAATATTCATGCCTGACGGCATATCTACGGGATAGTAGGAATAGCCCGTCATATCATAATTGCCTGCGGGGATAGAAGTCTTATTAAAAGCATCATTGAAATACTGCTTGATATTGCTGTAAGCATACAGATTTACGCTCCACAGCATAAGCTTTTCGGCATCGGTACGCTCAGAAACATTCTTACCTCTGATAACATCAAGATCATAATAGTATCTGGAATAGGGATTTGCCTTTTTTACAGAGGTCTGATTCTGATAAGTATTACAGCCTGCACCGTCCATTGTTACAGCTCCGCCGCTTGTGTGTATTGAAACAACAGCGCACGTATCATTCCAAAGAACAGCATCTTCATCATCAAAGCTGCCCGAGCAGGTAGCTATGATCTCATCATAAATGGTATTTAAACCGATACTGATAACGGCACTGCCGATTTTATAGGCATTTTCGCTTTCTGTCTCAAGATAAAGCGCCGTTGTAATACTATCATATTTGTAAACGCCCTTATTTACAAGCATACCAAAAGAAGCAGCCGAAGCGCCGCTTACAGTTATTCCTTCAATATTTACGTCATATACCTTCCAGCAGCCTGTAGCATTGGTTACAAAGCCCGCAAAGTCACCGTTTCCATTCTGAGTGACCTCTGCGCTTTTTACGGTGATACCCTTTTCGGTCTCAGAACCGACAGACACCTCACAGTTGTTCCATGATTCGCCCAGTAAAGCTCCGCCATATGCAGAGGTCACATTTTCGCTGTCTATTGTAATATTTGTCAGGGAAATGGTTCTGTCAGATGCTGCTCCATTATTGCTGCTTATATTGCCTATAAATCCCCCGACCTTTTTACTGCCTGCTGTACTGCTGTTTGTCACAGCAGCTCCAAGCTTAACATTATCAGCCGTTACAGAAAACTTGTCATTCTGACCAATTTCAGCAAACGCACCGCCGCAGATAAAATTCGCATTGCCGCTGCAGTTTATCTCGGGTGATATGGTGCTTCCGCTGACAACAATGGCAGGAGATGAATTTTCTGCTGCTTGTCCTGCAATACCGCCCACAAAACAATAATTGCCTGTATTGCCTGACACATTTATATTTTCCTGTACAGTCAGATCCTGAACGGTAATGTTTCCGCTGTGCAATGCTGATAGTCCGCCGATATAGTACCTTGCATTATCGGTATATTTTACATTGATAATACCGTCAACAATTAAGTTATTGAAAGTAATATTTTCTGTCTTTGCAAACAAACCGCTGTAATAATGGCGGTATATTCTGCCGTTTCCATCGGATGCGTCACCTGCTGCAAGGGCTGTATTGCTGCGATAGCCGTAAGGCTCGCCTACAGCAAGGGTGATAGTATGACCGCTGCCGTTAAAAGTTCCTGTATAGGCATCATTCTCACCGTCGTCACGGGTAAGACCTGTTATACCTGTGCCCGAGAGGTCTATATTGCAGTTTAATGTAATATCCGAGCTTAAAAGGCTTGTGCTCGTTGTTGATGTGCTTTCAAAAAGAAGCGTGCTGTCGGAAGAAATTCCGCTGTTCAGCTGCATATTCAGCGCCAGAACGGCAAATTCGGCAAGGCTGCCCACTGTGGTTCCTGCTCTTTTTACGGTAACGGTATGCTCAGTCTCGTTGATATTAAAGATATTATCCTCACGAAGTGAAGAACTGAGTCTGAGCACCTCGCCCCATGTGCCTATATCATCAAAAGACGCAGCCTCTCCCCTGTTGAGCTGCCAGCCGTTTTGAGCATAAATAAGCGCAGCTCCCCTTGTACCTATTATCTGTCCGCCGCCTGCTGCCTTTGTACCTGTAAGGTCAGTAGTGCCGCCAAGGCGCAGAACGCCGCCGTTCATATTTCCGATAACACCGCCGCCGATAAAATCGCCGTTAGTATTTACCGTTACATTTTCGGCATCAATAAAAGCCTTGTCCGCATAGCCTGCAATTCCGCCAAAGCTTGTTACATTTTTGCAGCCTGATGCAGAAACGCTTACATTTTCCAGCCTGATATATGAATCGTCATCTGCCTTGCCCATAAGTCCGCCGAAATATTCCGCACCGCCTGCCGAATTATCGGCAGACACAGAGATCCCGCTTATAGTAAGAGAGTTGCTTGTACTTTCCGAAAGATATGTGCCTATAAGTCCGCCAAAGATCTGCTTGTCGGAAGATGTTCTGTTAACGCTTATATCAGCGGCTTCGGTATTACTTTTGTTTATAGTCATATTTCCGCTGTTTTCAAGCTTTCCGAAAAGTCCGCCGGAGTTTTCTCCGTTAAGGGTGCAGCTGACAGCATATCTTGAGATATCAAAGCTGTTTTCAGCTTCCGAACTTTTATAATATCCGAAAACGCCGCCTGTAGCCAAAGCTCCGCCGACCGTTCCCGATACCATTGCGGTACCCTCAAAAGAAACAGACGCATTTTCCGCATAGCCCACCAGACCGCCTGCATATCCTGCTGCAGTTACTTCTCCCGTTAAGGCGAATTCATTGTTCAGGGTAAATGCACTGCCATCTGCCATGGTACCGATCATTCCGCCTGCGTTTCCGCTTGAGGAGGAAACATTGTAAGAAGCACTACCTGAAGTTATCACAGTCAGCGATGAATTTTTCTCCATTCTGCCGCAGGCAAGACCTGCGCTGCCGCTGCCCGATACGGAAACGGAATCTGCATTGTTGGTTATGGTAAGCTTAGCATTTACATTCTCTCCCAGTGTTCCTATCACTGAGGAGAAGGCTGCCTCTGCGTTCATCAAGCTTACACTCCACTGTGCAGTGGTGTTTTTTTCAGTATCATGTATAACGTGCTCCGCAAACAGCGCTGAATCGGACACATCTCCGCTTACAGGAAGTGACCTTGAAATTATAACATCGGTATTTATATTTGCAGAGTCATATATATAAGCAAAAAGCGGCTGGTCAAGGGTCAGCTTGAATTCGGAATCGCTTGTTACCTTAATATTTGCCGCAAAAGGATACTGGGCAGTTCCGATGCTTACAAAACCAACCAGATTATCAAGATTACCCGATGTAATAGCAATGGAAACATCAATATTCTGATATTTTGCAGGGTCTGCCTCATAATTTTTTGAATACTCCACAAACTGCTCGGAGGTGTTTATGGTGATAACATTGTCGGAAACAGATGTATCATCGGCATTGTCACCGTCATCTTCGGCTGCATCGTCTTCTGTGCCGTCAGGCACAGTCGTGTCATCAGAGGGCACAGAAGTTCCGTCCGTATCGTCTGCTGTGTTAGTGCTGTCGTTCTGCGATACCTCGGTCACAGCAGTTTCAGATGAACTGTCCGACTGCTCCGTATCATTGGGAACGTCAGCTTCACCCGTCACCGTGGTAACAGTCGTCTCCTGAGGGGCAGTTGTAGTCTCCCCCTCTGCTCCATCGGCAGCACTTACATTTATTTCATTTAATACATACCTTGAAACGGGACTGCTTGCGGTGAAATTGCTTGCGATCATCGCTATCGCAGTTAACAAGGCTGTAAATCTGCTTTTTGATCTGTATTTCATAAGATTGCTCCTATCAAACGCTAAAAAACTTTACTGCGAATCGGCTTCGCTGAAATTAACGGTCACGTATCCGTTTATCGTCTCCATATCGGTATAAACGCCGTTCTCGGTCTTGTAGAACTGTATGTCATAGCGGTTCAGGCCGTCAGTAGAATCCACGTCAAAGCTGAGTGACTTCATATTTCCGCTTGATGTGACATTTCTCTGCAAACCGTTGCTGTCAAGGAAAATCTTGTTTATTTCAAGCTGAGAAGCGTCCCATGTCAGTATAACAGTACCCTTGCCCTGTCCACGTATGATGTAGTTGAAAGCATCATAACCATCGGCATCAGTCTCGGAAAAGCTGCCTGTCCATGTGGTGGCAGAGGCATTGTATTCCGCAAAAGTAAATGTTCTTCCCAGCTTATTGCCGTTTGCGGCACTGTATGAACTGCTGTCGGAAGGCTCCGCCACAGCGCTCATTTGAACAGCTCCAACCATCTGCTTTGGAACGATTATCGTATAGGTATTTACGCTCCTCTGATTTTTTTCAAGAAGCTGACCCGATATCGTACATACTCCTGACGAGAAGCTGTGGGCGGTGCCGTCATTGTCGGTAACGGACAGTCCCTCTGTATCCTTTGAATATACCGAACCGTCAATATCCATCAAAGTAAGGGTCAGAGTGTAGCTGATGTCATTTTCATTTACATTTGAGGGATCATTCTGCACATAGTTGCACACATTTATAACAAACTGTGCCGTGTCCGCTCCCTCCGAGCAGTAGATGGTCTTCATGGCGAACACAGAAGTTTCCTTGGGAACAAGAAGAAGGTAATTTGAAGAAAACGGGGTTCCGCCTGCGCCCTTGGTGGAAACAACCTTTTTGACTATATTCTGATTTATATAAACCGCACTTACCGCAGCGCTGATAACTGTCAGAATTATGACAGAGATCAGGACTGCTATGCCAATACGCTTTTTATTTTTTACATTAGTTTTCATATTTATATCACCGGTATTACTCGGATTTTTAGAACCTGTCTTCATAAGAAATGTGTGCGGATTTTCGAGCATAATTTTGTTGCAGAGTAGGCAAAAATCCGCAGGCGGGCTTTCGCCCGGCAAGGATTTTTAACGCAGTCTGCGGCAAAATTTGCCGAAAAGACGTGCGCATATGCTTGTGAAGACGGGTTCTTATACAATACCCGCTGTCAGATACACCATATCAGTCTCTTTGTCATTTCGCACATCATCATTCCAGCTTATCTCGAGGATATAATAATCTACAAACCCCTGACCGCTGTTGTTTTCAGGCTGTATCTCATCGCTCTGCCAGTAAAGAGGCTCTGCATTCTCCTGCACATTTTTATAACTGTCGTATGACTCCTTGTGGAGACTGTCGTCAGCTTTTTTTCCGTCGCTGCCAAGATTGAGATACTTGCCCGAAGCAGCACTGCCGCTTTTGCTATAATAATGTGCAGTGCCGTCCTCATCAACATATTCGACGTCTCCGCTCCCCTGCTGCTCCTGCGCCGGGAAAACAGTATAGGTAAAGTCGATATTTGTGGTATGCGCTATCTGCAGCTTGTAATTTGACACAGATTCATCTGAATAAACGCTGAACACAAAGTCCTTTTTTCCTGCCTCGTCCTCAACATTTATTTCTCCGATATCAATGTTCTGCGAGCTTTCTTTCTGACCCGCTCCGATAATAAGAGCAGTGGGGGCATTTATCTTTGTTATGGTAGTCAGCCTGCGCTGGTATGTGAACCATGCGTATGCCGTTGCCGAACCTGCGAATATCAGCACTGTCATTGCAAATGCAATAAGCAGCCGTTTTCCTTTGCCTTTCATCTGAACCTCTCCACAATCACTGCTCGGTATTTGATACCTGCAGCTCGATATATCCTACTTTTTTGCCTATCTTCTGGTCTGCTTCGTTCCAATAGGCATTAACCGTGATGTATTGATCGCTGTTGACACCCGTAATGCTGTTAAGCTCGTCCTCGGATATGGAAATATCCCCATCGGAATCGGCAAAATATCTGCCGGGGTTCTTTGCCATGTCTTTTTTTAATGCTGCCGTGTCCTCATCTGAGATAAGCTTGCTGTGATCGTTTCCGACAAAGCCGATGTCATCCTGCGGAAGTATAAGCTGAGCTGCCATGTATGGCCACACCCAGTAGATATCCTGCCTGTATGCCGTATCCGTTTTTACATTCTGCCGGGAAAAATCAAACGTATCTGTTATCATATCAGAATAAAGCCCTGTTTTTTCATCATAACTCCTGAAAAAAAGGATATGACCCTTCACAAGCTCAGCCTCAGGCTCCCCTGCATCTATTATGCAGTCGGTATTGTCCTTATTGGGCTGTGCAGCCGATGTGTAAAGAACGGTATCAAGTGAAAAAGTAAGGTCAAGCTGCTCAAGGTCACGGTTGGGAATAACATAAAATGTGAGCATTCCCGAGCTTCCCGGCTGTATGCCTGTTCCGGATTTAGATGAGTTGCCGAAATTGCTGTCGTCGCTCATGACCCATTTTACAGAAGCTCTGCCGCTGCCTGTGGAAACGGGAGATATCCTGCCGAACAGACTGCCTGTGCTGATATTGCTACGGCTTATACCGTCAGCTGCGGTAAGGTAATCATCATATATGCCGCTTTCCCCCACAGCTGCAAGCTCAAAATCCGCATCTGTGGCCTTCAGCGCCGCCATATCTCCGGAGGTCTCCTTGTTGTTGGTGAACCAGCCGAAAGAATAGAAAGCAGCCAGAAGCATGATAAGTGCGCCTGCCGCACAAAGCATAAATATTATAGGCTTTGCAGTGCCCGATATATTCTTGCCGTCCTTTGCCACAGCAGACCGCTCCTTTCCCGCATATATTGGTACTGATTATTTTTTCTTCTTTTTCTTATCCTGCTTTTCAGCCATATAGGCATCAAGCTTTTTCTGCATTTCAGCCATATGATTACGGCAGGCGGATATTTCGCCCGTGTATTTGTTGAACCATTCAACGTCCGCTTCGTTAGGTTCCTCCTGCAAAAGAATAGCCTGAACAAGAGCTGACTGGGAACGTGAACGCTTTCTCTCGATCTCTTCTATGGTCGCTCTGCATCTTTTTATTTCCTGCTTGTACTTTTTCTGTTCAAACATAATGCGCTCTCCTCTGTATTTTAATTTCCGAGCTTGTCCACAGACTCGATTATCGCCATTAATTCGTCATAACCCTTGTCAAGGTGATCGGCAACATCGTGAAACGCCTGTGAAGCTTCGGGAAGCTTATCTCTCATCTGTTCGGGGTACTTTATGAAACAGTAGTGTATCTCGTTTATAATTTTCTGCTTTTCGGTGTAATCGCTAACACAGAATATCATTGCCCTTGCTGCTCCGAGGTCGGATACCGCCATGCTGTAATGCAGGTCATAGTCCGTTCCCTTTTCGCTGTAGGTGTCGATCTCTTTGGCTGCCTGCAAAAGGTTTTCCTCAAACTGCGCAATGTAATCGGTGCGAATCCTCTGGCGCTCATTAAAATAAAGCCCTGCAAAAACAAACACAGCCAGAAGCGAGGCCACAGCCACAAGAATAGCCGTTATCATTTTGGCTTTCATGATTTTTTCCTGATTCAGATGTCCTCACTCCTTTTATCGTCAGTGTTTTCAGGCTCGTAGCCCTGTTCATAAAGCTTTTGCTTTTCCTTTTCGATAGCCTCACGCACTGCATCATCATTATTTTTCCTGTTTGCCCTGCATTCGGCTGAGACCTTTGCAATAGTAATGACCTCATACACGGCAGTTGCGGACATTACTATGACCACGGCTGCAAGTATCAGTTTTTTTGCCGATGCAAAGGAATTGATCCACCTGAGAAATCTGACCTTACCCGCGTATTTTCCAACAATAGTGTCAGATGTCACAGTGGAAGGATCCTCAGCGCTGTTGGCATCGCCCTTTGTAACAAAGCTGCCGTCATCAAGTATCCTCACTATCCTGTGGGTGTTGAGCATACCGTATATTGCGCTGTCATGAGAATAAAAACAGATTATATCCCCTGCTTTAAGCTCCGAGCTGTCAGTCTTTTCTATCATGATATAGTCGCCGCTGTGAATGGACGGCTCCATGCTTCCGCTGACAGCCTTGACAATACTCCTACCGAAAAGCACCGCAGGCTTGTTCTGCATATTTGATATCATTATGTATGCCGTCAGCATCGTTATGATTATCAGCACTGCCCATGCAATAAACTGACCTGCCAGCTTTATCACATTTGCGCCTGATTTGCTCTTTGCCATAGAAAGCTGCCTTTCTTATACTAATCTTTGATCGCTAATCTTTGATCGTTCTATAGGTTGTTTGAGAATCAGTATTAGAACCTGTCTTCATAAGAAATGTGTGCGGATTTTCGAGCATAATTTTGTTGCAGAGTAGGCAAAAATCCGCAGGCGAGCTTTCGCCCGGCAAGGATTTTTAACGCAGTCTGCGGCAAAATTTGCCGAAAAGACGTGCGCATATGCTTGTGAAGACGGGTTCTTAGTATTCTTTCTTAATCTTTCTGATAAGCTTTGTTATGAAGCTTACATGATATTTTCTGAAAAGCTCCTTCATCTGCCTGTCATAAGCCCTCTGCTCCTTGGGAGAACGCTGAACAGGCATCTGCGCAGGCATAACATAAACCTTTTTACGCTTTGGGGCAAACAATGCTTTGAAGCTCTGCCTTGTTCTCTGCCTGAAATTCGGCGTATATTTTTCGTAAAGCACCTGCATCTCAGCCATTTCCTTTTCATCTCGCTGAGCCTGAGCCTTGGCGGCAGCCTCGGCAGCTATACGCTCGATAAGCTTCGGATCGTCCGAATCGCCCTCTCTGATAACAGCGCCGTCCTGCCTTATAAGGGATATGAGCCTGCGCAGACTTCGCCTGATAACATGGATAGGATTTTTTGAATACTCGGGATATATCTCGTCAAAGCTTTTTTGCTCAAGATATGCACGCATTTCTTTAAGCTTTTCCGCTCTGAGCTTTTCCCTTTCCTCACGCTCGTGCCTGAGACGTTCTTCCTCTGCCTTCTGGCTCTGCTTCTCGGTTTCAAGCTTGTCCATCTCGGCATTTATCATCTTTTCAAGCTCATCACGCTCGGCATCAAGGCGCTTCTGCTCTTCCAGCTCGGCACGTTCACGCTCTATGCGCTCACGTTCAAGACGTTCCTGTTCTTCACTCTCAATGCGTTCCTTTTCCAGCCTGAGAGCTTCAAGGCGGGCTTTTTCAAGCCGCTCCTGCTCCTCACGTTCAGCCTTTTCTCTGGCAAGCCTGCGCTCTTCTTCAATACGTCTTTCCTCTTCCTGTCTTCTGCGCTCCTTTTCCTCGGCTTCCAGCCGCTTCTGCTCTTCCGCTTTGTAGTATTCGGTCTCTATCTTTATTATCTTGTCGATCTCGGCAAGTATTTTTTCATTTTCGGAAATGTTATCCTGAGCCAAAGCGGCATCATCGGTCAGCCTGTCACCGCCAATGACAAGCTCATGCTCATCATAGCTCACCTTGTCAAATTTTCTCAGAACACGGGGTGCGGCAGCCTTGCTTTTCTGGGTTTTAAGCACCTCAGCTTCGCTGTCCTGAGTAAACGACCTGAAAAGCAGGAGATTGAGCGCCGAAAGGTCATAAAGATTTTCCACATACTCCTTATCGGGCTTCTGAGCGGAATCGGAAACATTTATCTCATAGCCTGTTTTGTCATACCCCTCAATGAACTGCCATAGCACAAGGCACGCCTTGAGGTCAACATTTTTCATAATCGCATTCGTTCTCATAACAGGCGGGCGGATATAGTTCTGTCCCATCTGCTGGCAGAAAGGCGATGACTTGTAGCCTTCAACTATCCTGCGTATTTTTTCAACTCTGTCCCATATAGTCGAACCGTTCTCATCGGCAGCTTCAAGTGAATCGGAGGTCTCGATGTTCAGCGTCATTTTCATTTTTCTGCCGCTGCCCGATTCAAAAGCCGTGTTGTACTCCATGGCAAATACTTCTTCGCTGGAGGATACGGCTTTAAGCTTTTCATACCGCTTGTTTACAAAAATAAAAAGTCTGTCTATAAGAGTGTTTACGAATTTATTCTCATAGGTAAGATAGCTTTCTTCCTTATGTATGTTCAGCACCTTTGAGGGGGTTATCTTTCCTGTTTCGGGGTCAACGCTCTGGATAAGGTCGGTGTGCTGGGCAAGATGCTTTACCGAATCTACCGTTATCTTCTTTGAAAGCGCAATGGGAACGACTTCCTCCACATTGGTAATAGTCTTGCTCGGATTTCTGATAACATTGTCGATAGAGACAAGTCCTGTTTCTATCGCCTCCACCCAGCTTACGTCAATGTCCTTTTCCAATATCCTGCGGTTGAGCGCAGTGGTGCTTCGGCTGTGAGAAAGTGATGAGCGGAAGCTTTCATATAGTCTGTCACTGTCAAGCTGATCTGTACAGTCCTTGAATTTTTCAAACCATTCGCTATAGGCTTCGTTCACTTTCTCTCCTCCTTTCACTGCGCAGTTATCCGCAGATAATATTTACTTTACAGCTGTCAGAAAAGCTTCCGGAGCCTTTCCAGATATGCTATGGATTCCTTCATGGAATTTCTGCCGAAGAGCTTCTGGAGATATATGCAAAGGTCTCTCAGCTCATCACGGAGCATTGCCAGATTAAGGGACTCAAACTTTCTGAAAATCTTCGTGGCAAGAACATAATCCACGCCGTCAAGCTCGTCTCCTCCGCAGGCAACATATACGGGCACAAACAAATTCATCTGCTTGATGATACGGTTACCGAAAGCAACTCGCAGTCTTTCGATTACCCAAAGGTCAAGCTGCTGTATCTTTTTCAGTATGTCCTGACTGAGGGGATACATCTGAAAAGCTTCACTGAACAGCGAATCCAGATGTGAAAAGCTCAGGTTCATTGGAGGCGTATCGGGTGCCTCAAAAGCAATACCCTTGGAATCCAGATTTATGGGCTGGGCACGGTCATATACTTTATCGGAGATAGCAAATGTGGAGTCATCGTTGTTTGCCGTACCGACGTACCATATGTTCTGAGGTATTCTCAGCATTCCGTGGTCAAGATGCTCGGGGTCGGTGCTCCAAACATTGGGAACAAGGTCCAGCTTCCATTCATCGGAATTTGGCATTTCAAGAATGGACAGCATTTCCGCAAAATAATACTCAACTCGTGCGATGTTCATTTCGTCCAGCAGGATAAAGTTAACATCATCATTATATGAGCTGGAGTATATTCTCTTCAATACTTCCGTTTCGTTAAAGTTCTTGGTAAACTCGTTGAAATATCCGAAAAGCTCTGTACGGTCTCTCCATGAGGGCTGAACAGATGCTATCGTGGTGTCATTCTGCAGGAACTTGCCGAATGAGTATGGAAGCGAAGTTTTACCTGTACCGGAAATACCCTGTAAAATGATAAGCTTTGTTGAAGCCATGCCCGCTATGAACAGTCTTACCGTTCTTATGTCGTAATAAAGGTGCATACGTGAGCAGGCAAAATTTCTGTAATTTTCGCATATAGCCGCCAGAGTGATACTGTTGTCATAATCGGGAGCGATATAGTTTTTGTAGTAGTTATCAACTTCAATAAGCTTGGAAAATCTCACATCGGAGGTCTGTATTACACCGTTAACGGCAGCAGGCTGTTCGGACTCCGCAGGTGCTTCGCCCTGACTGTATTCCATGCTCTGAGAAAGGCCATATCTGCCTGAGGGAAGTGCTGCAGCTCCCGCAGGAACACCTATCTGAGCTACCTTCATAGCCATGATCTCGTCTTTTTCTTTTGTAAGCTTTATGACCTGACGCTGGAGCACACCCAGCTCCTCTATAACGTCCTCATCACCCACTATAGAATGCCTGAAACGGACATATTTCCTTATGAGCATAACTATCAGGAATATTATCAGCGCAAAAATAGCAGCCACTATTATAAGCGACAAAACGGCAAAGACCCATTCCAGCGCGTTAAAGTCGCCTGAATAGTCCTTGAATATCTTTGCATATTCCGATATGTTGAATATCTGCTTCAAGCCCTCCCAAAGACCTTTAAATATCATTCCAAAGCCTTTGAGAATTTCGGATATGAAAACGAAAAACCATTTCAAGAAGTCATTCATATGCTTACTCCAAACTTATACGAAAGAACGTATCATTCGTCATTTTTTTCATCAGACTGAGCTTCTTTTTTCTTCTGCTCAGCAAGATATTCCTCGATCGCCCTTTTCTTTATCTCTTCCTCGTCTATCTCGGGCTTTGCGGCAGTCTTGACCTCAACAATAACTGCCATAAGCTTATAAAGCTCAAAAAGGAAAAATATCGCCATAGGAATGATTATGCAGATAAAGAAGCCTGTCTTTGTCCTTAAAAAGCTCATTACCTTTCCAAAGCCGTTTATCTTGGTGCCTGTCCACTTGCCGATAATATCAACGGGATAAACATTAAGGCTGTCCTTGATGTCGTTATTATCACCCTTGGTGGTAAAGCTGATATTGTCACCTGTGTTATTGACAGCGATTATTCTGTGGGTGTTCTTTACCCTCTGACCGTTGATAAGAGTCCAGAATGTGATAACATCGCCCTCTTCAAGCGTATAGACATCATCTATTTCCCTGTCAATAATGAAATCGTCCTTTGCAAAGGTGGGAAGCATCGAATCTGACTCAACAGTAAGGGGAACATATCCGAAAAGGCTTGCAACACCGTTGTTCCTGTCGGACGAGAACACAAGTATCGTTACGATAAGAGCGAAAGCCAGGATAATCCACGCTATCACCGTTATAATATTGTTCAGTATTTTTTTCATTTTACGAGCATTTCCTTTCACATCATTATGTTTGGACATTATGCTTTTTATCAGGTATTTTCTATAATTTTGAATTTCATGCTGAGTTTCATCGTTCCGCCGATAATGTTATCCAGGCAGTCAGGGTCGTTGCCCTCAAGCCATATAACAACGGTGTATTTATCCTTTGCACCTAGACTGAATTTATCATTTTTGGTGCTCATTACCACTGTTGAAGACTGAAACTCCTTATCGCAGTCGCTTTCCTTGCCTGTTCCGTCGGATTTGGTCTTGCCGTAAACAGTCTTTTCACCGTTTTCATAAACAGCTATCCTCACAGCCTCGTCAACGCCGTTGGTGATGTTCTCCATGGTCATTTCGCCGCTGTAAGCCACGGTATCGTTTCCCGAATTTATAAGATAAAAGGTGTAAGCAATATAGTTATCGCCGTTGTGAGTGCCGTTTATTTTGTCGATATTCAAAGGCAGATCTTCTCCGCTTATGTTTGTCATATCATAAACAATATCCGCATTAAGAGTAGCTATCGATTTTTCATACTCGGGTGTTTCCGAAAGAGTAAGTCCCTGATTTACCATATCGTATTTATTGACGGTAACGGTAAAGCTTCCGAACCTGTCATAAAAATAGGACACCGCATATGCAATAGCAACAAGAGCTATCAGAACCACCAGAAGAACACTTATTACACGGACTACGACATTATGACGTCTCGCCTCCACCGCAGTTCGCCGCAGGGTGAGAATATCGGCAGCCCTGTTCCTGCTGTCCTGTTCGGTCTCGGTATATGTATCGGCAGGTTCAGCATTATCCACCGTTTTTATTTCATCTTTAGTCAAGATCAGAACTCTATTCTATACAGTAATATTTAAATTGCCGAAAATCTCATCCTGTAATGCTCATGATGTTATTGCGATGAATTGTCCGATGCCTGATTTTTCCTGCGGATAAACCTGTCTGGTACAAATTTGCCCGAAAACATTCCGTTTTCACTGCCTGTGAAATATGAGCAGCCAAGCTCACTAAGCTCATTTGCCTCTTCCGCAGAAGAAACTCCCGCTGCAATGGTCTCTGCTCCAAGACCGCTGATAAACGAGGTAAGGGTGCTTATGCAGGAATCGGTGTCATAATCCTTGCCCAGCCTGCGGGTGATGCTTTCATTCAGCATAACATATTCAGGCTCCAGCTCGGCAAGCCTGAAAAGCGGAAACCTTTCGCTGTCAACACCTGTAAGCATTATATGATATCCTGCTTTTCTGAGCTGCTTTATGGACTCGCAGCTGCCGCTGTTGGCAAGAACGGATTCGGGCAGCTCAAAGCATATCCCCTGCGGGATAGCCTCTATTTTTGCCGTAAAATCCCTGACTGTCTTAACACAGTTGCTCTTGCCTAAAAGCATTTGAGGAATAAAAACCGAGACCCAGTCAAAATCAAGTCCACGGTCATTAAATTTTTCGGCAGCTTTCACCGTCTGGAGAAGTGCAAGCCTGAATATGGAAATACATCTGTCATCAGCCTCAATAACAGGCATGAACCGCTCAGGCAGAAGCACACCCATATCGGGAGAATTAAGCCTTATGCTGCTCTGATAAAAAGCAGGAAGCTTTTCGGCAGATGACCATATGGCACGGTAGCGCATTTCTATGGCACGCACGCCGTCAACCGTAGTATTTATATCAGACATATTTCTCACCTCAACTTTCGGCTAAAATGTACAAATTTCGACACAAAGCAAGCGTAAAACGAAAAAATCTTATTATCCCTATAAACAACGCAAAGGTAATACCATACATTTCTGTACAGCATTACCCTCACTTTAAATTGTTTAATTAGCCTTCTGCATTAGCCGCAGGATCACCCAAAGAGAATGAAAGATCAATATTCCAGCTCTGACCCTGTTTGTCGTTATAGCAGGAAGTGCTTTCGCCCTCGAGCCATACACGAACTACAAAATCAAGGTGTCCATAGTTTTCTCCTGTTGCTGCAAGAGGAAGATCCATCATTGAATCCTTATATGCACCTGTTTTGTAAGCATCTGTTGCATACACACCATCCGTTGTAATGTTAGAAGCTGTTTTTGCTGACTCTCCGCTTACAGCATTTGTGGAATCATAATAAGCACTATCTATGCCATAGATTTTAGAACTAAGTGTGCTGGTGCTGTCATAGTCCAAAAAGGCAACTCTTACTGCCTTATACAGATCAGTGGAACCTGCATCATTAGGATTTTCAGGGTCATATGATGAAATAGTCATCTTATAGTAAATATCTCCTGTAGCCTCAGCTCCTGGTGCCTTTTTGTTTGTTCTGAGATGAACAGGAATATCAACATAGTATCCCGATGCTCCATCCGACTTTATTGGTTCACTCAATTTTGAGGTTCTCTGCTTCAATTCTGCCTCAGTATCCACTTCTGTAAACTCAGTAGCTGTTCTGCCGCCGTTGGTTGCATCTTTAGCATCATATAATTTTTTTCCGTCAACTGAAGAAGCTGGCTTGATTGCACCAATGCTTTCGTAATATTCATCTACTACAACTGCACTTCCCCATCCAAGTTCAGTATCAACATCCTTTGGATGATTATTCTCGAAATTTTGACCTTCAAAAGCCAAAGCATTATTTCCTGTAACAGAAGCCAGTGAAATCTCCATACCCTCACCAACAGCCGCTGTCATGCTAAGGCCGGTCATCTCAACTTCCTTGTTCATGGTGAACCATGCGTATGTAGAAGTAGAAAGCATTGTGGCGGATAATGCAAGCATACCCACTGCAGGGATTATCTTCTTGGCAGCAGAATTCTTGTTGTTTTCGTTAGAACGAGTTTTCATATTTTATCAGCCTTTCACAAAATTATATTAAGCAAAATAAGCCATAGGCATTGTTTTCTTAATTTACCCAATTTCAGTATACAACATCTGTCGTTCCATATCAATAAAAAGCCTTTGACAAATATAGACATTTTATGCAATCTTAACGTATTGTTTTGTGTATTTTTAGTGTGTTTTATATTACGAAAGTGCTCAATTAAACAATCAGTTTCGTTATATCAGCATATCCTTACAAACAGACACGTTATGTCAAAAAAATTTGATAAACTGATACTAAGAACCAATTAAAAACTATACAAAAAATCGAGCATAATCTTGCGTATATGGATTATGCGATGATTTTTTGTCTATAGTTTTATTGGTGATTAGTATGAATGCCCTAACGGCTGACAAACGAAAAAGGCTGCCGCACAAATGTGCAGCAGCCTTTGAAAAGCTTATGTTATAACTCAGATTACTTGAGCTCAACAGTAGCGCCGGCAGCTTCGAGCTTAGCCTTGAGCTCTTCAGCCTCAGCCTTGGGAGCAGCTTCCTTAAGAGTCTTAGGAGCAGCCTCAACAGCTTCCTTAGCTTCCTTAAGGGAAAGACCGCAAGCATCCTTAACAGCCTTGATAACGTCCATCTTCTTCTCACCGAAGGAAGCGAGAACAACGTCAAACTCAGTCTTCTCAGCCTCAGCAGCTGCGCCAGCACCTGCTGCAGGACCTGCAGCTGCAACAACAGCTGTTACGCCGAATTCTTCCTGGATAGTCTCTACGAGCTCAGCAAGCTCAAGAACGGAAAGAACCTTGATTTCTTCTAAAATATTTGTAACTTTCTCAGAAGCCATGATAATAATCTCCTTTATATTTTGATTTAATTTTTTCAGGCAGCCATACGATCGTTATGATCAAGCAGCCTCTTCCTCTGCCTTCTTGTCGGCGAGAGCCTTGAGTGTAGCAGCAAGCTTCTGCATGGGACCCTGGAGAGAGCCAACCAGCTGAGCAAGCAGTGTCTCCTTGGAAGGAATCTTGGAAAGAGCCTCAACACCCTTAGCGTCATAGATAACGCCGTCAACGTAGCCTGCCTTGAGGGTAAACTTATCGTCGTGTGCTTCAGCAAACTTACCGAGGATTCTTGCGGGAGCGGTCTGATCGTGGTCGCAAACTGCGATTGCGGTTGTACCCTCGAGTACGCTGCAAAGATCATCAAGACCTGCTTCCTTGAGTGCGATACGGAGCATTGTGTTCTTTTCAACAAAGTAAGTTACACCTGCTTCTCTGAGCTCCTTTCTGAGCTGAGTATCTTCCTCAACGGTAATACCTCTGTAGTCAACAAGAACACCTGCTGAAGAATTCTTGATAAGATCGGTTACAACAGCAGCTCTTGCCTTCTTGGATTCGAGAACCTGTGCGCTTGGCATAAAATTTCACCTCCGTAAAAAGTTGAAAATTATGCTACCCATTCATAAAAAGAAAAACCTTTCCTTCAAATGACAGGAAAGGGCATACATTTATAATGTACAGCAATCTTTCCTCGGCAGGATTTACGATTTCTGCAAATTGCTTTGCATAGTCACCTGCTGTCTTTAGAATATGATAGCTCTTCATCGTTTTTAACGACTTTAATATAATATCATACTTTTCAGCGCTTGTCAAGGGCTTTTTTGAATTTTTTAAATTATTTTTTCTCATGCACGATGTTCCAGTATCTTTTCTTTTCGTTTTCGGAAAGCTCTGCCGCAAAATCCGCTTTCAGGGTCACGAAGCGTTTCAGGTCCCATATTATATGGTACATCAGCGCACGGGATTCAAACTCGCTGCGGTCTGCGGGCAGCTTCTCGGCAGAATAATGGGCAAACAGACCGTCAATATCCTCCAGCAGCCCTGCGGCATCGTTTATCTCATGGAACTCCCCGCTCATTTTCGCAAGGAAGTCCGATATGGGCTTGCCGTACTCATGTATGGGGTTCAGCGCCATAATATCCTTGTATATGCCCATAAGAACGCCGCACTGGCTTATGCGCATCTCAACGTATTTCAGGAAATAATCCTTCTCCTCAGCAAAGGAGTTTCCGATGTATCTGAGGGAACAGTTTTTCAGGTCTGTCAGCAGCCGTGAAGTTTCGTCAAAGCATGAGCCTGTGTAGCCGCTTTTATCCTCCGCCAGGATATACACGGACATTCGGGAGATTATCTGCCTGATCTTTTCATCGGTCTCCTTTTGGATACTGCGTATCCTGCCGATGCCCGTGGGCACAAAAATGTTCATCAGAACGCCGATCCCTGCGCCGATAACAAAAAGCGTCAGCTCATTCTGCATTATCTGGGGAGAGCAGTCCGCCGAGGCGAAATAGTGAGTCGCAATAACGCTGTTCATGGCGGCTGCCTCGTTAATATCAAGCCCGCTGCAGAATGCGAGAAATACCGCCAGAACCACTCCCAGAGCAGGGATACTGAACCCTGCCACCGAGAACACGGCAGTGCACAGCAGCGTTACCGCCGCAAAAGCCATCAGACGCTTGAGCGTGACCATCAGCGTTTCCTTGCGGGTATCGCAGACCGTCAGCAGGCAGATTATCCCCGCTGAAACGGCGTAGTTCAGCCCCAGACCGTATGCTATGGCCGCTGCAATGGCTGCTCCCACGGCTGTTTTGGCTATTTTCAGCCAGTTTATCCTTTGAGTCATTCTCCGTCCTCACCTTCGGGCAAAATGTCGATAACAACAAGCTCAGGGTTGTTGAATATGCGGGGTATTCTTTCAATAGTACGGCTCAGTCCCCTGCTGACGATAAACGTCGTGTCATCAAAATCATATCTTCCGCCTGCATATTTCGGAAAAAGTCCCTGTCCCGGTGCATAAAGACCGTTCATAAACGGAGGGAGCCGCCACTGTCCGCCATGAGCATGACCCGAAAGCACCAGGTCAAACTTGCCGAATGAACGGTAAAAGTCAATCTTCTCGGGAAAATGGGCAAGGAGGACATTGAAGTTATTTGTATCGGCATTGTCGGCACACACCTTCACACTGTCGCCGATATCAGACTTTGCCGACGCTCCGCATATCATAATACCGTCAATATCAACATTTTCGCCCTGAAGCACGGTAACGCCGAAGCTCTCCGCACGCCTGCTGAAAGTTTCCCACATATTCCCCCAGTACTCATGATTACCCGAAACGTAGTAGCAGGGATATTTTTTCGCAATAGCTTTAAGCAATGTGTCGGAATTTTTATTATCCGTCCTGATGTCGAAAATATCACCTGTGAGCACGATAATATCAGGCTCAGCCGCATCTACTGCATTGATGAGATTTTTCATATTCTTGCCGTATGAACAACTGTGCAGGTCGGATATCTGAACGATGCGCACTTTTTTGGTGACCTTGCGACTCACAAGTGTATAGCGGACTGTTCTCAGGGGAAAGCTTACAGCGAATAGTATAAAAACCACTGCCGCAAGCGCTCCAAGTATTTTCAGGAAGATGTATTTCTTTGTCGGCTTGTCCTTTTTCGTCATCTTATTCCTCCGAAGTTTGTGATATGAATATTATAGCGCAATATAAGCGGCGTGTCAATGAGCCGCTAAGGGATTTTAACTTGACAAAGCAATGATGGCAGTATATACTAAAATTAAACAAATATCCGCATATTATTTATAAGAGTGTATAAACATATGAATATACAGAAAGGAAATGTAATATGAACTATTCGGAAGAAGCACTGAAAAAACACAGCCAGTGGAAGGGCAAGATAGAGGTCATCAGCCGTGTTCCCCTTAAAACAAGGGACGACCTTTCTATCGCATACACCCCGGGCGTTGCGGCTCCCTGCCTTGCTATTGAAAAAGATCCCGACCTGAGCTATGAATACACACGCCGCTCCAATCTGGTTGCAGTCATCACAGACGGAACTGCTGTTCTGGGACTGGGCGACATCGGCCCTCTCGCCGCTATGCCTGTTATGGAGGGCAAGAGCGCACTGTTCAAGGAATTCGGCGATGTTGATGCCATTCCCATCTGCGTGGCTTCCAAGGACACTGAGGAGATCATCAAAACTGTACGCCTTATCTCTGGCTCATTTGGCGGAATAAATCTGGAGGACATCTCTGCTCCCCGCTGCTTTGAGATTGAGAGACGTCTCCAGGAGGAATGCGATATCCCCGTATTCCACGATGACCAGCACGGAACTGCCGTTGTAACTCTTGCGGCTGTCATCAATGCTCTCAAGCTCACCAACAGGAAAATCGAGAACATCAAGGCTGTCACCAGCGGAGCAGGTGCTGCCGGCATTGCCATAGTCAAGCTGCTTATTGCAATGGGTCTGAAAAATGTTATTATGTGCGACCGCCACGGAGCTATTTACAAGGGCAGGGACGGTCAGAACCATGAAAAGGAGCTTATTGCCGACATCACAAACCAGAACTGCGAAAAGGGTACTCTTGCCGAGGTCATTAAGGGCGCTGACCTGTTTATCGGAGTTTCCGCACCTAACTGTGTTACCGAGGAAATGGTAAAGAGCATGGCTCCCCAGCCTATCCTCTTCCCCATGGCAAACCCTGACCCCGAAATTCTTCCCGAGCTTGCCAAGAAAGCGGGCGCAGCCGTTGTGGGAACAGGCAGAAGCGATTATCCCAACCAGATAAACAACGTGCTTGCTTTCCCCGGCATTTTCAGAGGTGCTCTTGATGTGCGTGCCTCCCGCATAAACGATGAAATGAACATTGCCGCAGCCCGTGCCATTGCGGAGTCAGTTCCTGCAGACAAGCTGTGCAGCGAATACATCATTCCCGATGCTCTTGACCACCGGATGGCTCAGAGAGTTGCGGAAGCTGTAAGAAAGGCTGCCATTGAAACGGGAGTTGCAAGAATCAAGTAAGTATATATAACACAAAAGCCATTGTCCGTATTGGACAATGGCTTTTAATTTTTGCTGTATTCAGCGGCAAGACCGTCCTTGATACCCTGCATAATGATATCACGGGCCTTTGCGGCTTCTGCCTTAGGAAGAGGCTCAACATCTTTAAGAGGATAATCAATGCCAAGATTCTGATATTTTACCTTGCCCATGTCGTGGTAAGGAAGAACATCGAGCGCCTTGACGGATTTCAGCTTTGAGATAAACATGCCCAGTTCGTGGAGATACTTCTCATTGTAAGTGATTCCGGGAACTACTACGTGACGTATCCAGAGCTGCTTCTTTTTGCTGCTTGCATACTCAGCGAAAGCAAGAATATTCTTGTTACTGTGACCTGTGAGCTTTTTGTGCTCCTCGTCATTGATATGCTTTATATCAAGCATGATAACATCGGTAACATCAAGCAGACGGTCAACATCGGCAGTATTTTCGGGATTGAATGTTATTCCCGAGGTATCGAGACAGGTGCTTATTCCCCTCTCATGAGCCTTTTCAAAAAGCTCGGTAAGGAAAGGAAGCTGAGCCATTGGCTCGCCGCCTGTGCAGGTGATTCCGCCGCCCTTGAGGAATTCCTTGACACCATCGTACATGGCAAGGATCTCATCAACGGTAACAGGCTTGCCGATATCAGGGTGCTTTTCGCTGTGGAACTGCCATGTGTCGGGGTTATGGCAGTAAAGGCATCTCATAGGACATCCCTGGAAAAAGACGACGAACCTAATACCGGGTCCGTCGACTGTTCCGAAGGATTCTGTTGAATGAATGTAACCTATCATCTACAGAATACTTTCTATTAAAGAGCTGCGTGGAATGTTCTGGAGATAACGTCGTCCTGCTGCTCCTTGGTAAGCTTGATGAAGTTTACTGCATATCCGGAAACACGGATAGTGAGCTGAGGATAGTTCTCGGGGTGCTTCTGAGCATCGAGAAGAGTATCACGTGTGAATACGTTAACGTTGAGGTGGTGGCCGCCCTTAACTGCATAACCGTCAAGAAGACCTACCAGGTTTTTGATCTGCTGTTCATTTGCTGCCATAGTAAAAACTCCTTTCAAAATAAAGGTGGATCTGTATTATACCGAATGAGTGTATTTTTATATGGCTATAAGAAACACACTGTGGGGTTTATTTTATGCTGACGGCCTATAAAGACCGTCAGCCAAAATAATTCTTTGGAAGCGATTATCTGTCGTTATCGCTTGTGTTGGGGATATTAGCGCACTTGGGGCAGAGAGCATCGATATCGAGGTCGCCGACAAATACGCCTGTGTCCTTACCAAGTGCATCAGGAATGATGGAGAAGGTATTTGAGATACCATCCTGAGCGTTGGAGAACTGAAGCTTGGATACGGAAGAGAGAGATGCGGAAGCACCGTGAGTATCTCTGCCGCTCATGGGGTTAGCACCGGGAGCAAGAGGCACACCGAGCTTACGTCCATCAGGTGTAGAACCGGTCTTCTTACCATATACAACGTTGGAAGTAATGGTAAGGATAGAGGTTGTAGGAATACCATGTCTGTAAGTGTGCTGCTGACGGATCTTGTTCATGAATCTGTTGAGGATATCCTCAGCGATCTCATCAACACGGTCATCATTGTTACCATACTTGGGGAAGTCGCCCTCGATCTGGTAGTCAACAACGATACCCTGCTCGTTTCTGATGGTCTTAACCTTAGCATACTTGATAGCAGAGAGGGAGTCAGCTACAACGGAGATGCCGGCGATACCTGTTGCAAAGTATCTCTTTACTTCTCTGTCGTGGAGAGCCATCTGGAGGCTTTCGTAGCAGTACTTATCGTGCATGTAGTGGATAATGTTAAGAGTATTTACATAGAGCTCTGCGAGCCATGTCATCATGTCGTCGTACTTCTCCATTACATCGTCGTAATCGAGGTACTCGGAAGTGATAGGTCTGAACTTGGTAGCAACCTGAACGCCGCTGATCTCATCAACACCGCCGTTTATAGCGTAGAGGAGGCACTTAGCGAGGTTAGCTCTTGCGCCGAAGAACTGCATTTCCTTACCAACAACCATGGAAGATACGCAGCAAGCGATAGCGTAGTCATCGCCGTGAATAACTCTCATGAGGTCATCATTCTCATACTGGATGGAAGATGTATTGATGGAGATCTTTGCGCAGTACTCCTTCCAAGGCTCAGGAAGTCTTGTGGACCAGAGAACGGTCATGTTAGGCTCGGGAGCTGTGCCAAGGTTTTCGAGAGTGTGGAGGTAACGGAAGGAGTTCTTTGTTACCATAGATCTGCCGTCAACGCCCATACCGCCGAGGGACTCAGTTACCCACTGAGGATCTCCGGAGAAGAGGGAGTTGTACTCGGGAGTTCTTGCAAAACGAACGAGACGGAGCTTCATGATGAAGTGGTCGATGAGCTCCTGAGCCTGCTCCTCGGTGAGGATGCCTCTCTTGAAGTCTCTTTCGAAATAGATATCGAGGAATGTGGATGTACGTCCGAGGGACATAGCAGCACCGTTCTGATCCTTTACAGCGCCAAGGTAGCCGAAGTAAAGTGCCTGAACAGCTTCCTTAGCTGTTGTAGCGGGCTTGGAGATATCGCAGCCGTAGATCTCAGCCATCTTCTTGAGGTTTTCAAGTGCTCTGATCTGCTCAGCGATCTCTTCTCTTGCACGGATCTTTTCCTCAGTCATAGGGCAGGTGTAGAAAGCCTTCTGCTCCTGCTTGTCTTCGATAAGTCTGTCAACGCCGTACAGAGCAACACGTCTGTAGTCGCCGATGATTCTTCCTCTTCCGTAAGCATCGGGAAGACCGGTAAGGATATGAGCAGTTCTTGCCTTTCTCATTTCAGGGGTGTAAACATCGAATACGCCTGCGTTGTGGGTCTTTCTGTATTCGGTGAAGATGTGCTTGATTTCAGGATCAATGGTGTAGCCGTTGTCGGAGCAAGCCTTCTCAGCCATTCTCAGGCCGCCGTAAGGCATAAGAGCTCTCTTGAAGGGCTTGTCTGTCTGGAGACCAACGATCTGCTCCAGATCCTTATCAATATAACCTGCTGCGTGAGAAGTAAGAGAAGATACAACCTTTGTATCCATATCGAGAACGCCGCCTGCTTCTCTTTCCTTCTTTGCAAGCTCCATAACGTCAGCCCAGAGCTTCTTGGTAGCTTCTGTAGGGCCGGCGAGGAAGCTTTCATCGCCGTAATAAGGTGTGTAGTTCTTCTGGATGAACTCACGGACATTGATTTCCTTGGTCCAGTGACCGCCTACGAAACCTTCCCATTCCTGTGGCATTTGACTCATAGTATATTTTCCTCCTTCAATCTTTTGCGCCGCTTTATGCAGCACAAAGCCTTGTAGTGCTGTGAGATGAAATACGCAGTTGCTCCGTCACGCTATGTAAATTTTACCGAAAATTTCTGTAAAATCCGCATTACTTATGCACATTCCAACAAACTATACCGTTTGAGTGGTTATTCACTGCGCATAAAAACCGCAAGGTTTGTTGCCCTGCACGGTCAAGACGGCTGCAATACTTCTTATTACTTATATAATACAATATACGTCCTGATTTGTCAAGTGTTTTTTTATGTTAATTTGGCATTTAACATTACAAAAATGATATGCCCCCCTATATACGGGGGCATATAGCATGATTTTCAGTCATAGTATCCTGTTTTTCGCATAAAATGAGCATTTTCAGGCAGTTTTGTCCCCATCGGCGCTCTTCTTTCTGAACACGATAAGCTTGCTGAGAAAGTAGTTAAGTATCATAACAAGTATGCCGCACAGGAGCTTTACCACCAGCTCGTTGAAGCGCATAACATCGACGAATGCGAACATTATAATAACCTCGCAGCCGTATGAGAAAAGTCTTCCTCCTGCAAATGAAAGCAGCTCCTTCACATATGCTTTCGCAGTGGTGTCGTGTGCCTCAAACACGAAGAATTTATTGGTGAAAAACGCAAAAAGCATCGAAACCACCCATGAGAATGTAGCCGCCCCCGCAGATGATACCGCCGAATTTTCCATTGCCGCCATGACCGCCGAAAAGCTGTGGGTATCCACGCCCGAAAAGTCAGTTAACGCAAGCCTGAGTCCGAAATGTGAGACATAGTTTATAAGCGTTGTGAGCACGCCGTAAAACACATATATTATCACATTTTCAAACTTCATGCACAGCTCGCACAGAGGCTTTGGCAGTATGGAAAATATCTTTCGGAAGGTTTTTCTTGTCATAAAAGGTCCTTTCACTTCAAAAGACAGAACCGCCGGTTGACCGACGGTTCTGATCAGAGATTACTTTATAAGCTTGTTGCCGCACTCAGCGCAGAACTTTGCAGTTTCGCTGGTGATCTTTGCGCCGCACTGGTCGCAGAATCTGATCTTGGGCTTGTGAGCCTCAACGGGAGCAGATGCGGCAGGTGCAGGAGCGGGCTTGGGTGCTTCCGCAGGCTTTACGGGAACAGGAGCGACAGCCTTAGGAGCCTCGGCAGGCTTAGGTGCCTCCACAGGCTTAACAGCTGCGAGTGCAGGTGCCGGCTTAGGCGCTTCTACAGGCTTGGGTGCCTCAACGGGTTTAGCAGGAGCCGCAGGTGCAGCCTTTGGAGCCTCTGCAGGCTTAACAGGTGCAACGGGCTTAGGCGCTTCCACAGGCTTAGGTGCCTCAGCGGGCTTAATAGGAGCAGCAGGTGCAGCCTTGGGAGCTTCAACAGGCTTTGCAGGCGCTGCGGCTACGGGCTTGGGTGCCTCGGTATGAGCAGCGGATACGACCACTTCAATAGGCTTGATGGGCTTTATCTTTTCAATTTCTGCATCAACAGGCTTTGCGGCAGGAGCCTTTTCAGCAGCGGCAGCAGGTGCAGGAACAGGTGCAGGAACAGGTGCAGGCACGGGTGCGGGAGCCTTTTCGGCAGCTTCTGCCTTAGCTCTTGCAGCCTCGATAGCAAGGCGCTCTTCTTCAAGCTCTTTGAGCTTTGCTTCCTCGGCAGCCTTGATGTCCTCAGCTTCTCTCAGCTTTGCGGCAGCCTTATCCTTCTGGATAACGCCCAGTATTCCGTTGAGCATCTTAACAGGGTTATCGAGATTCTTCTTGATTCCGCAGGGAAGCTCGCTGGATTTGCCGCTCTTCTCAACAACATGGAGAGTAGCTGCAAACAGTGACTTCTTCACCTCAAAGCGCTCGATCTGATCTACAGGGATATGTCCCAGACCGTTCTTTCCCTGATAATAGAGCTGGTCAAGAGTGAGCAGGAAGGAGTCCTCGGGAACGCCCATTGTCACCATATGTATCAGCAGAGGAAGTTCAAACTGCTCTGTGCTTGCATATGTGTTCTGTATTTTGATAAAGGAGCTTTCAAATGCCTTGGAAATGCCGGAAACATAGAACTGAGCCTCGGTCACACTGTTGTCGGCCATGAGAGTTTTGAGCTTTTCAACGTATCCGTCACGCTCAATAGTCTTAAGGTGAGTGATGTGCAGCTCAACCTGAGTGATGAAACGCTTCTTGGTCTCGGTGTCGATATCCATCTCATTAATGTCCTTGATAAGTTCGAAGCTCTGATGCTCGGTAGTTGTGCCAAGGTTTCTGCACTTCTGGGCAAGGATATTGCTGTCTGCCTCTCTTATCTTGGAGTTTACCTTGCCGATGTAGCGCTGGAGCATATCATCGGGGCAGTGTGCCTCGTTCTTGTTGATCTTTTCAAGGAGAACGATAAGCTCTGCACGGGACATACCGTTGATATTTTCGGTAAGCTTTGTGAAATACTTGACGTGACGGTCATTGATCTCATCGTCAAGGCGCTTGATGTACGGGAATGTATATTCGGGAGTAAAGTCACCCTCGAGGATCTTATCCTTTATCTCGTTGAGCTTCTTTACATCTTCATTCTTGATATTTTCGGTCAGCTTGTCAAGCTCAGCCTTTTCAAGCTTCTCTCCCCTCTCCCTGCACTTAGCGGCAGATGCCTCATAGAGCTTGGGATCAAGAGAAGGCTTGCGGTTTTCAAGGTCTTCCTCAAACTTTTCAAGAGCTTCACGGTCAAGCTTGTCGATGGAAGCCATCTGCTTATCAAACTCAGCCTTGTCAATAGCTTTGAGACGGCTCTCGATCTGCTCAACATAAGGCTTGCCAGCCTCGGCATATTCGGGAGTTTCGCTGATGGTGAGCTTCATCTTTATAAGCTTATCCTTGGGCGAACCTGCAATGTTGCTGCAAAGGTCTGCAAGCTCCTTCTTGATAAGCTCGGCAGTGCGCTTGTCGATCTGCTCGATATATTTTGCGGTAAGCTCCTTGTCAAAATCGTCGCCTGTAAGGGCTTCTCTGAGCTTGGAAAGTTCCTTTCTTGGAGTATTGGGGATATTCTTGCAGAGACTTTCAAGCTGGGACTTGATGAGGGATATCTCCTGCTTTCTTATCTTTCCCAGATAAGGAGCGGCATTCTCCTTGCGCAGTCCCAGTGCGCTGATATCGGCAGTGAGCTTTTCAAGCTCGGGCTTTTTGAGCTTTTCGATATTCTTGCACATACTGTCAAGCTTGTCGGTCTCGATCTTGTTGAAGCGCTTGTCGATCTCGTCAAAATACTTCTTGGTATATTCGGGATCATACTTTTCGTTTTTGAGCTTTTCGGTGAGCTGTGCAAGCTCAGGCTTCTGCATATTGCCGATGTTCTTGCAGAGACCGTCTGCTTCGGCATTGTAAAGAGCCTTTCTTCTTGCCATTATGGAATCAAAGTAGCCTGCGGTCATATCGGGAGCATACTTTTCGTCCTTCAGCTTTGCTTCAAGAGCATCGAGCTTTGCAAAGTCCATGGAAGCAATATCCTTGCACATCTGAGCAAGCTCTTCCTTTTTGAGTGCCTTTTCTCTTTCGGCAGTCATGGGCATATACTTCTTGACGATATCCTCGGGATACTTTTCGCTTTCCAGCTGAACGATGATCTCTGCCAGAGCCTTTGCGTCCATCTGAGGAATGGTCTCGCACTTCTTTACAAACTCTGCATTTTCAAGCTCAACGGCTCTCTTCTCAATGTCAGCAGCGTACTTGTCGGTAAGCGCAGCCTTGAATCTGCCCGACTTGATGACTTCTCTCATCTTGTCAAGCTTAGCCTTGTCGGCAGTTGCAATGCCCTCAAATTCCTTGTCGGCAGCCTGCTTTTCAAGAACTTCAAAGCGCTGGGATATCTGCTTTCTGAAAGGTGCTTTAAGCGCATCGCCGCACTTTACTTCATCAAGCTTCTTGGAAATATCCTCCAGAGCCTTCTCGGCAGCGGTCTCGATATCCTTGCATATCTCGCTTATCTGAGTTCTCGCAAAGCCGTCCCTTGCGGAAGCAATCTTTGCAGTGAAGTGCCTCTTGAACATCTTGTCAAACCTGTCGGAAGCCAGATCCTTTTCCAGCTTGTCGGCAGCGGCAGCATCGGGAATGGTCTTGAACATATCGGTAAGCTCACGGAGCTGTGCGCTGAGCATACCGTCATTGATCTCGGCAAGGTAAGGAGCTGCCACAACTTCGTCAAAGCCGCCCTCCTTGATCTTCTTCTTGAGAGCAGCCAGCTCGTCGTAATTTTTGAGAGAAACGCCTGTGCAGAGAAGCTTCAGCTGATTTTTCTCGCAGTCGTTGAGAGCAAGCTTGATCTTGAGCAGGTACTTGCCTGTGGTCTTCTTGTCAAGCTTCATGTCGTAGATATATGTACGGAGCTTTTTCAGCTCAGCTTCATCAAGAGCGGAAAGGTCTGCGCAAAGGTCAGCCAGCTCCTTTTCATTCTTGACAGCCTTTTCCATTTCTTCCTTGGTGGCAAAAACGGTGCCGTTGTATGTGCGTGACTGCTTCTCGAACTCTTCGCAGTATGCAGCAAGCTCATCGGCAGCGGGAACGTTTTTCAGCTTATACTTGGCAGCCGCATTTTTAAGGTCCTCCAGAATAACGGAAGCCTTTGCACCGCCGCAGCAAAGCTTGCCGTCAGCAGAGCGGCAGTCAGCGGGAACATATGCCTTTGCCAGATACTCGCCCAGCTCGGCAGCCGAAAGTGCTGAGGAGCACCAGTAATCGGAAATAGTCTCGATATTCTCAGCATCGGCAGGAGACGCTGCTCTTGCCAGATTGAACACGCTTGCAAATGCGGGACGGATCTTCAGCAGCTCGGATACCTGAGCCTTTACACCCTCGGGAGAGCCAAGCTCTGCAGCCCTGAGCAGCTTTTCAGCCTTTTCGGCATCAGGCTCGGTATATTTGAAGCCATAGCCGTTCTTTTCGGAAACAAGCTTTCTGAGAGCCTTGCCCATATCCTCGGTGGTCTCGCAGGAAGCAAAGTCCTTTTCCTCAGTCTTTACGCCGCACTTTTCCGACTCAGCCATAAAAAATGCCGCCATGTATTTTTTCATGTCAAAGTCAATGCCGCCGCTCTTGAATGCGGAAACATTGGGTTCCATGCTCTTTTCAAATTCATCGGCAAGCTTTATGCCCTTGTCAAGCTCCATGCACCTTGACTCGTTGGTGTCCATAGTTATCTTGCCGTCAAACAGATCAAACTGAGGCTCGCCCACATACTCTGTTCCCACATAAGAGGAAAGAGCGTCCTTTAAATGAGCGTCAAGTCTGTCCTTTATCTCCTTATCGCCAAGAACGGCAGGCTCTTCAAGAGTGCCCTTCTTGTAAAGAAAATGGTTGGTAAACTTCTTGAACGGCTGAACAACGTTTGTCAGCGGGGTAACGGGGGCATAGTTCTTGCCCTCTTTTCTCATATGCTCCTCGCTGATAATAAGAGTATCATGCTTGCCGTCTATCATCCAGTCATAAGCCATGAATGTCTCTTTAAAAAGCAGGTTTGAGATATAGACAGTTCCATTCTCGGCAGCTATCTTTCTTGCCTCTGCTATCTTGAAGGGAAGATATTCCTTTCCGTCAGCGGACATAAGCAGCATATCGGCCATGCGGCAGATATCCATACTGTTGCTTTTAGCCTCCTCAGGGGAACAGGGCGTATAGATCACACCATCGAGCAGAGGGTGGCAGAAAAGCCTTCCGCTGCTGAAAAAGCTGTCACTGAACGCACTCTTGAATTCCTCACAGGACTCTTTAAAGCGATTGTAATTGATTGTTTCCACAGCAATGATTCCTCCCTTTGTATTTTGCCAAAAAAGTACGCGCATACAGGCATACTTTTCCTATAATTATAATCATTATACCAAAAAACAAACCGTCTGTCAACGAATTATTAGAGTATTTTATACAAAAATATTTTCGTTTGCTTTTGGTACTTTTGCATAACTTAACAAGTCGTCATAAAAACAATATTCATAAAAATGCGCTTCCCACACGCAGGGAAGCGCATTTTTCACTCTTTTTTCGCGCCTGCCTCACAGGCAGCAAGCAGCATATCGTAAACAGGTATCACTTGCCTGATATCTGCCGCTATCTTATCGGCAAGGTGGTCGCTGAACAGCATATACCAGTCGGTGCTGAGAGCTGTCAGACCTATATTCTTCCGATTGAGCCACAGGCATTTTTCCTCGCTCTGGTCGGGGAAATGATTTCGCTTATACACATCTCCGTAAAGCTCAAAAACGCTTTGGGAAGAAAAAGCGTCAGCAGCAGCGATATAAAGCGGACTGTCCCCTTTTATCATCTCACGCATTGCATCCATGGTCTCACGTGCAGGCTCGTAAAATCCGCAGCCGTACTCAAAGCCGTTTGCCGAGATATCAAAATAAAAGCATGGCAGGGAGTAATAAAGCTCCCTTGTACGGCCGAAAGTACACCACATATTCTCCCTGAAAACCGACTTTCCCCGTGAATATCTTGCGTCACGGTATATCCTTGAAATGCGCACGCTGTTGATGAGCGGGTCTATTTTCTGCATTTCGGGCAGCAGCTTTTCGGTGAACTCCCTGAACGGCTCCGCAACAAATCTGCGGTAGTCGTCCTTATGCTCGTTGAACCATAACTTACTGTCATTCAGGCGGTTCATGGTGAGAAAATCTATGGTCTGAGGTGAAAATGGCATATCATATCCTCCGTTTTCCGTTAGTGTATATTCATATGATATCCCTTTGATGTGAAAAAATCAAGAACATTTCTGAAAACAGTATCAGTCAAGCTTCTCCATAAACTCGTCAACATACTTTATATAATCGCCCACACGCATCAGGGTAGCTGCATGACCTCCGCTTACATGGCCGATCATAGGTGAGGGCATCATTTCCATAAGGTCATTCTGCATATCACGGTCAAAGAAGCCATCGTCCTCGGGGAGTACCAGCAGCACTCTTCCGTCAAGGTATGCGAATTTATCCGCTGTGCAGGGCTGCCGGTTTATAACATCAGCCACAAGGCGGGTCATATGAACATCAAACTCAGATGTATAGCCGCTGTAGATATCGTTGAACATATCACGCATATAATAAGCCTCTTCCGCAGAAGCACCCTCAATATGCCCCATGCTCTGCTTCATTTCAAAGGATCTTACAATGCTGTAAGGAACGGTTTCCATAGCCTTGAGGACAATGGGAGCAGCGTTCTTGTACTTGCTTCTCAGTGCACCGACAGTTCTTTCGGAAAGCGCCGCTGTGGAGAACAGGCACATTGCCTCTGTCCTTTCGGGAAACTCGGACGCAAGGAGCTGAGCCATGTACCCGCCGAATGAAGCTCCCATCCAAACCGCCTTATCCACATCAAGATAATCCAGCAGGTCGATTATCGCCTCGCACAATGACTTCATATCCATGCACTCAAAGGGATAGTCAAAGGTGATGAACCTGTATCTGCCCTCCAGAGCGCTTACATACGGATACACCGCCTCGGAGGTGCCAAGTCCGCCTACAAGAAAAACAATGGTCTTGTCCCCTTTTCCGCAGTCCATATATTTGAAATCGCAGCCCTTTACAACTGCCTCCTCATAGTGATGGCTGTCGAAAAAGCGCTTCTTGCCACGTCTGTAGGACAATGACTCAGGCAGAGCCTTTTCCTCATCAAAGGGCAGTCCGCAGCAGCGCTTTATATCCTGTGCCCACTGCTCGGGATAGCTCATTAAAAGCTGCTCATGGCTGTAGTCCCTCGCCACGATATCGGCATCGGGAAAATGCTTGTTGTATCGGTCAAAATACTTCTCACCCATTTTCAGAGCGTAGAAGATATGAACAGTCGTGCCCCCCACACGGATATTGTCTTTAAGGGGAGTTACCAGATCGGAGTAGAACTGGTTGTAAATGCTCTTTTCCGATGCAAAGCTTATGCTTGCGAACAGCTTCTCAAAGGTCTTGATATTCTTTTCAGCCTCTTTAGGGTCATCTGCCTTTTTGAGCATCATATTTGTCATCCACTCGGGCAGCTTGCCGTCATGGGCAGCCTTACCGAGCACAGGCTTGACTATGGCTGACTTGATACGTGCGCCCACTATACCTGCCTGGTCAAGATCGGAAGAGCCTATAAAGCCGTGATCGATATGTATTTTTTCACGTCCGATAAGCAGCCCCACAAAGCTTCCGCCCAGCGAGCAGCCGTAAGCGGCAAATATACGTCCGCCGAATTTTGCTTTGATATAGCTTTCTATCTTTTCAGTTTCCTCGGTCATTGTGGGAAAAATTGCATCAGGCTCATTTTCGTCAAAGCCGTCGTATGAAATGCAAACTACCTGAAAAGTATCTTTCAGCAAGGGTATCACAGCCGAAAATGTTTTCCAGTGGCAGCAGGTTCCGGGAAGCAGCATTATAACAGGTTTATCTTCATTGCCAAAGCGATAGAATTTCATATGTTTATCCTCCTTTGGTTAGCTCGCGCTAACGTCTGTATTCTATTATACACTTTTTAACGCAAAATGCAACAGGAAGAAACAAAAAATCCCGCAGCCCTTTCGGGTCACGGGATAAGTTTTATATGCAATATCAGTTCTGGTCAAAAAGCTTCTTGGGGTCGTATCTCTTATAAGCGTCCTGATTTTTTACAACGTTCTGAGCCTCGGTCCACTGAGTGATGAGAGCGTCAAAATCCTCGGACTTCATCTCGTAAAGGAGTGAATCCTTTGCACTGAGGAAGTACTCGTCAGTTTCGAGAACGTCCATCTTGAGGACAATGTAATATTTTTCGCTGTCGGAGGATTCGATGATCTGGATATCACCCTTCTGCATCTCGTCAAACACCTTGGAAACAACTGCGGAATCGGGAGTTGTGCCGCTCTTTTCAATAACGGTCTTGTTGGAAGAGATCTGCTCGCCTGAATCGGTAGTCTCCTCTGCGGAAGCATCGGCGGAAGTTTCTGTCGTATCGGCAGCTTCCTCTGTTGTAGAGCTGTCAGCCTCGGCTGTTTCCTCTGCGGTATCAGCGGTCTCATCAGCTTCGGCAGTGTCCTCAGTGGGAGCTTCTGTTGCATCTTCTGCGGTCTCGGCAGAATCGGTGATCTCGTCGGCATTATCCTCCAGAGCAGCCTCTGCATCGGAAGGAGTTACCTCAGCAGTGGAGATCTCGGTCTCTGCTTCGTCAGCAGCTGCATTGGCAGCTTCTTCTGCGGCAGCAGCCTCGGCTTCTGCCTTGAGGTTGTCATAATATGCGGTATATTCAGCATTAAGGGCATCGAAATCCTCGCCGTTCTTGTAACGCTCAACATAGCTCTCAGCCATGGACATAATCTCAGCCTTGCCGTCGGACTTGAGCAGATTGCCCGAACCGTCCTTCAGCTCCATAGCAATGTAGTTTATCATTGCATAGTTTTCATCAAGATATGTCTTTATCTCGTCATCGGAAACAGCATATTCGCCGCCCTCGGAGTAGATGGTCTTGAACACCTTGTCCCTCTTCTGAGAATTGAGATAAAGGGAGGTAAAGGACTTTTCGCTGATACCCATTTTGGTGTAATACTCGCCTGCATAGTCCCAGGTCTGGTCGCAGTAAACCTTTGCAGCGTCCTTTTCATCGGCTGTAATGGTAAGACCCAGCTCGGTGAACTTTGCTTCGATAGCCGCATATTCCTGCATGGACTTGGTAGCCTCGTCATATATCCATGTCTTAGCATCCTTGCCGTCGATCTGAGAGCTGAAAACGGCAGCGGTAGTTGTTGTGCCGTCAGCGGAAGCTACTGCATCGCTTGATGCGGAATTTTCCTCATTGAGCTTGGACTGTGCGCTGTAGTAAGCGGACTGGAGATAATAGATGAAGATACCAGCAGGGATATCGCTGCCGTCAATGGTAGCGCCCCATGTGGTATTTTCGCCGCAGGCTGTCATAGAGGACATAACAGCGGCAGCCGCAGCAACTGCGGTAATTTTCTTTATATTAAATCTTGCCATTTGAACTAACCTATCCTTTCGTTGACTTTGAGGGACAATGCACCGTATGCCGGGCAATCTCCCACAGGATAATTACATTTAATTATACCACACCGCCGAATAAATGTCTATAGATTTTAAAAAATTTAAATCAGGCGCGCAATTATTCCGTTATTTTATTCAAAGTCAGCACCATAATAAGCTTGATTTTTATTATTTTCGACAATATATTACGCCTTTTTATTGCAGATGAGCCAGCCAAAGGCACAGCCGCACACTCCTCCGATGATATGTGCCATCTGGGAGATGTTATCGTGAGCAAACAGACCGTTCAGCACTTCCGTTCCCAGATAAAGCACAGCCACGCAGATAAGTGTGAGAGGTATCTCGCCGCTGCCGCTGTTGGCAAAGGAGCTGAGAAGTATCATCATAAACGCAATTCCGCTTGCCCCCAGAAGAGCCATCCCGGGGAAGAAGATAACGTTGATAAGTCCCGTAATGAACGCTGTGAAGATTATCATTATCAGCAGGCGCTTTCCGCCGTATTTTTCTTCCAGCATAGGTCCTACCAGCAGTATTACGGTGAAATTGCCCATAAAGTGGGACATATCCGAATGGCCCAGCACATGGGTGAACATTCGCAGATAAAAAAGCGGGTCGGTCAGCGGAGCACGGTAAACCGAAAAGAACCTCACAGCGGCGCTCTGACCGATAAACTGAATAAGCAGAGTTGCCCCCAGCGCCAGCAGTGCAAATGTAAGTGTTACGGGAGAATTGTATGTTATCTTAGGAAATTTCATTGCCTATCCCCTTTCGGTTGTAAAAAAAGAGCCGCTTTCACAGAAACTGCAAAAGCGACTCTTCAAAATCGCAGAAATTATTCAGCAGCGTAAACGCTAACCTTCTTGCGGTCCTTGCCAACGCGCTCGAACTTTACCTTGCCGTCAACAACAGCGAAGATAGTATCGTCAGAACCGATCTGAACGCCTGCGCCGGGATGAATATGAGTACCTCTCTGGCGAACGATGATGTTGCCTGCGGTTACGAACTGACCGTCAGCTCTCTTAACTCCAAGTCTCTTGGATTCGCTGTCACGACCGTTCTTAGTGGAACCCATACCTTTTTTATGTGCAAAAAACTGCATGGAAATTCTAATCATGATTGGTAGCCTCCCTTTCAATAATAATCCTGATACAGCCGGGAAACTCCTCGGATATCAGACCGAGATGAGCGTAAAACGACTCAAGCAGTCTGCGGGAATTCTCGCTGCCGCTTTTCAATTTCAGAGCAAGCTTATTTTCAAGCACTGATACCTCCGCTTCATCGTTAAAGAAGTCGGTAACGGTATTGCACACAAGCTCTGCCGCCGAGGAAACAGATGCGCACACAACGTCGCTCCCACTTTCGCCCCAGCCTGCATGACCTGATAGTGAAAAGCCCGATAAACCGCCGTTTTTCTTATAAAAAACAGCCTTTATCATGCCTTGATAGCGTCGATTCTTACCTTAGTGTAAGGCTGTCTGTGACCCTGCTTCTTGTGAGTGGATCCTTCCTTAGCCTTGTAGGTGAAAACAGTTATCTTCTTGGACTTACCATTCTTGATAACCTTAGCCTCTACGGATGCACCTGCAACGTAGGGAGCGCCAACTGTAAGAGCGCTGTCGTTGTTTACAGCAATTACCTTGTCAAAAGTAACTGTGTCATCAGCGTTAACTGCGAGCTTCTCAACGAAGATCTCGTCGCCTTCCTTGACCTGATACTGCTTTCCGCCTGTTTCGATAATAGCGTACATTTTACGGCACCTGCCTTTTCCTATAAAAACTCGCTGCACCAGGCGAGCTGCCAATGGGCACACTGCTTCCATAGCCTGTTACATGCGGCAAGAAAAATTATACCACGCCGAATTTGTTTTGTCAAGGGCTTTTTTGCATTTTTTTATTTTTTTGCGGGATTTTTCATTCCGCTGCCCACTGTCAATCAAACCAAGTTATATTATATACTATAATTGTACCCATGTCAACAAAGCCATTGCGCCGCAAATTTATTTCTCATAACATATTGCATTATTTACGTGACTGTGTTATCATAATTTTGTATAAAAATTTTTCCTGTTCAAAAAACTTATAAAGGTTGGTCGTAAAAATGAAGCCGTTATTCTCAGCTCTCCTTGAAATGATAGTGCTCGTTGTATCTATCCTGCTGGTCATGCTCTGCGCAAAGCTCCTTAAATTTGACAGCAGCTTTGACAACTACAGTGAAAAATACCCCGACAGTATCATCACCGTGGGAAATGCCATGGACTATTTCCCTGAGGGAACTGATCCCACTCCCGAGGAAGCCTCAGTGCTGCTGGGCAAGGAATGGTTCGGCGAGGACAGCGGCAAGGAAGTCCCCATACCTGTCGCAAAGATATTCTGCATTCAGGTAAGCGAAAACACCGCAAAGGTGCTGGAGCTGTACTCTTTTATAGTATTTATCGAAAGCATCTTGTGCCTCATATTCGGCATAACTCTCCCCTGCTCGCTGTACAGGCACATTGACCCTGCAAAATCCATCAACGATTTCTTCATAAACGAAAACTATGTTTATACGGACAAATACGGCACCACCTACGGCCATGTGGGTGAGACCCGTGCGGGCATCGTAAAGATATTGTTACTGCTGCTGATGGTGGCTGTTGCAAATATCTGGTGCACTTTCATTCCCCTGTTTATCATAATAAACTTCATTGTGGGAATCATCATGCTGATATGCAGGCTGGCAGGCATCAGCGCAAAGGACACTGCCGAAAAGGCGAAGATAAAAGAAGCAGAGGGGCAGGCAGGCTCGGAAACATATCGTATCATCGTCGATAACGGTCTTTTTCTGGTAACAGGCGACAAGCACCCAAAACGTGGACTTTATTTCAGAGGTTACTGGAACGCTGTTGTGGCAAGGCGCATAATGGAGCTTGATGAGCGTGTATTTGCTTTCCGTGAGGACGATGTGGAGGACACTATTAAATATGGTGACGAACATCTTCACAAGAACTATGAGATGAACCGCACAATGAACTCCATAAAGCT
Organism: Oscillospiraceae bacterium; assembly: GCA_902363145.1. Classification (GTDB taxonomy): domain Bacteria; phylum Bacillota; class Clostridia; order Oscillospirales; family Ruminococcaceae; genus Huintestinicola; species Huintestinicola butyrica. The sequence continues at coordinate 221,270 of CABIZB010000001.1, read as the reverse complement.
TATGTTCAACTCATCGGCAAAGAAAAAATCTGAACGCTTAAAGAACGAGATCATCAAACAGGACTACACTTTTACCCGTGTGCTTCGTGGTTCAAGGCTGTACGAGTACGTTATAATGTCCAAACGCAGCGCAAAATATTTGCTTATCCGTGTGCCTTCCAACTGCTCACTTATGCGTGCTGTAATGAAATGCGACGCAAAGGGCGATGTTTTCGAGGTGCTTGAATGGAATAAGTGGGACCGCCTGTGCGACAGCGACAAGCTGGCTGTCCTCAGCGATCACACCGGCTGGATGGATCCTCCCAAGGGCGAGGAAAAGCCCAGAGACAAAGTTCAGGAGACCTGACATCATAAGAACCCGTCTTCACAAGCATATGCGCACGTCTTTTCGGCAAATTTTGCCGCAGACTGCGTTAAAAATCCTTGCCGGGCGAAAGCCCGCCTGCGGATTTTTGCCTACTCTGCAACAAAATTATGCACGAAAATCCGCACACATTTCTTATGAAGACAGGTTCTAACATTTCAAAAGCTCAGCTGACTTATACTTTTAGCTGAGCTTTTTTCATATCCGCATAATTTTTCTTTGCTTGACAAAAATATATGTATATAGTATAATATAACAGCGTGGAAAATGTGATTTTCCGCAACAATTTATATTAAACCTATTCAAACAGTAGATATTACATCTGCACCGAATAGACAGAAAAGAGGAAAAATATGCTGGAGCTTCAAAATATCCACTGGCAGCTTCCCGACGGCGGCGAAATATTAAAAGGCATTAGCCTTTCTATCCCCGACGGTCAGCTGACTGTTGTAACAGGTCCCAACGGAGGCGGAAAGACATCGCTGGCAAAGGTCATCGCAGGTCTGTACGCTCCCTCTGAGGGCAAAATACTTCTCAACGGTGAGGACATCACCGAACTCAGCATCACCGACCGTGCCAAAAAGGGCATCGCATACGCATTTCAGCAGCCTGTCCGCTTCAAGGGTCTTACGGTTCTTGACCTGCTGGAGCTTTCCGCCGAGGAAAAGCTTCCAAGGGACAAGGTATGTTCCCTGCTGGGCGAGGTAGGTCTTTGCTCAAAGGAATATATCAACAGAGAGGCTGACTCCAGCCTTTCGGGCGGCGAGAGCAAGCGCATAGAGATAGCCACCGTTCTTGCAAGAAAGAACGCTTCCATGCTGGTTTTTGATGAGCCTGAGGCAGGCATCGACCTGTGGAGCTTCTCCAATCTTATCGAGGCTTTCGAGCGCCTTAAAGCAGAGGGCAGCCGCTCGCTGCTGGTCATCTCCCACCAAGAAAGGATCATGGAAATTGCGGACAACATCGTTGTCATTGCAGGCGGAAAGGTTCGCACCTGCGGCAAAAAGGACGATGTCCTGCCCACTCTGCTTGCAGATGAAAAGACAGAACGCTGTCCCATGGACAAGGCTAAAAGGGAGGTCAGGGCATGAACGATATAACCGAAAAGCTTCTGGAGATCGTCTCCGACTGGGACGGCAAATTCAAGGGCGCATACAATATCCGTGAGAACAGCGGCTGTGCAGGCCGTCAGTCCTCGGAAAATATCAGAATAGAATCAAAGACCGATAACCCAGGAATCAACATTTTTATCAGCTCCAAGGCACAGCAGGAGACTGTTTATATCCCTGCCTGTGTAACTCACGGCGGAGTTGATGATCTGGTATATAACGACTTTTTTGTTGAAGAGGGCGCAGATGTCATTATTGTGGCAGGCTGCGGCGTTCATTCCGATGATGAAGAGGAAGCCCGCCACAACGGTATCCACCGTTTCTTTGTTGGCAAGAACGCAAAGGTGCTTTACAAGGAAAAGCACCTAGGCACAGGAAAGGGCGCAGGCGCTAAGCGCATTGACCCCGTTACCGATGCAACTCTTGACGAAAATGCTTATATGGAGATGGACACCTCTCAGCTGGGCGGCGTTACAAGCACATCACGAACCACCAACGCAAAGCTCGGTGCTGGCGCAAAGCTTGTAATAAGAGAAAGGCTTCTCACCGACGGCGACGAAAGGGCAAAGTCCGTATTCAACGTTTCACTTGACGGTGACGGAAGTGCGGCTGACCTTGTTTCCCGCTCCGTTGCAAGGGGAAATTCCTATCAGGAATATATCTCGGTCATCGAGGGCAACTGCCGCTGCACAGGTCACTCCGAATGTGACGCTATCCTTGCGGAAAACGGCCGTGTAAACGCATCTCCCGCACTGAACGCTGCCTGCATAGACGCTTCGCTTATCCATGAGGCGGCTATCGGAAAAATCGCAGGCGAGCAGATAATCAAGCTCTGCACACTTGGTCTTACAGAAGAGGAAGCTGAAAGAAAGATCATCGATGGCTTCCTGAAATAATAGGAGGAGTTTTGTAAAATGAACACATTTGCAAAAAGAGCCGCTGCTGCAGCAATGTCAATGGTCATGCTCTTTTCGTTCTCGTCCTGCGGCAAGGCAGATGAAGCGGCACCCGAAGAGACTGCTTCCGCCCGTGTCACTGTTGACGGAACAAAGTTCATGGTGGACGGCAAGGAGCTGTGGATAAACGGCTGCAACACACCATGGCACAACTGGAACGACTTCACGGGAAACATGGACGCAGAATTCTGGGACGGAGCCTTTGCTCAGCTTGCGGAGGATAACATCAACTGCACAAGAATATGGATAAACTGTGCAGGCGAGAGCATTATCCGCCTTAAGACCACAGGCGAGATAAAGGAAATAAGGGAAGGCCACTGGACTGACCTTGACAAGCTTTTTGAAATGGCTGAAAAGCACGGCGTTTACGTTATGGCTACCCTCACCTCCTTCGACCACTTCAAAGAGCCGAACGCAGGCTATGACAAGTGGAGAAACCTTGTTTCATCAAAGGAGCTTACCGACGCATATGCAGATACATATGTTGCCGAGTTCTGCAAGAGATACGGCTCCAACGAGTATCTTTTCGCCATTGACCTTATGAACGAGCCTGACTGGGTGCATGAGAACGCAGAGTGTGGTCAGCTTGACTGGAACGGCCTTTCATACTTCTTCGGAAAGTGCGCCGCAACTATCCACGAAAACTCCGATACTCTTGTAACTGTCGGCTTCGGCATGGTAAGATACAACTCCGACAAGTACGAGGGCAACATCGTTTCCGACGAGCACCTTAAAGAAGTTACAGGCAATGACAAGGCTTATGTGGACTTCTACAGCCCCCATTTCTATATGTGGGAAAAGCCCTACTTCGGCTTCCCCTACTCAGGCTCACCCACAGACTTCGGTCTTGACGGCACAAAGCCCACACTCCTTGGAGAAGCTTCCAACGATGATGAAAAGGAAAGCAAGATGACACTTACCGAGGAATACAAGGCAGCATATGACAACGGCTGGAACGGTGTTATGGTATGGATGGATCCCGTTGAAGAGGATTACAGCTGGTACCGCTACGATCTGACCCGGACCGCTACCAACGCAATGTATGATTACATTCCCGACAAGATCTATCCCATTGGCAAAAAAGCAGCAGCCGAGACCGCTGCCGAATAATCCGTAAAATAAGTCAGCCCCCGTCCGCATATGCAGGCGAGGGCTGTTATTATTTATTGTGGTCGATAGAGCTGTGAAGCTTTGCAAAAAGTTCGTTGTACTTTATAACAGGCTCCTCGCATTTTGTTACGGAAACGTGCAGGTCAAGGGGTATCATACGCCCCTCAAAATCAAATCCGATGCCGTTTTTGTCCGATATTTTCTTTGCAATGCTTTCGGCATAAGCCGTGTCCGCCGAATCGGTAAGAAGCACGAATTCGTCTCCGCCTATGCGGAAAACCAAGTCATTCTCCCCTGCCGCTTCGGAAATGCGCTTCATGGACTCGATTATGGCAAGGTCGCCTGCTTTTCGTGAAATGTCGTTTATGGGGATAAGCCCCTTGATATCGCAGCACACAAAGCAGCAGCTGCGGCGCTGGGTAAAAAGGTCGTAAAGCTCGCTGATATCTACATTCTTTTTCATAGAAAACTCTCCTTCCAAGGGCGTGGAGGACAGTCTGGGGTACAGCCCCGAAAATCGGTATTTTGTGCTGTATTCCGATGGATTGCAGTTCCACACCCGTCTGAACGCTCTGGTAAACGCCTCGTTGGAGTTATATCCCAGTGACAGTGCAAGCTCCAGTATATTTGCGCTGCCCGCCTGAAGCTCCTTTGCGGCGATGACCATTTTTCTCCGCACGATATAATCATGCACAGATATGTTGTTGACGTTTCGGAAAAGCTTTTCCAGAGAGGACTTTGAGCAATAGCAGCCTGCGGCGATATCTTCCGTCCTGAGACTTTCGGACATATGCTCTTCCATATACGAAAGCGCATGTGCCAGCAGCTGCAAATTGTTCATATGTTCATTTCCTTTCTGTCTGTGATCACATCTTAATTATAATCTATAAAAAGAATGTCTGCTTGATTTTTTGAGTAATTATATCATTCCTCTTCTTTCATAGCCTCTTCAAGCCAGCCCAGCTGACGCTCGGTTATCTCTCTGCCGAAGCAGTCACGCAGATATTTTTCCGCCAGTTCCGCTTCCGAAACGGACATTTCGGAAATTCGGCTGTCGCTGTCATCTGCCGATGCGGATACCTTTCTTGCACATTCCAGACGGAGCATACGTGGGAATCTGTCACGGATATTCTCGTAAAGTCCTGCTGACGATGAACGGTCGGTAAGGATAACCCTCACATATGCGTCCTCGGGAACTTCCGCCGCCATTACTTCGTCATAGCTGCCCTTTACGGTAATGAGAGAGAGCGAGCTTGGAGCGGCAAGCTCTGAAATGCCGACCTCCGTATCAAAAACAGTATATGTCTTTGCCTGTCCTGCCTCGGAAAAGCTGTATGGAATGGGAGTTCCGCTGTAGCGCACTGCCGTGTTTTCATCAGCTGAGCATTTTATTGTCTGGGCACGGTGAAGATGCCCCAGAGCTATATAATCAAAACCCGCAAACACATCTGCCGACACCATCTGCGCTCCTCCTGCGGATATCTCCGCACCCTTGGAAGCCCTTTCGCTGTCGGATATTGCCGCTCCCGTAACAAAGCAGTGGGCGACGATGATGTGCTTTTTTGATTTGTCCCATGAGCTTTTTATATCGTCGGTCATGGCAAGAAAAGCGTCGGTGCAGGTCTTTATCTCCCTGTCGGAAAAAAGCTCACGCACCTCGGCAATGTTGAACCACGGTATGCAGTAGATATCCGCATCGCCTACGGAGATCGGCTTCATATAGTCACGAAAGCTGCCACGGATATACAGCCCGCAGTTTTCCAGCAATCCCGAATTTACCGACAGCCTTGGAGCGGAATCATGGTTTCCCGCAATGATTATCACGGGGATATCCCTGCCGCCCGAAAAAAGCTTTTCGCACAGCCTGTCCCAGCATTTTACCGCTTCACCCGCAACAACGGCGCTGTCATACACATCGCCCGCAATGATTACGCAGTCCGCACCGCATTCAACGGCGGCAGCGCAAAGGCTCTCCCCTATCTTATCCTGATATGGGAGCATATCCTCGCCGAACAGCGAAATGCCGATATGCAGGTCGGAGGTGTGGAGTATCTTCATTATGACCGTTCCTTTCAGTTTTATCTTCTGCAATGCTCGTCCGCAGGCTAGGTAATGCTGCCGACTGCGGTAAATTCGCACCTGTCAGCTGTCAGTATAAATCACCTTTTCTGTAATGTTTATTTGTCTGCATTTGGGTCAAGAGGGGTAACGTAAAGAGTCCTGTTGCCTGTGAATATGACCATTCCGGGCTTTGCTCCCGCAGGCTTTTTTACCTGCTTTGCAGGAACATAATCAACGGGCACCTGAGCCGAATTTCTTGCGCTGCTGTAGGCGGCGGCAATTCGTGCGGCGTAGTATATGGTCTCATCGGGGACCTGCTCGCCCCTTGCTCTGATTATAACGTGAGAGCCTGTAATATCCTTGGTGTGGAGCCAGATATCAGTTTTCTCAGCAGTTTTAAGAGTAAGAACATCGTTCTGCTTGTTGTTTCGTCCCACAAGTATCTCATAGCCGTCGGGAGAGGAAAATGATATGGGAGGAGCCGCCTTGGGGGGCTTCTGCTTGCCTCTCTGCATACGGATATAACCCTGCTCCGCAAGCTCGGCTCTCAGCTCGTTAACATCATTTTCCGTGGAAGCACGGGAAAGTGCATCGGACACGCTTTCGATGTATTTCAGCTCGCTTTCGCCCTGAGCTATCTGTACTTTCAGCCGCTTTTCCGCCGTATCTGCCTTGCGGTAGCCGCCGTAATACTTCTGCATATTCTGGGAGGGAGTAAGCGATGGGTCAAGCTCCACGGTAATCTCTCCGGCGTTTTCATCGTAGAAATTCACGCAAGTGAAGTCCTTCATTCCCTTTTTGAGCTGATAAAGATTTGCGGAAATAAGGTCGCCCTTGAGCTTCAAAATATCCCTTTCCTCGGATATTTTCAGCTCCTGCCGCTGATTTTCCGTTCTTCTGCGTATCCTGTCGGCAGTGTTGGAAAGCAGGCGGTAAAGGTCGCCGTACCTCTGCTTCATGCGGGCTGTGCTGTCACGGTCGTGATAGAATTTATCCAGCGTTTCCCCTGCGGTCTCGCAGTAGGAGGCTTTCATCAGTCCGCCGTACTGGGTGATGTCAATAAAGCAGAAATCTTTAAGATTGCCGTCATTATCGGTAAGAATGGTGTATTTTCTCCTGCCGCTGAGATAATCGTCACGGGTGGACATTATTTCGGCGATAAGCTTTGTAAGGGTATCGCTGTCCAGCTCGTCGGTAGTGATATCGTTGGAGCCGCAGGCACGGAAAAGCCATTCCCTTGCAAGTATGGGGGAAATGCCCTCAAAAATGCCGATAAGGCACTTTGCGGCTGATTTGCCGCTTGCCGCAGCTATCCTCATGCGCATCTCCTCTTCGGGTGCGATAAGGAAGTTGAGCCTGTCCCCACGGGGAGGAGCGGTGTAGGTCATGCCGGGAAGCACAAGTCTTTCACGGCTCATGGCATCATCAACACGCTTTAAGCTGTCGATTATCTTTCCGTTCTCGTTTATAACGATAAGGTTGGAATATTTGCCCATTATTTCCACTGCAAGGGTGATTATGACCACATCGCCCAGCTCGTTTACGGTCTCAAAATCAAGGAAAAGTATTCTTTCCAGACCGTCCTGCCGTATGTCAATGAGCTTGCCGCTGCCAAGGTGCTTTCTCAGCAGCATACAGAACATGGGAGGCACCTTGGGGTTTTCTATCTGACTGTTTGTAATGTGTATCCTTGCGGAATTTGCACCTGCGCAGATAAGCACCCTGCTGCTTCCCGTTCTCGTTCTTATTGCAATAACAGCCTCCTCCTTGGAGGGCTGATAGACCTTTTCTATTCTTCCGCCCACAAGAGGCTGAAGCTCCTGCTTTACCGCCAGGAGAAACGCTCCGTCAAGAGCCATTTATATCAGTTCCTTTCCTATCGTCAAGTGTGCTTTTCATTCTCATATTATGCCGCCTGTCATGTCATAAACTTATTTTCTTTTATAAATAAGCACCTCGAATGATGCTTCCGTTTCAAGAGACTCAAGGGCTTCAAGCCGCCTGTGGCCCTCTTCGCCTGTTTTGTAGTAATAAGGGGTCATGGAAAACAGGCTTTGTATATCCTTTGGATTATCAATGAAAATGCTCCGTGATATTTTCCTGCTTTCAAGGAAGTCAAAGCCCTCCACCTCATAATCGGCAGTCTGATTTTTATAGGGCTTATCATACACCGCAGCTTTAAGGCTCATAAGATGATCCTCCGCAGGGATAGCCATTATAAGATATCCCCTGCTTTTTATCACACGGCAGAATTCTTCCCGACAGAACGGTGCAAACATAGTCACTGCCATATCCACAGAGCCGTCCGCCAGCGGAAGATGAAAAATGCTTGCCGCCGCCACCTCGCACTGAGGCTGACCCTTCAGCCGCCTTGCCGCATGGGCGCAGGCAAATTTTGAGATATCAATGCCCAGCAGCTTAAAGCCGTATTTATTCCCGCTTATTGCCTTAAATATCTCTTCCGTATAATAGCCCTCGCCGCAGCCTGCATCAAGAAGAACGCCGCCGTGGAAATGCACACACACGGCATCGCACACGGCCTGCGCAAGATGGGAATAATAGCCCTTTGACAGAAATTCCGTCCTGGCGTTCACCATCATCTTGTTGTCTCCCGGGAGCTTTGCGTTCATCTGACCCGAAAGCAGCAGATTAACATATCCCTTGGAGGAGATATCAAAGCTGTGGCGGTTTTCGCACACATAGCTTTTTTCTTTTATTTCAAGGCTTTTGCCGCACACAGGGCAGATAAAACCGTTCATATCAATGTCCTTTCGCTTACAAGCAGTAATTTGCGGGGTCAACACAGCTCTTTGCTTCAATAATATCTATCTCCGGGAACCTTTTTGAAAGGATATTTTTCATAAGTCCGCAGAAGATACGCTCGGTGTGGAAATGACCGCAGTCAATGACAGTAAAGTCCATATTAACAGCGTCGATAAAGCCGTCGTGCTTGAAATCCCCCGAAAGAAGAGCGTCCGCTCCCTTTTGTGCAGCAAGATGTATAAAGCTGTTGCCGGCTCCCGAGCTTATGGCAATGTGCTTTATGATGCGTCCGTTTGTAAATCTTACGCAGGTACAGCCAAGTGCCTCTTTTGCCCTTTCAGCCGCTTCCTTTGGTGTAAGGGGCGCTTTAAGCTCATATATCCTGCCTATGGAAAGTCCGTTTCCCATATCGTCCAAAGACATAGAATCCTCAGACAGTCCGAGAGGTGCGGAAAGGAAATCATAAAGCCCCTTGTTCATTCCCAGAGGCGACATATCAAAAGGGGTATGGGTGCAAATTGCTGAAACTCCACCTGACAGCAGCCTGCCTACGGGAGACGATGCCGTCACCGATTTAAGCGGCGAAAAGATAACAGGGTGATGACTCACTATAAGCTCCGCTCCCGACGCTTTTGCTTCTTCGATAACATCGTTTGTGATATCAAGGGCAGTGATAATTTTTGTAACGCCCTTATCGGGATCACCTGCCAGTATACCGCAGTTATCCCAGCTTTCCTTTGTGTCAAAGGGGATAAGCTCGTTTATGGCGCTGTAAATATCGGCAACTGTTGTCATATTCCTTTTTCCTTTCGTATTTTCTCCATGGTCATATCTATTTTTTCGGCTTCCGCAGGGCGGCTGTTCCTCATGCCGTCTGCAGCCTTTTTCATTCGTTCAAGCTGCTTTTCGATGTACTTTCGTCCGTCCTCGTATGATGCGTCGGTGAGACCTGTCTGCTCATGTACATCTGAAATCTCATATGTCACACCAGTATATCGGCACTTCATTACGGAATAGGCAAATTCGCCGTCCCACACGGCACGTTCCTCCGTCACCTCAAAGCCGTTGTCCGCAAGGTATCTTCTCAGCACGGAAGCTCTTGTCATGGGCTGCAGAATAAAATTTGCCCCGCAGGTGCGTGACCTTTCATCGGCATCAATTATTTTGGAGATAAGCTCGCCGCCCATTCCTGCAATGACGATATCGGAAACGCCGTCAAGAGGGATATTTTTCAGTCCGTCGGACAATATCAGCTGCCCGCCCTCAATGCCCTCGTTCTCAAAGGTAGCCTTTGCGGCAGCAAGTGGCTTCTCGCCGATATCTGCGGCAATGGCTTTTGTGCATTTTCCCGATCTGAGCAGATACGCAGGCAGATAGCCGTGGTCGGTGCCTATATCGCACACAAAGCTGCCCTCTGTCATCTCTGCGCAGACAAGCAGTCGTTTATCAAGTTTCATATGTATTCTTCCTTACAGATATTGTGTATTATGAGCCGTACCCCATTCAGAAAAAGCGGGAAGCGGCAGTGCCGTTTCCCGTTTCCTGCATGATAAGATTTTTTCCTTATGCCTTCTGTGCAAAATGCTCGTTGAGCTTTTCAACAAGAGCGTTTACATCAGTGCCGTGAACTGCGCAAGCATCTGCAATAGACTCGCCTCTGGAAGCGGGACAGCCCAGGCAGTGCATACCGATCTCAAAGAAATAAGGAGCGGTATCCATATCGTGATCGAGAATATCGCCGATAATGGTATCGGGAGTTACTTTAAAGCTCATATTAAACAACCTTTCATTCATTCTGCCCCGAGCCGCAAAGCCCGCAGGCGCATGATTTATATTACATAATCATTATAACCCATTTTTTTAAATTTTGCAAGACTTTTCCTTGAAATATGTGCATAATTGTGATATACTCTATTTAATAAACTGCTATAATGGGAGGAATGTTTCTCAATGAATTTTTCTTACAAGGTAAAACGATTTTTCAGGAACTTCGAGATTGAAAATCTTATGACTTATATTGCCGCTTCCATGGCGATAGTATTTGTGGGAGATATGCTCACGAACGGTCTTATGAGCAGCTATCTTTCTTTCAGCCGCTCCGCCATCCTGGAGGGTCAGGTGTGGAGACTGCTCACATTTCTTTTTATTCCTCAGACAAACAGCGTAGTGTGGATAATCTTCTCTGTCTATTTCTACTACATCACGGGCAAGGAAACGGAAATGGCGTGGGGCGCTCACAATCTTACAATGTATTTTCTGACGGGAACGCTGCTGCTTATCGGCGTTGGCTTCATTGCGGGAGCGGCTTCAAGCAGCTATCTGCTGTTCTCACTGTTCCTTGTGTATGCCTATTTATATCCCGAAATGGAATTTCTGATGTTCTTTGTGGTACCCATCAAAGCAAAGTGGCTGGCGCTTATCGACATTGTTTTTATGCTGGTATCCTTCGGTGACGCATTCAAATATTATTTATACGACATGGCAAGCGTAGGTCTGGGCATTCAGCTTTCGGTCCTTGCCGCATTTGTGACCTTTGCTATTTTCTTCGGCAAAAACTATATAGACCGCTTCAAGAACAGACGTGCCCACAAGGCTTTCCTTAACAGAAGCAATATAAACGTTACAAAGGGAGGCAGAAACGGCGATGATGAATAACACTCCCACTCCCTTGGGTGAGGACTTTTTTCACCGTGACTGCCTTGATGTGGCTCCAGATCTGGTGGGCAAGCTTATTATCAGGAACACCGACGAGGGCGAGATACGCCTGCGCATCACCGAAACGGAGGCATACCGTGGCGAAGAGGACACCGCCTGTCACGCATCAAAGGGCCGCACTCCCAGAACGGAGCTGCTTTACCGTGAAGCGGGAGTTATATACGTATATCTCTGCTACGGCTGCCACTGGCTGATGAACGTTATCACAGGCGAAAAGGAGCAGCCCCAGGGCGTGCTTTTCCGTGCGTGCCTTGACTATGCAGGCCCCGGAAAGCTCACAAAGGCGCTGAAGATAGACAAGAGCTTCAACGGCGGATCGTTTATCGGCAACCCGAAGATCTGCATTGCAGATGACGGATACCGTCCCGAAATAATCAGGCTAAAACGTGTGGGCATCGACTATGCCACCCCCGAATACAGGGATATTTTATGGAGATTTGCCGACACATCGGCTGTCAAATCAACGAAATAAATGAAAGGAAGCGGCAGTATGGAAAACAAGGAACTCAGAGAGATACCCGACCTGCTTTATCCCGACGCTGCAAGGCGCAGGGAACTTAACAACCGCAGGATAATGCTTAACGACAAATACCCCTGCACATATATGAACGACCTTATGACGGACAATGTTGCGGGCATAATCAACCGCAGAAATCCCCAGAACGTGCTGAAGCTTTTCAGGGAGCTTTGCACCGATACCGAAGTCATGAACTACCGTCTTGACGCTCTGGAAGACGTTATGGGCAATCCCAAGCTCTCCCCATCGGTACACAGAATAATTCGCACACTGCTGGACAGTGAGCACAAGAATATTTCCGCTTCCACCCCCGACAGCTTTTCCGCTCTGGGAAGCTGTGTCGAGGCGCTGGACAGCTACATAGACTGCATGGAGGAGCTTCACGCTCTTTACGGCGAGATAGGCTCAAACATTCATTCAGCCGCTTTCAGGGGACTGTTTGATTCACTGGAAGAACGATACGCTTCCAATGACTACAACAGCATGAAAAAGGACATTGCAGAGCTGAAAGAAGCCTTTTCAAAGAAAATACGCTCCGTTAACATCGCCATCAACTTCAATGAGGAAATGAAGCCCATATCCGCAGGGATAACAGGCTGGTCGGACAAGCCCGCAGGCGAAAAGCCCAACGTTTTCGACAGGCTTTTCTACAAAAACAACGCCTTTTCCGAGACCCACATCATGGGCAAGCTGAGGACAAATCAGCCCAATGAGGACGGCTATGTGAACGAGGCCGACAAGGCCCTTTTTGCCGCCATGGAAAAAATAACTGGCGCATATATGAACAGGCTGTCCGCCGCTTTGAAGTCATATGACAGGCTTGCATTTGAGCACGTTTCCATGCTCGAAGACCAGCTGGAGATATACGATGGCATGGCAAGGGTCATCGAAGCCTGCAATGCAAGAGGCATAAAAATGTGCCGTCCCAAGTTTACGGACAAGGCAAGATATGCGGATATCAAAAATCTCTTTGACCCCTGTTTCTACTTCAAGGCGGCTGCCGCCAACACCGAAGCCATGGGCGACGACCTTGTTGTGCGCAACAGCATCACCATGGACGACGAGGGCAGATTTTACATTTTAACAGGTGCAAACAACGGCGGAAAGACCACCTTTGTACGTGGTCTGGGACTGTGCTTCCTGCTTGCTCAGACAGGCTTTTACGTGCCTGCGGAGGAATGTGTCATAAGCACTGCCGACTTTATATTCACCCACTTCCCCAAAGAAGAAGAAACGGGCATAAACGCCAGCCGATTTACCACAGAGATAAAGGATCTGAAAATAATCAGCGACCTTGCGGAAGAAAACAGCCTGCTGCTGATGAACGAGTCTATCCAGAGCACCACACCCAAGGAATGTGCTGAAATAGCCGAAGAACTGGTAAGGATATTCTGCATTATCGGCGTAAGGGGCGTTTTTGCCACACATATCACCGAGCTTGCGGGCAAGTGCGGTGAGATATCCTCCGACCCCGATTGCAGGAGCATTCCCCAGAGCATTGTTGCAGATGTTGACGAGACCAGCGGAAAGCGGCTGTACAGGATAAGAAAGGGTATGCCCCTGAAACAAAGCTATGCGGCTGACATCTTCCGCTCTTTCGGTATAAATGCTGAAAATGTAAGAAAAAGAGTCCGCAGATAAAAGCAATTTTCAATTACCTGTCCGTAAATGCGGACAGGTAATTTGGTATAATAGGATAGAATTATTCGGACAGAAACGAGGTATAATATGCTGACATTTTTTTATGGTGGAACGGGAACAGGCAAATCCTATGCCATGATGGAAAAAATAAAGCAGGCCGCCGAGAACGGCAGAAAGGTCTGCGTAATAGTCCCCGACCAGTTCACCTTTGAATATGAGCATATGCTCTACAATCATCTGGGCTGTGCGCTGTTCAACAAAGGCAACACCGAGGTGTGGTCGTTCTCACGCCTTGCTGCGGATATCTTCCGCTGCACAAAGGCTCCCGAGGGCATGGGTGCGGATTCCACCGTAAAAACCGCCGTTATGTACAAGGTGATACGCCTTATATCGGAGCGTGAGGGACTTCTTTTCTTTGACAAGCAGGCAAAAAGGGCTTCCTTTGCAAACACCGCCCTTACCATGCTCAGCGAGCTTATCCACAGCGGCGTTACTCCCGAAGTTCTGGGCGAGATACTTAAAACCGCTCCCGACAATATGCGTGACAAACTCACCGACCTTTTTCTCATCTACTCGGAATATTCATCGGAGCTTGCAGCCCTCGGCATGAGGGATATTCTCCTTGATGCCCGACTTGCTGCCGATATGGCGGAGCAGAACGGCTATTTTAATGATATGTGCCTGTTTATGGACGAGTTCAAAAGCTTCACAGGCGACCAGTACAACATGATACGTGTAATGCTCTCCCAGTGCGCAGAGCTTACTGTCTGCATGACTTCCGACGACATTGGCAAAGGCGGTTTTGGCCCATTTACAGCGGTGAACGAGACCTGTGCGGGGCTTTCCTCCATAGCCGCTGAACTTGGCAAAAAGATAAACAAGGTAAAGTTTGATGATAACAAGCGCTACAAATCGGAAGAGCTTTTTGAGCTTTCAAAAAATCTTCTGCGGCTGCCCTCAAAGGCTTATAACGGTGACGGCGGAAATATCACCCTTGTGACTGCTCCCGATATCTATGGCGAGTGCGACTACATATGCGCCGCCATATGTGAGCTGACCGCAGCGGACAGATCTCTCAGGTACAGCGATATCGCAGTTCTCAGCCGTGCCATGAACGATGATATTTCCGTGCTGGCTCCTCATTTTGAGCGGTACAATATTCCCTATTACTCGGACAAGAAGCGTCCCGCAGGTCACAAGCCACTTATGCTTATGGTAACGGCGGCGCTGGAGCTGGCAGCGGAGAAAAAGCCCTCCACCGAAGTGCTGCTCAGATATGCAAAGACAGGGCTTACGCAGGTTTCGGAAGAAGATATCGCCTACCTGGAAAACTACTGCTACACATGGGATATTGACGGTTCCATGTGGCAGAGCGAATTTCCCGATGAAAAGGCAGAAGACATAAGGCTCCGACTGCTTTCCCCCATAAACAGCCTGAAAAAAGCCTGCTCGGGAAAAACAGGTGTGCAGATATGCGACGCACTCCGCAGCTTCATAGGCGAAACAGGCGCAGAAGAAAAGCTGCTTTCCTTTGAGGGCAAGTACATAACGGAAGCGGAGTCTGCGGCTCAGATACGTGAGAACCAATGGCTGTGCAGCCAGCTGGACGAGATATTTGCAAGCCTTGAACAGGCGCTGACGGAAAAAATATCTCTCAGTGATTTCCGTGATATTTTCATGCTCTCCGCCGAGAAAATAACCCTTGCCGCTCCCCCCGACGCACTGGACGGAGTTATCGCACAGCAGTCAGACCTTGCCCGTCTCACAAACCCCAAGATAGTTTTTGTAATGCACGCAAATGACGGAATTTTCCCCTTTATCACAGGGGAAAGCTCCACTTTCTCCGAACGTGAAAGAGAGTTCTTTAAAAAATCAGACTATGACCTTTCGGGCAGCATGAAAAAGCGCCTTGCAGAGGAACGCTTCAACGCATTCAAGTCGCTTTGCTCACCGTCTCACAGGCTTTTTGTATCATACTCCGAGGCGGATATTTCTGGTGCTTCCGTGTATCCCTCGCCGTATATCGAAAAGATATCCGCCTGCATACCGAACTGTCAAAGGATAAATACTTCCGACCTGGATATGCTGTATTTCTGCCGCACTCCACAATCGGCATATGCGGCGGCTTCCCAGAATTTTGACCCGTCAGACCCGGATTTCATCACTGTAAAGACCGAGCTTTGCAAGGATCCGCTTTATGCAAAAAAATTCAGCTACATAGACAGGATAGACCTTACCACGGCTCATAAGATCGCAGATAAAAAGCTTATGAAAAAGCTGTACGGCGACACGCTGGAGCTTTCGGCATCACGGTTTGAGGATTTCAGCAAATGTCCGTTCATGTACTTCTGCAAAACGGGACTGAAGCTCTATCCCCTGCCGAAAATGGACCTTAACCCCATAAATCAGGGAAATATAATGCACATGTGCATGAAGGATATTTTTGAGGAAAACCGTGGGGAAAAATTTCTGAACATGACAACCGATGACCTCACCGCCAGCATTAAAAAATCGGTTGACGGCTACATTGCAAAAAATCTCAGCGGAAAATTTGCCAAGAAAAAAAGCTTCGGATTTTACCTTGACATCATGAACGACACC
This sequence comes from Oscillospiraceae bacterium, assembly GCA_902363145.1. Taxonomy (GTDB): domain Bacteria; phylum Bacillota; class Clostridia; order Oscillospirales; family Ruminococcaceae; genus Huintestinicola; species Huintestinicola butyrica. The sequence goes on along the minus strand of CABIZB010000001.1, from coordinate 205,433 downwards.
CTGCTCACCGCCCTTACCCATATGCAGGAGGAGCAGAGGGTATCACGCTTTGTACCCTCTGATTTTGAATATCCCGTAGGCGTAAAGGGCAGTGTAAAAAATTCTACGGTCACACCCGTTATCATCGAATGCGGCGAGGGGCTGAAAGTAAATTTCACGGGAACTGCCGACCGTGTTGATGAATTTACGGACGAAAACGGCATTATATACATTCGTATCCTTGACTACAAAACAGGCGTAAAGGACTTTATGAAAGAGCAGCTGGCACTGGGAATAAATATGCAGATGTTCTTCTATCTCTTTGCCCTCACCGATGAAAAGGGCGGCAGATACGGAGGCTGTGTTCCCGCAGGTGCGCTGTACATTCCGGTAAAATATCCCAAGTCTGCCGATGACCGCATGGCAGACGAAGCGAGCGCCGCCAAGTGCATCGACGACACCATGAAAATGCAGGGAGCTGTGCTTGACAGTCCCCTTATCATCAACGCCATGGAGGAGGACTGCCGGGGCAGGTTCATTCCCGTGACATTCAAGAAGGACGGAACCGTAAGCGCAAATAGCAGTGTTATCAACAGCGATACCATGGAAAAGATAAAGGCGCTTGCCATAAAACAGATAGAGGACATGGGCAGGGCGGTTTACAGCGGAGATTTCCCCGCAAGCCCTCTGGAAAGCAAGAAGTACAAATGCACCATACCCTGCGGCTTCTGCGACTACAGGGAGATATGCGGCAATTATCCCGATCCCGTACCCAGGGATATTTCCGATATCGACTTTGAAATAAACGGTGAAAAGGAGTGAGAATATGCCGTCAGTAACATGGACAAAGGAACAGCTTGACGCTATTGAAGCAAAGGACAGGGCGATAGTTGTATCGGCGGCGGCAGGAAGCGGAAAGACTGCCGTACTGGTAGAAAAGCTGCTGAGAATACTTTCCGACAGGGAAGATCCCGTTCCTGCGGACAGGATAGCCGTTGTTACCTTTACAAACGATGCCGCCGCCCAGATGAAGCAGCGGCTTACATCTGCACTGGCTGCTGCCGCAGAGCTGGAGCCTGAGAATGAATGGCTCACCGCCCAGCAGGCACTTATCCCCTCGGCAAAGATATCCACTATCCACTCCTTCTGTTTCAGCCTGATACGTGAAAATGCGGGCAGCCTTGACGTTGACTCTTCTTTCAGGGTGCTTGACCCTGCGGAGGACGATGTTATCGCCGCAAAGGCAGCGGAAAATGTCTTTGACGACTGGTTCGACCGCCGCCCCGATGACATGAAGCGCCTGACGGACTTTTTCTGCCCCGGTGCAAAGGATCAGCGGAGACTTGCGGCAATCATCCCCGAACTGCGGGACAATATCCTTGCCCTGCCGTTTCCTGCCGATTATATGGCTCAGGCGGCAGACCGCTACAAGGAGCCGCCCGAGCCTGAGGACGACAGCCTTATCAAGCTTTACACCGACTATGTTGTAAAGAAGCTGAAAGCCGCTGCCGCTCTTGAAGAGGAAGCATATGAGGACGCTGTGAACGAATACGGTTCCGACTGCGGCGGCATTGCAAAGATAAAGAAAAACATGGATATTTTCAGTGCGGAGGTCTCGAACATCATGTCAGCCGCCGACTGCATTTCCGACGACCCATCGCAGCTTTTCACGGGAAAATTCTCCGTCAAATTTGACAAGGTGACTTTCTATTCCTCGGGCAGCGCAAAGGATGCTGACGGAAAAAAGATGGATATACAGTTCGACCAGACTGTCATTGACTCGGTCAAGGACAAGAGAAATGCCTGCAAGGCGGCTTTTGAAAAGTTCGGCGGAGAGTTCACCTATGAGGATATCAGAAGCGACTATATAATTCACGCCGAGATAAGCGAAAAGCTGTTCGGGCTGATGAACGACGTTTTTGCTGAGGAACGCAGACTGAAAAACGAAAAGAACGCTCTGGGCTTCTCCGATGCTGAGCAGATAGCCTGCTCACTGCTGTGCAGCCGACTGCCTGACGGAACTGTTGAAAAATCACCGCTGGCAAAGGAGCTTTCCGACTATTTTTCCATCGTGATGATCGACGAGTTTCAGGACTCCACGGCAGTTCAGGAGCTTATTTTCAGAATGATATCCAAGGACGGAACGGCAGAGATCCCGGGCAGGAATTTCTTTGCGGTGGGCGATGTAAAGCAGTCCATTTACCGTTTCAGGTGTGCCGACCCACGTATCTTTATGAAAAATATCGCCGACAGCGTTCCCTATTCGGAGGAGGGCAGCGAGCCTGCATATATCCTGCTGAACAGGAATTTCCGAAGCTCTCATCATGTGGTGGAGTTTGTCAATGCGGTTTTCAGGGTGATAATGTCAAAGCAGAACGGCGGCATTGATTACGGCGATGATGAAAGTCTTATCGAGGGTGCTTCCTGCGAGGACGATTTCGGCCCCACCGAGATAATAGAGCTGCCCGATATCGACAGCAGTGACGAGGACGAAAACGGCGACAGCCTCAGCATCGACCTTATTGAAGCAAGGTGCGTGGCGGCAAAGATAGCCCACCTTATAAAGAACGGAAAGCTCCACGACAAAAACGGCGAGCGCCCTGTGCGCCCCTCGGACATATGTATCCTTACACGAAACACCAGCACCGCTCCCATGTTCATAAGCTGCCTTGAGGAGCTGGGTATAAGCGCATCGGGCGCTGCGGAGGAAAGCTATCTGGAGGCAAGGGAGATATCCGTGCTCATAAACCTGCTCAGGTGCATAGATAACCCAACGCTGGATATTCCTATGGCGGCGGTGCTCATGTCACCCATGTTCATGTTTTCCGCTGAGGATATGGCAAATATCCGATCGCTGAGAAGCTCTTCCGTTTTTGCTGATATTACGGCGGTAAGCTCGGGCAAGGGCACATCTGCGGCTCTGAAAAAGCAGTGCGATGAATTTCTCACCGTTTTCGGCACGCTGAGAGAATATGCCGCTGCCCACAGCGTTGAGGAGCTTATCGGATTTATCTACGACAAGACGGATTTTATGTCCGTCATAAGCATTTACAAGGACAGCCTTAAAAAGAAAGCCAATCTGCGGCTGCTGCCCGTTTATGCCGCAGACTATGACAAGAACGGCACAGGCGGTCTCAGCGGATTTGTCCGCAGGATAAACAATATGCTGGACAGCAGCAAGGATTTTGCGGCGGCATCTGCTGCCGTATCCTCCGAGGAAGCTGTCTCGGTAAAGACTATCCACAAGTCAAAGGGACTGGAATATCCGTTCATATTCCTCTGCCGCAGCTGGACAAAATTCAACCTTACTGACAAAAATCAGCGCATGGTGTTTGTATCCGATTACGGCACTGCTTTCAAGATAAGCGACCCGTCACGTCTCACGGCGTATGAGTCATTTCCAAGGCGTGCGCTAAGCCTTATCATGGAGAAAAATCAGCGTGATGAGGAAATGATGCTCCTTTACGTTGCCCTCACAAGAGCGAAAAACAAGCTGTTCATAACAAGACGTACCGATGAAAAATCCGCAAAGCACCGTGAGGAGATAATGGGCTTGCTGGAAAGCGGAAAGATCCGTCAGGAGGAAGCTGTCAGCGCAGGAATTTCCATGGCGGACTGGCTTGACGCAGCCATAGGGCTTTTCAAAAAGCATGACGATGTGTATTCTCTTGGAAGCTGTGACATGGTAATGACCGGGGCAGAGCTTTCCGAGGCGGAAGCGGCAGAGGAAAGCGAAACAAAGCAGGCGGAATATTCCCCCGAGCGTGCTGAGCTTTTCCGCAGCCTTATGTCCCATGAATATGACCTTACCCTCGCAAACACCGCTTCAAAGATAACCGTCAGCGAGATCGCCGAAAAGCATCTTATTCCCCCGAAAGCAATTTTCACCAAGGACAAAAGCAGACCTCAGGGAATATCCGCAGCTGCCGCAGGAACTGCCGTTCATGCGTTCATGCAGTATGCAGACCTTAAAAAGCTGTACGCCGAGAAAGCTTCTCCCGACAATGCCATTGCCAAGGAAGCCCAACGGCTCTGCTCGCTGGGACTGCTGACGAAGATCCAGGCGGAATGTGCCGACAGCAGCATGATAAGCGGCTTTTTGAACAGCGGGCTTTGCGGAAGAATGATGAATGCCGATGAAATATACAGAGAAAAGAAATTTCTGGTTAAAATTTCCGACTTAAACCTTGACGATAGTGATTTAATGGTTTATAATAGTACCGAGGGAATGCTTCAGGGCGTTGCAGACTGTGTGTTCAGAGAAGGCGGAAAATACGTGCTTCTGGACTACAAGACCGACCGCCGAGTTACCGAGGATATACTCCGTGAAAGGTATTCCCGCCAGCTTTCGCTTTATGCCCGTGCTCTTTCGATGATATTCGGGGAAAAGATAAGCGAGGGCTGCCTATATTCGTTTTCACTTGGCAAGGCCATTGGCATTGAATTAAAATAAAAAGGACTGATTTTAATGGAACAGACACCTAACCGACGCAAGCCCGCTCCTAAGCCCAACAACGCACTGGGTTCACTGCTGGGATCAGTAGTGCTGGGCGTGTGCATCATCATCGCAGGCTCAACGGTAGCAGGCTCCGTAAAGAAGCTTACCGCAGCTGTGGAGGCTCAGACCTTTGCATCAAGCTATGCTTCTCCCTCCAACCTTACCGTAAGCAGCACTGCGGACAAGAAGTATCTCACCGAGACCGAGGCTGCCGCTTACCTCAATATGCCTGTTGAGGAGATAAAGGCTGCCATCACAAAGGGAGAGATCGAGCAGTACGTAAAGACCTCAAGCGGTTACACTATTTCCGTAGATCAGTTGGATAAATTCTTCGGTCAGAAGGCTTATGATACCATGACCAGCAACAATTCTTCCGCATCTGAGGAATAACACGGCGTACCCTTTACGGGAGGGACATATGGATAACAGCATCAAGGTAAAGATAAACTATCACCCTGTGAACTTTATGCAAATAGCTCTGTGGATAATGCTCCTTTTTGCAGTTCCGTGTTTTTGGCTCGCATCATATTCAGATTCGTTTTCACTGCTCTTATTGGGTCTTGTTGCAGTGATACTTACGGCTGTAGTGGCAGGAGTTCTTTCAAGCGCAAAAGCTGTGGTGTATGCGAATGACGAAAAGCTGTGCCGGCGCTATTTGAATAAGGACAGCGTTATCATGCTTTCAGATGTCCTGGAGATAAGCTATTCCGTTTGTATCGAGCATCACGGCAGATACGCCGAACAGAGGCTTTTGCTCACCATAAAAACAAATGACGGAACAGTACATCAGTTAAATGATTCTTTATCAACAGAAAGCTTTGTCGCCGCACTTGATGCAGACGGTGAGACAAATATCCCGCTCATACAGCTTTACCGCTTCCTTGCAGAACGTTTGCCCGATAAAGCAAAGGGATATGTAAAGCAGGAGAAAAATGAGGCTGATATATAAGGTACATTTCAAATATGACAATAAAAATAACACATCACCCGTTTAATTATGATTACGCCGCCATACCGATATCAATGGCTGTAGCTTTTATTGCTGTGCCTGCCTGTGCGGCATCGGGCAATATAACAGCATCGCGTATCGCAGCATTTGCAGCATTTATTGCGCCGACAGCAATATCAAGCGTGCTTATGCACTTCCCCAAAGCCACACTCAGCTGTAACGGTGAAAAGCTTGATTTTAACTATCTGTGGGTAAAAAATTCCATTGCTATCAGCGATATCAAAGCGGTGTGGCATTCATACGGCAGGGAAAATCAGCGGTATTCACATCTGGGCAGAATTATTCTCTGTGTAAAGACTTTCGACAACAGAGAGTATGATTTCAGTGATTACATAGACACTGAGGATATACTTTCAAAGCTTGACAATATCACAAACTGCAATGTTCCTCTGCTGAATATGTACAGATATCTGGCGGAAACTTGCCCCGAAAAGGCAAAGGGATACATCAGGAATGATAAATTTGAGGAGTGAACAGCATGGGCATCGTAAGCATTGTAACTTCTGTTATATGCAAATCGCTAAGGAATGCAAATAAAAACAAGGTATGCACCTGTCCCCGATGCAAACACGCAATAAAAAGATATCCTGAACATATCGAAGAAAGAAGTGTTGACTCTCCCCTGCTGATACGCTGCCCGAGCTGCGGAAACATTGTCCACGATCCTCTTGCAGCAGAAATAGCGCTGCTGCCTCCCGAAAAAGCATTTATGGCAGCTGCAAACGGATATGCGGGGACATGGAAAGCAGAGCTTCAAAAAAGCAAATATGCGCTGGGCCGTCTGAAAAAAAGTCTGGAACGGCTGAACGCTGACGAGGAATATTTAAAGCAGATATTGTCACTTCAGGGAATGTCACCCGACTGCTATTATGCGGTGTTCAACAGCGGCAGGCTCCGTTTCAATGCCCGAAGCGGCAATAAAGCCCCCAAAACTCTGACAGAGGAAGAGTATCTGCAAAGATTTTACAGATAAATGTAAGGGCTTTTACAACAGAGAAACACGCATAACACGTTTCGGACGGGGTATCCGCTAAGCGCTCAAAACACTTTCCTTTTGTACAATATGTGCACAACAAGATTTAAAATCGCTTTCAAGTTGTCATATCATACAAACTTATGATATCATATTGACAAAAGCATATGCGCATGATATAATACCTAAGTACGAAAAATAAAGCAGAGCTTCCGTTCTCACCGTACTGCAATGGCACGTTACGGTCAATAATTACGAATTTATTCCGCAGGCGTATGATATGTGTGCGGAGTGGTTTTGAGATTATCGGCGGAGCTTATGCTCTGCCGTTTTTTATTTCACATTCATTTATAGTTTAATTTGATATTTTGGGGGTGCTCGCCATAGCTAACAAGGATAGCAAGGAGCTTCAAATCAATGAAGAAATCCGTGACAAGGAAATCAGAGTAATCGGTGCCGACGGAAGTCAGCTCGGTCTTATGTCCGCAAGGGACGCTCAGAAGCTTGCGGCAGAAAAGGATCTGGATCTGGTAAAAATTGCGCCTCAGGCTGTTCCGCCTGTATGCAAGATCATGGATTACGGCAAATATTGCTTTGAACAGGCTAAGCGTGAAAAGGAAGCAAGAAAAAATCAGAAGGTCGTTGATATCAAGGAGATCAGAATGTTCTCCACCATTGATACCCATGACTTTGATACAAAAACCGCTCAGGCAGTCAAGTTCCTGAAGGGCGGAGATAAGATCAAGGTTTCCGTTCGCTTCCGCAAGCGTGCCATTGCACATCCTCAGCTTGGCGAAGAGCTTCTTGACAAGTTCAAGGAAGCTTGTGCCGAGGCAGGCACCGTTGAGAAGCCGCCTAAAATGGAGGGAAGAGCGCTGGTTATGTTCGTTTCCCCCAAGGCTTCCAAGTAACCGCTGTTCAAATCATACTGTAAAAATAAAAGGGAGGATATTTCCATGCCAAAGCAGAAGACTCATTCCGGCGCTAAGAAGCGTTTCAAGCTCACCAAGAACGGTCTTGTTAAGTATCAGAAGACCAACAAGAGACACAGACTTACTCAGAAGGACCACAAGCGCAAGAGAATTGCCCGTAACATGGGCGTTGCAGGTTCCGCAAACGCAGCTACTCTCAGAGAGCTTATGCCTTACAAATAATAGGCGGCACCGGCGTTATATTTCAGAAGATTCAATAATACATTTGGAGGTATAATAATATGGCTCGTGTTAAGGGAGCAATGGCTACTCGCAAGAGAAGAAATAAAACATTAAAGCTTGCCAAGGGTTACTGGGGCGCAAAGAGCAAGCATTTCAAGATGGCTAAGGAAGCCGTAATGAAGTCCGGCAATTACGCTTACATCGGCAGACGCCTCAAGAAGCGTGATTTCAGACAGCTCTGGATCACCAGAATTTCCGCTGCTTGCAAGATGAACGGCATGAACTATTCTACATTCATGAACGGTCTCAAGAAGGCTGGCATCACTCTCAACAGAAAGATGCTTTCCGAAATCGCTATCAACGACGCAGCAGGTTTCACAGCACTTACTGAAAAGGCTAAGGCTGCTCTTTAATTTTCGTAAACAGGCTGTATCACAAAGGCGTATGTCTATGTGATACAGCTTTTTGTTTAAAATAGAGGTATTTATGACTGACTTTACTTTTATATCCTCGGCAGACAATGAGAAGATAAAGCTTTACAAAAGGCTCAGCGCCGATAAAAAGCTCCGCAGGAAAGAGCAGCTTTTTACCGTTGAGGGCGCACGTCTCACCGCCGACGCAGCCGCAGAAGCTATAGAGCTTCACTGTGTTTTCTTTACCGAAAACGCCCTGAAAAAATACAGTGAAGCTCTGGAGCTTCTTTTTTCAAAGTATAATAAAAAAACGTTTTCGATGATATCGGACGAGCTGGCGGCATCGCTTTCGGATACGCAGATGTCTCAGGGAATATTTGCCATATGCAGAATGCCCAAGTCCGACAATGCAGCTCAGTATGCAGAAATGAAGTCAGGCGGAAAATATATCATTCTGGATAATATCCAGGACCCCGGAAATATGGGAACTATGCTAAGGACTGCCGATGCCTGCGGAATTGACGCAATAATCACCTGCAACTGCTGCGATGTTTATAACCCAAAGACTGTCCGCTCGGCTATGGGCAGCCTTATGCGTGTGAATATCATTGACGATGATATTGGCAATGCAGTGCTGAACCTGAAAAATGCGGGTATTGCAGTTTATGCGGCTGTTATCGACAGCAGCGCCGTTTCTCTCACAGAATGCGATTTTTCAAAGGGCGGCGCAGTTATGATAGGAAACGAGGGCAACGGTCTCCCCCGTGAACACTCGGCACTGGCAGATGTACCTCTTACAATAAAAATGCACGGCACCATAAATTCCCTTAACGCCGCCATGGCTGCGGGAATAATCATGTGGGAGCTGTCAAAGGCGTAAGCTGAAAAGGAGTCAGGATATGAACGCTTCCGATACCGCTTATTACAGCAGGCTTTACAGAATATGGTCAGTGGCTGCTTTCGGTGCAGGCTCACGGCTGCTTGCGGAGCTTTCCGAGCGCTTTGACAGCGGCGAAGAGCTTTACTGCGCATTCAAAGACGGCGCAAAGGGACTTCCGAATGAAGCTGTGAGGGCTGCAAACGACGTTACCCTTTCCGCTGCGGAAAAAATAATGGAATTCTGCTCCAAGAAAAATATCCGGATAGTCACAAGAGACGAGGAGCTTTATCCCGACAGGCTGCGGCACATTTATGCTCCCCCTGCCGTTCTTTTTTACAGGGGCGATATCTCGGGGATAGACGACAGGCTGAGCATAGGAATAGTCGGAGCAAGAAAGGCTTCCGAATACAGCCTTAAGGTTGCGGCGGGCATTGCCCGAGTTCTTGGCAGGCAGGGCTTTGATATTATAAGCGGATTTGCCGAGGGCATCGACATCTGCGCTCATACCCATGCCATCGAAAGCGGTGCAAAGACCTATGCCGTGCTGGGTGCGGGAATAGATTACGATTATCCCAAGCCAAACTCCAAGTACCGTGACGCTGTTATTGAAAACGGAGCGCTCATCACCGAATGTGTTCCCGGAACATTTCCCGCACAGCCGAATTTCATTAAAAGAAACCGAATACTTGCGGGGCTGTCCATGTCGGTGGCGGTCATTGAAGCGGGAGAAAGAAGCGGCTCGCTGAACTCCGCCTCACACGCCACATCTCAGGGAAAAACGGTGTTTGCCGTTCCGCCCTGCGACATATTTGACCAGAGGTACAAGGGAAACACGGAGCTTATCCGTGAGGGCGCTGTTCCGCTTATGGGTGCCAGGGACATTTTCAGCGAATACTGTATGAATATACCGCATACAATAGTCGAAAATGAACGCATCTTCGAGAAGATAGAAGCCCTCAACCGTTTCTGCGATGACGCTTTTGAGGCGGCAAACAGGCAGCAGGAAAATGATAAAAAGGATAAGAAGCCTGCAAAGTCCAAGCCCGAAATGCCTGCGGAAGCTGAGCCTGAGGATAATCCCAAATCGCTTTCCGAAGAGGAAATAGAAGCGGCAGGCGGTGATGATATCCAAAGAAAAATACTTACGGCAATAAACGCTGCACCCATGCGTGCGGACGATATTGCACGGGAGATATCCGAAAATATCGACGACATTCTTACAGCTCTTACAGAGCTTGAAATAATGGGAACGGTAACTGCCGAGGGCGGCGTTTACCGCATCTCATAAAAAGTGTGGAAAGATTCTGAGAAAGGAATGATTGAACATATGTCCAATCTTGTAATAGTTGAGTCGCCTGCAAAGGCAAAGACAATAAAGAAATATCTGGGTCCCAATTACGAGGTAATGGCTTCCATGGGTCATGTCCGTGACCTGCCGAAATCCAAGCTCAGCGTTGATGTTGACAACGGCTTCAAACCCGTTTATGTGCCCATGAAGGACAAGGAAGAAGTAATATCCTCGCTGAAAAAAGAAGCCTCCCACTCCGACACCGTTTATCTCGCAACGGACCCTGACCGTGAGGGAGAAGCGATTTCATGGCATCTGGCGCAGCTGCTGGATATTCCCCTTAACGCTCCCGTGAGAGTTACATTCAACGAGATAACAAAATCAGGCGTTGAGTACGGTATGGAGCACCCCCGCTCCATCGACCTTGATCTGGTGAATGCTCAGCAGGCAAGGCGTATCCTTGACAGAATAGTTGGTTACAAGCTGTCTCCGTTCCTTTGGAAGAAAGTCCGCAGAGGTCTTTCCGCAGGACGTGTGCAGTCTGTAGCCGTTAAGATGATAGTTGACCGTGAAAAGGAAATAAATGCTTTCAAGCCCGAGGAATACTGGTCAATAGAAGCGAAGATGACAGCCCCTTCCTCCAAAAAGCAATTTGACGCTGTTTTCACAGGGATTGACGGAAACAAGACCGAGCTTCACTCCAAGGAAGAGACCGATAAGGTACTTGAAAAAATAAACGGCGCTGAGTTCAAGGTAACAGGCGTAAAGAAATCTGTAAGAAGAAAGTCCCCTGCCGCACCCTTTACCACATCTACAATGCAGCAGGAAGCTTCAAAGAAGCTTGGCTTCCAGACTTCAAAGACAATGAGAGCCGCTCAGCAGCTTTATGAAGGCGTTGAGATTGAGGGCATGGGCGCTGTGGGTCTTATCACCTACATGAGAACAGACAGCCTGAGAATTTCCGACGAGGCAAGGGCTGCGGCTTACAAATACATTGAGGGAGCATACGGCAAAAATTATCTGCCTGCGTCTCCTAAGATATACAAGTCCAAGGCAGGCGCACAGGACGCTCACGAAGCTATACGTCCCTCTACCCCCGAGATTACTCCAGAAAGAGTCAAGGACAGCCTTACTGCCGAGCAGTACAAGCTTTACAAGCTCATCTGGGAAAGATTTATCGCAAGCCAGATGGCAAACGCTCTGCTGGATACCGTTTCCGTTGATATCGACGCAAACGGCTGCGGCTTCAAGGCAACAGGCTTTTCCGTCAAGTTCGACGGCTTCACCGTGCTGTATGAGGAGTCCAAGGACGATGAGGAAAACAAGGTGCTTCCCGTTATCAATGAGGGCGATGTGCTGAAGCTCAAGAACATTGAGGGCAAGCAGCACTTCACTCAGCCTCCCGCACGATACACCGAAGCATCGTTCATCAAGGCGCTGGAAGAAAACGGCATAGGCAGACCTTCCACATATGCGCCTACCATTTCAACGATAATCAACCGCTTCTATGTTGAGCGTGACGGCAAGCAGCTGAAGCCCACAGGTCTGGGCGAAGTTACCACTGACCTGCTGAAAGACCATTTCAAGCAGATCGTCGATACCAAGTTCACCGCCTCCATGGAAAGCAGCCTTGATAAGGTCGAGCTGGGCGAAAAGGACTGGGTGGAAACTCTGGAGGACTTCTACAAGGACTTTGACGCTACCCTGAAAAAGGCTGAGGTAGCTATGGACGGCAAGCGTGTCAAAGTCCCCGATGAGGAGACCGACGAGGTGTGCGATGTTTGCGGAAAGCCCATGGTAATAAAGATAGGCAGATTCGGAAGATTCCTTGCCTGCTCAGGCTTCCCCGAGTGCACAAACACAAAGAAGATAATCAAGCCCACAGGCGGCGTTTGCCCCAAGTGCGGCAAAAAGGTGCTCCAGAAAAAGTCCAAGAAGGGCAAGAAATATTTTGGCTGCGAGGACAATCCCACCTGCGATTTTATGACATGGGATACTCCCGTTTCGGACAAGTGCCCCAAGTGCAACGACGGCACTACCCTTTTCAAAAAGGGCGGAAAGCTGTTCTGCCTGAAAGAGGGCTGCGGCTATGAAACTGTTATCAAAAAGGAAAAATAATCTTTATGAATAATAAGCTTACTGTTATCGGCGCAGGCTTTGCAGGGTGCGAGGCGGCATGGGCAGCGGCTGAACGTGGTGTAAAGGTGGAACTTTACGAGATGAAACCAAAAAAGTTCTCCCCTGCTCACAAATATAACGGCTTTGCGGAGCTTGTCTGCTCCAATTCGCTGAAAGCCTCCCGTGTAAATTCTGCGGCGGGACTGCTGAAGGAAGAGATGCGCAGGCTGGGTTCGCTGACAGTTCCCTGTGCGGAAGAAACAGCCGTTCCCGCAGGCGGTGCACTGGCGGTGGACAGAGAAAAATTTTCCGACCTTGTTACCGAAAAGGTTCGCTCTCACCCCAACATCACTGTTATAAACGAAGAGATAGAAGCTGTTCCCACAGAGGGATATGCGGTGATTGCCAGCGGCCCTCTTACAGCGGGAAAACTGGCGCAGAGCATATCAGAGCTGTGCGGCGGATATCTCAGCTTCTTTGATGCGGCAGCTCCGATAGTTACCGCCGAATCCATCGACATGACCAAGGCATTCTCCGCCGCAAGATACGGCAGAGGGGGCGACGATTACATCAACTGCCCCTTTGACAAGGAAGAATACCTGAGATTTTACAACGAGCTGATAAATGCTGAGTCAGCTCCCGTTCATGACTTTGACCGTCCCGAAAATTCAAAGGACGACTTCACCGTTTACGAGGGCTGTATGCCTGTTGAAGTGCTGGCAAAGCGTGGCGAGGACGCTGTTCGCTATGGTGCAATGAAGCCTGTGGGGCTTACCGACCCACGTTCGGGAAAGCGCCCATATGCGGTAGTTCAGCTGAGGCGTGAGAATGAAAGCGGCACTATGTACAATCTGGTGGGCTTTCAGACAAACCTGAAATTTCCCGAGCAGAAAAGAGTTTTCTCGCTTATACCCGGGCTTGAAAATGCGGAATTTGTCCGCTACGGCGTAATGCACCGCAACTCGTTCATCAACTCCCCCAAGCTCCTGAACGCCGACTTTTCCATGAGGAGCCGCCCCGAAATATTCTTCGGCGGTCAGATAACAGGCGTTGAGGGCTATATGGAGTCCGCCGCATCCGGCATCATTGCGGGAATAAATGCGGTAAGGAAAATGAACGGTCAGTCCCCTCTCATACTCCCGAGAGAGACAATGATAGGCGGTCTTAGCGCATATATCTCCGACAAGACTGTGACGAATTTTCAGCCCATGGGCGCAAATATGGGAATACTTCCCGATATCGGCGTGCGCATAAAGGACAAGCAGGCAAGATATCAGGCTGTTGCCGACAGGGCGCTGGAGGCTTTTGACAACTATATCTCAGAAAATACGGACTGATACGCAATGACCCATATGGTGATAAGATGTGAGACTTCAAAAAAGGACAAAAACGCTCTTACTCTGAGCACCATGCTCAGAAGCCCGTTTTTGTTCATATGCTGCGTGTTTTTCCTTGCGGTCCTGCCTGTGATGCAGCTTGTAGCATTTGCTGCAAAAGGGACAATAAGCCCTGTTCTGCTGCTGTATGTTATTGCGCTTGCGGCAATGCTTTTTGTCACAATAAAGCAGGACGGCGCAGATTTTGCGGGAGTTGCGGAATACACCTTTTCCGATAATAATTTCACCGTTAAAAACGAACAGGGAACCTGCACGACGGAATATTCGGCGATATATGCGGTAAGGGAAAATAAGAAATATTTCTATCTTATGCCAAGCAAATATGCGGCATATATCCTGCCAAAGGAATATCTTACCGCTGATGAGGGCAGCAGGCTCAGAGATATCTTTTCATCAAAGCTCAAAGGCAGAAAGAGCGATGACTGTTTTCAGGGAAAAAGTGCCGATGGCATAATATCATTCGGTAAAGCCGAAAGTGAAGTATCATTCAATATTTCGGACAAGTTCCCGTCGGAAGCGGCGAGAGCAACCCTGCTCAATATTCCCACAGCAGTGAAAATATTCTACACATTCATGCTTACAGTGCTTATACTTTGGAAGCTGTCCATTGTGTTTGCCATAGCAGTGTCGCTTCTCTGTCTGGGAATTGCGCTGATATCCAATCTGTGCAAAACGGCTGCCGATATAAAAAACAGGATAACTGACAGCACCGCCACATACAGATTTTCCGGCATCGGCTTTGAATGTATCATCGGCGAAAATGCGTCGGAGGTTTTATATTCTGATATAAAGGATATAAAAAAGCAAGGCTCGGCTGCGATCATCACAAGAAAAAGCGGCAGGAAAATTATTCTGCCCGCCACAGACGAAATTTACAGCAGGATAAAAAAGACGGAGGGGTAATATGAGCGAACCTGTTTTCAGCGGTTCTTCGGAGATAAGCAAAAACGACCTTAAAGAATGTGCCGTGCTTACCGCTTTCGGAAACGTCACGGGAACGATAATAAAGCTTGTCACCGGCTTTATGCTGGCGCTTGCTGTGCTGTTTCTCATAGTATTTATGCTCCCCAATGTCAGCCGTGAAAACTCTGCCGCATATATGAGAATTGCCGTTATGTGTCTTATCCCTGTTGTTTTCACGGCAGTTTTCAAGCACAAGATAATAAGCGGCAAGGTGAATGCTCCCATAAATCAAAATGTCCATGCGCAGGTCAGGCTTTATGAGGACAGCCTGGAATATTCCACAGAATATGTTGCCCTCAGCGCAAAGTATTCCGATGTGAAAAAGCTCCACATGGGCAAATATTCAATGGTGCTGGAGCTAAACGGAGCGGACAGCATAATGATACCTCTGCGGTGCTTCGGGTGGAATAATTACAAGGCCGCCTGCGAATTTCTCCGCAAAAAGCTGCATGAACAGGGGGTATGACATATGAACACTGTGAATGATATGGGCACTCCCCTTTTCTGCACCGAGGACAGGCAGTGCATGGGAAACAGAAATTCCCTGAAAAAGAGCCTTGTCTTTGTTGGGATAATATATCTTGTCTGCGCTGCGGTCATAGCTTTGTCCGCCGTAAAAAGCGGCAATGATCCCATATCGGGCGTGATTATCCTCACCGCTTTTACGGGCATTATGACTGCCGACATGATATTCAAAGCAAAGCAGTCCACCGACCGCAACTACAATGTGTTCTATTTCTATGACAGCTGCTACATAAACATCGACAGGCTGTCAAGGACTGCGGTGCCTTACGATCTTATCATAAAAGCCGCAGAAACAAAGGACGCTTTTGTTATATACATTGAACCCATGCGCAAGCACATTATACTTAAAGAGACTGTTTCTAAGGAGGCTGCCGATGAACTCAGCCGCTTCCTCAGTTCAAAAATAAAAAAGTACAAACGCATATGAAAGGAAATGATAGTATGAATATAATCGTTGACGCATTCGGCGGAGACAACGCACCTTTAGCTGTTATTGAGGGCGCTGCAAGGGCTGTGGCAGAGCTTGGCGTTGAGATAACTCTCACAGGAAATGAGAAGATAATCAGGGAGACTGCCGAGAAAAACAACCTGAGCCTTGACAAGATATCCATTATACATACCGAGTCTGTTATTGATATCCACGAGGAGCCTACCGAAATAATCAAGAGCAGAAAGGACTGCTCCATGGCTGTGGGCTTACAGGCTCTGGCTGACGGCAAGGGCGAAGCTTTTGTTTCCGCAGGAAGCACAGGTGCGCTGGTGGTCGGCTCCACATTTATCGCAAAGAGACTTAAAGGAATAAAGCGCCCAGCTCTTGCGCCTATCCTCCCCACCGCAAACGGCCATCTTATTCTGATGGACGGCGGAGCTAACGTTGACTGCCGCCCCGAAATGCTTATGCAGTTCGGTATCATGGGCAGCTGCTACATGGAAAAGGTAATGGGTGTAAAGTCCCCCAAGGTAGGTCTGCTGAACGTCGGCGCAGAGGACACTAAGGGTCGTGAGCTTGACAAGGAAGCTTACCAGCTCCTTAAAGATGCTCCCGTTAACTTCTACGGCAACCTTGAAGCAAGAGAGATGCCCAAGGGTGTTTGTCAGGTTGCTGTATCCGATGGATTTACAGGAAATATCGCACTGAAGCTTTACGAGGGCATGGGTTCATTCTTTGCAGGCGAGCTTAAAGGAATGCTCACCGACGGTCTCAGCGGAAAACTGGCGGCTCTGCTCATAATGAAAAAGGTAAAGGCTTTCAAGAAGAAGCTGGACTACACCGAGGTAGGCGGCGGCGTTCTCATGGGCGTTTCAAAGCCTGTTATCAAGGCACACGGAAGCTCCAACGGAAAGGCATTTTACAACGCTATCCGTCAGGCTAAGAAGTGCGTTGACGGAAAGGTCATCGAAGAAATTTCCCGTTCTCTTGAAGCTGTAAAGAAGCAGGACGCAGAGGCGTAAAAGAAGAAGCATATGACCGAAAAGGAAAAAATGCTGGCAGGAAAGCTCTATGACCCATCGGACAAGGAGCTTTCCGACCTGAGAATAAAGGCTCACAAGCTGAGCAAAATGTTTAATGACACCTTTGAGGACGAGGAAGAAAAGCGTGCCGAGATAATCAGAGAGCTTGTACCCGATATGGGCGAAAACGGCGGCTTTACTACCTTGAATACGGCAAGCCCATAACTATAGGAAACAACTGCCGGATAGCCGCAATGTTACTACCATTACAGGCGGAGTTACCATCGGAAACGGCTGTGTTATCGGCGCAGGCAGCGTGGTAACAAGGGATATCCCCGACAACTGCCTTGCGGCGGGAAATCCATGCCGTGTGATACGTGAGATAACCGACAGGGACGATATCATTCTTAAAAAGGAACTTCTGTAAGGAAGAAAGGAGGCACACGCAGTTACTGCGTGGCATGATATGAGTACAGTTAACAAGACAGACATTGACGAAAGGCTGAAAAGCTTTGAGGAAGAGATAGGCTACACCTTCAAAAACAAGGATCTGCTTTACGAGGCGCTTTCCCACTCCTCCTACGCCAATGAATATAAGAAGGGCAGGCACTCCAACGAGAGACTGGAATTTCTGGGCGACAGCGTGCTTTCCATCGTAATATCCGAGCATCTGTTCAATCACTTCAAGCATCTGCCCGAGGGCGACCTTACAAAGATAAGAGCGTCACTGGTATGCGAAAAGGCTCTGTATGAATTTTCCAAGCAGATATCTCTGGGTCAGTACATTCTTCTTGGCAGAGGCGAGGAAAACACAGGCGGAAGAACACGCCCCTCTATCGTATCCGACGCATTTGAGGCTGTTATCGCAGCGGTGTTCCTTGACGGCGGAATGGAAGCCGCAAGAGAATATGTGCTGGGCTTTATCCCAAAGGACCTTGACAAAAGCACCGCAAACAATCTTCAGGATTACAAGACCATTCTTCAGGAGATAATCCAGAGAAATCCCGAGGAAAAGGTGGAGTACGTTCTCAAGGGTCAGACAGGCCCCGACCACGACAGGCACTTCATCGTTGAGGTCTGCCTTAACTCCAACGTTATCGGCCACGGTGAGGGTCACAGCAAAAAGCAGGCTGAACAGCAGGCTGCAAAGGAAGCGCTCCGTCTTATGGGCGAGGTAAAGTAATGTCCCACGCAAATATCTCAGTGTTTATCCCTCACATGGGCTGCCCCAATGCCTGCTCCTTCTGCAATCAGCGCACCATAAGCAGCACGGCTCACGCCCCCTCACCCGATGAGGCTGAGGATATCATCAGAGGGGCATATGAATATATGTCTCCCGAAAAGAGGAGAAACACCGAAATCGCCTTTTTCGGCGGCAGCTTTACTGCCATTGACAGGGAGTACATGATATCCCTGCTTGAAGGGGCGGACAGATACATCACCTGCGAAAACGGTTTTTGCGGTATAAGAATTTCCACTCGTCCCGACTGCATTGACGAGGAAATTCTTATGCTGCTGAAAAAATATCACGTCACCGCCATTGAGCTGGGCGCACAGTCCATGAATGACCGTGTGCTGGAAATGAATATGCGTGGCCACACCTCCGAGGATGTCCGCCGCTCCGCCGCAATGATAAAGTTATACGGCTTTGAACTTGGTCTCCAGATGATGGTTGGACTTTACGGTTCATCTCCCGATGACGAGCTTTACACAATGAACGAGATCGTCAGATGCGCTCCCGCAACGGCAAGGATATATCCCGTGGCGGTACTTGAGAGAACAAAGCTTGCGGAGCTTTACAAAGAGGGAAAATATAAGCTTTACCCCTTTGATGAGTGTGTAAAGCTGTGCGCAGAAATATACAGCACCTTTGTCAAAAACAATATCCGTGTGATACGCATGGGGCTTCACGCTGAGGACGGCGTGGAGCAGAACGCTGTGGCAGGCTTTTATCACCCTGCCTTCGGCGAGATAGTACGAACGGAAATAATAAGAAAAATAATCGAAGAAAATCTCACGGAGTGCGAAAACCTCTGCGAGGCTCCCCCACGGCTCACAAGCAGTCTGTCGGGATATAAAAGATCAAACAGGATATATTTTGCGGACAGAAACGTTAAATTTCTCACAAACAAAGAGCTGCCCGAAAACGTGATTTCGGTAAACGGCAGAATATTCAAACTATATTAAGGCGGATATCAGATATATGTACTTAAAATCACTGGAACTGCAGGGCTTCAAGTCCTTCCCCGACAAGGTGAAGCTTGATTTCGGCAAGGGCATAACCGCCGTTGTCGGCCCCAACGGAAGCGGAAAATCAAATATTGGCGACGCCGTAAGGTGGGTGCTGGGCGAACAGTCCTCCAAAACTCTCAGAGGAGCGAAAATGGAGGACGTTATTTTTGCGGGCACTCAGCTGAGAAAGCCTGTGGGCTTTGCAAGCGTTACGCTGAACATTGTAAATGATAAAGGGCTGCTGAACATTGACGCTCCCGAGGTATCCGTTACCCGTAAGCTTTACCGCAGCGGCGAGAGCGAATACATAATAAACGGCTCACAGGTGCGCCTGAAAGACGTTACCGAGCTTTTCATGGACACGGGTCTGGGCAAGGACGGCTACTCCATTATCGGACAGGGCAGAGTTGCGGAGATAGTTTCATCAAAATCCAATGAGCGCCGTGACATTTTTGAGGAAGCCGCAGGCATTTCCAAATTCCGCTACAAAAAGGCGGAAGCGCAGCGCAGGCTCACTCAGGCAGAGGACAATATCCTGCGCCTGACGGATATAATATCCGAGCTGGAAAGCCGTGTTGAACCGCTGAGAAAGCAGTCGGAAAAGGCTGCGCAGTTCATAGAGCTTTCGGACGAAAAGAAGTCGCTGGAAATAACCGTTTGGATGCACGAGCTTGATGAGCTGAGGACACGCCTTAACGAGCTGGGCGAAAAGGTGCTCATCAACGCTACCGAATACAACAACACCGAAACGGATATCGACCGCCTTGAAGAAGAATACCGCATTGTTTACAAGGACATTGCGGCGGGAAATATCCGCATAGAGAACCTCAACAACGCTGTTCTTGAAGAGGAGCGCTCCAACACGGCTATCCATTCTGACATCGCCGTTTTCAAAAACGATATCGAGCACTGCAGAAAGGCTATCGAGGATCTGGAAAAGCAGATGGAAAGCGCCAAGCTCTCCGACAGCGAGAACCGCCGCCTTACAGAGGAAAAGCTGGAAGAGATAAAGCGCATCGAGGCGGATATCCTCACCACTGACAGGGAATATTCCGATGCGGAGCGTGAATTTGCCGAAGCTGTGGGACAGCAGGACGGCTTTGAAAAGGAGTTCTCGGGTCACAGCGAGCAGCTCAACAAAATGTATATCCGTCAGTCGGAGCTGAACATCACCGTAAACACCTCCGACAATATGATAAAAGAAGCCGAGGAACAGAAGCAGGCTGCCGAAAAGCAGCTTGAAACCATAGTTTCGGGTGCGCAGAACCTTGACAGCGAGCGCAAAGAGGTAACAGACGGTCTTGCGCTGCTGGCTGAAAAGCGTGACGAGCAGACAAACCGCATAAGCGGTCTGAACAGGCTTTATGCCTCAAAAACAGAAAAGCTGAAAGCTGCCGAAAAGGAGCAGAACGACCTTACCATGTCAGTCAGGGAAAAGGAACAGAAAATGCGGCTGCTCCGTGACCTTGAAAACAGCATGGAGGGCTTCGGTCATGCGGTAAAGCAGGTACTGAGCGCAGGCAAAAACGGCCGCATACGTGGAATAATCGGCTCGGTAGCGCAGATAATCAGCGTGCCGTCGGAATACAGCCTTGCGGTGGAAACAGCTCTGGGCGGTGCTTTGCAGAACATCGTCACCGAAAATGAGGATGCTGCGAAGCGTGGTATCGGTCTGCTTAAAGAAACCAAGGGCGGTCGTGCCACATTCCTGCCTATTACCTCGGTAAAGGGAAACAGGCTCAACGAAAGCGGTCTTGACGGCTGTGTGGGCTTTGTGGCTCTGGGCTGCGATATCGTTACATATGACCTGAAATTTACGGGCATAGTCAATTCTTTGCTGGGCAGGACCGTCATTGCGGAGGATATCGACTGCGCAGGAAATATCGCCAAGAAATACGGCTACCGTTTCAGGATAGTTACGCTTGACGGTCAGGTGGTAAATGCAGGCGGTTCATTTACGGGAGGTTCCGCAAACCGCTCCGCAGGCATTCTCACACGTAAGAACGAGATTGAAAAGCTGAACGGCGAAGTTACCGATCTGACAGGCAAGCTTGATGAGCTGAAAAGCCGCACTGCCTCTCTAAGGGCTGAGACGGACAAGATGCGAATTGACATAGAAGCAGCAAATGACGATCTGCGTGCAATGGATCAGGATAAGATTCGCTTTGAGTCTGAGCTTAAACGAATCGAACAGGTTGCGGAGCAGAGCGTGAACGGCAGGAAAAATGCCGAGGAGACCATTGCCCGCTTTGAAAAGCGTCTGAGCGATATAAGAGCCGCTGCCGAAAAGGCAGGAGCGGAGCTTGCAAGGCTCTGCCAAGAAATATCCGCCGCAGAGGAAAAGTCGGGCGAGGACAAGAGGATAATGGACGAGCTGAAAAGCCGCCGTGACTCTCTTTCATCAAAAATGTCCGACATGAAGATAAAGAAAACGGCTCTGGAAAAGGATCTGGAGGCTGTTAAGGAAAGCATAAAGGCTCTGGAAGAGCAGAGCCGCTCCATCGGTGACAGCTCTGTCAAGTCCGCAATGGCTATCGAGGAGCAGAACCGCATTATCGCCGAAAAGAACGAGCTTATCGCAAAGCGTGAAAAGGCGCTGGAAAGCTCGGGCAGCAGGACAGAGGATATCCACAGGCAGATATCCCTTACACAGGCGGAGAACCTTGAAAAGGAACGGCAGTCTGTGGAGATACGCCAGAAGATAAAAACGCTCACCGATGACAAGGAAAAGCTGGGCGCTGAAAAGACCCGTCTGGAAGAGCGGAGGAAAACATCTCAGTCCGCTTATGACAAGATAGTTTCCGACATGGCGGAGCAGTACGAGCTTTATCCATCGGAAGCAGCGTCGCTCATTATCCCCGATGCAGACAAGGGCGAAATAACCGCACGCCTCAACACCATAAAGCAGAAGATAAGAAATCTGGGCACGGTAAATCTTTCAGCCATTGAAGAATACAAGGAAGTTTCCGAAAGATACGAGTTTATGTCGGGTCAGCTTTCCGACATAAACAGCTCCAAGCGTGAGCTGGAAAAGCTTATAGACGAGCTGACCGAGACTATGAAGACAAGATTTGCGGAAAGCTTCAAGGAGATAAACGCCAACTTCAAGCGCATATTCACCGAGCTTTTCGGCGGCGGCCGTGCGGAGCTGGTGCTCACCGACCCTGACGATGTGCTTGAATCGGGAATCGAGATAAATGTTGCACCTCCCGGAAAGGTAATAAAAAATCTGTCGCTGCTTTCAGGCGGCGAGCAGGCTTTCGTGGCTATCGCAATTTACTTTGCAATACTTAAAATAAAGCCTGCGCCTTTCTGTATCCTTGACGAGATCGAGGCGGCGCTCGATGATGTGAACGTATCAAAGTACGCACATTATCTGCGCAATTTTACCGACACTACTCAGTTCATCACCGTAACTCACCGTCGTGGCACCATGGAAGAGGCGGACGTTATGTACGGCGTTACCATGCAGGAAAAGGGCATTTCCCGACTGCTGAAAATGGAGCAGCCTCCTGCGGATATTGAAGCTGAATAAGGAAGCAAAGCCATGCAAATAGTTGACGGAAAGCCTTATATACAACAAATAAAGGAGCTTATTATCGAATACACCAAGCGGCTTGTATGTGACCTTATACTAATCACCAATAAAACTATAAACAAAAAAATACACCGCTCCCGAGGGAGAGCTTCTCGTGGCTGTGGAAGGCGAAGATGTCCTTGGAATGATAGCCTATCACAGACATTCCGACACACGCTGCGAAATGATGCGGCTGTATGTAAAGCCCTCATGCCGTGGCATGAAGCTTGGCGAAAAGCTTATTGAAGAGCTTATCGATCACGCAAGGCAGGCGGGATATAAGGAAATGGTGCTTGACACCATCGTCCCCTTGCAGTCGGCGATACATATGTACAAAAAGCTGGGCTTTGCCGAGTGTGAGCCGTATTATCACAATCCCATGCCCGATGTGCTGTATTTCAGAAAAGAGCTGTAAAAATCCATACCAAACAGGAGGGTAAAAGCCAATGAAAATAAAGACTGTTGCCGTTTTAGGTGCAGGCGCTGTAGGCTCATATATCATATGGGGTCTGGCAGACCGCAAAGATGTCACAACAGGAGTTATCGCCGAAGGTGAGCGTGCAGAGCGCCTAAAAAAAGGCTGCACGATAAATCATGTGACCTATCACCCACAGGTGTGGACTCCCAAGGAAGCTCACGGAGTTGACCTGCTCATAGTTTCTCTGAAATACGGTGCACTGCCCTCTGCCATGGAAAGTATCCGTGAAGCCGTTGGCGAAAATACTATAGTTATGAGCCTTATGAACGGCGTTGACAGCGAGGAGCTTATCGAAAAGGAAACAGGCAGCAAAAATATTCTGTACTCGCTTATAAAAGTCGCATCTCACCATGAAGCTGATGGCTGCTGCTTTGACCCTGAGACCACTATCGGCATAGTTTTCGGCGAAAAGGAAGCGCCTTTTGACAGCGAAAATGTACTTGCAGTGGAAGAGCTTTTCTCGGGTACGGATATCCATTTCCGCCGCACCGAATATATCAGAGAGGAGATATGGAGCAAATTCAGGCTGAATGTATGCAACAATCTTCCTCAGGCGATACTTGGCGCAGGTGTGGGCTGCTATCGTGACAGCGTTCATATGCAGGCTATAAGCGACGGCCTAAGGCAGGAGCTGGAAGCCATTGCGGCGGCAAAGGGCATAGATATAAACAAGGCGGACAAGTCATCAAGCCGTGGAAGCACCGTTCCGCCCTCTGCACGATATTCCACATTGCAGGACCTTGACGCTAAGCGCCACACGGAGATAGATATGTTTTCGGGTACGCTTATGAAAATGGGCAGGGAGCTTGGTATCCCCACGCCTTACAATGAATACACCTATCACATGATAAAGGCGCTGGAAGAAAAGAACGACGGACTTTTTGACTATTCGGGCAATGAACAGGCGACGTATTCAAGATGATTTTTGCCCGATAAACTAACATTCTGAAAGGGTAGGTCATATTGAAGCTCAGATCAAAGCATTTAAGAAGCACAGTGGAAATGCTTTTATTATCCTGCGTTTTGTTTTCTGCTGTCGGCTGTACTTCCGATAACAAATCATCTGATAAAATTTCGGAAGATGATATTTCTGGCGGGATACTTCGCAAGGAAGTTTTTGCGCTTGTTTCAAGTGCTGAAAATTCTGACACGGATTACTCCCTGCAATACGGATACATCGAGGATATCGGTGACGGCAGAGGCACTCCGCTGCGAGGCTCAAGACAACGGAAACATCAACTGGTATTGTGACCATGCTTATTTCTGCGATTTTATCAGATCATCTCTGAACGCTCAGAGCATTTTTTCAGATGCGGATAAGGAAGAGATTTCCCTCATAATGAACTTTATAAAGGAATGCGGTCTGTATGCCCAAAGGTATAATAACAGCAAATGCCCGGATGAAAATGTTGATATAGAAAAGCTTGCTTACACGGAGGATAATCTGTATGACATTATCTGCGACAAAATAGGCAGGCTGCAAAAGGAAAATTCCCGGCCAATACCCTATCGGGCAAATGACAGGATAAAAAGATAACAGACATTCCGGAGGTAACGATGAAATATTTCGGTGATGATCTTGGCGGACTTCTGGACACAAAAGGACGCAGCGGGTATAATCCTCATGCCCCTGACACGCCATCAGCTGCTTCATCTCAACCAGTGCGGCAAAATAAAGAGTGAGCTGACACATCAGTAAAAAAAATAATTGCCTGATAATACCTTTGTTAATAAAAAATTAACTAAAAGGAGCGGCTTTTTATTTATAATATAAGATAGGTATATATGCGTGCGCTGCTGCACTATCTCAAGGAGGCTGTCATATATGGGATTTTTCGATAAAATTGCCGAGGGCATCAAAAAGACCAGAGACTCGATGATGAGCAAGGTCAATTCCCTTATAAATTCGTTTACCAAGATAGATGAAGATTTTTTTGAAGAGCTTGAAGAAACTCTTATAATGTGCGATATCGGCGTGCAGACTTCTGTGGATATCTGTGCCGAGCTGAGAAAAAAGGTCAAGGAAAAGGGCATCACCGACCCTATGCTCATAAAAGACGAGCTGAAAGCCATCATCACCGAAATGCTTGGCGAGGACAAGAAGCTTGACCTTTCCACAAAGCCGTCTGTAGTGCTTGTTATCGGCGTAAACGGTGCGGGCAAGACCACCACCATAGGAAAGCTGGCGGCACAGCTCACAAATCAGGGCAAAAAGGTAATAGTTGCCGCCGCCGATACATTCAGAGCCGCTGCTATCGACCAGCTCCAGATATGGGTGGATCGTGCAGGTGCGGATATCGTAAAGCACAATGAGGGCAGCGACCCTGCTTCCGTTGTGTTTGATGCAATCACAGCCGCAAAGGCAAGAAATGCGGACGTTGTTATCTGCGACACCGCAGGCAGACTTCACAACAAAAAGAACCTTATGGACGAGCTGAAAAAGATAACCCGAATCTGCTCACAGCAGGCAGAGAGCTGCTCCATAGAGACCCTGCTGGTGCTTGACGCTACCACAGGTCAGAACGCCGTTAATCAGGCAAAGCTTTTCTCGGAAGTGGCTGACATTACGGGTATCGTACTTACAAAGCTGGACGGCACTGCAAAGGGCGGCATAATCATCTCCATTCACCGTGAGCTTGGCATTCCCGTAAAGCTTGTGGGCGTGGGCGAGAAGATAGACGATCTTATGGAATTTTCCGCAAAGGATTATGCGGACGCTCTCTTTGCCGCCGAGACAGACTTTGCAGGCAACTATGAACGTCTGACAGATGATGAAAACGAGGCTGAAGAAGATACCGCTGAGAAAGCACAGCCTGCCGAAGAAACTGAGGAAGAAGCTTCTTCCGAGGAAGAAACTCAGGAGGAAGAGGAAATCCCCGAAATCACCGAGGAAGTTCTCGATGAAGAGCCTGCTCCCATTGATATGCCTGAGGAAATAATGGACGAATCCCCCGTTGAGGCAATGCCCACAGAGGCTGCCGAGGAAGAGATACCCATGCCCGACACCGAAGAACAGCCTGCGGAGCCTGAAAAGAAGAGCCTGAAGGACGGCAAGTTCGGCTTCCTGTTTAAGGAAATTACCTTCGGCAAGAAGAAAAAAGACGATGAAGAAAAGTAAACGAGGTCATATATGAAACTGATATTAGCTTCAAACAACAAAAACAAGCTGAGAGAATTCCGTGAGATTCTGGAGCCTATGGGCTTTGATGTAATATCCCAGTCGGAAGCCGGCGCAAACATCGAGGTAGAGGAAACAGGAACTACCTTTGAGGAAAACGCTTATCTCAAAGCAAAGGCAATTTACGATATGTTCCACCTACCTGTCATTTCCGATGACAGCGGACTTGAAGTTGATGCCCTGAACGGCGCTCCCGGAATATACTCCGCCAGATATGCGGAGGAGGGCAAGCGCTGCGCAAGAGTTCTCTCCGAGCTTGAAAACGTCCCGGATGACAAGCGCACAGCACGATTCAGATGCTGCATCTGCTACATTGACGAAAACGGCAATAAGAATATAGTTTCAGGCGCCTGCGAGGGCAAGATAGGCTACGAAAAGCGTGGAACCAACGGCTTCGGTTATGACCCTATCTTCATGTTCGGCGACAGATCCTTTGCGGAGCTTTCCGCCGATGAAAAAAATCAGGTGAGCCACAGAAGCGACGCTCTCAGGAAATTCAGAGAGCTTATTGAAAAAAATTACCCTGCAAAGCAGTAAGAACCCGTCTTCACAAGCATATGCGCACGTCTTTTCGGCAAATTTTGCCGCAGACTGCGTTAAAAATCCTTGCCGGGCGAAAGCCCGCCTGCGGATTTTTGCCTACTCTGCAACAAAATTATGCTCGAAAATCCGCACACATTTCTTATGAAGACAGGTTCTAAATCCCATATTCAGCAAAAGGAAGTGTTAACTTGGATTACAGCCAGGAAAATATAAGAAATTTCTGCATTATCGCCCACATCGACCACGGCAAGTCAACTCTTGCGGACCGTATCCTGGAGCTTACCTCCACTGTCGCAAAGCGTGACATGGAAGATCAGCTGCTTGATAACATGGATATCGAAAGAGAGCGTGGAATAACCATAAAGGCCCGTGCCGTGCGGCTCATGTATAAGGCGGACGACGGAAAGGAATATGTTTTCAACCTTATCGACACCCCGGGTCACGTTGACTTCAACTATGAAGTTTCACGCTCGCTGGCAGCCTGCGAGGGCGCTGTGCTGGTAGTGGACGCATCTCAGGGTATCGAAGCCCAGACCCTTGCCAACACTTACCTTGCTATTGAGCATGATCTTGAAGTCGTTCCCGTTGTCAACAAAATAGACCTGCCCTCTGCAGAGCCTGAAAGGGTATGCGCCGAGGTGGAAAGCGTTATCGGCATTCCCGCAATGGACGCTCCCCGTATTTCCGCAAAAATGGGCACAAACGTCAAGGCAGTACTTGAAAAGATAGTTACCGATGTTCCCTGCCCCAAGGGCGATGTGAACGCTCCCCTGAAAGCTCTTATTTTTGACAGCTACTACGATTCCTACAAGGGAGTTATAATTTACGTCCGTGTTATCGACGGCTCCGTAAAGATAGGTCAGACCATTCACCTTATGGCAACAGGCGCTGAGTTCACCGTTGTGGAAACGGGCTACATGGGCGCTACCGACCTTGTTAATGCAGGAACCATAAAAGCTGGCGAGGTTGGCTACATTGCCGCTTCAATCAAATCTATCGGCGACACAAAGGTGGGCGACACCGTTACCGATGCAGCTGATCCCTGCGATGAGGCTCTCCCCGGCTACCGTGAGGTAAACCCTATGGTATATTCGGGTATATATCCTGCGGACGGCGCAAAGTACGGCGACCTCCGTGACGCACTGGAGAAGCTCCAGCTCAATGACGCTGCCCTTTCCTTTGAGCCTGAGACTTCTATCGCTCTGGGCTTCGGATTCCGCTGTGGCTTCCTTGGACTTCTCCATATGGAAATAATCCAGGAGCGCCTTGAACGTGAGTACAACCTTGACCTTATCACCACCGCCCCCTCCGTTATCTACAAGGTAAACCTTACAAACGGCGAGACGGTATATATCGACAACCCCTCAAACTATCCCGACAACTCAGTTATCGCCTCCGCCGAGGAGCCAATGGTAAAGGCATCTATCCTTTCCCCCTCCGACTATGTGGGCAACATTATGGAGCTTTGCCAGGACAGACGTGGTATTTTCAAGGATATGAAATATCTGGACGAAACAAGAGTGGAGCTTCACTATGAGCTGCCCCTCAACGAGATAGTTTATGACTTCTTTGATGCCCTCAAATCTAAGACAAGGGGCTATGCTTCATTTGACTACGAATTTATGGGCTATGCTCCTTCCAAGCTTGTCAAGCTTGATGTGCTTCTCAACGGCGAGGTGGTGGATGCACTTTCGTTCATTATCCACGTTGACAAGGCATATGCACGAGGCAGACGAATTGCTGAAAAGCTCAAAGACAATATCCCCCGCCAGATGTTTGAAGTTCCCATTCAGGCGGCTATCGGCGGCAAGGTCATTGCAAGAGAGACCGTAAAGGCAATGCGCAAGGACGTGCTTGCAAAGTGCTACGGCGGCGACATCACACGAAAGAAAAAGCTGCTTGAAAAGCAGAAGGAGGGCAAGAAGCGTATGCGCCAGCTGGGTACTGTTGAAGTTCCCCAGGAAGCGTTTATGGCTGTGCTCAAGCTTGATGAATAAAACGAATATGACAGGACTTTATATTCATGTGCCTTTCTGCCGCAGGAAATGTCTTTACTGCGACTTTTATTCCCAGACCGATCTGTCCCTTACCGACAGCTACGTTAAGGCTGTGGTAAGGAACATAAGGGCTGCAAATATCACCGCCGATACCGTTTATTTCGGCGGCGGAACGCCATCTCTCCTGAGCGGCGCACAAATTTATGATATCCTTTCTGCGGCGGATATTTCGGCGGACGCTGAGATATCCGCCGAGTGCAATCCCGATTCCACCACTCTCCAGCTTATGAGGGATTTCAGAGCGGCAGGCATAAACCGCCTTTCTATCGGCATACAGAGCTTTAATGATGACGAGCTTAAAATGATGGGCAGGCTCCACAACTCCCGTCAGGCAGCGGAGGCTGTACAGAACGCCCAAAAGGCAGGATTTGAAAATATCTCCGCTGACCTTATGCTTGGACTTCCCTATCAGACAGAAGAGACCGTGCTGGATAATATCAGGAAGCTTGCGGAGCTGAATGTTACCCACATTTCTGCCTATATGCTGAAAATCGAGGAGAACACTCCCCTTGCGGGCTGTCCCGAGCTGGTAAGCGCTGCGGCGGACGATGACAAATCGGCGGACATCTATCTTATGGCAGTAGATATGCTTGCGGAAAACGGCTTCGGGCAGTATGAGATATCCAACTTTGCCAAAGCAGGCTATGAATGCCGTCACAATCTGAAATACTGGCGGTGCGAGGAATATTTCGGCACAGGCCCCTCCGCCCACTCCTGCATGAACGGCAAAAGATTTTATGTTCCGAGGGATATTGCAGGCTACATTAGTTCCCCACGCCAGCAGGAGATAATCTCGGACGAATCTCCATGCACCGAAGAAGAAAAAATGATGCTTGCCCTGCGGCTTTCCGAGGGCTGCGATATCTCAGGCTGCAAAAGCAAGGAAAATATTATAAAAGCAGCAAAACCCATGGAACCCCATGGGCTGCTTAAAATAAACGGAGACAGAATAATTCTCACCCCAGAAGGCTTTCTGCTCTCCAACGAGATAATTTGCAGGCTCACCGATGAATTGTAATACTAATCTTTAATCGTTCTATAGACAAAGCCGACAGATGAAATAAGACCAGTCTAGGAAAGCGACTGC
This sequence comes from Oscillospiraceae bacterium, assembly GCA_902363145.1. Classification (GTDB taxonomy): domain Bacteria; phylum Bacillota; class Clostridia; order Oscillospirales; family Ruminococcaceae; genus Huintestinicola; species Huintestinicola butyrica. The sequence goes on along the minus strand of CABIZB010000001.1, from coordinate 175,632 downwards.
AGGCGGGCTTGTCGCCCGGCAAGGGAGCTTGACGAAGAATGGGCTTATTTCAGCCGAGGATTTGTCTATAGGTTGATTGAGGATTAGTATAATACAATAAAAAAGAGAAAAGCCCCTGTTCATATGAGCAGGGGCTTTTTCAGGGAGATGACGGTACGCTCTCAGGGAAAAAGCATATCGTCTGTAGAGTGAGCATACGTGACAGGGAATCACGCATTATCGGAAAATGGGAATAATCATAAATAATGAAAAACAAATATGGCAGCGTTGTCTTGGGGACAGCGCTGCCATAGCGTTTTTTAGTGTTATTCTGTTTCAGGCTGATATTGAAATCAAACTCTGAAAAGGAGGTCGCCGTAGGTGGGGAAAGGCCATTCCTTTTCGGGAGTGATGGTCTCCAACTCATCTGCAACAGCTCTCAGGTTCTGCATGGAAGCAAATACGGAGTTTCTGTAGTACCTTGCAGTAGCCTCGTAGCCGTCCTCATCAGCAACGCCGATAAGCTTTGCATCAAGGTCGTCAATAGCGTCTGCAATGCCTGCGTTAAGAGCGCTTACCTTGTCAGCAAGCTTCTTTTCCAGGTCAGCGGATACGCCTGCTGCCTTCTTAGCATTAACGGAATCAGCAAGCTCCTTAGCAAAGCCCATACCTGCGGGCAGGATCTGCTTCTTAGCCATATCCAGCATTGTAAGAGCCTCGATGTTGATGATCTTGGAGTAGTTCTCAAGAATGATCTCGGTTCTGGACTGGAGCTCGGTTCTGGTGTAGATCTTAAACATCTCGAACATCTTGACGTTCTTCTCATCAGTATAGTGAGGAACAGCATCAACAGTGGATACGTAGTTGGGAAGGCCACGCTTTGCAGCCTCTTCTACCCAGCTTGCATCATAGCCGTTGCCGTTGAAGATGATCCTCTTGTGCTTCTTGATAGTCTCAACAAGGAGCTTGTTAAGCTCGGTGGAGAAATCAGCAGCGCCTTCAAGTCTGTCGGCAAATTCCTTAAGGGAATTTGCAACGATAGTGTTGAGTATGCAGTTTGTGCAGGCGATGGTCTCGGAAGAACCAAGGCTTCTGAACTCGAACTTGTTGCCTGTGAATGCGAAAGGAGAAGTTCTGTTACGGTCTGTGGTATCCTTGGGGAAGTTGGGGAGAGCCTCAACGCCGATAACAAATTCCTCGTTGGCGTCAGTCTTTATCATCTCGCCGGACTCGAGAGCATCAAGGATCTGCTGCAGCTCAGTGCCTACGAAGATGGACATGATAGCAGGAGGTGCCTCGTTAGCGCCAAGACGGTGGTCATTGCCTGCGGAAGCAACGGAAAGTCTCAGCAGGTCAGCGTTCTCATCAACAGCCTTGATGATAGCTGCAAGGAAGGTAAGGAACTGGATATTGTCCTTAGGATTCTTGCCGGGGTCGAGAAGGTTCTGACCTTCGTTAGTGGAGATAGACCAGTTATTGTGCTTACCGGAACCGTTAACGCCAGCGAAAGGCTTCTCGTGGAGGAGGCAGACAAGACCGTGCTTAAGAGCTACCTTCTTCATGATCTCCATGGTAAGAGCGTTCTGGTCAGCAGCAACGTTTGATGTGGTGAAGATAGGAGCCATCTCGTGCTGAGCGGGAGCAACCTCGTTATGCTCAGTCTTAGAGTAGATACCAAGCTTCCAGAGCTCTTCATCAAGATCGGTCATGTACTCATGAACTCTGTCCTTGATGTTGCCGAAGTAGTGGTCTTCAAGCTCCTGACCCTTAGGTGCCTTAGCGCCGAAAAGGGTTCTTCCGGTGTAGATAAGGTCCTTACGCTGATCGTAAAGCTTCTTGTCAACGAGGAAATATTCCTGCTCGGGGCCTACAGTAGTGGTAACTCTTGTAGCATTGGAACCGAAGAGCTTCAGAACTCTTACAGCCTGCTCGGAAATAACCTCCATTGAACGGAGAAGAGGAGTCTTCTTATCGAGGACTTCGCCTGTGTAGGAGCAGAATGCTGTAGGTATGTAAAGTGTGTTATCCTTGATAAATGCGGGAGATGTGGGGTCCCATGCGGTGTAGCCTCTTGCCTCGAATGTAGCTCTCAGACCGCCGGAGGGGAAGGAAGACGCATCAGGCTCGCCCTTGATAAGCTCCTTGCCTGAGAATTCCATTATTACCTTTCCGTCATCTGTAGGAGAGATAAAGGAATCGTGCTTCTCTGCGGAAAGACCTGTCATGGGGTGGAACCAGTGGGTGTAGTGAGTAACGCCCTGCTCTACAGCCCAGTCCTTCATAGCGGTTGCGATAACATCGGCAACATCGGGATCGAGTGCAGTTCCCATAGTCTTGGTCTTAAGAAGAGCCTTATAAACGTTCTTGGGAAGTCTGGACTTCATTGTTTCCTCGTTAAAAACATTGCAGCCGAAATAATCGGGTACATTCTTAACTCCCTGGATAATACTCTCTGACATAATATTTTCCTCCCTTAAAAATCATCAAAAACAAAAGACACCGACAGACAGTGCCCGCTTTTTATGCGGTAACTGTTTATCGGCGTCATTGCCTTTGAAATATTAACTGTGTTTTAGTATGTTTATATAATACACCATTATTTCCTGTTTGTCAAGCCCTTTTTCAAATATTATTGCAAGATTTATAAAATAACTTGCATTTTGACATCTTTTTTACGCATTTTGCAGAAAAATCAGCCGAAATACGAATTTTAAAGAGTATTAACATTCAGCATAATCTTTGTTTACGGAAGCAGACGGTTCATGTCTCTGGGGAACATGGAAGCCTGACGGACATTTGCCTGACCGAGAAGCTTCATAACAAGTCTCTCGAGACCGATACCCAGACCGCCGTGAGGAGGAAGTCCGTACTTGTGGCTCTCGAGGTAGCTCTTGAAGTCCTCGGGGTCAAGACCCTGTGCCTTCATCTTTTCAAGCTGCTCGTTGTAATCGTGGATACGCTGACCGCCTGTTGTGATCTCCAGACCTCTGAAAAGAAGGTCGAACTTGCAGGCTGTTCTGGGGTCTTCCTTGTCGTTCATTGCATAGAAAGGAGGCTTGGAAGAGGGGAAGTTTGTTACAAAGATAAACTCTGTACCGTAGTTCTCCTTTGCCCAGTTGCAGAGGAACACCTCGTCCTCAGGCTCCAGGTCAAACTTGTTCTTTGCCTTGCTGCCCTTGATAAGTGTAACAGCGTCCTCGAACTTTACTGCGGGTATCTCGGTGATCTCAGGGATATCTGCATTCAGTATCTTTATTTCATTTGCATAGTTTTCCTTCAGGTAATCCATCAGGTAGCGGAGCATTGCGGTCTCCATATTCATAACGTCATACATATCGTTGATGAAGCCCATCTCAAAGTCAAGACCGATGTACTCGTTCAGGTGACGTGAGGTTGAGTGACGCTCTGCACGGTAAACGGGAGCGATCTCGAAAACTCTGTCGAAGAAAGCCACAGCAGCCTGCTTGTAGAACTGAGGAGACTGGTTGAGGAATGCCTCGTGATCGAAGTAGTCGAGACGGAAGATGTTTGCGCCGCCCTCTGCGCCCTGTGCAACGATCTTGGGTGTGTGGATCTCGGTGAATTTATTCTTTATCATAAACTCTCTGAAACCTGAAACAACGCCCTCCTGGAACTTGAAAACAGCTCTTTCCACGGGATTTCTCAGGGCAACGCTTCTGTTATCCAGATTAACGTCCAGTGTGCAGCCGATCTTTCTTGCGGAAACGTGGAGAGGATAATCAAACTCGGGCTTGTGGATAAGCTTGATGCCTGTCATGGCGATCTCGATGCCGTTGTAAGCACGGTCGTCCCTTCTTACAGTACCCTTGACTGTAACGAAGCAGCCCTCCTTGATGCCGTCGATGCTGTCGGGGCAGGTCTCGGGGGAATATACGGACTGGATAAGGTATCTTGCTGTTCTGAGTATTACAAAAGCAAATCCGCCCATCTTCTTAACCTTATGAACGCAGGCAGAGATCTCTATCTCCTTGCCCTCGCTGTTCTTGGCTTCTTCAAGGTCAAATTCGCACAAAATGTCATTGCCGTTGATTTTTTCCATTGATATTAACCACCTTTTTCGGCATTTTTCACCGAGAAATTTTTCTTCATAAAAAAGATTATACCACAGCTTTCCGCTGTTGTCAACATTTTTGCCTTTCAGCCCTCAATTTATTCTCCCATAAGCTTCTCTGTGACAGGTCCGCAGGTAGAAATGCAGTCGAAAAGATAAATGCACATCATCAGCCAGAAGGACACGCAGGTGAAAATTATGGGAAAAGTCCTTTTCTTATGGTACTCATTGAACTGAGGGAAAGATATCCTGTGATTAGCAAGCAGCACTATCAGGGTTATGGTGCCGATGACACCGAAGCCCACAATAAGCAGCATCCAGTATATGGAAGCGGACTCCTCGCCCAGATAATACTCCGCAAAGCTGTTGGTCATGGCAGCGGTATTCACGAATATATGCCCTGCTATGGGGAGAATGAGGGAGCCTGTTTTTACCGCAGCGTAACCGAAAACTATGCCGAGGCAAATGCACAGCACTGTCTGAACGAAGTTTCCGTGCATAAGTCCGAAGATAAGTGCGGACATGAATATGGCAAAGCTCTGGCTTATCCTGCTGAGGCGGCGGAGAATAACCCCTCTGAACATAAGTTCCTCAGCAATGGGAGCAAGTATGGCGGTGGTCACAAAGCTTACCGCCAGATACGTGGGGCTAAGATCCTCCTCAGTCAGGTAATCCTCCGATATGGGCGATATGCCTATGGAGAACATTCCGTTTATAAGCAGCGCCTGACAGATAAGCGCCGCAGCATATGCGAACATTACCATTCCGAAGAAAGCAAGAACAGACTTTGAACCAATCCTGTCCGTTCTGAAATAATCACTGGCGGAAGCATGGCTCGTGCCCTTGTCAAAAAGGAAAATACCTATGCAGAACACAATGGACGGCAGACTTCCCGCAATATTGTAAAGCCAGTCAACTATAGCCGTTCCGTCCTCGGTATAGCGGAACTCATATCCGCTGAGGCTCATTATTATAAAGATAGCCTGCGCCATAATGAACGAGCCGACACAGTGCACCAAAGCCCTGCCGAATGTGCCGAAATACTGCCTTTTCAGCGCCTTGCGCTCCTGCGGGGAGACCTCGAACATATCTCCGTTCCCCATATTTCCGCTCGGATACTGGGGGGTATAAGGCACATAGGGACGATATCCGCCCTGAACGGGTGCGCTATAGCCATTGTTTGCAGGCTCATTGCTGTTCTGCCCGTAATTCTGTCCGTTGAAATTGTTATCCATATTACCTCCGTATCACTCACCGAAGCGTGCTTTCAGCTTGTCAAGGATAAGCCATGCGCACTTGTTGATGTCGCCGCAGCCCATGGTAAGGATAAGGTCTCCCTCTTCCGCATGGCTGCTCACATACTCGGCGCACAGCTCAAAGTTACGGTCGTGATCCTGTTCGTCCTCGAACCACACAGCGCCCTCGACCTTATTTCCAAGATCCTTGTCATAGATATTGTAGGTGTTTTTCTCACGGGAGCCCATAATAGCGGTGATAACACACTTGTCGGCGATTTTCAGCACCCTTGCGAAATCGTCCAGCAGAAGCGCAGTACGTGAGAATGTAAAGGGCTGGAAAACTGCCCATACGTGGTTGAAGTTCATGCCCTTTGCCGCCCTGAGAGTTGCTTCCAGCTCGGTAGGGTGATGACCGTAATCATCGCAGACGGTGATGTTATGCACCTCGCCGTATTTTTCAAAGCGGCGCTTTGCACCTCTGAAGGAGTCAAGACCGTTTCTCACCATTTCGCCGTCAGCGCCCGATTCATATGCGGCAGCAGCTGCGGCAACGGCGTTGAGAACATTATGCTCGCCGGGGACATGAAGAGCCGCATGGGTGAAAAGCTCGCCATTATGGATAATATCAAACTCGGTAAGCAGACCGTTCTTTCTCTCAACATTGGCAGGCTGCCACTCGCAGCCATCGGAATAGCCGAAGGTTATAATGTTTTCTATTCCCTCAAGAGCGCTCATTGTGTTTTTATCATCGCCGTTGGCAATGACCTTTCCTGCCATGGAGCAGAACTTGCCGAAGGACTTTTTGATGTTATCGAGAGTACCGAAATAGTCAAGGTGGTCTGCGTCCACGTTCAGCACCACAGCGATATCGGGATAAAGCTTTAAGAAGTGATCCTCAAACTCGCAGGCCTCGCATACCATTGTTTCGGAAGTGCCTACACAGCCGCTTCCGCCGATGATAGGCAGCTTTCCGCCGATGTAAGCGGTGATATCAATGCCGCCCTGCTTCAGTATCTGGGTTATCATAGAGGTAACGGTGGTCTTGCCGTGGGTTCCGCTGACGCATACGGCATTGGAGTACATCTTTGTGATGATGCCCAGCAGCTCGCTTCGCTCCAGAACAGGAACTCCGCTGGCGTTTGCCGCAATAAGCTCGGGATTATCCTGCATAATGGCAGCCGTGCGGATTATCAGATCGGCGCCCTTGATATTGTCAGCGCTCTGACCCAGAAATACCTCAATTCCCATCGACCTTACAGCCTTTAGGGTGTCGGTCTCGTTATTATCCGAGCCTGTGATATAATAACCCTTTGAATGAAGTATCTGGGCAAGGGGATACATACCGCTGCCGCCAATTCCTATCATATGAATATGTTTTTTATCTTTCAAAATATCATCATCAAATTTTCCAACAAAGTTATTCAAAAGTTTCACCTCAGTTAAGAATAATTTAAGAGTAGTATATTATAATTAAAGCCGTGGGTAGGAAAAATATTTTTCCATGATATATGTATATTGCAGACGGATACTATTCATAATATCCATATCCGAAAGCACAGATTTTAAGGAGGACACTGAAAATGACAATCACAGACATCAAGATCAGAAAGATCATTCCCGACGGCCGTCTCAGAGCCGTTATCTCCATCACCGTGGACGACCAGATCGCTATTCACGATATCAAGGTAGTTCAGGGCGACGCAAGACTTTTCGTTGCAATGCCCAGCCGTAAGGACGAGAACGGCGTATTCAGAGATATCGTTCATCCTATCTCCCCTGATGCAAGACAGTCTATCGAGAGCCAGATCCTTGACGCTTACACCCGCCACATCGAAATGATGCAGGCTGAGGCTGAAGCTGAAGAAGCAGGTCTTCTTTAATTCTGATTACTGAATATATTACCGCTCTTGCTTTCCGCAGCTTGCTGTGAGAAGCAAGAGCTTTTTATTTGCTTATTTGCCGCTGTCAACTATCATTTTTGTTTTGAGCAGAGCTATCTGTGTCTTGGCATCGGGTATCTTGCCGTCCATAACCATCTGCACAGCCTCGTCAAGAGGAACTTCAAGAACGTCAAGAAACTCCCCTGCGTCGGTATGTGAGCTTCCGAATTCAAGGTCTCTTGCAAGATACATATGGATCTTTTCGGTAAGATATGCAACAGAGGGGTAGCATACGCCCAGATACTCAAATCTGCCGCAGTGAGCGCCCGTTTCTTCCTCAAGCTCCCTGAGAGCGGCGCTGCGGTGCTCCTCGCCCTTTTCAAGCTTCCCTGCGGGTATCTCGAGAAGAGGCTCGCCGAATGCGTATCGGAACTGGCGCACCATTATCACCTTGTTATCGTTTGTCAGGGGCACAACGCACACTCCGCCCGAATGGATAACAAGCTCTCTTCCAACTACAGAGCCGTCCTCAAGCTCAGCCTTGTCCTTTCTTACCGTAATGATGCGGCCCTCAAAGACAACTTCCTTATCAACTGTTTTTTCGCTCAGATGCACAAAAACCACTCCTCATCATAGGAACTGCTATCCTGCCGTAATGCAGGTCTCGGTTATTCATTATAACACATTTTGACCAATTTAACAAGACAATTTTCAGAATTTTTTTTATTATTTTCTACCGATAATCCTTGTTTTTTACACAGGAAAATATTATAATGATATTGTATGACTTTATGCACCTGCGAACAAGTCTGCAAATACGTTACACAAACAGAAACGGAGACGAATATGGAAGAAAATCTTAATATTCAGCCCGATACCGCTCCCGAGGCAGCAGCGGTAAATACGGAGACTAAAAAGAAAAGCAGCAAGCCTGCACTGTTTTTGAAAAAAATATGGAACTTTATTAAGGAAAAGCGCAGCTATTTCATTGCGTTTTTTATCCCTGCCATTCTCCTTTTCGGAGCATATGCCGCATTCGGTGTTCACCCCTTCGGCGATATGTCCGTGCTGGTGCTTGACCTAAACGGTCAGTACGTGTATTACTTCGAGCACCTGCGTGACGTGCTCCACGGCAGCGGAAGCCCCTTTATCTCATGGAGCCGCAACCTTACCGGTGAGACTGTGGGAATGTTTGCATATTACCTTGCAAGCCCCTTTACGCTGATACCAATGCTGCTCCCCCGCTCTGTAATGACAGAATCCCTGCTTATAATGCAGCTGTGCAAGGTGGGAACAGCTTCCGTTACCTTCAACTATTACCTCAGGCACTCAAAGGGCTGCCGCAACTCCACAGCAATGCTTTTCGGCTTGCTTTACTCTCTTATGGGCTATATGATAGTGCAGCTCATGAACCCCATGTGGCTGGACGGACTTATTTATCTGCCCCTTATCATCTACGGCATTGAAAAGATAATCGACGATGGCGGCTGGCTGCGCTTTATAATCCCCTTGGCACTTATGTATATGGCGCATTTCTACATCGGCTGGATGATAACATTTTTCTCGGTCATCTATTTCCTGTACTATTATTTTGCAGGTCAGAAGAACTACAAGCTTTCGGTGAAGTCCTTCTTCAAGTCGGGACTGAAATTCGGCCTGGGCGGCATAATCGCAGCGGCTTCCGCATCATGGGTGCTTATCCCGCTGTATTATTCCCTGAAGCTTGGCAAGTTTGAGTTTTCCACCCCCAGCTATGAGCTTAAAACTCAGTTTGACTTTATCGACTTTTTCAAAAATCTCCTGCCAAATGTCTATGACACCTGCCGCCCCGAGGGTTCTCCCGTTGTTTACTGCGGCGTGCTTACCATAATCCTGCTGCCCCTGTTCTTCCTTAACGAGAAGATTCGCTTCCGCCAGAAGATGGGTCTGGGCGCAGTGCTTATGACTATCCTGCTCTCAATGTACCTTTCCACCGTTGACCTTGCATGGCACGGCTTCCAGGTGCCGAACTGGCTCCCCTACCGCTACAGCTTTACATTCAGCTTCATTCTTCTGGTAATGGCTGCCATGACCTTTGAGCGCCTCAGCGGCATCACACTCAAGGAAATAGGCTGCGTGTGCGTGGGACTGTGCATATACGCATTCTACATCGGCAGGCAGGATTTTGACGGCGTTACCCTGCTGCTCACTGTCTGGTACACTGTTATATTCACCGTTATCTACTCTATCATTCTCAGATTTGTAAAGCTTTCCGACAGAAAGCGCCGCTCGGTGCTCACATTCATTATCGGCATATTCGTTATCGGTGAGCTTTTCGGAGCATCGCTCTCCACCATGGAGGCAATAAACAGCGATGTTGTATATTCAAAATATTCCTCCTACAACAGATACATCACTCTCGGACGTGACACTGTAAAGAAGATACTCCAGAAAGACAGCTTTGATGACGGCGTTTACCGCATTGAAAAGAACCACCACCGCACCGTAAACGACGCAATGGCATTCGGAAGCTACGGCATATCCCATTCCAGCTCCACCCTCAATGCCGCTCCCATTCAGTTTTTGAGAAAACTGGGCTTCTCCTACGGCGGACATTATACAAAGTATAAGGGCTCCACCTATGTGAGCGACGCTATCCTTGGCATAAAGTATGTTATGGAAAAGGGCGATGCAGAGGACGACATAATCCCCACAAACAAGCATTACGATGACCTGCTGCTCACAAACCGTGACGAAAAGGACATCTGGGCTGTGTATGAGAACCCCAACGCCCTGCCGATCGCATTCATGGCTGACAGCTCCGTTCTTGACGTGGTTCTTGAAAAGGACAATCCCTTTGCAAACCAGAACAATCTTCTTAGCCACCTTGTTTCCGATGAATACACCGAATACTTCAAGCAGATATCCGTCAGCAAGACTCTGCCCGAAAATGCAAAGCAGTCAAGCTACGGCGCACACATAAAATACACCCCTATCGTTGAGGGCGAAAATTCCCACATCGAGTTCATCATCAAGGCTCCCACCGAGGATATGATATATATGTATCTCCCCTCCAACTATGAGCGCAAGGTAAATCTCTGGCTCAACAAGGATTTCCTTGACTATTATTTCGAGGGCGGAAACATGGTCATCCAGACCCTTGGCAAGTTTGAGGAAAACGAAGAAATATCCCTTATCGTTACCATTACCGAGGACAAAAAGGAAGTGCTTTTCAAGGACAAGCTCTTCTATTATCTTGACGAGGACAAGTTCAAGGAAGCCGTAAGCACCCTGAGAGAACACCCCCTGAACATCTCCGATTTCAGCGAAGATCACATCAAGGGAACCATTACCGCCGACAAAGACGGCGTTATGTTCACAACTATCAGCTGGGAGCCGGGCTGGACAGTAAAGGTCGATGGTCAGAAGGTCGAGCCTGTAAAGGTATGTGATGCACTTATCGGCGTAGAGCTTACCCAGGGCACTCACGATATCGAAATGACCTTCTTCCCCAAGGGACTTTCACAGGGAATCATTCTTTCGGTATGCGGCATCATCGCTATCGTTATAATCGCAATCTACCCCAAGAAAGAAGAAAAGATACTGCTTGACAAGCTCAATGACTGAGTATTAAAGGAGAACTATGAGCAGAAGCTATAAACGTCACGCCGTTTATAAGGACAAAAACTGTGCTTACAGCAAACGGCAGGCATCACGTACTGTACGCAGGCACGAGGTCTCGGGCATCGGTGAATACAAAAAGCATTATTGCTCATGGAACATCTGCGACCACCGATTATATGAAGGCTCATTTGAAGAGAGCCTTGAAATATGGCGCAGACTGTGGCAAAGCTCCCCCATGCTGCAAAAACAGTATCCCGATTGGAAAAGAGCATACAGAAGCTGGGTAACATTTTACAAAAGCAAATGAAACGGAGGAGATCATGTCAAAGACCGCACTTATAACAGGCGCATCAAGAGGCATCGGCAGGGAATGTGCAAGGCTGTTTGCGCAGGCAGGCTACAATGTCGCCGCTGTATATAACAAAAGCGAGGAAGCGGCTCTCAGCCTTAAAGAAGAGACAGGCTGCGGGATATACAAATGCGACGTTTCCGACTGCAAAGCGGCTCATGAGACTGTCGAAGCTGTTTTCAGGCATTTCGGCAGCATTGATGTGCTGATAAACAACGCAGCCATTGCCCAACAGGCACTTTTCTCGGATATAACCGAGGAAATGTGGGACAATATGTTTGATACCAACGTAAAAAGCGTCTATAACTTCACCCATGGGGTGCTTCCTCATATGATACACGAAAAATACGGCAGGATAATAAACATCTCCTCCATGTGGGGGCAGGTGGGCGCTTCCTGCGAGGTGCATTATTCCGCAGCAAAGGCGGCTGTCATAGGCCTCACAAAGGCTCTGGCAAAGGAAACGGGGCTTTCGGGCATTACCGTCAACTGCATTGCCCCGGGCGTTATAGACACTGACATGAACAAAAATCTTGACTCTGAAACTATGGAATATCTTAAAGAGGAAACTCCCATGAACCGTCTGGGAACTCCCCATGACATAGCACGGACGGCGCTTTTTCTGGCAGATGAACGCTCCGACTTTATCACGGGGCAGATAATAGGAGTAAACGGCGGCTTTATAATCTGACCATGGAGGGACGGCAATGACCGAGATACAGCTTACCGAAATATGCGCTGAATTTGCCATAATGCTTGTCTCATACGGCGCTGAGATATACCGCACCGAGGATACTATCCGCAGGATATGCACTGCCTACGGTCATAAAAATGCGGAAATATACGTCACCCCCGCAAACTTCATCATAACCGTAAAATCTCCCGACGGAGTGCCCATAACCAACTCGAAGAACGTTTCGGGCAGGAACACCAACCTTGACAGAGTGGGCAAGCTCAACGAGCTTTCACGCTTCATCTGCCGAATGAAGCCCGATGCGGAAACTATACAGAAGCACCTTGACACTATCCGTCACAGAAGGACCTACAGTCAGCCCGTGCTGTACCTCAGCTATGCGGCTGCGGGTGCGGCTTTCACGCTGTTTTTCGGCGGCGGAGCTGTGGAAGCGGTTTTCGGCTCACTTCTTGCAATAATAGTTAAGTTCACCAGCGACAAGCTCTCAGCCATAAAGGCAAGCACGTTCCTTAACGCCGTAGTCTGCTCAATGGTAATGTCTCTTATAGCGGTGGGACTTTCAAAGGCAGGGGCAGTCCCCCGCTTTGACAAAATGATAATCGGCGTTTCAATGTCCCTGGTTCCGGGAGTTGCCCTGACAAACTGCATGAGAGACTTTATCTCGGGGGACTTTTTCTCGGGGATATACACCCTTACCGAAGCTATCCTTACCGCAGCAGGTCTGGCTGTTGGCACAGGCTCGGCAGTAGCAGCTGTAATAAAGTTCTGAAAGGTGCATGGATATGGATACAGATATCATAAAAGATGTGGTGCTCCCATGCGTGTTCAGCTTTGTGGGCTGCTTTGCGGTAGGCGTGCAGTTCAATATACGCTTCTGGCACCTGATAGCAGCCTCTGTAGGCTCCATAGTCAGCCAGATGATCTTCTCGGTAATGAGCATGAGCGACTACAACGGCATAAAGTGCTGCTTTGTGGCAGCGGCAGCCGTGGCGTTCTATTCCGAAGTAATGGCCCGTGTGTGCAAGGCTCCCGTTAATATGTACCTCATTGTGGGAATAATCCCCCTTGTCCCGGGCGGACTTATGTATTACACCATGCTTGCCCTTGTGACAGGCGATAATGAGACCTTCCTTGACCGTGCGGCTGACGCATTCGGCGAGGCGGCTGCTATTGCCATGGGCATTTTTGCAATATCGTCACTGGTGCGCATAGCATCAAATGTGTATAAATATCTTGAAAAGAAATACGGCAGCGCCTACAAGGGCAGCAGTGGAATAAAGAAGATATAGAAAGGACTTTTTATGAATATTAACAGAGATCTCCCAAAGGTGACTGTCACCGAAAAATGCAGAAAGCGCACAGCCTACGGCCACCCATGGATATACGACAACGAGGTAGTCTCCGCCGATGAGATAACCGACGGCGAGCTGGCGGACGTTGTAAGCGAAAAGAACCGCTACATAGGCACAGGCTTTTACAACTCAAAGTCCAAGATACGTGTGCGCATAATCTCCCGCAGCACCAACGACAAGTTTGACGAGGACTTTTTCCGCCGCCGTCTGCAGTACGCATATGATTACCGCAAGACCGTTATGTCCCATGAGGATATGACCGCCTGCCGCCTTATTTTCGGCGAGGGCGACAGTTTCCCCGGACTTACCGTTGACAGGTTCAATAATCTTCTTTCCGTTCAGATACTTTCACTGGGCATTGAAAAGCGCAGAGATATCATTCTCCCCGCTCTGCTGGATATTCTCAGAAATGACGGCTGCAAAATTGACGGCATCTATCTGAGAAATGACGTAAATATACGCACTCTTGAGGGCATGGCAGAGGAAAAGGGCTGGTATCTCCGAGAGAACGATGTATCCCCCGTCACCGTCATTACCGAAAACGGCATAAAGTACAATGTTGACGTGGAAAACGGTCAGAAAACCGGCTTTTTCCTTGACCAGAAATATAACCGACGTGCCGCAGCCTCCATTGCCAAGGGCAAGAACGTGGTTGACTGCTGCACTCACACAGGCTCCTTTGCGCTTAACTGCGCCAAGGGCGGTGCGGCTCATGTCACCGCTGTTGATGTTTCCGCTCAGGCGATAGAAATGGCACGCTCCAACGCAGAGCTTAACGGGCTGTCGGGAAATATGTCCTTTGTGACCTCCGATGTGTTTGATTTCCTCAAAAACCGCATTGAGACCCATGACCGCAGCGCCGATTATATTATCCTTGATCCGCCTGCATTTACCAAATCCAGAAAGACCGTTGGCAACGCAAAGAACGGCTATCTGGAGCTTAACACGCTGGCGATGCGACTGCTGCCCAGAGGCGGATATCTTGCCACAGCCTCATGCTCCCACTTCATGACAGAGGAGCTTTTCGCTCAGATGCTACGTGACGCAGCAAGAGCCGCAGGGGTAAATCTCAGAATGATAGAAATGCGCCGTCAGGCTCCCGATCACCCTATCCTCATGTCCGTTGACGAAACGGAATACCTGAAATTCTACCTGCTGCAGATAATCTGACGCAGTGTTGCGGAAGCGATTACCATAGCCTAACTATATGTGAAAATACTCGTAATAAAATTACTCAGATGTTATTTTGCCATAAAAATACAGTAAATTATTGTGCAGTATAAACATATTCTTCCTTTTATCCTTGTTTTCTTTGTTACAAATAAGTATTGCCAAACTTTCAAATAACTGGTATAATACTAAACGTTGTGTAAGATATATGTAAAAGCTATATCAAATCGCAGCAAAATCCTTGTGTGGAAAGCAAGGATACAAATGGGAAAGATTTAAAGGAGAATTTCACTATGAAAAAGACTATTATGGCAATCGTACTGGCATCTGCACTTGCACTTTGTGCAACCGCTTGCGGCAACAATGATACTGCTGAGGACGCTACACTCGGCGAATCTGAGGCTGTTGCTGAGACCGCTACTCTCGGCGATTCCGAGCCCGCTGCTGCTGAATAATCTTTTGTTAGTACATATGCCAAAGCCCGTCGGAGGATCCTCCGACGGGCTTTATTTTGTTGTATTTATTCGGGCTTGTACAGGCTCATTACCGAGCAAGCCTGCTTTACGCCGTCCACTGCTGCGGACATTATTCCGCCTGCATAGCCTGCGCCCTCTCCGCAGGGGTACAGTCCCTCTGCCGAAAGGCTGCACATATTCTCCCCACGCCTTATCCTTACGGGGGAGGACGTCCTTGTCTCGGGAGCTGTAAGCACCGCTCCCCTGTCGCCGAAGCACTTCATTTTCCGTGCAAACACGCCAAGACCCGTGCGCATCATATCCGTAACAAAGGACGGGAGTATCTTGTCAAGATCGCAGGGAACCGTTCCTATGGCATATGTGGGCGTTACACTCGGAGCTTTAAGCTCTGCCTTTCTGTCAAGAAACGCTCCCACCGTTACCGCAGGGGCTTTGTAGCTGCCGCTCTGCTCATATGCCGCACGCTCTATCTTTCGTGCAAACTCAACGCCGTCAAGAATATTCTTTCCGTAGTCCTCGGGAGAGACGGAGACCACAAGGGCGGCGTTGGCGTTAAGACCGTCTCTTGCAAACTCGCTCATTCCGTTAGTGACGATAGTTTTCTCCTCGCTCTGGCTGGGAACAACAGTTCCTCCGGGGCACATACAGAAAGTGTAAACTCCCCTGCCGTTTTTGGTGTAGCTCAGCTGATATTCTCCCACAGGCAGCGCAGGGTCATCTGCATGAGCGCCGTAAAGGCTCACGTTAACGTCCTTCTGCAAATGCTCGATGCGTGCGCCCACAGCAAAGGGCTTTGGCTCCATAACGATCTCACGGCGGAAGAGCATTTCAAAGGTATCTCTTGCGCTGTGACCTATGGCAAGTATCATGGCGCAAACAGGTATCTCCTCGCTTCCGTTCACGGTAACAGAGCGCAGTCTGCCGTTTGAAAGGGAGATATCCGTCACCTGACTGTTAAACCGAACTTCTCCCCCAAGGCTGATTATACGCTGGCGGATATTTTTCACAACGCCCCTGAGCCTGTCAGTGCCGATGTGGGGCTTTGCCTTTGTGAGTATCTCATCGGGAGCGCCGAACTCCGCAAAGCGTGCGGAAACATATCTGCAAAGGGGGTCTTTTATGCGTGTGGTGAGCTTTCCGTCGGAAAATGTGCCTGCGCCGCCCTCGCCGAACTGAACGTTTGTTTTGGGCGAAAACTCTCCCCCATGCCAGAAATCGGAGACAGCCCTGCTGCGGTTATCCACATCAGCGCCACGCTCCAGCACCAGCGGACGGTAGCCCATTTCCGCAAGAACGAGAGCCGCAAACATTCCCGCAGGTCCGAAGCCGCACACGGCGATACGTCCCTCAGGGGAAATGCTGCCTGTTATCTTTGGCTCAAAGGGCGTGATATCAACATAGGTGCAGAAATCCTTCAGGGAGCATATCTTTTCCTCTTCCGCTCTGCTTTCAAGCTCCGCCCAGACAGAAGAGACAGTCTTGATATCGTTCTGCTTGCGTGCATCAAGGGATATCTTGTGAATACCCGTCTGAACGGCTTTTTTTATGCCTGCCTTTTTAAGCGCCGTCCCGATTATCTCGCTGCTGTCTGTTCCGACAGGTGAATTTATCCCCTGAATAATTATTGCCATGATAAAACCGCCTTTTTTATAAAAAATGAAAATTTTTCCTGTTCTCAGTTGTTTTACAGGTAGAAAAATATATCTGAAAGGAAAATGACTATGAAAAAGATATGCACACTTCCCATTATCGCTGCGCTCCTCTTATGCGGCTGCTCAAAGGAAATGACCGTGATACCGCAGGCAGATACGCCCTCGGAAACTGCCGACGAAACTGCCGCAAAGCAGACACAGCCGGCAGAAACCACTGAAACACAGGCTCAGACCTCCGCTGTGTCGGAAACCATCATCACCGCAGATATTCCTATTGACGATGATACCGATGTTTTTGACGACAGCGAATTTTCCGATATCACGTCAGATGACACATCTGATATCACCGACCTTGCCGATGAGGAGCTGACCGACAATACCATGACCGTCACAGTTATGTCCGTAAGCGAAAACGGCTTTATGGCAGCTCTGAGTCAGGACACATTTTTCGGCAAAAAGAATGACGAAGTGTCAATCGGTCTGCCATATGATCACCCTGAGATAGAGAGCGGCTGTGTGCTTATGATCACTCTTTCCGATGACTGCGAGGTCATGGAAAGCTATCCCATGCAGATAAGCAGCCGGTATGTGGAGTACATAGAGGTGCTTACTTATCCCGATGAATAAGCTCCGCCGCCTCGGGACAGGTGCGTATGTAGTGGAAAAGATACTGCTGGGCAATGCCCTGAACGCCCTTTACACAGTCGGGCAGACCGTTGGGATAAAAGCTTTCGTTAACACGCTTTATCCACACATCAACGGGATATGCGTCCGTTCTGTACATACCGAAAAGCAATACGCACATAGCCACCTTGGGGCCAATGCCTTTGACGGTCATAAGCGCTTTTTCCGCTTCCGTCAGGGGCATTTTCTTTACCCCGTCCAGCGAAAGCTCGCCCGAATTGACCCTTGCGGTACAGTCCTCGATGTACTTTGCACGAAAGCCCGCACGCAAAGGCGCCAGATCATCGGCAGTAACGCCCCTCATCTGAGAAAACTTCGGAAATCCGCCGTACATATCGCACAGCCTGCCGATTATCCCCTTTATTCGTGGGATATTGTTGTTCTGAGAAAGAATGAACGATATAAGGCACTCCTCTGCATCCTGCCTGAGAAGCCTTACGCCCTTGGCATATGCGCACGCCTTTGCAAGGGTTTCGTCCTCGGAAAAGCGGCGTTTCAGCTCGCCGTAATCAGTGTTAAGGTCAAAGTAATCCAGCCAGATGTTTCTGAAATCCTCCTCGGTAACGCCGTGGAGAATGAATATCCCCTTGTCATATTCCGTCTGGGATATAGTCAGGGGAATATTTTTGTAATATCCCTTGTACGTCCTGAAATAGTCCGAGGTTACGCTTTCCCACCTGAACGCCTGACCGCAGTCAAGGGTATCGTCAAGGGAGAAATTTTCTTCGCAGAGAATGATATCTCCGTTTTTATAAGTATAATCCATATTATCACCGATCGTTCGCAGTTACGCAGACATACTTATAAGCCTGCCTGAAATTTTTAAAGCTACACCTTATTATAACATAATTTTCGGCACATGAAAAGAGGAAAATTATTATAACATAAAAAGCAGCCATCCGCTACAGATGACTGCTTTTTATGGAAAGATTTTAAGAGAGGATAGTGTGTTTTTTTATCAAAGGTTTGTTCCCTTTGAGTATGTTCTTATTATACACTATTATTTTTAAATATTCAATTCATTTTTTGCACATTATTTACTCAGGATTTTTGGCAGTTATCACATAAAGTTATAATTGGCTTAAATGTTTTTGTGCAAGATTATAATTTACCTCACTGTTTTTCTCAACAATCCGCCTTTTCGGCATAATATAAGTATAAAAATAAAGTATCGCCGGCAAAGCTGATATTTTAAAGAAGCAGAGCGATACACAGACGGAGGTATTTTTATGAACGAACACTACTTTTTAGGCTCATCTTCCCCATGCGGCTTTGTGACACCTATCAAGGAGCTGCTGGGCGACACGGACAACACTGTCTATCTCCTGAAAGGCACGGCAGGCTGCGGAAAATCCACACTGATGAAAAAAATATCCGCTGCCTTTTCCGATGAACCCCAGGAAATATACCACTGCTCCTCCGACCCCGATTCCCTGGACGCAGTTTATCTGAAAAACAGAAAAGCTATCATTATGGACGGCACCGCTCCCCACTGCTTTGACCCTGTTTATCCAAAAGCGGTGGAGTCTATAATCGACCTGGGGGCATATCTGGACACCGCAAAGCTCAGGCAGAACAAAAAGGATATCATCACCGTCACCGATGAGTGCGCAGGCTTCCACAAGCGCTGCCGCCTGTGCCTTGCGGCTATTTCCTCGGTAATATCCGATATGCTTTCCGCCGCAGCCGAGTCACTGGACATAGAAAAGCTGAACGCCTTTACCGGCCGTACATCAAAGAGGCTTATCCCAAGGAAAGCCGAAAAAACAGCCTGCGGCAAGGTAACTGCAAAGCAGCTTTCGGCAATGACCATGAACGGCTACAAGACCTATCTCCCTGAGTATGAGAAGATATATCTGCTGTCCGACAGCTTTATGGCAGGCTCGGATATATTCCTCCGTGACATTTGCGACTCGGCTGTAAGAAAGGGCTATGATGTTATCGTCAGCCGCTGCCCTCTCTGCACCGAAATGTACTACGAGCATGTTCTTATCCCCGAGCTTGGCACGGCGTTCATATCATCGGGCTGCATCAATAACATAACTGTGGAGAGCAGCAAAAAGGTAATAAATTTCAGGCGGTTCTATGTCCCTCAGCCCATGATAAAACAGCGGCTGAGATTCGGCAAAAAAGCGGCTTCCGAAATGATCCGTGAAGCCGCTTCGGCAATGCAGTCCGCAAAGGATATCCATGATACGCTGGAAAAATATTATGTTTCCGCCGCCGATTTCGACAGCCTTAACCGCCTTTCCTACAAGCTTATCTCGGAGATAAAGAGCTTATAAGGCTGTGCCCGAGGAGTTGTCGTCCTTGACGCCCTCGGTGCTTTCGGGGATAAAAAGTATCTTAATGGTCATAAGTATAAGCTTTATGTCAAGCAGCAAAGAATACTGCTCAATGTACATCAGATCAAGACGCAGCTTGTCATAGGGCGTGGTGTTGTACTTTCCCAGCACCTGCGCATATCCCGTAAGTCCTGCCTTGACCTTGAGCCTGTAGCGGAATTCGGGCATTATCTTTTCGTTTTCCGCAGCAAGCTCTGGGCGCTCGGGGCGGGGTCCTACTATGGACATATCTCCCTTTAAGATATTCAGCAGCTGAGGAAGCTCATCTATTCTCACCTTGCGTATAACTCTGCCCACAGGGGTGATGCGGTCGTCATGCTCTCCCGCAAGCCTTGCAACGCCGTCCTTTTCAGCGTCAGTTTTCATGCTTCTGAATTTATAGACCTTGAACACCTTGCCGTCACGGGTGAGCCTGTCCTGAGTGTAGAACACGGGACCGCCGTCATACAGCTTGATGCACAGAGCGGTTATGAGCATTATGGGCGATGTTACAATGCAACCCAGCGCCGAAAGCATTATATCAAAGGCACGCTTGATGATAAGCGACTCGGCGGAAAGTCCCGAATTTCGGCATACAAGAAGCGGCGTATCGAACAGATGTATCTGCTCAGCACCTCTGATAATGATATCCGAAAGCTTGGGAGTGATGTATGTGCGCTTGGAGTTCGCAAAGCATATTTTCAGGATATCGTTCTTCCGCTCGCTGGGAACATCGCAGATGATAACAGCGTCATAGGAAACTATAAGCTCGGTAATAAGGCTGATATCCTCATCGCAGCTTACGGCACGGCAGATCATGAACCTGTCCTCACGGAGGCTCATTTTTTCAACAAGTCCCACCGCCTGCCTGCTTCCGTAGATTATCACCATTTTCTTGGGCGCATAAAGCTTTGAGTAAATGCGGTTGCCGCAGAATGCCCAGATACCAATGAACGCCATGTCCGCAAGAGTGACCCAGAGCATAGGCAGCACATCGGCAACAGAACGCTCCAAAAGACATATCTGCACATATGTTATGCCGTTGATGAACAGCACGGACAAGCACTGGGAATAAATGATGTCCGACACTCTCAGCAGACCTATCCTGAAGCCGTTGTATATCCTTGAAAACAGAAAGATAAGCACCACATACACGCCGAAAATAAGCAGATTTCCCTTCCAGCCGAAATGGTCAGCCTGGATCCTGTCGGAATTGAGCACAAGATTATAGTGAGTGAGCCATGCGCAGGCGTAGCTGCCCAGCAAGAAGATTATCAGCACGGAGGAGATAAGCCCCATTATGAGCCGTTTGTATTTTTCACGTTTTTTTATATTCATATCGGAATTTCACCCTTTAATAATGTTTATGCAGTAAATAAGTATATTATAGCACATCGTAAAGGCAAAATCAAGCGGTTGAGACGGGCTGTTCAGATGAATATTCAGCCGACTAAGGGATAAAATATCATCAACAAATACAAAAAAAGGTCGTGATAATATGAATGAACATTCTCCCTGGCTGCAGACCTCCCCCTTTGGGCGCAGGCTGACGGTATTCCTCGGCGGCGGCATTATCTACTCGCTTATCGAGGTGGTCTATCGGGGCTTCACCCACTGGTCAATGACGCTGACAGGCGGCATATGCCTGCTGATAATGTACCTGCGGTATATCAGCCACCCCAACGACAGCATTGTGATGAAATGCTTTTTCGGAATGTGCGTGATAACATTTTTCGAGTTCGCCGTGGGCTGCATCGTAAATCTGCTCATGGGCTGGAACGTGTGGGATTATTCCCATATGTACCTGAATGTGCTGGGACAGATATGTCCCTCATACTCGGGAGCATGGTTTTTGCTGTCATATCCCGTGGCACTGGCATGCAGTCTGGAGTCCCCTGCCGATGAAACACCGAATACGGGACTTTCGGAAAATTTTTCTGTATAAACTTCAAATTAACGGCAAAAATAGTAGCGAGGCAATCCTCAGATCACTATTTGAAAGGACACGATAATATGAAAAATCATTTCAACGGCAAGTTATCGGGCAAGGGAACGGCAGCCATCATCTGCTTCTGTCTGGCGGCAGTGGCAGCACTGGGAATCTTCTCCTACAACAAATCAGCCAAGGAACTGAGAAGCGAGCTTTCGGGAGTGAGCAGTACATCTGAAACAGCTCAGACAGAGGCGGCGCAGGACGCAAACGCAGCGGCGGACAACGTTCCCGTTGAAGAAGCGGCAGCCCCTCAGGAGGACATTATCCTTGAGCATGACGCATTCGGCGGCGAAGAAGCTGAGGTCTCCCCCACCGAGTCGGACGCTATCACAGGCGCAGTGGTACGTCCCGCAGACGGTGAGATACTGGAAGCGTTCTCTGACGGCGAGCTGGTAAAGTCCAAAACACTCAGCGTGTGGAAGACCCATGACGGCATCGACATTGCGGCAGCTCAGGGCGAGAATGTGAAATCAATCTGTGCGGGAACTGTCTCCGAAGTGACCGACGACCCTATGATGGGCATTACAGTTGTAATCGACCACGGCAGCGGCTACACAGGCTACTACTGCAATCTTGCGGAAGAGGTAAAGATCTCCGCAGGTGACGAGGTAAGCGCAGGCACAGTTATCGGCGAGGTGGGCAGCACTGCTGATGCCGAACTTGCGGACGAGTCTCATCTTCACTTCGGCATCAAGAAAAACGGCTCATGGACCGACCCTGCAGAATTTCTCTCGGGCGAAGGAAGCTGAAAATAATATTCCCCCTTTTGTCAGGCGCACTTGTGTACTTGACGGAAGGGGGATATTTGTGTTATAAGTCGCAGATAAAATCAAACACTAATCAAATTATCTATTGACAATTTAATTTTTGTTGTGTTATAATATAAAGAAATTAATGCCCTAATGAATAAGAACGGAAGTTGATTAAAATGACTGATGATGCCATATCTATTTTTATTTCAGCAATGAAGGATAGTATTGCCGATAATATGTTAATAATAAACACTGCAATTATAAATACTGTTATTTTACTTTTTTCATTTATTTTTGCAATTGTAGTTTCTAAATATTATAATAATCCAAATGAGAAAGACTTAAAAAAGCATTTATATTATGTATTAGATATATCATATACTTTTTTTATTGGAATAATAACAATATTTCCCTTACTTGGAATGTTGGGAACAGTCGTTGCACTAATAGCTGTCGGAGCTAATTTTCAAAATGGTAGCAACATTGATGTTGGAAAATTTTTTTTAGCATTAACTTCCACAGCATACGGAATAATTTTTTCTATCATATTTAAACTTTTAAATTTTGCGGTACAACCTTTTATCGAAAATCAAATATCAAAAGCTAAAGCTGTTCTTAATATAGAGGATTAAAAATGGGCAAGAGCAAACGGGAAATTATATTGGATTTTACGCCATTACTTGATGTTATGATGCTTATTCTTTTCTTCTTTATTTTGTTTGCCAATACCAATTACCAAAACAAAATTGAAGAAGCTAATGCAAATGCACAGTCAAAAATTGAAGAAGCAGAAGAAGCGAAAGAAGAAGCTCAATCCAAAATTGATACTTACAACGAAAAGATTGAAGAACTTGAGGAAGAACTTAACGCATTAGATAGTGCCGGCAACACAAACGGAGAAGCTATTGACAGTTTATATAAGTATAAACAAGACCTATTCCTTAGGCTGAAACTGAAAAAAGAAGAAAAAAGTGTCGGAGAAGCTTCAAAAAAAATATGGAATATACACGTATACTATGACAACAACGAAATTGGCATAATCAACGACATAAATGAGCATAGTATCGAAAAATGCTCAAATGAATTTTTAAAAATCTTATCAGATAACAAATTTAACAAAGATGAAAATTTAATCTGTGAATTGATTATAAATACATCTGAGGGTGGTTCCCTCGAATCATACGTATATACAAGTGAAATTTTAAAGAGAATAGAAAAAGATTACAAGTATTTGTTTGTACCACAAACACCGATAGATACAGATGAATAATAAATCTTGAAAAAAACGGAGGAATTATCATGAGTAAAAAATCAAGTGAAAAAGCTAATTTTAATGGCTCTGGGATAGGAAAAGTAATTGCAGTAATCTTAATAATTATTATAATAATTTTTGCAGTACTTTTCCTGTTATCAAGACATGGATTCGGCTTTGGTAAAGGCAACAATAGTTCAGACAGTAGTGCTGTACCTGCTATTGCGCAAATACAAGAATCAGAAACATCATCAGACAATACAGTTTCCACTACTACATCAACCACAGCTGCAGAAAATTACATAGAAGTAAAAATTGACGAAAACAATTACCTATACAACAATACCAAATACTCTGTAGAAAATATAGACCAGTTAATTGATGAACTGAATAAAAATACAGATAGTATCGTAAAAATAGTTGAAAATCAAGCATCATTAAAGGCATACAACACCTTAATTGATAGGTTGAATGAAAACAAAATCAGTTACATAGACTATACTATAGGAAAAGGTGAAACAACAGAATAAATAGCTTTGTATCGGTCATCTAAACAGATGACCGATTTTATTATGGTTATACTGTTTGATTCCCTATATACCGCCGTTTCAGACAGTTTTAAGCACTCAAAAAATTTCTGAAACGATTTAAGAGAAACGAAGAGAATTAAAGCAAAACAGAGAGAAATCAAGAGTATGAGGGATATATTTCAAAAATCAGCAAAAAAAGTCTTGACAAACCCGTTTCAAGTGTGTATAATAATCAATGTTGTGTAAAGAAGAGGTATGAGTTCCCTGTGATATTTGAGTTGCGTGCAGGGCGGTACCAACGTCTATGCGGCAATTTTTTCGATACTATATTAAAAAGGAGATCTGACTATGTCAACTTATATGCCTAAGGCTAATGAAATCAGCCGTAAGTGGTATGTGCTTGATGCTTCCGGTAAGTCCCTCGGTCGTGTAGCTGCTCAGGCTGCTGCAATCCTCCGTGGCAAGCACAAGCCCACATTCGCTCCTCACGCTGACTGCGGCGACCACGTTATCATCATCAACTGTGCTGAAGCTGTTCTTACAGGAAGAAAGCTCGAGCAGAAGACCTACAAGTGGCACACCGGCTGGATCGGCGGTCTTAAGGAGACCAAGTACAGCGAAATGATGAAGAAGAACCCTGAGAAGGCTATGATGATCGCAGTAAACGGTATGCTCCCCAACAACACACTTGGCAGAGCAGCTCTTACCCGTCTGAGAGTATATGCAGGCGCTGAGCACAACCATGCTGCACAGAAGCCCGAAAAGTTCGATATATAAGGAGGGTGTAAACAATGTACGAATCTAAACAGCAGTATTTTTACGGCACAGGAAGAAGAAAAAGCTCTGTTGCAAGAGTAAGAGTTTACCCCGGCAGCGGCAAGATCACCATCAATGGCAGAGACATTGACGATTACTTTGGTCTTGAGACCCTCAAGCTCATCGTTAGACAGCCTCTCGCTCTCACTGAGACCGCTGAGCAGTTCGATATCGTTTGCACAGTAGCAGGCGGCGGCGTTACAGGTCAGGCAGGTGCTATCAGACACGGTCTTTCCCGTGCTCTCCTCGTTTTCAACCCTGAGCTTCGTCCCGTTCTCAAGAAGGCCGGTTTCCTCACAAGAGACCCCAGAATGAAGGAAAGAAAGAAGTACGGCTTAAAGGCTGCTCGTCGTGCTCCCCAGTTCTCAAAGAGATAATCACAGCCCTTACAAATCACGTATTTACGTGCTTTGGGGCAAGCTTATCATCACTTTGGTCAACTTTTGGACAACCAATAAAGACTATATTAACCGCTATGTTCTTGCATAGCGGTTATTTTTGTATGCTGTAACTTTTAATTACTTGCTGTGTTGTCATTTATAAACTTCTGTTCGATTGAAGCGGCAATATTGCGTTTCATTCCTTCGAGAACATCTGCATAGGTATTTGCAGTTCTTTCGATTTTTACAGACTTTTTTTCATAGGGTCTATTTGGCAGATGAATTTATGTCCGATAAGTATTAGTTATCAACGGTTCGTTACACATTTAATTATCAAAGGAGGAATTTCTAATGAGAAATTCAAAGATGAAAGGCTTTACCCTTATCGAGCTCATCGTTGTTATCGCAATCATCGGTGTTCTCGCAGCTATCCTCGTTCCCTCTATGATCGGCTATGTTGGTCAGTCCAAGCTTTCTACAGCTAACTCCAACGCTAAGCTCGCATTCACCAACTCTGCTACATACTGCACCAACTGCGAAGTTGCTGGTTACACTGTAACCTCTGGTACTTCTACTTATAACCTTGCTTCTGGTTCTGCTGCTCAGGCCTACTCCAAGGATGGTTCTCACCTTTCTGATGCTCTTGTATCCCTTATGGGTGGTTCTACTACATCTGGTCTTGCAACAGTAAAAATTTCATCATCAGGTGTTCCCGAAAAGACCGCTTGGGCTAAGACCGCTTCTGATAAGTATGTTGGTGGTTATCCCGAAGCTGCTACAGCTGATACCAATAGCAGTGATGCTAACGAGGTAAGAATTGTTCTCTCTACTGCTGAAAAGAGAAGCTGATAAATAACAAAAAGTCCCCTCACTTTCAAAGCGAGGGGACTTTTCTTATGATGATAAATTTATTGAAAGCGTATTTTATCAGCTCTGGGTACCGGAAGGAGTAGTAGTAGCAGAAAGTGTTGCGGAGCCGATACCACCAGTTGTCTGACCGGTTGCAGCAGTAGGATAACCACCTACATACTTATCGGAGGTTGACTTTGCCCACAGTGCAGCTGAGGGAGAACCGGTAGAACCGATTGCAACTCTGCAATAGCCAGAAGATGTGGCAGTGCTTCCCATCAGATTCCTTAAAGCTGCTGTAAGGTCACTAGTGGTAGGAGTAGTAGATGGAGCA
This sequence comes from Oscillospiraceae bacterium, assembly GCA_902363145.1. Classification (GTDB taxonomy): domain Bacteria; phylum Bacillota; class Clostridia; order Oscillospirales; family Ruminococcaceae; genus Huintestinicola; species Huintestinicola butyrica. The sequence goes on along the minus strand of CABIZB010000001.1, from coordinate 149,253 downwards.
ATAACTGTCGATGCATCACCGGACAGCTGCAGAGAAGATGCTGTAGAAATGCCTGCTGCTGATGTCATAGGGAAGCCGGCAACTTCGCACTTGGTTGCATATGTAGCGGTGTTGGTGTAAACAAGCTTAGCATTAGAGTTAGCTGTGGAGAGCTTGGAATCGCCAACATAACCCATCATAGAGGGAACGAGGATAGCTGCGAGAACACCGATGATTGCGATAACAACGATGAGCTCGATAAGGGTAAAGCCTTTCATCTTTGAATTTCTCATTAGAAATTCCTCCTTTGATAATTAAATGTGTAACGAACCGTTGATAACTAATACTTATCACTTGTCCTTTGACATACAATGCTTTAATTTTACATTCATCTGACCTATAATGTGTAATTATTAGTGCAAATTACATATATTGAAAATAAAATGACATATTCCGCTACCAAAGTGTAATTTCTGTAGAAAAAAACTGTAATTTTTGCAAGTGTTGTTAAATACTTTTATAAAAAAATGGGATTTTCATAATGTAAACAATTATAAAATTACTGAGTGACTTTTCGCAGGAGTGAAAAATTGCAAAAATTAGTGATTTGAAATTGAAATCTGTATATGTTTTGTGCAAAGTGCCACATAACGTTCTGTTTTAAAGCGTTTATATGAAAAAATATCCAAACTCACAAAATTGCAGAAAAAAATATCAGAAAACTATTGACTTTTCCAGTTTGATAGGCTATAATATAGATACAGTCAAGGAAAGAGTTCCGAGACAAAATAAAACGACCAATGATAAGTATTAGTTATCGGTCGTATGAAACATTTAATTTAACAAAGGAGGAATTTCTCATGAGAAATTCAAAGATGAAAGGTTTCACCCTTATTGAGCTCATCGTTGTTATCGCAATCATCGGTGTTCTCGCAGCTATCCTCGTACCTTCTATGATCGGCTATGTTGGTCAGTCCAAGCTTTCTACAGCTAACTCCAACGCTAAGCTCGCATTCACCAACTCTGCTACATACTGCACCAACTGCGAAGTTGCAGGTTACACTGTAGCATCCGGTACTTCTACTTATAACCTCGCTTCCGGTTCCGCTGGTCAGAACTACTCCAAGGATGGTTCTCACCTTTCTGAGGCTCTCGTATCCCTCATGGGTGGTTCCGCTACTTCCGGTCAGGCAACTGTTGTTATCTCCAACGTTGGTGTTCCTGAGAAGACCGCTTGGGCTAAGACTGCTTCTGATAAGTACGTTGGTGGTTACCCTGTAGCTGCTACCGTTGATACCAACGGCACTGCTTCCGGCGAAACAAGCGTAGTTCTCTCTACCGCTGTTGCTACAACTCACTAATCGGAGCTTGTAAATCAGTATAATAACTGAACTTTCAAAACAGTCTTACAGCTTAACAGCTGTGAGGCTGTTTTTCTTTTGCCTGTAAATATATTTATATAGTATATCCCCCGATTGCCCGATTGATCGCTATACTATACTTATTGCAGAAAAGATAGATCTGTCTTTTCTGCTTTTTAAGCTGTCACACTTTTCTATTACCCCACAAAATACTGTGACAGATACACAAATAAATATTGATTTTCCGCCGAAAATATAGTATAATATAAAACAGCTGATTGCAAATACTACCACAGGAGACCTGCCGATGCTGTTCACACCAACCCGTGCTTACAAGAGCATACTGAACGTTACTCCGGAGATACTTTCCGAAATGGGCGTCAGGGCGCTTATCCTTGACATTGACAACACCATGACTACCCACGATAATCCCGTTCCCGTTGAGGGGCTTTTCGAGTGGCTGGACAACATGCGCAGCCACGGAATAAAGATGATGATAGTTTCAAACAATCACCCGCCGAGAGTTATCCCCTTTGCAAAGCTGCTGGGGCTTGAATTTGTGGCGGAGGGTGCAAAGCCATTGCCCAAGGGCTTCAAGCAGGCGGCAGAGAAAATGAATGTGCCCAAATCGGAGATATGCACCATCGGCGACCAGCTTTTCACGGACATTCTGGGGGCAAAACTTTTCGGTATAAAATCCATTCTTGTCCCACCTATCGAGCCTGAAAAGACGGTGTTTTTCAAAATAAAAAGAGCGGCGGAAAAGCCTTTTCTGCCTAAAAAATATATGTAAGTGATAACATAAAACGGAGGTAATAAAATGAGCGCAGTTTTTGGCCCCGCAGGCACTGCGGAAAGCTTCAAGGCTATGGGCTATAAAAAGTCAACTCAGCTTCCTGAGTATCTGAGCAAATTCGGTCTGACACACTTTGAATATCAGTGCGGTCAGGGCGTAAGGATATCCGAGGACACAGCAAGAGAGATAGGCACGGCGCTGAAAAACGGCAGCATAACCGTTTCCCTCCATGCTCCCTACTTCATATCTCTTTCGGGCACAGATGAAGAAAAGAGAATGAACTCCATAAACTACATTCTGGCTTCCGCAAAGGCTGCAAAGGCTATGGGCGCACAGAGGATAGTTATCCACAGCGGATCATGCGCAAAGATATCCCGTGAAGAGGCTCTGGAGCTTGCCAAGGACACTATGAAAAAAGCCCGTGAGGCTCTTATTTCAGAGGGATTGGGCGACATCATCTGCTGCCCCGAGACCATGGGCAAGGTAAATCAGCTGGGCACGCTGGAAGAGGTCATTGAGATATGCAAGGTAGATGATACTTTCCTCCCAACAGTGGATTTCGGGCACCTGAACGCCCGCACCTTCGGCGGCATCAAGACCAAGCAGGACTATGCGGATATGCTGGACAAGCTGGAAAACGGTCTGGGAATTGACCGTGCAAAAGTATTCCACAGCCATTTTTCAAAGATAATGTTCACCGAAAAAGGCGGCGAGAAAATGCACCTGACCTTCGGCGACAATCAGGGCTACGGCCCCGACTATGAGCCTCTGCTGGAGCTTATCTACGCAAAGGGCTGGTCGCCCACATTCATCTGCGAGAGCGCAGGCACTCAGACTGAAGACGCTCAGACCATGCAGGAATATTACAGAAGTCTCGGCAAATAAGCCATGATTGACATCTGCTCTCTGCGGTTATATAATATTATTAAAGCTATTCTGAAAGGATAATTACTATGAACGTACTTATTATAAACGGACCTAACCTTAATCTTCTGGGCGAGCGTGAACCCGGCACATACGGCAGCGACAGCTATGACAATGTCTGCGCACTTATCAGGGCAAAGGCAGAGGAGCTGGGCTTTTCAGAGTGCGAGTGCTTCCAGTCCAACAGCGAGGGCGAGATAATCGACCGTATCCATCAGGCACGCCTTGACTTTTCGGGTATCGTTATCAACGCAGGCGCATATACTCACTACAGCTATGCCATAAGGGACGCCATTGCTGCAGTGAAGATCCCCGTTATCGAAGTGCATATGTCCAATATCCACAAGCGTGAGGAATTCAGGCATCATTCCGTTATCTCCCCTGTCTGCGCAGGTCAGATAGCAGGCTTCGGCAAGGAAAGCTATATCCTGGGTCTCCACGCACTGAAGAATATTCTGGAGGAAAAGGAATATGAACAGGGTTGAACTTTTACAGCAGCAGATACCAAATAAAAGCTGTGCGCTCATTACGTCAGACGTAAACAGGCGGTATTTTTCGGGAATGAAATCCTCTGCGGGAACTATCATCGTTTTTCCCGAGCAGGCGTATCTTATCATTGATTTCAGATACATTGAAAAAGCAAGGGAAACTGTGCAGAACTGCGAGGTAATTTTGCAGGAGCGTCTTTATGACCAGCTGAACAAGCTTATCAAGAAGCATGACGCTCACAGCCTTATGATCGAGAACGAGACCATGACCGTTGCAGACCTTGACAGGCTTTACGACCGCATCGACCCCGATGTGGATATTGATTCGGGCGATACTCTCAGCGGCATCATCACCGATATGAGAGCAATAAAAACTCCCGAAGAGATAAGCATGATGACCAAGGCTCAGCGCATTGCGGAGGCTGCACTTGAAAACACGCTGAACTTCATTAAGGAGGGCGTTACCGAAAAAGAAATTGCCCTGAGCCTCAACGAATATATGCTGAGAAACGGTGCGGAGGACCTTTCCTTTGAGACCATCGCCCTCTGCGGCGAGACTACCTCCATGCCTCACGGCGTTCCCTCGGATAAGCCCCTTAAATCGGGCGAGTTTATCCTTATGGACTTCGGTGCGGTATATAACGGCTATCACAGCGACATGACCCGTACAGTAGTTCTGGGCGAGCCTACGGAAGAGATGGAAAAGGTATATAACACCGTCCTTGAAGCGCAGGAAAAAGCAATATCCGCCGCAAAGGCAGGCATCACGGGAGTTGAGCTTGACAAGATCGCCCGTGACTATATAAATTCCTGCGGATACGAGGGCTGCTTCGGCCACGGACTGGGTCACAGCGTCGGCATGGAGATACACGAGTCACCCTGCGCCAACACCAGAGACGAGACCGTATTTGCCGAAAATATGATAGTTACCGTGGAACCCGGCATCTATCTGCCCAAGAAATTCGGCGTGCGCATTGAGGATTTTGTAGTAATAAAACAAAATTCCTGCGTCAATTTGACAAATGCACCCAAAAAACTTATAAAATTATAAAAAGCTATTGCAATTAGCGAAAAAATGTGGTATCATATATTTAATTGATGATATTTATTCAGCAGGGAGCGTTCGCTCTCAATCTTAAACAAATTTTTGGAGGTTAAATATGATCACAGCCGGCGATTTCAGAAACGGAATGACTTTCGAGGAGGACGGCAACGTTCTTCAGATCGTTGAATTCCAGCATGTAAAACCCGGAAAGGGCGCTGCTTTCGTAAGAACCAAGATCAAGAACGTTATTACAGGCTCCGTAGTTGAAAAGAGCTACAACCCTTCCGCTAAGTTCCCCACCGCTTATGTTGAGAGAAGGGATATGGAATATTCCTACAACGACGGTGACCTTTACTACTTTATGGACCCTGAGACCTATGAGCAGCAGCCTATCAGCTCCGCTGAGCTTTCCGACAACTTCAAGTTTGTCAAGGAGCAGATGATGTGCAAGGTATGTTCCTACAAGGGCAAGGTTTTCGCTGTAGAGCCTCCCAACTTTGTTGAGCTCCAGGTAACACAGACCGACCCCGGCTTCAAGGGCGATACTGCTACCAACGCTACCAAGCCTGCTACTCTTGAAACAGGCGCTGAGATCAAGGTTCCCCTCTTCATCAACGAGGGCGACATGATCAGAATCGATACACGTACAGGCGAATACATGGAAAGAGCATAAGCTCATTTCATGCGGATCGTAAACATTCATTTTTTAAGGAGGCTGTAACCTATGACGCTTACAGAAAAAGTTGCTTATCTTAAAGGCCTTATGGAAGGTCTCAACACCGATGACAAGGTTATCGGCCTGATCGCTGATATCCTGTCCGACATGGCAGGTGAGATCCAGGGTATGCAGGACGACATGGAGGAGATCTCCGAGGTCGTTGATACCATTGATGAAGATCTCGGCGAGCTGGAAAAGGATTTCTACGATATCGACGAGGACGAATGCGGCTGCGGTCATCACCATTATGACGATTGCTGCGATGATGACGACGATGAGGACGATGACGAAGAGCTTTTCGATGATGACGATGAGCTTTATGAAGTTACCTGCCCCACCTGCCATGATACTATCTGCCTGAATGAAGCAATGATCGAAGACGGTTCGATCACCTGCCCCAACTGCGGCGAGCTTCTCGAGTTTGATCTCGATGACGAAGACGACGCTGAGGCTCCCACTGAGGAATAATCCTCAGACCCACAACCGAATAAAATGCAATTTGTTTCAGGGCGAGGTGAAATTCCTCACCGGTGGTATAGTCCACGAGCTTTTCCGAAAGGGAGAGCATGATTCGGTGCAACTCCGAAACCGACGGTAAATGTCAGGCTTACGCTTGTCACAAGTCCGGATGAAAGAAACACAGCGCTTTTTACACTGCGTAAACCCGCCGCCCGTGATCCATTTTAATGTTTCACGGGCGGTTTGTTTTATCAGAACAGATTGCTTTTATTATATCAATTTTTTTAATGGAGGAATCTGTATGAAAAACAAGATTTTCAGCCCCAACACCGAAACACCCAAGGTAAGACAGCTTACCGTAACTGCCCTTATGGGCGCAATGTCAGCGGTGCTGATGTTTATTCAGCTGCCCGTGCCAATGTTCATGCCAAGCTTTATAAAGTTTGACCTGTCAGAGCTGCCTGCGCTTATCGCATCCTTTGCAATAGGCCCTCTTTCCGGTGCCTGCGTGTGCCTGATAAAGAACATCATCAACCTGTTCTCCACATCAACTGGCGGAGTCGGTGAACTTTCCAACTTTATCCTTGGCTGCGCTTTCGTAGTTCCCGCAGGACTTATCTACAAGGCAAAGAAAACCAAGACCACCGCAATAATCGGCGCCCTTTCAGGCTCTGTGTTCATGGCGCTTCTCAGCGTGGTATCAAACTACTTTATCGTATATCCCATTTACACAAACTTTATGTCCATGGACGCTATCATCGGAATGTACAAGGCACTTAACCCCAAGGTAAACACTCTGCTTGATGCCCTTGTTATGTTCAATATGCCCTTTACCTTTGTCAAGGGTCTGACAAGCACACTGTTAACTCTGGCAGTTTACAAGTACATCTCCCCTATCCTCAAGCACGGTACAAAGCAGAAGTCGGCAAAGCAGGCAGGCTGATAACATATACACAAAAGCAAACGGAGCCGTTTTTGCGGCTCCGTTATTTTTTTTTATGATTTACTTTTCTTCCGACTGTGCAGCTTCATCTGCTTTGGCTGCATTTTTCTCAGCCTTGGCGATCTTATGCTTCTTAACCGACTTTGCAATGAAAATAACCACTGCCGCAACTATTCCAAGGAAAACAAGGTACGGCGCAAGGTAGATGATAACGAACAGCAGCCATTCAAGGAACGACAGGAAGCCCTCGCCTGCGCTGCTGAGGGTACTGCTCAGTCTTTCCGCAAATGTATCGGTCTTTACAGGCTCTGCCTTATACTCCTTGACCTCGTTCAGAGTGAAATACACGTAAGAATATGCCACATCTGTCTCGATAGTGTTCATTCTGGTTTTAAGGTTTGCTATCTGTATCTGAATGTCGGTAAGCTCTTTTTCGACCGCAATGGCGTACTCGTCCTCGGTGATATCCGCAAGCAGCGCAAGGTAGCGTGCTTCCTTTGCCTCATATATGGCAAGAGTTGTGGAAAGGTCGCTGTATTCCTGGCTCATATTTGTGACGCTGGCGTTCTTGCTGCGCAGATCACCCAGTCCCCCTGCCGCATTACAGAAATTATCATAATCCTTGCTGGGTATTCTTACTGTGGCAGTATAGGATTTCCACTTTTCCTCACTGCTGCTGTACCATCTGCCCTCGGAGCCGCCGTCGCTGAAATTCTCCTGTTCAACAAATCCGCCGTATGTATCAAGTGCGTTCCTGAAACCGCTCAGCGATGTTTCAAAATTCAGCGTATCAACGCTCATTGTGCAGGAATAAACCAGCATTTCCTTTGATACCGCATTTGGTTCGGCGGTGCTGTCCGATGCAGCTGCGTCATATGAAGGCACATCTGCCGAATCGTAATCCTCTGACGCATATGCCTCATCGGAGGCATAGGAATAATCATCTGAATAATATCCGTTTGTGTCTTCTGAATATGACCTTGACTCGCTGATTCCGTTTGCATATCCAATGGCGGGCGCCGTATCAGATGCTGCCTGAGAACTGCCGCAGGCTGTGAGAAGAAGCATACATAACGCTGATGATAAAATTAAACTCTTTTTCATAATATGACCGTCCCTTCGCATGATATTTACTGATGTATATACGAATGAGGATAACCGAATTTATGGCAGAGATTGTTATTTTTATGTTAACATACGCTGAATTTTTATATTTTGCTGCCTGCCCACCCTTTTCAGTCCATTCAGAAAGCGCTAAGAAACTGCGGCAGCACCGTTATTTTAAATAAATTCAGCTTTTTTTCATTTATTTTAATGTTCAATTTTTTTATTGCATTTCATTTGGTAATGTGTTACAATATAAGCTATGAAACTATATGTTCGGAGGCAGATGTCATGGCTGAAAGCAATGAGATGTATAAGAAAAAAACCGCAGATAAAAATAATCGTCCTCAGTTCCCCAAAAGAGCAGTTATAACAGGCGGTATGCCTTACGGAAACAAGACCCTCCACTTCGGTCATGTGGGCGGAGTGTTCGTTTTTGCCGATGTATATGCACGCTTCCTGCGTGACAGGATAGGCAAGGAGAACGTTATCTTCGTTTCGGGAACAGACTGCTACGGCTCCCCTATCGCCGAGGGCTACAGAAAAGCCTGCGCTGAACAGGGCTTCACAGGAACTATCCGTGACTATGTTCAGAGAAATCACGACGCTCAGAAGAAAACTCTCGATGATTATGACATCAGCCTTGACCTGTTCGGTGCTTCCGCTCTGGGCGACACCGCAGAGTGGCACAACAAGGTCTCCGACGCTTTTATCAGAAAGCTTTATGAGATGGGTCATCTGAAAAAGATATCCACCGCTCAGTTCTATGACGAAAAGGCTGGAATGTTCCTCAACGGCAGGCAGGTCATCGGCAAGTGCCCCGTTCAGGGCTGCCAGTCCGAAAAGGGCTATGCAGATGAGTGCGATCTGGGTCATCAGTACAATCCTATCAACCTTATCGACCCCAAGAGCACACTGACAGGTGAAACTCCCGTTATGAAGGACGTTGTAAACTGGTACTTCAAGCTTCCCGATTATAACGATCTGCTCAAGGAAATGGCTTCCGAAATGGAGAAGCAGGACAATATCCGTCCCGTTGTCACAAAGACTGTAAAGGAATTCCTTGAGCCTCCAGTTATCTATATAATGAACGACTATATGGACACCTACAAGGAGCTTGCTCCTCAGATGGCTGAGCATGAGCTTATCGTTGAGCCTAAAAAAACATCCTTTACTATAGTTTTCAAGGAGCTTTCCCAGAGAGATGATGCCTGCAAGCTGCTCAACGAGCACCATGTACGTTTCAGAGAGGGCAAGACACTTGTTCCTTTCAGACTTACAGGAAACATCGAGTGGGGCGTTCCCGCTCCAGAGCTTGAGGGCGAAAAGGGTCTGACAGTATGGGTATGGCCCGAATCGCTGTGGGCTCCTATCTCCTTTACCGTGGCATACCTTGCTTCTCAGGGCAGGGACACCGAGGAATGGAGAAAATACTGGTGCGACCCCGATGCTAAGGTATATCAGTTCATCGGTCAGGACAATATCTACTTCTACTGCGTGGCTCAGACCGCAATGTGGATGTCCTTCCAGGGCGAAAAGCTGGAGGATATGTCCCCCACTGATACAAAGGGTCATCTTACAATGCCCGTTCCCGTGGCTAACCACCACATTCTCTTCCTTGACAAGAAGGCTTCTTCCAGCGGCTCCGTAAAGCCTCCTATGGCTGCCGACCTGCTGGACTACTATACCGCTGAACAGCTGAGAATGCACTGGCTGGGTCTCGGTCTCGGCATGAGAAGCGTAAGCTTCCAGCCCAAGCCCCTTAACCCCAATGCAAAGCCTGAGGACAGCGATCCCGTAACAAAGGAAGGCTTCCTGCTCTCCAACGTATTCAACAGAGTTATCCGCACCTGCTTCTACGATGTTCAGAAGTATTATGACGGCGTAATGCCCGTGGGCGAGGTATCCGAAAGCGTTATTGCTGACTCAGAAAAGGCTATCCTCGAATACGAGAGATTTATGTACAAGACCGAGTTCCATCAGGTAACATATGTTCTTGACTCCTATATCAGAAAGGCAAGCAAATATATGGCAAAGGCAAAGTCCGAGGCTGATAAGTCCGATGATGATGCTCTCCGCCGCCGTTACCTTATCGACACATTCCATATGATAAAGACCGCCGCTGTTCTCCTTCACCCTCTTGCTCCCAAAGGCACAGAAATGGTAAGGGATTACATGAACCTCGACGAGTCCGTATGGAGCTGGGATCATATTTTTGACACTCTCCAGACTATCTGCGGCGGTGACAGGAAGCTCAAATTCCTTGAACCCAAGGTGGATTTCTTCAAGCGTCATCCTTCTCAGTTCAAAGCTGAATGACATTTTTAGCGATCTTTACTAAAAATAATGCAGGATTATTTATGCTATTGTGCAGATTTCAATAGTTGTTATAGGTTTTTATATGCAGATACTATATTGATTTCAGCTGTAAAATTATAGTATAATATAATAAAGCGAGCGCAGAATTTCTCGTTTGAGGGATTCTGCGCCAAAAATTTTAATACGGATGTGAATTTGATTGAGCAGCAAGAATAATAAAAAGAAAAAGAAGTCTCAGGCTCCAAAGACATCTGCTCAGGCTCAGAAGCCCAAGGCAGCAACGGAAGAGGTTGACGAAAAGAATATACCTGTCCAGAGTCTCAGTGAGATGCTGGCGTTTGCTCACGAAGCGGAGGCCGACCTTGATAAAGCCGAGGAAAATGAGATTGATATAATAGTTCCCACTAAGAAGCCCGAAGAAAAGGCAGAAGCTAAACCCCAGCAGCCCAAGACTGAGGTTAAGCCTGCGGAGGCTCCCAAGGCAGAAGCAAAACCCCAGCAGCCCAAGACTGAGGCTAAGCCTGCGGAAGCTCCCAAGGCAGAAGCAAAGCCCCAGCAGCCTAAGACTGAGGCTAAGCCTGCTGAAGCTCCCAAGGCAGAAGAGCCTAAAACAGAAACTAAGCCCGTTTCGGGTCCTCCCGTATCTGCGGAGGAGGCTGCAAGACAAGCAGCTTCCGAGGACGCTCTTGACAGAGACCTGGAAAACGCCCGCCGTCAGAAGCTCAAGGAAGAAGCATATCTCAAGCATCAGCGTGAGATGGAGCTGAAAAAGGAAGAAGAGCGCCTTGCAAAGGCAGAACAGGCAAAGCAGCGCCAGATATCCGCCATGGAAGCGGCTAAGAAGCGTGAGGAAACAAAGGCTGCCGAGGAAGCTCATCAGAAGGCGGAAGCTCCCGCAGCTGCACCCGCACCTGCTAAAATCACCAAGAAAAAGAACGCCACTGCAAGATACTTCAACCGCACCCTTATGTCCATGAACGCAGCAAAGGGTCTGGCAGTTGCACTTGTTGTTGTACTGCTGGCTTACGGCGGCGCATTCATCTATGTAAACTCCCAGAATGAGGAGATCTACTCTGACCTTGAAAAGAAGCTTACAGGTCAGAGCAGACTGGTTTCCGATTCAAGCATACAGTACGAGATGCCTGACACCTCTCCCCTTTCCGCCGAGGAAAAGACATCTCTGGGACTTAACGAGGGTCTGGAGGATTCCGACTGCGACGGTCTCACCGATTACTACGAGATAAACGTATCCAAGACCGATCCCGCAAATCCCGACTCCGACGGAGACGGTCTGCTGGACGGACGTGAGATAAGAGCGGGTCTTGATCCCCTTAACCCCACATCTGACGGCTCAACTCCCGATAATGAAGTTATCCGTGACAACACAGTTGCCGCCGAGCAGGTAAGGGCTGAGATAAAGGGACAGCTCAAGACTGCATATGCCACCGTTTCAAAGGTGAATAACAACAGTATCCAGGGTACTCCCGGACTTGTGGGCTATGCTTATGAGTTCTATACCGACAAGAATTTTGATTCCTGCACCCTGACCTTCAGCTACACCGATAACCAGGCGGAAAGCAAGAACGTGAACGAAAGCAATCTTTCTATCTTCCGCTTCAATGCCGACAAGCTGAGCTTCGACCAGCTCACCAGTGCCGTAAATGCTGACGCAAACACCGTTTCCGCAGAGATAACCGAAAACGGAATCTATGCCCTCTGCGACACAAGCATTCTTTCGGAAAAGGGCAGCACAAACGTGTTCTTCCTCATCGACAACTCAGGCTCCATGTACCCCGAAGAGCTTTGTGCTAACTCCGAGGAAAATGACGTTGAGTTCAAGCGTCTCGACTTTGCCGTAAACCTTATTGATATGCTGGGCGTTGAAGCAAATTACGGCGCAGGCGAATTTTCGGGCGGATATGCAAATATCACTCCCATTTCAAATGATGTCAACACTGTAAAGCAGAAGATTTCCGATATCAGAAACAAAAATCAGGTGTTCTCGGGAACCGAGATCGCAGGCGCTATCACCAATGCGGTCAAGGAATTCGGCGGAATATCAAGCGCTGACAGGAACTACATAATCCTTCTGACCGACGGTATGCCCTCCGTTGCAAATGCCGCAAAGGACAAGGCTGCCATCGACGCTGCAAAGGCTGCAAATATCACAATATTTACTATCGGTCTCGGAAAATACATCGACGCTGAGTACCTTTACAGCATTGCCGAGCAGACAAACGGTCAGTTCTTCCAGGCTTCCAACGCTGACGCACTGGAAAACATCTACGAAAAGATCCAGAGCTTTATGTCCTACAATCAGGTAACATTCGAGGAAGAAAGCGGCACAAAGGGCTATATCGTTGCTGATTCCGGCTTCAACGTTCTCAAGGACGGTATCGGCTACAACAACTTCCGCTCCGACTTTGCTCCCAACGGCGCTGACGTGGGAATTGCAGGACTTATCCGTGACTACTACAACGGCTCTCTTGAAATGTCCCGTGAGGGCTACACCACCGATGACGGCACATCAGTTCCCGGCTATGACATCAGCTCCATTTCAGGCATCACAGACGGCAAGGCCGACCTTAACAGCGTTGAGCTGGGCGCTCTCGCTTCCTACAATGAGTATATCCAGCGCAGCGACAAGTGGAACTACCGCAGCATAAAGGGCGGCACTCTCCACTACACAAGCGATACCAGAGCATTCATTGACAAGGCAAACCTCAAGGTAATAACCTCTCACTATGATTATTCCGCACCCGAGCAGAGCGGATTTATGAAGTTCCTGCGCACAATCACCTTCAACAAGATAAAGGACTTTACCGATTATGAGTGCGTTCTTATCGACAGCAAGAACCTCCAGGGTGACGATCTGGCGATAATGAATATGCTCCGCTGGTACTGCGCAATTCCCGATGCGGCTGACAAGTGCAATATACTTGACTTCGGATACAATGGCGATGAGGCATTTGACGAGCTTATCAACGAGCTTACCACAGGTACTCCTGCGCTCATCACCTACGGCAGCTCCGCTATGAACGCCATCAGGATAATCCGTGACGAGGAAAATCCCGACCTGTTCGTTATCGACGCATACGACAGCAACAGCCCCGAAAGAAGCACAAGAATAACACTCAGAAGAACTCCTGTTTATGACGGCGACACCATTCCCACATATCAGTATTCCGCTTCCAGAGGATCGGTAACGGAGCCTCTGAGAATAATCGTTGAAAAATAATAATAACTTACAGGCTCCTGTCGGAAACGGCAGGAGCTTTTTTGTATATATTTTGCAATATTTTTTCACCACTCCCTGCATATAATATCTCAAACCACACCAACTTCATCAGGTTACAGAATGAAAACAAAACGGTTTCAACAGCAGTAAAAAATGTTAAAGCATGAATACAAAAGGCTGACAATTCAGCAAAAGTCATTGACATATCGGGCTTTGACTGGTATTATAGTATAGCAGACTTATGTTTGCACGATGTTTATGAAGGGAGATGCGAGTTTGGCTGATCTGAATTATAAGCTGTGTATGGGCTGCATGGAGCCAAAGGAGACCGAGGGCGCTTGCCCGCTTTGCGGTTACTCGCCCGATGTTCCGTATCTGCCGGCATATCTGCCTCCCAAAACCATTCTCAATGACAGGTACATCGTCGGCAAGCTTCTGAGGTATAACGGCGAGGGCGCTGAGTATATCGGCTTCGATACCGTTACCATGTCAAAGGTCACAATCAGGGAATATATGCCCGATACACTTTGCAGCAGAAATAAGGACAGCACGGTAATTTCTGTTAAGCAGAACTGCGTTGCCCAGTATAAAGCCTTTATGTCCGAATTTGTTGAGCTTAACAAGATGCTTGCAAAAATGCGGACTCTTAACCACATAAATCCGCCTATTGATATGTTCGGCGAAAATAACACAGGATATGTTATTTTCCGCTACATCGAGGGAATGAACCTGGCTAAGTACCTGAAAGAAAACGCAGGCGAGCTTACCTGGGAGGAAGTAAAGCGGATGTTCCCGCCTATCTTCACCACACTTTCCCTTGTACATAACGCAGGTCTTATCCACAGGGGCATATCCCCCGATAATATAATCGTCGGCGAAAAGAACGAGCTTAAACTCATAGGCTTCTGCATCGCTGACGCAAGAACTGCCAACACCGAGCTTGCTTCCGAGATATATCACGGCTATGCGGCTCCCGAGCAGTACAGCTCAAGCAACTGGCAGGGCACATGGACAGATATCTACGGTATCTGCGCACTGCTCTACAGAATGCTCACAGGCACTACTCCGATGGACGCTATGGTGAGAATGACAAACGACACTCTCCCCGAGCCAAGGTCACTTAATCCCAATATCCCCGTCAACGTTTCAAAGGTCATTATGAACGGTATGGCGCTTTCGGGCGAAATGAGGATACAGACCGTTACCGAGCTTGTGACCCAGCTTTTTGAAGAGCCTGAGTTCAATAAAACAAGGACTGTATCTGCTACCCAGACCATAACTATCCCCAAGCAGCACAGCACAAAAGGCCCCGTTGAGGAACCTGAGAAAAAGCCGGCAAAGAAGCCTATGAGCAAGCACAGAATATTTGTTATCGTAGGCGTGTGCGCAGCGGTTCTCCTGTGCGTTATAATGGGCATCATGATGATGGTGCTTGACGACAACAGTTCAACCGTGGCAAACGGAATAACCACCGCACCCCAGGCAACTATCCCTGAGATCGGCGATATCGAATCGGAAGCATCGGGCAGTGTGACCTCCGCTCCTGACGGTTCGGCTCTCCCCAATGTTTCAACTATCCCCACTCTGTCAGTAACGGTCTCCGACTCCGATACAAATCCTGCGGCAAATGAATCACAGACAACTATCAAGGCAGGCGCTACCGTTTACATCATGAACGACCTTGTGGGCAAGAATTACGATACCGTAAAGAACACCTCCATCAAGGACAATCTTACAATCACACCCGAGTATGTTTATACAGATGAATACAAAAAGGGTATCATATTCGAGCAGTCCATCGAAAAGGGCTCCAACTACGAAAAGGGCGCAGAGCTTACGCTGAAAATAAGCATGGGCCCCGCAAAGGTAGTAGTCCCAGACTTCTACGGACTGAACAAGAAGGATTATTTCGCTATCCTCAACAGCGAGGGCATCAAGTACGAGGAAAAGGCGTATGAGACCACCAACACCCTCAATGACTACGTTGCATGGATAAGCATTGAACCCGGTGAGTACATCGACCTGGAAGCAGGAGAAGTGCTTTCCGTATTCGTTGCGGTAAATCCTGACAACACCGCCCCCTCCGAGACGGAGACATCGCCTTCGGCAACAACTGAGACAACTACCGAAAGCACTCCATGGGTAACCACCTCCGTCCCCGATTTCACCCTCTGGACAGAGTTCGAGACAAGTCCTGCCCTTACGGATGAACCCGATATCACAATCAGATACGACTACTGATGTGATGAACTATTAAGCTTGTGAAGAACAAAGACAAGGAACAACACGGAAAAATAGAAGCTCCGTCCCGTAACAGAAAAATAACGGGACGGAGCTTTGTGTTTTATTTATAATGCTGTGCGGGCACATTTTGAATTTTGTCCGTACCTGCACCTTACGGCGGAAAGCAAAAATATTTTTTTCAAAAAGCGTTTTATCAAATCAAAAGCCCGCACTCACAAAGAGTACGGGCTTTTATACTAATCTTCAATCGCTCTATAGGCAAAGCCGACAGATGAAATAAGACCAGTCTGGGAAAACGACCGCAGGCGGGCTTGCCGCCCGGCAAGGGAGCTTGACGAAGAATGGGCTTATTTCAACCGAGGATCTGTCTGTAGGTTGATCGAAGATTAGTATTATAGTGTCAAATTATAAAAACAATCCCGAAATAAACACCGCAGCGGCAGCCACAAGAGCAACCACGATAAGCGGCATATCGAACAGGGCAAGTATCACTGCCGCAGCCGTTCCGATAACTGCCTGAACAGTAAATTCATCGCCCACACAATAAAAAATTGCGGGTATGGTCATTGCGCTCAGCACCGCATAAGGGATATAATAGAGAAATCTGCGGAAGAACTTTGACTTTATCTCTTTTCTGAAAAGGGTGAGGGGCAGCATTCTTATAAGATATGTAACGCCTGCCATTACCGCAACGTATGCGACTATGCTCATTCTTCCTCAGCCTCCTCTTCGTCCTTAAAGAGCATTGCTCCCAGTGCGGAAGCGCCTGCACCGCTGATTATGATAGCAAATCCGCTGCTTACCATGGTAAGCACATATTTGAACATCAGCGACAGTATTGCCGCAAATATGGCGACGGAAAGCACGCTCTTCTTGCGCTTCGCAACGGGGATAACTATTGCAATGAACATTCCGTACAGCACTATTCCCATGGCGTTTATGATAGACTGGGGAAGTATCTGACCCGAAAATGCGCCGATGAACGTGCCTATGCTCCAGCCAAGGAACGATACAAGTATCAGCCCGTACATATATTGCGGAGATACTTTTTTGGGCTGTGCGGATGCCACGGCGAATATCTCATCGGTGATGCCGTAGGATACAAGCATTCTCCTCGGCGTATTAAAGCTGCTGTCCAGCTTTCTTGACAGCGACAGACCCATAAGTGCATATCTCAGGTTGATGACAAGCTGGGTCAGCGCCATTTCAAAAAGTGAGCCTCCTGCTGCTATGACCGTAACGCCCATTACCTGACCTGCGGAGGTAAGGTTCGTTACCGATATGCCCACTGCCTGAGCCACTGTAAGCCCCATATTAACGGCAAGTATGCCAAATCCGAAGGACACGGAAAGATATCCCAATGCTATTGGTATGCCGTGCCTCATTCCTTTAAAAAAATCCGAACTCATAAAAAATCCTTTCCAAACGCAGAAAAACAGCCGACTTGCGGTCGGCTGTTGATTTCAGTCGTCTTTGACCTTCTGTTTATGGAAATATCAAAGCTTCCAGAGCTCTTCGGCATACTGTCTTACAGTTCTGTCGGAAGAGAACTTGCCAGCGCTTGCAATGTTCATCCAGCACTTCTTGCTGAATACGTTTCTGTTCTTGTAATCGTAGAGAGCACGCAGCTTGGTGTCAACATAGCCCTCCAGATCGGTGAGAAGGAAGTAGTTATCGGGCTTGTGCCAGCTTGCACCGTTGATAAGGGAGTTGAACAGCTCGCCGAACATTCCTGTATCGCCGTCGTTGAATGTGCCGTCAACCAAAGTATTTACAACACGCTTTACACGATCGTTGCGGTTGTATATCTTCTCCTTGGGCTTGTAAGTTGCCTTGATAGCGTCTATCTCCTCAACTCTTGCGCCGAAGATATACTCATTCTCCCAGCCTGCTTCCTCAACGATCTCAACGTTAGCGCCGTCATAGGTTCCAAGAGTAACTGCGCCGTTGAGCATAAACTTCATGTTGCCTGTACCTGAAGCCTCCAGACCCGCTGTTGAGATCTGCTCGGAGATATCTGCTGCGGGAATGAGCTTTTCAGCGTAGGAAACGTTGTAGTTCTGAACGAAGATGACCTTCAGCTTATCCTTGGTATCGGGGTCGTTGTTAACAAGCTTTGCCACCTCATTGATATACTTGATGATGCCCTTTGCTCTGCGGTATGCGGGAGCAGCCTTTGCGCCGAAGATGAACGCTGTGGGCTGGAGATCGGGCAGCTTGTGATCCTTTATCTGGAAGTAAAGGTCCATAATGGAGAAAGCATTGAGAAGCTGTCTCTTGTACTCGTGGAGACGCTTTACCTGGATATCAAAAGCAAAATCGGGAGAAAGGTCAATGCCCTCATGCTCCTTGATGTAAGCGCAGAGCTGCTCCTTCTTGGTTCTCTTGATAGCCATGAAGCGGTTGATGGTGTCGCCGTCATCAACGAACTTCTTAAGACCTGCCAGTCTGTCAAGGTCAGTCTGCCAGCCGTCGCCTATCTTCTCGGTGATAAGAGCGGAAAGCTCGGGATCGCATAGACCCAGCCATCTTCTGGGGGTAATACCGTTGGTCTTGTTCTGGAAGCGGTCGGGGAATATCTCATACCAGTCCTTAAGAACATCGTGCATAAGGATATTTGTGTGGAGCTGTGCAACGCCGTTGGTGTGTGCGGAAGCGAAGATAGCCATTCTTGCCATGTGGATAACGCTGCCGTCAACAATGAGCTTGGAGTTTATCTGCTCCTCGGTCTGACCGATAGACTTAAGGTACTTTTTGAGGTAGTCGTTTATCATGAGAATGATCTCATAAACTGTGGGGATAACGCTCTTGAACAGGTCGATGTTCCACTTTTCCAGAGCCTCGCCCATAACGGTGTGGTTGGTGTAGTTGCAGGTCTTCTGAACGATATCGAATGCTTCCTTGAAGGAAAGACCTTCCTTGAACATGAATATTCTGATGAGCTCAGCAATGGCAACTGTGGGGTGAGTATCGTTGAGCTGAAGAGCGTAGCACTCTGCAAAGTGGGAGAAATCCTCGCCGTACTTTGCCTTGTAGCGTCTGATAACGTCCTGAACGGAAGCGGATACGAAGAAATACTGCTGCTTAAGTCTCAGTCTTCTGCCCTTTTCGGTGTTATCGTTGGGGTAAAGAACATCGTTTATGGCATCAGCCATGATATTGCTCTCGGAAGCGCCCATGTAATCCTGGTTATCAAACTTCCAGAAATCAAAGCCCTTAATGCTCTCAGCCTGCCAGAGACGGAGAGTATTTACAGCCTTTCTGTCGTAGCCGATGATAGGTGTATCGTAAGGAACAGCCTTTACGGTCTGATCTGCAAATTCAACTATAACAGCGTCCTTGTCGCATCTTACGCTCCATGCGTCGCCGTAATCCAGCCAGGGATCGGCAGCCTCTCTCTGGAAGCCGTTTTCGATAGACTGCTTGAAAAGTCCGTACTTATATCTGATACCGTAGCCGTTGAGGGGTATATCGCAGGCAGCTGCTGAGTCAAGGAAGCAGGCTGCAAGTCTGCCGAGACCGCCGTTGCCCAGGGAAGCGTCCTCTATTTCCTCCAGGCAGGCAATGTCAATGCCGTTGTCGGAGAATATCTGCTTTGCCTCATCAAGAAGACCTGCGCAGTAAAGGTTGTTGAACACTGCTCTTCCCATAAGAAACTCAGCGGAGAGGTAATATGCTCTGCGCTTGGAATTATGTCTTTCCTCTGTTTCATTCCAGAGAGGGATAATGTCGCTCATAACAGCCCTTGCAACAGCGTTGTGAAGCTGGCGGGGAGTTGCGTGGCTTATGTCTGTTCTTCCGTCGATCATAAGATTTTCATTGATCTTTGAGGTAAACTGTGATTTATCCATCTGAATAATCCTCCCGAATATATTTTGCCGCACCTGCGGCGAAAGAACTGTAAAACAAATCAATAAATATAGTGTACCACATTCTGCAAATAAAATCAATAACGGATTTAACAAAATAATTTTTTTCATATTTTTTAAAGAAATCTATACAGATATATGCCGCTTAAATGCGTTCCACGAAAAGTCTGTAAAGGCTGCTGTACATATTTTTAAACAGATTTATCATATTTTACGTAAATTTTACAATAGGACTATTTGAAATTCACTTATTTGTGTTACAATAACTGCGTGTGAGAAAATGTGTTTTTTATGAAAAGTACCGTGCGGTTTGGGAAACCGCTTGGATACGCAGTCAGGCGCAACGGTACAATGAAAGGATGAGCATTAAATGTCAGTGTTCAATGTCATTCAGCTTTTCGGTGGTCTCGCAATGTTCCTTTACGGAATGAGCCTTATGAGCGACAAGCTTGAAAAACTCGCAG
Organism: Oscillospiraceae bacterium; assembly: GCA_902363145.1. GTDB lineage: Bacteria > Bacillota > Clostridia > Oscillospirales > Ruminococcaceae > Huintestinicola > Huintestinicola butyrica. The sequence goes on along the minus strand of CABIZB010000001.1, from coordinate 129,302 downwards.
GCGGAAAGCTGGAGCAGATCTTCGAAAAACTAACCTCAAACCGCTTTAAAGGCCTTCTGCTGGGTGTTCTGGTAACGGCTGTTGTACAGTCATCATCAGCGACCACAGTAATGCTGGTAGGCTTCGTAAACTCAGGCATCATGCGCCTCTCGCAGGCGATATCCATTATAATGGGCGCAAACATCGGAACCACAGTCACCACATGGCTCCTGAGCCTCTCGGGTCTGGAGGGCGACACCATCGCCATTCAGCTGTGCAAGCCCGAAAACTTTGCTCCCGTACTCGCACTTATCGGCGTGGTCATGCGAATGATTACAAAGAATGGCAGGAAAAAGGACATCGGCGGCATTCTCGTTGGATTTGCCCTGCTGATGATAGGTATGGACACCATGGGCAACTCCATGGCTCCCCTTAAAGACTCCGAATCCTTTGAGTCTCTCCTGACACTTTTCAAAAACCCCCTACTCGGCGTAATGGTTGGCGCTCTGCTTACAGCTATCATTCAGTCCTCCGCCGCTTCCGTGGGTATGCTCCAGTCCCTTTCCCAGAGCGGAAAGATAACATTCGGCACCGCATTCCCTATTATCCTCGGTCAGAATATCGGTACCTGCATCACCGCAATTCTTTCCTCGGCGGGCGCAAACAAGAACGCCAAGCGTGTTGCAGCAGTTCATCTTTACTTCAACATAATCGGAACTGTGCTGGCGCTGACTGTTTATTACACACTTGATTATTTCATTGATTTTTCTTTCAAGGATTCCACTGTAACAGGTTTCTCAATCGCACTGGTGCATACAATATTCAATATCGGCACCACCCTGCTGCTGCTCCCCTTCACAAACCTGCTTGAAAAGCTGGCATACCTCACTATCCGTGACGAGGTGAAGGACGACAGCGAATCCCCCGTTCTTCTGGACGACCGTTTCCTCAGCACTCCCGGCGTTGCTATCGAGCAGTGCAGAAACGTTACCAACAGAATGGCTTCCCTCGCAAAGGATACTATACTCATCGCATTCGATGTCCTGAAGCACTACGACGAGGACAAGGCCCAGATGATAATTGACAACGAGGACAGCATAGATAAGTACGAGGATATTACAGGCACATACCTTGTAAAACTTTCGGGCAGAAGCATGACAATGGACGACAGCAGAACGGTATCATGTCTGCTCCACTCCATAGGCGATTTTGAAAGAATATCCGACCATGCAGTGAACATTCTTGACACCGCCAAGGAGATACACGAAAAGAATGTTGAGTTCTCCGACATGGCAAAACGTGAGCTTCAGGTAATGTTCAAGGCTATTGAAGATATACTTGATCTTACGGTAAGAGCCTTTGAAGCAAAGGATATCTCCCTTGCAAGGCGTGTTGAGCCTCTTGAAGAGGTTGTCGATACCCTGCGAAACGAAATGAAAACACGACACGTTGAGAGACTTCAGGAAAAGATATGCACCATTGAACAGGGCTTCATCTTTACCGACCTTCTCACCGATCTTGAAAGAGTTTCCGACCACTGCTCAAATGTTGCTGTAAATCTTATCCAGATAAACGACAACAGCTTTGATAATCACCAGTACCTTAACGAGCTGAAGAGCGAGGGCAATGAGGATTTCATCAAGCAGTACAAGGAATATTCCATAAAGTATGTTCTGCCCAAGGCAGCAGAAAAATAAATAACTCGCTGAGGCTATAACGCCTGCACGATATGCGAGTAAGTAATAATAGTAACAGAAAGCGTATCGGCAAATCCGATGCGCTTTTTAATTTCCTGTGTAAAATCCGTGTAATGAAAAGGAGAAATTCATATGGCAACCATTTATTGTGTTGAAGATGACGACGGCATCAGAGAGCTTATAACCTGCGCCCTTAAAACAGGCGGCTACGAGGTAAGCTCATTTGCAGAGGCAAAGTCCTTTGAAGAGGGTCTGAGAAGAAAGATCCCCTCCCTTATCCTGCTTGATATAATGCTTCCCGGAAAAGACGGCCTCAAGATACTCAGCGAGCTGAAAGCAGGTATGTATGCAGATATCCCCGTAATAATGCTCACAGCCCGCTCCACCGAGCTTGACAAGGTAAACGGCCTTGAAGCAGGTGCGGACGATTACATTACAAAGCCTTTCGGCATAATGGAGCTGCTCTCCCGTGTGAAGGCAGTCCTCAGAAGAGCAGGCGGCACAGGCTCCGCTGCGGCTGAACAGTACATAGTGGCAAATCTCGTTCTTGACGCTCCCAAGCACAAGGTGACTGTGGGCGAAAAGGACGTGGAGCTTACATACAAGGAGTTCGAGCTGCTGCTGTGTATGCTCCAGAACAGGGACATTGTTCTCACCAGAGAACAGCTCATGGAGCGTGTATGGGGCTATCAGTTCGCAGGAGAATCCCGCACTGTTGACGCTCATGTAAAGACTCTCCGCCAGAAGCTGGAGCAGGCAGGCTGCGCAAACATTATCCATACCGTCCGTGGCGTAGGCTACAAGATCAGCTTATGACCCTGAAAGGAAAAGCAAATGCAGAACCGAATTTGTAAAGCTATAAGCACTATTGTGATGACAGCCGTGCTTGTACTGGGAATACTGTTCATGCTTATCGGCTACGAGCTTTATTCAAAAGAAGCAAGGGACGCTCTTATGTCCTCCGCAGACACAGCCCTGAGCTTCACCGACAAGCCCGAGGAAATATACGACGTAATGAAAAACGCCGTCAGCTTCGACGTCCGTGTGACTATGATAGATAACGATGGAAATGTTCTTTACGACAGCACTTCTCCCGCAGCTCTCAGCGAAAATCACCTTGACCGTCCCGAGGTGCGGCAGGCAATAGAAAACGGCAGCGGCACTGCCGAGCGTTACTCAAACACCCTTTCAAGGCGCACCTACTACTATGCCGTAAAAACTGACGGGGGAATAATCCGTTTCTCCTGCAATACTCAGGGAATTTCCGCCATTTTCCTTGGTGCGATACCCATTTTCCTTGCGGCATGGGGTCTGGTAATGGTGGTGGCTGTGGTGGTTTCCATGAAGCTTTCGGAAAACATCGTCACACCAATACGCAAAATGATTAAGTCCATGGACGTTTTTGATGACACCATTGAGGAAAGCATCGCCGATTACGGCGAGTATGAGGAGCTGCTCCCCATGGTAAAGCTTGTGGCACGCATGAAGCGTGAGATAAAGGACTACATCGCCTCGCTTTCCGCCGAAAAGAACACCATTGGTCTCATAACCGCAAACATGACCGAGGGCATGATACTAATTGACCGCAACGATGATATCATCTCCATCAACCGCAGCGCCTGCGATCTGGTAAACCCCGTTTTCCCTGCGGAAAGCGGACGAAACATCATTGAGTTCTGCCGGAATACAGATTTCATGGAGCTTATTGAGCAGTCAAAGTGCGCTGCCAGCGTTACAGGCACATTTTCCTCCGAGGGACGTTTCCTCAGGGCGTTCATCAGCCGCATAAGCTCCGAGGATAAGCTTTCGGGCGCTGTTATAATCATCGTCGATGAAACGGAGATACATCTGGCAGAGGAAATGCGCCGTGATTTCTCCGCAAATGTTTCCCATGAGCTGAAAACTCCCCTTACCACCATAAGGGGCTTTGCGGAAATGCTGGGCGGCGGAATGATAACCGACGGCGACGATATCCGCAGATACGGCAAGCGCATATATGACGAGGCCAACCGCCTACTGAACGTTATAAACGACATCATCAGGCTGTCGGAGATAGAGGAAAATCACTCGGAAATTTTCACCGAGACCAACCTTTCAGCTGTTGCAAAGGAGGTCGCCGAAAATCTCGCCGAAAAGGCAAAGCGTCTGGAAATAGACCTTTCTGTCAGTGGCAGCGACGTTACAATTCAGGCAAACGGCGGCTATATCTACGAAATGATATACAACCTTACCGAAAACGCCGTGAAATATAACCGCCCAGGCGGAAAGGTGCTTGTAGATGTGAGCCGTGCAGGCGACAAGGCTGTTATAACCGTGGCAGACAACGGCATAGGCATACCAAAGGAGCATCAGGGACGCATTTTTGAGCGTTTCTACCGTGTTGACAAGAGCCATTCCAAGCAGACAGGCGGCACGGGACTGGGACTTTCTATCGTAAAGCACATCGCAGCCCTCCACCACGGAAGCATTTCCGTTGACAGCGAGGACGGCAAGGGAACCGTATTTACGGTAATGCTCCCCATGACCCAGCAGACGGCAATAGCACCTGTTCAGTAATACAGCAAAACAGCTCCCACACTGCTGCGGGAGCTGTTTATAAATTACGCACCTGTTTTTACTTCAGATGCAGCATTATATCTTGCCTCAACAATTATTCATCATCAATATTTACAGGTATTTCGTCATCGCTGTTAACGGTATCCTCTGACTCAACTATGCCAATATCATCGGTAATAACGCTTGATGGCGTTTCTGAATATATTTGAACGGGTTCTATATTTATGGCAACACCTGTATAACTTGACAGCTTATCTGAAAAAGCAGCTCTTGCCGCTTCCGTTAAGTTTAAATTTGCGTACATCGGTACTTTTTCTGCAAGGTCTTCCGCATTTATACCTGCGGCTTCATAATCGCTTTGTGAATGCGTGTAGATCCATTCAGGACTGTAGATGTTATCATCATGCACTATAGAATACTCCGACGCAAATGTTTTTGTAATCAATTCAATATCGCCGGAAAATAATATATTAAATTGATCCTGTGTTATTCTTACACTTTCATATTCTGAATCAATGTAATCTTCAAGTGCAGATGCTGCTTCTTCCTTGGTTATATTAAAGTCAGTAATAAATGAATACACATTCAGATAATCTTTGATACTTGATACCGCACCTTTTCTCGAAAAATGATTATTAAGCCATTCGTCCACTTCGCCCGACGGCCTTATATCAAGCAATGAACCGGGAACACTATCGAATTGTGATATACACGGTTGATAAAAATCAGAATTCATATCGCCACCTGAATCGCCGTTATTATCAAAAGGCTCAGGCATTTGCTCATTGTTTTCATCAAGCTGATCATTGTTATCAGCCGCCTCCTGAGCAGACGATTGAACAATATCGGCTGATGATGCTTCGTCATTTTCCATAACGGAAGATTGAGTATTTCCCTGTGATGTTTCATCGACAGTTGTTTCATTTGCTTTATCGCACGCAGTAAATACAAGCACCGATAATATTGCAAAAGCCCATATTTTTTTATTTATTTGTTTCATAATGTTTCCCTCTCTATAGTTTTAATTATTGTGAAAAGCCAATTTGCGGAAAAAGTTTTTTGGGATCTATTGTTGTACTACTATTAACTGCATTATTTCCGCTTCCTCCTGATGTCGCATTTACTGTATTAACATCCAGATGCAAGTGCGGACCAGATGATTCTCCAGTATTACCGACATAACCAATAAATGTTTCATAAGTTACAACATCATCTTTTTTTAGTGTAGATCTACTCTGCATATGCAAATATCTTGCTGTATAACCTCCGTCATACAAAATTGCGATATAGTTTCCCGCCGACTGGGAAGGACCTTCAAATAATACTGTTCCACTTCCAATTGAATAAATCTCTCTTCCATTAATAGAATTAGGATAAGTATCAATAATATCTAGTCCATAATGACTCGCACTGTATCCTCTTGACAAAGCAGTGGGGACATTTGTACCTCTAAACGGATAGGAACAACCTGTCGAAAATTTTCCATTTATAATAATTGAAGCTGATGAGTTGTTTTGAATTTTAACTTTGTGAATTCCCTCTTCTTTTATAATAAAACTCCTCTGAAGTTTTCCAGATACCCCTGAAGCATATCGAAATTGGTTAGATGGAGTTGAAAGTCCAAACCAAACACTTGCATTACTTGGTGTGTAAGTAAAATTCAAATACACAATATCGCCTGGATAAAGATATAGTTCATTGCTGTATCTAACATATGTATTTGCTGAAATCTGTTTGTTATTTACTGCAGCAACATAAGGAATAGTGCAGGAAACCTGTGCATTTACAATTATTCCAAAGTTTGACAAAACCAAAATTAGAGCAAGAATGATTGACACGACTTTTTTGACATTAACATTTAAAATTGACATTTTATAAATTCCTCCTGTTTAATATTAATTTTAATTTTCACAATAAATTTTCCTCCATATTATAGATGATACACTTATAACTTCAAATATTTTCCGAATAGATTAAATACCAACTTTTACTCAGCAAAAATAACATAAGTCACTTAATTAATATGTCTTAGAAGTCACTTCTCCTTTCTGCAATAAAACAGCATTGATTTTTATAATTATTTATTTTAGAGACAGTATATAAATTTATTATTTATTTGCAAGTTTTAGAAACATAATTACTAACATCTTCTGCCCTGTTATTTTTATTAACTTTGGCAGAAAAAGTTAGAGTATATGTTTCACCTTTTTTTAGACCAGTAGTGGATTTAGAAACAGTAAGTTTATCACTATTAGATGATAGATTGCTCCAATTAGCTACAACTGTTCCCTGGCTGTCTGTTAATATAAGATATCCATTTGTAATACTTGTTGTTCCATTTGCACCTGTGACTTTAGCATCGCAATAGGCAGTTGTACCGCTAAAAGCCAGCCAAACCGAAACACTGCTAGTATTAGATAATCGAGTTTCAGCAGCCGAAGCAGTTGTCACCGTACAAAACATTATAATAAGAACCGCAAAAATCGAAATAAAACTTTTGACTTCTTTTTGCATAAAAATCCTCCTTTTTACCTGTATCTATATTAAAAGACGGTTTAAAAATAAAAAAGGCTGCAAAAAAAATTGTTTATTTTACATTTTTGGCGATTTTTACTAATTCTTCTTTAGGCAAATGTGCAAGTACGCTAAATGAGTATCCATCCTTATACCATACAAGAGTATTATAAAAATCGTTATCTTTACTCTCATAATAATGATACTCTATATCATTCACTATAAATTTACTGTATGAATTATGCTCGTTATCATAGATAGTGCTTGACCCATCAGCTATACCATAATCAAACATTATTTTATTATCATTTTGATCTATATAGGTAAGGGATACAGAAATTCTTGAGTATTCACCATTGGTCAAATAATACCCTTCAGGAAAATATCCTAAACGAATGTTGTTATTAAAATTATCAACTGTCAATTCATCACCCCCAAAATCATATTTGTCATAATTTTTAAAAACTGTTTGTATAACATTTTGAACGGCAGCATAAACAGCAGGCTGAGTAAGAAGTCCACCAAAAACAGCTCCCATTATTGCTGCAGTGGTCACAACTAATTTTACAAAAATATATGTGCATTTTTTTATTCTATCACTTCTGCCTATAGAATTTGCCGTTTTCTTATTTTTCCTTTCGAATTCGGCAGAAAATTTATAGTCATCATATTCGTGGTAGTTATCAAGCGCCTGTATTTCCATATTCCAACAAGTCATAAGAGCATCAGTTAAAATCAAGTCAAATATTTTTTCTTTAGTTTCACTTTTCATTATAAAATCCCCCCAAACGTTCCCTCAGCATTTTTCTTCCACGATAGATGCGTGATTTTGCCGTATTTTCAGATATATTAAGCCACGAGCAAATTTCATCAATACTATATTCGTATATAAGCTTTAATGTCAACACATCACGATATATAACATCAAGACTTAATATTTCCTGCACAAGCCTATTATATCCTATATCCGATAGAATCTTACCTATAATATCATCTGAAACTGGCTCTTGTTCATCTATGGGTTCAATCTTATCTATATGCTCCACCTTAAGATTATCCAAAGCTTTATTCCTTACCATAATTATAACAAGTGCTTTTGCCTTTTTCGTTCTTACAGCAGGAAAATCTGCAATAATCCTAGCAATTTTAAAAAGGCAGTCCTGAACCGTTTCATTGGCAAGCGCTTCATTATGCGTTATAGACATAGCTGTTTTGTACATTAGAATACGGTATGTTTTGTATATTTCCGTAAATTTTTCTTTATCATTTGGTTGGTCTATTAGTGCAAGATAAAAGCCTAACATAGTCATCACATCCAATATTACTTTTTGATAATCTTTATATATAATATACTATATTTGTTTATAAAAAGCAAGAGCACCACCATAAAAAGTGATGCTCCTGCTATAAAAAATGTAAATCAGATATTGTCGAATATAAATTCAAATATAAATATTATATTCGTATTTGTTCAATCCATTGCGGCTTGTTTTATTATATTTTTAATGTTCCGCAAGAATTGTTCTGCTTAGCAGCCCTATTTCATCATAATAATGCAGTGTGCGCACACTGACACCTGTAAGCTTTGCAAATTCACTGATCTTATACATGAGTATCTCCTTTCCTGTCTCCGTAAACTCAGTATATACTATGACGCAGCGTCAGTGTCAAGGGGTTTTGAAAAATTTTTTTCAGTTCATTTTCCGCAGTATTTGCTGCCCTGCATGGTATCGTCACGGGCAAGCTTTTTGTCTATCTCGTTCATGACCACAAACTTTTTAAGGCTCCACAGCGGGGCTATCAGAGTGTCCCTTGCGCCGTCGCCCGTAACACGCTGGATAATAAGCTCAGGGGGCAAAAGCTCCAGCTGGGCGCAGATGATATCCACATATTCCTCCAGCGTCAGGGCGGCAAACTCCCCTCTCAGATATTCCTCCGCCATGGCAGTGCCCCTGATGATGTGCAGCAGGTGGAGCTTTATGCTATGAAGCTCCAGCTTTGACATCTCGTAAGCCGATTCGAGCATCATCTCACGGTTCTCTCCGGGGAGGCCGTTTATAAGATGCACGCAGACGTTTATGTCCTTGTCCCGCAGGCGCTTATAGCATTCCAGAAAATCATAATATGTGTGACAGCGGTTTATTCTTTCGGCAGTTTTATCGTGAACAGTCTGCAAACCAAGTTCGATTGTAAGATATGTCCGCCTGCTAACATCGGCAAGATAGTCCAGAACATCGTCCGAAATGCAGTCGGGACGGGTGGAAATGGCAATGCCGCAGACATTTTCAAGGGTCAGCGCCTCCTCCACCATGGCCCTTATCTTTTCAAGAGGGCCATAGGTGTTGGTGTTTGCCTGAAAGTACGGGATATACAGCCCCTCGTGCCATTTCATGTTCATTTTAGCCCTGACCTGTTCAAACTGCTCTGTGACCGAAAGTGCACAGTCCCCCGCAAATTCCCCGCTGCCCGCAGAGCAGTATGTGCAGCCGCCAACGCCCTTTGTGCCGTCGATATTCGGGCAGGTAAAGCCGCAGTTGAGGGATATTTTCATCACCTTGCAGCCGAACCTCTGTTTAAGGTAGCTGCTTTGGGTTCGGTAGCGCTTATTTGTGTCAGAATATTTAAAAGGGCTTTGCATAAAAACACTCCTATGCTGCATTTATAAATAAGCTTTTAATCTCATATTGTACGCAGATTAACTTTATTTGTGAAAGTTATTGCGCCATATTGCTTCAAGCTGTGATAACATTCAGTATATCACTTTTTTACAATTTCTTCAAGAGAAATTGCTCAATATTTATGCTATGTTCCAATAAATTTAAGAAATACAAACCAAAATCTTATTGATTTTTCTGATACAGATGGTATAATATAATAAATGAGATAAATATATACTATTTATCGGCATTTTATCGGAAGGGAGAGATTTTATGAAAACTATATTTGTAACCGGCGCTGCGGGAATGATAGGAAAGGCTGTTGTGGAAATGCTCCTGCAGAAAGGCTATAACGTTATAGGAACCGATACAGCTCCCGCTCCTTTTGAAGATAATGACAATTTCAGCTTCGTTCAGTGCAATATTACCGACAAGGAAAAAATAACAGGCGTTCTGAACGGCAGCAAGATAGATATGCTTATCCACCTTGCATGCACAGTTGATAACGACTTCCCGGACGTTCTGTCCTCCGATGAGGAAAAAACCAGCGCCGCTGTGGATAAATATCTTTACAAGGCTGCAGAAGCTGCTGGAGTGGCTGACATACTTATGCTCAGTACACACCAGATCTATGCGCCTCAGCGTACAAGAGAGCCTATACGTGAGGCAGCTGCCGAAAGGCCGTCCTCCATATATGCAAAGCTCAAGGCCGACTCTGAAAAGGCTCTTGTAAATGCTCTCAAGAAATCCACTGGCACAAAGGGCGTTATCATGCGCATATGCCCCATTTACACCAAGGATTTCACCGAAAATCTGAAAGCAAAGGTATATGATGCAAAGACCGGCTGTGCGTTCGTTTACGGCGGCTACGGCGATTACGGATACACTTTCACCTGTCTTTACAATCTTGTGGATTTCATATACGGCATACTTACCTGCCCCGACACTATTACATATCAGGGTATTTACAACGTATGCGACACCAAGCCCATTGCTGCAAAGGACATCATTGAGCTGCTGAGAAACGATCACAAGATCGGTGCAGTAATGTCCAGAAACTACGGAAGCGACGCTGCCAAGGGCGGAGTTACCGCAATATTCGGCTCAAAGGAATCACGTACCGATTACAGGTACAATGATCTGAGCGTTGCGTGCAGCAACATTTCCTATGATAACACCAAGGCACAGCGAATCGCCACATTCCGCTGGAAGCTTTCAAACACTAAGTAACACGTATAAATTTAAATGTCCTGCGGATTTTCTGCAGGACATTTTTTATTATTATATTGAGGTTTGGGAATATGAAAGTGAACGGTTAATTTGTCCGTACCCGCACAAAAAAAGCAGCGCTCAAACGCTGCTTTTTTACTCTTACTTTTTCTTTCCAAGCTCGTCCTGCTCATCGTGCTGGGTCTGATTCTCGGAGATAGCCCATGTCTTAACGATGATCTTGCTTCTGTCGCCGCCTGTTTCGATAACAACGGTATCGTCATTCTTACGAACGATAAATCCAACTATGCCGCCGATGGTTGTTACCTGATCTCCCACCTGGAGAGAATCTCTCATCTGCTTCTGCTCCTTGTCCTTCTTCTTCTGGGGACGGATAAGCATAAAGTAGAAGATCGCCATGATAACGACGAGCATTACAATGGAGGATACCAGCTGAGAAGTTGCTGCTGCCTGTGAATCAGCTGTATTTGCTGTTGCAGCTGCCAGAACTGAAAAATATGTGTTGAGCATTAAAGTTATCTTTCCTTTCTTATTTTACCAGAATAAAACTATATACTATTTATTATACCAATTCCAACTGAAAATGCAATAGCTTTTACAGAAATTTAAGATTTAAAATGTCACGGCGTATAGTCAATATCCGCTTTTCTTGCCTGCGATTTCTGATAAGGGCGCTTGATACGGTAAATCCTGCCGTCTTTGAGGAATCTCGCCCCTGTCTGGTGGAATGTGAAGCTGACCCCTGCGTCAACGCACTGGCAGCGCAATGAAAGTATCCAGTCATAGCTGCATATCCTTGCTTCATTGCCCGATTCTCCGCCTGCGGACACGCTTTCTATCCGTTTGGGATCAAGATATGCGCTCAGGTCTATGCTCTCCAGCAGAGGTTCGCATACTATGAGCCTGTGCTTTATTGGCAGGCTCAGGAACACCGGCAGCCGTTCATCGGCACGCTTTTGATTTTCGCAGGTGCAGCCGATTATAACATTGTCGTAGCCCTCTCCCCAGTCCTCAGGCAGGCATTGTGCCAGACGGGTTATACGCTTGGTGAAAAATATAAAGTCCACATCGCTGCGTTCACGCATGAACTGCCATGCCTCACCCCGCCTTTCGTCCGCCTCGTCAAGCAGGAAGTCGGAGGTAAAGCAGGTGAAAAGCACTGCTCCCGAGAGCACCTTATATTCACCGTTCTTTTTCCTGCGCACGGGCAGGTCAAAATCCTTGTTATATGACAGCAGGCTGCCGTCCCTGCCGTGTTTCTCGTCTGTGCGATACACGTAGCAGTGGCGGCAGCCCTCGCTTATCTTTTTGCAGCCGTGCCATGGATTCCATGAAACGTCCATATCTGCTCCTTTATGGCTTTTCATCGGAGTGCTTTTTGTAATACTCCTCCGATATCTTCTTCTGATAACGTGCGTCAATGTGCTCCTTGACGGCTCTGCCGCCCCTGCCTGCCAGCTTTGCCAGCATAAACAGTCCGTAAACCAGCGATATTGCGGGGATTATCAGCAGATATATTGACGGGCCTGCAAGTATCTTTCCGATTATCTCGGCGCTGCGTGTGCGGTTCTCGTACCATGGATAGCTGATATTCGTCATTACCATAACGCTCTCACGTATCTCCCTGAAGCCTGTGAAAAGCTTCAGGAGACCGAATCTGCCAGTCTGGTCGATGAGAACGCTTGAATCCTCGGGGGCGGTGTTTATATCCTTCATGACCCCGTAAGCGTAATCCTTGACGATATTTGGCAGGCACACCTCATATGATGTGAGCACAAAGCTGTCGTTCAGCTGCTTTAACGATTCATAGGGCATATACACTCTGGGCTTTGTGCCGTATGCGGTCTTATCAACCTCATTATCGGGTGACTCCACAACAGCCGCCACGTAAAACACCTTGTTGTTTATTTCCAGCGGCATTCCCACGGTGTCCATGGAGCCGAACAGCTGCCATGAGCACTGCTTATCAAGGATTATCCTGTCAAGGTTGATGTCCTCCGATGTGTAATAGCTGCCGTACATTATGTCCTCCGGGTGGAAGATGAAGTAGTCCCCCACCGTGCCTGTTACGGCAACATCGCAGCTGCCCATTTTTCCTGCAAGGGTAAGTGTGGAATCGCCTGAGGCACAGTCTATCCAAAGCCTGCCCTCGGGATTATCCTCCGCATCAAGGACGGAGCTTTCTTTCAGCTTTTCCTCGACGCTTTTCCTCATGGAGTATATCCCCATCATGTCAAATCCATTGGAGGGAGACACATAAAGTGATATCTGGGAGTATTTATACTTGTCGTTATCCCACATTTCCTTTGCCTTGTCAGATGAATAATCCCTTGAAAGCGATGATATCCGCAGGTAAATTATCCCGAATACCGACAGAAGAACGGCGTTTATTATCAGCAGAATTATATTGAATTTTTTCAGTCTGCTCATTCACGTCACCCCGATCAGCTCTCGGCGGGACGAACCTGATCGCCTGCCTGAATGGGCTTGGTAGATGTGGTGATAACGTACTCGCTTCCCATAAGACCGTTTACAGCGGTGTTGTTGTCGTCCTTTGCAAGGACTTCGATGTCATATCTCACAGCCTTGTAGCGGTTGCCGAGAGGGCTGCTCTTTGCTTCCATAACGAGGACGAACTTGCCGTTGGAGTCCTCTCTTACCGCTGCGTTGGGAACAACTGCGGAATAAGGCTGACCCTTGCTGCCCATGGAAAGGGTAATGGTCTGACCTGTGGATATATCGGAGCCTGTAACGTTGAATACGAGAGTTTTCTGTGTCTGAGGATTTGCAGTATCGGTCTTTACCTCGCTGAGTGTTGCAGAGAAGCTGTCGCCCCAGTACCAGCTTGTTATCTCTGCCTTGTCGCCAACCTTGACCTTCTTAGCCTGGTCATTCTTTACGGAGAAGGAAACGGTGTAGCCAAGGTCGGACACGCTGATTACTGCTGCCACTGTGCCCGCAGCAACCTCGCTGCCTGCTGTAACGGAAACGCTTTCAACAGTACCGCCCATTTTTGCGGTAACGACTGCGTCAAATGCCTCGCTCTTAAGCTTTTCGACCTTTTCCTTCTGTCTTTCGATGTCCTTTTTCTTTGCTTCAAGGTCAAGCTGATTGCTTTCGTTGGTAACGCTGTCGGTCTGCTTCTTTATTTCAAGTGCTGCATAAAGGTTATCAACGGTGTCCTTCTGCTCGGATATTTTAAGCTCCAGCTGTGAAGCGGAAAGATATCCTGCTGCGGTGGCATCGTCCTTTGCAGTGCCTGCGTTGGTGAGCTTTAATGTAACATCGTCCAGCTCTGCTGTTACCTTGTCGAGCTTTGCCTTTATTTCAAGCTTTATGGAACGAACATCGTTGCTCAGGGTGTCCTTGGCGCTGTTCAGGTTCTTCTTTGCCTTATTGAGTGTGCTTTCAGCATTTTTCAGCTTTGTTTTGAGAACTCCGCTGGTAGTGGATTTTGCAAGATAATTGGAAAGGTCTCTCTGGAGCTGGTCTATCTCCAGCGACTTTGTTGCGATGGAAGCTGAGATAGATGTGGTATCATCATCAGCCTTTGCGTTGTACAGGGAGATATAAAGCTGATTAAGCTCAACTGTTGCGGACTCGATAGACTTTCTTGTCTCCTCGATCTTGGAAGCATAGTCGGTATCTGCGCCAACGTCCTTGCTCAGCTCGTCATAATCGGCCTGAGCTGTCTCGACCTTTTTTTCAAGCTCGGTAACACGGTCCTTGTCAGCTCTGAGGGTGTCGTAATACGCACCTGTAAGGTTTATCATATCATCGGATGTATCCGCATTTACGGCGCTGAGCTGATTGTTAAGGTCTTCCTTTTCCTTGGTGAGCTTATCCGATCTGCTTTTCAGGGAATTATAATCGTTGAGTGCGGAGGAAAGGGGGTCAGTGCCTGCAAGTGCAGCCTGATACTTTGCCTGAAGCTCGGAAAGTTCCTTTTCGGCTTTCTGTATCTCCAGATAATCGGACTGATACTTGGAGCTGTCGGACTGGGCAAGAACTGCCTTTTTGTAATCAAGCTCCTTGTCCTCCAGATCCTTCTGAGCCTGAGTAAGCTCGTCGGAGTCGGAGTCCTCCAGCTCAAACAGGGTATCGCCTGCATTTATGGTCTGACCTGTCTTTACGGCAACGCTCTTGATAGTTCTTGTCTGGTCGAATTTTACCTCGTAGCTCTCGGCAGCCTCAACAGTTCCGCTGCCTCTTATCTGCTCGGAGATAGTACCCTGACTGACATAAACGGCAGATACCTGCGGCAGAGTGTAATTCATAAAAGTATTTGAGAAGAATGTAAGCACCAGCAGAACTGCCAGAAAAACAATGGCAATGTTCTTGATGACTTCCTTTCTCGGAGATCTGTTTTCATTATTCATCTTTATGATCATTCCTTTCGTGTAATAGATCAGCCCTTAATTCCGCCTGAGTAGGTGATTCCCTCAACCAGGTAATCCTCACCGTACAGGAACATGAGCAGCGACGGCATCATGTAGATAACTGCCACCGCAAATGCAAGTCCCGTATCGCCCGAGTTTATCTTTGACAGGAAAACCGACAGCGGGTGCATACTTTCGTCCGAAAGCAGTATAAGAGGCTGCTCGACCATGTTCCAGTAGTCAATGAACACCAGCATGAGCACGGAGAAAACTGCGCTTCTTACCATGGGGTAGCAGATGCTCGTGAATATCTGGAACTCGTTGGCTCCGTCCAGCATAGCTGCTTCAAAATATGTCTTTGGGATACGCTTCATTGCCTTTGTTAGCAGGAACACCGCAAAGGGCGAGAAAATTCCGGGGAGGATTATCGCCCATCTGGTATCGAGAATGCCCAGCTTTTCGGACACAAGATAGTTTGGAACCAGCGTTACCTGATAGGGCATGAGCATAAGTATGATATAGACAAAGAATATTATCTCTTTAAGCTTTCCCGTGAGCCTTGAAAAGCCGTAGGAAGCAAAGAGCGCCACCACCGTCTGGAATATTACGATGGGCACTGTAAGTATTGCTGAGTTCCAGAATTTCAGCAGATAATCGGGAGTCTTGAACAGCACCGAGAAATACTGGCTGAAGCTTACTATGTCGGGAATAAATTTCAGATTGACGGTCTTTGAGATAAAGGTCTTGCTGTCGGTAACGGAGTTAAAGACAACGCCGTAGTTTGCGTTTATCTCCGTCTGGGACATAAATGAGTTTGTGATGGTAAGCACAGTGGGCAGCAAAAATATCACTGCGGCAACAGCGGCAAATATGGTCATGAGCACCAGCAATATCTGCCTGAGTATTTTCTGGGGAGAAGGCTTCTTCTTTTTTGTCATTCTTCCACATCCTCTCCGAATTTATTGTCGATGATGAACAGCGCTCCGATAATTACCACCATTACCAGTGACATTATCATAGCCGCCGCAGAAAGCTTCTGATAATCCAGCGACTTGAAGGTGTTGTTCATAAAGTGCTGCAGAAGGTAAAGATCCTCAAAGGGATAATCGCCTGTCAGCAGATACACCTCTCGGAAAAGCTTGAAGGAGTTTATCAGCGAGAGGATAGTTACAAAAAGGATAGTCGGCGAAAGATACCTGAGCTTTATGTGCAGAAGCCTGTACAAGGGGCCTGCGCCCTCCAGCTCCGCAACCTCAAGGCAATCACGGGGGATATTGTTCAGCGCCGCAAGGAAAAGTATCATGTTGTAGCCCAGATTTTTCCACAAAAACAGCAGAACGACCACCATAAGGCACTTGCTGGATTTCATCCAGTCAACCGGCTGTGCCTGGAACCATTCGCCAAGCACCGCATTGAGGGTACCGTTATAGTCAAACACTACCTGCCATATCAGCACGACGGAAGCCACGGGAACCATCATGGGGCAGAGGAAAAATGTTCGGAACATACTTTTTCCCGGTATCTTGGAATCCAGCAGGCTTGCCAGACCCAGCGACAGCACCACAGCCAGCGGAACTGCCACCGCCGAAAGTATCAGTGTGTTTTTTGCCGCAGTGATAAAGGCGTTGTTTTTGAAAAGCACCTGATAATTTCTCAGGAAAACAAAGTCTTTATTTATGGGATTATCGAGGAATGAATACCAGATAACGATCATAAACGGAATGATAAAGAATACAAGAACTCCCGCCAGGCTCGGAACTAACAACAGCCGTGCAAATGGCGTATTTGTGTCGGTGAGCTTTGATACACGAGAGCGCTTTTTTCTGTCCTGTTTCATAAAAAGCCTCCAAAATGACAGTGGGATAAATATCCCGTTTTATTCTACATTCAATTATACAATGTGTTTTGTAAAATTGCTACACCTGTACCAAACTGTAATCAATTATTAACCGAATATAATCCATGGGTATCAATACGTAAATTATGCAGATAATAGTTACAGCGAACGTCACAATAACAACGGAAATGAGGAAAGAAAATGAAAGAAATGTTTTGCTTCCAGTGCCAGCAGACAGCTCACAACGTCGCCTGTGACGGCAAGGTTGGCGTGTGCGGCAAAAAGTCGGACACTGCAAATTTTCAGGACGAGCTTACAGGCGCTCTCATAGGGCTTGCAAGGGCATCAAAGTCGGGCAATCCCACCCATAAGACAGATGTTCTTATTCTCAAAGGGCTTTTTACCACCATCACCAACGTTAATTTCAACGATGTTACTATTAAAAAGATGAAAACAGAGGTCGAGCAGGAAAAGGGCCGTGTGAATGCCGAAAAGTTCGAGGACTATGACATGAATATGATATGGGACGCACACGAGGACATACGCTCCCTTAAATCCCTTATCCTTTTCGGAATAAAGGGTATGGCGGCATACGCATATCACGCCTATGCGCTGGGAAAGACAGACAGGACTGTGACCGATTTTCTGTACGAGGCTCTTTACACTCTTGGCGAGGATAAATTCCCCGATGACCTGCTGAAGCTGGTACTCAAAACGGGCGAAGTGAATTTCAAGTGCATGGAAATGCTTGACGCTGCCAACACCGAAGCCTACGGTCAGCCTGTGCCCACAGAAGTTCCCCTGACTGTTGAAAAAGGTCCCTTTATCGTTGTCAGCGGTCATGACCTCCACGATATGAAGCTTCTTCTGGAGCAGACACAGGGCAAGGGTATAAACATCTACACCCACAGCGAGATGCTCCCTGCCCACGGCTATCCAGAGCTGAAAAAATATCCTCACCTTAAAGGCAACTTCGGCACAGGCTGGCAGAACCAGCAGTCTGAGTTCCACAACATTCCTGCGCCTGTCCTTTTCACCACAAACTGCATCATGCCCGTGCGCCAGAGCTACTGCGACAGGGTGTTCACTACGTCCATCGTGTCATATCCCGAGCTGTGCCACATTGGCGATGACAAGGACTTCACCCCCGTTATCGAAAAGGCGATAGAGTGCGGAGGCTATGACGAGGACAAGCACATGACAGGCATGAACGGCGGAAGCACAGTCATCACGGGCTTTGCCAGAAATGCCGTGCTTTCCCACGCAGAAAAGATAATCGAGCTTGTCAAGGCGGGAAAAATAAAGCACTTTTTCCTTATCGGCGGCTGCGACGGCGCATCTCCCAGCAGAAGCTATTACACCGATTTTGCAAAGCTCACACCGCCAGACACTCTTATCCTGACCCTTGCCTGCGGAAAATACCGCATTAACGACCTTGACCTGGGCGATATCGAGGGTATCCCCAGAATACTTGACTGCGGTCAGTGCAACGACGCATACAGCGCCATCAAGATAGCCCTTGCCCTTGCGGACGCATTCGGCTGCGGCGTGAATGACCTGCCCCTCACCCTTGTGCTGTCATGGTACGAGCAGAAGGCGGTCTGCATTCTGCTGACCCTTTTGTGGCTCGGCATAAAGAACATTTACCTTGGCCCCACTATCCCCGCCTTTGTATCGGACAATGTGCTTTCAAAGCTTGTGGAGCTTTATAACATCACTCCCACAAGCGAGCCTGCCGACGATCTGAAAAAAATTCTCGGCAGCTGAAAATTATAATAATATAATAAAAAAATCGGAGCTGTTGCAGCATAACTGAAACAGCTCCGAAATTTACATATAGATGCGACTAAGCCGATAAGCCGGGTTTTGTCGTGTGCGGAAATCTATCTGAGCGGATCGTCGCCGAAACGCTTTAGCCGTCTTTACGGTACGCCTGCCGAGCAGACATTGACGTACACGTACCAATAGACGTTGCATCGGATAGGGTTTACATGGCAGCAGCGTCTCCGCTGCCCCGGTGAGCTCTTACCTCGCCTTTCCACCCTTACTGAAAAAATCAGCGGTATATCTCTGTTGCACTTTCCCTAAGGTCACCCTCGGCTGCCGTTAGCAGCTACCCTGCTCTGTGATGCCCGGACTTTCCTAACGCAAAAAGCGTTCAACCGCATAGCTTACTCGCATTTACTATTATACCGTTTGCACGGTGATTTGTCAAGTGAAAGATAAAAACGGCGGCAGATAAACTGCCGCCGCCTTGAACTCAAGCGATACGATATAAAATATCAATATTTACGCTTACGAGCAGCTTCGGACTTCTTCTTGCGCTTAACCGAAGGCTTCTCATAGTGTTCTCTTTTACGAACCTCAGCGATTACGCCGTCCTTAGCGCAGCTTCTCTTGAAGCGCTTAAGAGCGGTTTCCAGAGTCTCGTTCTTTCCAACATGAATTTCTGCCAACTTTGTTCCCTCCCTTTGCCCTGCGGCAGAGGATTATATACGATATAACTTTTACATTATACAATATATCAAGCCATTTTGTCAAGTGTCTGCATTAAAAAGAACGCAGAATTTTCAGGTGCTTTTTTGTGCAAATTGATTACTTTGCAACGATATTTACAATTCGACCCTTTACGTAGATCTCCTTGACGATATTCTTGCCCTCGATCGCTGCTGCGACATCGGGATTTGCCTTTGCCTTGGCAATAGCGGAATCCTGATCCTCGTCAACGCCTACGTTGATCTTGCCTCTTACCTTGCCGTTTATCTGAACAGCAATTTCGATGGTATCAACAACAAGCTCCTTCTCGTCATAAACAGGCCATGGCTCGTAAGCGATGGTATCATTATGACCCAGCTTCTGCCACATTTCCTCGCATACGTGAGGAGTTATGCAGGACATCATCTTGATAATGCCCTCGGCATATTCCTTGGGGCACTTGCCTGCCTTGTATGCAGCGTTCATGAAAATCATGAGCTGGCTGATAGCGGTATTGAATGCGAGAGCCTCGAAATCATCGGTGACCTTCTTCACTGTCTGATGATATATCTTGGTGAGAGCACCGTCATTATCATCCGTCAGATTAGCAGGCTCGGTAAAGAAGTTCCATACTCTTACGATAAATCTCTTTGCACCCTCAACGCCTGCGCTGCTCCAGGGCTTGGAAACCTCCAGAGGGCCCATGAACATCTCGTAAAGACGGAGAGTATCAGCGCCGTAGTCTCTTACGATATCGCTGGGGTTGATAACGAACTCGGGATATCTCTTGCCCATTTTGATGCCGTTCTCGCCCAGGATCATACCCTGGTGAACCAGCTTCTTGAAGGGTTCCTTTGTAGGAGCAAGGCCCTTATCGTACAGATATCTGTTCCATATTCTTGAATACATCAGATGGCCTACAGCGTGCTCAGGGCCGCCGATGTAAAGGTCAACGGGCATCCAGTGCTTTAAAAGCTCCTGATTTGCAAATTCCTTGTCATTATCGGGATCAATGTATCTGAAATAATACCAGCTGGAGCCTGCGCTTCCGGGCATGGTAGATGTTTCTCTTGTACCCTTTATGCCGTTGTGGTCATACTTCTTCCACTCGGTGGCATTTTCAAGGGGAGCCTTTCCGTTCTTGCCCTTGTAATCCTCAAGCTCGGGAAGGATAAGAGGAAGCTCATCATCATCAAGTACGTGTATTCCGCCGTCCTCAGTGTGAACTACAGGAACAGGCTCGCCCCAGTAGCGCTGACGTGCGAATATCCACTCTCTGAAATGGTAGTTTGTTGTCCTCTTGGCAACGCCCATCTTTTCAAGCTTTACAGTGATGGCTTCCTTAGCCTCTTCAACGGTAAGACCTGTGAACTCCTCGGAGTTGATAAGTCTGTAGCCCTTTCCAAGGTAATCGCCCTTTTCAAAAGCCTTTTCGGAAACATCAACGTGTCCCAGCTTTTCATCGCCGTCGATTACCTGTATCATGTCGATATTGTGAGCAACAGCGTACTCAAAGTCTCTCTGGTCATGGGAAGGTACTGCCATTACCGCACCTGTGCCGTAGCTTGCAAGAACGAAGTCGCCGATGAACATTCTTACTTCCTTGCCGTTTACGGGATTTATGCAGGTAACGCCCTTGAGCTCGCAGCCTGACTTGGTCTTGTTGAGCTCGGTACGATCCATATCGTTCTTTTTGAGAGTTTCGTCGATATATGCCTGAACCTCTTCCTTGTTCTCGATACGGGGCATAAGGTCCTTGACGATCTGTCCGTCAGGAGCAAGCACCATAAAGGTGATACCGTAAATAGTTTCGATACAGGTGGTGTAGATGCTGAACTCTCCGCCGCCGACGATGTTGAATTTTACCTCAACACCTGTGGATTTGCCGATCCAGTTTCTCTGGATAGCCTTGGTGGATTCGGGCCAGTCTATCTCGTCCAGACCTTCAAGAAGCTTTTCCGCAAAAGCAGGCTGATCTATTACCCACTGCTTCATATTCTTTCTTACAACAGGGAATCCGCCGCGCTCTGATTTTCCGTCAATGACCTCATCATTGGAAAGAACAGTGCCCAGCTCTTCGCACCAGTTTACGGGCATATCAACATACTTTGCATAGCCGTCAAGATAAAGCTGCTTGAATATCCACTGAGTCCACTTGTAGAACTTGGGGTCAGAGGTAGCGATCATCTTTGACCAGTCATAGTCAAAGCCCAGCTCCTTGAGCTGCTTTGAGAATGTCTCGATATTCTTCTGAGTGAATCCGTTGGGGTGATGACCTGTAGTTACGGCATACTGCTCAGCAGGCAGACCGAAAGAGTCATATCCCATAGGGTGAAGGACATTGTAGCCCTGCATTCTCTTCATTCTTGATACTATGTCGGTTGCTGTGTAGCCCTCAGGGTGTCCCGCATGGAGACCTACTCCCGAAGGATAGGGAAACATATCGAGGGCATAGAACTTGGGCTTGGAAAAGTCCCAGACATCTGTTTTGAATGTCTCATGCTCCTCCCAGTATTTCTGCCATTTGGGTTCAACCGAGGCAAAATCGTATCTTTCCAAAATAATCATTCCTTTGCTTTATTTGATGCGGAAAACCGCAGGTATAACATTATTTGAAGCGTCTTCTGCGCCGACCTATCTTTACGCCGTGGCTCAGAATATCGTCTATCTCGTTTTCGGGATCGGAGCAGTAGGTGCTTATCCTCCTGTTAAAGAGCAGGAAAACGAACAGTCCCGCTGACACTACCGCCATTATGAGATATGCTGTTTTCTTGAAGTTATCGGGAAGAAATCCCCTTACGTGTATCTCTGTCATGAACCACGCAAACCTGTCAAACGCACCGCCGAAGCTTGCAGCTCCCAGCGCAGTATTTATGGGCAGCATTATCAGCAGCATGAGCCGTGCTATCTGGCTGCCCATTACTATGAGCCATGCAAGACCTGCCTCAACAAGAGCAATGCACACAGGCAGGGGCGTGGGGTCAGCTGTCAGATATATGAGCGCAAGTGCGGTAAAGCAGCCAAAGAACATTACTGCGTCCTTTTTGAAGGCCTGCAGCTGTTCACGTTCCTTTTTCAGCTCATTAAGGTACTCCTGCCGCCTTTCGGCAGCGCTTTTCTGAGGCGGAAGCTCCGCCATTTCCCTGATAACGGTCTCACGGCGGTTGGCGCTCTTGTAATCCTCCGCAGGAGGCGTCTCGGCAGGATTACCGTCCATATCGGTCATGCTTGGCGCTGCCACAGCTTCAGCCAGATCATCGGCTGCGGCGCTGTCACTTTCTTCGTCAATATCCCCCACCTCGGAGGAAAACACCGTTTCCTTCGGAAGAGGCGGAAGCTCAAAGTCGTCGTTCATATCATTCATCGGCTGTCATCAATGGTATAGTCATGAACAGCGGAATTGAACATAAAGAAATATGTCATTACGCCGTTGAAGATAATGCCAAGGATATATATGAATCTTGTCACGCCTATTAACGAGGACGCTTCAATTCCCATATCATCTAAGAGCTGATTTGCGTTTGCAAGCATTATAATTCCACGTATGCAATCAATAAGATCCCACACATAGAGCCATGCCAGTATGCGGCGTGATTTTTCGCTCTGCTTCATGAATTTCAGGGCATGGTAGATGATAAGTCCGCCCAGTACAATGCCCAGAAGTCCGACTAAGCTTACCTCCAGGTGTCCGAGAATGGTAAATGCACCAAGGACAATGGAAATGATGCCCAGCACATTTGCCTTGCCGTGACCTCTTTCATATTTTTCGGCATTCATCTGCTCGGTTGCGGCAAAAAAGTCGTTTGTTCTCTGAGCCGAGCCCTGATCGTTCCTGTTGTAAACACTGCTGTAGCTTGCTGCGCCGTTGTTCTGAGTGCCTGTGCTTGCAGTGCCGCCCGATACGGGAGTATATCCGCCCGATACGGGAGCCGCAGGCTGCACATTTCTTTTTGGTGCGCTGTATGAAGATGCGCCCATTTCGGAAATGCCGCTCACGGAAGCTGTGCCTGTCATGCTGTTTGCGGCAGGACTTCCGGTTGCGGAAGTATTGTTTGACGAAGCACCCATTTCAGAAATTCCGCCCATAGGAGAAACGCCTCCCATTTCGGATATCTGAGCAGATGTCTGCACAGATGCCTGTACAGGCGCCTGCTTCTGAGGCTCAGCCTTTACGGGCTGAACGGGAGCAGAGCCGTCCATCTCGCTGAGGACAGGCATTTCTATATCAGAAAGGTCCTCCCCTGCGCCAAAGGCAGGTGATGTGCGTGCAGGCTCGTCAAGCCCCTCAGATGCGTCGGGAACGTCGCTGTAGTCATGTTCCATCTCAGGAAGATCAAGAGAATCCATATTAAGTTCGTCCATTATTATACCCCTTTTCATTTATTGCTGTTAAAATAAGCTCTTACACTTTTGTCGATCAAAGTAAACCACAAGGGAACGAAGCTTATCGCTGTCACAATAAGCTCAACTGCGATATACGAGCTGACGCCGTTATAGGCATTGCCCGCTGCCACAATTAACGCACCAAAAAAGCCAAGTACCTGAAGTCCGAAGTCCACTGCCGCCAGCACGCCGATAATGATCCTCGATACGTTGCTGCCCAGCATATATGTGACTGTCAGCACCATATACAGCGCAATAGGTATAAGCAATAAAAGCGCTATGACCGTTTCCACCGAGCCTGATGTTGTAAAGCTCAGCATCAGCATTGCGAAAAATGCCACCACCGCAGGAGCGGTAATTATCACGCCGATTACCCTTGTCTTTATCATTCCCTTTTTTATAAGCTGCGGGTCATAGGTGTATATGACCTCCTCAGCCTCAGGCGGAAGCACCCCCGGAGGAACAACATCGCCCTTTGGATTTTCATCGCCGTAAAGATTAGCATAGCTGTTGTTATTGTTGTCCATATTTACCCCTTATGTCAATCAGTCTATCATAGATGAAATGTCTATCTCCTCGCCGTCTCTCCAGAGGCGCTCCAGATTGTAAAAATCCCTCTGGTCTCTTGAGAAAACGTGCACAATGATATCACCGTAGTCAAGAACTATCCAGTTGGAACCGTTGTTGCCCTGTATCTGATTTGGTGCAAGTCCCGCTTCCTTTAGCCTGAACTCGACCTCGTCCGCCAGCGCCCTGGTCTGGGTGCTTGACGTACCGTCGGCTATTACGAAATAATCCGCAAGTACGGAAAGCTCCTTTATCTTTATTACCTTGATATCCTCGGCTTTTTTGCTGTCAAGAGTTTTTACGATAAGCTCCAGAGCC
Source organism: Oscillospiraceae bacterium (assembly GCA_902363145.1). Lineage (GTDB taxonomy): Bacteria > Bacillota > Clostridia > Oscillospirales > Ruminococcaceae > Huintestinicola > Huintestinicola butyrica. The sequence goes on along the minus strand of CABIZB010000001.1, from coordinate 104,710 downwards.
TCATTCTGCGTCATCTGCATTACTCCTTTCACTTGTCCTGTTTAATTAGTGCTGTATAATAATTGTATGTCTGCATGGAATTTTCGGGGATAAACGAGCCTTTGGCGATAACGTCGCTGAGAGTAAACCTTGCGGCTTCCAGCATTGCACCGTTTATATCCTCAAAAGCAAGTCTCCTCATTCTTCCCACGTCCTTATATGTCCTGTCCTCGGAAATAAGGTCGGCAAGATACACACATTCCTCCAGGCGTGACATTCCTGCTCTGCCTGTGGTATGATAGCGGACGGCATTGAGAATATCCTCATCATGGATATGGAGCACATTCTCGCCGTACCACGAACCTGCCGCCGCATGATAAAGGGCAGGTATCTTCTGCTCCGTTTCATCAATGCCCTGACGGCACTTTTGAGCCATGGCAAGCTGCTCATCGGTGGGAACTTCCTTGCAGATATCATGCACCAGTCCCGCAAGGTAAGCCTTTTCGATATCAGCGCCGTATTTCTCCGCCAGCTTCAGTGCGGCGTCCGCCACATTAAGGCTGTGGGTGTATCTTTTCTTGGAAAGCCTTATTTTAAGGATATCCCTTAATTCGTTTATATTAACACTGCACATCTGAGCATCCAAAACTATCACCGTTTCTGTAAATTTTATTACACACTATATATTTTACTACATCTTCCTCAATATAGCAAGATATATCCTGATTGTTTAAAATTTTTTCACGAATTTCGGTTGACGAGATGTCAAAGGGTCGGGTCTTGATGATATGCACCACGCCGCCCAGCCGCCTGATATTGTCCGCATAGCCTTTTATCCTGCCCATATCCTCATCGGAGCGTGCAGCCGCAGCGATCTCAGCCATCTTTATGATATCCCCTGCCCTGTGCCATCTGGGGAGCGACTCCAGCGAATCGCTTCCAACTGTAAGTATCAGCCTGTCACCCGGATATATCTCACGCAGATGCTCCAGCGTTACCGCCGTATAGCTTACTCCGCCCTTGCTTATCTCGTAGTCGGATACCTCACAAACAGGTATGCTCCCGAAAGCAAGCCTGCACATCTCCATACGGTCTTTACCGTCAGCGGGAGACATGGCATTTGCCTTGAAGGGGTTCAGGAACGCAGGCATAATGATAACTCTGTCAATCTGCGGGATAGTATCCAGCAGCGACCTTACGGCATTGACGTGCCCCTTGTGAACAGGGTCAAAGCTGCCGCCGAAAAGTGCTGTTATCACTTTTTCTTGTTTGAGGAAGGAAGCTCAATCTTAGGCTCCTGGGGATTTCTCTTGAAGAGTGTGAGCTTGTTGCCTATTACCTGCACTACCTCGGACTTTGTGCCCTCTGCCAGAGCTTCAGCAGCCTCCGCAGCGGAAAGCATTGCAGCGTCCAATACCTTTATTTTAACGATCTCTCTTGCCTTGAGAGCATCTCTTACCTGGTCGATGAGATTTTCGCCGATACCGCCCTTGCCCACCTGAAAAATGGTGTCTTCCTTAGCGGCAATTCCTCTTAAATAAGCTCTTTGTTTGCTTGTAAGCATAATTTCATTTCCTTTCAGCCTTGTATAATATATGCGGCATATCCATGCCGTAATAATGCTTCACGAAAGTACCCGCAGGGGTCATTCCGTTTCTTTTTGCAACATTCTGTGACGGTATATTGTTGTCTCTTATGATAGAGTATATCTCATTGAAGCCCGGCACATTGAAAGCATATTCCCTGCAGGCAGAAGCCGCCTCGGCAGCATATCCCTTATGCCGGCAGTCCTTTCGGAAAAGATAGCCTATCTCGGGCACCATTCCCCCGCTGACAAGCTCCTCGGGAACTTCCTGCATCGTAATGCCGCACTGACCTATCATACATTCGGTTTCTTTGAGAATAACAGCCCACAGCCCGAAGTCATATTCCTCATACCGCTTCATCTGGCGGTCAAGCCACTGCTTTACCTCTCCGTCAGAAAAAGCGTGCTCATAAGCGTACATAACGTCCTTATCCTGCAAAATGGCACTGAGCGGCGCAATATCCTCATTGCCCATTCTTCTCATATAAAGACGGGGCGTAACGATCACTGCTCCCTGCATTTGTTTCTTTCCTCCGTTTCTCTCATGGAAAAGACACAGCCGCAGTAATTCTGCCTGTAAATGCCGTATATTTTTGACAGCTCTGTTGAACGCTTGTAGCCGTTTTTCTTCTTGAAATCGGAGAAAAGATAGCTTACGCCGTATTTCTCCGCCAGCTCCCCGCCTATCTCATTGAGCTTCCCGGCGTTCTTGTGAGGACTTATGGAAAGCGTGGTGGTAAAGTAGTCAAAACCCTTTTCCGCTGCAAGCTTTGCCGTTTTTTCAAGGCGCAGTCTGTAGCAGGCAAAGCATCTTTCGCCGCCCTCGGGTATTTTTTCAAGCCCCTTTACCGTTTCATAAAAGCTCTCGCTTTCATATTCCGCACCGATGAAGCTTATGGGATTTTCCGCAGGCATCAGCGAGATGAATCTCTCCTGCTCCGTGCGGCGCTTGAAAAACTCCTCGGGTGGGTAAATATTGGGGTTATAATAAAAAACCGTTATTTGGAAATAACGGGAAAGATACTCCAGAACATAGCTTGAGCAGGGAGCGCAGCAGCTGTGGAGCAGCAGGGACGGCGTTCCGTCACGGGCTGCGATCGTTCTCTCAAGCATAGCCTGATAGTTTATATTATCTGTCATTTAAAAAATTCCTCAATGGGTAATTACTTCTTTTTGGTCTCAGATGTTTTGGTATCCGAGGTCTTTCCGCCTGTTTTGCTGTCGGAAGCACTCTTCTTTGAGCTTGCGGCATGCTTCTTTTCATCGGCAGGAGTGCTTGTAGTCTCTTCTGCAGCTGCGGAAGTCTCCTCAGTCTCTTCGGGAGCGGTTGTTACCTCAGCTTCATCGGAAACGGCGGTCTCAGCCTCTTTCTCGGCTTCCTCAGCCTTGGTTTCCTCAAATGCGGTCACATCTGCCTGGATCTTTGAAAGCAGTGTTCTGTATGCAGAGGACTTGAAGTGCATTCCGTCCGACTCGGCATAGGAATAATTGAAATATCCCGTGGAGCTTTTCAGCACGGAAGCCGCATCAACAAAAAGCATATCCTTTTCTGTGCAGTAGTCGCTAAGGCTGTCGTTATACTCGTTTATCTTTGCCATAACGTCAATATCCTTGACGGTAGCGGCATACTCGGGAGTAACGGGAGGCACGCTGATTATCATGACCTCTGTATCGGGGCAGGCGGTCTTGATGAGCGTTACCAGAGTATCGGTGGATTTGAGCATATTATCCACAGAAAGCCACTGGATACCGTTGGAGCCAAGCATTATATACACACGCTTTGGTGTGGTATATGTAAGCATATCTGAAATGCCGATGTCGCCGAAGCAGGTGGAAACTGTTTTTGTAAGCACTGTTGAGGGGTTAAGACCCACCTTTGCAAAAACGTTCCTGTCATTCAAAAAGCCGTAAAGGGAATATCCTGTAGAAATAGAGTCGCCGATGAACAGATCTTCCGAGAAGAACTCACTGTCATAGTCCGTAGGCGCAGCTGTTGTAACGGGCACCTCTGCCATTGGTACCGAGCAGTCGGTAACGACCTCAGATGCGTGAGCAGCTGTAGTTGCGGGAACGGTAGTCTCAGCAGGGATCTGAGGAGAAGTCTCGGTCACTGCGGGAGCAGTTGAAACCGTGGTCTCGGCAGATATCTCGGTCACAGCCTCAGTCTGTGAGCTGGCTGCCTTTTCCGCCGACACTGTTTCGGAGTCAACGGTCTCATCTTCCAAAATTTCTGTGACAGCCTCCGTCACGGTCTCGGAAGAACCGAGAGTAGGCTCAGTCTCAGCCTCTTCCTCGGAATAATATTCATAATCCACAGCCTCGTCAAAGTCAGCCGTCTCATTTTTGCCTGCGCAGCCTGCCAGCATTAAAACGGACAGAACGGCAGCCGCAAGAGCCAGCATTCTCTTCGGGGATATCGCACACGCTCCGTCGTTGAAGTTATCGGACATTTCTGTATTCCTCTCTGTTTCTCAGAAATATTATATGTAAAGCAAATAGATTCTAACGTACAAAGATATTATAACATATATTTGGCAAAAGTAAAACTGTCATTGATACAGAAAATGGTGCTAATTTTTCGGTAATTTTCTATGATTTTTGATAAAATGCCGAAAACACAGGGCAAAGATTTTCGTAAATATGACGAACCTTTTCAAAATCTGCCGCATATACTAATATTAACAGTTTATACTATAAGTTTTAACGCAAATTTCATCTATAACTATGTAAAATAAGTATAATAAAATTAGTAAAAAAATTGCAATTTCAGGAGGACGGGGAATATGAACAAAAAGAAATTAAGGGGCTTCACGCTTATCGAGCTTATAGTGGTTCTTGCCATCGTTGCAGCGCTTGCCGCAATACTTATCCCGACGATGATAGGCTACACCCGTCAGGCGAGAGCGCAGACTGCCATTGCCAATGCAAAGAACGTTTACAGCGGTGTGGCACTGGCTCTTCTCGATATGCACACCAATGACGAAGAGGTCATGTTGGCAGGCGACAGCGGTGTTTTCATGGGGGCAAACAGCACTGTTGCACAGACATCAAGCGGAACTCAGATAGACATAAGCAAATTCATGGGTGAGGATTTTTCGGGCTACTACGGCTTCAAGATATCCGCTGACGGAAATTCCGTGGAATACGCTGTCTGGAGCAGCAAGCCCATAAATGCAACTCAGGTGGGCATTTACACGGAAGACCAGATACTTGCCAGCGCAAAAAGCCAGTGCATCGGCAGCTGCCCTGTGGAGTAAGGAACAAAAAAAGCAAAGGACTTCGTAAAAACAAATACTTGCGAAGGGCGGAGCTTTTATGTCAAACGGTGCGGTACGGCTTGGACTGCGGCTGATGATATTTTCATTGGCAGCTTCATACATACTGATGCGAGTGCGCTGTATTGCGGGCATGGAAACATTCAGCGAGCATTTCTATGCGGCGCAGACGATACTTCTCATAACCGCATGGATAGCCGGGCTTATAACGGCAGGCGGATTTATCTTTGCTCCTCCAAGGTACAAGGGCATATGCGGAGTTCTTGCAAAGCTTGCGGCAGCGGCGCTTTCGGTGGGGATAGCTCTCCTTGTCGTATGGGCAGTGACAAAATTCGGCGGAGCCTCTGCCTGCAATATAATATTTTTCTGAAAATGAAAACGGGTCGATACATTTTGTACCGACCCGTTTTGATTTATTCGCTATCCTTATTTTCACTTTCATCAGGCTTATCAACTGTTATTTTCAGCCTGATTATCCTGTTTTCCTCCGCTTCAAGGACTTTTAGTGTAAAGACGCCGTCCTTTACCTCGTCCCCAGCCTGTGGGATACGTCCGAAAAGCTCCAGCGCCCAGCCGCCAAGAGTATAGCTCTCGCTCTTGATGGTATCCTCGGGAAGTCCCAGCTTTTCTTCAAACTCTCTCAGGTTAAAGTCTGCTGCTGCGTCATACTCATTGTCGCTTATCTTGATAAAGGAGTGATCCTCCTCGTCTGTCTCGTCGTATATCTCACCCAGAAGCTCTTCAATAAGGTCCTCCATTGTTACCATGCCGTAGGTTCCGCCGTACTGGTCCTTGATTATCGCCATATGTATCTTTTCCTTCTGCATTCTTGCAAGGACTTCCGATACTGTCTGGAACTCGGTGATATAGATTACCTCATGGATGATCGACTCGATGCCATCGGCGTGCTCGTCGCTTACTGTGAGCTTGAAGAAATCACGCTCGTGGATAAATCCGATTATGTTGTCGATATTTTTCTCATACACGGGCATACGGGAATACTGTTCGGTGAAAAACAGCTCTCTTATATGCTCCAAGCTGTCGTTCTTCTCCACGGCAGTTATGCGCACACGGGGGATAAGCACCTCGGAAACGTTCTTGTCATCAAACTCCAGAGCGGAGCGCACAAGGTCGCTTTCCTGCTCCTCCAGAACGCCCTCTTCCTCGATCTCGTCGATGATATATTTCAGCTCGTCCTCGGTTACAGAGGGAGCGTCGCTGCCTGATTTGAAAATCTTTGATACCAGATTTTTCAGTCCTCTGAAAATGAATGTGACAGGTGTCAGCACCACAATGAACACATTAAGCAGTCCGCCGAACACCAGTGCGAATTTCTCCGCATTTTCCTTTGCAAGGCTCTTGGGCATTATCTCGCCGAAGATGAGTATAAGAACTGTCATTGCCGCTGTTGCGATTCCCACGCCCTTTGCGCCGAAAAGCTCTGTACATATCACAGTACCCAACGATGTGGAGAGGATATTTACGATATTGTTTCCTACCAGGATAGTGGTAAGGGTCTTGTCGAAATTTTCAGCAATCTTCAGCGCCCTTGTTGCTTTTTTATTGCCGTTTGATGCCTCATGCTTGAGACGAATTTTGTTTACCGATGAAAATGCTGTTTCGGTCGCCGAAAAGAATGCTGACATGATTATCAGCAAAATTATCGCGGCATATTCCATAAAATAAAACCATCCTTTTTAAGTCAAATGTATTGATAATATGTTTAAAAAAGCCTGATAAAAAAGGCACCCCCGAAGCAAGGCTCCGAGGGCAAGATCATGATATAGGATTATGGGGGATTCTCTGCGAGGTAGGGGTAAAACCCCGCAGAGCAAATTTGGGGTTCTTTTATAAGACCGTGCGGGGTAAACACAATCTTTATAAAAGCTTGAAATGAAATTCCGTACTCTTTTCGAGTACAGTTATATAATACCCTGCCATTGTGTAAATTATGTGAAAGCTGACTGAAAGTAAAATGAAACACTTTTTTCGACATTTTTCACATATCCTCATAATCTTTGCCTTTATGAAGCCGTTATATTGCCTTATTTTTTTTACTGTGCGAGCCTGTATATCTCCTCTGCGTCATCTGCTGTGAGACGGACGTATGAGCCAAGCTTGTTGTGCTTTATCCTTACCGCATTCTCCGCCATTTCCCTGAAATGCTCACATCCTATGTTTATGTCGGACAGACGTGTGGGCATTCCTATAGAACGGAAAAATTTTTCAAGCTCGGATATCATCATGTCGATGACCTCATCGCCGCTTCCCTCAAGATGAAAAACTCTTCTGCCGAACTGCTCCAGCTTTGCGGGATTTGACTTTCTCACAAACTTCATCCATGCCGGGAAGATTATAGCCAGTCCTGCGCCGTGGGCAATGTCATAGTAAGCGGAAAGCTGATGCTCCAGCTGATGGGAAGCCCAGTCGCCGCCTCTGCCGATATCCTCTCCCCTGCCGCAGTCAAGCAGATTGTTGTGAGCGATGCAGCCTGTCTGCATAAGCTCCGCACGGATATCATAATCCTCGGGAGACTCCAGCGCAAGAGGAGCAAACCTGATGACCGTCTGAGCCGCTCCCTCAATGAGCCTGTCGGTAAGGTCGCAGCACTTGGCGTTGACGAAATATCTTTCCATAAGATGCGCCAGCATATCGGACGCACCGCAGGCAGTCTGGTAAGGGGGAAGAGTGTAGGTGTTCTCGGGGTTCATCACCGCAAACCTCGGCAGATAGCACTCAGCCGAGCAGCCTATCTTCTCGTTGGTCTCGGGATTTGAGATGACCGAAGCCATGGAGCTTTCAGAGCCTGCCGCAGGAATGGTAAGCACCACGCCCAGCGGAAGAGCCTTGACGGGCTTTGCAGCGCCGCTGTAGAAATCCCATGGGTCGCCGTCATAAAGAGCGCCTGCCGCAGCAGCCTTTGCCGTGTCGATAACGCTTCCGCCGCCCACAGCAAGGATAAGTGAGACATTCTCACGCTTTGCGGTCATGGCAGCCTCACGCACCTTATCAATGCGTGGATTGGGCTGAACGCCCCACAGCTCCGTGAACTCAACACCGCTTTCATTCAGCGAAGCAACAACCTTGTCATAAAGCCCAGACTTTTTTGCGCTTCCGCCGCCGAGCAGCAGCAGGACCTTTCCACCGTCAGCCAGAGCCTTGCATTCGCTTCCGATATATTTTTCGGCTGACCTGCCGAATATTATCTTTGTGGTATTGTGATAAATATAGTCGTTCAAGAAACATTCCTCCGAAAATTTCCATTATAAATATGACTTTACAGATTATAATATCACACTTTTTTCACTTTTTCAAGTGATTTGCGCATTTTATGCAAGGTTTTACGGCAATTTTACGCATTGCGGCAATTTTCCGATGAACACGGCAGATACATAATACTAATCACCAATAAAACTATAGACAAAAAATCATCGCATAATCCATATACGCAAGATTATGCTCAATTTTTTGTATAGTTTTTAATTGGTGCTTAGTATAAAATAACAGCGGCACTCTTTAGCCAAAAGAATGCCGCTGTTATTTCACTGATACTTGTTGTCACTGCCCTTTATTTTGTCAAGGGTGTTTTTTTCCAGACGGGAGACCTGCGCCTGAGAAATGCCTATCTCCTTTGCCACCTCCACCTGAGTATGTCCCATGAGAAAACGCAGGTAAAGTATTTTCTTTTCACGCTCATTCAGCGATGACAGCGCATCTTTAAGAGCAAGCTCGTCTATCCAGCCTGCACAGCTGCTGTCGTCGCCTATCTGGTCAAGGACATAAAGGGTGTCGCCTGTGTCGGAATAGATAGGCTCGTACAGCGAAACAGGGTCGGATATGCTTTCCAGCGCAATTACCACGTCCGCCTTCGGGCAGCCCACAGCCTCGGCTATCTCGGTTATATCAGGCTCACGGTGAAGCTTTCCCGTCAGTTCCTCCTTTGCCTGCATTGCACGGTAGGCAAGATCTCTCAGGCTCCTTGATATACGTATGGGAGTGTTGTCCCGAAGGTATCGCCGCAGTTCTCCGCTTATCATTGGCACCGCATAAGTCGAAAACCGCACATCAAGCTCGGTGTTGAAGTTATCAATCGCCTTGATAAGACCTATGCACCCCACCTGAAAAAGGTCGTCGGGATTTTCTCCCCTGCCTGTAAACTTCTGTATCACGCTGAGCACAAGGCGAAGATTTCCTTTTATCAGCTTGTCACGGGCGCTTTTGTCACCTGCACGGTATTCTTTCAGCAGCTTCATTTTCTCCTGCTCTTTCAGCACTGTCAAAGATGATGTGTCAACTCCGCTGATATCAACTTTGTTGTAATACATATGATCCCGCCTTTGCAATGATCTGCTAAAATTATTGCCATTGCAAGGGCGGGTTATTCATTTATGGGCAGGGGGAAAATCTGGAAAGATATTGAAGCCTTTGATCACATTTCATGGCATAACCGCTCTATCCATTCACGCTTGGCGATCAGTGACTTCCACTTTTCGGGAATATCATCATAACCGTAATACAGCCCGGCGATCCCTCCTGCTATCGCCGCAACAGTATCAGTGTCACTTCCCAGATTGACCGCTTTCAGAACGCAGCTGCGGTAATCAGATGTGTTTGCTGCACACCACACCGCAGCCTCCAGAGAAGACACAACATAACCCGAGCTTTTGATATCGCTGTCAGTCAGTTTTGCAAACTCCGCCATGCTCCTCATTGATTCGTAATATGCAAGTTCCGTTAAATTTGCAGGATCAGCCTCATAAAAAGCAAAACCGCTGTTAAAGCCTTTCTGCAGCCTTTCGGAAATACTTCCGCTACCGACTATTATTTCCTTTACAAGGAAATAATATAATCCGCAGGCTATCATACTCCTCAGATGCGAATGAGTAAGAGCCGAAACAGCATGAATATTTTTTATTATCTCATTTACCGATGACCTGCCGCTGACCTCTTCATTGCAGAAATAGATACAGGCAGGAAGGATACGCATAAGAGAACCATTGCCGTTCTCATATTCTCCGCCGCAGCCGCAGGTATTGATGTTACCGCTTTTAACATAATTTGAAATAGCAGTCCGACAGGTAAAACCGATATCGAATACCTCTCCGTAAGGCGTGTAGTTTCGGTTATAAAGCCAATCTGCGAAATTCCGCATTATCGCTTCCAAATCGCAGCCATTTCTCAGAGCGTCAAGCGTGGCGAGAGCCATACTGCTGTCATCTGACCAGGTACCTGCAGGCACGTTATATGTACCATATCCGATCATATCTGTCGCAGACTCTGCTTTCATTTGTTCTCTTGAACGAAATTCATAAGGAACTCCGAGAGCATCGCCCACAACTAAGCCCATCATTCCGTCAATATAAGCATTCCTATTCATAACATCACCTCAGAACTATTATTATCACTTTTATAATAGCACATGACCTGTTCCAAAATCCGCCCGGTAAATATCCAACACTGTATAAGCAAATAATACTTTCAGCATTTAGTTTTATTTGTTCCTTCCGTATGAGAAGTACTTTGATTTTCTGTTTTACTGCTATTGGTTCCATCAGTATGTGACTTACTGTTTGACTTTGCCGTTGCTTCACTGCTTGACAGAGAATCTGACTGTGATTCTGTTTCTGTTACAGATGAATTTTCCGTATCAGCAGTAAAATCAGTTACCGACATATTCTGTCCATTTTGTACTCCTGCACTTGCCCCGACATTTATGCCAACTGTCGCAGAAGGCCCCAGCGAATTATTTTCGGTATATGTGTAATTGGTCTGCCAGGAAGCATATGGTGTCATTCCTGAATAGAATTCCCCGATTTTAAGTTTGCGCTCCTCAACATCTTTGATAGGCGTAGCCAACAAAACTATGGTATATTCCTCCTTGGCAAATATTTATTATACCATATAGGTATAATTATACTCTCTGCATTGTTGATTGTCAAGGTCAGGGCAAAATAGATGTTTACGTTTCCGTGAGCCTTATACCGATGTATTTCACCGCCCTGATATGTGTCATACTTATATAATAGTACAGATATAACAGGAGAATAAGCCAACGTCAATAGCAAAATCAAAAAAAGTCGGGGAAATGTATGGAAACGCCAATGAGCATATTGACAGAAGTACAATATGCTCATTGATCGCATTTGATATGCAAGTTTATTTGAATTAGCACAAAACATCACATATCTATATGAATTGCAACAAACAATTATATTTTAATTCAAATATTTGCTTTTTAACAAAACAAAAATCCCCCAGACAGCATTGCTGCCTGAGGGTCATGGTGCCGGTGACCGGGCTTGAACCGGTACGGGTCGCCCCGGCGGATTTTGAGTCCGCTACGTCTGCCAATTCCATCACACCGGCGTGTGGTAATGATACTTTAATATTATACCGTAATTTTTCATTCTTGTCAAGCATTTTTAACAAAGCTTTGTGCCAAACCGCTCCACTTTTACTCATATCCCCTCCCACAGCTGCATAAAATGTACTATTCAGTGCAAATCAGTACAAAGGAGGGCTTATATGCGCTTGTCACAGCGGTCAGCCGCCCGACGTGAACGTCTGGTCACGGCTGTTATATCAATATTTGCAGGGGTCGGGGCGCTGGCTCTGGCTTCCGTTTTTCTTTCATTCTTTGCCGCTTGGGGCGATATGAGCGCAGGCACGGTAAAGGCAATGTCAGGGGCTGCCCTTGCCGCAGGCTGCTTTGCCTGCTCCTTCGTATCCGCCAACCGCAGGCGCAGGAAAGGACTTCTCTCGGGGCTTATCTGCGGCGCAGCCGTGTTCTGCCTGACGCTTATAATAGGCGCATTCACCGTCCGCATATTCTCCGCAGGAGGATTTTTCTGCAAGCTGCTGATAGTCCTTTCCGCATCGGCTCTGGGCGGTCTTAAAGGCGTAAATACCCGCCCTGTTTTCGGTGATTAGCAATGCTTACAAAAATATTGCAAGAAAAAACTGTGAAAAATGACGAATATTGCGTTTGATATTGAAATTGCAGGAAAACTGTGATATAATTAGTTTAAATTATTTTTTCGGGAGGAAATTTAAGATGAAGCACATCAAGACCATCAATAAGGCTAACCTTAAGCAGACTGCTACTAAGGGCGGCTGCGGCAGATGCCAGGCTTCCTGCCAGTCTGCTTGCAAGACTTCATGTACTGTTGCTAATCAGAAGTGCGAGTGCGAGAAGTAATTTTATCCGCATAGGGTTCGGTATAGAGGATAGAGGTCTGAAATTTCCGGCCTCTGTCCTCTAACTGCTATTTAAGGGTCTGTGACCCTCAATCTTCTATCCGATGATCTGAAAGGAATTTGTAAAATGATCCATAAATACAAGCTGGGCGGTTATAATATTGTGCTCGACGTTCACAGCGGCGGCGTGCATATAGTGGACGAGCTTACATATGATATGCTCGATAATGTACACCCCCCCTTTGCCGAGGTATGTCCCGAGAATGTTATCGAGAAGCTGTCCAGATTCTATGACAGGGAAGAGATCATCTCCTGCTATGAGGAGGTAAAGGAGCTTCACAAGGAAAACATTCTGTTCTCCGAGGACGATTACGAGAAGTTTGCGAAATACTCCGTTGCCTCCCCCGTAAAGGCAATGTGCCTGCTGGTCGCTATGGACTGCAACCTGCGCTGCGAATACTGCTTTGCAGGCACAGGCGACTACTGCATGGGCAGAAATGTCATGAGCTTTGAAACAGGTAAGAAAGCACTGGATTTCCTGCTTGAAAACTCCGGCAACAGGGAAAATCTTGAGGTGGATTTCTTCGGCGGCGAGCCTCTCATGAACTGGGAAGTTGTAAAGCAGCTGGTTGAATACGGCCGCTCCAAGGAAGCCGAGTACGGCAAGAGGTTCCGCTTCACCATCACCACTAACGGCATGCTCCTGGACGACGAAAAAATGGACTTTATCAACAAGGAAATGTCCAACGTCGTTATGTCCATCGACGGCAGAAAGGAAGTCAACGACCGTGTCCGCAAGCGTGTTGACGGCACAGGCTGCTATGACAGGATAGTTGAGCGCTACAAGCGTCTTGCCGAGAAGCGCCATTACCAGAATTATTATGTAAGAGGTACTTTCACCAAGTACAATCTTGATTTCTCCAACGATGTGTTCCATCTTTATGACTTAGGCTTTGACCAGATATCCGTTGAGCCTGTTGTATGCGACCATAACGAAAAGTATGCCCTCACCGAAAAGGAGCTGCCCGCTATTTTCAGCGAATACGAAAGACTGGCGGAGCTTATGCTGATAAATGAAAAGAAGGGCAAGCACTTTAATTTCTTCCACTTTATGCTTGATCTGGATCAGGGTCCCTGCGCTATCAAGAGACTCAGAGGCTGCGGCTCGGGAAATGAGTACGTTGCCATCACCACCGAGGGCGATATTTACCCCTGCCACCAGTTTGCAGGTATAACCGAGTTCAAAATGGGCAATATCCACACAGGCGAGTTCAATATGGATATGAAGAAGCAGTTTGCTTCCGCTCACATCTACACCAAGGAAGAGTGCAAGAAGTGCTGGGCAAAGTTCTACTGCTCAGGCGGATGCAACGCAAACAACTATCTGTATGCAGGCAGCATTCTCAGCCCCTACAAGATGTCCTGCGAAATGATGAAAAAGCGTCTTGAATGTGCCATAATGATAAAGGCAGCCCACGCTGAAGAGGCTGCGGAAGAAGAATAATTAAAGGAGTATTGACCTCATGGCAAGAAAAAAGGAACCCAAAAGCACCACGAAGGCACAGCCTAAGATAAACGCATATATCGCAGGCAGCGGCGAGGTGGTTGAGGAGAGGATAACCGACACCCTCGAAAAAAACTATATGCCCTATGCCATGAGCGTTATCGTTTCCCGTGCACTGCCCGAGATAGACGGCTTCAAGCCCTCTCACCGAAAGCTGCTTTATACCATGTATAAAATGGGTCTGCTGGAAGGCAACAAAACAAAGTCCGCAAATATAGTCGGTCAGACAATGAAGCTCAATCCCCACGGCGACGCTGCCATCTACGAAACAATGGTGCGTATGGCAAAGGGAAACGAAGCCCTTCTTCACCCGTATGTTGACAGCAAGGGAAACTTCGGCAAGGCTTATTCAAGGGATATGGCATATGCCGCTCCCCGATACACCGAGGCAAAGCTTGCACCTATCTGCGCCGAGCTTTTCAGGGATATCGACAAAGATACGGTGGATTTTGTCCCCAACTACGACAATGAGACCGTTGAGCCTACCCTGCTGCCCGCAAGCTTTCCCTCCATTCTGGTAAATTCCAATGTGGGAATTGCGGTATCAATGGCAAGTGCGGTATGCTCCTTTAATCTTACTGAAATATGCGAAGCGACCATCGGTCTTATTAAAAATCCCGATTTCGATCTGCTTTCCGTCCTCAAGGGTCCCGATTTTCCCGGCGGCGGATATATGATATACGACGAGCCTGAGCTGGAAAAGATATACCGCACAGGCAGAGGCTCGGTGAAAATCCGCTCAAAGTACAACTTTGACCCTGATTCCAACTGCATCGAGATAACCGAGATACCTCCCACCACCACTATCGAGCAGATAAAGGATAAGATAGTTGACCTTGCCAAAACGGGCAAGATAAGAGATATAACCTATATTCGTGACGAATCCGACCTGAACGGTCTGAAGATCGCCATAGACATCAAAAAGAACACTGACCCCGACGCTCTCATGAAAAAGCTCTACAGAATGACATCGCTGCAGGACACCTATTCCTGCAACTTTAACATTCTCGTCGGCGGATATCCCAAGGTAATGGGCGTTTATGAGATACTTACCGAGTGGACGGCGTTCAGAAAAGACTGCGTAAAGCGCAGAGTTTACTTTGACCTTAACAAGAAAAAGGACAGGCTCCATCTTCTTTACGGTCTGCGGAAAATTCTCCTTGACATCGACAAGGCAATAAAGATAATCCGTGAGACTGAAGAGGAATCGGAGGTCGTTCCCAACCTGATGATAGGCTTCGGCATTGACGAAAAGCAGGCGGAATACGTTGCCGAAATAAAGCTCCGTCATCTCAACAAGGAATATATCCTGAACCGCATTTCCGACGTTGACCAGCTGGAAAAGGACATCGCCGAAATGGAAGGCATTCTTGCGGACGATAAAAAGATACTTGATATCATCATCTCCGAGCTGAAAGACGTTATCAAGAAATACGGTCAGCCCCGCCGCACTCTGTTCTGCTATCCCGACGAAAACGAGGAGGCAGAGCCTGAGGAGGATATTCCCGATTACCCCGTTAATCTCTTTATCACAAGGGGCGGATATTTTAAGAAGATAACTCCCCAGTCGCTGAGAATGTCCTCCGAGCACAAGTTCAAGGACGGCGACGAGATGGACGCTTCCTTTGAAGCCACCAACCGCACCGAGCTGCTGTTCTTTACCGACAAGTGCCAGGTGTATAAGTCCCGTTCCTCCGACTTTGCGGACACAAAGGCTTCGGCAATGGGTGAATATGTTCCCGTAAAGCTGGGCTTTGATGCTGACGAGAATGTTATCTCCATGATACCCACCACCGATTACACAGGCTTCCTGTTCATGGTGTTTGAAAACGGCAAGGCGGCAAAGGTCCCCCTCTCCGCATTTGAGACAAAGACCAACAGAAAGAAGCTCACCAAGGCGTTCTCCGACAAGTCACGGCTTGTAAAGATGTTCTTCATCGAGGACAATGCGGATATAATGATAACCTCCGACAAGGGCAGGGCTATCATATTCAACACGGCGCTGGTGCTTCCCAAGACCACCCGTGACACTATCGGCGTTCAGGTAATGACACTGAAAACCAACGCTCATGCGGACAATGCCTGCATAGTCTCCCCCGAAAAGCTTGCAGAGCTTAAAAAGTACGTGATGAAATCCATACCCGCCGCAGGGTGCCTGGCAAAGGACATCACCGACCCTGACCAGCTTACTTTATAACATAACAGCCGTCTCCGTTTCGGAGGCGGTTTTTGTTGTCCGCCTTGACTTTAGGCTCCACATATGGTATTATAACTTATACTAATCTTCAATCGTTCTATAGGCAAAGCCGACAGATGAAATAAGACCAGTCTGGGAAAGCGACCGCAGGCGGGCTGCCGCCCGGCAAGGGAGCTTGACGAAGAATGGGCTTATTTCAGCCGAGGATTTGTCTGTAGGTTGATTGAAGATTAGTATTAGTACAAACAAGCGGTTCCGTGAGGAGGATCATTATGAACGCCGATATTACTGCCCGGGAGCTGGGCAAGCTTGATAAAAATACATATCTTCTTATAGACATACGTGACAGCACCGCTTTCGAGCTGGGTCACATTGACGGTGCTGTGAATATTCCCCAGAACGAGTTTGAGGAAAAGAAAAGCACTTTTCCAAAGGATAAGGACATCATCGTATGCTGCAAAAGCGGCATAATAAGCAGGGACTTTGCGGACGAGCTGTGCGACGAGGGCTATTCAGCCGCAAATCTGGCAGGCGGATATGTTCAGTGGCTTGCCGAAAAGCTTGAGCATGAAAACCGTGCGGAGGAGATAGAAAAGAGCATCCGCAAGAAGTTCCACCGCTCCATTTTCAGCAAGTTTGCAAGGGCAATAAACGAATACGAGCTTATAAAGCCCGGCGACAAAATAGCTGTCTGTATCTCAGGCGGCAAGGACTCTATGCTTATGGCAAAGCTCTTTCAGGAGATACACCGCCACGGAAAATTCCCCTTTGAGCTGGTATTTCTTGTAATGGACCCAGGCTACAGCCCCGAGAACCGTGCCATTATCGAGGGCAATGCCAAGCTCATGAATATCCCCATAACTGTTTTTGAGACTAATATTTTCAACTCCGTTTATAACGTGGAAAACAACCCCTGCTACCTCTGCGCCCGCATGAGAAGAGGCTATCTTTACAGCAAGGCTAAGGAGCTGGGCTGCAACAAAATTGCGCTGGGTCATCACTTTGACGACGTTATCGAAACTATCCTCATGGGCATGATATACGGCGGTCAGGTGCAGACCATGATGCCAAAGCTCCACAGCGACCATTTCGAGGGAATGCAGCTTATCCGCCCCATGTACCTTATCCGTGAAGAGGAGATAAAGCACTGGTGCAGATACAACGACCTGCATTTTATCCAGTGCGCCTGCCGCTTTACCGACACCTGCACCACCTGCGACCCCGATGGCCGCACCGTTTCAAAGCGCATGGAAATAAAGCGCCTCATTTCGGTGCTTGCAAAGGGCAACCCTCAGATAGAGAAAAATATCTTCCGCAGTGTGGAGAGCGTTAACCTGTCAAAAGTCATATCCTACAAGAAAGATGGGGAAATCCACAGCTTCCTGGACGGCTATGACGACTGAATAAACGCAGATTTATCCAAATTCTACAATATAGGCACTTTAAGTTGAAAGTTTTTTGTGTATCAAACTACTAAATGCCTATTGACAAAGTATGATTTATATGGTATTATAAATACATCAAATAAAACAAATCTAAAAATGAAAGGATGCGGAGAACATGATGGCAATGATGATGTGTATGTGCTGTGAAATGAACATCGGAAAAAATGCTGTGTCCTCCGCTTTCTGTGAATAAATGCGGAAATCTGTAATTGCAGACAGGCACGGCGATGCCTGTTATTTTTTTGCTGTTTGGAGGAAACATCGTGATAGAAATAAAAAATCTCAGCAAAACCTATCAGTCCGCAGCAGGCGAGATAACTGCTCTGCGTGATATCAGCCTGACTATAAATGACGGTGAGATATTCGGCATAATCGGTCTTTCGGGCGCAGGCAAAAGCACACTTGTCCGCTGCATCAACTATCTCGAAAAGCCCACCTCGGGTCAGGTGATAGTTGACGGTCAGGATCTGGGAAAGCTTTCAAACAAGGAGCTTTTAAAGACCCGCCAGAACATAGGAATGATATTTCAGGGCTTTAACCTCTTAGCTCAGAGAAATGTTATAAAGAACATCTGCTATCCCCTTGAAATTGCGGGAGTAAAAAAAGATGCGGCTCTCAAAAGAGCGGCAGACCTGCTGGAGCTTGTAGGACTTTCCGATAAGGCAAAAGCTTATCCCTCACAGCTTTCGGGCGGTCAGAAGCAGAGAGTTGCTATTGCAAGAGCATTGGCAGCAGAGACAAAATATCTCCTCTGCGATGAAGCCACAAGTGCTCTCGACCCCGACACCACACGTTCCATTCTGGAGCTTATGAAAAAGATAAACGAGACCATGGGCGTTACCATTGTGGTTATCACCCACGAGATGAAGGTAATAAACAGCATCTGCGACAGGGTGGCTGTTCTGGATAAAAGCCGTGTGGCTGAGCTTGGTGCGGTAAGCGAGGTATTCGCAAATCCTCAGTCGGATATTGCAAGAAGGCTTGTTCTCCCCGAGTCAAAGACCACTGCAGAGGTAACAGGCGGAAAGAAGATACGCATTATCTTCAACGGTGAAAGCTCCACCAAACCCGTTATCGCAAACATGATCTTCGAGTGCGGCGTTCCCGTGAATATTCTTTACGCCGACACAAAGGACCTTGACGGCAAGGCATTCGGCGAAATGATAATCCAGCTTCCCGATGACAGCAAGGGCTCAGTAAGGGCTTTTGAATATCTTAAACGCAGCGGCATTGACTATGCCGAAATATAACAACCGAAAAGGAATGGTCATAAAATGAACGATCTGCTTACACAGCTCTGGGACAAGGGCATTATACAGCTTGGCGTATGGGAGACCATATACATGACCTTTATTTCCGCATTTTTTGCCTATCTTGTGGGGCTTCCCCTGGGCGTTCTCCTTTGCGTCACCGATAAGGAGGGCATTCACCCCATAGGCTGGCTCAACAAGCTCCTCGGAATACTGGTCAACGTTTTCAGAAGTATCCCCTTTGTTATCCTGATGATAGCAATGCTCCCCGCCGCAAAGCTCATAGTCGGCACCAGCCTTGGCAACAAAGCGATGATAGTTACGCTGATAATCGCAGCTATCCCCTACGTTGCAAGAATGGCTGAATCCTCCATCAAGGAGGTTGACAGCGGCGTTATCGAAGCGGCTCAGGCAATGGGAACATCTTCATTCAAGATAATCTGCAAGGTGCTTATCCCCGAAGCAAAGCCTTCACTTATAGTGGGTGCGGTCATCTCGCTGGTAACTATTCTGGGCTACTCCGCAATGGCAGGAACCATAGGCGGCGGCGGACTTGGAATGATCGCCATCACCTACGGCTATCAGCGCTTCAACAATAACATAATCTGGCTCTGCGTTCTGCTTACAGTCATCATCGTTCAGGTGATACAGGAGCTGGGTATGCTTATCGCAAGAAAGACCGATAAGCGAATAAATAAGTAAAAGGGGCAATTTTTATGGCAGGCTTATTTGAAAAGCTGTTAAGAGAGAACTTTCGTTACGGACGAATGTGTTGACGCTGTCAGTCAAAACAAGTCAGGATTTGTCCGTAATAAAAATAAATAAAGATTTTAAGGAGTTAGATCATTATGAAAAAGTTATCATCTGTTATTCTCGCACTTTCCCTCGCTGCACTTTCCCTCACAGGCTGCGGCTCTACAGGCACAGCTGACACCACCACAACCGCTGCCGACACCACTGCCGCTGCTGCAGCAGAGGATACCGCAGCTCCCGCTGATGACACAGCTGCCGATACCGAGGCTGCTGCCGATGAAACCTCCGACGGCGACAACGTTATCAGAGTAGGCGCAACCTCCACACCTCACGGCGAGATCCTCAACTTTGTAAAGGACACTCTCGCAGACGAGGGCTACACCCTTGACATCGTTATCTACGATGACTACGTTCTCCCCAACAAGGCTCTTGCAGACGGTGAGCTTGATGCAAACTACTTCCAGCACACACCTTACCTCAACAGCTTCAACGCTTCCAACGGCACTGACCTTGTAGCAGCTGCTTCTATCCACTATGAGCCTTTCGGACTTTACGGCAACGGCGTTGCAAGCGTAGCTGACGTTAAGGAAGGCGCAACAATCGTTATCCCCGCTGACGACAGCAACGAGACAAGAGCACTTCTCCTCCTCAAGCAGGAAGGCCTCATTGATCTTCCCGAGGGAGCAAATGCAACAGACGGCGTAACAACTCTCGATATCACTGATAACCACGGCTACAACATCGTTACCGTTCAGGCTGATACAGTAGCCGCTCAGTTCAACAACAGCGACGAAGGTTCTCTGGCAGTAATCAACGGCAACTATGCACTTGCAGCAGGTCTTTCCAGCTCCGATGCTCTTGCAGTTGAAGATGCTTCCGGCGATGCAGCTCAGACCTATGCAAATGTCATTGCTGTAAGAAACGGCGACGAGAACAGTGCAAAGACTCAGGCTCTCATCAAGGCACTTGAGACCGATGATGTTAAGAACTTCATCGACGAGACCTACAAGGGCGCAGTTGTTGCAATATTCTAATTGAATAATAGCTTGATAAAAGGGCTGTTGCAGAGATGCAGCAGCCTTTTTTATGCGCATTTTATGCACATTCACGCAATTCCTTTATTCTCTGTCCCATGGGCTTTCCGCCGAAAAAGATGAAGAACACCGCAGCCGCAGTCATAATGAACACGATAAGGCAGGCAAGCTCTCCGGAATGAGCCGCATGAGTGAGCCGCACTGCAGCCAGTCCTGCCATGCAGCATATCACCCCCTTGACAAGCGGCTTTATGCAGTAGCGAAGCCAGTCGAACCGCATCTCCGACTCACGGCATACAACGATTATTCGTGCGATATTGCTTATCACGTTGCTGGCATAATAGGATATAAGTACTCCGCCAAAGCCCGCCTTGCTCACAAATATCATAACGCAGGCTATCCGCACGGCATATTCGCAGAGGGAGTTCACGGTGGAAAAATTCTGCCGCCCCATACCCTTCAGCAGTCCCTCCAGCACAATTTCAAGGTAGATAAATGGGATAACGGGGGCAAGTATCACAAGGGAATCCCCCACCATCGCATCGGATGGGCAAAGCACTCTGCCTGCCCATTTGCCGCAGAAGAAGAACAGCGCCGCAATGAAAAAGGCATAGGTAAATGACTTTTCAAACACACTGTCCGTCAACCGACAAAGCCTGCACCGCCGTATCTCTTTGTCCTCACAGCGGTTCGCCAATGCTGCCTCGGGAATGATTATGCCCGAAAGGCTGGTGAGCACCGCCGACGGGAAAAACACCGCAGGCATGATGATAGCTTCAAAGCAGCCGTAGCAGCTGAGAGCCTCCTCCGTGCTTTTGCTGTATCTCAGCAGAGCCGCAGGCACAAGCAGTTCATTTGCCGTTGACATGAGCATCTGCACATATCCGCTGAGAAGAATGGGGAAAGTGCTTCTGATATATCCCTTGGGCGTGTCCGTCAGAAGAGGTGCAGAGCACAGGGGACGGACACGGAAATGATTATATTCATCAAGATATTTTGCACCGTAGTAGCAGAAGCTTATGAATTCTCCCCCAAGAATTCCCGCCGCTGCCACGGTGTAGAAATATTCCGTTCCGCCGAAAAGGATAAGTCCGCCGAACAGCACAGTCCATTTGGCGGCAAATTCGATAAGGTCGCCCCGCATAGGCACGCTGACCTGTCGGATACCGTGGAAATATCCCTTTATGCACGACCCTGCGGAAGCAAAAGGCAGTGAAATAGCAATGAGCCGCACCGATATGGAAAGCTGCCTGCTTTTAAGTATGTTCTCTCCAAGAAAATCTGACAGCAGAAATGCCCCCAGCCCGAAGCACAATGACAGGCACAGGGAAAAAGTAAGGGAATATCTCATAACAGTGCAGAAATTCTCATGCCCCGCTCCCCTTGCTTCCGAGACAAATCTGCCTGTGGAGGTAAGGATATTTCCGTTTGCAAGCACCATAATAAATCCGAACAGCGAAAATATCAGCGACATCAGCCCCACGGCGGAGGTGCCTGCCATATCGGAGAGTTTTACATTGAATATCATGCCCGCAGTCTGCATAGCAAGGCTGAGGAGCGTCATTTTTGCAGCGTCCTTTGCTATCTGCTTTTCTGAAATTATCTTAACGTTCATCAGCATACGGCCTTCTTTCGGACAGGTTATGATTATTTATATTTGAAAGCCGGCGGAAATATGCAGCCTTAAAAACCCGATTGACAGCCGCTTTTATTAGTGATATACTGATAATAAACCAATTACTTTGATATACGGAGATGTCCTTATGATAAATCCCATCAACATTTACAAGCACCTGAGAACTGTAGGCCGCCACAGACGTGAGGTAATGAAGAACTGCTTCCGTGCAGGTCTTTACTGGCAGGGTCTTACGCACGACCTGTCAAAATACAGTCCCGAGGAATTCTGGATAAGCTGCAAAATGTATCAGGGCACCCGCAGCCCCAACGAGGCAGAGCGTGAGCTTAAAGGCTACAGCACCGCATGGATGCACCACAAGGGCAGGAACAAGCATCACTTTGAATACTGGAACGACTACAGCCCCAAGACAAAGCGCAATGAAGCCGTTAAAATGCCGCTCATCTATGTTGCGGAAATGTTCTGCGACCGTGTGGCTGCAAGCAAGATATACATGGGCGAGAACTACACCGACGCTTCTCCGCTGGCTTATTACAGGAGGGGCAATGCCGCTCAGAGGCTCATTCACCCCGACACCGCAAAGCTCATCGAAATGCTCCTTGTAATGCTTGCCGAAGAGGGCGAGGATTACACCTTTGCTTATATCAGGCATATACTGCACAGGTGATGTAACTTTTCCACAAACTAATATGCCTGCCTTATAACACATAGCCGCCATAAAAACTCACACGTTTTTCATGGCGGCTTTTCTTTTATTTTTGTTTTATATCATAATTATTTATATTTACTTATAAAATCCTGACAGCATAAATGGTATAATAAGCAATGTATGTAATTAAGGGAGGTATTTATTTGAAAAAGCTGCTTATATATCTTAAAGATTATATCAAGGAGAGTATTTTAGGCCCGCTTTTCAAACTGCTTGAAGCGCTTTTCGAGCTGTTTGTCCCGCTGGTCATCGCTGCCATAATCGATACGGGTATCGAAAACGGCGATACAGGCTACATCATCAAAATGTGCCTGGTACTTGTTCTGCTGGGATTTGTGGGTCTGGCATTCTCCATCACCGCTCAGTATTTTGCCGCAAAGGCTTCCGTTGGCTTTGTAAGCAAGATACGCCACGTACTTTTCGGTCACATTCAGTCGCTCTCGTACTCAGAGCTTGACCAGATCGGTACATCTACCCTCATCACCCGAATGACCAGCGACATGAATCAGGTGCAGAACGGCATGAACCTGGCGCTCCGCCTGCTGCTCCGCTCCCCCTTTGTGGTTTTCGGCGCAATGATAATGGCGTTCACCATCGACGTTCCCTCCGCAATGATATTTGTTTATGTCACTATTGTGCTGCTTATCGTGGTATTCGGCATAATGCTCGGCTCCATTCCCCTGTACAAGAAGGTACAGCAGAAGCTTGACGCTGTTATGACCGTCACCCGAGAAAATCTTACAGGCGTAAGAGTTATCCGTGCATTCTGCAAGGAGGACGAGGAGACCGACGATTTCATAAACAAGAACAACGAGCTTACCGCTTCACAGAAGTTTGTAGGAAAGATATCCGCTCTTATGAACCCTGTGACCTACGTTATCATCAACCTTGCCATTATCTGGCTCATTCACACAGGCGCTGTGAGAGTTGAGGCAGGCATTCTTACACAGGGCGCAGTTGTGGCTCTCTACAACTATATGTCCCAGATACTTGTTGAGCTTATCAAGCTTGCAAACCTTATCATCAACATCACAAAGAGCATTGCCTGCGGAAACAGAATACAGGCTGTGCTTGACATCAAGCCCGACCTTGAAAGCGGAAACAGCTCCTGCAATGAGGGCAGCGTGGAATTTGACCATGTTAACCTGAGATACAAGAACGCAGGTGCCGACTCCCTTTCAGATATCACCTTCACCGCCGCAAAGGGCGAGACTATCGGTATCATCGGCGGCACAGGCTCGGGAAAATCCTCTCTTGTCAACCTTATCCCCCGTTTCTATGACGCAGCTTCCGGCGAGGTAAAGGTCGGCGGCGTGAACGTCAAGGATATGGACGTTGAACAGCTCCGTGAGAAGATAGGTGTTGTTCCCCAGAAGGCTGTGCTTTTCCACGGCACTATCCGTGAAAATATGCAGTGGGGCGTTACAAACGCTTCCGATGACGATATAATGGAAGCCATAGAGGCGGCTCAGGGTCTTGACGTTATCAAGGCAAAGGGCGGTCTTGACTGCGAGATAGAGCAGGGCGGAAAGAACCTTTCGGGCGGTCAGAGACAAAGACTTACCATTGCCCGTGCACTGGTCAAAAAGCCCGAGATCCTTATTCTGGACGACAGTGCCTCCGCACTGGACTTTGCAACAGATGCAGCCCTCAGAAAATCACTGAGAGAGCTGGATTATCACCCAACCGTATTCATCGTATCCCAGCGTACATCTTCCATTCAGCACGCTGACAGGATAATCGTTCTGGACGACGGCGCTGCTGTGGGCATAGGCACACACGACGAGCTTATGAAGAGCTGCTCCGTATATCAGGAGATCTACAATTCTCAGTTCAAAAAGGAGGCGGTATAAATGACTGACAAGAAAAAGGCTGACAAGGACACATTCAAAAAGGTCATGACATACATCGGCAAGTACCGTCTGCTCATGTTCCTGTCTATTGTAATGGCGGCTATGACCGTTGCCCTTACGCTGTATGTACCCGTGCTCATAGGCGATGTTATCGACCTTATCATCGGCAAGGGTCAGGTGGATTTCAAAGGCATTGCAAAGCTGCTGAAAGAGATCGCCCTTATCGCTGCGGCAACTGCGGCTGTTCAGTGGCTCATGAACACGGTAAACAACCGCATCACCTACCACATTGTCCGTGATATGCGAAACGAAGCTTTCATGAAGATACAGAAGCTCCCACTGAGCTACCTTGATATCCACCCCGCAGGCGAGACCGTTAACCGTGTCATCGCCGATGCAGACCAGTTTGCGGACGGCCTGCTCATGGGCTTCACACAGCTTTTCACTGGCGTTGTAACTATCCTTGCCACACTGATATTCATGCTGACTATCAACTGGAAGATAACCCTCACAGTAGTTATCCTCACCCCCCTTTCCCTCTTCATTGCAAGATTTATTGCAAAAAAGACCTACGCTATGTTCCGTCTCCAGTCCGAGACCAGAGGCGAGCAAACCGCTTTCATTGATGAAATGATATCAAACCAGAAGGTAGTCCAGGCGTTCTGCCACGAGGACGAGGCAATGGAGAAGTTTGACGAGATAAACGACAGACTTCAGAAATGCTCCCTTAGAGCCACCTTCTTCTCCTCCCTCACCAACCCAACCACACGTTTCGTAAACAACGTGGTCTATGCGGCAGTTGCCCTTACGGGTGCTATCGCCTGCGTAAAGACAGCAAACGCACCGGACCCGTTTACTGTAGGTATGCTGTCGGTGTTCCTCTCCTATGCAAACCAGTACACAAAGCCCTTTAACGAGATCTCGGGCGTTGTTACCGAGCTTCAGAACGCACTTGCCTGCGCTTCCCGTCTCTTTGAGCTTATTGAGGAAGAGCCTCAGATACCCGATGCTGACGATGCAAAAGTGCTGGAAAATGCAGAGGGCCGCATCACTCTTGATAATGTGGCATTCTCCTATGTGCCCGACAAAAAGCTTATCGAAGACCTGACCCTTTCCGTAGAGCCGGGTCAGAGAGTTGCCTTAGTCGGCCCCACAGGCTGCGGAAAGACCACTATCATCAACCTGCTCATGCGTTTCTATGACGTAAACGGCGGA
Organism: Oscillospiraceae bacterium; assembly: GCA_902363145.1. Lineage (GTDB taxonomy): Bacteria > Bacillota > Clostridia > Oscillospirales > Ruminococcaceae > Huintestinicola > Huintestinicola butyrica. Next base: position 79,018 of record CABIZB010000001.1, on the reverse strand, counting down.
AGCATTCAGGCAGACGGCACCGACATCAGGCACATTACCCGAAAGAGCCTGCGCCGGAACTACGGCATGGTGCTCCAGGAAACATGGCTCAAATCGGGAACCATACGCAGCAACATTGTTATGGGCAAGCCTGATGCCACCGACGAGGAAGTCATTGCGGCAGCCAGGGCATCACACGCCCACAGCTTCATCAAGCGTCTGCCCAACGGCTATGATACGGTCATCGGCGAGGACGGCGGAAGCCTTTCACAGGGCCAGAAGCAGTTGCTGTGCATTACCCGAGTAATGCTCTGCCTGCCTCCCATGCTTATCCTTGACGAGGCTACCTCATCTATCGACACCCGAACCGAGATAAAGATACAGGAAGCCTTTGCACGCCTTATGCAGGGCAGGACAAGCTTTATCGTAGCTCACCGCCTTTCCACCATTCGTGAGGCGGACATTATCCTTGTAATGCGTGACGGCCACATCATTGAAAAGGGCAATCACGAAGAGCTTCTCGCAAAGAACGGATTTTACGCAAAGCTTTACAACAGCCAGTTTGCAGTATAATATGCCAAACCGCCCTGTGATGAAATTCCCCACGGGGCGGTTTTTTATGTTATGATGATCATTTTCTGCTGTATCTGAAATCGCAGATATCTGCGCCCTCTGCAATAGTGCCTGTTCTCACAAGCTTCATGCCCATAATGTCCGCAAGCACAAAATCCATTCGGCAAAGGTACTTTGCCAGCTCAGGGCAGCCCTCGTCGCTGCAAAGCTTGCATATGCCGCACCGGTGATAGTCATAGCCCAGGTCATATTCTCCGTTTCCGGGCAGGATATCCAGCACCCAGTCATTTTCATATAAGCTCTTGTGGCTGTCCTCCGACCACTTGAGACGTCCCGCCATCTTCTTTTCATCAAGATAGCTTTCCGCATTGCCAACCGCCTTGCGGAACAGCTTTGAAGCGCAAAGGCCGTCTCTGAATATCTCGAAATTCTCCTCGGCGTCTTTTCCCGTGCTGCGGTTCATGGCAATAAAATATATGCCCATTACGTAGCTGCTGATAAGCCTTGATTTGCCTATATCCTTTGCACGGGCGGATATTTTATCATATTCCCTGATTACCTTATCTGCCGTGCTCTGAGGGAACCCACGCCGTTTCAGCTCGGCTTTTACTGCGCTGTGATAAAAATGCTTGAACATCCATGCGCTGAATGAATTATTCATTTCTATTTCTCCTTATCCCTATGTAATTTCCTGTCAGAGTTAGTATAGCACAACTGATATCAAATGTCAATAACGGCAATTTCATGCTCTTTAAGCTACCCCGTTTCATTGACATTCACCGCCCGCTGTGATATGATAATATCAATAGATCCAAAGGAGATATGCCCCATGAACAAGCAGGAAGCTTACGACTTTCTTACACAAAGCGGAGTAAAATTTGAGATAACCGAGCATCAGGCTGTATATAACATGGCGGAGCTGGCGCAGATAGATAACCCTCACCCCGAATGTGATGCAAAAAACCTTTTTGTCCGTGACGATAAAAGGCGGCAGTATTATCTTATCACCGTCAAAGGAGACAAGCGTGTTGACCTGAAAGCGTTCCGCAAAGCTCAGGGCACACGCCCTCTGACCTTTGCCTCCGAAAGCGAGCTTATGGACATAATGGGTCTTATCCCGGGAGCCGTTACTCCTCTGGGGCTGCTTAATGACAGCGAACTGCGTGTGATATTCTACCTTGACAAGGACTTTTTCAAAGAGCCTTTTCTCATCGGCGTTCACCCCAATGACAACACCGCAACCGTATGGCTGAATGTCAATGACCTGGCAGATATCATCAAAAAGCACGGAAATGAGGTCATCGTCACCGAAATATCAAACGCATGAGCAATGCACAAATATCATTTGAAAAATTGTGCAGAATAACAAATCTGTATTTTTTTGACTTAAAATGAAAAATTTTCCTAATATGATTTGTATTATTATCAGAAACAAAAATTCTGAAATCATCAGAAAGAAGGTCATAATATGAGAAAACAGATAGCACTTCTGGCGGCAGCTGCCATAGCAGTGAACGCCTCTGCACCGGTCTGCTTTGCAAAGACAATAACTCCCAACGCCACCGCAGCTGCTTCGTCAAAATCGACAGCGACAGCCGACACGGAGGATAGAAGCGATATGGAAAAAGCACTTGCCACAGTAAAATCAAGAATAACTATCCCCGAGGAATACTCCAAATTTTCCTGCACCACAGGCGAAAGCAACGGATTAAAGAACTATAACTTCACATGGGAAAATCCCGATGATATAAGCGGAAACAGCTATTATGTCACCGTTACGGGCGATTTGATAACAAGCTACACAAGCCCCGACAGATACAACTACGGTCAAAAAAGAGGCTTTGCAAAAATGTCAAAGAAGGCTTTTGCCAACAAGGCTCTGAGCTGGCTTTACACTGTAAATCCCTCGATGAAAGGCTATACCGTGGCTGACGATGATATCCGCCTGAGGCTGGACAGCGACATTGTTTCCATAAGCTTTTCCAGAAAATACGGCAGCGTTGAGGTAAGAAACAACAGCGGCCGCATATATCTCAACAAATACACAGGCGATGTTCTGGGAATGGATATGAACTGGTGGCAGAACGCAAAGTTCGGCTCTTCCGCTGATGTTCTCACTCAGGAAGCTATCAAGGAGATCTACGCCAAGGAAGTCACCATAAAGCCATGGTACAGGATATCCACCGACTACGAAACAAACAAAACCACCGCAAGCATCGTCTATGAGCCTCAGAACAGCTTTATCTACAACGCTTCCACAGGCGAACATTCCACCATGAACGATGATTATCTTGCCGCTCTTGACACCGATAAATACAGTGACAGCGGCTATGACATGCCCGCCGAGGAAGAAGCGCTTGACGTGATGGAAGAGGATGATATAGAAGCCACTCCCGCAACAGGCGTAAAATTCACCGACGAGGAAAAGAAAAAGCTTGCGGATATGAGCAAGATGCTCACCTCGGATAAATTCAAGGAGCTGATGATGAAAGACAAGTACATCGGCGTCACCAAGAGCCACCTTGTCAATGATTTTAACATCGACTATAGCGAAGAAGCTCCCAGCGGCTTTGCCATCAGCTGCCGCTTTTATATCAACAACAAAAAGGAATACAGCGAGATATACGTTACCGCTGACGCTGAGTCAGGAAAGGTAATCAGCTTCAACAACTACACCCTGAACAGCAAGCAGGCGCTGGACGTTAAGAAAGCCAATTTCATTGCCGAAGAAGCCGCAAAATATTACTACGGCGACATTTTCGGCGAATACAAGGCTGACCCCGAGAACACCGCTCCCGCTGTCAAGACGGAAAACTACACCGTAACCAGCCGCAGCTTCAAGTTCTACAGATACGTAAACAACATTCAGGTCTCGGGCGACTCCATTTACGTTACCGTTAATTCCGACGGCAGAGTAACAAGCATCAGCTCAAACTACACCAAGGACGTTGATTTCGGCGATGGCAAGATAGTCAACAAGCAGAAGGCTCTTGAGCTGCTGTTCGGTCAGCAGGATATGTCCCTCTATTACGACGGCTTTACCGATTATAGATCCGTGCCCCACACATATCTCATCTACAGCATGGATTCATGGAAGCTCAACGCCAGAACAGGAAAGCTCTGCGACAACAACGGAAAGCCCCTTGAAAAGGCAGCTTCTCAGGGCGAGACCTGCCCCTACACTGACCTTGACAATTCCCGGTACAAGAGCGAGATCGCCACACTTTACAACTACGGCATCAAGATACATGACAATGAAAAGTTCTCCCCCAATTCAAAAATAACCGCTGACGAGGTAAACGCTCTGCTTTCACTGATAAACGCAGGCTATTACGAAGACCCCGTTGTGGAGGAATATGCCGCAAACGGCAGCGAAAGCACTTCCGCCAAGTATCTTACACGAAAAGAGCTGGCAAGGCTGTTCGTAAAGGACATGGGCGCTGACAGATACGCCAAGATGAAGAACATCTTCAAGTCCCCCTTCAAGGACGTTTCGGACAGCAGCGCATATGTGGGCTACATCTCCATTGCCTGGGCTGCAGGCGCTGTTGACGGCAGCAAGAACGGTAATTTTGACCCCGACGGCTATGTTACCAGGGAATACGCTTACCACTGCATTTACAATTACATTCTCAACGGTCTTGACTCATAAAATTTACCGAATAACACAAAGAGGCATTTGCAAACTCCTGCAAATGCCTCATTTTTTTTCACAGCTGTTTGTGATAATAAACCTCAGATGCCGCCAGCCGTCAGGTATGCTTCTGAGGTGCGATCTGCCGTTTCTGCCGTCCCTGCGCAGCTTTACGGGTATCTGAGCGATCTTCTCCCCCGAGCGTGCGAATTTTCCTATGATCTCTGTGGCAAACTCCATGCCCGAGCAGGACAGTCCCAGCGCCAGAGCCTTTTCCCTGTCAAATCCCCTGATGCCGCAGTGAAAATCCGTCACAAAGGTATGGTATCTTATCCGCCCTGCCAGCGACAGCAAGGGCACGCCGATATATCTGTGGGAAAAGGACATAGCGCCACTTTCAATACCGCCGAAGCGATTGCCCATAACAAGCCCATAGCCCTCACGGAGCTTCTGCACAAAGCCGCCAATATCGGAAAAATCGTAGCTCATATCGCAGTCGCCCATGATGATATATTTCCCCTGCGCCGCCTTTATGCCGCCGATAAGTGCGCTGCCATAACCCTTTTCAGCCACGTTCACCACCCTTGCACCATGCTCACGGGCAATGAAAGCGGAACGGTCGCTGCTGCCGTTATCCGCCACAAGTATCTCGGTGGAGATATTGCTTGCCGCTATACCCTTTTTCGCCTCATCAATGCAGCTGCCGATGGTCTTTTCCTCGTTCAGGCAGGGCATAAGTATAGTAAATTCCGTCACCGCTTCACCTTCTGTCTGACCTTTTTGGTCGGTTTATTATCACGTATGCAAAGCCATACCAATGCGCAAAGCGCCATAACAGTCGCCGCCTGCGCCCTGTAGGTAAAATATTCATGAAGATATGAATGGTTGCTGAGGACGATGTATCTCAGGTACGGCACAAGTCCCAGTACGGCTATTGTTATCTCTGCCTTTGGGGGCTTTTTGCTGCCCAAAAGCAAGCATATGCTTCCCGAAATAAGAACGGTCAGTATAAGTCCCAAGGCGATGCGTCCGCCGTCAACACGCACATCTCCGCCGAAAAGTGTGGAGATGTTTGCCAGAGGTGCGGATATTATCTGCATGGGCAGGGACATATCAGTCTCGCCGTCTATGCGCACCTCTGCCGAATGAATGGCTGAAACGAACTTGTTCTCCCCTGTCACAGCTGAAGCCGCCGCCCATTTGACAATAAAGGTCATAAGATACGCCGCTCCCCAGCAGCCGCCGCTTTTTATAACAAGAGGAAGACCATTCTCTTCAAGTCGGTCATCACTGTATCGGATGATCACCACCAGCAGCAGCGGGAGAAGTATGGACAAAGTTTCAGCCGTGAGAAAATCGAAAAACGCCGCAGCAGCTCCCCCGATAACGGAAAGCACGGTCACATAAATATCACCCTTTTTTTCAAGCAGCACATACAAAATGCACATCGCCATGGTTACGATGAACATAGGGATATACTCCAGCGACAGCCCCACATTCCACACATGGACGCAGCACAGCGACACCGCCAGAGCCGCCGCCGCAAAATACTGCCGCTTTTTCACAAGAATACCGCAGCACACCGCCGCAAGAATTATCACAGCCGCCAGACCCACGGCTTTCACCCCACGAGCGCTCATAAAAGCCATCAGCGGACGGATAAATATTACCGAGCCGTGCCAGTAGCGGGAATAATCCGTATCGGGAGCAACGCCGTTCAGTGCAGCATACAGCCCGTAGTTCACGCCCAGCTCCTCCCCGCTGTAGTATTTGGTATCCAGCGAGGAATAAACAGGGTGAGAGCTGTCTATGTTCCACAGAATATTCAGCAGGATAGCATCGGCGTAGTTATCGGCAACATCGCACAGCTTTCCGCTGTTTTCAAAGGAAAATGCCTCTGTATTGCCGTAATAATCGGCGCTTTCCATAAGCCCCTCATATATTTTTTTGTTTGGGATAATAGAGGTAAGCACCAGCAGCCCCCACATCACCGCTATAGCCGCAAAAAATGCCGCCAGATGAACCGTTATCTTTTTCGTCATATCATTTCTCCGATTGCGTTATAATTTCCCTTATTATAGCATATTTTTCATGGAATGTCTATAGTGATGCAACGCAAAAAGCCCCTCAGGGAGATCCCTGAGGGGCAAAACTTATGCAGTTTTCAGATTACTTGTTAAGTCTCTCTTCCAGCTTATCGAGCTGAGCGATGAGAGCAGCAGGAATGTGGCCGCCCTTGTCGGAGATGTCTTCCTTGTAGTATCTGCGCATTTCTGCGATTTCCTTCTTCCAGAGGTCCTTATCAACATAAAGGAGCTTGTCGAGGATCTCAGGTGTAACCTCGTCCTCAATACCCTCGAGGTTGATGTCACCCTTCTTGGGAAGGTAACCGATAGCAGTTTCTTCAGCGTCGATAGTGCCCTCGCAGCGCTTGATGATCCAGTCGAGAACTCTCATGTTATCGCCGAAGCCGGGCCACATGAAGTGACCTTCCTCGTCCTGCTTGAACCAGTTAACATTGAAGATCTTAGGAGCCTTGTCGCCGAGCTTCTCGCCCATTTCGAGCCAGTGTGCCCAGTAGTCACCAACATTGTAGCCGATGAAGGGCTTCATTGCCATAGGATCGTGACGGAGAACGCCGACAGCACCTACAGCAGCAGCTGTTGTCTCGGAGGAAACAGCAGAACCGATGTAAGTTCCGTGTGTCCAGTCGAAGGACTGATATACCAGAGGAGTGGTGGAAGCACGTCTGCCGCCGAAGATGATAGCGGAAACGGGAACACCGTTAGGATTGTTGAACTCAGGAGATACGCAGGGGCAGTTAACAGCAGGAGCTGTAAATCTGGAGTTGGGGTGAGCCAGCTTCTGGGGCTTGCCGTCAGCACCGATAACAGAAGTGTATTCCTTGCCGTTTACCTTAGCGCCCTTCCACTCAGTTGCATCCTCGGGAGGATTCTTATCGAGACCTTCCCACCAAACTGTGTTATCAGCATTGTTGAGAGCAACGTTTGTGAAGATGGTGTTCTTCATTGTGGAAGCAAGTGCGTTGTAGTTGGACTTAGCGTTAGTACCGGGAGCAACGCCGAAGAAGCCGTTCTCGGGGTTGATAGCGTAAAGTCTGCCGTCAGCGCCGGGCTTCATCCAAGCGATATCATCACCAACGGTGAATACTTCGTAGCCCTTATCCTTGTAAGTCTTAGGAGGAATGAGCATTGCGAGGTTGGTCTTGCCGCAAGCAGAGGGGAATGCAGCTGTAATGTAAACAACCTTGCCGTCAGGCTTCTTAACGCCGAGGATAAGCATATGCTCAGCCATCCATCCTTCGTTCTTGCCCTGGTAGGAAGCGATACGGAGTGCAAAGCACTTCTTGCCGAGGAGAACGTTTCCGCCGTATGCGGAGTTGATGGACCAGATAGTGTTGTCCTGAGGGAACTGAACAATGTATCTGTTCTCGGGATCAACATTAGCCTTGGAGTGGAGACCTCTTACGAAATCGTTGGAGGTATCGCCCAGGTTCTCAAAAGCCTGCTTGCCCATTCTTGTCATGATGTTCATGTTAAGAACAACGTAGATAGAGTCAGTAAGCTCAACGCCGACCTTAGCGAGAGGAGAACCGATAGGACCCATGGAGTAAGGGATAACATACATGGTTCTACCCTTCATAACGCCGTCATAAAGAGGAGTGAGCTTAGCATACATTTCCTTAGGATCCATCCAGTTGTTGGTAGGACCTGCTTCTTCCTTGGTAGGTGTGCAGATGAATGTTCTGTCCTCTACACGAGCAACGTCGTTGGGAAGAGTTCTGTGGTACAGGCAGCCGGGAAGCTTCTCCTGGTTAAGTCTGTACATCTTGTCTCTGTTGCCTTCGGGAAGGGAGCAAACCTCGTCAGTAAGAGCATCGAGCTGCTCCTTGCTGCCGTCGATCCATACAACCTTGTCAGGCTTTGTGAGAGCGACCATTTCGTCAACCCACTTGAGTACGTTAGGATTGTTTGTAAGTGACATACATCAAATCTCCTTTATAAAAATGATATTTTTAACGAGAAAAAGCAAATGAAATTTTCCGACAAGGTTCCTGCAAACATCCATACAGCCTGTCCGCACAAGCATCATCAAGAAAAATCTTTCATTCTTTTAAACACTCTTCCCTGTCAAAAAATTATTCCACGTTAATATTATACTCCATAAACCCTACGCTGTCAAGCACATTTTGCGTATATTTTTCTAAGCGTAATTTTTTACACCGCCGTTGTATATTTTTTCAAAAAAGTCATTGACATCATTCGATTTTTGTGATATAATAATTAAGTTATACGTGTAATTATGCAAATAAACACGGTCAATCCGTCATAATGCGGGTGTGGTGAAATTGGCAGACACGATAGACTTAGGATCTATTGCGCAAGCGTGCAGGTTCAAGTCCTGTCACCCGCACCATGGCGAGTGTTCTTACAGCATTTGAAAAGCTGTAAGAACACTCGCTTTTTATACAGCGAGTTCACAGGGGGGCGTAGTTGACGACTACGCCTTTTCTTGTATTTACGGACACTTCCGGGATCGGCAGGGGCAGCACCGTTGGAATCTCGATCGTTCCGACGCAGTTATAGTGGATGCGAAGCCGCTGCTCCCATACGCCGTCGATCTTCTCCGCATTGAACACTTCGATCTTCTCAATCAGTTCGTTCAGCATCCGGGGCGTCAGTTTTCTCGCTCTGGTGTACTTACGGACAAGACCGATAAACATATCTGTCGTCATGGAACGGCTGCTCTGCTTCTCTATTTCGGAGCGGAGCTTTTTTATTTTCTCCGCCAGCTCCTTTTGCTCGTCCTCATACCGCCGGGACATTTTTGCGAAGCGGTCATCGGAGAGCTTGCCGGAAACATTATCCTCATAGATGCGCTCAAAAAGGCCGTCCAATTCTTCATCACGGGCAAGGAGCGTTCTTAGCTCTTTTTCCTTCAGCTTGCGGTCTGTCTGTTCCGCCTGCTGGGAATGACCGATCACAGCTTTTACAAATTCGTCCTCATAGAGGCTGGCGAATTTCGTTAAGCGCCGTATCTCTCCCAGCACTACTTCCTCCAGGAAGTCTACGCGGACATAATGGGTAGAGGTGCAGGTGCCGCGATTGCCCTTGTAGTTGGAGCAGTTGAAATACTTGATCTCCGGATTGCCCTGATTGAAGTGAAAGTGAAGGTTGCTGCCGCAATCGGCGCAGACCAACAGGCCGGAAAACATATTGTGTTCTCCATTGTTGGTGCGACGCTTACGGATTTTGCCCCGCTTCTGCTGCACCTGCTCATACATAGCACGCTCGATGATCGCCTCATGGACGTCCTGGAACACCACCCAATTCTCACGGTCATTGTCGATTCGCTTCTTATTCTTGTAGGATTTGGAATAAGTTTTGAAATTGAGAATGTCACCACAGTATTCCTGCAGGGAGAGAATTTTGGTTATTGTGGAGCTGTTCCACTTGGTAGGAGGCTGCTGTTTGCCCTTGCCGGGGCGTTTGATGCCCTTCGTGAGCCAGTAGGCCCGCGGGGTCAGGACATCGTCCTTTTCAAGCTGGGCGGCAATCTGCTCTGTTCCGAACCCCTCCAAAGTCATGCTGTAAACGCGGCGCACAACCTGGGCTGCCTCGTCATCCACGATCCAATGCTTCGGATCATTCGGGTCCTTGATGTAACCATAGGGAGGCTGGCCCATCGGCTCACCGGCATTGCCCTTGATCTTATTGCTGATGCGCCGCTTTTTGCTGATATCGCGGGCATACCACTCGTTGAACAGGTTGCGGATCGGGGCAAGCTCATTTTCGCCCTCTGCCGTGTCGATGTTATCCGAAACGGCCACCAAGCGGATATCATGGTTCGGGAAAAATTCTTCCGTCAGCCGTCCGACCTCAATGTAGTTTCGCCCCAGGCGGGAAAGGTCTTTGACAAAGACGGCGGCGGCTTTTCCCTGTTCCAACTGGCAGATCATTTCTACAAAACCAGGGCGATCCATCGTCACGCCGGAAATGCCGTCATCCAGAAAATGAACCAGATTTGTGTAACCCTTTTCCTTTGCGACTTTGGCAAGCAGTTTCTTTTGATTGCCGATGCTGTAGCTTTCGCCTTCAAGATTATCGTCACGGGAAAGCCTTTCATAGAGAAAGGCGGTCACGTCACGGGATTTTTTGTTATTCGACTGTTTCATAAGTCCTCCTTCCGTCAAGGCAGTCGAATAGCAAATATACTTGTACGAACACATTATACCGCCATTTGCTGCCTCTGTCAGCCGGGTTTGAAAGCTATTTACAGCTTTTCACTCTCGGACTTCATCAGGCGAAGGAGAACGCTGCCCAGGGTATCCGGGCTTTCTTCTTTGAAAACCGGCTCAACAACGAACGACCGATTGCCAATGTGATAGGTCGTTTTTGCATCCAGAGGATTTTTCTCTGGTCTGCTGGTCTTGCCGGGATTTGTAGCTTTATCTTGCATGATAAAATCCCCTTTCATAAAGCATAAAGATAGCAATGAAAGAGGCAAAACGGACGGCTGCTGGCACAGCTCCACGGGAGTCTAACCCCGGCCCATGCTGATGGGTGCGGCGCACAATGCTTTTTGGGCGTTCAATGCGCGAGTATCTTTGACCCTGCCCGTGTGTCATCGCCCGCAAGCTGCCACGCTTGCTTTGCGGTCTGGTGTTTCTCGCTCTCTCCGCATGGAGGTCATGGCGCACCGACCGTATGGCTCGGCACAAACAGGAATGTATCCGTTTGCCTTATACTGCGGCGCTGGCCTCCCAACGGGCTTTCTTTGTCAAGGTGCGGAACACACCATGCGGAAAGGGGAACGCACGGCGGTCATCTGAATCAGGTCAGGTCAAAATCCAGAATCGCAATAATCAGCTTCGTTTCCAGTCTGCGGCGCAGATCATCGTCCACCTGAGAATGAGGACAGCCCTGAGGATCATAGCTTGTCCTTGTGGAAAGCGCCGCTATGTAGCCGGAGTAGTGGCCGATCACACGGTTTACCGCGTCAGGGTCGCCCTGGACAGCGGCGGTAATGACCGGATAAGGAAGAAGATTATTCCGGGAAGCTGCGGTGTCACGCATCCGTATCACCTCCCATCAGCTCTTTCAGCAGCCGATAGGATTTCAGCCTGCGGTTGTTGATCGTCCTGCGGGCCAGGTTCATACGCTCCGCGATCTCACGGTCCGCCATTTCCAGGAACCAGTACATCAGAAGGATATCCCGGTTGTCCTGAGGCAAGGCGTTCAGCGCATCGGCCAGCAGATCGTTTTCGATCAGGATCACATCACCGCCAAGAATGAAGGTGTTGTACTCCCAGGGATAACGGTCATAGGCCGCAAGCTGCTCCATTGCGTCCTCCGGCAGTTCGCTGAAAGGGATGCTGTGCTTCTTCCTGCGGCTGATCTCTCGATAGCCATTGCAGGCCTCGCACTTCAAGACCTTTTTGCAAAAGCTGTCAAAGGCGTGCTGCTTGTGTTCGGCGTGGCGATCAGGTTTCATGTTCTCACCTCCCTTCGTGCCGGGAGGCAGTTCTTTTCTTCCCCTTTCGCCCACTACTCGTTCTGCGGAAGGCTGTTTTGGCCAGCTCTGCCGGGAAAAATCAAAATTATTTTTTCTGTCGCTCATTTGTGCGCTCCTTTCGTCCTGATCGGGTGGGTGGCCGGATCAGGCAAAGGGCGGAGCGCGGGGACAGTAGAAACATCCCCGATAACGACAAAAAGCGCCTGTCTGCAAAACGCAGACAGGCGCAGAAGAATTATAAAATCTATTTACATGATTTCTGTGTTCATACTCATAGCCGGAATAGTCCGATGGAGGGGCTACGCTTTTTTTAACTGGTGCAGATCATGGACGTTGCGAAAAAGCAAAAAGGACACGGCAATACCTCCCAGATACCGCCGTGTCCTTAAAAAAGGGCGACTTTAACACACCCCCCGTATTCTTATTTTTCGAAAAGAAAACGGCGGCTTTGATTTCGTATTAAAGCCGCCGTTTTTTATTTCGCGCAAATCTGCTGTTAGCGGCTCTGTGCGAATGATTTATAAAACTTGATGCTTTGCAAATACACGGCGAGAGATACCTGCACCAACTCCCAAAAAGAGCAGTGCTGCCGGGATTGCCCATATCGCATACAGCATCCCGTTACTCATTTGTTCCACCGACAGGAGCGAAATGGCCAGTACATGATAGATCGGAAGAAGTCCAACCAATCGGAACAATGGATTTACTTCGGTGATCGGCAGCAAAACGGGAAAAAGAAAAATTGCCATCGCCGCAACCAAAGCTACAATCTGATTTTTACTGATTGCAGATAGGAACAGTGTAATTCCCGTAACGCTAAGCGTACAGGTAAATGCCAGCAGAATTTGATATTTGAGCAGCGTACCGCAGGTGATATTAAAAGGGATAAACGCTTCCACATAGTCACTGGGGGCAAATAGAATACTGCAATCCAACCCTTCTGTTCCATAAAAAACAAAAGCAAGAAGCAGGTTAAATGCTGCAATCAGCGTGGTAGTGAGAATGGCGGTGATAATACCTGCAACCACCTTTGCAGTAGCGCATTTGGTTTTACCGTACTTGCTTGTCAATATGATATTATCAACACCTTCATACTCGCCGGAGAAAATCGGAGCAAGCATGATGATAACCGCAAGAGCAAGCGCGACAAAAACCCGCACCATGTTTCGGCTGGTGGAAAGCCAACCGTCCACATAGCCAATTTTGATTTCTTCATTGCCAAATACATCAGAAACACTTAATCCGTTCCAATTTCCCTCTTTATCAGAAAACCGTGAAAAGGCTGCCGATTGCATGGCGTTTTGATAAACATAGATTGCACTCAATCCATGTAAATCTGATGTCGGTGCAAAATCAGACATCATTTGCTGCACTTTTTTGTCTGTCAGGATTCCTTCATATTTCGCTGCAATTTCCTTGTCGATTTCTACTGCTGTTTTGCCAGTACCTTTACCGATATTTTGGTCAAACGCATATTTGTTTTGAAAGGTGGAAAAGGATAGCAAGGCAGAGAACAGGATAATTCCAATTAGAGCGATGAGCGCCAAACGCTTTGAAAACACTTTCCGCAGTTCAAAAAGAATCAGTTTTTTCATTCTTCACAGCCCCCTTTGAAATAGAACAGGTACAAATCTTCCAAAGTAGGCTGCACCCTTACTGCATTTTCCATCGGCGGACGATCTCCAATGATCCGTAAAATTGTCTGGTTTTCGCTGGTGTTTCGCAAGTTGCTTGTGTTGTAGGCAGCCGCGTATTTTTCCGCATAGGCAGTCGGAACCGTACATTCCCACACTTGGCCGTCGATTTCAGAAGTGATCTCCTGCGGATTTCCAAAGTGAATGATTTGCCCGGATTTCATCATGATGATTTCCTCCGCAATAAACTCCACATCGGAAACAATATGCGTAGACAGGATCACAATGCGGTCTTTGGAAAAGGCGCTGATCAAATTGCGGAAACGGACGCGTTCTTTCGGGTCAAGCCCCGCCGTCGGCTCGTCTAAAATCAAAATATGGGGGTCATTGAGCATGGCCTGTGCAATCCCCAAACGCTGCTTCATGCCCCCGGAAAAGGTTTTGATTTTGTGCTTACTTTCTCTCGATAAGTCTACTGCTTCCAGCAGCTCCTTTGACTTCTTCCGCGCCGCCTTCTCGTCCAATCCTTTTAGGGCAGAAACATAGAGCAGAAAGTCAAACGCTGAAAAATCCGGGTAATATCCGAAGTGCTGGGGCAAGTAGCCCAAAAGATTGCGATAGCGTTCACCCAGCCCCACAATGTTTTTCCCGTTCAGCAGAATTTTCCCGGAAGTAGGATTTTGGATATTGCAGAGCAGACGCATAAGCGTTGTTTTCCCTGCGCCATTTGCACCCAGTAAGCCGTAGACGCCATTTGTTAAGGTAATATTCAAATTGTCCACGGCGGTTTTGGAACCGAACTTTTTTGTCAGTCCGATCGTTTTTAATTCCATAAAAAGCCCCTTTCTCCATATGGAGCAAAAAAATACTCTCCATGTGTTTTCATGGAGAGTATAGAGGGAAAATATCTACTTTTTATCTACAAGGCAGGAGATTTGAAGTAGGCGGATACCTTTGCCCCGGATGCAGTATTTTCGATCTTCAAATAGCCGTTGTGGTGTTCACAAAGCAGCTTGCAAATATACAGCCCAAGTCCAAAGTGCTCGGAATGGTTGCTTTCCTCTGTGTAATATGGACTGGTGGCTTTTTGCAGACCGTTTTTGTCAAACCCCTTTCCATCATCCGATACGGAAAGCAGCAGACCATTGTCACGCAAGGCAAAAGAGATTGTCACCGCAGTCCGGGCATACCGAACCGCGTTGGAGATCAGGTTATTGCTGACCTGTGAAACAAAGGCCCCATCAAGGGATAACTGCGAAACAGGCATGTCATTTTGTAAAATCAATTCTTTTCCGTTTTTCGCACATACGATTTTTGCGCTGTCATACAAAGAAGATGCCACTGTCTGCAAGTCTATCAACTTGTACTCCGGCTGCGCATCTTCCATGCGCCTAAGATTGCTCATACTGCTCACATAGCTTTCCATACGGGAGATATGTTTGCCCATTATGGCGGCGGTTTCTTGTGTTTGAGGATTTTCGCTGGCTTGCAGCATTTCATTATAGCCTTTTAGTACTGTTAGAGGGGTACGCAAATCGTGAGCAAAAGCGGCGTTGAGTGCTTTTCGTTCTTCAACTTGCCGCCACATTTTAGAGAAATTGTCCGCAAGGGTTGTCCGCATGATTTCAAAGGACGCGCAAAGCTGCCCCAATTCATCGTTGTTATCATAGTCGATTGAAAAGTCCAAGTCATTGTTCGCTATTTTTTCAGAAGCAGTCCGCAGTTCCACAAGCGGCTTTTTCAGCCTGTTTCTGTAAAACAGCAGCGCAGCAGCGATAATACAGAATGCAGAATAGATAGGAGTTGCAACAATGGGAAGTTTCTCCAGTAGCGCAATGGTACGCTCGTCCTCTTTAGACATCGGGACGGGCACTGTCCCGATGTAAGCGCCGTCGCCCAACTGTTCCCCCTGTTCATTTGTCAAATAATATTTTTCGCCGGACGGGGGATAAGATGCTCTGATACCTTCGGCAGCACTACCACAGATTGAAAAAGTCGTTACGGATAGAAAGACTGCGAGTACAACAAAGGCAATTATATAGAGAACAAGGCTTTTTCGGAGAGATAAATAGTGCTTGCGGCAATTTACTTGACCCATTTGTATCCACACCCCCAAACCGTTTCAATATATATGCGGTCGGTATATGCCGCGATTTTGGATCGTATTCTGCGGATATGCTCTGCCACAACGCTGCTGTCGCCCTCGCTGTCATAACCCCAAATACGCTCATATATCCGTTCTTTATCAAAGATCTGTCCTGGATTTTGAGAAAGCAGTTCCACAATATCAAATTCCTTTTTTGCAAGACCGACACGCTTATCGCCAAAGAACAAGCAACGTTCTGAATAGTCAATCGTCAAATCACCGGAAAACTTGACTTGTGCTTCAAAATTGTGTCGTGCTTCCCGGCGCAGATGAGCGCGCACCCGCGCTTCAAGTTCCATAAGTGAAAAGGGCTTCACAATGTAATCATCGCCGCCAACAGTAAAGCCTTTTACCTTATCTGTATCTTCGATTCGAGCAGTCAGAAAAAGGATCGGGCAGGATATGTGATCGCGGATACGCTTGCAAACTTCTAACCCGTCTTTTCCGGGCATATTGATGTCAAGCAAAATAATATCCGGTTGTTTTTCCACTTGCTTTAGTGCTTCTGCACCATTGAAAGCGGGCAGGACACGAAAGCCCTTGCTTTCAAAAAAGCTGCCGAGCATAGAAACAATGTCGCTTTCATCGTCAGCGATTAAGATTTTTGCTCCCACTTTACACACCTCCTAACAATTAAGTGTAGTGCTCATTTTTCAACTATTTATCAATTATCTTACTGTCTATTCTTCTCCCGTCAACAGGCTTTTCCGCGTCTTTGGGTATCAACCAAATGCGGCTGAACTTTACCGCGCCGGGTATGCGCTCACCCTCGCAAAGTTTCTGCACCCGTCTTTCGGAAATGCCCCATTTTGCCGCCACTTCCGCACAAGATACATATTCCATACAAGCACCCGTCCTTTCTGTTTAAAACCTACCATGATATATTATATACGGTCAAACGAATAATAGCAATAGACCGAATGTGAATAATAGGAAGTATTTAAGCTAACACAATGAACTAATAAGGCATATCCTTGAAAACGAGGTGAACAGTAGAATGTAGTAGGGTGAATGGATATGTCTAAAAGAACGAAGAAAGATAAGCGGCCTGTTGCGAAAATCGACTTCAAGCCGTATGGCGCAGCAATCAAAGCCGGGCGCACAAAGCAGAAAGAATCCCGGAATAAGGCAGCTGATGCGCTGTTTATTTCGCCGCGCTATCTCGCCAACATCGAGAATAAGGGACAGCATCCCAGCGTACAGGTATTCTTAGAGCTGATGTCCCGGTATCATATCTCCGTGGATCAGATTCTTCATGGCGAAGCTATGGAGGGCAAGTCTACGGAGCGTATGCAGTTTGAAACGCTGTTGGACGAGCTGACGGATGCGGAAATCAAAATCCTTACGGCAACGGCGCAAGCGCTACTGGATGCAAGAGCAGACAGCGAGGGAGAAAATTGAATACGGTGTAAGGAACGCTATGAACAGGTAGTTCATGGCGTTTTTCTTTTGCAAAATCCGCAGATGTGGCCAAAAGGCCCCATTCAGATTGTAGTATGGGTAGCGGAAGGAATACGGGGGTACGAAGTAGTCAGCAAGCACAGCAAGTGTAGCCACACTTGCGGATTTTTCTTCTTTTCAGGTCCCTTGCCCGAAAAGAGAAAACTGCTTGTTGGGATATCCCAAACCCTTATGAGAAACGGAGGTATCCGCTATGGCGAACAGGAAACGGCCCATCGTTCTTCGCTGCCCGGTGACGGCGGAGGAACGGGCTTTGATTGAACAGAAGATGGCTCAGCTCCCCACCCAGCGGATCGGTGCCTATCTCCGCAAGATGGCGATTGACGGGTATATCATCTATACAGATACCGCAGATATCAAGGCGTTCACCAAAGAGCTTTCCGCCATCGGCCGGAACATCAATCAGATCGCCAAGCGGATCAACGCCGGAGGTCCTGCGTATCAGGCCGACATGGACGAGATACGGGAAAGGCTGGACGAGATATGGCAGTTACAAAGACACATCCTATCAAGTCAACGCTGAAAGCAGCCATTGACTATATCTGCAACCCGGAGAAAACAGACGGGAAGCTCCTGGTATCCGCCTATGGCTGCTCCGTCGAAACTGCGGATATCGAATTTGCCTGGACCCGCCGCCATGCCATCGACAAGGGAACGAACCTGGGCCGACACCTGATCCAAGCCTTTCAGCCTGGGGAGGTTACGCCGGAACAGGCCCATGAAATAGGCATGGAACTTGCAAAAGAAATCTTGGGCGGCAAGTATGAATTTGTACTTACCACCCACATAGACAAAGATCATGTTCATAACCACTTGATTTTCAATGCGGTCAGCTTTCAGGATCACAAGCACTATCACTCCAATAAGCGGAGCTATCACTTCATCCGCCGCACTTCGGACAGGCTTTGCAAAGAACACGGTCTGTCCGTCATCATCCCCGGACAGGACAAGGGCAAAAGCTATATTGAACATCAGACCACGCAAAACGGCACCAGTTATAAGGCGAAGCTGAAAGCTGCTATTGACCGGCTCCTGCCAGCCTGTTCCAACCTGGAAGAACTGCTTCGCCGCCTGCAGAGAGAAGGCTATGAGATCAAGCGTGGCAAATATATCTCCGCCAGAGCGCCGGATCAGGAACGGTTTACCCGTCTGAAAACCTTGGGGATGGACTACACCGAAGAAGCCCTTGCCGCCCGGATTGCCGGACGCGCCAGACCTTCCCGCCAACCGAAACAGCAGAATGGAAAGATCAGTCTGCTCATTGATATCCAGAACAACATCAAGGCGCAGCAGAGTGCAGGCTATCGCCGCTGGGCGACCATCGAAAATCTGAAACGGATCGCGGATACCTCCAACTTTTTGACGGAGCATGGTATCGGCAGTTATGAAGAATTGTTGGATCGGTGCGAGGTGGCATCCGCCTCCGCTGCCCGGCTGAAAGCGGACCTTCGGGATACCGGGGCGAAAATCGACGAGCTGGCCTTGAAGATGAAGCACGTCGCCGCCTACCGCCAGCTCAAGCCAATCTATGACCGCTATAAGGCGTCCAGGGATAAGGAAAAGTTTCTGCGAGGGCATGAGAGCGAGATCATCCTTTTTGAAGCCGCCGCCAGGGAGTGTAAGCGGCTGGGTGCGGTTCCGCTGCCTGCCACAGAGCGGATGCAGGCCGAAATAGACGAGCTCAACGCAAGAAAAGCCATTCTAAAAGCTGAATTGCAGAAAGCCCAGCGGAAAGAACAGGACTATGCTGCCATGCGTCAGAATGTGGAGGATTTTCTTTCCCCGCCGCAGCCGGAGCAGGAGCGGAAAAAGAATGTGGAGCTGGAATAAATCCGTTTTCTGCGTTTTATCCTGGGCTTTTGTCAGAACATCAAATATAATAACGATATAGACATATCAAAGGAGGCGAGCCTATGACGAGAGGCGAAGCAATAAAGGATTTCTTTTGCAAGACGATCCTGCCCGTGGCGGCCGCCGCGCTGCTGTACTGCATCTTCCGGTCCGCTTGCGTGAAAACCGGTGAGCTGGACTACCTATGGTTATGGATACTCTGCGGGCTGCCGTTCGGCATCTGGCGGCTGCGCCTCTGGATCATACCAGGCGGCGGCTCCCTGGGCAGTGGGATCGCCTTGTTCGCGCTGAACTTTATTCTGGCCGGGATCATCGGCGGTTTCGTTCTGGTCTGGCGGCTGATCGTGGCGGTGTGGTATGTGCCGCTGACGGTGTGGAGATTGATAGTTGGATGACTACACTTAAAACACAAACCGGAGGGATAATACCCTCCGGTTTCTTAATCATTCCGTGTCCGCAAAAAAATCATATGCATTTTCTTTGTTAAAGTAGTAGTTTGCTATCACTCGGTTTCGTCTTTGATAGTATTCTTTTAGATATAGATTTGAAATGATTGTAACAGCATCAATAACACTTGAAAGCAGTTTAGCAATATCTTCATCTTCTATTTTAATGAGCGGGATGTCTACTTGATCTTTCCATCTTCTGAACGTAGATGTGGACTCAAAGCGCTTGTCTACTTGTCCGTTATTATGTACTATCATGTTCCGAAGGTTCACAATATCCAGTAAATCATCCCAAGTTTCAGCGTTCAAATTCTTTCGTATTTCAATTCCAAATGCCTTTTTGTAGATATCATTTGTTTTTTCAATATTCATAAAGTCGTTCCCAGTATACTTGCGAACAATTTTTTCCAAGAAGCTATCTTTTTTAGATTCACAACTTATGAAGAGTAAGGCCTCAAAATAATCCCTAAATAGAACCTCGATAATAGATGCCAGTTCAATTATTTCGATTTGATAGCAGTCATACGCCAATAGCCACTTCTCTGTTTCAGGTCGATGTTCCGCAACTGCCTGAATACTAATACGATTCATTCGTTTAATACGAACAAAGCGAGCCAGATGCTTTTGTATATTTTTTAGCGTAGATGTTCGGCCACAAGAATGGCAAAAATTATATCCAGCAGTCTTAGATTCTTTCTTATCGTGAATGCATAAGGAAACTGTCCCACAATAAGGGCAACAAAGTTGGTATAGTTGAAATCTTCTGAGGTGCATATTCTTAAAAAAATCCTCAGAAGTTAATGACTTTCGTTTGATTCTTTTGCAATAGCCAGCATAGAATGAGTAGTAAAGTTTCTTCATATAGTTCAAATGTTGATTGGAGAATTTCGCCAGAAATTCCTCGTCTACCAAGGCATACATCTCATTATCTGCTTTTTCCATAAAGCGATTCCTCTCATAGCAAACATTTTTCTCTAATCCTGACGCAAACAACCATATCCTTATATTTTATAATTATAGCAGTTATTTTTCCAATTTACAAATATCTTCATTTTGCAAAAAGAAAAAAGCGGAGTACAGCCAATCGGATGAACCGAAAAGCTGTACTCCCGTTTTATGTGTCAGAAAGTGTTTGAAATCAAGCCTTTTTCTTCATGTACCAGCAAACAGACCGACACATGAGAAATCATAAAGGCTCCCTTTGAAAATACGGATACAGGGAATTATTTTGCGGTTTTTCCACCCCTATCTTCACATATTTTAGACCGTTTGGAATTGTAATGCGGACAAGCGACCAGACACGCCCTAAAACTCTGCTTGCAGCCGTGAACACATTTTTTACAAATATGGTTATACTGCCGCCTGCCGTTCTCGCCCAGGAAGAACGCCCATTCCAGCCGCCACTTCTTGCTTCGGCTCATAGGCAGTCATGCTCCGGCACATCACGGCCGGGCTTCTTGCCCTCCGGGGGCTTGTGCTCAGCACACTCCCGTTTGGCATCCTCTAACCGCTCACGGATGGAAGGCTTCTCCGGCGTTGTCCGATCTGCGTACTCCTGGGCTTTTTCCAATTCTTCGCCGCGTCTGCCGTTGTTGATAACGCCATCGATCATCCCGTAGTCATCTTCCAGCGTCATTTCCGCCGTGCGGAGGGGATTGTCCTGTTCCGGCTGCTGCGCGAGGACAGCAAAAGCCCGTGTGCCGTTGCCCATGATGAGATATTTCCCATCGTCAGACTGATGGTGAACCCCATATCCCGCCGCCTCCATTTGTTCCCGCGTCATATTGGTCACACAAAAGCTGCCTCTGGGTGTGCTGATCCGCTCCTGCGTCGCCATCTGATCCGGCGTGGGGATCGTGACCTCCGCTGCCCGTTCCGGCTGCAAAAATTCCGGCACCTGGGAGAAGCCAAAGCGGTCACAGTAATGCGCGGTGTTCTCCCCGTCCTGATGCAGCACCACAATATCGGACACGGACAGGGAGTGCCCCTTGAAGTCTGCCGGGTGGTTGATATTAAATCGGGTATAGATGCTTTCCAAACTGTCCTGCTCTGTCAGCGGGGCGGTGTAGACCAGTTCATAGTTCTCCGGCTTTACAGAAAGGCCATTGTTGCGGATGGCATCCAACGGCTCAAAGCGGTAATCCAATGTTTCATTGCCGCTTTTCAGTTGGTAGATGGAAAAGGTATCTCTCGGAACGGCCTGCGCCTGCTCCGCAATGTCGGCGGGCGTCTGCACATAGGCGGCCGCCTCCGCTGCATACTCCCGTTCTGCCTTTTCCGCAAAGGCCAGCATTTCGTCAATACGGGACTTGTCCGGGTTCTCCAACGCTGCCTTGATCTCGGCGGGGTCGAAGTCCAGAAATTCCTCATAGCCTGTGGCATCCTTGAACTTTTCAATCTCCGACGGAAGATAGTCCTCCTGCGTCTGACCCAGCGCCGCCAGCTTTTCATCCAGAGCGGAAATGCGTCCCGCCATCAGGTTTTCGTAAACTTCTTCCTTTGCGGCGTGCGCCTCCGGGTGCTCCGCCGCATACTGCGGATCACGCTGCCGGAAAAACTCGTCCATGTCAAAGGCAATATCCATGGCCCATTCGGATTTTTCTTCTTCGGGAAGATCGTCTTGAAAGGTCATCACCCGGTACTCGTCGGGGATGCTGCCGCGTTCGCCGTCGTAAAACTCATGGAAGCTGCTGCCGGTATCCCAGACATACCCCTGATCCGTGAAGGTGCCGTTTTCCTCCAACGCAACGTCCCGGCCGTAGGCCTCATAGTCGATGTAATTCTGCAAATGCTCTGGCACCTGCATAACGTCCAGTTCTTCGATGTAATAGCGGCCCAGATCGTCATAGTCATGGATATCGGGGTAAACCTCATAGCAATCCAGATTCTCGGTGAGGTTGATGATCTCCTGCAGGCTGCCGCAATGGTCGCCCATTTCCATACCGGCCTGAAACTGTGCGTATTCGCTTTCGCTCATCTCATCCAGCTTCGATGCCAGATAATTCAGCTCGTCCAGATTTTCGTATTCGCCCAGCTTGTCATAGAGGCCATCCACATAGCAGTCATAATCCGTGATGAACCATTCCTCATAGGGCTGGCCGAAGTCATCCTTCTGGCCGATCCCGATCCGCTTAAACACTTCTTTCAGTTCCTCGGCGGTGGTGGGAAACTTCACCCACTCGCCCACAAGCTCGCCCTCATTGTACTTCCCAAGATTGGTGATAAAGGCGGCAAAGGGATAATCCTTGTCGTGATCGTAATATGGCATATCAGCACCTCCTTACAGTTCCGGCGCAGACTTTTCCTTATGGGGCTGCGCCTTGCTTTTCTCTGCACATTCCTTCTTGCCCTGTTCCAGCCGTTCCCGGATGGAGGGCTTTTTCTCCGGCTCCGCAGGGCGTTCATGCACCCACTCGTCGCCGGAAAGAGAAATATATCCGTGTTCCGTAAAATGGCCCTGTTCCTCCTGCATGGCGTACTTGCCAAAAGGAACAGGGTCGATCGCTTTCAGAAGTTCCGGGGGCAGCAGCATATCCATGTGCTGCGCCAGATACCGCCACCCCAGATCATTCAGATCGTGGATATTGGGCTCAAATACGAAATAGTCGATGTTGGCCGCAAACTCCTTAAACTGCTCTGGTGTTGTCAGCTTGAAGGGCGAGGTCTGCACCGCCGCCAGCACCTCCCGGTCCTCCGGGGAGAGGGCAGTCACCGCCGCCCTCACTTCGGGTAAATGTTCCAAAGTCTTATTTTCTGCCATTGACACCTTCCTTTCTTTTCGGAAATTCCAGTTTGAAGTTGATGTATTTGCCACCCGTGTCATCCAAGATCACCGCAGCGTCATAAGCAGCCTGTTTCTTTTCAGACCACATTCCCTTGACATTGGTACGTCCCTTTTTCAGAAGGTCCGTTGTCATCTTCTTTGTCAGCTCCTTCTTGCGGCTCGTCCAGAAGCGGTCATTTTTCCAGAGGACGAAACCGCAGGACCGATCCGAACACGCAAAGTTTTTCTTCCCCTCATAAACCGGCTGGCCGCAGCGGGGGCAGGTACCGATCACTTCCTTCTCCAGGGCAAACAGCTTTTGGCCATCCTCGGAAATGCAGGAATAGGTGGACACGATCTCTTGAACCATCGTGCGGATACCGTCCATGAAGGTATCCGGGTCAGTGCTGCCTTTTGCAATCTCCGTCAATTTCTGTTCCCATTCCGCTGTCAGCATGGGAGAGGTCAGCGGCTCCGGCAGGACTGTGACAAGGTTGATACCGGCTTTTGTGGGGATCAGGCTCTTGCCCTTGCGTTCCACAAATCCGGCAGCCACCAGCTTTTCGATGATAGCCGCCCTGGTCGCAGGCGTGCCAAGACCTTTTCGCTCCGCCTCGTCGGGGATACCATCCTTGCCTGCGTTCTCCATAGCGGACAGGAGGGTATCTTCGGTGTAGGGCTTCGGCGGCTGGGTGAAATGCTCGGTAACAGCAACCTCCGCACCATCAAAAATCTGACCTTCGGTGAAGTCCGGGAGCGTATCGCCGTCCCCATCCGCAGGCTTTTCCTTCAAGAAGGTACGGAAAATGCGGTCGATCTCCCGCCAGCCTTCGGAGAGGATGCGCTTGCCCTTTGCGGTGAAGGACTGGCCACTGCAGTCAAAGGTGGCCGTGACCACCTCATACATATACGGCTCTGCCGATGCACACAGCAGCTTGCAGCAGACCAACAGCAGAAGGTTTCGTTCACCAACGGGGAGCAATTTCAAATCCGCTTTTTCAATCTCCATAGTCGGGATGATAGCATGGTGGTCAGATACATCCTTGTCGGAGATCATGGCCTCCACCAGCGGGAAGAAGTTGCTGATCCCGTCAAAGGGCGGCACCTTCGCCGCCAGATGGATGACGCAGGAGGCTGTTTCCGCCATGTCGGAGGTCAGATAGCGGCTGTCCGTGCGGGGATAGGTCAGCAGTTTCTTTTCGTAGAGGCTCTGGGCGTAGTCCAAGGTCTGCTTCGCCGTGTACCCGAACAGGCGGTTTGCCTCCCGCTGCAAGGTGGTGAGATCATAGAGCTTCGGCGGCTGTTCCTTCTTCTGCTCCTTCGTGACAGAGGTACAGGTGACGGTCGCACCCTTGCACATGGCCGCTGCCTGTTCCGCCGCTGCCGAATCGGTGAATTTCTCCGACACCGCCTCGGCTCCATCCAGCGTCAGGCGCAGCAAATGATATTTTTCCTTGTGAAACAGCGTGATCTTCGCGTCACGCTCCGCCAGCATTGCCAGTGTGGGTGTCTGCACACGGCCCACATTCAAGGTGCGGTGATAGAGAACGGAGAAAAGGCGCGTGGCGTTGATCCCCACCAGCCAATCCGCTTTCTGGCGGCAGAGGGCAGATTGATACAGGGCTTCATAATCGGTGCCGGGGCGCAGATCAGAAAAGCCCTCCCGGATAGCGCTGTCCTCCATCGAGGAAATCCAAAGACGGAGGACCGGCTTGCGGCATCCAGCCATTTCATACATCAAACGGAAGATCAGCTCGCCCTCCCGTCCGGCGTCGCAGGCGTTGACAATGGTATCCACGTCAGAGCGATTCATCAGAGCGCGGAGATTTTCAAAGGCGTCCTCTTTGCCGGGTGCCAGCACATAACGGAACGGCTCCGGCAAAATGGGAAGATCGTCATAGCGCCATTTCTTGAAATTCTCGTTATAGCCGCCCGCATCCATCGGGGATACCAGGTGCCCCACGCACCAGGATACAAGAAGGCCATTGCCCTCATAAAAACCATCGATCCTGGATGAAGCACCCAGGGCCGACGCGATAGATTTTGCTACGCTCGGTTTTTCGGCAATAATCAGTTTCAAATAAGCTACTCCTTTCATTGCGATAAGTAGTAAAATAGTGTATAATTCAAAAGAGGTGATTAAATGCAACGCGATATGGATCTTATCAGGAAAATTCTTTTTGTCATCGAAGGAAAATATGTCGATACTTGGCTCCCAGGGAGCGATGTTCAAATTGATGGCTACGACATGAAAACTATTGCATATCATTGTGCATTGCTTCACGATGCCGGTTTAATTTATGACTATAAAGCTCAGTATGCGGGAGATGGACTTTACTTATTTGGTGTTGGGCGCTTAACTTGGGAAGGACATGAGCTTTTAGACAAAATCAAGAGTGATACCGTTTGGAATAAGACAAAGGAAACTATTAAGTCCAAGGGGATACCACTTGTCCTTGATGCCGTAAAGGAAATATCGTCCGCAATCGTTACATCAATGGTTAAAGCCGCAATCCAAGGAATATAATCGAAGAACTGTGCGACCTGTTTTGACAGGTACGCACAGTTCTTTTTTAATGGATTTTACTATACGGGTCAGTTGTCTTTTATATCGCCACTTTCATCTTCGGTAAGATATTCCTCATCCTCAAAATCGTAATCGTCGGGATCGGCGCTGACCTTCACGCCCTGCTTCGGCTTGATGAATTTCACATAGGCAAAGGCTCCGCCACCCGCCAGCGCCAGCAGCAGGACAATGACCAGCAGACCGCCGCTGCTCTTTTTCTCCGGCTGCTCCGGTTCAGGCTCCGGCTCCGTCACAGGCTCCTTGCCGCTGCACTCGGAGAGATTGTTCTTGCAGACGGGGCAATTCGTATTCACCGCGCCAGCCGCACACTTTTCCTTGCAGTTGCAGACGGCGGGTGTCTCCGCCGCGGGAGCATCGTCTCCCATAAGCGTCAGAAGGTCAGCCTCGTCCACCTGGTTCAGAAAATGTACGGTTTCCTCGCCCTCGTCGTCACGGTCGATAATGAGATAGAATACGTTACCGTTCTTCGTTTCCACCGTAATGAACTGCTTGCCGCTCCGAGTGCTGCTGCCGATATCGTCGATCAGCGAAAGGTTTCCGTCCGGCGTCAGGGCGGCGCCTCCGCTGCCGCCCATAAGCTGCTCAAACAGCTCGCTTAATTTATCGGGATCAATAGAGAAGGAAAAGTTACCATCATTTTCGCCACCTGTATCACTGAGCGTCATATAGCCGGAATAGACGTAGCCGATCTTCTCCGGCAGCCGGATCATGTACCAGTCGCCGTCCGTGCCGACGACCTCCACAACCGTCCCGTTGGGAAGCTGCGTAAAGGCGTAGTTATCCAGCCCAGCGCCCGTGCGAACATTCAGCTTGCCTCCATTCGTGGTGACGGTGCCGGTCTTACCGGATTTCTCCGTGCTGCCCAGCACAGAGCCAAACAGCGCGGAGATCAGTTTGGAGAGATCGTCTCCGGTGATATCCGCACTGTCAGTCGGTTCCGTTTGTGCCTCGGAGGTGGTGGCTGCCTCCCTATCACTTGCAAAAGCGACCGTGGAAAAGGCCGTCATGCAGAGCATAACGGCCAGCAGCACCGCCAATGTGCGGATCATGTGCTTATTCCTCATCATCGGCACCCTCCATCGTATCGGGATCAGCGGCGGCCTCCTTTTCCATCATCCCTTCCGGCAGGGAGATCATGCCGCTGGCGTAGGCCCGCAGGAAAGCGGTCAGCTCCTTGTTGTCCATGTGGACAGCCTTCACCATGCGGACGATCTCCAGATTTTCTTCCTCCGCAAGCTGCGCCTCCAGCGCACGAAGGCGTTTCTGCTGCTCCGTGATCTTCTCCCGGACCTTCTCAATGTCACGACGGATCTTCTCAGTAGTTGCCATAGTCAAATAAACTCCTTTCCAAATCGTTCTCTCCATGAATAGTTGCGTCCAAGCCCCTGAACGGTTTTCAGATTGGCCCGTGCGTTATCCTCCAATGCCAGCGCACGCCGGAACAAATCCGGGTAATGCTCCCGCAGGTCGATGATCTCCTCCGCCCGCATACTGGGGCAGAAAAAACAGGAGGACTTTCCCGGCTGCGGCAGGCCCGCCTCCTCGATTGCCCGGATACAAGCCTCCCGGTCCCAGCCCCATTCCATTAGGGGATACCATTTGCTGTACTTTGGGTCTGCCAGATCACGCAGAAGAACCTTATCGCTTCGGTAGTGTTCGCCAGCGTCATAGCCGATGAACTTGACCACCTTTTTCCCTCTGCTCCAAACCTTACGGCATGGAGGATAGTTGTTGCAAAACTTTTCCTGCGGTCCGATCTTGTGTTTCAAAGAACACCGCTTGAAGCCGTAGGCGATGGAGGGCAGCGTACCGCTTTTCAGACATTCATCCTCTAATGTCAGCCGCCTGCCGTCCCTTGTGGTCTTATAGACCCGTGTGATCTTCGGCATACCGTGTTCCTCCAGCCAGCGATCCATGATATCCAGATAGGCGTAGGTATGGGGATGCTCACCGCCCGTATCCGCAAACAGGATCAGGTCAACAGGGATACGGTGCTGATGCAGTCCAACAAGAAGGGCGGTGCTGTTCGCACCGCCGCCATAGGAAACAATATTGATATACTCACCTCCATCAATCATACGGCGGTCTGCCGTAGGCGTAAAAGTGCTGCTGCCAGTAGCTTGTATTGAGCCTTGCGTACTGGATCGGGTCGCCGCAGTGCAGAAACATGGGGTTGCCCGCATCGTCCAGCCCCACATAGAAGCCGACATGGGAGATGCCCGCGGTATCGTAGGTCCCAACGAAAAATACCAGGTCGCCCGGCTGCGGATCAGATACCCGTGTGGAAATGTTGTATAGGCCTTGGGCTCCCAGCCGCCCGATATTGCATAGACCGCTGTTGGTCAGAACATAGCTCACAAAGCCGCTGCAATCAAAGGAGGTGGATGGGCTGCTGCCGCCCCAGACGTAGGGATATCCCAGGTATTTTTCCGCCTCCGTAATAAGCGCCGCAAAGCGTTCATCGGAGAGGTATTCCGCAGGGATTTCATAGTCCTCCGGCGGGGTCGTGATATACTTGTCCACATACCAGGAGGACGGGAACAGGTCGGATCGGTTCCCCAGCGTGGACATATACACGGCATACATGGAAAGCGTCTCCGTATCCATGATGTAAACGGGAACATGGCTCAGATCGAAGTTTTCAAGCTCCACGGTGCAGATGTAATACGTGTACGGGACTTCCACCTCATACTCGTTGCCCTCTCTGTCCGTTCTCGTCTCTGTGCGGTAGCGTGTCTCCGTGGTGACCGTCTCGGTAAGGATATATTGCTTGTCGAACAGCATTTGAAGATCGTCCTGTACCTGGTCAATGGTGAACTGGCCCTCATGGAGCGCCGACAGGATGGACAGCAGCACATAGGGATCGTGCTTGATCTCGTCCAGATCAAAATGGTATTCGTCATAATCGTGGGTCTGCTCATAGGTGTCCAGATACTCCCGCAATTCATCCTCCATCGCGCAGTAGGCGGCCTCTGCCGCCAGCAGGTCCGCATCCTCCGAGAGATAGGAGGACGCAACGATGTTGGACACGCCTCCGCCGAAGATGGAGGAACAGGATTGCAGCAGCCCCAGCAGCATGACCAGCAGCAGGCCGATCCCACCCACAAGCAGAAACGCCTTTTTGTGTTTGGAAACAAACTCTCCGGCCTTCTTCGCCGCGTCCGCGCTTTTCCTCGCGCCCTTCGATGCTGTCTGCGCCGCTGCTGCCGCGTCCCCGGCGCTATGCGCCGCCCGGTATGCGGCGGCATACTGTTTTTGTAGCTTCTTTTTCTGCCACATCCGGGAAATAGGATTGCTGGCTGCAAGCTGCGGATTCTCCCGCAAAGCCTTTTGGTACAGCGCCTCCGCATTGGCCTGGACCGCCGCCTGCTCTGCGCTGGATACCTCCCGCCAGGGTTTCAGCTTGCGGTCTGTCTGCCAGTTTTGGAGTTTGCGGTTTCCGTAGCGGACAGCCTTTTCCATGCCGCGCTCCGTCAGGTGCCCCGCCTCCACGCCAACATTTTCCTGCTCCACCTCATGCACCTTCGCATGGGCGGCGTGGCCGATCTCCTGTAACGGCCGCGCCAGCGGATTCACCGGCTGATGGAAAGAGGGCTGTTTTTCGGGAACAGCGGCCCGTGCCGTGTCCAGCTTATCCGCCGCCTTGTCGGACTTGCGGATCGCCTTTTGCAGCTCCGGCGCGGCACGTTCCTCCTCGGTGAATTGCAAACGGGAGGATGGACGGCTATTTGCCGCCGTACCCTCCCGGTAGGCTTTGCGGCGGTTCCGCCGCTTTTTCTTCTGAGACTTCCGGACACGCCGGTCGTCCAGATGGTGGAGGGCAGTCCTCGCCAGCGCCGTGGAATCGCCGGAGGGGGAATAGTCCTGCTCCGGCGCGCGGTCTGAAACATGGCTCGCCTCGCCTGTGACCATGTTGACGGAAATGGCTCCGTCACGGGTCATCTTCTGCGCCTCCTTCTCGGCGGCCTTCCATTCCTTCATGCGTCACCACCTGCCTTTCCGTAGGGACAAATGCTCACGCACTCGCCCGTCTCGATCATAGAGATATATTTGAAAATGGGATATGCCTGGGGCGGGCAGACCGCGTTTCCCAGAGTTTTCAGCCGTAGGGCGCGGTCCGCGGTGTTTTCGGTGATGCGGGGAACGTCCTCCGGCTCTGCTGCCCAGAGGATACGTCCGTCCATTTCCAGGGGAAGCCCATGAGCCATTCCACCCAGTCCGGGTTCAGCGCCGCCGTTTCGGATACCGGCCGCTCCTGCCGGATCACCTGCGCCGACAGGTTGGCAGACGGGGCGCTGTTCCGAAACGCCGCCGGTTTCAGCGTGGAGCGGTAGCCCTCCGACGCTGCCGGGGTCAGATAGAATACCGCCGCCGACAGGCTCAGGCTCCAGATCGCACCGCTCTTGTTCACCTTGCGGAATATCCCGTTGTCGGAGAGGTACACATCCAGGTTGGCCGCATCCCTGCAGGTGTTCTTGTCGGAGGCAAGGGGCGTGGGAAACATCAGCCGCGACGATAAAAGTTCGCTGGCGCTCATGCCATGCGCCGACGCCGCAAGCCGGAAATACGAATGGGAGAACAGCGTATCCCGCTTTTGCCAGGTCAAAGATCGTTTTGTCGAGGCCCAGATTGATGAAGCCAGCAACATTTTCCCCAAGCACCCAACGGGGCCGCAGCTCGGTAATAACGCGGCACATTTCCGGCCACAGGTAGCGCTCATCCGCAAAGCCCCTCCGCTGTCCTGCGGTGGAGAAGGGCTGGCAGGGAAAGCCGCCGGAGAGGACGGTAACGGTTTCAAGTCCTGTTTTTTCAAAAAACGCCTCCTTTGTAAAAGTTGTGATATCCCGGAATCTCGGCACCTCCGGCCAGTGCTTTTCCAGAACGGAATAGGGATAGTCCGCCCACTCGCATTGGCAGACAGTGCGGAAGCCCGCCGCCTCCGCCGCCAGATCCAGCCCGCCGATGCCGGAAAACAGGCTCACATGGGTCAGCTCAGTCATAGTCGTCCTCGCAGGCATGATCTCCGCAGAGGGCGCAGCAGCGGCCACAGCCGATGCCGGCCTCCGCCGCATCCTCCGGGTCATAGGGCGTCAGATGCGCGCGCCGCAGCGTTGCCTCCAGAATGTCATAGCAGGTGACGACCTGATCCTCCGCAAAGCCCCACCTGCGGTACATCCTTCGGATGCTCGGATTCTCGCCGGAGAGATTCTTTTGCAGCCGCGCAAGCTGCCGCTCCGTTTTCACTTCCAGAACACGGTTGCGGAGAAAGTTGTACTGCGCCAGCAGGTCAAAGAGATCGCCCACCAGCAGACGGAAGGCGCTGCCGGAAATGATGTAGGCGGGATCATTGCTGGAAGCTGCACGCTGCTTTTCTCTGATTTTTGCATCATGCTCTTTCAGTACGGCAGTCAGCGGCGTAAGCTCTGCCGCCTTCAGTTCGGTAAGATCATCCCGGTCCCCGAACACCAGGTAGCGTCCGGGAATGAGCCAGTCGTCAAACTTTTTCTCCGCGATCTCGCCGTAGTGCTTTGACGTCTCGACCAGATTTGCCATGTCCTCCTCGTCCTTCACCTTCCCGGCGAGGAATGCGAGCTGATGCAGCAGACCGTAAAGATGCACCTCGTCACGGATATGCTTTTCGTAGGTTTTGCTGTCGATCACATATTTCATATCTTGTCCCATCCTTTCCTTATCTGCTTTCCCCGTCGTGGGCGACCTCGCTGGGCTTGGTCGTGAGAAGTTTATACAGCTCTGTATCCTTTGGGAACTCGTCCCGGAACGGAAGGATCACATTCTGGAAGAACAGAAGACCGCTGCCGGGGTCCGCGTTGGTCACATAGGCAAGCTGCTCGGCGGAAATGTTCAGCCGCTCCGTCATCAGCTTGCGGTCGCCAGCAGACAGGTTCAGCAGGTAGATGAAATCGCTGTTTTCCAGAATGTTTTCGATCTCCGGCGAGGAAAGCAGGTCTTTGGGGTTCTGTGTCGCCCCGGTCGGGACGCCGCCCCACTTTCTAAAACGCTTCCAAATCTCGGCGCTGTACGCTGCCGTCTGTTCCTCCTTCAAGAGCAGGTGAAATTCGTCCACGAAGTACCAGGTGGACCGCCCGATAGCCCGGTTGATGGTGACCGTGTTCCACACCGCGTCCTGGACAATGAGCATCCCCGGCTTTTTCAGATTCTTGCCGAGGCCCTTGATATCGAAGCAGACAAGGCGGTTGCGGATATCCACGGTGGTACGGTGGTTGAAGAAGTTGAGCGAGCCGTTTACATAC
Organism: Oscillospiraceae bacterium; assembly: GCA_902363145.1. Taxonomy (GTDB): domain Bacteria; phylum Bacillota; class Clostridia; order Oscillospirales; family Ruminococcaceae; genus Huintestinicola; species Huintestinicola butyrica. The sequence continues at coordinate 47,136 of CABIZB010000001.1, read as the reverse complement.
AGGTCGAGCGCCTGAGCCACGCGCTCCGCCTCCGGGATGCCCTGTGCCATGAGCGCGTCCAGCAGATCGCCCAGCACGGGCATATTCTCCGGCCGCGGGTCCGCGAAGTACGGCTGGTAGATCATCTGCACGGCCCGGTCAATGACGGTTTTCTCGATAGCCTCCAGCCCCGTCTTGCTGCCCATGATAAGCTCGCAGAAAGACAGCACGAAATCGCTTTTCAGCGTCAGCGGGTTTTCTTCCTCACTGTAATTGAGGTTGATATCCAGCGGATTCACATAGTCGCGGCTGTTGGGTGAGAGACGGATCACCTGACCGCCCAGCCGGTTCACCAGCGGGGAATATTCATCCTCTGGGTCACAGATGATGACGTTATCCTTCGTGGTCAGCATGACATAGGTGATCTCCCGCTTGCAGCTCATGGACTTGCCACTGCCCGGCGTGCCGAACACAAGGCCGTTGGGGCATCGGGACTGCTTGCGGTCTAAGAGGATCATGTTGCCGGACAGGGCGTTGAGCCCGTAATACATGGCGTCCCCGCCCATAAAAAGCTCCTGCGTGACGAAGGGGATAAATACCGCCAGCGCCGATGTGGTGAGGCTCCGTTCGATTTGGATACGGTTGAGGCCCAGCGGCAGCGAGGACATAAGCCCGTCCTCCTGCTGGAAGTCCAGCCGGGTCAGGATGCAGTTGTGGGTCTGGGCGACGCTGGCCGACTGGGAAACGGCGATCTCCAGCTTTTGCTTCGTGGGCGCCAGGTGCAGCATGAGGAAGGTCATATTGAACATTCGCTCGTTGCGGCTCTGCAAATCCTGCAAGAGATTTTTCGCCGCGCCGCCGTAGGTGGAGAGGTCGGACGGGAGGATATCCAGATCGTAGCCGCTGCGTGCGGCCTTCTTCTGCTCCTGGATCTTCATGGCGTCCAGATCGGTGATCTTGCGCTTGACCATCTTGATGGCCTCGTTCTGGTTGATGCCGCGGACGTGCATGGTGACGAGAAGGTTTCCCTCCACATCCATAAAGTCCGTGAGGATGCGGTCCTGGATCTCCGGGGCCAATATCTGCAAGAAGGACACCGCGCCGTACATTTCGCCCATGCGGAAGCGCCGCGTCTCGCCAAACTCGAAGGAAGAAGGCGCGATAAAGTCCTTGACGGACAGGCCGCTTGCCGGGAGCCAGTCCCATTCAAAGGCGAATTGTCCGCCCTCCGGATGGAGAAGACCATGCAGCAGCGCCAGCCGCTCTTTGCCGTCCAGCACCCTTGCGCCCGCGCCCATGACCTTGAAGCGGTTCAGGGTGTCTGCCTCAATCCGGGAAAACCTTGCCCGCGCCGCCGGAAGATTTTCCGCCTCGATGGTCAGCGTGACATACTTGCTTTTCGCGAAGCCATTGTTGCCGCGCTCATACTGCATTTGCAGGATGCCGGAGGCCTCCATGCGCATATCGTCCAGCGCGTCGCCCTGGGCGTCCATGCCGAACAGGTTTCCGTTCTTGTCCTCATGGCGGCTGCTCAGTGTCATTTGCACGCCGATGGAGGGATCATAGCCGTTATAGAAGTCGCAGAGGCGTTCAAAGATATCCCTCTGGTCGTCCGGCCCCGCCAGACGGTAGTTGACGTCCTCATAGACTATGGTCTTGGAGAAAAGCCGGTCGTCCAGCCTGCACAGGCCGTCCGGGTACAGGTTCCGAAATGGGATGCTGTCCTGCACGGTATGGGGCTTGCCGTCGCCCTTCGCCTGCCGGATGATGGTTTCAATTTGTTTTCGCTCTGCCCGCGTGAGCTTACGCTTTGCGGCGGGCTGCGCGTTTTCCGGTTTTGCCGCTCTTTTCAGCAATCGCCCGTACCTCCTTTTCCAGTTTTGCCTGCCGCACCAGGGCGGAATAGGCGTTGTTGGTCTGATAGATGCGCCGCTTCGGACGGATGAATTTGCATTGGATTAGGTGCCCCAGGATCACTTCCAGCGTTTGTCCGTTTTTTTCATAGAGGGCGAACAGGAAGAACGGGAGCATAACAAGGATCATGCACAGCGCCGCCGAGGTCGTACCCATACTGCCCTTGCTCAAAAAGAAAAGCGGCACTCCCACAAGCGCCGCCGATCCGAAACACACAAGCTGCCGCTTCGTCAAGCCGAACAGCATCTTGCTTTTGATTTTTGTCAGGTCCTTCGGGACCGTTACGTATGCCAAAATTGATACCTCCTTTAATGCGCCCCGAACAGGCTTTTTGCAAGGCTGCCGGTCTTGAACAGGGTGTAGCACAGCAGTACCGTGTAGCCCATGCACTCCCAGATCGCCACGGTGATATCATCCCCCACGGCGATATTCTGCACCAGCACCGCATAGATGCCGACGCAGACCATAATAAGAAATGCCTGAAAGCCAAGCGCCAGCAGGGACTTCAAGTAATTCTGCCCCGTATGGCCCCATTCCCGGTTGACCATCGTGGCAAACGGGATCGGCCCCACGGACACGGTCAAGTACACCTCGATCATTCTTCCGTAGATTACAAGGAAAATGGCAATGGTGAGGATATGCGAGCAGAGGCCCACAAAGACGCTCTGAAACCACAGACCCAGCAAAGAACCGATGCTCCAGTCCGCCAGCGTTGTTTCCAGATCACCCACGACGCCGGAAATGTCGATCCCAGCATCGGAGATGATGACGCCTGCGCTCTGATCGACCACGCTCTGCGCCATGTCAAACACCGCCATGACGATATTCCAGGTGTTCGTGACGATCAGCACCGCGCAGAAGGTCTTGAAAATCCACTTCCAGAAAAGCCAGGTGTCAAAATCATGGAGATTATTTTTCTCGACGATCAACTGGATCAGCTCATAGCACATGACGAAGGTGAGGATGATGCCGGCGATGGGGACAATGACCGTTTCGGACAGGCTGCGGATCATGTTGAAGATACCGCCGTTCCAGCCGGAGGGCGTCATGCCGACCTCGCCTGCGATCTCGGCCACCTTCGTATTCACGGTATCAAAGGTCCCGGAAAGGTTTGAGATGATGCCATCGATCAGCACCTCCTTGAACCATTCCTGGATCGTGTCGATTATCACGGGAGATCACCTCCTTAGAGGTGGCTCCCGCCGTGAAACGGGAGCCGCCTCTGAGATTTTGATAGGACTCAGCCCAGCAGACCGGACAGCAGGGGGATCAGGGTCACGCCGATCAGCGCCACGCCGCCGCCCGCGACGAGCTGTTTTATCCCCAATTAGGTGTAAAACTCTGCTCGATGGCGGGCGGCGGCGTACAAAAAATCTATATGGTGTTTTTAAGAGAACCGTCCCGGCGGGACAGGTCAGGCAGTGACCTGTTCCACCTCCGGGATGGGTTTGAGATTAAAATGAATTTCGATAGAAATGTGTCTTGTTTTATCTTCGTCAATGCGCTCATGCACGACGATTTCTTTGATTAAGCGGTTGAGGGTGGCTGCGTCCAGTTCTGTAATGTTGGCGTATTCCTGAATGGCTTCCACCCATTGTTTTGCGTCATTGGCAAGCTGGACTTCATCGGACAGCCGCTTTCTGCCCTCGGACACTTTTGTTTTAAGTTCCGTCTGCTCGGTCTGTGTCTTTTCCAGCATGGTGTTGAAGTTCTGCTCACTGATACGCCCTGCAATCATATCTTCATAAAGCCGCATTACCATTTTGTCCAGAACCTCAATCCGTTCCTCGTCCCTTGTAAGGGAGCGTTCCATTGCTTCCCGCTGTTCCCGCTGCTCGGCTTCACAGGTATTGGTCAGGCGGTCAGCAACCGCTTTCCCGTCCATCAGGGCAGCTCTGGCACATTCCCGGATTTTCCGCAGCACATGACTGTAAAGGGTGTCATAATCAATCCGGTGCTGGGTGCAGTGGTTCTTTCCAAAGGCATTGTAGGTCTTGCAGGAGTAAATCTGCTGGGGATGTTTTGCGTTTGTGTAGCGTACCGTCAGAGACTTCCCACACTCGCCGCATTTTATCAGTCCGGCAAACAGGCTGATTTCATTGGTCTGCCCCGGACGCTGGCGGGATTTCAGCTTGTTCTGCACAATGTCAAAGCTCATGCGGTCAATCAGCGGTTCATGCTGTCCTTCCACTACAATCCAGTCCTCCGGCTTCTTTTCCCCAATCGTGCCGATTTTGAAACGGTAGTCCTTTTTCTGGGAAGCAATCGCCCCAGTGTAAACGGGATTCATCAAAAGGTCTTTGATAACGGAAAAGTCCCACATATACCGCCCGTTTTCCGGGTCTTTCTTTTCCCATTTGGTGCGGGTATTGCGAAGCCCCCGTTCCCGGTTCCACCATGTGGGGCAGGGGATTTTTTCTTCCTCCAGCCGTCTGCGGATATAGTTCGGACCATGACCGTTTAGGGCATATCCGAAAATCAGCCGCACAATCGGGGCGGTTTCCTCGTCAATGAGCAGATGGTTTTTGTCCTCCGGGTCTTTCCGATACCCAAACGGGGCAAGACACCCGGTAAACTGTCCTTTCTGCGCTTTCAGAAGATAAGATGAATGGACTTTCTTGGAAATATCCTTGCTGTACATCTCGTTCAGGATATTCTTGAACGGGGCAATATCGTTGTTATCCCGCAGAGTGTCGATACCGTCATTCATGGCGATATAGCGGACACCGTTTCTTGGGAAAAAGTCCTCAATCAAATGCCCTGTTTGCAGATAGTTACGCCCCAGTCGGCTGAGGTCTTTCGTGATGACAAGGTTGATTTGCCTGCGCTCAATGGCTCTCAACATTCTCTGTAAATCAGGACGTTCCATGTTAAGACCTGTGAAGCCATCGTCCTGATAGACTGCCACAACCTCCCATCCCTGCTTTTCGCAGTATTTTTCCAGCATATCACGCTGGTTTGCGATACTGGCACTTTCGCCTTGCAGGTCATCGTCCTTTGACAGCCTGCAATAGACCGCTGCACGATACCCTCCGGCAAGTGCCGAACCGATTGTTCTGTATTCCATTTCGTTCATCATAGCCATTTACCCACACAATCCAGACGGTATCTGGCTCTTTTGAACCTCATCTTCATTATACTTCAAATCTTTCTTTTTAGCAAGATATTCTTTCGCATTTGTCTTTCCGTATTTCTGGGAAATCAGGCTGACGAACACATCAGTTGCGTCCAGCTCCCCGTCAAACACTGTTGTAACATGAATCTCTGTTTTGTTTTTTGCCATAGGCAGTTATCCTCCATACATGAAAATAGCCAGACAGAGGGTGTCGGCAACGAAGTCCGGCAACGGGCTTCAAAAGACCTTGCAAACAATCTCAATCTGGCGATGGTTACTATTTATACTTTTCTTTTATTTTTCTGTTGTTTTGGTTGTTATAAGGGAGAAAAGCCCGGAAATAAGGGATTTTCCCCGGCAACCGGCTCAGCAACGGGATAGCAACAGGGGGTGCAAAGGGCTGTCATTTTCAGAATGGAAGCTCCATCTGTTCTGTGACCTCCACAAAACCGTCCATCGTTTTTTCAGACGGGTTGCCGGAGTCCGTTGCTGGGTTTTCACGCTCCCAGCCCTTTTGTCTGCCATATTCGGAAAACATTCTTGGGTTCGGGAAGTACCGCCAGCCGGTAATGCACTGGTTCATAATCTCGTTGATTTCCCGGATTTCCCATTGCTTCGGCTCGTCAAAGGTATGGTTCAAGGCTTCCTTGTAAAGCTGCTTGGAACAGACCATGCTCCCGGTGTACTTATCAAGATACGCCTGTATCATTCCGGCTTTGGTGTCCTCCGGCATAAAATCCCGCTGGTGTTCTTTGAGATACCGTTGCATGGTGGGGCTGAAAGCCAGCTTGAACCTGCCGCTTCGGTAAATCTCCATAGCTTCTGCCCACATCTGCTCGATATAGGCTCTGGAAGCAGCTTCGTCCTCCAAAATGTGAACCTCGGCTTGCTCCGGGTACACCATGACGGGGATAAAGCGGCGGTTGCCGGAACGGTCAAGGGGCAGGAAGTCAAGGGCATTGGAAGTGCCGCCAAACACGCACTGACGGGGGCGGTCTGCCGGGTGGGTTTCATAGGGTATCTTGTAAACTTCTTTCTGCCGGCTTAAAAATGACTTGATTTCCTCAATGCTCTTGGCGTTGGCGGTTGCCATCATTTCCGACATTTCGATAATCCAGTGACCTTGCAGCTTGCGGTACACATTGTCATCGTCCAGCTTCCGCAAATCATCGGAGAACCACTCGTCCCGGACTGCCAGCAGACGGAAGAAGGTGGACTTTCCAGCCCCCTGACCGCCCACCAAACAGAGCATGATTTCAAACTTGCACCCCGGCTGAAAGGCTCGTGAGATTGCACCCAGCAGGAACAGCTTCAACGCTTCATAGGTGTAATCGTCTGCGTCAGCCCCCAGAAAGTGCCGCAGGCAGAAACGGATTCGCTCTGTCCCGTCCCACACAAGGGCACTTAGGTAGTCCCGGATGGGATGGTACTTGTTTTCATTCGCCACAATCCCGATGGCGTTATCAATCTTTTTCTCATTGGTAAGCCCGTAGGTTTCCTCCAGATAGAGAAGCAGATACTTCATGTCCGTATCGGTCAGGGCTGTGCTTTCTCTGTGAAAACCGATGGGCTTTATGATGTCCTTGCGGTCGGTCAGGATGTTGTAGGCGATTGCCCCGGCAAGCACAGGGTCACGCTGGAATACGGTCAGGCAGTTCCGTATGCTCTGGCGGACGCCGCCTTTCTCGGTGGTTTCCAGAGTTGCCTTTACTTCCTCAACGCTCTGGGGCGGCTGCATGGCGTTCATGGTGTTTTTTAGTTCTTGCTGCGTCTGCGGCTGCAAGCTCTGCCATTCGCTGTTCAAGCTGTATCACATCCTTTCCGTAGTCCATAATCAAAACCGCTTTTTCCTCTGTCTCCCCGAACAGCAGCACATCCAGCAGATATTCCACATGGGCTTGCTTCTGCAAGGCTTCCACGAACCGGGGATGAAACGCTTCCTCCGGGGAGTGCGGGGCATAGTCGGTTTTCCATACCCGTAAGAGGTGTAGATAATCGGCAAGGACACGGAAGCAATGTGCCTTTGCTTCCCGGAACTGTTCTTCCGGGGATTTCTGCCGGGGCTTGGGCTTCCTTGCCCTGCCCGGTGGCTTCCAGTCCTCATAGGCAAGCCCGAAGTCACTCGCCAACTGTGCGGCGGCTTCCTTTTTCCCCAGCCCGTACAGGGCAGCTACAAAATCAATCACATCCCCATCTGCACCACATCCGAAGCAGTGGAAACGCTTGTCCAGCTTCATGCTGGGGGTCTTATCGTTGTGGAACGGGCAGCAAGCCATCCCGTTTCTGTTTACCCGGATTCCGTAATGCTCCGCAGCCTGTCTTGTCGTAACGGACTGCTTCACAGCTTCAAATACATTCAAATCAATTCCTCCTTGTAAAAAAGAAAAGGCACTTATCATTCTCAATCTGAAAATGGCAAGTGCCTGTTAAAGTTCCATATCCTGTTGTTTGTGTTTCGTCTGCGCCGGGGCGTTTTTCTGTGCTTTCTTCTCGTCAGCCTTATCCTGCAAGACTTCTTTGAGGGGCTGCTTCTTGGGCGGCTCTTTGCTTTCCTCTGTGCCGGGTGTGGCTTTCCGTACCCAGTAGCGGATGTCCCGCAGCTTCTTCAAATCTTCCTGCACCTCGGTCAACGGTACTTTCAAGTCTGCGATTTCGCCCACAAGCTTCGCCTGTTCCTGCAAAAGCTCCTTTTTCGTGCTGTCCTTATCATCCGGGTGCTTGGCAAGGTAGGCACTGGCTTTCTCAAACCGGGCAACCTCCGGGTGTTCCAGCTTGAATTTTTCCTTAGTTTTCTTGAAAAATATCTTCTGGTATTTCTCATAAACGGGCTTACATTCCTTACAGTCCGTCCGGGCGGCAAGGATAGCGTCAATCACGTTGCTGCGGGTTTCCTTTGGCTTCATCTGCTTTCGGTAGTCGGCGGCAGATTTCCCGGACGTTTCTATAAAGTTTTCCAAATCCTCCACGGTGGAAAGTCCCTTTCTCTGAAGATAGGACAGGGCTTCGCTGACTGCCTTTAAGTCTTTGGAAGTTCCACGGTTTTGTCCCGCCCGTGTCCAGTCGCTCCGTTCTGCCTTTCGTACCTCCATGTACTTCATCAACAGATTGGGAAGAAATACCGCTTCCTCCGTAGCTTTTTCCGCAAGCAGTTCTTTTCGTTTTTCACTAAGCTCGATAATCCAGCCTTTGAGATTTTTAATAAGCTGCCGGATAGACTTCATCAGGCTGTTGGCGGCTTTGATTTCCCGGTTCAGATTTCCGATGTTGGTCTGAATCCCTCGCTTTTCCATCTGCCGGACAGCAGCACCCTCATGGACGGTAGGGATAATATCAAGCCCCTGTCTTTCATAAGAACGGAGATCCACCCGCTCCGGGCGGTTGTTGGCTTCCAGATAGCGGTTCTGGATGATCTCCCATTCATGCCGCCAGATTTCACAATACTTGCGGTCGTTCCAGTCAACCGTATCTTCCTTGTGACTTTTCCATCTGCCGGACGGAAGTTTTATCCGTTCCCCGTTCTCGTCAAGGTCATAAACCTTGCGGCTCTTGGGAAGCCATTTCCCATGTTCATCCATTGCCCGCATAGTCAGCATGACATGAGCGTGAGGGTTTCCGTCCCCTTTGTCATGGATGGCAAAATCCACGCACATTCCTTTGGAAACAAACTGCTGATTGCAGAAATCCCGGACAAGGGCGGCGTACTGGTCGGGCGGTATCTCTCTGGGAATGGAAAGCACCCACCGCCTTGCAAGCTGGGAGTTCCATTGCTTCTCAACAGCTTCGGCGGCGTTCCATAAGGTATTGCGGTCTGCATACTCTGGCGGGGCATTTGCCGGGAGCAGGATTTCATTATGGACGATACCACGCTTTTCTGGGTAGTGCTTCACTTGCTGGTCGTATTCACAGAACAGCTTTTCGCCGCTTTGGTAAGCAGCGGCGGCAACAGCAGACTGGCGGTTGCTACGCTGGACGATGGAGATTTGATTGTGTGGACAGGGCATTTAGTGTTCCTCCTTTCCGATTTTAGGTATAAAAAAAGCAGGAGACCTTTTTCAGATTTCCTGCTTGGTGTGCCGCTGGGGGCGGCGGGTATTTAGTTAAAATTCAAGATTACTTAACTTTATAATAGTTTTCTATTGCCTGTGCAAAGAAATCAGAAGCCCCTTCACCGTATTTTTCGTCTATCATTGGTTTGATTTGTTCATTGCGGTAATACTGCGCCTGTGCCATCATAAAGCCTTTTTCTTCTTTTATCTGGGCAAGCTGTTTCATAACAAAGCCATATTCTCCAACAAGCTCTTTTACTTCAAAAGAATCTATGTCACAATTCTGTTTTGCAATCAGTTTTTGCAAAATCGCTTCTATCCGTTTGTTATAGCTTTCTGCAACTTCTTTGCTGACGGGAGTTCGGGCAACAGACAGAAACTTGTCCTTTCCACCATACCATTCAACTACCTTTGCATAGCCTTTCTGCATTTCTTCCGAAGATACGACTTCCATATAATGCTTTTTCCATTGTTCAATGCTACCAAATTCTTTAATTGCAATGTTTCTCATATTCTCCGGCATATGCTCAAGCATGGTTTGGAACATTTCTTCTACTTCTGTTTTGGTAAAAATTGTAAAATCCATTTTGTTCTCTCCTTTCAGAATGTCATCAATGCTGGCAATCAGACGTTCCATTCGTTCTTTCTTTGTTACCAACATTTTTCGCTGTACTTGTAGAATCTGATTTCTTTCAAGAGCCGGATTGTCCAAAACAGCTTTGATTTCTTTCAAGGAGATATCAAACTCACGGAAAAATAAAATCTGTTGTAATGTTTCCAGTGCCTTATCGTCATAAAGCCGGTATCCCGCATCACTTTTTTCTGTTGGCTTTAACAACCCGATTTCATCATAATAGTGAAGCGTGCGAACGCTGATACCTGTTAAATCTGATATTTCTTTTACTGTCCTCATAGCTGCTGACCTCCTGTTCCTGATAAGGTAACTTTAATCTATGACGTTCCGTGAGAGTCAATAGGCATTTTCATTTTTTAGTATAACATTTTTCATTTCTTCTCAAAAGACAGAAAACTGATTCTGTAAAACTTGTCGGCTGGGAACAGCTTGCAACGCAAGGTGTCCCCAGATGGCAAGTCCACAAAAGGGTAGCTGGCGAAAGCCAGCGCAGGGGAAGTGTAGCGTCCCCTGTTTGATTTGGAGCAGTCCGTGGCTGCGGAAAATCACAGCCCTCCGGCGAGGAGCCTTCGGAGAACGCAATGCACCAACCTTTGGGTGGTGTATAATTGCGCCCTTAGTAAACTAAGGGGTTTCCAGCTTCTCCCGTTCCAGCAGTTTTTTCAATAGTTCCTGCGTGTCCTGCCTGTGAAAAATGAGTTTCAACAGCAGCATGACATCATCATCTGTCAGGCGTTCCGGCTCTTGCAGAAAACTTTCCAGCATACCGCCACGAGTACAGAGCCGATGCGTCCGTTCCTTTCGGGTAAGCTGCTTCAACTGGTGCTGCAATGCCTTTTCATCATTGATGGCTTTCCGCAGTTTCTTTTCGCTTTTTTCCAACTCCCGGTTGAGCTTTTCCAGTTTTGAGGTATCAGGCAAGGGCAGCGTCCTCCTTTCCCGGTATCAGCACATAAATCCTGTTTGGTTCTCCAATGCCCTGACGCACCCGCATGATAAGTCCGGCGGTTTCCAGTTCATTCAGAGAACGCTTGACCGTCATGGGGCTGCGGGACAGGACTGCGGCAATGGCTGTGATGGGGAAGCAGACAAACAGGATTCCGTTCTCGTCCTCCTTCCCTTTGGATAGCATAGCGTCCAGCATCCGGCAGTACATGACCTTTGCGGTGCTGCTGACTGGAAATCCTGTCAACGCTCTGGGAAATGGCATACAGGGCGGTAATGGTGTGTCTATCGTCATAAATTCAAAATTCATTCGGTGTGTTCCTCCTTTTTCTTTGCTCGTTTGGATAAATAACAGGGGCAGTCAATCACAACCGCCCGGAAGCTCTGCTTGCACCCATGCTGGCATTTCCGGCATAATTCGTTGTAAGTGACACGCCCCCGGTCATTGAGGTAAAAGGAAAGCTCATGCTTCCTCTTTTTGCTCATTCTCGGCATATTGTGTTTCCTCCCGTTTTAGTGTATGGTCTCGGGGCGATTTTCGGCAAAATTACAGCCATAGAGCCGCTTAAAATCTCCCGAAGTATCAGCGATAGGGTAGACTATCCCCCTATCAGATTGTCGTGTTTCGGTATCATTTCGGTGTCAGTTCGCCAGTTCTCCCCGGTGTCGTTCCTCCCCTGAATCTCACAGCGGCGTATCGCTCCCTTTGGTACGCTCGTTTCGGTCAGGGTTCCTCCATATCCCTGCCAAAATTCATGGCGCTACATCGCCGGGGAAGCATATCCCACACAGGCTGGTCATTCGATTGGAATAATCCATCGATGAACTACCTGTATCATAGAACATTTTTGTGCCCTGTGCCGTATGTCCACAAAGTAGGAATTAAGGGTAAAAATCAGAAATTTCCACGATTACGGAAAGTGTGATATAATCCAGATAAGCGGCAGCAATGAAACCGTTGGAAAGGAGCGTGTGCCCATGAAAGGAGCAACAAGCATACAGGAACGCCTTTGGGAACTCCGCAAGGACAAAGGCTTAAATCTGGAAGAACTATCAAAACTAACGGGTATTTCTAAATCAGCCCTTGGCAGTTATGAAAAAGAAGATTTTAAGGAAATCAATCATGGCAACCTTATCACGCTGGCAGACTTCTATGGGGTTTCCGTCGATTATCTGCTGTGCCGGACAGAGAACAGGGAGCAGATCAACACGCCACTGACGGAGCTGCATTTGAACGATGAAATGGTTGCACTTCTGAAAAGCGGACGGATCAACAACCGTCTGCTCTGCGAACTTGCCACCCATAAGGACTTTATCAAGTTTCTTGCGGACATTGAGATTTATGTGGATGGGATTGCCACCATGCAGATTCAAAACCTCAACACCCTTGTCGATACTGTCCGGCATGAAATCATAGAACGGTATCGCCCTGGCGAAGATGACCCACATTTGAAAGTGCTGCAAGCCGCCCATATCAGTGATGATGAATATTTCAGCCACATGGTTCTGGATGACCTAAACCTGATTATCCGGGATATTCGGGAAACCCATAAAAAGGATAGTGAGAGTGCGCCCCAGACCACTGTTGCCAATGAACTGAAAGAAAATCTGGAAGCGGTCGAAAATTTCAAGGGCAGCCGTTTGGAAAAACTGGCAGTGCTTTACTGCAAGCAGCTCGGTATCAACTATAAAAATCTGTCAGATGAAGAATTTCGCTGGCTTATTCGGATTCTCCAAAAATCAAAGAAAACGGGAACGCCTATCAACCAGAGGAAAAAACGGTAAAGGAAAACCGCTGTTGCATGGTTTGTTGGATTCCATGTAGCAGCGGTTTGTGCTGTGGTTATTACTTCATTCGTTTTCTTAATATTCGGCGATAATTTGTTTCTCCCTTTGGTGCGTCCTGTATAATTTCCAACACACCATCTTCAAGCATTTTATCAATGCGATTGGAAATCCATACATCACTAATTCCAAGTTGATATTTTCCTAAAACATTACCTATGACAATAGCCATTTTGAATTGCTCTGGCTGTTCCGCAATTTCACGAAGAATGAAACTATCATATATATCTTCTGAAACGCTTTGCAATTTACCATTTAACATTGCACGCAAAGGTGCATTTTCATTTTGAAGTTGATTCCATTTCATAGCACAAGCTGAAAGAAATACAGGATTAGCTTTCTCTTGTAGAGTTATATAGTTTCCCCATTCGCCAGGAGAGACCTCGCCCCATGCTATTTTGGATGTCATAGTATTTTCTTTTCCATATTCCCATGTAGGTAACTTAACCAAATAAATTGTTGTCTGGCAGTTTAAGGGTTGAAGTTGTTTCATAAGCCAATACATACCACAAAGCTCATCTGGATTATAGCTATACCAAATGCGAATTTCTTCCCCAGCTACATATCGTTCAATCACTGAGGTCAATGTAGTTTTAATTTTCTGTATTTTTTCTTCAACCTGATAATCTAAATCCTCTACAAAGCAGACAGACAGCATTTTCTTGAAAACATTTTTCCGCTGTTCGCCAATTCCATTATCAGAAATATCTCCCACACTAAGAGCCATATCAAAACAATAAACATCACAGCTCTTGCCTCCCAATGGAATAGCATTCTCCCAAGCAATGCGTTCTTGTTCCTGTGCTTGAAGCTGTGCTTTTTTCATTTCATCTGAAGATGGAACACTCCCGTCTTCATGCCTCATAAATATTGAAACAGCACTTCCTCTATACTTTCCCTTGCCGTAAGTTTGGGCAATTTTCAAACTTCCACAGGCACTTTCACCAAATACAATTTCAATCATCTTATATACCTCCGATTTAATTGCTCCCGTTATGAATAAATCATCTCATGCAAAACAATTTCTTCTGCCCGGTTATGAATGTTATTGCAACGCTGCACCCATTCCATTTGGTGGGTACGCTTCAATTCCTCGGTTACGCCCTCGGCAGTTTTCATCTGCTCCATGATGGTGTCTAACCGTTCCTGTGCCTGTTCGTTCAGGTCTGCAAGATATGTCCACAATTCCCCGGTCAGTATCAATGTATTCAATCTGGCTGGGTGGACTTCCCTTAAATATTCCCGGTGCATCCGTCCGTACTTTCCGATAGGGCGGTGTTCCTCCGGCAGTTTCAAGTCCGGGATGTAATAATCTCCGACAAGGATATAATCAATTCCGTTTTCCGTTATTCTTGGTTTCAATTCGCTCATGTTCCTTACCTCCTGTGGAAGCAGGCTCGTCTGGTACTAACTCAATCACATCGGTAATCTCACAATTCAGCGTTTCGCAGATACGGGCTAATGTATCCATGCTGATGTGCTTTCCCTCTTTGCTCATGTTGGCAATCATATTTGTTGTCATACCAGCGGCAAGCCTTAAATCCTCTTTTCTCATATCACGCTCTAACAGTGTGTGCCAGAGTGGTTTATAGCTGATGTGCATATTGTTTTCCTGCCTTTCTATCCATACCACCGGGGCGGCTGCCCCGGCAGGAACTTTTCTCTTATTATAGCACCAATCTTGTGAAATCACAATTTATTCTTGTAGCCTGCCGCTGATACCGTCTGGATTGTGCTCTTCCTTTCGTTTTTTGTTCCAACTAATTAGCCATGAACTGCTTGACACCCTGGCTTTTTACTGATGTGTGATAAAGAAGTAATAGAAGTGTAAAAAATTTTGCCGTTCCTATCCGGCACATGAGGTATGTCGGATAGGTCGGGCGGTTATTCGGGCAAGTCCACCTTGCCAACAAAAGAATAATAAATCTCAATGTCCTGCCTACGGGTCTTGTTCTCGTCATAGCTGCACTCATGCACAACGATTTTCTCTACAAACTCCCGCAACAGAGTAGGGGTAAGTTCTTCAAAGCTGGTATGCCGCCGAACAACATTCATAAACTTTTCTGCGTTCACGGTGGCTTCCTGTGCTTTGGAAAGCTCCGCTTGGATAGCAGCGGCTCTTTCTTTCAGCTCCCGTTGTTCTGCTTCATAGTCTGCCGACAGCTCTGTGAAACGCTCGTCTGATATGCGCCCGGTCACGCTGTCCTCATACAGCCGCTTGAAAATAGCGGATAACTCGGCTATGCGTTTCTCGGTGGCTTCCAGCTCCTTTTTCTTGGCGGCGTTCCTGCGCTTGCCCCCGTCCTCGTTCTGCTCAATCAAGAGCTTCATAAACCGGGCTTCATGCTTTGCCGCATAGCTTGTCACTTTCCGCAGATTGGAGAGTACGCCAGCGGTCAAGAGGTCAGTGCGGATAAAGTGCGCCGTACAGTCATGGGTGCGTTTCTTGTAGTTGCCGCAGATATAACAGTCCTGCTTGCGCTTGTCCGTCTGGTATCGCTGCTGATACATGACACTACCGCAGTCCGCACAGAACAGTATGCCGGAGAACAAGCCCACTTCATCATAGCGGTTGGGGCGTTTGCGCTGCTTGCGAAGTTCCTGCACCCGTTCCCATGTCTGGGTGTCTATGATAGGCTCGTGGTGGTTCTCGAAAATCACTTGCTTTTCCAGGGGATTTTCTACACTGTGCTTGACTTTGTAAGAGAGCTTTTCTGTCTTGAAGTTTACCAGACAGCCTGTGTATTCCCGGTTTTCAAGGATATGCACAACGGTATTGGTCGCCCACTTGCACTCATAGCCGGGGTGGTAGCGGCGGGTGCTGCCCGTCCTACGGTATTCCAGCGTCCCCGGCGTGGGGATTTGCTGCTCTGTGAGCATACGGGCTATCTTAGTCGGACCGTTCCCGGCAAGGCAGAGGTTGTATATCTGCTTGACTACGGGTGCAGCTTCCTCGTCAATAATGAAATTTTCGTCCTCGTCCATGAGGTAGCCATACACAGGCTTGCTTGTGATGGGCTTGCCACTCATGCCTTTTGAGCGTTTTACTGCTTTGATTTTCTTGCTCGTATCTCTCACCAGCCATTCGTTAAAGATATTCCGCAGCGGGGCAAAGTCATTGTCGCCTTGTGCGCTGTCCACTCCGTCATTGATAGCGATAAAGCGGACACCTTTCTGTGGGAAAATCATTTCCGTGTACATTCCCACTTGCAGGTAGTTTCGCCCTAACCTCGACATATCCTTTACGATAACTGTCCCGACTTTTCCGGCTTCAATGTCCGCAAGCATGGCTTGAAAACCGGGTCTTTGAAAGTTCGCACCAGAATAACCGTCGTCCGTGTACCAGCGCAGATTGGAAAAGCCGTTCTGCTTTGCATAGGTTTCAAGAATACGCTTCTGGTTGGAAATGGAATTGCTCTCGCCTTGCAGCTCGTCCTCATGGGAAAGTCTTGGGTAAAGGGCGGTAATTGGTTGTTGGTTGGTCTGTCTTAACATAAAATCCTCCGTTTCCGACAGCCAGCCCCACTATTCCGTACCTTGATTGTACCACATGGGGCGGCGGTCTGTATAGCGGCAAAAGCGTCAAATCTGCTTCTTTATGGTCGGTCAAATCGCCGTTTTTTGTGTAGCAGCTTCCGCTTCCAGCACTTTCATCATCTTGTCGGCTGCGGTATCGGTTGCGCCCTGCTTGAAGAAGCCGGAAACGGTAAGGACGGAGTTGCCCATGCGGATTTCCGTCACACAGTCCGGGCGGCGGTCTGTTTTGGTGGTGCTTGTCTGTTTCGTTTCTGTCATAGGTTCTCCTTTCGCTGCTTCATCAGTTGCTTTAAGCGTTCCAGCTTTTCCTGTGCGGTTTCCTTTCGGAAGTTGCTGCCCGTGAAGCGGACGGGGGCGCACATGGAAGTCAGCCTGTCATAGATACGGGCGTGGGGCGTGTCCTGCGGGTGCTGCAATTCCTCCAGCGTGAGGTTGGTCGTGGCGATCAGCGGCTTGTCGCTTCGGTAACGGCTGTCAATCACGCTGTAAACCTGTTCCAGCCCGTATTCTGTTCCTCGCTCCATACCAAAATCATCAAGTATCAGCAGGGGGTAGCTGCAAAGGCGGGAAATATATTCGTTCCTGCCATCAAAGCTGGCAGCAAGGTCATTGAGTATGGTTGCAAAGTTTGTCATACAGACGGCAACCTCTTTCTCCATAAGGGCGTTGGCGATACAGGCGGCAAGGTAGCTTTTTCCTGTCCCCACGCCGCCCCAAAACAGGTAGCCGATATTTTCAGCCTGCATGGTTTCCCAGCTCTCCACATAAAAGCGGGCGGTTTCGGTCTGTGGGTTTCTGCCGTTGTCATGCTCAAATGTCCAGTTCCGCATAGCAGGGTCGGTAAAGCCCCGGCGTTTCAAGTCCTCCACTTTTTCAAGGTGCTTCTGTCGGCTTTCGGCGGCTTGCTGCTTTTCACGGGCTGCTCGCTGGCAGTCGCAGTCTGTTGGGTGGCGGTCACGCTCGAAACAGGTCTTTCCCTCTGCAAAGTAGGCTTCTTTGGGCGTATGGCACTTGCCGCAGTATAAAAGCCCGTCCTCGCCTGTGTAGTCCTCCGCTTCGGCGGTAGTGGCTGTAATGTCCGTAATCATAGCTTCAATCTCGTTTTTCATAAGCTCTCGCCCTCCTTGCATGAATAATCGGGTATGCCCTGTTTCGGGGCAGCCTTGCCTTTGGCAGCGTCTTCCTGCGCCCACTTGTAAATGGTGGCTGCATGGCTGTGGTACTGCTTCCCAGTGGAAGCGATATGGCAGGAAAGCCGGTCAATATAATACTCCCACTTGTCGGGCAGCTCTGTTTTCAGCCCGGAAAGCTCTGTATCGGTCAGTATCACATTGTTGTATCTGCCATAAGCGGCGGGGGCGGGGTGTCCCGTTTCTCCCTCTCTCTCTTTTTCTATCTCTATCTCTTTCTCTAACTCTATCTCTTTCTCTGGTGGACGAATGTCGGACAAATGTCCGCCTTTTGTCCGGGGCGGTAAAAGTGCCTTGTTTTCCAGCCTTGCAGCCCGTTTTCGCTCGGCTTCGGTAGAGGACTGTCCTATCATCAACTCAATGTCGGTCATATAGAAAGCCCCGCTGTCAAGCTGCTCCACAAGCCCCAACTGCCGGAAAATCTCCAAAGCCCTCTCAACCGTTCCTATCTGGTGGCGGGTCAGTGTCGCTATCATCTGCGCTGTGTAGGGGATATGCTCGTCAAGCTGCAATTTCCCGCCGTTTTTCAGCGATTTTAAGTACAGCTTCAAGAGGATATTGGAGTATAAAATCCCGTCTTTCATATCTTCCAGCAGCACAATGGAGTCGCTGTCAAAAAAGTTCTCTTTCAGCTTGAGGTAGTAATATTTGCGGTTATCTGCCATTGTCCCTGTCCTCCTTTTTCCGGCGTTTGGAGTAGTAGTGGGGGCAGAGTATGATAATCGCCCGGAAGCTCTGCTTGCAGCTATGGGTACAGCCCCGGCAGAGGTCATTGTATGTGATACGGTCGCAGGTGGAATTCCCGACTTTCACTTGCCGCAGGAAAAAAGACCATTCCAGCCGCCGTTTCTTGCTCATTCTTGGCATGGGTGCGCTCCTTTCTGCCGTTTCCGCTGGTGTGACGGTATCGGCGGTAATTCTGTATCATCTCGGTATCATTTTCGGGGTTTTTCTGCCCTATAAGCCCGTCAAAAAATCCTTTGGTATTTGCGGATAGGGTACGGGGCAGCCCCCTTGTTCTGTATAGGTTCGGGTACATTTTGGGGCGGTTTTTATCGTTCCTGTTCCTGCCTTTTCACAGGCTTGCGCTCCCGGTGTAAAATCTGGTCGATATTGCCCTTGACAGTCTGTAAGCGGCGGTATTCCTCCCGTTTTGCCCGGTAATCGTTGTAGCCGCTGTTTTTCTCTTGGATAAGGGTTTCAATCTCTGCTTGCATGGCTTTATAGCTCGGCAGCTTGGAAATGCCGTTCTCCCTGAAATAGCGGGCGGCTGCGTCTGCTATGATAAAGTCGCTTTCGTACTTCTGACGGTAGGCTGCTTTTGCTTTGGCGTTTTTCTGCTGTTTCAGCCCGTCCCGGACAGGGCGGGTCTTGGAATAGGCAAGCACCTGTCGTTGCAGCTCCTTTTTCCCGTTCAGCGTCTTTTCCACCTGCTTCAGCTCTGCAAGGCTTTCCTGCATGGCGGCATAGGCGGCAGAACAGGCTTCGTCCAGTTCCTCCGGGGAAGAAAAGCCGTACTGCTGATAGGCGGTAACGGTAGCCGCCATCTGCTTTAGGTTGTGCTTTGCCGCCCAACGGTCATAGCCCACGCCTTTGCCCTCGGCTCGTTTGGCTTCCCGGTCAACCATGCGCTGCAAGGTGTTGTCTGCCGGGGTGGTTTTTGCGGTTTTTTCCCCTTGTGACGGCTTTTTAGCTGCGGCAGGGTATTCGGGTATGGCTTTGGTCTGTTCGGCGGCTCTGTTGGCGTTCTGCGTAAGCAGGGCAAGGACAGCAGCCTTGTCAAAATCGTCCCCCAGCTTCCGGGCTGTGATAGGCTTCGTCCTGTCCGGCGTGAGGTAGGAAAGCCGCCCCCGGCTCTCCTTGACGGTCACACCCTCCCGCAGCAAAAGGGAAGAAAACTCGTCAAAGCTGGCAGCTTGGGAAAGTGCCTGCCGTATCGTCCGGCGCAGCTTCGCCTTGTCCGTTTCAAACTTGGTGGGCTTGGTCGGCTGTCCGGCGGCTTCTCTGGCGGCGTTCTCTTTATCAAGGGCAAGCTGCCCTTTCTTTGCCGCCCAGTATTCCCGTTCGGTTATCCGTTCCTTGCTGCCGTTCAAGAGGTCGATTTGGTAAAGCCCCTCCCGGTGGCACATCTCCATGACTTCACTCTTGAAATATTCCATAGCGGCATTGGTACAGCGGTGCTTGCAGCCCTCCCTTGTGTCGGCTGGTCTGTCCATGTAGGGCAGAAGCGGGACTTCGTAAATCCGCAGGGAGTTGATGACGATATGCACATGGATATTCCCGCTGTGGTTATGCCCGTCCGGGTGGGTGCAGATTAGGGCTTGGTGTCCGGGGAAATGTGCCTTGCAGAACTGTTCCCCCAGTTCCTGCGCCCGGTCTGTGGTCAAGCCGTTGTCTGTCCCGTCCCGTGGGTCAAAGCTGATGATATAGTGGTGGCTTTTCACATCTTCCCGTTTTTGGTTTTTCTCATAGCGGAGATTAGCCCGCATACAGGCAACAGCGAAATCCTCGCCCCCGCAGTTAAGGGAAGAAATGCGGTAATCCTCCCTCGGTATCAGCCGCCCGTTTTCATCAAGGGTGGGCTTCATGGTAAACTCGTCATGCTCAAATGTGAGGTAGGCTTCCGCTGCGCCATAGTCCGCATTTTTAGAGCTGATATGTTTGAATGTTGCCAACAGCGTCACCCACTTTCTGCAAGACTTCAAACTTTAGGGCAGCAAGGTCGGAAACCGCCGCCCGTACCTCCCCGGCAAGCTGCGGGTAGGGGCTGTGCCACTCGTTCAGCGTCCGGGCTATCTGGTTTAAGTTGCCGCCGATCCTGCCGTATTCGGCGGTCAGCTTCCCAACAGCGGCAAGCAGCTCATCATTGACGGGAGAAACGGTTATGATGGGGCGTATGGCTGCCCCGGTTATGGCTTGCCGGATAAACTCGGCTTGGCTCATGTTGTAGGCAGAAAGCCTTTCTGCAAACTCGGCGTATTCTTCCTCGGTCATGCGTGTTTTGACTACCCGGCTGCGGTGCGGTGTGTTGTATCGTTTTCGCATGGTAAAACCTCCTTTCGACTGCCGCATGGCTGCGGCGGGATAAGCGGCGTAAGCCGCATGGCAGGGTTTGGGGAAGGCACTCCCCAACAAGATTCCCGCAGGGGCAAAATGAGCGATAAGCGAATTTTGGTACTGCGGTAGAATCTTGCTCTAAAAAACTACCGCTTTCCTCGGCGGCTCTGGTTTGCGGATATACTGGCTTGCTCCACCAATATAGCGATTGCGGCGGCGTGTTCTGCCCGCTGTTCACCACTACAACGGTGAAAAGTGGGCGTTTTGGCAAACGCAGCGGAAATTTTTTTGTTTTCCCTGTCTGCTCCCTACAACAATCCGGCGGTGTGGTTTGCCAAAGATTTTTGAAAATGGGCGCAAAAAAAGCAGTAAACCTTTTCAAGATTTACTGCTTATCTGCCGCTGTGATGGGCGGCGGTATTAAATTGTCAGCCGTTTTTCAAATGGAACTTATCTGCAATCGCTTTCTTTCTGCTTTCCAATTCCTTTTCTGTAATCTTCCATAATCCTAATGCAATGATCTGCTATCTTTTGCATTCCGAGTTCTTCAAAAAAGGCAATTTGTATTTTCATCAGTTCTTCACAAACAGTCAACTTCTGCTCATCCATATTGCTAATAGCAAGCCATGGGAACGCTTTATATTTCTTAGTGTCCCCAATGAGAAAATTGTACCCTATCAACTCATTTTCACGGAAAACGAAATAGAATTGTGGGCCTGAACCTGGAACTGACTTTTCCATAATTTGCTGCATTGTTTTCACGCCGCCGTATGCCGGAAAAAAACCTATTCGCTCAAGAGCATTTAATATGTCAATCCTTTTATCTGTGGGTATGTCTCTATAATTGATAATCTGTTCCATTTGCTCTACTCTCATTGAAGTTTAATTTGTCAGGCTCTAATTATACAACTTTTCTGTTTAGCGGTCAAAGCGGAACTTCAACAGGCTTTCTATCAGTTGCCTGACGATATGCTCCTGCATATCCGTGTTAATCTGTCCGTCCATTTTCGCACAAGAGCGGATATATCCTGCATAATGGGATAGGACGGCGGCAACAGCTTCCGGGTCGCCCTCGCTTGCCTTAACGATTGTCTCATAGGGAAGTAGCTGGTTCATAGGACAAGCCCTCCAACTCTGCCCGTAGCCGCCGTAAAATCATCTGAATACGCCGCCCGGTTGTGTTGCCAGCCCGTCCATATCTCCGTCCAATCTCCCTATGCGTCAATCGTTGGAAGTAGTACAAGAAAATGATTTCCTGTTCCATCTGTGATAGTGCGGACAGGGCTGCGGCAAGCTCTGGACTTTCCAAAAGCACCATCTGACCACAGACGAAAAGCGGATAGCTGGTCATGCCGGATTGCTCCGCAAAGTATTTATCTGTGGTACTGAATGGATAGTGTTTTTCTTCTATCAGATATTCAAGCGAGATTTCCCGCTTGCGGTGGCTCCGTATGCTCCGGGCTGCGTCTATGGCAGCGTGGCGAATAACAGTCTTGCAAAAGGCATCGTGTGTATGCCGGATATGTTCTTGATACTTTTCGTGTTCGGTCATGGAAAATCCCCCTTTCTGAATAATGGCAGAGGGCGGCAGCATCTTGTGCTGTCGCCCTCTTGATTACCGAACAGCAAAGACGGGCGGGGCTGTCAACGGCGGCGCATTTGCGCCGTTCATCTTGACCGTTGACAGGCTCGGCTGGGTTTGCTATCTGCTCACGGCAATTCACTCTCATTGATAGGAATTGCTTCAAGTTCCGTATTCAAATTGTTCCAATAAGAGCCAATATCCGCACTTGTGAAATACTTAAAACCGCCTGCTTCTGACTTCAATTCGCCGTTTTTAACTCCATAGCAGGCGTAAATCAAATCGTAGCTTGTTCCATCTGAGAGGTTAAATCTAAAGCTGGTCACATCTGCTCCGGCAGTTTCCTCAGTTGTTTTGTCTTTTAAGGATAAGCCCTTGAACTTATCATACAGGGTCTTTATATCATTTTCAGCAACAACTACTTTCTTTTCTGCTGATGCAGGCACTCCGTCATAGTGGTACATTTCAACGCTTTCGACATCTTCAACCTCAAATGGGAAGTCGATTTTGACAGGCTCATAAGCAATGTTTATAGGTAACAGAAAGAGAGCTGCAAAAATTGCAATGATACAAAGAGCGATGGAAACGAGAACAGCAATCGTTATCTTTTTTCTGCCTCTCTGCTTTTCTTTTGCCTCATGGCGCATAATAACGCTTTCGCTTTCTTCGTGAAGAACATCTTCGTTCGTGTGAGAAAGCAATTTCTGATAAATTGCGTTACAGTCAGCACAGGCGTTCAAATGCTCTTTTACCATCTCTGCGCTTGCTTCGCTGCAAGCACCGTCAACATACAGCGGAAGAATATCTCGAACAATATCGCATTGTTTACTCATGCTTTTCATCCATCCTTTCTTGAATTTTTAGCTTTGCACGATGATAAGTAACTCTCGCCCATGATTCTGTTTTTCCAAAAATTGCAGCGATTTGTGAAAAAGATAGTTCCCCGAATACGCGAAGCTGAAAGACTTCTTTGTATGGTTCTTCCAAACGGTGAAGAACGAGGTGTATGCGGAACGCCATGTCAGAATCTGCAACTGAGTTCTCAACATTTTCATTTGATGGCAAGTCATTGATTTCACTCACATCAGCTACTCGCTGACGGCTTCGCATTTCATCATGGTAAAGGTTTTTTGCTATGGAGCAGAGCCATGTCAATTCATCTGACTTACCTTTGAATTGTGATGTTGTAGAAACAGCCTTATAGAATGTGTTCTGCGTGATTTCCTCTGCTATCTCACGATTTTTGGCAAGAGAAATAGTATACGAGTATACCTGTAAATAGTAGGCTTTATAGAGCTTTTCATAGTCCATACTTGTCATCACCTCCTTCAGCTTCATAGGTTAGACGGAGAAATCGGAATTTCGTTACAAAGAAGTTTGAAATTTTTATACCTTTACGCTACTCTTGCTTTGTGCGGACTATTGGTAGACGCGCATTAACGGCAAGTAAAGAGATTGCTGTGTCAGCTTGATATGTTCAAATGCTAATTAAGTATAGCATACAGCTATGAATTTTTCTATTGCGTTCCCCTGACTTCGGAATAGTGGCAGGGCTGGCTATCCTTGTTTTGCTTTGTGCTTCTCTACCGTACATGAGCATTGGCCGCAGGGTTGTCCTGGCCGTAACCTTCCAGAAGGTTGATGCCGCCCCACACGCACAGGCCGCCGCCCAGGGCGATCACGAGAGTCTGCAATATGTCAATAGCACTGTTGAAGAAATCCATAAATCATTTTTCCTTTCGTTTTGTAGAATTGTTGTTGTCGGGTTCCAGATCGGATGCGTTCAATTCGTACATATCGAAAGGCTCGTCCGGCTTCACAATGGCCGGTCTGCGTTTCATGTACCGTTCTACGTCAAAGACGTTCTTCTTGTCGGCGTCGGACAGGTATCGGTAGCGGGGATGCTTCGTGATATCAAACTTATCGCTGAAAAACGGGCGCACGCCCCGAAGCTGCAAGATACACTTGCCGCCGTCCATGACCGCGATCTCGTCCTGGGTCATCAACTCCTTTCCCAATTTCTGATAACTGAGGCCGTGAGAGGTCTGCGCGCCGCGATTTTCGGACTGGCTCAGGCTGTCGATGGTCTCTTTGCCCAGCAGCTCCGAAATCTCTTTCAGCGTGGACTTCTCCTTGCCTCCCAAAAACAAGGTGACGTCGCAGTTGCCGACAATGGTATCAGCCGCGTCCTTGTAGATGGTCTTTAACTGGCTTTGCGACTGCAAAATAATAGAAGCCGATATTTCACGGCTTCGGATGGTGGCGATCAACTTATCAAAGTTTGGTATCTGGCCGATGTTGGCAAATTCGTCCAAAAGGCACCGCACATGAACAGGCAGCCGCCCGTTATAGAAATCGTCCGCCTTGTCGCAGAGCAGGTTGAAAAGCTGGCTTTGCAGCATGGCAATGACGAAATTGAAGGTGGTATCGGTATCGCTCATAATGAGGAACAGCGCCGTTTTTCGGTCGCCCATCGTGTCCAGCTCCAATTCATCCTCCGTCATAATGTCTCGCAATTCCTTGATATCGAAGGGCGCAAGGCGGGCGCCGCAGCTCACCAAAATGCTCTTGAGAGTTTTGCCAGAGACGAAAAGTCAAGGACTTTTTCATCAAATTCACAAACAAGTTACATTTTGCTGAATCTCGTTGCGAAGCAGACGCTTGATTTTGTCCTCCATTGTCTCTCTGGCGTTCTCGTTGAAGTGGACACGGACGATATAGGTCGTGCCGTTTATCTGCTTTCTGACGGTGGGTGCGGTGTGCTGGGTGGTGGTCTGTGCTGCTGTGTTTCTGTTTTCTGTCATTCAATACCTCCTGTGAATGAAAAATGCCCGACAAGGAAAGGCTGACAACGAAGTCCTGACAACGGACATTCAAAAACCTTTTATCTTATCGGGCGGCTCTTATTGCTTACTATTTACTTTTTCTTTGAAATCTTGGTTGTCAAGGTTGTCAGAGAGAGAAAAGTCCAGTCTTGACAAGGCTTTTTCGGATTTTGCCCGACAACGGGATTGACAACCGGCTCGGCAACAAGCTGACAACAGGATAGCAATTTTCTATCGCCATCCCTCCGGCAGTTCCATCTGTTCAAGCTCCGCATCGGAGAGAGGAATAAATCTTCCGTCTCCGTTGTCAGCTTCTCCGTTGTCGGGCAACTCACGCTCCCAACCTTTCTGACGAAGATACGGCTTCGGGAAGTGTCTCGGATTGCTGAAAGACTTCCAACCTTTGACAACATTGTTCATAATGTCGTTTATCTCTCGCAGTTCCCATTGCTTCGGCTCGTCATACTCATGCCCCAATGCTTCTCTGTAAAGCTGTTTGGAGCAGACGGCATTGCCTGTGTAGCTGTCCAGATAATCAAGTATCTGTCCGGCTTTGGTGTCCTCCGGCATAAACTCCCTTTGATGTGCTTTCAGATACTCATTCATTGTCGGGCTAAACCGCAGCTTGAAGTCTCTGCTTCGGTAGATCGCCATTGCTTCTGCCCACATCTGATGAATGTAGGCTCTGGATTCTTCCTCATTGTCGAGGATATGCACCTCGGCTCTTTCGGGGTAAACCATGACCGGCACGAAACGGCGGTTGCCTGTGCGGTCAAGGGGTAGGAAGTCCAGAGTATTTGACGAACCGCCAAACACGCATTGTCGCTTGCGGTCTGCCGGATGTGTCTCATAGGGGACTTTGTAGGTCTCTTTCTGTCTGCTCAAAAAGGACTTGATTTCCTCAATACTCTTTGCATTGGCTGTGGCTATCATCTCCGACATCTCGATTATCCAATGCCCTTGCATTTTGCGGTACACATTTTCATCATCCAGCTTTTTAAGGTCATCGGTAAACCAATCGTCCTTGACCGCAAGCAGACGGAAGAAAGAGGACTTTCCGGCTCCTTGCCCTCCGACAAGGCATAGCATGACTTCAAACTTGCACCCCGGCTTAAAGGCTCGGCTGATTGCCCCAAGCAGAAACAGCTTCAAGGCTTCATAGGTATAATCATCGGCATCCGACCCAAGAAAGCGGTGCAGACAAAAGCGTATGCGTTCCTGTCCGTCCCACTCCAAGCCGTTCAGAAAATCGCAGACAGGGTGGTAGCGGTTTTCGTTGGCAATAACCAATGCGGCATCCTCGATTTTCTTCTCAACCGTCAAGCCGTAGTGTTCTTCAAAGTAGAGAAGCAGATATTTAATATCCACATCGGTCAGAGTGGAGCTTTCACGATACCAACCAAGCGGCTTTACAATGTCGGTGCGTTCCGTCAACAGATTTTTGCGGATAGCACCTTTCAGTAGAGGGTCATTCTGAAATACCGTCTTGTAATTCATGGCGGTATTCGCAGGCTTACCTTGCTGTGTCAGTTCTAATCGGTCTCGAATTTCCTCTCTGGCGGCTGTCTGCAAATCTTCGTTCAAGTTTCATCACCTCGTTTCTTTGCTCGGCTACAAGTGCCTTTCTATCTTCAAGTGTTCCGTCAATCAAAATATCAAGGAGATATTCAATATAATCTCTCTTGATCAAGGCTTCTGTAAATAGCGGATGCCATTCGTCCTCTGGCTGCTTCGGTGCATAGTCCTTTTCCCACGCTCGGAGCTTGTGGAAGTAATCGGACAGCACACGAAAGCACCGTTTTTCCTCCGCTTCAAACTTCTGTTTGGCGGTAGGCTCTCGGATTTTTGCCACGATGGACGGCTTGCCGTTTCGGTCATAAGCGATACCGAAATCGTCAGCCAGTTTCATAGCGGCTTCTTTGCTCGGCAATTCAAACAGTCGGGAAACAAAGTCAACGGCATCCCCATCCGCACCGCAGCCGAAACAATGAAAACGCTTATCCACTTTCATGCTCGGTGTGCGGTCATTGTGAAACGGACAGGCTATCATTCCGGCTCGGTTTACACGAAAGCCGTAAAACTCTGCCGCCTGCCTTGTCGTGACCGACTGCTTTACTGCTTCAAATACATTCATTATCAACCTCCCAAAATGGAAAAAGCACCTGTCATTCTCAAATCGAAAATGGCAAGTGCCTTAAAGCTCCATATTCTGTTTTTTGTGCGGACGGTGTTCGCTCCGTCTCGCTTCATTTTCCTGTTTTGCCAGTTCCTTGTTTCTTTCAAGTCTGGCAAGGATGGAGGGCTTGACCTTTTCCTTAATCTGCTCTTTGCTCGTTTTCTTGACCTCCGGCGAAAGAAGTCTGGACTGGATTTTCTGCAATGCAGACTGCATGGCATTTTTGATTTTGCCAATCACGCCATCCAAACGGCTGATTGCATAGTCACGCTCTTTCTTCGGTGCTTTGCGTTCCGGCGATTGAAGCCATGTCTTTGTTTCCTCAATCAGCCGAATGTCCTCCTTGTGGGTTTCCACTCTGACTGTATCTGTCACGACCTCCACCGCCTTGTCATAGGCAATATCGGCAACATCATCAATCAGCGTTTCCACATCCTCGATTTTCAAAGTCAGTTCCTCTAATCTCTGCTCCTGTACCTCCAACTGCTCTTTTTGTTTGGCAAGAATGAAGTCCTGTTTTTCAAGATAGGCTCGCCCTCCATATTCCGGCTCTTGCTCCAAATGCAGACCATGCCTTTTTGCAATATCAAAGAGCATGGCACGACAGGCAGAATCGAAAGTCATTTTTCGGTTGTTGTGTCTGCCTTGCTTCTTGGTGGGGTCTGGCAGTTCAAAGCCTAATGCTTCAAGTGCCTTTTCCTGTTGTGGGCAAATCTCGCCGTAGCGGTTTTCACAGTCGAATACATGGCGTTCTTGAATGTGCGGTGTCGCTTCATCCAGATGTAATGCCCAATCCAGAATGTGAACATGAGAGCCGAAACGCCGTTCCATCTCCACGAAGAAATCCGTCACGACTTTCAGCAGAACATCAGGCGAAACATGGTCGCCCATCTTTCCGATCTGATAGATGGTTTCCTCCGGGCAAGTCCTTTTGTCTTTAAGCAAATCCGTTGTGGTGCGGTTGCGTTCCGAGTGCCTGTTCTTATCGTTTCTGGCGTTCTGTGCTTCGACATAAGCACCGTATTTTGCGGAGTAGAACAGTTCCTCCACTTCCTCGAAAGTGTCTGCAAGCTCGCTCTGGACTTGCTTCTCTGCAAAGGTGCGATAGCCGTTGAAGCAGTCCCAATAGACATTGTGCTTGGCTCGTTCTTCGTCAATGTGTTCGCTGTTGCTCACATCAAAAGTGCGGTCATTGTGCTTCGGGTTGTAAGTGCCATGCTTGCCGGAGCGACCGTTGTGTCTTGTTAATTTCAAACCATTTCTAACCTCCGTTCAGATTTTCCCCGCAGGGGAAAGGGGCAGCGAAGCTGCCATCCTTGCTGCAATTTTGCGACAAGTAATACCCAGTACTAAGTGGCGAAACGCCACTTAACTGGGCAAGGCTGCCGCCCTTGACCTGCACAGGGATATTGCATTCCCTGTACCCATGCACAAAGGGCTTGCCGCCCTCTGTACTCCTGCCCGATAAACTGCTTCACATCGTCAGCTGCCGACATTTGCAGTCCATCGGTTTTTGCGAAACTCTCCATCGGAGACTTTCACAAAAAAATGGAGAAGTCCAATTTCGTCAAATCGGATTTCTCCACTTTTCGGATATGCCGTTTCCGACACATCCGCTTTGCAAATGAGCAAAGCAAAAGCGACCAACTTTTTACGGTTAGTCGCCTTTGGTTTGTTCATTCTATTCAGTTTTTACGAAACAAGAGAGTTTCTACCATTACCTTTCTAACGCTAAGTATTCTTGCCCCATAAAGAAGATTGTCAATTCGTCATGATCTACTTCTATCTCAAATTCTACACTACTATCTCCCTGTGTCACGCAGATTATATCCGAGTAAGAAAAACCATAAGATGCGTTACCGCAGGACAGACCCGAATCGGGCATATCTTTACTCACAGCAAGTTCCCCGTTCTCTTGAAAGGTAAATACCTCCTCCGCATTTGTATCCTTCCATGTGCCAATAATATCTTTTTCGTTCTGAATGCGATTTACTTTACCGACACATACAATGGCAAGTATAACTACACCAACAGTCAAAGCAATGCCTGCAACTCTCTTTACCAGTTTCTTTTTACGCAATTTCTATTACCTCCGTTTCAGTTGCTTTGTTAGATTGAATGATTACATATTGCTCAATTTCAGTTCCTCTACAATTTCCACCTTTGATACGCTTCTGAC
This sequence comes from Oscillospiraceae bacterium, assembly GCA_902363145.1. GTDB lineage: Bacteria > Bacillota > Clostridia > Oscillospirales > Ruminococcaceae > Huintestinicola > Huintestinicola butyrica. Next base: position 18,112 of record CABIZB010000001.1, on the reverse strand, counting down.
AGCAAACAGCATAGCGATACATACCATAGCACCGACCGCCAGAACTGCAAGAGCATAAATACCACCGTTGATATAAAAAGCAAATGGTGTCATACCCGACGATATGAAGTAGTAGATGGCACAATGAATCAAAAAGCTCACAGGCAACGCAAGAACCAATGCTTTTACGCCGTACAAAACAGCTTCAAGCAATAGCGTACATTTCAATCCTTTGGCAGTCATACCAACAGAACGCAGAACAGCAAATTCGCTTCTTCTCAAATGAATTGTATTTGAGATAGTGTTGCAAACATTCAAACTGATAATAACCGTCATCAGGATCGAGAACAGGCAGATTACCAGTTTTGCAATCGTATATACCTGTCTGGAATTATTCGTTGCGGCTGCAATGTCCACAGTTTGCGGAAATCCTCTGTCAGCCAGACAGTCCATTGCTTCTTTATGCTGTGCTGTCTGTATTCTCATTTCCACATAGGCGTTATCATCTATCAGCCAGTTAAAATAACTTAAAGGCACAATGAGGACAGCTCGATCTCTCACAAACATGGATTGGATATTTGCATTTTCTTCTGAAACGATTTCTTCCACGATAATCGGCAAGGCATCCTCGGATGCCCCCAACGGAATGATTTCAGTTCCCGGTTCAATAAGAAACGGGGAGCCTGCAATCACTCGATTTTGACCCGCATTATAATATCCCATTGTCTGATTGAGCAGGATTCCACGATTGGAGCTGCCAGTCATAATATGAAAGCCATTTTCCTCACAAAAGGAAGTAAAATGTTCTTCGTCCAGTCCTACGACATATACCTCTGCTTTCGTACCATTGATAAAATATCCCTGCATATCAGGATTGATTTGTTCCTGCGAAAATTCAGCAGTCATATATCGCTGAAAAGAATAGGAAACATCCGCAGTGATATTTTCATCCGATAATGCCCCGATTGCGGTAGGAATATCTTTGTATTGAATCGTCGAAATCACATCAGTATAACAGGAACCGTCCTCCTTCATGTCCAAGGATGTCTGATAAAGCATAAAATCAGACAAACTGTATAAGGAAAGGGCAATTACCACCGACAAGAAAATAGAGCCAGTAATTGCTCGGAAGCGTTTTGGATTACGCTTAATATTTTTAGCTGCCAGCGAACCATAAATGCCAAAAACCAAAGAAACGATTTTTCCATCACGGAATTTCTTTTTTGATACCGCATTGTTAGACTGGCGGATAGCTTCAATAACTGTAATTTTAGCAGCTTGCTTCACAGGCTTTCTGCTTCCGAAGTACAAAGAAGCAATGCCGGATAATCCGCTGACGAGTAGGATAAGTCCGTTTACCTTTAAGGACAGTTCTACAATGCCAAAAGTGAATGTTTCTCCAAAAGCTGCCCTGACCACACTTAACAACAGAGCAGACAGCAGTATGCCGACAACCAATCCCAAAGGTATGCTTACCACACCCAAAAGAAAGGCTTCTAAATATACACTAAGGCGTTTTTGCCCTTTTGTGGCTCCAATACTGGATAACATTCCCATCTGCTTAATTCGTTCCTGCAAGGAAATGGAGAGGGCGTTGCTGATCATTGAAGCGGATGCAGCCATCAAAAGGCAAATGACCATGACTACCAAAGCAATCAGTTTGGCAGCTCCTTTGCCGCCGGTAATTCCATGATAGACTAACAGTTCAGAATGAAACTTTGCTACATGACTGTCTACTGCCGCAGCCACTTCTTCGGCTTCTGTATAGATCGAATTGGATAAATTCTTTGCCTTGACATACGCAGCAAAATCGGATGCCGTTTTGTCAACGCCTGCAAAGGCATTATAGTTTGCTGCGATTTTTGAGTCATTCACATCTGACAGAATACCAACAACTACATACGCTTTCTCTTTCGTTGGAACGAAACTTTCTTCTTCGCCCCTATAATTTGTCAGCCCGGAAAGCTGGGCATTATATTCATCCCAAATTCTTGAACCAAGGGTTAAAGAAATCGTATCTCCAATCTCTGTGTTCATATTGTTTTTCTTCAAAAAAGATTCTGAAATAACAAGCTCATTTTCATCTTGCGGGAAACGCCCCGCAAGCAAATACTGATTTAACGAAAATCTTTGGGTAAAGTTCTCGTCAATCTCGCCAACGGAGAGCATTGTACTGTTGGATTTCTCCCCGTAAAAACTGTTTCCGGCAAAGCGGAGAAGCGAAACCTCGCCTACATTGTTTTGACTATATAGCTCTTGAACCTGCTCCCAAGTCAAATCCTCCATGTAGTAGTCATAATCGCCACCATACACTTTTTCTTTCTCTTTCAAAAAATCAACCAACGACCATCCCCCACAGAGAATAGCGGTTATCATACTGATTGACAAAAGAATGGTTAAAAGTGTGAGTAGGGTACGCTTTTTATTCGACAGCAGATTCCTGAGTGTAAGCGTGAAAATCATATTCATCAGCGTATCACCTCATCCCTCACAAGTCTGCCATCCTGAATTTCCAGAATACGGTCTGCCTGCATTGCGATTTCACGGTCATGGGTAATCAGGATCATTGTCTGGCGATAGACTTCATTGGATTCACGCAGAAGTTTCATAATATCCCTTGTGTTCTCCGTGTCCAGATTTCCCGTCGGCTCGTCCGCAAGGATAATCGCAGGTGCGTTAATCAACGCTCGTCCGATTGCCACTCTTTGTTGTTGACCGCCGGATAACTGACTTGGCAGGTGCTTTCTACGCTTTACCAGTTTGAGCGTGGATAGCAGTTCTTTCAAACGCTCCTTATTGATTTTACGCCCATCCAATCGAATCGGCAGCGTGATATTTTCCTCGACAGTCAAAACCGGGATCAGATTATAAAACTGATAGACAAGCCCAACCTGCCTTCTTCTGAATACAGCCAATTCATCTTCGTTTTGCTCATAAACATCCTGTCCATCCACAAATACTTTTCCCGAAGTTGGTCTGTCAACACCACCTAAAATGTGCAACAGGGTAGACTTGCCAGACCCAGATGCTCCAATGATTGCAACAAACTCTCCTTTATCGACGGAAAAAGAAACATCTGACAAAGCATGGACAGGAGCATTGTCCATTTCATAGGTTTTGCAGATATTCTCTACTCTTAATATTTCCATAAAAAGTTCCTCCATATATTTTTGCAATTCAGTATAGCAAAGCCAAGTGACTGCTTCATTACTTTTTCATTACAAAAATGTCACTTAAAAAGGGGCTGCATTAAGCAGTCCCCCGATAAAAGCAGATTTCAAATTCTGCACCGCCTGACTTCCGGTTTTTCGCCTGGATGACGCCGCCCTGATTGACGATGATTGTTTTTGCCAGAGCCAACCCCAAACCGGCATTACCGATTGTAGAGCCACTTCCTTGATAAAATCGGTCAAATAGATGCGGTATATCCTTTTTCCGAAAACCTGCTCCATTATCCGCTATAATGATCTGTGTCAAAAGAGGTCTTTCTATTGCCTTGATTTCAATACTGCTGCTCTCTGGTGAATGTTCGATACAGTTTTTAATTACATTCCCCAAGGCTTCAGCAGTCCAATCAGCATCAAGAGCAAGTTTCAGTTCTGCCGGAATCACTTGCGTTATTGTCTGCATTTTTAATTCTGCCGCAATCTCCAGAGGACGAATTGCTTTTTCTACCACATCTTTTAAGTATATCTCCTGTGGCTTTAGAGTAATCGTTCCTGCATCCAGCTTGGATATTTTCAGAAGTGTGGCTATCAGCCACTCCATTCTTGATAAGAGCATAGTCTGTTTGCGGATCAGCTCATACCTTTCTTCGTCAGTCAGTTCCTCATTACACAGAGAAGCATTTAGGATATTCAGCGATGTCAAAGGTGTTTTTAATTGATGTGAAATATCGGCTAAAGCATTCGCCAAATTACCTTTCTCCATTTTCAGAGCTTCTGCCTGTTCAATAAGTCGTCTTGTCATCTTAGATATTTCATCATGTAAAACAGATAATTCGCCTTCTTGAAACTGCCCAAAAGAAATCGTTTCATCTCCATGCAGCAGCCTATCAATATGCAAACTAAAATCAGCAATTTTCTTGTATCTCTGATATGTAAAAAAGAGGGAAACTGCACTTGATGAAATGATAGCCGACAGAACAATCCACACAGCTTTGCTATCAACGATAATGCCAATGCCGCCCCAAAATAGAATAAGAATACTGCTGACAACAATCTGCCTTTTAACTTCTTTATTTCTGATAAAGTCCATATCAACCCACCTTATAGCCAAGCCCACGAACGGTAATTATGATTTCCGGCTCCTGTGGATTTGTTTCAATTTTGTCACGCAGCCTTTTCATGTAAACAGTCAGCGTATTATCATTGATAAACTCTCCGGTAGTGTCCCATAAAAGCTCCAACAATCTTCTGCGAGAAAGGACAATACCTTTGTTACGCAAAAAGACTAACAGCAACTTATATTCCATAGCAGACAATAAAATCTCTGTTCCGTTTTTTACCACGGTTGCTTGATTTGTGTCCACAACTAAGTCATGGTAGCTGATAATGTTTTGCGTGTTCTTAGTTCTCCTTAATACGCTGTTGATCCTTGAAAGAAGCTCCCTTGGTCTAAATGGTTTACTGATATAATCGTCAGCTCCCATGTCCAGTCCTGCCACAACACTATATTCATCATCAGACGCCGTTAAGAAAATAACCGGCATAGTTCCTCTTTCTTTAATTGCAGAACAAACAGAAAAGCCATTTCCATTTGATAATTGAATATCCACCAAGGCTATATCGTATTGGTCGTTATCCAATTTTTCTATTGCTTCTTTTTGCCCGGAAGCACTTTCGATTTTGAACCCTTCATTTCCTAAATAGTCCGATAATGAGGATACGATACTTTGGTCATCCTCCACTAATAATAATTTACTCATCATGTATTCTCCTTGCTGAAAGGATTTCTGGCATCATTGCCTTTTTCGTTAGGTATAAATTCAAGAATATCATCAACTCCGCAATGGAGTGTGTTGCATATCTTTTCGATGGTGTCAAGGGAAAGGTAATTATCTCGTTTCAATCGGGTTATGATGTTGGCACTAAAACCTGCCTGTTCCATCAATTCCGCATTGCTCATACCCTTGTCAATCATTAAATGAAACAACTTTTTATATGTTACCGCCATAGCTTACCCTCCTTGTGCTTACATATTCTATTATTATATCACGCAAGTGTGAATAAATCAACACTCTTGCGGTAAATTCGTAGTTCATATTAGCTCCATAACGCATACTTTTCCTTTTTTGGGTAGGTAAGGACTTTATACCTTGACGATATGTAACAGTCAAAACATCGGGTACAGACCCGACATTTTGACCGCAAACAGACCCGAAAAGCTACATTATCCGTTCTGACCGTTAAAACCGTTTTGCTTCGCCAATTCGCTTGCTTTTCGTCTGCGTTCCTCGCTCATGGGCGGCTGAAAGCGGATAGACAATCTGGACTTGTCAATCCAATAGGACACACCGCCTTGCCCCATACTCATATCCAAACGGCAGAGGTCGGGGTACTTCTTGCTGAACGCTTCAAGGCGTTTCCGAAGTCCGGCATTGTAAGTCTGGATATGAGCTTCTTCGTCTGCTTCATTAAACAGGACGATTGTTTCTTTCTCATACTTCGTCAGCTTACTCATAAAGCCCCTCCATAATCGGAACAGGATAGCTGTCCGGCACATACTTGTGGTGAGCAAAGCGTTCCATTTCCACCCTCATGTTGTAGAAGAAACAGCGATACCAACGGTCACAGTCCTTGTCATTCAACTTGACTGCCAGAGCGAAAAACAGCTTCTTAGCCGCAGGGTCGGGAGCAAGTGCAGCCACAAGACGCAAGCGTTGAACGGTCGCTTCTCGATTCGGACAGCCAAAAGCATAAAGAGCTTTCTTTTCATTGATGTTCATATTCATAGTGGGTTCCTCCTTGAAAGATTAAGATTTAAGGTTAATAAAAGCAACAAGCATTTCACGAAGAACGAAACACTTGCCGCTTGAATTACGGTATTAAATTGTCGGGTTCAGACCTTGTTTTTTTAATCCTCTTTGGGATTGAGTGGATATTCATAGGCTTCTTTCATAAGTAGCAATCCTGTGGACAGTCCGCACTTAAAATGCTCGGTGCTTTCGTACTGCTGAATAATCGTCATTCGCTGATGAAGCTCCTCCACTTTGGAAAAGTCAGCTTTTGAAAACCTGTTCGCCAGTTCGTCCATAAGGTCGGCAATGGCTTTGACCTCTGCCTTGTAGCCGTCCTGTTGCGGTACAATGTTCTCCAATGGGTACATATCGCCGCCGAAAATCGCTTCCATAATCATTTAATCACCCCCTCCGCTATAATGGCAGTAAATCATTTCATGCTTGACAATTTCCTCGGCTCGGTTGCGGATAGAGTTCATAGACTGCACCCACAACATCTGATTTTCCGCTTTCATTTGCTCTGTCACGCCCTCGGCTCTTGCCATCTGCTCCATAATCAGAGAGAAGCGGTCATTTGCCTGTTCGTTCAGATCCGCAAGGACGGAATGAAGCCGACAGGACAAAACAAGCTCGTTGTAAACGGTGGGGCGGTAGTTCTGCAAATAGGCTTTGTGAAGTCTGCCCCAATGCCCGATAGGTCGCTTTTCCTCCGGCAGCTTCAAATCCGGCACATAGTAATCTCCCACAAGGACATAGTCAATGCCGTTTTCATGGATTCTCGCTTTCAGTTCGTTCATGCTGTGATAGCTCCTTTCTGTGGTTCTCGCTTCGGAAGATTGCTGACAGGGATAAATACGCCCCTTGCAATATCCTCGGCTCGAATGGCATTTTTCTTTTCGTCCATCTCGGCTTTCTTTGCCGCCTTGATTTTGTCCTCATAACGCTTCTGGGCACCGCTGGCTTTACGCTTCAAGTAGTTCTGATGAAGTTTGTCCTTGCGTTCCTCACGCTTGCGGATTTCCTCTAATTCTTCCGGTGTAAGCTCCACTTCGGCAAATGCCGGAGGGACGAAACGCCCGACAAAGTTAAAGAAGATTTCAACCTCTTGCGTAGTCTCTCGACTGCCTTTTCTGGCTCGCTCATGGACAAGGATTTTATCGACAAACTCATTGAGCATGGTATTTGTCAGCTTGTCGAAGTTCTGATACTTGTCAATCAGAGCGATAAAGCGGTCTGCGGATTTCTCATGCTTCTCATAATCTCCGACAGCCTTTTCAAGTGTTGCAATCTCGGCGGTAAGTGCCGCCTGTTCCTTTGCGTACTGTGCATCCAGAACGGCATATCTGGCATCGGGGAGCTTGCCCAATACATTGTCCTCATAAATTTTACAGAGCAAAACTTCCAGTTCTGAAACACGCTGTTTTGCCGTAGCAAGCCTTGTGCGTTGCTTCTTGACCTCGCTTGTCTGCTGACTGGACTGTGCTTCTTGTACCACTCGGACAAACTCGGCTCGCTCATGCTTTGCATACTCGGCTATGGCTCGGAGCATATCGGAGACAAGGGAAAGTACCACATCTTCATTGATACGGTGCTGTGTCTTGCAGAGCGTTCCACAAGGGACTTTTGTGTACTGTGAGCAAGTGTATTGAGAGATACGCTTGCCGTTGTTAGTGCGGTGGACATACATCTTGCCGCCGCAATCGGCACAGTAGAGCAAGCCTGTGAGGGGAGCAGCTTCGCCCCATCCATCGGGGTATCGTCTGACCTTGCTTCGGATTTTCTGTGCAAGGTCGAAAGTCTCTTGGCTGATAATGGCTTCGTGGGTATTCTCGAAAATCGTCCATTCGTCCTCCGGGACATAATGGCTTTTCTTGTCCTTAAAGTGCTTTCGGGTCTTGAAATTGACGGTATGACCGAGATATTCACGCTTGTCCAACAGATTGACGATAGTGGAAGAACCCCAACCGTACACATCCTTGAAAGTCTTGTTTTTGTTCACGCCCTCGTTATGCTGTGCAAGGTAGGCAGAGGGAATGAGTATCTTGTCCTCGGACAGCTTCTTTGCAATCTGATACGGTCCGTAGCCGTCAATCGTCATAGCAAAAATACGCTTGACAACCTCGGCGGCGTATTCATCAACAATCCATTGGTCTCTCGTCTCATTCCAGAGATAACCATAAATGACCGTCCCTGTCAGATGCTTGCCTGTCATGCCTTTGGTCTTGAAAGTGGACTTGATTTTGCGGCTTGTGTCTCTGGCGTAGTATTCGTTCATGATATTGCGAAAAGGGGTAAAATCATCGTCTCCTCTGGCACTGTCCACACCGTCATTGATGGCAATGAGACGGACACCTCTCTGGCGTAAAATCTCCATAATCTGACCGACTTTGAGATAATCACGCCCCAGACGGCTCATGTCCTTAATGCACAGATAGTCCACATTTCCGGCTTCGACTTGCCGCATCATATCAAGAAAGCCGGGTCTATCGAAACAAGTCCCGCTTATTCCATCGTCCGTAAAGTGGACACAGTTTGTAAAGCCTTGCTGTGCGGCGTATTCCTCCAATAATTTTTTCTGATTGGATATGGAATTACTCTCGCCTTGCAGTTCATCGTCACGGCTCAAACGCTCATACAGGGCGGTTATTTTCTGTTTGCTCATGGGGGTCTCCTTTCTGCTTTGTAGCCTTATATGTTTTAAGAGACTTACTCATATCGTGATGAATAAGTCTCTTAAAGCATACAACACCTGCCGCCTTTTTGAAATCCTTGTAATATTTCAGGCACATATACTGGCTTGCAGGCTTTGCTGATTTTGCAAGGTCGATGAGGTTCAGACTCTTGAATTGCTCATTGTGTTCGGCTTCCTCTGTCTGATATTTTTCGGGAAATTCAAGTGCATCGAAGATAAGGTCAAGGTCGGATTGATAATCGTCGCTGCCCTCTTTAACCTCTGCTTTTTTCAGAAGCTTCATAACCTCTGAAAAATTCTGCATTGATTTATCCTCGCACTCAACAAGATAGAAACAGAGTGCCGCCAAAAGTGCCTTTGTGGAGTCGTCCCAGAACTGGTCGCCTCCACCTCCGCCCTCCTTTGAGGTGTTCTTCATCAAGACATTTACCATCTTGATTACAGCGGTTGCACTGTAATTTCCGTCAACGTCATAAATGTAGTTGAACGGGTTGTAATTGTGAGAGTGAGCCATATCAATAAGGTTGAACACCTTTATTTTATAGCCGTAGCTCTTCAACATTTTTCCCGTAGAGCGAAGAAGCTCTCCTTTAGGGTCGGTGCAGACATAGCTTGTGTTTGCCTGCATAAGATTCGGCTTTACATAGAAACGGGATTTACCCGAACCTGAACCGCCGATTACCATAACATTGAGGTTTTTCCTCGTCTGCCTTGTGTTAAGTGACATTTTCACATCATTCGTAAGAATAATGTTATTGTCCATAACAAACTCGCCCTTTTTCGGCTTAGGCTGGTCACGAGGTTTTTTCTCGCCATTCTTCGGCTTAGGCGGCTTGTCCAGAAGCAAAGCTATTTCTTTCTTATTTGCCCACCTTGAAGAACCGTGTTCCTCGCCCTTTCGGTGAAACCTCTTCTTGCCTGTTACTTTCATAAGGACGTAAAGACCGATACCGAAAGCAGTAAACAGAGGGAACATTAAAGCATTGCCGCCAGCCTTGACTTGTTCAAAAACAAGCTCGGTATCCATAAGGGTTGTTTCCAAGCTATTCGCAAGGTTATCGAAATCAACCTTGCCTTCCTCATCTGATGAAAGGTCAAAACACGCTCCCAGCGAAGCCGCAAAATAAATTACGAATACGGCAAGCACCGCATAAATGCTGATTGTAACGAAATCAGGCTTTTTTGCTACTCGGCTCATTTGCGTGACCCCCTATCCAGCTTCTTATGCTTGATAGCGTCGGCTGTCAATGCCGCCTTTGCTTTAGCTTTTTTCAACAGATTGTTTACAACTGTCTGCTTTCTCGCTTTGTCGATAATTCTTTCAGCCTTTGCCGCTGTCATTCCAAAGCTGTCCATAAGCTGTTTTTTCGCTGTTTCTCTGTCAGACAAATCAAGTCTGACTACCGTAGAACCGCCACGCACCGTAAATGCGGATTGTGTTTCACGCTCAATAAGGTACTCTTTGAACTGAACCTGCTTCGGCTCATCGACAAATCCTAGCCTTTCAGCTTTTGTCATAATCGCCTTGACCGTTTCCGTATCCTCAACCTTTAAATGCTGACGGATACTTTTTTCAATCTCGGCTCTGTCACGTGTGTTTGCGGAAAGGACAACAAAATGCCCTCGCTCATCGGTAATGGTAAGCTTCGGAGTATCTTCCTCCTGAAACTGCATTTTCGCAAATGAGAACTTATCCGTCAGAACATTCTCGTTTTCAAACTTGATGTCCTTTTCGTAATAAGCCATCTGCTCAAGCTGTCTTGAACCGCTTAAATAGTATCCAAGCTGCTGGTCGGACAGCTTTGTGGTAAGTGCGTTCGCCGCTTCAACCGCCTTGACCTGACTAAACCCAAGCCGTTCCTGCAAGACACGTTCCACTTTGGATTTCGTACAGAAATTCATTGTGACCTTTTTGCCCTGCTCGGTATCGCTGAATGTGATTTTCAGCTTTCCTTTGGAATCTTTCTGAACATCAATCTCGGTTTTGGCAAGCTCGCTGTGGAGCTTTTTGAAATTCTCCACAGCCGCTTCCATCTGCTTTTCATACGCAGCACCGAAAATACATTTGACTCCGTTCTGAGTTTCCATGAAATTCACAGGTATGTCGTGGTCTGAACAATACATTTGGAAACCCTCAACCTGTTCCTTTTCAATGGTAATCATACGCTCAGTCTGCTCAGGCTGTTTCAGTTTCTCTCGGACAATATCCTGAACTATGGCATTTACCGCTTCCTTATCCTTTACATTGAAGAAAAGAGAAAGGGTATTTTCTTTGCCGTGTTCCTGTATCGCCGCAACAGGAATGTCCATTTCTTTTGCCCGTTTGAGAAATTCTCCGTAATCGTCCTTGTCAAAGGACGGGAGCATTGCAACCTCGCCGCCCTCCTTCAGCTTCTGGTATGTCACCTCGCCGCCTGACAATACCTGCTTTTTTTCGGACTGCTTTAGCCGTGCCGCTTCTCGTTCCTTTTCGATTGCAACCTTGAGCATATCCAAAAGGATTTCAGTTGCCTTTGAAACGATTTGCGTTGACACGCTCACGCCCGCACTTGCTACATCATCTCCGTGCATATCCTCTGCCTCCTTTCCGTTCAGAGTTGAAAGGATTGTTTTTGCCTTTCACCCATAAGGAAAAAAAACAGCGTTTTTTTAGGGCTTTTTGAAAAAGTTTTCTCAAAATAGTTCAAACCAATAAATCAGTCCATGTTTTTATCGTAGTATTTTGTAAAATATCACTATACTCACTCAATTTTCTTAATGCACGCTCACAGCTTTCCTGAACCGATGCAGGTGCAACTCCTTCCGACAAACCAATAGCTGTGTAGGTCATTTTCAAACAGAATTTCATGTAAATTCTCTTCCGCTGACGATATGTAAGCTTACTTAGCACATCCAATATCTCATTAATCTGCTCAGAGTCATATTCAGAAAAATATTTTTCTTCAACTGAAACAGTAACAGCTCCCATTTTTGCAGCTTTAACCTCATCTTCAGGCAGACTTACTACGTGGTTGCGTTCATTACGCTGAAACGAATCCATTTCACGTTCCGAATCAAGCATGCATTGTAGGGTTCTGTCATCTACGGTTTCAAATTCCTGCATAGAGCAGTTAGTGTCATAAGCACTTGACAGCTTAACAATATTGGTGTTTTCACCTATTTTTACAAAATCAATTACACGTTTCTTTTCAATCATTGTGATTACCTCCGAAAATTTGATAAAGTTCTAAATTGAATTAAATTTTCGGTTAAGGATAACGTGCTATGTATGGCTGCCATTCAAGAATCAGCATAAAAATGACCTTTCCGCTTTTAAAGCAGAAAGGTCATATCTGTATAAACAAAAAAAGGATAGAAACCTGACTATAGCTTTAAAAGCTACCTGTCAAGTTTCTATCCTTTAATCCCTATTTACTCAGAGAGGATGATACCTGTACTAAGTATCTTGATTTTATTGTATTTTTTTTATATCTTGCTGACATATCGCTATGCCAACAATTAAACCGCATTTTTGGCATTTTATTGTTATGTTGCTTTTACTTTCCTCGTCTGAAATCACTTTGTATTTATGTCTGCAACTTATGTCTTCATCAATAACTAAATCGCAAATACGCCCCCTGCAAACAGGACATCGTATTTTCTTTGTTTTACAAACATTCAAACAAGTGTTTACAGCTACCAAATTTTTACCTCCTTTGTTGACTCGCTAGTCAACCCTACTGCAAAATATATAACGGGATTACCCGTTACATATCATTTTATAAAATTCTTTATGAAATCATCCCAATTAGGAGAAGCTCCTTGTTTATCTCTTGCTGAACGAATTTCCTCACGAATATTATCATTTTGCATTATATATTCAGCTATATCATAGCTGACAATTCCATTTGCTTTAGCATGAAGGTCTAAAAAATGTTCAATCTCTGATTTGCTCATTTTCAGAACAACAAACATTCTAGCAATAATCCTTTGATTAGGATTTGTCTTTCTGCCGCTTTCGATATAACTGAGGTAATATGGAGTGATTTCAATTTCTTCTGCAAGCTGCTTTAGGGAATAATTTCTTTCGGTTCGCAGTTTACGAACATACTCACCGAAATTTTTATTTACCATAGGATTTCCTACCTTCGTCTTTTATTAAGCAACTCTGTCGACATTAATATGCCTGTTACTATAAGCGCTAGCAATGCAGAACACGCTACGCTGACAAAGCCAATAAGATACGCCGCAACTGAGATACAAATTTCAACAATGAGCATTACTCGTGCCTTTTTACGAAAAACAGCAATCTCATCATCTTCAAGTGGCTTATTTTCAGTATCAATAGGCGCAAATTTCCATATAACAATTGAGGATATAACCGCTAATACGATGAGAGGTATCAGAATAACATTATATACAGCTACAATTTTAAGAATCATAAGTACACATACAAATGTAAGCATGGACATTATAAAGCATTGCATTCTTGTATTTGCATGAAAACCGCCTGCCATAGTTCTGATACCTGATAACAAAGCAGTGAAAATAAGGCTCTCCCAAAAGCTTCCCATCAGTATGCCGATGGCTATAGTTGCAAGAAAAAAGAATGCTTTTAGATAAAACAGTTCCAGACCATAACGTACAATTTCAGCCTGTTCCTCATCCATATTTTCCTCATTACGATAAAGAAAATTCATTGTAGCGTCAAGAAGTTTATCCATCAAATGCTCCTTTCTCTTAGTTTTTGTAAATATACATCAATAATTTCAACAAGTCCATTCATGTTATTTTTCTCTGCAATACATTTAGCCATGTTAAAATCCTGATATGCACCTATGAAATTACCATTGTTGTACTTTGTAACAGCATTATCATAATACATCTCTGCTTGCTCTCTAAATTCATTATACGGCATAAAATCACTCCCGCCCTTTTTGATATAAATACGCTCTTAAGATACGAACATATCTGATTATTGTAAATCTTCTAAAACGAATAAACATCAGAACCGACAAAAACATTGAAGTCGGAACTAACCATATATATCTTATGCTGTCACTTAAGAATACCGCTATAATTATTAGCACACTCAAAACAGAAAAGAATACTGAAAGACTTCGGCTCATCGCAGCAATTGATTGGTCTTTATCAATCAAAGAAACATCACAATGCTCAAAGCAATAACTTTTACAGTAATTGTATATGTACGAAATATCTGCATTATTGTTTTCGTAACCTCGCTCCTCTTTTAGTTTCTTTTTAAGAAGCTTCATCTCAGCCTCTGACATAAGATATGGGTCATTTTCCTTAGAACGCATAGCAATATGCAGAAGTTTATTTTTTCTGAAGAAAATTGATTTACTTATAAATGAGCCTACTTCTTGAAATACTAATCCAAGAAAGTAACTTATCACAATAAAAAGGAATGTACCATTTACATCAAGAGCTTGAAATTGAAGGTTTACAATATCAAATACACTATTAATAAACCATAATGTTACAGATATAATTGTTCCTGTGTAAAGTACGCCCATTAAATCATATATGCCCAGTCTACTCAGGATATTATCAAGCATTGCATTCACTTCTTTCTCCGACAACTGATAATATAAATCGATCAAGTCTGTCAAAATCATTCAGCAATGGATTAACACAATCTACATATACATTCTCATATCCGTCTGCTATTACTCCTGTTTGTGAGCCATAAGTCTTATTGTCCAGAAAAAGAATGTAGATTTTTTTATTTCTTGCAATAGCATGTCCAATGAGTATCATAAAGTCATGTATGTTCTCACAAGGAATAATAATAATTGTACAAGTGGCTTCGTCAATTCTTTTACAGCTTTCAGGCACTGAGTTAATTTTCACCTTAGCCAAACTATATATATCAACTTTAGTATTATATCTATTCGTAATTCTATTGATTACCTCATGTAGCTTAAAAATATTACTTCCTAATGGCTTATCTTCATCACAAGTAAGTTTAGCAATGGGAGCTACAATATACACATCACAGGAATTCATGTAAACCTCCGAAAATAGTAGTGTAATTGTATTATATATGTATGTGACTGGCAAGTCAACGCTTTTGCCCTGAATGCCAAAATACCGCCTTGAATGCCAAAAAAGTCATAATAACAACAATTCCCCTTATAGAAACAATTTGTTCTATAAGGGGATTAAACTACGTTAGATCAATATTTTTACGCTTAAGGTAATCTACAAATAAATTTTGTTTAGATACATCCGAAATAACTTTCTCCATTCTATAACTTTGAGTCGCATATCTTTCAAAAAGATTTCTAAGTTCTTGTATCTCATCTGGATTAAACAAAACCTTTGCTGTCAACGCACCATTTTTGTCAACAGTCTCTCCATGCAATATATGTAACTCACCATTAGTAAGTTTAATTGCAAAGAAACCTTTAATGTCCGTTAAATCAGTATTATCATTTTCACGGAGGAAATAGTGCTCTGAAGTTTTTTTCCTTACAGAATTGCTATAATACATTTCCAGCAGACTTATAAATCCCCAAAAAGAATTATTGGCATTTTGCTGTGGAGCTGTAAATACACTATCTGAAATAATATTATATACTGTATCAGGGACTATACAAAGTCTACGAGTTTTTATACCTTTGTCGCAAATGCTTTTAAGTTTTTCTGTCCATAATCTCTCATATCCTTCATCTGCAATCCATTCATCTTCAGCGAAACTTGTCATAGCCCAAATTTCTCCAGTAAACTTCTTCTTATGTTCATCTCTATCACGAATAATCATGTCAGCCAAGTACAATAATTCCTCATAATATTCACTAGGACGAAGTTCCCCAGAATTATTATTGCTTAAAGCAGCGTTTATAGTTTTAGTTACCTCTTCCATTCTCCTATAAACAAACCTTTTTATACGGTCATTTTGTGATAAAAAAACTTTTTCAAGTATTGGACTTATATGATTCAGCTGTTCAGACAAGTGCATTACCGCTGTTTTGGTTTCATCATTGCATCTATCATTACTATTTTGTCCCACAGTAACTGAAATTTGGAGCAAAACAATTGGGATAGAAATACCACCACCAATGATAGCAAGTTTTATATCAGAATCCAATGCTCTGCCTTGAGGCACAGCACAAGTGATTACGATTGATATAATGGGAATTGCAATTTCTAAACATAATACAAGGATATCTATAAAAGTCCACTTATTCTTCATTTGCATTCACATCCTTATATATGCTTACTGGTGTTCAACGTCCAAATGTATCTTCAAATTCATATTTTGAAAGAGGATCAGAACAAAGATAACCACCATCAGCAACAATAGTAGTTCCATTTACAAAGCTAGACTCTTTTGATAGCAAGAAGCATGTAACATTTGCTATTTCCTCATCAGTTCCTAAACGACCTAATGGTGTCATACTTCTAGATTTATTAAAAATCTCATCCGTATCCATTTCGCCACCAATCCAGCCAGCAGGAAGTGCATTAATACGTATTCCGCGTTTACCCAAATTATTAGCTAAGGTCTTAACCAAATTATGAATCGCCGCCTTAGTTGCCGCATATGCCGAAGCTCCATATGAACCTCTAAAACCTTCTGTACTTGTCAAAATTACAATCGAACTACCTGCATTCATTTTGTTCTTCAATTCATGAATAAGATAATTAGGCGCTGTAAGATTAATTGCAATACTCTTATCCCATATCTCATGATTAAAATCATCTGGATTTTCCATATCAAAATAGAATTGAGCAAATACAAAAGCATCAATAGGATCAACAATATCATCAACAAACGATTTCAAATCATTTCTAGAGGAAAGATCAAGTGATTTGAGTGTTAATTTTTCTGAAGAAAACTCTTTAGATAATTTCGTCGCATTTTCCTCAAACTCAGTATCATACGTTCCGATAACCTTGAAACCATTTTTTATTAATTTTCTTGTTATCGCTTCTGCATACCCCGGTTTTGCTGCTCCGATTACTACTGCATTCATTCTAAATACCTCCTAAAATTATAAATTTATGGGTGCATAAAAGCATATGGCTCATCTGAATAACCTATGCTTTCTGCAAGTCTCTTAATAGCTCTACATGTATTTGGTTTCTGACCAAACAAATTTCCTGTTTCGTTTTGCACTTCACCTAAACAATATCCTCCGCAGTGATTACGCACAGAGCATTTTTTGCAATGCTCCATATTATTCACACTTCGAGTTTGCAATAATTCAATTTTATTATTATCTATATCAAACGATTTTGTATCTGAATTCCATTTTCCATAGACAAAACATTCCATGTGCTCTGCCTTTTCACCTATCGTCACTAAATCACAAGCGGATATATACCCATCAGTAGTAAAGTGTGGAACTGGTGTGCATGCACGACAGTGTTGACTACATACGCCATCAAAATTACATGTTAAAAAACTGCCGTAAAACATGTCATTCTCTTTTGCATAATGATAAGCGTCTATATAGGTATCGACATACTTATCCATATCAAAATGATAATCCTTGATTTTTTCAACATCCATACACACAGGAACTTTATCTACAGCTGGAAATAAAGGATCAGACCATATATGATGTATTCCAAGACTTTTAAAATATTCTATCATTGGTATTTGTCTATCAACATTTAAATCAGTTATTGTTACCCTAGCACCAACCATAATATTTTTATCATTTGAATGGGATATTAACCATTTCACATTGTCCTCAATAATAAGTGAAGAAGGCTTACCATTAGCACATGGACGATTAGCATTCTGAACTTCAGGCTCACCGTCAAACGATACCCACACAATGTTAATGTTATTTAGAATCCAATTACGAACTGTATTATTAAAACATCCATTTGTTTGTAATTCAGTTGAAAGCGTATTTCCTGCTTTTTCATAAGCGTAATCAACTATAGACTTCATTAGTTCAAATTCTTGTGTTGGCTCGCCAGGTCCATAAAATCTTATATGTCTACTAGAGTTATTAGCAAAAAAATAGTCTACTCCAGCTTTTGCAATCTCTAAAGGAAGCGATTGTTGCTTATAGCTCATTCTTTCTTTACTATTATAACAATATACACATCGAAGATTGCACTTTGTAGTCAAAAAGAAAGAAGCCATTTGCTTATTTATATGTGGCATTAAAATCTCCCTCCTAGCAGAATGTTTGTACGTTTATATTACAATAAACGTCAGGATATTTCAAGACTAATGCCCTGAATGCCGAAATAGTGCCTTGAATGCCGAAAATAAAAAAAGCCCATAGCTTTTTTAAGCTATGGGCAATAATATCAATCACGATTAAGTATGATTCCAAATACGGGTTTTCCGGGATAAAAAATAAACAAAGGCGAACTTTTTAAGTGGTTCGCCTTTGTCCAGTGTGGCTCCCCAAGCTGGACTCGAACCAGCGACATCATGATTAACAGTCATGCGCTCTACCGACTGAGCTATTGAGGAATATGGTATATATGATAAGAGCCGGCGCAGCCCT